>JAPKDQ010000041.1 GCA_028822445.1 Rhodospirillaceae bacterium | reverse complement strand
TGAGCTGGCGATAGAGAAACCGAGGTGCACCGAGAAGCATTGCAAGAACGAACCAATTTATCATTGGTGTGGACCTGGGAATCCACTCTAGCCTGTTGAGCATGAACATCAGTGGTACGAACATCAGGATGGCCAATGTCACCGCCTTGGTTATGGCCATTAAGTCGTTCAAGGAGGCGTAACGCCAGATTCCTCCGTATAGGTCCATTATCCAGAAACAGGCTCCGGCGATGACCGCAAACATACAAGCGGCGAAGACAACAAAACTAACGTCATAGATAAACATGTCTCCGCCCATGCGAAGAAACATCGCAATCGGCAGAGATAAAAATGCCATGACGAGGTCATGACCGAAGGCTATTTTTTGACGCAGTTTACTCATGAGTTCCCAGCAACGGCTTGCGAGGTCGGTATCTTGATTTCGCACAGCTTAGCACAGTGCGTAGAGCAACAAAGTAGTTGTCACGAATCAAATGCATTTATGTTCGAAAAGAGGAAGTAGGACCCACAAATTTCTGCATCAGTTTTTGGCCTTGATGGCTTGGTACCAATCTACGGTTTGTTTCAAGCCGTCCTCAACAGAAAACGCCGGTGACCACCCCAGAACGTTCCGTGTCATGCGATCGTCGACGGCGAGGGAGCCAAGTAAACGATCCGCTATACTTTTTTTACCTAGTAGCGAAAGTAGCCCACGTAAAATCGTAGGTGGGATAGATATCATTCTTGCCGGCTTACCAAATGCGGCACGAAGCAGGCGTACAAGTTTTTCGGTCGATAGGTCTGTGCCATCACGGACCAGAAAGGTCTGTCCGCTCGCAGTAGGATGTTTCGTGGCACTCACCAAAACATCAACTAAATTCCCGATATAAATTAGGCTTCTGCGGTTCTTGGTAATCGCTCCAAATGGTAGCGGTAAGCCGCCATTGGCAAGAGATACCAGGGATAGAAAGTTGGCGCGGACGCCGGGCCCATATACCAGAGGTGTGCGTATGATGACTGCCTCCAATCCGGTGCCGGCCGCAATTTCTTTTAGCTTTTCCTCGGCTTCGGCTTTTGAAATACCGTAGGCGTCTTCCGGTGCGGGTGTGTCGGATGCGGCATAAGGTTTCTTGAAAGTTTGTTCCCCATTGACCTTTATAGAACTCAAGAAAATCAGCCGTTTGACGCCTGTATTACTGGCTGCTTCCGCTAAAGTTGCGGTTCCGTCGACATTTATCCGCCGGTATTCTGCTAAGGGGTTCGAAGAGTGATCGTCCATGATGTGCGCGCGTGCGGCGAGGTGAATGACGACATCAATTCCCTCCATGGCTGCTCGGACTGATGTAGGGTCTGTTAAGTTGGCAATCTGTCGTACTTCAGAAACGCTTGTAAGTTGTTGGGTCGTGCGGCTGGTTGCAATGACTGTATAGCTAGCGGTTTCTAAGGCTGGACATAATGCTCGGCCGATGAAACCACTGGCACCAGTAACTAGGATCCTAGTCAGGAGACGGACTCCACTTT
>JAPKDQ010000040.1 GCA_028822445.1 Rhodospirillaceae bacterium | reverse complement strand
GACTGCCATCTTCCGGGTTTCGGGCATGCAGGTGAATGATTGAAGCACCGGCTTCAGCTGCACCAATCGACGCATCCGCGATCTCGTTCGGTGTGATCGGCAGATGCTCAGACATCGTCGGTGTGTGAATGGCGCCTGTAATCGCGCACGAAATGATGACTTTGGTTTTCTTTGCCAACTGACTCTTCTCCACTTAAAATTAGTTCATATCGCATCAAGAGCCGCACTCCCGACACAACCAAACGGTATACTATATACCATTTATAAAACAGCCAATTTTGACCCTGCGCCATAGTAAAATTCACTTGGCTAGTCGCGATGCTCTTGTCAGCCTAACGCAAACCGGCCTCCAAATAGCCAATCAATACAAACTCACGCCGCCAGTTGACGCCACTCGGCCAGCGCTGCCGAGCGGTTCTTCTTGTAGACGGAACGACTGTTGAGATGGCGGTCGAGATTGAAATGATTGTGGATCGAAGCGTGTCAGGATGTGCAGGGACTATCTGATCATCTTTCTCTTTCTTAGCTTTGGTCGGGCCTGCTGGCACTGCTCAGATGAATAAGGCCTTGAACGACTGATGTAGTGTCCTTGATTATTGTTAGTCTGATTTTGTTCTTCACCGTTGATGAAATTCGCGGGCGAGTTTTTGTGCTTTGTAAAGCTCGGACGATTCCATTTTCTTGAAAGGCGTATTAGAACCAAAATACAAAAAACCGCTAACCCATTGGATTAGCGGCTATATTCTTGGTTGCGGGGGTAGGATTTGAACCTACGACCTTCAGGTTATGAGCCTGACGAGCTACCGGGCTGCTCCACCCCGCGGTTATGACTTTACGCAGCGGTGCGAGATCACGTTCCTACTCTAAATGAAGGAACCATCGTAAAATAAGTTGCAGAATTGCCTAGTGTGGACCCGGGTTGTGACCGGGCAATATTCACATGCGCTTGGAAGACCTGGCAACGACCTACTCTCCCGCGCCTTAAGACGAAGTACCATCGGCGCTAAGGGTCTTCACGGCCGAGTTCGGGATGGGATCGGGTGTGGCCCCCTCGCTATAGCCACCAGGTCATCCAAACGCATGTGGATGCACACTTCTATTTGTTGCAATCAATACTGACATTTACAACGCACTTATAAAGCGCGCGTAATCCAAAAGCTGATCTGTCGGACAACCTTGTCGACGAATCTTGCCGCTGCACGCGACAACTTTTTGAACGTTTGCCTAGGATCGCAAAAGATCCTGCGCAAACGGGTCTACAATCAAGCCAATCGAGCAATTAGTACTGGTCAGCTTCACGTGTTGCCACGCTTCCACACCCAGCCTATCAACGTGGTGGTCTTCCACGGCTCTCGAGCGAAACCTCGTATTAAGGGGGGCTTCCCGCTTAGATGCTTTCAGCGGTTATCCCTTCCGCACATAGCTACCCGGCGATGCTCCTGGCGGAACAACCGGTACACCAGAGGTGCGTCCATCCCGGTCCTCTCGTACTAGGGACAGCT
>JAPKDQ010000004.1 GCA_028822445.1 Rhodospirillaceae bacterium | reverse complement strand
CTTCGGGCTTGGGAATGCCTTTGACCAGTTGCTCGTGCATCTCGTCCTGATAATTGCGGGCTTCCCAGAAATTGTTGGTCCCGTAGTGGTAGACATACCCACCGAGCGGATCACCCACGTAGCCACCGGGCTGCATGTGGATTTCGTGCTTTGTGTATTTCGGCATGTGCATATCGGGATTGAGCTCTAGCTTGCCCGGCCCTGCGTTATCAGTCGCTTCCATTTCGGCCAGATAGGCATCCGCGTTGCCGTGGAACTCATCCTGAAGGTTTTTCCACATCAGTTGCTGAGCACTGATCCAAGCCCGACCGCTGAAACCGATGATGTGATCATCAGCAAGCAGCGCTACAGCGTCATCGTGTGGCATAGGCGTGCGGGGATCGAGGCCCTTAGCCTCCATAATCGCTGCGCCACGCTTCTCCGCAACCTTCCGAACATCCCCATTCACCCAAATCCGAAAATGGGTGAGAAAATCCTCGCGGCTCTCCACGTCCAGGGTTGGTAAGCGCTCTAGGCGGCGATCCGCGCCTCTGGGCTCCACATCGGCCATAGCGGGTATCTTCGCCTGGGCTTTACGACCGCCAAAGAAGGCCGCGACAGCGCCGCCTATGGTTGTTGAGGCCTGAAATAGTGTTCTTCGGTTAAGCATCTAGCGTTTCCTCTCTAACTAAACCTAAGCAGGCTTCGTCCCCATGATGTTCCCTTTGGTCCCGCGACGGGCTGCTGGACCTAGTTCAACGACAAAGCCAGCCCGTTTCATCTCAGCGGCCATATCTAGGGCTGTATATTCCATCCGCCAGACCTCTTCATTCCACCGATAATCCCGCCATGCCCAGAACTTTCCGAACGCGGTTTCATTAGGTGGATTACCAGTAAACAGGTCAATCGGATAGAAAACCCCGCCTGGCCTCAAGGTTCTGAAAGCTTCTTCGATTATGCCACGCGCGATTTTCCCCGGCACTTCATGGAACAGCAGGTTGTTGGTCACGACGTCAAAATGATCATCCGGGAACTGACTGTCCTCATTCAGTTCTTGCAAATAGTGAGTTTCCATGCCCAGCTCGACCGAGCGCATATGGGCATAACGGATCATCGGAGCCGCGATATCCGTTCCCCAAACTTCCGCCTCAGGCCATTTCTTCTTCAGCGCTAAGGTAAATTGGCCAGAACTACAACCTTGCTCCAGAACACGATTAATCCGGCCATCTTTCGGCGCAGGCACCCGACGGGCCAGACTAACCTGCAGATCATCCTGATAGTTGCCATTTCTGAACACAATATTCTCGCCATGGACGTAGATATATCCGGCAAACGGATCACCCACATAGCCACCGGGCTGAAGGTGAATCTCATAACTAGCATATTGAGGGATTTCTAAATCTGGCCGCAGTTCTAACGTCCCAGGACCAAGCTTCGAGGCGCCTTCAAGTTCGTTGAGATAGAGGTCCGCGTCGGCGTGATAAACATCCTGAACCCGCCCCCACATAGCTTGCTGTGTATTCTCCCAGGTCAAGACACTCATGCCCATAATGTGATCATTTTCCATCAGGGCCATAACCTGCTCCATGGGAATATTCTCGTCAGGGGCTATGCCATTTTCGTCTAGTATTTCCAATGCTCTACGGCGAGCTGCTGAGATCACATCTCGATTAATCCAATAGCGGAAACCTCGGTAAAAGTCCTGTCCGTTCTCCTCATCGAGGTACGGCAACCGCTCAAAGGCGCCTATAGTCCCTCGCCATTCTACGTCCCAGTCCGCTGTCCCTGCGATGGCCTTTAGGGAGGGTAAAGCAACGGCTGCAGCCGCAGAGGTTCCGAGAAGGAAGCCGCGCCTGTTCTTCATCTTTTGACTCATAGCTGAACTCCTTGGACGAGCCGCCAACGGAATAGCCAGCGGGGGAACGGACTAACAAGACAAATACTGAAGGAAGTCTGCGCCCAGTCTTCTTCTAAATCCAGTATTTCCGTATTGTTTATTGGTTGAGCCCGACACATCGGTCGCATTATGGGCGTCTAGCGACTATCGCCGTGTTTCGCCCACGCCTTTCTAGGCTTGGATCAATGACTACGTTAGTGTTTATCTACGCTCAACCAAGGAGGCCTTGATGTCCATGACAACCAAATTCTGGCGCCCACTGGCGCAAAAGCTTTCAAAACGTCAATTTTTGTCCAGCGTAGGCGCTGTCACAGCAAGCATCGGGCTCGCCAACTGCACGGAAGCGCAGAAGTTAGACGATGTGTGGGATGCCATTATTGTCGGTGGCGGCACAGCAGGCCTTCCAGCCGCGATTTTTGCCGGCCAACGCGGCGCCAAAGTTCTGGTCATCGAAGCCGCGTCAGTTATCGGCGGTACGCTGTTTCTCTCCACCGGCCAAATGAGTGCCGCGGGAACCAAACTTCAAGCATCCAAGGGTATTACTGAAGACAGCCCTCAATCGCACTATGACGACGTTATGAACATTAGCCATAACACGGCCGACCCATACATCCTGCGCCTCGCGACTGAGAACGCAGCAAGCGCCTTTGATTGGCTTACAGACAACGGTTTTGAGGTGCGTGAAGGACATCCTGTCACCGGCACGACGCACGAGCCGTATAGCCACGCCCGCTACGCTTGGCACAAGGATGGCGGCATGGGCATCCTGGCCCTGTTCGAAGAGCAACTTGAGCCGCTCATTGAATCTGGCGCGGTGACCATAAAAACAAGCACTGAAGCCTCTGGCCTTATCCAAGACGACAATGGCGACGTCATCGGCATTTCAACCGTCGATGCAGATGGCAAAACAGCGAATTACATGGGCAAGAACGTAGTCCTCACAAGCGGTGGCTATGCGTCCAACTCAGAAATGTTTGAAGAGCTGGAAGGTGCCCCCGATTACTCAGACGTCTCCTACCCCTACAGCCAAGGAGCTGGGATTACCCTCGGTACCTCAGCCGGAGGGTACGTGCGCTACGGCGAAAACCACCTACCGCTTTTTGGTGCCATCCTTGCGGACAACGTTTACCCCTCACCCATGGCTGCAGTCGCGCGGCATTTCCCTGGCGACAGACCACCGTGGGAAATCATCGTAGATGCACAAGGTAAGAGATTCCTTCAGGAAGACATTCTAAGCCATGCGGCCTATGAAGAAGCGCTGTTGGAACAACCCGGTGAGCAGTGCTGGGCGGTCTGGGATCATAACATCCACACCAAAGGGCCAAAATACATCTCTACGATGTTTAGTACGATGACGGAAGAAGACCTTCCCGATGCCTTTAACGAAGGGTGGACCAATTTCTTTAAAGCAGACACTATTGAGGAATTAGCAGAAGCAATGGGTGTCAACAAAGGCGGGCTAGATAGCACTGTGTCTAACTACAATATTGCCCAGGCCACTGGGAAAGACGACCTTGGCCGCACACACATGCCGCTTCCCATTGAACAAGGCCCCTTCTACGGCGTGCGTTTGCAAAGCTGGTTCCTGACCACCTTCGCTGGTCTCGCCGTTGGTGAAGGCCTTCAAGTCATTCGTCAGGATGGATCAAAGATTGGCGGTCTTTACGCTGCCGGTGAATTACTCGGCACAGGGGCTACGTCCGGCCGCGCCATCTGCGGCGGTATGCTAGTAACTCCGGCCATTACGTTCGGCAAGTTACTGGGAGAGAAAATTCTAGAATTCGAGGTTTAAGGAAAAGCGATGCCCCGTTTGATTTCAGGAGAGATTTCTTACTGTAATAATCCAGCGGGGAAGACGCAAAACCAATTCGGACGCGAAATCTTCAGCGTCAGTGTTCAAGCCAACGGCATTCGAACCCTCCGCGTCCTATGCGAATTCGATAATCTGGGCCTAACCAGGGATGTAACCTATACGGTTGGACCCGACTGGCGTCCGCTGGAATGCTATGTCCGTATTGCAGAGGAACAGCGTGAGCTGGGTAGCGGATGGTTCCGCTTTACACCCACCTCAGCCGAGGGTGAAGCCTTCACACTCAATGAAGGTCGTTTCAGTCAGCGCATCGCCCTAGATAAACCGGTCAATGCTTTTGGTGCGCACCCTATTTGTTGCGATATTTGGAAACTGGCACACGTGGAAACCGTGCAAACAGACAACCTTCAAATCATAGATAACTGTTTCAATTCTTCCACACTATCGGCCGGAAACTCAGGCCCTATCATGGCACCACGCACTTACGACTATTGGTATCGCGGCGAAGAAACCCTAACGGTGAAGTCCGGCACATATCACTGCCACAAGTTCGAATGGCCTGTCCGAGATGGTAAGACACTGATTATGTGGACAACGTTAGACGACTACCTCCCGGTCCGGATGACCTATCCAGAGGGGGAGAGAATTTATGATTTGGTTGAGTTAGAGGTACGCGAGTAAACAAACTTGTATCGCCTTCCACTCACCTGCTCAGCCAGGAGAATGATATTCTCATTCATCTGTTTTTCTAGTAGGTCCCCCAACCCGTTTGTCTGCCGCTGTTCCAACACTTAATGGCCGCGGTTTTATGCTGGAAGCGCTGGAGTCTTACGCCGGGGATTTTGTTGATTTCTCCTCAAAGGTCAGGACGAAGTTTATATATCGGGTGTGCTTATGGTCTCGCCAGACTCGCCCGCCTTCTACTGCTATAGTTTTTCTTTTTCCTAAATAGCGAGTTTCTAATGCTACGCCGTCATTTTCTTGCAGGAGGGGCTGGATTGGCCGCAGCCGGGGCGATCACACAGGCCAATTCGGCTGATGCGCCGACGTTGACTGGACCGTACATCGATCTCACTACCGGCAAGGGCAACATGATCTTGCGGGCCCGCATGGCCGGGGACTTGAACGAAAGCAAAGTCAAGTACAGCAGCGTCACGGGTATCGTGTCGGGCGTGCGGCCGGGCGAAAAGGTCAAGGATCTCTTCGGTTTTGAAGTGGTGAGTGTCGGCAGGAACGAGCGTCAACCAGATGGCACATACCGGAACTTACACCGTGAATCCATTCTATACACCGACCTCGCGACCGGAGATATTCTGACCGGCTACGTGAATCCGTACATGGACGAGAAAGTCTGCGTGGTCGACGTGACCAACGACCCGTGGAATATCCACATCGCCGAATACGTCAATGTCGGCGGACCATCCTACGGCGGGCTCAACGAAGAGGCCAATGCCGGCCGCAGAGAATACATTTTGAATTGGTCTCACGCTGGCAATGGACTGATCACGGCTTTGGCGAACATCAACCTGTACTACCCGTCTGCGCTGCAGCCGGATAAGTGGCTGCGGGAAAGCTCGGGCGCGATGAATCGGGTCTCTGAGTGTTATACTCATGTGGTCAGTCTCGCAGACGCGCAAAACGAAAATCTGACGACTGTGAAAAAGACGGGGACGTGGTCCCGCGTGACTCCATGGCTGCCGTGGATGCTTATGGGCCAGGCGCCGGGTCACTGTCTCTATCAATCAACCGTCACGGCCTTGGACGGGATCGACGGTTTCAAGAAACCCGTGCTCGCGCACATGGAGAAGCATCATCCCCATATGCTGGAAGCGCCGCCGCCGGAATCCTGGGACAAACCGAACCTGTCGAGCATTGAATGGTATGCCCGGACTGAAGAACCCGCGACGATGAAGGCAGGGTCCTGAGGAGCAGCGACTGTTAGCGGCAGTGGCCAGTCGTTACACAGCAAAGCCTGTCTCATTCTTGTCGGAGTGATAGGCGTCTGGGGGGGCTGGGCGCCAAACAGGCCCGGTCATTGGGGCACTATCGGTACGGCACAGTCTGAACTAAATCGGATGTCCGCTTGTGGCTAATTGCAGATATAATGAAGTATCTTTGACTGAACAGCTTTGTGAACCAACGAGTTGATCCCTAAAGGAGTGGCAAGCATGCCCAGCATATATTTCGTCCGATCCTCTTTGATCGCATTCACAGCGGGCTCCGTTCTACTGCTCACAGTGGCCGCGATTGCTCAGCCTGCTAATCCGACCCCGTTTCAGCAACTTGTAATAGAAGCCATACAGGGTGATATCCGGACAGAAAAAGATCGCGCCCGTGATGCCAATCGCATGCCAGCCGAGGTGCTCGAATTTTTCCGCATGCGCGAAGACATGAGAGTCATTGAGGTCTTACCTGCGTCCGGTTGGTACACTAAAATTCTTGGCCCGGTTCTGAAAGACAAAGGTAAACTTTACGTCACGCACCCGCCAGGGCTTTATCAAGACATATTCCAGCCAGCGCGTGAATTAACCGGGCTCGAGAACGTCGAAGAAATCGACTGGAACGGGCGCCCAAGTGAGAATGGCGGATTCTTTGGCCCTTCAGGTCAGTGGAATGTTGAGCCCGTCGATCTCGTCCTGACATTTCGCAACTATCACAATTTTTCTCCTCAAGACCGTATGGATGTAAACAAATCCTCGTACCATGCGCTGAAGCCTGGCGGCTACTTAGGCATCGTGGACCACACGCGCAGGCATATGGAGCCGGGCAATGAGGAGAATGGGAGACGTATCGACCCGGTGCTGAATATTAAGGAAGTCTTGGACGCAGGGTTCATCTTCATCGATTTTACAGACGTCTTAGCTCGACCGCACGACGCGCTCGCTTATGAAGTCGCAAATCCAGCCGTAACAGGGCAGTCGGACCGCTACACGCTGCTATTTCAGAAGCCGGAATAAGAGACGTCTGACTTGATGGAAATGCAGGCTGTCACAGGCCCATGAAACCAACGTGCCATAAAACCTCCTCTACCCACCGCACTACGGGTACCGTGAGCGCTGCTAAGCTGAGGGTCTACAGGTATTAATGCCCAGCATGTTATAGACCCAGCAGTAAGCTAGAACACCGGATGCAACGAGAGACAAGCCGAGCAAACCGGCAAGCACTTCCATCAATTGGAGAACCCAGTCCCCGTTTGTTGGGATTAAAAAGGGAATGGCAATAAGACCAGCCCCAACCAAAACGCGAATAATCCGATCAACTGAATCAACGTTGGGTTCCATTATTATATCTCCTTAAAAACAATGTTTAGATATGCATACGAGCAATTGGTGTTTCTGTATCACCCCTAGACCTAAAGCGCCAGAAACTGCCACAGAAAGCACTTAAGGGCCGACTGCTTTCCGTTGACCCTCTCTCACCCCAGCCGTAAGGTCTATAACATCAAAGGGGAGCTCAACGGATGGGCTGAGAGGTCACAAAGCCGCGCACCCAAAACTATGTGCAGCACCCTCTGGCGACCCTTAGAACCTGATCCAGATTGTGCTGGCGTAGGGATGGTGAAAGGCTCAGACGCCACACAACCATCCCATGCCACCAAAAACCGATCGCAGATAACTGTGCGATATCCGCTCAGACGAAAGGCCACAATGAACCACGTCAGCCCTCCCAGATCAGCCGCTCCGAAACCAACCGTCACCACCGGGCCCCTGCCAGCCTCCAGGAAGGTCTTTAAGACTGGCGTGCTCCATCCGGACATTCGGGTCCCCATGCGGGAGATCGATCTTCACCCGACAGCAAATGAGCCGCCGGTAACGGTTTACGATTGCTCAGGCCCATACAGCGATCCCGATATCAAAACCGATATCGCAGCTGGGCTACCCCGCATCAGAGAGTCCTGGATAACAGCCCGTGGCGATGTTGAACAATACCAAGGTCGCCCCGTAACTGCGGCAGACAATGGTTTCGTGTCAGCTGAAAAAATGGCGCCCCAGTTTCCAAACTTGCAACGCCCCTACCGCGCCAAAGACGGAAAAGCGGTCACTCAACTCGCCTATGCTCGCGCTGGCATCGTCACAGCGGAAATGGAATTCATCGCCATTCGTGAAAACCTTGGCCGCGCTCAGCTGAAAGAACAGATGTTCCGAGACGGTGAAGATTTCGGTGCGGAGATCCCTGACTTCTGCACACCAGAATTCGTCCGAGAAGAAGTGGCCCGGGGCCGAGCTATTATTCCATCCAACATCAATCATTCTGAAGCCGAGCCAATGATCATAGGCAGGAATTTCCTGGTGAAGATCAACGCCAATATCGGCAACTCAGCTGTCACTTCTTCAATGGAAGAGGAAGTCGAAAAGATGGTCTGGGCAACTCGCTGGGGCGCAGACAACGTAATGGATCTGTCGACAGGTCGGAACATCCACAACATACGGGAATGGATTATCCGCAACAGCCCGGTCCCCATTGGTACCGTGCCCATTTATCAAGCGCTGGAGAAAGTGAATGGCGTCGCTGAAGATTTGAATTGGGAAGTCTTTCGCGAAACCCTAATCGAACAGGCGGAGCAAGGTGTCGACTACTTCACCATCCATGCCGGTGTTCGCCTGCCTTACGTGCCGCTCACCGCGGAACGCACAACAGGTATTGTCTCGCGCGGTGGCTCGATTATGGCTAAGTGGTGCCTTGCCCATCACAAAGAGTCCTTCCTCTACGAAAACTTCGAAGAGATTTGCGACATCATGCGCATGTATGACGTCACCTTCTCGCTAGGCGATGGACTCCGCCCTGGCTCAATCGCTGATGCCAATGACAAAGCCCAGTTCGCTGAATTGGAAACCCTTGGCGAACTGACTGAAGTCGCTTGGGCCAAAGACTGCCAGGTGATGATCGAAGGCCCGGGCCATGTGCCCATGCACAAAATCAAAGTCAACATGGAAAAGCAGCTTAAGGAATGCGGCGAAGCCCCATTCTATACGCTTGGGCCACTGACCACCGATATTGCGCCAGGTTATGATCACATCACATCCGGCATTGGCGCTGCCATGATCGGTTGGTATGGCACCGCAATGCTGTGCTACGTCACGCCGAAAGAACACCTAGGCCTTCCAGATCGGGAAGACGTAAAGACCGGTGTAATTACCTATAAAATCGCCGCTCATGCAGCTGATTTAGCTAAAGGACACCCAGGCGCGCAAGACCGAGACGATGCGTTATCGCGCGCGCGCTTTGAGTTCCGTTGGGAAGATCAGTTCAACCTATCCCTTGATCCTGAAACAGCCCGCCTATTTCATGATCAAACCTTACCGAAGGAAGCCCACAAGGTCGCCCACTTCTGCTCCATGTGCGGACCGAAGTTCTGCTCCATGAAAATTTCGCAGGACATCCGTGACGAAGCTGCAAAGGGTGGCTTTGATGATGCGGAAAAAGGCATGGCCGACATGGCAGAGAAATACCGCAAAGGCGGCGATCTCTATATGCCCGCTGAAGACGTCAAAGTTGAAGCTGCCGAATAGCCAAAGAACTTAAATTATGAATAGCTACATCCACGCATTCACACTTGCCCTCGCCTTGGTTGTCTCAGGCTCAGCAAGCGCTGAGAAAAGACTCAATGGCCGAACGGCCGCTCAATTCTCATCCGTTCAGGCCTTCCACCATGACACAGTGAAGCGCTTCAACAAAGTTGACTTAGAAGGCTCTCCATCAACCATTAACTCAAACGACTTCGTCTTGCCTAATGCATGAGTACTGTTGGACGGGAAGCGCATAAGAAAATCTGTGATAAAGCCCCAGCGTCAACGCAAAGGCCATGCACCTTTTTGTAGCCCTGTTAGAGACCCCAGCGTTGTTTCAAGTCTGGACCAGCAAAACGAGCGGAACTACCAAGCCCTTCGGCAATCCGAATCAATTGATTGTATTTTGCTAAACGGTCGGACCGAGACAGCGAGCCTGTTTTGATCTGTCCACAATTGGTCGCAACGGCCAGGTCTGCAATGGTTGAATCTTCTGTTTCACCGGAGCGATGAGACATCACCGCAGTGTAATTCGCCTTGTGCGCCATCTCCACAGCTTCAAGCGTCTCTGTCAGAGTTCCGATCTGGTTCACTTTAACAAGAATAGAATTGGCCACACCCTTCGCAATTCCATCGCGCAAGCGGTCAGGATTTGTTACGAACAAATCGTCTCCAACGAGTTGGACCTTACCTCCGATAGCATCGGTCAGCGCCTTCCAGCCATCCCAATCGTCTTCAGCCATGCCGTCCTCTATGGAAACGATCGGGTAACGCGACGTCAGGTCTTCATAGAACTTAACCATTCCACTGGCATCAAGCTTCTTTCCTTCACCGGCCATGTCATACACGCCGTCTTTGTAGAATTCGGTCGACGCTGAATCGAGCGCCAACACAACATCAATACCAGGCTTATACCCAGCTGATTCGATGGCCTTCATGATGAACGATAGAGCAGCATCAGCACTATCAATATTTGGCGCAAAACCGCCTTCATCACCAACATTCGTGTTATGACCTGCTTCGCTCAGTTGCTTCTTCAGTCCGTGAAAAACCTCGGCACCAATGCGAATAGCATCAACGCCATCATCTGCCCCAACAGGCACTACCATAAACTCTTGAATATCAATGGGATTATCAGCGTGTTCGCCACCATTGATGATGTTCATCATCGGAACCGGCAATACATGCGCGGATGCCCCGCCGACGTAACGATAAAGTTCAAGGCCAGAATCGTCAGCCGCGGCTTTTGCCACTGCCAAAGAGACACCCAATATGGCATTCGCCCCGAGCCGGGCTTTGTTCGGTGTGCCATCAAGGTCGATCAATGTTTGATCAATGTGGCGTTGTTCGTCTGCATCAAAGCCTGAAATGGCTTGGAAGATTTCACCATTCACGGCGTCGAGGGCCTTTAGGACTCCTTTGCCGTTGTAGCGGCCTTGGTCCCCATCCCTCAATTCAACAGCTTCATGGGCTCCCGTTGATGCGCCTGAAGGAACGGCGGCGCGACCACTGGCACCAGAATCAAGAATAACATCAACCTCAACAGTTGGATTGCCACGACTATCCAAAATCTCGCGGGCTGCGATGTCTACAATAGCGCTCATGGAAGAACCTCTTTAGGTGACGGTTAGAACTTCAGCCTGGTCCGGTAGAACAACTGGCCTTGATTTAGCAATGTAATCGAACGCTTTTAGCGTCGCTAGAATCTCTGGCATGTCACGGAGATAAAGCATATTCGGGCCATCAGATGGTGCGTTGTCTGGGTCCGCGTGCGTTTCCATAAATACAGCGGCTACACCAACGGCAACCGACGCACGCGCAATAACCGGAGCAAACTCTCTTTTTCCACCAGAACTTGTACCTTGACCACCCGGCTGTTGAACCGAATGTGTAGCATCAATCACAATGGGATATCCCGTTTGCGCCATCTGCGGCAAAGCCCGCACATCTGTAACCAACGTATTGTATCCAAAGGATACCCCACGCTCAGTCAGCATAATCTTTTCATTTCCGGTCGACGCAATTTTAGCTGCGACATTTTTCATGTCCCACGGCGCAAGAAACTGACCTTTTTTAACGTTAATCACGGCTCCTGTTTCTCCGGCAGCCAACAGTAAATCGGTCTGACGGCAAAGGAAGGCTGGGATTTGAATCACGTCAGCCACTTCGGCGACCAAGGCACAGTGTTCCTTTTCGTGAACATCCGTGAGCGTTGGAAGCCCGGTGGCTTCCCGAACATCAGCAAAAATTTGCAGCGACTTTTCAAGCCCTAAGCCACGAGTGCCAGCCACACTTGTGCGGTTCGCTTTATCGTAGGAACTTTTGTAAATAATCGGCACACCTGCCGCTTCGCCCATTTCCTTCAGAGCACTCGCTGTCTCCAAAGCGTGCTCACGACTTTCGATCTGGCACGGCCCTGCGATCATCACAAATGGCAAGTCATTGCCAATTGAATACGATCCGACTGGGACGTGGCGCGAAGACTGTATGGTCTGGCTCATGACTGACCGCCTCTTCCGAATATATGGGGCTATACGAGCCTTGACTGTGCCACAGCAGCGGCGATAAAGGACGTAAATAAGGGATGCGGCTCGAACGGCTTCGACTTTAATTCAGGATGGAATTGAACACCGATAAACCACGGATGATCTTTGTATTCTACGATTTCTGGCAACACCCCATCCGGAGACAAACCAGAGAACGTCATCCCAGCCGCTTCTAATTTTTCTCGATACGTTATATTCACTTCATAGCGATGGCGATGGCGCTCAGAAATCGTTGACGAATGATAAATCGCTGCAACATGCGTTTCAGGTTTTAAATCACACAAATAAGCCCCTAGACGCATCGTGCCGCCCAAATCGTCCTCTTCGCCACGTTGCTCGACATTATTTCCTTTTGACCACTCGGTCATCAGACCAACCACTGGTTCGCTGGCGTGGCCAAATTCCGTAGAAGACGCGCCTTCTAGGCCTGCTAAATTTCTTGCCGCTTCAACAACCGCCATCTGCATGCCAAAACAAATGCCGAAGTATGGAACATTGCGTTCTCGAGCAAACTGAACGGCTTTGATTTTCCCTTCAGAGCCGCGCTCGCCGAATCCACCAGGAACAAGAATACCATGAACGTGCTCTAAATGCTGGACTACGTCTTCCCGCTCGAATATCTCAGAATCAATCCAGTCCAACTTTACACTAACGTTGTTTCCAATTCCGCCATGGGTCAACGCTTCAGATAGAGATTTATAGGCATCGCGGAGTTGTACATACTTTCCAACCACCGCGATGGTGACCTCGCCTTCTGGACGGCTTACAGCCTCAACAATATCATTCCAGATGGTTAGGCTCGGCTTCTTATCAATAGGAAGTCGGAAGTGCCGACAGACGACTGTGTCCATACCCTGCTCGTGGTACGCTACTGGCACGGCATAGATCGAAGCCATATCTAATCCAGGAATCACGCAGTCCTGCCGAACATTGCAGAACAGCGCAATCTTACGGCGTTCCGCTTCCGGCATTTCTCGTTCCATCCGGCATATCAGGACTTGGGGCTGAATGCCGAGACCGAGAAGCTCTTTCACAGAGTGCTGCGTCGGCTTTGTTTTTAATTCACCCGCTGCCGCGATATAGGGCACCAACGTAAGATGCATGAACATTGAGCGTTCGGGTCCGAGCTCGTTACCCAACTGTCGAATGGCTTCCAAAAATGGAAGACTTTCAATATCACCGACAGTTCCTCCGATCTCGCAGAGAACAAAGTCTTCGCCGTTCAAATCAGCCTGAATAAACTCTTTAATTGCATCCGTGACATGCGGAATGACTTGGACAGTCGCACCTAAATAGTCGCCCCGCCTCTCCTTGGCGATCACGTCAGAGTAAATACGGCCCGTCGTTACGTTATCACTTTGCCGCGATGGCACGCCCGTAAAGCGTTCGTAGTGACCAAGATCCAGGTCGGTCTCTGCTCCATCATCGGTGACATAGACTTCTCCGTGCTGGAACGGACTCATCGTTCCCGGATCAACATTAAGGTAAGGGTCTAGTTTTCGGAGGCGGACAGAATATCCACGCGCCTGCAATAGCGCGCCAAGGGCGGCAGATGCGAGACCTTTTCCGAGGGAAGAAACCACGCCGCCAGTAATAAAGATAAACCGCGTCATGGCTGTCCAATGTATCGAGATTTTACCGCGCTGCAAGCGCAGAGGTGTAATTCCGGGCTACTATCTCTAGCTCGGCCATTCTGACGTTCGGTCATTGAACAGAACCGACTTATTCGTCGACTGGAACGCTTGGTACAGTTGGGAAGAATGGAACAATAGGTGTCGCACCAGCCCCGCCATCAACTGGAGCCGTCTCAAAAATTGATGTCGGCGCGTCCTCAGGCGTTGCCAACACCGCTAGTCCCAGGCTTGATGCAAAGAAGCACATACCGAGAATCGTCGTGCTACGGGTTATCGGAGTTGTGCGTGCACTAGACGTAGCCATACCTGTCACGGAGGCGCCCCCTGTCAAACCGCCGCCCATGGCGCCGCCTTCGCTTTTCTGAAGCAAAATCATACCGACCATAACAATAGCTATCATCAGGTGAATAACGAGAAGAACTGTTTCCATGGCAACTCAACAGGGCTGTGAACAACAATCGGGCTTTAACCCGCTATAGCGAGAAGGTTTTAGTCGTCTTTATATTTCTTCGCTAGGGGCAACTTTCAATAATGCCCCAGAAGTCTTCCACTGTGAGGCTTGCGCCACCAACCAAAGCGCCGCCAACATCCCCTATCGCCAAGATTTCTGCGGCATTCGAGGGCTTTACCGATCCCCCGTAAAGGATTTGAAGCCCATCACCCAATCCGTGGCTCTCTAGCGCTTTTCCACGAATAAAGCCGTGAATAGCAGAAATCTCGTTCAAAGATGGCGTCCGTCCCGTGCCAATCGCCCAAACAGGCTCATAAGCAATCACAACAGTATCAGGCGTCCCCCCAGTTGGAAGGGAGCACGCAATCTGCCCACCGATAACGATTTCAGCGTCTCCTGCGTCCCGCTGAGCCTCAGTCTCTCCAACACAAACAATCGCGACCAACCCCACTTCCAGAGCCGCCTCAGCCTTTGCTTTGACCTGAGCATCGGTTTCACCATGATCAGACCGCCGTTCCGAGTGACCCACAATGGTATGGGTGCAGCCAAGATCAGCTAACAGAGAGGCACTGACGTCTCCCGTATGAGCTCCTAAACCCTCCCAATGGCAATCCTGCCCTCCGACAGAAACGGCACTGTTTTTGGTCGCCTCAACAATCAACGGAATGAGTGGTGCAGGCGGGCACAAGGCCAAATCCGAGGGTTTTGACGATTGTTTTACTTTTTCAGCCAAGCCACGCGCTAAGGCGGTACCGTCTTCTGCAAGACAATTCATTTTCCAATTGCCTACTATGAGTTTGCTCATGTCTGCTCCAAATGTCGCTAAGGTGTGCCATCGGCGTTTCGACTGTTTGCTAACACAGGCCGTCAGCGGTTTCCACGGGTCACGCGAATCTCACTCCCCCGCTAAGGCTTGCCCGCCCTTGCGTTGACGCGTAAAACTCGCTTACACGATTATACACACGATTTCGCCAATCCATTTGGGCAGATTTGGCAGGAATCGTCAGCGATAAAAGGGTCTTACGATGATTCAAGGGTTAACGCGCGCGATCAAAGAAAGCTGGATACTAAAAGGCTTTCTCGGCATCCTCATGATAAGTTTTGCCATTTGGGGCGTCGGAGATTCGATAAACCCTGCAGTTGACCCAAACGTGGCAATCAAAGTTGACCAAGTCGAGGTGCGAACCGAGGAACTCCAGCGTCGTTTCACTGCTGAAGTTAATCAGCTGCGCCAGGCTATTGGCACCGATTTTACGGCAAAGGATGCCGCAGACCTCGGCATTATGGACAATATCGTTGCCCAACTGTCCGAACGCGCGACCTTGGATATGGCCGCTCGCACCATGGGTTTGACAATTCCAGATGAGGCTTTACGTCGCACCGTCTTGGAACAGGACGCGTTCAAAGATGAAACCGGAAACTTCAATCGGACACTTCTGAACCAAGTGCTCTCCAGCAATGGTGTCACAGAACAAGGGTACATTGATCTGCTGCGCAGCGATGTCAGCCGACAGATTATGCTACAGCCGATAGCCGCCAACGCACGCGCCCCAAAAGCAATGATCGATGCAATCTTTACATATCGCGCAGAGCAACGCTCAGCCGAGCTCCTCTACGTAGCAGATGAAAGCGTCCAGCTTGGCGATGAGCCAACTGAGGAAGCCCTGAGCCAAGTCTACGATGAGAATTTAAGCGCTTTCACTGCTCCAGAATATCGAGAGGTAGAAGTTATCGTAATCAGTACGACTGATCTCGTTCCCCTCGACAGCATCACACAAGAAGAAATTCAATTATTCTACGATGAAAACATTGATCGCTATCGTACCAAGCCGACGCGAACCGTACGCCAATTAGTTTTCGCGACAGCACTGGATGCGACAACCGCGTATAATCAAATTAAAGATGGCGACACGCTAATGGAGCTTGGAGAGCGGATCAAGGTGGGCGCCCCTATCGATCTTGGAGAGCTCAAGGCCAATGATAATCTTGGTTTCGACTTGTCAGCTGTCTTTGAGCAAAATGAACTCGGTATCAGTGCACCTATCCAAACAGGTTTCGGATGGCACCTATTTGAAGTAACCGCGCTCACGAGTGGCAGTATCAGCGCTATCCCGGTTGTACGGGAAGACATCATAGATTTCATCGTCACCGACCGATCTTTTGATGAAATGTATGAGGCTACGATCTATCTGGAAGACCAGCTTTCAGCTGGCGTTCCCATGACCGAGATCGCGGAAACACCAGGATATACTCGTATCTACTTTAAGACCCTCGATCGCGAGGGTCGCGACGCCACTGGTGCGCCACTTACGTTTCCTATCGATCAAGAGCGGATCATTCGTTCTAGCTTCTCTACAGACGTGGGTTCAGAGTCTCCTTTAATTGAATCAGACGACTACGCTTACATTCTTCGTGTTAACGCCGTCATAGAACCGGCACCAAAACCCTACAAGCGTGTCGAACTAGACGTTCGAGTGCTGTGGGAAGAACAAGCACGTGCATCTGCGACACTGGCTACGGCTAAAGCTTTGTTAAACGACATTGGCGCGTCCACTGATTTACCTGCCTTGGCAAATAACAACGACGCGATTGAGTTTGCAAAACTAGGTCCAATCACTCGGTTCGGCGATAGCCTCCTCGTAGGGTCAATCATTCCAGCTCGTCTGGTAAGCCCTGCGCTCATGGAAATCTTATTTCAAATGAAAATCGGCGATGCCGTAGAAGCGCGCGTGGGCAACGGTCACGTCATTGCCAAGCTTAAGGAGATCCTTCCCCCCAACGGACCTGAGCTTGCTCAGGTCCGTGACCAAGTTACCGGGGCTGTTGGGTCTGCCTTGGCCAACGACCTTGTCACGGCCTTTACGAGAACCGTTTCCGAAGAGTTCAACGTGGTCCTCAATCGTGAAGCCATCGATCAACTCATTCCACAATAACTAACCATAGCCGCTAGCCTGTATCATGGATGTCTGTCCCGACCGTTCTAAGTTTATGGAAGCCTATGAGGCTGGTCGCACACAGGTTGCCTGGTCATCGCTCGTTTCAGATCTTGACACCCCAGTTTCAGCAGCGATCAAACTCGGCACCGAGCACAAGTATGTCTCACTCCTTGAGTCCGTAGAAGGCGGCGCCACCCGCGGTCGCTACTCCTTTATTTCTCTCAAGCCTGATGTCGTCTGGAAGTGTGATGGAGAGACGGCCGTCATCAGTCGTGATCTAACTGGCGCGCATACGACCTACGTTAATACCGGGCTAAAAACACTTGAGTCTCTCAGAGCCCTAGTCGCTGAATCCCGAATCGATCTGCCAGCGGAGTTACCCCCTATGGCAGCCGGATTAATCGGCTACATGGGCTACGACACCATTCGGTTGGTTGAAGATATTCCCGATAATAATCCGGATACTATTGGCATTCCTGAAGGGTTATTCATGCGCCCGACGGTGATGGTCATCTTTGATTCCATCGCCGACACGATGACGGTCGTCACTCCCGTCAGACCTGACGCCAAAACTACGGCAGAAAAAGCATATGACGACGCGGTTTTGCGTTTGCAGTCTATCATCAATGACCTAGGCCGCCCTCTTCCGCAACGGCCAGTGCCCGGCGCAAGCCAAGTGGATGATGTCATTGAACCAACGTCCAACGTCGGACGCAGCGGCTACCATGAGATGGTCGAGAAAGCGAAAGACTACATCCTAGCCGGAGACATCTTCCAGGTTGTTCCTTCGCAGCGTCTCAGACGCCCGTTCATCCATCCGCCGTTCTCATTGTACAGGTCTTTGCGTCGGCTCAATCCATCACCTTTTCTCTTCTATCTCAATTTTGATGGCTTCTCGATTATCGGTTCAAGCCCAGAAATTCTCGTTCGTGTTCGCGATGGCAAGGTCACCATCCGCCCTATAGCCGGAACACGGCCACGTGGCGCGACGAAAGCGGAAGATGAACAACATGCCCGCGACTTATTAGCCGACCCCAAGGAACTGGCAGAGCACCTTATGCTGTTGGACCTTGGCCGCAATGATGTCGGACGCGTCACAGAAGCCGGTTCCGTCGAAGTCACCGAACAGATGATTATCGAATACTACAGTCACGTCATGCACATAGTTTCCAACGTCGATGGCGACCTGAGTGATAAGCATGACGCCATGGATGCTCTTATGGCTGGTTTCCCTGCAGGGACAGTCTCTGGTGCGCCCAAAGTTCGGGCCATGGAAATCATTGATGAGTTGGAACCTGAGCGTCGAAGTTTTTATGGTGGCGCAATCGGCTACCTGGCTGCCAACGGAGATCTAGACACCTGCATCGCTTTGAGAACAGCACTGGTTAAAGACGGCGAACTTATAGTCCAAGCCGGTGGCGGTATTGTTGCCGACTCAGATCCTGAGGCCGAATTTCAGGAAAGCCAGAACAAAGCAATGGCCATCATTCGTGCCGCCGACCAAGCCGGTCGCTACAGCGGTAACGACTAAGCCGCCTACCCCTTGTTATCCATCCGACGGCGCAACACTTCAGTCAGCGGGGCTAAAGCGATGCCTTTGTCATTCAGTGTCGCCATCCATTTCACGAGCGTTGTCATTGTCGCGTCTCTCGGATGACCGATCGCCACCGCATATCCCTGTCGCAGCGCAATGGATTCCAGTTCTTCGAGTTGAGCCTTAATCGCATGTTCGTTATTATCATTGTCGAGGAAGACATCACGACCAAGGTTCGGAACGCCCATCGCTGTCGCAGCTATTTCGCCAACCGTTGACGCATCAGTGCGAGAGTCTAGCCACATCAATCCGCGGTCTTTTAACTCGGTCATCACCACATCCATAGCAGCACGGTCCGACGTCAGCTTGCTGCCCATGTGATTGTTAATTCCGACGTAGCCCGACCATCCATTTAAGTATGTGTCCAATTTCTCTCGCAGATCGGATGCACTTCTTCCACTCATCAACGCGCCAGGCCCTGGATCTTCATCGCCGACAGGCTCCATAGGCACATGCGCCAAGACTTCGTGCCCGGCATCAATTGCACGCTTCGCCTGAATGTTAAGATCATCAGCATAAGTTAAGTAAGAAACTGTCAACGGCCCTGGAAGCGCAAGCACCTTTCTGGAGCGTGTTCGATCAAGCCCCATATCATCAATAATAATCGCGATAATGGGCCAGCCGGTCGGCACATCAACGGGCACGGAATTCATGACCAAAGGCGCAGACAGGGGAATAGTAGTCACCACCGTGAGCGCAGCCAATGGCTCCGGTACTTTTGGCGGTACATTAAAGGTGGAGGGTGTCCTCGGTGTTTGAATTTTTGTCCGCGGGATATTGAGGCTTGGACGCGCGTTGAACATACGGTCCTTCGATGGCCCACTAACGCTCGACTGCTCAGGTTTCAAAGCCACCTCAATTACTATTCCTGCAGTCAGACCGCCCATGAGCAGAACAATCGCTAAGATCAGAAACACCGCCGGTCGTGGCATCAACGAGAGGTCCCTTGCGGGCTCAGGTGCAGTCGCGTGGTAGTTAGGCGCCTTAGATCTAGGCGCCTTGGACTTGCGGGGCTTACGGGCCATAAAGACATGGGCCTAACAATGAATAGATTACGGTGAAGCCGTTTACCCTGCCCTCGGGTTGAGATCAACTCACGCACATGAACATATTCCAGGTACGCTCACGTAATCACATATTTAATAGGATGATCTGCTATCTAAATTATAATTTTTACGGGTCCTGATCCTACGCTTAATAGCACTTTTACGCAGCTTGCATTAGTCAAGATCGCGAACAACCCGAAGGCCTAACGTGGTCGACCTATAATCTGGATGTTCCCTGCTGCGCCCCGCAGGACGCATAAACCAATTTCGTGCGTACCAGCCTCCACCGCGCACGATTAAACGGTCACAGTTATTCTCGTCATAACGAATAGAGCCATCCGCTGGCGCTCCATCGTATCCAACGATGAAGCAGTCCTCCACCCACTCCCAAATGTTACCCACCATGTCGTACAAACCATAGGCGTTAGGCGGAAACGAGCCCACGGGCGCGGTATATACAAACCCGTCCCGGCATTCGAAAAACCGCGTCGGAGTGTCACGCACACCCGTATGAACATCGGCCCGCGTCAGGTCCGACGCATTCGCAAATCGGCACATGTCCTCCATCGTGTTACCCCATGTCTGTATCGTCGCCGTGCCGCCGCGCGCTGCGTATTCCCACTCCGCTTCACTGGGCACGCGATAGGTGTGGCCGGTAATCTGTGACAACCACGCGCTATAATCGCGCACGTCTATCAAATCCAAGCAGCCGACCGGATGGTCCTCGCCCTGATAAAATCCTGCATTCTGCCACGATGCCCCCTCGACCTCTCCCCAGGTGTTCTCTGACTCCGTCCAGGTGATGCAGTGATTAGGGTTTGCTCGGTTCGTTGCCTCTACAAACGCCCGATACTCAGCCAAGGTGACCTCATATCTTCCAATGGCAAATGGCCTGTTGAAGGTGACAATGTGTTTGGGTTGCTCCCTCTCAGCAGCATCGGCCCGCACCTTAGCTAAAGTCATCTCGTCAGGCGATGAGCCCATCTCGAAAGACCCTGCAGGCAATGCCACCATTTCAGGGCAGTATTCGCAGTCCTTGAACGATGCGCCAGGACGCACAACCTCTTCAGCAGAAACTGGTCCAGATACCAAGACAGCCAGTGCCCCTAGTGCAATCCATACCCGCGTCATCGCCTATTACTCCTACTCATAGTTATAAAGAGCCTACGACCGCCCTTCGCCAGACGTAAAGTAAGGAAAAGTATGATCAGCGTCCGTGTCCATGCGGCGGATGCGACCAACGTCAGGGCATATCCCAATATGCAATCCACGCGCTAACCTGTTTCATCAGATTAAACGGCTTGGAGTGAGATTGGTATGTCACGGTTCGGAATTACGACAGCATTTACAGCATTCCTTTTTTGCCTCCCCGCAAACCTCCAGGCGCAAGAGCTCGGCATGCCATTTCGAGACTGTGAGAACTGCCCAAAGATGACCGTCATTCCGCCTGGTACCTTTGATATGGGATCTGACTTTATAGACCCAATGCGTGGTGATGAAATGCGACCCCGCGGTCCCGTGCGCACTATCACCATCGCAAACCCTTTTGCCGCTGGCATTTATGAAGTGACCACAGGCGAATGGCGGACCTTCGTAAACGACACGGGCCACGAAGCTTCTGATTGCCGAGCTTGGGGCGGTGATCGCCGCCGATTTGGACACACCTGGGAAGACCCTGACTACGGCCGTTCCGTCCGCGATGATCATCCCATAGTTTGCGTCTATTGGACCGAGACCCAAGACTACGTCGCATGGCTCAGTGAAAAAACAGGGGAAACCTATCGCCTATTATCGGAAGCAGAGTGGGAATACGTAGCGCGGGGCGGAGTAGACACAAAGTGGTTCTGGGGCGAAGATAGCTCCAAAATTTGCGACTACGGCAACGTTCTTGATCAGTCTGCTGCCAATGACCCGGCACTCATTGCCGGCAGTGGCACTAGCATGGACATGGCCGCCACTTGCGATGACGGATACCCCATCGTCTCACCCGTCGGTCAATTCAAACCAAACGACTATGGCGTCTACGATACTATAGGTAACGTCTGGGAATGGACGCAGGATTGCTCCCTCAAGGAATATGTCAATCAGCCAGTAGATGGGAGCGCCTACAAGTCAGTAGGCCTGTGCGAGAAACGTGCCATACGCAGTGGCAGTTGGCGAAGCCGGGTCCTTCGACAGGAACGCAGTTTCCGTGGTCGAGACCCAGAACTTACATCTTACCATCTGTTTGGATTTCGTATTGCCAGGGATATCGACTAACCTCGACTGCACCATTTGACTTCCTGACAGATAGAGTCCATACACCGCCATCCTTCCAGTCGGCTTGTTAATGCCAGCGTCGGTCCCAAGCGTCGGTTGACCCGCACTATCACCTACAGTCCGATAGAAGATGACGCGCCCAAAAGTGGCGCTCACCTTGGCTGCCCGGCCTTTTACCGGTTAGCTTTCGTGCGCGTTTTTTGAGGTGACGCACCTATCACTTAACTCGTTCCGACGGAAGGCGGAGCGAGCCAAACGTTATGAAAAGAGTTTGTTTTGACAACGACTAATAAAACCTTCGCCGACCTAGCACTTATCGAACCGCTCCAACGCGCCTTAACTGCAGACGGCTATAAATCCCCAACCCCAATTCAACAGCAGGCGATTCCCCTGCTGCTAGAGGGAAGAGATCTCATCGGCTGTGCCCAGACCGGCACCGGCAAAACGGCCGCTTTTGCGCTGCCTTTGTTACAACGCCTTTATGACAATCCTACGCCTGCCTCCTCAAAGTGTGCCCGCATTCTCGTTTTGAGCCCTACCCGCGAACTCGCTGGCCAAATCCATGAGTCTTTTGGCTCTTACGGCCGTTTCATCAACATCCGCCGCACAACCATCTTCGGTGGCGTCAGCTCCCAGGGTCAGATCAGAACCATGGCGCGCGGTGTTGACGTTCTTGTTGCCACACCGGGACGGCTGCTAGACCTTATTAATCAAGGCCGGGTGTGCCTTGATGAAGTCGAAGCCTTTGTGCTCGATGAAGCCGACCGCATGCTCGATATGGGCTTCATCCCCGACATCCGGAAGATCGCATCAAAATTGCCCCCCCAGCGCCAAACCCTGCTGTTCTCTGCAACAATGGCCCCCGGCATTTCTAAACTCGCTAATACACTGTTAAAAAACCCATCCCGCGTCGATATAGCTCCAGAAACTACAACGGCTGAAACCGTTGAGCAGAAAGTCATGTTTGTTGAACGCCCTGAAAAGCTGCCAACACTTCTGAATTTGCTTGAGAACGGCATATACAAGGCCATCGTTTTCACGCGCACCAAGCACGGCGCCAATCGCCTTGATGCACAGCTCCACAAAGGCGGTGTGAAAGCCGTTGCTATCCACGGCAACAAATCACAGAACGCCCGTAAAAAGGCGCTTGAATTATTCCAAAAGGGCCATATGCAAGTTTTAGTCGCGACCGATGTCGCGGCCCGGGGGCTTGATATTGACGACGTCACCCACGTCATCAATTACGACCTTCCTGACCAGCCTGACGCCTATGTACACCGGATTGGCCGCACAGGCCGCGCCGGCGCTGATGGAATAGCTATTTCTCTCTGTGATAGCGGTGAACGCGGCCTCCTACGCGACATTGAGCGCCTCATCGGTGTCAGCCTCACCGGAGGCGCAGCCCCTCCTCCGGCCAAGCCAGGCAGCAAATCAGACTCGGGCAAACCATTCCGCAAAAAGAACCCTGGCAGACCGGCTCATCGAAAAGGCCAAAACACTGGTGAGAAGAAGCATTGGGAGAAGAAAGCCGGCGATCATAAGTCTGGTGACAATAAGCCATGGGAAAAGAAGGCTCAGGACCACAAGCTTGGAGAGAAGAAGCACTGGGAGAAAAAATCCGAGGATCACAAAGCTAGAGATCAAAAGCCCGGCGAGAAGAAGCACTGGGAGAAAAAAACCGGCGATCACAAAGCTAGGGATCAGAAACCTGGCCACAAAAAATCATGGGACGCCTCAGAAAAAAGATCAGGCGAGGCCGGTAATAAAAATGACAATGGTGGCGTGGCAAATCAAAAACGACGCAGCAGGCGAAGCCGTCCGGGCCAGCCAAAAATACACCGCGCTGCCGCTTAAAGCAGCAGCCGCTTAGATGTGATTGCGCGGACCCAGCAATGGGTCCGCCTCACTAACAAAGTAGTAATCAAAGCCTATGCTGGCCGGTAGGTCCATAACTGCCTGACACAGTGCGTCGCATACCGGCGCGATCTTCGAAGAAAGCATCTAGGCACGCGCCAACCAACACTAAAGCTGTTTTTAGCAAAATTAGATAACCACCTAGAATACTCTGCCTATCATCGATAAAATCGTTCCGGTGGACCATCGAGCCGGGCGACAAAATCCTTAGCAATTTTAGGATGATACCGCTTGACCATGGTGAGAATGCGCGGGTGAATATCCTCAAGATCAAAGCACTTGGCGCCGCTCAGGCGCGTTATTAGTGTTCCTTCTTGGTCGCCCATATTCATCCAAGGGTGCCAGCTCTGCACAATATGCACCGTCATGGTGGATGCCGGGCTCGGGTTAGTCGGATCCAGAACGTCAGACACTTTGCCATGGTAAGTGGACAAATCATTGGCTCGAAAACTTTTCTGCCCTTTACGGTTAAGCACCACATGAGTATCGGATATGAGCCAGACATCATCACCTGAAATTTCAGCAGGGCCGATCGACCCGCTCCGTTTTATATCTGCCCCGGGTAAATCAGTTTGGCTAATCGGACCATCGTCCGTAAACCTGCGGGACAAAGGCCCCATGATCAAAGGCTCTTCATCGTAGACGTCTCCGTTGTAGGGATTCCTCCATTTACTAAGCGGCTCGTCAGTCTCCACATCCGTCTTGTAAACAATCTCCATCGACTTTGCGTCGAAGGCCCCATCCTCGTTGTGCGAGACTGATTTGAATAAAATGACATTCAGTGTCCAAAGAGGCGTCAATTCACCATTGATAGATCCATATTTGTTGCCCCGTATCCACCAAATCAATGGCCGATCATCCATGGCGTAAATGAGTTTCTTCTGCAGCAAACCCAGATGCGATTTATTCTTTGGGTCCAGCTTCTCGGGCAACGTCGTTGCATTCGCGCGGCTGCCGAAAGTTGCGCCGACGGCAACCCCCGCAAGCCCACCTAATAGAGACCTTCTCTGCATTATGCCCTCACTTCACTTAGATATATCTGGGTTAACGTCCAAAAAGTTATTGCCTTAAAGCGCTTGCCCCTTCGACGGCGTGCTAAGCATTTCCTCTACGACTTTTGCTTAAACTGACTTACCGGTCACCCCAATTTTCACGGATATCATATCGGACCATGGCATAATCAACCGTCTTCGCTGTTATCGAGCGCCAGAAATCAAGCGCATCACCTTTCTCGAAAGGGCCGTACGCTTCAATCCCTTTACCCGTCACCGGGCGCATAAACGTCGTATCAGCATATTCCCCACCCACGATCCAGTAGATCTTTCCGTTGATTTCTTCTTCCGCCGTAAGTACGTAGCGAACCATAGCGTTGTCGACGGTCTTGGCCGTGATCGTTCGCCAGAAATCTTTAGCCTCGGGCTCTCGAAATGGGCCATGAACCTCCCGCTCGCCTCCATGGGCCAGTTCCTTAAATGACGTGTCCGCATATTCGCCGCCAACCACATAGAACTTCTGATCTGTCATATTCTATATTACCCAGAAAATATGGATAAGATTACCATCCTCAATCGCAGATGTAGAGCCGCCGTTAAACAAGAGTCTAGACACTCTCCATCAGCCCGGCTATTCCCCGGCCATGACAAATACATTGGAGCCCATTCACATTGTCGGTGGCGGCCTAGCTGGTTGCGAAGCCGCATGGCAGATCGCTAAGGCCGGCGTTCCCGTCATTCTTCATGAAATGCGACCAGTCAGGACGACTGACGCGCATCACACAGATACTCTCGCGGAGTTAGTCTGCTCTAACTCATTCCGCTCTGACGATTCTGATTTTAACGCGGTAGGGCTACTTCATCATGAAATGAGAGGCCTGGACTCTCTTATTCTACAGACCGGCGACACCCACAAGGTTCCTGCGGGTTCCGCTTTGGCTGTCGATAGGGATGGCTTTGCAGAAGCAGTGCAGTCAGCGATTGAAAACCAACCCCTAATTACGATTGAGCGTGGAGAGGTCGATGGACTTCCACCCGAAGACTGGTCCAGCGTCATTATCGCGACCGGGCCCTTAACATCACAAGATCTGAGTGGAGCGATTAGCAGCCTGACAGGTGAAGACTCCCTCGCCTTCTTCGACGCCATAGCTCCCATTGTTACTAAAGACAGCATCGACTTTGACAAGGCCTGGTTTCAATCCCGCTACGACAAAGGTGAAGGCTCTGACTACATCAATTGCCCAATGGACGAGGCCCAATACAACACCTTTCTCGACGCCTTAATTAAAGGCGAAAAGACAGAGTTCAAGGAATGGGAAAAAGGTACCCCATACTTTGAAGGCTGCCTCCCTATTGAAGTTATGGCTGAGCGTGGTCGTGAAACGCTTCGTTTCGGACCCATGAAGCCGGTCGGCCTTACCAATCCACACGACCCTCAGACTAAGGCGTGGGCAATTGTTCAACTCCGACAAGATAACGCACTGGGCACACTCTATAACTTGGTAGGCTTTCAAACCAAACTGAAGTACGGAGCTCAGAAAGGCGTTTTCCAATCCATACCAGGCTTAGAGAATGCTGAATTCGTGCGTCTGGGTGGAATACATCGTAACACCTTCTTGAACTCACCCCGCCTACTAGACGAAAGCTTCAGGCTCAAGGCGATGCCACGACTTAGGTTTGCAGGGCAAATCACGGGCTGCGAAGGATACATAGAAAGTGCGGCCGTAGGATTAATGGTCGGCCGCTTTGCCGCAGCAGAACGGCATGACCTTGTCTTCGCTCCGCCACCGCCGACCACCTCAATGGGCGCCTTATATAATCATATCACCGGCGGTGCTCGGGAAGAAACTTATCAGCCAATGAACGTAAACTTCGGCTTATTCCCTGATTTAGAGGGCGAAGAAGGAAAACGTGAAAACGGCCGAAAACTCAAAGGCCGCGACCGCAAGGGTGCTTACTCCGCCCGAGGAAAACGGGATTTCATAAACTGGCTCGAAAGCACGTCCCAAGCAGCCCAATAGTCATTAGTATCTCTTGCGCCACGCATTCCACCAGAGACGAGCTACCGCTGGGTGCTGTCGCATGAGCCTTGGATCATAAATCTGGTACTCTGCCGTCTTGATATCAGCAAGGTAGCGGTCTGCGAGGGTTGCCAATAGCAGTACGGGCAGTGCTTTAAGATTTATAGATCGCTGAACGACCCGTGCTTCTTCCAAAAATACCTGGGCCTGATCACAAACCTCTTCGATTAATGCAGCAGCCGGTCCTGCGGTATCAGGGTCTTGGAGAGATTGAACGGCCAACCCATGTTGTTTCAATCCATCTCCCGGAAGCATGACCCTACCAGCTAAGGCGTAATGTCGAACCGCACGCGCTATACCGGTCAGCGCCCACGCAGTTGCCACAGACTCAGCGGCACGTCGTGAGCCCGCATCATTGACGCCAAGAACATCCAGCGCCAGCAATGAGAGACCAACTGACGAGCCTCGGCAGTATGCTATGAGATCCTTCATGCTACAGGGCGGCTCATCCATCATATCCAACTCACGCTCGTCTAGCAGCGATAAAAAGTGCTCTAAGGTTAATGATCGAGAACCCATTAGGGCTGCAAGATTTTCCGCGACGGGATGGCCTTTTGGGGCCCCTTTGCCCTGAGAGATATTTGTCAAGGTGTCTCGCCACCATTGCAGCCGCATCTGTCCAATCACCGGCTCCGTTACGGTTTCACGAATACGGGCAATTTCGACATTAAATGCATAGAGGACCATAAGCGGTTCCCGCATCCCATTCGGAGCGAAAAGAGCTGTAAGGAACCGATCCCTGTCGTAGCGCTTCACAAGGTCAGCACCGTAAGAAAGGGTTTTATCTATTGGCATACGTCTCTGGCCCAGCTTTCCATCCTCGCCTACACTACCTTTCCACTTCCGTCCAATGCACTACTTATGGCAGATCAGAAAACAAGACGAGACGAGAATTTCCCGGTTGGCAGTTTGCTCATCCCCCTAGACCTGCGGGCCGATGTGCATGCGTACTATAAGTATGCCCGGATTGCAGATGATATCGCAGATTCCCCAGATACCGATGCTACAGAAAAAATTACCCGGCTCGACGCCTTGGGCGCTGCCCTCCGCGGAAATAACGATAACCTCGCCCTTAACGATGAAGAGCAAGAAGCAGTTAAAAACCTCCGCCATTGCATGGTGAAACGGTCTTTAGACCCAAGTCTTGCGACCGATCTACTTGAAGCCTTTCGCCAAGATGCTACTAACACTCCATGTCGCACATGGGCGGACCTCATTAATTATTGTCAATTTTCAGCCTGCCCTGTCGGTCGCTTTCTATTGTCCCTTCATGATGAACAGGACGGCCGCGCAGAGTCAGATGCATTATGTAGCGCCTTGCAAATTCTCAATCACATACAAGATGCCTCTGAAGATTGGATAGCCTTAAAGCGAGTTTATATGCCCTCCGATTGGATGAATGCAGACGCCACCTCATGCAACGACCTGAATGCTCCCACGGTCTCTTCCGGGCTAAGGCTTACATTCGATCGCCTGCTAGAAAACACTGACAAACTGCTTGAGACAGCATCCCCTCTTCCTAGACTAATCAAGAGGCGTGGCTTAGCTATAGAAGCAACACTCTGCATTGCCCTGGCGAGGCGGTTGTCTCGTCGCTTAAAACGACAAGACCCCATAGCCAGAAAAGTTTCTCTTTCGGCAACGGATTGGGTATACGCTGGTAGTGCTGGCTTCCTAAGGCTTATCAAACCATGAGTCCCGCAGAAGCCCATTCACGGATCGCTCAAGACGTCCGGTCTGCTAAATCATCATTCTACTGGCCAATGCTCTTTCAGGCGAAAGCGAAACGCGAAGGGTTATTCGCGATTTATGCGCTCGCCCGTATTTTGGACGACATCGCTGACGGCTCCACAACTCAGAGACAAAAACACAACGAGCTTTATGGGTGGCGAACCTGGATTTCTTCTTGTTTCAGAAACGAGGCCGCCCCGCAAACCGATAACCCATTAAAGATAGGTCTTTACGACGTCATTAAGAAATATTCACTGCCTCTAGACCCCTTCAACGCACTAATCACAGGCATGGAAGCCGACGTAAACGGCCCCATTATCGCGCCAACATCGCTTGAGCTTGAAGAATACTGCGGACAGGTTGCTGGCGCTGTCGGAGAACTCTGCCTAATTATTTGGGGATGGCAGGGCAAGGGTGCCCAAGCATTTGCAGCCGCAACTGGGGAAGCCTTACAGTTAACCAACATCCTCAGAGATGTACGCGAAGACGCGGTACTCGGTCGAGTTTACCTCCCTAAAGAAGCCCTGATCAAAGCCGACATCACGGCGCGGCAGCCCTTGGACATCGTTAATGACCCAAACCTATCCATGGCCTGCGACCTTGTTATAAGACGTGCCAAAAAGAGGTTCCGGGATGCTGAAGCGCTATGGCCAAATAATGCCCGCCGGGACCTCCAGCCAGCCTTGGTCATGCTGAAATTATACAAAGCGCTTTTCGAAAAGGTTCAAACTGCAGGGTTTTCGGCTTCTGCCCCTAGGGTCCGCCTATCCGGGTTGGAAAAGATATTGAGATTCACGGCCTCTTACTTAAACGCATCATGACCGGAACGCTTCACGTTATTGGCGCTGGTATCGCTGGCCTCGCATGCGCGGTATCTGCAACAAAGGCTGGCCGCAAGGTTGTTTTATACGAAGCAACAAAGCATGTTGGCGGTCGATGCAGGTCTTTCTCTGATACCCAACTCGGTATGACAGTTGATAACGGAAGTCACGCTGTGCTCGGCGCAAACCAAGCCGTCTTTCAATATCTCAAGCTCATAGGCGCCCATCACGAACTAATTGCCGTCGACGAGACCGGCAGCATTCCCTTCGTCGATATTAGAACCGGTGAACGCTGGGCGTTGAAACCAGGAGATGGACTGCTCCCCACATGGATATTCGATAAATCAAGACGCGCGCCTGGGACATTTGCGCTCGATTATATCAACGGGTTCAGAATACTCGCGGCGGGGAAAGAGAGAACTGTGTCTTCAGTGATGCCGGGTTCTGGTTTTGGCTGGCATAGGTTCTGGGAACCGCTCTCGACAGCGATTATGAACACGGAAGCGAACCAGGCTTCTGCACACCTCTTCGGCAATGCACTCTGGCAGACCATGAAAACTCGGTCTGGCGGTCTAAAAAGCTACGTCCCAAGACAGTCCCTCCACCAGACCTTCATCGCGCCTGCTCTCGAATATCTCAGGGCCGCTAACGCAACCATTCATTTGAATAGCACATTGGTCTCTTTCGCTGGCGATAAGAGGGTCACAGACCTTCAGTTCCGATCTAATACTATACCTTTGTCAAAGGGCGACGCCGTCGTAACCTGCCTACCGCTCTGGTCTGCGGCGATTAAACAAGTGCTACCGAGTACATTTAACCCACGCCTCTCCCCCATTGTTAACGCCCACTATGCAGTCGATCCGAGCCTCGAGCATCCAGCAATGACTGGAATCACAGGGGGAACGGCACAGTGGGTCTTCACAAGACCAGGGCTAATAAGTGCCACCGTAAGTGCGGACCAGCACTTAGCTGGCCTCGACCAGGGAGATATTGCAAACCGTCTTTGGCAGGACGTCCAGGCTGCCTTCACTCTTGGTGAAACCTCCCTTCCGCCACACCGTATTATTATAGAGCACCGCGCCACACCCGTTCAAGACCCGGCCTTCGCCATGGATCGCCCAGGCCCACAAACCTCACTTTCCAATCTCTTCCTGGCCGGAGACTGGACCGATACAGGCCTTCCCTGCACCCTTGAAAGCGCTGTTAGAAGCGGTTTCAAGGCCGCTGACCTTGCTAGGGAAAAAGCCTAAACCATTGATTTCAAGCCTATCTGCGTTGCGGAGCATATCAAAATGCTTAAGATGTCGGAATTGCGAGGGAACAATCATCAAGTTCGTTTCCCTTGCGTTTCAACATAGGGGAAAAACATGGCTGCAATTCTTCAGTCTTTGCCCAGAACAGTCATCGCAGGCTTTGCCCTGACAGTTCTGGTCTTTCTATTAATCGGTGACAATAGTTTTGACATGGTTTTTTGGCAGTTCTTATTTCGCTGGCTCCATGTCCTGAGTGGCGTCATGTGGATCGGTCTGTTGTGGTATTTCAACTTCGTACAGATTCCAAACATGCCGAACATTCCAGATGATCAAAAACCAGCAATCGGTAAAGTCATTGCTCCGGCAGCTTTGTTCTGGTTCCGCTGGGGTGCTATGGGAACCATCATTACCGGTCTAATCTTAGCCATGATCAGCGGCTACTTGATTGAAGCTGTTACCTTGAGCGGTAACGGTCTAATCATCGGTATTGGCATGTGGCTTGGTGCCATCATGTGGTTCAACGTCTGGTTCGTGATTTGGCCGAACCAGAAGAAAGCCCTTGGCATGATTGAAGCCGATGCAGAGACAAAGGCAAAGGCAGCGCGAACAGCGATGTTGTTCTCACGAACCAATACATTGTTGTCCGTTCCGATGCTCTTTTGCATGGTTGCTCAGCAGAACTTCGTCTAAGAAACAACCACCCAAACTCTTCAGAAAGGGGCCGGCTTTGCCGGTCCCTTTTTTTGTTTTTATGAAGGCCAGCCTGTTGGTAGCAAGGCCGCCATTACGGCACGACCTTCGGCAAGCAATACGTTGAAGGTTCTGCACGCTGCCCCGGTATCCATAGGCTCGATACCAATACCAACCTCGCGCAGCGCTCTCTTAAGATCAGACGGCACTAAAGTCATGCGAGAGCCACATCCCAGGAGACAGAGGTCTATGTCTCCTGATGCCTCAATAACATTATGGAAATCTTCCTGGCAAAGAGCTCTGGCGTCTTTGACGCCCCAAGACTGGGATGATTTTGCAAACACCAATACAGGGCCGGCATAGACTACCCCGGATACCGTGAACCCGTCGCTCGTATACCTTTGGACATGCTGCCGATCAGTCGGTGCAACCCGCGTTAAGTCCATACCTTATCACACGCTCGAACGGGTTAGCCCCGCTCCGCCTCTGGAACTTGTGACAAGTTGGGCGCAGCACTACCATCGAGGTGTTCATGCCGAAGGTCAAAGTAGATCAGAACCGGCATAGCAACATAAATTGATGAGTACGTTCCGATTACGACACCCCACATGAGCGCAATACTAAAGCCGCGGAGAACCTCACCACCAAAGATCGACAATGCAGTAACCGCGAGCAACGTCGTAAAACTAGTCAGCAATGTCCGCGAAAGAACCTTGTTAAGTGCAAGGTTAACGAGATCTGGCAATGCGAGCTTCTTATACTTTCTTAATTTCTCGCGAACGCGATCATACGCCACAACGGTGTCGTTAATCGAGTATCCGGCAATCGTAAGAACGGCAGCGACCGTCGTTAGGTTAAACTCCAATTGGAAAATCGAAAAGAGCCCGAGTGTAGCTATAACGTCATGAGACAGTGCCAATGTAGCTCCAAGAGCAAACTGCCACTCAAATCGGAACCAGATGTACATACAAATCGCGAGCAGCGCTAAGCCAACGGCCAGCGCACCATCTACGATCAGTTCTTGCCCAACCTTCGGACCAACCAACTCTGTGCGGCGATATTCGTAACTTTCCCCGAGCGTCTCTCGCACCATTGTTAATGCAGTTTGGGCCTCATCATCACCCTCCTGTCGCTGAATTCGTATCAGCAAATCACGGCCGTCATCGCCAAACGTCGTGATCGATATGTCACCAAGTCCAAGGCCACCAATCTGATTCCTAACAGTACTCACTTCGACTTCTTTTTCAGCTCGCACTTCCAGCAGAATTCCGCCGGCGAAGTCGATGCCAAAATTCAGTTTCTGAACGGCAAGTGATCCGATAGACGCAAGGATGAGCACAACCGAAATGATCGCCGCTTTACTGCGCTTGCTGATGAAATCGAACTTAAACTCCTGCGGCATAGACATAATAAAAGGCAGTACCCCGCGCGGTTTATCCTTATTCGGTACGATTGGAAGCCGCTCTGGCTTAGACCGGCGCACCCACGTCACCACGATCAATCGCGACACCATCGTGGCTGTGAATAACGTTGAAAGAATTCCGAGACCAAGCGTAACCGCGAAGCCTTTTACAGGGCCGCTGCCGAACCAGAATAAAAGAAGCGCGGCGATGAGTGTCGTTAAGTTAGAATCAATGATCGTTTTGAAAGCCTGTTTAAAACCTGAATCGAGGGCATTAAACAGTGTCCTTCCCGCTTTAACTTCCTCGCGCATACGTTCATAAATCAGCACATTCGCATCAACGGCCATACCAACTGTAAGCACAATTCCCGCAATGCCTGGCAAAGTTAGCGTAGCGCCGATAACACTCAACGCACCCAGAATGAGCAACAGATTAGCAATTAGGGCAACGACAGAGAAAACACCGAACAAGCCGTAAGTCATGACCATAAATACTGCCACGAGTATCAATCCCAAAACACTAGCAAACTCACCCGCCTCGATAGAGTCAGCACCAAGACCAGGGCCAACACTACGTTCTTCAAGAATTGTTAAAGGCGCAGGCAGAGCACCCGCGCGTAACAGCAAAGCAAGGTCCTGCACGCTCTGTAGGGTAAACTGGCCCGTGATAATGCCGCTCCCACCGGTAATAGCCGACTGAATGCGCGGAGCGCTGATTACTTCTCCGTCGAGAACAATAGCCAGGTTCTGTCCAACGCTCGCACCGGTGAGTGCTCCAAACCGCCTGCCACCCTGGGTATTAAACCTAAACGAGACGACAGGTTGGCCGTCTTGGAAGCTTGGTTGCGAATCAACGAGCATTTCTCCAGGAACTGACACACGGCGCTGAACGACATAGCTCCCACCGAATCCATCCGCCGCTGGGACAAGCATCGCTCCTGCCGGAATATCCTGGGCATTGCCGACTGAGCCTGTATATCCCGGCGCTAAAAGATGAAAATTCAACTTCGCAGTCCGGCCAATAAGGTCAACAACGCGCTGAGGGTCATCAATCCCTGGCAACTCGATTATAATCCGATCCGCGCCTTGGCGCTGAATGCTAGCCTCAGAGGTTCCAAATTCGTCGACACGACGGCGGACAATCTCAATTGACTGCGTAACGGCCGCAAGCTGTCGGTCAAACAAAACCTGATCAGACAGCGTAATCCGCAGGCGTCCGCCCTCTAGGTTCTCAAAAGACGCATCCGCAGCCACAACTGCGATAGCGCGTCTTGCATCACCTATCTGGGATGGATCGGGCAAAGCGACGGTTACGGCGTCACCGCGAACGGATAAATTACGGTAGCCGATCTTGGCATCTCTTAATGCTTGCCGTGTGCTTTCTTGAAGATCAGTAAACTGCTCTAGACGAACCGCATCTGTCCCCACTTCCATAAGGAGGTATGACCCACCCCGCAGGTCCAACCCTAGATTAACCGGCTGCCACCAACTCGGCAGCTCGTCCTTATTTTCTGGAGGAAATACGTTTGGCACCGCAAAAAAAGCGCCGAACAGAACTATTAGAAGTACCGAGATAATTTTCCCGCGGCCGAAATCAAGCATGGCAGCATTCAGCGATTTTCGCCCTAACGGAGGCTATACCGCTGACCTTTACTTTCGTTGGTCACTTATTTTTTGTCGTCGCTCTTTGGGTCGTTTGCATTCGCAGGTTCTGTCTTGGTCAGAACGCTGGACAACATGTCTTGCTTCACTCGAATACGAACATCCTGAGCAATCTCGACCTGCAATTCACGCTCTTCTTCGATCACCTTGGTCACCGTTCCAATGATACCGCCATTTGTGACGACTTTATCGCCTCGACGAATGGAATTAAGCATTGCCTGATGGTCTTTCATCTTCTTTTGCTGAGGGCGAATGAGAAGAAAATAGAACACGACAAAAATCAAAATAATCGGAATAAAAGCGGAAAACGAGCTTCCGAAACCGGTTGCTCCGGCTCCCTGTGCATAGGCTGGCGCAATAAACATTCAGAAATCCCCTGGTTAGGCTAGAATTGGGCGGACTATACCCAGGCCAATGAGGGATGCAAATGATCTTCAGCCCTTATTACCTGGTTTTGATTTGGTAGCGTTCCCCAAGGAATCAAGAGGTTAGGGTCAATGTCCATGGAAAATAGCGATTTGAACGAATACCTGGCCGCACAAATCTCACGTATTGCTGATGCTCTGGAGCGCCTGTCCCCCCCGCCGCCGCCACAAACTGAGCTAAAAATAGGTGAGGCATTCATTTGGGAGCCAGGCAGCGGGATTGTAAAATCAGTACCCAAGGTCAACCGAGTGCCATTCAGCCTGCTTAAAGGGATTGACCGACAAGCCGGGACCCTGCTCTCTAACACACGGAAGCATGCCCTTGGCCTTCCCTCAAATAATGCCTTGCTCTGGGGAGCTCGCGGCACTGGAAAAAGTTCCTTAGTCAAAGCCGTTCATGCAGAGTTAAATAGCCAGACACCTACAGCGGAACGGCTGATTCTCGTAGAGATCCATCGAGAGGATATACCTACTCTTCCGAACCTTCTGAACATTCTTCGTGAACAAGACCGCCGGTGCATTGTCTTCTGTGACGACCTCACATTCGAGGGAATGGATGACGGCTATAAGGCCCTAAAAGCGGTCTTAGAAGGCGGATTAGAAGGCCGACCAGAAAACGTCGTCTTCTACGCCACCTCAAACAGGCGCCACATGATGGCTAGAGACATGATCGAAAATGAGACCTCTGTTGCCATTCACCGTGGTGAAGCCGTCGAGGAAAAAGTCTCTCTTTCGGACCGGTTTGGCTTGTGGCTGGGCTTCCACCACCTGGACCAAGATACATACTATGAGATTGTGCGTGGCTACGCTAAGTCTCTCTGCATAACCTTAGACGCTGATGAATTACAGGCGCGGGCCAAAGAATGGACCGTCACCCGAGGCTCACGATCCGGCCGCGTAGCCTGGCAGTTCATTCAGCAGATTGCTGGAGAACAGGGCGTTAAAATCGACCTCTCGAGCTAGCCCTAGACAGTAAACGGGATCATCTTCTGACCGAGTAGACGGCCGAAGGTGAGTGCTGGGGTAACACCCATACCATTCGTCAGGGCATTACCCGACGTGGTCGCATTCCCAGTCACCTCTCCAGCCGCGTAAAGGTTTGGAATAGGCGTCCCGTCACTTCTGGTCACTCGCAATTGACCATCCACGCCCAACCCGGCATAGGACATCACATTCCATCCCTGCATACGAACGGCGTAAAAGGGGCCCTTTGAGAGAGCCAGTGGACGATGTTCACGCCCCATCGCATCTGGCCTGTCATAGAGAATGCCATCATTATAACCTTTGATTTCTCTTTCAAGGTTATACGGGTTGATCCCAGCCTTAACGCCAAGTTCACCAAGGGTTGCAGCTTTTTCGAACATAGGATGATCGATGAAAGCATCATCTAACTTTTCGCGGGACCAGCGCCGAATGAGAGGCGGTGCTGTATCTAGGATTTCCTGATCAAAGATCGCCCAATGTCTCATCCCAGGCTGCTTGCCGAGGGTGTATTCGCGGTGCGCGACACTGGGATGATCTTCACGAACAAAGCGTTTGCCATGGACGTTTACAAAGACTTCCCATGGCGGACGGCGCTGCGGCGTCAAAGACGGGCTTCCAATCGACGGTGATGGAAAAAAATCACTTTCTAGGATGGTGCCAAACAAGGTTGCGTATTTATCGCCCCCTCTGACGTAACCACCAGCGCCGAGACCCAAGGTAATACCCTGCCCTTGACTGTAGGGATAAGCGACCTCGCAGAACAACGGAACGCCATGGAGGTCTTCAAACATCCGTGGGTTCGACATGCAGCCACCACTGGTTAGCAGAACAAACTTACTACGAAAGTCCATGCGTTCTCCAGAGTCATTCTCTGTAACAACTCCACGCACAGCGCCTGTGTCATCCTGAACGAGATCGATGGCACTCGTGCTGAGAAGAACTTTGATGCGACCGTCTGCCTGCTCCTTTTTAATCATGGGGTCCATGATGTTCTGGAAGGCCCTGGCGCCATCTTTGTTCCATTGATAGCGCCGGGTCGTAAAGGGCTCATGTCCGCCCGCAAAAACCGGGTGATTATCCATGATTGTAAACCCGCGAGCAGCAAACCAGTTTAGGGTATCAGCGGCATTGTCCACGAGAAGACGCGTCAAAACGGGATCAGATGTATTCCGGTTGATCCTCATAACATCGTCATAGTGCGCGTCCGCGGTATCTTCGATGCCTTGCTCTTTCTGCCAAACAGTGCCCGCCGCTGCGACTTGTCCCGTCGAGCGATCCATCGTTCCGCCAAGCTGAGGAGCCGCGTCGACGATCAGAACTCGGGCACCCCGTTCAGCCGCGAATAGCGCGGCCGGCATTCCTGCGGTTCCCCCACCAACAACGATCAAATCCCATTCGGCATTCTGGGCCATGGCCTGTCGAATACCGAGCGACTGAGCGCTGAGTGCAGCAGTAGCCGCGGTACCCGCTAAAAAGGCTCGCTTAGTCATAGTCGGATTCAAGATACGTTTTTTCGTTTGATCAACCATCACGCGTCTCCTCAAGGAAGGTCTTAGCTGAGAAGTGTGGCACTAAAACAAGGCTGTGTCAGGTAATACGCAGGTTGCCGACGGAAAGGCGAACGCGTCAGATTGGATTCAACGCGAGGTATTTCAGCGGATCAACAGCTTTTGTGCCCCGCCTAAGCTCAAAGTGGAGCTGGGAAGATTGAACGTTGCCAGAACTGCCAGCTTTAGAGATCACCTGCCCGCGCTTTACCTCTTGCCCTCGCTTAACAAGCAGCAACTCATTATGAGCGTACGCCGTCATCCAGCCATCGGCGTGCTTGACGAGCAGAAGGTTTCCGAAGCCTTGGAGCTCATTACCTGAATACGCCACGACGCCGTTCTCCGATGCCCTAACAGACGCACCAGTCTTAACGGCGATATTAATACCGTCATTGTGCAAGCCCTTCCCAGACGGCCCGTACTGAGTCAAAATCTTGCCCTCAACCGGCCAAACAAAGCGGCTCCCTGCCCGAGAAGGTGGCGTAATTTGAGAAGTAATAGGCTTGGCAATCCCTGTGCTCGAAGGCCCCCTTCCTAGCTGCTGCCTCGTATTGGCAGGTTGGGGTGCTGTTCTCACGTTCACCGGCAATGCATAGGCACCAGGCAATCTCAATTTCTGTCCCGGGTAGATCGTATAAGGCGGTAGTAAAGCATTTTTCTGAGAGATCGCTCGCATATCTACGCCATACCGCCGCGAAATTGCGTACAAACTATCTCCGCGCTCGACGACATGGATGACAGAGCCAACAAGTTTCAAGACTTGGCCGGGGTAGAGAACATATGGCGGTTCAAGCTGATTAGTCTCGATAATCGCTTTCATGGGCACATTATACCGCCGGGCAATCAAGTAAACGCTCTCACCCCGCTGCACCGTCACGGTTGCTGGCGTATTTAAGCCAGACATGAGGCCGCCACGATAGCCTAATGGCCGCTCCCATTTAGGGGCACAGGCCGAAAGAACGACAAGAAATACTGTAAAGGCTAGGCGTTTTAAGGTGCTCGTGTTCATAGGATCGAACGATACGAACCGAGGTTCAATTCCGCAACATAATCGGGGTTTAGGGCACACAGCCTAGTAAACACTTTCTTTTGAAACACCTTCAACCAGGGGAACAAAGCGAACAGGAAATAGCTGCTCCGAACTCAGTTTACCGGCTGACTTTGTCACTCGTACCACCATCTGATCCTCTAACGAGGCGTCACCAACTGGCAAAACCAATACCCCACCGTCATCAGAGAGTTGGGCAACGAGTTCTTGCGGAACGACCCGCGCCGCTGCTGTCACCAAAATTCGTTCGAAGGGCGCTTGCCTCGGCCACCCTTTCCACCCATCACCGGCTAGCGTGGTAATATTATGCAAAGACATCGCGGTGAAACGGGTTTCAGCCATCGCAAGAAGGTCACGATGACGTTCAATCGTATATAACCTGCGACATAACCGGGATAGGATTGCCGCTTGGTAGCCAGAACCCGTGCCGATTTCCAGGACCCTCATCCGGTCTGTTAATGCCAGCGCCTGTGTCATTAGGCCTACCACTAGAGGCTGACTGATCGTTTGCCCGCATCTGATGGGCAGCGCCCGGTTGGCCCACGCTTGGTCCAAAAAAGACTCTTCGACGAAGTTCTCGCGGGGAATGCGCTCCATGGCAGACAACACGGCTGTATCCGTAACCCCAGAATTCCTGAGGTCCATGATCAGTCTTATCCGCCGTGAGGCATGGTTCATTCCAGGACCTTCTTAAGCGCAGAAATGGTATCCCTATCCGTTAGATCCACGCACAGTGGTGTCACCGAGACGTATCCAGTTGCAGTGGCGTTGATATCCGTACCTTCATCATTACTCTCGCTCGTGACTGCAGCGCCAATCCAGATATACGGTTTGCCGCGCGGGTCCTCTCGCAGAACAACGTCATCGCCGATCTTATGCCTGCCCTGGCGCGCCATTTTAACGCCTTTAACACCGGACACCGGCAATTCCGGAAAATTAATATTAATCAATGTATTACGGCTCCACCCTACCTTGCAGATTGAACGTATTAAGTCCGGACCGTAATGCTCAGCGGTACCCCACTGAGGGACCTTCCCCATCAACTGACTTAAGGCGATCGCCGGAATGTTCTGTAGCGTTGCTTCGAGAGCAGCTGCCACTGTTCCAGAATAGTGGACATCTTCACCAAGATTTGCCCCCATGTTGATACCCGACAAGACAAGGTCAGGAGGCTCATCAACCATTATATGCTGACATGCAACCAACACACAGTCGGTCGGTGTGCCATCAACCATATATCGTTTCTCGCCCAAGTGGGTGGGACGAAGGGGATTGTGAAGCGTAAGAGAATGCCCCGCCCCGCTCTGTTCATGGGCTGGAGCCACGACCCAGACATCATCCGATAACGATCGTGCGATCTGTTCAAGAACAGCCAGTCCAGGCGCATTTATACCGTCATCGTTGGACAAAAGGATGCGACAGCCGGACAAGTCGTCAACGGGCGCAAACATAGGCGAGCCTAATCCTGGGCGGGAGAAATAACGTCAATCCCTCCCATGTAGGGCTTGAGCGCATCAGGAATGATCACGCTACCACCGGCCTGCTGATAATTTTCTAGGATCGCCACAAGTGTCCGCCCGACTGCTAGGCCTGACCCGTTGAGAGTGTGAACGGGCTTGGTCCCCTTAGCCCCGGCCATGGGCTTATAACGCGCACCCATACGAAGAGCCTGGAAGTCTTGGCAATTGGAACAGCTGGAAATCTCTCGATAGGTGTCTTGGCCAGGCAGCCAGACTTCTAGATCATAGGTTCGGCTGGCCCCGAACCCCAGATCTCCAGTCGACAGCGCCATGACACGGTAAGGAAGAACTAACTTTTGCAGGATGCCCTCAGCACAAGCCGTCATCCGATCCAGTTCTTCAGCCGACTGATCTGGCTCCACAATCGACACCATTTCCACTTTCTCGAATTGATGCTGACGGATCATCCCTCGTGTATCTTTGCCTGCCGCACCCGCTTCTCGCCGAAAACAGGGCGTGAACGCTGTAAACCGAAGCGGTAAATCGGAGGTGCTTAAAATTGTATCCGCGACAAGGTTGGTCAGGGGAACCTCCGCTGTCGGAATGAGCCATAGATCATCTTCCGTTTTATAAAGATCGTCTGAAAATTTGGGCAGCTGCCCGGTACCCACCAGCGCGTTATCCTTTACCAGAACAGGAGGGTTCACTTCTGTATAGCCGTTCTCTTGGGTATGCGTATCCAGCATAAGCTGAGCGATTGCGCGCTCCAATCTCGCGAGAGGCCCGGTCAAGACAGTGAAACGTGCCCCGGACATCTTAGCTGCCGCATCGAATTTCATTCCTCCTAAGGACAGACCAAGAGCAATATGGTCTTTGGTCTCGTAGTCGCGTGTTTGTGGTTCCCCAACCCGCCGAAGCTCGACATTGTCATCTTCTGATGCGCCGTCAGGAACGTCAGCATGAGGGAGGTTCGGAATACTCAATAAATGCGTTTTAATTCGGTCTGAGATCGACCGCTGTTCTTCTTCGAGCGCCGCCATCTCGTCTTTCATCGCCGACACCCTAGCCATTAGGTCGACGGCGTCCCCACGCTCTTTCTTTACCTGCCCGATTTTCTTCGACGTCTCGTTGCGATCAGCCTGAAGCGTCTGGAGTTTCGTCAACACGCTGCGGTTCTGAACGTCTAGTTCGAGGACCGACGCAGCAAGACCTTCAAGCCCACGGCGTTTTAGACCAGCATCAAAGTCGTCCGGGTTATCTCTAATCCACTTAAGGTCATGCATTGGAAGGTTGCCAGGCTAAGAAATTGATCTGTTCATCTTTTTATACGGAACCAGGGCCCTAGCGTCCACCAGCTTCGCCATTCCCATGCACTAGCTTTCGTTGAAGTCCGTATCTTCAAAATCATCGGCTTCAGCATCAGCGGCCCAGGCCTCTTCACGCTTTCGTTCGATGATTCGGCAGGCATAGATGCTGATTTCGTAGAGGATCATCATGGGAATGGCTAAGCCAATCTGGCTGATCACGTCTGGCGGCGTTACGACCGCCGCGAAAACGAACACGGCAACGATGGCATACTTTCTCTTCTCGGCCAGTCCATCTGCAGAGACAATGCCAACACGCGCCATGAGCACCAGCAATACCGGCATCTGGAAGCTAATCCCGAAGGCCATGATTAGCTTCATCACAAGGCTCAGGTACTCACCAACCCGGGCCTCGAGCTCAATTGGAAGCACGCCCTCGCCGCCGCCGGTTTGAAACTGAAGCAAAAAGCGCCACGCCATAGGCATAATGAAGTAATAGACAAACGAGGCCCCCGCCAAAAACAACACCGGGCTGGCCACCAAGAAAGGCGCCAGCGCACCCTTCTCGTGCTTATACAAACCAGGAGCGATGAACAGGTAAATTTGGCTCGCGATAATTGGAAAGCTAAGAAATGCGGCCGCGAAGAAACCCACTTTGATCTGCGTGAAAAAAGCCTCAGTCAAAGCGGTGTAGATCATGCGGTTAGTACCGCCGACTTCCAACATTATCCTCGCCAAAGGCCGGACAAGAAAATCGTAGATTGGTTGGGCCATGTAGAAGCACGCAAAGAACGCACAAAAAAATCCTAATAGGATCCATACCAAACGCGTTCTTAGCTCCATCAAATGATCGAGCAGCGGCATCGTATGGGAATCTGGATCTTCGGCCATGTTGACTAGGCTTTACCGACTGCAGCTGATGCGTCTGAATTAGGCTCTACCTTCGGCGCATCGGTTTTAGAAGCCTCAACTTTAGACGCGGCTGGGGACGTGCGCGCGGGCGCAGCAGTTGGAGTTGGCCCTGCCTCCAATTTAATCTCTTTAACTTGCTCGCGGGCATCGGCCAATGTTGTGTCGATCTCTCTTGTCAGGTCACCTGTTGGATCGACGGCTTGGCCAATAACAGAACCCACGTCCTGGTTTTTGATCGACGTAACGGTTTTTCGGACTTCGTCTAAATCAGCTTCCCGAACCAGATCGTCCATATGCCCCTGAAACTCAGACGCAAGCCGACGTGCCTTGCGCATGTAACGCGCAATGGTTCTCATGGCATGAGGAAGCTCCTTGGGCCCAAGCACAAGGATCATCATCAGCCCAACAATGGAGATTTCCCACCAGCTCATATCGAAGAGGGTGTTCCTAACTTACGCCAAAAATCTGAAACCAGGACAACTGGTCACAAAGAATGCCCTAGTTCTAGGCGCGCGACGACGCTTCGTCTTTTTCCTTGGCCATGGTGTTTTCACCGACCTCGTCGTCTTCTATAGCCTTTGCACCATCGGCCGTTTCAGACACATCTTCTTTGAGGCCAGATTTAAAGGCTTTGACGCCCTTCGCGACATCCCCCATCAGCGCAGGAATCTTGCCTTTGCCGAACAACAACAGAACAACGGCTAGGACTATAACCCAATGCCAGATACTCAGCGTTCCCATGTCTTTGGTTCTCCATGCTTTGTTGTTCAATTTATAGACTTATCATCGCAGAAACGGCGGTTTTCTGCAATGCCACCAAGAACTAAGCTCTATTAGTGCCAGTATTTAGGACTCAAAACACCTAATCGCAAGTGAAAGCGGTCAGCCTAACCAGCGAATAAAACAACTATCTTACAGTTTTTCACTGTCGCCGTCGCTCTGGTCGTCCTCAGACACATCATCCGCGACTGCAGTCTCGTCTGCGCTCAGACTTGGCTGAGATAATTCCAGTGAAGTTTCCTCCGGTGCCTCATCGTCGCCGCTATCGAGCGGTTCCAGGGCCTCGTCAGACTCCTCAGTATCAAAAAGAAGGGTTTCCCCCTGTTCAGCGCGGGCATTGTACGCCGCAAGCCCCTGACGGCTATCTAACAACCCGGTGGCCTTTAATTCTTCAATACCTGGAAGGTCATTGAGCGATTCCAAGCCGAAATGATCAAGAAAAGCATTAGACGTGCCCCAGGTCATTGGGCGACCTGGCGTGTGCCGACGGCCCCTTGGTCTAATCCACCCCTCTTCGAGTAAGATGTCGATCGTACCCCTACTAATAGCGACACCACGAATTTCTTCAATTTCAGCGCGGGTGACAGGCTGGTGGTACGCAATAATCGCGAGGGTTTCTGTTCCGGCTCTAGACAGCTTTCTTGGAACCATCTTCTCGAGTTTTAGAAGGTCACCTAGGTCTGTAGCGGTGCGAAAAAACCATCTATTCCCAGCCCGGGTCAGTTCAACGCCTCGGCCCGTATACAATTCCTTCACACGGCCCAATAGTTCATTGATGTTGATGCCCTCTCCAAGCCGCTCAGAGATCATTCGGTCAGTTACTGGAGTGGCCGAAGCAAAAATGAGGGCTTCAACGAGACGTACGTTCTCGTCATAGGATAAGGCTTCAGCCTTGGGACCCTCTTTGATTTCAATAGCACCGTCCGTCTCAGGTTCTAGCTCGGCAACGTTAGGTTCTGCCACACCATCAGAAACAGTCATGAAGACTCCACAGGCTCAGGCCGGTTTGCCGGCTTTAGATAAATTGGGGAAAAAGCGCCACCATCCTGCCGAATATCTGCCTTACCTTCCCGCACCAACTCAAGAATGGCGAGTAAGGTTGTACTGATCGCCGACCGGCGTTTAAAGGGCGAGAGTTCGCCCTTAGGCAGGAACGAGATCAGTGTGGCCCAATCGGGGACGTTGGGGAGAAATTCCCGTAAACGCTCAATTGCGTCGTCGATGGAGTACAGGTCGATCGGTTCAATTTCAAGAGCCGTTGGCGCACCTTCTTGACGAGATCGAGCGTAGCCTCTCAGCAAATCATATAGCGAGATATCATAAACAGAGGTGTACGAGGTCGGCAGACCTTCCGGATCGCCCCGCGTAAAGAAATTTTGCCCCTTACGCGGCAATTCTATCAGCTCCTTGCCAGCCTTTTGCATAGATTCAAGGCGCAGCAACTGCCACTTCAACGCGTCTGCCATTTCTGCAGCAGACGGTTCTAATTCATCTTCCCGAGGCAACAGAAGCTTGGATTTTAGGTACGCTAGCCATGCAGCCATCACCAAATAATCCGCTGCGAGTTCTAAGAATTGAGCGCGCGCAGCTTCGACGAAGACCAGGTATTGCTCAGAAAGGTCTAGGATCGAAATATGGATCAGATCGACCTTCTGATTCCGGGCGAGGGCTAGAAGGACATCAATTGGACCTTCAAATCCGCCAAGATTGAGCACAAGATCGGACGAGACTTCCTCGCCTTCAGCCAGACCTTCCGGCACGTCTTCTTGAAATGGTGGACGTTCTTCCATGATTTGGGCGATCTCCCTTAGATCAGTCCGGCCAGATAGGCGATTGCAGTGATCACGGCATCGACAACAGGCAAGATCACCCAAGCGAAGGGCCGGATCGGCACATCGATTAGAGACCCCAGCCAGGGCAGGCCAATCAGGATGCCGATAATCAGGAACATGCCGTATTTTTCGAGCCGCGCCAAGCGTCGTGCGAGCTCATCCGGAAGGAGCCCGATTGCAATCCTTCCCCCGTCAAGTGGCGGCAAAGGTATTAGATTAAAAACAAAGAGTATCACATTGAGAAATAAGCTATTTCTTAGTGTATCGAATGCCCACTCTGCAGTACCACCTGACAGCTCAGGAACGATATAAATCAACCGGGCGGATAGAAGCGCGAGAAATAAATTCACAGCTGGCCCAGCAGCGGCCACCCACACCATATCTCGTTTTGGGTTCCTGAGCCGCCCAAAGTTAACGGGAACAGGCTTCGCCCACCCAAAAACGAACGGGGACCGGGTCAAGATAAGAATTGCTGGAAGAATAAATGTCCCGACAGGATCTACATGCTTAAACGGGTTAAGAGAGATGCGCCCCTGCTCCTTTGCCGTCGGGTCACCAAAATACATAGCGGCGTAGCCGTGCGCCGCTTCATGCAAAGTAATAGCTAATAGGGCAGGAATGATCCATGTGGAGGCTGTGTAGAGCATGACTTTATTCAGACTGCTGGGTCTAGAAGGGAAGCCACTTCAAAGGATACAGACTCTAGGTCAATCTCCAGTCTCGGCTTGCCACGATATCGATCCATAATTTCAATAGCCTGATATGCATGATCCGAAAGAAGAGAACACCCTGCTGCGACCGACTCCATCTCTGCCATTTCCCCACTGCAATGCATTGCGATATCACACCCCGCTTCTAAGCACCCTGACGCGAGGTCCTTGAAGGAGCCATTCAGGGCCTTCATGCCAAGGTCATCGCTCATTAAAAGTCCCTCAAACCCGATACGGGTTCGAATTACGTCCTGAATAACAAATTTGGACAAAGTGGCCGCCTGATCTGGATCAAAGGCGGTGTATACAACATGAGCGGTCATCGCAGCCACCGGAAGATTAGATACCGCTTGGAACGCTGGGAAATCGGTAGACATGATCTCATCAGCAAGAGCATCAACAACGGGTAGTTCTTTATGGCTATCAGCCCCTGCCCGGCCATGACCAGGTAAGTGCTTGATAACCGGCACGACGCCCGCATCCATGAGACCCTCACACGCCGCTTTTGCTAAGAAGGAAACGACCGCGGGGTCTTCCGACAGGGCTCTATTGCCAATGACATCGTGAGCGCCTGGAACAGGAACATCGAGACAAGGAGCACAATCTACGTCAATCCCGAGGCCTGCTAGCTCTACTCCGATTGCCTGCATATTTGCTCGGACAGCTTTGGCAGCTAGCGGAGGGTTCTGATAATAAAGGTCACCAAATTGTCTCATTGGTGGTGCAGAGCGCCAAAGCGGCGGGCGAAGTCGCTGAACACGACCACCCTCTTGATCGATTAAAACCGTTGCATTCCGGCCTACGCAGGACCGAATCTCAGACACCAAAGCCCGAACCTGGTCGGGCGTATCGACGTTCCTTGAAAATAGGATTAAGCCCAGAGGGTCGCAAGCCTTAAAGAACGTCCGTTCGGCCTCAGTTAGAACTAGCCCTGAACATCCAAAAATAGCTGCAAGAGGTCGGTGCCCGGCCTTAGTCATTTCGGACAACGAGACACCCCACGTTCTGAGCCGCGAGAGACACACAGAGCTTTTCTGCCGCTGTACGGTCTTTCAACGGTCCTGCTCTTAAACGAAAAAAGGTGCCACGCGCTCCTAAATCAGCACGGACAATCTTAGACGTATACATGCCAAGTAGATTGGGATGGAGCTTTATAATACGTGCCCACTCCCCTTCCACTGCTTCTTCTGAGCGTAGGGCAGCAATTTGAATAAGGTAATCACCGGACAGAACAGCAACCATACTTTCTAAGCTCTTTTGAGGCTCAGGTGCCGTGGGAGCAGCTGAAACAACCGACGGCTCAAGTACTGTTTCGGATGTGGCCTGGACTGGAATTTTCACTTCTTTAGCTACATCAATAACCTTTTTAATAGTCTCTTCCACCACGCCAGAAACCACAGGCGGCGTTGCCACTTGCACAGGCCTTCTAGGGGCTGGTGGTGAAGGCAATATATTCACGGGCACTGGCTCTGCGGCAGATCCACCAACTCTCCCATAAACAAGAATATCAAGGTTCGGTGGTTTCATCCCGCCTGGATCTTTGGGTTTTACTTTGTAAGGTTCAGGTTCTGCAACAATAAGCGGCGTGCGCCCGCCTTCTAATCCACTACCCGGACCAAATACTGTCCAAGCCGCTGCGCCGGCAATGATAGTACCCGCAACAACGCCAACAACGAGCCCTATGGCACGGCCGCGACCACCTGCCTGATCTCGACCATAGTAGTCCTCGTCGAAAATAGGGTCTGAAAATGCATCACCAACGTCTTCTTTGCCATCGCTCTGACGCAATGGTTGCCTCAAGAAATGCTGCCTTAGGGACGTCATCGCATCTCCTTAACCGGCTCGACACCAAACACATCCAGACCAGACGCTATCACCACGGCAACCGAACGGATAAGCGCTAGGCGCGCAAGAGACCGCTCAGGTTCATCCGCCAGCAAAAAGCGCATCTCCGCATCATCATTGCCTCGGTTCCAGAGCCCATGAAGCTGCGCGGCCAAGTCATACAAATAGAATGCAATCCGATGCGGCTCATGAGCTAAAGCGGCCGTTTCAATCGTTCTAGGCCACGACGCTATCGATCGCATAACCGCAAGTTCATCCGGATCAGAACACAACGACAAGTCTGCCTGAGCTAGCGATGAGTCAGACAAGTCTTTTCCAGCTAGAACCTCCGTTGCATGACGGAATACGGAATGAATACGGGCATGCGCGTACTGCACATAGAAAACAGGATTATCTCGCGATTTTTCAGTAACCTTAGCGAAGTCAAAGTCCAGCTGGGCATCGTTTTTCCGGGTCAGCATTATAAACCGGACGACGTCCTTACCAACGGCATCAATCAAATCTCTCAACGTAACGAACTTCCCAGTTCGTTTAGACATCCGCACTGGCTCGCCATTATCAAACAACCTCACCAATTGACACAACTTGACGTGGAGCGTTCCTTTACCAGCAGACAAGGCTTTCACACCCGCTTGCATGCGCTTCACATAGCCGCCGTGGTCAGCGCCCCAAACATCGATCATCTCTGAAAAACCACGATCAAATTTATCGCGGTGATAAGCGACATCAGAGGCGAAGTATGTCCACGACCCATCTGACTTTTTAAAGGGTCGGTCAATATCGTCGCCAAACTCACTAGCCTTAAACAGTAATTGAGGCCTGGCTTCCCAATCATCCGGCTTCTTGCCTTTTGGTGGTTCAAGAACCCCGGTGTAAACCAGCCCTTCTTTTTCGAGGTCATCAATTGCCACATCGACGCGACCAGCGTCTACCAGTGAACGCTCAGAGGTAAACACCTCTTGAACAATGCCCAGCATTGCGAGGTCGTCACGAATCATATCCATCATGGCATCGATGGCAAAAGCTCGAATCGGCGCTAGCCGCCCTTCAGTATCAGCGCCTAACCATTTATCACCATCACGATCAGCGAGAGCTTTCGCAACACCCTTGAGATACTCACCCGCATATTCGACCTCACCCGCTTCAGCGGCGGCAGCGAAGTCTTCTGGCGTTTTCTCGCCTAAGGCTTCGAGGTAGCGAAAATGTAGAGCGCGAGCTAGAGAGTCCACCTGCGCGCCCGCATCGTTAATGTAGTACTCTTTTGTAACGGCATAGCCGGCCTTAGAGAGAAGCGCTGCAAGTGCATCACCAAACACCGCACCACGCGCGTGGCCAACGTGCAATGGCCCGGTTGGGTTGGCTGAAACGTATTCAACATTGACTAAGGAGTCTTGACCCAGGTTACTATCGCCGAAAGTGACCCCAGCCTTCAGAACCTCCCTTACCACGCCCTGCCACCGTGACGGCTCTAGCCGGATATTGATAAATCCCGGTCCTGCGATCTCTGCAGATACAATGCCATCCGCCACTAACAGGCGACCGACGATTTTCTCAGCGACGTAGCGTGGCTTCATCTGTGCTGGTTTAGCCAAGACCATCGCCGCATTCGTCGATATATCACCGTGGGATGCATCGCGCGGAAGCTCTGCCGTCACAGCGCCGGTTTTCAAACCACTGGGCAACCCACCTACAGATACCTCGGCGTTAATGGCCTCAACAATAAGCTCTTTAATCGTAGAAAAAACGTTCATAACAAAAGGCCGGGTCCAAATAAGCGCGTGTGTTCTACCAAAGCAAATCTATCGGTCATGCCGGCAATATAGTCCGCCACGCGACGAGCCGTTTTAAGTCCACCTGGGCCATCCATATTTCCCTGCCAACCTGCTGGGAGTTTATCCGGCTCACCATGCAAAAGCTGAAACAGATCGTGGACAACCTTATGGGCTTGGTCAGACATACGGGTCACGCGATCGTGGCGGTACATATTGGGAAAAAGGAAACCCTTCAAGGCTTTATCGTTCTGAGCCATATCTCCAGAGAAATCGACGATCGCTTTGTCGAGCCCGTGAACCGCTTCTTTGTCAGTAGGGAGTTTATCTAACATCCGGCGACCCGACTCAAAAATTACGTCATTCACCATGGCACCAATTAAGCGCCGCACTATTTCATGAACCCGACGCGATACAACTAATTCTGGGTAGTCGCGCTCTACATCAGATACGATTGGCCCAACGAGAGGTAGATTTTTTAAGTCTCTGACCGTAAACAATTCTGCATTAAGGCCATCATCGATATCGTGGGCGTTGTAAGCAATATCATCTGCAACAGCTGCAACCTGAGCCTCCGCAGACGCGAAACGATCCAATTCAAGGTCATGGTCAGCGACGTATTCCAGAACGGCCAACGGAACGGCATCCGCCATTCCAGTACCGGTTAAAGGCCCATTGTGTTTGACTAAGCCTTCCAAGGTCTCCCACGTCAAATTGAGGCCATCAAATTTGGGGTAGCGATGTTCAAGCTTGGTCAAAATGCGCAAGGCCTGAGCGTTGTGATCAAACCCGTTGTAAGGCTCCATACAGTCCTGAAGCGCGTCCTCTCCAGCATGTCCGAAGCAGGTGTGACCGATATCATGCGCGAGGGCTAAGGTTTCAGCTAAATCCTCATTCAAGCCCAAGAAACGGCTAATTGATCGAGCAATTTGGGCGACTTCCAGGCTGTGGGACAGCCGGGTGCGATAGTTATCGCCCTCGTGATAGACAAAGACTTGGGTCTTGTATTTGAGCCTACGGAACGCACTCGCGTGTATTATCCTGTCTCTATCTCTCTCAAAAGCCGATCGCGTTTCAGCCTCCGGCTCAGGGTGCAATCGCCCTCTGGACCGCGCCGGGTCGGCTGCAATGGGCGCTAAAATACCGCGAAGGTCTGAGAGTGAAGCTGTCATGGCTGGAACCTACCGGAGCCTGCTTTCTCAAGCAATCTGATGGATTCCTTGAAGCGAGGCCACAAGACCTCTAGATTAGTCTCATAAACGTTAAATTGGCTGAAAGCACTGCACTTATTATGAACGAAATAAGCCCGTCATCGACCGTGCTCCTGACTGAAAAGGCTGCGGCTAAGGTCACCAGCCTCATAGCTGAAGAAGGTGACGATCGCCTGATGCTTCGGCTGAGCGTATCGGGTGGAGGCTGCTCAGGCTTTTCCTATGGGTTTAGCCTCGATGCGGATAGCACCAACGACGATAAAGTTTTCGAGTTCCATGGCGTTAAACTTGTCATAGACGATATGTCGCTTGATCTCTTGGGCGGTTCACAGATCGATTACGTAGACGATCTGATGGCTGCGTCATTCAGGATCACCAATCCGAACGCTAGTTCCACCTGTGGCTGCGGAACGTCTTTCTCACTTTAACGAGACATGCTGGGATACAGATCGCAATCTAAGCACAGTTCCTATAACGCCACGCAGTTCATGCCGGTATTTATAACGTTATTGCGTAGTCTCTACCCGCTCAAAAAATCTTCATGACCGGCCACACCTTACGAAGCTCTTGTTCAGTGTCTTGGCGAGCCTTCGGTGCATAGGACCTAACAACCGTCTTATTCATCGCGACATGCTCATTTTGTGATCCAAATTTTTACGGTATTCGCTCGTTCCCCGACGGTATTCCTTACACACATAAACATCTGCACGCTCAAACCCGATCGTTCATCTATGGAAGCGACCCCACAAAAAGAAACGGGCCCGAGGCTATAAGCCTCGGGCCCGCAGGAATCCGCAGGACCCTAAAAGTTTATATTGGTCCGGATACCGAAGGTCCGCTTCTCTTGAGGATTGACCTGAACACCTTGGAAACCATTGAAGTTGAAGTTCCCTTGGTCGGCCGCAAAGTCGACACCCCGTCCGGCACTGAGGTACGTATCCGTGTCAAACAGATTACGCACGAAGAACTCAACGCGGAAATCGTCCGCAGACACACCCAACCGAGCATGCGCCAGGAAGTACGCTGGACCGCGTTGGACGTTAGCGAGATCACCCCAGTATGTACCCTGATACATAAAGTCACCACGAACGAACCAATCCAAGTTAGACGTCAACTCATCCTCGTATGTGGTCGAAAGATTCGCCATCCACTCGGGGTAACGCGTCGCGCTGTTTCCCGCCATGTTAACGAGGCCTGTTTGCTGAATAGTCGAGCGGTTTTGGAATTCGGTCCACTCGTTCTTCTGCCAACTGGCATTAAGCTGCATGTCCCAGTTATCAGAAATAGCGTAGCCCGTTTCTATCTCTAGGCCATAAATCTTCTGACTACCCGATACTTGAATAGTGAGCGAGTTGGACGTGATGTTCGGTATGCGATCCCGCAGTGTTGGATCTTCATCATCCCGTACCCAACTGACCCCCAGACCGAATGTAACGTTTGACCACTCATAGTAATAACCCGAAGCATTGAAGCGCATCCGGCCATCGAAGAGGCTTTTCTTGAGGCCCAACTCGATAGCATCGAGCTTCTGTGAGGGTGTGGAACCCGCGAATTGCTCGGGCTCCAACTGAGATTTTAGTTGATCACACTCAGAGGCCGTTGAAAGCTGACCCGTAAGAGGAGTGACGTAAGGCGTCAGGAATGATTCGGGGCTACACGTTGCCACCAAACCGTTGGTCGCTCCTGGCAGAATGCCCTTTGAGAGCTGCAGGTAGAGATTGGTGTCATCATTAGGTTGGTAGCTCAAGATAATACGCGGTGTGATCTCTTTGTATGTGTCCTGAAAAGAGAACCCGGCTTGCGCCACTTCCCGCTTATCCTGTGAATAGCGAGCTTCAAGATCGAGCGTTACTTCTTCCGTTATGTCGTAAGACAAGGACCCATAGACTGCCCAAACTTTTGCGGTGTTACCGCTAGTCGCTGGAAGAGTGAAGACACCGGGCCCGCTAACGGCACATGCGGCAGTACCGCCGACACAAGCTGCTACGAGAAGGCCGCCGGATCCACTGGTGATGAATTCCTGATTATAGTACGTCGCACCAGCAAGGTACCGTAGTGCTTGATCATCAGGAGAGCTGACCCGTGCTTCTACGCTATAATCTTCACCATACTTTGGATCAGTTGAGTACCAACCCGGCCTGTCTTGACGGTCATAATCACGAACCATGTTTAGACCAGTCTGATTCCAGCCGCCGAGTAACGTTAAGGTATGGCCGTCGAAGAAGTCGACATCGCCGGTAAAGGCAACGCGCTTCATGTAACGCTCCATACCAAAGCCATCGAGTGTTGGTATTTTATCGATGAATTTACGGTCGATCAGTGTCTCTGTAATGATATTTGGCTGAGGTCCGATCAACGGTGTGAACGGGCTCAAGATAAAGCCATTACGACCAGGTTGAGACATGATTGCTGGGCGAAGGTTCGTCTCTTCTGAGAACGTCGGGCCATTCGCATCGCCAATACGAGGATAGTCACCACAGAAATACGTCCCCAAGCCATTTTGGTTCGGTGTAATTTTTAAGGGGGTGCCATCAATAGCTAAACGATCGTAGGACTTTCCAGCACATGAATTAATGGCGGCAAGATCACTAGTCGAGATAAAACCCTGCACTGCCGGACCATCATCGTCCTTTTGATAAGAAACACGGAGCTTGAAGGAAGAGTCCTCAGTTGGCTTACCGTACAAGACACCACTGATAGACTGTGTTGACTCATCACCGAGGCGCCCACCGTCGGTCGCTGTCCACTCACCGTTCCTGCTATAGAGACGAGCACTGACCGAATAGGCGAGCTTGTCATCAACCAGTGGGCCGTTGAACGAAGCATTGACGTCAAACTTATCGTAGGTCGCAGCCGAGACAGAGATCTTGTTCTCATACTCTGTGAGGCTAGGATTCTTTGTGATGTAGTTAATAGCTCCAGCAAACGTATTGCGGCCAAAGAATGCTGACTGCGGGCCTTTGATAACTTCGACGCGCTCTAGGTCACCAAGACCGATCGCGTTGGAGTTGCCCAGCATAAAGATACCGTCGACAAACAATGAGGTTGGAGCCAGATGGTCAGCCACTGTCCCACCAGCACCCGTAACCCCACGAAGGCGGATCAGGGAGTCAATGCGACCCCCGCGGGCACCAGCGCCACGCACGTCAAACGACAGACCTGCGGTCTGCTGAGCAATGTCACCGAGATCTTGGAAGCCCCCGGCCACGATGTCTTCAGCAGTATAGGCCGCGATAGTCAGAGGAATTTCCTGCAAGCTTTCAGAACGCTTACGAGCAGTAACGACTATTTCTTCTAACGCAAATTTTTGAGCTGCGGCCGGTGTGAAAGCACCAGGCACCCCTATTAAGGCTGTTATGGCCGCTGTGCCGAGAAGCACCGACCTTACTGAAGCAAAACGCATTATATAATGACCCCCAAAGATATTACCCAAATATATTAATTGTGCATACTTCATTGAAACCAGGCTAATTGCTACAGAGACAAGCTGAATGTTTATAAATGAACCACCTTTTGTTTTATGTGTTGCGTAATTACAACGGTTTAGCTGCTTCCACCGAGCGGACGTGTCGGCTAAGACAAACCATCATAATCCAAAAGATAGCACCAAACATATGATCAAGATCGCCACCTGGAATGTAAACTCCGTTAAAGCTCGCCTGCCAAATGTTCTAATCTGGCTTAAGGAGTTCGCGCCAGACGTTGTCCTCCTCCAAGAAATAAAGACAGTGGACGAAGGGTTTCCCCGGATGGAGATCGAGGATCTAGGCTACACAATCGAAACCCACGGTCAGAAGAGCTATAACGGCGTTGCAATACTCTCTAAATCGGCCATCGAAGACGTTGAACGCGGATTACCCGGTGATGATCTGGACGTTCAAGCGCGCTATATTGAAGGTACAGTTTATGGCTCCGTTCGGGTGGCCTCTATCTACCTTCCAAACGGCAACCCTATCGATACCGATAAGTTCTTCTACAAGCTGGGCTGGATGGATCGCCTCTATAGCCACATCAAAACCTGCCTCACCCTCGAAGAAATTTACGTTTTTGGCGGTGACTATAACGTCATTCCCAAGGATGATGACGTCTACAATATTGCCGCTTTCGCCAAGGATGCTTTGGTTCAACCGGAATCCCGCGCTCGCTTTCAAGCCATCAAAAATCTCGGATTGACCGATGCTCTAAGGAGTTTCAACCATACGCCACACCAGTATTCCTATTGGGACTACCAGCGCGGGGCTTGGCAAAAAGATAACGGGCTATTGATTGACCACCTTCTCCTGACCCCGCAAGCAGCAGACAGACTCAAAGACGCAGGCATCGACAAGGGCCCACGTAGTAAAGAAAAAGCCTCAGATCACACACCGGTTTGGTGCGTGATCGATGAAACATAGCCAATAACTACCTCATGTATAACATTATATATTATATATTATAACTTTGTTTTAATTGATTTTATTAATATTTAGTTACTTATTTATATTGGACTTCCGTCATGATCAAACCTTCCGTCTCGCGCCGCGCCTTTACTGCATTCACCGCAGCTACAGCAGCAGTCTCGATGACCACGCGAAAACCCGCCGTGGCCGAGACCGCCATGATGACCCGCCCCATTCCCTCTTCCGGAGAACCCTTACCAGTGATTGGCCTGGGTACCTCGAGTTCCTTTATTGTCGATCGAGCGGATACCGCAGGGATGGAACAGCGAAAAGCAGTGATACAAACTCTGATCGATAACGGCGGATCGCTAATCGATACAGCGCCCTCCTACCGTGGATCTGAAGGTGTAGTGGGTGATTTGGTCAAAGACCTGGGTGTGGGAGATCAAACCTTCCTAGCCACCAAGGTGCAAAAAGAGGGTGAAGCTGATGGGCTACAAGAACTAAATGGCTCCTTTGATATCCTTCGCAGCGACACCATCGACCTTATCCAAGTTCACAACCTTGTCGACACCGACCGCAAGCTAGGAACCATGCGCGAATGGCGGGAATCAGGACGTTACCGCTACATCGGAATTACCCATTGGCGGCCCGGTGCCCAGGAGGACCTAGCCCCTGTTATGGACGAGGAGAACATCGATTTCGTGCAATTCCAATACAACATCGAAGAGCGAAGTGCCGAAGCCAGTTTATTACCCATGGCAGCTGAGCGCGGTATCGCAACCCTGATCAATGTTCCATTTGGACGCGGGCGACTATTTCAGCAAACAGATGGCAAGGTAATCCCCGAGTGGGTAGAGGAATTTGCCGAAACTTGGGGCCAGTTCTATCTCAAATTCATTCTCTCTCACCCGGCCGTCACCTGCATCATCCCAGCCACTAACAAGCCACATCATATGGCTGATAACGCTAGCGCAGGCATAGGGCGATTGCCAGATGCAAAGGAACGGCTACGAATGATAGAGTTTGTGGAGAATATATAGCCCTCAGTAGGCCTGCATTAGAGACGCATCACAGAGCAAACCTGCGGCGATATCGACCCTCTCCTTACTCTTTCTAATATTACATAATATTCTGAATGCGCTGACCTTTCTCGGTGAACCCATTTAGTAAATTATGATAGTGCGCTATTATAATTCACTCAGGCCACCCAATTCGATGGGAAATTTTGTCCATAAAGTCTTCTAACGTCGGCAATTTCCCGTCCACCCTTACAAATTTCCAGTGCGCGACAAACGTTAAGATCTCTTAGACTATTAGCCATGAATCTTAATTTCGACAGTGCATGAGTGCAGCGCCGAGCCACCGGCTACGTAAATGATAATATACGCGTTAGTTGAGCGTACCTGGCGAGATGGTGAGAATTAGTCCGCTAGATATCGGCATAGACATGTGTTTCCGCTTCACCGCCTGGATGTGTCACAGCCCCGTCCTTAGCATCTCCAACAGTTTGCGCGTATTTCCACAATGCTCCTGATTGGAAATTGTGGGCGCGTGGCGCCCAAGCGGACCGACGTTTCGCGAGATCTTCATCGCTAACTTCAAGCTCAATCGTGCCCACATCCGCGTCCATCGCAATCATGTCACCATCTTCAATCAGCGCAATCGGTCCGCCTACGGCCGCTTCTGGCCCCACGTGCCCGACACAAAAGCCACGGGTTGCACCAGAGAATCGGCCATCTGTGATCAAAGCAACCTTGTCACCCATGCCCTGCCCATAAAGAGCAGCAGTGGTGGAGAGCATTTCACGCATCCCCGGTCCGCCACGTGGCCCTTCGTAGCGGATGACTAGCACCTCACCTTCTTTGAAGGTCTTATTTTCAACGGCGGCAAAGGCGTCTTCTTCACAGTCAAAGCAGCGGGCCGGGCCCCGGAAGGTCAAATTCTCCATACCAGCAACCTTAACAATTGCACCATCAGGCGCGAGCGAGCCCTTTAGGCCAACCACGCCGCCCGTGGACGAAATTGGATTAGAAGTCGGGCGAATAACATCTTGATCCTCTGGGAACTTCACGTCCGCAAGGTTTTCCGCCAGGGTTTTTCCACTGACCGTGATGCAATCACCGTGCAGGTAGCCACCGTCGAGCAAGGCTTTCAGCAGCACAGGCACACCGCCAATATCGTAGACATCCTTAGCAACATAACGGCCGCCAGGCTTCAAATCAGCGATATAGGGCGTTCTCTTAAAGATTTCGCACACGTCATCGAGGTCGAACTTAATTCCGGCCTCATGGGCGATGGCAGGGAGGTGGAGCCCGCCATTGGTCGACCCACCGGACGCAGCTACAACCACAGCCGCATTCTCTAGAGCTTTCCGCGTCACGATATCGCGAGGGCGTAAACCGGTTTCGAGGAGGCGCATGACAGCCTTCCCTGATTCTTCGCCAAAATGATCACGTGATTCATAAGGTGCCGGTGCGCCGGCCGACCCAGGCAAGGCCAGGCCCATCGCTTCGGACACGCAAGCCATAGTATTTGCTGTGAATTGGCCGCCACAGGAACCCGCTGACGGACAGGCAACGCATTCCAGTTCGAACAGATCCTCGTCGCTCATGTTTCCGGCAGAATGCTGACCGACCGCCTCGAATACGTCTACGACTGTTACATCCTTGCCTTTAAACGTGCCGGGGAGGATAGACCCGCCGTACATGAACACTGACGGCACATTAAGCCGTAGCATCACCATCATCATACCAGGCAGTGACTTATCGCAACCCGCCAAGCCTACTAGAGCGTCATAAGAGTGGCCTCGCATCGTTAATTCAACGGAATCTGCGATAACGTCTCTAGAAACCAGCGATGACTTCATCCCCGCGTGGCCCATGGCAAGGCCATCCGTCACTGTAATTGTCGTAAACTCACGTGGCGTGCCACCGGCTTCAATAACACCTTTTTTTACGGATTGGGCCTGTCGGCTCAGTGAAATATTGCACGGTGCGGCTTCGTTCCAGCAGGTTGCCACACCGACAAAGGGACGGTGAATTTCTTCTTCCGTCATGCCCATAGCGTAATAGTACGATCGGTGCGGTGCCCGCTCGGGGCCTTCCGTTACATGACGTGAAGGCAGTTTAGATTTATCAAAGGAATTCGTCTTCTTAGTATCGTCTGGCATGTGTAGTCGTCCTGCGGTGTCTGCTTAAATTCTATAATTAAGCACATAATGAAGTGCCGTTTTTAGGCCACTTATTAGGATTTCACCAGTCTAATGAGGGTCCGCATGGCGCAGATCAGTGGCTGAGACTTAGTCAGAAAAATTGCTTAACATCCGCGCGCCTACGCCACACAGAACCTAAGCCCAGTCGCCCTGGGGTCGAAGAAGCGCGATGTCACCATACCAAGGTGAAGTTTCTGCGTCGCCAAACCAATGCGAGGGATGCCAATATCCCTGGGCAACCGTCGCGTCAATACGGTCTCGCAACGCTAAACACAATTTCGATTGGGCGCATTATATCCTCACTAAGTCACAACTGAGAAAGTCTGACCTCGGGTGTTGTTTTTCGCAAACGAGAAGAAAGCGACCAAGAAAACTATCTAAGTCTTGAAAAGCAATAACATAAAAGCCATGCGCCCCTTAAATAGAAGCAAGCCTGCTCAGCGCTTCTAATACTTTGGACTTTGCATCCTGCGCGGCAGCCACCCGTGCCTTGTTCTCATCCACGACCGAGGCTGGAGCCTTCGCAACAAAACCGGCATTGTTTAATTTCTTTTCAATCTTGGCAATTTCAGCGTCGTGCTTATCGTTTTCTTTTTGAAGTCGAGCGCGCTCTTGATCCAGATCAATAACACCAGCCAAGGGAAGGAGTAAGGTCATCGAGCCAACGACAGTCTGGATGGCGCCTGACACATCGTGCTCGTCATCGACGCAAACAATAGATTCAAGACGTGCATTGGCCGAAACCAGTGCGCGATGTGACTCCAACCTGGCCTGGTCGGTTTCGTTAGTTCCCTTAACGCTGAGGTCTAACTTAGACTTTGGTGGAACATTCATTTCCGCACGCACGGACCGCACTGCTGAGATCAACTCGACCACCCAATCCATTTCAGCCTGCGCATCAGGTGCAGATAGGCCTGCATATTCGGGCCATTCACCATTGATCAGAGAGCTTCCACGATTCTCGTCAATACGGCGCCATAGCTCTTCTGTGACGAAAGGCATAATCGGATGGGCAAAGATCAAAATCTGGTCAAGAGCCCAAGCTGCCGTTGCCCTCGTCTCTGCTTTTGCAGCTTCTTCATCGCCATGAAAGACCGGCTTAGCGAATTCTAGGAACCAATCGCAAAAGGTATGCCAAGTGAAGTGATAAAGCGCATCCGCACCCTCGTTGAATCGGTATGACTCTATTGAAGCCGCGACAGCATTACCGGCTTCGGCTGCCTTACTGACAATCCAACGATTAAGGGTCGAAGTCACGGAAGCCGGATCAAATTTAGCGGACGGAACACATTCATTCATTTCGCAGAAGCGAGCGGCATTCCAAATCTTAGTAATAAAATTCCGATACCCGGCGATACGCTGCTCAGATAGTTTTATATCCCGGCCCTGCGCCGCCATTGCAGAAAGCGTAAACCGAACGGAATCCGTCCCATATTTATCACAGAGTTCAAGTGGATCCATGACGTTGCCCTTGGACTTCGACATCTTCTGGCCCTTGTCATCTCGAACCAGAGCATGGATGTAAACTTCGCGGAACGGTACTTCACCCATGAAGTGAAGCCCCATCATCATCATGCGAGCAACCCAGAAGAAAATAATATCAAACGCAGTAACAAGAACATCGCCAGGATAATACCGATCTAACTCGGGCGTTTTATCTGGCCAACCAAGCGTTGAGAAAGGCCATAGGCCTGATGAAAACCAAGTATCAAGAACATCAGGGTCTTGCACAATCTCCGTATCTTTACCGTAGTGAACCTTCGCTGCGACAACGGCTTCCGCTTCGGTTTCTTCTACAAATATATGCCCATCTGGTCCGTACCAAGCGGGAATGCGATGACCCCACCAGAGCTGGCGCGACACACACCACGGTTGGATATTGCGCATCCATTCAAAATAAGTGTTTTCCCATTGCTTGGGCACAAATTTCATTTGTCCCGTTTCAACAGCTTTAATCGCAGGCTGCGCAAGCGTATGCGCATCGACGTACCACTGGTCCGTAAGCCACGGCTCGACAACGACACCGGAACGATCGCCATAGGGAATTACCATGGCGTTTTCCTCTATTTTTTCGAGGAGCCCAGCCTCTTCCATATCCGCAACAATGGCTTTACGGGCATCGAAGCGATCCATGCCGCGATACTTTTCTGGCGCGTTCTCATTGAGTGCCGCGTTCTCATCAAGCACGTTGATGCGTTCTAAATTGTGCCGCTTGCCAACCTCAAAATCGTTAAAGTCATGGGCAGGTGTAATCTTTACCGCTCCACTACCCTTCTCCGGGTCTGCGTAGTCGTCCGCAATAATGGTGATGCTGCGACCGACCAAAGGAAGAATACAGGTTTTGCCCACGAGTTCAGTATAACGTTCGTCGTCTGGATGAACCGCGACAGCGGTGTCACCAAGCATTGTCTCCGGGCGCGTCGTACCAACCGTTATGGTGACGCCGTCCATTCCATCTACAGGGTACTTGAAGAACCACATCTTGCCTGTGGTTTCACGTTGCTCCACTTCCAGGTCTGAAATCGCCGTGTGAAGTTTTGGGTCCCAGTTCACTAACCGCTTGTCGCGGTACATGAGACCTTCCTTGTGGAGTTGAACGAAAACCTTCGTGACCGCATTCGACAGGCTGTCGTCTAGAGTGAAGCGTTCTTTCTCCCAATCCGGCGATGCGCCCAAACGGCGCAACTGGCGAATAATACTGCCTCCAGACTCTTCTTTCCAATCCCAGACCTTCTTAACAAATTTTTCGCGGCCCAGGTCCCGGCGGTGGATGCCTGCTTCAGCCAATTGTCGTTCTACGACCATCTGCGTTGCAATGCCCGCGTGATCCGTGCCCGGCTGCCACAAGGCATCCTTACCCCGCATCCGGCTGTATCTGATCAGCACATCCTGAAGAGTAAACGTCAAAGCGTGGCCGATATGGAGGATGCCAGTCACATTAGGTGGCGGCATCATGATCGTGTACGGCGCCTTACTAGAACCAGTATCAGCGGCAAACGAGCCAGATTGTTCCCAATCGCTGTAGAGCGTCTCTTCCACTTCAGCTGGGTTATAGGTCTTTTCAAGCATCGGTATGAACTTCGCGTTTTAAAACAGGTGTTTATGTAGGGTTGGGTTTACCGCCGCGCGCCCAAAAGCGCAACGCCGCTAGACAAACCTCATGTCAGATCCCAGTCGCTCCAGCCGCGGACGACATGATAATGTTACAAACCTGATTAGGAAAAACCAATATGACAATCAAAAAACATAAACTTTTACACAAAGCTGTTGATCTAGATTCTGATATGCCGCGCCTGACAGCCCTTATACCGGCCACTACAGGTGAAAATATCTCAATCTTGGGTTTGTTATACAGTCAACTTCAAACGGGGCCCGGAACATCAATTATGCGTAACCTGGCAAAAGCGTTGTGAAGAACAATAATTCCAATACCACAGTAGTGATTGAACCCCGCCCCCGCGCAAGGCAAACTTATCGTTCTTACTCCAATTCTCGAGGACACATCATGTTTAACCTGAAAAAGTCGATAGCAACTTCCCTAGTCCTGGCTTTTATACTTTCTCCGCTTACAGTTTTCGCCAATTCCGGAATTCTGGTTTTCGGAGGGACAGGAAAGCTCGGCATAGAAATCGTCTTGGACATGGTCGAGGCTGGTGAAAGCGTAACCGTGTTTGTGCGCCCCACATCGGACCGCTCTCGTTTAGATCCCATGGGGGTTTCTTTTGTCCCTGGCGACGTTCTGTCTGAAAACGATGTTGAGAGCGCTTTAAAAGCTGGACCCTACCGGGTCGTCGTCGACGCCCTAGCTCGCGATGGAGGTGTGAACCCGGAATTTTACGTAGACAGCATGCGCTACATATCGAAATGGGCAAAGGAAACAGGCGTCAGCCAAGTGATTCTGCATGGGTCCGTCGGCGCAGGACTCAGCCTCCCCATCTATCCAAAAACAAGGTGGGACGTCATGGGGCCAACGATCGCCGCGAAGGACTTTGGTGAACGCCACCTTATGGAAAGCGGTGCGCCCTATACCATCATCCGTAACCTCGTTCTGCTTCCAGCAGGGATAAAGGAATCCGGAAAAGCTGCGATGACGACCAATCAACTCAAACGCGGTGTTATCACACGCGACGCCCTCGCCCGCTTCACGATGGAATGCTTGGATAACACGTCGTGTATCAATGAAATTTTTCACGCCTACGATGATGCTATTGAATTACCACCCGGGAGGTATCGGCAAACTCTGGATGGTTTCAGGAAGGCAGAACAATAAACGTGCGTTCACTCACCCAAACCCTAGCAATCTCACTTCTTGGAAATAGCGCGACTGGGAAGCTATCCAATTAGGCGAATTGTATGAAAGCCATGAAAGCCATGAAAGCCTATGCAATCGCCTACGGCTTCACCGCGTTCATATTCCTTTTGCTCGACGGCATCTGGCTTAGCTTCATTGCGAAGGACTTCTTCCAAAGCCAACTAGGACCTTGGCTGCGGGAAGAGGTCAATCTCTCACTCGCCCTCACTTTTTACCTCTTCTATGCTCTTGGCATTACGGTCTTTGGCGTGCGCCCCGCGCTACAGACGGGTCGTTGGCAAACGGCGCTACTTTTCGGTGGGTTGTTTGGCTTTTTCGCCTACGCGACATACGACATGACCAACTACATCACCCTCGCCGATTGGCCTTGGATCGTTGTTATGGTCGATGTGGCCTGGGGTACATTAGTCACGGCTGTTTCCGCAGCCGCAGGTTGGTCCCTCACCCAGAAAACTCTACAGAATATAGGGCCCTAATGTACGCGGCCACTTTCACTCTAACATTCTTATGGTTAAGCTACTCTCACATTCCAGCATTCTTCCAGTAATCGCTTGAACCGAACCGGAGTCCACCATGCAAGTCAGAGACTATGAACAGTTCGCCCACGCCGTCTTACCAGAAGTAACGGCCGAGGAGTTTTCCCGACAAGAATTCGTAAAGTCTTACAAAAAGCATCTCGCGACACAGGTTAGTCCGAATACAAAAGTCGTTTACGAAACGCAGGTCAAGCCCGCTTTCGAAAAAGAACATGGTCGCACACCAAAAAACCGCCATGAAATTCGCAAGGCGATGAATGCAAACAATCACTATCAAACCTGGAGCTCTCTTCTGCGCACCAGCCAAGAGATGATGTGGAAGTCCTGCCAAGTACCTGTCGAGCGTCAACTGGACAAACTGATCTCGAACTCAAGATCAACCAAGAATGCCGGTGGTAGCCTTAAGCTAGATCCGACGTTAGACATTCCACGCTATCACACGGCTGTCGATATTCATTGTCAGCCAGGCGGATACCATACTGAGGTAGCAGAAAATGATATCTCGGCCGGCGCTGTCTATGACCGCGGTGTGTATATCTATGCTATGGGCCAGTTAGGCCCTATGAACGATGATATTGGCGCCAGCACAGCAGCGTATCTTAAATATGCATACCCGGACCTCGCCCCGACACGAATCCTGGACCTCGGTTGTTCTGCCGGTCACTCAAGTGTCCCTTACAAGACGGCCTATCCTGATGCAGAGATATACGGCGTAGACGTTGCTGCCCCCATATTACGGTATGCGCACGCCCGTTGCGAATCCATGAGCGTTCCCATTCACCTGTCACAACAAAATGCAGAGTCTATGGATTTCGAAGATGGCAGCTTTGATCTAATCGTGTCTCATATTTTGATCCATGAGACATCAACGGTAGCTTTCCGAAACATAATGAAAGAATGCCACAGACTGCTCTCACCGGGGGGCATAGTAGTCCACGCGGAGACACCGCCGTTTAAGGACATGGCGGATGATTTTGATTCGTTCCTGCTAGACTGGGACACTTACAACAATAACGAACCATTCTGGAGTAAGTCCCATGAGATTGACCCTCCAAGCGCCGCCAAAGAAGCAGGGTTTGATCCAGATAGAAATTTTGAATTCATGGCTCCGAGTGCGTTTGAAGCAGCAAAAGAAAACCGCACCAATGTCTTCCAAGGTGGAGACTTCGGCGGCGGTGGATTTTGGTATCTCTACGGATTTCAGAAATAGGATTGCTCTATGCCAAATGATTCTAATACGGGCGGCGTAAAACTCAACAAGCACGCCAAGGGCCCTCGCCCTCAATACTTCAGTGATCCTGCGTCGGACAAGCTCTTAGCCATGGTCATGGCGTTGGCGGGGGAAGTTTCGGTCATGCGTGACCGAAACGATACGCTTGAGCGGCTGATTGAGACGAAGGGCTTCATCGACCGATCGGAGATCAACACCTACAAACCGTCTAAGGAGATTATGGCAGAGCGTGATACCTGGCGAGAGAGCTACCTCTCGCACATTCTTCGCATCGTTGATCTTGATACCGGAGACATGGGCCGCAATGATATCTCGAGCGAGTTTCAAGATATTATGGATAGCGTCTAAAATAACTCCCCTTTGCGCGCAATAAGAAAAGCCTCAGGGTTTCCCTCGAGGCCTTTCTTATTCAAGTTGTCTTTGAACTTAGCAACTGCAGCTAACATTCACGCCCAACTTACGGCCACGGCTCAAGTTTTCATCTTGAGCACATGTAAACATGTTGGAGTGCTAATTCAGATTGACGGAAATGCGGGCTCATCCATGCCGCTTTCCCACGCGGGATACTTTTCCATCACGCCCAAGAATTGATCCGACCCAAGAATACTTTGCAACCAGTTTTGGATGCCAGGCAGGTCGAGCGCGTTGAACCATTCGCTATCATTGTTAGCAAACTGTCGAATAAACGGCGAAATTGCAGCATCAGAAAATGTAAAATCATTGCCACAAAGATAAAGCGTTTTTAAAAGCCGTGCGTTTAGTTTTTTCAGAAATGCTAAACCCTCGGTACGATAATGGACTGGATCTGAGATTTCATAACGCGTCGGATATTTATAGCGATCCAGGTTGTCCTTAAATGGACCGTCGTTTTCGGCAATCAGCGCATCAATATCATCGCGGTCATAATTCAATGGCGCCAGCCAACCTTGCGGATCATTACGGCCAAGCGCCCAACGCATGATCTCCAGGCTTTCTTCGATCACTCGTTCATCCGGCAACACTATTACAGGCACCGTACCCTTTGGCGAAACCGCGATCATCTCAGCCGGCTTGCTACGCAAGACAACCTCGCGCAATGCGCATACCTGGCCGCTAGAAAAAATCGCCATCCGCGCCCGCATTGCGTAGGGGCATCGCCGAAAAGAATACAGAATTGGCACCCCGCCCGCCATGCTGCTCAACTCACCCATCAACGGCGGTTGATTTCTTTACGGCCTCGTAAGTAGCGCCAACGTGCAATTCGCCTTGTTGCCTCGACAGTTTTATCTGAGCATGCCTTGCGGCATAGCGTTCGCGCTGTATATCGGTGCGCTGGTCGATGCAGTGGTCACATGACACGCCGACAACAAAATTCGAGGACGAGCGTCCAGCCACACTAACGGGCCATCGGCATGCGTGGCACACATCATATTCACCAAGTTCTAGATCATGTTTCACCGACACTCGGTAATCGAATACGAAACACTCACCGCGCCACTGGCTTTCTTCCTCTGGAATATCCTCTAGATACTTCAAGATGCCGCCTTTTAGGTGAAAGACATCATCTATGCCTCGTTCTTTTAAGAATGACGTTGCCTTCTCGCAGCGAATACCACCCGTACAGAACATCGCAACCTTTTTATCCTCCAATTCGCCACGGTGTTCCTCGAGCCATTTGGGAAGGTCACTGAAACTCACCGTTCCAGGATTGACCGCGCCCTCAAATGTACCCATCTGTACTTCGAAGTCGTTGCGTGCATCGACAACAATTGTCTCCGGGTCGGTAATGAGGTTATTCCAATCTTTAGGAGCAACATAAGTGCCGACGTTTGCTAATGGATCGACACCGGTCACCCTCATGGTGACTATCTCTTTCTTCAGGCGGACCTTTAGACGATAGAACGGCATAGTCTCAGCATGAGATTCCTTATGCTCCAGCTGCTTAGAATTTGGCAATGCACGCAAGGCCTCTAAAGCAGCATTGATACCCACTCGCGAACCGGCGAGCGTTCCATTGACGCCCTCAGGCGCGAGCAAAACCGTTCCCTTAAGACCATGCGTTGAGAGCTGCCCCAGCAACGACACACGCAATGCTGCCGGATCTTCGAACGGCGTGAAATGATAAAATGCGGCTACTACTATGTCAGTCATACGAGCCAATATATGCGAAGAACTACCAAGATAAAAAGCAGATAAAGCGCAGCCCTCAATATATTAGCCACTTGCAGCCCGTTTAAATCTGAAAAATGTCTAACAACGGCCAACATGAATCAAACGGTGCTTTTGGTTCATAGGTGTGAACTAGGCAACATTAAGCCCAATCCGCTTTGGATAAAAAAAGAAGGCCGGTCCTAAGACCGGCCTTCTGATTTAACTGATGTAACCGATATCTAGAATTCGGCGGTCAAACGGACACCAAACTCACGACGTTGGTAAGGCTCTTGGAATGCCTTACGGCCACCACCTGGTCCGCTCGTTGTTCCACCGTTAAGACCCAGGGTCTTATTTTGACCTAAGTTCTTACCGTAAACTTCAAGCCGGCTACCGTCGAAGAGATCGATACCCGCACGAGCGTTGATCAATAATTGATCTGGAGCTCGGTTGAACTGTGAGTAATCAGCCCAAGTTTCACTGTGATACAGGAAGTCCCAACGGAAGAACCATTCACGGTCGCCCGCGGTACCCAAGAAGGTTGGGCTAAGGCCAGCTGTCCATGTTGGAATGTTCCTTGAACGATTGCCATCGTTGACAACCGAAAGTGGACCAGAACCAAGCACGATAGACTCATTGGATCCACGAGATGAGAACGAAGTCATCTTATTATCCGAGTAGGCTAAGGTGGCTTGGATGTCTAGCCACTCAGCTGGTGTGGCTTGGAATTCAAGATCAAAGCCCTTGTATTTTGAATCGCCAGGGCCACGGAAGGATGTGGTCCCGCCAGCTGGCAACAGGATAACCGAAGCAAACGGTTGGTTTTTCCAGTCAGAATAGAACACAGCAGCAGTAACGTTCCAGTTCTCACCCTGTTGTTTCCACCCAAGTTCAATCTGAGTATTTTCCTGTGGAGCAGTGAACTCGCCAAGAGCAGCAAGCTGACTAGCAGGGATAACCGATGGAGCCACACTATTCACGAAGCCAGCCTGCGTGGCGACGCCGAGAAGTGAACTATAGGAGTAACTTGCGTAGGTCGTTGCCCCTTCGAACGGTGTGTAGCTTAAGATCACGCGAGGAATGAAATCGCTATATTCGTTGAGGGTATTACATGCTGGCGAATATCCGCCACATGCACCACCTGGGTTCCCTTGGAGAATACCTTGCGACTTTTCATCCGTGTAACGCGCTTCAGCAGAGAATGTCAGGTCATCGGAAATATCATAATCGATAGAAGCGAAGATACCTGTCGTTGTGTTGTCTTGGAAGTCAACGGTAGCACCGGCACCTGTTAAAACTTGCGTTGCATTAACCGGTGCGTTGCCCACACGATATCGCATGGTGTAATCGCTGACGCCAATCATGTAACGCAAGCGTTGATCAGCTGATGATGCGACCCGCGCTTCGTAATACGTTTCCCGCATAGCAATGTTGTTGCCAAGAAGAAGTACTTGGCCTGGAACATTGGGAATACCAAAACGGAAGTCACGAATATCGACAGTTCCCGTATTAGAGCGAGAAGCCTGCCAAGACAGCGTGTGATCACCCATTTCGTAATCGCCACTGAACTGCATACGGTATGTTTGGTTACGGCCACCCAACTCGTTTTCAGTACGGGTTCTTAGGATGCTGTACTTCGACATCAGTGGGTGGAGGTTCGTCAAGGAAAGGAGGCGACTTCGAAAGTAGGAAACGGTACCCGCACTAGTCGGATTTACCGTTACCGGAGCAACCAAAAATTCCCCATTAGGGTATTTACCGCAGAATGTTGCGTATGGGCGTTCCGAAAGTTTACGCGTGAACGGTGTCCGTTCACCCGAAGCCGGATTGAGGTATTCGCCCGTGTAGGTCTTGCTACAGGCTCCAGCCGCTACACCAGCGAGACGAGCATCAACACCAACCGAGGTGCCGTTGTCGTCAGCCTTCGTGTAGTAGCCTGTGAACTTCAATGTAAGAGCCTCAGTAGGCTCAGCAATCAAGGTGCCGCTAACTGAGGTGTCTTTGAAGACAGCATAAGGGGTGCCATCTTGAGTTTTAAAGTCACCACCGTCTTTCTCGTAACCAGCCCAGATACGGACACCAACCTTATCTGAGATCGGGCCGCCGATGCCGGCGTCAACTTTAAATTCTGTGGATTGTGATGGCGAGAAATCAATAGAGATGTCGCCTTCCCACTCGTCGCCCGGAAGTTTCGGGATGATATTCACAGCACCAGTGAAGGTATTACGACCGAAGTAAGCAGTCTGAGGTCCTTTGATGACTTCGACACGCTCAACATCACCGAGGGGCAAGAAGCCGCCACCAGCACCGATGTAAGACCCATCCCAGAACAACGCTCCAACCTGTGTTGACGGCGTAATAATCTGCTGGTTCATACCGCGAAAACGAATGGCCGGATTAACGCGGCCACCTGTCGCTGTGGAACCTTCAAATTGTAGGCCTGCGACATAGTTGGAAAGTTCTTCAGGATTATCAACCCCTGCGCGTTCCAACTGGTCCTGTGACATAGCCGACACTGAAACTGGAATTTCAAAAATGCTTTCGTCACGCTTACGTGCGGTAACCACGATTTCTTCGAGCGCTAGGCTCTGAGCAAAGGCTTCGTGCGAGACGGGCAATGCCACCGTCGCCATTAGCGATGCTACCAAAATATTACGAGTCTTCATTCAGTATATCCCCTAAGTCTTTAAATCTGACCAACCTTAGTGCTTTGTCCGAACAAGGCTGCCCCAAAAAATCAACTGCCCATAATTGTTGAGCAACAATGACTGTACTATCCTATTACTGTGCCACCTCTCAACGCACACTGGCTTACTAATGACTCTTTTTAGTCTGGTGATGCATAAATACATCATATAACTACAGAATCGCCCGCCAAGCGAGCGTGCGTTAGACAACTCTGTAACTGCGAACGTCTATTATCATAATTTAGTAATAATAATTCCCTTCATTTGTTAGGCAAAACTGCTCAATGCCATCAAACCCTAGTATACGTTCACTGGAACGCGGTCTCTTAGTATTAAGAACCCTAAGCAAAGAGGGCCCCCTCAACATTTCACAAACCGCAACCAAAACGTCTCTGCCCCGCCAGACCGTCTCTCGAATCGTCCATTTTCTTCATGGGTTAGGCTACGTTGTTCGACGCAAGGCTGATAAGCGATTTGAAATCTCCGAGACAACACTCGAACTCACAGATGGCCTAAATCATACAAGTTGGATAAGAAAAACCGCCGTTCCTGCCATGGAAAAGCTCTGTCGGGAGGTCCTGTGGCCTGTGGCGCTGACACAGGCTCGAAGACTTAGAATGGAAATCATGTGGAATACGGAGTCCATAAGCCCTCTAGTCATGCGCTCTGCTCCAGTTGGGCTTGCCTTCCCAATCGCAACAACGGTAGCAGGCCAAGTTTTTTTGGCCAATTGTGAAGAGGAACAAAGACAAACAATGATTAATGCCATCATGAAAGAGGAACCAAACGCACTCAAAAAAATTGACCTATCAAAGGGCCTTCTCAACAAGAAGCTCAATGATATTAAGACCCAAGGTTTTTACTGCGACAAAGTGCCCCACAAAGGTCACGCAGCTTTAGCCGCCCCAATATTGATAGACGGAGTTATAAATGCAGTCATAGATATTCGGTTCCCCTTGAAAGCCCTCGGGCTCAAGGATGCCACGAACCGATACTCTGATAAAATAATGAATGTAGCTTATAAAATAACAAAAACTTCTTTATCTATAACTGCTTAAAGAACTTTTCTTATTTTTTACATCCGCTCTGAACGACTAACGATCCGCTCGACTTCCTGACGCACAATCCGCTCAACCATGTACGGTAGATTCTTATCTAGCCACTGCTTGAGTATTGGCGTGCAGATTTCACGCACAATCTGCTCAATGGTAATGCCCTGATTTCCGATGGTTAGTGCACGCTCTTGAGCGACGGCCCGCGCTAACTGAGAAATATGGGCGCCCGCTACTTGCTCAACCTGGTCTGCTAAGAAACCGTCTTGGCCATAGCCCTCATGCGGTTTTTCCTGTGCCGGTTGAGGCGCCGGCGCTGCTTGCTCAGCAACGCCAGGTGCGGGAATAAACTCTTTCTGCTCGTCAACCATCATTTCGTAAGTTAGCTCTATTACTTCAAGGTCTTCAGGGTCTGACGCAGCATCGCCTTCAGGTAAGGTTTTAGCTGCACCTTCTTCCTCTTCCGAAAGAACCTTTCGTATGGAGGCTAGAATGTCCTCCATCGAAGGTTCTTCTTGGCCTTCTTCACTCATAGCGATTGGTCCGCTTTTTCCACACGACAATTATTCATAATCTAACCCAAATGGTTAAAGAATTCTATAACACCCGACGGATATGAGGGTTAGCCGCAATGACCTTCAATTAACGACTGTCAGCGTCAGCCGCCTTAGAACTGCCAAAGAAACTGCCGCTAACATCATCATAGTGGTCCACAGCATCATACAAACTAACGCCTAGAGCTAGGTCTTCCGCAGTCAAACGTCCGATAGACGCCTGAAGTTGGAGCGTCGCAACCAACTCATCTCTTTGAGCCGTTACAAGTGTCACGCGGGCATCGAGGAGCTCTTGCTCAGCATCCAAGACATCCAGAACAGTTCTTGCGCCGACCTCTGCCTCACGTTGAACCCCCTCAAGGGCGATCTCAGAGGCAACAATTTGAGTTTCTATAGATGCGATACTAGCCCGCGAAGATTGATAGATCTCCCAAGTCGACGTCGCAGACTCTCTCGCATCTAGTCTAGCCTGATCTGCCTCGAGGCGCCTTTGACCGGCAGTATGCTTGGCCTGACGAAGACGCGCATAAACAATGCCGCCCTGATATATAGGAGCCGAAAGAACGACACGTGCTGAGGCACTCTCAGTTAAGGACTGGTCGGCAATCGTATCCCAGCCCTTTGAGAGCTGTCCCTCCAGCGTAATCGTTGGCAGTAAGTTGCCACGGGAGGCCTTAATATCTTCCCGAGCCGCATCTGCCGTGAATAAAGCCGCTACCAGGCCAGGGTTATCCACGGATGCAGAAGCAATGGCGTCGTCACGCGTCGCCGGCAAGTTTCCTAATGGATCTGGCGACGTGAGGTTTTCAGGGGATTTTCCGATGGAACTGACATACGCTGCCCGAGACTGCTGCAGATTACCCTCCGCCAAAATCCTAGCCGAAACCGAAGCGGACAAGCGCGCTTCAGCCTGGGCAACATCGGTCCGCGTGATTTCACCAACCCGGAACCTGTCTTGTGTGGCCTCGAGCTGACGGGTCAAAACTTGAACGTTATTGCCCCTGAGCTCGACAACAGCCATATCCCTTAACACATCGAAATAGGCTATAGCTGCAGACAGCAAAACTTGTTGCTCAGACGCTTTTAGGCGGGCGCGCTGCGCCTTCACATTGGCTTTTGCCGCTGCAGTCGCGGCTCTGGTCTTAAAACCTTTAAAGAGTGGCTGCGACACACCGACGGATGCGGTTTTTGAGGTTCTTAAGGTTGTACCACCAGCAAACTGAGCGCCACTCCCGACGGCACCCTGAATAACTGACTCGTTCCTAGCTCTGCCGAGGTTGGCATTCACAGAAACGCTTGGCCGCCATCCAGACAAGGCAATGGGCACAGATTCGTCAACCGCACGCAGTTGAGCCCGAGCTGCCAATAAACTAGGGTTATTCGCGTAAGCCAACTCCAACGCTTCGCGTAACGTGTCAGCCTTAGCTGACTGGCCAACGGAGAGAAGCCCAACGACTGCAGTTGTCGCAAATAACCACTTAAGACGCTTCATTGCTTTAATCCTTGAAACAAGTTCCAGCCGAGATTTACGGACCGATTACGTAACCGAATCGATGCTCTAATACCACCGCAAAAGGTGTAACTGAGGGTAACCAACCCCTCAGGGCTCAGCGACATAAATGTAAGATTGCTAGAGTTCGCCTTCGCGTTAGCAATCGACAAATCTCATTACGCTAAAATCAGAAAATTGGTTCTATTTTAAACCTTTATGCACGCTTATTTAAAATGCGAACGCTGGTATAGCAGCAAATTCTGGGAGTAGCGGGATGCTGGCATCATAATCCGTTCTTTGCCCATAAGCATTTCCGGTCCGTTGGACCAGAGTTGCCTGGCCAATCGGGCCAGATTGAACAACAGCGACAAGACGCCCGCCGTCGGCGAGTTGCTCCTTTATATTATCTGGCACCTCGGCCACCGCACCGTCGAACACAATAACGTCAAACGGCGCCTGACTTGGGCATCCCTCGGTCACTGAGGCCGACACAACAGCAACTGTGTCTGCGCCAAGCTCGCCGAGCAACTTAGCCGCCCCATCTTTAACGGGGCCTTCTTCCTCTACAGCAACTATGGATCCAGCCATATGAGCCAGAACAGCTGCGATATAACCAGTGCCACAAGGCAAAACTAAAACATGGTCGGTCCGTTGGACATCAGCCAGTTGAAGTAAACGGGCCGCTACCATCGGCTCCATTAAACACCGGCCCGGCGCTACTTCTAGGTCTTCATCTACATAAGCAAGAGACTGACGAGCGGTTGGAAGAAACTTCTCCCTAGGAACTTTTCCTATGGCATCAATCACCAGCGGGTCCGTAACCTCATTGGTCCTGATCTGGCTCGCAACCATGTTGCGCCGTGCAAGCTCAAAATCCATAAAAATGTACCTTTCAAACGGGTCTACAGGTGTTTAATGCGTCTTAAACGGCGACTAAGCGCTTATACCGAACAGGCGTAGCCAACTCAATCATCCGCGCTAATTATCGGATGCTATTCGATTCCATGTATCCCTTTGTTTATGGGCGCTTGACCCCCCTTCCCTGCGCTTCTATAACACGCCGCTTCGCGGTTCTTTAAACCGTGATGAGGCTAATCGACATAGGTGGTCTCGGGCCGAGTGGCAGAGTGGTGATGCAGCGGACTGCAAATCCGTGTACGTCGGTTCGATTCCGGCCTCGGCCTCCAAAAACTGGTCCGGCGTAGCTCAATGGCAGAGCATTCGACTGTTAATCGAAGGGTTGTAGGTTCGAATCCTACCGCCGGAGCCATCTCCTCCAATGACCTGTTGTAACTTAAATGCGACAGGGTCATTGCTTGAGGGTCCTAAAAACTATGAGACGGCTAAGCCACCTCATAGGGCACAACACAGAGCCAATCTGACGGATTGTTGTCTATCTCATCGCGGTGAAACTTGGATTATATATTTTTTGGTCCTCGTTTGCGGGTCTAGACCAAGTTGTTTCTCAGGGACCAAAAAACAGAAATCACCAACTTTCTGAGATAAACTCGCCGGTAAGGGTATGAAGACGCAATGATCTACACATAACTTTATGTGTGGACAGTGCGGCACACGCCGCAAAATTTTGATCTAAAAGGCATATTTGTCAGTTATGACGCGCTTTCGCCACGATTCTTATTCGAACCGACATAAGCTGCTGCACAATGTTCAGCGCAATAGGGCTTGGTCTGGAAAACTGGTTTTCCGCAGAAATGGAAATTGTCTTCTTTCGGATCCCCATTCGGCCAGCGACAAGTCATCGAAGTTAAATTGGCAAGGGTGAACACCGTTACCTCTTCCTTCTTCGGCTCAGCTTTCTTTACAGCCCTGCGAATTGGCGACGGGCGGCTTTTCAAGCTAAGGCGATGGGCCTTCCCGACGACGGCATTCTTTGATACGCCAAGGCGTTTTCCGATCTCCCCGGTCGGTAAACCCTCTGTCCAAAGCTTTTTCAGCTTAGCAATACGATCGTCTGTCCATACATCAGGCATGAGTTACCTCGGAATTGGGCTTAAAAGTAAGGGTATAAGGAGGAAAGGCTGGGGAACATACCGACACCGTGTTCAGGTGTCCAGAATAGGAACGCATACGATTGCTTAACCGCTCAAGGAATCTAAAATTATCATGGCTGGTCAGACGGGCAGATATATCTAGCTTAGCCCTATTACTGGGTGTATGTGCACATTGCAACTTTGCAGAAGCAATTGATAATAAAAGAATTATTGTACTGTCTGCCGCCAGTGCCGCGCCAGCAGTTCAAGACTTGGCGGCCCGGTTCAAGGATCGGACAGGGACCGATATTCGTGTTTCCGTAGCAAGCTCCGGAACCCTTGCCCGCCAAATTCGAATGGGCGCCCCTGCAGATCTCTACATTTCCGCATCAACACGGTGGATTGATCAGCTTATCGCTGATGGTTTCCTAGACCGGGCGCGGACACTGCCGCTGGCTCGAAATAGGCTCGTTTTTATCCGCCCTTCTGAAACTTCTAATACGCCGCTTATAAACCTCTCCAAGCCGTTTGACGTCGCAAATCAATTAAACGGGGGGCGACTTGCTATCGGTGACCCTGCACACGTACCCGCCGGCACATACGCCCAGAACGCGCTTCAAAACCTGGGTTTATGGCCAGCAGTTAGAGGGCAACTTGCTCGTCAGTCGAATGTCCGAGGAGTTCTCGCCATGGTCGAACGAGGAGAGACGCCACTTGGCATTGTTTATGCCACCGACGCTGCTCTTAGTAACGGAGTGCGATTGGCAGCGATTATACCTGCAAGCGCGCACAATCCGATCGTTTATTCTGCTGCTGTATTATCCGTCTCAACAAACCCGCAAGCGACGATATTCTTTCATGAATTGACGAGCTCAAACGGGTTAGACGTTTTCGAGCACTATGGGTTCGCCGTGACACGACCTGAGCCGAAGGCTCTAACGTCAAAAACCTTACCATCAAGGCCATAGCTAGCCTTTGGGTCATCCACCTCAACAACCCATATATCTGCATCATATTTTCTTTGACGAGCGATGTATGCCTCAGCGCTAGCTTCAGGCACCGCCGTTTCGCCCGTACCGCAGAGCCAGACTAGTAGGCCTTTATCATCACGGACCTGCGAATAGACCAAGCAACCGGCGGAGAATCGATTTACTTTGATCAGAACGGCCCCAGCATCCTCATCCCCGCGATTTGGAATGGTCGCCATGTACCCTTCCGCCTCTAACAGACGAAGAAACGCCTGCACCCATATCCGTGTTTTTAACCTCGGTTCCAAGCCATCCCCCTTCCCACACCAACCGGTTTGACCTTTGATAAGCTATTAAACTGGTACAGGTAAACTCCGATATTAGCATCTACAACACTCCGAACAGGACAGGTATTGAACAAGGGAAGCAACAACGCCAATGCTTGGAACGCTCGGTATAGAATTTGTTCTGGTGTGCATTTTGGCGCGCATACCGATTTTACCGGTAAGTTAGGCGCCAGACTTCACGCCCCTTCCCTTGAACGGCTAGTGATTATGGGTGGGGCTAGCATTATCCCAAGGCGGACAGTCATCTCTATGGCTATCGTACTCACTAGATCCACAACAGTCTGGGCCGGCTAGTTGGACTACGCGGCAGCCGAACTGCTCGGTGCCCCTTCCTCCTCATTAATCACTCGCCATATCCATACGTATGCAAGCAAAGAGACCATTAAGGTCGACAGGCTCATTGCTACAAATACGCCCTGAATCCCCCCCACGGCTGAGCCTACATACGCAAGAGGCAGCTGTATGACGAACGCCTTGCAAGCACCAATAATCATTGCTGGCATAGGACGGGCCAAAGAGTTAAAGGCTTGAGAACTAATTCCAATAATCGATAAAACGGGATAACTCACCGGGACAACAAGAAGATAGAATGCGGCTAGCCGAACAACGTCGGTGTCATCACTAAAGACGTTACCCACTTGCTCACCAAAAAGGGCAAGAAGAACGGCCATGACAACGCCATACGCAAAACTAGCCTGGAACGCGAAACGCAGCGCTATTTTGACGCGATCAATGCGCCCTGCCCCGGCGTTCTGGCCAACGAATGGCCCCATAGCAATGGATGTCGCCATCATGAATATCAGCGCTAACATCTCGACCCGCGTGGCGATACCGTAAGCGGCAACAGCGACTGCCCCATAGGATGCGATAAGCGCCGTTAGAATACCCATGGAAACGGGAACGATGAGTTGCGTTGCTGTCGAGGGCAAACCGATATTTAGAATGCGGCGCCAATTCTTAGATAGTCGCTCTACAGATGGCATCTCATAGGTCAGTGCATGCATACGAAAGTGCAAGACACCAAGTGCGGCCGCAAATGTCACGAAGCGGGCAATAACAGTCGCTAAGGCGGCGCCTTGCAATTCCATCCTTGGAGCACCGAATAAGCCGAAGATCAGGATCGGGTCAAGGGCAATGTTAAGCACAGCTGCAGTGATCATAATCATGCTTGGGAATTTGGCATCGCCGTGGGCTCGGATGACAGAATTGCCGATAAGCGGCACAATCATAAAAATGATCCCGAGATACCAAATCTCCATATAGTCATGGATAAGAGGCATGATTTCAGGCCCTGCCCCTAGAAGGGCAAAGACTGGGTCTATGGTGAAATAACCGATGGCAGAAAAAATGGTTGTAATAAGGATCGCGAGATAAAGGCTGTCCGTACCGATTGCTTTAGAGCTCTCCTCGCCACCACCTCCCACAAACCGGGAAACAACCGCTGTCACTCCGGTCCCCAGGCCGATTGCAATGGCATGCAAAATCATCACCACCGGGAATGTAAAGGCCATCGCCGCCAACTCTTCTGTACCGAGTTGCGCAACAAAGTAGGTGTCAACAACTTGAAACGTCATCGAGGCAACGGCGCCAATGGCCATATAGGCCGTTAACTTGGCAAGCTGTCTGTGGACCGATCCGGAGGTAAGGTCTTTGCCTCCGCTACTACCATGCCCGTGACCGGTTTTAGCCAGCTTCTGTTCTGCTGTACTCACGCGTCGTCCAATACCGCTATTTTCGTTAATATATTGATACGTATCAAAGAGGTGTGAAGATTTGTAACGCTGTTATGCGGATATATCACCGTTATGTTTCAACGTGTTAGGGTTATAATCCGCAAACCTTCAGTGCTATAATACGCCACCAAATCCTAGCGAGAGGAACGCCCGCACGATGCCGGACGTAGTCCAAGATGGAACGCGCCTAGTCGAGACCTTCCGCGCGGAGAGGATCACAAAGGTTTATGAAACCGGCGGGCTTCGCGTGGAGGCGCTGCGCGGCGTCGATCTAACTCTTTACGAAGGCGAGCTTGTGGTCTTGCTCGGCCCTTCCGGTAGTGGCAAATCAACACTCCTGAATATTCTCGGTGGCCTCGATCTTCCAACATCAGGCCGCCTGTTCTTTAAAAATTTGGAATTGACGGCCTGCTCACCCCATAACCTCACGATGTATCGACGGGATCACGTTGGCTTTGTCTTCCAGTTTTACAACCTCATTCCCAGCCTTACGGCACGCGAGAACATAAGCCTCGTTACTGAAATCGCTGAAGATCCAATGAGTGCTGAAGAAGCTTTAGAAATGGTCGGTTTAGAACACCGCTTAGACCATTTTCCATCACAGCTCTCAGGCGGCGAGCAACAACGTGTCGCAATTGCGCGCGCGATTGCCAAGCGACCGAATGTCCTTTTGTGCGATGAGCCGACTGGCGCATTGGATAGCAATACTGGTGTCGTTGTTTTGCAAGCCTTAGAACGAGCCAACCGAGAGCTTGGCACCACTACGGCTTTGATTACCCATAACGCCGGCATCAAAGATATGTCAGAACGTGTCATTCGCTTTGCCGATGGCCAAATCATTAGCGTCGACGAAAACCCGGAAAAGAAAGCACCGGAGGAGTTGACCTGGTGATACGTGTCGATGCTCTTAACCGAAAGCTCCTACGCGACCTTTGGCGAATCAAGGGCCAAGCCATTGCTATTTCGATGGTCATGGCCTGCGGCATTGCTTTGATGATTTCTTCATTTGGCACAGTTACAACGCTCGAAGAAAGCATGAATGCGTTTTACGATCGCACCCGGTTTGCCGACGTCTTCGCCACGCTCAAGCGAGCGCCCGATAGCTTGAAAAAAGATATTGAGCGTATTCCAGGCGTCTCCATTATTGAGACCCGCATCGTTGCCGCTGTCAATCTAGATTTACCGAACATGACTGAGCCGGCGACCGGACAGCTGCTATCTCTGCCGGAACGCGGTGCCCCCTTGCTCAACGATGTCATAATCCTGAGTGGTCGTTATCCCTCGTCACAACGGCCTAACGAAGTCGCCGTCACAGATGCATTTGCTAATGCACACGACTTGACGGTGGGTGACAGCTTCAAAGCCATTATTAACGGCAACAAACGTAGCTTAGAAATTGTCGGCTTGGGCATGACACCCGAATACATATACGCCCTTGGACCAGGATCCCTAATGCCGGACGACAAACGCTTCGGCGTTATGTGGATGGGCCGCAAAGCACTAGCCGCTGCCTTTGATCTTGATGGCGCATTCAATAGTCTGACGATATCGTTACAGCTTGGCGCATCCGAATATGAAGTTATCCGCCGGCTCGATGTACTGCTCGAACCCTATGGTGGTGTAGGGTCCTACGCGCGCAAGGACCAACTCTCCAATTTCTTTTTAGTCAACGAAATTACTCAACTGCGGACTAGTGGCGCGGTCTTCCCCCCCGTGTTCTTATTGGTCTCTGCATTTCTAATGAACGTCGTGGTCTCTCGCATCATCGCAACAGAGCGCGAACAAATCGGCTTACTTAAGGCATTTGGCTATAACGACCTCGAGGTTGGTTGGGTTTATCTCAAACTTGTTTTGATCCTGGTCTTTATCGGTCTAGGCATGGGCATAGCCCTTGGCATATGGATGGGTGGTGGAATGATCACCATGTACACGACATACTATAAGTTCCCACTGTTGAACCTTGGCATAGACACTGGCGTCTTCACATCTGCAGCGATAATCAGCCTAATCGCCGGCATGCTTGGTGGATTGGGCGCCGTGCGCCAAGCTGCCAGGCTCTCTCCAGCCGTCGCGATGGCTCCCCCGGTGCCAACCTCATATAAGGCGGGCGCCCTCTCACGTTTCTTTGCACCGTTAACAATTAGCCAGCCGACCCGCATGATCTTTAGGCATGTGACGCGCTTTCCAGTCCGCGCGGGCCTGACCATCATTGGCGTCGCATTCTCCGTCGCTCTGATGGTCATGTCGCTGTTCTTCCTCGATTCCATCGAACGCGTGATTGCGGTCTACTTCTTCCAGGCTGAGCGACAAACCTTGACTTTGTCGTTCGTTGAACCGCGCCCCGCACTTGTTGAACAAGAAATTCAACACTTACCGGGTGTGATCAAAACTCAGCCCGTACGAAGTGTCTCTGTCCGCCTTCGTAACGGCCACCTGTCAGACCGAAAAGCGATCCAAGGCATTGTCTCAGGTGCAGATCTCGCGCGACTACTCGACACTGATCAAAAAGTCATCGAGCCACCCCTCGGTGGCCTGGCTTTATCAAAGCACATCGCCAATGACCTCAACCTTAAAGTTGGTGATTTAGTCACCGTCGAAGTGTTGCAAGAGCGCCGGCCAGTCGAACAACTGCCCGTCGTCCGGTTGGTCGAAGAGTATCTCGGTTTTCAGGCCTACATGCATATCGACTCACTCAATCGCTTAATGAAAGAAGGCCCAACGGTCACGGGTATCCATGTCATGGTCGATAGCCGCTATGCAGACGACCTTTATGCCACCCTGAAAGACACGCCAGGTGTTGCTGGCATCGCACAACAGACGGCGACCCTCGCCGGTTTTCGCGAGACGATGGATAACACCATGAATGTGATGATTGGTTTTTACGTCGCACTCGCCAGTTTGATCGCGTTTGGCGTTGCCTATAATGCCGCTCGGATTGCTTTGTCTGAACGCTCACGCGCTCTTGCAAGCTTGCGGGTTCTGGGTTTTACGCGCGAAGAAGTCACCTATATTTTGCTCGGCGAACTTGGCATTCTTACCCTCGCCTCTCTACCTGTTGGTTGTTTGCTCGGATACAGCATGGCGCTCGCCATGTCGCCGATGCTAACCACTGACCTCTACAACTTCCCCTTCGTCATTGAGCCCTCGACCTACGGTTGGTCCATAATCGTTGTCTGTGTTTCTGCCACTATCTGTGGCCTTATCACTCGACAACGGGTTTTTGGATTGGAGCTTGTATCTGCATTGAAGACCCGTGAATAGCTGAAAGGAGTATATCTGTGCCTACCTTATCCCGTCGCACGTTAGCAATTGGCGCTATCGTTCTCGTACTTATTATCCTGATCAGTATATCGCTGCGACCACAACCGGTCGGCATTGATATTGCACAGGTTCAGCGCGGCGACCTTCTTGTCACCATTGACGATGAAGGCCAAACCCGTTTGAAAGATATCTACGTTGTGTCTGCACCAGTCGCAGGACAAGTAAGGAGAATCGATATTGAGGCAGGAGATGCTGTGACCGCAGGGGATACCACACTCGCATTATTCCAACCGTCCGATCCCATCATGCTTAATGTCCGCAGCCGCACAGAAGCTGAAGCCTTTGTTAAAGCTGCGGATGCCGCAGTTGGACTAGCCGAAGCAGAACAGTCCCGCGCTCAGGCCCAGTTGGATTATGACAGGGCTGAGCTTCGCCGCGCTCAACCCCTGGCCCAACGCGGAACCATTTCTCAAGCCACTCTCGATCAACGACAACTCTCAGTGCTGACGGCTCAAGCCAACTTAGCTCAGGCAATTGCGAATTTACGCAAAGTGCTTGCCGATCTAGAATCAGCACGTGCCACCTTAATCACATCGCAAGACGGTGAAAACGGGCAAGACAGCAAAGACTTAATTCCTGTCCGTGCGCCAATCACTGGCCGAGTGTTAAGGGTCCTTCAGGAAAGCGAAGGCGTCCTCACAGCCGGAACTCCGCTAATGGAACTGGGCGACCCTTCAAAACTCGAAATTGTGGTCGACCTGCGCTCGACCGACGCCGTGAGAATTAAAGCTGGCTACCGTGTCATTGTCGATGATTGGGGCGGTGATATACCCCTCGAAGGCCGGGTCCGTCTGGTTGAACCCTTTGGCTTTACCAAAATCTCAGCGCTCGGTATTGAAGAGCAACGGGTTAATGTGATCATTGATTTCGTATCTCCACAAAGCGAATGGCAAAGCCTTGGCCACGGCTACCGCGTAGAAACACGTATCGTCGTTCAAGACCAACGCGGTGTTCTAAAAATTCCTGTCAGCGCGCTCTTCCGTTCAGAAGATAACTGGGCCGTCTTTATCGATGACAGCGGCACTGCACGCCTGAAAGAGATTGCGCTCGGTCGGCGCAACAACTTGGAAGCAGAAGTAACCGACGGCTTAAACCAGGACGAAACCGTGATTCTGCATCCGTCAGACGCCATCATTGACGGCGTCGCTGTGGCGCGTCGATAAGCCTTAAAGAACCTTACCAGGGTTCAGTATCCCCTTAGGGTCCAGCATACGTTTCAGCGCGCGCATAACCTCAACCTCTGCATCTGTGCGGCTCCATGAAAGATAGTCGAGCTTTTCTGTGCCGATGCCATGCTCGGCTGAGACAGAGCCACCAAGGTCACGGATGATACCGTAGAGGATATCGTTAACCTTGCGGTGGGCCAGACCTGATCCATCACCGACGGCGACAACAGCGTGAAGGTTGCCGTCGCCCAAGTGACCAAGAATCAACGTGGTCGCAAAGGGGAACACGGCTTCAATTTCTACCATGGCGCGCGTCGCAAAACCATCCATGGTCAAAATTGGCATTGAAACGTCATAGGTAAACATCGGTCCAAGGGTGCGGAACCCCTCCCATGCCCCTTCACGAATGGCCCAGAGGCCTTCGCGGTCCGCATCCGACTGCGCTATCACACCGTTCTGAATGAGGCCTTGGTTATGGGCTACCTCAAGGACAGCTTCAAAGCGCTCTTTATCACCGTCCGGGTCAGCGCCCAGCGCATCCGTCAAAACATAAAATTTGTGCTCGGCTGGCAACGGTGGCTTCAGCGTAGGACAGCGTTCGCCCACAAAATCATAGTATTCTGACCACATCACCTCAAATGCACCCAGGTCACCGCCTAGTCTTGAATCGAGTAGTGCTAAAAACCCAATCACAGACTGAAAGTCATTCATTCCGACAAAAGCCGTGGACGTCGTCAGCGGTTTTGGTTGGAGGCGCAACACGCAACGGGTTACTATACACAGCGTGCCTTCAGACCCGATAAACATCTGCTTAAGGTCGTAGCCCGCGTTGTTCTTCAGCATTCGGTTCATAGAGGTAAGCACCGTGCCATCCGCCAGCACCACCTCTAACCCTAGGACGGACTGCCGTGTCATGCCATAACGGATGACACGATTCCCGCCAGCATTAGTACTGATTAAACCACCTAGCGTCGCACTCCCTCTTGCACCGAGATCAATGGGCAGAACAAAACCGGCATCATCAGCGGCATCGTGCGCCGTTTCTAACACCACACCCGCTTCTGCTATCATCGTGCGACCCGTGGAATCAATTTCCTCAATGACATTCATCCGTTCAAGTGAGAGGACAACATCGCCGTCGCCAGGGGTGCCACCACCGACCAATCCCGTCATCCCCCCTTGGGGCACAACTGTCCGTCCTGCGTCATTGCAAAGCTTCAATATCGAGGAGACCTGAGCGGTTGATGTGGGGCGCAGCACACAGGCTGGCACACCGGCTGCGCCATGGCCTCGCGTATCCGTATAGCGCGAGCCAATATCATTACCGGTTAAAATCCCAGAGGTGTCGACAATCACCGCTAAGTCGTCAAGGAGGTGACCCATTACGTAGCTAGCGGTTGTTGCAAAACGTCAGCAAGGTCGTTCCACACTTGCTGGTCAACAATTAGTCCATCTCGAAAAAAAAATCGGTCAATATACCGCACTTCATTGATCGCTGAACCATCCAACGCCTCGCCGTTCAACATGCCCGTGCTGTATACTACTGTCTCTTCCCCTTCTTTAAACACATCAAAGTCCTCAAAGGTCTTGGTGATCAAACGATACCGACCCTTCGACCACTCCACCAGCTCATCCAGAGATGTCATCGTGACACCTCCAGGGAACGTCATAACAAAATCTGGCGCGAGGAACATACGCGCGCGTTCTAGGTCCCGCTCTTCCATGGCACGCAGGTACTCTCTCACTTTGTCTGCGCTCATTCGGCAGCCTCCGTTGACGCCAGTGCCGCCTTATACAGCGAGACCTTCTCTTTAGGGGTCATCTCCGCGCGGCCTGAGTAGGACCAAACGTTACGAGTGCCCTGATCATGTCAGCCTCCTAGAGCAAATAACTTTTGCCGTACTCAGCTGTTTCATTGAGTGTCCACTCACCCTTATCTTTTTCCTTGAGGTCTTGGCACCACTAGTCACTGCTAACTCGGGAAAGTGCGCGTATACCAAAGCAACACCGGCAAACGCGAATACAAGTCTTAGAATCATACTCAACACCCTTAGGAGAGAATTCCGTCTTTGCTTAAGCGTTCAAGAACTTCTTTCTGTCGCTGCACGAAGAAGGCGCGATCCGGAGTAACAACCTTGCCATCCTCCAGCATCGCATTCGGTTCAACGAAGGTGTGGCTATCGTATTCCTTGGCATAAAGGTCAAACGGTTGACGCGACAACAAGTTCGTCATCCCAGAATGTTTCCGCACTTTGCGCAGGCTATCCATATCCAGCATCGCACTGGCGCAGAATGTTTCACCCGTATAGGCCTCAGCCAACACCAAGCCCTTATAGTCGACAATCTTAGACATGCCCCCTGTAGAATCTGCCGGGATGGGTGTGCCCTTAATGCTCGCCGTATTCGACGAGACCACGTAGCACATGTTTTCCACCGCCCGCGCACGTCGACAAATCTCTTTAGGCGTTAGCATAGGCGCACCGACTTCTGACGTGGAGTGGCAAAGAATCTCCATTCCCCGCATTGCGAGACAGCGTGATATTTCCGGATACAAGATTTCTTCCGATGCCACACAACCAATTTTACCAATTTCTGTATCCGCAACCGGGAATAAAGCATCCGCTCCGTAAAGATCCAAGTACTTGTCCCAAACATCATAAGGGCTTGGTGCGAATAGCGAGATCAAACGACGGTACCGCAAGACCACATCGCCATTCGGACCAATCACGAAACAGGTCTGGAAATAAAGCTCCGGAAAATTTGGATCAAGTTCGTAGACATTGCCCGCCAAGAAACAGCTCCGACTTTGCGCAATCTTGCCCAGCGCATCGTATTCGGGTCCGTCCATAGATATTGCACCCAGCTCTTGCCAGCGCTCAATGGATTCCCCCATGGGGAAACTGGACAGGAAGTATTCAGGTAACACGAACAGCTTCGTCTTGGTCCCGCTGAAACCCATCGTAAAAAGGTCAATCGTTGTAATAGCGGCGCCAAGGCCCTCGATTTGTTTGAGCATCTGCGCCGAAGCTTCTGCACGGTCTGCGCAACCATTCACCGCATAGCAATCGACCTGCAAAGCCGTAGCTGTAAAAGTCGTATTTGGATCCGACATTTGCGCTGCATCCCTCTGAAGTAATCTTTGTTTTCCCTCCCTTCCGGTGTAACAAGGGAATGGTATGCGAGCAAGGGGCACAGACAGACCGAGTCAGGAGTATTAGAGGCCTTGATGACGAAAGATACTTGGTCTCCTCCCTCAACACTGAGTAAGCAGCGCGTCGTCTCGACGAAGGCATAAGATGCCGTATCCATGGGTATAACCCCCCAGACTGTCCTGTGCTTAAGCGACTAACCCAAACTACCCGACATTCTGAGCCACCCTGTGTATTCTGGGGATAGAATCGTAAGACAGAGCTAATTGGAGTGCAGCCCATGAGTTTTAAAGTTTACGAAGGCCATATTCTCATCACCGAATACGGCGGAAGCCCACAACTGTATGAGCGGTTTCTAATGACCTGCAATCCAGATGGCTCACGCACATTACGGACGCTAACCCAATCGCCAAAAGGAGATTTGCTGCGCGACGTCAATCAGATTGTCGCGCCAGATTGGCGACCGATTGAATGCCTTGGCCGCCTTTTTTATAAAGGTAAATCCCATGGGTCAGTCTTGCGCAGTGTAACTAATGACCGTCTTCATTCTTACGTCTGGTCAGCGGATGGTGAGGTCGACACCGCAGAGTTCCATGCCCCACCGCACATGACAATCGGCTTCCATAACATTATTCATGACTCATGGAAGATGTGCTTCATGGATACGTCTACACACGAGATGCAGGAAATTTTGCCGCACTCCGTATCCAACACATGGAACGGTCGCACCCTGGGCCATGGCCTACAAATTCCCAGCCAGGCACGATACGACGGCACAGAAACCTTAGACCTCCCCGCTGGCCGGTTCGAGTGCGAGCGGTTTATCTGGGCGACATCATTCGGCAAAGAATTACACGTCTGGCGAACGGGTACCCACCATATGCTCGCTCGCATGCTCGTCGCCACGGGAGATAAGGAAGGTACAGTTTATGAACTCGGCGCGATGACAGAAACGGCTACGACTTGGGTTCCAGAAGCTTAGGTATCCATAATCTCGAAAGCAGCACGCTCTCCGGATTCCATAGCCCCTTCCATGCCGCGGTTAGATAACGCGGTATGTTCGCCACAGAAATGAATGTTGCCATGGGGCTGACCAATCGCATGCAAGAACTCTGTCACTTGGCCCGGCTCCCACACGGCATAATCACCGTTGGCAAACGGGTCGCGTAACCAGGACTTAATTTGAGGTGCCTCTAGCTTACCTTTCGCACTGGGGCGAATGCGTTCGAACTCAGAGATCACCCAGGCTTTCCCTTCTTCGGGACTAACCTGATCAAGCTGCAATGCTGTAAAGCCACGAGCCCAGGCCGTCAGACTGGTGACATCCGTGTTATCAACGTTGTGGCGGTTGGCAATCACATGCCCGGCGACTGTGTCGGTCCACATATCCGGTGACCAGCCATCGGCTTCCCAGAACGGCTCTTTAGCAACCAGATGAACCTGTGTCATCGGGAAATACGGCACCAAAGCGATCCCCTTCGCCATCACAGACGGCAAATACGGATCGAACTTAATGTAGCGCATGACAGGCAGGGGTAACGAGCAGACAACACGATCTGCTTTGTAGACCGTGCCATCACCACACACGACTTCTGCACCGCTGTCATCCGAGCGAATTCCGACGACCTGGCGACCTATGTGAACTTCACTCGACAACGCTTTCGCCATGGCTTCAGGGATCGTCATATTACCGCCGATTGCGGAAAGTTGAACTGGTTCACCGCCTTCCATAGACGCAACCCAGCCATCATTGAACCACATCATCAATGCAGAGATATCGTGTGCAGAGGTTCCGTAGGGGACATTGAGGTTATACGTCAGATCAATCTGTTCGTCGGTGAAGCCGTTATTCTTGAAGACATCATAAACGGATATGTCATGCGGTTTTGACTTGGCATCGTACCAATCTTCAAAAGACGCAAGCGGGTTGGTCTGTCGCAGCAAGACCAACGGCACAAGACGCGGGCTAAAAGCCTTGTAGGCTTCGGGCAAAATGTTACGGGCGTGGGTCGGCCATTGCTCAGCGGAAATTCGTTCGCCATCCAAGTACAATTCGAACGGTGTGATCTGCGCTCGGCCTGCCGAATTAAGCATGGGGATTCCCAGCCGCTCAACGATATCGATCATGCGACCGTAGCCAGAGCCAATGCCGTTGCCGCCCGCCTCAGGATTCCCTGGAATATCACGAAGAGAAAGCAGCCGTCCGCCAACACGGTCGCGGCCTTCAATCACTTGAACTTTGTAGCCCTGCTCTTCAAGCAACATGGCCGCATTGAGCCCAGAAAGGCCAGCGCCAATAACGACAACATCCGTCTTGCTCTGCGCGCGCAGCGGTTTCGTGGAAAGGCTCGACGCTGCAGCGACGGCCGCACCAGTTGCAGCCAAAGCAGTTCGGCGTGTTAGGGAATTAGATTGCATCCATCACCTCAAAAGCTACGCGTTCACCGGATTCCATTGCACCTTCCATGCCACGGTTCGAGAGCGCGGTATGCTCACCACAAAAATGCAAGTTACCATGCGGTTCGGCCATTTTCCCGATGAAGTTTTTAATCTGCCCCGGTTCCCAGACGGCCCAATCGCCAGAGGAGAAAGGATCATTATACCAGGACTTAAAACCGGCTATTTCCAGTTTCCCCTTAGATGCAGGGCGCTGCTCAGCCCATGTGTCTAGCACCAGTTGCTTGGCATCTTCCTCAGGCAATTGATCAATCTGTTGGGCCTTCCAGCCACGGTGCCAGCAGGTGATGCTGGTCACGTCTTCAGGTTTCTCGCCAAAATGCTGGGCCATAACGCTACCAAGAACGGTGTCGGAGAACATGCCAATGGGCATCCCGTCTTCTTCCCAGAACGGTTCTTTCGCAACCAGGTGAGACTGTGTCAGAAGCTGCTTGCCTAGCGTTTGGACAGCGTGCGACTGAACACCAGATAGGCCAGGCTCAATCTTCATGGTGCGCAACACAGAGAACGGAATGGACGAGATAACGCGCTTGGCGCGATAAATCGCACCGTCTGAGCAGTGGGCTGCTGCACCCGTCGCATCGTTACTAATGCCAATAACCTTACGGCCTAAGTGCACTTCATTATTAAGCGCCCCAGCCATCGCTTCTGGAATGCGCTGGTTCCCTCCCACAGCGGCATAGGTCGCGCGGGGCTGAACAGAGCGCTGCATCATTCCCCAGGAGTAAACGAACATGAGCATCAGAGCTGATACGTCGTAGGATGAATTCCCAAAGTCTGAATTGATGTTATACGCGAGATGAATTTGCTCTTCAGTCACGCCTTTTGATTTGAACCAGTCGTGCACAGAAACATCAAAAGGTGCAGTCTTCGGGTCGTACCAATCTTCATAAGAGTCCAATGGATTGTTCTGGATAATGAACATGGGAACGAACGACCACGGCATGACGCCTTTGAACTTCTCATCAAACACATTTCTCGGATGGCCGGGCCAATCCTCTTGGCTCACCATTTTGCCTTCTAGAAACAAGCTCCGATTCAAAATCAACGGCGCGCGGTCTATAATGTTGTTGAGCTTGGCCCCGAAGCGCTCGGCAGCATCGATCACACGACCGTAGCCTGCTCCGATGCCATTACCACCCGCTTCCGGATTCCCCGGGATATCGCTAAGCGACAAGACCCGACCACCGATGCGATCACGACCTTCAATGACCCGAACACTATACCCCTGATCCTGCAGAACATGGGCCGCTGCCAAGCCAGACAAACCAGCCCCAATAATCAAAACATCAGTTTCATTCTGTGCCCGCACGGACTTCGGTGTCATGCCAACGCCAACACTGGTGGCTAGCGCCGCCGCGCTTGCGCTTCTGAGCGCTGTCCTACGGCTGAAGAAATGCTTAGTCATGATCCATAATCCCCTTTGAACGCAGACGCTCCTGAGCTGAGCGTCGCTATAATAGTCCGTGAATAGAGTTGCAGCGTAAAGGGCGGTAATTCTTCGGGAAACCAAGGGTTGCCCAATAACCACCCTGCGGTACGGTCTGTAGGATTAATGAGGCTAAATGGACGAATTTGAGAACCACAGACCATCGGCAGTCTCTTTGAAACCTGCATCGGTGTTCTCAAACTAGATACAGGGACCTCGTATTGGGAAAGGTTCGGCTCTCACAGACAGCTAGAAGACTAATCTGGACTTGCAAAACGCGGCTGCCTTGGGCATAGCCTACCTACTTGGGATGTACGTGACCTCGCCGCGTTTAGGACCGGGCGCGCCAATGGCGGCTGCACCGGCATATCTAAAATACGATCGGATGAATTTAGCACTGACGCCTTCACGTTCACGACATCTAATGGATTTATTTGGACATTTTTATAGGCTTAAAAAATGACACAAACCGTTCACCAAAAAGTAGTTCTCGCCGCGCACCCAGACGGCCTGCCCAAGCCTAGCGATTTCCGCATGGAAGAAGGGCCAATTCCTGAGCCAGGCGAAAATGAAATGCTCATTCGCACACTCTACATTGGCCTGGAGCCGCGTATCCGCTTGATGCTGAACCCGACAAATGACGAAAACAAAGCTATGCGCCCTCATGGGGCTATGACGGATATTGGTAAAGTAATTCCTGGAACAGTGCTCGGCGTAGTAGTGAAATCTAACAATTCGAAATACAAGACCGGTGATATAGTGGAAGGGTTTCTAGGTTGGCAGAATTATGTCGTCACCGATGGTGAGCCGCACCCAACCAATAATCCTGAAGGCGTTGCCATCTGTGACACAGATCTAGCAGACCCAATTGAGTTTATTGGTCCGCTTGGCGCCCCCGGCTTAACCGCCATCCTGGCCCTTAAACATGAAGGCAAGCTCCAACAGGAAGAAGCAGTTGTCATCACCAGTGCTGCAGGCATGGTTGGGTCACTTACAGGCCAATTGGCGCTGCTTTTAGACGCCTGGGTTGTTGGGGTCACTAGCACCGATAAGAAATGTGCCTATCTCATGGACGAGTTAGGGTTCGACGCAGCAATTAACTACAATTCAACCAAAGACCTTGGCACTGCCATCAAAGGCGCCTGCCCGGACGGGGTCGACTACTTCTTCGATAATACTGGCGGCGAAATGGCCGATACGATCAAAAAACACATGTCCAAGAGCGGCCGTATCACGCGCTGCGGTATTATTGCCAATTATAACAAAACCGGTTGGAACCAGTCCGAGCAATTTGCCGGGCAATTCTCCGTCCACAATCACGTCAGCGAGTATGCCGAAGCACGCGGCACCATGTCAGACCTACTCAAAGACGAAGGCATTCAATATGAACGCAAAGTCTTTGAGGGCCTGGACTTGGCGCCCAGCGCCTTCATCGGCCTTCTGAGCGGTCGCAACATCGGTAAGTGGATCGTCCAGGTCTCTTAGGCTTTACGCGCTGTACATTCCCTTATGTTCCTCGATGAATTTCGCGAGGGACATAGGCGGACGGCCGAGAATATCGCCCATTGTATCAGTGGTAAAATCTAAACCGCCCTCTTCCGACATTTCCTGCATCAGTTCGACTACGCCTTCTACGTGCCAGTCGCTCTTGAGGACCTTTGCCAGGTAGTCATGAAACGCCTGTAAGGGCATCGGCTTATAAGTAATCTCACGGCCAAGTTTTTGGCTTAGCAAAGACGCAACATCATGCATAGATACGATATCAGGGCCGGTCAAATCATAGGTCTGGCCATAATGACCCTCTCCGCCCGTCAGAATGATCGCCGCTACTTCGCCGACGTCACGCACGTCGCACATTGAAGCCGTACCATCACCGGCCGGAAACGAGAAAGCATCATTGGCTTTAACTTGCCCCGCAAACGGAAAAATACCCTGCATGAAGAAATTGGGCCGCATAATCGTCCAATTCAGGCTTGAAGCCTGAATGGCCTCAACGACTTTCCAATGAACTTGGGGAATGCGGCGTGGGTTTTCTGCGTTAGATTCCGTTGAGGACATATAGACAAGGTGCTTTATGCTAGAGGATTCAGCTTGCTTCAAGACACCCAATTCCCAGTCCAACTGGTTTGGGCCGTTAGGCAGGGTCAATAAAATGCCTTCGACGCCATCCAACGCACGAGCGACTGCGCCGGCGTCACCGATATCACCAACGAGCAACTCCACACCCTGCTCTTTGAGCTGTGCCGCTTTTTCCTCATCCCGCACAAAGGCTCGCACGGATGCGCCTTTGGCTAAGAGGTGTTTAACAGTTTGTCCGCCGGTTTTTCCGGTCGCGCCTGTCACGAGAAACATGAGGGTGGTCTCCTAAAAGAAGAGAGGAAAGTATATTTCGACACATGCCAGGGAACATCCACGGTTGCAAGTGCATTACTACAAATCTCTAGAAAACCAATACTACCAAACACGAACTAACCACACCCTAATGCCTGCCATCTGTTATTGATTGGCTAACGTATCCGCCCGTCACTTGAATGAGGGAACGGCCCGCCACGCATACCTAGCGTGACCCCAAACCAGCCAGTCGCCGCGGCATGATAAATATTGCCAACTGAAAATGAATCAATATAGGCGCTGTTATGCCCAACAACGCCCGACGAATCACTACCCCCTTGCCGAAGATGACAGCGTGCTAAGAGGCGAAGACGTTGTGTTCTCATAGTTTTATTTTCGGCATACGGGTACGGGCCAGTACCGGCCAGCGTCCAGGGATCATTATTCCAGCGGGATTAAGCCAAAATGGACTTCCAGTCGGCTTGGAACTCGATGGTTTTACGAGTCAGGCCGAAGACTTTCTAGCCTTGGCTAAGGCCATAACGGAGGCTTTCCACGATTAGACTGGGCCTTCGTAGATGCAGCCCTCTCCGCAGGAACCCCGGCGAATAATGATTTTGCTCAGAGCCGGAAACTGGGGTCCCAGCCGGCCCCACACCCAAATCGCGATGTTTTCCAGGGTCGGGTGGCTCAAGCCATCCAGATCATTGAGATAACCATGGTCGAGTTCACGTTTGACGTGCTCAATCGCCTCATCAACATCTGCAAAATCGACGATCCAACCCGTTTGGGTATCAGGCGTTCCAGACAGATGCACTTCGGCTGCAAATGAATGCCCATGAAGGCGCGCATAGCGATGATCTGGCGTCACATTAGGAGCCAGATGGTGCGCCGCTTCGAAAGTGAAACTCTTAAAGATATCCATGGGTCTTGAACTGATCTACTTGCAGGGTCTGTGTTGAAACCGGGCGGACTATGCCACCAACGCTTCAAAAAAGCACGGCTTGAAAACGCTCAGTATTTACCAGAATAGAGATATCAATAAATGATTTAAAAACAGTATGTTGAAATTGTTTCTTGACCTATCGTCGCCACTAGTCAAAGTGCGACTATGAACACCAAAGTGACAACAGATCGCCATTCAGCCGAAACCGCCCTGGTTCTCTTTTCAGGGGGGCAGGACTCAGCGACGTGCCTTGCTTGGGCGCTTGAGACCCATGCCAAGGTAGAAACAATAGGCTTCGACTACGGCCAAAGGCACCGGGTTGAGCTAAAAAGCCGGCTGAACGTCTTAGAGCAGATACGCACTAGCTTTCCCGATTGGTCCCGGCGATTGGGGGAAGATCATGTCGTCGACTTGGGTTATCTCAGCGCCCTTGGCGAAACGGCGATGACCCATGACGTCGCCATCGAAATTAATGAATCTGGACTGCCCACAACCTTTGTACCAGGCCGAAACCTGGCGTTTCTCAATGCAGCTGGGGCGCTTGCCTACCGCCGTGGCATCAACGTGCTGATTGGCGGCATGTGCGAAACCGACTATTCAGGCTACCCAGATTGCCGACGAGACACCATCGACGCCCAAGAGGCTGCCCTCGCCCTAGGCATGGATCGGACGTTCCGTATTGAAACCCCGCTAATGCACATCGATAAAGCAGCAATATGGGCCATGGCTCATGACATCGGTGGCCAGACCCTAACTGACCTAATCATCGAATATTCGCATACCTGTTACATTGGTGACCGGAAGAAACGCCATGACTGGGGGTACGGCTGTAACCATTGCCCTGCGTGTGACCTTAGGTCCGCCGGATATGCCCGCTTTAAGGAGGCCGCGTGACCTACGCAGTCAAAGAGATCTACTACACACTCCAGGGCGAAGGCGCTCATACCGGACGCGCCTCAGTATTCTGCCGTTTTTCAGGTTGCAATCTATGGTCTGGACGGGAGGAAGACCGCGCCACCGCACAGTGTCAGTTTTGCGATACTGACTTTGTCGGCACTGACGGAGCAGGTGGCGGATCGTTCTCATCGGCAGCTAATCTCGCCCTTAAGATAGCACGCTATTGGCCTGCAAGAGGGTTGGACAGAAAATATGTCGTTTTCACAGGGGGTGAACCGCTCCTACAACTGGACGATGACCTCGTTACTGCTCTTCACGGCCAAGGGTTTGAGATCGCGATTGAGACCAATGGCACACTGCCAGTCCCAGCCGGTGTCGATTGGATTTGTGTCAGCCCCAAAGCGGGAACTAAGCAAATTCAGCGCAAAGGCAGCGAGCTAAAAATCGTCCATCCGCAAGACGGCCTTAATCCGCTAGATCTAGAAATTCAGGAGTTCTCTCATCGGTTTGTACAGCCGATGGATGGCCCGAATTATCAGCAGAGTTTAGACGCCTGTGTCGCATTCTGTCGTGATAACCCGGCCTGGCGACTTAGCCTTCAGACCCACAAAATTCTAAGGATTCCATAAGCTACCAGGAGATTCTTCACCATGGGTCTGTAAATGGATACGGCGCGCTATAGAGCTTCAGCGTATCTGGCAGGGCGGGATTGTGTTCTGGCCTAAAGGAAAAGGGAGAAGCTTCCTCAACAAACTTATTCTTTAGCGGGCCACCATAAATTCGAATGAATAAGTTATAACCAATCTCACTGCCCGCGGGGCCATGCATCTCATTCTCACGCCACCAGGCATAACCACCAGGACCCATTCGCCCAACATCTCCAAAGGTATACTCACCGGATAGGACGAAGAGCTCTTCAATCATCGGATGGCCGAACTTGCCCTTCATTATGGGTGGCGGCGCATGATGTGGTAGTGCCGAGTATAAGAACGTCTGCTCTTGAGTCTCGGGGTCAACCCGCAGCTTCTTGGTAAAAATATCCGGCGATAACGGTTTACTGGTTACAGACCCCGCAACACCCGTCTGCCATTCCATGGCATAGACATCGAGTTTAGTTATCAATTTATCTTCGCGAAAATGCCCGTCAGGCGCTGCACCCAAGATCGGCTGATGGAAGCCATCGAACAAGGCCAGCACAACACAGCCCTCTTTCGACGCCGTTGTGTCTCTCAAGTACCCAGACGGCCAGAAGGTATAGTTGTCCTTAGTATATTTGATACCATTGACCTCCAATTCCCCTTCCAAGACGTATATTTCTACATCGCAGCCAAAATGTACTGGACCTCGACGTGAAAACCCCCGCGCGATTTTGAGAATCGCGGTAAAAGCCCCTGTGCCTCTATCTTCGCTCAGCACCTTACTCTGAATGGCGGCATCCGGATTACCCGGGATACCATCAACCCACGGGATCTCCTGGGCCTGGACAAAACATGTGTGCGGGCGCGTCATTCAAGTTTTCTTTTAATCCTCAGAAGGCCGGAATTCAGACATGTCGCTCCATACCCGCATATCGACGATCTTACCGTGGGCAACTTCAAAGCGATCGATATAGCGAACCCCTTCAAACAAGCTATCATCGTTCCAGGTTCCCGCCATAGAGCCCCGCGCATACACCACCGTGCAGTCTTCTCCATGCATAGCATCATATTGGGTGGTGTTTTTGCGAGCGCCCTTATGACGCCCCTTCGAAAAGGCAGCAAACTCGGCTGGCGATGTGAACACGTGACCACCGCTTACCGTCATGCGAAAGCCTGGGCCCAAGAGCCCGCTCACTGAGTCCATATCCCTTCGCATCAACGCGTCCAGGAACGTTTTTACCGTTTCGACGGCGTCGGACATCTTTCCCCTCCTCGATGCCTAACTTGTATTAATATAACGTACGACGAACCGGCGGCTTCGCATACGGTTTTAAGTCGTCTGACTCGATCACGGGCTTATAGGGCGCGTCAAAGTCAACAGTGATGACGTCTTCACCGAGCTTATTGGTCAAAGGCCCGCCGACTGATCGTATGAACATCATGAACCCAGTGTGTGATCCGTAGGGACCATGCAGATGCTCAGGTTCCCACCAAGCATAAGACCCGGGGCACATCACCCCCACATCATTAATCGCGTATTCGCCTGACAGCACGAACATCTCTTGCACCGTCGAATGGGTCCACTGTTTCTCCATGAACCGGAACGGCAACGCCGCATAAAGAATACTGATCTCACCGGTATACGGATCTTCCCGCAATGGACGAACGCCCGTGCCCATCAGGTACCGGGTGTATGGGTTCTCGGTCCAGCCTTCCAAACCATCAGGAGCGATGTCGATTTTCTCGACCAGGAGTTTCTCATCAAACAAGCCATCTGGCGCTGCACCTTGAACTTCAGTCGGTGTCTCAGAAAACATCGTCAGGACCACCGCTCCTTGCGGCGCAGAAAAAAATTTCCGCGCATAGCCGGCCGGAAAATTGGCATAACCATATGGGCCGTACTCAACGCCGTTCACAATTAAACTGCCAGCAAGCACGAGGAGTTCTTCGTGGCATGTGAGGTATCGATCACCGGACCGCTCCCACCCAGCGGGGTAGCGCACAATGGCTGAGCACCCGCCAGTTTCAGCGTCTCTACTGAGCACTTTGAGCTCTATGTCGGCCCAGCTACATTCCGAGAAGCTTTGCCCCCAAGGCACATCTTGTGCCTGAATAAACATACAGTGTGGCCGGGTCATCACGGTCTCCCCATCATTTCTAGAATTTCTAGTTTACTAAACGCAGAAAGCAAAAAATATAGTGCTATTTGGCCCACGATATAGAAATTAGCGCGTTGCGGAGGCCAGTTTGATCCACCATGATCGCCGCCATAATCAAAAACCCTGCGTACGACCGCCAAACTATTAGATAGGGATCGCTAATGAGTATTGTACGTGAGTTCATTTCTTTGACCCTGGGCTCAGACGAAGAATCTGCATTCAAAGTGATTGAAAGCGTCTACGAGGCCTATCGCACGTTTCAGCCAGATAAAATCGAAGGCGTGCAACTGCCAGAGTATTCCGTATGGGATGGCACACTGCCCCGGTTGTTCAAATCTCTAGCCGAGGTGAAAGAGTTCCATAAGACGGATCAGGAGAACACGAAAGCACGCGGCCCGTTCTCGTTCACGCTCAATCCACTCAAGGCCGATATCCTCGGTGATATGGCCATCGTACTGTGCCATATGGAAGCCGCGTGGGAACCACCAAATGCCCTATCGGCTAACATGCGGATAACTGACGTTATGCGTAAGGTAAATGGACGCTGGATGATGCTTCATCATCACGAAAGCTTCGAGCCCGAAGGTTACGCGCACATTTAGATATGGATTAGACGAACTCGACCACAGTCGCGTATGCCGGAAGCCGGCAAAAGTTCGGGTTTCACCGAAACGCTCAGCACGGTCGACTGAACCGCGCAGAAGCGGATAGACAGCGTCATACACTGGACGCATCCCGACAGCGCTCTTAACAACCGACTATGATTCTGATCTATAAGAATCTCAAACATTCAAATCCATGCCTCGGCCTACTAGGTTAGCTAAATATATTTTAATCAGGTCAGTGTTAGGAAATATAGTCTATGAAAAGCTATGCCCTCATCATAAGTATCGTTTCGGCAAGCCTTATGATTAACGGAGCAGCCCTCGCAATGGACCTCAACTTTAAGACCATCTCTGGTGGTGGAGACGTGCCTTTATCAGTTGGCCGTGGCGGTAATCCAGACGGCCCCGATATTTTGTTTATTCATGGGTTTTCCCAGAGTTACCTAAGCTGGGACATGCAAATTAAATCTGATCTTGCCGATAAGTTTTCAATTACCGTTTTTGATTTAAGAGGACATGGGGCCTCTGGCAAACCCACTGATCCCGGAGGCTACCAATCAAGCCAGCTCTGGGCCGAAGATATCGCAGAAATTATCAAACAGGAAAAGCTCGATAAGCCTGTGCTGGTCGGTTGGTCCTGGGCGGGATTTGTTGTCATGAATTATATTCGCCACTACGGCGTCGAAGGGATCGCTGGAATTAATTTGGTTGGTGCCAACACCTCGCTGCTGGGAGCCGTCCCTCCACCACCACCTAAGCCAGGTCAAAACACGGCCTGGTTTGGTCAGATGATGTCGCCAGACATCAATGTAAACTTGGAAGGCGTGACGGCATTTATAGACTTGGTAACCGAAGAGCCATTGCCGGCTAACGTTCGGCAAACCAACATCACGTTTAACATGATGACCCCCCACTACGTTCGCCGTGCAATGATGGGATACCCGTCAGACAACACTGACCTTGCAGCCAAAACAACCGTTCCCGTGCTGGTTAGTCATGGCACGAAAGACCTCATCGTCAACTACGAGGGCGCGACCCGCATCTTAGACGTCCTACCCAATGGCACGCTGTCGAAGTACGAAAATATTGGGCACGCGCCATTCATGGAAGATCCGGAGCGGTTCAACCGTGAACTGACTGAATTCGTTTTGCGAGTGCAGTAGCGCAACCCCCTTCAAACACCCCAGCCCGTTTTGCGCGGCGTAGGGCTTCTTTTTTTCCGGAGAGTGCGTCTAGCCTGTTTGGCGGCTTTAAGATGTTCCAGCACATTCTGCGGAGCAGGCTCACCTGCACGGGTGATGGGTATAATTGTCTTCGTAGCCCGGCTCTTTGAACTAATGTATAATCACACAAGGCTTGATGGCGGCCGCTTAGCGCCACGGGCTGGCCCAACAGTCGGATATTCGTAATTAGCATGTTCAGACGAGCAGAACTGGGGTTTTTCCCCACCCTGGCAATCGTTTGAACCAAGCACTAGGCCTTTGTTTTAGGATCTCTTTTCTCAAAAAAGGCGTGGTGTATGGGCACATTCCAAGCAAGATTACGTTTAGGGAAATTCTAGATACAAAAAAACGGGGCCTTTTGGCCCCGTTTTAAAACACCTTAGGTTGCCCAGCTTATTCAGATGCCGCAGTCAACGCCGTCAAATAAGTAATCAATGCCAGACGATCGGTCCCTTTACGAACCCCAGCAAACGCCATCTTATTTCCCGGAAGGAAGTCCTTTGGCTTAACCAGCCACTCCTCAAGGGTCTCAGACGACCACACGATGCCAGACTCTTTAACCACATCAGAGTAGCGGAAACCTTCCTTTGTCCCAGCTTTGCTTCCGAAAAGACCGTGCAAGTTTGGTCCGACCTTATTGCGAGCGCCTTCTTCCAAAGTATGGCAAGATCGGCACAGAACAAATACGCGCTTTCCCCGCTTCATCAGTTGTTCTTCAGTCATTTCATCCTGTGCAGCGGCAGGCATCGCAATACCAACTGAAAATGCAAAAACGGCAAAAGCTAAGGCAAAAAGACGCGTCATACTTAACCCCTTGTGGCGAAAATTCGTTGAGAAAACTAGTTAGTTCTACTCACTTGTAAACAGGAAATGTGTCTGACCTAGGACATTTTATGGCAGAAAAGAACTATTCACGGGTATCGGTCACAGTCCGTTACCAAACTTCCATGGCACAAACCCAGTGATTGTGGCATCGAACTGTCTAGAAAATTAACTGGGATAAAATTCCAGCCCAACCGGCATTGACCTTTCACAAATGCCCACTTCAAAAACAAGAATGATGCCTAAGTAACTGATACACGGAGCAGTTCTGGGCGTAGTAAATACACACATAAAATTTTAACGTTTAAGTTTAGGCTACGATTCATGAATAAGGCACAACTGACAGCAATCGCAATTCTCCTTACAGGAGTAGCTTGGATCGCATCGGGCATGCTGACTAGTAACGGTTCTGATTCGACTAATGCCAATGCGGAATCAGAGCTTAATCAAGCTGAAGCAGCGCCCCCTTCAGTCCGAGTTCAAAACTCAACAGCCCAGTCCTTTCAGAGCGAGATCATCTTGCAAGGCCGCACCGCAGCATCACGGACCGTCGAGCTTCGCGCAGAAGTCTCCGGCCGCGCCGAAGAACTGCTCGTCATGGAAGGCCGGCCAGTCACAAAAGACGATGCCATCCTAAAGATAGCGATTAATGACCGAGCAGCTCGCCTTGCCCAGGCACGTGCGTCCGTCGAACAACGTCGAATTCAAGTTGAAGCCGCACGGCAACTTGCCAAACAAAGCTTTGGAACCCAAGTCCGGCGGGCTGAAGCAGAAGCACAGTTCCAGCAAGCCAGAGCGGATGTCGTTCGCTTTGAGCTCGATCTCGCTAACACAACAGTCCGTGCACCATTTGACGGCATTTTCGATACGCGGGAAACAGATGTCGGCGCAGTCCTGAATGTAGGTGACAAAATCGGAACAGTAGTCGACCTGGACCCACTTAAGGTAACAGGCCAGATTTCAGAAAGAAACGTGCGCGAAGTAAAAATCGGCATGCCAGGCAGCGTTGTTTTGTCGGACGGAACCGAAATTGAAGGCGAACTAAGCTACGTCGCGTCGGTCTCTGACCCCAGCACCCGCACATTCAAAATCGAACTTCTTGTGCCCAACCCTAACTCAGTTGTCCTTGCTGGTCTTGCAGCACAATTACGCCTTCCAGCCGGCGAAGAGTTAGCACATAGCGTCTCACCTTCAGTGCTTACCCTGTCAGATAATGGTCAGATCGGGATCAAGACTGTAGACACCAATGACACGATCCGCTTTTGGCCGGTGACAATCCTCGATGATGGCCCGCAAGGCACCTGGGTCGCAGGCCTTCCTCCAAAAGCGACAATCGTTGTCGTTGGACAAGACTATGTGGCAGTTGGTCAAAAAGTTGACCCAGTCACCGTTTCTCTAACCTCTGATCAATCCTAAGGCCTATCGATTAAACCGCGGTTTTACCGCTATCAAACAGCCTTGTTACCGTCAGTTACTCAATTGATTCAATCTGTTAATTGGCTGGAGGGCTTAGAGTTTCTATAGTGCCGAAAAAAATTATCTGCTGCCCTTTCAAATAATTCTCGGGCTCTATGCTCGCTATGCCTAATCTCTAATAATGTTTGGTTATCCGTCATGAACGCGCTCATATCTGCTGCCCTTGACCGTTCACGCATGGTGATATCAGGATTCTTCGTCTTGTTCATTGCCGGGATGGTAGCGTACGTCGACATTCCAAAAGAAGCGGAACCGGAAATCACATTCCCGCTAATCTTTATTTCAGTCATCCTAGACGGTGTCTCACCAAGCGACGCTGAACGCCTGCTTATTCGTCCTATCGAAGAGGAAGTCCAAGCTCTCGCCGGGATTAAAGTAGTCAAAGCAACAGGCTTTCAAGGAGGCGCCAGTGTAACGCTGGAGTTTGAAGTAGATACCGATTTGCAAGATGCCCTCGCCGATACGCGGGCGGCAATTGATCGGGCAAAGCCTGATCTGCCGACAGATGCTGAAGAACCATCTGTTATAGAATTCGATAGTTCCGGCTTCCCAATAATGTCGGTTACCATATCTGGGCAATTGCCCGAGCGGACACTATTGCAACTCTCTCGTGATTTACGAGATCGCGTTGCGCAAATCAGTAATGTTCTTGAAGCGACCATCTCCGGTATTAGGGAAGAACAAGTTGAAATCGTAATCAACCCTCTCATGGTTGAGCATTACGGGCTGAATAACACCGAGCTATTCCAACTCTTTAGCAGGTCCAACCGTCTTGTCGCTGCCGGTAGTCTTGATACTGGTAAAGGTCGTTTTGCTGTAACCCTACCCGGCTTGTTTGAAGGTATCGATGATATTCTTTCTCTGCCGGTTAAAGCAGATGCCAATGGCACTGTGCTCTTCTCTGATATTGGTGAAGTCCGCCGCACCTTCAAAGATGCGACAACTTTAGTCCGCGTCAATAGTGACCCAGCCATCACCTTGGACGTCAAAAACCGTCGCGGAACCAATATATTTGATACAGCCTTTGATGTGCGCCGCATAGTTGACGATGAAATAAAAGACTGGCCTGAAGGCGCAGAAGTCCGCTTCATTACTGACCGCTCGGTAAATATCCGGGCACAACTTGATAGCATTCAAAACGGTGTTGTCCTGGCAATTTTCTTAGTCATGACCTTGTGTATGGCAATGCTAGGAATTCGGTCCGGGTTGCTGGTCGGTATGGCCATCCCCGGTGCGTTTCTGACCGGCATCTTTTTTATGTACTTGCTTGGGTTATCGATCAATTTTGTTGCAATCTTTGGCCTCATTCTTTCAGTCGGCTTGCTCGTTGATGGCGCCATTGTTGTCGTCGAGAATGCAGACCGCAGAATTAAAGGTGGGCAAAAACCATCAAGCGCCTATACAGATTCTGCCAAGCGCATGGCCTGGCCCATCATAACGTCTACCGGCACCACTATGGCCGCCTTCGTCCCTCTATTATTCTGGCCAGGCATGATCGGTCAATTCATGGGGCTGCTACCTCTAACAATTATTCTCGTTCTAACGGCGTCAGTGGCCATGGCACTGATCTTTGTGCCCACTATTGGGTCTGTAATACGGCGTAACGACGCAGGCTCTGCGAGTGTCGACGATGAAGCAAGCCTTGTTGACCCAGCAAAGGAAACAGGTATCACAGGCTTTTACGTCAAACTGCTAAAGGGAGCACTCAATCACCCCAGCAAAGTCATTGGAGCGACATTTGCCCTCTTATTTATTGTTCCTGCATTGTTTATTAAATTTGGTCCCGGCCTAACACTTACTCCATCTGAAGAACCGCGTGCAGTGATGCTCGAAGTTAAAGCCTTGGGTAACCTCTCTATTGACGAACAGGACCGTCTGGTCGGCGAAGTTGAACAGCGCATCCTAGATATTGAAGATTTTGAGCATGTTTATGTTCGAACAGGCACACCGCCAGGCAGTAGCAATAGCGATGCTGATCTCATCGGAGAGATTCGGCTTATCTTTAAGCAATGGGGTAGTCGTAGATCAGGTGATGAGATTCTTGCTGAGGTTGCACGGCGTACTAATGATATCGCGGGCGTAAAAATTGAGGCTAAGAAGCAGTTATATATGACCTCCGATATCGCAATTGAACTCGTTCTAGGTTCAAAGAATCCAACAGCACTGAATTTAACCGCTCGGCATGTTCGCGGTATATTCGATAATGTGGAAGGCCTACGAAACATCGATGACACATTACCGCCACCTGGCATCGAATGGCAGCTATCGGTAGACCGCAGTGAAGCAGCGAAGTATGGCGTGGATATCACGCTGGTTGGTGAATCAATTCGTTTAATCACCAACGGACTTCGTCTTGGAAATTATCGGCCAGACGATAGCGAGGACGAAATTGATATCGTCGTGCGTTATCCGGCGCAGTACCGAACAGTCCGGCAACTTGACGATATCCGCATCGAAACACAGAAGGGGCTCGTCCCAATCAGTAATTTTGTAAGCCGTGACCCAGTCCAAAAGATCGCTGAAATTGAGCGCACTGACTCACGCCGGACGATCACGTTAACCGCTGGTGTCTTGCCCGGTGTTCTAACCAACGAAAAAGTTAAAGAAATTAAAGCAGAAATCGCGAAACTCGGCATAGATCAAACTATCGACCTTACGTTCAAAGGTGAAGAACTTGACGCACAAGAAAGCACAGATTTCCTCGTCACGGCGTTCTCCCTAGCCATGTTCCTTATGGCGATGATTCTTTTGGCCCAGTTCAACAGTTTCTATGCCGTCGCCCTAATTATGAGTTCCGTCATTTTATCAACGATCGGCGTTTTTCTTGGTCTTCTCATCACCAATAGTCCCTTCATCATTACGCAGTCCGGCGTAGGAATCATTGCACTTGCCGGTATCGTCGTGAACAACAATATCGTCTTGCTCGACACCTATTTCATTTTCCGAAAGAAGCCGATTTCCACGTATGAAGCGATATTGCGAACAGGCGTTGAACGCCTACGCCCCGTCTTTCTAACCACCGCAACGACCGTTCTCGGCCTGCTTCCCATGGCCTTACAAATTGGCGTAGACTTCTTTGACCGATCAATCGAATTCGGGGCTCCGGCATTGCAGTTCTGGCGCCACCTCGCCAGCGCAATCATATGGGGATTGATCTTCGCCACTGCTCTAACATTGATCGTCACACCGGCGGCACTGATGGCGCAACGTAATATTATTATGTGGTTTAATGGTCTGAAGACTAAAAATTACGCTGCTGTGGGTAATATCTCCCTTACTCGCAATGAATAACGCAAAACCTGGTCTAAAAATGCCCAACTGTCGTAAAAAAATACTACAGATAAAAAAAAATTTACCTTTGTGTTTCAATAAGTTTGGGCGAACAACGTCGTTATGAATACCTTGATCGCCTTAGCCGCGAGCCGGCCAAAAATCATATTTTCAGCCTTTGTCGTCTTGATCATTAGCGGCATAACGGCATACGTGAATGTCCCTCGAGAATCCCTACCTCAACTCGCTATTACCGTAATCTACACATCGGTCACCCTTGAAGGTGTGTCTCCGAACGATTCTGAGCGGCTCCTGGTTCGGCCATTAGAGGAAGAATTACAGAACCTCGAGGGTGTCAAAGAGCTAAGGGCAACCGCATTCCAAGGTGGCGCGAATGTCGTGCTAGAATTTGATGCCGGTGTCAGTGAAGAGTCTGCCCTACAGGACGTGCGCGCTGCCGTCGACAGAGTTAAACCCGAACTGCCCGCCGAAGCATTGGAGCCGACCATTAGCCAAGTCGATTTCACGCGTCGGCCAGTTTTGACGGTTGCCCTTTCAGGAGACCTCCCCGAACGCACCCTCCTCGCGCTTGCCCGCGGCTTACGTGATGAAGTTCGCCAAATCCCAACGGTCTTAGATGCAACAGTCTCTGGCGCACGTGACGAACAAGTCGAGATCATCATCGACCCGATGCTCGTTGAATACTATGGATTAAACAAAGACGAATTGTTCCGAATCTTTAGTCGCTCAAATAGACTTGTCGCTGCCGGCAACCTTGATACAGGCAGCGGCCGCTTTGCCGTAACAGTTCCTGGTCTTTTTGAAACATCGCAAGATATATACAACTTGCCCATCAAATCCACTGATGATGCTGTCGTCACCTTAGGCGACATTGCAGAAATTCGCCGTACCTTTAAAGATCGACAAACATACGTCCGCATCAACGGAAAGCCAGCTGTAACGGTAGACATTAGCCGACGGCCAGAAGCGAACGTGGTTGGAACAATTATCTCAGCACGCAAAGTTGTTGACCAAATGAGGTCTGATTGGCCGGAGGGGCTTCAAGTATCCTTTCCCGTCGATGACACTGAAAATATTACGTCTCAGTTTAACAGTTTACAGAATAGCGTTGTCTCAGCCGTCATTATTGTTATGGCGATTTGCATAGCATTCCTAGGCTTTCGTTCTGGTCTAATTGTCGGCATAGCTATTCCCGGCTCATTCCTAACAGGAATTCTCGTTCTAGCGATCATGGGCATTACGCTAAATGCCCTGGCATTGATCGGCCTCATCCTGTCCGTAGGAATTCTGGTTGATGGCGCAATCGTCATTGTCGAGAATGCAGAGAGCCTTAAAGAGACAGGTCTTCCGCCCAAAGACGCTTATGTTCAAGCCGCTCAACGTATGGCCTGGCCAATCACCTCCTCTACAGCCACGACGCTGGCGGTCTTCCTGCCCCTACTTTTCTGGCCTGGCAACACTGGTGCGTTCTTTAAGTACCTGCCGATCACATTGATCAGCGTTCTCTCGGCAGCCTTAGTGATGGCACTCATTTTTGTACCTGCTATCGGCGCCAGCCTAAAATCAACAAAAAGTAGCCGTTTGAGATCGGCGACAAAGACCTCAGTCATCGCAATCTCTTACTCCAAAATTCTGGGCAAATGCATCGATAATCCGGGCAAAGTGATTATCGCAACACTCATGACACTGATCTTTGTTCAGGTTGCTTATTCAAACTATGGTAAAGACGCTTACTTCTTTCCGCCTCAGGAGCCTGACTCAGCGACACTATCCATTCATGCCAGAGGCAACCTCTCGCTCCAAGAACAAGACCGGCTGGTAAGCGAAGTTGAAAGCCAGGTTCTCGGACTGGACGGCATCAAGTTTATCTATACGAAGACTGGCCGCCCCCCGGGTGCAGGGGCAAATGCCCCGGCCCCAGATTTAATTGGTGACATTAAAATTGAAATGCTGCCTTGGAATAGTCGTAGGCCTGCTCTCGAGATATTGGCTGACATTCAAAGTCGTGTCAGCACCCTTCCCGGTATCGAGGTTCTCATAAAAAACCAAGGCCACGGACCAAGATTAGGCCAGGCGATTCAAGTCGAAGTTGCTTCGAAGAACAGCACAGCGCTCGTTAACACCGTTGACTTGATCCGAAAAGGTATGGATGAAGTCGGCGGCTTTACAAGTGAATCTGACAACCGGCCACTTCCCGGTATTGAATGGCAGCTCCAAGTCGATCGTTCTGAGGCATCACGCTATAATGCTGATGTCACAGTTATTGGTCAGTCCATCCAATTGATCACAAACGGACTAAAGCTCGGCGAATATCGCCCCGATGATAGTGAAGAAGAGCTCGATATTGTTGTTCGCTACCCTAAAGAACTACGTTCCATAAGAAGCCTTGATCAAGTACGCATCGAAACTGGACGTGACCCGGTTCCCATTAGTAACTTCGTTGACCGAGTTCCAGTTCAACAGGCCGGTGAAATTGCTCGTATCAACGGTACACGAACAATGAAAATAACAGCAGACCCACTGCCAGGTTACTATGCAGGTCTCCAGGTCGTCCGATTAAAACAGTGGATCTCGACGCAGGATATTCCTAAAAGCGTGAACGTAAACTTCAAGGGTGAAGAAGCAGACTCTGAGGCTAGCAGTAGCTTCCTAACAAACGCATTCCTGCTTGCGATCTTTATGATGGGCATCATCCTTCTAGCCCAATTTAACAGTTTCTACTCAGTATTCGTTGTTTTGACAGCTGTGCTTCTATCTACATGTGGCGTATTCCTTGGCCTCTTGATCACCGGGTCGAGCTTCAGCATCGTCATGTCAGGAATTGGAACGATTGCCCTCGCGGGCATCGTGGTGAACAACAACATCGTTCTGATCGACACGTTTAATAAATTCAACGACGGCACTCGATCACTTCGCAGTGCCATCATGAAAACAGGCGAAGATCGACTACGGCCCGTTCTTCTGACGACTGGCACAACGGTGCTTGGTCTTGTCCCTACGGCAACTCAGTTCAATGTGGATTTCTTTAATCGTACTGTGACTACCGGTGACCCCGCGATGGTATGGTGGGCCTACATGTCTCAGGCCATTATATACGGACTAATTTTTGCAACAGCTCTGACACTAATCATCACACCTTGCATGCTTATAGCGCGGCAGAGTTTTGCCCAGTGGCGCGCAAATAGAATAGAGTCGATCAGGCACCTACTCGGCAGAAACGTTAATTCAGATGTAGAAGCTGTCCCTCCGCTACCCGCTCAATAGAAAGAATAAGCAGATCATTTTTTATACTTTCTTGATCTCGAATCTAGGTCAACCCTCAGTTCGGACAGAAGGCAACATGCGAAAAGAGCTTCCGCAACCAAGAACCCAGGGGCAATTAAGACCTGAAGAAAGTTGTCAATAAGGGCGGGCCGACGCCCCTCGAAAAGGTGCCCGATAAACTGAATTATCCAGCCACCAACAAAACACACACTAACTATGACCCAGATTGATGCAGAGTCTCTGGCCACGGCATGCGCATACAACAGTAGTGGAACGTGTACGACCGTCGCCACGAACCCCAACAAAGGCACGGCACTCAAATACAAAACTAAAAGTATCATCAAAAGTACAGCGGCAAGCGTTATCGGCAAGTTTCCAAGCTGCCCTAAATGCAGCGCGGATAATGCAACTAAGAGAGAAAATAGGATCATCGGAACGCCGACATAGTGAGTTGCGCAATTGCGCACGTCACTATGATACGCCATGTACATAGCCATTTGTTCGCGAAACCAATAATTCATGCTCACCTCAATATGTAGTGAACGAGATTACACTGTATCCGTAGATCGTCTGAAATCGTATAAATCTGATAGTAAGGACTGAGATTTAAGAAACGAGCCAACCGAGTCAAGGGCCACTTCGGACGTTAGGTTGTGCCGCGTGACCTGATCTGAGGGAGGACAGACTGCGATACCCCCCCCCCCCTGTAAGGCACGGGCTAGCAACGAGAGCGTTCAGGCGTTTGAGAGGCCCCACCGTCGTGGAGCCGCTCAAGTCATCACAAGACCCAAAGTCTGGGAGGTTTTTAAAAACCCTCTATCTTGATGTCATTCGCCCTGGCCGCGTTGAAATGGTGGTGCTTGTGCCCCATCGACTGGCAAATCAGAAAATGTGTCGCGCCATTCGTCAGGCCTACTGTTCGAATCTCCACCGATGGCAATGGTCTTACCCAGAGCACCTTGGTTGCCCAAAACTTCTACCAAAACCTTCGCAACATCAGCGCGTTGAATCTCGCCGGCTTTGCCTTTCAATCCGCCAATACCTGCCATAGCGATACCTTGCTTGCCGCCCTCGTCAGTACCGAGACCGCCTGGACGAATGATTGTGTATGGTAGGTCCCCATCACGAAGATAGTCTTCGCCAAGCCATTTCCACATTTGAACATTATCGCAGAACTGATTGAGCGGTTGATCTGGTAGCCCGGCACCAAGAGCAGACGTCAAGACGAGCTGCTTAACGCCGTAGTCTTTGGAGATACCAGCCATGTTAACAACACCCTGGAAATCAACGTACCGCGGAGAGCGAGGGCCACCGGGATCGTAGCAAGAGCCTCCTAAAGTCGAAATAACGTAGTCAGCGCCTATGAACGCCGCTCTGATGTCATCCAGAATCCGCGCATCCATTTTTACCCAAGTAAAGCCGTCTTCACCTTTAGATTCCTTCGCCCGATCAACGTTAGTCGTCGTTGCACGAACTTTGTAGCCCTGAGCTACTGCTTCCTTAACCGTTTCCCAACCTGTTTGGCCGGTGCCACCAACGACGACAACCAGGTCATTTGCAAATGCTGACATTGACATAGCCAGAGCGGCTATTATCGATATGGAAAAATATTTCAACATAGTGTGCTCTCCCTTTGATTTTATAGGACTTAAGAAATATCAGTATTTGTTAGTTGCGTTTTTCTCAACGGTTGCAGTTCACGCTGAGACTTCTGGGTTCTCAGACTTACGTTTTTCAGCCTCCCTCCCAAGGTACACAGCCGTTCCAGTCCATAGAGCTGCTACGCCCGCTCCTACTAATGCGATTTGCGCTAATCCAAACCCAGCAGACCGCAATCCGTTCTCGATCCAGATGTTGACGAGATCAGCGCCACGATACACCGGCCCATCTATAACACTCTTAGCTTTGTATTTCCGATCTCGATCAACGACTGTCCATAGCATCTCGCGGCCAGGCCTCGTCATGGCATAGTTTCCAGCACGACGAACGACCTGCAACCCCAAGATCATTATAAGGACAGGGAACGCGCTTAGAGCAAAGAATGCAAAAATCATAAACGCTGGCATAATAGCTAGAAGGACAACAAACCCCCAGCGTCCAGCAACCCTGGAGGTTAAAAACAACTGAGTGAAAATCGCTAAACCGTTAACAACACCATCAACGATAGCATTTGCAGCGTAACGATCCGCGCGCGTATCAAATGCTGCCCTTACGAGGTCAACCTGAGCTACGTAGAATATCGTCGATATAAAGGTGTACAACATAACGAATACAGCAAATGCCATCAGGTACTTATCTTTAAATAGTAGCGCAAAACCGGACCAAGCTGAGCCGCCGACTTTTCCCTTAGATTCATCTTTCGTATGACCGTCGCTCGTTTGCTTTGTCAGATCGTGTATACAAAAAAGAGTTATGAATAATATAATTCCTGCAACGACGACCGTGTCCCTCGCATTTACGAGATCAAACGCTGTTGCCAGGCCCATCACTGATGGCCCAATAGCCGCCCCTGCACTACCGCCAGCAGCTATAAAACCAAAGAGGCGTTTTGATTGGTCTTTAGAATAGCGGTCCGCCAGAAAGCTCCAGAATACAGAGACAACAAACATGTTAAAAACACTGAGCCATATGTAGAAGCCAATACCAACTACCAGGCTAACTGGCACTTCTTCGAATACGACAAATGCATCCGTATTGAAGACCGGGGCGGCCATAGTATCAGAACTGCCCAATGGGTAGGCGCCCATCAAAATCCAAAAAATGCCAATGTTAACGATGAAAAACCCGTAGATCCAAGGCAAACATGATGAAACCTTGAAGCGGGAGACTAGCGAGCTAAATATGAATGCCGCCATCACAGAGAAGATAAAGGTACCCGTCCATAGGTACTTAAGATCCTCAGATGCCACTTCGGATGCAAGAGCATCTCTCAGAGGTCTTAATGTATAGTAGCTAGCCATCAAGCAGAATAAGTATGCAAATGAAACAAGAACCGCCCTGAGCTCTTGGCTTTCAATCTTCGCTGTTTTCTTGAAGAAGTTCTCGATGGCTGGCGACATATAATCGGCTCTATTCGGCTGGAAAAATATTCCCAACTATAGCTAGGTTTAGTTTGCCAACACGCCCACCCTTTAGCCCGCAACCGCGCCGTGGTCGCGGGGTTCGATACACAAAAATGACTATTGTTAAGCTTTCGCGCTATCAGTTTTAGTATATCGGGCCAGCACCCAAATACCTAGCCAAACGACCACCCCAAAGATGAACACAAGACCATACTCGACGGCAGGTACACGGGGAATCTCTAACATAGTCTCCCAACCTCTAGAGCCATATACGATACCAATGGCACCCAAATAAGACCCGATGAAAGCCCACCGAAGCCACTTACTGAGGCCCAGGCCATGCATTTGTGTGATTACGAACATCGCAAAGAAACCGAAAAAGAACTGTCCCCACTGCCCATTCCCCTGCATCAGCGCAACAATCGTGCCATGGATCACAACAAAGAACTCAAGAGTTCCAGTCCAGTACTTATTCACATGGGCCCGCGTGAATATGAGGCTGCCCTGTAGCATAATCATGCATGTATAAAAGGTTCCCATAAGGTGACCGACCGAAGCCTCCATGGGGTGATACCAAAATGTATAAATCACAGCCCAGGAAAAGATGTAGCCGTGGTACTTACGCATCACACGTCCAGGCTCAGCCAAAAACCCAACCGATTTTCCGAATGCCAATCCGCGGCGCTTATTTTCCATAATCAGGATCATCACTAACATGATGATCACAGCCCCTTGAGACGTCACTATATGAGTATCCTGCGCCGTACCATCGTACCAAATGTGCGTTTGCAGCAGGTGCAGCAATACGAAGAAAGCATTCGCGCCAAGGATAAGTATGTTAATCGGCTGAAGGGCCTTTGTGTAAGACAGTTTATTAGTCTGGGCATAGTAGATCATTCCCCAGATCGTAACTTGGTGGACGATGTAACCACCCCAAGCCGTCGCACGCGACCAGAATGTCGGATCAGGCAGCTTCCAAAAATAGTGTGCAAATCCGGTATCAGGCGCGAAATCAATCTGCGGCAACATCGGTTTAAGAAGATAGATCAGCGCCGTATAACCAACGCAAAATGCCACACCCCAGGCGAGCCCAATAGAACTGCTCATCTCTGCAGCTGGCTTATCCGAGATCTGTTCTGGTGTAGCACCCGTCATCGTCTATGTCCTGCCGCCTGATATGGTCTTTCGTAAACTATACTTACGCATGGTTAGCCGTGCTGGATCAATTTTGACCTAGGCCTTATGGCCACATTTAAGCAATTAAGATCCTATCTGACCGACGAGTGGGCAGGGCTATTACTAACTAATACGATAACAAAACGGATCAAGCCAGGCAGAAACCGAACCGTCCTTGACAGTTTAGTTCTTTTTACCACCAAAAACGAACCATCCACCTCTCCCGTGGAGCGGTGTTTCAGTATTCCCGCTCAATAAATCTGCATACTGCTCTTTGGAGAATGTCGCCACGTCTGGGATAGTTTTCTCGAACGTAGAGTCATCTGAAAAACCAGATTCAATTAAAAGCTTCGTGGGGTCTTGGGACCGGAAATTTCTAAAGTTTGGTTCGTTGTTATGGTTACAGTCCCAATCAAAAAGAAAGTCAATGAAGGGCTCACATGACTTATGCGGAGGCAATTCTAAATTGATCATTATGCCGTTCGGACGAAGCACACGAAACGCTTCAGCAATGATTCTCCTTGTTGCCGGAACTGCAACCTCATGGAGAAAAAAGCTGGAAACGACAAGGTCAAATGAAGAGTCTGGATAGTCCAGTTTTTCTGCGTTTTGCTGGCTGAGATGCATCTTAACACCCGCCTGCTCAGCCTTAGCATGGCCGTATCTTAAGCTAGGCGCCGCTATGTCTATGCCGTGCAGTTCAAGCCCAGGAAATTCTTTGCCATAGGCTATCAGGTTACTACCGCCTTGCGTTCCCAGGTCTAGAATATTCGATGGAGAAAAGTCGGGAAATGTGTGCTTTAGCCAAGGACTAATTGAATGGCCGACACTACCAAAAACTCTTCCAGGGTTAATAGGTGGGCCCGCGTGCCCTGAACCAAGCAAAATGCCTTGGGCAACATCGTCCTTAGTAAACTCGGTGTGATACCCCCCTGGCGTTAAGTGAACGTCGACCGCCGTAATGTAACTTGGCATCTCAAGGTCTGAGTCTGTCTTAAGTGTTCCACCCGCCGGGTTCTCAATAGCGATGTCACGCGCGGCATCAATCATCTGCTGGAGGTTTCTCTCAACAGCAGCTTGTTTTGACCGAGGCATCATTTCTTGAGCGTTATAGCGGATCGAGCTGTAAGAACGAAAAAACAAGTTATTGCCAATGGCCTTATAGATTTCGTGGCCAGTCTCGGGGCTACGCCCATTTTCGCGTTCGAATTCAGGTCGAACGGATTTCTCGTATGCATTACGTACATCAAACCTTAGGTTCATCATTGCATGATTTTGGAGGTTCGCCACGTAACGCGTGCGCAAGTATTCGTCTTGGGTTTGCTCAAATAGGCTATCGATCTTCTTCATCGTATGATTCTCGCAGCTTGCATCTAGTATATTATTCAGTGAACTAAATAGCAGTCTAGTTTGCGCCATAATAGCGAAACTGTGCCCCTTTGGCTTTGAAAAAGCGGTGATGAGTTAGCTAAGACTGCCAAATAGACTTAGTCATCTGCTGAGTGAAAATCTCAGCCTACCTTTTAGCACGCGCATCAAATGTCTAGAAATCTGCTGCAACAGACAACTCAAACCGACGGGCCTCAAAAGGACGGATCTGAGTAGACGCGTTTGGTGTGAAGCTGCGGATGTTGGTCAAATTGCGGCCTTGAAGACGAAACCGGACCGGCACGTCTGAAATAGTTCTCGTGTACCTAACCCCGGCATCTAGTGTAATCGCACCTGCCAAGCGGCGGGAATTACTAACGTCTGCATATCGTGATGAGACGCTCTCAACCTTGGCATCCAATGCTAAGCCTTGCACCGCCGCAGGCCGATACTGGATGTTGACTCGAATAAGGCGTGGTATGGGCCCAACGGCCGTTAGCTCAGTTCTAGCGCCTCCATTAGAGGTCTCTGCAATACGAGGCTGCAGAAACACTGCTCCCGCGACCAGAGTTAGAGAGTCTGTCACTGAGCCCGCCAATGAAAGTTCAACGCCTTGGTGTCTAACCGTACCAAGCTGCCTAAACAGTAAGTCTTGGTCGATCGCGTAATACGGCTTATCGATTTGAAAGAGGCCTGCAACCAAACTCAAATCTGGTGTTATCTGATAGCGTAAGCCAGCGTCGACTTGGAGAGTCAATTCAGCGGGCACAGCTTCATCGCGATTGACCGCATTTCCTGGCGCCGAACCCAATTCCTCAATGCCACGTGTGTAGCTGGCATAAGCAGCTAAATCGCGTGTCAGAAAAACGGCGGCAGCAGCATTGTACAACCAGGGCGACTTGCGTCCTTCAATAGGCGCCCAACCCACGCGCGCCTGCGTCCGCTTGTACGACGTTCGTTGTAGCGCCATGCTCCACTGGCCAACACCCTGCCAGACTCCTTCATAGGCGATGCCACCAGTAACCTGGCGGGTCGTTGATTCCGAAGGTGCCGTCGTTTGAAACTGTGGCTCAGTAAGTTCAGGAAAGGCCCCCAATATCACTTTACCGAAATGTTGAAGGTCACCGCCGCCAAAGGCCCTGCCGCGGTCACGGGCACGGGTATTTAAATATATCGTGTGCTTACGAACACCTTCTACAAAAGATCTCGTAAGGCGAATTTCTCCTGATGTCGATCGAGTATAGCTCGGCGGCGATTGCGAAATCGCATAGTCACCCTCCCCCAGTGCATCGACACCTAATACAAAAGCAGTAAAAGACCTGGGTGTATTATTAACCGAACGAAAAAGGCCCGCTTTCAGCATCCAGCCATCCGGCAGCGCTACCTCACTAACAAAGCCATAGTTGTGTTGCCGAAATCCAAAAAAAACCCAGTCTGGGCTGGTGATGTCCTCTGCGCGAAAATCTGGCGGATCGTTGTCACCAAGAAAAATACGCGGCCTGTCTCCTCCAACAGCACTCGTCTTGGAGTAGCTGTAGAACGGAATAACTGAGACCGTATCGTTTGGTGTCCAATGAGCAATGAGGCCTGCACTGTACCCCTCGTCGCCCACCGCAAACTGATGTGCGGTGTTGCGCTTGTAGCCCAATCCGGCCCCAATGCTGAGCACGCCCTTTACAATCGGAACCTGCGTATCGACTTCCGCGTTATGCCTGGCATAGGAAAAGAGTGCCCCCTCAGATACAAGTACACTAGTGACGTAACGGTCACCAGGAACCCGTAATTTAAAATCTACTACACCGGTCGGTGCTGGAAGCGGGTAGCCCTGCGCGCTGATGCCGACATGAATGGTTGATCCACGCCGAACGCGCACATTCGGGGCTGCTGCCTGGTCAAAGAAAAGGCCGTTGATACGCAAGTTCCCTGCTTGGCTAGGACTAAAGCCACGAGCATTTGTCGACGAATAGAGCCCAATTTCTTCATTCCCGATCACAGTTCCGAAGGCATCATCCGCCTCAGCAACCGCATTTTCACCGGCTCGCTGTGCGTGCACGGGGTCTGACGAAACCGTATGGATAAATAAAAATGCTGCTAACACAGATGTGCCAATCATGCGATAAAACAAGAATATTCCCCCAAGCAATCAAAGCACCCATAAAACTTTCTCGCTACCGTGGTTAGCATAGTCCTGATCACCTGATTCTCTTTTGTATTAGTATTCACTAAAACAGTCCCCACATCGAGAAGAGGTGAGACATCTACATACTCAGCCTGAAGTAACACCACAATTATTGAAAAATCAGATAACTGAGTGATGGTAATTGCATATGCGTATAATGGGTTTTTAACTGCTGTTATTAAAATCAACAATTAGAACAAACACTTACTGTTGACCAAATAGACTAAAATACAATATATATATAAAATAATTTTATAGTAATCAGACTAAATTTCTGTTTGCACCGCCCAAAAAATTCAAATCCACTTTTTTTGCGGATCCACAGCCTTATTAAGAAAAAGAAAAGAGCAGTCAATGTTTGGCACGCAACCACTAAAATATGCACTTCTATCTTCCGCTGCAGTCTTGCTCAGCGGACAAACCGTTCAAGCACAGTCAGCGATCCCCGAGATCATCGTGACGGCGACCAAGCGTTCGGAAAACCTTCAGGATGTGCCGATTGCAGTCCAGGCGTTGAGCGCCAAAAGTATGCAAGAACAAGGCATCGACACGTTTGATGATTATGTCAGATTCCTACCGAATGTTACATTCGCTGGTCGCGGCCCCGGTCAATCAACGGTTTTCATCCGAGGGATGGCCGTCGAACAGATTGGCGTACAATTATCCGGAACTCAGGGCTCCACGCCGAACGTCGCGCTTTATTTAGACGAACAACCAGTGACGGCGTCGGGCCGCAATTTGGACGTTTACGCTGCGGACATGGAGCGCATTGAGGTCTTGCCAGGACCACAGGGCACAATGTTCGGCGCAAGCTCACAGGCTGGCACCGTTCGTCTAATTACGAATAAGCCACAACTTAATGAGTTCCAGGCCGGTTTCGATTCTAGCACTGAGTTCACCAAAAGTGGTGATATGAGTGAAGCTGTCGAAGCCTACATCAATGTCCCTATTATAGAAGACAAGCTTGCCTTCCGTGCTGCGGTCTATAGCGTCCAGCTAGGAGGCTACATCGACAACGTTGAAGGCACGTTCTCGATCGACCCCAGCGTTAATCCACTCGCCCAAATAAGCAGTGGCATGAATGCAACGTTCGTGAGCGCGAGCAATGGGAGTATTACAGAGAAAAATTTCAACGACAGTTTTTATAAGGGTATGCGCCTGGGGCTGAAGTGGTCTGTAACTCCAGACTGGGACGTTTTGGTGCAACACTCTCGCCAGGAACTCGGCGCTGACGGAGTGTTCGACTACGATCCAGAAGTTGGTGACCTGCAAGTGAAGCGCTTCTTTCCAGACAACCTGCGCGATGAGTTCAACCAAACCTCATGGACCGTCGAAGGCCGCATGGCAATGCTCGACGTTGTGTATACCGGAGCATACCTAAACCGAGATATAGAACAGTCAATAGACTACACCGGATACAACAATGCTGGCGCGTATATCGCGTATTACACCTGTACGTACGACGCCGTTCGCGAGTGCTTCAATCCGGCCAAGGGCTTCCAAGGGATTCAGGGCCAAACTCGCAACACGCACGAATTCCGGTTTAATACTCCGCAGGAAAACTCCCTACGCATTACAGCCGGTGTATTCTACGACGACTTCAAGATCGAAGCACAAGACGACTTCAATTACTTCTCTAACTTTGACCGCTCTCTGCTTGGTTTTCCCAATCCTAAAGCGCCTTTGGCGCCCTCAAACCGCAGCGTGAACCCAAATCCACGCTCAGGCAGTATCGGCTTCTATAACGACGTCACAAGGTCGGAGAAACAAACCGCGGTCTTTGGTGAGGTCACCTACGACTTTACCGATCAAATTTCTGCTAAGGTTGGGGCACGCTATTACGACCTCGAACTTGACCTGTTCGGTTCATCCAATTTCACTGCCGGTGGGGGCCGGGATTACGATGTGTCTGGTGGCCATACACTTGAGCCGCTCTCTTCCGATGACGTGATCCTCAAAGGCTCTGTCAGCTACCGCACGTTAAATGACAATCTGTTATATGTGACTTACTCCGAGGGGTACCGTCCTGGCGGGTGGAACCGCGGTGGCGGCCTAGCATCACGCAACCCGGCGTTCCCTGGCGTTAAGAGCATATATAAAACTGATGATGTCAAAAACTATGAGTTTGGCTGGAAAACAAGCTTCCTAAACAACTCATTGCGTTTTAATGGTAGCGCTTACTTCATCGATTGGACAGACATCCAAGTAAAGCGGTTTGACCCGCAGAACGTTTCTATCCTCACCTTTATCGAGAATTCTGCAGATGCTGAGATCATGGGAGTTGAAGCCGATGTGGCTTGGCAGGCGACTGATAACCTTACACTGTTCGGCGCATTCTCTTATAACGATACTGAAGTTACTGCCGTGAACGCCCAGGTTATTGAGCTTACACCTGCGGGCAGCGCATTGCCCCTGACACCTGAATTTCAGGGTACATTCCGTGCACGTTATGTCCTGCCAGTCGGGGATTACGACTTCTATGGACAGTTGGCAGCACAGTATGCAGATTCTAGCTTTAGTTCGTTGATAACAGCGGAACGCGAGCAGCAGAGCAGCTACTTCACTTCAGATTTATCTGTCGGCGCATCGACTGAAAACTGGAACATCGAGCTGTTCGTTCAGAATCTCACCGATAAGCGTGCCGAATTGAACATCAACGTTCAGGACGATATCCGTCGTATTACGACGAACCGTCCGCGCACGGTTGGCTTGCGAGTATCCTACGACTACTAAATTGCCATACAGGCCTTAGGGCTTGGGTGCAGATCATCTATAATGGGGCAGCTCCCGCGAGCTGCCCCATTGTCATGTGAGAGGAAGGCTTTAGATCGTGATCGCAACAACGAATACGGTTGAGGAGGCGAAAGCACTGTTGCAGGCTGGCAGCATTGATGCCGCCGCCGTTGCAGCGGAACAAGTGCTGGCCGGGGACAACGACGACAAGGACGCTTTATATATTCTTGCAGTCTGCCGGCGCTATCAGTCCAAGCATGACGACGCATTCAAGACTATTGGACACTTAAAAAGAGTGGAGCCCGACTATGGTCGGGCCTATCAAGAGGAAGGTCACGTTCATCGACAGTTGGGAAATACAAATGCCGCTGCAGTAGCTTATGAGCACGCTGTCACGTTCAACCCGGGTTTGATTGCAAGCTGGCAATACCTCAGTGCAATGCGATATGCCGAAGGTGATCACAACGCCTCAAAAGCAGCTCAACAAGAAGCCGAACGGTTAAAGGCGCTTCCCCCTGTATTAGTCAGCGTTCTGAGCTTTATTCACGAAGGCAAATTGATGAAAGCGGAACAGATCTGCCGCAGTTTCCTACAAAACGACAAGAGAAACGTCGAAGCGATGCGATTGCTGGCAGACATTGGCGCCCGTCTCCACGTCTTGGATGACGCCGAGTTCTTGCTCGAAAGCTGCGTTGAGTTCGAGCCCCACAACCGCAGTGCCAGGGTAGACTATGTCAACGTCCTACACCGCCGTCAGAAATTTGAACGGGCACTGGAGCAAGCACGGGCTCTCTATGATTCAGACCCGGAGAACCCTGCGTTAGAAACTCTGTACGCCAATGAATGCGCTGCGGTGGGTCAATTCCAGGGTGCGCTAGACATCTATGAGTCGGTGCTAAATAAAGTGCCTGCCAACGCTCATGTGCACATAGTCAAAGGGCACGCGCTTAAAACAGTCGGCCGCCAAAAGGAAGCCGTCCAGTCCTACAGGACCGCCTATGCCATAAAACCAGACCTCGGGGATGCTTACTGGAGCCTGGCTAACCTTAAAACTTATCGGTTTACTAACGATGAACGCAGCCGTATGGCCAGCGCCGAACAATCATCTGGCACGACAACGACAGACCGTATTCACCTTTGTTTCGCACTGGGCAAGGCGCATGAGGACGCTAGGGAATTCGAACATTCGTTTTTATATTACGAACGGGGCAACCAGCTAAAAAAGAAGCAAACCCGGTACGACGCCGACCGCATGCAAGAGGAGCTTCAAGCACAGGCCGATATTTGCACATCCCACTTCCTTACGTCGCATTTAAGTTCTGGCTCAGACAGTAACGCACCTATTTTTATAGTCGGGCTACCGCGCGCGGGTTCAACGCTAGTGGAGCAAATACTTGCCTCCCATTCACAAGTGGAAGGCACGATGGAGCTCCCCAACATCCCAGCTCTTGCCCACCGCCTTGGTGGCCGCCGGACCTTTGAAGATGAACGGAGATACCCAGCGGTTTTAAAAGAGCTCTCCACTAACCAACTCAGGGAATTCGGCGACGCTTATGTGCGTGAGACGGAGATCCATCACAGAGGCGCGCCACGATTCACCGATAAAATGCCAAACAACTTCCGGCACATAGGGCTCATCCACTTAATTCTGCCCAATGCTAAAATCATCGATGCTCGACGCGATGCCATGGCATGCTGCTTTTCTGGCTTTAAGCAACTTTTTGCGGAGGGGCAGGAGTTCACCTACGGGCTCGATGAGATTAGTCGCTATTACAAAAGTTACGTAGATCTGATGGCCCATTGGGATGCCGCCCTGCCCGGCAAGACGTTAAGAGTTCAATACGAAGACGTCGTAACTAATATCGAATCCGAAGTGCACCGAATACTTGAGTATTGCGACCTGCCATTCGAACAAGCCTGCATCGATTTCCATAAAACAGAACGGACGGTAAGAACCGCTAGCTCAGAACAAGTGCGTCAGCCAATTTATACATCTGGTGTGGATCAGTGGCGAAACTTCGAAGCGTTTCTTAAACCCCTAAAGAATGCCTTAGGACCCAAAATTACCAGCTGTGAGGAAGACTAAACCCGTACCATATGCAAGTACTCAATATGCCGATTATACTGCTTCAGCACATCATTTATAATCTGCTCTTGGGTGTATCCAAAGATACAGTATTTCTGTCCACCATCAGCTAGGTGCACCTCCGCGCGATAGAATCGCTCACCGCGTTCATCGTCCGGATTGAATTCCGGAAACGCAAATGCTGGCTTTAAGCACCCCTTAGGTTTCACCGCAAAGTAAAAATTCGCCTCGTCCTGATGCCCGACAACTAACTGTGCGGAATCAGAATCAAGAACCGCATGTGCTGAGCTATCGTGCCTTTCTATTTCAGCCGCCACTTCTTTCAACGCAGCAATCACACGCTCGTCAATAAATTTCTCGACCCGGGCTTTAGTCGGGTGCGATAGGATTTCGTTAAGTCGTGTTTTCCATGGAATATCGGAAGCGCCGGAAACTGCAACGTCCGGGACAATTTCTCCATCATGTAGCTTAGTGACCTCAGCGCGAAGCGCGCGAACCAACCCGAATGTCGCAAACAGCACTACAACAGTGAACGGTAAGGCACTCGCAACAGTGGCTGTCTGCAACGCGCCGAGCCCGCCGGCTAGCAATAGAATTGCAGCGACCAAGCCTTCCGATACGGCCCAGAAGACCCGCTGCCAAACGGCGGTATTAGTCTTGCCGCCAACGGTGATGATATCGATCACCAGAGAACCTGAATCCGATGACGTCACAAAGAATGTCACGACCAAAACAATCGCTATTAAAGAGGTAACCTCTGCAAAAGGTAGATTCTCGAGAAACTTGAACAAAGCGACCGGCATATTCTCCGACACGGCAACTGCAATACCTGCGCCATCTCCTGCCAACTCAAGGAATAGTGCGCTATTGCCAAACGCTGTGAACCACAGGAACGATACGAGGCTGGGAACCAATAACACCCCCAGCACAAACTCGCGTACCGTTCGGCCCCGAGAGATGCGGGCAATGAACATACCGACGAAAGGTGACCAGCTAACCCACCAACCCCAATAGAAAATCGTCCACGAGCCGAGCCAAGCATCGCCATCTTCATACACCTTGAGGTCAAGGCTGCGATGGAACATGGTCTGCAGATAATTACCAAGGTTTTCGACATAACTATTAAAAATTAGCAAAGTCGGACCCGCCGCGATCACACATACAAGTAGCACGCATGCCAGCAGCATATTCAATTCCGATAGTCGCTTGATGCCCTTATCCAGCCCGGAGACCACCGAAAGCGTCGCTGCACCTGTAATTAGTGCGATCAGTGTAATCTGAACAGATGTTCCTGTCGGCAACCCAAACAGATAGGATAAACCGGCGTTAACCTGAGAGACCCCAAGACCGAGTGATGTGGCAACCCCAAACAAAGTACCAATGACCGCAAACACATCAACGGCATGACCAATTGGCCCGTAAATGCGTTCCCCTATAATCGGATACAAGGCCGAACGAATTGTCAGAGGTAGTCCACACCGGAAACTAAAGTAAGCCAGCGACATACCCACTACGACATAGATCGCCCAGGCATGCAGTCCCCAATGGAAATACGTTATTTCCATTGCCGCACGCGCTGATTGCCAGGTCTCAGGGTATCCTTCAGGCGGAGCTGCGTAGTGCATAATCGGTTCGGCCACGCCGAAAAACAAAAGTCCGATTCCCATCCCTGCGGAAAACAGCATCGCAAACCAAGATGTGTAACTGTAATCGGGCCTTGAATGATCTGGTCCCAAGCGTATTTGACCGAGACTGCTAAACGCTAAGAACAGACAGGTAACCAGAATTACACTGACACTGAGGGCATAGAACCACCCGACAGTTTCCACAATCCAGCTGTTCATCCTGTTGAAGATGCCGCCGGCGAGCTCTGGTGAAAACGCTGTTAAAACGACGATAAGAGCGATTATACCTGCAGCCGGGATAAAGACTGGCTTGAGGATCGGAGCCGGGGCTTTACGCGCGGAAGTGTCCGTGAGATCAGTCATTATAGATTACCCAACCTAACTAATCAGCTGTATGATTCTACACATAATAAAAATATCAACTCAAAGAAATTAAGGAGCCCGAGGTATACCCGGATGCCGCACCCAAACTAACATTGAAACCGTCCTATTTCCAAAACGATATTAGGGGTGCTAATAAAAGACCATGTTAATTTCAAAAGACTACCGCGCCCTCAATACTGGTCTGCACAAAAACCCGGCCTATGGGATTTCAGGCCAACGGTATGCAGAAGATGCAAACATGGTTTGTGAGAAGTTGGGGTGCTCGACATTGCTCGACTATGGCTGTGGGAAAGGCACCTTAAAAACGGCCCTTAGGTCCATTGGCAGCCCTATCGCTGTCACTGAGTATGACCCGGCCATAATTGGAAAAGATGCCCCCGCGAAACCAGCCGATATAGTCTTTAGCTCGCATGTCATGGAACACATCGAACCAGAGCTATTATATCACGTTCTCTCGGACATTGCGGCACTTTCGAGGAAAGCGGCGTTCCTAATCATCCACAATGATCCGGCCAAGAAGATCCTACAAGATGGTCGCAACGCTCACCTTATTGTGCAACCCGCTGAGTGGTGGCATGACACTGTAAGTAAGCACATAAAAATCATCAATTGCACACCAAAGCTGAACACCACCTACATAGTTGGTCGCCCCTATAATCGGGTAGAACTAGAGACGGGCGATTAATAGTAGGATGATCGATGCTGGTTTGAATTTACCCACTTGGTCCAGAGCACCTTAGTTTAATCCTGGAAACGCGAACCCTAACAATTCTGATTGATCAGAAACTTCGCGGTCATAGGGGTATCCCTCTCTGAGGTCTCCATTTCGAAAAGGACGATACAGAAGATGGTTAAGCTTTTTAATAACCACATAAATAATTTTAATTATTAGCTTTATTAGAAGTAATGGTGGACCCGGCAGGACTTGAACCTGCAACATCTCGCTTAGAAGGCGAGTGCTCTATCCAGTTGAGCTACGGGTCCTAAGAAGCGGGCTTATAAGCGAAATTATCCGCGTAGGTCTTCAACTGGAGGATTCGTTCTTTTGGCTCTTGTGTTCGATACGTTAGGCCACGGCGCTTTGCATAGGCTATGGCGTCATCTTTTGTTGGAAAGCGCATCTTGAGCTGCCGAGAGGTATCCTGTGATCCAGACCACCCCATGAGTGGATCAAGCTTCAATCCGTCATATGGCTCAAATTCCAAAATCCATTCTTTGGTATTAGAGCGACCGGACTGCATCGCAGTTTTCGAAGGCTTGTAAATGCGCACTTCAGCACCCATTACCACATCCTCGCACTTCACTAGACCCAGTCGTGGGTCGATTTAAGTGGTCGGGGCGAGAGGATTCGAACCTCCGACCCCCTGCTCCCAAAGCAGGCGCGCTACCAGACTGCGCTACACCCCGACACACCAGGTTATCTAAGGGTCGACGCCGGTTTTAGCAAGCTTTCTGAACGATTTTTGCGCGAGAACCTTCGTTGACCGCAGTTGAGAAAGGCTGGCACTCTTCATGCCCTGGTTACCGCATTAGGATTTATAGGCATGAAAGTGTCAAGACGCGAGATATTGGCCGCTTCCGCATCTATCGCGGCACTCAGTCCTATAGGGGCCGGACAAGCGTTTTCAGAACCCTCCGGCGTCAAAACTTGGCGAGAATACGCCCGCGGTGGCTGGGGGCAAGTTCACTTCTGGATGGCTGAACCAATATCTGGCCCTGGAGAACTCACCCCTTTGGTCTGCATGCACCAAAGCCCTGCGTCCGGCGCCTATTACAAAGAATTTCAAGCTGTCATGGCGACTGACCGTTTAGTCATTTCACCAGATACGCCGGGCTATGGCGGCTCGGATGCCCCGCCTTCCATTCCAGATATGGAAGACTATGGTCGCAGCGTTCTGGAAGCGCTTGAAGACCTTGGCTTTGGACCTGATGGCAAAGGCCCCGTTGATATCCTCGGTTTTCACACCGGGAATTTCGTTGCTATGGAAATAGCACGGCAACGACCCAATCTCGTCCGGCGTCTCGTCATGCCGGGCATACCTTACTACCCAGAAGATGAGCGGGCAGCGAAGCGGGTTCAGTACGGACAGCCTCGCCCATATTTCTCGGACCCTAACTATATGGCTGTCTCATACACGAACAGTGTTCTTAACCGAGACTTCGGCGTGTCCAAGGACAGGAATTTAGAAATGTTTGTCGAGCGCCTACGCGCTGGCACGAAGTCTCACTACGGGTTTGATGCAGTGTTCCGCTATAACCCCGACCCTGTTCTCAGCGCACTTAGACAGTCGGTTCTACTCCCCATTCTTAATGAAGTACTTGCTGACCCAACGCGAATTGCAGGCCAGATGATTCAAAACAGAACCTTCGTAGATCTGATGGACCTGGATGGCTTGGCTTGGTGCATAGCACCGGAGCGCATTGCATCGATCGTGCGCCCGTTCTTAGACGAGGCGTAATGCTATGGCAGACATCAACATTTATAAACATTACGTCAACAGCCGCACGGCCAAGTCCACGTGCTTTCGGCGAAACCTGAAGCCGCAGGCGCCCCGCGTAAAACCCCGTTAATTGAACTTAGCTATTTGCCTATGGAAGGCTTCAAGGCCGGTCCGCAGAATGTCGCAGATGCCATGCGGCCGTTCCTAGACACCTAATCACCAAGCGTCATCGAGTTTAGGAGAGATATTGGGAAGAGAGGAAGTTAGTCACTTCCCTCACCCAGCCCTCGGGGTCTTGATCTGTGATATCCACACCACCACCTTTAATTTCTGCATAAGCGAAATGCGGGCAGAGATTTCTCGTCTTCTCCGCTAAGGGATACAGCATGTCACCCGTGTTAAATAGCGCGAGACCGGGCTGAGTAACTTTTTGCATCGCCGCAGCACCATCGTAATTGAACGCCGCATGGTGACCGTACCAAAACGGGCCGCGCCCCATGAGCTGCTGGACGATGTAACCAGTGCAAAGGTCTAGACCATCGGGGTGATCCTTAATCCACGGCAGACGTTTTACGAACATATCCGACAAATGTGTGCCATCAGGTTTAGCCGAGTAGGATTTCTCTTCCTCAAGCACAGTATCGATGTAGGTCCGCTGCTCTTCTCGACTCATGGGTCCAGGGCCAGACAACACGACAGAAAGCACGCGATCTGGATAGGCGATGGCAGCTTCCATCGCGATCTTACATCCGGTGTGGTGGCCGCCGACGTGCGCCGCTTTTATTCCCAGATGGTCTAGAACCGCAGGTACTGATGTTGAAAAATCACCAATGACCGGCGGACTCGGTGGCGGATCGGACATCCCGAACCCAGGCGTATCGATGCCAATAGTCCGAACCCCTACTTGTGCAAGCAGCGGGTAGACATAGTCAAACTGGCCACTGGTTAAGGGAGACTGGGAGAAGAGAACGAGCGTGGTCCTGTTCTCTCCAGTATCTTGGAAGTGGATTTGCCCAAAAGGCCCCTCAGCATATCCTCGTCTAGGTGTCATAGACCGGCTCTTCTCCAATGAACAATTGATATGAAAGCGTATCGGACAAAAATATCCACAGCAACGTATAGTAATCACTCTGGCGCGATCACGTTTGATAGGACACGGCTATGTCATCTTCCTCCATAGGTTTAAATGAGTCTGTCCTAAAATACCTCCGAACAGTCGGAATGCGCGAAGACTTGGATCAACTGGCGTTGCGCGAAGCAACTACCTCGCACCCAGACTCAACTAAGGTGGCGATGATGCAAATTTCGCCGGAGCAAGGGCAATTTATGACTCTGTTGGCCGAACTGGTCGGCGCGAAGAGATACTTAGAAATTGGTGTGTTCACCGGCTACAGCGCATTGACAATAGCAAAGGCCATGGGACCCGGAGGCCGGATCGTCGCACTTGATGTAAGCGAGGAATTCACCGCGATTGCGGAGGAACATTGGCAGAAAGCAGGAGTTGCTGAGCAGATTGACCTACGCTTAGCCCCCGCCCTAGATAGCCTGAAAGGGATGCTCGATAGCGGAGAGCAGAACAGCTTCGATCTCGCGTTCATAGATGCCGACAAAGGCAACTACCTAGCCTACTACGAAGCGGCGCTGGAACTCATACGACCCGGGGGTATTATAGGCATCGACAACGTGTTGTGGGGCGGCAGCGTTGCAGACCCAATGGATCTCCGTGCTGATACCGAGGCTATTCGTGCGGTTAATGAATTCGTATCTGTGGATAAACGTGTGACGGTGAGCATGATTCCGATTGGCGACGGGTTAACACTAGCGAGAAAACGCTAGGTCAATGGAGGGAAGCATTCCTATCTGTCGACACCAGCCGAATAATCTGCCCGCCAGTGTCATGCTCTAGCAGAATATAGAGCGCACCATCCGGGCCAACTTCTATATCTCGAAATCGAGCCACGTCTTCCAGAAGCACTTCGGTTTTCAAGACCTCACCATCTTCAACAACGATACGAAGCAAGTCACTTGCGCGTAATGTTCCGACAATGATGCTGTCGTTCCACTCAGGGAACATTTCACCCTGGTAGAAAACAAAGCTCGACACAGCGGGTGCCGGCGTTAAATCAACAACCGGCTGAACCATGTCAGCAGGGTCGAACTCGATACCAAGTACCTCGCCGAATATGATGGGTGTGCCGTCATAGTTGACCCCGTTGGATATGAGTGGCCAACCATAATTCAAACCGGGCTGTATAAGATTTATCTCATCTCCCCCGCGCGGTCCCATTTCAGAACTCCACAACTGGTTCCTCTCAATATTAAATTCAAGACCTTGTGGGTTGCGGTGCCCATAGGTCCAAATCGCTTGGACGGCATCGGGATTGTCCACAAAGGGATTATCCAAAGGAACTCTGCCATCGTCATGGAGACGCATGATCTTACCGTAGGGAAGCGAGAGATCCTGAACTCCGATATGTTCCAGCGGCCCCTTCATACCGACACCAAAATATATGTACCCTTGGTCATCAAACGTGATCCGCCCACCTACGGCAATTTCGGGCATTTGCGTATAGGTTTCTTTACTGAATTCCCAGATCGTTTCCTCATCGACCCAAGCTCCGTCTTTGATACGCCCACGCACCACCTTATTCATGGAAACGGGTTGCCCAGACAACCGACTCCACTCATTGCAATCGGAGCAGCGATCACCGAAGTGAAGATAGACCCATCCGTTGGTCTCGTAGTCCGGATGAAGGACCACGTCCATCATCCACCCGAGCCCCATCGGTTGCCCGACAAAATAGAAAGAATCGTCGTAAGCCTCGGGCGTGCCGCTAATCAGTTTAGACTGAGTTCCATCCTGCGAAACGATGCTGATGCCACGTCTCTTTTCCGACAGTAAGAGGAGACCATCCGGTAATGGCTCGATACTAAACGGTAACGGATCTAAATTTTGGATGACGATTTCGACCGTAAAGTCATGCAATTCGCTTACGACCACGTCCGTGGGGATAACGAGCGGAGCGTTATATCGGAAATCATCCAGGTTTGTTCCCTGACGCTGCTCCGTAATATATAGGGCTAGAGCCCAAATCTGGTCCTCTTCCATAACCGACGACCACGCCGGCATGCCCTTGTCAGCAAACCCTTCAGCAGTACTTTTTGCAATATCTACGACCGCCTTTCCATGCTGAAGGTCAATACCCACCAGCGCGGTGCCCTGAGCACCACCGCCAAGAGTTTCACCATGGCAGACCGCACATTCCTTTTGGTAAAGCTCGGCGACAACATCAGACTGGACGGGAAGGTTAAGGTCACGCAGATTGACGAACCTAGAAGACTCGTTTGGCTGCGCAAGACTCGGTGCTACTTGAGCTGAGAACAGGCATGCGAGAAAGCCCAAATAATAAATTCTATTCATTGAGAATTTCCCTGATCGTATCGCCTTAGTCGTAGCTCTCAAAAATCGCGTGTTTGACACTGTCTCCAGTCTTGATGCCAAGACGCGCCACCGTGCCTACCTTAAGCTCGAGAACTGAACGGACACGTACCCTAGAGGACACCGTCTTCTCCGAATGTGGAACGGTGTTTTTGGCAATCGTCACAACAGCACCATCAGAACTGAGGAAAAGCATGTCCAGGGGAATGAAAGTGTTACGCATCCACATCCCGACTTTTCGATCTCGCTTAAAATCAAACAACATGCCGCGGTCTTCAGAAATCTCAGCGCGATGCATCAACCCGATAGATCTGGTTGGGTCAGTACCTGCAACTTCAAATTGAAACGAATGAGTTTCTTGCCCGTCCTCACCCAAGACAACGATCTCTCCAGGCGTAAATGGCAAACTTTGAGCCTTGCTCGAGTCAAATGGCTCGTGTGGACGCAAAAACTGAGCGTCTGCCGGCACCGCAATAAACGTGAGGAAAAAAAGGCTTAGGAATCGAACGAATGCAGTAATCATAAGCCCACCTTACCCTAAGTAACCGGCTTTACATAAAGGCAAAATCGACCAACAGGTAAACCGCAAGCATAACAATGGCCCAGAAAGCCATCCGACCCGTCGGCATCGTTCTCGCAAGCACACCTGCCGGTCCGTGACGATGATAAATCCTGTCAATGGTTTGCTTCGCACCCTTCGACAAATCATCAATAATGCTGTCACGCGCTGAGCCAGCGTTCTGCGTGAATGCCACCGCAATATTGCGGCCCCAGACACGGTAGAACCAATCAAAATCCAACGTCAAACTGTTGACGAGATGCCAGCCGTAATACTTGAGGAACAAGAAGAACGCCGCCCCAGAGAACAGAAGAATCTGGAATTGAGTCACGATATGGTCTGGCGTATTCGGCTCGTAATCCTGCGCATACGGGAGCAACTGATAAAATAGCTGAGGCGCTACACCGATACCCACACAAAGAATAGCGAAGAAGACCATCGCTGCACGCATGTGTAACGGTGGCTCCGGTGGGCGTTGGCCAGAATCCTTACCAAAGAATACGAAGTACTGAAGCTTGATTCCCACATCAAGAAAAACGCCCGCGGTACCCGCCGCTAACAGATACCAGACCCAATAGTATTGGCCGACATAAGTCGCTTCAGCGGTCATAGCCTTAGAGACGAAGCCAGACGTAAATGGAAAGGCCGATATTGATAACCCACCGATGATGCAGCAAATTGCCGTCAACGGCATGGTTCGGAAAAGGCCACCATACTCAGTGAACTTTCGTTTACCAGTTACATAAAAGACTGATCCGGTCGCCATTATAAGTAAGCCTTTATAGATAATGTGCGCAAAGGCGTGGGCCACAGCCCCATTGATGGCCAACGCGCTACCAATACCAATAGCGGTTACCATGAATCCAACTTGGTTCACGATCGAATAGCCAAGCATCTTCCGAGCGTTGTTTTCGCACAGCCCATAAATGATGCCGTAGAAAATCATGAACAGACCGATAAAAATTAAAATTTCAGCACCAGGAAAGCCGCGTGCCAATACGTAGACAGCTGTCTTGGTCGTGAAGGCTGAAAGGAACACCATTCCTGAATAACTGGCTTCGGGATAGGAATCAGGTACCCACGCAGAGAACGGCGGCGCGCCAGTATTCAATAGGAACCCAGCGAGGATCAAAGCCCTTGGAAGAGTATCTGGTAACATTGATGTAAAGGCGATAGAGCCAGTAGCCGACACTTCACCTGCAATACCGGCCATCAAGACTACACCACCAAGAAGGTGGATCATCAGATAACGAATGCCCGCGGCGCGCGCTGTGTCAGTTCCTGCAGAGAAGATAATTGTCGACGACGCCAACGCCATCATTTCCCAAAAGACGAAGACGGTGATGAGGTCACCAGCAAACACCACACCAAGGGAAAATGCGATGTAGATGTTGGCGGCAAAAAGCTCGAGGACCTTCTCTTGCTTCAAAGCATAAAGATTGCCTGCGAAGGCCATAAGCCCGAAGACAGTTGCAAACAAACGCGACAGCTTGTCTGTCTTAAACGGTTCTAGCGTCCATTCCATATAGGGTATGGAGATAACCACACCATCAGGAGCTATTAAGCTAGCTGGTATCGACCACACTAATGCCAGCGAAACCAGTGGTGTACCTAGCAGCAAAATGCTGCGGGCTGTACCGTTAAGCCGGAGGACAAGAAAAGCGCCGATGAGGATCGGTAACGCGGGGTGGAACAGAAGACTACTCATCGTAGTAGATATCCTTCCGCTTCAATATTTTCTTCCAGCCCTTGGACAGAACGATCGACACCCCGCCGACAAGGAAACCAAACCAGGCGCTAAAGCCAAAGTTAAACATGAACCCCTTGTGATGATGGGTCACAAACAGCTCTGCGATGACAAGAAGAACGAGCACGATGGCAAACCCAGTCCACAAGCGCTTGGGCGTTTCGGGATTGTCTAACCAGTGCGTATTCTTTTGTTCGCTCATAAGATCTGCCCCACCAGTGCTTTCGCCAACGCCAACGGCACCTCAGGGAATATGAATAATGCAAGTGTCCCTAGGGCTGTAAGGCTCAGGGCTAACACGACTGGCCATGGCGCTTCACCGTGTTCGTGAGCAGGCGGCACATTTTCAGCCTTGAAAAACGCGCGATAGATAATCGGCACGAAGTAACCGGTATTCAGTAACGTACTCACGAAGATTACGAAGAGCACGAACCAGTCCTTCAATTCCATCGCTGCAGACAAAATATACCACTTTCCAAGGAAGCCCGCGGTCGGCGGCACACCAATCATACTGAGAGCGCCAATCGTAAAGGCCGCCATTGTAAACGGCATACGTTTACCGATGCCATTCAGCTGGCTGATCTCAGTCTTATGCGCGGCTGTATAAATGGAACCAGCTGCAAAAAACAACGTGATCTTGCCAAACGCATGAGCCGTGATGTGCATTGCAGCGCCAATAATGGCGAGTGGCGTCGCCATTGCCGCAGCAAGTACAACATAGGAGAGCTGACTCACCGTCGAATACGCGAGCCGACGTTTCAAGTTATCCTGGCCAAGAGCAATAATCGAGGCCACTAGAACCGTAAATCCGGCCGCATACACAACCCAGCTAGTCGCGTCGCCACTGAACAGATCTAACCCGAATACATAGACAATGACTTTGACGACCGAGAACACCCCAGCCTTAACAACGGCAACAGCATGCAGAAGCGCGCTCACAGGTGTTGGCGCGACCATGGCCGCCGGTAACCAGCGATGCACAGGCATAACGGCTGCTTTACCGATACCGTAAATAAATAGAATGCTCAGAGCCGCGATAAGGTAGGGGCTCTCTCCCTCCGGAATAATACCACCGACGGTGAAGTCACCTGTACCGGCTATGAAGTAGGTCGCGATCACCGCTGGGAGCAAAAACAGGACCGAGGTGCTCAGCAGAATCCCCAAGTACATGCGACCGCCTGCTTTGGCGTCATCATTCCCTTTGTGGGTGACAAGCGGGTACGTCGACAGCGTAAGGGCCTCATAGAACAAGAACAGCGTGAATAGATTTCCTGCAAATGCAATCCCCATCGTGCTTGCAATCGCGATCGCGAAACATGTGTAGAAGATAGTCTGTTTGTTTTCTTTATTCTCGCGCATGTACCCAATCGAATAGATCGAGTTCACGATCCAAAGAGTTGACGCGATCATGGCGAAGATCATGCCCAGAGGTTCAATAACGAATTGAATAGACAAACCTGGAAGAAGATCGAATCCTTCTGTAGCCGGACGTGCCCCTTGCAAGACCGAGGGTACAAGTAAAAAAACAACACCAAACAACAGCGCAGCAGTTACAAGCGTATAAGCTTCACGCACGTTCGGCCGAGAGCCGCTAGATGCAATCAAGCCCGCTCCAACTGCCGGAATCAGCATGGCCGCAACAATGAAGAGAGAGAGGTCGGTCACTGGACGCCTCCCAGCAGCACGTTTACGGCTTGCTCAGCCACTCCGACTGTAAATGACGTGTCAAAGCCTAAGTACACACAAGCGAGAAGGAAGACCCAAGCCGTCACGATCATTGATTTCGGAGCTTCTTTAAGTGGGATGGCATCTACCGGTCGCTCCCTAAAAAAGGCCACTTCGATAACGCGCCCCATATAGACAAGGACCAGGAGCGAGCTCAGCATTAAAAGTGCAACAATCCACCACCATCCGTTTTCTAAGGCACCCATCGCTAGGTACCACTTGGAAACAAAGCCGACCGTACCCGGCACGCCTATCATGCTAAACCCGCCCAACACGAAACCAAACATAGTCAATGGCATCGCTTTACCAGCACCAGCCATATCTGAAAGCCGCACAGTCCCGACCTGCATAGCAATTCCGCCAACCAGCATAAACAACGCACCCTTCATGACGGCGTGGTTGAAGATGTGAACGAGACTACCGGTTAGGCCTGTGGCGTTGGCAAGAGCAATACCAAGAGTGATGTATCCGATCTGCGCTACGCTGGAGTACGCCAACATACGCTTAATATTTTCCTGAAAAAGCGCCGTAAAGGACCCAGCAAAAATAGCCAGCAAGGAAAGAACCATAATCACTTCGGGGATGGGCGTTCGCTCTATAGAAAAACCAAAGCCGAACACCGTGTAGAGGTAGCGCATCAATAGGTAAATAGAGACTTTGGTCGCGGTAGCAGCGAGGAATGAAGTCACAGCAGAAGGCGCAAAGGCATATGCGTTTGGTAACCAAAGATGCAGCGGGAACAACGCAATTTTTAGAGATAACCCGACGATAATAAAAGCCATGCCAGAGATCGCTGCAGGTGTATCAAGCAACGGTACAAGACGCATGGCAAGGTCCGCCATGTTTAGTGTACCTGTTATCGTAAACAACAGCCCAACACCAATGATGTACATGGTTGCACCGATCGTACCCATGATCAGATACTGATAGGCCGCAGCCACAGCGCGGCGGTCCTTCCCTAGAGCGATCAGCGTGTACATGGAGAGAGACGAAATTTCCATGAACACAAATGCGTTGAACGCATCGCCAGTGATAACGATACCGAGAAGTCCGCACATGCATAGGAGGTACATCGTGTAGTACCAGCCGTGCAGATTTTTTTTGATCTCTAACTTCACGCTCTGACGACCATAAATCAGAACCGCGGTCGCAATTAAAGAGACTAGAACCAGAACGTACCCAGCCAGCAAGTCTACTTTGTACTCAATGCCAACCGGCGGTGCCCATCCGCCTAATTTATAGGATATGTCCTCACCGTACTTTTGAACCTGTCCCAACATCGTAGCACTGCCGACAAAGCTCGCAAACGCTACGACAAGCGCAATCAGCCAACATACGGTTTCATTTCTGATAAGCGCACAGACGGCAGCTGCAATAAGCGGAACCGCGATAATGATTGCGGGTAATTGATCGAGCATCGGTTAGTTCCAATCCTCACCGCTATACACGTCGTCTTCCTCAATCGACCCATAAGCCTCATTAATTCGGATAACGAGAGCCAACCCGAGGGCAAGGGTTGCCACACCAACCACGATGGCTGTGAGAATTAGTACATGCGGCAATGGATTTGAATAAACTGTAAAATCGTCTGAAATAATTGGTGCGGTACCACCAATTATTTTTCCAGGAGATACGTAAAGCAAATAAACTGACGTTTGGAAAATTGAAAGCCCTACGAGCTTCTTAATCATGTTGGAGCGGGACACGATGATATAGAGCCCAGCCATAATGAGAAACACCGTGATCCAGTGGTTAACGCCACCAAGGACAAATGCAAGTTCGTTCAAGCCTTCCATCCTAGCCCCCTCAACGTCCGCGACCGGCGAACGTATAAAAAATGAGCAACATGGTTGACGACACAGTCAACAACACACCGGCTTCGACAAGGAGAACACCGAGATGCTGACCATGCGACGGGTCGTGTGAATCCAGCATGTTGTAATCAAGAAAGTTCCCACCCAGGATCCATGTGTAGACTCCAACGCCTGCGTAAATGAGCACCCCGAGCGGCACGGCAATTTCGAGCAGCGCCGGCGAAATAATTTTTTGCATCGCTCGAAGGCCAAAGATCAACGCGTACAGAACGAAAGCAGCAGCGACGATAACACCGGCTTGGAACCCACCCCCAGGTCCAAAATCGCCATGGAACTGAACGTAAAGCGCAAACATGAGTAGAAATGGAATTAGAATTTTAGATACGACGCGAAGAATCAGATGGCCTCTCATGACCGGTCACCCCCTTCATCGTCGTCGCCTTTACGACGGCGGCCATACAGCAACATCAGCACACCGATACCAGCCGTGAAAATAACAGCCGTTTCGCCAAGTGTGTCGTATCCCCGATAACTCGCTAAGACAGATGTTACGACGTTAGGTATCGTAGTCTCAGGGATAGAACGTTCGAGATATTCGTCACCAACGTATGAATTCATTGGGGTATCTGGATCACCATAGCGGGGCAAATCCCAGGTCCCATAGACCAGAGCAGCACCAGTAAGAAGAGCTAAGGCCATTGGTAAAACATTCGAATGTTTCGCCGGGGCTTCTTCCGTGTTTGTGAGATGAAGTGCAGAGAGCAATAGCACGGTCGATACACCTGCGCCGACAGCGGCTTCGGTCATTCCAACGTCAACAGCATCCATTGCAATCAACAGGGTTGCCATAAGGAAACTATAGGCCCCACTTAAAACGACGACAGCAAATAAGTTTCTTACACCGATGATGCCAATCGTAACCGCAGCAAGAAACAGAAGTAGAATGAGGTTGAAGAGAAATTCCATCTTATTTCCCTCCGCTCGTTCTATCTTCAGATAAAACCGGTTCAACGTTCCGATGGCGCATTGAACGCGCAATGGCGTGCCCAGCAACCGGACTAGTGAAAAACACCAGAAGCAAAATAATTCCTAGGCGAGCCGTCGTTAACGTCAGTCCAGATTCAACCATTAGCCCAGTGATGATCATGCCTACGCCGAGCGTATCTATAACGCTCGCAGCATGAAGGCGCGTAAACGCATCAGGCATCCGAATAATGCCGATAGCACCAACGACACAGAAAAAACCGCCGCCTGCAAGAAGCACCCAGCTCAGGATATGGAGTGCAGTATCCATTCCTAGGACCCCGCCTCGTCTTCGCCCGCGCCGAGATCCCCATATCGAAAGAACTTAAGTACGGCGATAGTGCCTATAACGTTTAGAAGCGCATATGTAATTGCGAGGTCAATAAATTCTGGTCGTCCAAACACGTACCCCATTACCGCCAATAGCAAGACTGAAAGAGTACCGATGGAGTTTCCGGCAATAACCCGGTCAAAAATCGTTGGGCCTTTTAGAACTCTGATCAGCACCAAGCCCAGTGACACCAAAAGAGCAATTGCTGCAGCCATAAACATGGTTATGACCCACCTTCAAATTGAGCGCAGCGTTTGTCCATACCGCCAGCCTCTAAGTCTGTCGCATTATCGGATGTAATGGCATGAACCAATATCTCGTCACCCTCAATATCAACCGATATTGTACCGGGGGTAAGGGTAATAGAATTAGCGAATGTGACACGGCCTACATCGCTTTTTTGCGACATCTTTACCCGTGTAAGTGTCGGGCTAATCGGAAGAGACGGACTAACAATAATGCGGGTTACATTGAGCGCTGAAAAGATAATTTGCCATGTCAACCAAGGCCAGTAGGTGAGCGCGGAGAGCCCGAGGTGGATCGGGTGGCCTTCCCTATCAGCAACATTCATACGATATGCGAGAAGCGCAATTAGAACAGAGCTTATAACGCCTGCGGTTATAAGAAATGTCGTGTAATTACCAGACAGCGTGAGCCAAAAAATAAGCATCACTATAGCCATGCTGATTACTTGACCCATCGAAAACTCTTTCCCCCGTTTATCGCAGTATCAAACCATATGGTCTGGTATAGCGCCCCTGAGTTAACCCTTGCGACTTTAATATCACTAGACGTAAGTCATCTAGCAACCGCACGAGTTTACTCGGTTTTGGTAACAGCGGGGAACCTCTAAGGCAATTCATTCAATCTTACTACGACCAAAGGGCTCTCATTGTATTTTAGAATGCTAACGCTCTAACAACTTAGTGCTGAAAGCGAATGGGCAAGGCCCCTCTCTAGCTCTAAACGTCAAAACAGTCTTCGGATCGATAGGACCTTCATCGCTGCTGCAGCGATAACTTCACTGAACACTTACGGACTATTCTATTCCGAAGAAATTAGTCGTGAAACAAGGGACATTTCTAAAAACACCCGCGCAACACAAAACTAGCCCTGCAAGGCAAACGCCACGACGGACCATAGATAAATTACTCCGAATAAACCAAGTAAAGCTAAGGAATCTTTTAAGTAACGAGTTGCATCCATCATTGATTCTTTCCAATACGTTCACTAAACGTTCTCCTATCAGGAAGGGAACATTTAGTGAACATATTGTCAAGAGGCTTATTGCCATGTAACAGCACATTAGATTTTATAGTCGCCACCAGGCTCAAACATGGCTGAACAAGACCGTTCCTTAAGCGCTTCCCCTCATAGATTTTGCATCGCACCAATGATGGCGTGGACGGATCGACATGCGCGTTATTTTCTTAGGCTCATAAGCAAGAACGCCCGCCTTTATACCGAGATGGTCCCAGTCAATGCTCTATTACACGGGGCTCCTGCACGCTTTCTAAAGTTCGACCCCTCGGAGCACCCGGTTGCATTGCAGCTTGGAGGCTCCGACCCAAGGTCTCTAGAAGCGGCAGCAAAAATTGGCGAGGACTGGGGATACGACGAGATTAATCTCAATATTGGCTGCCCAAGCGATCGCGTTTCAAGCGGCAACTTCGGCGCATGCCTCATGGCAGAGCCAAAATTAGTAGCCGAATGCGTATCCGCGATGTCTGAAGCGTGCTCAATACCAATAACCGTCAAATGCCGAATTGGCATCGATGAGATGGATATTGGCAAACCACTTGACGAGTTTGTTTCTGGCGTCATGTCTTCAGGAAGCCAAACGATCGTGGTTCATGCTAGAAAAGCCTGGCTAAAAGGACTCAGCCCTAAGGAAAACCGCCAAATACCGCCGCTCAATTATGAGAGGGTATATGACTTAAAACGAAGCTTCCCGACTGGGTCCATAGTAATAAATGGCGGAATCACCACAATAGACGAAAGCCTGACGCATCTCACTTATGTAGATGGAGTGATGTTGGGCCGTGCTGCTTACGAAACTCCGTATATTCTAGCCGGTGCCGACAACCTAATATTCGGCGCGTCTGTAAATAAACCAACACGATTAGAGATCGTTAATAAGCTTATTCCATATTGCCGCGATGAGATAACTCAAGGAACTCGCCTGCATAATATCACACGCCATATCTTAGGGTTATTTCATGGATGCCACGGCGCTCGCGGATGGCGCCGTCACTTGAGTACATACGCGGTCAAGGCTGGCGCAACTGAGTCCACCATTATCGATGCACTTGAGTACGTCATACCCGATCAAAAAGCAGCCTAGTACTTAGTATACGATATGTTGCCGATAAGCTTAAGCCTGTTATAACTTTTTACGGATACGAGCCGATCAAATTAAAATCGTTACAGCAAATACGATAAAGGCTGCGCAACATGCGTTTCTCGGTCTCAGGACGCGCCAGTGAAGCAAGGGTCCATTGAGTTAGATGTTTAGACCAGGGTTACGCCGCAAAACCTTACCGTCCAAGACATAAGCTTAGGTCTATGAAATCGGCAGACCCTGCATGGAGCTATACGTCATCGATCAGGTTACATTCAAGCAACTGCCGAAGCTTACGGTGTAAAAGGTGCTCTTTATCCCGGGTAGCAGTATTCTTATTGGAGACCCTAGCGCGCCTGTATTAAGAAAACCTTGTGAAACGCCTACTTCTAGGCTCTCTTTCAGACATCTATTACCCGTCAAAAAACTGGATGCACGAAAGATATGGTCAAACCTAAAGTCCAACAGGTCTACCTAAAAGACTACTCACCCCCGCCATTCCTAGTTGACTCCATTGAGTTAGAATTTGACCTAAAGCCGAATAAAACTCGAATTATAGCAACCTCAAAAATTAAGAGAAACAACGCTGCCCAGAACTCAGAGAGACGATTAATCCTGGATGGGGAAAAACTTGAGCTCGTTGAAATAAAAATCAACGAAAAACCGCTTAGTCACTCAGACTTGTCGTTCGGTGAATCCACCCTAACCATCGAGAATGTACCGAATGAGTTCACTCTCAAAGTAACAACTGAAATAGATCCGAAGAGCAATAAAGCACTCGAAGGGCTCTATATTTCTGGTGGTCGATTCTGCACACAATGTGAAGCAGAAGGATTTAGACGTATAACCTATTATCCAGACCGGCCGGACGTGCTTTCCAGGTTCAAGGTTACACTTGTTGCCGACGCAGAAGATTACCCAGTACTACTATCTAACGGAAATTGTGTTAGCCGCGGTGCGTTAGCCGGGAATAAACATTTTACAGTATGGGAAGACCCCTTCCCCAAGCCCTGCTACCTCTTCGCTTTAGTAGCGGGCGATCTTGGAAGCATATCTGACACCTATAAGACAGCATCGCATATGGAAGTTGCCTTGAATATCTATGTTGAGCATGGAAAGGAAAGGAAAGCCGCTTACGCAATGGAATCACTAAAGAGGGCAATGGCATGGGATGAACAAACTTACGGCTTCGAATACGACTTGAGCGAATTTAACATCGTGGCCGTTTCAGACTTTAATATGGGAGCGATGGAGAATAAGTCCTTAAATATTTTTAATGATAAGTTCATCCTGGCTGACCCAGAAACAGCAACTGATACAGATTATGCCTGGATCGAATCTGTTGTTGCCCATGAGTACTTTCATAATTGGACCGGAAATCGGATCACTTGCAGAGATTGGTTTCAACTTAGCCTCAAGGAAGGTCTAACAGTATTCAGGGACCAGCAGTTTTCTGCCGGTGAACGATCCGCCTCAGTTCAGCGTATAGAGGACGTAAAGCGGCTACGCGCGACACAGTTCGTAGAAGATTCAGGGCCACTCGCACATCCTGTTCGCCCAAATAGCTATGCAGAGATAAACAATTTCTACACGCACACTGTTTATGAAAAAGGCGCTGAAGTCGTGCGTATGATCCACACCCTTGTCGGTGCCGCCACCTTCAGAAAGGGAATGGACCTTTATGTGGAGCGCCATGATGGTGAAGCCGTCACATGCGAAGATTTTATTCTAGCAATGGAGGGTGCGTCAGGCCTCGATCTCGAACAATTTTTGCTCTGGTACAACCAAGCCGGAACGCCCCTGGTAAGCGCTAACGGGTACTTCGATGAAGAAGGGCGGCGCTATACACTCACCCTCAAGCAAACTTGCCCACCGACTCCGGGGCAAACTACAAAAAAACCAATGCATATTCCGGTCTCTATAGGTTTCGTCAGTTCTGAATCAGGTTCAATAAAAACATCGATGTCAGGAACGACTCAAAATGCCAGAGACACCCATATTATTTCACTACATTCGACAGAATCCCAGTTACTTTTTGAAGGTTTCGACGAAATTTCTGGATCCATCGCTCTCTCCATCAATCGAGGTTTTACTGCACCTATTCAAACCGAACTCGCGCAAAGCCCAATTGACCTCGCAACTCTAATGGGGGCTGATCCCGACCCAGTATCACGTTGGGATGCTAGCCAAAGCTTAGCCTGTGAGATTCTTTTACGTCATTGTAACAACGAAGCATTCACGGACATACTCGCAACGTATAGAAAAGCAATCGGTAGCATTATCGATAATGCTATAGCCGATCCAGCGGGAACTGCCTTGCTGATCACTGTCCCAAGTGAAAAAATTATATGGGAGCGCATGAAACCAATCGACCCAACCGCTGTGCACAGCGCACGCGAATGGCTAAAGGCCGAGATCGGAAGTGCTTTTTACGACTCACTCAGAGCCTTGTATGAGGAATGTCTTGCCAGCGGGCCATTTAACCCATGTGCAAAAGATGCAGGACTACGGTCACTTAGAAACACCGCACTAGGATATATTGCAAGTTGCGGTAAAGCTGAGGGTCATGAGCTTGCCTACACCCACTACAAGAATGCAGATAATATGACTGACAGGTGGGCAGGCCTCGCGATATTGAATGAAACAGATTCAGATCTTAGGCGTACGGCTCTGAATGATTTTGAAAATAGATTCGAAGGCAACGAACTAGTCTTAGATAAATGGTTTACCCTTGAGGCATACCACCCCTATCCACAAACAATCTCTCGAGTAGAACAGCTCCTCTCCCACTCTAAATACGATAATCAAAACCCGAATAGAATTCGAGCGTTAGTGGGCGCGTTCGCAACAGGGAATGCGATTACATTTCATGACCCATCTGGCCTCGGCTACGAGTTGCTCACCAACCAAATCATTAAAATTGACCGATTTAATCCTCAAACCGCAGCGCGGCTCATGGGAGCATACCAAAACTGGTCAAAATTCGAGGGAGGCAGAAAAGCGCTAATGCAAGAACATCTAACGCGCATCTCAGCAGTTAACTCCCTATCGCCAGATATCTCCGAAATCGTTCAAAAATGTCTTGAGCCCAACAACGCCTAGTCAGGCGAGAAACATTTACCTAAAGCCGAAACGTAAGCGAAGCACCCACATTCATAATATCCTCACATGCCTCAAAATAAAGGGTTTGCAGAAAGTATCGTGCTTTCCAACCGCATCAAAAACATGCAGTAATCTGCATGTCACTATCATCTAAATTTAGAGTACTCCAAATTAAGGACAGAACTATGCAATTGATGAGACGTACACTTATTGGCGCCGTTTCGGCGACGACGATCCTTTTCGGGTCTATCAACCCCTCTTCCGCAGCCGACAGCACAGATATACGGCTCCGCGATGCAATTACTGGTGAGCACCGGGCAGAAGCTAAGATCGCCCGCAACGCCTATCGCAATCCATACGAAACTTTAAAATTCTTCGGCCTCAAAGAAGACATGACGGTTCTAGAAATTTACGCACAGGGTGCCTGGTACACAGAAATAATTGCACCGGTCGTAGCCGGAACTGGAAAGTACGTTGGCGCTCTTCCTGACCCAAACGTAAGTGAAAGATCGCAGAAAAGTTTTGATGGCTACGTTGCCGCGTTTGACGCGAACAGCGAACTATACGGCGATGCTTCGGCCGCTGGAATTGGCCCGGAAGCGACCCAACCCATTGAGCCGGGGACAGCTGATCTCGTCCTGACATTCCGCAACCTCCATAACTGGATGGGTGCTGGCACCATAGAAAAAATGTACGAAATTATGTACAATTCCGCCAAGCCAGGTGGGTACCTTGGGGTGGTCGAGCACCGTGGCAACCCGATGGTCAAACAAGACCCGAAAGCTAAATCTGGATACGTTAATGAGGGCTATGCTATCAAGTTAGCCGAAGATGCAGGCTGGCAGCTAGTTGCAGTATCAGGCATCAATAATAACCCTATGGATGATAAAGATTATGAGGGCCGTGTATGGCGCTTACCGCAAACTCTTCGATATTTTGGTAAGGAAGGTTTTCCAAAACTAGCCGGAGCCGATCGCCAGAGAAGCTTAGCAATAGGTGAAAGTGATCGTTTCACCCACCTGTATGTGAAGCCGGCTAAATAGCTCTAATTTCAATTCCCCTCACGGAAACCCGTGAGGGGAATTTATATCTCAAAACCTGGGAACCAAGAGTGACCATTCGGCGCTCATATTCAGATTATTAATACGGTCAACTCAACTCTCGATCAATCCTCCTAAAGATAAACCTGAAAGTATCCCATTAATTTGCTTTAACCAGTGTCCACAGTCTAGAAAAGTATTCACCGAAGTTTTGAAAAGCTTGGGCAACACGAAATCTGTTTTCGCACCAGATAAGCGCGAATTTATCGATATACTCAAAGCTCGTTATCAAGCCTTCTTGGGCGTGTGGATAAGCAGCAATCAGACCCCCTTTTCTGGTCATCGGCCCAAAAAATGACCTATGGGAAATTTCACCTCGTCCCGAAGCACTTATAAAGAACGGGTCATTCGAAAGGTATCCAGAACATGAGTATTGGCTTTTTGATGTGGTCAAAGGGAAAAACAGGGGCCACCTAGACCACTAACCGCTCTAAGTCCTCAATATCTACTGCTACAATTCATCACTTTTACTGCTCCCCTTAAACGGCTAGAACATTCCCATAAGAAATCATCATAAGCCGTGAGGCCAAAATGCCAGCCGATGCTGCCCGACTGAACAGAATCCCGGTAAAAAACCCGCGCTCTGGTGAAATCGATTATCACGTTACGCCTCCTTCGAGAGAACGGATTTCCGAAAAATGCCAGTCCTTGCGAGCCGCACAGGTTGATTGGGCGAGCGCACCATTAGCCGATCGTATGGGGATCATGTTAAAATGGGCAGATGCGGTAGAGGCTCATAAAGACGCGATCGTTAAAGCTGAGTCTATTGATACTGGCCGTTGGAGGATATCCAGTGAAAGCCCAGACGCGGTTATTTGGGGCATTCGTGGATGGTGCGACCGAGCAGAAGACATCGTTAACCGGGCCCTTCAAGTGGGGGCATCCTCTACCATGCCCTCCGTAAAGCTAGCTCAGCAACTCGTCCCTTATTCGTTAGTGGGTGTCATTAGCCCGTGGAATTTTCCGATGATGCTGAGCACCATAGATGCAATCCCAGCATTGATTGCTGGTTCGGCCGTAATCATAAAGCCAAGTGAGGTAACACCGCGTTTTATTGAACCCCTACAGGAATCTATCGCAACCGTTCCCGAACTTGAAAAAGTTCTCACATACGTCGCAGGTGGCGGGCAAACTGGACAAGACATGATCGATAATGTCGACATCATCTGTTTTACTGGATCCGTACCGACAGGCCGCAAAGTAGCACAAGCCTGCGCGAATAATTTTATTCCTGCGTTTCTCGAACTTGGCGGTAAAGACCCGGTAATTGTTACAAAGTCTGCAGACCTAGAGCGTGCAACAGATGCAGTGCTCCGGGGAGCAGTGCATGCGACAGGGCAAATATGCTACTCAATCGAACGTGTATACGTTGATAGTCAAGTTCATGATGAGTTCGTTGAGAAGTTAATCAAAAAAACCGCGGAAATTTCCCTCAATGATTCAGATATTCATCAGGGTCATGTCGGGCCACTAATTTTTGATAAACAGGCTGGCATTATCGACAAACAACTCGATGACGCAGTTGCAAAGGGTGCGAAAATTAGAAGCGGTGGAAAATCTCAAGAGATTAATGGAGGACGTTATATCCAACCGACTATAGTAACGAACGTCAACCATGCCATGACATTGATGCGTGATGAAACATTCGGACCAGTCATGCCAGTAATGAGATTTTCTTCTGTAGATGAGGCGGTTGACCTGGCGAACGACACGGAGTTTGGGCTGTCTGCTGCCGTTATCGCTGGCGATGCACAAGAAGCGATGGACATCGGCAAGAGGATTAACGCTGGCGGTGTAAGCCTTATGGATACGACACTAACCGGTTCGATTCTTCGCGATGCCGAAAAAACATCGTTCAACCTGTCTGGCCTTGGCGGCTCGCGTATGGGCGGCGCTTCAATTCTACGCTTTTATCGAAAAAAAGCGCTTATGCTTAATCCTGACATGCCCATAAAGCTGAAGGACCTACACGAAATATAATGTATTGAGTCTTTGTGACAAGTCCATGCCACGCTATACGTACTGGCTGCTTTACCCTTAATTTTCTTACCCAGGTCCGCTGCCATTCGCGGTTTTTACCTCAATACTGTTACCTCATGGCCTTTGGTGAACACGTGCCCAGACATACCGAACCCCAATAATGCGTCTCCCACAATTCCCTCCATCATTTCTCTATCTAGCTTGCCTACCCAACAAATTGATCCTCAATATTGATAGATAACTTTATTTATATGCTGTGCTATAGACGCCACAATAAAAGAAGCATGTCTCCCGGGCGCAAACGTTACGCTATTTACAGACAACCTAGGCAGCCAATCTTTTGATAAAATTACTTGTCCGTACGGGCCTCATATTCGGAATTGCCCTTGCCCTATTGGCAGTTGCAGCTGCCTCATTCCTAATTCGAGGTGGTGCTTTTCGAGCCGTGGAAACGGTATCTCTTGAAGCCTGCGAAGCCATAGACATCCCGCTTGGGAGCGCAGAAGATATACAAATCGATCACGAAGGCCGTATTGCTCTACTATCAGTCTTAGATCGACGAAGAAGTATTGGGGAAGGTAAAAGCGTAAAGGGAACTATTCTCTCGCTAAGCCTCACCCCGGCTGCTTCAACTCCAGTTCCAGCACTATCGTCACAGCCCAAAGACTTTCGACCACACGGCCTAAGCTTATTTACAGATGAGAATGGACTAAAGACACTTGTAGTAATCAATCACGCCGTCACGGGGGAACTAATAGAGGTATTTAGGAAAAGCCAAAACGACGAGCTCTTTAAGCATGTTCACACCTTAACAAGTCCGCTTCTAGTCGCCCCAAATGATCTTGTGGCCGTTGACTCGGAAAAGTTTTATGTAGCGAATGATTCAGGGGCTGAGAACGGCATAGAAAAAGCAGCCGAAATGATGTTCGCGGTCGGGTTATCACCGCTCGTATATTTTAACGGAAGAAAGTTCGACACCGTTGCAGATGATCTTCAATCTTCTGGCGGTATAAACGTCAGCCAAGACGGAACAGAACTCTACGTTGGACAAACGGCCGGTGAATCAATTCGCGTCTACTCGCTCAATACAGACAAGTCCATTGGTGACGTAAAGCATACAATCAAAGTCGGAAGCGGCGTCGATAACATCGATATTGCCACTGATGGAGCCTTATGGATTGCGAACCATACAAATACACTCGCGTTGGTAAAGCACTTTGGTAATCCTGCTTCTCTCGCGCCAACACAAATTCAAAAGTTAAATAATCTTTTTCCAGGGAAAGAATACCGTCTCGAAACGGTCTTCGAGAATGACGGGTCACTAATATCAGCAGGAAGTGTGGGCACTCGTTACAAGGACGTGATTCTCATAGGGTCAATAACAGAGCCAAAATTACTAAAGTGCTCGGTAAATAATCAGGCACCTCTGAAGCACTCAGAATAGAATCTTCTGAAAAGTGATCGACCACGATTAAAGGTCGCCAATGTTATTGGCTTGGAATCCAGAGCGCTTGCCCCGCAACCAGCCCTTTGTTCTCTCCCAACCATGAATTCAGTGCGTAAATAATATCAGCCGTAGTTTTCTCGCGCTGGGCTAACCCAACCACAGTATCGTTGCGTCGAGCTAGAACACGAGAAATAGGAAATGAAGCTGGTCCGCTGACTGCGACTGGCCGTTGTAGCGTTTGTATTTCTTCTTCCATCTCAAAAATACGTTTTTTTAGACCCGCATTCAGAATCTCAACTCCCTCTGCTCTAGTAGTCAGGATAGAATGGGATTGGCCGAGCTCATCTATCGTTCGTTCGAGTTTTCGGATGTGACCTATGGTAAGATTGACTATTCCAATGCTCAGAATAGTTACTACAAGACTCAAGAGAAACGCTCTTGAAAATACATTCACGATAGGGACCCCTAGATCTTATACGAAGCAATAGACAGTAAAAAACACCTATAAAAAAACACCGTATTATCCTAAATGACACTGTACAGAAGGGGACGTACTCTTTCTATTCTCCAGTGTCGGAAACAACGCACTACCAAGCATATTCGCTTTTCATTCTGCCATGTCTAACGGAGCCTAGAGTTCGGCTTTTTTCTGTTTCTGCTAACTCCCTAGCATGGCAAGTCCGGACGAATCTATACTCAGATTATACCTCTGTGATTTCGAAAAAAACGCCAATGTGTTAAGTATAGGGCGGTCCATGACGCTTCACCGCTTAGCTGTCCCAACTGACATGTATCAGCGCATCAAAAAGAGCAGAAGACCTATAAAGTAAAGGCAGCTTGACAGCACCGAGGGTGTTTCCCTCGCGTCGCCGGGAAAGTCATTCCCTGACAGAGCATGCATCTCTACATGGGTTTGGCTTACATTTCCGTATCACCCAGCCAAGAGTGCGATTAGTCCGAAAAATCTCTAGAACAGCGTGATATGAAGTAAACAGGGATTTCATATTAAGGCAATCCACGAAGCCAAAATGGAAGCTTCTATAGTCCAAGGCAAACTAAGGAAATAACGCTATGCCTAATGATCTCGACACAAGCTCAATCGAAGGATTCGCGGCGAGGTTGGAGGAAATAAAGAGAATGCGCGGCTATCTCATGCCACACCACGGGCTGCTTGCCTTAACAGCACCCGACCTCTTGGCAGGTTACGATGCCTGTTATTCTGCTCTCACTTTGGGAGAACGGGAAATTCCGACACGCGATAAGGAGTTTATTTGGCTCGGTATACTTGCCGTACGTGAAGAGTATTTAGCAACCCAGCATGTCACTAAGTTTCTAGACGCTGGCGGTTCATCTGAAGAAGTCATAACAGCCACGCAACTGGCCGCGATCGCCCGTGGGGTAGGCTCGCTCAGTTTTGCTATTCAATACTGGAGTGCACAGGTCCCTGAGATTAATGGGCCCGACTATTACCTGGATACCCTGCTCAAATTAACGCATGGAACGCCGGTGCAGGACTCACTCCTGCACCTCTCCATGTGCGCTATTCACACCTCACTCCAGAACTGGAAAGCATTAAAGTGGCACCTTTCCTGGGCCTATGACATGAAAATTAGAGAATCTTTTATTGCTGAGGCTTTAACCTACTCAATGTTTACAGGAAGTATTCCGTTCTTCATTGAAGGATGCGAAGTCTGGCGGTCAATGATTGAAAATGGCGAACTGGATGCAACTCAACCCTTTAAGCTCTGGGCTTCAACAGATCAATCTGGTCCAACGTAGACCACCTTAGCCATTCATAAAATCACCTATTCCAGAAGCTAAAGTCTAGCATAATATCACTGGGCAAAGAGGTCGGATGGGGTCGGCCTTGGAGCGTTTATAAAAGGTACAAGAATGGTAGCGGAGGAGAGATTTGAACTCCCGACACGCGGATTATGATTCCGCTGCTCTAACCAACTGAGCTACTCCGCCATGCCCTGAAAACGGGCCGATTTATTAGCCCTGCTCCGTAAGAATGTCAAACATAGTAATGGCTTAACATCTCAGAATACGGTTTTCCCTAGCGGCCCTTATGCTGAAGCGGACGCAGCCTGCTCATTTCTCTTATTGTGAGGGACGCGCATGCCTTGACCGTCGGCCACAATCCAACCCCCACCTAGCACCTGGTCACCGTCGTAGAATACACAGGCCTGTCCTGGCGACACCCCGAATAGAGGGTCGTCAAAAGATACCTTTGCTTGACCCGGCTCTGAACCAGCCTGGACCAGCCCGGGCACCGGCTCATGTGTGTTTCGAACCCTAACCATGGCCCTCATACCACCCGCCGGTATAGAATTCCCAGACCCAAGCCAATTCACATCACGAACCGTAATCTCGTGCTTCGCCAGCTCAGCCTTAGGGCCAACAATCACGGCTTGATCTATAGGCCGTATCTCTATGACGTACAGTGGTTTCTTTTCTCCACCCAACCCAAGCCCGCGCCGCTGGCCAACTGTGTAATGTTCTATGCCCTCATGGGGGCCCATATCATTGCCATCTACATGCAAAAAATGACCAGCAGACTTTAACTGATTGCTAAACTTCCCGACGATATCCGTATAGCTGCCGGTCGGTACAAAGCAAATATCTTGGCTATCCTGTTTATCCGCAATATCCAGTTCGAACTTTTCTGCGAGGCTTCGGGTTTCAGACTTCGGGATATCACCAAGTGGAAACCTCAAGAAAGAAAGTTGCTCAGGCGTCGTCGCAAACAAAAAATATGACTGGTCTTTGCTATGATCTACCGCTCGGTGGAGCGTCACACCGTCTTCTGACTCCACGCGTCGAATGTAGTGGCCCGTCGCAAGCGCACCCGCTCCGATGTCTTTAGCTGCATTGATCAAGTCCCGGAACTTAACCGTCTGATTACAAAGAATGCAGGGAACAGGTGTTTCACCACGCATATAAGCGTCAGCAAACGGAATAATAACGTCTTGCTCGAATCGTTTTTCATAATCCAAAACGTAGTGAGGAATACCCACACGGTCTGCGACACGTCTGGCATCGTGAATGTCCTGACCCGCGCAACATGCTTTAGACTTAGACGTCGCAGCGCCATGATCATAGAGTTGCATCGTAAGCCCAATGACATCGAACCCTTGGTCCGCTAGTAGAGCGGCACATACAGAGCTATCAACACCGCCGGACATAGCCACGGCGATGCGTTGTTTTGTGTTATCAGGGGTTCCGATCACGTTCATAATAAACGGCTTATAGTGCGGAGGAGGCTTAACTTCAACTTTAGGCTTAGCCGCAAATTAAACCTAACCAGCCATGTTATGCGTTTCTGAGGGTAATTGAACGATTAGCCCGTCCAGGCTCTCATCCAACCGCAGCTGGCACCCTAGCCTTGATGTCCGGGTTAAACCGTTCGTGAGCTCCAGCATATCCTGCTCTTCTTCGCTCGGCTCGCGTAGCCTACTGTACCAATCGCCATCTACGATAACATGGCACGTAGAACAGGCCATAGAGCCCTCACAGGCGCCCTCTATATCAATATCGTTGGCATGGGCTACTTCCAGCAGTGAGTCTCCAGGATTCGCCTCAACTTCGGTGGTCTTGCAAGATGAATTAACGAACCGTACTTTCAACATTCTCTAGGCTCCGGCAACAGCAATAAAAGAAAGTGCGACCTTACATACTGTGTTCTTCATGTTCATAGATCAGCCCATGCATCGACAAATGCTCGCAAGTCATCACAAGACGTTTTCGCGCCAATGCTAATACGGATGGCAGAACCTGCTAACTCAGTTGGAACTCCCATAGCAAGAAGAACGTGGCTCGCAGAAACCTTTCCGGAAGAACACGCCGAGCCCGCACTTACAGAGAAGCCGGATAGATCCAGTTTTATAACTTGCCGTTCGCTAGAGAGGCCTGGTATCGCGACGTTCGTCGTATTTGGAATCCTAGAAACCTCTTGACCAAAAACAACCGCGTCCGGCCTAACCTGTATTAAGGCCTCTTCAAGTTTATCACGAAGATTCGCGATCGGTCTAAAGTCATCCATTTGTACAACAAGGTCTGCGGCCGCGCCGAACCCAGCTATTCCTGAAACATTCTCCGTACCCGATCGGCGCATGCGCTCCTGTCCGCCACCAATCAAAACCGGTGAAAGGTCGATGTTAGAATTTGAAACAACGCAGCCTACGCCTTGCGGTCCACCGATCTTATGTGCCGAAATACTATAGAAATCAGCACCCAGAGAGTTAAAATCTAGATGAATTTTTCCAGGGCCCTGAACAGCATCGCAGAAAAGTAGTCCACCATGGTCATGAACGATGGCCGCAGCCTCTTTCACAGGCTGAATAACACCAGTCTCGTTATTGGCAAGCATGAGACAAAAAAGGAAAGGGTCCGTATGGTCCTTTATCGCATGCTCCAACGCATGCAGATCAAGTGCGCCATTCGCAGACACGGCGACCCTACTATCTACAGACACATGCTCCAAAACGGATGGGTGCTCAACCGAAGAGCATAATACGCTGGATATGAACCCGCTTTTCAAGAGGCCCTGAACTATCGTGGTATTCGCTTCTGTGCCGCCTGAGGTAAAGGTCACTGAGGAAGACAGAGAACCAGTGAGCCGTGAAACTGAGTCACGTGCTTTTTCTATTGTGGATCTCTTCGCTCGACCCTCAGCATGAACTGAAGACGCGTTGCCTTTGAGCTCTAATGCAGAGATCACTGCTGATGCCACGCCCGGAAGAACCGGCGCTGTTGCATTATAATCTAGGTAAATTCTTGTGTTCTGGACCGTCATAACGGTCCGATTATAGCAAACTACGCAACTATTTGCGTGGTAGTTTCAAGTTCGACACCAACATTTCTTAAAGTGCCATCAATGACGTCCTGTAACGAGACCTTGCTAAATAAGTCACTGACTTCGCCATCCATCATCTCCCAAAAAGTGATTGCCGCGTCGATCTCTCGTTGAACCATCGAACCATCTCCTGGTGAACTATTAGGTCCATTATCAAGCGCGTCAATAATATCTCCTGTTGAAATCCTCCAAGGTTCACGGGCAAGCAAGTAGCCCCCCCCAGGACCACGAACGCTCAAAACGAGACCACTTTTACGAAGAGCCGCGAATACTTGCTCTAAATAGGATAGAGAAATAGCCTGCTTTTCTGCTAAAATGGCTAAAGACATTGGCCTAGACGGCGACCGAAGGGCCAATTCAACCATTCCATTGAGAGCGAGCTCTGTTTTTTTGTTTGGTTTCACGATATTAGATCCGCTGTTTTATAATAATCAGTATTGTTACGCCGCGCCTTATATATCGGATCATTCCACATTATAAATTAATTTTGATCGCTTAGCCGCTCTGCCACCTACTCTACCAAAAGTGACTTATTGAAGATGGCCTTTGCAACTTCACGCACTTTTCCCTAAACAGAGCTTACAGTTCTTATATCCGCCGAATTTTGCACGGCACACCAACGGACAAAAAATGCCAGAAATCATCATCAATGGTCCCGAAGGCCGACTAGAAGGCCGATATCACCACGCTGAAGACCCTAAATCACCGCTTGCAATAATTCTGCACCCGCATCCGCAGCATGGCGGAACGATGAATAATAAGATTATCTACAATCTTTATTATATCTTTGCCCGGCGCGGATACTCCGTCCTCCGATTTAACTTTCGGGGCGTTGGTCGGTCTCAGGGCGAATTCGACAATGGTATAGGCGAATTGTCCGATGCCGCTGGAGCTCTGGATTGGATGCAATCCATCAAACCAAATGCCAGTTCATGTTGGGTTGCGGGCTTCTCATTTGGTGCATGGATTGGAATGCAGCTGTTAATGCGTAGACCTGAGGTCGAAGGTTTTATCTCTATTGCCCCACCGGCCAACATGTACGATTTCTCGTTTCTAGCACCTTGCCCCTCTTCCGGCCTTATTGTTCAGGGTACGAACGATGACGTGGTACCCGAACCGTCCGTGGAAAAGCTTGTTAACAAGATTGGCCTGCAAAAAAACATTACCGTTGACTACAAGCTCATCAAAGGTGCCAACCATTTCTTCAAGGATCACATGGATCAGCTGACAACGTCTGCTGATGACTACTTAGATGCTCGGGACGACCTTAAAGCACGAGGCATAAAAGCTTAATTAAGGTTTCGGGCGGGTGAGCTCTCCGCCTGTTAAGGCGGTTGCAGCCCCAGTAGTATTTGTGAATGTTATTGGTAGGCCTAATTGGCTGCAAACCGCCATAAAAGCAAATGCTTGAGCCTCAACTACGTCGCCATTCCATCCTCGCTCTTCAATCGCGCGAACAGGGCACGGGCTCTCCTCAGCTAGTCGGGCCATGAGTGTTCTGTTATGGCGTCCGCCGCCGCTTACATAGAGAGCCAAGGGTGTACTAGGGCATTGATTAACACCCATCAAAATAGTTTTGACGGTATAGGCAAGGAGGGTCGCCAGGCCGTCAGGCGGGGCTAAGCCCAGTATAGGTTTTAGTGAGAGATCAGACCTATCTAGGCTCTTCGGGTAGTCGAGGGCGTAATATGGAAGATTAAGAAGCTCACCCAGAGCGCTAGCACTAACATTACCCACAGCAGCTAAACTGCCACCATCATCAAACCGCGCGCCGGTGGTCTGCTCTACCCACGCATCCATAAGACCATTCCCTGGTCCGGTATCAAAAGCGACAAGATCATTCGCCTCCGGTCCAATCCAAGTAATATTTGCTATCCCCCCTATATTCGCAACACAGACTGGCTTCCCATCATTCTTAAGCATGGCGGCATGATAGATCGGCGCCAAAGGAGCACCCTGCCCGCCGTGCTCGACGTCATAGGCCCTAAAATTCGATACGACAGGAATTGAAAACGCTGTCGCAATCTGAGCCGGGTCTCCAATCTGTTGCGTCACACCCTGCTCAGGTCGATGGAGGGTTGTATGGCCATGAAAACCCACAAGCGAGGGAGAAGCCCATTTTGAATCTGGCGGTACGGTAGAAAGGAGTTCATCGATGCAATCACAGTGTAACGATGTCAAATCTGATATTAGAACCTGATCGTCAGTTAGTTCGTTCTTACTAGCCGCAGCTTCAACTGCTTTCCTCAGGCGCTCTCTGAAACCATCTGGGTAGAGAGCTGTATGGAACGGTCCCGTATCGAGAATTCGCTCTCCATCGGTTTCTAGTAAGGCAGCATCAATGCCATCGAGAGACGTTCCACTCATTAATCCCAATGAAATGATTGGCACCCTGGCCTCACTTTGGTTCATCGTTGCCCTCTCCAAAACCCCATGATATCCAACTTTCTTTCAGCTATACTCATCTCAAACACCTTGTCCAACTGATATTCCAAGTGGAAACGCTGGCATGACTTCCGTCCATAGACATAAATCAGACCTTTTAGAAATTCTTCAGAGCCGTGGTTTTTTACACCAGTGCACTGACATTGAGGAATTAGATAAGCGCGCATCTTCTGAGATTATTACAGCCTATAACGGTTTTGATGCGACTGCTGATAGCCTGCACGTTGGTCATTTGCTTCCCATCATGATGTTGCGATGGATCCAAAAGACGGGCCACCGCCCAATCGCTCTCATGGGCGGCGGCACGACAAAGGTAGGTGACCCTTCGGGTAAGGATGCAACCCGGCAGTTACTGGATGAAGATTCCATCAATGGTAACATTGCCTCAATCAAGAAAACATTTGAAAAGCTGCTCACGTTTGGCGATGGAGAAACCGACGCCGTTATGGTCAACAATGCGGAATGGTTGGACGCTCTCGAGTACATTCCATTTCTGCGTGAAATAGGGCCGCATTTCACAATCAACCGAATGCTAACAATGGATAGCGTTAAATTAAGGTTGGATCGAGAACAGCCGCTCACATTTCTCGAGTTTAACTATATGATTTTACAGTCGTATGACTTTGTTGAGTTAAACAAGCGCTATGGGTGCAACCTGCAAACCGGTGGTTCAGACCAATGGGGCAATATTGTTAATGGAATTGAGTTAGGTAGGCGGGGCGCTCAGGCGGATCTGTTCGGATTGACATGTCCGCTCATCACGACTTCATCTGGCGCGAAGATGGGCAAGACAGCTTCAGGTGCAGTATGGCTCAATGAAGAGCGCTTGTCGGCCTACGACTACTTCCAGTACTGGCGCAATACAGAAGATTCGGATGTCGGGCGATTCCTAAGACTATTCACGGACTTGAGAATCGAGGAAATCGAAAAACTAGCCGCACTACGTGGAGGAGAAATCAACGAAGCCAAGAAGGTCCTCGCTTTCGAAACAACGAAATTACTTCACGGCGAAAATGCAGCAGTTTTAGCTAGATATACGGCTCAGAGCACTTTTGAATCAGGAGGAGCCGGTGGGGAATTACCCACGATAGTCATTACAGCCAAACAATTGACCGGTGGAATTTCATTGGTCGATGCTTTGAAGACTTTAGAGCTATGCCAAAGTGGTGGCGAAGGAAAACGCTTGATACGGGGTGGTGGCGCGAAAATAAATGGCCGAAAGATTGAGGACGAAACCTACGTTCTGCAAGCCGCTGACTTCAAAGATGGAAAGCTGAAATTATCAGCCGGTAAAAAGCGCCATGGTGTTGTTAGCATAGAAAAATAATTTTTATGGCGATCTGCACTGTTAGTTCTGTGGAGCTTGCTCAGGTGTAACTTCCTTAGCCGGTGGTGGATCAAACACACGAAAAATCCACCTCAGAAAACCTGGCGTTAGCGTGGCAAATGGGTTGACCGTTATAGTAGCCCCATCCGGATTTCCGCGCATTGCATATGTTGCTGCGAATACTCCCCCCCCAGCCTCTCCGCCTGTCAGCAACGGCCCAAGAATTGGTATTCCACCAAGCACACTGTTCAAGGCGTAGGCAGGAATAATCGTGCCCTCTCCGTCGATAGTGTTCTTATTCGTATCATAAATACCATTTGCCGTGAGGCCAATAGAGGGCCCGTAGATAGCACCATCTGTAATCTTGAAAGCACCATCGGAGGCCTCAAACGGAAGGTTCAATGTGGAAAAAAATATTCCATTCCCCTGAAGCTCATCCACTATTCCTGTCAATGCAGCAACAGATAATAAGCGTGCGAGTAGCGGCGCGCCAACCATCTCGAATGTATCAATGATTAGGTCACCGGATACATCTCCGGATTCACTAAGCGCACCGGTAACCTTCAGGTCACCACCTCTAAAACTATCGGCAAAGCCGAGCGCAGCAAGCACTGCGCCGCCATTCCTACTACTGGCTGCAAATACTCTAGTGTCACCTTGCGGCACCATACTTAGATTGAAACGCTCACCTTCAACCACATCTCCGGTAACACTTAATTCAGAGAGACCTTGATCACCACGCTCGATAGTCGCGTCAACACCGCGCATTATGCCCGCGTCCGAAAGCAAAACTTGATCTATTTTCCCTCTAAATTTGTATGGAAATCGGGCTCCTGCATCTTCATCCGAATCAAAGCTTCTTGCGCTATTGCTTTTTCGTAGTGAGGTCCAGAATGCCCGAGCATCCAGGGCCACTCCTTGCATCTCAATATCAAAAACACCGTCAACTTGACGTAGCGCGGTCAAACCGAACTTGCTACTTCCTATTTGACCAGGATGCAGGCTAACCGACCGAAGCTCGGTGCCATTGGAAAATTCAGCATCACCCACAAACTGCAATCCGGCATCCGGTGACGAAACTTCAAAATGTCTAATTTTGCCGAGCATACCGCCGTCAAAAAGCACCTCGGCAGAGATCAGACCAGGCACGGTTGTGGCCTTCATCCAATTTAAAGCCGGGACCCTTAAAACTGCTTGCTCAACATTTGCTTCGACAATAAGCGTATTATTTTCGGCTTCATTGACCGTGTAGATAGCCTCAAGCCGTATTGGTCCATCTACATAAGGTGGTGCGAAAATAGCCTGAGCCAGACCAACAAGCGGCCGTTGGCTGTTCTCTAATACGGCATCCAAAGCATATTGCCGTTTAAATTCGCCCGGTGAGAAGTTCTCCCGCCACGCTAGGCCGGTTTGAATTCCACCGATCTCGGCCGTACCCCGCACATCCATGCCATCATTATCTATGTCTAAACTAAACTGCCCAGATTCCAGATCGAGCCCAAACGCCGCAGCCGCGACCCTAGTATCTTGAAGAGAAGCCATCGCACTAACTTCCACTTCCTTTAACGAAACCCCCTGAACTAATGGAAAATTAATGTCCAAAAGTACATCTGCACGTCCAGATATGCGGGATTCTGATATGCCGAGCTTAGATGCATATCCGAGAGGCGGTTTGTCGAGCAGTGCAACGACATCCTTAACCTCGCTATTTATGCGAATATCAATATCTGCAGATGCCGTCTTATTATCCAACCCATGCAACCTTACGCGGGCCTCTTGGATACTTAATCGAGCGCCTTCCTCATTGATGTGACTAACGTCCCCGCTAGTCACATCAATCACCACTTCGGAATCAGAAAGGATTAGCCTACCATTTACACCATCCACGGGAGGCATCTGGCGTAAGTAAGTCACAGAAATACCGCTTAGATCCCCGCTTCCATTTAGGCTAGAAGCTTTCAACTTCGTCACATCTGCACCTGTCAGCACAATATTGATTTGGGCATCCTTAATTTCGCCGCCATTTAGATTCTTAGTTATCCACCGGCGAGTATTCGGCTTCATTTCCTGCGGCCAATACGATTTCAATTCGCTAAGGGTCACTTCATCTATTTCAATAGATAGATCCAACTCTGGTGCAGACAGCATGTTTTCTCCAATAACCTTAACCTTAAGGCTTGGGCCTCTTTCACTAGACTTCACATCTAGGAACTCGACATTAATCGAGTCTAGATTCCGTCCCGCGTTAGCCAACATGCTTACAGATTGAACAGGATACGTACGGCCGACTGGAGCAGCCAACTTAAGTACGCCTTCCCCTTCACGGATATCCACTCTAGCGCTCGTAATAGATAATTTAGGGCCGTTAAACTCCAATGAGATGGCCGCCTCGCCATCCAAGTCGAGTTCCACCCCATCTAAAATCGTTAGTCGCGACGCTAGGTTCGAAAAAGAAGACGGTCTAACATCTTGGAAGTTCAGCGTGAGAGATAAGCCCTTCTCACTAACATCATATGTTCCCTTGACCCCAATCTTAGATGTGCGCCCATCATTCAGGAAAGGGAGGTCCGCAATTATCAAAACATCACCGCTTTGGCGTTCAAGCGAGATATCACCAGCGGGCACCAGCCATTCGGAACCAGAGGCCATATCAGAAAAGACCACCCTAGACTTTTGGATTAGTACTTTATCAAGATAACCAGCCCGGTTTCCTGCCCCACCAGGCACTGTTAGCGCTCGGATCACGACGTTCAGCAATTGATTTGCTGCTTCTTCATTGCCGCTCAGGGGCTCTTCATTCTGAACACTAAACAAGCCGCCAACAGAAGAACTCGAGCCCGACAGCGCGTCAAGACCAAATAGCATCTCTCCCTCTAGTGATCGTGTGAGACGAACTAATGGGCTTTCCAAAATAACTTCTTTAGGTGCAAACTCACCCTCGAGTATTGATTCGACGCTAAGCCTCACAAGCATCTCAGGAAATGACGCGATCACGCCCCCGCCCTGGTCAATGACTGTAATGTTCTGAACAGCAACGTCTGGAGAAGATTGGAACCCCTTCCAACTAAGAACTGCACCCTGAGCTTGGAAACTAACGCCGTCACCTGCAGCGCTCAAAGCGCCTGAAACATACGGAGCCAAGAAATCAATCACGACTGGTCCGTCGGATAAGCGCCAAGCTAAAAGAGCTAGGCCAAACACGACTATCGTGATGCATGCCATTATTGTTCTAAACAGTGTATTAACTGCGCCGTGAACCAAGTCTCGTTTCCAATACGTTGCTACATGAACATTTAGCCTGACTTTGAAGGTATTTCAGGCAAACCAATCCAGCTAAGCTAATTCATAATGCCACACTGAAGTATCCAAGACTTGGAAGTTATCTATGACGAACAGAAAAACTCCAAATCATGGCAAAAGTATGCCAGAAAAAATTATTCCTCGCGCCCATGATATTGCGCAGCACATTAGATTTCTTAACCTATGGAAGCACAAGAATGGGTCAACTATAGACCTCGATGCCCCCATATTTTCCTCAGAGACGAACTCCGTATCTGTTCTCTTAGCCAGTATTTTTGGGAACAGTCCATACCTGTCAAAATCCGCAATCAAAAACCCTGAGTGTATTAAAAGTTGGGGCACTATAGGCGCTAGTGCCGCATGGGGCCTATTCATTGAAGACTTTGAGAGTGATATCTCTTGTGTAAAGCATGACCTTAACGCTCTAAAATTGTTACTCCGGCAGAAAAAGGAACAGGCAGCACTTTATATTGCTCTATCCGATATATGTGGAGCGTGGGAATTATCAGACGTCACAGAACACTTATCCGAATTTGCGGATCTCTGTGTTTCGACCTGCCTCAACACTCTTCTAAACGCTGAAGCTAGAAACGGAAATTTTAATGTCTCTGATGAAGACCAGCCACACCTCAATAGTGGGCTATTCGTTCTAGCGGTAGGCAAACTCGGCGCCAGTGAGCTTAATTATTCATCCGATATAGACCTCATGGTTTTGTACAACCCTGAGCTACCAAAATACACGGGGAGTAAATCTCCACAGGAATTTTCGATTAAACTAACTAAGGCCCTTATAAGCCTCCTTGATGACCGAACGGCCGATGGCTACGTATTCAGAACAGATCTGCGCTTAAGACCGGACCCTGGCTCAACATCTATAGCCATATCGACGGAAGCGGCAGAACTTTATTATGAAAGTTGGGGGCAAAATTGGGAACGGGCCGCGCTTATCAAAGCCCGCGTCATCGCAGGTGACACAAGAACTGGGGCTTCTTTCCTAAAATTTTTAGAACCATTTATCTGGAGAAAATCTTTAGATTTTTATGCCCTTCAGGATATTCATTCCATCAAGAGACAAATATACGCAATAAAGGGCGGAGCAAACATAGACCTCCTAGGCCATGACATTAAGAGTGGTCGCGGCGGCATTCGAGAAATCGAATTTTTCGTTCAAATACAGCAGCTCATATGGGGTGGTAAAAATAAAGATTTGCGACCGGCCCAAACGCTAGTTGGGCTAATACGATTGGAAGAAAACAACATTATTAAGTCAGAAGTTGTAGCCGAACTTTCAGACTCTTATAATTTTTTGCGCCGCCTCGAACATCGCATGCAAATGATCAATGACGAACAAACCCAAAAAATACCAGACAACAAAAGCAGTGCATTAGCGTTAGCAGTTTTTTGCGGTTTCGAGAATCTTAGCCAGTTTGAGGCCGACGTCACTTTTCATCTCCGACAAGTCGAACGCCATTACGCAGCTCTATTTGAAGACACGCCAAAGCTTACAATCAAGGGAAACCTAGTCTTTACAGGGACTGAGCATGACGCAGATACACTCAAAACACTGCAAAGCTTAGGCTTCCAAAACCCAAAAACGGTTTCACAAATTATCAGATCGTGGCACCTTGGCAGGTGCAGGGCAACGAAAAGCACACGGTCACGGCAGATACTCACGGAAATTGTCCCAAGCCTATTATCTGCATTGAGTAAGACCACGCAGCCGGACAAAGCGCTCACAAAATTTAACAACTTCCTTGAGCAACTGCCCGCCGGCGTACAATTGTTTTCCGTCTTTTATTCCCACCCTGTAATTCTAGACCTACTCTGTGAAATTATGGGCGATGCCCCACGCCTTGCCGACTATCTGACAACCTCGAGTGCGCGTATCGACTACATTCTGGACCCGTATTTTTTCGAGGCCCTCCCCCCAAGGAAGGAGTTGCTATCTGAACTCACCGAGGCTCTCGGGCACACACCCAACTTTGAAGCGAAACTTGATGCGTGTCGGAGGTGGGCGAATGACCTTCAATTCCGGACAGGCATACAAGTTCTCCGCTCTCTCATTACGCCCACTGAAGGTGCCAAAACATTAAGCTCTATAGCGGAATCCACGATCGCCGCATTAGTACCATGTGTTTGTAGAGAGTTTGAACGTAAGTTTGGCATAATAGACAGTGGAAAACTGGCGATCCTGGCCTATGGCAAACTCGGTAGTTCAGAATTAATGCCAACGTCTGACCTTGATCTAGTAATCATCTACGACGCTCCACAGAATGTAGAATCTAGGGGCGGATTACGTTCGCTGCCGCCAGCACCATATTATACGAGGCTCGCCCAAAGAATTTTCTCTGCCCTAACAGTTCGCACCTCGGAGGGTGAATTATACGAGGTGGACCTACGTCTTCGCCCTTCAGGCGCACAAGGGCCAACTGCAACGAGCATTCAGGCATTTGAGAAATACCAGTTTAACGAAGCATGGGCATGGGAACACTTGGCTTTAACCCGCGCTAAGCCGGTGTTCGACACAGGGCACCTAGGACATAAAATCTCTAAAATCATACGTGCGGTTTTATCTAAAAACATACACGAGGCTACTCTCGCTAAAGATGTTTCTAAAATGAGGTCACGAATAAGACACCAGCATCCACAATCAGGGCAGTGGGATATAAAACACATGAACGGTGGTCTGTTGGATGCGGAGTTTATAATCCAATTCTTAACGCTACTGAATTACAATCGTATTTGCGCCAATCACTTACTAGATCCTATTGCTTCCATAAACCAGCTTTTGGCCATGGGGATATTAACTAATTATGAAGCCAATACATTACGCAAGGCTTTGTCATTGTGGATCAACATCCTGTGGCTCTATAGACTGAGCATCGGTGAGCGAGAGAAAGGCGCTGAAATCTCATTAGGCCTAGTGAAAAGAATCTTAGCCGTTTCGGGTTCATCATCGATGAAAGACCTCCGCCAAAAAATGCGCGAAACCAGCCTAAATATATCTCAACTATTTGAGGACAAGGTTGTAAGCACCTCTAAAAATAGTTAGCTGAGATAGATAAACACCCACTCCGAGAGGAATCGTTATGCCAATCAAGATCGGAAACAAAGCACCGAATTTTAATCTCCCCGTAAATGGAGGGCAGACGGCTTCACTCAATTCTCTTACTGGCAAGAACGTAATCGTTTATTTCTATCCGAAAGATGATACGCCTGGCTGCACTAAAGAGGCATGCGGTTTCAGAGATGCAATGCCTGACTTCAAGAAAGCCAATACTGTCGTCATCGGTATCTCAAAAGATACCATAGAAAAGCACGAGAAATTTATTAGTAAATATGATCTCAATTTCTCATTAGCATCAGATGAAAATAATTCCATGTGCGATGACTACGAGGTTTGGAAAGAAAAGAATATGTACGGTCGCAAATACATGGGCATTGAAAGGTCGACTTTCTTAGTCGACGGGAAAGGTATCCTGCGGGCTGAGTGGAGGAAGGTGAAAGTTTCAGGCCATGTGGACGAAGTGTTAGCGGCAGTCCAAGCACTGTAGGGTATAGAAAAGGCGGTTTTTATAAGGGGCATTAGAACATACGACCAAGCCCTTATGCCGTATCGATTGTATCACCCTCTATCTTAATCCGTGCTGCTAAAGACGCCGCCATAAATTGATCTAGGTCCCCATCAAGAACACCTTTCGTATCTGATGTTTCCACGTCGGTACGAAGGTCTTTAACCATCTGGTATGGTTGCAAGACATAAGACCTGATCTGGTGCCCCCAACCGATATCGGATTTGCTGGCCTCTGTCTCCATTGCTTGTTCTTCGCGTATTTGCAGTTCTCTTTCATACAGCCTGGCTCGCAACATGTCCCAACACTTCGCCTTATTCTGGTGCTGTGAGCGTTCGCTCTGACACTGAACGGCTATTTTTGTAGAGATGTGAGTAATTCTGACGGCACTATCGGTCTTGTTCACATGTTGTCCGCCAGAGCCCGAAGACCGATAGGTATCTATACGGCAATCCTTCTCATCTATTTCGATCTCTATTGAATCATCGACAACTGGAAACACCCACACAGATGCAAAACTCGTGTGTCGCCGGGCAGAGGAATCAAAAGGCGAGATTCTAACTAACCGGTGGACACCACTTTCAGTCTTCATCCAGCCATAGGCATTTAAGCCAAGAATTCTGTATGTGACGGATTTGATGCCGGCTTCTTCCCCAGGGCTTTCCTCGACAAGCTCTACTTTATGCCCATGGGCTTCAGCCCAACGCGCATACATGCGAGAGATCATTTCAGCCCAATCCTGAGCTTCCGTACCCCCAGCGCCAGCATGGATTTCGACATAACAGTCGTTAGCGTCCGCCTCTCCCGAAAGCAAACTCTCAAGCTCAAGCTTTCCGGCCTCTTCGGAGAGGGCATCAAGCGCAGCCTCGCCCTCACAGATAGCGTCCTCTTCGCCCTCCATCTCCCCAAGCTCTATGAGAGTTATGGCATCATCCAGGCCCGCCTCAAGATCCTTGTATCGACTGATAGACGTATTCAGGTGCGTGCGCTCTCGCATTATTTTCTGAGCCGCGCTTTGGTCTGACCAGAAGTCAGATTCCTCCGTTTTTGAGTTCAGTTCTTCTAACCTGAGAAGCGCCTGGTCCCAGTCAAAGATGCCTCCTCAGCAGAGCCATAGACTGCTTAATTTCAGATACCAAAGATTCATGTTCTGCACGCATGGGACTACATCTTAACTATGAGTTTTAATTTCAAGGCTTCACTTATCAAGAAAGTAACCGGTGCTGCAATATTATCTGGCAGATAAGAATTAAAAGGGCTTACCTTGGAAGGCTATGGCCTGTTGGGTCGCCACCGGCTTCTTTGATCGCTTTTTTGTAGACTTTATCTGAGGTGAACGGTTTAACAGGGCGAAACGCTGACTTCTCAGTTGGAATCACACGGCCACCAGATTTCGGTAGAACAAAGAAGTACTTCATACCGCACCCAATAATTTGAATAGGCTCATTACGTTTCGAGAAAACACGGCGCATTGTCGCGGACTCCTCGTAATATGCTTCGTACTGTTCCTCATCGACATCAAACAGATACTCATATGCTTCAATCATTTCACTGACGAATTTCTTATCCGCAACTTCAACGTTGGAGATAACCCAGCAACGGTCTTCAAATGTCCAATAGGCCGCAAGACCGATCAACTCCCCCTCCTTAGTAAAATAGGGAAAATATGGAAATGATCGGCATGCCAAAGATCGATTGTCTCTTTCACAGAATGCTACGCCCTTACATTCAATGGCACATGTAGTCTTGGCTAATTCTTTTACAATCTTTTTAGATGCTTTATCGAACGGCTTAAAGGGCTTCCATAGATCTGTGCGGGAATTCAAAAGTTTCCACTCTTCATCTTCAACGATTGGAATTGCATTTTCAGTACTACAGCAAACCGGAATACCGTCATTCAGCGGCGCGCATATTCGGCCACAGTCCAATTTCTTAGCAATCGGCGCAGAAAACTTGTCATAAATAACTTTAAAATCTTTTTTTGTAGCCGTCATTGAACGTCCTAATAGAGACCGCCGGCACTCGGCTGGTCAGATGAAGAAAAACCAACAGCATCAGGCATAGCACCGACTACAGCAGCACCCATTGTTGGTGCCGTACCCGGCTTAAACGCCTCAAGAATAGCCTTTCTAGAGCCAGGCGGAGCGACAAGCCCGGTTTCCGGCGTAACGCGGACCATCACAATTCCCTCTGGAATCCTGAAGGGGGTGGCCGGCTGATCTGCAAGAGCAGAAGCCATAAAGTCACGAAAAACTGGAGCCGCAACTGTTGACCCTGTCTCATTTGAGCCAAGGGTTCGAGGCTCATCAAACCCGACATAAACGCCCACGGCTAGGTCAGGAGAAAACCCTAAAAACCAGGTGTCAAAACTATCATTTGAGGTCCCTGTTTTGCCTGCTAAGGGCTTCCCGACGGCGGCCACCCTTCGGCCTGTTCCCCGTTCAACTGCACCTTGCAGAATTGAAACCATCTGATACGCGCTGGCAGGATCGGTTAGCTGTTCACGATTGTCCGGCAATATCGGCGGTTCAACACTAGAGTTCGCACAAGATGAGCATACACGGCCGTCCGCCCGGACAACTGTTATTCCGTAACGGTCCTGCACGCGATCAATCAACGTCGGAATAATTTTCTTTCCACCGTTTACAAGCATCGCGTATGCAGCGGTAACAGAGATCAAGGTCGATTCTTCCGATCCAAGAGCAGCAGAAAGGTTGGTGGGTAGGTCGTCAACAAGTCCAAATTTACGGGCATAGGATCCAACCTTTTCCATTCCAATTGCCTGTGCCAAGCGAACAGTCATAAGGTTCTGCGACTTCTCTACTCCCGTGCGAAGGGTCGACGCCCCATAATATCTCCCGCTATAATTCTTTGGCTTCCACTTTGGCAACCCTGGCCCCTGGTCAATGACAAAGGGGGCATCCAGCACAAGAGTTGAAGGGGTATAACCATTGTCTAGCGCAGCTAAATACACAAACGGCTTAAACGAGGAGCCTGGTTGACGCATTGCTTGGGTAGCTCGGTTGAATTCGGATAACTCATATGAGAACCCCCCTGTCATAGCCAACACTCTGCCGGTGTGAGGATCCAAAGCAACAAGCCCTCCACCAATATCTGGGATCTGCCTTAGACTATATGTGTCGTTAGGATAAGGTTCACCTTCGGCATTTCGTTGAACGCGTTCGACGAAGACAACATCACCAGCGAACAAGACTTGACCGACCCCATCGACCCGGGGACCTCGTTTTTGTTCTGGCTTCCAGGCTCTCGCCCACTGAACTTCGGCCAACGGGATCTGACCGGACCTTCCATCCACGAACAACAACATGGCCAAGTCCTTTGAGGCTCGTCGAACAACAGCGAAGTCCCAATTTTTTGGTCTACCAACCGGAAGGTCAAAAGCAGTGAGGCGGTCTACCCACCCTGCGCCGACTGAGATACGGCCAACAGCCCCTCTCCAGCCATGCCTTCTATCATACTCGATTAAGCCCGCCCGTAAGACGCGATCAGCAATCTCCTGTAAATTCGGATCGAGAGACGTCCTGACTGCAAGGCCTTCTCTATACAACGCATCAGACCCGAATTGTTGAACAAGGTTTCTACGCACCTCCTCAGCGAAGTACTCACCTCCATAAACAAATTCCATTTGATTGCGGCGTCCAACGACTATAGGTGCCTGCCTCGCAACATTAGCTTCCGTCAGTGAAATGTGTCCGTCGTCAGCCATGCGGCCTAGAACATAATCCCGACGGTCTCTCGCAGCCTTCGCACGCCGAATAGGGTGGTAATTATTAGGCGCCTTTGGCAAACCAGCTAGAAATGCAATCTCTGATAATGACAGTTCGTCAAGTGACTTATTGAAGTAATTTACTGCGGCCGCGGAAACGCCATAAGACCCAAACCCAAAATAAATTTCGTTGAGATACAATTCGAGTATCTCATCTTTGTCAAAGGCTTGTTCTATACGAAGCGCCAGAATTGCTTCTTTGATCTTACGGTCAAAACTATATTCATTGGTCAGTAAAAAGTTCTTTGCGACTTGCTGTGTTATTGTAGATGCTCCGACCATCCTACGGTCAGTAAAGCGCGCTTCGACATTTGTGAGGACGGCCCTCGCAATACCAAAAAAATCTAGCCCTGGGTGAGAGTAGAAAGTTTTGTCTTCTGCAGACAGAAAAGCGTTCACTAGTTTTGTCGGTATAGCAGAGAACGGAACAAAAACTCTTCCCTCAACTGCGTACTCTTCGATTAGACGCCCGTCTCCAGCATAAACTCTAGACATGACAGACGGTTCATAGTCAGCCAACTGTCGGTAGTCGGGAAGATCACGGCCATATTCGTAAAACACCCAAACCAACGCCGACCCTGCGGCAAAAACCGCGAGCATAGACAGGCAAAATAGGATTGCTAAGATTCTTCGCATACTAAATAAACAGCTCTTTCAGTGTTAGGAAAAGCTAAAGAATATAACAGAAATTAAGGAATTCTCATGCTAAACTTGCGTTACTCTATAGTGCCCTAAAAAGGTAATTCGAAGGCACACATTCCAATTCGTCATGTGCGGCTAACAATATTTGTGTCCGCAAAATAATCGTCAAGCGCTCGAGCAATCGCTACTACGAGTTTCTGGCGGTAGGCTTTTTGCTTAAGGGCCTTCTCTTCCTGACGGTTCGACAAGTATCCCATTTCAAGAAGTACTGACGGAACATCGGGAGCCTTTAGAACTGCGAACCCAGCAAACCGATGTGTATTTCTTAACAATGTTACTTCCCTCTTCAACTGCGCGATCAACTTTGCAGCAAGGTGAGCGCCCAAGTTCATGCTTTCCCGCTGTGCCAGATCAATCAATATGTTGCGCACATCTGTTGATTCATTGGTAAGGTCCATCCCAATAATCAAATCTGCTTTGTTTTCTTTCTCTGCAAGTTTACCTGCTTCACGGTCAGACGCGGTCTCGGACAATGTGTAGACAGACAAGCCCTTGACGTTTGGTCTTCCGACTGAATCTGCATGCATAGAAATAAACACATCCGCTGAGGCGCGGCGGGAAATAGAAATGCGCTGCCTAAGTCCAAGCGATACATCACGGGTTCTAGTTAGCACGACCTTATAGCGCCCCGTTCGCTCCAATAAAGACTTGAGTTGCCGCGCTGCCGCGAGCGTTATATCTTTCTCCTTAACCCCGCTAATGCCGATCGCCCCAGGGTCAACTCCGCCGTGCCCTGGATCAATAGCAATAACGGGCTTCCGGTCTAACCGTCTTATTTTTGGCTTGCGCTCTGGAACCAGCAACTTTCCGTCTGTGGGGCGCCCAGCTGTATTCAAAACTGGCACTTCTAAAGTTCTTGGCTGACCCAAAGAGCCATCAGCTCTCGCTATGAGTATTCGTTTTGATGATCCCGCCTGTCCTATAAATGCAGTCTCTGAGACCGGCTTAAGGTCAATGACCAATCGCCAAGGTGTGGTTGCTGTTGGTGGAAGGGCAAAAGCGCGATTAACATTCGCTGGACGGCCCAAATCCAAAACAACCCGAGATTGTCCGGGTTGGAACAACCCGTACCTCAGCTCCTTCACTAGACCTCCCTTGCTGGCGTCACCAAGATCTAGCAACGCCCAGTCTATTTCCGGCAAATCAATGACTGTTCTGAATGGCTGCGTCAGTTGGAAAACGCTAAAACCAACACCATCCGATAGTTCGAGAACAACTCGTGTGTGTGTCACATGGTCATGAAGACGAAAGGATATCGCCGCAGCCGTCCGTGCCAATGCTGATGGTGTGACCGCTAATCCAGCTAAACTAGTGAAAAAACCAATTAAAGATCGCCTACTATGTAAAAAAGAATGCACACCGCCGGACTGACCTTCAGTTAAACTGTCTCTGCTTCGGCCTTTGAAAGGATTCATGATGGACTACATATAGTGGGAAAGGTGGTTTCTTTAGCATAATATAGAGAATCTAAGGGATTCCGTACAGCATTACACTTATGCACGGAATATCCAGCACTCTCGAGCCAAGAAAAGATTGTTAACAGCGCATCAAATCAGTAAGTTTGAATAGTTGGGTCGTATGTCCTTACTCTAAAGATCAAGCCTCATAACTATTGATGGATATCTAAAGAGGGAAATGAGCGCACTTCGCGCTTAGTATTAGACACAGAACCGGACACCAAGATTTGCTGTAAATCCTCACTTTTGAACGATTCAGCAACCAAAGTTTAATTGAAGGTGGTTGGCGTGATTCCCGCCCAGGTCCGACGAAAACAAAGTTATTTTCGCGACATTGAGTCGATACACACTGCAACCAGCATATTTGGCGGTAAACGCTACTCTATGCTGGAACGGAATCGCACATCCTCCATTTTATTATCACATCGAGACGGGCGCCTTCGCGAAGAGCTGACCGTCGCGAACCAATGGAGTTATCTGAAGAATGGTAAAAAGAATGCTGGTGGACACGAACCACCCCGAGGAGACCCGGGTGGTCGTAATAGATGGCACGCGTCTTGAAGCGTTTGATCTAGAAACATCAACGAAACAACAAAACAAGGGCAACATCTACTTAGCAAAAGTTGTCCGTGTCGAGCCTTCACTGCAAGCTGCATTTGTCGATTACGGTGGAAACCGTCATGGCTTCCTAGCTTTTAGCGAAATTCACCCCGACTATTACCAGATACCGGTTGCAGACCGAGAAGCCCTCATAGAAGAAGCCAAAGCCCACGACAAGGCTATGGCTGCGGAGGATGGCGACCCAACGCCACCTTCAGAAGAGACGGCTAATGGCGTGAATCAAGAAAGCACCCCTGAACTTTCAACGGATGTTGCCAATGATGAACCAAAGACCAATGAAGTCGACAGCCACGGTGAAGAGACTGATCAATCGACGATCGCGCTGATATCCGCTCCAGTCATTTTAGCAGACAACGTAAAAACGAAAGGCGCTACTCCAGAAAACGTTTCTAAAGAGAAAACTGATGTAGAACTTGATAACGCTAATTCGCCTCAGGTCATCAAAACCGAAATTATTGCCGGCCAATCCAGTGATATTTCTCAAGAGTCCGGCAAAGTGGACGAGAGCGAAGCTGCTGAAAAATCAGAAACTGCTGACCGCGGAAGGCCCGGTGTCGAAGAGGTTGGTGGAGAAGACGAGACAGAAGAGAACCTAGATAAGCAGAGGCGTAAGTTCGTCGCGTCTCGGCGCTACAAAATCCAAGAAGTAATTAAGCGTAAGCAAATTTTACTCATTCAAGTCGTAAAAGAAGAACGTGGAAACAAAGGTGCAGCGCTAACCACTTATCTTTCTCTAGCCGGAAGATATTGCGTATTAATGCCAAATAGCGCTCGTGGCGGCGGCGTATCCAGAAAAATCACAAACGCCAATGATAGGCGGCGTCTAAAATCTATAGTCTCTGAGCTTAAAATATCAGAGCATATGGCGGTTATTTTAAGAACCGCTGGCGCGGAAAGATCAAAAGCGGAAGTAAAACGAGACTACGAATACCTACAACGTACCTGGAATCATATCCGCGAACTCACGATGGAATCGCGAGCGCCCGCCCGGATCCACGAAGAAGCAAACCTCATTAAGCGGTCCATTAGAGATGTTTACTCAAAAGACATCGCAGAGATTCTAGTTGAAGGGGAAGAGGGTTATAAGGCTGCAAAGGAGTTCATGAAGACACTCACTCCGAGCCATGCCAAGAAAGTACAACGCTATAAAGAACAGACACCTCTTTTCCAACGATATCAAATTGAGAGTCAACTCGATGCAATGCATAGCCCGACAACTAAACTCAAGTCAGGTGGGTCAATTGTTTTTGGGCAGACGGAAGCACTTGTCGCAATCGACGTTAACTCTGGGAGTTCGACAAAAGAACGCCACATTGAGGAAACTGCATTAAAGACAAACTTAGAGGCAGCGGACGAAATCGCTAGGCAGTTGCGACTACGAGACCTCGCTGGTCTGGTTGTGATCGATTTCATCGATATGGATGAGCACCGCAACAACCACGCAGTCGAAAGACAACTCAAGGAAGCTCTAAAAAGTGACCGTGCCAGGATCCAGGTTGGAAGGATAAGCCACTTCGGGCTTTTAGAACTGTCCCGGCAGCGTTTACGTCCCAGCCTCATCGAAGCTAACTTCTCCGTTTGCAAGGCGTGCACCGGCACTGGAATGATTCGTTCAATCGAATCAACCTCGGTTCATACTCTTCGCTCAATTGAAGAAGAAGGACTTAGGAATAGGACAGCCGAATTGACGGTCACCGTCCATCCTGATGTAGCCCTATATATCCTTAACTATAAACGTACCGGCTTAGAAGACATCCAAACCCGCTATGACATGAAAGTATTCGTATTAGGAGACAGCGAACTTGTTCCTCCCGATATTAGAATGGAGCGCATAAAAGGAGATAGCTCAAAAAGGATCGAAGCAGCAGCCTTAATTGAGAACACTACAAACACTGGTGGCTTCGAAACTGAAGAAGAACCAGAAAGCACAGGGGAAGAAGGCGGTAGAAAGCGGCGTAGAAGAAAAAGAAAAAGAAACCGCCCCGAAGGTGAGGAATCAACTCCGCAGCCTTTAGAGAAAACTACCAGCAGCGCCGAGGGCATAGTTGATCCCAACACCAGAAAAAACGATGATACCAACGAACAAAGTGACGGCGAAGACACGCAAAAGAAAGGCCGTCGACGTGGTAGACGCGGGGGACGCAGGCGCCGTAACCCTGGTGAAGAAAAATCCGCTGATGGCTCACCCGTTTCTGACAGCACACCGGTTTCTGCTGAAAACGGTGGTGCCCAGAATACCCCCGTTGTCTCTAAAGGCATTCCGAGCGCTGAAACAAGCAACTCAAAAAAATCAGCGAATGCGCCTGCGACCGATCCATCGACGAAGACAAGCTCAAGGCTTCTAGAAGTCTTCAAGAAAGGTGCAAAGGCAATTCGTTCGTCAGTCTCAGAATCTGGAGAAGCCAAACAGCCAACCAGCGATGCTAAAGTATCGCCTCTCGCAACAAGAAAAGAACCAGCAGTTCAGACCAGTGAACCAAAGAACAATGCAAAACTCCCGGTCGTTAATATTCCGACAGTGGTGCCAAGCGGCTCCCCTAAGAAGGGTTGGTGGAGCGGCGAGCCATAGATGGCGAGAAGTTTTGTGTGTTGGGTGAGGTAGTTACCTTTGTTGGCTCTGCGTGATTCTTCTAGCCGCCTCTTCGATGTTCTCGGTGGACCCAGCAAATGAAATACGCACTGACCGGCGGCCATTAACTGGATCAAAATCTACCCCAGGGGTCATCGCGACCCCGGTTTGGTCCAGCAACTCACTGCAGTAAGAAACACTATCGTTTGTCTGACTTGAAATATCTGAATAGAGATAAAAAGCACCGTCAGACGGAGCAATCCGTCCAAAGCCAATATCCGTTAATGACTGCAGCAATATTTCTCTGTTTGTCTTGTATCTAGCAACATTGGCTTGCAGCTCATCTATACAATCGAAGGCATAAACCGCGGCCCACTGGGAAATTGTGGGTGGCGAAATGTAGTGGTTCTGAGCCAGGCACTCTATTGAGCGCCTTAGGTCCGGAGGCACCACAAGCCAGCCAATACGCCAGCCCGTCATACTGAAATACTTGGAGAAACTGTTTATTACGATTTCCGGGCGGCTAACGCCAGCAACGGTCGTGACATCCATCCCGTATGATATTCCGTGGTAGATTTCGTCGGAAATAACTCGAATGTCGTTTGACCTGCAATACTCAATTACGCGTTCAAACTCGGGCTTCGGAAGTATGGTACCCGTAGGGTTCGATGGACTCGCTATTATAATACCATCAATTTTCCCATCAAGTTCCTCTAAGATTTCGACGGTCGGTTGAAATCGCTCTTCAGGTCCAACCTGCAACAAAACTGGCTCAAGCCCTAACGATGATAGGATGTGTCGGTAGGCTGGATACCCTGGGGATGCAACCGCGATACGATCACCGGCATCGAATGCCGCAAGAAATGCCAGCTGGAACCCGGCAGACGACCCAGTCGTAATAAAAACAGATTCAGGCTCGACTTGAACGCCTTGAGCTGTGCGATAATGTCCAACGATACGGTCCCTAAGCTCGTCAATTCCGTTTGCAACCGTATACCCAAGAGCAGATTCTCCGATGAGCCTCTTCACCGGTTCCACAGCCTTAAACGGCAAGCCAGTTGACGGCTGACCAACCTCAAGGTGTATGACATCTCTGCCCAGAGCTTCGAGCTCAGACGCTGCCTTCATAACATCCATTACGATAAATGGAGGAACTCTGCCGCGCGCTGAAACTTTTAGCGCCATATTAAGGCTCCCCCATAACAATTATACCAAAGCCTGCGTCTGCGGGATCGTTTTTCACTGTGCACCGTTCTATGTCACGTCGCACACCGACGTCACAGTAAAAGGTGTTAAATACATTCGATCTAGTTGGTCCCCCAAGCTCATTCAGATTACTCGGAGGGGCGAAAAAAATACTTTGAATTTTAGTATTCATGAATTGATCGCTTCCAGCCCCCACAGGCGAGGCAGCATACACAACGTCATTAATGATCGGATCAACCGCAATATCTACGATCAACGGCAAAAATATCCCTGGCGAATTTGTGGGGCTCGGAGCAAACAAAAACCCGAACCCTGGCGGCATAATACCAATACCGAACGGGGTTATCATTGTTAGCCCGCAAGCCACAGCATTGCCCTCGACATCAGCCACCGCAAAACCTGTAGTAGCCGCCACTGCGGCCAACCCAAAATTATCAGCTTCTTTTGAAAGATCACCTAACTGGCCTACGGCGCGAAACACCTCCAAAGAGCCCATCTGTTTCGCTTCGACATCGACCCACTCCGGCTTGTAGCCTTTGATGTCACTCGCAGCGACTGATGCGCCAGCTAGCTTCGAACTTCGATCAAGGGAATCCGAAAACTCAGAAGAATAGAAATATTTTGAAGCTCCTGTGCGAATGCCACTCATTGTCACGGCAAGACCGCTCTGGTTCAGGCGGTCACCTTGCTGAGCAACACTACGCCTACCAGGCATAAATAAGTCTAGCGCTCTCCCGTCATTCACAAGAACACCACCGCCATCGGAGAGATCATGTCTCAGAGCCTGGCTTACAATACTACCGGACCCCGCGAGACGCTCTGCAGGCATCACAACCTGAGACCAAGGAAGGCGACCGTACCTAGAGTGAAGAGCAAATAGCCCTCTGGCAGTGGCAGGCACAGATACTAGCCACGTAGCCGAATCAGCCTGCCCAGTAGCAGGCCTTGGAAGGAAATACAGTGCCTGCGCTGAACCAGCCTCGGCATCGTAAACAAGACACATTCCTCCACCACCCAAGCCTGCTGATGATGGTAAGGAAACCGTAAGACCAAAAGCCAACGCAACCGCAGCATCTGTTGCAGTCCCGCCAGCCAAGAGTATATCTTGAGCAATCCGAACAGCTTGAGGCTCTTCAGCCACGACAACGCCGCCATACTGGCGGTCCAATTCTTCTGAACTATCCGGCCCGAATGTCGCCTCACATCCGCCAATGAACGTCGCGCACAAGACAAACTGTAAGAACCGGAATAGTCGTCTACCATCGTTCCGCCACATTCTCACATACGATTCCCTGTATTAGAGTTATCTATTGGCGTATCTTACCTAAATAGTCGCGAACAGTCTTGATAAGCGACTACAGTTTCCGAGTGGTATATTAAACCCGTGATTCCCTCTTCTACAGTAGCTAAAGCACTAGTTTGGTTAGTCGCTATTTCGTCTCCGCTGCAATACGGCGCCGCATGTGCACAGAGCCTTGGACTAATCCGCGATACAGAGATTGAAGATACAATCCGTGCCTACGCAGATCCAATATTTCTAGCTGCTAACATCCCGCCACGTTCAGTCACGATACGTATTATTGCTGACAATTCTTTGAATGCCTTTGTCACAACGGGCAATCGTATGTTCTTAAATACGGGCACTCTCATGGCCGCTAATAGCTCGGCGGAAATAATTGGAGTGATCGCGCACGAGACAGGACACCTCGTTGGAGGGCATACGGTTACCTTTAGTGACCAGATGGAAACAGCGTTGCGAACAACGCTGTTGACCACGCTACTCGGTGTCGCAGCAGGTGTAGCAACTGGAAATGCTGATTTGGGTATGGCTGTCGCGCTTGGTGGCCAGGGCACAGCACAACGACAAGTCTTAGCGTTTAGCCGAGGACAAGAATCTTCAGCAGATCAATTTGCTTTAAAAGCTCTAGACGAGACAGAGCAGTCGGCAGAAGGGTTGTACAAATTTTTCGAACGTATCTCCGGACAGGAACTGCTTATAACCGACCGCCAAGACCCCTACGTTAGAACTCACCCACTTACCAGAAACCGGATGACGTCCATACGAGCCCACATTGATCAATCACCGTATTCAGCCGCTAGTCCAAACGAAGGTTTAGAGGAACGCCATCGAAGAGCAGTAGCAAAACTCTATTCATTCTTAAAGCCACAAAAGTCAACGCTAAAAAAGTATCCGAAAACGGATACGAGCCTGCCAGCAAGGTATGCACGATCCGTCGCTTACTATCGTAGAGGTCGCCTAGACCTATCCGTGCCTTTAATTGACGGGTTAATCGAAGAACGTCCAGACGACCCCTATTTTTGGGAGTTAAAAGGACAGATGCTGCTTGAGAATGGCCGTATTCCTGAAGCGATAGTCGCATACAAAGAAGCCACCCGACTGCTTCCCCTAGCCCCACTCATTCTTGTTGCTCAAGCTCACGCGATGGTGGAGGCGGATGACCCAGCCTTTACCAATGATACGCAAAACGCTTTGCGACTTGCACTGCAAGTAGACCCAAACGATGTCTTTGCCTGGGGCCTATCCGCTAAATCGTACGCAATTGATAACCAGCCAGGCATGTCTGCCTATGCCGCTGCAGAGCGCGCTCTTCTCATGCGGCAATTCGGCGAGGTAGTAAGGTACACTAGAAAAGCTGAGGAAATCTTACCCACGGGCACGCCTGTATGGTTAAGGCTACAAGACCTAAAGGCTGTAGCCCGCAACTATATGGAAGATCAACGGCAACGGCGGCGCTAGTGTAACGGTCTAAAATAGCATCCAAAAACGACAAAATCTGTAGACTTAACCCGCGCAAATCTCCATACCGGCACTAGTTTTCGCAATTTCGAGACCATCCCATGAATATTCCAGGTTTTCTGCGGTTTAATATGAAACCCTACCGGCCACTGTTGAGCGCTTTCCTACTAACCACAGGCATTCTGGCCAGTGGCCCGGGCTTAGCTCAAGTGGTTTCTCAAAATGAAACATTTTCGGTTAGCCAAGCTGAGGAAATAAAAGGTTACGTCAGGGAGTACATCCTCGGAAACCCTGAGATTATTGCTGAAGCCATTACGCTTTTGCAGAATAAACAAGAAACCAATAAGTCTGACCGGCAGAAGCGAAATCTACAACAGCTTCAATCCGAATTACGTAACCCGCCAGAACAAACCATCATTGGAAACCCGGATGGTAAGGTCACTGTCGTCGAGTTTTTCGATTATAATTGTGGCTACTGCAAATCAATGTTTGAGACTGTCTTGGAGACGTTGCAGGACAACGCAGACCTTCGTCTCGTTCTTATTGAATTCCCAATCCTTGGACCTAATTCTCTTGTCGCGTCAAAGGCAGCCCTTGCTGCAAGGAAACAAGATTTATATGGACCCTTCCACCAGGCACTAATGAGCCATAGAGGTGGTATTGACGAAGCAACTGTAATGACCTTAGCCCGCGGAGTAGGTATAAATGTCAATCAGCTAAAGCTCGACATGAAAGACCCTGAATTGGACGAGATCATCGAGAAAAATAGAAGTTTTGCCCAGAAGCTCGAAATCAATGGAACACCAGCTTTTATCATCGGTGATGCTCTTATTCCTGGCGCCGTACCTGCTGAACAGTTCAATGAATTAATTAACCAAGCGTCGTCACCAGGATGACCTCGGCAACCACTGACCCAACTACTCCGCAACCCCTTACGGACCGTGAGCGGGAAAAATTTCGGAAATTACTAGAAGTAGCTAATTCTACGACCTATGAAGGCGAGAAAGAAGCCGCCCTTGCCGCTGCCACGCGTTTAGCAAAATCTCGTGGCATGAGTCTTCACGAAGCCGCAGGGATGAGTGACTCAATAGAAAACCGCGGCGAAGAGAGGAAAGCCCGCAGAGCTGCAAAAAACCGTAAATCCAGTAGTGAATTTGGAGACAGTTTTACAGCACCAAGTAACACCTATAGATCTGAAAGCGAGCAGCTTTCAGCAGAAAAGAAACGCCACAAGAAGGCAAAGGAAGACGCCGTCCGTCGCGGGCTTCCAGTAGACGATAAAGTGAAGAAGACAAAGAAGAAACCGCCAAGCACAAAACGTGCTAGCTCTGGGTCTTGGCGTTCAAGATCAGAATTTATTCGCGTACTCTTGCGTGAAACACGCATGAGCGTCAGCGAAGTCGCGTCGACAGCAGGCGTTCCCGTAAATGAAGTATTTAAAGAGAAACTCCTAATGCGCCAACGTTGAGTGTTAGAGACCTCTATCGTTCAACCTCTCTAGCCTGCTAAAGCATTTCATCTTTTATTCTAGGAAAAGTGGTCAAACTTAAATACTCCTGTTGAGTAACAATCATCTCGGTTACTTGGTCGGCGATATCTATATTGGACTGCTAAAGCGCACTTACAACGATTTGCGCGCAGCCGGAGCTTACAGACTCCAAACTGCCTAGCTCATGCTGACCCGTACGAGGTTGCCTGAAGAAGTTACCTGTTCACCACTTCCAATTGATTAGGCGCTGGGGCATTTGCCATAGGAGACTTGAATAACCGCATTAACCCATTATTACCAAATGCGCCGTTTGCGACTAGAGAAAGTACGGTTTAATATCTCATCTTCCAACTGATAGGTGCGAAGCGATGGAATACCGAAACCTCGGTCAGTCAGGACTACAAGTTTCAAGTGTCGGGTTGGGATGTAACAATTTCGGCATGCTAATGAATCAGCAACAAACGAATTCGGTCGTTGCATCTGCACTTGATGAGGGCATCACTCTTTTTGACACTGCTGATATTTACGGTGGCAAGGGCAAATCAGAAACCCAGCTAGGCAAGGCCCTGGGGAAAGGACGCAATAGGGCAATCATTGCAACCAAGTTTGGCAACCCAATGGGCGACGGTCCATACGAAACCGGTGCGTCTAGGCATCATATCATGCGATCAGTCGAGGCCAGTTTGATGCGGCTTGGTACCGATTACATAGACCTATACCAAATCCATAAACCTGACCCCGCGACCCCAATAGAAGAGACGCTTCGGGCAATGGACGATCTCGTCCGAGAGGGTAAAGTACGATATATCGGCTGCTCAAACTTCACAGGCTGGGAACTCGTTGAAGCACAGTGGACTTCTAAGTCTTGTGGCAGATCATGCTTCGTTTCAGCCCAGAATAGATACAGCCTCCTCAGTCGTGACATTGAGCAAGACCTGATACCCGCCGCAGAAAAATACGGCGTTGGAATATTACCCTTCTTCCCTCTTGAAAGTGGCCTTCTCACAGGAAAATATAAACTTGATCAGGCACCCAAAAAAGGAACGCGGTGGCACGCATGGAAAGATCGCGGTCCTATGGCCGACGCTTTCTGGTCACAAGATCGTTTTAAACAGGTTGATGCCCTTCAGACCCTGTGTGATCAATACGAACACACACTACTCGAGCTCGCGTTTGGGTGGCTTCTAAATAGTTCTTGCGTATCAAGTGTGATCGCAGGGGCTACAAAGCCGGCACAGGTTAGAGGAAATGTTAAAGCCGCTGGGTTCTCCCCAGAAGCCGATGAAATGGTTGAGATTGATAAAATTACAGGCCCACATCGTCCAGGCTGATTACTCAGCTGTTAGCACGCCAGGCGGGGGGGGTGCATAGTGCACTTAGATTAAACCCGCTAGCGGAGATGAAGGGTCTGCATACATCTTCTTAGGCATGCGACCAGCTTTATAAGCAAAACGGCCAGCCTGAATGGCTAATTTCATGGCTTCCGCCATCGCGATGGGATCTTTTGCCTGTGCAATCGCGGTGTTCATTAGAACGCCATCACACCCAAGCTCCATGGCAATCGTAGCGTCTGACGCAGTTCCAACGCCAGCGTCGACAAGCACCGGGACTTGGGACTGCTCTATGATCATTCTAATTTGCACCGGGTTCTGGACCCCAAGACCGGATCCGATCGGAGCGGCCAGCGGCATAATCGCGCAACAACCAATATCCTCTAATTTCTTCGCCATAATTGGATCATCGTTGGTGTAAACCATAACGTGAAACCCTTCTTTGACGAGCAATTGTGCTGCTTCGAGAGTTTCAGTAACATTAGGGTATAGCGTTTTTTTATCACCAAGCACTTCGAGCTTAACAAGGTCCCAGCCACCTGCCTCTCGCGCCAATCTTAATGTCCGCACAGCGTCCTCTGCCGTGAAGCAGCCCGCGGTATTTGGAAGAAAGGTGTACTTCGCAGGGTCCACAAAATCGATGAGCATAGGTTGTGAGGGGTCTGCAATGTTAACCCGACGAACCGCGACCGTAACAATTTCTGCTCCAGAGGCAGCAATAGCATCGGCCGTTTCCTCAAAATCTTTATACTTTCCAGTCCCCACCAATAATCTTGAGGTAAATTTTTGGCCCGCGACTTCCCAAGTATCAGGAATAACTTCTGCATTCCCGCCACCTATAAAGTGCACGACTTCCAAACGGTCACCATCCCGCACGGACGTAGATCCAAATTTAGACTTTGGAATAATCTCAAGATTGCGCTCAACGGCTACTTTCCGAGCATCAATGCCGAGATTGCCAAGCAACGCCTCAACGGATACCGATTCAATTAGGTCTTTGCGTTCGCCGTTAAGGGTAATTTGCATAATAATGCTATCTCGTCATCTCGTTACAGGTATTTTCTGGAGTATGGGTCTCACACGGCAGTGATTCAACAGTTCACAATAAAGGGATATGGAGAGACATTCATTTTGCCGTTCTGTTCAGAATAGTATAGGTGTTTAACTATAAACTTGCTGAGGCTACATCACGCTATTTTTCTCCAGGGAAATAACAGATGATCCAAGTCGTATACGTTCTGAACGGTCCGAACCTTAATCTTTTAGGGGCGCGGGAACCCGATATTTATGGGCACACGACACTAGAGGATGTAGAAAACTCTACACAACAGGCCGGAAACTCCGCCGGATTATCGATACATTTTCTACAAAGCAACGAAGAGGGTGCTCTAGTAAATTGGATCCAAGAAGCACGCGACAAAGCTGCCGGACTCATAATAAATGCCGCCGGTTACACGCATACTTCGGTGGCCATTATGGATGCTCTTATCGCGGCAGAAATTCCGATAATCGAGGTCCACCTGTCAAACATTTACAAACGCGAAGATTTCCGGCACCACTCATACGTATCAAAGACTGCAACTGGAGTAATATGCGGCTTTGGTGCCCATGGATATGTGATGGCCGTCGACGCAATGGCTAAACTTTTGAAAAGCGATCAATAACTATGACGAAAGAACCCAAAGGGTCCGTAGATGAAATCAAGAGTGATCTTGTAAGGCACCTAGCGAATATACTTGAAGAAACAGATCTCTCTGAGATTGAGTACGATAATGGATCCCTTAGAATTAGAGTTGCAAGACAAGGCCGTGAAACGGCAGTCATGATGCCAGCACCCATAGCTCCTAGTGCGGCACCAGCAGCAGTAGTAGAAAGCACACCGGATACCGCGCCTCACCACCCTGGCGCCGTGAAGGCGCCGATGGTTGGTGTGTCGTTCTTGGCATCGGAACCAGATACACCCCCATTTTGTAAAGTTGGTGATAGCGTTACCGAAGGTCAAACCCTGCTGCTTATAGAAGCAATGAAAACGTTCAATCCAGTCCCAGCCCCAAAAGCGGGCAAGGTAGCAAAGATACTAGTCAGTGACGGACAACCGGTTGAATTCGACCAGCCGCTTATCATCATAGAATAAGAGCGAGCACCAAAATGTTCGAAAAGATCCTTATCGCTAATCGAGGTGAAATAGCCTTACGCGTTTTACGTGCCTGTCGCGACATGGGTATCCGAACTGTGGCAGTTCACTCGACCGCCGACGCAGAATCAATGCACGTTCGGCTTGCAGATGAATCTGTATGCATTGGCCCACCATCAGGCACCGAAAGTTACTTAAATAAGGCGGCTGTAATCTCTGCCGCGATGGTCACTAATTCAGACGCGATTCACCCCGGTTATGGATTTCTTTCCGAGAACGCAGATTTCGCCGAGATGGTCGAAGAGCACGGCATCACGTTTATTGGACCAACTCCGGAACACATCCGGGTCATGGGTGATAAAGTTCAAGCGAAGATTGCAGCTCAAAAGGCTGGAATTCCTGTAGTTCCTGGATCGGATGGAGCCGTTGAAAGCCCAGAGGAAGCAATAAAGGTTGGTGCAGAAATAGGCTACCCTGTTTTGATTAAAGCCTCAGCGGGTGGTGGCGGGCGCGGTATGAAAGTCGCTGAAACTGCGGATGATGTAGTCGAGGCATTTAAGGTCGCCTCAGGTGAAGCCAAATCAGCATTTGGCAACGGCGAAGTTTACATGGAGAAGTACCTCTCCAAACCGCGGCATATAGAAATTCAAGTTCTTGCTGATTCACATGGCAACGTTGTTCATCTGGGCGAAAGAGATTGTTCTCTACAACGCAAGCACCAAAAAGTGTTGGAGGAGAGCCCCTCGCCAGCATTAAATTCCAGCGAACGCGAAAGAATTGGCCAGGTCGTCTGTGAAGCCATGCGCAATATTGGCTATCGCAACGCGGGAACAGTTGAGTTTCTTTATGAGAACGGAGAATTTTACTTCATAGAAATGAATACACGGCTGCAGGTAGAACACCCGGTTACGGAAATGGTGACCGGTGTGGACCTCGTCAGAGAACAAATCAGAATCGCGAACGGCGCTGAGCTTGATTTCTCACAAGACGAAGTTTCAATGTCGGGCCATGCGATAGAATGCCGAATCAATGCCGAAGACCCCGTTACATTCACGCCTTCACCTGGACAAGTGACAGGTTACCACATGCCTGGCGGGCTCGGCGTGCGAGTGGATTCAGGATTGTTTTCTGGTGCCAAAATACCTCCCTACTACGACAGCATGGTCGCAAAACTTATTGTCCATGGCAGGAGTAGAAACGAATGCCTCATGCGATTGCGGCGTGCGCTCAGCGAGTATGTAATCGACGGTGTAACTACTACAATTCCGCTGCATGAAAAGTTAATAAACGCCCAAGATTTTATTGACGGAAACTACGATATTCGATGGCTAGAAGAATTTGTTCTTGGTGATGATCAGAAAGCTAATCGTTAGAAATCTGGAGCATCCTTTGACCCAGGTAACACCAGAACTTCTTCTCAAAGCCTACGCCTTTGGTGTGTTCCCGATGGCAAAATCAAGAACTGAAACAGACTTAGACTGGGTTCAACCGAAAGAAAGAGGCATCATTCCTCTAGATCGATTCCATGTCCCGAGGTCCTTACGCAAAGTGCTACGCCAAGGCATTTTTAAGGTTCGAACTGATAGTGCGTTCGGTGCCGTAATTAAGGGCTGTGCTGACTCTGGCCCCAACAGAGAAGACACCTGGATAAACGATAAAATTATCGAGCTATTCACTCAACTCTTCGATGCTGGCTTAGCCCATAGCGTGGAGACATGGATCGACGATGAATTGGTCGGAGGGCTTTATGGACTTGCTATGGGCTCGGTCTTCTTTGGGGAGAGCATGTTCACCCGACGGGATAACGCCTCAAAAGTAGCACTTTGCCACTTGGTCGCTATCATGAAAGAAGGGGGTTACCGCTTACTAGACACGCAATTTATCACAGATCATTTGGAGCAATTTGGTGCAGTTGCGATCGACCACAAAGATTATATGAAGGAGCTCGGGAACGCGCTCGGGCACCCAGGCAGGTTCGGCCACCCCCTACCCTATTCAGAAATAGAAAGACTTCTATTTTCACAATCAAGAACCCACACATCGTAGACAGCGTGGTCCATCGCAGACAAAGCTGGACTAGAAGCAAACATCCAACCAGAAAAAACCTCTGCATTCGAAAGTTCTGATTGTCTGTCTATGATTTTTAGAAAGGCTGCGCTTTCTGGTGCTTCCTCTGGTGGCCGGGTCATGCAGGTGTATACTTGTATCGACAACGTCCCTATGGCAACAGTATCGCCGACCCTTGCTTCAAGCGTGCTCACGCGGCCGGTAACTTTATCAAGCCAGCGAAGTATCGTCGTATCAGCTGGTAAATAATTGGCGATCGCAGGAACTGGGGTCGAAATTAAACCCATGGCCAGAGCAAAGCTCGCTACAATTATAACGTTTTTTTTGTGTAATTTCATTGTGAAAAATGAGTGCACTCTAAAAAAGTCATTGGCAAGGCACTAGCATAGAGGGTTAAGATTCATCGCCAGTCGCAAGGAACATAATCTCACCCACTAGATCCTCAAGTGATTGGAAATCAACAGTTCTCTCTAGTGATTCACCACCTTTTATAAGTTTAGAAGACAGCCCGGGACGAAGGTCAACGTACTTGCTACCCAAAAGGCCATCACCCACAATTGCTGCGACAGTATCAGCAGGAATAGAAACAGACTTATCAATCACGAGGAGGACCTTCGCTTCGTAGGTTTCCAAATCGAGGCGCTGTGATTCAACAGTACCAACGTTTACGCCGCTAATTCTTACGTCGCTCCCCACCTGCAACCCACCGACTTTCAAAAACCTCGCTTCAATCTTAATGCCGTCTCGTATTTCAATTTGTGCAGTTGAGTATGCTAAAAACAGAAACATGCCGGCGACTAAGAGAACAACTGCACCAAGCATTGTTTCAATTGGATTGCGTTTCATGGTGTTTCATCCTCGCTTGCTTTCGATCGACTGACCACTTGATTCAACAGGCTCTCGAGAACAACGGAATCTTGGACATATGAAACGCGTTCCCCATTGGACAAGACTTCAAAATCACCGCCAGGGTATAGCTCAACATATTTCTCGCCAAAAATCCCATCCGTTTCGATCGCCGCTGCGGTATCTGCAGGAATTGGTAGATCAGGATTTCCTATGACTAACGTCACTTTTGCGCGGCGCCCCTCGCCTAGAGCTATGGCGCCAACATAACCCACATCTATACCAGCCAAACGAACCGGGCTATCGACGCGCAAACCATCTATTCTTCCAAATTCAGCCATCAAACTAAGGTTGTTTTCGGCCGTCTGGCTGTTAGGGACTGACCTCGACAGAATGACAACGAGGCACACGGCTAGAACAACCGTGGTAGTGCCGACCCAGACATCCCGCCAATTTGAATTAGCCATCAGGAGACCAGGCTTCGTAATCGCCGGTCGCTACCAATCTGTTTCCACCCATACGGTCATGACCAGGAGGTAGGTAAGCATCTTCAGTCCCAGTTAAATTGCACTGGTGCGGTTTATGCCATGATTCTCTCTGGGCCTTAATCGGCTCATCAGTGGTGTGGTGGAGCCAGGAATGCCACTCTGGCGGGACTATCGACGCTTCAGACTCGCCGGCGAAAACAACCCAGCGTTCTTCTCGGTTTCCTGCCCGCTTCCGAGAAGATCGGTAGTAAACGTTTCCGATATCGTCCTCTCCCACTTTTTGGCCTTTAAATTTAGTGTAAAGCCAAGTCCCGAGTGTCATGCCTTCGTTTTCCTAGAAATTCAGTTCTGGACCGAATATGGCGGCTTTCTGGGAAGCCGTCCAGCTTCACGACCGACATTATTGCGCCCGTAGCTAAATGTTAGCCAATAATAATGATGGTAAAAAATCAAAGTATTGTGGTTTTTCAGGCGGGAAGCACAAAATATTGTTGATAAAAACTGCCTAAATCCGTAGTGTTGTGGTCGCTCGGAATTCAACTACCACATCTAGTAATACGAGTGTGCTGGACTGAGGGGAATGCTCTAATCAGATGCCACGCTGGTGTAGTCTTAATGGCTGCTCCACGGAGATTCTGGCCGACCTCGAAGCCTTGAGTAGAGTGATGTTATCGACCAGCAAGGTCCAAAGGGGCACATTATGCGAATTCAGCGCCGGTTCACCGTACCAGGCAAATCGCCATATGTTGGTATTCCCTTTAGATCGATAAAAAGTGAGATCAAGAACCCCGACGGTTCTGTCGTATTCACGCAAGCAGAAATACAGGTGCCTGAAAGTTGGTCACAGGTAGCTTGTGATGTGCTTGCCCAGAAGTATTTCCGGAAAGCGGGGGTCCCTGCCAAGCTGAAGGCCATAGAAGAAAACGACGTGCCAGAAGTTCTCTGGCGGCAGGAACCCGATCACAAGACACTCAAGCGCCTTAAGAAGCACGACCGCTTTGTCGGCGAGGCTGACGCTCGCCAAGTATTTAATCGCTTGGCTGGAACTTGGGCGTACTGGGGCTGGAAGGGCGGTTACTTCGACAGCGAAGACGATGCCGAAGCATTTTTTGATGAAATGCGCTACATGCTTTGTACTCAGATGGCCGCCCCGAATTCACCACAATGGTTTAATACAGGCCTGCATTGGGCATACGGTATTGATGGCCCCTCACAGGGGCATTTCTACGTCGACTTCCGCACCGGGCGTTTGACCAAGTCTTCTAGTGCCTACGAGCACCCCCAGCCTCATGCTTGTTTCATTCAATCCGTGTCGGACAGCCTCGTTAATGAAGGCGGTATCATGGACCTATGGACCCGTGAAGCACGGCTGTTCAAATATGGGTCCGGCACAGGCACTAATTTTTCCGCAGTCAGGGGTCATGGTGAAAGTTTGTCCGGTGGAGGGCAATCCTCAGGCCTCATGAGTTTCTTAAAAATCGGTGATCGCGCTGCTGGCGCAATTAAGTCCGGCGGCACCACGCGGCGCGCAGCCAAAATGGTCATCGTCGACGTTGATCACCCGGATATTGAATCATTCATCTCCTGGAAAGTACGGGAAGAACAAAAAGTGGCGGCCCTCGTAACCGGGTCAAAATTGTGTCAGTTGCATCTTAACGAGATACTAAAGGCGACCCGCAACTGGGACGGCATCGATACCGAGAGTCGATTTGACGTCACAAAAAACGATACACTAAAGAAATCAATTCGGGCTGCACGAAAATCAATGGTCCCGGACAACGCCATACAGAGAGCAGTACAGTTTGCGCGGCAAGGCTACACTGAAATCAAGTTCGAAACCTATAATACAGATTGGGACTCCGAGGCATACCTGACGGTCTCTGGACAAAACTCTAACAACAGCATTCGCGTCACCGACGAATTTCTTGAAGCTGCACAGAATGGTAAATCTTGGGATTTACTAAATCGAACCGACGGGAGCATTGCGGAAACAATAGACGCTGCTGAGCTTTGGGACCGGATAGCGGAAGCCGCATGGCAATGTGCTGACCCTGGGATTCAATTCGATACAACCGTAAACGACTGGCACACGTGCCCAGAATCGGGCCGTATTAATGGATCGAATCCATGCTCAGAGTATATGTTTCTTGACGATACCGCCTGCAATCTCGCCTCGTTAAACCTACTTACATTTCGCAATGATGACTGCAGCTTTGATGTGGAAGGCTTCAAGCACGCAACAAGGCTGTGGACAATCACGCTAGAGATTTCCGTGCTAATGGCGCAATTTCCATCCAAGGAAATCGCCAAGGGTTCTTTTCAATTCAGAACACTTGGATTGGGATACGCGAATATAGGCGGTCTTCTGATGGCAAACGGCTTGTCCTATGACAGCCCAGAAGGCCGAGGTTTATGTGGTGCGATTACCGCACTGATGACGGGCGAATCATACGCTACATCAGCCGAAATGGCCCAGGGGTTAGGACCATTCCCAGGATTCAACAGCAACAAAAAACATATGCTGCGTGTTATAAAAAACCACAGAAGGGCAGCCTATGGGCATCATGAGGGATACGAAGGACTCAACATAAACCCAGTCCCACTCAATGGTGCGAGCTGCCCTGATGTACCAATCACGACAGCAGCCAAGAAAGCCTGGGACAATGCGCTAGAAATTGGTGGCCAACATGGCTTCAGAAACGCTCAGGTCTCTGTCGTCGCGCCTACCGGTACAATCGGTCTCGTCATGGACTGCGATACGACCGGCATCGAACCTGACTTCGCTTTGGTTAAATTCAAGAAACTTGCGGGTGGCGGGTATTTCAAGATCATCAATCGAATTGTGCCACTTTCTTTAAAAACGCTCGGGTACAGCGATCCCGAGATAGACGTTATACAGGGCTACGCGGTTGGACATGGCACCCTTGATGGCGCTCCTGGTGTTAACCACCAGACCCTCATGGATCGGGGGTTTGATGGTGATGCTTTAGGCGCTCTTGAAGATGCTTTGCCAAATGCGTTCGACATAAAGTTTGCTTTCAATAAGTATACCTTGGGCGAAGAGTTCTGTATTCAGCGCCTTGGTTTAGAGGCGGCGGATCTAGAGAGAATTGATTTTAATATGCTCAAGGCTCTCGGTTTTTCTGATGCAGATATTGAATCTGCAAATATTCACGCGTGTGGCGCCATGACGCTCGAGGGTGCTCCTGGACTTAAAGATAGTGACTTACCTGTATTCGACTGCGCAAACCCGTGTGGACGAACAGGCAAGCGGTTCCTCTCGGCGTCTAGTCATATTGGCATGATGGCGTCTGCCCAGCCGTTTATTTCAGGCGCCATTTCAAAAACTATAAATATGCCGAGCGACGCCACCATAGAGGACTGTCGTAATGCCTATGTCCAGTCCTGGAAACTCGGACTAAAAGCAAATGCATTGTATCGTGACGGCTCCAAGCTCTCGCAACCGCTTGCATCAGCTATATTTGATGGCATTAGCGGCGACGATGATATTAATGCTGGCATCGAAGACATTGCCGCTCAGCCAGCAACAGCACGTGCTGAAATTATTGCGGAGCGTATCGTAGAGCGCGTTATCGAACGAGAACGCCAACGCCTACCTGATCGCCGCAAGGGCTACACACAAAAAGCCATCGTTGGCGGACATAAAGTATACCTCAGAACCGGTGAATACGACGATGGTGCAATCGGTGAGATTTTTATAGACATGCACAAAGAAGGTGCCGCCTTCAGAAGTCTTATGAACAACTTTGCGATCGCTATTTCTATAGGGCTTCAATACGGAGTGCCCTTAGAAGAGTACGTCGACGCGTTTACCTTTACCCGATTCGAGCCTGCAGGAATCGTCGAGGGTAATAGTTCAATCAAGATGGCAACGTCTATTCTCGATTATATATTCCGAGAGCTAGCCGTCTCTTATCTTGGGAGATACGAATTGGGTCACGTCGAGCATTCAGACACCAATCACGATGCCATGGGTGAAGGGAACGAGGCGGAGAAACTTCTCAGACTCGCCGAACGCAAAGTGTCTCAAGGGTATATTCGATCCAGCAATCTTTATTTCATCAATCCCGGCGATCAACGTAATGAAAGAGACGGCGAAGTCACGACGACTGAAACAATTATACCTATGGATGCAGCAGTTGGCGGGTCTAGCCAGGTATCCGCAGGCCCAGGCAGACATATATCATCCACCGAAGGCTCGTCTGCGGCCATGACCGGACCAGCGCCGTCATCTGTTAAAATGGAAGCTATAAGCAAAGCCAAGATGCAGGGCTACGAGGGTGACGCCTGTGGTGAATGCGGGAATTTCACTCTAGTTCGGAATGGAACATGTATGAAATGCAATACATGTGGCGCCACAAATGGGTGCTCATAAGTTTCATACCTTCGGTTTAAGGCCACATAGAGGGGCTAGAGACGCATGACATTTCCAGCATCGCTGTCCCATCGCGCTCTTGCTGATCCATTGCTCCCGGCCAGCATAATTGAACCAAACCATTTAGAAAATTACTGGCTTAACGAGCTGTTTAACGCATTCCTGCGCACTGTCGTCCCGACACCCCAGGCCTATGCAAACTGCCGGCTTCAGGCAGAAGACGTTGTACATACACTGCGTCGCGCGCTTTACCCGAACCGAGTTCCAGAAATAATGAGTGGCGATGCTCTGGTCGTGGGCGGCGTAGGAAAACGAACGTCGCTTGCCCCCGTCGAGTGTGTTGACGTGCTCTATCTCCTCCCTTCCAAACTTCGCGTCAGCCGCACCGCTGACGCTCTAAAAGTTGTTCACGCAGGCCTGTCCGAGCAATACGAGGCCGAGGCCATTAATGCCGCAGACCTCGGCGTAACAGTATCAACATCAGACCGGAACGTTCGGGTTATTCCCGCGCTTGAGCATGGAGCCGGATTTAAGATTCCTGGACCCACAACTCTGGATAGAGCCTCCGGCTGGCGCATCACCAATCCGATCGCAGAGGCGGCGACTTTACGGCTAAGCGATAGCCTGAATACTGGAGGGACACGCCGGTTATTGACGCTACTCAAGTCATGGCGAAACAATACAAGTACACCAATCGAATCATTAACCCTGGAAGTGCTGGTTCAAGAGTTCTCTGCAACTCAGCAGCGCAACGGAACTCTACCGGAAGCGTTTAAGGCTTTCATGGCCTGGGCCTGCTCTAAACCCACCCTGCGACTTACGGCACCAGGTGCTGTAACGGCCCTTGAAATTGATGATTCGTGGCACAGCAATGCGAAGGCCGCCTACTGGAGGATCACGCTTGCGGAACAGTCTGCAGAAACGGATAAGCTAAAAGCCGCCCTTGAATGGCGTCACTTGCTTGGAATCGGGTTTCCGGTGCCAGAAGAAACAAGTGTCGCAACACTGCCTATTCTAGAGGCTTGCGCCTAACAATCTCTAGTACAGGAAACGGCTTCTCAACGTACCTTCGATAGCCTCAAGGTCCCGGCGGACCCCCATACCCACTTGAAGGTCACCCATCACATCCGTCACAACATATCCAATCTCACCATCAGCACGAAGGTATTGGCCTGATATATTAATATTGCGAGTAGAGAAAACGTTGTTGATTTTCGATAAAACACCTGGAACATCGCGATGAATATGCATAAATCGAAGAGCGTTTTGTTGTGGCGGTAATGCGACTTCAACAAAATTTACCGCACCTAACGTTGACCCATTATCGGAATACTTAACTAATTTGTCAGAAACTTCTGTCCCAATATTCGCTTGAGCCTCCATAGTGCTTCCGCCGATATGGGGCGTAAGGATTACATTCCTTAAGCCACGGAGTGGACTTTCAAATGTTTCGTTCAGTGAGGCAGGTTCTTTGGGAAAAACATCAACGGCCGCACCGGCAAGGTGGCCGTCTTTTAAACACTGTGCTAGCGCATCAAGATCTACAACGTTTCCGCGAGACGCGTTAATAAGGTGCGCTCCCTTCTTCATTGCCTGCAAGCATGCCTTGTCAATCATTCCAGCCGTTATTTCAGTAGCGGGAACGTGTAACGACACAATATCTGACGACCCGAGCAACTCCTCTAAGTCACGAATCGGCGTCGCGTTCCCAAGCGCTAATTGCTCGACAATGTCATAGAATTGAACGCGCATCCCAAGAGATTCCGCCATAACAGACAGTTGGGTCCCAATATGGCCATACCCAATAATTCCAAGCGTTTTTCCTCTGATTTCATAAGAGCCCGCGGCCGTTTTCATCCAGCCACCGTTATGGGTATCCCAAGATTTCTCTGGAATGCCGCGCAATAACATGATGGCCTGCGCGAGCACTAGTTCTGCGACGGAACGTGTATTTGAGTAAGGCGCATTAAAAACAGGGATACCCCGCATCTTTGCTGCCGCTATTTCAACTTGATTAGTCCCGATGCAGAAACAGCCGATTGCCATCAGTTTTTCAGCAGCTTCGAGGACGCTCTTCGTGATCTGGGTTCGAGACCGGATTCCAATCATGTGAGCGTCCGCAATACGAGACCTTAACTCAGACTCGTCGAGTGCTCCTTTAACTTCTTCCACTTGGCCATAACCCTGACGCTTAAAAAGGTCTACCGCATTGGCATGTACATTTTCTAGCAGCAGGACTTTGATCTTGTCCTTAGGAAGGGAAAGCTTACTCATGGTCTGTAGCCCTACTAGGTGTTGGGTTTATCGCAACTCGCAATGGGGTTTGCGCTGATGGGTTGGGAATGGCATGTATATCGATAAAGGTCACCTTCAAAGGAAGTGAAGTAGCACATTTCAATACCAGCATGGAGCCCCCAAACTAACCAACTGAGACGTACATTTTTAGCATAGCAATATTGACCAGAAAGGATCACTTCAAATGACCGGAAACTATGAAAAACGCCTCTCAGAGCTTGGCATTGAACTGCCTAAAGTCTTAGTTCCGGTTGCAAACTACGTTCCCTACGCAATCTCGGGCTCTCTTGTCTATATATCTGGTCAATTACCGCTTAGAGATGGAAAGTTGATGTTCAAAGGAAAAGTGGGGGACACTGTTTCAATAGACAACGCAGCAGCTGCAGCACGCCAAAGTGCCGTCAATATTATTTCTCTCGTGAAGTTAGCCTGCGACGGCGATCTAGACCGCATGAAGCGCGTGGTAAGGCTTGGTGGATTTGTTGCAGCCGGGTCAGACTTTACTGATCATCCTAAGGTGATCAATGGAGCGTCGGACCTGATGGTCGAGGTTTTCGGTGACGCTGGTCGTCATGCTCGGGCAGCGGTGGGCTGCCCGTCCCTGCCTCTCGACACTCCCGTTGAAGTCGACGCAATCATCGAAATCACCTGAACTTAGTATTCGAACGCAATAGCCAAAGACATGCCTCAACCGAAATCACCTAGCCTGCAGTCTGCTACCGTCCGCATTGTTCCATCAATCCATGAGATCGATAAAGAACAGTGGGACATTTGCGCACGTCAAAATAGCAACGATTTTAATCCTTTCGTTCAACATGCTTTTTATAGCGCACTGGAAGATTCTGGCTCAGTTACCGAAGAAACTGGCTGGCAACCCCAGCATGTCGCCGTTGAGACAACAGACGGGACGCTCCTGGCCTGTGCTGCAATGTACCTAAAAGACCATTCCTACGGTGAGTACGTATTCGATTGGGGGTGGGCGAACGCCTACGAACGTGCTGGAGGTAATTACTACCCAAAGCTACAGTGTGCTGTTCCCTTTACCCCCGCTACAGGGCCGCGTCTCATGACACGCCCAAACGCTATCAACTTTGATGACCAGGATTTAAAGCGCACGTTGTTAGCTGGCATGATCGAAGTCGCCGACCGGAAGAATGTATCATCACTCCATGTAACTTTTCCCGATGAAGCCGACTTTAGAGTGATGGCAGATGCTGGCTTGCTTGAACGTTATGGACAGCAATTTCACTGGAAGAACGAGGACTACAAAAGTTTCGATGATTTTCTAGCAGCCCTCTCTTCCCGGAAACGTAAAAACATTCGCAAAGAGCGGGAAAAAGCAAACGCGAGCGGTGTTAATATTTACACAGTCTCGGGCGATGACATCACCTGCCGTCACTGGGACGCTTTCTACCGGTTTTATAGGCTTACATCTGATCGCAAATGGGGACAGGCCTACATGACTAGGTCCTTCTTTGATTTACTTTCAGAGCAGATGGGTGATCAAGTTCTTCTCATAATGGGAGAAGAAGGCGGGGAAATAGTATGTGGTGCACTGAACCTACTCGGCGGCGATACGCTATTTGGTCGAAACTGGGGTACCGTCGTGCATTATCCAATGCTGCACTTTGAAGTCTGCTATTACCGCGCGATAGATTTTGCCATAGAGCGCGGATTATCTTGGGTTGAGGCCGGAGCACAAGGCCCTCACAAACTCCAGAGAGGCTACCTACCACGCAAAACTTATTCGGCGCATTGGATTGCAGATGGAGGATTCCGTGATGCCGTCTCCCAGTACTTAAGCCAGGAGAGGCCAGCAATCGAAGGTGACGTTGATACCCTGACTGAACTAGGTCCGTTCAAGAGAACTGAGCGACAAGCCCCTTAAAGGCCGAGATTCCTTCGGTTAAGCCTACGATTCGGATCCAGCACCCCCTTAATGTCCGACAATAGGCGCGCCGTCTCAGGCGCTAATGACTCCTGATATCTATAAAATTTAGCCAATTGAACGTGCACGGCACCCAAGTCATGAAAAAAATCGCGGAGCTCAAACCTGAGCTTCTGCGCATAAGCGCGTGCTTCAGGATTGGCGGGAATAGAACGAAATTTCTTTGCCTCATCAGACGGTAGATGTCTGAGATGATGCTCACTCACCTCATCAACCCAATAGAAACTAGGCTCGCACATGAAGTGCCCGTGACCATAATTGGTCATGTAAGATTCCCACATGCCACGCTTATCCATCTCAGCACGTCGGCTATCAAAGAAGCCTTGAACCGCTGTTGCGATCTCCTTGGCACGACTTAATGGCCATAGCGAGTTAGTTGGCACCCACCGCTGTCCATCTTTGCCAAGAAAACCTCGAACCGAGAACCCACGCGCTTCCATAGCTCTGGGCATAATATTAGCAATTTCACGACTACGCTTTAGGCAAATTTCTCGCACAATTTCAACACCTACCTCTGCTGCATCTTCAGTCAGGGCCTCGACCGTAAGGTGAAGAGACCACTTAACACCGTCCATAAAATTTGCAGCCGCTGCCGCCATCTTCATGGAATCTTTGATGCCAGAAATCAGGGATGAGCCCGTTGTGGTTACGTCACCTAATGTTTTGATAGCCTCTTTAAAGCCAACTTTGGCCGCGTTCTGACTCTTGAATGGATCGAGGCCTAAACGGCGAGTGACAAAATCATAGGGACCCAGTTCGACCATAATTTCGGCCATATCTTCGTATGATTCAAAAGCGAAGGACGCATGAGCTGTTACGCCAATCTTCTTACTGATGTGAAGCGAAACTCCGGTCTTGATCCCAAAAGCTCCTGTGTCGCCAAGAAATAATCCCGTCAGGTCTGGACCGTAATCTCGAAAGAAGGGCGCATCGGCATCAACCCGTCCCCACGAGCCAGTTCGAACCATTGCCCCGTCTGCGCGAATAACCTCTATTCCTAGAATGCCCTTCATCGTAGAAGGAACATTCTGCGACATTGCACCGCCTACGGTGGAGTAAATTCCGGAGAACGGGGCCGGAAAATCTAGCCTCAAACCCTGATCATCGAGTGCATCTACAATGCTAATCCAAGTGCAGCCGGCATCCACAACGACATATCGATCTGTCACATTAATTTCACGAATGTGATTAAGGCGACGAAGATCTACGAGCATGCAGCCTGTTTCTGTCGGCACATAGCCCTGGGTATAGGACATGCCTCCACCACGAGTGGAGATATTCAAATCCAAATCTTCCGCCAATTTAACTAGTGCGCACACCTCTTCCGGAGACCCAGGCTGCACTACGACATCCGCCGTCGCCGCATCTTTCCAGAAAAATATGTCGTTGCTATAAATATTCCTTTCCGTCGCATCGGTAATCACATGCTCGCCACCAACGATTGCAGCTAGTTTGGATGACATATCATCAATGGGAATAGCCGAATCAGGCATAGAATGAACCCTTCTTACTTTACGTTCTTTGGCACGATTTCCGTCGGCTCACCATCTTCATCCATGGCGACGTAGGTATAGGAACCTGCTGTCACCATTAGCGGTGAACCATGCCTCGCTCTGCGCACCCATGTTTCGATATGTATAGCAACGGACGAGCGCCCTATTCGGCCAATCGTAGTATAACAAGAAACCTCATCCCCAATCTCAATTGGCTTATGGAATTTCATACTGTCTACAGCAACGGTGACAACACGTGTCCCAGTATAGCTCGACGCATGGATCGCTCCGGCCATATCCATCTGGCTAAGAACCCATCCACCAAAAATGTGGCCGGCGGGGTTCGTGTCACCCGGCATGCCAACAGTTCGTATCGATAATTCACCCTTAGGCTCTTTTAAGTTTATTGGATTAGTCACAGCAGCTCCATTTCCACAACATATTGTTATCATAAGCTAATATTCACACCGTATGCAGTTGTTGCCTGCGGTGCGCTGTATATAATGCGCTCATGTCAGATCTATTCCAACACCCGGGCAAGAAGAGTTCCGAATACACCGCCAAAGATATCGAAGTCCTAGAAGGCCTCGAACCCGTGCGCCGTCGACCAGGCATGTACATCGGTGGCACCGACGAAAAGGCACTGCACCACTTGGTCGCTGAGGTCCTAGATAATGCTATGGACGAAGCCGTAGCTGGGCATGCCACAATTATAGAAATCCACCTGGACAAAGAAAACGAGGTTACGGTCCGAGATAACGGCCGAGGTATACCGGTCGACCCTCACCCTAAGTTTCCTAAGAAATCTGCTCTGGAAGTGATAATGACTACCCTCCACTCTGGTGGGAAATTCTCCGGCCAGGCTTACAAAACCTCTGGCGGTTTGCATGGCGTCGGCGTGTCAGTTGTCAACGCCCTCTCAGAAGAACTCGTCGTTCAAGTTGCCCGGGACAAAGCGCACTGGGAACAGAGCTTCAGCAGAGGTGACGTAAAGTCAAAACTGAAAAAGATTAAATCGACGGCGAATAGACGCGGAACGATCATAACATTTCGGCCCGACCATAAGATTTTTGGGAGTGATGCTTCTTTCAGGCCATCTACGGTCTATAAGATGGCGAGATCAAAGGCCTACCTTTTTGAAGACGTCAGAATTAAATGGTCCTGTGATGAATCATTAATCACTGGCAAAGACGACACCCCGGCCAAGGCAGAACTGCACTTTCCGAAGGGACTGCAAGATTATCTATCATCAGTTACCAAAGGGCGGACGTTGGTTAGTGACGCGTTCTTTTCCGGTTCAGTGGAAACTGCTGACGAAAGTGGACGTGTAGATTGGGCTATTTGTTGGCCTGAGGATCAAGATGGGTTCCTGAACTCTTACTGCAACACTGTGCCAACCCCTGAAGGGGGAACACACGAAGCCGGCTTCAGATCGAGTTTCGGAAAAGCACTAAAGGCCTACGGCGAAATGGCCGGTATTAAGAAGGTGAGTACCCTTACCGCTGAAGACGTCGTTGGCGGAGCCTGCGGCATGCTATCAGTCTTTGTTTCTGAGCCTCAGTTCCAAGGACAAACGAAAGAAAGGCTTTCTTCCGCCTCAGCGACTAAACTCGTGGAAGGGATATTGAAAGATCACTTTGAACATTGGCTGTCTGGCGATACAGAGGTGGCCGCTCAAATTCTAGAGCTAGCTCTATCACGAGCAGATGTCAGGCAACGCCGAAAGCAAGAAAAAGACCTAGTTCGCAAAAGCGCAACAAAGAGACTCCGGCTTCCTGGAAAATTATCAGACTGCAGCAACGCGAGCGCCGAGGGCACTGAATTATTCTTGGTCGAGGGTGACTCAGCTGGCGGGTCAGCGAAACAAGCGAGAAACCGCAAAACCCAGGCCATTCTTCCCTTACGCGGCAAGATTCTTAACGTCGCCTCCGCCACCCAAGATAAACTTAGGGCCAACCAAGAACTACAGGACCTATTTGAAGCAATGGGGTGTGGTCGCGGTGCCAAAGTTAATCTCGATAAATTGCGATACGAGAAAATCATCATCATGACAGATGCCGATGTGGATGGTGCCCACATCGCTGCGTTGCTCATGACTTTCTTTTTTAGAGAACTACCCGGTCTCGTCGAAACAGGCAGGTTATACTTAGCTATGCCGCCATTGTATCGCCTGAGCCAACGCGGCAAGACTTTTTATGCCATGGATGATGACGATAAGGACCGAATTACAAAAGAAGAATTTGATAGCCGAGGCAAGATTGAAGTGAGTCGATTTAAGGGGTTAGGAGAAATGCCTGCTGCCCAACTTAAGGAGACCACTATGGACCCGGAAAAACGAACTCTACAGCGGGTTACAATGCCAAGTGTAAGCGGTGAACAAAACTCTGATCTTCAGAGTACCGAAAACTTAGTTGAGCAACTCATGGGAAGGAAACCAGAAGCTCGCTTTAAGTTCATCCAGGATCATGCAGAATTCGCCGTGGCCCTAGACATATAAGACCGGCAACTGCAGCATATAATTCATCCACAGAATTTCACAATTCTGTCTATAGCTCTAGTAATCACGATACTGCCCCCCATCATTGCAAACTTACAAGACGGCGTAAAAGACGTAATGCTTTGTGGAACTATCGCAATGAAACCATGGTATGGATTTCGCTTTCGTAATTTTTCTCTACTCGTGGCAGTTGATGGAACACGGCATCGCTTTGGACGGCGGCCTAGCATAGGATTCATAAACTGGATTTCCTAGGTGGCACTACCTAATCGACTGGAACATAGAGAACGCACAACTGACTACATAGAACAGAAAAAATGCGGTACTCACTAAAGGTGTTAGAATTTTTGAACTGAGATCCGCTGCGACCGAGGCGCGAAACCGAGTGTGCTATATGAAAAATAGATAGGCTTAAAAAGCAATCAGCGGCTAGCCTATCTTGTCCAAAATTGCTGCGGGATCTTTAATAGCATCTGGATAATACTTTTCTGCCATAGCACGGTAGTCGTCCGGCAACCCGCCTACATCGAATGACTTACTGCCAAGCGCGTGAGAAGTCGTATGGCCAGAGTGCTCCCCCATCTGCATCCACGGCCGCCAACTCGTGATACCTGTATAGCTCATTGTTGAGGTTATTGTCGGCAAGTCTGAATTAACCACGTCTTCATAATCTGCTTTATATGTTACTGATTCACTGTAAATCACTTTATCAGCCTCAGGGTTAGCCGGAACCAATTTTGCGCTCGATGCTTCCGTAATCCACACATTACTGTCTTTCACCGTCACCGGCCCAAGCCAACGTTCAAGCCGTGTCGAGCCAACAGGTCGCATTGCAGTTTCAGATTCTGTTCTCCCGACTTCCCCACCCATTTCCATCAACTCATGAAAAACTGGCCTAATCGTTCTTTTATTCGGGCCCAATAAGAGCCTTGGCACTTCGACAGTTTTTCCTGTGTAGGGAATAGTGAGTGTGTCTAAGAGGTCTCCGGTCTGAAAATCAGTATAAAATGCTAGTTCAAAGCTAGAAATTTCGACGGCGCCATCATCACGGACTTTGTGTCGCGCAAATGTACCCGTCACCATTCCCATTAATGGCGTGATCTCTCCATCAACAACGCCATACCTTTGGCCTTTCAGCCAACCCATGGCGATACGGCCATCCTCACTCCCACGCATACGATGAAGCGTACGTAGGACACTCACAGGGTCAGACGATTCAAAGTAGCCTGAAGCGACAGCGGTATTAGCCAACGGTGCTATGGATGCCGTTGCAAGTGCGCTAACACTGAAATTCAATGCCTGCCGCCTACCGATATTCAAGGTAAATTGGGAATCATTTGTCACCTATAACTCCTTTTTAAAATGCGCTGCCGTGGCAACGTCTTTGAATGCATTCCAAACCATGACATGCGACTGTATCATTCCATTAATTAGGAAAAGTATAAAGGTAGTAAGGATAATATGAAGACACTCGTTTATCTTTCTGGATTTCTTTCCTACCTGACCTTCGTTCTAGGGAGCATAACAAGTATCGAAGCTGCTCCGTCTCTCAAAGTTGGGGTGGCGGCACTCCCGGTTAGCGATGGAGATCCGCATAGGTCCGTTAGTGTTTTTTCCACATACTCCTGGTCTCCTACATTTGAAACACTGACCACGTTCCTAGAGGACGGTCAACTAGTAGGGGAACTAGCTACATCTTGGGAGCAAATAGAACCTAGAGTCTGGCACTTCTCGTTGCGTGAGAACGTTAAATTCTCTAATGGCCGCCCCTTAAGAGCTCATGACGTAGTCCACTCTTTGGAATATCTACAAACGTCACACGGACAAATCACAAGTACCGCCCGTGATCTCAGCGCCATTGCAGGTGCGTCGGTTATTGATGATTACACCCTATCGGTAAGAACTCATAAGCCCTCTGCCATTCTCCCTAGACTTTTCGCAGCACTCTACATCGTAGAACCAGATCACTGGGATGCATTGGGCCCGGATAAATTTGCGCGAGATCCAATCGGAACTGGTCCTTTCAAAATTAAATCGTGGGAACGAGGCAAGGTATATTACGAAGCAAACAAGCTATCGTGGCGTGCACCACAAATAGAAACCATGGAAGTACTCCAACTACCGGAAACAACCAGCAGGCTTCAAGGCATAGCAACGGGGGCCATCGATATAGCGATTGGCATGGGCCCAGATAATATCGGAGTGGTTGAGGCAAGTGGTGGATACATGCATCAACGCAACCCCATAGACGTCATGAGCATTTCATTCGTCGTGGAAGAAGGACGGCCGACGAATGACGTCCGCGTGCGTCGAGCGTTAAATTATGCCGTTAATAAGAACGCAATTACTGAGATCCTCCTGTCCGGTTACAGCAAACCGGCCACACAAGGCGCTGTTAGAAGCCTTTTTGGCTACAATCCAGATTTAATGCCATATCCGTATGACCCGGCTAAAGCACGCACACTTCTGAAAGAAGCTGGAATCGAGAATGGATTCAAACTAGACGTGGAAGTTATTATTGGCTCCAACGCTTCTGACAGCGCTATTTATCAACTTGTTGCATCCAATTTGGCCGACGTCGGCGTAACAATGAGGATAATTTCTATTCCGACCACGCAAATGGTTAGGATCATACTTCAGGGGAAGTGGAAAGGTGATGGTTTTAGCCAAATTTTCGGAGGGTGGCCCACGTTTGAACCGTTACGCACACTCCGGCTTCATTCGTGCCTGTGGCAAACTCCTTGGTTCTGCGACCAGCGAATCATGCCAACAATGAATGCCGCAATGTCAGCATCAAATTTGCAACAGAGAGCTGAATTGACTCAGAAAGTACTAGCTTTTTACCATGATCAGGCAACAGCATTGCTGCTTCACGAAGTTCCTCTTTTAGATGCAATTGGGCCACGTGTGATTGGCTACAAGCCCAACAAAGGAAAGATCAACTACGAAACCATCACGCTTCGCGAAGAAAACTAATCTGGATCAGGCAAAGCCCGCATATACATATCCTGCCCAAGGTCAAACTTGGTAACCGCGCATCGCGTCTTCTTAGAAACATCTAATTGGGTAGCAGCCCATCACTATATAGGTTGCAAATTTGAAGATAAACCTTTCAGCTGTTAGGTATGAGCGGCATTTATTTCTTTCAGAGACGCTCTATTTACTAGACTTAGACTCATTGCCGAAAAAGAAAGGAATTACTCTTTGGCTGCTAATTTTTTCACGCTAAGTAACATAAAAAAAGTGCTGGGATTGGTCTCTAACAAGCCAGCAAAAATGGTGTCGCTTGGTTATCCAGATATAATTGTAACTGAAAAAATGCTGCGCCGCATTCTGGGTGATAATGCGATGGAGGGCCTGTCTTATCGGTCAGACGGGGAAGAAATACTGAAATGGCACGGTATGACAAAGCTCATCGATAAGGTGCCAGAAGCTTATGACCTATTTAGCCGCATGGGCATTGAACTTACTGTCATTGATTTTAAGGAGGTAAGGGGCAACGAAATTATCGTTGACCTTAATGTACCCATACCAGACGAGTTAGACGGCCAGTTTGATATCGTGTTCGATGGCGGAACGATGGAGCATTGCTTTAATGTGGCACAAGCCGTTATCAATATCCTCGGAATGGCTAAAGTCGGTGGCTATATTTATCATACCAATCCGTTGGTGGTTATAAATCACGGCTTCTATAGTTTTTCGCCAACATTCTACTATGATTTTTACACCCAAAATGGTCATAAGTTAACCTCTTCACCTGTGGCTACACTGAACGTTGGTTTAGATACTCAAGTTACAGAATTGAACCCGCTAGAGCGCCGCTTAGACATACCACTTGAATCTTGCATTGCTATAATTCTCAACAAGTGCAATGACGAAAATCCGAAGTTTCCCGTTCAGTCAAAGTATCTTTTGGAGCCTGGCCTAGAAGAGCTGGGATAGGAAGATCTAGGTGGTGAGAAAGTGATTAACCATAGTGCGGGCCAGAAACTCGGGGGCGTTGTTGTCGTAGAAAGAAACTGAATTAGTCAGAACAAAGGCTCCCGCTTTTCGACCGGATACCATGTGTGCTGAAGATACTTGAGGGCTAAATCGAAATGCGATTGCAGGAACCGACGTCGATCTTCTTGGGTTTGGCCGGACTGCGCGGTCAGCGTTTCACCAAGTGGATGATGACTTTCAATTAGGTAGGCATTTCTCTTGTTCAGACGCTCCAACAGACCAAGACTCGGCACACGCGCCCCTTTTCCATCAACCCCACGACTGCATCCTTTACACGCGAGGACCAGATTTCAGATGCCGTCCAATCCGGATGCTAGCCCTTCTTTCATAAGCACCCATGGGAAGAAGTGATCGACATCCGGCAAGTATTCCGAATTCTGCTCTAGAGAAATCTCTCCAGTGCTGGCTTAAAAACCACCTGCACCACAAGCTTACGTTATGGGAGCAACGAAAGGAGTGGTCATACTACTAGGCTACTGTCACCTTTTGGCGCTATTGGCAGTGACAGAAAAAACAGCAACTCACCGTTTGAAACTAGACGTGGATCCTCAACTGCTTTGGTTGATTGCTAGGTGATTGCTGGAAACATTTCCGTCTACTTTATTGGAGACAGGAAAGACCGTTAATTTATCAATTTTTACTAATAAAAATAGATACTTAGGGAATGGTGGACACGACTGGGATTGAACCAGTGACCCCCTCGATGTCAACGAGGTGCTCTCCCGCTGAGCTACGCGTCCTTACCAGCGTAATACCTGTGAAATTGCCCCCAGGTAAACGGGAACTTCTTTTAGGTGGACAGCCAGGTTATTGCAAGTGTTTCAGAACACTCATATTGGAGTATTATAGTTTGTCGATTACATCGCTTGGCAAGAGCAGTTGACGGCCAAATACATGGGGTGATTAGAAAATATGTGCAATCTGGAGGATATTGCGGACCCAATAGAAGTGTTAGCCCCTGAGAACCTCTCAACCCCTTTGGTTATCGCCTCGCCTCATTCTGGGAACCACTATCCAGCAGACCTCATCAACGCCAGCGCGCTTAGTAAAACTGCGCTCCGTCATTCAGAAGACTGCTATGTTGATGAGCTCTTTGTATCAGCAAAATACGCTGGCATCCCCATGATCAGGGCACTCTACCCAAGGGCCTATCTGGATTTAAACCGCGAGCCCTACGAACTAGATCCGGACATGTTTAGCGACAGACTGCCAGATTTCGTAAATACCGCCTCACCTCGGGTTGCTGCTGGACTAGGAACCGTCGCCCGCATCGTCGCGAACCAAAAAGAAATCTACGCGCGAAAACTAACCTGGCAAGAAGTTCAAAGCCGAATTGCACGCCTCTACAAGCCCTATCACAGGTCCTTAACCAGCCTAATCAATACTGCGAGAGACCATTTCGGATACTGCGTTTTAATAGACTGTCACTCTATGCCGTCGGCTGGTCTGCCGACTGGGAAAGGGGCAAGCAATAACTGCGTCGACATCGTCTTGGGAGATCGCAACGGGCTATCATGTTCGTCGCTAATTACTGAAGAAACAGAGCGCCTACTCGGAAACCTGGGGTATTCGGTTATACGAAATAATCCTTACGCAGGTGGGTTTACTACAAAGCACTATGGAACACCTGAATCAGGTGTTCATGCCCTGCAAATAGAAATCAACAGATCCCTATATGTTGATGAAAATTCACTCACTCGTCGCCCAGGGTTTGCTAAACTCCAGGACGACTTAAGAAATTTAATTGAAGCCTTATCCAGGTTTAGTACAGAGGCGCATACTGGATTAGCCTACCAAAGACTTAGCGCAGAATAGGTCAGTGATGGCATGATAAATTCTACACCTATTACGACTGATCAAGTGAGCGCAGCCGGAAACCGACAACGCGGTTTGATGCAAAAATTCACTAAGTTCGCGAGCCCTCTGAAGATTACATGCCTGCCAGAGCGGCCGTCCTTTCCTAGCCCCGGATCGTTCTATTGCTCGATCTAATACTCTCAGAATATCCTTTAATTCTGGGCCTCATGGCCACGGGTCTAATCGCTGGGTTTCTAGCAGGGCTCTTAGGCGTAGGCGGCGGAATTATAACCGTCCCTGCCCTTTTTACAGTCCTAGGCATAGCTGACGTCGACATCGGCATTCGCCTCCACTTAGCAATCGGCACCTCATTGGCTACGATTATTCCCACGTCCATCGCCTCACTCCGTGCCCACAGCAAAAAAGATGCCGTTGATTGGGCCCTACTCCGTTCTTGGGGACCCTTCTTAGTAATTGGTGTCGCAATCGGAACATGGATAGCAACCACACAAATTGATGGCCCAGCTCTTGCGCTCCTCTTTTCTTTGATCGCCATTGCCGTCGCAGTTGATCTGGTCGTTAGAGATGGAACTTCTTCAGACGCTCCACCCGGACAACTCGATGAACTGGATGCTAAGTCCTGGCTGTATAGTGTACGAGGAGCATGGGCGCCTGCCGCTATTGGTGCGTGTTCCGCGATGATGGGCATCGGTGGTGGAACATTATCTGTTCCGTTTCTCAATGCCCTCAGGTATCCAATTCATAAAGCCGTCGCCACTTCGGCGGGGTTCGGTTTAGTTATTGCTGTACCAGCAACAATTGGATTTGTGGCTGGTGGCTGGAACATACCTGACCTGCCAATCGCCTCACTAGGGTACGTCAATGTCTTAGGGTTCTTGGCGATATCTCTGATGACCATATGCTCCGCCCCGATTGGCAGTCGCGTTGCCCACGCTATAAAGCCGCGAATTCTTCGGCTTCTGTTTTCTTTATTTCTCGCCATAACAGCAGTGAGAATGTTCATCGCCTTCTATTAGGCGATGGGGTATTACATCAAAACCCTAATCTCCAGCGGCTCGCACAAGAACCAGTAGCAACACAATACCAATGGCTAGGGATTGGGCTTTAACACGCCATTGCATGAGCTTATTTCCATACTTTTCATGGAACTCTCCACCCTTCACAAAAGCGAATAGGCCTGTGAATAAAACGCCTAGTACCGCTAGGAGCGATAACGAGAGCAGAATGGTGAGTAAAGTTTCCATATATAATAATACGTGACCTTTAGTCTGACAGATTACAATTACAATTTTTGTCTCAGACAATCAGTCGGTTACTGCATGCTCCTTGATCAGCCCCAACCCAATTTGAGAAACTCTGGAAAGCCGTAATAACTGTGGCATATCGCTACATGGCGTAAAGTCTTAAAGAATACTGATCATTGATCAACCGTAGGCTCGTGAGCCATAAAATAACATGCTTGGCGCTACTCTCATCGCCCGTGATTATGCAACGGTTCGCGATTCGCTTAGCAATGTTTTGAAAAAATGTAGGTACACAGCAGCAGAAGCAGTCGATGTAGAGGTCGCAAGAGACGTTATTAATCAGAAAGATATACAGGGTCCCATTATCGACATCATGGCGGTATACATCGGCAGGCTCAATCCGTACCCCTAAGTAATGGAATTGTTATTGTGCATCAGCATCAGACGGCTGGTTAGGGACTGCAGAAAAACTTTCTCCACAACCACACCGTCCGGTTTCATTTGGATTAGTGAACACGAAACTGCTTTCCATCTTCGTCTCTTGATAATCTAACTCTGATCCAAGCAAGTACATAACGGCCATCGGGTCGACAAAAAATTTAACACCGCCGGTCTCTACAACATCCTCGAATTTTCCAGCTTCTTCAGCATACTCAACTTTGTAAGCGAAGCCCGAACACCCGCCCGACTCAATACCAATTCTTATGCCAGCTACAGGTGTATCGGCAACGCTGATCAAATGGACGGCGCGGGATACAGCCGCGTCGGTCACTGTAATAGGAGGTGGTCGGTTCATAGCAGTCATTTTTAAATCTCCCGGAGGTTGCGGGTACAGGGGGCTAAAACATATCCAAAGCGACGCGAGCAACCTCAGACATGTTTTCAGGTGTCCAAGGTGGGTCCCAGGTGATTTTCACAGTAACCTCTCCTGCCCCTTTAGTCTCTGCAACAGCATCAGCCACTTCCCCTGGCAGCGTTCCAGCGACAGGGCAGGCCGGCGCTGTAAGCGTCATCACCACGTCCACGTTACCCCGCTCAGATATGCTAAGGTCATAGATCAGTCCGAGATCATATATATTGACCGGAATTTCTGGATCGAACACGCTACGAAGCGCTTCAACGGCTGCAGATTCTGTGACAACGTAATCAGCGTCCTCGGGCAAAGCTACCCCGCGTGTCACGACATCCCCCTCTTCAGGAGGCTCGGAATCCATAGCCGGCATAGAATATGGAGGCATCATAGAACTACAATCCTTAACATCTTAATACTCCCTACTACCGCTCCGTGGATGCAGTACTATTTCCTTGAATACAGGCCATCAGAGTTTGCCAGGGCAATAGCGCACACTTCGCTCTTGTCGGAAACTGACGAACACCGCTTAACGCCCTTAAGCTTTCCAACCGGGCACTTAGTGTCTCACCAAGGAATCCATTGATATCCTCACCAGAAAATTTTTCTATGCATAAAATACGAACCGCATCTGATATGCGTTGCACCTCGTCTGTGGTCAAGCCCTTAGCCGCTTCGGTCATCATAGATGCCGAGGCTATAGAGATTGCACAGCCTTTCGCATCAAATTTCAAATCAGTTAAGATATCCGACTCATCGAGCGCAGCCGTAACGGTTACTCGATCGCCACAAAGCGGATTCCTTCCTTCACTACTACAGTCGTGACGTTCAACACGACCGGTGTTACGCGGCGACTTGCCATGATCCAGAATAATACTCTGATACAACGACAATAGGTCTTGGTCTTGTCCGTCAGGCTGCATCAACACAGTATCTCTCGTGCTCGACCTAGAGCCTCAATAAGAACGTCGACTTCATCTTGAGTATTATAAAGCCCAAAGGATGCACGAACGGTTGCGGATACGCCAAACCTATCCATTAACGGCTGCGCACAATGATGCCCGGCCCGCACACAGACGCCACACCTATCCAATATAGTCGCTAAATCGTGCGGATGTGCGCCTTCAAGCACAAATGAAAGAACTGCGGTTTTGCGTTCTGCGGTGCCGATAAGGGTAACACCCTCAACAGCCTGCAATTGCTCCGTCCCATAGGCCAGCAAGGCTTTCTCATGGGCAGAAACAGACGCAGCATCAAAGGCGCTCACATATCTAATCGCCTCACCAAGCCCAACAGCTGGAACAATGGGCGGTGTCCCTGCCTCAAACTTAGCTGGTAACTCAGCCCATTCACTATGATCGAATGTGACAGTACTAATCATTTCTCCACCACCCTGATAGGGTGGCATTTCTTCAAGTATATCTTCCTTACCGTACAGCACTCCAATGCCATTAGGTCCGTATATCTTGTGTCCTGAAAAAGCATAGAAGTCGCAATCCATATCTTGGACATCGACGTCTTCATGCACAATGCCTTGGCACCCATCGATAAGAATGCGTGCACCAGCATCATGTGCCAACTTAGCAATATCTTTTATGGGCAAAACTGTACCCAAGGCGTTGGACACGTGCGCCACAGCAACAAGTTTAGTCTTCGGCGACAGCAGCTTAGAAATCGAATCAAGGGTCACGTCACCATCATCAGTGACTGGAGCCACCTTGAGTTCAACCCCGCACTGATTGCGCAGCATTTGCCAAGGAACAATATTCGAATGGTGCTCTAGGCCCGTAATCACAATTTCGTCGCCAACCTTTAGTGACCGGCCAAACGATGACGCAACCAAGTTTATCGATTCAGTCGCACCTTTAGTAAATATAATTTCTTTATCAGACTTAGCGTTCAAGAAAGCCCGCACAGATTCACGAGCATCTTCATATTTAGTCGTTAGGGTCTCACTAAGCCAATAGGCCCCACGGTGAACATTGGCGTATTCGTTTTCGTATTGGTTTTTAATCACATCGATTACAGACTGCGGCTTCTGAGCCGATGCAGCAGTATCAAGATAAGTAAGTGGCTTCTCGTGCACCAAACGGCGCAAAATAGGAAAATCCGCCCGCACAGATGCAATATCAAACTTTCGAGCCTTAGATTCCGGGCTTACGTGCGCTAGCGCAGTCATGATCCACTTACCGCCGCAATTTTCTGCCGTGCCAACCAGTTAGAAACCAACCCAAAAATAGTTTCACGGACAGCCTCGTCTCCAATATTAAACATAACCTCATCGAGGAACCCTTCTACAAGCAACGCGCGCGCTGTTTCTTCATCAATGCCGCGACTTAAAAAATAGAAAATATGGTTCTGGTCCATCTCGCCGGTCGTAGCACCATGTGCGCACTGCACATCATCCGCATAAATTTCTAGCTCTGGTTTACAGTCCACTTCCGGTCCCCGATTCAGGAGTAAGGCTTTGTGCAATTGCCGCCCCTCAGTCTTTTGAGCTTCCCGTGCGACGTGAACTCGCCCTTGAAATACGCCCCGAGACTCCCCGCCGAGCACACCTTTTACAACCTGGTTCGAAGTTGTGTTAGGCGCTAAGTGTAAAATTTCAGATGTAATATCACTATGCTGCTTGTCTGACAGGGCATAGACCCCGTCAACAATAGCTGAAGCATTCAACCCCTCAAGACTAACCTTAACTTCTCTTCTCACTAGTTGGCCGCCAAGGGATAAAATAAAAGACTCATACTTGGCATTTTTATCGACCGTCACAGAGGCGCGCCCGAGGTGAAAGGCATCACTGTCCTCACCGACAATCGTATAATGAAGAAGCGCAGCCCCTTCTCTCAAGAGTATCTCGGTTATGGGATTACTGAGGTAAGCCTGCCCGGGTAAACCAGAGTGGCTTTCGATCACGGTTGCACTGGAGCTTTGCTCTAGAGAAAAACTAAACCTTGGGTGAAAAGCACCAGGCTCTGCACCTGATGCACCGATAGATATAAGGTGAATTGGGCGCTCAAGAACGACATTCTTTGCAAGGTGAATAACTACACCATGCTCCATGAACCCAGTATTCAAAGCAGTCGTAAATGATTGACATGCTTCCGCACTAGACCCTAGGACAACCTTTAGCGCACTGGGATCAGATTTCAACACATCCGCAAATGGTTTAAGCGAAACACCGTCACCCAGATCAGCGAAAGAGTCCGATAGATCACCACGATAAACGCCATTTACGAACACCATTTTAAGGGCGCCATCAATGACAGGAATACCAAGGGGCAATGACGATACCTCGACATCATCGGCTTTGGCTGCGGGTATAAATGGAACTTTCTCGACCTGGTTTAATGACGTGTACTTCCAAGCCTCAACTTTGCGGCCAGGAAAGCCCTGAGCGCCAACTAGCGCGCGCGATGTCTTCCGCATGCCATTGATCCACGTTTCCTGGGCACCCGGAAGAGCGCCGACGGCATCCGCGTAAGTATCTCCAAAAACCTGACCAGTAGTTGTTTGTAACTTCGTCATGACTAAAACTCGTTCTAAGCCGCTTCGTTCTCTTCGAACCGCGCATAACCCTCTGCTTCCAAGAGTTCAGCAAGCGATTTATCTCCACTTTCCACGATCCGGCCACCAACAAGAACATGCACGAAATCGGGAACGATATACGTCAGCAAACGCTGATAGTGCGTGATGATAAGGAACGCACGGGCTTCGCTACGGAGTGAATTCACACCACGAGAAACAACTTTTAAGGCATCAATATCAAGGCCGGAGTCAGTTTCATCTAGTATCGCGACTCGAGGCTCTAGAAGGCTCATCTGCAGCACCTCCGCCCTTTTCTTCTCACCGCCAGAGAACCCGACGTTAAGGGGTCGCTTAATCATTTCATAGGGAATCTCAAGCTCGGCCGTCTTAGCCTTAATTAAGTTGAGAAACTCCATTGCATCGATTTCATCCTGCCCCTGCGCTCTTCGCTTGGCATTCAGAGCCGTCTTCAAGAACGTGGCCGTCGCAACGCCGGGGATCTCCATAGGGTACTGAAATGCAAGAAAAAGGCCTGCCCTTGCACGTTCATCCGCTTCCATTTTCAGAAGGTCGACGCCGTCGAATAGAACGCTTCCTTCTGTTATTTCATACCCTTCACGGCCAGCGAGCACATACGACAACGTGCTCTTACCTGTACCGTTCGGCCCCATAATGGCGTGTACTTCACCACCGTTCATGTTTAGGTCAATTCCTTTTAGAATTTCCTTGCCTTGTACGGATACGTGCAGGTTCTTAATTTCAATCAACGGCATATCAGCAATTCTTTCCTGAGCGTTGGGACTAGCCCACACTTCCTTCTAAACTAATTCCAACGAGCTTTTGGGCTTCGACCGCAAATTCCATGGGCAAAGTCTGCAAGACTTCTTTACAAAATCCGTTGACGATCAAAGACACAGCCTCCTCCGCATTCAGTCCACGCTGCTGACAGTAAAACATTTGCTCATCACTGATCTTCGATGTGGTGGCTTCATGTTCTGTCTGCGCCGTTGGATTGCGGCTCTCAATATAGGGTACCGTATGTGCGCCACACTGATCGCCAATCAATAAACTATCGCACTGCGTAAAGTTTCGAGAACCGTCAGCTTTCGGTTGCATCCGAACCAAACCACGATATGTACTATTTGATTTCCCGGCCGATATCCCTTTAGCAATAATCTTAGAGCGCGTATTCTTTCCGAGATGAATCATTTTGGTTCCGGTGTCGGCTTGCTGTCGATTATTCGTAATCGCGACCGAATAAAATTCTCCAGACGAATTATCACCTTGAAGAATGCAACTAGGGTACTTCCAAGTGACGGCAGACCCAGTCTCGACCTGGGTCCACATCACCTTAGAGTTTTTGCCGCGGCAAGCAGCACGTTTAGTAACGAAGTTATAGATACCACCCTTGCCATCTTCGTCTCCTGGGTACCAATTCTGAACCGTGGAATACTTGATCTCTGCATCATCAAGAATAACGAGCTCCACCACAGCCGCGTGCAATTGGTTCTCGTCACGCTGTGGTGCGGTGCACCCCTCTAGATAACTGACATACGAGCCTTCTTCAGCAATGATTAGCGTCCGTTCAAACTGCCCCGTGTTCTTTTCGTTGATGCGGAAGTAAGTCGACAGCTCCATCGGGCATCTTAGACCTTTTGGAATGTAGACGAACGATCCATCTGTAAACACCGCACAGTTCAGCGTTGCGAAGAAGTTGTCGCTATAGGGCACGACCGATCCCAAATACTTCTGAACAAGCTCTGGGTGTTCCTTAATCGCCTCTGACATCGGACAGAAGATTACGCCGAGTTCGCTCAGTTTCTTCTTATAGGTCGTAGCAACCGAGACACTGTCAAATACAGCATCAACAGCCACCCCGGCCAGCATCTCTTGCTCAAGAAGAGGAATACCTAACTTGTCATATGTTTCTCTAAGTTTCGGGTCGACTTCATCAAGGCTCTTTGGCCCGTCACCTAACTTAGGAGCCGCATAATAATAGGAATCTTGATAGTCAATCTTCGGGTAGTTTAGTTTTGCCCAATCCGGTTCCTGATCAGCCAGTGTTAACCAATATCGATAGGCTTTAAGGCGCCATTCCAGCATCCACTCCGGCTCTTCTTTTTTCGCTGATATAAAACGAACTATATCTTCACTCAGCCCTTTTGGGGCCATATCAGACTCGATATCCGTTTCCCAGCCATGCTTATAGGTCTCGACTTCACGCACAGCGTCAACAGTTTGTTGCGTAGCAGCCATCTCTAGTTCACCTGTTCATGCTTCAATAACGGATCAGTAATAGACGTCGATGGCTCAACGATTATAAAAGGGCTCTCGTCCTGCAAATCAGCCATCATGTCAGCGAGTGTTACATCTTGGAGAGCACCGGTGACCGCGCGATTAACGCGATTCCATTTACCGCTAGCCGGGCAAAGGTTCTCATAACAACACTGCTCATCAGATGTATCAACGCAGGCCGTCAAGGCGATAGGTCCTTCTACAGCCTCAATAACGTCAGCGATCGTCGTTTGATCAGCAGCTTTATTTAAGCTGTATCCGCCACGGACACCGCGATGGGAAGCAATCAGCCCAGACTTAACGAGGGGTTTCATAAGCTTTGCCACGGTCGGCAAAGGTATGCCGGTATTGTCTGAAATAGCCTGAGTGGGTCTAACGCAGCCACTTCTTGACATATCTATCAGCACCACTGTGGCGTAATCTGTTAACTTGTTGACTTTAAACATAAAATAGCCACCTTAAAAGCCGGACCAAAATAGTCTGATTTTACCAGTCTCTATAATTATGGATAAGGAGGAATTCAAGGGTGGAGGCTAACTTTCCATCGTATTTAGTCATTTATCACAAAGACACCACATTCAGGGCAATTCAGAACCCAATGTGGTCATATCAATAAAGCCTATATTATCCGACCTCCGGGGCTTTCTTTGAACGGCATAATGAATCTACCTTTTCTCGATAGACTCAGGGCTAGATAACTTGCCACTCCTTTTCAGTACGCTACCTAAAAGCACCATTCATTTGACTAATGAGATCCCCGTTTTGAGAGACCAGTAGCGCGTACATGCGAAAAAAAGAGTGCTTTTAAAGCACTTCGCAGGTTACAGAGTGGCGCATTGGAAGTACCGAATGTTTGGCTAAGCACCCAGGCCATGCACTATCGATAGAGCCTTAAGAACGACTAAAGCAATCTGTAAGGTCTGTTGCCAACCCCTCCATTAAGTCGAAATACAGCTCCTGCCCTGGTTCAATATTGATGCCCAATGGGTCCACAACCCCCATACGCGTATTTCCTGCGTCGGCAATAACGCTCATAACCTTCGGCGCAAAACCTGGCTCAGTGAACAAGCACACTGATTCCAGCGCGTTAACCTTTTGCCGCAGCTCAGACAAGCGGCGTGCACTCGGCGGCTGGTCAGGAGTAACCGCAATCGCGCCAACCGCATTTAGACTAAAAAACGTATCAAAATACTGAAGCGCATCATGCGCAACCAAAAACGGTTGGTCTTGAACCGAGGAAAGGGCTGCCCGCACTCGCACTTCCATGGCACCTAACCTCTGCAGGGTCTGTGTTGCGTTTTCTTGGTAAAGCTCGGCGTTCTTAGGGTCAGATATGGACAACGCATTAGCAGTAATCTTTACGATAGCCCTGGCATTCCTCGGATCAAGCCAAATGTGACCGTCCATTCTTGCATACTCTTCATGGTGATCATGAGCCTGCTCATCATTTGAGTGTCCAGACCCAACTGTCTCCCAGACTCCCCCGTCGCGGTTCTCACGAAGTCGTATACTGCCTTCAGACGCAAGTTCGATAACAAGTGAGCCGGACGAGAGCGTTTCCAGCGGCCCTTCTAAAAAGGTTTCGAGCGGTTCACCGACCCATACCACAACATCAGCGGCGCTCAGGGCTTTCGCATCGGAGGGAACCAATGTGTAGGAATGCGGCGTCTGACTTCCATTCAATAAAAGACCAGGCTCGGCAATATCCCCCATAACAGCAGCGACTAACGAGTGAATTGGCCTGACTGTCACCAGAACTTTGGGCGGGGTAACCGATGCCGCAGATGCGACTAAAGCTGAAAAGCATAAAATGACGCCCGTTACTGCTGAGCACTTTGAGAAAGACATCTTTACCCTCGGCTAATACACTGTAATATGTATTGTTATATCATAACGTTTTATGTTTCCATCCACTTATTTATGGCCAATCATATGGGCTTTCAGGCACCCACCCACGATCACAAACGCTGCGTCTCAAGCGCATTAGAAAATGCTGAAGAGAAGAGCCGTGTTCTTGGCCTGCGCTTTACAAAAACCCGAAGAAAGGTTCTGGAGGTTTTGTGGCAAAGCCACAATCCACTAGGCGCCTATGAGATATTAGACCGGTTACAAAAAGACGGGCGACGCCCTGCACCGATGGTTGTCTATCGTGCACTGGATTTTCTGCTTGAAGCTGGACTCGCTCACAAAATATCTAGCTGCAAGACGTTCATCGGTTGCTCAACCCCGGACGAAAATCATGAAGCACAGTTTCTAATTTGCGAGAGTTGCGGGTCCGCTGCAGAAGTTGCCGGCCAGCCCCTTGCAGAAGCGCTTGAAAAAACTGCTGCTTCGGCAGGCTTCAAAATCAATCAACGCGTCGTGGAAATTATCGGCGTTTGCCCAAATTGTCAGGCCTAAAAGTTATAGATCATGAAAAATAAAACTACGCTCATCGAAGCCGTTAACATTAAAATAAAGCGGGAAGATCAAGTCATCCTCGACGGCATTGACCTAAGCGTTGAAAGCGGCGAGATCGTGACGTTGATCGGACCAAATGGCGCCGGCAAGTCCACCCTCGTGAAAGCGCTTCTAGGGCTAGAAGAAATCAATAGCGGTTCAATTAAACGTAAGCCAGGCCTCGTCGTTGGTTATCAAGCACAGAGACTTGAGATCGATGCGACTCTTCCGCTTACAGTGCGCCGGTTTTTGACGCTCACACTCAGCCGCCCCGACATCGAACTCGAAGAATCTTTAGAGCACGTCAAACTTGGTCAAAGCTTAGATAAGAGTATTCACGTTCTATCAGGGGGGGAGATGCAACGCGTCCAACTGGCGCGCGCAATCCTTAGAAAGCCAGAGCTCTTGATTCTGGATGAGCCAACCCAAAACGTTGATATTACAGGGGCGGTCGACCTTTACCGACTCATCCAAGAAACGCGCGACAGAATTAACTGCGCGGTCATCATGGTCTCCCATGATTTAAACGTTGTTATGTCAGGCACGAGCCGCGTGTACTGCCTCAACAACCACATTTGCTGTTCAGGCCAACCCGCTGAAGTAAGCCAGCATCCTGAATTTTTGAGGCTTTTCGGTCAAAATAGTGCCGACATGTTAGCAATCTATACACACCACCATGACCATAACCACGGTCCAGCCGGAGAAGTTCTTACTCCCGCATGGGGCGATGAGCACCCACATGACCATGCATCCTAAAAAGTGAGCCCAAAAGCATGGATGATTTCCTAATACGCGCTGTTTTAGCTGGCATTGGTGTCGCGGTGGCCGCAGGACCACTGGGGTGCTTCGTAGTCTGGCGCCGCATGGCATATTTTGGTGACACACTGGCTCACTCAGCGCTGCTTGGAGTTGCCGTCGGGTTTATCATTGGGGTCGCGCCAACCGTTGGGACAATCGCAATAGGCGTTACAGTTGCCTTGGTGCTAGTTTGGTTGCAACAAAAAAGGGACTGGTCCAGCGACACCCTTCTCGGTTTATTATCTCACACCACGTTAGCTGGCGGCTTAATAGCTATCACCTTCTTGCAAGGCATCCGCATCGACCTCATGGCATATTTGTTCGGCGATATACTTTCTGTTTCAGTCACTGACGTTATATGGACTTGGGTTGGAGCGGCTGTAATAACTGGCGCACTCGCCGTACTATGGCGGCCTTTGGTAGCATTAACGGTAAACAAAGACATAGCTCGAGCCGAGGGGATTTCTGGGCCGGGCATCGAACTGTCTTTCGTCATTCTAATCGCGATTTTAGTAGCCATATCAATGAAAATTGTTGGCATCCTGCTCATCACAGCAATGCTCGTTATTCCTCCTGCAACTGCTCGGCACATGGCAAGGACGCCAGAGCAAATGGCGGTCTTCGCGATCATCTCAGGGTGCGTGGCAACTGCTCTAGGGTTATTCGGATCCTATCAATGGGATGTTCCAGCGGGCCCCGCCATTGTATTGGCTGCTGCCGTGTTGTTTGCCTTTGGCATAATTGGTAGCTTCCTTAGAACGCGCAACGACCGGGCGTGACAGCATTGCAACCTGGCCCATTCAGAAACGTTAATAGTCTTGCAAAAACGTCAACAACATAGAAGACAGTAATTGCGTTCTCTTAGACACAAAAATGAATAAAGAACGGGCAAGTATTACTGGTGCATGAGAGCGGCGAACTGCGAAAGCGGGGTCCAGCGCGCTCCTAACCCCTCGCGTCAGGGGAAAATCCGCTTTCTCTGGCAAAACTATCGTTTGAAAAGAGACTTAGGGATTGCCTGCAAACAGACGAAAGATAACAGCAGGTGCAAGCAGTATTAGGCCCGCATAAAGGAACGGGATTTTTTATTCATTGGGACATCTGAATTGCATACCTCACGAACGCTAGTTCATTCTCTTCGGTTACATTACAGAACGTACACCATCACCCCTTAATCATTGTCCTGACTAGGAACGTCATGAGGACCAAAGCTCTCCCAATGGTCAGGGTCGCCACTACGGTACCGAGCAACTTTTGGATACGGATAGACAGGACGAGACACTGCAACATCTTTGTTGGAGGGAGGTAAATAGGCAGCAGAAAAATCGCCTGGGTCCTTCTTAAGTTTGTAGGCAATAAGTTGATCCGGAGCCTCACCTTTCTCAACCCAAGCCTCAAGAGCTGCTAGGGCATCAACACGACTTGGCCCTTCGCCACCGACGCAATGGGCAACACCTGGCAACATGAAGAGGCGATAAAAGTCAGACACTTCATCTTTGCCACCCATGAACCGCTCGACATCCGACAAATAGTCAATAACGCCCAGCGGGGGAACGGACTGATCTGCCCAGCCTTGATAAGAAATGACCTTTCCGCCGCGAGCGACAAAGGCGCGTAGATCAGGGCTCGCAGCATTATTCAGGTGCCGGTTGTAGCCCATTCGAGACGGATCACGGTCTAGGTCAAAGTCTTCGGGCATCCAGTCAGGCCCTGGGTCATCTGCGAAGGCCAGGTAGCGGAAGAAATCGCCGCCGAACAAATAGTAAATCGACGGCTGTGCGTTCACGCCAATATAAGCTGGAACCCAGTTGAGCTCTGATCCTCGCATAGGAACAGCACGGTACAACGGTTCACCGCCGGAGTTTACAGCTCCTTGGTAAATCTTCTCTGCGACAGTCACCTCGACTTCAGTGAGGCAGGCGTCAGACGCGCCCCCACTACATTCTAGAACGCTAGGGTCAAAGCCACAATTTCGAGGGTCGTCGATGAGGCCGTCCTTAAGACCGTCGAGACCGTCACAAGCCTTAACAACTGCGTCGTGCAGCATAGGTACTTTGGCCGCGCTCAGTATCCATTTCCCATCTTTGTCTAGATTGGCGAGCGCACTCCAAATCAAGTGCAACCCCCCACCAGAACTAACACCGGCCGGGGCCGCTGCAATCACGCCGTCGAAGTCGGTCGGAAAGCGTTGTGCGGAAACAAGCCCTTGCCGTCCGCCGGTGGAGCATCCTCGGAAATAGGACCGCTCGATCTCCCGCTGCATCGCTGTCTTAAGAATTACCTTGGCAGCTTGGGCCGTCGCGTGGGTGGCGCGATAATAGAAATCAATTTCTCCTTGCGGATTGTTATAGGCCCATTTGGCATCGATGGGCGTACTCTTGTGACCCAAGTCAGTCGAGACACAGGCATAGCCTCGCGCCACCGCATCATCGCACTGGGCTATCATCTGCGTTGTTCCACAGAACCCGCCGCACCCCTGCATCAACAACTTGCCATTCCAAATCTCTTGCGGGATGCGGATCTCAAAACCTATCGTTGGTGAGATGTAGCCCTCCACCCTGCAGTAGTCCGGTAACCGACCCTCAGCCGCTACTGTACGAGCAGCTATTACCTGTGTCGGCGCATCTGAAATGCGTGAGAAGTCTTGAAAGGCGAGGCTTTCGCAAGATAGCGCGTCTGCACGAACCTGATCGGGTGTTGCCGAGAGCGCCATTAAAGTAAATATCGCCAAGCCTAAGAACCAAATACCTCGTAAACCCATTAGATGTCCCTTTCCATGATCCACTATAAGTATAGGCCGCTGAGCTTGCGCAGGGGAGTCCGAGCTTTGATCAAGCTACGGATAAAGCTTTATAGAACACGACTTAACCAAAGCCGTGACGGGCCTAAAGGATTAAGCTATCCCATAGAGACACAAACCAATGCCCTCAGGAGACAAAGTAATGAAAGCTTATGAAGTTGGTGCACAGCAAGGGATCAACTCCCTCAGATGCGTAGATAGAAACATCCCCACAGCCGCGCCTGGCCAGGCTGTTGTTAAGTTTCACGCTAACTCTCTAAACTATCGCGACTTTATGGTCCTCAACGGCTGGTATGGACCCGGTGGCAATGAGCACCTGATCCCCCTCAGCGATGGAGCTGGTGAAGTGGTTTCCCTCGGTGAGGGCGTGGACTCGGTCTCAGTCGGTGATCGGGTCTGTGTCAGTTTCTTCTCAGCCTGGATGGACGGACCCTTCGGCCCGCAATACTTTGGCTCAGATTTGGGCGGTGGCGCAGACGGAACCCTCACCGAGCTTGGCGCCTTCCCAGCAGAAGCCTTGGTCAAGTTACCAGACTCCTTCTCTTACGCCGAAGGGGCCTGCCTCCCCTGTGCGGGCGTGACGGCATGGAATGCCATTGTCGAAGCCGGCGCCGCTCAAGATGGCGATACAGTTCTCCTTTTAGGCACTGGCGGCGTCTCAATCTTTGGCGTACAGATCGCCAAAGCAAGAGGCCTAACAGCTGTTATTACGTCATCGAGCGACGATAAACTTGAGAAAGCAAAAGCTCTAGGCGCTGATCATGGCATCAACTACAAAACCTCTGAGAACTGGGCCAAGGCGGTACTCGAAGCCACAGGCGGCGCAGGCGCCAATATCGTGATCGAAACCGGTGGCCCTGGCAGCTTGCAGGGCTCCTTCGAAGCCTCAGCCTTCAATGGTCGGATCGGGATGGTCGGCGGCCTCGCGGGCGACGCAGAATCCCCCCTGAATACTGGGACGATGGTAGGCAAAAACCTAAACGTGCGCGGCATCACCGTTGGCAGCAAAAAAATGCTACAGGACTTGGCCGATACGATGGTAGCCCATAACCTAAAACCTATCATCGATAAGGAATTCTCATTCAGTCAGGCGACCGATGCTTTTAAGCATATGGAAAGCCAAGCCCATTTGGGTAAGATCGTTATCAGTCACGACTAACGTCCGTCGACCACGACGGCGGAAAGGAACGCTATGAAAGCCTGGGAAGTTGGAGATCAATCTGGCCTGAAGTCACTGCGCATGGTGGAGCGAGACACACCCATCGCTGGCCACGGCCAGGCGGTAGTAGCTATCAAGGCCTGCTCCTTGAACCACCGTGACCTGATGGTCATGGAAGGTAGATATGGCGGCCCGAAGCCCGAGACGCGTATACCCTTAGGTGATGGCGCAGGCGAAGTGATCGCCATCGGCGAAGGGGTCACCAACGTCAAACTGGGGGATCAGGTCTGTGCTGCGCACTTCACCGGCTGGATTGATGGTGCTTTTAAACCTGCCTATTTTGGCAATGATCTCGGAAGCACTGCGGACGGGATGTTAGCGGAACACGTCTCCGTTCCTGCCTCTTGCTTGGCCAAAACCCCGATAAATATGTCACCAGAAGAATGCGCAACACTTCCTATAACTGGAGCAACCGTATGGTCTTCAGTCCAAGACTTTGCACAGATTAAAGCCGGGGATAAGGTTCTGATGCTCGGCACCGGAGGCGTTTCCGTCTTTGCGCTTCAAGTCGCAAAGATGAACGGTGCCCTCGCCGTAATCACCTCCTCTAGTGATGAAAAGCTGGAACGCATGAAGGCGCTCGGCGCAGACGTCACAGTCAACTATCGCTCGAACCCGGACTGGGAAAAAGAAGTTTTGGAAAAGACCGGCGGTGTGAACATCGTTGTCGAAACCGGAGGCACCAGCACGCTCGGCAAGTCTATGGCCGCCTGCGCACCAAATGCCAGAATCGGTCTCATTGGCGCTTTGGGTGGGCGTGGCGAACAGCCCAACCTTGGCGGATTACTGCTCAATAATCTCATTGTTAAAGGCATCACCTCGGGCAGCCGAACAATGTTGGAAGAATGCATAGCAGCGATTGAGATCAACGGCATCGACCCCGTCATCGACAAAGTATTCCCCTTCGATGAAGCACTAGAAGCTTATGAGTATCTTGATAGCGGCGCCCATATCGGTAAGGTCGTGATTAAGCTTTAGAACCGGTTTCAGTATGGCGCTTGATGGACGCAAGCAATCGCATTCGGATTAATCCAGACCACGGACGAATAATCAGCCAATAGACCCTGAAACCCCGCAAGGTTTTCTTATCGGTGCACAGAACGCGTGTCTCTGTGTCGACCCGCACGTGATCATCTCCAAGGTCTGTCAGCCAGAAGGCCCACGCCAACTTAATGCATCCGGGTTCATCGAACGCACGGAACAACTCTGCATCGACGGCGCTTTTATGCTTAGGGCTATTATTGCCGCCAATCATACCGCGTATGAGATCGAAGGGCGGCCTGTTGATTAGCGGGATGAAATCAGACACAGACATATTCCGGTCCGACACATTCTTAATCAGAAGCTTTGCCGGGATACGCCATAGCCGCATAAGAATGCGAGCAATACTCGAGTCACTCAGGTCCATATCCTCAACTGAGGCAAACACCTGCTCCGGCGTGCCGAGCACCACGGTGGTGTGATGTTCTTTAAATTCGTACTCAGGCAAAAGGCTATTTAGCGCATCAGACATGCCTTAACTCATTGAAATTCATATTATTTCCGATTTTTTACAAACCCACTATGGCAACTTGCGCAGGTATGGCAAGATAATGAAAAGAGAGGGCCTCATGAAACCAGAACCACATATCAAACGCGTCGCCAAAGACGACCTTCCCGAGCACATGCAAAAACCCTGGGACGACAGTATGTCGGTACACAAAGACGCGACCTTTGTCGAAACCTTCGGCAATGCGCCGCATATGTACGACTGGTACATGGACGACTTTTATAAGAAGGTCTTCTACTCAGGTCGCATCGAAACCAGTGTGATCGAACTGGTTCGCCTCCGCCTCGCCAACATTCATGGCTGCGCCCACTGCAACCGAGGCGACAAGATTGCCGCCCGCGAGGCTGGTGTATCGGAAGAACAAATCGAAGGTCTGGATGACTATGAGAATGGCCCCTTTTCCGAGAAGGAAAAAGCCGCCCTCGCCCTCACCGATGTCATGGTACTGACGAACCCAATGGGCTCTGTGACCAAAAAAATCCATGCGCGCTGCGCCCATCATTTCACCGATGGCGAAATGATGGAGATGGGCGTGATCATGGCGGTATTGTGCGGCATGGCAAAATTCATCTTTGCCTTCGATCTGGTGGAGAAGGAAGACTACTGCCCTTTTATTCCGGCTCAAAAAGCCGCCGAGTAATACGACCCCAAGAAATAAATATAGATTGTGCACAAAGCTAAGCGTCAGACGCGATTGACGCCTCCGGGAAACGGACCGTTACGACCAATCCTGGGGTGTTATCGAACAGGTCTATAGATAATCCGTGAGACTTGCCGACCGCCCAGACCAAACTTAGACCGAGGCCTGACCCTGGCGTCGAGCGACTATCATCCAGCCGATAGAGCCGGCCAAACACTTTTTCGCGGTAAGCCTCAGGAATCCCAGGGCCAGAATCAACCACTGTTAGGCTTGCCAAACCGGATTCCGACTTTAGGCTCACCATCACCTCGCCGCCGTTTGGCGTATATTTGACAGCATTGTCGACTAAGTTTGCTAGAGCCTGCGCGATGAGATTAGGGTCACCCCAAGCCTTTACCCCAAACTCAACATTTGACTCAAATCGGATACCCTTCTCTTCTGCAAGCGGCTGATACAGGTCTACTACGTCTTCAACAATCGAACCTAAATCTACGGTCTCGAATGATCGTCTTAAAGAGGCCTCAGCTCGGGCAATTCGAAGCAATGACGAGAACGTCGCGAGCAGCCTATCCGCATCAGCAATCGCTTCTTCAAGCTCTTCTTTTTCTTTTTCGTCCACCGCGTTATTAACTGCGACTTCCAGTCGCACCCTCAAACGGTTCAATGGTGTGCGCAGATCATGTGCAACATTGTCGGAGACTTCCCGTAGGCCATTCATCAAGCGCTCGATCTGGTCGAGCATTTCATTAACGGACTCTGAAAGACGCGACAATTCATCACTTTGCCCAGCTGTATCAATGCGCTGACTAAGATCCCCACGCATGATGCGGCGGCAGGTCTGCGTTATTCGCTCCACCCGCCCCATAATAGTTCGACTAAACAAGAATCCACCGACCACGCCCAGAGCCACCGTAATGCCCAATCCAATATTCAGCGATCGAAGAAGCTGCGCCCTAAAATCTCGAGCCTCACGAATATCCCGCCCAACGAGAAGTCGATATCCGCCTGATACAATAAATTGGAGCCCCCGGACATCCGCTGTTGCAGCATCCGCGGTCTGCATTTCTACAATGGAGAAACTAATCCATAGATCGTCTGGACGAATGTCACCTGGCCAAGACGTAAGGTTCCCAGCCAGCCTTTTCTGGCCGGGGCTCATCAAGATGTATATGCCGTCGGTCCGAAAATTAGGGTCAACGCGTCGATTAATCGCATTAATCAACCCAGCAATACCTTCACGCCTAAACGTTTCCTGGAGCCCAGTCACTTCCGCCTCAATGGCGGCTTCCGTCTGACGTTCAGCAAAAACACTTGTATTGATAAACACGAAGACAAACAGCGCCCCGACTGATCCAGCGAAAAGTGCCGTGTATAGGAGGGCTAGTCTGAAGGTCGTTGTTTTGACCAGGCGTCCAAGTCGAGCCACGGCCTAGGAAGAAAGCTCGAGTTTATAGCCAGCGCCACGGACAGTGTGCAAAATTGTTTTATCAAACGGCTTGTCTACTTTTTGACGCAGACGGCTAATATGCACGTCGATGACATTTGTCTGTGGGTCAAAGTGATACTCCCAGACATTCTCTAACAGCATAGTTCTGGTGACAACTTGTCCAGCATGCCGCATCAGGTATTCTAAGAGTTTAAATTCGCGCGGGTGCAAATAAACGCGCTGCCCCTGTCGGATTACTTTGCGGGCCAAAATATCCATCTCCAGGTCCCCAACGGAAAGCTGGGTCACTTCGCCCTGCCCACGGCCACGCCGCATTAGCGCCTCAAGCCTCGCAAGAAGTTCTGATAGAGCAAACGGCTTGACCAGGTAATCATCTCCGCCCGCTTTAAGCCCTTGAACCCGATCCTCGACGTCGCCGAGCGCGCTGAGAAACAAGACCGGCGAATCAACGCCTTCACTGCGGATTGTTTCGACCACCTTAATTCCGTTAAGCCCAGGCAACATGCGATCAATAACCAACACGTCATAGGCCTCTGACAAGGCACGTTCGAGTGCCTGGGTGCCATCTTCAGCGTGATCTACCACATAGCCCGCTTCACGTAACCCTTTGGTCACAAAGCTCGCCGTCTTAAGATCGTCTTCCACGACCAAAATTCTCATATCTATCGCTTTCCTGCGTTCATACGCCCACACAGTGGCTTAGTCTCAAGAAATAGTGTCTCTATAAGACCACACTGCCCACTCACCGCAAATTATATAGTGTTCATGTTGAGGGTTTGATAACAAACATCAAATCAAATGCACGTGGAGATCTTATGAGCAACCTAGAAACCGAACTAGAAGACCTTCTCGCTAGCTTCAGAGACCGTTGGACCCGAATAAAGCCAACAGAGCTAAGAGCGTTGTGGGATCCAGACGAACAAAACCCGTTCTATATCGCTGAAGAAGTCGCAGACCCCATGTATGGCTGGGATGTCATAGAACCCTATTGGAAGGCATCAGAGCGCCTTCTGCTTAAATTTTCCATTCGGACTTGGAACCTCAAGTGCAAGACGATCAGTGATACCCACGTGGTCATGAATTTCATTATGCATTGGGACGGTCTCATCAAGGGTATGGAAGATGCCCCGCTCGGGCTGAACGTCCGCGTCTCTGCGATCGTGAAGCGGACCCATGCCGGATGGCGGTTCTGCCATTATGTTGAATCCCCGCTCGGTGCATTTCCCTATCTAAAAGCAACCTATGTCGCCAACGTAGATCCGGGCTTCATGGAGAGTTAAGCCTAATACAATGTTTAATAGAGCTTCTCGGCACGAAAGTTCTAGTTCAGCTGGGGTGGTGATTTCGCGCATACTTAAGCTATAGAATTAACGCACACCAAAGGCAGACTTCGGTCGAAGAGGTCACAAAATGGAATACCGGTTCAATTCGAGCTCATTACGCCGCTCCATGCGGAATGACCGCTGTAATAAATACAGCCCACCCCCAAATCAGTTTTCGGGTAAAATATTAGATTGAGCCCGACGAGAACTGCGCGCGAAGCGCCACCCTATCAATCTTCCCACTTTGCGTTCGTTTCAAATGATCTGTGATTGTCCAGAGCCTTGGACAGGCATAGGGCTCGAGCACGCTTTGACAATGCTCGGACAATTCAGCTTCTGAGATTAAAGCGCCCACAGCTGGAACAACTGCTGCTGCAATAATCTCCCCCCATCTAGGATGGGGCACCCCCATCACGGCAACATCCGCAACGCCCGGGTAACTAAACAAGACGGATTCGATAGCAGATGGATAGACGGTGTAACCGGCTGATGTGATAGCCGACCCTTCGCGGCCATCTAAATAAAGGTACCCTTCAGCATCCTCGTGACCGAAATCTCCAACAGTCGCCCAGGCGCCGTCTATGCGCATACCGCTTCCATCAGTGCGGCCAACATAGCCGGAACACAGCATATCACTTTTAACCCAAATGGTGCCGACGTCACCGACATCAACCGTTTGCCTGCGCTCGTCACGCACCTCGATCTCCACGCCCGAAAAGGGTCGACCAACCGAACTTGGGGGACAGTCTTCTGATCCTTTTGCAACCGAGATAAAACTAAGCTCAGACGCGCCGTAGTATTCGATAATCTCCGCATTCGGAAAAATACGGCCAGCACGGTGCCTAAGGGACGGAGACAACTTTGCGCCGGCAGTTACCAGCCTTGTTACGCTGGAAAATGACTGTTCAATTGCGCGCTCAACTATGGCGTCGAGCATTGTCGGCACGACCACAAGAACGCTGGCCTGCCGTGTATAGATTGCGCTCAACACATTGGAAGTATCGAACTGCGACTGAATAACGGCCGTTGCCCCAGTGCATAACGCCTCAATCACGGCGTACAAAGACAGCCCGTGGCTTAAAGGCCCGGGCGCGAGAACACAATCCGCCTGGGTCAACTCAAACTCAATTGCGCTGTGTTTGAAGCTTTCGGTCCACGTAACATGTGAGCGAACGAAACCCTTTGGCGGTCCGCTAGATCCAGATGTAAAGCCGACCAGAAATGACATATCGGGCGATAACTGCGAACGAAGCGCAATGCTGCCTCTTGAACAATCTAAAGCCGTCCCCATCTCTGCGCCACTGAGTCCGAGCGTTGTTTCCAGAGCACATTCTTGATTAGAAAGCACGTCTTCAGGCGCAACAAGAATGTCTGGCGCATGCTCTGAGAGCAAGGTTCGGAGTAAGACAGGCGGCCATCCCGGATCAAACAAAAAAAGGCAACCGCCTGCCATGAGAGTTCCGAAAAACACATCGACGACGACCGGGCTGTTCGGCAAGCATAGGGCAACGCGCCGGGCAAGGTGTTGATCAACTTGAACCGCAAAACTATGCGCGCGTGAGACTATATCTGAATACGTATAGCTTTGCTGATCGCAAACAAGCGCGGTCTTATTCGGGAGTCTGTTGGCAGCAGCTAGAAGGCCGCCGTGAACAAGTGCGGAATCATTGAGGTTCATGCTTGGGTATTTTTCTGCGTGGGATAGGCCCGAAGCACAGCCGCCGCAACAGCTGATGCCACGCCCGCTTTAATGAGATCGCCCGGAAGAAAAACAGATCCAGCGAGAGCTGCATTTCCAACGGAAAGATCAAGAACTAATGCCATAATGGGAACTCCAACCACATAGACAAGACCGATCCCGCCTACGCAATTCGCAAGGAAAAGAACACCGATTGAAGCACCAAAACGCGATACGAAGGCGCCAATACAATACGCGGCTAATGGCCAGGCGATCAGATAGCCTGCACTAGGACCAACAAACACTCCAAGGCCGCCCCTCCCACCGGACAATAAAGGCAGGCCGAGTGCCAAAAGGACAAGGAGCAGTAACATTGCGAAAGCTGCCCTACGGGCGCCAATCACACATCCAGAAAGCATGATGCCAAGCGTTTGACCTGTTACCGGTACAGGGACAAAAGGCACCGGAATCGGCGGTAGCAGACCAAGCGCAGCAGTAAGCGCCGCAAACATCGCCACAAGAACTGTATCCTTGGCGCTCACCGCTTATCTCCCCAGCGTTCAAATCCACGCGCCGTCAGAGCGTCTGAAAGAGCATCCGATTCACGTAGCAATCTCGTCAGGGCCGGAACAAACATCGCAATGTAGGCGCGCTCAAGCCCCCGCGCTTTTTGCACGTCTCGAACGTCTCGAACGATATCGAAAACCGAAGGGATGAGACGGATTGTCAGCGCAATAAGAAAAGCAATTCGCTCAGGGTTAACCCCAAGAGGGCGTAACACCGAGCACATCGCCGCAAGAACATCACTCATCTCTGACAGGCGGGTCGTATATGTGACTAAGGTAGCAACCCAAACTAGGGTCACGAGCCTCAACGAAATCAGAACTGCGGCTTCAGCGCTTACAAGCCAGAGTTGAGCCAATAAGATTGCAAGGACCCAGATCAATAATGGACGCGTTGAAAGCCACAACCGCTTAAAGCCCAACCCCGCCACAACTGAAAATATAAAGCCAACACTAATAGTAAGAAGGACCATTACAGAGACATGACTAATTACAACAATAGTTAGGCCTGTAAAAAACATAAACCCCAGCTTAACCGGGGCACTCAACCCATGGATCCAGCCATCACCTGGGAGATAAAGCCCGGCAATCATGACAAGGGCCCTAGATACAATGGAATAGCGCAGTCTGGCGCGCCATCGTGCGAAATGCGCCCCTTATCGAGGACAAGCACACGGTCGAAGCTATCAAGATGCTCAACATGGTGGGTCACAACAATAACCGTGCAAGGCAGGTCTGCGATAGTTTTCATCACTAACTCTGCATTACGGCGATCAAGCAGGGTCGTTGGTTCGTCGCATACAAGAATATCCGGTTCTGCAATCATCACACCAGCAAGAGCGACAAGCTGCTTTTCGCCGCCGGATAATAGGTGAGCAGAGCGATCAGCCAAGTGAGACAAAGAAAACCGCTCTAATGTGTCGGAAATGCGTTGCCTTAACACGTCACCATCTAAGCGGAGCGGCTTGAGCCCGAGGGCTAGATCTTCAGCGACAGTCGGCATCACAATCTGATTATCCGGATTCTGAAATAGAAACCCAACTCGCGATCGCACCTTTTTACCATCTGACCGCGTATCAAATCCGTCAACAGTAACGGTTCCATGATCGGGTAAGAGAAGACCGTTTAAGAGTTTAGCGAAGGTGCTCTTGCCCGAGCCATTGTCGCCGATCACTCCGATACGATGCTCCGTGAGGGACAGCGCTAAGTCATCAAGAACGACCCGGCTCTGAAGCCGAACAGTGACGTGATCTATACTAATCATTACAGAGGCCAAGCGAATAAAAGGAATGGAATGGAGGTCGCTACCACAAGGATTTCCAGAGGAAGCCCCATTCGCCAGTAATCACCAAACCGGTATCCGCCAGGCCCCATTATAAGCGTGTTGTTTTGGTGTCCGATGGGCGTGAGGAACGCACAAGATGCGCCGATTGCGACAGCCATTAAAAACGCATCAGGGTTTGAATTCAACTGGTCAGCGATTTGCACCGAAATCGGGGCCATTACGACCGCCGTCGCAGCGTTATTCATAATGTCTGATAGTGTCATCGTCACAACCATCACCAAGATTAAAGCTACTACGATTGGAAACTGGGATGTCAGCGCAACGATACCTTGCGCAATGAGAGCGGCAGCACCTGTTCTATCCAACGCCTCTCCGATGGGAATCATACATCCGAGCAAAACAAGCACAGGCCATTCGATGCTGCTATAGGCCCGACTTGGAGAAACAATCCGACCAAGGACCATAACTGCAATCGCCAAACCAAATGCAATAGTAATAGGAACCATTTTGAGCGCTGCTGCTACGATGGAAATACCAAACACGGTGCTCGCAAAGAGCGCTCGTCGATGACGGCCAACACCCAAAGAACGCTTCGCAAGTGGGAGGCAACCGAGCCTACTGAGCGAGTCTCCGATTTGATCAGCATCCCCTTGCAACAAAAGTACGTCGCCGGGTCGAAACCGGTGCTGATTCATGCGGGTTAGCGTGCGTTCACCATGACGCGATACGGCAAGAAGGTTGAGGCGGTAGCGATTGCGCAAACCAATCTCTTTGGTCGTCATACCCGCGATTCTGGCGCCGGGACTCACCACAACTTCAACAAGGCTGATGCGCTCTGACTTAATAGAGCCCGCTTCAATTTCTTCTTCGCCAACGAGCTCAAGTTTAAAATCTGCGATAGCCTTCTCTAGAGCTTCTGCTTCTCCGGTCACAACGAAAATATCGTCAACCTGCGCCCGCTCCGTCATACCTGGGTAGGGTATTTGATTCTCACCACGAATGAGGCCTGCCACAGAGACATCTCTTTCCGTTAGCTCATCCATGGCCTGAAGCATGAAGGTTCCTACAAGCGAAGACGCATCGGTCAGACGCACTTCTGTCATGTAGGGTTGGATATCCAACTCAGGGTCACCAGTCGGTGTCGCAATTTTACTAACGGGTATAAGCCGCCATCCGATAAGAGCGACGAACGCAACGCCTGCAGCTGCAACCGGCACGCCAACCCAGGAGTAATCAAACATTCCAAAAGGCTCACCCGCGCCGGCAGATCGGAAGTTAGATACCAATATATTTGGTGGCGTCCCAATGAGCGTGGTCATACCGCCAAGGATCGAACCAAACGATAGCGGCATCAGCAATAAAGCAGGAGAAATCTGTGACCGCCTGGCCGCGTGCAATGCAACAGGCATCAAGAGAGCTAGAGCCCCAACATTATTCATTAAACCTGATAGCGCTGCAGCGAGCCCTGCGAGGACCGCGATCAGAAGCGTTGGGCTCTTCGTATCGGGAACCGCATACTCCGCAATTAGATCAATAACACCAGATTGCCGGAGCCCCTCACTGATCATCAGAACAAGCGCAACGGTCACAACCACAGGGTTGCCGAACCCGGCAAAAGCACCATCCGACGGCACAATGCCCGCTACGACGCCCGCAAACAGCGCACCAAACGCAATAAAATCATAGCGCAGCCAGCCACCGATAAAAAAAATGAGGACGCCAGCGAGAATCGCAAACGCTGATACTTGATCAACTGTCATCGGACACTAGGTGCGGTCATTCCAGGGGGCCCCAAACATCACCTATCTATCTGCGCACGCCACGGACCAAAAAGCTGTTATAAATCGCAGCTTCAGACCGCGCTTCCCGTAGCTCTTTATTCCTGGGATCATTCCAAAAACTGGTCGCCGCAGACTGCGTTGGAAACGAAGCCACAGAGAAATCGTGACCGATCAGATCACCTTCAAGCCGCTCCGTTTCTTCATTCTTAGCCTTCAAGATATATGGGACACTTATATTTTTCAGCCGTTCTTCCTCAGTCTTTGCAAGCGGTGCGAATACATCTGGATCTAGAATCCGGTATATAGAAATCAGAAATGCGGGCTCACCATCCTGCGATTCGTATTCATTCCCTGGAATTTTAAATACATTAAACTCGCCGCCCCCCATACGGAGTTTTTTGGCCTGCTCATATTCGGGCGAACACCAAAATTTACTAACGTCGTCGGGCTCATTGAATCGGCCGAGGACAACCGAATGGTCAGACCAGGGGCCCTCAAGATGCTCGACACCCCGACCCGGTCCCCCAATGCCGAGATAGCACCCACAAAATTTCTCGTAAATTGGCGGTAACGCGGCAGAATATTTAGCCATCTTTTCGGGCACGAGAGAATGGCCGAGAACAAGTAAATAACCGGGCACAGCCATGATGCGATCCTTTGCACCGAAGGTAGAGAAATTAAGAATATGGTGTGCGGCAAACACCTCAGCATGTCAACGTATTGGCGCGTTTCAGGCCTTAAGAGCAGCTTGAATAGTATCAGAAAACCCGACATAAACAGCTCTTCCAACCTCAAATACCGGTCTTTTGATCAACGTAGGATAAGCCAACATGAGCTTCTCAGCTTTTTCCGCTGTGATATCAGACTTTTCAGCCACTGAAAGGCCGCGCCAAGTGGTACTACGTTGGTTTAAAAGCGTTTCCCATCCAACTGCTGAAATCCAGCCGAACAAACGAGTTACTTCTAGCCCATCGATCCTAAGATCGTGGAACTTATGATCGATCTCTTGCTTGGAAAGCCAAGACACAGCCTTCCGACACGTATCGCAAGACTTGATGCCAATAACCTTGATCATGATATAACCCTGTATAAACTAATTTTAACCCATTAGCCGTTGAGATTACACCATGTATACAGTCCTCTCCCCCGCTAAGAAATTGGACTTCTCCGACCCCGCCAACGGCATTTCTAAGACTAAACCATTATTCCAAGATGACACTACTGAGCTCATCAGACGTGCGCGAAAGTACACGCCTCAAGATCTCAAGCGCCTAATGGGCATAAGCGAGAACCTGGCAAACCTTAATGCTGAGCGGTTTAAGGCTTTCGGTCCTGCGGGCAAGTCTAAAACCAAACAAGCAGCCCTCGCCTTTGCTGGCGATGTATATCTCGGATTGGATGCCAAATCGCTCGACAAAGAGGACTTCGCTTTTGCGCAAAAGCATGTTGGCATTCTCTCAGGCCTTTATGGATTGCTTCGCCCTCTCGACGGCATGCAGCCCTACAGGCTCGAAATGGGGTCTAGGGTCGACACCAAACGCGGTGACAATCTTTATGATTTTTGGGATGTAAAACTGAACGAGGCCGTAGCAAATATGGTAACAAAATCAAAAACTAAGACACTAATAAACCTGGCATCTAATGAGTACTTCGCAGCGGTTCAAGCCAAGACACTGAACGTCCCCATTATTCAACCCATGTTTAAAGAAATCAAAGGCGGCGAAGCCAAGATCATAAGCTTCTTAGCTAAGAAGGCGCGCGGCGTTATGTCGAGATATATTATTAAAAACCGAATCAATGAGCCAGAAGAACTTAAAGGTTTTTCCATTGATCGATATACGTTTGATGCCGCTGCCTCAACAGACGAACAATGGGTCTTCACCCGGAAGTTTATTCCCATGTCCGAGCAAAGGTAGGCTTCAGGGCCGGTCTATAGAAACGTATCGACTAAGGTTAATGCCCCGGACATTATCATCCAGTCCTTTCACGAACGGTTTTACAAGCCTTTTGCCAACGTAAAAATTCAATGGCACAATTGGTGCCGCGTCCATAGCAATACGTTCCGCTTTCGCCATCAAGCGCTTCCGTTGTTCCACATCTGCAGAGGCATAGGCCTGCTGCATGAACGCGTCGTACTCAGGGTTATTGTATTTCGAGTGATTATCGCCAACAGCCTCAGACTCAAGAAGGTACAGAAACGTCGACGGGTCGCGATGCTCACCAAACCATTGGTATCGCGCCACCTCATAGTCCCCATTCCGAAGGTCAGCGTTCAAAGCGTTTAGGTCGCTGTTTAGCAAGCTAACGTTTACATCTAATCCACGCTGCCACATGGCTGCTGCTGCTGCTGCAACACGCCGCAAAACCTCCTGCGTGTTGTATCTAAAACTAAACGACAGAGGATTATCAGGCCCATACCCAGCCTCAGCTAGAAGTGCTTTCGCCCGTGAATTACGTTCGGCTTGCGACTGGTTACGATAGTCTGCAAAGGCGGGTGCATACCCCGCTCGCGAACCCAACGGAATAAGGCTATAAGCCGCTACCTCACCGCCACGCATAACCCTGTTTGTAAGCGTTTCCCGATCCAATGCCATGCTGAGCGCTAAACGAACCCGTGGGTCATCAAACGGAGCCTTCTCCGTATTGAAAGTGATGTATTCAAGACCCAAGTTCTGCGTCATACGCAAGTCACCGTCCAAGTTCTCTTTTATCCAGTCAAGCTGAGACGGCGGGAAAGAAATAATCATATCAAGGTCGCCAGCGCGATAACGGTTAAACGCTGCCGAGAGGTCTTCCGTCGTGTAGTAGACAACCGCATCAAGCGCGACACTATCCGCGTCGAAAAACTTAGGGTTGCGAACAACCTTAACGGACGTTTGCGGCACCCATTCCTCTAATTTGAATGCACCGTTAACGACAATATTTTCAGCCCGGGTCCATTCCCTGCCATGCTTCTCGATGGCCCAGCGTGGCACAGGGAAACAACGGTGAACAATAAGCTCGAGAAAGAACGGTGTCGGTGCATTGAGCTTAATTTCTAAGGTACGGTCATCAATAGCCATCACCGCCAGGTTATCCACCGACATCTGCCCACCATTTACGGATCTAGCATTCTCGATCATATAGAACATGGGCGCGATGCGCGATGCGGTAGCAGGATCTAGCATCCGCTTGAAGGCGTACTCAAAATCACCCGCTGTTACGGGCGTTCCATCAGACCACTGCATGCCCTCGCGCAAAGTAAAAACATACTTTTTACCATTTTCAGAAACCGTCCAGCTTTCCGCAGCCCCTGGAATGACGTTCACCTTGGAATCAACCGTCGTTAGGCCAATAAACATATCAAAAATAATGGCTGCGGCGCCCTGGCTGGTAGTCAGATGCGGGTCTAGCGAATCAGGCTCACCAATGTTCCCACGGTGAAACACCATCTCCGCCTGCGCGGGCACGCTAGTAAGAAGGGTTGCAATCGATAGGACCAAAAAAGACAACGGCCTAAGAAGATCAGAACCTGTCATGATTTAATTGATCCTTTCAGGCTAACAATCTGGATTGGCGAAACCTTAACGCTCGTGCATTGACGCGCAAGGCTTGGCTAGCATAGAAAATTGGTAGGGTTTTGACGGTACACCTAGAGCATGACCTATAGCATGCGCTGACCGAAAAGCTTGTTCCAAAGTAGCGTTACACGACTTCACTAAGCCCAGCCGCCAGCGACCGGGATAATCTGTCCTGTAATAAAATCTGCCTTGTCAGAAGCAAGAAACGCGATCATCTCTGATACTTCTTCGGGCTTCCCTAACCTCCCGAGGGGTACTTTACTGATCATCTTAGCGAGGGCCTTTTCGTCGGCCAGCAGCTCTTGCGGGAAATAGCTTTCATTCTCGACATAGTTTGGGGCAACAGCGTTAACCTGAATATTATCGCGAGCCAACTCCTTGGCAATCGACAGAGCCATGGCATTTGCCCCCCCCCGGCCAGCCGCATACATGCTGTAATTTGGCAAGCCATGAAATGGGGCTGCAGAGGTTACAAAAATCATTTTTCCGCACTTATTTGGTCTCATATGACGAGCTGCCGCAGAAGCCGTTTCGAACGGAACGACCATCAATGCCTCTAAGCCTTTGCGAAATTCTTCTGTCGTCGCCTCACCCATTGGAGCACGCACGGCCGGGAAAAAGTCGTTAATAACTGCAATATCCAGAGAGCCTAGGTCAGACACGGCCATATCCACAGCTTCAGTTGTCGATGGAGCAGATAGCGCTGCAAGTCCTGGATTCTTTGCCTCAAAGGCGGAGGCTTTTTCTTTATCTCTGAAACTTGCATCATGACACCGAACGGAGGCCCCGTATGCCCGAAGGACTTGAGCCGCTGATACTCCCACAAAGTGGCAGACATTCGTAACAAGAACCGATTTGCCCGATAACATTGCAACACCTCACTTCAACGGATCGCCTCTAGATGTCTGATCCTACACAGACAACGAACCTCCATACACCTTTACCCTTTGACTTCCCTGGCCACTACCAGAGACATCCACCCGTTGACCCAGCCGCAGAAGCCTTTATTTTGCGCTCAAATAATGAAATAGCCCTGGCATTAAGCCTTGGCAAGGAAGGATAGAACATTGACTGATCAATCAAATGAAACGCACGCTGCGGACACCAATCAAAACGATGAAGAGCGCATGCAACCGCCGCTGTTTTATCACGAGCCCCGCCCCGTCACGGCAGAAAGCCACGGTGACTTCAAAATGCGGCCTGCCAATGATTTCACGTTCACGCAAAAAACCAACGCAGTTCCCATTACCCTTCCAGAATTCGTACTTGCTGCCCGTCACTACCCCATCGTTTTCGTAGGTAAAGAGATGGTGCCAACGGTTGCCTTGGGATTAAGAAATGACCAGAACGTATTCGTCGACGATGAAGGCAATTGGGAGCGCTTCTGTTATGTTCCGGCTTACGTAAGGCGGTATCCCTTTATTCTCTTAGGCAAACCAGAAGACGAAAGATTGCAACTGGGTATTGATCACGAGTCAAACTCGGCTCATTCCAACGCAAGCGCACTCTTCGAGGGTGAAAAAGAAACGCAGGTAGTCACGGATGCCCTTGAAATATGTCAACAGTTTCATGGGGCGTATGGGGCGACCGCAGAATTTTCTGAGATGCTAAGAGACTCAGATCTCGTTGAAGAGCGCTCCCTGGCCATCGACCTGCCTGATGGCAAGAAAATAGACGTTGGCGCTTTCGCTTCAATTAACGAGCAAAAACTGCGCGAAATTCCCGATAAAACATTCTTAGAGTGGCGGAAAAAGGGATGGCTCGCGGCCATGTATTTCCATGTTGCATCATTAAACAACTGGGAACTTATTATGGGGCGCCTTCCAGAAGCACAGAACTCTGCTGACGCTTAAACGGTCTTCACCACATGGTGGCTTAACAGCCCCATGTTCCTCGTCAAATAAACTAATCTATTCGTCCATAATAAAACGCCACTCAAGCGAGGGGCGTTTTATTATCTCGTCATACCACGAAGAGAGGTTTGGACGTCCTTCCCGCCAATCAAACGCATCATCGCCATCTACGATGGCGTACTCTTGGATTGGGTTTCTCAAATCCAAGTAGCTCAGCCCTCCAGCCATGCAGATATGGCCTATGTGGAAGTCAACTTCTTTAAACTGAGGCGTTTCCGTTTCCATCCGATCTAGACATCCAATCATCTTCCGACGCTCGCGAAGCATGTAGTCCAGGTTCCAGTCTTTCTTATCTCGCCACCCCTCAACCCGCAGCAGGGTCGTGGCATCAAACATGCCATCACCCAAAGTCACTTGACGCAGGGCCGGCCAACGAGCGTCTCCTGTGGGGTACATATGCTTTCCGGTTGTTGATAACGAATCGAGATACTCACAAATCACCAAACCACCATAAAGAGGGTCCCCGTTATCCAGCGATAAAGCTGGAACCTTACCCATGGGATGGAAATCCCAAATCGTTTCCCCGTCAAACGGCCGGGTTCTCTGGAATTCCAGGCGATCAACAATGCCCCCCTCGTACGCAACCACGAGGACCTTATGGATGTATTCTGGATTTGGAGTAAAGACGAGTTTCATAGGCCTAGATTCCTTACAACGAATTTTTGAGTGTCAAACACCATAGTATTTGCTCTTGTTCCTGTCATCTGGCGATCACACGGAGTCGTTACATTGACAGGTTCAGCCACTGACGACTAAGAGCAAGATATGCCTCATAATAACGCCAAAGAATGCCAGAACGACGCAAAAGGTCTGCCAGATACCGCTACAAGCGGTGTGAAATACCAAGGCCAACGCCAGTCTATTTTTGCGGTCTGGGGTACACTGCGACTAGCGACATTTCGTTCTTTCTGGATAGCTGGCCTTTTTTCCCTAATCGGTACCTGGATGCAGGGTATTGGATCCGCTTGGCTCATGACGGATCTCTCAGATTCCCCATTTCTCATCGCTTTGGTGCAAGCCGCCCAGATGATTCCCACACTCTTTCTCGCTTTAATCGCTGGCTCGCTGGCCGACATGATAGACAGACGCCGATATATGATTTTCGTTCTGTGGTGGATGGTTGCCGTCACCTTAACCTTGGCCGCTTTGACTCAACTCGGCATGGTCACTCCCACATTACTTATCGTGTTTACTTTTCTGCTTGGCATTGGCGGAGCGTGCCAGATACCTGCCATGTCTGCGACGCTTCAAGATATTGTGCCCAGATCAGAAGTTGTAAATGCAGTCACCCTTAACTCCCTGTCCATGAATATTTCACGGCTTATCGGGCCTGCTCTTGCTGGGCTGTTGATCGGCTGGGCAGGCGTTGCACCTGCATTTGTCGTGAACGCGGTGAGTTATCTAATATTCATGTGGGTAGTTTATAAATGGGAAGGCCCCCCGTTAAGGCCCGCACAAAAGCAGAGCCTATGGTCCAATATGACGGCGGGCATTATCTACGTTCGCCGCGCCAAACGGTTTCAATCCGTCCTCGTCCGCGGATCCGCGCATTTCTTTTGTGCTAGCGCATTAATGGCTCTCTTACCCCTCCTAGCCCGCGAAGAATTGGGTGCCGGACCGGAGGGCTTCGGCACGTTAATGGGTACGATCGGTGTCGGCGCGGTCGTCACAGCACTCTTTATCGCTCCAGCCCTAAACTCTCGCTTCTCGCGGGATAGTATTGTTTTCTTTGCCAGCTTGATTCTCGCCGTCACTCTTTATGGGGTCAGCGTCGTTCGCGATCAGCTTCTCTTTGCAGTTGTACTATTTTTTTACGGCGGCGCCTGGATGATTTGCATGCTGTCATTTCAAGTCGCGGCGCAAATGGTGCTGCCGTCTTGGGTGCGCGGACGCGGGCTCTCCATGACCATGATGAGCTTTACGGCAGGCATGGCAGGTGGCGGTATTCTTTGGGGCGTCATAGCAAATTTCACGAGCATGGCAGTGGCGTTCGATATTGCAGCCGCTACAATGGCTATCGGCACGTTTGCCACGGTCCAGTTTAAAATCTCAAGCAACGAAACAGAGGACGCATGATGCAGTCTCGAAAGCTCATAATGACGCAGTATGGTGAGGACTTCGCAGCCTGCACCAAAATCGTAGATGCAGAAATTGGAGAACCTGGCCCTGGCGAAGTCCTGGTTCGGAACGTCTATGCTGGCGTTAACGGTGTGTATGACCTCAACATGGTGCGCGATGCCGTAAGTTATATTAGCTACACGCCACCGACTGACCTCGGCATTGAGGTGGTTGGCCGTATTGAGAAGCTTGGACCGAACGTAGATGATTTCGCAGTAGGTGACTCTATCGCCACGTGGAAAGTTGGCGCTGGCTACCGCGATTACCAAGTCGCTGAAACATCTCGTCTGTACAAGGTGCCCGAGGCCTCACCAGAAATTGCATGCCTTATGCCAACGGGAATTTCAGGCATGGTAGGTATTGAGCAAGTCGGCCAAATGACAACGGGAGAGACCATTGCAATCTCAGCAGCAGCTGGAGGCTTGGGTCACATCATTGTACAAGTCGCCAAGAAAGCTGGTAACCACGTCATTGGTATTTGTGGTTCCGACGATAAAGCAGAGCGCCTTCGCAGCATAGGCTGCGACCGGGTTATTAATTACCGCACCGAGGCGGTCGGCGACGTTCTGAAACAGGAATATCCCAATGGCATAGACATCGCCTATGACTCGGTCGGTGGCGCTATTTTCGATGCTTTTGTGGATAATCTCGCGGTTAAAGGTCGCCTGGTCATATCTGGCTACACCTCTGAGGTCGGCAAACCCTGGGAACAGGTTACAAGTCCTCGCATCTATCAGAAGCTCTATTTCCGCTCTGCCTCTGTCAGAGCCTTCATTAATCCACATTTCGAAGAATACCACCCAGATGCTGCACGGCGCCTTATCGGCATGTACCAGCGGGACGAAATCGAGGTATTCATTGATCCCGCCGAATTTACGGGCCTGGAAGACGTCCCAGCGGCCGTTAAACACTTGCTCAGTGGAAAAAATCTTGGAAAAGTAGTCGTAAAATTGGAAACCTGACCTAACCCAGGACACTTGCTTAGATTATAGTTCTGCATGGGGCCAATATACTGAAAGCCCAGAAACCCCGGGAGTAACGAATGTTAAAACAAGGACTCATGGCAGCAGCGCTCGCGTTAATTCTGCCCGCCCTAGCAAGTGCTGGGCAGCATGACTTAGACACCGCTGAGGGCGTTGCTAAGGTCATGCGTAAAATTCAGTGCTCATTGAATGACGGCGAAGCCGCTACGTATTGGTGGAAGGGCCGGGCATTCGGTCGCCGCATGGGCATGTCTGACAAGTACCTCTTCGACGTCGAGGGCATGAATATTCGTCACTGTGAGACCGTGCGCGATAAGGACGGCAACTACGGGTATACCCTGAAAACCCGTGAAATCTTGCTCTACAAAGACAAACTTACGGGCGCAGCAATGAAAACGTGGAAAAACCCCTACACAGGCGAAGATGTTGAAGTCATCCACATCGATAATGACCCGGTGAATTCTGGACCTTCGTTCGGGATGGCACGTGACGGCAAGCCAATGAAATTTCCTGCTGAAATGATGAATGGTCGCTGGTGGATGACCTCAGCAATACCGCTGTATTACACAAATATTCTTTCCGGCGACTACCAGAAATACATTGGGGGCCAATACAGAGCCACTGAGATGTTCAATTTCATGGGAGACATCGAAAGTTTGATGGATGAAAACGTAGCCAAGCCCAACGTACAAATTGGCTGGGTCCGTCACTCTGACTGGCTACCGTGGATGGAAATGGCCGGCCGTGACGGCATTATCTATATGCATACGGCTGGGCTAAAGTTGAAAAGCTGGGACGATATGCCCGAGACATTAAAGAAAGAAATTGCAGAAAATTACCCTAAATACACGGCCCCGCCGCCTCTTGATGATGATCGAGAGAACGAAACCAGCTGGACGTTCTTTAAGAAACTCATGGAAGAGCGCGGAGGCCCAGAGCCACTGAAACGCGAATTTCCGTTCTAGTTCGCTAACACAGAATATTATGAAAAAGCCCTTGGTGTATAAACTGAGGGCTTTTTTATCCACCAAATGTTTCAGTTAAATTTTTGGGCCGTCCCTCAAATGTAGCTTGGGTGCCTGACTGCAATACCTTGCGACCTTCACAGAGTTCTCGTGCGGTCTTTGCGATATGCGCACCATAGATTTCAGCAGTCGCACGGTCTGACTGAGGTGGCGCAGTATCGGGCCCCTCGTCAATATTGGCCTGAGCCATAACCCCGATGTAGCCGCCTAGACGATTAATATCATTATCGCCGCCCTTGCTTGAATACTTCCCGCCTAGAACAGGGACCGACACCCAAATCATACCCATCTGAGCCGCGAATACGACAAGCTGCTGCAAGCAGTTTAACTTGTCCCCACTCTGCCCAGCAGAGCACGTAAAACCGCCCGCAAGCTTTCCAGTCCAAACGCGCTTTAGCCAGACTTCGCCGGCGAGCTTCTCGATAAATTCCTTGAACTTTGCAGCGATGCTTCCAACGTAGGTCGGAGTGCCGAACACTATAGCATCTGCTTGATGAAGATCGTTCCAATGGTCTTCGACCTCTTCTACTGACACTACAACAACAGTGACGCCCCCTACGCTATCCGCACCCTTACGTATGTAATCCGCGAGAACCTCGGTATGACCTCGATACTGGCTAAAATACACAACCGCTATTTTTGTCATGATCCGCACCTTTCTGGTTTCCTTGCCGCAATCACGGTCCATGGAAATCGCCATGAACCGTTCGCATCTATGTCGACACCCTCGGTTTCCTTAAAGGGTAAGATTTCCACATCAACAAACCCCTTTGATGTCAGGAGCTTGGATATATCCATCTCAGCCAAAGGCCCCATGTACGACTCATTGTTACGGCGCGCATGCCCATAGTGAATGAAGCGCCGAAACGCATCAGGTAAGCAGTAGAAATCCAAATTCACCATGCGCCCGCCTGGAGACAAAACGCGAAAGGCCTCATCAAAGAACTCATCGAGCGTCTTAGGTGGCAATTCGTGCAGCACCATGGTCGATGTCACGAGGTCAAAAGACTCGTTAGCGTAATCTGTATTGCAGGCATTCATTTGACGAAACCGCACGTTCTTTGATTGTGCTTTCTGCGCCAAGCTCGCTGCCAGTTTTATGCATGGTGCCGCTAGATCAACTCCTTCAATACGGCTATCCGGAAGCCGCCTAAAGAAGGGTTGCGTGCTTTTACCGAAACCACAGCCCATATCCAAAACATTAGAGTGAGAACCCCCAGCCAATGCCAAATCAGTAAACCGCTCATGCACGTCTTTGCCAGCAGCATCGAGGAGAGGTGTTGTGGTTCTCGCGCCACGCTCATAGATGACCCCTGCAAGAGCATCTGACCACACACCTCCAGGATGCTGATGAATATCAACGCCAGTATAGTATGCAGGCAAGTCCAGGTTTTCGTTGAGCTCCAAGAAGCGATCATCAGTGTCCACATGACCTAACGCCTCTAGCATCTCTCTGCGCCGTTCCTCGTGGTACGGCACAAGACCATACCGCCCTGCATACTTCATTCTCTGCAAATGCCGCTCTAACCATGCATAAAACTGATACAGCGTCGTGTCTTCGAGAGCCTCTGCAACGGCTTCGACGGAATCCGAAGCCCCGTCTTGGGAATGGTTTGCTTTCTCCGAGTAGCTGTCTCGAACCGCGCCATAGAGTGTCGTCGTCCAAAACGTTTTAGCCGACAACAGAAAATCTTGGGCGGCAGTAAATGATCGATCATCCATAATCACGCCTCAGACTTAGTGGTCTTAAGACTGAATTTTCCTGGCACTCCTAAAGCATCCTGCTCACCCAATAGCGGCCGCATAAGCGCCTCAACGAACGCCTTCCGGTCTGCCAATGACTCAGCACGTTCAGACTCATCCGGTTCTTGATCCAAAGCCGCTGGGTTAATCGACCCTGACTGGGCCAAGCCTCGTTCCAGTGCCAGAAAACGATCCCTCAAAACATAGTGCTCGGTCGCGAGCGCCATAAAGGCCCCCATGATCCGATCTATCGCTGGATCATCAAAAAATTGCTGTTCCGCTCTCGGCGGCCTGGTTTCTCGAGTCATGTCAATCTATGCCCTCAGCTAGCCATTTGGCCTCATACTGCCATATCATCGCTAATATATCACCTAGGCCTTGGATTTCTGGCAATGAGGCACATCATAGTTACCGAGTGAAATTGGCCCATAAACGAGGCCTAACTGGCACTATCCGGTGGTAATCAGCGGGCAACTCATTGACTTTAGGCTGAATTACCCTACATATCCTCGCATACGTATTACATTTGTTTCGTGTTAGCTGAATAGTCGGTCCGCCGTTTACTTTATTTATCTCCTAACAGTGTGAGCGTTAGACAAAACGTATTGCCACATGGTGTGGCTTACGGAACAAACACTCCTGTTAGAGGAAATTCAAATGACAGTCGGTACAGTTAAATTTTTCAACGCAGCCAAGGGTTACGGATTCATCGAGCCAGACGATGGCACAAAAGATGCATTCGTTCACATTTCAGCCGTTGAACGCGCAGGCCTGAGCACACTTAACGAAGGTCAAAAGGTTCAATTCGAACTCCAGGCTGGCCAAAATGGTAAGTCTTCTGCCGAGAACCTATCACTTGCAGATTAAGTAAAGACGGTTCCGCCTCCACAGGCTGTGGGGGCGGAACCCGCCTTAACGAGTTAACTTGCACGCATTCGCTTTCGCTTTCGAGTAGACTATGGGGCCATGAAATCTGATTCACTAACGATATTGAATATCAGCGTCTGAATCACAGCGCATCTTTGCGCTAGGAGAATAGCCCGTGGCCAGAAAACCTAATTACCAATTCGACCGTTTCGAACGAGAGCGCCAAAAAGCTGCCAAGAAAGCTGAACGGCTTGCAGCAAAGCAGGCCAAAGCCGCTGAGAGAAAAGAAGGCGCTAATCCTGATCAAGGTGACGGCCAGACGCCCAGCGATGCTACGTCGGCACCAGACGCTCCAACTGAGTAAGCGCAAACTCCTTCGTATCTGGGAAGGAAACCTTCAATATGAGCGCTTCTTTCGAAGAACTTGGTTTCAGACAAACACCAATAGGTGACTTGAGCTTGCGCCGTCGGCGTGAACTTTCTTTGGACGTCGACGTTTATGAAATTAAACTTGGCGAAGAGTTCCTTATGTCTAGCCTCTTTACGTCATCAGAAATTGCACTCGCAGATCTCGGGCTTACAGCCCTACAGAACTCTACAAAAGACATTCTGGTTGGTGGTCTAGGCCTCGGTTATACGGCCCAAACCGTCCTTAAGTGCGCGGCTGTGTCATCCCTCACCGTGGTTGAAACTCTGGACACCGTTATTGATTGGCATGCGACGGGATTATTGCCTTTAGGTCCAGAGCTGACCGGTGATTCGCGATGCCGGTTCGTCCACGGTGATTTCTTTGCGCTAGCATTATCAAACGAAGGTTTTGACCCCCACAGCCCCACGAGAAAATTCGACGCAATCTTGGTCGACATTGACCACTCACCCGAGTTCCTTCTCAATCCGAAAAACGCAGCTTTTTATGAACCGGATGGATTGCTAAAACTCGCGACACATCTTCAAGATGGAGGCATCTTCGGGCTTTGGTCCAACGATCTGCCAGACACGTCGTTCACTGAAAAGCTCGCGAACGTCTTTGCAGAAGCCTGGGTCGAAGAAGTCACATTCGATAACCCCCTCCAGGGCAATCAATTCACTCAAACCATCTACCTTGCGCGGAAGTCGGACCCTTAATGTATTTGAGCGTAAGTGATCCCCTCTAATCTACAAACTTCGAAACTTAGAACCCGCAGAAGTCATTACGCATAACGGCTCTGTCGCGACTACGATATCTAATGCGCGTTAACCATGCTTCATTGTCCCATGAACGCCCCCACATAGCGCATTTTGTATAGAACGACAGAGAATTCTGCACGTCTCCAGTTGCATCGTTTTCGCCATGTATATGGAGGCCTTCTAACTGCCTTTTACTGTGCATCCCGGTAGACAGGTAGCAAGCAATACCTTTTCCCCCGCAATTTTTCTAAACGCTCTTTGGTTTTAAAGTCACCAGACGCGCTTTCCCACAATAGCAAACAGCTAATAATTGAGACGTATACCCACCCATAAAAATACTGGGGGCCCGAGTGTGATAAGACCAGACGCAGTACGCCCAGCCTCAACCCGCTCGTCGAATAAATTTTCGGCAGAGGCATAGACCTCGACGGACTCCGTTAAATCATAACCAATATACAAATTCATAGTCACGGCATGGCCTAGAACTCTCGAATTCAGATCGTCCTCAAATTGAGCACTTGACAGGAATAAGTCTGCCGAAACATGCAAGCGTTCATTCGGCTGCACAGACACACCAAGGGATGCTTGATGCTTAGCAACTTGGGCAAGGCGATTACCTTCCAAGGATGGCGCAATACTGCTGCTAGAGATTTTGGGATCTGAGAAAAGATAGCCCCCACTAATTTCGAACCAATCTGTCACTTGAACAGCGGCATCAAGCTCCACCCCCCAAGTCTCGACACGATCAACATTGCGCCGTTGGCGGAGGCTACCGCCATTCGGAATAAAAACTCCAAATTTAGAATTAAACCCTGGTGCAGTCGTTATTGTCGTATTCAAAACAGGGTCAAACAGGTCATTTCTGAATATTGTTGCCTGCGCCGACACGCGCCGGTAGTCCCATACCAAGGAAGCCTCAGCCCCGACCATCCGCTCGTTGACAAGGGTTTCATTTGCTTCCGTAATATCATTACCAACTCTGAATGGCCGGTAGAGCTCGTTTAGTGTCGGGACGCGGAAACCAGAATATATAGAAGCACGAACATCCAGAAAGTCTGTGATGTCGCTGCGAAAGCCAGCACGACCGTTGACAGAAATGCCATTGCGGTCAGCAAAATGGCGATCAACCAGAACGCTGCTGTTTTCTAAGTTCGACTCTTTGCGAATTCCATTTCTTTGATCCCAATAGTCAACACGGGCGCCGAAGGTGACCAACGTACTCGGGGAAAGGAATTTGGTGCCCTCAAGAAATGAGCCTACGATAAGCTGCTCACCACCAGCTTGGCGCGCGCGCGTAAAGCCGGCGCCTAGATTGCGAAATCTCTCGTTCGTTTCGCCGTCAGAAAATCTGATGTCAGCGCCACCCTCAATGGTCCAGCTTTCAATATGGGACCACCGCATCAAAACATTTGCGCCGAGCCCTATGACGGGCACATCGAATTGATCTAGAACGGGACGCACTGTCGAGCGCGTGCCATCGAAGGCCGCGAACACATTCTCGAATTCTTTTCGTTGCGCATACAAATGGGTTTCCCAGGTCGGGCTAGAACCACTATCTCTGTTCACGGCACTCAAAGAAACGCCGTAGGTATCCGTTTCAGCCCCAGCCAAATTAGAACCATTTACAAATGTGTCAGATGACGCGTTAGCTGCAAGAGTCCAAGTCGTTCCCGACCCCGTCGCAACAGTCCATGCTAGGCGAAGCCCTTCATTGCCGCGCCCTGCTCTGCGATCCGCTGCTCCGCGCTGGGTATCACCAATTAAATAGAACCCATCAGACTCAAAAATATGTGCAGAACCCGAAAAAGTGCCGGTTTCTGTTTCCGTTTTAAAAGAACCGCTACCAGAAACGCTGTTCTTATTTCCGTACCTAATATCAGCACTTACGGTTTTGTCTTGGAGCGAACGACTATCCAAACGCACAACGCCGGCCAAAGCGCTGTTCCCCCACGTTCCAGAGCCACCACCGCGAACGATGGTCGCCTGCCCAATAATTGAAGTGGGCAAATGCACCCATTCAACCCAACCGCCAAACGGGTCATTCAACGGAATGCCATCAAGGAGAACTAGGGTTCGCCCCGCCCCGTTGGGGCCGAGCCCACGCAAACTCACGCCCTGTGTTGTTGGATGAGCCGCTCTAGAAGCCTGACGACGAAATAACCCAAAACCTGGCACACGCCTTAGAGCATCATCCAGGCCAATTGCAGCTCCATCGAGGTCAGCGTCGCCAAGAAAAACTGAACTATACACATCCGACGACGGCGAATTGGGTAGCCGTTTCGCTGTCACATTAATTTCATCAATAGATTGTGACCGACCAGCCGTTGTGGCCATACAGAGAGAAATAAGGAGAACGGGAAATAAAATACGGTCCATAGGGGTGCGTAGACAATCTAAAGGTTAATGACAATGACTGATCGAGCGATCACTACATTATATTCGAACTCCAGAACCTCTAAATTCCCCTGGCAGTCAGGTGTTGCAAAGGCGATAATCCCTCCTAATTTAAAACTGCTTTTCTGGGAGGCGGTTAACTATGGTGCGCCGAGCGAAAAGTTCTTTAACTATTATTGAGAGATAGCCGCTATGTCTGACACGAATACGAATAACGCGTCTCTTTCTAGGCCACCAAATACGGTAACATTCGCCGCCACAATTGGCGTTGCCGCACTCACTCTTTACTTACTTGTGGTTGGCCAAAGCATCCTGATCCCCCTGGTCCTCGCGATATTCATAACCTACCTGCTAAAGGCGCTTGCCCATGGCCTGGAAAAAATATCGATCAAAGGGAGGCATCTGCCCAGCAGCCTCGCCCTTGCTGGGTCTATACTCGTCTTGATCATGTTCTTGACCGTGTTAGTTCAACTCGTCGCAGGAAATATTGACACGATCGTTGATGCTGCTCCCGCCTACCAGGAGAAGCTTCAAGCTCTCTTCGTTAGCTTTACGGCCAGCATTGAGCTGTGGTTCGGCACGACACTCACAATTACGGCACTGAATGAGAACATAGACTTTCAGTCCACTGTGTTGCGTCTTGTTGGCGCGCTTCAAAGCATTGCCAGCAATACATTTCAGATATTTCTTTATGTAGCCTTCCTACTGCTCGAGATCCGCACCATAGACCTAAAAATAAAAGCCTTTGCGTCAACACCAGAACGAGAGAACGCAATTAAATCAACGCTGTCCGCTATTGGCAGCAACATCGAGAAGTACGTTTGGATCAAAACAGCCATGAGCCTGTTAGTCAGTGGCATCAGTTATGCCATCTTGTTGGTCGCTGACATCGATTTTGCTGCATTCTGGGCACTTTTGATCTTTATCCTTAATTACATCCCATATCTCGGCTCTGTCGTAGCCATCGCTTTCCCTGTCGTCTTAAGTATTCTTCAATTCGGGTCCCCTGGCTTAACTGGCCTGCTCCTTGCAGGGCTAATGGGCGCGCAAATCGTCGTCGGAAACGTTATTGAGCCAAGGGTTACAGGTAAATCCCTTAATCTCAGCCCAGTCATAATCGTGCTGGCGTTATCGGTCTGGGGGTCCATATGGGGCGTTATAGGTATGATCCTGAGCGTGCCCATTATGGTCATAGCGATGATTGTTCTAGCCCAGTTCCCTAGTACGAAGGCTCTCGCAGTCCTGATCTCGCAGAGCGGCGAAATAAAGTAGACAGAACCAGAGGTTTACACCTGTCCGTTATGCGATCAACGTAGCGGTAATAGCTCAAGTGTCGAGCGTGACATGGCAGGCTATAAGCTGATTTAAAGAACACTCACCCAGGACATGACCATGCCCAAACAACACGCCCATGCCGTATTAGTTGATACAATTCATGACGAGCAATCGCGTCAAGAATACTACATGGACGTACGCCGATATCTAGCAGGCAACGTCTCTCCGGGTAACAAGACAGTCTATCACAATGAGGTGTATCCGGCATTCGTCAAAGAGAACGGCCGTGACCCTAAAGATAGGCATGAAGTGCGCAAAGTCATGACCAAGAATAGTTACTACCAGATGTACTCTGCGATGCAGCGACATACTCAAGAAATGACATGGGATAGCGTTATTGACTCTGTTGAACGTGATTTGCCACGTCTCAAAGAAAACGCGAAGAAAGTGAGTGGAACAACAGGCGGGACACTGACGTTAGATCCTAACTTCGTGGTGCCCCACTACCTATCATATTACGATATTCATCTGCAGCCTGGCGCGTATCATATGACCCACGACGACGAGGATGTATCTGCAGGCGCGCTTTATGACCGCGGCACCTATTTGTACACGCTTGGAAACATCGGTTCTAAAATGGATTTTCTGGGTCGCACATTGTTAGAGCACTATAAAAAACAGTACCCAGACGCGCGACCAAAACGGATTTTGGATATGGGTTGCACCGTTGGACAGAGTACAACGGTCTGGGCTGAAGCGTTTCCAGATGCCGAAATCCATGCGATTGACGTGGGCGAGTCGCTACTTCGATACGCTCATGCCCGTGCAGAAGACCTCGGACACAAAATTCATTACAGTCAGCAAAATGCGGAAAGCACTAACTTTGACGATGGTAGTTTCGACATCGTTCTGTCTCACATCATTATGCATGAGACCAGCACCCCTGCCGTCGTGAACATCTTCGCTGAAAGTAAAAGATTGCTCAAAGGTGGCGGCGTCATGATGCATATGGATAACCCGCGCCTCAAAGAACTGCCGCCTTTAGAAGCCTTTCTCGCCGAGTGGGAAGTACACAATAACAACGAGAAATTTGGCGGTACCTATCGCGAAATGGATCTTGGCGCAGAGGCTGTAAAAGCTGGGTTTTCTGCGAAAAATGCGCGCATGGAGATGGTCAACGTGTACATGCCGGGTAAAGTTATGAACTACGGAACAAATGGACTTAGGTTCCCTGCATGCGTCGCAGAAAAGTAATTATCTTACTTAGTCTGATTGAGTTAATTGTCAGTCTTTGATCATACCCGCTGACAATACCCAGTGCATTTTTTTAGCTTTAGGCGAACCAAATGTAAATTTTATACGTTTAAAAAGTGTGACTCAAAAGCCACCGTTAATAAAAAAGAGCGGCGGTTTATTAATCCTCTCTTGAGCATAGTTAGGCGATTGTGATTACACTTCTATATTGACGTGTACGAAAACCGCGCCAATATGTTACAGTACTAGTCCTTTCGGCGTCTTATTGTTGTAAACCACTGCAGGGAATCTAAACACTATGGCAGTTAAGAAGAAGACTAAAGCGAAGAAGAAAGTAGCGCCTAAGCGTAAAGCCGCTAAGAAAGTAGTAGCCAAGAAGAAGGCCGCTCCTAAGCGTAAAGCCGCTAAGAAAGTAGTAGCCAAGAAGAAGGCCGCTCCTAAGCGTAAAGCCGCTAAGAAAAAAGTAGCC
>JAPKDQ010000039.1 GCA_028822445.1 Rhodospirillaceae bacterium | reverse complement strand
ACAAATCAGGCCTCGTGGGAATCCCTTCGATTCATATTTTCAGGACGCCGCTCTAACGAAATTATAGACGGTGATGAATTTGCCGATTCCATTGATTATGATACTGCACTCATGCTCATAGTTGAAGCTGAGAACTTCAAAAAAAAATTACTAAGTTGATTAGTGTTTCAGTAAATTTTCACATAGTTCCATCGACCAATGCCGGCACACAGTAAACCACTCCCCAGTCTTTTTGATTAACCTGCTGGCCGTAACGCCTCACAATTTCCCGCGCGTGATAGTTGCAGGTCTCAACGCTCCAAATGCATGTCTTCACTGACTAAGCAGATTGATTTTGGCTGGCCAACGATTGCTGGGCGTGATTCTGTTTCGGTATCTGATTTGGAGGATGAGATATGGCGGGCAAATCACCATTGCAGGCAACGGCGTCGGAAAGGTCGGCGCTTGAAACGTTGGCAGGCAGCGGTGGTCGAGCCGAAGCTGATCGGGCCCGGGCCGTTTTACTGACGCTTGCCGGGTGGACGAGCAACCGCATCTCGCAGGCTTTTGGTGTGCGCGAGGATACAGTTCGGCTCTGGCGCAGCGACTTTATGCGAGGCGGGGTTGACGCCCTCAGGACGCGTGTTGCGGCGGGTCCTGCGCCAGTGAAGGCAGAGGCGGCCCTCAGGGTTGCCGCCCCTCTTCTTTGTGCGTCAGTCGCTGACCGGACAAACTGGACGCTGGCCCGTCTTGCCGGAGAGGTCGAAAAGAAAGAGGGTGTCACGATCTCCTTGTCACAGCTATCCAAGGTGTTGCGTAAAAAAGGGGGTATCGTTACCGGCGGCCAAGACACACGCTGAAGGGCCATCAGGATGGGAACGCTGTTGATCGGGTCGGGGTGAGGCTGAAACTGCGCAAAGCACAGGCCGAAGCCGGTGACATCGTGCTATTGTTCAGCGATGAAAGTGAAGCGCTGACGCATCCATACCTTGCGCGTGCGTGGGCCAGGCGTGGGGCTGACCTGCGGGTTCCGGCTCCGGGGCAGTCCAGAAAGGTTGCCATGATGGGCACGCTCGAATGGGGCAACCGCAAACTGGTCGTCACCACGTCCCGAACAAAACGCAGCACTGATTTTATCGCACATCTGCATTGCCTTGATCAGCTCTATGGCCCCAAGCCCGACGAACCTGTGAAGCCAAGCGTGATAGTGCTCGATAATGGTCCAATTCATACCAGCAAAGCGTCGCGTGCGGCTTTAGCTGAGCGCGCACACTGGATGACGGTTGAATGGTTGCCAAAATATGCCCCCGAACTAAATGACATCGAACGCGTCTGGCTGGATATCAAGGCTAATCACCTCGCCCATCAGACCTTCACTGACCTGGATGATCTTGACCGAACCATTCACAATGCCGTCACAAAATTGAATATTGAGCGAAACCGCGATCCGTTGGGCAACTCGAGAATCTCTGCTTAGAAGCGGAAAGCGAGGCAATGTTTGGTGGTGAGATCGAGGTGGACGAAAGCTATT
>JAPKDQ010000038.1 GCA_028822445.1 Rhodospirillaceae bacterium | reverse complement strand
AAAAGCCCTGTTATAACGCCTATCGTCAGCCACCATGACTTTCTGTTAACGTAAGGATAAATGCGCTTTGACCCCTATCGTTGGTTGATATGACCCGGTATATATTGGGCGAGATTACTTAGGAGGAAAATGATGTCTGCCTATCTTTCAAGCTTTGAACCGGATGCGAATCCGACTGACATTGCGGCAGCGTTGGTTCAACAAGGTGGCGTCACTATCAATCACTTGATGCCCGCAGCAGTCATGGACACTATCTATCGAGAAGTCACACGATCTGTGTCTGAAGAAGACCAACGAGGTTCCAGCGATCTTTGGCCGGAAGGCAATAAGACGGTCGGTGGCCTGGCAGCAGCGAGTCAAAGTTTTACCGAGCAGCTCATGATTCATCCGAAAGTCCTGCAAGTTTTGGACGCGGTATTGAAGCCAGAAAGTCCCCTGTCTCCACTGACAAAAACCTTAGACGCAGCTGCCGATCCGGTTGATTCTCCGGTTGATGTGGTGCCTCTAGACGACGGTAGTACCCAGGTGGTGTGGAAACCCCATCCGAACAAATCCCACTGTCATCACTACACGGTGGGTGCCACTGTCATGATGGAGATTGCTGCCGGCCGAAACGAGCACCAGTTCTTGCATCGGGAAGATGCCATCTATCAGCCCTATGTTCGGCATTTGGATTTGCCTGAATATATCGTTTCTGCCATGTGGGCAGGGACAGACTTCACTCAAGAGAACGGTGCTACACGTGTGGTGCCAGGTAGCCATCTATGGCCCGAAGATCGCATTGCCCAGACTAACGAGATTGGGCAGGCGGTGATGGATAAGGGCTCGGTCGTCTTGTGGCTATCGCGCACGTTACACGGCGCCGCGAAGAGCATGGCGGCACAGAATCGAACGGGTTTTTTCGCATCTTACATCACAGATTGGTTTCGTCAGGAAGAAAACCAATACATTGCCGTGCCTGAAGCGGTTGTTCGTGGTTTCTCGCCGCAAGCGCGTCAGATCATTGGTTACCGTAGCAGCCCGAATCTAGGTTGGGTCAAGGGTCGCGATGCAGACAATTTGTTGGAAGCCGGCCAATCAGGACATTTGTAAACTGAAAAGGGCCTACCGCCTTGGCTCGGACGCAGCCACAATTTCGACTTCGATATTGCCGACCACCAATGGTGCGCCCACGGTCGTGCGGCACGGGTAGGGTGTTTCGAACATGTCTAGAAACACCTCGTTCCACGCGGCAAACTCTGTCACATCAGTCAGTTGTGCATTGACCTTCACCACATGATCTAACGACAGTCCCAGGTCTTTAAGTATCAATCTGAAATTCTCCATCGTGATTCTTGCTTGGGTGCCCACATCTGCCTCGCTAATTTCGAACGTCACGAGATCTATCGCCGTTAAGCCACTAAAAAAATACAGATCGCCCACCTGAATGGCGGTGGCGTTTTTGACGTTGAAGTGTTCGAGGGCTGCTTCTGTAGCGGGCGAGGAGTGAATAATTGTCATTGCGTATTCCCTGGTTGCTATTG
>JAPKDQ010000037.1 GCA_028822445.1 Rhodospirillaceae bacterium | reverse complement strand
GTTGGTGGCGTCGTCAGCCAGTATTTCCTGGTAGTACTTTGTGGCGAGCGACACCTGAACCTTGGTGATGGAGAAATTAGGTGACTTGTCCTGGCATTGATGAAGACGCCGGTTTTCCAAAGATAGGGATACGCCGTGAAGAAAGGTACAGTTGGTGCGTTACGCCAGCCAGGGTCGTTTTGGGATGAACCGCTGACGGATATATTACTAAGCGGCGTTCACCAATTGCTCGCTCAGGCGATTGAGGCGGAAGTCACGGCGGATATCTCGGCCCATAAAAACTTAACCGATGACGAAGGCCGCCGCATCGTCCACCACGGGTATTCGCCAGAACGCGAGATACAAACCGGGATCGGTGCGGTTCGGGTCAAAGCGCCATTAGAGTGCGCAACCGCGACCCAGATGCCCGGGTGGCCGCATTCGTTTCACGTCGTCGGTCCTGTCGCCCTATCTGCGCCGAGCCAGGTCGGTCGATGAATTGCTGCCATGGCTTTACCTGAAAGGGATATCCACGGGCGACTTTGGTGAGGCGCTGGCGGCGGCGTTGGGCTCAGATTTTCCGGGTCTCTCGGCGGGCACGATCACCCGCTTAACTTCGGTCTGGCAGGACGGGTCCGAATCTTGGCTCAAACGTGATCTGTCGGCGCGGCGCTATGCCTACTTCTGGGCAGACGGGGTGTATTTCTCACCGCGCATGGACCACGACAAACGATGCGTGCTGGTCAAGGGTCAGGAACGACTGCTGACATTCTACGATTTCCCCGCCGAGCACTGGAAACACATCCGCACCAGCAACCCCATCGAAGCACCTTCGCAACCGTGCGGCAGCGAACCGTAAAACAAAATATTGCCTAGGCCGGAAAACGGAACTGGCAATGGACTTCAAACTGATCTTGAGCGCCAAGCCAAATGGAGGAAGCTTGACAGGTCAAAACAATTCGCCGACCTCATCGAAGGAATACCGTTCAAGGATGGAATCAAGCAAACCAGATACGGCACCTGATAGCGCCGTCACCAACTGTCGGCCATAGCTTCAGTTTCCTGAGATTTATCTCGCTCAAGCTGCGCCTTCTTCTAAATTCAATCGGCGACCTTAGAAAGGGCCTTAGCACCCAATTTGTACGACATCAAAACCCGCGACCCTTCGGGTGAAGATCCATACTTATACTCCATCCGAACGTAATGCTGAACATCCGGGCTGTACCACCAGCGCTCGAAACCAACCCAGTTGGATTTGAGGCTTCGAGTTCTCATCACGATAACCCAAGCATCAAACTGACCAGCTGGTACCGAAACTTTCTCCCGCCCCTCTAAAGACCAAGAGGTATTGTGCACCATAAGCTTACCGTTGGATAGATATTCCCGATGGAATGCCAATGGGCTTCCCACCGCAAGGGACATTCCTGCTGCTGGGGCAACTGTACGGTATATAATTTTCCTCAAAACTGTTTTTGACTTTGATTCCTCACGGAGAAATCCGCGACGACTATACCACCGTTCCGGTGCATCGAGACGCTGAAATACAGTCACATCACCCG
>JAPKDQ010000036.1 GCA_028822445.1 Rhodospirillaceae bacterium | reverse complement strand
TGTCTTATTTTCAGGGTGCCACGACTGACTGGGCCTGCCCGGACCAACGTAAGCTCCGCTTCGCCATCCCGGAAAACCGCTTGCGCGTTTATGACATTCGAGAAATCATCGACACGCTGGCCGATGAAGATTCAGTACTGGAACTCAGGCCAGAATTTGGCATTGGCATCATCACGGTATTCGCGCGCATTGAGGGCAGACCTGTCGGCATCTTCGCCAACAATCCCATGCATTTGTCAGGCGCAATCGATTCCGATGGTGCAGACAAAGCGGCACGATTTATCCAGCTTTGCGACGCATTTGATATCCCGATCATCTCGCTCGTCGATTGCCCCGGCATTATGGTAGGCCCTGAAATCGAAAAAACCGCACTGGTCCGACATGCCGCTCGCCTGTTTGTGATCAGCACCAGTATCACCGTTCCTTTAATGGCCATTGTCATTCGCAAAGGCTATGGGCTCGGGGCCCAGGCCATGACCGGCGGCGGTTTCAAGGCGTCAACCTTCACCGTCACCTGGCCAACGGGAGAATTTGGCGGCATGGGGCTAGAGGGTGCGGTAAAACTCGGGTATCGAAAAGAGCTTGAGGCCATCGAAGAGCCAGAAGAACGCTTGGCTGAATATGAAAAACGGGTTGCACAAATGTACGATCGAGGTAAAGCCGTTAACTTCGCGACGGCTTTTGAAATTGATGAGGTAATCGATCCCGCCGCCAGCCGTGACTGGATACTTGCCGGCCTGAAATCAGCGCCAACACCACCCAAAAGAGAAGGCAAGAAAAAACCCTTCATCGATACATGGTAATCAGTCACCAGATGCCAAATCGCCTTGCGTTAAGTGTCATCCCACTGACCATTGTCATGGTGGCCCTGCTGCTTTGGATAGCAAACCGCGGCGTGCCTGCGCCCGAATCCGTGACTCCAGACTTCGGCGCGATCAGTGATGTCAAAACCAAAAAAAGAACTTTCTTTAACTACATGCTGCCGCTGGTGCAACGATCCAACAACAATATCAGCAAGGAGCGAGTGACGTTTCTGGCCATAAGAGAGCGGCTTGGGAAAGATCGGCCACTGACAAGCAATCAAACAGAGACTATCCAACGACTGGCAGAAAAATACCGGATAACAGCAGAAGAACCGCTGTCTACAAACGCCATGACGCTACTGGATCGACGTATCGATAGCATTCCTGCGTCTCTGGCACTCGCACAGGCGGCTAATGAATCAGGCTGGGGCACCGCACGGTTCGCCGTTAAAGGCAACAACTACTTTGGTCTTTGGTGCTGGTCAAGCGATTGCGGCCTGGTACCTAACGAACGAAAAGAGGGGGCGTCTCACGAGGTGTCAACGTTCAAGACGCCCGTAGACAGCGTAAAATACTACATGCAGACCCTGAACTCGCACCCGGCCTACAAGAAACTCAGGGACCTTCGGTTAGAAGCACGGAACAACCATACCCCGCTGGCAGGGGCACGCCTTGCCGGCGGGCTACTTTCCTACTCTGAACGCGGGGAAGCCTACATCGAAGAACTCCGCGCCATGATCCG
>JAPKDQ010000017.1 GCA_028822445.1 Rhodospirillaceae bacterium | reverse complement strand
TGACTATCCAAGTGGGTTTTTCGACTAAGCGCTGTGCCAATTGCGGCGAAGAGAAGTCAGTTGATTCGTTTTAAAAGAACGAAACAGAGAGGGCGACTTGCGGTCCATGCCAGGACAACAAAGACTATGACCATAAGCAGATCACTCTCAGGCAATGCCTAAATGCTGATCGAAACGCCAAAATTAAACGATGCCGACCCACCTGCCTGGCTGACTGATGTTCTGGCCTGCATCGCTAAGAATAGGGTCAATCGTATTGATGAACGGCTGCCTCGGTGTTACGCAGAACCCTCAGCGTAACAGGGCCGCTCGGCATGCGGTAGGGCAGTCATGCCAAACGGTTACCTCAAATAAACAGTTTTAATGAAATGAGATATCAAAAGAGATGCTTACCCTGCTATGAGATCCCAAAAAAGGAATTGTTCGATGCCAAACGTAAGAAGGAAAAAAAATGAATAGACCCTCTTCCGGTTTTATTAATTCGATTCCTTTTTCTCCGGCAAAGTGCGGTAAATTATAACCCGCTCGATTAAATTCTATCCAACCGGAATGCTCTTTCTCAATTTCTATTTCAGGGACACTTAAATAATATACACCACTCATCCAACCAATGTCATGGATATGGTTAGACTGGTAATCCCCCGCTTCTAAAAAATTTACCCAGCAGTTAACATGGTAATTTTTGGGTTTCATCATTAAAAAAGGATGCTTAGAATTATTAGGCAAACCAGCTATATAAGTATCTATAGATTCAAGTAAAAGAGTCCTAAATTTTTCGATTAAGTAGTCGGTACTATTAAATAAATTCCTGATTACTGTTCCGCCCCTAATTGCCCACCCTCGCGAATTTATTTCAGGTGTCCGGCGAGGATCTTTAGCCAAGGTAAGTAGTAGTTCTTTATTAAAATTAATCATATCCTCGCTTGTCAAAGTCTGAATGTATGATTTTATTACTAAGTTGGGAAAATTAATTAAATCCTGGAATTTTTCGAACTTTCCTAGTCCCCTTAGAGCGATAGACTTATAGGCATTGGCACGAGTGTCCTGCGGATTTTTTTCAAGAAATTTCTCTAAAACTAGTAATGCATTTTTCGGGTCCCCATTTTTAAGATGCGCTGCAGAAATATTCATTTTATAATCTAGATTAGGATCTAAACGTTCTGCAGTATTGTAACTATTTATTGCGCCTTCAAATCTACCAAGTTCCTGCAGGATAACACCCAAGTTGTTATGGGCTTCGGTATAGGCTGGTTTCAACGCCACCGCTTGCCTGTAGCTTAATTCTGCCTCTTTTAACCTACCAAGTTCTTTAAGAATGTTACCCAAGTCGAGATGAGCTTTAGCATGACCTGGATTCAACTCAATTGCTTGCCTGTAGCTTAATTCTGCCTCTTCAAACCTGCCAAGTTCTTGCAGCGTAATACCCAAGTTATAATGGGCACTGACATAGTCTGGATTCAATTCTATCGCCTGCCTGCAGCTTGCTTCAGATTCCTCTAATTTTCCAATCTCGCGTAGCACATTACTCAAGTTATTATGGGATTCTGCATCTTTTGGGTTAATCCCAACTGCTTTTTGGAGAGCAAATAATGACTCAGTCATTCTTCCTGTTTTCTTAAAAACAGCTCCGAGGACTTTCCAGCTGAATTGATGGTTTGGAAAATTCACAATGATAGAATTAGCCAACTGTTCAGCATCATCATACCGCCCGTTGTTATAGTGTTCTAGAAGTATAACGAGTTGTGAATGAATCGGGTTTTCAGCCCTATTATTATTCTTATTTTCAGAAATTTCCTTACTCCTACCCTGATGTTAAAGGATATTTTCTTTCTCAGTAATTATCTATATTTCTGATTTAGACATTTTTAACTGCACTTCCAAGGCATCTAATTTTTCTCCATATAACATCGTCTTTTCCCGCATCCGTGACTGTCCGTCATCATATAAATTGGGACAATCAGGAGCCTGACCTAAAGGAGGGCCTGGTTCATCTGCTTCAAGATATTAAGCGGCGTATTTGCGGTATTGCAAGAGCCGGTTTTCCATCGTTGTGAGTTTGATCCTTTCCTGTTGTTTTAAAATAGCTTGGCCACGTCCGAAGTAGACGTCTGCAGGGGATCATGGGTTGTGGCGTGCGCTTGCTGGCGGTCTTCTGCGACGACCGAAAACGGCGCAATACCTTCTGGCTATATAAACGACAGCATCACGTCCAGCATGGGTACTTCCACGTTCTGAGCCTTGCCGGTACGGGTACGGGCGAACAGCGCCGCCGTCACTGCCTGGCGGCGAAGATCGCCATTGTCTTGTCGCCGACAAAAGTTTGCGCCATCTTTGGACGCTGGGATATAGGTTCGGCCTGGATGTAGGTTAATCCAGACAGCGCTTAGGGTGGTCGGATCGTAGATGCGTTTGTTCGCGTAGGGCCCCTTCGGACCGACACCGCTGACTGAGAGAAATACGATACGCGGATTGCGTGGCTGTCACCATCGCATATCTAAAGCCCAAACGCTGTATAACGCCCGGACGGTAGTTCTGAGGGACGATATCAGGGCTCTCCAACAGGCGCAGAGGATCGCTTGGCTATCGGAATGCTTCAGGTCGAGTGCAATTGAACATTTGCCACGATTGCAAGAGACAAACCCCGGCGCGAAGCCCGGCGAGGCTGAGCGGCCATTTAGCGTAATATTGCCCGCGAGCCCCTCCATCTTAATGACCCCGGCACCTTGATAGGCAAGAGTTGAGATTGCCGCCGGGCCAGAAACAACTCTGCATAAATCAACGGTTCGAATACCTTTGAGCGTGCCGTCATGACGGCTCATTGGCGTGATGGGCGAGCATGGTCGTGGGTTCATCATCGATGCGCGCGCGGTAGGCTGAAAACGCCTCCGGCAGTGTAATGCCGTAACGCACGGCCCAGTCCAGACAAGTCGTCATCAGGATATCCACACCCGAAAATTCCTCGCCAAGCAGGTAGCGTCGATTGTCTTCCAGGCGCAATGCCGCTGCATTCAACATACGTTCAAAATAGGCGCGGGCGGCCACGCAGGCCTCCGGTGCCGCACCATAGATTTCAGGCAGACCTTCATGGCGTCTCAGCACATAGAGCGAAGTCGCGTCCAACTCCATCGAGATGAAAGACATCCACTCAAAATAAAAGGCACGCTGTTCGATGCTCTCGGGGATTAACCGCCGTTCCGGCTTGCTATAGCGCCCCGCCAGATAGGCTACAATGGCGGGGCTTTCGGTCATTGTCAGGTTGCCGTCGATCAGAGTTGGGATCTTCCCGCGTGGATTAACGGTGCGATATTCTGGCGTCTCTATTGCTGGCGTACGCGTTCGGATTGCTCGGGTTTCATAGTCAAGGCCAAGAAAGACCAACGCCCAGTGGGCGCGAAGAGCACGGCCGGAGCCAACGCCCCAAAGGATGCGTTTCGTCATTAAAAGGGCTCCACAAAGGGACGGATGTCGAGTTCGAAGGTCCGAGCGTTGCGTGACTGCTGAGAGAGCGCCCAATAGGTCTCAGCGATCGAAGCGAGGTTCATCAGACTGTCAGGCGCAATCTCTACATCTTGGCCGACAGTAGTCGCGTGCCGGTGGGCTTGGATCGCCGGACTGTCGACGGCACCGTCGACTACCAAATGGGTCACATGGACGCCTTTTGGCCCCAACTCACGTGCCATCGACTGAGCAACCGCGCAGCCCCGATTCGGTGGCAGCGAAAGCGGCGAAATTGGCACCGCCGCGCATGCTGGCTGTGGCACCGGTAAATAGAGTAGAACCGCAGCCGCGTGGAACCATGTATTTAGCCGCCTCGCGCCCGGTCAAAAACCCGCCCATGCAGCCAGGTCGACAGAGTTTCTCGAACATCTCGGCTGTAGTTTCAAGCAGTGGCACCCGATAGTTGGCGCTGGCGTTATAGAGGCAGACGTCGATCGGCCCGAGATCACGCTCGACTGCCTTGCACAAGTGCGGCATCGAATTTTCGTCGCGGGCATCAGCGTCATACGCTATCGCTCTAATGCTAGCAGCTTCGATCTTAGACACGATGTCTGCGGATTTATCTGAGTCGCGGCGGGCAATCTCGATCGGATAACCACCAGCCGCGAACCGTCGTGCATAAGCCGCACCAATTGCATCGCCGGCGCCAACGCCGAATGCAATCTTCAACTGCTTTGTCATCCTCTAAATTACCCTTGAAAGTCATCCATTGCATAGAATATGACAGGGGCAGACATTTCGTGCAATTTCGAAATTTTCAACTCATCATCTTCCGGCCATCGCAGAATCGCGCAACGTCACAAAGAGGGTGACCATAGTCTCCGGGTATGGATCGGCATCCAACGCACACGCGAAGTTTCTCTCTTAACCATAGGCTGGATAATTTAGGGTAAGTCGGGGATGAGATGTGTAGGCTGTTGCTCAAACACCAGCAGCACGAGAGCCCTTGCAAGGTGCCCACCAAGCATAAAGAGGGTGACTATTGCGGCCTGCACCGCCCCCCCTCAACGACCTGTGCTCACTTAACTGGGAGGTCGAACAAGGGGAGCATCGATATGAACATAGGGTGTCAGACATGATAAAACCCCAACGAGATTTATATCGATATGGTTTCAGTCACATGTGAACGATGTAACTGATAATATCAGAGGATATTCAGAAAGGTATGGAACACCCTGTGAAACTAAAATATGTGACTTTCACAGGGTGTTCCAAACAAAAAATTGGTGGAGATGAGCGGAATCGAACCGCTGACCTATACGTTGCGAACGTATCGCTCTCCCAACTGAGCTACACCCCCAAATATTTGAAATCTAATAAAATTTTATAGTTCCGACCTCAACCTAATTCACCAGGAAAACATCGTGTGAAATACAAATATTATGCACTCGATATTTTAATTACCTATAACCCATTAAAAATATTTCGCTTATTCGGATATATTTTTGTTCCGAATGCTACGCTCTCCCATCGGAGCTACAATACCTACCTTTTACGCGCGCTCAAGCAAGTGATGTACCTAACGGCCAAGGTTTGCGTAAGCAGCGCGAATATGTCGATGCGCCCCCTGCATGTCAAGTCTGTCCCGACAACCACTTTGCATACTTGCACGGTGGTTTCCGGGCCGTTAGGTTACGCTCTAATTCGACCCCGCATTTCATAATGGGCGGTGCCACGATGGACGCAATAATTGTACCTTTTTTGAACTTAATTATCGCTGCACTGCAGTTCTACGTCTGGTGTCTGTTGATCTCGGTTGTCTTGAGCTGGCTGGTTGCCTTCAAGGTTATCAACACCAGCAATCGGTTCGTGTATATGGTAGGTGACTTCCTGTATCGCATCACCGAACCTGCCCTGGGCCGCATTCGTCGATTTCTGCCCAATATGGGTGGAGTCGATTTATCGCCGATCGTGTTAATTCTGTTGATTATCTTCGTACAAGAAGTCCTCACTGGCCTTGCCCTTAAGTCCTACTAACTCGCCCCTTCGCACGGTTTCCGACGGTGTGACTGTCGCCATTGTCCTAATGCCGAAAGCGTCGCGCAATGCGGTCACCGTAACTGCGCCCACCGTCGGCGGGCATTGTGTGCTGACCGCCCGGGTTACCGCAGCGCCGGAAAACAGCAAGGCCAACGGAGCGCTTATACGGCTGTTGTCAAAGACGTGGAAAATACCAAAATCGGCGCTGTCAATTCGAACCGGTGCGTCCAGTCGGCGCAAGGTCATTCTGGTTGTGGGATGCGGGGTCGTGTTGCAATCAAAGCTGAACGATTGGATTGCCGATCATGACTGACGCCAAGCTCATTGACGGTAAGGCCGCCGCCGATGCACTGCGAGGCCGCATCGCTGCGGATGTTGCGGCGTTGAAACAATCCCACGGCGTGACGCCGGGATTGGCCGTTGTTCTTGTCGGTGAAGATCCGGCCAGCCTGATTTATGTCCGCAGCAAGTCCAAGCAGATGACAAGCTGTGGTATGGCCAGTTTTGAACATCGACGCCCTGAATCTATTTCGCAAGCGGATTTGTTGACGCTGATCGACGATCTCAACCGAGACGACGCCATTCACGGCATTCTCGTGCAGCTCCCATTACCAGCCCATATCGACGAACATTTTGTTTTGAACGCAGTGGCGCCGGAAAAGGATGTTGATGGATTTCATGTTCTCAACGCCGGCCGTCTGGCGGCGGGCATAGGCGCGATGGCGCCGTGCACACCGCTGGGCTGTATGGCGTTGCTTGAAGAAGAGCTCGGCGATTTATCCGGCCTGGACGCGGTGGTCGTGGGCCGGTCCAATATTGTCGGCAAACCCATGGCGACGCTTTTACTGCACGCTAATTGCACGGTCACGATCGCGCATTCTCGCACGCGCGATTTGCGCGCTGTGTGTCGCCGGGCGGACATCTTGGTTGCTGCTGCCGGCAAACCCGAACTGATACGCGGTGATTGGATCAAGTCCGGCGCGACCGTGATCGATGTGGGCATTCATCGCATTGCGACGGAGTCCGGCAAGTCCAGGCTTGTCGGCGATGTGGCTTTTGCCGAGTCGCGCGCCGTAGCGGGTGCCATCACACCCGTACCCGGTGGCGTCGGACCCATGACCATCGCCATGCTGTTGGGCAATACCCTTACCGCCGCCCGGCGAATCGCGGGTCTCTTATCGGATACCTAACTGGGGCGCTTAATTAACCCCGCGCGCGGGGCGATATTCCCAAATGGAAACTTTGCCGTCGCCATTCCCGTCGCTGGATGACGGGCCACGGTTTTTTATCTAAGTCTGTCCGGAAAAAGGGTGCCGAGTCCCATAAAGCGTATATCGGACTGCGTCTGAGAGTGTTGGACGATCCATCGCTTACCGAGCCTCGGCTAAATCTCGTAAATAACCCCAGTAAACCCGCCCCCCGAAAGGTGTAACCGTGTTTAGAATTTAAAGATGATATTCTTACTAATATATGGGTGCGTAAATGGGACGGCGGTTACACGGTTACAAATTACGCTAAGAGGCCGCTGGCGTGGAGTGCCGATCCTTTGGCCGCGCACCACGGATCACGCTCCTTGATCCACTAGCTGAAAGGTAAGGAGGCAACCTGATTGATATTCCGTGGTCCTTGACCCCTGACCCCCAACCAAAGGCCGTACCTAAGGAATCAACCCCTCCCGCTTGAGCGCTAACGTAATCCGCTTGATCTCAGCATTGATGGCCCTGACCTTCTCTACATGCGCCCTGGACGAGCGCCCTTGCTTCGTGTGCTTCAAGGGGTCCGTGGTCCGGTGGACTTCCCGACGTGCAACTTGCAGCGGTCCGGACCTTTAATGGCAGGGTTCTGGCAGGGTGTTCCCTGGTGGGTTTTAGCGAGGCACCTGCACCCCGGCCAATCCGGGCCGAAACGTGTTGCATGGCCAGCTTTGGTAAGCGCTGCAAAGTTAGTTTGATTCACTAATTAAGTCCTTCCGCTCACGAGGTTGGGGCTTCGTAAGTAACTGCCAGTCCTTATCCGAGGGGGTTAGCCCTGATCCCCGGACCGTGCACCACGACCCCCGGCCCACTGTTCAAGGACCGCGAGACACGCTTCCCCGACTGCATGACGGTCTTTCACCTGGTGCTGTTTGAGCAACCCGTTGCCGACCAGCAGTTCGACGCCACCCCTGCCTATCTCGACCGGGGCGATCATGACCACACCCCTGGAGCGGCGCTCGCGGAGGCGTCTTGCGCGGAGTGTGGATGTGGGTTCATTAGTCATATAACCGACTGTTATTATGTCGTAAATATGGATAATTGTCCAATATTTAGGGGGTGAATTCCGCCTGTACTATTTGAGTGGGGGACTGCCCTAGGGCGGCTTCTGTCGACGGCGGGGTAGCCCCAAGTTGGGTTCGGCGATGGTCGCAGTGACCATGAACACCCCAGGTTATGTCAAAAGGCATCCGCCGGGAGGGCAGCCCTCAGGCCCCCAAGCCCTAATCTAGTCTGTATCGCGGGCGCATGCAGATTGAATCGCCATAACTCGACTGGTTTGGCAGATGACATCGCCATATTATATAGAAATTCATAACCTCAACGTTTTCAGAGACTGCTCAAATAGCATTCGCAATAATCCCGTCGATCCCTTTTGTCTCTTTTACTGCTTGAGTGAGGCGGTCGTGGGTCTCCAGTCTGTCGAGGTGTTACGGAAGCTCCACGGCATAGTCAGAGACCGGCAGAACTTTCTTGATCAAA
>JAPKDQ010000035.1 GCA_028822445.1 Rhodospirillaceae bacterium | reverse complement strand
AGGGCCATAGAGCTCATGGCCAGCCAAAATAATTTCATAACGGCGCCTTCTCTTTATGTGCGTACGAAGCGATATTCATTGTCGTCTGATGCAGGAGGACACATTCGCCCTCCCACCAGTTTGTTATGTGTGGCCTAGAACTTACGCTCAAAGCCCAGCTGAAGTGACCTACGGGCCGTAGAGCCAACCTTGTCATACTGGAATTGAGCATTGAGATTGGTCAGCCCATTGAACCAGACCGGGTTTACCGGAGACGTTAGAGTTCCTATTCTGCGGCTATCTTAACCGCGAAGTCTGTATTGTAGAAGTTCCTTTCCGCTGTTGCTGGTGAGATGTAACCGAGTGGACCGTAGAGGCGCGTTTCATTGTACCAATACACCCAATTGAGGGTCGCCATTTCAACGTTTTTCTTTCCGCTCCATGGACCTTCATGTTCGATGACCTCAGTTTTGTAGAGACCGTTTATGGTCTCGGCCAGTGCATTGTCATACGAGTCTCCGATGCTTCCAACCGAGGCTCCAATTTTTGCCTCTTCAAGGCGTTCAGAATACTTGATCGATAGATATTGGACGCCCCTGTCGCTATGGTGGGTGAGACTGTCTCGGTCAGGATCTCGGGCGGCCAGCGCCTGATCCAGCGCATCGAGAACCAACTTGGTATTGGGCGACGACGACACCTGCCAGCCAACGATGTACCGGGCGAAGACGTCAATGATAAATGCCACATAGACAAAGCCAACGACCGTGCGCACATAGGTAAAATCTGCCACCCACAATATGTTCGGCGCGGGGGCCTTGAAGACCCGGTTTACCTTATCCTCAGGGCATGGAAGGGCGGGGTTACTCTGTGTCGTCTTCTTGCCCTTTCCACGCGTAACACCCTGAAGCCCCATCGCTTTCATTAGGCGAACGACCGTGCATCGGGAGACATCCTCACCTGCTGCAATGAGATCATACCAAACCTTCACCGCACCATAACGCTTACTGCTGGCCTCCCATCGCTCTGTAATCTTGGGACATAAAACAGCATCTCGCTGCGCGCGCAGAGAAGCTTTCTCTGGATCACGTTGAACGGCTTGATGATGGTAGTAAGTAGAGGGCGCGATCGGCAAAACTTTGCAAATCGCCTCGACGCCGTGCTCCTTGCGATGACCGGCAATGAACATGATCATCTCTTCCGTAGGCGGTCGAGGTCCGCCGCCGCGAAAAAAGCCGACGCCTTGCGCAGAATGTCGTTTGCTTGCTTCAGCTCTCGGTTCTCGCGTTGAAGTGCTTTCAATTCCTCGCGTTCTGACAGCGTAATGCCGTCTCGATCACCGCTTTCAACAGCCTGCTTCTTGACCCAGTCCCGCAACGTCTCGGGACTGCATCCTATCTTCCCCGAGATCGAAACAACCGCTTTCGATCGTGAGGGATAATCCGCTTCATTCTCTAGAACCAAACGCACCGCACGGGCGCGAACCTCTGTCGAAAACCGGTTTCCTGAATTGCCTTTGATCATACCATACCTTCCAAGCTTTATGCTCTCCGGTAAACCCGGTCTGGTTCATGTCATCATCTAGTGATAGGCACTCATGTTTGATCTTAACCATAGCCTCAGGTGGCACAGGAAGCCTCTCAGAG
>JAPKDQ010000034.1 GCA_028822445.1 Rhodospirillaceae bacterium | reverse complement strand
TTTTGGGGTGGCATAAAAGTAATTGACGCGTAAACGAGAGAGGTAACAAACCGTTTGCAACACTATTCGGGTGCCGACAGACTAAGCTGATCCAAGACCAAGGTTCGCATCACATGCCGACCGACCTCCGACTGGAAACTACCGTTTGCGACGCCGCCCGGTACCGGTATAGCAATTACTCTCCCTTGAAGGCTTGGGAATCTGCCGGCGACCTTCTGTAACCAACGTACTCGATAGTCATCATCGGACCAGCCGCCGCCCGTGCCCCGCGAATAAACAACAAAACGCGTTTCTTGATTCTGGTCACCGATATAGCCCATAAAAGCGATCAGTTTATTTTCTGCCACGTCATATAACTTGTTGAACTCTGCAGACGCTTTCGCTTCTCCGACGGGATAGGCCACTTCGAAATCTCTGGCCATGGAATGAAAAAAAGCAGAACGGTGAATCAAAATGAGATCCGGCTTTTGCTTAAGAAGCTGTGCTTCTCGGTCCCAGGTCGAGCCCAATGTTTCCTTTTGTGTAATGAGATCCAAATCACTTAGGAGGTCGCTCAGGACATCCGCATTCGTGCCACTTTTTTGGCGTGTCTCTTTGTCATAAACGCCGCGCGGCGCAAATGTATCCATAAGAATCACCACAGGCGATGTGGTTCGACGAGGTTCCTTGGCGATCTGCGGCTCACTGATATCCTTAATGATCAACCATCCCAGCCCAATGACAACCAGCATTAGGACAATCGATTCAAAACCTGAGCGTGAAGTGCCGGCCGGGACCACCGCGAGTTCTTCACCACCCGCGAGCCAACCGACGACCAACGCGATCAGGAAGCCCACCGCCAAGACAATGATAAGTGCCGTCAGAAACCACTCAGGCAGGTCGAGGGGTTCCTTAATAATATCCGCGAGTTGCAACACTACCCACGCGATCACTGAATAGAGAGCGGCTACCCGGAAGACTTTTTTCTGCTTCAATGCTTCGAACATAGTGGGCTCCTACTCGGGCGAGTCAATCTAAGTATTTGGGGGTTGCCTTGCAGGGAAACTAAGATCAACAACCTACCGCTGTAATTGTAGCTGAAATGGGAAAAACTTTATTGTTGGCGAGGGCCAAATTAGACAAGGCAAACGACCCAAGAGTCCTAAAAAATTATGCGTGATAGTCTCGACGCCGCAGATGCGGCGACGGACTAAATCTTACAGAGCCATACTAAACCGTGTTAATCGAATCTTTGAAGGTTCACAATCGATGCTGGTGCAGAATAAGGTTTTATAAGACCTGAGATTCAAAAGATCCTGAGGGAAGACCTGGCACACTGGTGGTCCAAGACGGGCTGGGCTTATCCCTATAAGGTCTGTCCGGGTCAGTATGAAAACCCTGGCCTTTCGGACCAACCACCGGTCACCCCGGCGCTCACTATCTTTGAGGACAGGTAAGACCGGCAGTGTCCTCAAAGATACTTTCACGACAGTAGGGCGCACCAATGATAGATCCCCCACAGCACCTATTCTCATTGACCCACAGAACTCTCTAATTAGGGCTACCCTAGTCGTGTGTTTGGCGTGTGTTGTAAAGGGGAATAACCCCCGTGGAAACTGCCTGGAATTGCATTTTCAATCTAATAACTGCTCTGTTAACGTCCC
>JAPKDQ010000033.1 GCA_028822445.1 Rhodospirillaceae bacterium | reverse complement strand
CGTAGCCATCTCGCTCCCTTGAGAAAGCTGTTAGTCGACCACCAAATTGTTCACCCAGCGGCACATTGATCGTAACGCGTGCTTCCTCATGTCCCTCTTCTCCGACAGCCAGCCTGAAAGATGCATCAAATTCAGTGCCGGGTTTTTTGGAGACCACGTTCACGGCTCCGCCGATTGTGTTTCGCCCGAAGAGCGTTCCTTGGGGGCCTCGCAATACCTCAATACGTTCTACATCAACCAGATCAAACGCGTTGCCAACCATACGTCCGGTAAACACACCGTCCAGATAAATCCCTACGGCGGGGTCTTCAACAATGATAAAATCCGCCTGACCCATACCTCGGATATACACCGTGGGCGACTTGATACCGCTGGTGGGTTGGGCATTTTCGAAATGTACATTGGGTGCGATTTGGCCGACAGCATCAATGCTTGCGGCTCCGCGAGCATCCAACTCTTCGGAAGACAATACGGACACCGATGTGGGCACGTTTTGAAGACTCTCTTCACGTTTACGTGCGGTGACGATAATCTCTTCAAGCATCTTTGCGCCTTCAGCCAAGGCAATAGCCGGAACTGCAGTCATAAAGACTATGCCGGATAAAAAGACAACGACGGCGTTTCTATAAAGGATGTTTCTATACAAAGGCATAATGCACTCCTCAGCCATCTAAGGCCGTTGTTGGATCAATTGCCAACCGGGATCAGGTGAGATCGCTGCTGGTTACCCCATTGTTACCGAACTACTATTAAAACAGCCATGCGGGATAATACTTAGCTTGCTAGGTGTTTATATTGTCAACTTGTTTGATTATAAATTCAAGCTTTGCGTTTCATCTGTGTATTTGAACGTCGAACAGGATGATCCGATGAGCTCAACCACCGCACCAGGAAATAGCCCCGGTTTTTAACCGTACCAGGAGCTCTGTGATGAACCGGTACGCGCAAAGGCAAAGACACCCGTGATTGCTACGCACTACCAAGTTGATTTGACTGAGCACTATCTGGGTGAATGTATAGAGACGCGGGACGGGAATACACGCCTGCGAGGTAACGAAGGGCTCTTTCTGTACGAACATGCCCTCATAGGTATTGTCGAATGCGCGCGATGCGCCAAAAGCAGCGAATCTAGTATTTTGGCCCAGAAAAAACCAACGACGTATCTCGAGCCGACCCAAAGTATAAGGTACCTGTCACGGATTAATTTTCGTGCCTTCTCTAAGTCGTTAGAAACATTGACAGAGCCATATGGCGTATGCGGCGCATGCTCGATCCCTTGAGGCAAACTATCCCGATGGTGTTGGAGATTAACGAGCGAGCTCTGGAAGGTGTTACAAATAGGAAGCAGAAACTGTGCGAAAAGTGTTAGCGAAAACCTACTTTAACCTCACTAAGAAAGGCTAATGATAGCGACACCAATCATGCCGATCGCTCTAGTTGGCAGCTATGCACAACCGAGTTAATTGATCGGCAAATAAAGATCGGAGCACCGTTTGTCTGCAGGAGTCGCGTTGAACGACCTGCGGAAGGTCAACGAAGAGGGCCTGGAAGAAGTACAAAACGATGCGACCATTCACCGTGTTGAAACACCCAGGGGATGAATCGAACATGGCCGATTCATCCCCTGAGCCGGTGTTAATTTACTCTTTGCTTTGCCAGGCTGACCCAGCCCAGTCAGAAGCCTCGCCGTCGCCGGGAACCGGTACTTCTTTGATGCGTTCCGGAACATCATCAT
>JAPKDQ010000032.1 GCA_028822445.1 Rhodospirillaceae bacterium | reverse complement strand
TACTCAAATTTTAATAATATCTTAGATAAATTCATACCTTGCCTTTGTGGCTTAGATCCTTGCGGAAAGAGAGCGTGTTTCCAGCACGTCACACTTTAAGGAATTAATAACTTTGAATCAGAATAACACGCAACTTTATAAGATCGGTCTAGATAATATATTGGTTTTTCTTGATTGAAAGCGAAAGGGTCTGCACCTGTTGAATTGCGGCCATAGTGCCTTGTTATTGAGTTATGACTGAATCTGGTGTTTGGGCGGTTTGAAGGTTGGCGGCGTATCTGGTTGAAATGTTGTTGTGAGACAACAGGCCAACCGAAGGAGATACACCACCATGGAAACGACTAACATTGTTGATTTTGCACGTCGAGACGGGATGACTGACGCGCTGACGGAATTATTGAAGACGGGAGCGCAGGCATTGATTGCATCAGCCGTCGAAACCGAACTGGCGAGCTATATGGCGCAGTTTTCAGAGTTGCGTACTGAGGCGGGCCATGCGGCTGTGGTGCGCAATGGACACCATCCAGCCCGCCCCTTTCAGACGGGCATTGGCCCTGTGAGCGTGCGCATTCCCAAGGTCCGTTCAAAGGACGGCACGCCTGTGACCTTCCGCTCTGCCTTGGTGCCGCCCTATGTGCGCAGAACCAAGACGCTGGAGGCGGCTTTGCCCTGGCTCTATCTTAAAGGAATTTCCAGCGGCGAAATGGGCGCGGCCCTCAAGGTTCTTCTGGGTCCTGATGCGACGGGACTGTCGGCGAATACGGTCTCGCGCCTCAAGCGCGATTGGGCCAAGGAGTATGACGGCTGGAAAGACGCTGCGTTCGATGACGAGCCAATCGTCTATATTTGGGCTGATGGCGTCTACAGTGGTCTTCGGGGCGAGGATGACAAGCTCTGCGCCCTTGTAATTGTTGGCGTTACGGCCCGTGGCAAGAAACGGTTCCTGGCGATCGAAGACGGGGTGCGCGAGTCCACCCAGAGCTGGCGCGAGGTTCTTCTCAACCTCAAAAGCTGGGGAATGAATGCCCCAAATCTGGCCATTGGGGACGGTGCCATGGGCTTCTGGGCAGCCATGGATGAGGTTTACCCCACGACCCGCCAGCAACGCTGCTGGCAGCATAAAACGATGAATGTGTTGAACTGCTTTCCCAAGTTGTCTCAACCGAAGGCCAAGGCCGCGATACACAACATTTGGCAGGCTGAGACCAAAGAAGATGCCGGGAAAGCTTTCGATCTGTTCGTCAAAACCTATGAGGCAAAGTACCCCAAGGCCACTGTGTGCCTGCAAAAAGATCGTGAGGAACTCATGGCCTTCTTCGACTTCCCAGCACAGCATTGGCAAAGCATCCGCACCAGCAATCCCATCGAGTCCGCCTTCGCCACCATCCGGCATCGCACCAAGCGCTCAAAGGGCTGTCTGAACCGCGACGGCATGCTGCACATGATGTTCAAGCTCGGACAATGCGCTGAGCAAAACTGGAGAAAACTACGCGGCTTTGACTACCTCACCAAAGTCATCACAGGCGTCGCGTTCAAAGACGGAATTGAAACCAACCAAAAAGGCCAGGTCGCCGCATGACCAAAAACTCTCAAACACCAGATTTGACAATAACTCGCAATCCGATGCTTGTTGCCATAGGTGTGACAGCACCCCTGTACGGCCCGCCGAAATGCGATTCAAAAACTCTGTTTTTAGTGTATGCGAAGAAATAACTTGGCACAGTCGGCGCGTCGCTATTCAGGTGGCCAGCGCACGATCTTCGTCGGACAACTTGTCAGGGAGATCATCGAAGCTAGAATAATTTAGCTGATAAAGCTGCGCGTAGAGGCCCCCAA
>JAPKDQ010000031.1 GCA_028822445.1 Rhodospirillaceae bacterium | reverse complement strand
CTTCAACAGCGCTTTGGCTTCGGCATCTGATTTTGCATCAGTGCAGATAATGATGTCCATACCCAACATATCTACTACAGTATCGAAGTCGATTTCGGGAAAGACGATGTGTTCTTTAAGGCCCATGGCATAGTTGCCACGACCGTCGAACGATGAAGTTTTAACGCCACGAAAATCTCGCACTCGCGGTAACGCTATTGTAGTCAGGCGGTCCATGAATTCATACATCCGGTCACCACGCAAGGTGACTTTAGTACCTAAAGGCATGTCTTCGCGAACGCGAAAGCCAGCTATAGAATTCTTAGCTTTTGTGACCACAGCCTTTTGTCCAGCAATCAAGGTCAACGCTTCCTGAGCGTGCTTAACTTTTTTTGTATCTTTAGTAGCTTCACCGACACCCATGTTTAGAACTACCTTGTCTAACCGAGGGATCATCATATCGTTTTTATAACCAAATTCTTCTTTCATGGAGGATTTGATTTCTGCAGAATACAAAGCCTTCAAGCGTGGAGTATAGTTTGCTGTATCCAACATTATACCGTCTCCCCAGTTGTTTTAGCAAACCTTACTTTTTTGCCAGCTTCCTCACGAAAACCAATACGCGTGGCTTTCCCGTTGCTATCAACTAATGCTAGATTCGAAATCTGTATAGGCATCGCCACTGGAATGCGCCCACCCTGATCAGATTGGGATTGTTTCGTATGGCGGATAGCCATATTTATCCCATCTATAATGGCTTTACCAGCGGAGGGGTTCACAGAAGATATTTCTCCCTGCTTTCCCTTATCCTTTCCAGATAAAACTATCACCTTATCACCTTTTTTTAATTTTGCGGCCATATCACAGCACCTCCGGTGCGAGTGAAATAATCTTCATAAAGTTTTTATTTCGTAACTCGCGAACAACTGGGCCAAAAATGCGGGTGCCCACTGGTTCATTAGAGTTACTTAAGATCACTGCGGCATTACGATCAAATCGAATGGCCGTACCATCTTCACGGCGAACCTCTTTAGCTGTGCGAACGACAACGGCCTTTCGAACATCTCCTTTTTTAACACGCCCACGTGGAATAGCTTCCTTAACCGAGACGACGATAACGTCGCCAACGGATGCGTACTTGCGCTTGGATCCACCAAGAACCTTGATGCACTGTACGCGGCGTGCGCCGCTATTATCAGCTACATCTAAATTTGTCTGCATCTGGATCATTTGTTAACTCCCGACCTGTGGGGTGCGATATCGCGTCATTCCCAGGGTTTCGATTAATCTAAGAGATTATTCTGCAATAACTTCCCAGCGTTTAGTTTTAGACTTCGGCGCGCATTCTTGTATACGAACAAGATCGCCTACGTTGAATGCATTTTTTTCATCATGAGCTCTGTATTTTTTTGACTTACGTACTGTTTTTTGTAGCAGCGGATGCTTAAATCTGCGCTCGACCGAAACAGTGACGGTTTGGGCGTTTTGGTTAGATGTGATAACGCCAGATAATATTCGTTTTGGCATAGAGCTTACTCCTCGCCTGCAGCGGCGGCGGCTTTTTGGTTTAAAATTGTGTTAACCCGAGCTACGCCGCGCCGAACTTGTCTCATACGTGACGTATTTTCAATTTGCCCAGTTGCCTGTTGAAAGCGCAAATTAAACGCCTCTTTTTTCAATGAAACCAGTTCATCGCGCAGCTGATCCGGGGATTTTTCCCGAAGTTCATTGGCATCCATTGCCTTATCCTTTCAACATCACCAGAGGGCTCAATAATGGTTACCCTGATTCCGGTGGAGCGTAGTACAGAGTTGTCATCTAAATTGGAAACTACTCCTTAGCAACCCCTACCGAGTAATATTATGAATTAGTTTCAGACCTTTCATCT
>JAPKDQ010000014.1 GCA_028822445.1 Rhodospirillaceae bacterium | reverse complement strand
CTAAGCCTAAGCCTAAGCCTAAGCCTAAGACTAAAGCGAAAGCTAAGGCTAAGCCCAAGGCTAAAGCCAAGGTTAAGCCCAAGGCTAAGTCCAAGGTTAAGCCCAAGGCTAAGTCCAAGGTTAAGCCCAAGGTTAAGCCCAAGGTTAAGCCCAAGGTTAAGCCCAAGGCTAAGCCCAAGGCTAAGCCCAAGGCTAAGCCCAAGGCTAAGCCCAAGGCTAAGCCCAAGGCTAAGGCAAAAGCAGCCCCGAAGCGTAAGGTTGCACCGAAATCCAAGGCGAAGAAGTAGGGTAGAGGCTAGGAGAAAGAATTATGGCTAATAAGAAAACATCAGCGCAGATCATCCAAACCAGCAACAAGCCCTTTAAAAAGGTCAAAGTTGACGCCATCACACTCGATATTGTCGAGAGCGCGCTTCGCAACGCACGCTACGAGATGGATGCCACCGTGTTCCGTACTGCTATGTCCCCTGGCATTCGCGAACAGCATGACGCCTTCCCGCTGATTGCTGACCGTAACGGTAAGATGGTTGTTGGTCAGTTTGGATCCTTTATCTCAGGCTTCCTTGAAGGCTATGACGGCACCATTGAAGAGGGCGATGTCTTCTTCACTAACGACCCGTACAAGGTTCAGGGTGCTGTCAGTCATGCCAATGATTGGCTTATCGTGCTTCCGATCTTCTACACCGGACGTCTGGTCGGGTGGTCTTGTCACTTCGGTCACATGACTGATAACGGCGGCAAGGTTCCTGGCTCCATGCCGACGGATGCCACGACCATCTTCGAAGAAGGTCTCGTAACCCCGCCGACCAAACTCTACAAGAAGGGTATTTTACAGGAAACATTGCTTGAGCTCATGCTCAATCAGGTTCGCCTGCCGACCTGGAACCGGTCCGATCTAAACGCCATTCTTGCCGCTTGTCGTGTGGCCGAGAAGCGTGTGAAGGAAATGTGTGACCGCTTTGGTGTCGACACGTATGTGTCCGCCACCCAAGCTGCTCTTGACCGGAACTTGCGCGCCGTTAGCGGGTTGATTCAAAATGCCATTGGTGTTGAGCCAGTGACGTTTGAAGATTACATCGATGACGATGGCCGTGGTTTCGGCCCGTACAAGATTAAGTGCACCATGTGGCGCGAAGGCAAGAAGGTGGTCCTCGACTGGGAGGGAACCGACCCCCAAGCAGTGGGTTCTATCAACTTCTACTTGAACGAAAATATGCTCAAGATGTTCTGGGGCGTGTACATGATCATGGTCTTCGATCCCGAAATTCTGTTTAACGACGGGTTCTATGATTTGGTCGATGTGCGTATTCCACAGGGCACGTTGCTCAAGCCGAATTTCCCGGCGGCACTGTCCTGCCGGACTCACGCTCTGGGCCGTATCTTCGATGTTTTTGCTGCTCTACTCGGTCAGAAAAACCCAGACTTCTTGGCTGCTGCTGGCTTCTCGTCTTCCCCTCACTTCATGTACTCAGGGACAAATAGCCGTGGCGAATGGTACCAACTTTACCAAATTGGTTTCGGTGGCATCCCCGCTCGCCCACACGGCGACGGACCCGATGGCCACTCCATGTGGCCGAGCTTCACTAACGTTCCTCAGGAATACCTGGAAGCTTACTTCCCGTTGCGTATCGAGAAGCATGAAACAGTGGCCGACACTGGCGGTCCTGGATTCTATCGCGGTGGGAACGCCCTACGTGTGGACTATGGGTTCCTCGAAGATGGAGAAATCTCAATCCATGATGACCGTTGGTTGACATATCCTTGGGGTGTCACGGGCGGTGAGCCTGGTGAACGGTCGATTAAGGTTATGTATCGAGGTGGTTACGAAACCGGTGTTGTCGAATATCACTTGTCTAAGTGTGACAACGTCAAGGTTAAGGCTGGCGATATCCTCGCCTTCATTACGTGGGGCGGCGGCGGCGTCGGAAACCCGCTTGAGCGACCTGCCGAAACGGTTGCCCTTGAAGTAATTCGTGGATTGGTGACGACTGATGGTGCTCTGCGCTACGGTGTTGTTTGCAATGCTAAAGGCAAGGTCAACGAGGAAGCGACCAAAAACCTGCGTAAGGAAATGCAGGCCAAGCGGCCTAAGAAGACCCCGGTCTTCAATAAGGGACGGGAACTTAAGGAACTTCTCGCGACTTGTGAGGAAGAGACGCATCTTACCGCGCCTCGCCGGCCCGTGTTTCAGCCGGATGCAGCATTGAAGCAAGCTGCTGAATAAAGCCGCATTACTTCAAAAATGTTTTGAGCGGGGTGGCCTTTTTGGGCCGCCCCGTTTTTTTTAATGGGCTTAGGTCTTATTAAGAGATGAAGTTTGATGGTGTGCGATGGAAAAGATGTTTAACACTATAGCATCAAAATTAGCTGTTCACGCCCACCCGTCTGCTCAACGGAACATCGGACCCATTCATGAGACGCTTTCGCCTCTCTTACCAGACACAGGCCTGGTTCTCGAAATAGCGGCTGGCAGCGGTTATCACTCAGCGGTCTTGGCAGCAACGCACACGAATTTGATTTGGCAACCAACGGACCAAGACACAGAAGCTCAGGTAAAAATGACCCGCATGGTCGAGGATGCGGAATTGTCGAACCTCAGGCCACCGCTCGTCTTAGATGCGATGTCATCGGATTGGCCTGTCGACGAAGCGGCCGCAATATTGTGCTGCAATATGATTCACATTGCGCCGTGGTCTGTGGCTGAGGGATTGTTCTCTGGCGTGGGTAGAACCTTATTGGATGGCGGCGCGCTCTTTCTCTACGGGCCATTCAAAATAGATGGCCAACATACAACTAAATCTAATAAATTATTTGAACAAGGGTTGCGTGATCAAAACCCAGAGTGGGGTGTGCGCGACACGGTTGATGTGAATGCCCTGGCGCAGGGTGCGGGGCTAGTTTTTGAAAATAGCAATGAAATGCCCGCCAATAATTTCTTGCGTGTCTATCGCAAAGGCTAAGCGTGTTGACCCTTAGCTGTGGACTAACCTAACGCATAGCTGTCTAGCAGTCTTTTTTGTGCAAAAATATAAAGCCCCTCTGAGCTATGGGGCTATGCTTGTTTTCACGCTGAGTATCCGTTCGGTCCTAAGACACTGTCTCTCATCTGCCCGCCCTAGTTCCCATTCTGGGCCAGGGTGTCATAGAACAAGTCAGTACGCGGATGCGCGGTGAACACGTTCACAATAAAATGGAATGCGTCGCTAGTGCCGGTGCCGGTGCCGGTGCCGTTGTCGCTATTCGTGGCTCAATGGAAAGAGTTTAGGAATACGTCACTTCATGCGCACAAAAGCTCAGTTCATTATGGAGACGTGCTTTGTGCATGAATGCTTTTAATTAAGCCGCCTCAATCTTAAGCGCGTCAATTAGGGCAAGAGCCGCGGGTGAGCGTGTTGCATTACGTCTATACGCCATAACGATAGGCCATGGGTCTCCGAGGTCTGTGATCTCAATGGCTGAGAGACGTCCATCAGCAACGGCACCTGCAGCGATCTGTGCGGGTAATATGGAGAGAAAATTCGACGCTGAGACCCAGTCGATCGCGAAATCTGTTGCGGTTGTTTGTAAACTTGGTGAAGGTAGTTTTTCTCCCATAGATGAGAATAACGCTTTTAGGTCGTTTTCCCCTCTCGGGAAATTTACTGTCACCCACTGTCTGTTCAGCAGTGCTTTGGGTTTCAGAGGCTTTTTGGCGAGTGCGTTGTCTGCAGAACACACAATGATGTTATAGTCCGTCATCAGTGGTTCAATGGTGATTAAGGAATCCACTGTCTTCGTTGGGGCCGTTGATACGATGAGATCCAGGTCTCCTCGCAAGAGCAGTGGCGTCAAATGCTCGAAATCGCTGCGCTCGACTTCGACCCTTAGGGTCGGCCTTAAATCAAATAGTCGCTTTAAAGCCCGAGGCACTAATTGGGTGAGTGCTGTCGGGGTTGCTCCTAGTCGGACCGTACCAGTATGTGCGCCAAGTGCTGTTTCTAGATTCAGCCCAAATTGTTTAGTCTCCGCTTGAATGGCTTGTGCATGTGGCAGCAGAAGGTTGCCAAAGGTTGTCAGAGACACCGTTCGTGTATCCCGATCAAATAGCTTCACCCCGAGTGTTTGCTCGAGTTGGCGCACGCTTTTGCTCACTGCTTGGGTGGTAAGTCCGCAGTCTTCTGCCGCTGCGCTAAAGCTTAAATATTCGGCAACGCACAGAAAATGGCTGATTTGGCGTAATTCCATAGAATTAATATAAACCTAAAGATGAATATAAATACAATAAGTTTATATATAAACGCTGTGTGCTGATGGATGATGAGATTAACGTCATCACCCTGGAGTCGTTTCATGTCCACCGTCGTTGCTGCAAATGCTTCTAATAACCCAACCAAAGAGGATTTGGTTGCAGCAGCGAAAGCCCTCATCCCTTCTTTGAGGGGGCGTGCGGAGCAGGCCGAAGACCTACGCCGGATCCCCGACGCCTCAATCGCTGAATTGAAAGCTGCCGGTCTACATAAAATTTACATGCCGCACCGTTTTGGCGGCTGGGAAATGGACTGGGGCACACACATGAATGTGTCCCGAGAAATTTCACAGGCTTGCGCATCGTCTGGTTGGATAACTGGCCTGGTCTTCTCCCATGTCATGTGGGTTGCTCGTTTTCATGCGGAGGCTCAAGAAGAATTCTTCTCCGCGAACCCTGACCCGATCGTTGCCACTGGCTCTGCTGGCGGCGGTGGCCTGGTTAAAACAGATGATGGTTATGAATTGAGTGGTCGGTGGGGATTCACTAGCGGGATCGACCATGCCAACGGCGCAATGGTTACGGCTAAGCTCGGGGATGGACCGGTATTCACGCACTTCGTTTTGCTGCAGCCAAGTGATTGGGACAATGAAGGCAATTGGACGGCTGAAGGTCTGCGCGGCACTGGCAGCCATCATATCAAGGTCACGGGGGCGAAAATCCCAGCCTATCGCGTGATCACATTGCAAGACATGCTGTCGCCCAATCCGCCTGGGTCGAAATTGCACGACAGCTACATCTATAAAGTTCGCCCTGCTGCGTACCAAAAGAGTTGGTTTGCAGGAATTTTGGTGGGCACGGCTATGGGTGCTTTGCAGGATTACGCAGCACTGACCAAGACCCGAAAGGGTGCGCTCTTTGGCGAATCCATTGTTGATCAGGTGCCTGTTCAAGTTCGCGTTGGCGAGGCCGTAGCCGAGGTTCATGCAGCCAACCTCATTGTTGAGAATTTCTGCACCATGCTGCATGAGCGCGGCGCCGCCGGACAAGACATCGTTGGCGAAGATTTGCTCTCGGCAAAACGGGATATGACATTTGCATCTCGTTTGTGTCTGAAGGCAGCGGAACGGTTATCTGGAATGATGGGTGTGTCAGCGCAAACTGGCCGCAACCCTGTGCAACGTCATTTCCGCGATTGCCGGACCGTAACGACACATATTGAGTTGCAGTGGGATCACGCCATGGCCCCAACCGGCAAGCACCTACTTGGTGTGCCAACAGATGACCCGTTGATTGATGGTGCTGAGATGGCTATCGAAGATGGAAACCCCCGTCTTGGAACGCGGGTTTAAGGTAGCTCGCTGCTTCCGCGCCGGAGCTGGGTTAGTGGAAACGTGAACCCTCATTCTGTCCGTACTCGCAACGCCAAGTGCTGTGCTCATGTCTCGGGGTGGACGTGTAACTTAAAGTGAGCGAGTAAACGTTTAAGCGTATTGTCCTAGCCTTGCTTCTGCTATCAGGCAGCGCACTAGTTGCGAAAGTGTTTTAGGCTCGCCCTAACCAATCAAGAACAACCTCGCAGAACTGAATCTTTTGTTCTTTTCCTGCTACGACGTGGGCGACTTCAACAAGCTCTAATCCCTCTGCATTTGGAATGCCGTCTTGAATTGGACGCGTCATCCGGGGGCCGGTAACTGTATCCATGTGGCTATGAACCACAAGGCTTGGGCATTTTACTTTGACCAATTGATCGGTGACGTTGTGATTTAGGCATGCGTTGATAAAACGCGTATGTGCTTCCAATCGACCATTCAGTTCGCGCCAAGGGCCATCGGGCCCGAGCAGACGTTCTTGGTTCTCGTTATAGTAATCGGGCCGAAAGGACATCATGCAGACGAAGCGTTGAAACGCTTCCCACCCCATATCCCGGTGGACATCCAGGAATAGATTAATCTGTTCTCTGAAGAGGGGGTCGGTCGCGTCAGACCAGGCGCCCATATTCATCATCGAGCGTACGAGGTCGGGGCGCCTAATCGCCATAACTTGAGAGATGCAGGCGCCCATGCCGACCAGGCCGATAAGGTGGGCGCCTCCGGCGTGTCCCAGGTGTTCCAGAAGCTGGATCGCATCGTCAGCGTACATATCGATGCTCGAGTCGACGGACAGGTCGTCGCTTGAATCATAGAGCCCGCGATAATCGATAATGATGGCTTGGTAGCTGTCGCTCAATCCGCGCGGTAAATGGCCATGAGAACCGTGGCAAAACGAGCCCCAGCCGCCTTGAACCAGAACGGGAACCCCTTCACCGTGGGTCTCGTAATACATAGAGTGGCCGTTAATTTCTGCGGTTGGCACAGCTAGACTCCTAATTTGGCTGGACAAATATCAGCCTTCATTAGACTTTCAATCTATTAGACGCAACCTCAGACCGGCCTAAAATTTTGCTACTGAAACCCAGATGACAATTGCGACCAACGTCCAGATCGATTTCACGAAGAATAGGGCCTTTCCACGGTTCACTTTTGCCGCAGCCTCGCGTTCCGGCGTAGACCCATTGGCGAAGATATCGGCAATTGCCGCGCGTGCCTGGGGGATGTAAATGCGGATGCCTATCCCACAGGAAACAATGACTGAGAAAAGGACAAGCTTAACCGCCAGCCATGTGGCGACGATGGGGCCGTCGCCGGTCAAAGACCAGATGGCGGTGAACAAAAGAATGCCGGTCACAACAACGCGCATGCGTATATCCCACTTACGGAACACCGTTTGAAATTTCACGTGTGCTTCTGGCCGCGCTTCGCCAAGGTTGGGATGATCAACCCAGTACTGATGCCAGAGGCCAGAGAGCCAAACAATGCCGATAAGGGCAGCCGCAATCGCGAGATCAGGCCCGTAACCGCCTTGGAAGCCCCAACCGCCAAGCGATGTCATCGTGATGCCAAGCATAAGCAGGATGATAACGGCGGACCGTGGCCCCATATCGAGAAAACCGGAGACCTTCGCCATCGCTGCGCGGGTTTCAATCGAGAGGCTTGGGTCGCGCACTTTCATCCCACAGTTGTACACTCCCATATCCATACCGAGCCAAAGCCCCGCCATGATGATGTGGAAGAATTTAAGGATGATGTAGGGGTCGAACATAATATCCATAGTGACTTACTCTGGTTTTTTACTCGGCTGGGACGCGGCCTTGTGTTGAAGAGAGGTGCTCCATGACAGCCGATGCGTCTATCACATCAGCGTAACGGCGGCCAACATCACGCAAGTTATCATCGTGCGGCCCTTCGTCCATGTCGCCGCAGCAGTCATGGGGTACGATCACGCGGTACCCATACGAAAACGCGTCGTTTATGGAGGCCCGTACGCAGCCCGACGTCGTGCACCCCGTAACGATGACTGTGTCGACGTTGTTCTTGTTTAGGAAGTTAATAAGGGGTGTCCCGAAAAAGATCGAAGGTGCGTGCTTCCAGAAATTGAAATCATAGTTTGGATTATGCACGCGCGGGTCCATGGCCGTTTGTGGGTCATCATAGAACCAATCTTCGTACAAGCAGCCAATTTTCCAGTATCCCATATCGCGTTTCGAGCCCCAGCCGACGCGGCAACTCGCGACGGGTATGTCGTTCTCACGCGCGACCCCAAGCAGCTTCGATGTCTGCTCTACTGCGGCATGAATGTGGGATGAGCCCCCTAAGGGGTATTGTGGGTCTGTAAAGCCTAGCTGAAAGTCGACGACGACAACGGCGGGTCTCTCGCCGAATCCGATACCGAGTTCGCCGTAGCTCGCGTTGGCGTATTTGCTATCTGTCATGCGGGGTCCTCCTGTATGTGCAGATTAACCATGCTGCGGGCCTCTGTTCAAGAACGACAGCCAAGGTTTATGCTAAGGGCGGCAAGAAGAGTATTCCAGGGGCGCTTTACCGCGGGTCTCTGAATTGAGTGCCGGTATTATGTCCCACGCGACTTCGAGTTTACGGTCCATGCCCTCGTTAGTTAGCCTTTATTTCGCGTGAACATTTTTCAGGCCTAGACTGTGGGCCGCACATTTGCATTCAGGCGGAAGAAGTTGGTTGGGTCGTATTTATTTTTGACGTCAACTAAGCGGGCGTGATTAGGCCCGTAGTTCGTATTCACTTGGTCCTGATTTTCGTCGATCAACTGATTGACATAAAACCCCCGTGTAAACGGTTCAATGTCTTTCCAATAGGCTCGATTCCAAGCGACGTTTTCTTCATCGACATCGGAGTTGTTAACAGCCCACTTGCTGCTTGAATCAATATTGTACGCCGCGTCGCGGTGAGCCCATACCGTATCTTTGGCACCTACTTTGCTGGGTGCCCCATCCATAGGCAGAAGGCCTACGCTGAACCGCCGACTAGCAAGCGGCTCAATGCGTTCAATAAGCGTGGTTATAAGGTCGTCATTGACCTCACGCAGGAATCCGCCTTTCGCGTAGTGGCGATTTCCAGGCGCGTTAAAGCCATCGTCAGCTACCTGTTGAATTTTTACGTATTCAATTGGAAAGACGCTGTCCCTTATTGCTTTGCCAAAATCTCGCAAAGGCTGAAGTGCGCGGTCCACGTTTCTTTGGGGCCCAAAATAGTTTCCGCCAATGCTGACGCCACCCGTGCCATCCTCTCGCATGGAGATGCCACCGAGCAAGAATAGATCCTTGTCCGCCCCTGTCGAGAAGTCGAAGTAGAGTTTTAATGCATCCTTCGCCACGTCCATGGGGAAGCTAAACCCAAAGTTGATCACCATGGGATCCATCGTGTGAAGTCGGAATAAGAACTTCGTGACGATGCCAAAGTTACCGCCACCGCCACGCACACCCCAATAGAGGTCAGGGTTTTCTTTTGCGTTGGCCGTCACAACCTTGCCTTCTGCGGTGACAAGCTCGACGCCAAGTACGTTATCGATCGCTAACCCAAACCGGCGCTGCAACCGGCCCATGCCACCACCAAGCGTTAGGCCGCCAACACCCGTGTGTGAAACTACGCCGGCTGTCGTGCCCAATCCAAACGGCAGAGCCTTGCGATCCAAATCCCCGAGCTGCGCGCCGCCTTGAACAGACGCCGTTTTGTTTTTCACATCTATCTGGACGTCATTCATATAGGAAAGATCAATGACCAGGCCGCCGTCACACATACCCTTACCAGACATGCTGTGTCCGCCACACCGCACCGCTGTTAGTAAGTTGTGGCCGCGGGCGAATTTGACTGCCGACACAACATCGGCGACGTTTGTGCATCTGGCGATTAGGGCGGGCTTCCGGTCCCAATAGCGGTTCCAAATTTGCCGCGCTATATCGTAGCCAGCGCTGTCGGGTTTCAGAACAATGCCGTTCAGGCTGTTGGCAAAATCGTGAACGTCTTTCTTATCCAGAGAAATACTATCCCCGTCTAAATTGATAGTGGGCACGTCTTCTGCCCAAACCTGTCTCATTGGAATAACAGATGCAGCAGCTGCCGCTGCAGCGGTTTTAAGAAGGTTTCTGCGATGCATGGTTGTTTCTCTACCCTGGAATTTTCTATTACTCTTAATATACCCAGGGGAGGAGCCCTGTGACTAGGGTAATGGTAATAGCCAGCCCCTCGATATCCGCACCTACTCTCTCCGCGATAGGCGAGCTTTAATCGGAACAGCCTGGGCAAGCTTAGCCTCTCCTCCGTAGCATCCCGCTTTGCCTTTGACGTTTGAGTGACCGAAATACCAGCTCGGGCCAGTCCGTGTTTAGCCACCGTCGCGGCTAGAGCGACCGGTCATGCCCGAACGGTTGCGTTAGGCCGCCCTTGTTTGACGAGCCGGTCGTGTAGTGGAACACTTAGTCCCATGAAAAAAGCATTTTTTCTCATCATTTTAGGCGCGTTGCTGACTAAGCCTGCCGCTGCAGATGAAATTGAACTCACGTTCATGACAGCATGGAATCGATCCATCCAGTTTGCTCAAGACGTCAACATGCATTTTGTTGAGCCCTTCAATAAGCGCGCAAAGGGTGTGGCGCGCATTCGGTATTTGGGTGGCCCAGAGGTCATTCCACAGCGCCAGATGGTCTACGCGCTGCGGCGTGGTATCGTGGACATGTATTTTGGAGCCGCGACCTACATGCTGGGATTGGCTCCAGAAGCTGATGCTTTCCTTGCAGCGTCGGTAACGCCAAGCGAAGCGCGCGCGAACGGTGGTTATGATGCTATCCAGGACATCTGGGCTGAGAAGCTGAACGCTTACTTTTTGGGATGGCATCAAACCGGACCCAAGCTCCATATCTTCACAAAGACAGAGCCACCCCTCAATGCGTTCGGGCTTCCAGATCTTCTGAACCAGCGCATTCGGACCACCCCAACCTATCGCGCATTCTTAGACTCTGTTGGTACGATCCCGATCGATATTCCATCCAGTGAAGTCTACACAGCGCTGGAGCGCGGTACTGTTGATGCCATTGCCTGGACGTCGACGTCCATGTCTGACCAAGGGTTCCAGAAATTCGTGAAATATCGCATCGATCCAGGTGTCTTAGGGTTGGTGATGACACTGCAAATGAACCTTGATCGTTGGACGTCTCTCTCTGCTGAGGTTCAGTTACTTATTCTTGAAGAGGCGTTGCGATACGAAGAAGAAAGTCGAACCCGATTCCTTAAAATTCAAGAGGATGAAAGAATTCGATTAGGGTCTGAGGGCATGACTTTCTTCCAATTGCCACCAAATGCTGCGCCGATTTATAAGCAACGGGCCTCCGATGCAGTTTGGGCGCGCATGGCTCGGCAAGTGCCCGCGGCACCTGGTATACTGAAGCCACTCTTTGATCCACGATCGATGACGGACCCGGCTCATGAACCCGGGAGTTAGCGCATGACCGGCCTAATCGAATGAAAACACTCGTGAAATTCTATAATTTCTGCGTTCAAGCGCTCGCGGCCTTTTCAGGTGCCACAATTGCGGCGCTCGCGCTTCTCATCGTGATCGACGTCTCGCTTCGGTTCTTTGGATTTGAGCCACCCGCCGCGACTGTGGCGCTAACTGAATACGCATTGTTGTATTTTACGATGGCCGCGGCGCCCTGGCTGGTTCGTCAGCGTGGTCATGTGGTAGTGCGCATTGTGTTTGACCGTCTGCCGCCAACGTCTCAAAAGCGATGGGAATACGGCATCTATTTCCTCTGTGCTTTGGTCGCCTTTTCAATAGCGATAATCGCGGGTGTTCTTTTGGTTGATAGCGTGACCCTTGGTGATGTTGAGCAGCGGTCAATTGATGTGCCGAGATGGCTTTTGTTCCTTCCATTACTCGTTGGTTTTTTCGGTGTCGGAACCGAGATGCTTCGCTTCCCTCTCACCGGCTTCTCTTTCTACGAGAGTGATGAGCTGGCCGGCCCAGAGAAAGTGTAGAGGGCCAGTTATGGATCCAGTATTCGTTGGTCTAGTGATCTTCCTCGTCGTGTTGACGATGATGCTGAGCGGCGTACCTGTCGCTCTTGCATTTTTAACCGCGAACATGATTGGGGCGTGGTTTTTGATGGGGGGGCTGGGTGGCGTCATCCAACTGATCGACAATTCAACGAATCTCATCACGACATTCACCCTTGTTGCGATCCCCATGTTCGTTTGGATGGGGGCTCTGCTCTTCCATGCAGGCTTGGCTGGCCGCGTTTTTGATGCTCTCGACCTTTTGTTTGGCCGCATTCCTGGACGTTTGTCCTACGTCACTGTCGTCGGTGGCACTGCGTTCTCCGCGCTGACCGGCTCGACTATGGCGAACACGGCAATGCTAGGCGGGCTCATGGTGCCTGAGATGCAAAAGCGAGGTTACAAAACGGCTTTGGCGATTGGCCCAATCATCGGCACGGGTGGTCTTGCCATGATTATTCCGCCGTCCAACCTTGCTGTTCTAACCGGCTCTCTGGCACGCGTCGATATTGGTGCGCTGCTTCTTGCTGGCCTTATTCCAGGCCTTTTTTTAGCTGTGTTGTATTGCGCGACGATCGCTATTCAAGTGGCGCGCGACCCTTCTGCAGCTCCAGCCTATGACGTAGTTCTCCCGCCGCTCCTGGAGCGGCTGAAAGTTTTTGCGGTCAACGTCTTGCCCCTTGGGCTGGTCGTCTTTTGTGTTGTGGGCTTTATCGTTTTGGGCATCGCTACCCCGTCGGAAGCAGCAGCATTTGGTGTGCTTGCGAGCCTGATTCTCGCGTGGATTTTCGGGGGCCTTAACAAGGATTCTCTGACCAAAAGCTTAGAAACGGCCGTCTCGGTAACGGGTATGGTCTTTCTGCTCATCTTTGGATCGGCAGCCTTTAGCCAACTCCTTGCTTTTTCTGGAGCCAGCCAAGATGTCGTTGCGGCGGCAACCGCTTGGGAAGCGCCAGCCTACGCAAAACTGATGCTCATGTTTTTGGTGCTGGTGGTGCTCGGCATGTTTATGGATCAGATTTCTATCCTCCTGCTCACAATACCGTTCTTCTTTCCGCTGGCTCGCGCTCTTGGACTTGACCCCATTTGGTTTGGGATTGTTGTTTTGCTGGCCATGGAAATGAGTTTAACGACGCCGCCGTTTGGCTTGCTTCTATTTCTGATGACCGGTGTAACGCCACCGAACCCTGACGGGACGCGTGTCACGTTCCAACAGGTTGTATCGGCGGCCCTGCCATTTTTGGCCTGCGACCTAATTCTTCTGGTTGGATTGATAGTGTTTCCTGGTCTCGCTCTATGGCTGCCACGGGCCATCGGGTGAGGCTGCTAGTAGATGGGCGCTAGAGACGTTGTGCTTCTTTGAATCCGGTGCGTAACGAGTGCGCAACCTGCTCAAGGCATGAACAATCTTCCGCTAAACGCCTAAATGAATATGTCTGTCGCGTATGCGACCAACCCACCTAATTGAGGGTGCTATGAGCTATGTAGATGAAGTAAATCGTATTAGATCGGTAATTACCCTTTATGGCTCTTGGACGGGTTGCCCATGCGGGGTGGCGAGATAGCTCTCAGTCCAGGCTTGCTTTAGTCCCGAAAGCTCTTCTTCTGTCGCAGCGCCTTTCACGGTAATGAGGCGTTCTAATGCCGATAGCCACAGGGCGTAATAGTTTGACCCGTCCTCAGGGCCGCCCGCTGCTTTATCTGCGGTTATTTCCTCGCTAAGACACGTCGCCCATTCGTCCCACGTAAACAGATCCTGTTTATGGGCCGTTACGGTCAAGGCAAACGCTTGTGCCTGCCAAGGTTCGTTAAACGTCGGTTCGCCAACAGTGTTGGGGAGAAGTTCCGAAAAAGATTGTGGTTCGGTCATGGTGTCCTTGCTGCCTCAAGGTATGGTTCCCAAAGGTCTACGCATACTGTGTCCTTTGGATTGGCTTCGTTCCCCCACAATTCTGTAGCTTGGAACTGAACTGTATAAAGCCGCTCCGGTCCTTCTCCAGAGAAGGTTGCGTTGGTGTCCGGATAGATCTGCCCGCCTGCATCTGCGATCACGATGCCCAGGTGTCCACGTACATACCGAGGCAGTCGCGTGTGGCTCCCTGGGTTTAGGTTTCTGGCTCGGACCTGATCGCCAACCTTAAAAACGGCGGCCGTTTCGATTTGACGAGCGGCTGTTGCGCCGGTCGCCAGAAAAGCTAGCATCCCATCCGCTGGAAACGGGTCAACGTCACGGGTCAACTGAACATCTTGGCCTGCCATGAGCGCCGCCAAGGCATCGCGCGAGACGACGTCTTTTTCAATCGCCAACTCTTCCAACGTGATTAGCCACTTGTCGTAATACCCGAGCTTTAAGTATGTGGTTGGTGGCACGCTTTCCATGCGGGACCGCACGTTGTCTAGGTTGACCTGGAATGGCCCGAGGCTGGTCATCATCATGCCAAATATTTTTCGCTCCCACTCAGCATGAAAGACGGGCTCGTTTTCCTCACGGCTAATCTCTCCGAAGCCGTGCATGCCGCCCATGTCATGAACTGAGTTGGTCATGCTTGTGCCACACCCGTGCCAATCATGGAGTCCCGCGACACGAGTTCTGCAAGCGCATCTTCGGTGAAGCCGTCGGTTCCGGCGGGGAGCTCTGGAAGAACCAAGTAACGCAGTTCGGCTGTCGAATCCCAGACACGGACTTCTTTATTGTTTGGAATGTCGACCCCGAATTCCTGAAGGACCGCCCGCGGCTCAATCACGGCGCGTGAGCGATAGGCGTGGCTCTTGTACCAGCTGGGTGGTAATCCCAAGACAGGCCACGGGTAGCAAGAGCACAAGGTGCAAACGACCATGTTATGCACGGCGTCTGTATTCTCGACTACTTTAAGCTGTTCGCCCTGTTGGCCGCTAAAGCCCAGTTCTGCGCAAGCTGCAGAGGCATCATCGAGTAGCCGTCGTTTAAATGCTGGGTCTGTCCAGGCCTTCGCAATAACCGCTGCGCCATTGCGCGGCCCTACCTTAGTCTCGAATGTATCCACCACGGCATCGATTGCGTCTGGGTCCACGTAACCTTTCCTGGTTAGCGCAGTCTCCAAGGCTTTGACGCGAAGGGCGAGGTCTGAAGGCGGGTCCGTATGGTCGTGGGAATCATGAGGCACTGTCTTACTCCATTATATCTGTGCCAGGAGTGTAGCCCAGTTTTCTGTGGCTTAGCTACTGGCGGCAGCGTCTATTGACTATCGCGTTGACTCCATTGCGACATATCCAAAATCGATATGGCTCGATATCGGCGAGGGCGTACCTGCCTAGATTAAGCGGACTAGCCTAAACCGGTTCTCGCAGAGACAGGCTGTGAACAGCCGTCAGTCGACTAACCAGTGCGTGACCCTCAAACGCTTTGAGTCCCCTTACTGCCGCGTAGGTTATGATTGGCTCGCAGAGCACGACGACCAAGTAGGATAATGCAAAGGTCGCCCATGCGCTGACTGGTGTCGCTACGTCGCTAATCATCAACCAAAAGCCAACCATGCTAGTCACGCCAGCATAGTACATGGCATCTAGCTTGACGATCTGTGCCCATGATATTTTTTCGCCGCTATCGCGATTGAAAACGCGGCGCCCAGAAATGGCGTGCACGCTGATCAGCGGCAGCATCAACGACAAACTATTGACGCCAAGGTGGAGTAAATCGGCGGGCTCAAATACAGCGCCCTGCAGGGTTAAGCCAATGCCAAACCCCAGCAACGTCGGTGTAAAACCGAGGGTTAAGTATATCGCCATTGCGCCGACAAAGTGCAATTCCGACGGGCCAACAGGCACATGAAAACTTTGCATGAAAAGTGAGAAGACGGATGCAGCCATCAGGCTCTTCACGATAAGAAACGGGTCAACAGAGAAGTTTTTTATATGTTTCGCGCAGGTCCACATGACAACGCCTAGGGCGCCTACGTTGGCTAAGGCAACTTTCGCCGGCGCAACATATCCTGGTTCTACATGCATGACGGTTCCTCTTTGGTGCGGGGTGCGATGATGAGGATGAAAGCTTAAGGCCGCGACCGTCGACTGCAAAGGGTTAGTTGTGGGACAGTGACACTAGTACGATTCTTGCTTGGCCACTAAGTCCTGAACCGTATTGTCCAAAATTTTATGCTCCTTCAGCGTGCTTGCGCGAAACATTTCGTCGTCGGGCCATTTAATTGCTCAACAAGGCGAAAGCTAGTCCACTGACGAAGGGGATGGCGAGTGACAGATTAGGTTCGGTGCTACTCTAACGCTTCGTCATCGTGTGCGGTTGCTGTTAACCGTTGCCGACTTCTTTGCTACCCAAGATTGTAGAGCTAGAACCTTTACCCTCTTTGTCACCCTCAATCCCTTTTAGGATTTTGGTCACCAGGGCATAGTCCTTGGGGTTGTCTACATCGATCGGTCCCTCCGCCCAGGGCATTAGCACGGCATCGGTCTTTGCTTTGATCGCATTGGAGATGCGGTTGGTCACACCCTCTAGCGTCAGCCATCGTAGCTTGTAGAGAATAAGAGAGAGTAAACCGAAGCCTTTGGCGATGCGCATGGGCTTCTTGCCAAACTGTCCGCCGGTCGCAAACGGCTTGGCGCCGTTCACGCCTTTTTCGTTGTTGACGGCGTAGAGGTTGCAGCTTGAGTACGCATCGTCTTTCAGGCGGTGGAACGCCCGTGCGCCTTCGGGATACTTATCCAGGATCAATTGTGCCCGAGCCATAGCGATGAAGGCATCTGCGTCGCTCTTGCTAACTTCGGTACAGAAGTGGCTGAGCATTTCCGGTGTGTGCAGAGCGTTGTCGCCTGCTGTGATTATTAAGGGGTAGGGATCTGAAATGTCCTGTACAGCAGAGAACAGGCTCTCGGCCAGGTTGCCCTTACTGGTGATGGGCACGATCATGCCTGAATCTATCCAAGCCGCGGCCTTCGGCACCTCGCGCAGCACGGTGGCATTTTCTACCGAAACAAAGATGCGGGTCACGGCGGGGGTGTCGACCACGGTCTGCAGCACCCGCTCAATCATCGGGGTGCCGTTGAGGCTGACTAGGCATTTGTGGCTCTTACCCTGGATTTGAGCGACGGCATCGTCTGAGCCTTTGCGGCTGGCAGCCAGGACGAGAGCGGTGAAACCGGAGGTTTTTGAAGCGCCGGGCTCGGGCGTAAATTTTGTGTGTTTAGTCATAGAGAAGTTATATCACGAATAGCTTAGGGTTGCGGAAAGTGCAGTCTTACGCGATTAAGGCTCTGCATTCAAAAGGGGAAACAATAATTCGTGATGAGCGGAGACACATAATATGAAGGCTGGTTGGTTTTCAGACCTCATTTTCCGCCGCGTATTTAAGAACGCCGGGTTCCTGCTCAGTGGTAAAGTCGCCACCGGGGTGTTCGGTCTTGCTTATCTCAGTCTGGCGGCGAGGGGTCTGGGGATCGAGCAATTCGGCCTCCTCGTTCTGGTGCAAACCTACGTTCAGGTCATCACGGGATTGACCACCTTTCATTCATGGCAGGCGGTTATTCGCTATGGCGCGATAAGTGTCGAGAACGATGACACACCTGGCTTTCAGAAGTTGATCTCCTTCACCACGGCGCTTGATATCGGCGGGGTCATCCTCGGTGCAATCGTCGCCTGGTTTGCCGCGCCTCTGGTCGGGCCGGTGCTGGGGTGGAGCGACGAGGTCATCGCCTACGCGCAGCCCTATAGCTTGCTCATTCTGTTTACTGTTATCGCCACGCCGACCGGTTTGCTGCGCCTTTATGACCGCTTCGATATTCTGGCTTGGCAAGTCGTCATCACCCCTGCGACACGGTTGATCGGCGTGACGGCGGCGGTGCTTCTGGATGCGCCCTTGTGGGGATATCTGCTCGCTTGGTTCGTTGCCGGTGTTGTCGGTGGCCTGACACTCGTCGCCCTTGGCTGGCGCGAGGGCGTCAAGCAAGGGCGTCTCAACGGCATGCGCTGGAGCCTCACCGGGGTGACCACAACCCACACTAAAATCTGGAGCTTTTGCCTCGCCTCCAACTTTCATTCATCGTTGCAGATGGTCACTGGTCATATGAGCACCTTGCTTGTTGGGGCTGTTGCGACGCCTGCCGCTGCTGGCTTGTTTAAGGTCGCTCGGGAAGTCGCTACGGCGCTGACCAAGCCTGCTGAGCTTCTGACCCAGTCGATCTACCCTGAATTTGCCCGTCTCGGCTCAACCGGCGTGTGGTCGGCCTTCGGCGGCCTGATCCGCCGTGCCGCGACGCTAGCAGGCAGCGCGGGTCTGACCGTGCTGATCATCATGATTTTCCTGGGTAAGCCATTCCTCGCACTGGTGTTCGGGCCAGACTTCTCTGCCGCCTACGGTGCGTTAGTGCTGCTGGTCGCGGCGGCTGTTATTACGATTTCAGGGTTTAGTTTTGATCCTGCACTGTATGCCATGGGGCGCCCCAGTGTGCCGCTTAAGGTCAATGTGATTGTCGTGCTGTGCGTCTATGTGCCCCTGCTGGTGCTACTCACCGAGGGAATGGGCCCATTGGGTGCGGGTGTGGCAATGCTCGTGTCCGCTAGCCTGATTGTCGGCACCATGGGCCTGTGGACGCGCAAGGAACTGCGTAAGCGGATTTAGGATTTACGCAAGTTCATGGTGTTGATTGGGCTGCACGCAGAAACTTCAGCTAGCCACCCACTTCATTAGAAAGTGTATTTGCTGCATGGCTTAGTTTCCGTGCCGCCGTTCGGACCTAGTCAGAAGCTTCGCGGGTTCATTGGCCATTTGATTGACTTTAGCCATTGAACCAGAAACTTCATTGGTGTCCGGAGATGCTTCCTGGATGTTGCGGAAGGCATTGCCCATAGCTATAGGTCTACAAAAGTTCAGGTGTGTGTATCGGCATAGTCGTGCGCGATTATGTGGGCGTTGGTATTAAGAAAACCCTATAAATATTATATAATTTAATGGCTTTGGCCCGGCTTCACCCTATCTAAAGGTAGCCGGGTATTCGGCTGCTGCGAACGCTCGTTTGCCCTCAAGTATAATATCGTAAATGCGCTCAGCCTCTCCGCCTATGCTTTCAATCAGTTTGCGGTGTACAGGCGTTGCTACATCGGTCCAGGCGCGTCGTTCTTCGGGCGTGAGTTCGTGCATGGTTACCCCCGCAGCGCGTAGAGAGGCAATGGAGTCTTCTGCTTCGGCCCGCACCAGTTGGCGGTTGTCCGCCATCGTACCTTGCGCAGCGCTTACGGCCGCGAGCATATCTGGCGGCACGCCGTCGGCCCAGGCTTTGTTCGCCAGCAACGCGCCAGGCGCGAAGGCATGGCGGGAGAGTGTGAAGTGCGGTGCTTCTTCGTAGAGGCCGGCAACGCGATACATCACCGACGTTGTCACGCCGCCATCCACCAAGCCCGTATCCAGTGCTGCGACGATGTCCCCAAAGTCGAGCACAATTACATCTGCTCCGGCATCTGCAAGGAAGAGCCGCGTTGCTTCCGTAGCAGACGAACGCAGTCGATAGTTGGTCAAATCCGTTGGAAGGCGGAGTGGTTTACGCCCGTACATTTGATGCCAGCCCCCGTCCTCCCATTTCATCAGGGTTATGCCCCGTGTGGCGAGTAGTTTGGCGTAGGGCTTAAAGAGATAACGGTCCATGACGAAGTCGGCTTCCCTCTCTGACTCAAACAGAAACGGTGCTATCAGAAGTGACAGTTCTGGCACCAGAGCGGCGAGCGCGCCAATGGAAAGAATACCCATCTGAGCGCGGCCTCGCCGGATGCTCGACAGCATATTATCTTCGGTGCCGACTTGGCCGCCGGTCAGCATGTTTAACGCTACCTGGTCGCCGAGGGTGCTCTCTACCTTTTCCTTGAACCGAACCCAGCGTCGCCCATGGGCGGAGTCCGGTGCTGAGAACGAGACAACCGTCAACGGTATGGGTTCGTCTGCGCTTGCGGTTGAGAGGCTAAGCGAGCCGATAACAAGGAGAGTGAGGAAACGCATGCGTGGCCCTAGGAAAGTGGCATGTAATGGACTTCGAATAGCTCTAAGGCAATGCCGTTGGGGTTATAGAGCAATATCTGTGTTGCCATGGTGAGCTTCTTCTTCTTCGGATGAGATCGATAGTTTACCCTATATAAGCGCGGAGTCTTTAAGTAACGAAGGTCAGTTTAAATAAAAAAGCGCTAAAATCGCGGGGTGAGTTCTCCGCAGGGAGTGCTAGTGATCTCGGGGTGGGGATGGACTAGAGAGAGCCTCGGCAACGTCTTGAGACTCTACTGATTTCCGGGATTGATTAATGAAACCTGAATCGTTTTAGTTTTGTTTAGAATGTTTATGGAGCCCCTTACAAAGAGAAAAATATGGGCCCTGAGTATTCAGGTGGGTCTGGCGGTTCACTCTCAGACTTAATTTCCAAGGCGTCCTGAGCCCTACATTTCTGACAGTTTTTTGAATATTTGACGGCGCTTACGGTGGTTCTCATACTGACCCCTATGGTTAATTCTCAAACGATTAAACATACAGCCCCATTCCTGGACGAGTTGCTTGTCCGGGCCCGTGACTTAGTGCCTATCTTCAAGGGCCGGGCGGTCGAAACCGAAAATTTAAGACGTATTCCTGATGCCAATATGGCTGATCTGCGGGATGCGGGTTTCTGTCGCCTCTACACTCCTAAGACGTTCGGTGGGTTTGAATTGGATTGGGGAGCTCATTGCAAAATTGCTGAAGAGGTGGCCCGCGGTTGCGGGTCATCGGCGTGGTTCGTTGCTGTCGTCCTGTCGCATTCGTGGATGGTCGCGCGGTTTTGTGAAGCAGCTCAACGTACCGTCCTTAAGGCTGACCCTGATGCTGTAATTGCTTCAGCGTTTACCGGTAAAAGCGAAATGAAACGAGTCGACGGCGGATATCAGTTGACCGGCACCTGGGCGTTTGCCAGCGGCATTCATCACGCGTCGTGGACTGTCGTCGGTGCTCCGGTCGTCGGTGGTGAAGCGCTTCCTCCGGGCTTAAGGCCGCCCTATCGCATGGCGCTCTTAAAAGCAGGCCAGTACGATATTATCGATGATTGGCATGCTGCCGGTCTCAAGGGGACAGGCAGCAACAGCCTTAAGGTTGACAACCAATTCGTACCTGATGACCTAACGGTCCTGAGCGATGAGATGACTGGCGCCGCTCCTGCAGGCGCCGCGCTCCATGACTCCTACATCTACGGTGTTGAGTTCGTGCCCTATCTTGAATCCAGTTTTGTTGGGCCGCTGATCGGTGCTGCCAAGGGCGCTGTCGACGATTACCTGTCGACCACCAAAGCGCGAGTTGGCAGAGAGTTCGGCGAAAAGGTTGTTGAGCAAGAGGGCGTCCAGGTTCGGGTTGCCGAATCTGTCATGGATGTAAAAGTTGCTGACCGTCTAATCAAGCATGTACTTCAGGGGCTGCACGAAGATGGTTTGGTCGGTCGCCCAATCACTGGAGAGCGGTGGGCTATGCAACGCATGACGCTGACCTATGCGACACGCCTGTGTGTCAATGCCGTGGACAGACTCGTTTCGATGATGGGAGCTACCGGACAAACTGGACATAATCCGGTGCAACGGCATTATCGGGATATTAAGGCAATTGCCGCGCATACGTCATTAATCTGGGATCGTGCCGCCATACCGGCAGGCAAATGGATTTTGGGTCTCCGGACTGGCGATCCTGCGATTGATGGGTCCGACGACGTCTTTAAGATTTAGCTGTCTGAGTCAGACACTAGCTTCATAAGCTTGCGATCTCGCCATTGCCCCCGCTCGGCCAACTTATCTAGCGGCACATCGGCGCGAAGAAACTGATCAACTTGGTTGATCGCGTCCATCGACCATTCTTTCGCGACACCCAACTCTTTGCCCATATTTCGGTAGGAGTGTCCGAACTTGGTCGCATATTCTTTGAACCCTGTGGGAGCGGCAAGATCCATTGTTTGAAACGGCCCCATAAATGACCACCGCAAACCAAGCCCGTTTTTTAATGTCTTTTCAACATCTTCTGGTGATGCGACACCCTCTCCGACCAGATGCATGGCTTCGTTGACTAAGGCGACTTGAAGCCGGTTGAGCACGAATCCGTACATTTCTTTTTGAAGTAAAATAGGAACCAGCTTCACCTCAGTCATGAGGTCCATGCAGTACTGTGTTGTTGACCCAGCCGTCCACGGCGCCGGCACAATTTCAACTAAGGGCACCAAATAGGGCGGGTTGCATGGGTGCACGATGATGCAGCGTTCTCTACCCTCTAGGTCTTGTGTGAATTCTGAAGCCGGAATCGTCGATGCAGAACTTCCAAGAATGACGTTGCCGCGGACTTTGCTGTCTAGTTCTTGAAAAACCGCTAGTTTTTCTTCCGGTGTTTCCAGAACATTTTCTTGGACGAATGTTGCGCCGTCTATGGCTGTGTCTAAAGATTCGACGGGAATGAGGTGTTTGGCACAGTCCTTGGCGGACTCCAGAAAACCGCAAGCCTCCAAGTTGGCGAGGGAGGCCTTCGTATCTTCCGCCGCTTGTTCTGCACGACCTGGCTTGATGTCATGAAATGCGACATCCCAACCCGCTCGCGAAAAAACGACAGCCCAGCCGCACCCAATGAGGCCCGATCCGATAAGCGCGATTCGTTTGGTCATCATTTATTCCCTTAATAGTCTTGGCCGGTGAGTATAGGTCACGGGACAAGTGTGTGTGCTCAGTCGGCGAACGTGGTCAAGAATCGCCATTTTCCCTAGTGGATGTATTTTGATCTCATTATTTTTAGCTTTGACCAAACAGGGGAATGCACTGTGCCAACGTTAAATATTTGTCCTGTACATGCCCGTTCAGTGGCACCTAAAGTGCGCGATGCTTGGGTCAAAGCGAAAACAAAACCCAATGCTGCACGCCAACTGTGTCAGTAAAGCCTGCAGCGTTCGAGGAGGTAGCTGAATAACAGTTTACGCTAGAGAAAAAAGTCGCGGGCCACCAAGATTGAGAAGTGCGTCGGGCGGTTGATTTCGTATACGGATCAGTAGTGTGGCAAAGTGCGTATGCTTGGCACGAGCAATATGCAATTGCGTTGCGAGGAGGCTTCTTGGGCAACGCCGGTCGTCTCGGGCGCTGCTGAACCTAAACACTAAAATTTTAGCAAAAGAAAACCCGGCGCGAGGCCGGGCTTTCACTGAACTGCGCAGCAGGGCCGTTAAGCGGCCTTTTTAATGCTGAGGGGGAGGTGCATTTGCGCGTTCAATTCTTTCGTCCAAATACGCTGTAAAAGGCGCGTTCGAAGAGTCATGAGTTCTTCGGCTTCCTGGGACAGGTCGTGAGCGATTCTCGGCGCCGCCATAACCCCCCTGATCGTGAGGTCTTGAGCGGCTTCACCCAAAAACCGGATCAAATCGTTTACGTCGCTATCAGCCATCGTCTCGCTCCTTATCTAAAGTCGACAAGGACATGATGCGGCAGCGAACACATAGGCACCACCATAAATTGTGCATTGCAGCAATGCGTGGCGTGCATAGATGTGAAATGTAGTGAGATTGCCGATTCAATTAACGATTCAATTAACGATTCTTGTTTCGATGCGTCGGCCTGGGCTCCTCTCGATCAAGACAGGGGGTTGTTTTCATGTGCGCCCTTATGTTTGGCCGCGGGAGGGGGATTCCGAAGATGCCTGGGTTTCTGCGGTCCTTGAGTCTTCGTCCAATGTGTCAAGGGCTTTGCACACCATATCTTGTGTTAAATTTGTGCCGAACAGTCAAAATGTAGTTGACGAAAACGCGCCGCTTGAGCACCATATATCGTGGCGCTTGTGTCCTAGGTAACTAGATCATGGGCATAAGGGGGCTGAGGGGGCTGTTTTAGGGACTGGTTTGTAGGTTCAAACAGCCAAACCATTGACTTGTAACGATCGTTGCCTGAGCGGCGCTTCTAATTCCTTGTTTTTCAAGGATTGTCTGGTGGCGAATAGGGTTCGAGTCTCTGGAATTCCTCAATCAGCGCTGGGTTGAAATGTACGCGACCGACACATGTCTGGGCGCTTGAACACCGAGGGAAATATATGGCCTACGCGCTGGAAGCTGATAAGAAAACTGTCACCCACTCACCCCAACCAGCTGAGCAACAACGTTCTGAAGACAAAGTATTTGAGGTTGTGCCGTCGATCACGGTTGACCGGTCTCGTGACGCGCTTTTGACCGATTTCGGCAGGGCGACTTTGGAAGATAGATATTTGCTGCCTGGTGAATCTTATCAGGACATGTTTGCGCGTGTTTCGTTAGCTTATTCAGACGACCTCGATCATGCCCAGCGCATTTATGATTATATGTCCAGGCTCTGGTTCATGCCTGCGACACCAATATTGTCGAATGGTGGCTCAGATCGTGGCCTTCCCATTTCTTGCTTCTTGAATTCAGTTAACGATGACCTGGATGGCATTGTTGACACCTGGATGGAAAATGTTTGGCTCGCCTCCAATGGCGGCGGCATCGGCACTTATTGGGGTAAGGTTCGATCCATCGGAGAGAAAGTTAAAAACTGTGGGCATACATCGGGTATTATTCCGTTTGTGCGCGTTATGGACTCTCTTACTCTCGCGATATCGCAGGGGTCTTTGCGCCGTGGCTCGGCAGCGGTCTATCTAGATATTCATCACCCAGAAATTGAAGAGTTTTTGGAAATTCGAAAACCTTCCGGTGACTTCAACAGGAAGAGCTTGAACCTCCATCACGGACTTAATATCACGGACGCCTTTATGGAAGCCGTTCGCGATGACGCATCATTCGACCTTTTGAGCCCGAAAGACGATTCTGTTCGTAAAACAGTTAATGCCCGCGAGCTGTGGCAGAAGGTTTTGGAGCTACGCCTTCAAACGGGTGAGCCGTATCTCATTTTCTCCGATACCGTGAATCGCCACATGCCGAAGCATCAGCGTGACCTGGGGCTTAAAGTTACAACGTCTAACCTGTGTAGTGAGATTATGCTGCACACGGGCCCCGACCATCTCGATGAGGATCGTACGGCGGTATGCTGCTTGTCGTCTGTGAACGCAGAGAAGTGGAATGAGTGGTCGAAAGAAGAAGGCTTTATCGAAGATGTGATGCGCTTCCTCGACAATGTTTTGCAGGACTTTATTGATCGTGCGCCTGATAGCATGAAGCAGGCGAAGTACTCTGCAATGAGAGAGCGTTCCGTTGGCCTAGGCCTTATGGGTTTTCATTCCTTCTTGCAACAACGCGGTGTTCCATTTGAAGGCGCGATGGCTAAGTCTTGGAATACCCGCATGTTTAAACATATTCGCAAGGGTGCGGATGCTGCGTCTGTTGCGTTAGCAGAAGAGCGCGGCCCGTGCCCTGATGCAGCTGAGACTGGCCTCATGGCGCGCTTTAGCCATAAAATGGCGGTTGCACCAACCGCGTCGATTAGCATTATCTGTGGCGGTGTGAGTCCCTGCATCGAGCCGATTCCGGCCAATATCTACACTCACAAAACGCTGTCTGGTTCCTTCACGGTCAAGAATAAGCACCTGACCGAATTGCTGGAGAGCAAGGGCCTAAACACAACGGGAACTTGGCATTCGATTCTCGAAAATGAAGGATCTATTCAGCATCTGAATAGCCTAACAGAGGACGAAAAAGCAGTGTACCGCACGGCTTTTGAAATCGACCAGCGCTGGGTTATCGAAATGGCAGCAGATCGCACACCGTTTATCTGTCAGGGTCAGTCCATTAACGTATTCATACCCTCGGATATTGATAAGTGGGATCTCATGATGCTGCACTGGAAAGCATGGGAATCGGGCCTCAAGAGTTTGTATTATTGTCGTTCCAAATCCGTGCAACGAGCAGGCTTTGCTGGCGGAGTTGAGGCGGATAACACGAGGGCCTGGCCGGAAGCGGAATTAGCGCTTAATGAACGAACTGATTACGAAGAGTGTCTAGCCTGTCAGTAGCCTGACTTTGACTGTTAATTTTATGCATCAGCCAGAGTGCTGAACCGGAAATCCGATGAACAAAATCACGCCCCAAGTCCTTCCTGGCCTGATGACGCCAAGTCACAGCTACAAGCCTTTTCGCTACCCCTGGGCGCATGATTTCTGGAAACGGCAGCAGCAAATTCACTGGATGCCGGAAGAGGTGCCCCTTGGCGAGGACTGCAAAGATTGGGCAAATAATCTCACGGATTCTGAGCGTAATCTTCTGACCCAAATTTTTCGCTTCTTCACCCAGTCGGATGTGGAAGTGAACGATAATTACATGGAGCGCTATAGCCGCGTCTTTAAGCCGACAGAGATCAAGATGATGTTGGCCGCGTTCTCCAATATAGAGACCATCCACATTGCGGCGTATGCTCTGCTATTGGAAACGATCGGCATGCCAGACAGTGAGTTCACAGCGTTCCTTGAATATGACGAGATGGCTGCGAAACACGACTATATGCAAAAATTTACAGTTGATAACCCGGCTGAAATAGCTCGAACGATAGCGATGTTTGGAGGGTTTACAGAAGGCCTCCAGTTGTTTGCGAGCTTTGCGATGCTGCTTAATTTCCCACGCCAAAACAAGATGAAGGGCATGGGGCAAATCGTGTCGTGGTCGGTTCGCGACGAAAGCCTGCATTGCGAAGGTATGATCAAGCTCTTCCACACATTCTGTGAGGAGACACAGTGTTTAACGCAGTCTGTCAAAGACGATATTGTTGATTGCGCTAAAACAGTCGTTGATATGGAAGATAAGTTCATTGACCTGGCGTTTGAAATGGGCCCGATCAACGGCATGACTCCAACGGATATTCAGTCCTATATACGCTATATCGCGGATTGGCGGTTAGGGCAGCTTGGTCTGGATCCCGTCTACAATATTAAAGAGCATCCGATTCCATGGCTGGAAGAAATTCTAAACGGGGTTGAGCATGCTAACTTCTTCGAAGCGCGTTCAACGGAATATTCTAAAAACGCGACAACTGGTGAGTGGCACGGTGATAGCGGCGTTTGGTCTCATTTCGATAAGACTATTGCCATTAAGCCAGACCCCCTCGTTTCCTAGTTTCAAGCTGCCTCGCCATGGACGTGATGCCGCAATTAAGACCGGCTGTGCCAACGCCATGCATTTGTAATTAGTGTAGAGAGATCCGAGCGCTTAGGTGCCCAACCTAACAAGTCACGGGCATACGTTCCGTTTGCTATTAATGAGGGGGGGTCGCCAGCCCTAGCTGGCCCGACCTCAAAGGGGATCGCTTTGCCAGTCACACGTTCCGCTTCTCTTATTACCTCAAGGACTGAGTAACCAGTCCCTGTCCCCAAGTTCGCGAAGGTTGTCGTTGCTGCACGCTCAAACTGATTCTCTAACAGGTTCAATGCTAAGATGTGTGCATCGGCAAGGTCAGATACGTGAATGTAGTCACGAATGCAGGTCCCATCTCTCGTCTGATATGTATCTCCATGGACAGTCAGGTTTTTCGCTCCCGTTGCCGCATTCAGGACGTTGGGTATCAAGTGCGGTTCTGGATCGTGATCTTCACCAATATCACCATCTATATCTGCCCCAGCGGCGTTAAAATATCTTAATGCAATTGAAGATAAGCCGTCTAATTCCCTGCGTAGCGAAAGCATCTGCTCAACGCGCAGCTTAGATTCCCCGTAAGGACTAATCGGTTTGGTGGTCTCAGATTCAGAGATGGGGACGGTATTGGGAATGCCATAAATTGCACACGTAGAGGAGAATACGAGCCGACGAATGTTCGCGGCCTTCATTTCATCGAGAAGATTTCTCGTGCCCTCTACGTTGTTTAGGAAATATCGCTCAGGGTGATTGACAGACTCTGAAACAATGGCGAGTGCTGCAAAGTGCATAACGGCAACGGGGCTATGCCGGGCGATGACGTCCGCTAGCCTGTCTTTTTCCAGAAGGTCGCCAACTTCAAGCGGCCCCCATTTGACGGCCGTATGGTGTCCGCGGGAAAGATTGTCATAGGTCACGGGCGTGTGGCCTTTTGCTGCCAGCGCCTTGCAAGCATGGCTGCCGACGTAGCCAGCACCGCCGGTGACAAGGACCACGGCCATTAATTCTTCTTAGCGGTTTGTTGCACGGGCGTTCTCAACAACAGATTGGAGGAGGCCTTGTATGCTAGACCCTCTAACGACAGGTAGCAGTTTAGCCGAAGCGTCGCTTGGAATAAAACGTTCATTGTTGAGCGACTTTGAGTATCGTAAAATGACAATGTTTTTCAGATTAGGTTAGGGTTTAAAAGCATGCGGTTTCTGCAAGTATTAGCCATTATTGCGGCAATGGTTCTTTTAGTAAGTCAGGGTGCGAGTGCTCAGTTAGGCACGCATGATGAGATTAACAAGGCGCGGGGCGAAGTTTGGGCTCTTGAGCAATCAATTTATGCAAGCCGTGGCCAGGGTGATTTCGAACCCTATATCAACGGCGCATCAGAATACTATATAGCGCCATTTCCGACGGCTGGCTGGAGCCCTGGTAAAGATGGGTTGAGACGAACCGGTGCGAGTTTAAAAGGCAATGGCCAAGAAAAACTGGATATGAATTTGAAGGCGTTTACGCTGGATGGAGATACGGCTGTAATTTATTACTTAAATCATCGAACTGTGCGGCCGGCTGGTGAAGTTGTCGATGAGTGGTACGAGGTCATGCACGTTTGGTTGCGAGATGGTGACGGTTGGAAAATACTTGCGAGCATGCCTCGCCGAGCCATCGATTATGAACCGCTGCAAGAATGATCCAGTAAATCGAGCTAACATTCATGCCCATAAAGCGCCCGTTTTTATCTCATGTTCTTACTGGCACGAACACGCCTGTTGGTACAAAGGAAGAGAAAGTGCGGTTTTATAAATCCACTGGACCGGAAAATGAATACTACAAATATATATTCTTAAAAAATTAATATAATAAGAAAAATATCCTTAAAAATGTATTTAAATCTTCATAAAGAGGAAAAAATGTCCCCTTTTCTGACCCTAGGCAATAGAGCACTCTTATAGAAATAGAAACGAGTGCGCGTCATGAATGTTGTAAATACGCCAAGGTCGGGCTCAATCACAGCGAGTAAAGGCTCTGTCTCATTGGTGGGAGCTGGCCCCGGAGCTTATGACTTACTGACCATCCGGGCGGCTAAGACATTGGACAGCGCTGACGTCGTTTACTACGACAGTTTGGTTGATTCATCCGTGTTGACGCACATAAATCCGAAGGCTCGACGGGTCTTTGTTGGCAAGCGCAAAGGGTTTAGCGCTATGCCGCAACAAGAAATTCAAAACAGAATGCGGGACGATGCGTTGGCGGGGTATCAGGTTGTCCGCCTCAAAGGAGGCGACCCCTTCATATTCGGTCGTGGCGGTGAAGAGCTTGCAGACCTGCGCACCTCTGGCATCTCGGTAAAGGTCGTTCCAGGCGTAACGTCGGCGATCGCCGCCGCCGCTGAGACCGGAATACCGTTGACCCATCGCGATATTGCAACGTCCGTTACGTTTGTCACCGGGCATACATTGGATGGTTCAATTCCCGACCTTGATGGTCTCGTCTCGTCGAAGCGCACACTAGTTGTTTACATGGGCGTTTCTAACGCCGGAACTATTGTTAGCCAATTACTTGGCGTCGGTGTTCCTGGATCGATACCAGTCGCGGTGATTGAGCGGGCGACACTGCCAGGCCAAAGGCTTGTTAAGACGACGCTCAAGGCCCTTACGATAGATTTGGTTCGTTATGATATCGTCACGCCAGCTTTATTGGTCATTGGTGATGTGGCGGCTTTAGGTGGCCTTGATACCGAACCCGTTCTTCCTGTTCATATGACCTCTAAACCCAGCGAGCCTTTCGCGTGGGTTCATCACCCAATGGGGTAAGCTATGTCTTTTGTACTTTCCGCAAACCGCCTCGATGATGGATCTGTCGTCTACTTTACCGATGACGAGCAATGGTCCAGCCAAGTCGATGACGCTAAAATTGTCTCTAGTGATGAACTTGATGAAGCCCTTCGTGTTAGCCGGCGTGCTGAGGAACGGAACATCGTTGTCGGGTGCTATGAGGTCGAAGTTAGTTCAATCGGAGGCAAACGACCGGTCCGATTGAGGGAGCGCATCCGCAGCCACGGCCCAACGGTCGGTGACCAACAGTCACGCCCCGTCGGCGGTCCAGAAGGTTAATTTTCCATGTATGTTTATGATACTATCGATAAGTCGCTCCTTAATCAGCGCGTTGCAGAATTTCGTGATCAAGTTCGGCGCAGACTTGATGGCGAGTTAACGGAAGATCAGTTCAAGCCATTGAGACTGATGAATGGTCTGTACCTTCAACTGCACGCCTATATGTTGAGGGTGGCCATACCCTACGGTGCGTTGTCATCGGATCAGATGCGGAAGCTTGCCTATATCGCGGAAACATATGACCGTGGGTACGGCCATTTCACTACGCGACAAAATATTCAATACAATTGGATAGAGCTGAGCACTGCGCCTGATCTTTTGTTCGATTTGTCTGAGATTGACCTTCACGCTATCCAAACCAGCGGAAACTGCATTCGGAATGTTACGGCTGACCCCTACGCCGGTGCAGCAGCAGATGAAGTGGATGATGCGCGGGTGTGGTCGGAAATAATCCGTCAGTGGTCCACGTTTCATCCTGAGTTCTCTTATCTGCCGCGTAAATTCAAGTTTGCAGTGACTGGGGCCGACGCGGATAGAGCCGCGATTAAATTTCACGATATTGGCCTTAAGATTATACGCAGTGATACTGGGGAGCTTGGCTTTGAAGTTTACGTTGGTGGCGGGCAAGGCCGAACGCCTATCGTTGCACCGCTTATAAACTCGTTTTTGCCGGCTAAAGACCTTCTGCGATATCTTGATGCCGTCTTGCGCATCTATAACCTCCATGGGCGCCGGGATAATATCTATAAGGCGCGTATAAAAATATTAGTGAAGAGCTTGGGCGTGGATTCGTTTACGTCTCAGGTTGATGCGGAGTTTGAACGACTAGACCCTGCGCTTTTTGTAGTCGAAGCCGATGAGATTAATCGCATTCGGGATATGTTTTCTGTGCCTTATTTGCAGGCGGATGAAGATGTTAAGGCTCGGCTTGAAGAACGCATTGAAGAATCTCCCCAGATGCGGCGGTGGTCGGACTCTAATACGCATGCTCATAAAACCCCTGGCTATGCGATCGTCACTATTTCTCTAAAGCCAATCGGTGGCATACCCGGTGATGCCACCGCAGAACAGATGTATGCGATTGCGGATCTAGCGGACCGGTTTAGCTTGGGTGAAGTGCGGGTAACTTATACACAAAACTTGGTTTTACCCCATGTGCATCAAGCTGATCTCTTTGTATTGTGGAGTGAGCTAAAACGTTTAGATCTCGCCACACCGAATATTGGGCTCGCCACGGATATTATTGCTTGCCCCGGGCTGGACTATTGTTCTCTTGCTAATGCCCGGTCTATTCCTATCTCACAGCGTATCAGCGAACGTTTTTCTGATCTCGAAAGCCAGCACGATATCGGGCCTCTCGACATTCGGATTTCCGGTTGCATCAACGCCTGTGGACATCACCATGCTGGTCACATTGGCATCCTCGGTGTCGATAAGAGGGGTGAGGAGCGATACCAGTTGACCCTTGGCGGCCAAGGCAATGGTGAGTCCGCGGTTGGAAAGATTGTTGGGCCTGGTTTTGATGAAGACGGAATTGTTGATGCAGTTGAGACCGTTATTTCGACATACTTGAGCGTAAGAAGTACCGGGGAACTGTTTTCTCAGACCCTAGAACGCACCGGGCACGCTCCGTTTAAGGAGCGACTCTATGACAGTAATTAACATCCGAGGCGAGAATGTGGATCAAACTTGGCGCGACGTTGAGGTCGCTGAAGAAACCCGTTCCCTAGATTCAGTAATCCTCTCATTTGCCAGTTTGAAAGAGCATATTGAAACTCTGGATCAGAAATCGCTATCTCGTATCGGTGTCCGTCTGACTGTCAATGACGAGATAGGAGAGATTGCTGATCATGCAAGGCACATCGGCCTGATCGACCTTGTCTTCCCAAATTTCAAGGACGGCCGACCTTTTTCCACAGCAGTGACCGTTCGGCGTGACTATGGGTTCTCTGGCGACTTGCGGGCATCCGGGGATATTCTACCCGACCAAGCGTTGTTTCTCGCTCGCTGTGGGTTCTCAACGATTGTTGTGCCAGTTCAGTTTCCTGTCAAACAATTCAAGACTTCCTTAGGGGCGTATACGATTGCTTATCAGGCCGCCGTAGATAGCAATGTCAGTCAGGTCAGAGATTTACGCCGCTCCGCAGTAGAGGTTGTGGCGGAATGACCGAGGTCTCTCGTCATAGCGCCCGTTTTCGCCTCGGCGGATTGTCAGGCATAGACATGATCTCTCATGCTTTAGACACCTATCGCGACCGTATGGCGCTGGTCTCATCGTTTGGCGCTGAGTCAGCGGTGTTGCTGCATATGGCAGCGCAAGTGAGCAAAGACATTCCGGTGATCTTTCTTGATACTGGCAAACTTTTTGCCGTGACCCATGATTATCAGGCTGATCTTGCGGCACGTCTTGGCCTCAACAATCTTCGTACGATTCACCCTGAGACAGAAGACATCAAGACTGAGGACCGGTTAGGCGCGTTGTGGCGCGAGGACCCGGACCGATGCTGCACGATCCGAAAAACTTGGCCGTTGAACCGTGCCCTGAAAGGGTTTGACGCCTGGGTTACCGGTCGAAAGAAATTTCAGAATACTGATCGAAAACAGGCGTCAGGCGTTCAAACCCAAGATGACCGTCTTATTCTTAGCCCGTTGTTGAACTGGCCAAAGCCCGACCTTGACGCGTATTTCGAAACACACGGTCTACCCCCGCACCCTTTGGTGAGGGAGGGGTACCTCTCCATAGGTTGCTTTACGTGCACGTTGCCGGTAGGGGCCGGAGAGGATCAACGCGCAGGCCGTTGGCAAGGGCAAGCTAAAACTGAATGCGGCATCCATCGCCCTGTATTGAATCCCGCGGCGTAGAGGTGTTGTGTGACTGGTCAATCTAAATCATCACCGTTGGTGCTTCAGAAGTTGGGCCCTGCTCCATCAGCGACCACGTTTAACTATGATGAGACTTTCGATCAGGAATTGACTGCGCTGAAAGATGCGGGCTTTTACCGTGATTTCGCACGGCTGGAGAGATTGCCGGGCGCATTTCCTAAGGCTCTACTTCACGGGCAGGGTCGCGAGAAAGAAGTAACCGTTTGGTGTTCGAACGACTATCTGGGAATGGGGCAGCACCCGGTTGTAGAGTCTGCATTGCATGACGCGGTTACGCGTTTCGGTGCGGGTGCCGGTGGGACCCGCAATATCGCTGGAACTCATAATGTTCATGCCCAACTCGAAGAAGAAATCGCGTCACTGCACTGCAAAGAGTCCGCGCTTCTGTTCACGTCCGGCTATGTTGCCAACGAGGCGTCCATAAGCACGCTAGCGTCGCGGTTGCCGAACGTGGCGCTATTGTCTGACGAAATGAACCACGCATCTATGATTGCCGGAATCCGGCACAGTAAGGCTGAAAAGAGAATCTTCCGTCACAATGATGTCCAGCATCTTGAGCAACTCTTGGCTAGCTTGGATCCCGCTAGACCTAAAATCATTGTGTGTGAGTCTGTCTATTCGATGGATGGCACAGTCGCTCCTCTCGCGGCGATTGTAGCATTAGCAAAGCAATACAATGCTCTGACCTATGTCGACGAAGTCCATGCTGTTGGTCTTTATGGAGAAGAGGGGGCGGGAGTCGCTGCGGCAGAAGGCGTTGCGAAGGATGTAGACTACATCCAAGGTACGTTGGCTAAAGCCTTCGGCGTCATGGGTGGCTACGTCGCAGGTTCCCGTCGTGGCATCGACTATATTCGTAGTTTTGCGCCTGGATTTATATTTACGACGGCTTTGTCTCCTGTTCTAGCCAGTGCGGCTCTAGAGTCTATCCGTTATGTCCGTCAGTCTGCTGTCTTGCGGTCGAAGCACCAGCGGCAAGTTTTGCGTTTAAAAGAGGCTCTGCGGGCACGCGGCATCCCGTTTCGCGATGAACCCTCTCATATTGTTCCAATGATTATCGGTGATCTATTCGTGACACGAGAGTCGGCTCGATTGCTACTTGACGAATACGGCCTCTACATCCAACCAATTTTTTCTCCGACGGTTGATCCTGGAACAGAGCGCCTGCGCCTAACACCCACACCACTTCATACTGATGCCATGATTGATGACTTAGCCAGTGGTTTGTCCGACGTTCTGTCTCGGGCGTGGCGATTAAGGGAGATGTCTTGTGCAATGGCCTAAGTTGCGTATTGGAACCCGGCCCAGTCGTCTGGCCCGCGTGCAAGTCGAGATGGTGTGCACGGATCTGTGTCGCCAAGCCCCTGACCTACAGGACAACATTGAGGTCGTCGTTTTCGATACGCCTGGCGATCGGAACCGATCATCCAGTCTAGAAGATCTGGGTGGTCGTGGGGTTTTCACTGATGATTTGGATGCCCGGGTGGCAACGGGCGAGGTCGACTGCGTTGTGCATGCCATGAAAGACATGACGCCCACGATGCAAGCAGGCTTGGTTGTCGGGGCCACCCTTAAGCGGGAAGACCCGAGAGAAGTGCTGATCGCGCCCGGTTTTAGGAACGTTGATGCCATGCCTACCGGGGCTGTTTTTGGTTCGTCGTCGATCCGGAGGCGGGCCCTGTTGCGACGGCTTCGGCCAGATTTCCAGTTTGCCCTGTTACGAGGGAATGTCGAAGAGAGGGTCGCGCAGCTGGAGAACAAAAAATTTGATGGGACGGTCCTCGCTTATGCTGGGTTAGCCCGGCTCGGGCTATTGGCTCATGCTGCGGAGGTATTTTCACTAAGCGTCCTGCCGCCCGACCCGGCGCAAGGCGCTATTGGTATTATTTGTCATTCAGATAATTTCGTCGCGCGGCGGGCTTTGCAGTTGATAAATCACCGTCCAACCTATGCTGAGGTGACGGCGGAGCGTGCTTTGTTAAGGTCTCTGCCGAAGCCAGATGCTCTTGCTTTAGGGGCAATAGCCCGGGTTCATGAAAATCGACTAGAGATATCTGCGTTGCTTGTCTCTGAAGATGGTGTTCAAGAGTGGTCCGGACAGGTGAACGGACTAGTCGACGATGCCGATTTGATTGGTGTACGCCTTGGACGTGATTTGCGTGGTCCAGCTAAACGACTTTTATCGGCATGATCATCAATACGCGTCCCGTCGAATATGATTTTGAGATGTTTCGAGCTTTCGATCGCTGCGGGCACCAGGTGCTCGCATGTCCCGTGATGGCGTCTCGTCCTTTGCCTTGGCCCAAGACAGCTCTAGACAACATTGATGCGCTGATCGTGACTAGCCAAATTGCGGTAGACGTTATCGCGCGGAGACC
>JAPKDQ010000030.1 GCA_028822445.1 Rhodospirillaceae bacterium | reverse complement strand
GTCGCAATTTCGACTGAGCAAATATAGCCAAGGGAGTCAAAGTGGCCTCGAATTGCTTCGATATCTTTAAGTTTTTCGTCGTTTTTTATGGCCACGGGCTGTCCTTAGTCGATCCAGTACTGGATAGTGAAAAGAAATGAAGATCGCTCATTATGGGTTGCTAATTGCGTAACACAGCGTAGCAAGTGTACCGCGACGATCTCTGGATAGGTTGGTGGTGAGAGACTGTAATCTAAAGGTATAACAATGGCTTATGGGTTGCCGCCTTTCCAAGCGGTGTCAGAAACCTGCACCGCACGAATGTGCCGCGCTGACGATAACGGTCGTTGCTATGCCGAGTTTTTCGAGGTGTCGAGCGGTCAGTCTGACGTTCTAGTGGCGTACGGGGCTCAATCGCGCAATGTCTATTCTATGTGCCCGCGTATTAGCTGTGCAATCTGATCAGCCCCTCCTGGGTCGCAGAGGCAATTAATTTGCCATCTTGTGTGTAAAAGCTGCCGCGATTAAACCCCCTAGCCCCGCCGGAATATGGACTATCCTGTGTATATAGCAGCCAATCATCGGTTTTGAATGGCCGGTGAAACCACATGGAATGGTCCAGACTTGCCACTTGGAAGTTCTCGTTGGACCAGCCAATACCGTGTGGCCTATAGCAGGTGTCGAGCAGTGTCATATCGGAAGCATAAGCCAGTAAGCATTGATTGAGGCGAATATCATCCGGCATCGTATCGGCGGCCTTAATCCAGACATTTTGGTACGGGGCCATAGGCTTTGGTTCAAAGTCATTGATTGGTTCCATGAATCGCATTTCAATTGGCTTCGGACGTTCAAAAATAGTTTTGAATTCTTCCGGGATTCTGTCGATATAGGCTTCACGAAGCTCGGCTTCGGTTGCGCATTCCTCGGGGGGTTTAACGTCCGTCGGCATGTCGATTTGGTGGTGTAAACCTTCTTCCATCACCTGAAAGGATACCGACATGCTGAAGATAGCCTGACCTTTTTGTACGGCAACGACTCGCCGGGTATTAAAACTTCTGCCGTCTCGAATTCGGTCAACAGAGTAGAGTATGGGAATTGTGGTATCCCCAGGCCTCAGAAAATAGCCGTGCAGAGAATGCGCTGCCCTGCTCTCGTCCTCTACTGTCCGAGAGGCGGCGACCAGTGCTTGCCCGATAACCTGCCCTCCGTAGACACGTTGCCATCCTTCTGCGGGGCTTACGCCCCTGAACATATTGGCTTCTATCTGCTCGATATCGAGCAGATCAAGCAGATCCTTTAGCTCTTCTTTCATTGACCAGAATCCAAGCTTAGTACTTGTAAGCTTCGGGCTTAAAAGGTCCCTCTTGAGGTACGTTGATGTACTCAGCCTGACCCTTGGTAAGCTGGGTCATTACTCCCCCGAAGCCCTGAACCATGTAGCTGGCCACCTCTTCATCCAGCGCCTTTGGCAGTACTTCGACGGTGACTTCTTGTCGCTGTTGGACGTCGTGATCTGCCCATGCGCGCTCATACAAGAACATTTGCGCCAGAACCTGATTGGCGAAAGAGCCGTCCATGATTCGGCTGGGATGACCGGTAGCGTTACCAAGATTGACTAGTCTACCTTCAGAAAGCAGGATGACGTAATCGCTGGGGTCATCGCTTCGATAGATCTTGTCTACCTGGGGCTTAACTTCCTGCCACCTCCAGTTTTCGCGCATGAACTTGGTGTCAATCTCGGTATCAAAATGACCAATGTTACAAACAATAGCGTTTGAGGCGACCTTGATGAGCATGTTGGCGTCGCAGACGTTAACGTTTCCTGTGCAGGTGACAATGAGATCAGTTTTGCTTAGCAGGTCAGCATCAATGTCTTCAAGCTTGCCTGTGTTCAGTCCTCCTTTGTAAGGCGATACCAGCTCATAACCATCCATGCAGGCCTGCATGGCGCAGATCGGGTCAACCTCGACCACTCGAACAATCATGCCCTCCTGCCTAAGGCTTTGGGCAGAACCTTTGCCAACATCGCCATAGCCGATGACCAGCGCTCGTTTGCCCGCCATCAGCATGTCCGTTGCGCGCTTGATTGCATCGTTGAGACT
>JAPKDQ010000016.1 GCA_028822445.1 Rhodospirillaceae bacterium | reverse complement strand
ACAAAAAATTGTTTGAGATGCAGCGGAACGGAGTTTTTTTACCATATAGTAAATGGTCAGAGCTATGGATAAATGGGAAGAACGGGCGTGGAATTTTGTTCCTTAAAGGAGGGTCTTTACCTTACAAAGATAGAAAGGGTTATTTTAAAATAAAATTGGGTCTTCCTAGATTTATATTAGGCGGTCGAAAATACCGAACGAAGACAAAAGATCTTAGAACGTTGATAGGTGTTAACCTTTCACAAGGAAAAGGCATTAAAGAAAGCCTGAAAGGTTCTTGGGGTGGAATTTTTGCAAGAGGTAACTGCAGAGTATCAATGAGTAAAGAGGACCTCCAATCTGAAAATAATTTCACTCCAATGGTGGGCGTATTTCTTTGGGTGGGGGCTCCATTTGCTCCACTCACGCTCCAGTAATTCCAGCAATGGGACCCCTAAAAATAAATTGGATTCACATTGGATTCTATCTGTGATTCAATCTGAATGGGGGTAAGACATCCCCAAAGTACTTTGTAGGGCTTGATAACACCTGCTCTGACCTCTAAGACCTTAAAAAGTTCGCTCAGGGCGGGCGTGGTGGAATTGGTAGACACGCTAGATTTAGGTTCTAGTGGCGTAAGCCGTGGGGGTTCAAGTCCCTCCGCCCGTACCATTTATGGATACCTGTGGCGTTGTTATACTCAAGGCAGTTTTATCTGCAGAAAATGAGCAAGGAAGTCGATGCAAGTAACAGAAACCAACGCCGAAGGGCTCAAACGTGAATTCACCGTTGTCGTTCCGGCAAGTGATGTTGAGGCAAAACTCGTCACCCGCCTCGGTGAAATTGGTGCAACCGTAACCATCCCTGGTTTTAGACCGGGTAAAGTTCCGGCTGCTTTGTTACGCAAACGCTATGGCGATGCCGTGCGTGGCGAAGTCCTTGAGAAGACCATCAACGAAAGTTGGCAACAGGCTTTGACGGATGAAGGGCTAAAACCCGCATCTGAGCCGAAAGTCGAGATAGTTACCTTTGAAGAGGGGGCTGATCTTGAATACAAGCTTGATGTAGAGCTTATGCCAGAGATAAAGCCGGTTGATTTCTCAGCACTCAAGCTTGAACGCAAAGTCGTAAAGGTTGGTGACGACGAGATCAATCAAACATTACAGCGTCTGGCCGAAAGCCGGAAAAACTTTGAAGAGATCAGCGGTAAGCGGGCTTCGAAGGACGGCGACCAAGTTGTCGTTGATTTTAAAGGGACTGTCGGTGGCGAGGAGTTTCCTGGCGGTTCAATGACGGACTTCGAGCTTGAACTCGGTGTTGGTGGTTTTCTTCCCGGGTTTGAAGAACAAATTACTGGTACGAAGGCTGGCGGTACTAAAGTCGTCACAGTTTCGATGCCGGATGATCATCCGAATGACGAACTCAAGGGCAAAGAGCTTATTTTCGATGTCACGGTTAAAGAAATCCGCGAGGCAACACCTGTCACGGTTGACGATGAGTTGGCGAAAGCCAACGGAATGGAAAGCCTCGAGGCTTTGAAGGATGCGGTTCGGGAAGAACTAGGCCGAGAATACGGCCAGCTCTCCAGAGCACATCTGAAGCGGGGGCTCCTTGATGAACTTTCTGACGCGCATGACTTTGAGCTGCCTGAGGGTATTCTAGATGGTGAGTTCGATGCGATCTGGAAGCAGGTTATGGATGCCAAGGAGCGTGATGGGTTAGATGAAGACGATAAGGCGAAGAGCGAAGATGAGCTTAAAGAGCGCTATCGCGAGATAGCCTCTCGGCGGGTACGTCTTGGGTTGCTAATTTCAGAAGTTGGTCAATCTAACAATATTACCGTCACGCAAGATGATTTGAATAAGGCAATGCAGGTAGAAGCTACACGGTTACCGGGGCACGAAGCGCGGGTGTTTGAATATTATCAAAAGAACCCCGAAGCGATGCAAGAGCTACAGGCGCCAATTTTTGAAGACAAGGTGGTTGATTTTATTGTTGAGATGGCCACCGTCACAGAAGTCGAGACAACGATAGAAGAACTTTCGCGTGATCCAGACGATACGACGGAAGCGGCAGGGGACGACAAAACGAAGAAGGGCAGTTCAAAGGCGAAATCGAAATCCAAGGCCAAGGCTACAAAGCGCACAGGCGCTAAGGCCGCTGATAAAGAGTGAGCGAAATGGACGAGTTTAATATGACTGCGAACGCACCGCGTATGAATGGCCTGGTTCCTATGGTCGTCGAGCAGACGAACCGGGGCGAGCGCGCCTATGACATCTATTCGCGCCTTCTGAAGGAAAGAATTATTTTCCTGACAGGCCCGGTGGATGACCATGTGTCGAGCTTGATCTGCGCACAGCTGATGTATCTTGAATCCGAGAATCCTGCGAAAGACATATCGTTCTATATCAATTCGCCTGGTGGCATTGTGACTGCCGGTCTCGCTATCTATGACACGATGAAGTACATCCGCCCGGATGTCTCGACTGTGTGTTTCGGTCAGGCGGCGTCGATGGGGTCCTTGCTGCTGACAGCAGGTACCAAAGGCAAAAGATATGGCTTGCCGAATTCGCGGATTATGATCCACCAGCCTTCAGGTGGTTTCCAGGGGCAAGCGACAGATATCGATATTCATGCGCGCGAAATTCTTAGTTTGCGGGCGCGCTTGAACCAAATTTATGTCGATCATACGGGGCAACCAATTGAAGTGATCGAGCAACGGATGGATCGAGATAGTTTCCTCTCTCCGGAAGATGCCAAGGAGTTTGGTCTTATCGACGATGTCGTCGATTCCAGGGCGGATATTTCCCCAGAAGATTCTGACGATAAATAAGCTCAAATTAACTGATTATTGAATTCTGTCTGGTGACCTGGGAACCTTGAGAGTGTTTTGTATGGGAATCGCATGACGTATTACAGTCTTGGTGGGAAAAACACTAGGAAACCCACCAAGTTTTGCAGATGGACGCTTGCGAAATGCTCCGCTAACATAATCCTGTGGTGCTGAGTTCAATGGAGTATCGATGACCAAGTCTGGTAATGGAGACGCAAAAAACGTCCTTTATTGTTCGTTTTGCGGAAAGAGTCAGCACGAAGTCCGAAAGCTCATCGCTGGGCCGACAGTTTTCATCTGTGATGAATGTGTTGAGCTCTGCATGGATATTATCCGTGAAGAGCATAAGACGACCCTCGTAAAGTCACGTGATGGTGTGCCGACACCTGCTGACATCTCTGCAGTCCTAGATGACTATGTAATCGGTCAACAATATGCCAAGCGGGTTTTATCTGTTGCGGTTCATAATCATTACAAGCGACTGTCTCATAGCGGCAAAAATGATGAAGTTGAGCTCGCGAAATCCAATATCATCCTAATTGGACCAACGGGTTGCGGTAAGACGCTTTTGGCGCAGACCCTAGCGCGTACCCTTGATGTTCCCTTTACCATGGCGGATGCAACGACACTAACCGAGGCGGGTTATGTAGGTGAGGATGTCGAAAACATAATTCTTAAGTTACTTCAGGCCGCCGATTACAATGTTGAACGGGCTCAGCGTGGGATCGTTTACATTGACGAAGTCGATAAGATTTCGCGGAAATCGGATAATCCTTCCATTACCCGTGATGTGTCGGGTGAAGGGGTTCAGCAGGCATTGTTGAAAATCATGGAAGGGACTGTCGCCAGCGTGCCACCGCAGGGTGGTCGCAAACACCCGCAGCAGGAATTCCTTCAAGTGGATACCACAAACATCCTGTTTATTTGTGGTGGTGCTTTTGCCGGACTTGAGAAAATTATCGGATCGCGTGGTAAGGGCAGCTCAATTGGTATTGGTGCCGATGTTGCGGGACCTGATGAGCGCAAAACCGGTGAACTCTTGCGAGAGATTGAGCCTGAAGACTTGCTGAAGTTTGGTCTTATTCCCGAATTTGTCGGTCGGTTGCCAGTAATTGCAACTCTTGAAGAGTTGGAAGAAGAGGCACTGGTCGAAATTCTGGTTAAACCCAAGAATGCTCTTGTGAAACAATATGCTACATTGTTCGAAATGGAAGATGTTGCTTTGAGCTTCGCTGATGACGCGTTGCATTCGATCGCCAAGAAAGCGATTGGGCGCAAAACGGGGGCCCGAGGACTGAGGTCCATTCTTGAAGCGATCTTGCTCGATACGATGTACGAACTGCCCGGATTTGAGGGTATTGAGGAAGTCGCTATCAGTGGCGAGGTTGTCGAAGGCAGAGCTAAACCGCTCTACATCTATTCTGATCGCCGTGAAGATTTGGGATCCAGCGCCTCCTGATCTGGCGGTTGATTTCCAAATATTGCAACCCCATCTAACGGTTAGATTATTTCATTGGTAGTCGGTGGCAATACCGACGTAATTATAAAGTAAGAGGTACCATGTCGGAGTTGGCCCAAGGTTCAATTTTTCCCGTCTTGCCCTTGCGCGATATTGTGGTGTTCCCCCACATGATCGTGCCGCTTTTCGTCGGCCGCGAGAAATCAGTTCGCGCCCTCGAAGATGTTATGAAGGACGACAAGAAAATACTGCTTGTCACCCAAAAGAATGCCGGTGATGACGACCCTAAACCCGACGATATTTATAATGTTGGCACGGTGGGCACTGTTCTCCAGCTTTTGAAATTGCCGGATGGTACTGTAAAGGTCCTTGTTGAAGGTACGCAGCGCGCAGCAATTTCGGGTTTCTCGGACAACGAAGAGTTTTTTGAAGCTACAGCAGAATTGCTACCAGATTCAGATGAAAATCCGGAGGAACATGAGGCACTTGCCCGTTCGGTTATTTCTCAATTTGAGCAGTATATAAAACTTAATAAGAAGATTCCGCCTGAGGTTCTCGTATCGCTTAACCAGATAGAAGAACCGAGTAAGCTCGCTGATACAGTGGCGTCACATCTTGCCTTGAAGATTGCCGAAAAGCAGGAACTTCTGGAGCTTGCGACGATCACCGAACGTCTTGAGCGTGAGTACTCGTTGATGGAATCGGAGATTGGTGTTCTGCAGGTCGAAAAGCGGATTCGCAATCGTGTCAAACGGCAAATGGAGAAGACCCAGCGCGAGTATTATTTGAATGAGCAAATGAAGGCCATTCAGAAAGAGTTGGGTGAGGGCGAAGACGGACGCGATGAAGCTGGTGAGATCGAAGAAAAGATCGAGAAGACTAAATTGACAAAGGAAGCCAAGGAAAAGGCAACCTCAGAACTTAAGAAATTGCGGGCGATGAGCCCGATGTCTGCGGAAGCGTCTGTTGTTCGGAATTACCTCGAGTGGATTCTTAATATCCCATGGAAAGAACGCAGCCGGGTCAAGAAAGACTTAAAATTTGCGGAGAACATCCTGAATAGGGATCATTGCGGGCTTGAGAAGGTCAAAGAACGGATTCTCGAGTATCTCGCAGTACAGCAGCGGGTCGGTAAGGTCAAAGGACCTATCTTATGCCTTGTCGGCCCCCCTGGCGTTGGTAAGACCTCACTTGGCAAGTCTATAGCTTCTGCGACGGGCCGAAACTTCGTAAGGATATCACTAGGCGGTGTCCGTGATGAGGCGGAGATTAGAGGTCATCGTCGGACTTACATTGGTTCCATGCCGGGTAAGATCATACAAAGTATGAAAAAGGCCAAGAAGTCTAACCCTCTCTTCTTGTTGGATGAGATCGACAAGCTGGGGGCTGACTGGCGTGGAGATCCTTCGTCAGCGCTGCTCGAGGTTTTGGACCCTGAGCAAAACAACACCTTTAACGACCACTATCTTGAAGTCGATTATGACCTTTCCGACGTGCTGTTTGTCACAACGGCAAATACATTGCGCATTCCAGCGCCACTGTTGGACCGTATGGAAGTGATCCGAATTTCCGGTTATACCGAAGATGAAAAGGTCGAGATTGCCAAACAGCATTTAATTTCGAAGCAAATAAAATCACACGGTCTCAAAAAAGGCGAGTGGTCCATCTCTGATGACGCATTACGCGATCTGATCAGGTACTACACGCGTGAAGCCGGCGTTCGGAATCTCGAGCGCGAGATTGCTAACCTAACCCGGAAGGCGGTGCGTCACGTTCTCACGAAGAATGCCAAAAGCGTTCGAGTGACACGACGTAATCTTGAAAAGTTTGCTGGTGTTCAGCGCTACCGCTACGGCATGGTCGAAGAGTATGACCTCGTTGGCGTTACCACTGGCCTGGCCTGGACCGAGGTCGGTGGTGAGCTATTGTCTATCGAGGCAGTTATGATGCCTGGTAAAGGCAATGTCGCTCATACGGGAACACTTGGTGACGTGATGAAAGAATCCGTTCAGGCGGCTCGGTCGTTTATACGATCTAGATCGGTTGAATTCGGTATCTCACCAAAAGCATTCGAAAAGAACGATATTCACGTGCACGTTCCAGAGGGCGCAACGCCAAAAGATGGGCCTTCAGCGGGCGTTGCTATGTGTGTTTCTATGGTATCGGCTCTGACCGGGAACGAAGTCCGCAAGGATATCGCCATGACCGGTGAAATTACACTACGTGGCCGTGTGCTGCCGATTGGTGGGCTCAAGGAGAAACTTTTGGCCGCTTTACGAGGCGGTATCCAGACAGTTTTGATCCCTAAAGACAATGAAAAGGATCTCGCCGATATTCCAGACAACGTAAAACGAGGGCTGGAGATTATACCGGTGACGACTGCAGACGAAGTTCTCGATCTAGCTCTGGTGAGAAAACTCGTGCCCATTGAATGGCCAGATGTTGATCCTGTGTCGACCTCCGATCAGCCCGAAAAAGACGTTGGTGGCGTAGTCACCCACTAACTAAAATTCGGATCGAATCTTCCTGTTCCCGCGGGTGATTCGCGAAAATCGCTAAAAACCGCCAATTTCCGTCAATAATCGTCGGTTTCTGCGATTGACGGGGGAGAAACTGAACGCCTATCCTTAGATCCTGCCGGCTAAAGTTATTATAGCCGTGGCGTAGCGGTCTCTAAAAAGGGCCATTTTTCTTACCTTCCATGATTAGAAGGGGCGTACAATGAATAAGAACGATCTCGTAGCCAATGTGGCTTCCAGCGCAGGACTTTCCAAAGCGGACTCTGCAAAAGCTGTTGATGCGGTTTTCGAAACCGTAACAGCATCGCTTAAGGGCGGGAATGATGTTCGTCTTGTTGGATTTGGTACTTTCAGCGTAACGGCGCGTAAAGCGTCTGAAGGCCGTAATCCGCGGACAGGCGAAAAAATTCAGATCCCTGCTTCGAACCAGCCTAAATTCCGGGCCGGTAAAGGCCTCAAGGAAGCTGTTAATTAACAGACATTCTTCTTGAGATAAGTTTAGAACCGGTCGTCTTATGGCGGCCGGTTTTATTTTTTTTCGAAAAATCTTTCCTACAATAGATAACCCTGTGCTATAGGGTGCGCGTTGACTGAGTAGAGGGCGGTTAGCTCAGCTGGGAGAGCGCCACGTTTACACCGTGGATGTCGGCGGTTCGATCCCGTCACCGCCCACCAGTCAATGTTTCGGACATCATTATTCCTGTTGCGAACGATCACTTAGTCGGACCTTAAAGGCCACAGGCGCGGGATTGTTGACTGCCCAACGAAATTAGTATTTTGTGCGGCTTTCGCACACATATGCTTCCTATGACGCAAATTGGTGATTAGCAGCAATGGCACAAGATTTTCTTTCTTTTATCGACAGGATTAAAGCGGAGCGTCCGGATGAATTCGTATCTGTCTCGGATGAGATAGACCCGGCTCATACAATTACGGCAACGGTCGTAAAAACCGAGCAGGAGGCGAAGAAACGCCCAGTCTTCGTCTTTGAAAATGTTAAAGGGACTGACTTTAAGGTCATGACTAATCTTCATGCCAGCCGACCGCGGCTTGGGATGGCGATGGGGGTTGGACCTCGTGAGATGCAGAAGAAGTTTCTTGCGGCGATGGAAAACCCAATTCCGCCGAAGGAAATTAATACTGGTCCTTGTAAAGACGTGATCATCAAAGGGGCGGATGTTGATATGCTCGCTCTGCCGCAGATCGTGCATCATGGGGATGACGGTGGTCCGTATATCACCGCGGCTATTTCATTCGCCAAAGACCCGGAAACCGGCATCTATAACTGTGCCTACAATCGTTTGATGATCACCGGTAAAGACACAACCTCCATCCACCTTACACTTGGCAAACATTTGTGGGAATTCCACAAGATGGCTGAGGCAAAGGGTGAGGCACTTCCTGTCGCATTTGCTATTGGTGTACATCCGGCGATTGCTCTAGGAGCGCTCTCCATAGGCTCTGTCGATGAGGACGAGACCCATATCATGGGGGGATTGTTTGACGAGCCGCTTGAAATGGTGCGCTGCGAGACAATTGATCTTTCTGTACCTGCCCACGCCGAGCTAATTATCGAGGCCGAGATCTTGCCGGGGGCGACTGTGAATGAAGGGCCTTTTGGTGAGTTTACCGGCTACAGCCTCGGCGCGCGGGAACGCGAAGTCGTTAAGGTAAAAGCCATTACGCACCGTAAGGGCGCCTATTTCTATGACATGAATGTTGGCCATCTTGACCACATGCTGCTGTCGACAATTCCGATGGAAGCAAACCTTTTCCGCGCGGTGCGCTCGATGGTTCCGTCGGTCAAAGCTGTGCGAGTTCCAAGCCCCTTTACTTGCTATGTCTCAATTGAGCAGCGTCTCAAGGGGCAGGCCAAGAACGCAATCATGGCTGTGTTTGGTGCTGACCTGTATATCAAGCGCGTTGTTGTGGTCGACCAGGACGTCGATATTTATAATGAAAGACAAGTCAACTGGGCTCTGGCGACAAGATGCCAGCCTGACCGCGACATGGTGCTTATCAGCAACGCCCGGGGATCCGATCTCGACCCATCTACCGCGGGTGATGATGGCTTTACGGCAAAGTGGGGAATGGACGCAACGGCTAAGCCTCTGCTTAGCGAATTTACGCCCCGTCACCGTTTCCCGGAAGATGTCTGGGATGGAGTCGACGTGAAATCGATTTTGTCGTAACGGAATGGCGGCAAATATTGCTTCAAGCTTTGATGCCGCAGCATTAACGTATGCTGATAAAACCGTTCTCATCGGAGATCAGCGCAGCTACACATGGCGGGACCTTGATCTAAAGGCGGGGGCGGTTGCCACCTTTCTTCAAAGCATAGGTATTTTGCCCGGCCAACGGCTCGCCATCTGTCTCGACGATCCCCTGGATATAATTATCGGTGTCTTTGGTGGGCTTAAGGCCGGATGTGTCGTTACGCCGTTTAATGTTCGTTTGAAGTCCGAAGAGCGCGATCAGGTATTATCGTTGCTCAACCCGGCATTGGTTCTTGATTGCATTCCAGAGAGCAGCGAAGAGTTCTCGGCTGTAAATGTTGACGCCGAAGACCCAGCCATAATCTTATTCACCTCTGGCAGTACCGGCGTGCCTAAAGGTGCAGTCCTGTCACATCGTTCTGTGAGAATTGGTTTGGAGATGTGGTGCGAGTCATCACTGGCGATTGAAACTGACGACGTTGTCTTGTCGGTATTGCCGCTCGCCCACTCATACGGACTGTTTGGCACTGTGATGGCGCCTTTGTTGATGGGCGCATGCAGCGTGGTCCTACCGCGATTCGGCGTTGAAGAAGTACTCTCAGCGATTAAAAGTAGTCAGGCAACGATCTTCTGTGGTGTTGCAACGATGTTCCGGCGGATGCTGGATGCGGGCGAGGTGGATCGAGATGCCCTGTCTAGCCTGCGATTTACCACGAGTGGTGCTGCGCCGTGTCCTTGGGAGCTAGCGGAAAGCTGGCAGGTTGCCACCGGCGTTAGGATTGTTCGCGGCTACGGCATGAGCGAGCTGTTTCGTCCGGTTTGTTATTCACCAGTAGATACCGTCGAAACAGCGCAGTCTATTGGACATGCAGCGAAAGGTGTTTCCCTTAAAATTGTTGATGACCATGGAAATAATTTAGACGGCGAGCAGACCGGTGAACTTTGGATCAAAAGTGGCTCCTGCATGACCGAATACCTTGACCGCCCTGAAGACACCGAGTTGGTGATGGAGGCGGGGTGGTTCAAGACCGGTGATTTGGCAACCATTAGCCCTGAAGGCTTAGTGAGCATCGTCGGTCGCAAGAAAGAAGTTATTCTGCGGGGTGGTTACACGGTTGCTGCTGGCGAAGTAGAGACCGTGTTAAACGCCCATCCTGATGTAAGTGAATCGGCAGTAATTTCTGTTCCTGATCGCGATTTGGGGGAAGAAATTTGCGCGTTTTTAGTCCTAAAATCCGAAACAAATCCTACGGCTCAGGACATAATCGAATTCTGCAAATTGCAAATGGCGGCCTATAAATATCCGCGCATTATAAATTTTGTTCCTGATTTGCCAAAAGGGGCCACGGGGAAGGTCGATAAGTCGAAGTTAACTGTTTAAAAACGTAGGTTTTGCAAATTAGCGTGCAGGAATAATTGACTTATGTGGGTAGCGTGGATTACACCATGCGCAACACCATCGCGGGGGTGTTGCTCAGCTAGTTAGAGCGCTGGCCTGTCACGCCAGACACCGCTTTTTAGGCTATGACGCTGTAATACGCAGTTTTCAAAGCTTTTTAATATCCTCTGATATTTAAACCTTTTGCTCGTATTTCCATTGGCACCAATCTCGCACCAATGGGAATGAAAAATGGCAACGATCACAAGGAAACAATCCAAAGACATCATCAAATGGCAAGCCAGAATACGCCTGTCTAATTACCCCACAATAACCAAAACCTTCAATCTGAAGTCTCATGCTGTGCAATGGGCAAGAGAGACAGAAATACAAATAGAAAAAGGTCTGCTCACCACAGGCTATGAGAAGGCTGAAGAAACACTAGGAGAGGTCCTCAAGAGATACCTGTCTGAAGTGACACCAAGTAAGAGAGGCCACCAGGTTGAAGCCATCAGGCTGAGGAAGCTCATGCGTGACCCTATGGCGGCAACCAAGTTTGGTTATCTAAAACCAAGCCATCTGATCAAGTATAGGAACCAAAGATTAAGGGAAGTCTCCGGAAGCACGGTTAAAAAAGAATTAAGCTTGATTAGCCACGTCTTTGAGACTGCCAATAAGGAATGGGATATGCCTATGAATGGCAATCCAGTACGCCTGATAAGCAAACCTAAAGAGAATAAGCCAAGAGACAGAAGGCTGGAGGATGGCGAAGAAGAACGTCTCCTGCGGTCCTGTAGCCAGAGCAGGAACCCATACCTGCTACCACTGGCCATACTTTCCATAGAAACTGCCATGAGGCGTGGTGAGCTTCTAGGGCTGGAGAGACAGCACTTAAAGGTCAACAACAGGACAGTCTATCTCCCCATGACTAAGAACGGGGATAGTAGAACAGTGCCTCTCTCAACAAGAGCCATAGCAACCCTCAATGACTTGCCTGTACATATATCAGGGAAGGTCTTTCCCCTATCAGAGACAGCATTAAGAGGATTGTGGGGTAGAGCCTGTAGACGTGCTGGGATTAGTGATCTTCATCTACATGACCTAAGACATGAAGCTACAACTAGGCTCTTTGAACTAGGTCTTAACATCATGGAGGTATCAGCTATTACAGGTCACAAGGACCTGAAGATGCTTAAACGCTATACGCACCTTAAGGCTG
>JAPKDQ010000003.1 GCA_028822445.1 Rhodospirillaceae bacterium | reverse complement strand
ATATGGCAGCCCAGCGTGATGCTGCAGTACAGCGTGAACATATGGAGGGCCAATTAGCTGCTCAGCGTGAAGAAGCTGAGGTCGCCGCAGCGCGCGCGTATAAAAATGAAGTGGAGCTGAGCGATATAGTTGCTGCGACCGAACTGCGGGCGGAGCAACAGAATGAAGAGGCTATAAAAAAGTATGACGCGCAGAGGGCGTGGAGCGTTTCCGTCGAATCTGAACTGCAAAACCGCGAACGAGTGATACTAGGCCTAAAGAACTCTACGAGTTGGCGTATTACTGCGCCCATTCGGTTTCTTCGTCGCTTTCTAAGCATGGCGCTCGGTGCGCTTGGACATGCAATTAAACGCACTCTCCGTAAAATTTATCGTCTGGCTCCAATATCAGGCACCAGAAAGCAACGCATCAAGGACCGTTCGTTCATGTTGGCAAAGCCAGTGATCGGGCGAACCGCTATTTACCGAGGCTGGGCTGCGACGCAGGGCAAACAGAAGTCTTCGTCCAATCGACCTGAGAAGGTGACGCAGCGTGAGGTCGCTCGTCCCATAGGGATTGATCACAGTGTTGCTGTGCCGTTCAATGTTAACCTTATTGCTTCGCCGCCGCGCCTGGCAGTCATTGTTCATATGTTTTACGAGTGTATGACTCCAGAATTTCAGCGCTACTTTAAGAATATTCCGTTTCCATTTGATGTTTACATTTCAACTGATGGACCTGAAAAAAAGATAATCATCGAACGCTTTTTTGAGAACTGGAAGGTGGGGGCTGTCGAAATTCGTTTAACCGAGAACCGGGGTCGCGATATTGCGCCTAAACTCATCGGTTTCAGTGACGTTTACGATAAATACGACTTCGTTCTTCATCTTCATTCTAAATGTTCCAATCATGCGGGGGTCTTGGCCAATTGGCGCGGGTACCTCTTGGAGACCCTGCTTGGGTCTAAAGAGATCGTGCATAGTGTGTTTGAAGCCTTTAACAGCACGCCTGACCTTGGTTTTGTTGCAGCGCAGCACTTTGAGCCCGTGCGCCATTGGATTAATTGGGGAGGTAATTTTAAGATTGCCCACGGCCTTGCCAAGCGCATGGGGTTCAAAATTGAAGAAAAGAAAGTTCTAGATTTTCCATCGGGTTCGATGTTTTGGGCACGCTCGGCTTCTATGAAGCCGTTGCTCGACCTCAATCTAACATTTGAAGATTTTGCGGCAGAAAGCAATCAGACTGATGCGACGCTGGCCCATGCGATCGAGCGTCTGTACTTCTATGTGTGTGAGCGCGCTGGTTTTAAGTGGTTGAAGATTTCGCACATTCCGCTGATGGGGAACACACCCGCAATCATTCCAATTGATCCCCATGAGCCCCTTAGCTTGTTCATGCATAAACACAACGTCTCTCTCCTCGGGCCCGACTTGCCGGAGCCCAGGGTTAATCACCCAGACCCCATGCCAGCGCCTGCTGACGGGCTCGTGTCTCGGCTGCAAGATAACGCGTTGGGGTCAGATATAGATATTGACCCCGCGACCAGCGTTTTTGTCGGCGTCGTGACCTACAACAATTCGGAAAGACAAATTAGCCGTATTGTGCAGAGCGCGCGCCGCGCCCTTGAACAGGCAGGCTTGAAATCAACGGGGCACGTTTTATTGATCGACAATGGCGCATCATCGGAAACGGCAACCCAAGGCTGCAGGTCCGTAGTTCATCTACCAAGTGAAGGCAATATCGGTTTTGGCGCGGCTCACAATCGACTCATGAAAGCTGCTTTTGAAGGTGGTGCAGATGTTTACATTGCAGCCAATCCAGACGGCGCGTTTAATCACGGTGCAATAGCAGCTATCCTTCAGATGATGGAGGCGCAAGGGAAGCGCGTCTTGGTTGAAGCTATGCAGTTTCCATCCGAGCACCCTAAGCAATACGATCCGTTTACTTTCGAGACCCCTTGGATTTCGGGGGCGTGTCTGGCCATTCCTCGTTGCGCCTACGATGAGCTTGGCGGGTTTGATGAGGTCTTCTTTATGTACTGTGAAGACGTCGATTTGTCGTGGCGCGCGCGCGCCAATGGTTTTGTGTTGCGTATGTGTCCGCGCGCTTTGTTTCTCCATGAAGTGAGTAACCGGGAGCAAGACGCAGAGGTTTTACGCATGATCTACACATCTGGCGTTCGGCTCGCGCAACGTTGGGGTAACGAACAGTTTGCGAAATCGCTGACGGATAAGCTTAGCGAGCTAGGTTTCCCGTCTCCTGAAGGGGATTTGACGTGCGTTTCAGAAGACTGGAAACGGCATGTCGACTTTGAGCACGGCTTCAGTTTCTCTGAGACGCGCTGGTAACGCTATGTCAGGACAAATGGATACGATTGTTCGGTTTCACGACGTCAGCCGATTGATGGAGTTGGAGCGCTGCGTGTTCTCGCTGATTGGCCAAAGCTACCGGCCGCTCAATATTATTCTTGCGACGCAAAGATTCTCAGATAGTGACACAGAAGTTATCCGCACTGCCTTGACTAGAATGATCGATGGTGACGATGAGGTTACATTGACGATTTTGAATTGGGATCAAGCAGAGCCTAAAGATGCACGCTCAGAGCTGCTGAACCTTGGTCTAAGGAGTGCGAGGGGCAGGTATTTGTCTTTTCTTGACTACGATGATGTCTTGTATCCCGAGGCTTACGAATTGCTTGTGTCGCGTCTTAAGGAAAGCCGCGCAGCTATTGCGTTTGCTGCTGTCAGAATCATGCTACTCAATGTGTACGAACGGTATCTGTACACAATGGAGGAAGTTGTCCCCGGGTTCTATGGGGCTGGGCTCATTGATCTTTTCCGCAATAATTTTTGCCCTTTGCACAGTTACGTTTTGGATCGTGATCGGATGACCGGAGCCCCACTCTTTTTTGAAACAAAGATGGTAATGCAAGAAGATTACGATTGGCTCCTGCGTGTCTGTGCACTCTACGAGTCTGACTTCACTCTCGTGAATACGCGAATAGGTGACTATTATTACAAGACCGATGGCAGCAACACCGTGCCCAACTCTGGCCAAGTCGAGCCTGAGGCAAAAAATGCACATGATGCTTTGATTGCCACAGTCGAAGCAAGGCGCCGCATTACGATTTTATCCGAAGCCGTGCAAAGGTCTCTAGGCATATCAGATCCGAATGAGATGGCGACTGTCCGCGACGTTATTGATCGCGTTGCATTTTCCAGATGATTCAGCACGAGAAAATTTATGACGCCTAACAATTCAGACCGGCCACGGCCGGGTCAGTATCTCGACATTTTACTACCTCCTTGGGTTCTGTTTCGTCATTCTCTTGTCTTTCGTCAGTTTCTGAACCGCTCGATTTCTAGGCGTTATCGCTTGAGTGTCTTTGGCCTTCTCTGGACAATTCTCGTGCCATTATTCACCTTGGTTATTTACACCTTTGTGTTTGGTGTGATTCTGCAAAGCCGGTGGGCCGGTACGGATGCCGCTAGCGACACCACGTCTTTTGGGCTTTACCTTTTCGTCGGTTTGCTGGTGTTTTGGTTAATGGCTGACGTGGTTGGGAGTGCGCCAGGTGCCATTATTGACTACACTAACCTAGTCAAAAAAGCGGTTTTCCCCCTTGAAGTTCTCCCGCTGGTTACAGTGGGTGGGGCGGTTTTTCATGCACTCATCAGTACCGGTGTTTTGCTGGTGGCCGTGATGGTGATTAAGGGCGCGATACCGGTAACGGCGCTATATGCCCCTCTTATCTTCCTTCCCTTTATTCTCCTCTTGCTCGGTCTTAGCTGGTTATTATCTGCGATCGGCGTCTTCTTTCGCGACATCCAACATATTGTCGGCTTGCTTATGACGGGCGTTCTTTTCCTCTCGCCCATTTTTTATTCGATCGATCGTCTAGGCCCGGGGCTGCAAACGGTCATCATGTTTAATCCAGTGACATTCCTTGTCTTGCAGTTGCGACGCGTATTGCTTGATGGCTTGCAACCTGATTGGGTTGGTTTGGCTTTATATACAGCCGTTGCGTGGATTGTCGCATCCGTCAGTTTGTTGTTTTTTCGCTACGCTAGGAAGAGTTTCGCTGATGTCCTCTAATCAATCGGGCGTGACCGAGGCGACAGACGGCCAAAAGCCAAGCGGCCATGTTATCTCGGCCTCCAGCGTTTCAAAGGCCTACACGCTTTACCATCGATCATCTGAGCGTCTACTGCATCTCTTGATGCCATGGCGCTCTTACCCAAAGTTCCACGCCCTAAAGGATGTGACGTTCCACGTTCGGCGAGGAGAGACGGTTGGAATTATCGGAGAGAACGGTGCCGGAAAATCCACCCTTCTTCAAATTGTCACGGGAACCGTTATGCCGTCGGCGGGAGACGTAGCAGTGTCTGGGCGTGTTGCTGCCCTCTTGGAATTGGGTGCAGGGTTTGAACCAGATTTCACAGGTCGCGAGAACGTTTATCTAAACGGCACGATTCTCGGGTTAAGTCGCGTTCAAATAGAGGAGCGCATGGACGATATTATTGCGTTCTCTGAACTCGCCGAATTCGTTGATCGCCCTGTGAAGACGTATTCGAGCGGCATGTTTATGCGGCTCGCCTTTTCTGTCGCCGCGCATGTGGACGCAGATGTACTTATTATCGATGAGGCATTGTCTGTCGGTGACGCAAGGTTCACACAGAAATGCATGCGCTTCCTGAAGGACTTCAAGCGCAATGGATCAATTCTCTTTGTCAGCCACGACCTTGGTTCTGTTGCTGGCTTGTGTGACCGTGCGATCTGGCTCGAACATGGAAGTCTTAAGGCCGAGGGTGAAGCCGGACGCATCTGCGAGCGATACGTTGAGTCTTTATTCCGCGATGAGTCTTCTGATACGCCAGGCCAAGATAAGACACCCAACCCTGTTCTCACGGCATCGAGTTCCTCTGATCAAACTGCCTTTCAACTAAATGGGCAGTGGGCGGAAATCGGTGGTGGCTCCGCTCCGCCTCTAGCTCCGCCAGGCGTAACGACATGCTCACCTTTCAATTCTGTGGCAAATAGTTTCGGGAGCGGTGGTGCGGTGGTCGTGGATGCAGGGGTTTGGGATGCTGAGACGGGGCAACGGTTGCTCAAGATGTCCGATGGCCAAATTGTAGACCTTCGTATCTTTGTGCGGGCTGATGAAGCAGTCGACAGGCCAATTTTTGGATTCTACATTAAGGATCGCCTAGGCCAGAATTTACTGGGAGAGAACTCTGCCACTGATTCGAGTTCAGGTGCTTCGCTTGCGCCCGGTGAACATGTCTCTGCCGGCTTTCGGTTTGCTTGGCCGGCGTTGGCTACGGGTAGTTACGCGCTTACGGTTGCGATCGCTGATGGGGTTATGGATGACCATATCCAGCGTCATTGGCTGCATGACGCGGTTATTTTTGACGTGATTTCAAGCTCCGCTCGTCACGGATTAGTTGGGCTAAACGTATCCCAGATCTCAATCGATCGTGGGTCTCTATGACCCCCTAATTTGAGCGATCAACGCGCGTTGCCCTGCTCACTTTGTCTTTGAAATCGCCGAAACTCCAGTTAAGCATATGACTTAGTGCGGACACTGTGAGTGTTCGTGTGCTCTGTACGTCCCGTCGTGACTTAAGAATTTCTGTTGTCCGGCCTAATCCTTCTCGTAGCCCCTGCATGCGCGCTGATCGGGGGTTTTTGATAAACGAGTAGAATTGCATCACCGTAAAGCAGGGAAGAATTAAAACAAGCAAGGCGGCGGGCATGTTTTTAATAAGAACCCACCATTGATTGCGGGCCATTAAGTACTGCGCGAAATCAGATTTTCCTTCAAAACTTACGCCACCGACATGGTCGACAACTGCTGTTTTTACAATGCCGCATTTATGACCCGTAAGGCGCAGGCGGAATGACACGTCGATATCTTCATAAAAGCAGAAGAATCGGTCATCGAATCCGTTGATCTGACGCAATGTATCTGCACGATACAGGGCTGCCGCCGCGCAAACACCGAAGCATTCATATAAGTCTGCGGTATCGCTGTCTTGGGGTGGAGTCTGGCCTCGCCACGCTGGCCCCCAGGCCAGCAAGTTGTCCCCGAAACCATCAATAACCGTGGAGTCAGCTGCGCTGATTTGGAGCGACCCAAATGCCGCAAAATCTTGATATTGGTCTGCTGAAGCGACCAATTCGCTCAGCCAGTCTGGTTTGGGGAAAGCGTCAGGGTTGAGGGCGACTAAGAATTCACTTTCTGTCGCTTTCAGAGCCACGTTCATGGCTGGCGCAAAACCTAGGTTTTCGTCCATCTCCATGTAAGAGATAGGGGCGGAAAGGCCAGAAAGAAAACCCGTTGGTTTTTGGTCGGATGCATTATCAATCAAAACAATGGAGAAGTCTGTGTAGGTCTGCGCATCAAGGCTGGTAAGGCAGCGCGCCAGGGTCGCCGTCGAATTGTAACTAATGATAGCGACACAGACGCGTGGCTTTTTCTCAGCACTCATTTGCGTATTCATCATTTATTGTGTTGATTAGATACGGCATTAATCGCCCATGACACGCCCAAGGACCAAAATGACGGACGTCGACGTTGTTATCGTAAACTATAAATCTGCTACCCACACTGTCAAATGCGTGGGGGCGGTGTTTGATGCCGCGCGCAAGGGTAGCATAGACGCCCGGGTTTTTGTGATTAACAACGGTGATAAATCCCTAACTTTCACCTCAGACGTTCAAGCCGTCGGTAAAGTTGATATCAAGACGAACGCCGCCAATATAGGTTTTGGGGCCGCCTGTAACATGGGTGCTTCAAGCGGAAATGCTCCAGCGATTTACTTCCTAAACCCAGACGCAGTCGTCGATGAGAGCTCCCTTGCGCCCATGGTGAAATTCTTAAGTGATCCGCAGAACGTAAACGTTGGAATCGTAGGGCCGGAAATTAGAAACTCAACCGGTGCCGTCGCAACCTCTTGCTCTGGATTGCCGTCACTGACCGGTCTGATGCTCAGGACGATAGGCTGGCACCGCATGGGTGGTGTTAGCAGTTATCCCTACCTGTCTTTGGAAGCGCACGGGAAAAGTCGCACTGTTGGCCAGGTTATGGGGGCTGCACTTATGATTCGGCGTTCTGTCTTTGAGGAGATTAACGGCTTCGATGAGCGGCTTTTTCTCTATTATGAGGATGTCGACCTGTCTGCACGCGTCAATAACCTGGGATACCAAAGCCATTACCTTAAGGACGCACATGTAACCCACATCGGTCGTGTTTCCAGCTCCCAAAATACAGGGGTCTCTCTTGCGCTCCATATTCGGAGTCGGGTGACGTATGCCGGTCTGCACTTTGGGGGTTTAGGCCTGGCCTCCTTGGCGGTGGCTTCTGTCGCGATCGAGTTTCCAGTTCGGGTGTTGCAGGCTATGCTGTGCAAAGGCGCTGTGGGTCTGGGCGGTGTGCTTCAGGCCTATAGACTTTTGGCGCTAAATTTATTCACAGGGACTGCTCTTCCGAAACCCGGGAGTGGGCCCCGAACTTAGAATTGATCACTCTTTTATGACGGCCAGTATTCTAGCCTTAACCCGATATGACCGAATGGGCGCTAGTAGTCGGGTTAGGTTCCTCCAGTATGTGCCGCATCTGGAGCGCATGGGGATGCAGGTCGCCGTCCAACCTTTGTTGTCGCGCGAATATCTCACGCGACTCTATGCTGATGGGGCGAGGTCTCCGGCGATGGTTGCAGCTGCTTTCATTAACCGGCTGTGGGAGCTCTTGGGCCACAATAGCGCAGATATTATTTGGTTGCAGAGAGAGGTCCTACCGTTTTTACCCGTCGGGTTAGAAAAGGTGCTTCTTGCTCGTAAGCCCGTCGTTATTGATTTTGATGACGCGCATCACCTTTACTACAAGAATTCCAGGTCACGCATTATTCGTGCGCTTTATCAAGATAAGACAGAATCTCTTATGCGCCATGCGCAAGCTGTTGTTGTCGGCAATAAAACGCTGGCGAGTTTTGCGGAATCGGCTGGCGTGAATAACCTTTACGAAGTCCCCAGCGCTGTTGATGTATCCCGGTATAAGGTTATCCGGTCCAAAGGCACGAGATTCACCGTGGGGTGGATCGGCACACCGGTAACGGCGCAACAATCTTTGCCTATGGTACTGGGACCCCTCAAAAAGTTCTTGTCGGAAACGGGTTCCAGATGTGTGCTGATGGGCGCTGGCGATATAGATTTGCAAGGTGTTGAAGCCAAGCGGTCGTCGTGGGATGAGTTAGGGGAGGCCGAGTTCTTTTCTGAGATCACGGTCGGGCTTTGCCCGCTGGAAGATACAGAATGGAATCGCAGCAAAAGTGGATACAAGATCATCCAATATATGGCGGCTGGTAAACCCTCATTGGTCTCTCCTGTCGGTATTGCGCGTGATTTAGTCACTAGCGGTCAAACCGGGTTTCAATGCCGAACGGAACAGGATTGGTACGACCGACTTATGCAGCTTTATGGGGGCCACACCTTAACGCAAAAGTTGGGTGTGAGGGCCCAGGAAGAAGCGCTCGAGAAATACGATACGACTGTCGCTGCAGCTAAGCTCCACCAAATTTTTCAAGGTTGCCTGGAGGACTAATGTGAAACACACAAAGTTCTTAATCTTGATTGCACTTATGTCCGTGCCGCTGGTGGCTTGGTTCAAAGATGCGACAGTGGTCATGCTAACCCTAAGTGCTGCGGCCGTGTTACTAGGGCAAAGCATTAAACGACGTGAACTGATCCCAGTAATTTTACGAACCAACTCTGGGCTAGTCTTCTGCGCGATACTAATATGGACGTTGACGTCTTTTATGTGGGCGCCACACTTCTCCGCGATGGCTTGGATAAAAGGGGCGATCGTTATTGGGCTGGCACTTGTTGTGTGTGTGGGTATTGATCAAACGCCTAGGGACAAACTAGAGCGGCTTGCTATACCAATCATCTATGCCGCGTTTGGGTTGTTGGCTGTGTTACTAATAGAGCGGATCACTGGTGGTTTTTTGGTCGGCCTGGTGCGCGACGGGCAAACTACAGACCGCCTTCTGAATGTAATGAATGGCGGACTGGTGCTATTGTCTGGGTTGTCGTTTCCTGTCGCGGCCCTCTTGTATCTCAAAACACAGTCGTGGCGTTTTCCCTCGTTCTTTCTGGCTATTTGTCTTGTCTTGACGGCGGCATTCCGGATGGACGCAGTTCCGGTCGCCCTAGCGGCAGGCTTGCTGTCCTCTTTGTTAGTCCTACGTTGGCGCGCGCCTGCTTTTTTCGTGGTCACGAGCGTGATTGGCTTGGGAGCCTTGTGTTGGCCGGTTGTTGCGTATCTTGCATCAGAAGCGGATTTTCATATTTGGTTTACCGAAAACGTCCATCCAAATTGGGGCTACCGGATCGCCATTTGGGGCCGTGTGAGCGAATTGATCAGCGAGAACGTCTTGATCGGCTATGGTTTTGACGCCTCTCGGTTTATCGGTGAGACTGCTGGCTTGATACCGGATGCAGCCGGTCGGACATCTTTTATGCATCCGCACAATGGGTTTTTGCAGATATGGCTTGAGCTTGGTTTGGTTGGTGTTGCGTTATTCTCAGCCACCGCAATTCTATCTGTTCGTCAAACCGTACGACGAGCACCTAATCGGCAAGCGCTTGCTGTTGCCGCCGGAACAATTACGGCCTCATCAGTCATCTGGTTACTAAGCTTTGGTATATGGCAGGCGTGGTGGCTTGCGGCGCTTGGTCTCAACGTGTGCGCCGCGACACTTTTATTTAGGTTGATGGTTGATGTCGACCGCACTCACGGCTGATGCTACGCGTTAGCGTCTTCCACGATCTGTAGAAGGTATTCTCCGTACCCACTTTTTTTCAGCGCTGTTCCAAGTTCGAGAAGCTTGTCGGCGTTAATCCACCCGTTTGAAAATGCGATTTCTTCTGGGACACCAATGCGCTGTCCTTGCTGACGCTCAATGGTTTGCACAAAGGATCCAGCATCTATGAGGCTATCGCATGTTCCCGTGTCAAACCATGCAAACCCACGACTTAAGCACACCACGTTTAGATCACCGCGCTCTAGGTAATGACGATTGACGTCGGTAATCTCAAGTTCGCCCCGTGGGCTGGGCTTTAGATTTCTGGCAATTTCAATGACATCATTGTCGTAAAAATAAAGCCCGGTGACAGCCCACTTCGATTTCGGGACAGTAGGCTTCTCTTCTATTGAAGTTGCGACGCCGTTTGAATCGAACGCGACTACTCCATACCGTTCTGGATCACGGACGCGATACCCAAATACGCTGGCGCCGGATTCAAGGGATGCGTTCGTTTTCAGGGTGCCTGTAAGGCCTTGACCATAAAAAATATTATCGCCTAATACGAGCGCGCAAGAGTCTGTACCGATAAAGTTTTCGCCAATTATGAAAGCTTGTGCCAATCCATCTGGACTGGGTTGTTGAGCATATTGAATGTTAAGGCCCCATTGCCTGCCGTCAGAAAGGAGGTATTCAAATGCCGCCGCATCTTGAGGTGTCGTAATGATGAGGATGTCTTGAATGCCGGCCAACATCAGAGTGCTGAGCGGGTAGTAGATCATCGGCTTGTCGTAGATCGGCAGCATCTGCTTGGACACCGAATATGTGATTGGGTGTAGTCGTGTGCCAGACCCGCCGGCTAGAATGATCCCCTTCATTGTTTTCCCTTTGCGTAGTCTGCGCTCTCAGCCAGCGTAAGCTGGAGCATATCTGCCAAAGCGTCCTGCCAGGGCCTTAGGGTGATACCGTAAGTATGGGTTAATTTGCTACAGTCTAATATGGAATTTGCAGGGCGCCGTGCTGGCGTTGGGTATTCGGTTGTTGCGATTCCTTCGATAGCCGGTCTTTTGTCGACATCTGTCGTGGCGAACTCGAAGATTTTCTCGGCGAACCCATTCCATGTTGTGCGGCCTGAGCCTGTGCAGTGAAATGTGCCGTAGCCGTCCTTTGGTACGGTCCGGAATATAATGTGCTGAACAATATCTAAGATGGCATCAGCAAGGTCACCGGCGAAAGTTGGGCAGCCGTGCTGATCATTTACAACGCGAAGTTTGCTCTGTGTTTCGGCCAATCGGAGCATTGTCTTAACGAAATTATTGCCGTGGACCCCATAGACCCAGGCCGTTCGCAGGATGATGTGCTGTTGGAGGCCGTCGCGAACGGCGTCTTCCCCAGCCAGTTTGCTCGCGCCATAGGTTCCCAATGGCGCGGCGTGATCGCCCTCGCCATAAGGACTCTCTTTTGTCCCGTCGAAAACATAGTCCGTCGAAATATGGATGAGGGGGATACCAGCTTCAGCGCAGGCATGGGCGAGGTGTTTCGGGCCATCACGATTAATGGCGAAAGCCGCGGCGGGCTCTGATTCTGCCTTGTCTACGGCGGTGTATGCGGCCGCGTTGATGAGAACACGTGGCTTCGTTGTCGTGACGGCGTTTAGCACCGCGTCCTTATCAGTGATACCTAGGTCTGAGCGGTTGAGCGCGCGCGTTGTAATAGTGCGTGCTTTCGCCCTTCGTCGGAGTTCCCAGCCGAGTTGGCCATCAGCACCGGTGATTAAAACATCTGCGGTCATGCAGGTGACTTGTCCTTTAGACCTAACCGCTCCCCAGTGTAACGCCCACTTCGGATGCCATCCCACCAGGTCTTATTATCCAGATACCATTGAACGGTTTGTCGAAGACCGCTTTCAAATGTTTCCTGCGGCTTCCATCCTAATTCTGTTGAAATTTTACCCGTGTCTATGGCGTATCGAGCATCGTGACCTGGGCGGTCTGTGACGTATGTGATCAGGTCTTCCGTCGGACTGCTGGGGCTTGCGAATTCATCTAATAAGCCACAGATTGCTCGCACTACCTCGATGTTTTGACGCTCTGCATCGCCACCGATGTTGTAAACTTCGCCGAGCCGGCCCTTTGTGACGACCAGCCACAGGGCCTTTGCATGATCCTCTACATGCAGCCAATCCCGAATGTTATCGCCTTGCCCGTATATGGGTAATGGTTTGCGTTCGAGGCCGTTAAGTATGATGAGCGGGATCAATTTCTCGGGAAATTGATGGGGACCATAATTATTTGAACAATTAGTTGTCACCACAGGCAGGCCGAAGGTGTGGTGCCATGCCCTAACAAGGTGGTCGGACGACGCCTTTGATGCGGAGTAAGGTGAGTTTGGAGCGTAGGGAGTGGTCTCTGTAAATAGCCCTTCTTCCCCAAGCGATCCGTATACTTCATCTGTTGAAATATGATGAAACCGGAAAGCCGATTTGCGACCTTCTGGAAGGTTTGACCAATAGGTCCGCGCGGCTTCAAGCATCGCGTAGGTTCCCATGATGTTGGTTTCCATAAAGGCAGCCGGCCCATCGATCGACCGATCAACATGGCTCTCGGCAGCGAGGTGCATAACCACATCGGGCGCCTCGGCTTGAAACAGCTCGGTCATGGCCTGCTGGTCGCAAACGTTAGCCTTCACGAATTTGTAGGCGGGGTCACTTTCAATCGACGCAAGAGACTCTAGGTTACTAGCGTAAGTTAGGGCGTCAATATTGACGACCTGAACACCGATGTCTTTGACCAATAGCCGTACCAGTGCTGACCCAATGAACCCAGCCCCACCTGTAACAATAACTTTCTTCACTCTTAGTCGCCTTTGTATTCAAAATACCTTGGTAAATCGGTAAGTCGCGGTTGCACTTTATCCTTAGCTGATAAAATCGCATCTTCTGCAAGAATGGGCCAGTCGATCTCTAGTTCCGGGTCGTTCCAGAGCAAGCCTTTATCGCAGTCTGCAGAGTAGAAATTAGAAACCTTATACAGCACTTCTGTATTGTCTTCGAGCGTGACTAAGCCGTGCGCAAACCCGACCGGAACCAGAATTTGATTCCATTCGTCTGCAGAAATTACAGCAGACACGTGTTTGCCATATGTCGGCGAGCCGATGCGAAGATCAACCGCTACATCAAAAATTTTACCGCGCGCAACCCGAACAAATTTATCTTGCGCGAACGGGTGCGTTTGGAAATGTAAGCCGCGGACAGTACCTTTGTCGGCTGACAGGGAGTGATTGTCTTGTACGAAAACTGATTCGATCCCTGCGGCCTCTAGGGACTTTTGCGAGTAGGTTTCCGAAAAGAAACCCCGACCATCTCCATGTTTCGTGGCTCGGATAATCTTAACGTCCGGAATGGCGGTGCTTTCGCAGAAGGCAGTCATGTTTTGGCTCTATTCAGATCAGGGGCAGATATTAAAGGATGTATACGGTCAAGCCGGGGCGGACAACCTTGTGTCGTGAAAGCTGTTCAACTCTCAACATATATTCTGGGGCCCAGTTCGAAAATCGTGACGCCTCTGTGCCGTTGATCGCCCAATCCATCACAATAATAATGGGTGGCCTGGATGCGGCTGTCTGTGAGATGGCGTTTGGAATCCAGTCGGGAATCAGGAGTGGGGTGGAGTTATCAACATAGAAGTTACCAAACAGCATTTGCCGGTCAGCCATGAATGCAAAGCCGGGACAATAAGGAACGCAGACAATGCGACCCCCTGGCTCCGAGTTCTCGGCAATAATATCGCGAATAAATTCGAGTTGAGATTTCTCTGCCGGGCTCACGTTTACGTCCACGCCATTGCTAGCCTGGAATATTTCCGTGCGATCACGAGCGCCCGCGACCGAGCCTGTCCCCGGCGTGTTGAGTCCAGCCATGAGGTAAGTGCCCATGTGCAGCGCGAGAGCCAGCACCGCAGCTGCGCTCGCTACGCGCACCCAATTCGATTCTTCAGAATAATAGGTTCTCATGAGCCACGCGAGCATGGCTGCGGCGAGAACAGTATAGCCAGGCATAAAGTTGGCGACATGCGCAAGATCTGGCCGATAGAAAAAATAGTGTGGCATAGCCGCCGCGGCGGAGAAAAAACAGACGATAGCTTTGGCGACTGTGTCGCTTTTACCCGACGTCCATAAACGCCTCACTGAAATCGCGCTTATAACTAAGAAGCCCGTGACAGCGACTATGGGTGCATAAATTAAGGTGGCAAGGCGAGATGCGTCGGAGTTATCGCTAAAGATTGCGAGTAAGCCGGGTCTTCGTAGTGATGTGCTGCCTGGGCTATCAAGTTGAGTCGCATTTGAGCCAAATAGATTTTGCACTCCGCTAATGGCGTAATCCATCATGGTGACCGGATAGCTGAGGTATTGCTGCAGCACCAAATCAGCATAGCCGCCAAGGGTGGCGCTAAGAAGGAGGGGCACTTGCGCCGCGAGGAACGCAATGCCCGCCGCACCAAACAAGTTCCGGGCCTTTTTGGTTCGATCACCCTGGAAGGCGGCGAGGGCTAGAAGTGTGATTAAAGAAACGGAAAAGATGTATCCAAAGTCTGGCCGGATCTGAAATGATACAGACAAAGCCGCTCCGGCAATGGCCGCGCTGCGCCATGTACAGTTTTGGAGCTTGCTCGCCAGTCGCATTTGTGCGGCGGCATTCATCAAAACACATAGGCCATAAAAGGCTGTGGCGGGAAAAGCTGGTATGAGAGCGGGAATAGCAGTCATTGCGACGGCTAAGGAGCGGTTACCGGTTGCCAATGAAATTGTATAAAAAATAAGGAGGTTAGTTACCGTTATAACGGAAAAAAACAGGCCTTTAACCAATACGTAGTTTACGCCAAACGCATGAAATAGGGCTTCACCGATTTTGAACCATAAGATCCCGTAGTTAATAGATAGCTCTTCCGGTGCTCGGCCAAGATAAAGCTCGTAGGCGATTTGCGCGTAGTTACCATCGTCGGCTGCAGAAAAGCCGCTATTGAAGTAAAGCCCATAGTAAATTGAAGATAGAATGAGAATCGAGCCGTAAAAAGGCCAGCTAGGCAATGATAAAGTGTGTTTGGTCATAGGGGCCACTGGCTAGCTTGGTCGAATGTATTTGTTCTGACGGCTTGATACACTCCACTATAACTCAAATAGGAGGCCGTGCGGTACACGGCAGACTATAAATTCTTTTTAAAACAGGCAAGGCGGGGGATTCCTCGGCTCGCCCTAGGCCTGTATAAGACATATATGCATATTCTCTACATCACCCAGTTCTTCTGCCCCCCGGATGGCGCGGGCAACACTCGGTCTTATGAAGTCGCGCGGCGTTGGGTGCTGGCGGGCCACAAAGTCACAGTTGTGACGTCGTCGGCTAGGATGCCGGAGACCTATGGGGTCGGGCAGTACAGACTCGATGGCATAGACTTGTCTGTCGTTCGTGGGACGCGAGGCCCGCGGGATAGCTGTTTTCGCAGTGGCTTACGCTTTTCGATAGCGGCGATGTGGCGAGCCGCACGGGTGGATGGCCCAGATGTGATTGTGGCGGAGACCTCATCGTCTTCCGTCATGGCGCCAGGGTTGATTGCCAGTAAAGTGACGGCGGCGCCGCTGGTTCTTGAAGTGCGCGACATCCAAATAGACGGTGAGTTAAATAAAGAGTACGGGCGACCAACCATTTCGGACCGCATTTCAAATTCTCTCAAGCGCTTGGTGTACCGTTCCGGCGATCACTGTCTTGCTCTTGGGTCCGGCATTAAAGATGCGCTGCTCTCATTTGGAGTTTTAGAAGACGCAATAACGATTTCGCCTGACGGGTGCGATAGTAGCCTATTCCGTGTCCCTGCCGATCATGGAGCCACACTTCTTGAGGCTCACCCATATCTTCGGGGCGGTCCACTCGTCGTGTATGGAGGGGCAATGGATGCGGCTCATGGTGTCAGCTACTTCGTCCATATTGCCGCTGCCGTTAGGTCGATTGACCCTTCAATTCGGTTTGTAATTTGTGGCTCTGGGCCTGCGCGGGAAGACATCAGAACTGATGCTTTGCATATCGGGGTTTTGGAACAAAACCTTTGGCTGATTCCGCCACTACCCAAGCACCGCATGCCAGAGCTTTTATCTTTAGCGACGGTCTTAATGTCGTTATTCGATCGCGGCCAAGCTGGGCGCCCTAGGTCATTTTCAAAAATGTTCGACGCGTTAGCCGCCGGCAAGCCATTGGTTCTCAACCATGGCGGCGCCCATGTTGACCTTGTTGAGAGTCGTGGTGCGGGTCTTATTCTATCACCAGGCGACATCGAAACCGCGGCGCGTGACCTCGCAGACTTCGTGCGCGATGATGAAGCGCTCCACCGCGCTGGAGAACAGGCCGCCGCTCTTGCGGACGGCAGGTTCAATCGCGATAAGCTAGCAGGCGAGTACCGTGCTTTGCTAGAGGCGGTTGCTCAGGCAGACCCGGCGCCGCAACGGCGCAGAAGGCGGAGTTTGGCATTAAAACGGACATTCGATTTTGTGGTGGCTGCTGCTGTTCTAGTGTTGCTGTCCCCGGTCTTCCTCATTCTTGCGTTTATCATCTTAATAAAGATGGGCTGGCCAATCTTGTTTAGTCAAGTTAGGCCTGGGTTGGGTGGGAAGCCCTTTCGGCTTTCTAAATTTAGGACGATGAAAAATACGGAAGATGGCGCTGGTAATTTGCTTTCCGACGGTGAGCGCATAACCGCTCTGGGCCGCTTCCTGCGCCGCACCTCAGTGGATGAATTGCCCGAGCTGTTCAATGTTCTTAAGGGCGACATGAGCCTGGTGGGCCCGAGGCCGCTTCTGATGGAATATTTACCGTACTATGATACTGATCAAGAGCGGCGCCACACGGTAAGGCCTGGGATGACGGGCTTGGCGCAAGTGAATGGCCGCAACGACTTAACCTGGGAAGAGAAGTTTGAACTTGATGTCTGGTATGTAGACAATCGATCTTTATGGCTGGATCTAAAGATATTATGTCGCACTGTGTGGATCGTCTTTACTGGCCAGGGAGTGTCTGCCCCCGGACATGACAGCATGCCGCGATTCGATGAAATTATGGCGCGAACGCAGGGTGCGGAGGACGTTTGAATGATTGCACCTTTAAGCGGCTGGGCGTGAAGCGCCAACTTTAAATTCGCATAGAACGCAAGCGCCTAGGTTAATCTGTGTTTGCCTTTTTGAAACCTTGGTGCTTTGTGAACCCTAGGCCATGGATTTGCGAAGGGGGGCCATAATAAGCGTTAGGTCTTGAAGGTGTTGGAGGCCTTCCAAGTGTTGTTTTACCTTGGTCAATTCACCGGGAGTGATTAATATCCCAACGCAGTCGTCAAATTTTTTCCAGTACTGTTCGTCTGTGAACGGAGCCGCCTTGCTGCCAAGGGGCATGGCCAAACTCTTTTCTAACGTGACCCCAGACTTGAGGTGAACTTCAACCGACGTCGGAAATCTACCTTCTGATTTATCGACAGGGTTTGCTTCAATGACTTTATAAAGGGATCTCATTTCTGGTCGCATTACAGCCTCGGGTGTGAAGTCGTGTAGTGCGCACCCACCTGTTTCAAGTATGACTGCTAGACCGTATTGCAGCGAAAATTTAGCTTGCATGGGGTCTTTTGGGTCGTGATGCATCAGGTTGTTGAGATGTGTTCTGGGAAGGTACACGGTGACTTTGGAAACATCATTTACGGAAAACCTATGTTTTTCTTTGAGCAAAGAGAGAGCATCCATGGCTCGGTGCGCGCTGCCGCAGTTGGGAAACCGTTTTACCCTGAAGCCATTATCTAGAATGAGTAGGGGCTCGCCGATACTTTCTGTTTCGAATCTTAAAGTCTGCCCATGCTCAGGGTTAGTAATGGCATCTCTTAGTTCTTCATAGTCGGGCCCTACCATCAAGCGGTTCATTCCCGTGGGTCCGTCCAAGGTGTCGCGTCCTGCGGTGATTCCCTTGCGCGCCATGCTTGCCGCGACTACACCCGATTTGGCGGCTAAGCCGGCGTGGATGGGTTTGGCCATTGTTCCAAATTGAGACATAAATCCAGCCGCCATGCTGGTCGAAAGGGAAACCGCGTTTGCGGCTTGTTTGGCGCTGAGTTTTAACAGTCGCGCACAGGCCGCCGCCGCGCCGATAGCGCCGACGGTTGCGGTGGCGTGCCACCCGCGATTTCGATGGGTTGGGTTAACACCCTGGCCAACCCGGCCCATGATTTGCAGTCCGCAAATATACGCGTCTAGGCAGTCGTGACCTGAAGACTTTTCCTGTTCGCCCAAAGCTATGATTGCAGGAGCTAAAACGGCTGTCGCGTGTGTTTTCGCTGGGTCAAAGTTATCGTCCAAGTCCAGGGCATGAGCCGCCGTGCCGTTCACTAAAGCTGCCCATGGTGCGCTGAGGGTGCGCTTGCGCCCGATTGCTGTGCATGGGCCGTCGCCCCAGCCCTCAACCGTTTCAAAGACTTTGCTTGTCGATTCGTCCGCTGCCCCAAGAATCGAGACGCCCATTATATCAATGAATTGGCGCTTGGCGGAATGCACAGCGTCCGCATGCCAATTATTCGGCGTTTCAGCCAACCATGCTCCGTAGGCGTTGACGGGGTTCTTTATGTCGGTGTTGTCAGGCACGTGTAGTCATCTTTCGGTCTAATACAGATTTATTTGAGGTGTAGTGAATACGCCCTCGAATCGTATGGCACTCCATCGGCACGTCCCCCAGGCTTGTCCCAAAAGCCGCAACCCTACTCTAAAGGACTCTGGTTCTAGAGGCCATTAAGACGGTAAACTCTAGGACAACGGCCGATATCGCGCTCGAAGTGAATATGGCAATATCAATTCGTTCGCGCCGGACGGCCAATATGAGAGCTTCTTGTCCGCTCACTTCTCCTCGAACCAGAAGCTCCGCGTCAAGGCGGTCGTTAGTTTCCCTTTGAACGTCAACGTCGGTTTTTTCCAGAGCACACCGTAAGGGTCGCGAGGGGTGCTTAAGGCTCCTGCCCGGAAAGTCTCAGCGTACGCACCCGTCGCTATACCTAAATTAAACACAGCGATAGAAAGAATAAATCGCAAAATGTCTAGCCTGCACCCTCTTCCACAGAGATAGTTGGCGCCCTGCCGGTTTATTCAAGTATTCTGAACATTCAGCTCAAGACGCAAGAAAGATAAACTATGATTCAGCCAGGCATATACGATACCGATCTTGACCAATCCTCAGCGAACCACGAGCCGCTCAGCCCGATCTCTTTTTTGCGCCGCGCTGCTGAAGTTTATCCAGACCGCGTAGCCGTTGTTCATGGGCCTGTCCTATACACCTATGCCGAGTTGTATCAACGCTGCCGGCGGCTTGCCTCTGCGTTAACCAATCTGGGTATCGTGGCTGGCGATACGGTTGCGGTGCTCGCCCCCAACATCCCGGCCCACCTAGAAGCACATTTCGGCGTGCCTATGACCGGCGCTGTTTTAAACACCATAAACACACGGTTGGATGCGTCTGCAATTGCTTTTATTCTGGACCATGGTGAAGCCAAGGTTCTTTTGGTCGACCCTGAGTTATCTGACATTGCGCGGGCAGCGTTGGAAGAAAGCGGCCGTAATATTTTCGTCGTTGATATCGATGATGCTCTTGCGCCGGACGCCGATCCAATAGGTAAAATTTTTTATGAGGCATTTCTAGGCTCTGGAGACCCCAATTACGTCTGCCCAACAATTGCAGACGAATGGCAAGCAATTTCGCTTTGTTATACGTCTGGTACGACCGGTAATCCGAAGGGGGTGGTGACCCATCATCGCGGGGCGTATCTCAATGCCATTGGTAACATGATGGCCTGGGGCATGACTCCAAACCCTGTCTATCTCTGGACCCTCCCCATGTTTCATTGCAATGGTTGGTGTTTTCCGTGGACGATCACTGCGCTGTGCGGGACCCACGTTTGTCTTCGGAAAGTTGACCCCGAAGCGATATACACCCTCATGAAAACAGAGGGGGTCACCCACTTCTGTGGCGCCCCAACGGTCCTCAATATGTTGGTGAATGCGCCGGGCGAACAGCGCGCTGGTCTTCAAAGCGGGATCAAGGCTATGACGGCTGGTGCAGCCCCACCTGCCGCAGTTATCGAGACGATGGAAGGGATGGGTATCGCGATTACGCACACTTACGGTCTAACGGAAGTGTATGGCCCCTGTGTGGTGTGCGCGTGGCACGATGAATGGGATGATTTACCCATGGATCAACAGGCGATGCTGAAAGCTCGCCAAGGGGTGCGGTATTCAGTTGTTGAAGGGCTCGAAGTTATGGACCCTGAGACTATGGAGTCCGTACCGACTGATGGGAAGACCATTGGTGAGGTCATGTTCCGTGGTAACGTCGTGATGAAAGGCTACTTAAAGAATCCGAGGGCCACACAAGAGTCGCTTAAGGGCGGGTGGTTCCATTCCGGCGACCTTGCCGTGAAGCACCCGGATGGCTACGTCGAAATCCGCGATCGTTCAAAAGACATTATTATTTCAGGGGGTGAGAACATTTCGACTATAGAAGTCGAGAGCACTCTCTTTAAGCACCCGGCCGTATTAGAAGCCGCCGTTGTAGCAAAGCCAGATGACCATTGGGGTGAAACGCCTTGCGCCTTCGTTACGCTGAAAGCTGGGCAATCCGTTACCGAAGATGAGATTATCGCTTTTTGCCGCGAGAACATGGCAAAATTTAAAGTGCCCAGGGCAGTCGTCTTTGACGACCTACCCAAGACGTCTACGGGTAAAATTCAGAAGTTTGTGTTGCGAGAACGTGCCAAGATTCTGGGCTCGAGTTAGATGGACGATCTCTTATTTCCTCTGGGGGCGGGCCGGCGTCGCAATTTCCGACGTTTGATCTAGCGGCGTGCGCGTTGGGTTGTGGGCACAGTTCTGTTTAAGGGCGCGTACGACCCTTCTTCTTGGGCGACCGATATCACTAATCACGGATGCTGGCGTATCGTGCGTCTTCTATCTATCGATCGCTTTGGCCGGGCCAGTCGTAAAGGCACTCATGATTAATAGGGTCGAAATAAAAGTTTCTGATTGTAGATGTTTTTTGTATTCTGACGGTATCATTTCTCTGTGCTCCGGGCACAATAGTCTTTGAATACTTACTCTAGATTGTGAGCCTCGGCCTGCAAGACAAAAGTCGGGTGCCGAAAGATTGCGCGATGTCGAAAGGAAAACTCATGAGCGTGATGCTCTACAAGTTTGGCCCCGTAATGGGGTTGCCTGACCCAAGCCCCTTTTGCTTCAAGCTTGAAACGTATTTGCGCATGGCGGGCATTAAATACACGGTCGCCTCTGACAAACGAAAGAAGGCTCCTACGGGCAAGCGCCCCTTCCTGGTGGATGAAAGTGGCAAAGTCCTGGCCGATAGCGGCTTAGTCATTTCTCAGCTTGAGGCCCAGAATGGCAACCCTGTGGACGGCAAACTCACCCTGACGCAGAGAGCTGAGAGCCTATCGTTTCAGCGCCTTATGGAAGAGCACCTCTATTGGGCCTTGGTTTACTTCCGCTGGCTTGACCCACATGGCATTAAACACTGGGCCCCTTATATGAAGAAGATCCTTGGTGTTCCTGGGCCGGTGCTAGCTATTTTAAAACCGTTTGCCCAACGCATTGTGCGCAAGCAACTCGTTGGGCATGGGATTGGGCGACATTCGCCAAAAACGATCCAGGACATGGCCATCACTGATATCGGAGCGCTTGCTCATTGGCTCGGCCAGAAGGAATGGGGTTTTACTGATCAGCCAACGATATTTGATGCCTGCTTAGCGGCCCATGTGGGTGAAATCATCTCGCAGCCCTGGGAGAATGCGATCACTGTGGAAACGCGAAAGCATCGCAACCTCGTTAACCATTTCGAACGTATGATGACACGGTATTATCCAGAGCTTAGAGGCTCAGAAAACGCGGTCACCGGAGCGCCCTCATGACCGATAAAGGTTATGTGAACCCCCAACTACTCGTTGAGACGGATACGCTTGAAGTAGAGCTTGGCGCCAACGATCTGAGAATCATTGACTGCAATGTCGTCATGGGAGCTAAGCCTGGTGGCGGCTACGATATCAGGAGCGGCCGTGAGGATTATGATGCTGATCATATCCCAGGTGCGGTGTTTCTCGATTTCCTATCTGAGCTTTCTGGTGAGCACCCGAGCCTTAAATTTATGATGCCGGCAGCAGAAGACTTTGGGCACGCTATCGGTAATGCCGGAATCGGAAATGACCACCGCATCGTGCTGTATTCGCGCGGTGCAAATTTCTGGGCCACGCGATTATTCCTAATGTTCCGTGCATTCGGCTTTAACAAGTGCCGCGTTCTGAACGGCGCATGGGATAAATGGGCCGCAGAACACCGTCCAACGACGATAGAAACACCTAACCTTCCGATTGCCGAATTTACGGCAAACCTACAACCGGGACAGATCATCGGGAAAGACGAAGTGTTGGCCGCGGTTCAACGCAAAGATACCTGCTTGATAAACGCGCTTTCACCAGAAATATTTTCGGGTGAAGCGGTTAACGCGGCTTACGGGCGTCCCGGCCACATCTCGGGCAGTGTAAACCTCTATGCCTACGACTTGATCGATAAGTCCGACAACACGTTTGCAGATGCCACGGCTCTTAACGAAAAGTTCCAAGCGGTTGGCGCCTTTAACCAAGAAAACATCATCACCTATTGCGGTGGCGGAATCTCGGCGACGACGGACTCGTTCGCGCTCATGCTCCTCGGTCGGGATGATGTCGCGTTGTATGACGGCTCAATGACTGAGTGGGGTCCCGATGAAAGCCTTCCCATGTCAACGCTAGCGGGTAAATAAATACGCAAAGATGCTTGGACCCCTATTGGTCTTGAAGCCAATCCCGCCACTCATTGCGGTAGGTTTCGCGAAGCAGGTTCTTCTGGACCTTACCCATAGCGTTGCGCGGTAGGCTATCCGATTGCAAGATCTGTTTCGGCACTTTGTAGTTGGCCAGGGTTTCCTTAAGGGTTGATCGTATAGCCTTCTCGTCCAGCGGTTCTTTTTTTGCGACAATGATGACCAGCCCAGCTTCACCAAAGTCCGGGTGCGGCATCCCTACGACAGCGCATTCTTCAACGCCTTCGATAGCATCGACGATTTGTTCGATTTCCTTTGGGAAAACATTGAATCCGCCAGAGATATACATATCCTTAGCGCGGCCAATCAAAGTAATTTGCCCGTCTAATTCATATCGGGCGATGTCTCCCGTCCGAAAGAACCCGTCTGATGTGAACTCTTCAGCGGTCTTCTCGGGCTTGTTCCAATAGCCGGAGAATAGGCCCGAGCTCTTAATTTGTAATTCACCGGTCTCCGACGCTCCGACTGGTTCATCGTCATCGTTAATGATCCGAAGGGTCACGCCGTCTAAAGGCCAACCTACGGTTCCAGCTCGTTTGGGTTTGTCAGGGTTGGCGCTCGTGATGATTCCAGCTTCGGTCATGCCATACCGCTCGACGATGGCATGTCCCGTGCGTTCCTTAAATGCATTGCACGTTTCGTCGAGTAGGGGTGCCGAGCCGGAAATGAACAGTCGAATAGACGTGCAGGCTTCGCGCGTTAGCGCGGGGTTAGCGAGGAGTCGCGTATAATAGGTTGGAACACCCATGAATACCGTTGCCTTGGCTAGATCTGAGATCACTGCATCGGATTCGAAACCGTCATGAAATAGCATACCGGTGCCGTTTATAAGGACTGTATTGGTCGCTACGAACAAGCCGTGGGTGTGAAAGATGGGCAGGGCATGTAGCAACACATCATCCGGACCCAATTGCCATGCGGCATGGAGTGCTCTCGCATTCGCAGCTAGTGCACCGTGTGAGAGTGTTGCCCCCTTAGGCTTGCCGGTTGTTCCCGACGAATAAAGAATGGCGGCTGGATCGGCGGCCTCCAAAGTGACAGTCTTAAATTTTGTGTCGTGAGCAAGCGCTTGTTGGGCGAAGCTGCCCCTACCATGAGCATCCAGACTGAAGCAATTGGGCACACCGCATTCGCGAATGGAGGCACGTAAGCTTTTCTCGCGTATCGCATCGCATACGAAGAGTGCCGGTTTTGCATCCGTGAGGAAGTACGTGAGTTCCGCATTTGTGTAGGCGGTATTAATGGGCAGATAAACTGCTCCTGCACGAAGGCACCCTAAATATAGAATAAGAGCGGCTGCAGATTTTTCTATCTGTGCCGCGACCCTGTCGCCGGGCTTAATACGCAAAGACTGCAAAAGACTTGCGACCTGGGCCGATCGACTCTCTACTTCTGCGTAAGAAAGGACCGAGCCTCTCGCTTCTTTAATGAACGGGTTACTCAGATCTTTTGGAAATTGCTGTTTGAAAACAGCATAAAGGTTGGCAGACATAAAAATAGCGCACCTAGTATAGAATTGAGTGCCCCTGTTTTCTCTAAAATAGACTGTAAGTGCAAGCCCGCGTTACGCGGTTATGTTTAAAGTCTGCGCTAGCCCCTGACGTTTGGCGGCCCATCCTGAATATTATTGGACAGCTTCGTCTATTAGCACGCGCGTACGGTTTCCAGCGTTAGGGTCTTGCGTCTACTCACCGTCCGTTGCCGGACGCTGAGTAACAGTCTGGCTCTCCTATAAGGCAGGCAGTGCTGGTCAAGGTTGTCAATACCATCGACCACAAGAAGGCCCCCACCTGTTTAACTATTACACCACCTCAATTGCGCGCCGTTAGATCAATGCACACCTTTATAAACTATAATAAATACAATATGTTAGAGCTCTTTTATGGGTGTGCCTGGGTCGGCGAGGCGGCTGATGTTGGGGGTTGCTTTGGCTGCGACAGCTTTTTTTGCTTGAAGAAAGTCCTTGGGGCGGTTCAGCGCATGTACGGCCACTAGAATTCCATCACGCAGATAGCAAACTGAAAAGGACCGTGTATCTGAATCGCCACGGACGACAACCTGATCATCCGGGTCGCTGATCCCCGTCATTTGTAGCTTGATGTCGTATTGGTCAGACCAGAACCAAGGTACTTCCGCGTAGGGTGACTCTTTTCCGAGGATCGTGTTAGCGGCGGCCTTTCCCTGGCTGACCGCATTCTGCACAGACTCTAGTCGCAGGCGGCGTCCGAGCAGATCGTTGGGGTGATTAGTGCAATCTCCAACAGCATACACTTTGTCCGTCGACGTTCGTGTGAACGCGTCCACCACAATGCCATTATTAATTTCCAGGCCCGCTGATTCAGCCAATTCAATATTGGGGATTATTCCGATTCCTATGATAACGACGTCCGCCGTCAACTTTGATCCGTCGCTACACAGCACATGTTCAACCTGTTTCTCGCCTTCGAACCCAGATACGGTGACGCCAGTGCGAATATTGACTCCTTCTTCGCGATGAACGCGGGTGTAGAATTCAGAAACAACAGGCGCGACGACGCGGTTTAGAACGCGGCCCCCCATTTCTAAAACAGTGACTTTGCATCCGAGCCTGGAGGCAACGGCAGCCACTTCAAGGCCAATGTAGCCACCACCAACGACCGCGAGATTAATGCCAGGCTCCAAGGCGTCACGGAAACTAAGCACGTCATCAATAGTTCTTAGGTAATGGATGTTTTTCAGGTCTACACCATCTGCGGTCATTGAGCGCACGCGACCGCCGGTCGCTAGGACGATGGACTGCGCGGCTATGCTTGATCCATCGCTTAGTGTTACGCAATTCCCAGGCGCAATCGCAGTGACCCGCTCATTGAGTTTTATTGAAATATTGCGCTTGGCGTAAAACTCTGCCGCTCTTAGATATAGCCGCTCTTGTTCTAGTTCTCGAGCGAGAAACTGTTTGGATAGCGCGGGTCTTTCGTAAGGAATGTAGGGTTCATCACCGACAATTGTAATTGAGCCTTCATACCCGCCCTGTCGCAAAGAGATCGCGGTCTGCCCGCCAGCTTCTCCGGCGCCGACAATGACTACTGACTCTGTCATGTGTGTCTCTCTAATTGGATTGCGGTGAATCTGCACGGTCAGACGCAGCTTGTCTTACACTCTAAACATTAACCGTTGACGATGTAGCCACCAGCCACAAGACGGTAAATTTGGCGTTGGGACAGTTCGTCTCTGTCATCTTCACCAAACTTCATCGCGTTACTGCCTAGGCATGACGAGTGGTCGCGGCTAACCTATACCCTATCATCCTGCTCTACAGTCTGTTCTTACAGATAGATTAACGTATTTTTGGACCTTTATCTTGAACGCGTCTTCAGAAAAACAAGCTGCAGCGTTGACCGCGCACTTGGCAGACCATGCGCCGCGCACGTGGCAGCGCATGCTGTCAGGCCGCCGCTTGAATCTTCTCGACCCGTCGCCAATGGATATTGAGATTGAAGATATTGCCTTGGGGCTGGCCCGCAATACCCGCTGGAACGGCCAAACCCAGGGCTTCCATGCGTGGAGCGTGGCGCAACATTCTGATTTTGTGGTCGATATCCTGCGGCGGCTTCAGCCCAAAGCGACGCCCGATATTTTAATGGCGGCCAAATTGCACGATGCCTCCGAATACGTTACCCATGACCTTATTACCCCGCTTAAAGCCGTCGTCGGCGATGTTTTTAAGGAAGTAGAGAAGCGGCTTTTGCAAGCGATTCGGCTGCGATTCGGTCTTTCTGCAGTTCTTCCAGCCTCTACTGAAGCGTTAGTCAAGAATGCGGACAAGATCGCTGCTGCGACGGAAGCCGTGCAATTGGCCGGATTCTCAAATGTGGAGGTACGAACCGTTTTGGGGCTTAGCGAAAAACCATTGAGTGGTGTTGAGCTGGTTCCAGTTCCTGTGGCTGAGGCTGAGAAAGCGTTTCTCGATGGATTTCGTGCGCTTGAGGCTGCGATGGTTTTGCAGAGGCGCTAGGTGCCATAGAGGTGGGCGGTTCCTGAGTAATGGTGGCCCGACGAACAAAATAAAGTGAGGGAGCTATATGTCTCTTAGTCGAACAGCAATTTACTTAATTGTATTCGCGGCATTGAATGGATTGATTGCAGTAATCACCGGTTCTCTTGCTGCCCATGGTATTGAGGCAATTGCACCCGTTGGCGAAAAAGCGGCGACCTGGTTCTACGACGGTAGTGATTTTCAAATGAAGATGGCTTTTGGTATTATCTTCGTTGCATTGCTTCACGACCGTGTTGCCGAAGGTCGCCAGCGCAAGTTGATGCTCGCAACGGGCATTTTATTTGGCGCCGGTATTTTTTGTTTTTCAGGGTCTCTGTATTCTCTGTCTTTCAATGGCCCGGGCCTTCTTGCTCCGGTCGGAGGTTTATCTGCGATGATTGGGTTTTTATGTCTTGTCTTTGGCGCGATTTCATCTAGCGCTAAATCACTCTAGCGCTATGATCCGGATTAGCTCTTGGGGCATGGATGTGGCTCCTAAATACAATTAGGCGCGCCAGTTCGGGGCACGCTTCTCGATAAAGGCAGAGATACCTTCGGTGCAATCCTCATCCAGCATGTTCTGAGCCATGACTGCGCTGGCATAGACATAACTTTCGGCTATGGGTTTCTCTATTTGTTCGTAGAAGGCTTTCTTTCCTAGAGAAAGAATATGAGCTGACTTAGAAGTGATCAGCTTGGCCAAAGCATCAACTGTTTCGTCCAGATCATCATCTGGCACAGTAGAGTTGATGAGGCCCATGGTTTCAGCCGCGGCCGCCGTTATAGGCGCCCCTGTTAGCAACATTTCCATAGCTTTTTTGCGCGAGATTGAGCGGCTTACAGCTACAGATGGGGTTGTACAAAACAGTCCAATATTGACCCCGGGTGTCGCGAATTCAGCTGAATTCCCGGCAAGGGCAAGGTCGGCTGTGGCGACCAGTTGGCACCCCGCTGCGGTGGCAACGCCATGAACTTTCGCTATCACAGGTTGGGGAAGGCGCACCAAGCGCATCATCATGTCCGAGCAACGGCTGAACAGGATTTGTGTTGCGGCTGGATCGGGGGTTGCTTTGAGTTCTTTAAGGTCGTGGCCGGCACAGAATGCTGGACCCGCCCCCGCAATGACGACAACGCGGGCAGACGGATCTTCAGCAATATTACTAAGGTTATGAATCATGGCATCGATCATGGACAACGATAGCGCATTGCGGGCTTTAGGCCTGTTTAGCGTAAGCGTGCATACACCGCTTTTATCATGGCGGATAACAAGCGGTGTTTCATTATTTGCCATTCTTATGCTCGTTTATTTTCAATAAGTTCGGTGAGTTCGCCAGCCGGGCCTGTGAATACCACTGAGCGCTTTCCGTTGTATTCTTTGACCGGTGGGGTGATGAATTCCAGATCTATGCTGTCTAAATCATCGCAGTTAAACGTCGTCATAGCCACGCCCTGTGGCAATTGACCTTCAGCTGTCTGGCGTGGGCCGGTGTCCGCCGTGTATTCATCAAGCTCGATATTGTTGCCCTGCTCGCGACAGCGCACTAGTCCAATATTGTAAACAATATCATCGGCCCGATTTTGCATTTGGGAGATCAGACCGCCGGTCGTCGTAAAGCGATATCCGCCACCACCCATATTGAATGTCTCGCCGTAGAATCGTTCCATTTCATCAAGGTCTGTTCCAGCGAGCACCATGATAAAGGGGCGATCTACAGGGCCGCGCGGCAATGGTAAATTAGACTTGGAGCGATCGCCGGTTTCACACGTCAGGTAAATTACTTCCTCGGCTGGCCCTTTGTATTGAACTGCACGAATGGATGATGTGCCGCCCATGAGATTAGAGGGTCCGGCGAGGTGGGTGAATGCAGAGGTCTTTAGTTCTTCATGCAATGCGTCAACGTCATCGCAGATGATCTCAATGGCATTCCAGCCCCAGGTCGTCATCGCCTGATAACCGGGAATGGGGTCCACTTCGACTGCTCGGATGTAAACGTCATCACCCGCGGCCGATTGCAGCAGAATATAGGGCCGGCCAGCCGTGTTTGGTGTCCCCCAAGACGCTGCCAGGGTGCCGCTGACTGTGCCGCGCTCGTGCACGGTGTAGTCTAACCAAGTAGTGTACCAGCGCTCAACATCATGGAGGTTAGGGGCGCCGATGGTCGCCATTTTGATTCGGCTCAGCAAAGGTTTGGTCTCCTGGGCTAAAAGGGTGCTAGGTAGCGCTGTCGTGGCAGCAGCAGCACCAGTTAATGTGAGAAAGGCTTTGCGACTCAAGCTAGCGTGTGGCTTTTTGGTCATGTCTAACGATCAGCTTCGATAAGTTCTACTAACTCTCCAGCTGGCCCCTTAAAGACCGCTGAGCGCATGCCGCCGTATTCCGTTATGGGGTCGGCAACAAAGTCGGCGTCAACTGCATCTAGGTTATCGACATTGAAGGATACCATGGCGCAGGCTTGCGGCAGCATACCTTTAGCAGCTTGGCGCGGCGCGCTGCTGTCTGTGTACTCATCAAAATGAATGGCATTGCCGCGTTCACGCAGTGTGATGAAGCCTAAGCGGAACATGGCGCCCCCTTCTAGTCCCTGCGCCTCTGCTACCAATTTATTTGGAGTAGGCATGACAAAACCTTGACCAAGACCAAACGCAGCACGGTAAATTGCCATTGTCTCACCGAGATTTTTACTGGCAAGAATAACGATGTTGGTGCGACCGACATCGTCTCCTGGCAATGGAAGGTTGGATTTCCCCCTGTCACCGGTTTCGCTGTTGAAATACAATACTTCACCAGCGGGGCCAATGTACTGAGACGCCCGGATGGTTGACCCGCCGCCCAGGTTCTCTGGGCCACCGATATGCTCGAATGGAGAACCGTCCATTAACCTTTTGTGCAAGTCATCTGTATTATTGACGATAATTTCGAAGGCGTTCCACCCGAGAGTTGTCATCGCCTTGTAGCCGGGGATAGCTTCCGTTTCGATGGCGCGGATCATAACGTTTTCGCCCGTCATCGGCCGCATTAGCACAAAGGGCCGCCCAGCCATGTTGGGTGTGCCCCAAGATGTCGCCATCGTCTCACTTACAGCCGACCGCTCAACCACTGTGTGCCCTAAGTGCGTCGTGTACGCGTTTTCCACGGCGTCTAGGTCAGGAGCGCCGAGTGTCGCGTATTTGATCCGGCTCATTATGGTGGTGGGCGCTTGCGCTTGCAGTAGACGCGGACTAACGAGCGCGCTTGCGCCTACGAGCGCCAAAAACTCTTTGCGAGAGAGGGTCATGAATACGTCCTTTGGTCGAGCGTGTTTGAGTGATTAGGCCCTACGCGTTGTTTTTAGTCGTTGCCGACAATGGCCCGCACATTGATTTCCATTTTTAACCCTGGGATTGCTAGGGCGCTAACCCCAATGACCATGGACACGGGTTTGTGCCCTGCGGGAAAGAAATCCCTTACATCCTGATAGGCGGGGTTGGGATCAATGTTCGCAAGGTCGACGATATAGATTTGAATTTCCACCACGTCTTCTCGGGCTGCTCCGGCGGCCTTTAGGGCCAGGTCTATATTTTCCCAAGTGAGTTTCGATTGCTCTGCCAATGTATCTGGCATGGAATCATCAGGCCGCAGGCCGGCTTTGCCGCCAAGGAGCACCATCTTTCCCGCGCCCTCAATGGTGACAAGCTGAGAATAGCCTTCTGGCTGGCTTAGGCCTTCTGGATTCCAACGTTTAATCTCGACGTCCGCCATAGCGGACAATGGCGTCATTCCAAGCACCGCAAGTAGGGCTGGCCATGTTTTCATCGTCATCGAATTTCTCCTCAGTGCTGAGTTTTTAGACGTCTTCAATAATTTCGACCCACTCACCGGATGGGCCGACGAATGTTGCGGCACGACCACCTCCGTAGAGGACGGCTGGAGCAGCTGCATAGGACACGTCGAGCGAATCAAAATCATCTGTTGTTAAGCTCATCATGGAGACACCCGGCGGCAATTGGCCAGGCGCGCGTGGGCGCGGACCGGACAAGCCGATAGGGTAGGCATCGAACTCAATTGAGCTGCCAGCCCACCGTCCTTTTGCGCTACCCATCTCGATTGCAGTATCGCGATCATAGCCAAGGGCGTCCGAAACCATTCGCACCTTAAATTCTTGAACATTACCAAGTTTCATACGCAGAACGTGTTTGTAGAACGCGCGGCTCCCGCGAATATTAGGCGTGCCAACTACGGCATTAAATATACGATCGACGGGTGACTTTGGTCTGATGAGGTCGAACTCGTTTTCGCCCGTCATATCACTAGCGTAATAAAACAATTCTTCACCTGGACCTCTAACCTGCATGGCATGGACGCTCGCGTAGGCTTCGCTCAATGGCCGTGGCTCGCCGATGACATCAAAGCCTGCTGATAAGACCCGCTCGTTAACGGCATAAATATCTTCAGAAATCATCTCGATAGCATTGAGTCCCCAGGTCGTCATGGCGTGATATCCAGGAACGGGGTCAACTTGAACAATGCGAATGCGAAAAGTTGGGTCGCCGCTTTCACAGCGCATCATGACCCAAGGCCGACCCGCCATCGCAGGCGCACCCCAAGATTCTGAGACGCCTTTGCTCACCGTGCCTTTGTTGACCTCATAAAGACCAATGCCAGCTTCATACATGGCCTGAGCGGCAGCAACATCAGGAACTCCGATGGTCGCGATGGCGTGGCCAAGAATCGGGTTTTTCTGCTCTATAGCCTCGGCTCCTGCGCTTGAGCTTAATGATGTCAAAACTGTTACCGCTCCAGCGCCGGCGATGACACCGCGCCTTGTAAGGTTCGATGTGTCTTTTGCACTCATGACTCTTCGATGAGTTCAATGAGTTCGCCGACCGGTCCGCGCGCCGTGCGTGTGCGGCCGCCACCGTAGGCCATGGAAGGGTCGCTTACTGCTTCGCCTACAAAATCTAAATTAAGACCATCAAGGCTGCTAACCGTGATGGAGACTGTGGAGCATCCAGGGGGCAGTTGACCATCGGTCTGTGGCCGGGCGCTAAAGCTGTCCGCATAGCCATCGTATTCAATGAAGTTGCCGGTGTCGGCCAGGGCCATGAAACCCATGTCAAAAATGTGACCCTCGGGAAGCCCTTGAGCGTCGGCGACCACCCCGATGCCGGTTTGCATATCGTCTTCCCGCTTCATGGAAAAGGTTTCACTGTAGTAGCGCTGGGTTGCCTCGACGCCATTGCCGGCCAGGATTACTATGAATGGACGACCGATGAATGCGCCAGCCGGTGGAAGCAGGGAGTCTGATGCACGAACACGGTCACACGTGAGGTACAGTATGTCGCCAGCGGGGCCCTCCACTTGCATAGCATGAATAAAGGCTAAGTCACCGCCCAAGCTAGCGGGCTCGCCGATAATTTTGAATGGGCTGTTGAGGAGCTTTTTATTCAAGGCGTAGACGTCGTCGATGATGAGCTCAAACGCGTTCCAGCCTAAAGTATTCATGGGTTTGTAGCCTGGAACCGTGTCGATTTCGACGGCTCGAAGATAAGCGTCATCGCCGCTTTCGGGTTTCATCAAAATATACGGACGGTCCGTCATGGCGGGCGCCCCCCAAGATGCGGCGAGACCTGCGCTGATGGTGCCGCGCTCACAAACGCTGTATTCTAGCCATTCTGTATACCAGGATTCGATGACCCCAATGTCCGGTGCCGCCACCGTGTTGATCTTAAGTCGCTTAAGGAGCGGTGTGGGGGTATCGGTCATCGGGACATCCTTAATTAGTTAGGCGGACTCTTCAAGAAGTTCGAGCAATTCTCCAGCAGGCCCGACAACCGTTGCCAGTCGTCCACCACCGAAGGAGATGGGTGGTACAATTGTTTCAACATTGAGGTCGTCTATGCTTTCAACCATAACTGATGTGATCGCGATGCCAGGGGGTAATTGGCCGTCGTTCCGCGGCCGGGGGCCGGTATTTTTGCCATAGCCGTCTAATTCCAAAATGTTGCCGTGCTCCGACATCCCGAGAATGGTCAGCGGGCGCTCGCTTCCTTTGGGTAGCCCTTGAGCATCGTTGATCAGGTCAATGGGCGAATTGTTAATCGGCCCACGTGCCATGTCGAACGTGTCTGCGTACCAGTCTTGAAGCGCATTAATGTCTGGCCCTGCGACAACCATAATAAACACCCGGCCAACAAAAGCACCTGGGCGCGGCAGGAGAGAGTTGGTCCGGTCGCCGGTTTCAGCTGTGAGGTACAGCACGTCTTCTGCCGGCCCCTTGAACTGCGTGGCGCGGATGGAGGGATAGTTCTTTAATCCCGCCGGTTTGCCAAGAAGTGTGAACGGTGAGTCTAAGAGCTTTTCGTACAAGGCGTCGGGATCATCGACGATGATTTCAATCGCATTCCAGCCCCACGTGGTCATCGCTTTGTATCCAGGGACAGGATCAATTTCTACGGCGCGGATAAAGACATCCGTGCCGCTTTCCGGTTGCATCACGATGAAGTCCCGCCCGGCAGATTTTGGCGCGCCCCATGAGACCGCCAAATCTTTGGCCACTTGCCCGCGCTCAACGACTGCATAGCCCAACCAGTCCCGGTACAAAGGTTCAATGGCACTGAGATCGGGTACGGCAATCGTTACAGTTTTGATGCGCTTTAGTTTTGGGACAGCCTTTGTCATAGAAGACTCCTGCGCATGAGGTGACGGTGGTGATACAACAGCGGCTGCTGTTGCGGCGGCTCCGGCCGTACTCAGTGCCACCCGCCGTGAAACGCCCGATTTGGTGTCAGTCATAATGTTATGCCTGTTTTTTGAATGCGTTTAGAATTTCAGAGCCATTAGCAGACCAGATACCTTCGTGACCTTTGATCCACCCCAGTAGCTCGTCGAGGTATTTGATGCGATAGTGTTGGCCCATGATGTAGGGCGTCAGCACGAGCGATAGAATGCGCCCGCCATACTCGTTGGTCTCGTCGTAAAGTACAGAGAACGCATCTTCGACTTCTTCGACGAACTCCCGTTCGCTGTGCTTCTTGTCCATGATGATGGTGCGGTCCCAGATTTCGTCACCGTGGGGCATGGCCCAAATGTTTCCGGCATCTTCATTCATCTGGTAGGGCATTTCGTCGTTGCCCCAGTCGCAACTGTACTCAACGCCGTTCGCCGTGAGGTGCTTGCCTGTATTAAAGCTCTCGGATTTTCCAGGGGACCACCATCCCGTAACCGGCTGGCCAGAGGCTTTGCGAAGCGTGCTCAAGCTCTCTTTAATAAGGGCCTTTTCTTCCGCATCATCCATGCCGCCGTAATGTACTTTGCCCATGTCGACGCCATGGCCGATGATTTCATCACCGCGTTCAGTGATCTTGTTGATCAAGTACGGGTACCGCTCCGCCACCTTGGAATTAACGGCAGCCGATGCCTTTAGGTCGTGCTTATCAAGCACTTTCCAGATCCGTTGAATCCCGACCCGGTTGCCGTAATCGCGTGTGGTGTAATGCCGCAAGTCAGGGTACGGCGTGACCATGCCGCCTGGGGCCTTGAACGGTTTTGCCGGTTGGTCGAGCGGGAAGAATTCCAATGAATAGCTAATCCACAGCGCCATCTTGGCGCCGCCGGGCCATTGAACAGGCTTGCGATCTTGCATGCACGACCAATCATAAAGGTCGTGATCCATGCCATGTCGACGATTGGGGTATTCTAAATATGATTTATCTAGGGTCATGGTTTAGCCCCCCTTCCGTGCGGCAATATCTGTGGCGCACGCATCGTAGTAATTTTCGTAATAGTACTCGGCAATCTCGCGCCCAGTGGCCACCCAAACATCTTCTTTGGCGTGCCCTGTGATGTATTCCAGGGCTTCTTCAAAGCCGCGAATACGGTGCGGGTGACCCACAGCATAGGCATGCAATGGAATACACATGACGGTGCCGCAGTCCGCGCCTTCTACAAGCAGTTGATCGAATTGGTCTTTGATCATCTGACCATACCGACGGGGCGTGCCCAGGTAAGCGTTGTAAACAATGATGTCGTTAATCTCTAAAGAGTAAGGCATGGAGATTAGACGTCCGGATTTCACGTTCACCGGTTGTGGTGTGTCATCTTGGAATAAATCACAGCTGTAAAGAAATCCGTACTCGGCCAGAAGGTCGATAGTGCGTTCTGTGTGAGTCAGGGCCGGAGCTAAATAGCCAGCGAGTTTTTGGCCGGTTGCCCTCATCACAGATTCTAAGCTGTCTTCTAAGATGGCGCGCTCTTGCGCTTCGTCCATCTCGTATGTGTACCGAGTGTTGTAAATCCCGTGCGAGAAGAACTCCCAATCGCGCTCTTTGGCTTCTTCTATCAGCTCTGGGTGATGATCAATGAGTCCAATATTCAGCGAGACCGAGCCACGGACTTTATATTTGTCCAACACGTCCATGACGCGCCTGTGGCCGACACGGTTTCCGTAGTCACGGCTGCCTGCCATCAGCACATCCGGGCTTGGGCGAGGCCACGCGGCCCGCTTCGGATTGACCGGCGGGTTGAGTTCATAGAACTCAATGTTAGGAGCAACCCAGAAGGCGACTTTCGCGCCATTGGGCCATGTGATCTTGGGGCGACCTTCGTAAGGCCAGTAGTCGTAGAGTTCGAGATCGGGCTTCACGCACCCCTCCTCATTTTAACGTGATGAAAGAACAAATTTGCGAACGGTTTAGCCCTGGCTTTTCAGCCAAATCTTAACTGCGTCGACGGACTCAACGTCGCAATACTTTAGGAGCAGGTCCGTCAAGTTTGCGAAATGGTAGCTCTCGTGTTTATCAGCGACACACTCTTCAATAACCGTTGCGCGATAGCCGCGAGATAAACTGTCTACGCCCATGGCGCGTACGCAGCCTGATGTTGAGCCGCCTGTAATGAGGAGCGTATCAATCTGGTGATAGACAAGAAGCGATTGCAAGTTAGTTTCAAAGAAGGGCGACGGCATCTTTTTGTCCATTACGATGTCGCTGTCTTTGATATCTAAGCGATCATCAAACTCTGATCGTTCAGAGCCGTACTTAATGTTCTGTAAGCTGTTGGGTGTGTCGGTTCTGGTGCCCCACACGCCGGCGTCTTCGCCTGACTCAACGTAGGCGACGTAGGTCCAAATGACTGGCCAGTTATTTGCTCTAACCAACTCGGCCACTTCATTGACGTATTGCAGCTGATTGGGGTTGGTTTCGTATGCGGTCTTAAATAGATCCTGCCGCGTGTAGGCTTTTTGAATATCGATGTTAATCATCGCGGCTTTTTTCCCGAAGCCGAACTTTGCGCGGGCTGGATTAGCTTGTACGTCTTCGTAGAGTTGACGGGCTGTCTTGTCTGACATCTCCATATCAATTTTTCCCCTTTACCATTTATAGCGTGCATTGTTTTTGTAGCTGCAGTCGCGGCCTTATTGAGAGCTAGAATAGCGGTGAGTCTCAGGGAATCAAACCATCCTGATAGTAAAGGTGTTCTCTCGACTGTGCCCTGTTCGCGTTGCGAAGCCTTATTTTGCGGCTTTTTTGACGCCCAGGTCGTAACTCTTGCCGCTTTCTAACAATTCGGAGGTGCCGAGCAGGTTGTTTAGGCCGTCAAAATCGAACATTCGGTCTCGTACTTGCGCGGTAGATCCGTCTTCCTTGAGGGCTTTCAGGTAGTCCTGGCCTGCTTTGGCGATGATTCGCACCATAGCGCCTGGGAAAATGACGAACTTAAAGCCCAAATCCCCAAGGTCGTTTGCGGATGAGACGGGTGTTTTTCCACCCTCTACCATGTTTGCGAGCAAAGGCACTCGTCCAGCGAATTGCTCTCCTATGGTTTTCATTTGCTCCAGGGAGCGAGGGGCCTCAATGAACAGCATGTCGGCACCGGCCTCTACGTAGGCCTCGGCGCGCTCCAGGGCACACTCAAAGCCTTCGACCGCAATGGCATCGGTGCGCCCGACGATGACCGTGTTCTCATCTAGGCGTGCATCCAAGGCCGCTTTGATTTTTCCGGTCATTTCACCGGTGGAAATCAACGTCTTTCCATCCAGGTGGCCGCAGCGCTTTGGCATGGTTTGGTCTTCGAGCTGAATGCCCGACGCGCCGGCGCGCTCAAACATACGCATGGTGCGTTGGGTGTTCAGTGCATTACCAAAGCCTGTGTCCGCGTCGACGACAAAGGGAATTTCAATGCGGTCGCGAATTTTGGAAATCGTATCTGCGACTTCGGTGCATGTGGTTAGCCCAATATCGGAGCGCCCGAGTCGGGAATAGGCGATGCTTGCGCCACCGACATAGGCACAATCGAAACCAGCTTGTTCCACCATTAGCCCGGTCAGGCCATCGTACATGCCTGGGGCCACCACAGTATCTGGTCCGGCGAGAAGCTCTCTTAGGCGTTTTGTGTGGCTCATTTTGGCATGGCTCCTGTCTTGAGTTCCCCGGCATCGATCTTCTTTTTGAGGAACGGCATCAGGCCTCCCAAGGAGATCATCTCCATCAGATGTTCCGGGATTGGAGACACTGCATAGTTTTTGCCAGTGGTCTTGTTTTCAATGGTGCCAGCGATGGCATCAACTGTCACTTCGTCCCGGGCGTTGATCTCATCCGCCTGCGGGAAAATCAAAGCGGGTACGCCGAAGTTCAGCATGTTGCGATAAAAAATGCGCGCATATGACTTCGCTAGGATCGCGCCGACGTTTAAGTGGGCAAAGGATAAGGCGGCCTGCTCACGCGCGGAGCCCACACCAAAAGCTCTGCCTGCCACAATGATATCGCCAGGCTTTACGTTGGACGCGAAGCTTGGGTCGATAGCTTCAAGGCAATGGCTTGCCATCACGTCCATGGGTTCTTTGAAGTAGATGCCCGGTGCCATGACGTCCGAATTGATCTCATCGCCGAAGACCCAAGTCTTTCCGGTGACCGCGCTCACGACAACATTCCTCTCGGGTCGACAATCTCTCCAGCCACCGCTGCCGCTGCTACGGTGTACGGAGACCCTAAGTACACAAAAGAGTCGTTCGATCCCATGCGCCCTTGGAAATTGCGATTGGTTGAGGAGATGCAGACCTCACCATCCGCAATGATGCCCGCGCCTAGGCCAGCGCAGGCCCCGCAACCAGACGGGAGAATCATGCCACCCGCTTCGGTGATCGTCGCCAGTGTTCCGTCGGCCGCCGCTTCCCGCATGATTTTTTTGGAAGAGGGTGCGACCATCAAACGCGTGCCTGACTTAACTTGTCGTCCCTTAAGCACAGAAGCCACCATATGAAGGTCCGTAAGCTTCGCGCCAACGCAAGCGCCGATGTAGGCTTGGTCCACATGAATTTTGTCTTTTTCAAAGTCTTCAGCTGGGCCGGAGTTTGAAGGCTTGTGAGGCGCGGCCACTTGCGGCACGAGTGTCCTGGCGTCGAAGTTATGCTCTGCGCAGAATGTTGCATCGTCATCGCTGCGCCACTCTAGTGCATCGGCTGCCGGTTCAGTGCCGCCTGCGCGAATAGCTTCCAGGGTAGTTTCGTCTGGTGCGATGAGTCCGGTTTCTGCGCCAAGCTCAGCAGCCATGTTCGTCAACACCATGCGTTCCATCATCGACATGTTTCTGATGGTGTCGCCGCCGTATTCGACCACTTTGAAAGCATTCTCCATACCTAATTCGCGGGCCAGGAACAACATGATGTCTTTAGCGGCAACGCCTTCACCGAAGGCTCCAGACCAATCGACTTTGATGGTCTCTGGAACGACCGACCAAATATCGCCCGTGACGACGACGCCACTCATCTCAATGGCGCCAAACCCAGCCATGTAGCACCCGAAGGCGCCGCCCATGGTGGAGTGGCTATCGCCACCGCAGCAGAACATTCCCGGCTGGAGGTGGCCGTTCTCGGCCATCACCACATGGCAAATGCCTTCCATGTCGTAGAAGTGCTTGATGTCGAACTTCTTCACGAATTCGCGCGTTAGTTTGAGAATGGCGGCGCTTTGCGGGTCTGCAGCTGGGACAAAGTGATCCGCAACGACGATGACTTTCTCATTGTCATAGATGCCGACGCCTAGTTGCTCCAACCGAGGCCAAATTTTGCGTGGCCCCCCGGAATCGAGAATCATTGCCAGATCAACCGCGCAGGTTACGATTTCGCCCGGCGTCACGGCGGCTTTGCCCGATGCTCGCGCCATAATTTTCTGTATCAGTGTCTCGCCCATAACATACCTGTGTTCTTTTTCTTTCGCGGGCGACTGTAATCCCTTCATCGCACCGGACCAACAGAAAGGGTCCATCAATTTTCCGCTGGAAAACATGCGCGCCAGGTATAAGGAGGGGCGCTGACTGAAAAATGGCCGATCAATTGACGGATACTCTCGAATTTTCTTGAGATCAAAGCAGGGAATCCCATATTTCCTGATATATAATGTGTGATCTTATTCTGACCGAAAGCGGAGACCGCTATGAGTAGCTCTGTGCCTTTGCCACCGCCATATGATCGCTTGAACCGTCACTCGCTTCTTCCAGAGCCGAGTCACGATGATTCAGCGCGTATGAACTTTCTGGCCAATTTGAATGTCCATGTCGGTGCAGTTCTTTTTCCCGGCGTATCCAAGGCCTATGAGGCGCAGGTGAAGCCAGCCTTTGAGAAAGAGCACGATCGTGAGCCGGTTTCTGCCGTAGAGGTGCGAGACGCCATGAAAAAGGACACCGCGTTTCAGACTTGGTCCGCTTTGCGGCGCAACACCCAGGAAGCGCGCCAGGAAGTCGGCCGGTCCTTTGTCTTCAAGCAGCTAGACACCTTGGTCGAGCGGGCAAAAGTGATTAATGCTGGCAGCAATCGTTTGCGTTTGGACGCTTCCGTTGAGATTCCTCGCTATCTTTCGGCGGCAGATAATCACCTGATGCCAGGGAGCTACTACACCGAGGTCGTGCCTGACGATATTTCAGCCCCGGCTAATTATGAATCAGGTCACTACACCACAGTTGCCGGGGGCACTGGCCCGAAAAGTGATTTGGTTGGGCGAACCATGGTTGCGTGGCTGAAGGAAAATCACCCAGACTTCTCGCCCAAGCGGATTGTCGACATTGGTGCCGGTGCCGGCTTCAACACGATGCCGTTTGCTGAGGCCTATCCCGATGCTGAAGTTTGGGCCGTTGACGTTGCGGCCCCTATGTTGCGGTATGGCCATGCCCGTGCAAAAGAAATGGGGGTCGAAAACATGATCTTCCAACAGGCTGACGCAGTGACGGTTGCCATCGAAGATGGTTCCGCTGACCTGGTCATCTCCGCGATGTTTTTCCATGAGACGTCAACCAAGGCTATGGATGCGCTGTTAAAAAAATCTAAAGCCATGCTCAAGCCCTATGGGTTGATGCTGCATATGGAGCAGCCAAACTTTGATCCGGACACGACGCCGTTCGAGAAGTTCGTGCGCGACTGGGACTGCTGGTATAACGCCGAACCGTTCTGGGCCAAGCTGCACACCATGGATGTCGTCGATGAGATGGTGGCTGCTGGTTTTGACCGCGATGCCACATTCGAGACGTCTCAACCCATCGATCGGTATGACCCCACCTATCCCAAGTGGGTCGGGTCTTTTAGTCGCCATGCTCATGAGGCAAAAATGCGCGAAGGTGCAGAAAAACCTAATCCGAAGAAGTCTGGCGGAATGTATATGTTTGGGGCGACCAAACAGCCCTAAAGGCGCTCTTCCGCTTGTGACTGCGCCTCTAACCCCGCTAAAGTCGCGCCACGCGAAAACTACCTGTGCGCCAGACTGTGTGTGCGGACAGGATGACAGCATGTAAGGGATAGTCATAATGGCTGCAGAAACATCAGCAGGGTCTCAACCTGTTTCCTACGCCACCAAGTGGGGCAAATTTAAGTGGGAAGACCCGTTTCTTCTTGAAGACCAGTTCACCGATGAAGAGCGCATGGTGCGCGATACTGCGCGAGCCTATGCCCAAGGTAAGCTGCTACCGCGGATTATAGAAGCCTACCGGTCCGAGACTTTTGATCCAGATATCTACCCAGAAATGGGAGCTCTTGGTCTACTGGGTTCGACGGCGCCTGAAGCTTATGGCGGCTCTGCCCTCGGTCACGTGGCGTATGGGTTGATTGCGCGGGAGCTCGAGAAGGTTGACTCCGGCTATCGCTCGATGGTCAGCGTTCAGTCGTCCCTCGTGTGTTATCCAATCGCGGCCTACGGCACCGAAGAGCATCGCCAAAAGTATCTTCCTGGTTTGATCAAAGGTGAGTTGATCGGATGCTTTGGTTTGACCGAACCGGACTCCGGCTCGGACCCTGGCAGCATGGTCACCAAAGCTGTGAAGACAGACAATGGGTACGTGCTCAACGGCACAAAGTCCTGGATTTCTAATTCACCAGTGGCAGACGTGTTTGTCGTTTGGGCGAAGACCGAAGACGGCGTCATACGCGGCTTTGTTCTCGAGAAGGGAATGAAAGGACTTTCGGCACCGAAGATCGAAGGGAAGCTGAGCCTTCGTGCTTCGATCACGGGACAAATCGTGATGGAGAATGTTGAAGTCGGAAACGACGCGTTGATGCCGAATGTTCAAGGCCTCAAGGGTCCATTCGGGTGTTTAAACAAAGCGCGTTTTGGCATCGCCTGGGGCACCATGGGGGCTGCCGAAGCCTGTTGGCATGCGGCACGCCAGTATACGCTGGACCGTAAGCAGTTTGGCAGGCCGTTGGCGCAGAACCAACTTATTCAAAAAAAGCTCGCTGACATGCAGACCGAGATTACTCTTGGACTCACGGCGGCGTTACAAGTTGGTCGGAAGGTTGATGCAGGCACCTGCGCGCCAGAAGACATTTCCATCATCAAGCGGAATAACGCGGGGAAGGCACTCGATATTGCGCGTGTGGCGCGGGACATGCACGGTGGTAACGGCATCTCCGACGAGTATCACGTCATGCGTCATTCTATGAACTTAGAATCCGTCAACACCTACGAGGGCACGCACGATGTGCACGCACTTATTCTTGGCCGCGCGCAAACCGGCCTACAGGCATTCTTTTAGGAGCCACACATGAAATTCGCTTTTATTTGCACGGACGACGGTAATCAGGACGAAGTCCGTGCCCGTCACTTGATAGAGCACTTACGCTACGTTGAGAGTGTGCTCGATAAGATCGTTATTGCTGGCCCATGCATGCCGTCAGACGATAGTGACGATCGCCAATACCAAGGGTCAATCATGGTCTACCAGGCAGACAGTGAGGTGGAGGCCCAAGCGCTGTTTGATGGCGACCCCTATGTGAAAAATGGGGTGTGGAAAAAAGTACGCGTGATGCCGTTTGCGCCCGTCGCCGGGAAATTAATTGGCGGTAAAACCTGGCGCATTGAAGGTGATGAAATGATTCGGGCAGAGCCCCACGGACTTTAGAAAAATAAAAAAAATTGGAAGCATAGAGATGAACGTCGACACCTCAGTAAAGAACGACCGTCTGGTCGAAACACTCATTGAAATTCTTGGTACTGATCAGGTTATTACGGACGAAGCGGAGCGCGCGTTTTACGCGAGCGATGTTTATTCTGTTGGCTCAACGCCGACTGTTGCGATTCGCCCAGCCGATAAAGACACGCTCGCCAAGGCGGTCGCTGCGGCGACCAAAGAAGGGTATGCGGTAGTGCCGCGCGGTGGGGGTATGTCTTACACCGGTGGGTATCGCCCGGTGCGTGAGGACACAGTCACTGTAGATATGCGGTCTCTGAACAAGATCATCGAGGTCAATGAAGAAGATCTTTACATCACGGTAGAAGCTGGTGTGACATGGCAACAAATTTATGAAGAACTGAAACCACGGGGCCTGCGCTTACCGTTCTTCGGGACGTTCTCTGGGTCCGTTGCGACGATCGGTGGTGGGTTATCCAATGGCGCATTGTTCATGGGTACTGGCCGTTATGGAACGTCGGCAGAGACCGTTCAATGTATGGAAGTTGTATTGGCTGACGGCACATTATTAAAAACGGGCCAGCCCGGCTTCAAGAATGTAGACAAGCCGTTCTACAGAACTTACGGACCCGATCTCACGGGTTTGTTTGTTCATGACGCTGGCTCGCTTGGATTTAAAGTGCAGGCGACATTTAGAATGATACGTCCGCCTGCGATTACGGATTTCGCCTCGTTCTGTTTTCCCGACATGGAATCAACTGCCAAGGCCTTGTCTGAGGTTGCGCGCACTAGCGCCGCAGAAGAAGCTTATGTCTTCGACCCAGGCTCCACAAAAAAGAACATGGCCGCGGCAAACATCGTTGATGACATCAAAACCTTTGGCGCTGTGGTTAAGGGGCAATCTGGTTGGCTCAAGGGTTTGGTAGAAGGCGCAAAGCTTGTTGTCGCAGGGCGTGATTTTATGGAAGAGGGTGCATTCTCGATGCATGTTGTTGTGTCTGGTAATTGCCGTGCAGCGACTGATACTGACCTAGAGACCATTCGCGCCGCGACGGCTAAGTTCGGCGGCGAAGAAATTCCTAATTCTATTCCAAAGGCCGTGCGGGCTGATCCGTTTAAGCCGCTCAACGGCATTCTTGGACCTGATGGAGACCGCTGGGCTGCGCTAAACGCTAAGCTTGGACATTCTGGTGCCATTGCTTTGATGCAAGAAACAGAAGCATTGCTGGATTCCTATCAAGAAAAGATGGATGCCTGTGGCGTGTTTATGACGCGGCTGATGATTGCCATCGGCCAGAATTTCTTTTCCTATGAGCCGGTTTTTCACTGGTTTGATGAATGGTATCCCGTGCACAGGCGGACGCCGGAGCCGAGCCACCTGAAGAAGCTGGTAGAGCCGGAAAAGAACCCTGAGGCAGAAGCTCTTGTAGATGAAATGCGAAAAAAAGTTGTGGTAATTTTCAGTAAGCATGGTGCGGCATCGAACCAGATCGGTAAGACCTATCCGTATTTTGACTCAATGCTGCCTGAAACAGCGAAGGTTATGGGCGGGATAAAGAAATTGCTTGATCCCGAGGGCTCGGTGAACCCTGGTTCACTTGGTTTCCCAGAGCGCTAAAAGGCACCACTGGGGTCGCGGTTATGGGGACCCAAACAAGCCAAGGCCGACCCAAAACCCATAAAAAAACTATAAACGGACGTATCGCGATCGACCCACGCCCAACGGATACTCACCTCAAACGGACCACGATTCTGGTTAACGATTGTGCGCGTTCTATTGCGTTCTATCGCGATGTTATTGGTATGACCGAGTACTACAATCAAACCATGTCCGTGGGCGGCAAGATCATCCCAGCCGGAGAACCCGGTGCGAAGGTGCACCTTGGCATCATGGAGGGCAACCGGTCTAATATTGCCAAGCTCGGTATTCTTGAATGGACCGGTCCACGCCTAACGGAAAAACCAGGCTTCGCAGATCGCACCCGTCTGGGCATTGGCGACACGGTCTTTGTCTGTGAAACACCGTCTATAGACCCGCTGATCAGGCGCCTGGAAGCCTCTTCGGATTGTCGCATTCATTGTCCGCCATATGACTGGTCTATGCCCACGCCAGATGGCAAGGAACAGACCGAAGTGACCACACTGTCGTTCTTTGATCCCGATGGGTTCTTTTATGTGGTCAACCACAAACGCAACGCGCCCAACATCGACGCGTTTGGTATCAAGCGCACGACCCTCATCGTTTGCGATATTCAGAAGTCGGTCGACTTCTATAAAAATGTTATGGGTATGAAGGTTTGCTACGACCAAGAAATGCCAGTCGGCGGCGAGGTGCTTCCCGCCGGTCAGCCTGGTGCTCAGGTTCGGCTTGCAATCATGAAAGGTAACGACCCAGAAGTTGGGATGCTCGGCCTTATGCAATACCTAAATCCAGAGATCGAAGACCTAGGACCTTATCTAAAAACCATCGGCATCGGCACGGCGATGCTTGTGGCAAGCGCTGAGAACGTCAGCGACATCAAACGCCGTATGACCGAGGCGGGCGACGCCTACAATCACACGGTCCATTGTGAGCCAGGTCACGATGAAGTTCTTGGCGCTGACGGCAAGACCATCCAGCTGACCACTATGTCGTTCTTCGATCCCGATGGATATTTTTACGAGCTCAACACCCGAAAAGAAGTGGGTTAATCATGACCGAATCCCTTTCTGATATCATTCTCAAACGCACGACGCTGATCGTCCGTGATGCTGACCGCATGAAAAAATTCTACGAACAGGTTCTGGGATGGAAACTCTCATATAGTTCGGAAATGGAGCTGTCCGCCGGCATTATTCCATGCGGCAAGCCGGGCGACCGGGTGAAGCTATACATGATGGAGGGCATCGACCCACAGATCGCTAAAATCGGTCTACTGGAATGGCTTGACCCTAAGTTGCCTGATCCCGGCCCGCCTACCCACCGTCTTGGCATCGGCAACATCGTGTTGGTTGCTGACGTGCCAGACATGGATGAGCTCATGGAAAAAGTTAAAAACTTCCCAGGGGCCAAGGTTCACTTTGCACCGGAAGATGGCGTGTTCCCCGACCCGCGGGGCGAGGGGAATATTGAGTTCTCAAACGCGGCAATGTTTGATCCGGAAGGATTCTTTTACGAACTCTATTATCGCTATAACCGGCCCAACCCAGATCAATTCCTGATTCGTCGCACCACCAGCATTGTCCGCGATATTGAACGCACACTTGACCTCCTTATCAACACTCTGGGTCTGACCAAAACCCAGGACTCGACCATGAACCTCGAGGGTATGCTTGCGGCTGGTAAGGCAGGCGATACGGTCCGCTTCGCTGTATGCAAGGCTCAGCATGAGTACTACGGCATGGCTGCCGGATTGGAGTTCTTGAAAGACCCACTGGATGATCCCGGCGACGCGACATGGATGCCGGGCATCGGCTCTGCCGTATTCGTGGCCGGCACGGATAACGCTGCGGCCCTGTTCGAGAAGGTCAAAGCGGCAGGTGTGAAGGTCACGTGTGAACTGTTTAGTCGCACCGTACCCAAAACCGGCGGTCAGGGTGAAACCAAAATGTATTCCATGGGCTTTCAAGATCATGATGGCTTCGTTTGGGAAGTGAACCAGCGGGATGGCTAAGTGTCGATCATTGATCTCCGCTTGATTTTAGGTCGGACATGAGCGCTCTCATCGCCTTTGCCTCCGCTGCATTTCCTTATCGACGGCTTTGATTCTCTTGCCGAAGGATTTGTCGCGGGCGCGGCGTTCTGCCACAGACAGGCTATTGAAGTCACTTTCGACCTTCAGTTTGCGATAGCGGACCACGCGACTTGCGTCTAGGGCGCCTGAGTCGACCGCCGCACGTACGGCACAGCCTGGCTCCGTCTCATGATGGCAGTCTGAGAATTTACATGAACCTGCTAGGTCTATGATGTCGCTATAGAAGTCGCTGATGCCGTCTTCTACGTCGGCCATTTGCAATTCGCGCATGCCCGGTGTGTCGAGAAGCCAGCCGCCCACTGCCAATCGATGCAACGTGCGTCCGCTTGTGGTGTGGCGGCCTTTAGCATCGTCTTCACGAATGTCACCCACGTCTTGAATATCGGCGCCGGCGATGGAATTGACGATGGTTGATTTCCCAACGCCGGACGATCCAATGAGGGCCACCGTTTGTCCCACGCCACACCAGGGTTTGAGGGTTGCTACTGCCTCGGGGTCGCGGGCATCGATGCACTCCACCACGAGTCCGGTCAATAACCGTTCGGCCGAGCGGCGGAGTTCTGTTGTGTCGTCCATGAGATCGGCCTTGGTCAGCACGATCACTGGTGTTGACCCTGCTTCTTGGGCGAGAATTAGATAACGCTCTAATCGGGCGAGGTTAAAGTCTTTGTTGCAGGAGGAGACGATAAACACCGTGTCCACGTTGGCTGCAATTAATTGCATTTTGGCTTCAGGGCCGGCAGCGCGCCGTTGGAACAGGCTATGGCGGCTCAATATTCGAAGCACTGTGTGGGTCGTCGCATCGAGGAGCACCCAATCGCCAACAGTCACGGGGGTCTCTTCTGAGAGGGTGACGGGCTCTCTTACTCGTCCGTCGAATTCAGGAGAAGACACATCCCATTCGCCCCGGTGCACCGCAATGATCCGGGCAGGGCGGGTGTTGTTCAGGTCCTCTAGGGACAATTGTGATTGGAAAAAAGTCGACCAGCCGTAGGTGGCCAAGTCAGGTAATAAAGTCATGTCAGGGCATCTCAGTCAAAAAAGCACAAAAGCTCACCACCGGGCAAACCGGCGTGGGGCGGCATTCAAAACTGAACAGGGCTTGCGCACCTAAAAGCGCGCAGGCTGATGAAAGCCTAGACGAGGGGTGAGCTTTCCTGGTCAACCGAGCGGGACACAGTCTTTGTCATAAAAAAGTTCTTCCGCTGAATGATTCAAATAACAATAGAGGTATACGCAACAGGCCCTATCTTCTTCAAGGGAATTAAAAAAAGATCCGAGTCTCTTATGTCTGGACAAGCGTCGCGTGTTAAAGATTTCCCCTGGGGCCGCGTGACGCCTCCGTGGCAATCGGCACGACGCGGAATAAGGGAGCAAGGCAGGGTGACATGATCACGGGCATCAATGTCCTGCATAAGCACACGGTGATGCCTGGATTGTAACCTGCGCTTTTGCGTCACCTGCTGATCAATTCATCGGCACTCTTCCTCCAAGGCTCGAGTCCATGCAGGATGGCGGATACGATGATTCCACGGAGATAGATTGAGGGAGGCTTCTTATGCGCTATACAGCTGCGTGTTTGACGGATGGGCCTAAGCCAACGGGCGATGGATGGGGTCAAACGCTCTCTGATCTGGTGGTAGATTACGGTGACCTTAAGCTCGTTGTGTTGCCGCAACTTCCTGTATCCGCTGAACTGGATGCTTCACATTTTGTTTCAAGCGCAAAAGACCATGGTGTGCACATTGCAGGTGCTGTGGGCTCTGTTGCCTTTTTATTGTCCCCCGAGGGCAAAGACCTTCTTGCCGACGCCGTGGACGCCTATCCGGTGGCGAAGTCTTCCATCGGTGACCTCGCTGTTGTGGTTGGTGATGGTCTGCGTCATCACGAGGTCGTGCGCGGACATGTTTTAGCCGGGGCTGAGATTATTCTAAATCCAACACGAGAGCGCCCCGACGCGTTGTCGGAAGCGCGTGCCTTGGCTCGCTCTGCCCGGGCCTATGAAAACCTTGCGATGGTGTTGGCTGCCTCAGCAGGCGGGGAGTCTGGGGTTTGGGATTGTCACGGCGAAGTTGTGTTGACGGCTGGTTCTGAAACCGACGCGATCGCAGCGAAGATCGACCTAGAAACGGTCCGCACGGCGCGGACGGTGCCCATGCTCAATTTCCCTGCACAACTCCGGACCAAGTTATACGCGGTGGAATATGACAAGGCGGCGGCCCGCGCTAAAGATTGGGCGACGGAACCGGCCACACCTATTACGCCGTACCAAGTTCTTATCGCGCAGGCGCACATCACAACGGTGCCGACTGTTGAGCAGGCCGATGAGGTTATCTCGGCAAACCTGGACCGCAGCCTGGGATTGGCGGGCAAATTTGCAATGCAGCCCAGCATTAAACTTGTCGTGTTTCCTGAGTATTGGATGACCGGCGCGGCTTTTGGGAAGTCGGTTGATGATTTCTGGCCGAGGGTTGGTATTCAAATGAACGGCCCACACTTTGCTCGATTGCGGGAGTTTGCATCAAAGGTTGGCTCTTATGTCGGGGGCGCAATTTTTGAATACGACCCTGACTGGCCGCGTCGCTGGTTTAACACGGCCTTTATTATCAATCCGTCGGGTGACGTTATTCTAAGGTATCGCAAGCTTCAGTGTGGCGATATCAATGGACTGCTGAACAATACGACGCCGGGCAACGTCTATTCAGAATATGTGCAACGCTATGGCGAAGATGGTCTATTCCCCGTTGTCGACACGGATATTGGCCGCCTTGCGGCTTGTATTTGCTACGATACCAATTTCCCAGAGCTATGGCGGTCGCTGACATTGCGAGGTGCCGAGCTCATCGTTTATCCTACGGGTGAACCTCACAACGGCCATCGCACGGCCTGGGATTTGGCCAAGCGCGCACATGCGGCGGAAAACCAAATCTATATCGCCAGCGCTAATGCGGGCTGCGAATCTGTCGCACCAGATGCGCCAACGACCTTCTTCCATCGCGGCTATTCAAAGCTTGTCGGGCCTGATGGCCGGGCTGTTGCGGTGGCGGATACGGGTGGAGAAGTGCCGTTAGTCGCTAAGGTCGATATTGAGGCCCTGCGTCGCGCGCGCCGAGACGCGGATTTGTCCGTCATCGACAAAGTTGATTTTGATGCTGTCGCGACTATGTATCGCTCTCACGATGGCTTGCCTTTGGATTGGGCGTTAGAGAACCCAACAGAACAGGCTGATGAGGGCATCAAGGTCGTGCTTGAGACGATTGCACGCTACCGCGAAACAGGTGTTTACCGCGCGCCCTCAAAGGCCGCTTAACCAACTGCAATTTCTATAGATAGGAGCGATAAAAATGAAGAAACAAAAACCAGCACTAGAGCGCCGCGAGATTCTGGCGGCAATAGCGATGGGCGGTGCTGCCGCCGCTGCTACGATGGGCAGCGCTATGCCTGCCCAAGCTTCTGTCCGCAAAGTCGAAGGTGCGAGCTTGACCGGACCATATATAGACCTGACGGACAAGACCGGAAACATGATTGCGGCTGCCCGCTTGCACGGCAATACTGACCCTAAAAAATCTCGCTTTGGCTGGTATGACGGCATTGTCATGGGTGTGGCATCCGGCGGGCCATTGAAAGATATCTGTGGATTTCGTGGCTTTGGTGCAACCAAGTTGGTTCCGCTCACTGATGGCCCGGGGTGGCAGAAACTTCATCGTGAAGTCGGATATTACTATGATTTAGCTACCGGCGAGATCATGGAAGAAATGGAAAACCCATATACGCAAGAAAAGGTTCGGGTTGTTCATGTGGCCAACGATCCGTTCAATACCAAGTACGAAGAGTACTTTCCGTTACCGCCCAACTATGGCGGCTTAAATAACGACAACGTGGAACGCAAACCATACCTTAAGCCGTGGCGTGTAGAAGGCGACCGCCTGATGCTAGAGGAGCATATCCACCTCTATTATAAGAACGCTCTAGATCCGAAGAAATGGGTGCGTGAGAGTTCGGGCCCTATGAACCGTGTGTCAGAGATGTTTCTGCATGTGATTTCTTTGGACGACATGCAGAATGAAGAGCTGACATCCGTGCGGGATTACGGATCATGGAACAGGGTAACGCCATGGCTACCGTGGATGCTTATGGGCCAGGCGCCAGGTCACTGCGTTTACAACTGCCTGACAGCCGGTGGCGTTGAGACGGTCGATGAGTTGCCACACAATATTATCGAGTACACGGCGAAGAATTTCCCGGGATATCTCGAGCCACCAGAAACGTTTGAAGAACCAAGCCTGTCCAGTCTTGAGATGTATGCGCTTGAGCAAGAACCGGTTGAGCCGGGTGGTAGCTAACGACTAGCCTTGTTCTAGAATGGTCGCGTAACGCTTGCGTCGGGGGTGCAAAATCACCGTAGCTAAGGCTGTGATGGTGCCCCCGGCAATAAGCGGCGACTAAATCCATAGAGTTCAAGAACCATGGATCAAGGCGCCCAACGCTTCTCCGCCTGCGATGACGGCGTACCGAATACTGAGGGAGCGACCGCGATAAGAACCGTCGACCACCGTATAGATTGAAAAGTTACGAGTGGAGAGCACAGGCCGTGCGGCGGAAAAATAAAGAAGGAGTGAAGCCATTTCCCTCTATGCCTTGCACGACTTCTGGCGTCGCTAGTCGATTAATCTGCTCTTGCGTTCCGTACTGCGAAGTTCGCTTTGGCTTTTAGAACTATATCGTAAAGCTCTTGAGCCTGCCCGCCAGCTTCCTTGATCAGCGCTCCATGTGTCGACCGCCCAACCTTCTTCCAAACGGCGAGCTGTTGAGGGGTGAGTTCGATGACAGTCACGTGCTCGGCTGCAGCAAGTATCCTTTCTTCATCTGCGCGGAGGGCATCTCCCGAGTACTTCGTAGGTGGATGAGACTGCATGACCATGTCTTGTTGCTCTGTCGTTAGCGTTTCATACCATCGTTTGTTTGCGACTAAGGCAATGAGAGATGGTGTGTGCCGTGTGCGCGTCAGATAGGGGGCTTCGTAAGACGTCCCACTGATATTGTAGACCAGCGTGCTCGTTTCTCCGGCCTCAATGAGCCCCGTTTGCAACCCTGTAACCACCTCATTTGATGCGACTTGAAAGGTATCTGCGCCTAGCGCTTGAACAAATAGTTGAGAGGCCGGGTCGATTAAGGCTCGAAAGCGCATGTCGATGGTATCCGATGGCTTGTAAATCGGTGTCTTGGCATAGATGCCATGCCATGCCGCACCATAGAGCCGGAGCCCAACGATCCCATGTTCTTCGAGTAGAGTATTGATGAATGGGGTAACTACTGTATCGTATATGAAATCGATCTCTGCCCAGGAATCGAAAAGATAAGGTGCGTTAAGGACTGCCAGTTCAGGGACCGCAGTTGAGATGGATTGTCCGCCAACGCCAGCGATTTGAATGCGTCCGCGGCGCATGGCGTAGAAGATAGATTCGTCAGACCCGATCTCGCCGCGCACAAGGAGTTTCACATCGAACTGTGCATCAGGCCCGCCGCCAAGCCGGTCACTCATTTGTGTATAAAATTTATCGGCGCTTAGAATTGGTGATGATACAGCGCCGATGGTCATAGGAATTCTGTCTGCTGCCGATACATCTTGGCAAGTCAGAAGGATTAGGCTCGCAAGTGTGTATTGAACTCGGCCCCAGATTTTCAAAACTCACCTCGTGTTATGATTTCACAGCCTTAGACATCCTGGGTTCATGCAGCCTTGCGCAAAGTGCTCGTAACCTGTGTCATGTCGAATTAGCGCCCCAAGAAACTGAGAACAGCGAGGGCCCTGGCCGCCTGATCAGCGGGCCTGTCTAATGTTGTGCCGTTTGATAATGCGCTCGCCGCACCATCGGCCCACTGGTATCGAACGTCGTCGTCGGTTTTAAAGACAAGCGTTGGAGTAGAGATTTGCCCCAATGCCGTTCGTCCATCCGCACTGAGCGCAGCGGTAATGGCATCGCCGGCATGATTCGATTGCTTCAACGTGTCGACCAACCGTGTGTGTAAGGCCTGTGGATCAATGTCCGGAGTTATTTTCCGCGTGGCCTTAATGCCGCCGTCGTACCATGGCCATTGAATAGACTGATCGCGGAGCATGTGCCAACCGCGATGAAGGTGCGTACCGTCCATCTGCAGTCGTAAATCAGGCATATAATTGACTTTCATCTCTGCGCACAGGTCAGCATCTGGTAGCGTGACGCCGTCGAGGACAAGACGGTTGACGCGAGCGCCATATTGGCCTGCGACAGTCAAAGCAATTAATGTGCTGAGACCGTTTGCAACCAGGTCAAACTTATCCAATCCGAGAGCACCAGTCGCGGCAATCACCGCTGCCGCGTAGCTGGCAGCATCAATTTTCTCGAGTGCATCTGAATCGCCGCAGCCTGGCAAATCCAATCCAAATGCGGCCCGACCTCTACCAAGGGATTTTAAGTAGCTCTCATCGGCTCTGGCGCTTCCTGGCAAATCGTGCAGGAAGACTAGTGGTGTGCTATCTCCTTGTCCGGCGCGACGGACCAGAATCTGGCCATGGCCCGTGTCGACATATCCACGCGTCACCATGCCGCCACCCAACGGATTCTTTAAGGGGTCTGGCGGAGAGAATTTTTCGGCGCCATCGAAATCGGCGTGCTCGGTGAAAATCTCACCCAACCGTTTCTTCCAAGCGTCTCTGTTTGGTGAGAGGCGCTCGATGCTGCTGCCTTTGGGCAAAGGGTCAGGTAGTGCATCAAGGAAGGCGTAGAGCACGTCATCCTCTCTGGCCATAAACACACAGGGTGCCGAAAGCGTTGGCACAACGGGAACGGCCTTGTAACGCATAGCAGCGGAATAGGCGTCTGAGAAGTTTGGCCCAGCCATGAAAAGATCCATGCTGTAATCTTGCATGTACTTTGTGTCGCGTTGCGCCATCTGCATTCGTGTTGTTTTGCTTTTTGTAAACCACGGAAACCACCGTTGAAAATCACGGATACGCGTCCATTCTTCAGCAAGATAGCTACCAGTCGCCGTCACCTTGAATGGGCTCATGTAGCTATTGATAAATGCATGATCCGTATCGCCGGTTGGCAGCGATAAGCCGTCCATAATCGCAACGGCGACACGTTCAGGGTGGCTGGCCGCAAATTCTAAAAGAATTTTAGAACTGGTGTGAAAGCCATAGACAGGGCAACGTTCAACGCCAAAGCTCAAAATCGTCTCTGCTAAGGCGTTGGCAAAATCAGCAATCTCAGGCCGTGGTTCAGACGGGAGGGCTGTGGAGTTTCCATATCCCGGTGTGTCGATCGCAATCGTGGTGAAGTGGTCAGAAAAGTGTTCAACCAACGGCGCATGGAGAACAGATGACCGGGGAGAATCATGAAGCAATATTATAGGCGGGCCAGACCCTGCTGCCCGATAATGAACCTGTCCTGCCCCAACGTTGATGAATCCCTTACGGATTTTTTCTGACATATTGCACTCACCTAAAAACCAAGCATAGAGACTAGCCTTCTCCGCAGCGTGGCGCGACCTTCACCTTTTGTTGTGTGGGTAATTAGCGCGCAGTGCTAGTAAGGCAAAGTTGAATCGTAGTCAGGCAAAAGACTGCCTGCTAGGGTATCTGGAAGGAAGGGCTCGTATGGTGCGTTCCATTGGACAGGGTGTGGGTCTTCTGACCAGTCCGTAGTGAGCGGCCCACCCTTGCAACGAAACAGGCCGAGAGAGCCGGTCTTTGTGCCTACCGGTCCGTGTGGAATCCCAGGTGGGCGCCAGAAATAGGCACCCTCTTTAAGCACACCCATGGGCATGTGCATTTCTCCAGAGAGAATGAAAACCTCTTCGACGACCGGGTGTGTCTCCAGCCGGTTTACCTCACCGGTCATGCCTGTCTCATCAATATCTAACAGCCACGTGGCATCGCCTGTGTCTGGGTCTTTGCGTAGACCGAGGCGTTTTACACCTGGGGCCATCACTTTGGGGTCTGTTGCGCTGCCCCACTCGGCGGATTTTGTCTGGATGCGTTGAACCAAATTTGTGGTATCGTAGAACCCATCTGGCGCCGGTCCCGGAACCCGTTTGTGCGGGCCTTCAAAGAACGTCATCACATCTGCGCCTGCCTCACTCGTCATAGTGTGTCGCGGGTATCCAGCTGGGAGATAGGCGTAGTTGCCTTCCTCATATGACACGCCATTAATGACGATTGTTCCGGATAGGACGTAAAGCTCTTCATCGCTATCCAGGTGATGGTCTTGTTCTAAATACCATCCTGCGGGATATCGCAGGATGGCGGTTATGGCTTTGGAATCTGCGTCGTGACTTAAGGGCTTAGCTTCCGCTCCAGGGCGAGACATATCTTCGCCTAGGGTATGCCACCGAACGGCTTGCGCCTGAATAAACTCAATGTGTGGACGTGGCATGTGGTGTAGCTCCTTATTGTTTGTCTACAGGAGTGTCGTGCCCTTCAAGGGCTGTGCGGCTTTCACGCACGCCCCTAAATAAGCGCCGTATCAGTTGCTCTCTATTCTCACGCCGCTCATTCCAGGTTGTTTCGTCCGGCTCCCAGGATTCAATGTCAGCACGGCTGACCGTGCCTTTTTCATCAAGAATACGTTCAATGGTGTCGAAGCGATCTGTCAGAACAGAGACTTCCGTCGCTAGAGCAATAATCATCGAATGCATTTGATCCATATTGGGATCATCGAAGTACTGGGGCCGCTTTCCCTTTGAGGGGCGCGGGGTCGCAATTTTATCAGTCATCGATCAACCGTTTGTGTTAGGCGCGCTTGGTTACATGGACATACCATGCTTTGCCACCGCCCCGAGTTGAACCCATAAATTTCCTATTCTGAACTTCGACTGCGCCAGTGAGTTCGTTGGCTTCAGCAATGCCAGGCCCGGTGCCGGCCCAATAATCGTCACGGCTAAACCCGGCTTTTTCAGCAACTTCAGCGAAGTCGAGTTCGTGAACGGCACCCCAGAAGGGCTCATTGTTATTGTAGGTATCCCAGTCCCGAATGAACTGTGTCCAAGGGTCTTGCCCTTCGTATGGGGGGAGTTCCGACATGAGGAACACGCCGCCTGGTTTAAGAACGCGGTGCACTTCTTCAAAAACGTTGTAGACGGCGCTGCGTGACATCTCATGAAATGAGGCCGGGCAGTTGACGAAGTCAAAGGTATTGTCTTCAAAGAGCAGGTCTTCGCCATTCATTTGGTGGAAATGAATTGGCACACCTAGGCTCTCTGCGCGGGCATGACCGTAGCGCAAAACGGCTGCACCGACGTCAATGGCGTGCATTTCCGCATCTGGGAAACCCAATTTCAACCCGGTTGTTGAGCCACCGGCAGTGCAGCCAATTTCCAGAATCTTTTGTGGCTTCATCTCGGGGAAGCACCGGGCGAACATCATGGCTGTTGCTTTGCCGATGCCGTCCATGCGGGGGCCAAACAGGCCCTGGGTATAGATAAATGCGCCTTTGTCGTAGAGAGCTCCGGCTGTGATGTCATCTTCACACAGGTCGCCCGAGTATCCGCCCGGCATGCAGTGATGATCATTCTCGGCGACGTAGGGTGGAATAACAAAGTCGGGGTCAAGATGGAGGGATCCAATGGTATCGCCTTCGCGAATATTCTTCGCTGTTTCGATTAGCTCTGGCAATTGCCGTTGGATAGTATCATCGACCGAGTTCCACATCATTTCCTGCACTGTGCGTTGGAATGAGCTTGTGATTTGGTAGTAGGGGTCGGCGACCATCGCTTTGCGAATTTCGTGGCGCGTTTCTGGATCCCGGCCCTTTTCAGCGCGAATACGCGGAAGAACACGCCGTTGGTATGCGGCGGCGTTGCCTGGCGTTATCTCGTTGAGAACATGCTTGCCCAGCTGGTTCAAAAAATCTTGCCGAGCCTGCTCGCTCAAAGATGGTTGCGGCAGTACGGCGTGGCGTTCTTGCTGAAGCATGCGGCTCTCCGGAGGTTTGTAGTCTTTCACACTACTATCGCTCAAACCCATTGGCAAAGTGTCTGGGCAGGGTGCGCCTGGAATTCTGGGTGGGCTGGGCCAAGTAGTTTGCGTGTCGTCAGAGAACGAAACAGCCTCTGCGTAAGCCCTTAGGTCAGAGCGTTCGCTCGCTCTAGAGAGTTCATCAGAGATGATTCCCTAAGAAAGTTATGCACGGCCTTTTCGTCGCTTATGGTCTCTTGCATAGCTTTGAGTGTCTCCAGTCGGCGACCGTGGTCTTTCTCGCGATGGCGTTTATGGTTTGCGTCAGACGTCTTCTGGATGTCCGCGCTGGCGGCGTAATGCCGTTGCCGGGCATAGAGATCGAGTAGGGTATCGTCACCGCCACCCCAGACCTTTATCAACTTATCCGCAAGGTTAAAGGCATCGTGAACACCGCCGTTCATGCCAAAACCCCCAGATGGACTATTCAAGTGAGCGGCATCGCCGGCGAGCAACATGCGGCCAACGCGCATCTTCTCTACTAATCGGCGATGAACGCTGTAAAGCCGCGCAGTTATGATCTCAAAGGGGCCGATGCTCGGCAGGATGTGTGCGAGCCGCATTTGTATTTCGTCATCCGCCACTGCGGCCACGGCATTCATATCAGGAGGCGGAGAATAGCCGACGCGCCACATATCCTTGGTCTGGAACATGCTGAAGGACCAGCCATCTGCCCAGAAGTAATTAACGCCGCACAGATCAGGAATATGCTTCTCAAAGGCGAAGGGTGTGCCAATGGCAACGGATGCGGTTGGGTAGGTCTCGCCTTCGAAGCCCAAGCCGAGGTGTTTTCGGACAACGCTACTTGCCCCATCCGCACCGATCAGCCATCGCCCCTGAAGTGTGGTCTCTGTGCCCTCAATCTCTACGTCAACCGCAACTCCGTCTTCATCCTGGCGAACGCGCAATGCCTTGGCGTTGAATATCAATGCGCCGGAGAGTTCGGCATCGAGCATCTTGGCGGCTTCTTTCACCAAGTGCAGTTGCTCGCATTGCAGTCGGTAGGGGTGGTTCGTTTCATTTTCCAAAACGCTCAGGTCAAAGATGGCCCGCTCGCCTGTTTCGAACATGCAGTACTGCCATGTCCGGGCTGGACGGCCCAGCTCTACCAGGCGTGCACCCAGGCCTAGCTCGTCCAATAGATCAACGGTCGGGGGGTGAAAGGTGGACGCCCGTGGTTCCGCATGAGGCTCTCCCGCTGCTTCTAGCACAACGACCGGAATACCTGCCCGAACCAGCCGCAGGGCCGCGACCAGTCCAACGGGTCCAGCGCCCACAATAATAACGCGGTCGTGATTTAAATCGCTTAAATCTCCCAAGACCCTTTGTCTCCTTGTGTCACGACCCGCGCATCTGTGAATGACGGTGGGCGGGTAACTTCAAAGTGGCATTAAATACGTATTAAATACTCTACCAAAGTTTACAGGTTCAAGATGTAGGTAAACGCTGCCGAGCTTTTAAGAAGGCGAAATAAACTTATCCACGCTTTATAGTGATTTTCCGTGCAGTGATGTAGAATTTTGCCACCAAGAATGACTGCGAAGAGAGACGTTATGTCTGGAGATGATATTTACCTCGATAAGTCTGGCCCTCATGCCGTGCTGCGTCTCAACCGGCCTGAAAAACGCAATGCGCTTAATCTTGATATGTGGCGGCGCATGATCGAGCTGTTGGCAGAGGCAGAAGCCGACCCCAACGTCCGGCTTCTGATCGTTACGGGTGAAGGAAAGGCCTTCGCGGCTGGTGCAGACATCGATGAGATGAAAGCGGTGTTTAAAAGCCCGGAAACAGCCACGACGATTGCGGAAGTCACTTATGAGTCTCAAAAGGCGCTGCACCGTTTTCCTAAGCCAACGATTGCCATGATTCGCGGGGCCTGCGTGGGTGGTGGTTGTGGCATCGCTTTGTGTTGCGACCTCCGGTTTGCCGATTCGAGCGCGAAGATTGGGATCACACCCGGCAAGCTGGGTCTGATTTACAGCCTCGCGGATACCAAGCGTTTAGTTGATGCCGTCGGGGCTTCTTCGGCTAAGGATATTCTTTATACGGGGCGTATAATCGGCGCCGATGAAGCACATAAACTCGGGCTCGTTGACCGACTCGTTGAAGACGGAACGCTGGAATCTGAAGTCCAAACCTTTGCGGATCAGATTTGTGCTTCGTCTCAGTTCTCAGCGGAGTCGACAAAGCGGGTCGTGCACATGATTCTTAATGGCGCGGCCGATGACACGGCTGACACACGGGACCTTTTCGTTAAGTCTTTTTCCGGCGAAGATTTCCGAGAAGGGTTTAAAGCGTTTACTGAAAAACGAAAACCCGACTTTAGCAAACGCTAAAGTCCACGATCGCGTGTGTGTGCCCAACGCTGTGTCATGGCCTGGGCCTCACCAGCTTTATGCCTGTTACTTGGCGTTTTCCTAGCGCTGTGCTGCGAAAGCCGCTTTGCCGTCTTGGACTAAATCCCAGATCATCTGTGCGTCACCGCCAATAGAATCTATCAAGCGGCGAGACACGGGTTCAGCCGCGTCCTTCCAACTCTTTCGTTGTTCTTCAGCAATGTTATGGGTGGTAAAGCCCCACTTGTCCTGCTCATCAAGAAAAGTCTTCCACTCGTCACGAGTCCACTGCCGACCGTCGTTCACATCAATGTAAGAATTCAGCAGAATATCGCGGCGCTTCTTAGGTAATCCGTCGACCCACTTTTTTTGCATGACAATGATTGATGTGGCGAATGAATGATTAGTCAAGGTCAAGTGCTTGGCCTCACCGGATATGCCAGTTGGGACATACATGATGATAGCGCTTTCGCCAGAATCGACCAGGCCTGTTTGTAACCCTGTCACAATATCCATGAAGCCAAGGGGAATGGCGTCCGCGCCAATAGCTTCCGCAAACAGCCGGGCAGAATCGCTGGATGATGTCCGAAAGCGCATGCCTTGTGCCTCAGTGGGCACGATGATGGGTGTCTTACCGTAAATCTGGTTGAAGCCAATTTCATCCCACTGAATTAGGTGGATATTTTGCTCGGCTAGCAGCTTGGAGTAAGCCGCTAACAGATAATTATCCATGATGAAGTCGGCTTCTGCGTAGTCGTCGAATAGAAACGGCGTGTATAACATGGCCATCTCAGGCACGACGGTTGTTGTCGCTAGGCCAGACCAGTTTGCGACCTGAATACGACCACGGCGAATCCCGTTCACAAGAATGTCTTCAGAGCCTAGTTCGCCGTAGATCAACATGCGCATTTCAATATCTGGATCACCAGCGGCTTCCACATTGGCTTGATAGGTCAGCCATTTTTTATCGCCGGCGGTGTCTTTCACGCCGGTTCCCCCCACTGTGACGACGACGGCGTGAGCCCCTAACGGAAGAAAGGCTAGAAGTGTGAAGCCGAACAGTGCGGCGAAACGGTGAAGAGTGTGCATAACGATCCTATGCGGTTTGTTTATAGGCACAGCATAGCTGGCGGTGCCCCCGTTGTGAACGACATGCACTATGCACCTTAAAGCGTTAAAAAATTATGGCAGAATTATTTGGCAGGCCGGTCCGCGGGGTGACTGAACCAGAGGCTGAGCTTGAGCCCATTGGCTTGAATCATTGCTAATGCCGGGACGAGCAGTAATTGCACCGGGCATAGAAGGTCTGCGCGCTGTGATTCAGCGTGGTGTGGCAAGTGGCGAATTTAGCGACACCGGATTGTCAGATTTCCCCATGATGCTGATGAGTCCTGTGATCGCCTCGGTCATCTGGACGCATTTGTTTAGCAAAGAGGTTGACTTCGATATGAACGCTGCTTTGCAGGCGCACCTGGAAACAATGATGGTTGGCCTCAAGGCTTAGGCGCTTATTGTTTAGGCGTGATGCACCATCACCATCGTCTAGGCTACATGCGCCATGACAGCCCAAGTGAATCCGTCCGGTGCGACAAACGAAAATGTCGGTGTGCCGAACTCATCGTTTAGAAGTTCGCTCACGTTGCTCGCTTGTGATTCGCTGATACTAGCGTGCATCGCTGCAATATCTTTCACCTGCACGGAATAAAATGAATAGCCCAGGTTGCCGGGCTGGGATCGCGCCAAGCGGTCGTCTGGAGAGTTGGGTGAGCGCATGAGGAAGCAGCGCAATCGACCAGGTAAATGTTCCGTATAGTCATCTCCCGCTTCTGGATCATCAAAGTCGACTTCCGAAAAACTTTCGTCCGGTGTTAGCTCAAACATATCGCTTGCCATGCGGCCGGGTTGATAGGCGATGTCGGTTTGGTGGTAGCGCTTAAAGCCGATGACATCTTCGTAGAAATCAAAGATAGAAAGGTCATCCCCTTGGATGACGATGGCCATATGGCAGCCTTCGGTCACGCGGAGCGGCGCCGTTTCATTAATCGTTCCGTATTTTGGAACCGAAAAATTCATCCGGGTCATGGCGACAAATTGTGCTTCGGGCTGAAACATCAGAACCTCACCGGTGACCGGGAGTTGCTCTTCAAAGGGCTTTTTCTCCGCCGCCGGTTTTGCCAGATTAAAATTGTAGTGGGGGCCGACCAAGTGAATTGGTTTGCCTTGCATGCGCAAAATTTCGCCATGCGCGTAGGCATTGGCAATATTATCAGTGCGATGGACGGACCACCGACAGCCATGGGTGCGTAGGGATGCCATCTGCAAGCCTGGGCCAGTTGGGTTATCCCATTTCATGAGACGAATCAGTCCTGCAGTGGCGTCTTGATGCAACATGCGTACACACGTAACAGCGGAGTCGACGCCATACAGCGCCTTGGCTTGACTGGCATTGAGTATGCCTTCTGGTCCGGGCCGATAACCGCAGGACTGCCAAAATGTTTTAGCTGCCGCCATGTCGGTGACGCCGACACCGATGTCGTAGATGCCGCCAATCAAACCTATGTCTTGTGTCTTCATGTGGTTCTCCATATCGCGACTGTGCGGTTCAGCAGCTTGAAGTCAAGGACTCTGCCTTGACACGGTATGTGCTGACCGCTCTGCTATACGCTTGGAGTACAAGGCGCATATGGTTTTTCCAGTTATTCATTCAACACTCGACCCCAGAGCTTTGGAGCGGGAACTCGCAAAACGCTATACGTTGTCCAATCCCGTTCAGTGTCAGCTGGTGAGTCGCGCCAATAACGACTTCTATGAAGTTCGGGCGGGCGAAGACCGGTACGCACTGCGCGTTGCCAAGGCAGATTTCCGCACGCGCGAGGCCTACGCCTACGAATCTGCATATGTGAACCACCTGCATACCAAGGGTTGCCTGGTGCCTGCTCCGTTTTGCGCCAATGACGGGAGTTTGTTCTTTGAAGTTGAAGCGCCCGAAGGGATTCGCACCCTAACCCTCATGCATTGGCTTGATGGTAAGGTCTTCAGGGAGACTATGTCTGTTGACGATGCAGTAGAGGCCGGCCGCTCCCTTGCCGAGATACATAGTGCCGGCGCTGACTTCTCATCAAATACTGGGCGCGCCCTCAGCGCGACGGCGATGCTTGATGAACGCATGCCGCATTTGTTGGGCATGCTTGAGTCTGACCCCGAACATTATGACTTCTATGTGATGGCAACAGAGGCTGTTAAGGCCGCTTATGAAAGGCTCGGCCCGTTAAACTTGCCTCGCGGCCCTGTACACGGTGATTTTCAGTTTGCAAATGTGATGCGCACGACGAGCGGGGCTCTGGCTGCGTTAGACTTCGATAGTTGCGGTGTTGGGTTGCTGGCCGAAGATATTTTTACCTTTGTATGGCGCAGCGATATGGAAATCAAAGATGAAACCGTCAACGCGGCCTTCATTAACGGCTACGAGGAAGTCCGCCCGCTAATGGATGGTGAGCAGGCCCACCTTGGGCTGTTTCGGGTGATGCGGGATTTGGTTATGTCCTCCACCTTTGCCATTTTGATTAACCGAGTCGGGCCGGTACCTGGCTTCGACGGAGATTTTGGGCCCTTCACCGCTTTGGCGCGGAAGCATTTGTCTGATTCTGGCTTAGCCTAAGGAAACCATATGACTTTTCCCGCCTTCTGAAAAGTCGATCCATTATATGGATATGGCCCGCAGATACGGCGAGCGCTATCTAATAGCCCTTCTCGATATCTACCATCGATAGCATTTTGTCTCCGGAGACGTAGCGTCTCAAGTTTTCGCGGAACAATATTAAGCGCGCTTCCTGTCCAGCCCCGTTGAAGCTGGAAATATGAGGGGTGATGAGCAGGTTGGGTGCGTCCCATAGCGGATGATCAGCAGGTGTGGGTTCTGGGTCTTGTACGTCGAGGCCTGCCCCAGCGATGTCTCCATTTTCCAGCGCGGCAATTAGGTCCTCTGTCACGGTGCTGCCACCCCGGCCGACATTAATAAACAGAGCTGTCGATTTCATGCGTGCAAAAAAGTCTGCGTCAAACAGGCCTGTGGTTGCACCTGTGAGCGGTAAAGCGTTGACGATGACATCGGCCTGGGTCGCTAACTCGTGCAGTTCATCGGAGAGTCCGACATAATCAACGTAGTCAGGCCCTTTGCGGCTGGAATTGCGCGTTGCGATGACCTTCATGCCAAGCCCATTGGCAAGGCGTGCGGTTTGAGTTCCGATCCCACCCAGCCCTGCAACGAGCATGGTCTTTGTATTCAGCGCCCACAATTGATTTGGAGGCACGGCCCTTCGAGCCCATTTTTTTTCAGCTTGCGCAGCGGCGTAATGATCGAGCCCACGGGAAAAATACAACACCATCGCCATAACGTGCTCGGCTATCTGTGGCCCTGAAATACGTTGTGTGTTGGTGATAACGTAATCGCCTTGCGCAACTTCAGGAATTGTAACGCAGGGCGCGACGCCGGCGAACAGCAACTGCATCCAGTGAATATTTGGTCCTGCGCGCAACAGGTCTGGGCTGCAAAAGCCGACCACGGCTGTAATGCTGTCGGCATTCTCAGCCGCGATTCGCGTTGCGTCTTGTATGTTGCGAGCTGGGTGCAAGGTGACGGAATCTGGAACAACCTCTTTGTACCAAGCAAGACGGTCTGGGTCGTTGGCCATGATGATCACCGCTTTTGGCGGAGTCCAGCCGGATATATCTCGCGCTGCTGTGGCACTTTCTTTGAGGCCAAGCCTTGCAATCATATCTTCGACTACTGTGTCGGCCTTCACAGGAGTTGCGAGTACCAAAACGAACGCGGTGATAACCGGAGCGATAAACTGTGACAGTGGCATCTACGAACTCCGTTATGGGCGTGCTGTTGTGGCGTCTTTTATCTCACAGGATTTCATCCGTAATGCGATCCCTCTTAGGCGGCGTATCACCGTGCAGTCATTTATGGAAGCCGCTGAACTCCCTTAGAATTAGTCAAAGAATCTTGGAGACGGGCGCTACAGGCTGTCGGTTAACTCGACTAGTTCGTAGTGGGTCTGCATGTAGCCATCGACCTGGCCCTTGAGAAACACGTAGTCGCCATCTGTCGTCGTCCATACGTTGTAGATGGGGTGCTGTTTCGGTAGACCTTCGACCGACACGAACTGGAAGTGGTGCGCCTGAAAAGTGCCGGCGCCAACTGTGATCTCTTCATCACCGACGTACACCACAGTTGGTTTAGCTTCCGAGATGTAAGGACCCGTTGCGCCCCGATGGTCCGTTGAGGATACCAGCTGTACAAACGTTTGCTTCTCGCCGGGCTTTGTCAGGTCAACGCCTGCGCATACCCAGCCATCATTCTGAATCGCATGACCGCCGAATCCTGGGCAGGCTCCTGAGTAGGGAACGCGCTGTGACATGCGGCCTTCTAATGCGGTTACGGTTTCACATTCGGCAACGCCATCGGCAAAACGAAACCAGCCGGATCCACGGAACTCATCGCCAACAGTGATTCGAACAAACGCGTCAATCGGCGAGAAGTCAGCCTTGGCGGTGTAGTGCACAAAGCGCAGCACGCTCGGCCGGTCATCAATCTCACCGTGGGACATCAAAGAGCGTCGACCGTCGGCGTGACGGGTCATAGTCCATCGTTCTCTACCACGCTCTTCGTCCATGCGGTCTGCTTTCTTTGAGGTGTAAAGCAGACGGCCCGTGCGGGTGGTGTGGTCGCGCTGATGATACTCTTTTGTCATGGCTAGCGTACCGTTTTTTCAAATTCCATTAGCTCGTAATGCGTTTTCATATACCCGGCGACACCGCCTTTTAGGAACGTGTAGTCGCCGTCGTTCGTCGTATAGACCTGATACGGCGGGTGTTCTTCGGGCAAGTCGTTGTTGGTTGGTACCTGAAAATGGTGTGCATCAAACGTGCCTGCACCAATAGTGATTGTTTCGTCACCAAGATATTCCATGTCCAGGCGCAGCGGATAGAGCATAGGCCCGGTCGCGCCACGGTGGTCTGGTGAACATAGGAGCAATTCATCAACGCTTTGAATGCCGGGGCCCTTGCTTAAGTCGTAATGGGCAAAGTGCCAGCTGTCACAGGCAATGGCATGGTTTTGAAAGGATTTTAATGGCCCGTGTTTATGGGCCATTTTTTGTGAGATGCGGCCTTCCAAAGATGTGAAGGTTTCGCATTCGGTGTAATCCTCATACATCTTGAACCAGCCGGTGCCCATAAACTTATCGGCGACGGTTAGGCGAACGAAGCAGTCCTGGGGCATCCAATTTTTGTCGACGGTATACGTTGCATCACGCATCACTGATGGTCGGTCATCGATTTCGGTGTGCACACCGATGGTGCGTCCGCCATCGCCGTACTTTGTGATGGTGTAAAACTCACGGCCGCGTTCTTGATCCATGCGCTCGGGTTTTTTTGATGTGTAGCCGATGACCCCCCTTACGACGGTGTGTTTGATCTGTGTAATGGACAAATTTGGATCAGTAGTTGCCATGTGGTCTCCCGTGCGTAGGCGCGCTGATGTTAATTGATTATGACTACTATCATACGCTCGCGTGTCTCGTTGTCCACGTCACAGACGGCAAAAATGGGGTTACATAGAGCCGCTTGGCGGTCGAGATTTGATGCCCTCTTGAGGGTTCCGTGTAGCTGCGTCACTACTCGGCGTCATCGCTACAGGAAGGATTAATAATGTTTCGACTGTTCGTCGTTCTCGCATTCTTGGCTCAGAGTGTTTGGGGTAGTCACAATGCCAATGCGGAACCCCTAAAGGGCCGCGCAGCTGGCAGTGTGCCTAAAGGTTCGGTCTGGGATGAGCATTGGCAGTTCCGCCAAAGCGTGCTTATGGGCAGTCCAGAAGAAGTTGAGTTCGAGTATTTCATTTACGGCGAGCTTGGCAACGAAGAGGCTATGGTGAATAGCCTGCGCCGCGACCGGGTGCAGATTTCATCGTCTTCGTTGTGGGGTTTGTCCTCGACTATTCCAGAAGCAGCTGTGTTGTCGTTGCCTTATCTGTTTGAAAGTACGGAAGAGGCAGACTACTTTTATGATTGCTGTGCAGGCGACATCATTCGGCCTTACCTAGAGGCCATTGGCATCGCGTTTCTCGGATGGTCTGAAGCGGGGTGGACGGGGTTCTACGGTCCTAAAGGGTATGCCGACCCGGCAGCTGTACGTGGTGAGAAGTTGCGCACGCCATCAACACCATCGGTTGCTGTGTTTTTCCAGGCACTTGGTGTTGATACTGTCTTTCTTGGTATCCAAGATGTAGTCCCTGCACTTCAAACGGGCATGGTCGAAGGTGGTGCGTCTAGTTTGCCTTGGTACGTCAACGCCTTTAAGGATCATGCGCCTCATTACACTCTGACTGGTCACCACTACGAGACGACCGTCATCATGGCGTCGAAGAAGTGGTTGGATACGGCAACTCCATCTCAGAACGCAGTTCTTGACCGGGCCTTTAAGGTGTTCCCAAGCCAACGCGCTGGTGTGCGCATCGATACTGAAGAGAAGATTACCGGTCTGCGTGAAGGCGGCGCGTTTGTTTATGACCTGACCGATGATCAACGCGCTCGCTGGATCGAGGCGGCTCATGACGTGCACCCGGCAATTCTTAGAGATATAGGTGGCGATGCAGAGTCCATTTATGGCCGAGTGCTGGCGGCCACTGCCGAGTTTAAAGCGCGCAGTGAGCAAAACTGATCACAGTCCATGACAGATGATCCACTAATCACACGGGTCGCGGCGCTCAGAGTATTCGTTGCGAATATGGACAAGGCCGTAAGGTTCTATCGGGATACGCTTGGTCTGCCGCTATCGGGCCAGACGCCGGAGTCGGCGGTATTTTCTCCAAAGGACATCGACTTTATTGTTGAGCGGGCTAACCCAGAAGACCCGGAAGGTGCAGAAATGATCGCCCGTTTTACGGCGCTATCGTTTGAGGTTGCGGACTGCAGGGCCGCGGTTGGCCTTTTAACCGGAAAGAGCGTGCAGTTTCTCGGTCCGGCACAAAAACAGTCTTGGGGTGGAACGGTAGCTCACTTTCTCGACCCGGATGGCAATGTCTTAACGTTGGTTGAGTATCCCCAGGGGCGGTAAGTTTTGCCATAAACCTTACATCCGAACACCGGGGTTTGCTCATCCCGGGCGCCTAGCCCTCGAAGGCTGACCCGATGCGCAAGGCGGTGGCTTCTTTCCGCTTCGGCGTTACGACTTGCAAGCCGAGTGGCAAACCACCCTCTGTTTTACCCATGGGAACCGACAGTGCAGGACATCCGGCATAGTTGGCAAATGCTGTGAAAGTCGTAATAGTTTTTGGCATAGCGGTGTCGAAGGAAAAAGCGGGAACTGGTGTTGTTGGTGTCACAAGCGCATCCATACTTGAAAATAATCGACGCGCGACGGGTCGGACCTGTTCGATAATGCGTAACGCCTTGGCGAGTTTCGGCGCGGATTGTGCCAGGCCAAAATCTATTCCAGACCGAAAGAGTGCGGTAAAGCCGAGGGGGTTTTCGTTCAACATGTCCATGTGGATATTTGCGAGGTCGGCTTCGATAAGTAGCATCGCTTTTGGAAGAACGAAGGCTGGATCATAGCCGTCCCATGTGACCGTGCCTAACCTCGCGCCGAGGTCGCGAAGGCGATTAATCGCCTTCGCATAAGCGACGGAAACGGCAGGGTCTACCGTGCCCCCATTAACTGTATTGAGGTCTGCGAAGTAGCCAATCTTTAATCCCGTAAGAGACTTGGGTGTGCCTAGCGCGGTTGAAAAATCGGTTGGCCCGTGCCGGCCCGCCGGATCGTTAGGATCAAATCCGGCGATAGCCGTGAGCATTAAAGTGAGGTCTTCACAAGACCGTGCCATTGGCCCAACGTGATCTAGCGCGTAGGACAAAGGCATGACGCCGCGCGTGCTTACTAAGCCGTATGTCGGTTTTAAACCTGCAATGCCACAGAATGACGCTGGTATGCGCACAGACCCAAGTGTATCCGTTCCTAGAGCGCCAGCGCATAAGTCGGCGGCCAGTGCGGCTCCCGAACCGCCAGACGACCCGCCGGGCGTAAAGCCAGGCTTGTGAGGATTCTGGCAATAACCGTAAGCCTCGTTGGCTGTGGTGGCACCGTGCGCACCCTCATGCATATTGAGCTTGCCTAGTATAACGGCGCCGGCCTCCCGCAAGCGGCGAACAACATCGGCATCTTGATCGGGGACGTTTTTGCAATAGGCCTCTATGCCCCCCGTTGTTGGAACACCAGCCACATCAATGTTGTCTTTGAGTGCGATGGGTATGCCGTCCAACGGGCCGCGAGTTTTGTTCTGTGCCCGCCGGTCATCGGATGCTGCGGCCTCTTTGAGGGCTGACTTGTCCAGCACCGTAATGAAGGCGTTGAGTGCCGCATTCTCTACGCCAATGCGGTTTAGATATGCTTTGGTCGCTGCGACCGATGTTGTTTCACCCGCATCGAAAGCGCGTGCCAATCCCGCGATACCAGGAACAGCATTATCAACAGTCATGGGGCAACCTATTTACTTTGGGAGCGCTTTCTTTGCGCCTTTGGTTGTCCATAGCACACTGTCGGCAACATGACGCCGCCAATCTACAAATCGTTATGGCACCGAAGCGCGAAGCCTTTTTTTTCGAAGGGGGCTCAACCGAAGCGTTCGTCACTGAGGCGCTTTGCCTTTTGGCGCGTGTCGATCTCGGTAAGTGTGGTCAGTTCGCCAGGTTTATGAAACTCCACGGGCATCTCCACGCCTATGCGTGATTTGATTAAGGCCTTAAAGGCCTGTTCCAAGTCCGGAGACGGGTCGGCCGTGATTTCTGCCATTACAATCATGTCGTCGCGGCCCTGGGCATCTCGCACCGCGCGGCAGAAGTATTCGCCATTAAACTCAGGCCGCTCCAAAAGCACGCCGCCGATACCATGGGGAAAAACGTTGATGCCGCGCAGTTTCACCATGTTGTCGGATCGCCCAAAGATGCCTTGCATGCGCTTAAATACCAGTCCGGTGTCATTGGCACCTGTATGAAATGCTGACACGTCGTGGGTGTTAAAACGAATCATCGGGTAGAGGTCATCTTTAAACAAGACGGTATCGATAACATCGCCCTGCTTGCCGTCGGGGAGGAGGGCGCCATTATCTACATCTGCGATTTCTATGTAGTGAGCATCTTCCCACACATGCATGCCGGTGTGATCTGGACCCTCAGCACAGATCGCCCCCGTATCGCCCACGCCATACCAGTCGAATGTCTCGGCCCCGCCCCATAGGCGGGAAATCTCGTCGCGGTCCTCGCGACCAAAGTGGCCAGAGATCATACGAACGGGAATGTCTTTGCCGGGCTCCAAACCTTCTTCTGCCGCGACCGCGGCCAGCTTGCGCAGGTAATCAACAAAGCCGACGATGACGGTCGTCTTGAATCGGTTCATGATATGAACCTGCTGCACTGAGCGGGTTTCTACACCGGTTCCCGCAGAGCAGAAAACGGCATTGGTAAAGTGAATCACCGCTTCGCGCATGTAATGCCCAGCGTTGACCATACCATGCCCATAAATCGAATGGACCACATCCGAACCTTTCATACCCTGAAATAGGTAGGCGCGTGCGACGAGAAGGTTTTGCATCTCACGGGTCTTGGGGCTGAATAACAACACCTGCGGCGTGCCTGTTGTGCCCGACGTGGTGTGCATGACAGCGTGCAAATGATTATCGTCTGAAAATTCCGTGCCGGCGAAATCTCCAAAAGGTGGGTTGGTCGCAATAGACTCCATCAAATCGGCTTTGCCGAAGGGGGGGATTTTTTCGATGTCGTCCAGCGATTTGATGTCGCCTGACTCCAAGCCAACCTTGCCCCAATGGCGCTGGTAGAATGGCACTTGCCAAGCACGACCCACGCACTTCATGAAGCGCTGACTTTGTAGCGCTCGCAACTCATCGCGGCTCATGTTCGTAAATGTCGGCATGAAGTCATCACCGATGGGGTGATCGGTCAGCATCTGGTCGATGTCAAAGCCAGCGAAGTAAGGAGGGCGAGTTACCATAGAAAAATTTCAGTCTTAATATGAACGGGGCAGGCCAAGTACATTTTGGCCGAGGTAGGCCAGGATCAGATTGGTCGAAACCGGCGCGACTTGGTACAGCCGAGTTTCCCGGAATTTGCGTTCAATGTCATATTCTTCCGCGAAAGCAAAACCACCGAAGGTCTGGACGCACATCTCAGCGGCTTCCCATGACGCTTCTGACGCAAGCATTTTTCCTATGTTAGCTTCTTCAGCGCACTTTTCGCCTGCATCGAATTTAGCCGAGGCTTCTTTAACCATCAGAGCCGCAGCTCTGAAGGATGCATAAGCACGGGCAATGGGAAATTGAACGCCTTGATTCTTTCCTATTGGTGCGCCGAATACTTTGCGTTCATTGGCGTAGTCCGTAGCCTTCTTGATAAACCACTGCGCATCACCCAGGCACTCTGAGGCAATGAGCGTGCGTTCTGCATTCATGCCATCGAGGATGTAACGAAACCCTTTACCTTCTTGGCCGATTAAATTTTTGACGGGTACTTTGACGTCATCGAAGAACACTTCCGTAGTCGCATGGTTCATCATGGTGCGAATCGGACGTATGGTCATGCCGTCTTTGAGCGCATCGCGCATGTCCACCATAAGGACTGAGAGGCCATCGCCTTTTTTCGCGACTTGGTCCTTCGGCGTTGTGCGTGCGAGCAAAACCATAAAGTCGGAGTGTTCCGCGCGGCTGGTCCAGATCTTTTGGCCATTGATAACGTAGTGGGAGCCCTTTTTTACGGCGGTGGTTTGCAACGACAGTGTGTCCGTGCCTGATGTGGGCTCGGTGACGCCAAAAGCCTGCAGTCTAATTTCTCCAGAGGCAACTTTTGGCAGCCATGCGGACTTCTGCTCGTCGCTTCCGTGTTTCAGAACGGTTCCCATGGTGTACATCTGGGCATGGATAGCGCCGGCGTTGCAGCCGCTCTTGTGAATTTCTTCGAGAATCGCGCAGGCGACAGTCAGGCCTAAGCCTGAGCCGCCATATTCCTCCGGAATCAATGCGGCCATGAACCCGGACTCGGTCATCGCTGTCACGAAAGCGGTCGGGTACTCGCGTTTTTCGTCTAGTTTGCGCCAGTATTCTCCGGGGAAGTCCTGGCATAGGGCGCGAACTGAGTCGCGAATGGCTTCAAGTTCGTCGTCGGACAGGGCCGATGCGGCGTTGTCGTCCCGCATAATGGGGCTCCTTAAGGTCGATAAAACGTATAGTTCGTGGGGCACTTTAGTCATCGCGCAGGTAAGCGCAAAGGGCAAGGAATAGCTGCACGCAGGGCGTTCGTCGAGAGCCTGGATCGCCCCGAGCGAGCCCTAGCCCATATTATGAGCTTCATCCTGGAGTGCGAGATTTCGGCTAGAGGGGCGTTTATGGTGAAACCTTAATGAGGATCAGGAGGGGCAAATGAAAAATATATTTAAAGCAGTGCTTGGTGTTGGTGCAGTCGTTGTTTCGCTTTCTGGAGGTTTATCTTCTGCAAACGCGCATTTGATCGTTGAAAACTTCAAAGGCCGCGCGAATTACAATGAATTCTTAAATCTTATGGTGCCGCATGGCTGTGGTCCGTTGGCGACGACCGAGATTCGGATGAAGATCCCTTCTGCCGTGCCCTTGTTTGCACCTGAAGAAAAGGACGGCTGGGAAACGGAATTGGTGATGCGCACGTTGGATGAGCCCATCAAACGTGGTCGGCAAACCATTACGGAAGTATATGACGAAGTAATTTGGCGCGGAAACTTGCCAGCAACACACCTCGGCGTATTCAAATTTCTCGCCCGGATCACTGGATCCATCGGCTCTGTGATCCCGTTCAAGACCATACAAACCTGTGGCGACAAACAAGACCGCTGGGTCGATGTTGTTGAGGATGGTGAGCCAAGCTGGAAGATGTGGGCTCAAGAAGCGCCCGCACCATTCGTTGTTGTTGTGGAAGGTGATGGCCCTCAACTAGGTGCACCCATGAGGGATATCGGAGCGGAGCGGCAACGTCTTGGCCAGGGTGCAGGCAAAGAATAGAAACAACTAAACGGGTCGGTCGCCTAAAGACCTCAAGGGTCGTTAGGCGAACCGACCTCGTGCAATCTAGTAACCGGCTTTTTCTTCAACGTCGTTATCACGACCCATCACCAAGACGGTGCGCTCGTATGAGCAAATAACGTCTTTGTTTTGATTGAAGCCGGTGGTTTTGACTTTGACGATCCCCTGACCCGGACGCGATTTGCTCGGCCTGGTAGAGAGGACTTCCGACTCAGCATAAATTGTGTCGCCAGGGTGAACCGGGTGGGGCAGCATAATGTCGGTCCAACCGAGGTTGGCAACGGCCTTCTGGCTGATATCCGAAACGCTCATGCCGGTAATAATCGCGAGCGTCAGTGTAGAAACGATAAGAGGCTGGCCGAACTCAGTATGCTTGGCGTACTCCGCGTCGAAATGGACGGGGTGGCTGTTCATGGTCAATGTCGTGAACCAAATATTATCCGTCATTGTGACGGTTCTGCCGGGTCGGTGTTCGTAGATATCTCCGACTTTGAAATCTTCGAAATAGCGCCCACCGCGTTCGCGATAACGATTTTCTCCTACCTTGACGGCTTCAACGACCATGGTGTGCTCCTAAGCTTTTTGTTGAGTATGAAATTAGACGGGTGCCGGAACCTGTGCAGCGTAGGCGTCGGCAATTTGTTTGCGGGTAGCGAACCACACTTCATCTTTTGCTGTGGCATAGGCCAAGAAATTTTCTAACGCTTTCATACGCCCCGGCCGCCCGATGATGCGTAGGTGCACTCCCGCAGACATCATTTTATTGGGAGAGTTGGCGCACTCTGCATAGAGCCAGTCGAACGTATCGATGAGATATTTCTCCCACTGATCCGGCGTGTACGCAGGGTCCATCCACATTTTCATGTCGTTGGTATCAAGGGCGTAAGGGGAGATCATTATGGGTTTGCCGTCGACGACATCCCAACGGGGTGTGTCATCGGAGTAGTCGTCCATGTGATAAGTGTAGCCCTCTTCTGCCAAAAGTCGGCGTGTGTTTTCTGTCAGTACGTAGCGTGAGAGCCAACCGGACGGTCGTATTCCGCAGGTTTTTTCAATGGAGTTGGCAGCGTTGCGAATAAAGTCGCGCTCCATGTCTTCTTTCATCCAGTGTTGATGGGCCCAGCGGTGCCCGTGGGCGCAGACTTCGTGGCCGTCAGCAATAATTTCTTTGGCAAGGCCTGGCGCACGTTCAAGGGCGAGGGCTGCCGCAGTAAAAGTCGCGGTGACACCATAGTCGCGGAGCAATCGCATTACGCGGGGCGCGCCAGCACGAATGCCATATTGGTAATTGGACTCGTTGCCGAAGTTGCGGCCCTTGCTCATGATGACCTGAAGTTCATCAACAGGCTCTGGTGCGCGGTCGCCATCGGCGATGCTTTCCTCTGCACCCTCTTCAACGTTTACAACAAGAGAGACGGCGATGCGCTTGTCATCTGGCCAAGAAAATTCAAGTTCGGACATGTCTAGTGATACTCCTCACCGCCGGAAACATTCATAGCCTCAGCGGTTATATAGTCAGCCTGATCGGAACACAGGAAGGCACAGGCTTTGGCGATATCATTAACCAAGCCCACGCGCCCCATAGGGATGCGCGCGCGCATTCCATCCAGGTATTCTTCTTCCGTTTTGCCTTGTGCTTTGGACATGAAGTCATTTTGCCATGCGCCCAGGCCAGTGGTCACATGATTGGGGCAAATCGCATTCACAGTAATTTTGTGCGGCGCAAGTTCGATGCCAGCGACACGGGTTAGGCCGACGAGCCCGTGTTTCGATGATGTGTAGGCCGCGGTGTTACCGAAGCCAGATTTTGCCGCCTGACTTGCAATATTGACGATGCGACCACCATCACCCTGCTTGATCATCTGTTTAGCAGCGTGTTTAATGCCGAAGAAACAACCTCGCAAGTTGACACCAAGAACCGCGTCCCATTGTTCCTGCGTCATTTCGATGAGCGGGCCAAACAGGTAGCCGATCCCGGCATTGTTAATTAGAAAGTCTATGCGGCCATATGTTTCAACGGCGAAGTTGATTAGGCCTTCGACTTCTGCTTCGACCAACATATCGGCGGCGTATCCTGTGGCATCACCGCCCTCGGCCTTAATGGCACCGACGATTTGGTCAATTTCATCAGATGTTCCCACCCCATGCTTTGGCGCGATCTCACCTTTAATTTTTCCAATATCATGGATCACAACCTTGCAGCCTTCCTGAGCCAGCCGCATGGCCATGGCTTCGCCAAGGCCATGTGGGCGACCGGCTCCGGTGATGACGGCGACTTTGCCGCTAAGATCGTACATGCAGCACTCCTATAGAGGTGTTAAAAGGCGACAGCTTTAAAACGGCTTCCAGATTCCGATCGCGCCAGCTAGCGCAACCAGACCCCAAATGGACAGAATGGGGATGCGTGTGATGTATAGGGCGCGCTTCATCTGAGCTAAGTCTTCCGGCGTTTCACCGTCGGCCATGACGCGGGCGAAGGCGACACCGAACGGCTTCATTGTGGTGCGCGAGATAATACCGCAGTAAACGGTACCCGCCCAGATGAGCATTTTAGCAGCGAGCCAGTTGAACTCCGTCAGGCCGGTCCCCATTAGCGACGTCACGCCAATCACGGTAATTGCAATCGCGATCACCCAGCGCATGAGCATGTCGACCTTGCGAATCCATGCAACCTTTTCCGGACCGCCGGTGTTGAGGAAAAGGGCCAATACGAAATAGATCCACACCAGTGTTATTGCCCAAATCACGACGAGCCACACGGCCGCCAATTCGAAAAACCTCATGCTTCCCATGGTGAAGCCGAGCGCAATAACCAAAGGCATGCAGACGCGTGGAAACTGGTCCAGCCAGTGAAATATTTTTGTGATCCATGTGCGAGCTTCGTTGCTTATGCCGGACTTTAGAAGTTTACCGGACGCATAGAACACACCGAGGTCGCCACCGAGCCAGTACACAAAGCAAAGTGCATGTAGGTATAGTAGAATTTCGTAAAGACCGATGTCCAAAGGTTAAGCCCTTCTGTCCTGCATACGCTGGTTTGCGCGCTTGCCAAACGCGATTATAGCATCTAATCACAGGCATTGATCTTCATATATACCTACAGAATTAGCGCTACTCTGCATCCATTCTGCCATTTATGAAGAACTTGGTCGACGGTGTTGAGTAGAACTCCAGCCAGACAACTGACTTTCTTCGAGCTGATACGAATAGCGCATCTGAAATTCCAGTGGTTCATAAATGCCAAAGAATATCCAAGAATCCATCAATGTTTCAGAAGTCTAAATACTCGGATTAATTTGTTCCGTACGCCGCCTTCAAATTATCGCAGCCCCTTGCTCTAACCTTGACCCCTTTGAGTCGGGGTAAAGGGGTAGTTAAGGCAGACCCTCGGGGTGCCTCATTAGCGTAAAATTAGTGCGGGAATAGGTATAAAATAGGTACGCTCTCCAGACACTAAACATAGTAAAAACTGGCAGTTTATATGGTGTCATCAATATCTGGGCGAATAATCAAACCGTACAAGCAGGCCGACCTTTTAAGGGCCGGCCTATTTGTTTGGTTGTTGCTAATTGAGCAGTCAGTATGTCACCTCAGCCACTAAACTTCTTGATGGTGCCCAGACGCAACTGGGGTATTTGGCTTGCTCATTGCCAACCTATGTTCAGACCTGGAAAACTAGTCCGAGAATAGAATGCGCTTTGCGCCATAAGGAGAAATGATATGCGAACGGCTACGGCAACCTTGATTCTTATAGTTTCAGTAATCTTAGGTCTGACGTCCGGGGCCTTTGCGGCACCTGATCCTGAGGCGGTGACGCAATGTGATCGGCTGGCGTCCCATGGCTCTGATCCGGAGCGCGTCTCTCCCGGTGTGGGGCAGTCAGGGATGCGCAAGGCTGCTGCGATTTCAGCCTGCTTGGCCGACACTGACTTGCAGCCCGAGAACCGACGTCTACGGTATCTCCTTGGTCGCGCCTATTTTTATTCGGGTCGCGCAGACGACGCGATGCCACATTTAATTTACTCTGCGAACGCCGGCCACCGTCAGGCTCAATTTGTTTTGGGTTACATCTATGATGGGGGACTGCAGGGCATTGAACAGGACCGCTGTAGTGCAGAATTGCTATGGCTAAGGTCAGCTCGCCAAGGCCGTTTTGCGGCGTTGGTAAGCTATCCCCACCATGTTGTGCGTGGTCAGTTTGACGCTTGTGATGTAAGCGCTAGCCTTGATGAAATGGCTGGCTTTTTAGAAACAGCTAAAGGCATGGCGTCGGATTACTATCGCCGCACATGGACGGCGGACGTGACACAAGATTTTGAAATTTACCGTAAAGGACGAAAACAATGAGATACTTGGCATTGATGGCGGCTCTAACAGCTTTTGCATTCTCGAGTGCTGCCTCTGCGGAAGGAGACTTCATCACTGAATGTGATGCGTTGGTCTCCCATCCGGAAGATCCAGACCGTATTGCCCCCGGCGTTAGCGACGTCCTTTTGGTGGCCGGAAGAGCGGCTTGTGAAGCGGCTGTTGCCGAAGACCCAGAAAACCGGCGCTTGCGCTATCAGTTGGGCCGGGTGCTTTTTTACAGCGCCTCGACGACCGAGTCCCTACCACACCTTGAGTTCGCTGCTGAAGCAGGTTCTAAGCAGGCACAGTTCGTGCTTGGTTACATCATCGATGAGGCACTGCAGGGTATTACAAGAGACGCCTGCAAGGTTGAGGATTTGTGGGTGCGGTCTGCGCGCCAAGGTCGCTTTGCCGCACGTGTGAGTTATCCACGCAACGTTGCGCTCGGCAAATTCGATGGGTGTGATATCCAGGCAAATTCGTCTGAGATTCAGAGCTTTATCGAAGCTGCTCGCAGTCAAGCCGACGGTTATTACCAAGGCTTACTAGTCGAAGAAGTGGCTGCCACGTACGCTGCATCTGATCATGCAAAATAACAGCGTTCGGCGCGCTGTACCTGAGGGCATTTCTGCCCTCAGGCGTTGCGCCAAGGTGGCGCTTATTGTCTGCAGTGTTTTTTCCACCAACACCGTGGTTGCCCAAGATGGTGCAACCACCTGCGATTACCTCGCCGCCCATCCAGAGGACCCTGATCGCATAGTCGCTGGTGTTCCGACGTCTTTAGTTGATCAATTTGCCGCGATAGCAGCCTGTGAGGCGGCGTTAATTGCCGACCCTGGCAATTCACGGCTGACATACCAATTGGCGCGCGTGTATTTTTATAACGGACGCAGCGCTGATGCCGTGTCGGCAATGGAGGCAGCTTCTGCGTCAGGGTATCGTCAGGCGCAGTTTGTAATGGGAGCCCTCATTTCCAATAATCGACCCGAGGCCTCCGACGATATGTGTGATGCTGAATTCTGGTGGGCTAAGTCAGCTAAGGCTGGGCGGCGGGCAGCACAGGTTTCCTACGTTCGCCATCTCACAAAAGGTTTATTTGACGGGTGTACGTTCCACACTAATGAAGACGATATGGAAGCTTTTTTACAAAATGTCCGGTCCGCGGGTGGCGGGGGTTACTATCTACGCCTCTTGATTGCGGATCTGACAGAAGATCTAAGGGCTTATCGAGACCGTTAAAAAAGAGATAGACTGCTTCTAGTCGAACTACAAACAATCAAATAATTCTGAACACGGGGATCGCATGACCGATACAAACACACAAATTCAACTTGCTCGCCAACCTGATGGAGAGCCTCAAATTAGCGACTTCCAGGTTGCGGAAACTGAAATCCCAACGGTTGGTGCGGGTGAGTTTCTTGCGCGCAATATTTATCTATCGCTTGATCCCTATATGCGCGGTGCCATCTCTGGCCAGCACATGGGACATAGCCGCTTAAACCAGGGCGACCTCATCGGCGGGCGCTGCATGGCCCAAGTGGTGGAATCGAAACACGCTGACTATGCGAAAGGCGATTACATCGTTATCGAGTCCGGTTGGCAGAAGTTTGTTGTGTCAAATGGTAGCGCTAAAGACCAAGTGCGCAAGCTTGACCCTAATGGCGGCCCTTTATCTGCCGCGCTTGGTGTTTTGGGTATGCCCGGCTTAACGGCATGGGCGGGTGTTGAGAAACTCGCTTCTCCAGGATTGGGTGATACGTTCGTCGTGACAGCGGCGGCTGGTCCCGTTGGTGGAACGGCAGGGCAGTTGGCCAAAGTGAAGGGGTGTCGCGCTGTTGGTATTGCGGGTTCTGATGAGAAGTGCCGCATCGTTGTTGAAGAGTATGGGTTCGACGCCTGTGTGAACTACAAAAACGACAATTGGGAAGAAGAACTCAAAGCTGCCTGTCCCGATGGCATCGATGTGTATTTCGATAACGTTGGCGGCCCGATTCTGGACACGATAACCCAGCAGCTAAACTTGTACGGAAAGATCGTGCTGTGTGGCCTGGTCTCACAGTACAATCGTAGTGGAGATGGTGATTTCCATGGCCACAACATGGGTCAATTTGTAGGTAAGCGCGCCCAGATTCTTGGGCTTGTCGTGTATGATTACTACGATCAAATAGACACCTTCTTGAAGTCTGCGGCGCCCCTGGTTAAAGCTGGGAAGTTAAACTTCCATGAGGACCGTGCAGAGGGCTTGGAAAACACGCCAGCCCATTTTGCCAAGTTGATGAGCGGTAAAAACGTCGGCAAAGCCATGGTCACGATCGGCCCAGAGAAGGCGTGACACAGTTTTATATCGAGACTTAAATTACCGGGGAGTTAAATCATGACAATTTATGTAATTGGACAAGCGCGGGTCACGGATCCAGCAGGGTTCAAGAAGTACGCAGAGACGGTGGCAGGATTAGCCGAGCAGTTTGGTGGCAAGCTGATTGGTGCCGGCGGGCCCGATGAAAAAACATTAATCGAAGGGGATCAGTTTGGTGAGGGTCGGGTTGTGATTTTTGAGTACCCGTCACTTGAGGCCTATCAGCAGTATATTGCATCTGAAAAGTATCAGGAAGGTATGGGGTATCGCTTAGACTCCGGAACGCTTGATGTATGCGTAATTCCAGCTGTCGGAAAATAAGCGGGAATTAGGGTGGACCTTAGGCGATTGCGACGACATTCAAGGATATTGGTTTTTCGAGGTATGTCTTTTCGGTTGAATCAGTGAAAAGACCAAATGATTTGACCTTGGTTGCACCGTGAAACCCCGCTGACGCTAGGTTTTGCAGAAGCAGATCAAAATTCAGTCCAGTCTTATGGAAGTCGTATGGATCGACTTGTCCGCCGAACATCATCCACATTACAAAACTACGTTGCTTCATATCTATGTCTGGCCGAATGAATAACCGGCACAAAACATCCAGGTCTGGCACGCTGATCAAGAGTTTTCCGCCTGGTTGTAGGACACGTTGGATGCCACGCAATGTCTTAATACGTTCTCCGTTATGTGAGAGGTGCTATAGAACGTGCGAGCAGTACACCGCTTTGCAGCTTCCATCTGGGAATAGGGATAAGTCTGAACATTCAGCGATAAAATCGACGACATCGCTATCGAGACTATCAAGAATATACCACCCATCTCATTTTTCTCTGCCGCCGATGTGCAATTTTATCGGTGTCTGGAGTGATACGGCATCGCCTGTTTTATCGATGAGCGTGTTTTGAGTGCGTGTGATCGACATTTATGAAATCGAATCTTTTTCTAGGCGTTCAGAAACAAAGATAACCGGGCGCGAAGATCATCGCTGCGCTAAGGGTGCGGGATCGAGCTTTGATCCGCTGACGAAGCCGCGGCATGCTCCGACATCGACTGGTTTATCCGCCAGTTTCCAGGCGATGATGTTCTTGAAGCCAGCGGCCGCGACCATATTGCCAAGACAGTTTAGTGTTGGGGCCCACCAGTTTGTGGTGTTGTGGCCGTAATTGTCACCTGGGTAAAATTCCATCACCATTTGTTTTCCAGGATAACCAAAATTGAGGCCGCCCTTATAAGGACTGAAGTCATCCAAGATGGCGCTCTCGACAAAAATCGTTCCGAGACAAATGGCAGATAGCTTGTCCAATGCGAGCAGGGGGTATCTCAGGTGATAGAGCGTTCCGAAGAAAAAGACGACGTCAAACGACCCTAATTCTTCCGGTGAGATGTCGTATACCGTCATTTCTAATCGTTTACAGACTGCGTCTGAGTACCCCAAGGCGTCGCGACAGATGTCAAAGGTATCCCATGCTGTTCGCTTTAATCCGTCCTTGCCGAGGTGATCGGAAAAGTCATCAATAGCGACAACTTCTTTAGCGCCTCTTTTTAAAGCCTCAAAAGCCCAGTATCCGTCCCAGGAGCCAACGTCTAGGACCCGTTTGCCCTCTAGGTTTTCTGGGATGCCATAGCTTTCAGTTGAGAGTGGAGCCCAGCCCGGCGTTGTGACGCCGTGGGGAAGTTCTATGCGATGGTACCAGTAATTAAAGGCATCCACCTTGGACTGAATGTCTGATTTTTCCACGTGGGCGGACTAACTAATGAGGAACAGTGATAGCCAGGGCACGAACATGACGACGATCAAGCACAATAGCATCAGCAGAATGAACGGGATGACTCCTTTGACAATTGTCAGGAAATCTTCACGGAATGCCCCCATGGCAATGATGATGTTGAGGCCCATGGGCGGTGTCAGGTAGCCGATTTCTAGGTTCACAATCATCATGATGCCAAAGTGAATTGTATCCATGCCGTAGTCGGCCGCCATCGGCGGCAGTAACGGACTGAGAATTAGGATTGCAGCGCCGATATCTAGGAATAGGCCAACAGCTAACAGGAGCAAGTTGGTCATGAGCAGGAACAAGAGTTTTGAATCGATGAAGAGAGTCATCGCCTCGACAATTTTTCCTGGCACCTGTTCGTAGGTCATGAACACATTAAGCGACAATGCGATGGCAAGGATCGGGAATAGGCTGCCCATCAGCGTCGATGTGTCACCGACAACGCGCCAAACCAGCTGGCCAGCCTCTTTAAGTGTGACCCATAACTCTGAGAAGCGGCCCGTTATCAAATGCATTAAGCCACGTTTGTGAGCCAGAATTTCAACGGTTAGAGCCGTCAGCACGGCAACGGAAGCGGATTCAGTGGGCGTAAAGTAACCAGAATAAATGCCACCCAGAATGACGACGGGTGTCATGAGAGCAAAGCTGGCCCCCTTGAGGGTGCTCCAGATTTCATCGCCGTCCCAAATTGCGCCCCTCTTGGACCAATTGACCGTCATGGCGTAAAGGCTCAGTACGATCAGCAGTAGGGCCGCCGGGCCGGTTCCTGCGAGGAACAGATCGGCAATCGATGTCTGCGTCATCACGCCGTATAGAATTAGCGGAATCGATGGTGGGATGATAATTCCAAGCGTTCCGCCGGCGCAGAGCATGCCGATCGAGAAGGGGCGCGAGTAGCCTTCTTGGATAAGGGCTGGGTACATAATTGAGCCAACCGCCAACAACGTGACGGCGGATGATCCAGAAATTGCCGCGAACACTCCGCAGGAAAGCAAACCTGCGATGGCTAGGCCACCTGGAATAGGTTTGGTCAAAGATCGCATGAGCAGAATTAGGCGCTCAGCGATCGAGCCCTGAGACATAATCGAGCCAGCAAGAATATAGAGTGGGATGGAGAGAAGAACCTCTCGGTTCGATGCGTCCCACATGTCGTAGACGACATTCATCAACTCCCCGCCGCCCCAGAAATAGTAAGCCCAGTACGTAGCGACGCCGAGGATGACAATAATGTTCATCCGCAGAATCAAGAGAGCGATGAGAATGACTGCGAGCAGAAGACCGCTCATCGGTTGGTTTCCTGCTGATAGTCCTGCTCACCGTCGGTGATGTCCTTTGCTTCTTTGTCTGTCGCGATCTCAACGCCTTCAACCGATTCTAGTGGAAGCGGGCGGAGGTCAACAAAGATGCCATACAAAGTGTGGCGCACGGCGACCAGCCCGAAGCCCATGACAATGACGCCTTGAACCGGCCAGATCGGCCAACGCAAGACGGCTGACACGTCATCGAGTTCGAAGCTTTCGACGGATACGCCGAATGCGATGTAGGACATAAAGTAGCAGAAGATTGCAAAACCAAATTCACCGATTTGGTTGGCAAGCCGGTCCCAGCGGCGCAGGATAATATCGGCAAACTTTGGTCGGAAATGTGACCCGTTTGCTGAGGCAAGTGAAACCCCCATATAAGCGACCACTACCATACCAACGACGCCGACCTGTGGGGCACCAAACCAGCCTGAGCCTGTGAACTCGCGCCGCAACACATCGCCCATCAACGCACCAGCCATCACCATAAAGGCGATAAAGCAGAGGCTTTGCTCAAAGATGCGGAGGTAGTTCAAGAAGGTCTTTGCAGTGCGCAAGGTAAGTCCCCAAACGATGACAGTGTTACGACTTGGCCTGCATCTTATCCACTGCGGTCAGTGTTGCAACCGATTGACGACGCTCCCGCGAGCTTTTTGAACGGTATGGCGTTATTCTACTGCAGATGGGCGGGCGGCGAATGCCTGCTTGCCTTCAAGGATTGTGGCGTAGACCTTTTCTGCGTCGCCCCCTATTTCATTCAATATTGCTCGGTGAGAGGGGGCCGTCGCTGTGACCCATTGGCTGCGCTGTTCAGGTGTTAGAGAGTGGACGTTTATGCCGCGTGATATGAGGTCCGTCCTCAAGCTCTTGATCAACTCACGAATATCGTCTCGTGCTGGGCCGATGGGATAAAAGGCACTTCTAATCTCTTCCTTCTGTTCAGCGCTTAGGCTGTCCCACCACTGCTTGTTCGCCATCTGTATGCCTTGATCGTAGGACTGCTGTGTTTCTGTTACGTCCGTCGCGAAATCAGAAAGCGCATAATAAAAGAAAACCATGCTTGCGAGACCGCCGTCGACCAGGCCCGTTTGCAGCGCTGGCGCAATGTCTGCCGTGCCAAGCGGGATGGAATCTGCACCGACAGATTGGAGAAAGGCCTGCGCAGCAAAGTTAGGGGACCCTCGAATCTTCATTCCGTCGGCATCTACTGGCGTTAAGATAGGTTTGGTCGCATACAAGTTGCTCCAACCCACTTCAGACCACTCCAGAAATACTAGGCCGCGGTCTGCGAGAAAGCCTTCAAACAGGTTTTGCAAATAGTTATCGAATACGAAGTCCACTTCTTCAGTCGATTCAAACAGGAAGGGGATCATTGGGACTGCGGATTCCGGAATAATTCCGGCTAAGCCCCACATTGTAATTCCACCAATTTGAACTCGGTTGCGCCGCAAGGCTGTCAGCATTTGTTCCTCGGTGCCGACTTCGCCGCGGATGAAGTATTCCAGTTCTACGGATGGAGCTTCGTTTATCTTTGCTTTGAAATAATCCCATTGATGGTCCCAGGGAGAATCGACCTGAGATAAAGCTGTCACTTTGCCGCGTGCAATATCATCGGCGGCGGCTGGGCCGACGAAGGCCAGGAACCCAAGAAACACGATAAATCGGCCCATCTTTATCTCCTTGTGTGGTGGATCAAGCCTTTTAACATTAGCACTCAAGGCGGCTAAAGTGTGCCACTCTTTAATCACCGCATATAGACATATGACCCTTATTTTTACTCGCTTCCCTGGGGTTTTAATGCGGGCTGATTACAGGCGAAGAGCGTTAAGTATCGCCCGGAGTCTATGAACCTTTCATTGTTTTTGCGTAGGGGTCGGGGTGTGGCTTGGTGCGCCAGACGACGGCACAGAAAAAGCCGTGAGATATCCCAAAGAATAACCAAACTGGCCAAGGAGGAAGAGCACCGAGAAGAACGGTGGTCATTGTGAGTAAAATGATCCCCACGGCTACGGTCATCCATACGATGACGCGTTTGCGGTTCATGGGTGTGCCGCTTGTCTGATTCATACTTGATAATAGCGCTCAAGAGAATGTTATCCAATAGCCTGCTTTAAGGCTGACAGTCCTGCATCAGTTGCTAGAATGCGGACAACTAAATGCGGAAGGGATTGCAATGATTGATCTGTACTACTGGCCGACACCTAATGGCCACAAGGTTCCCATCATGTTGGAAGAGTGCGGGCTAGAGTATGAGGTCCATGGCATAAACATGCTAAAGGGGGATCAATTTGATGAGGCTTTTCTCAAAATAAATCCCAACAACAAAATCCCCGCTATTGTTGATCGCGACGGTCCGGGCGGCCAGCCGTATACCGTGTTTGAGTCGGGCGCGATTCTGCTTTATCTAGCTGATAAGACAAAAAAGTTTATTCCTGCTGACCCGGCGGGTCGGTTTGATGCGATACAGTGGCTGTTCTTTCAAATGGCTAATGTGGGCCCCATGTTCGGCCAATGCGGGCACTTCCTGCAGTATGCCCCCGAGCGTATCCAATATGGCATTGATCGTTATCAGGGTGAAACCAAACGCCTGTACCGAGTGATGGACAAGCGCCTTGGTGAAGTTGAATACCTTGCTGGCGGTTATTCTATTGCCGATATGGCGACCTACCCTTGGGTTAAGATTAATCACTTCCACGAAATTGATATGGATGAATACCCCAACGTCAAACGGTGGAGCGAAGACGTTGGTTTGCGGGCAGGCGTTGTGGCCGGTTGCGCGGTTCTGGAAGACGTTATGAAACTCGGTGATCCAGATGACGAGGCTTTCGATAACTTGTTCAATAAACAAAACGAAGACCGGAGGTAGGCGCTGTGATTCTCGATCGCGATCGGTCACAGCTTGTCATCGTCGATGTGCAAGAGCGTCTCGTGCCCGTCATGTATGAAGGCGATCGTATGATCGATAAATGTGCCCTGCTGATGCAGGGCGCGACGGAATTGGGTGTCCCTGTTATCATCTCAGAACAGTACCGTAAGGGCCTTGGCCCCACCGTGCCCCAATTGGATGCGCTTAAGGGTGAGGCCGTCGTTCGAGAGAAAATACATTTCTCCTGCTCAGAAGATCCAGATATTCTTGCGGACGCATCAAATTTGGCGAATGCGGGACGTCGTCAAATGGTGGTCGCTGGTATAGAGGCGCACGTCTGCGTCTTGCAATCTGCTCTGGGGTTCAAGAAAGCTGGGTTCGATGTCTACGTGGCTATGGACGCGACCACGTCTCGCCTGCAGTCTAGCGTTGACCTAGCGAGGGACCGTTTACTGGCTAATCGGGTTACGCCCGTGAATGCAGAGATGGTGCTTTTTGAGTGGCTGAATGTTTCCGGAACGCCAGAGTTCAAAGCCATCAGCAAGCTGGCTAAATAACCACATGGAACAAATCTCAGGGCTCCATTGGGTCCTTGATGCGGGTCGTAAACCCAGCTTCCGTGGGGCGACTGATGATCCTTTAGGCGTGGCGTATAGGACAGAAAGGCAATCTTGTTTGGGGGCGTGTTGATGACCGGGGTCTCGACAACAGAAAACCGCTCCTTCGGGATCGGTCTCATGATCAGCGCTATGTTCACCATGACGGCGATGGACGCCGCCGTGAAATGGGCGGTCGCCGACTACAGTCTTCAGCAGGTCAATTTCATTCGCAGCATTGCCGCAATGCTCGTGCTGGCGCCGTTAATCTGGAGGGGCGGCGGTCTCCGTGCCCTCCATACCAGACGGCCTCTCGTTCACGTGTGGCGAACATCGTTGATGCTGACCATTAGTTATACGTGGTTCTTCGCTTTAGGCCGCATGAAGCTTGCTGATATTGGCGCGATCGTCATGGTGTCACCTCTGATGATCACGGCGTTATCGGCTCACTTGCTTGGTGAAAAGGTTGGGTTGAGGCGTTGGGTTGCTGTGGGCGTTGGCTTTGCCGGCATGTTGACAATTGTTCGCCCGGGTGCCGGCGTGTTTCAGCCTATTGCTTTGATCGCCGTTGCCGTTGCGTTTGGCTACGCCCTGCTCATCCTCTCCAATAGGGCTAATCGTGAGAAAGAAAGTCTCGCCTCGATGACGTATTACCCGCTAATCGGGATTTTCGTCATATCCGGATTGTTTTCTCCAATCGGCTGGGTGCAACCAACCGCGGTGGCATGGAGCGCTATGATTTTTATCGGTCTTTGTGCTGGGATTGGCCACCTGTGTTTGACTTTAGCATTTCGTTACGCATCGCCGCCCGTTCTGGCACCATTGGAATACACAGGGCTGATTTGGGCCGTCTTATTTGGTTATTGGTTCTTTGACGAACTTCCTGACCAGTGGACTGTGGCCGGCATGATGATGATTGCTGGTGCCGGTGTGTTTGTTGTCTATCGCGAGGCGTCTGTACCTGGCGCGCCGGTGCCGGACACACCAGCTGCAAAGGCAGACCTACCAGATTGAATGAGATCGTATAGCGCTGCCGTTTCACCGCCGATTTCATCAATCAATTTAAGGTGTGTGGCTGAAGCCGCTTTCTTCCAGGCGGCTCTTTCAGTTGCGGACAGGGTGATGATCGTAGCGCCTTTTGATTTCGAGAACGTTAGAGCCTCAACGCCCTCTCCTCTGACGTCGGACCTCACGATTTCGGTCGCGGCAATGCCGCCCATGATCAAGCCTTGATTGTGTTTTTCTAATCCATCAAACCATTTTTTGTTTGCAAAGACCGCTCCCGGATTGAGACCATGGCGGGTCAACGTGATGTATGGCGCCAGGTCATACAGTGCGACCGCGCGATACATTGATGTATTGGTCGCGCCACCGGAAAGCAGGCCAGTTTGTAGCCCTGGGACCAAATCCGCAAAAGGTAACTGGGCGACATCGGCTCCCGCTTCTTGTAAAAATATACGCGCAGCCGCACCACCGGCAGCTCGCATGCGCATCCCGATGATGTCTTCGGGAACGCGAACGGGCGTCTGTGAAAAAACGTTAAACCAGCCGGAATCGATCCATTGAATAAAATGAAGGCCTCGATCTGAGAACAGCGCCTTCACTTTTTCTAGAATAAAGTTATCGAGAACAAAATCTGCCTCTTCGAAAGAATCGAATAGATAGGGCGCCATTAGGAGGCTCATCTCTGGAACGGCAGCTGAGGTTCCTGGCGTGCTGAGCAGGGAGACTTGATTTCTGCCGCGACGAACAGTTGCACTCATGCTTTCTTCGCTGCCAACTTGCCCGTCTATCAGAAGAACGACGTCGGCAGTCCCGACCCAGCCGGATTCTAGGCGTTTTTCCGTTGCGACAAACTTATCTCTGAGTTGTCCTTCACCAGGGACGAGCGAAACCATATTGATAGTTTCCGCAGAGAGGTCTTCGCTAGAAGCTGTTGCGGCTAAGAGAAAAAAGCCTATGAGAAGTCTATACGGCTGACTCACTTCTGTGCGCTAACCACCAGATAGCCGCTGACTGGCTTGTCGTCGCTTGCTTTGCCAATGAACTGCGGCTCAGCCTCTCCGAGCGATACGTTCTCTTTGGAAAAACCAGCTTGAGTGCAGATGCTGACAAAGTCTTCGTCTTGAACGGTGCCGAGATAAGGCTCGTTATTATTTACGGACATCCAATCTGAATAATATTTATCAAAGGGCTTGTTTGGCGTGATGCCATCCATATGAATCATTAGTCCGCCGGGTGAGAGAAGGCGGTAGCACTCTTTGAAAATCGCCCTTATCGCGCGGTGGGATGTTTCATGCAAAACAGCGTGCGAAACGACTAGGTCAAAGCTTCCGTCTTCGAAGTTTGTATATTCGGCATTCTGTTGCGAGAAGTGTACTTCCTTCTCCATCGCTACCGCGCGGGCATGCCCATACCTGAGGCAGGTTGCAGCCACATCGATAGCGTGAATTTCAGAGTCGGGGTAAAGATCGCAGTATGGAAGTGTGGAATGACCAACTGTGCACCCCATGTCGAGAATGCGTTTTGGACCGATCTCTCCGAAGTGATTGCGTAGCCAAGCTATCAGGGTGAATCCCATATCGTCCAGGTTGGGTCCGAGGCCGCCCATCGCATAAAGACGGAACGTGCGGTCAAACTCTGCACCGGCAAAGACGTCATCGTCGATTATTTCCTGGTGGTAGCTGCCTGGTTTGCAATGATTATCCACGGAAGACAAATAGGGAGGTACGTCTACTTTGTCGTCTAGCGTCAATGACCCTAACTTTCCGCGCAGTGATTTGGCACGTTCGATCAGATTAGGTAGTTGCCGCTCAATGCTTGGGCCGACCGTGTCGTAGAGCATTTCTTGCGTCGTGCGCATCAATGAGCTCCACCAGCGATTATGTGGCTCGTCTTCTAGAGCAATACGCATTTCGCGTCGGGGTGGGCATTCTCCGTCAGCATATTTCGAGAGGACCTTTTCCTTCAAGATCGCTTCATTACCGCCGTGGAAGTTACGTGTGCTGAATACTCGAAGCGTTTTAATAAAGCTCTGTGCACTTTGTTCGTCGTGCGTGGCGTCTGCGAACATGGCGTGATCTGAATTATTGCGCATTACGAGCATCCTTTTGATAGCCTTTTCAGGTGACACTATCACCAAGCCTGCAGTCATAATACAATAGTACCACATTATAATTCAAAGGTCGGTCACGCTGACCAATGTTAGGAGGCTTAGAGTATGGCTGGAGCAAGCAAGCCGCGGCAGCGCACGGCAAAAGGGCGGCGGCCCTTTTTCTTAGATACGGCCGACTCGGATAAGCTCTTGGCCATGGTCACGGCTTTGGTCGGTGAGGTGTCTGTGCTCAAGGATCGCGTTGACACCCATGAACGTCTAGCGGCGGCTGGCACGGTGGCGACCCCGGAAGAAATTGAAGGTTATAGGCCAGACGATGCGGTGGAAGATGAACGCGAAGCAGGGCGGGCAGGCATGTTGGACCGTGTGTTTCGTATTATTTCTGCTGCAAATGACCCAAATGTGGCGTCTGAGGCAGAGTATGACTCCTTAGTAGATAGGTTTTCGAACGACGACAAAGGGTCCTAGTCGTTATTGAGCTTGTCGCGCGTAGGCTGCCTTGCCCGTTACGATGAGGTCCATAATCTCCTGAGCTTTGCCACCGACCTCGTCAACCAGAGCGCGCTGATTGGGTTGAGCAACGTCCCTGAACCTTTGTCGCTGGTCACCTGATAACCTGTGAACCTGAGCACCAATCTCTGCAAGGCGGGCTTCTTCACCGCGTAGCATCTCAATGGCCATGCTGCGTTGCGTGGTCTCAGGCCCAAAACCCGTCGCAATAATGTTTCGGTTTTTAGGAGAGAGGCGCTCGTACCAGCGCCGATTAACAATGCTAAATCCAAACTGTCTGGCGTGGCGCGTGCGGGTCATATGCCGTGCGTACTCGGCTTCTCCGCCACTGGCATAGAGAATCAGGCTGGACTCACCGCCTTCAACTAAACCCGTCTGCAGGCTTGATACCAATTCTGTCCGCTGGATATGAATGACGTCGGCGCCGATAGCCTGCAAAAAGAGAATGGACGCTGTCGACTGCAATGACCGCATGCGGTAGCCGGCGGTGTCTGACGGCGTCAGCAACGGTTTGCCGCCGTATATATTGAGCCACCCGACGTCTTGCCAATTCAGGATGATGAACCCTTTGTCTTCGGCGAGCGCTGCGTATGGTTCTTTGAGATAGTTATCGACAACGAAATGTACTTCTCCAACGCTATCGAACAGGAACGGCGCCGTAAGAAGGCCGAATTCCGATACTACCCGTGACATTCCCGAGTCGCTGAAGCTGGAAACATGAACGCGGCCACGTAGCAGGGACGGCATCCGACTTTCTTCACCGCCAGCTTCGCCACGGATCAGCATGCGCAGACGCACTTCACCGTTCGAGCGAGCTAGAACCTCTTTTTCGTAATCGAGCCAGATGCGCTCGCCAATGTCACCAGGGAATGTTGCAGCACCTACAGTGCCCACGAAGTCGTCCTCTGCACCTTCACTTGGAATCGAAATGGCCAGAACGATCCAGAACAGGATGCCAATTCCGATATACCAGGTAAATGAGCGCATAGTTTTACCAGAGGGCTGAGTGTCGTGATTGCAAAACAGAGAAGGGTGATCTTGGCATGTCGTGGTGAGCGTCTACAATAGACGTTAATCAATCTCACGATGTGATGGTGCACGATGTCACCTAAGCATAAGAAATTTTGGAGGGGTGCATGAAAGTTAGAGCCGCAGTACTGCGCGAAACGGGGGCAAAGGCCCCTTACGCCGAAAGTAAACCGCTTAAGATTGAGACCTTGGAGCTCGACCCTCCGGGGCCAGGGGAGTTGCTGGTTCAAGTCAAAGCGGCAGGTCTTTGTCACTCTGACTTGTCAGTCATAAACGGTAGCCGACCCCGACCGACGCCGATGGCGCTCGGGCATGAAGCCGCTGGCGTGGTCAAAGAAGTTGGGGCGGGCGTGGCCCGCTTCTCCGTCGGTGACCACGTTGTGTTGGTGTTTGTACCCAGTTGCGGTCACTGCGTTCCCTGTGCGGAGGGTCGTCCAGCCCTGTGCGAGCCCGGCGCAGCTGCTAACGTTGCTGGTACTCTGGTGTCTGGTGAACGACGTCTGCATGTCGGCGATGGCGATGTGCACCATCACTTAGGTGTGTCTGCTTTCGCTGATCATGCCGTCGTCAGTGAAACCTCCTGTGTCAAAGTCGACCCTAGCCTGACCTTTGAAGAGGCGGCATTGTTTGGTTGCGCTGTGATCACGGGTGTTGGTGCCGTGTTGAACACCGCAAAAGTTATGCCTGGATCTCGGGTCGCGGTGATCGGTTTGGGTGGTGTGGGATTAAACTCTTTATTGGGTGCCGTGCTTGCTGGGGCAAAGCAAATCGTTGCGGTTGACCTGCGAGATGACAAGCTAGTTCTTGCGCGGCAGCTCGGCGCAACCGCTGCCGTGAACGCCAGTGATCAAAATGCGGTGGCTACGATTAAAGACCTGACCGGTGGTGGCGTAGACTATGCCTTTGAGATGGCTGGGTCTGTTTCTGCTTTGGAGCTGGCTTGGGCGATCACAGCGCGGGGTGGTGAAACTATTACTGCTGGTCTGCCTCATCCAGACAAGCGCATGAGTTTGTCGCCTGTTCAGCTGGTTGCAGAGGAACGTTCACTCAAGGGGAGTTACCTTGGAAGCTGCGTGCCCGTTCGCGATATCCCGACGTACATAGACTTGTATAAGGAAGGCAAGCTTCCGGTTGACCTCCTGATGTCAGACCGCATTAAACTTGATGATATCAATGCAGCTTTCGATCGGTTGGCTACGGGTGAGACTGTGCGCCAAGTCATTGTCTTTGACTCCTGATCACACGCGCCATTAGAAGGAATTAATATGCTGCTCAATAAAGCCCGTGCCTACGAGGTGATGGATAAATACGGTCTCGATGGGCTCGTCGCCGTAAATCAAATCAATATCTACTATCTAACGGATTATTGGGGTCCGTTGATGCGGATGCGCCGTATGTTCTTTAATTACGCGGTGCTGCCGAGAAACGAAGACGCGCCTGCAGCTTTAATAGAAACCGCGGTTGGTTTGCTGCGGCTCTTCGAAGACAAGTCATTGACGTGGGTTCCTAATGTCTGTGGGTATACCCACCCCATCTACTCTGATCGCAGAGACTTTGACCCGGACGTTGAAGAGCCCGAGGCGGTGCAAGAGGGTATTCGTTGGCCCGTAACAGACGGCCCTTTATCGAACTCTGACGAAGATTACTTAAAGTATGCGGAAGATTTTAAGGGGCAGTACTCGGTCAACCCTCTTTACGCGCTAAAGAAAGGTCTTAGGGACGCTGGACTGGAAAAAGCAAAGGTTGGTATCGATGACCCCCGCGTAATCGATTGGCTGAATGGTATTGGATTGCCTGACCTCAAGGGCGTCGAGGCGACAACGATTTTCCGTGAAATCCGGATGGTGAAGACGCCGGACGAAATTCAGATTCTTCGCGATGCTGCGGCCATGAACGAAGTGGCTGTTGATGCCGCTGTTTCATCCCTGCATGTCGGGATGGAACAGAGCGATCTGGAAATTGTCTACAACACGGAGCTCGCGAAACGCGGCGGGTGCGGCGTGTATTTGTCGACGGGGTCAATGGGGCGTCGGAAGTCTCAGGTCAAAGAAGGGCAACTCATCACGTTCGATGGCCTGTGCGATTACAAGCACTACCATGGTGACATGGGGCGTACCGCAATTTGTGGCGAACCGACAGATAAGATGCTCGAGCGAAATCGAATCATGCGAAAGGGGTGTGAGATTGCCTATGACATTATTAAGCCTGGCGTTAAGGGGCGCGAGATGACCGTGCGGGTCATCGAAGAGATGCGCAAAATGGGCTTCCCTGGTTTCTTCATTTGCACGCCACATTCTGTTGGGCTTGAGCATACGGACCATCCACTTCCCATCGGTCCAATGTTGCCGGGATCGCAGGGCGAGTTCGTTTTTGAGGAGAACATGGTTTTCACCATCGACATGCCCTACTACGAAGTGGGTTGGGGCAATATGCACCTAGAAGATACGGTGCGGGTATCTGCTGATGGCTGCGATCCCTTTAACAGCTGCGAAGTCGGTTTGCGCATTGTGCCTCCACAAGGTGGCGATGTGACGATTGCGACGGCATAAACAAAAAATCGAGACGGATACGTGGTAGCGCAGAAAAAAAAGAAGCCGGCCCCTACAACCAATCGCATGAATGGTGGGGAGCTCATTGCTACTGCTTTGGCCGGTTATGGTGTGCGCACGGTCGCATGCCTATCGGGCACAGCTCACACTCACCTTCTTTTTGCTTTTGAGAATCATGACATTGGTATTGTGTCAGGCCGTCACGAAACGGCTACGGTTGCTGTGGCGGATGGGTATGCGCGCGTGTCAGGCCGCCTTGGCGTGGCATTGATAAAGGCCGATCAGGGCCTACCCAACGCGATGTCGGGAATTATTACGGCCAATCAAGCGTGTTCGCCGGTTGTTGTGTTGGTTTCCATGTTGCCTGACCCAAAGCGCGAGGCGGCGGATGAGTGGCCCAACGACTGGCTTGATATGGTTAAGCCGTATGCTAAATGGGTGCGTAGTGTGCCGGCGGCGGATCGACTGGAAGAATTTGTCCACGCGGCGGCGCGTCATGCTCTTACTGGTCGTCCCGGCGTCTCTATTCTTGGTATTCCACAGCACTTCGAAGGAGAGGTGATTGAGGTTACTAAGTCCTACACACCCGTCGCGACTGATCCGCCAGCGCCCAGCGCGGGGTCGATTGAACGTGCGGCGGATATCTTGGCGAAAGCCAAACAGCCGATGGTTCTGGTTGGGACTGGTGCGGCTTTGTCTGAGGCAGGGCCTGCGATTCGCAAACTGGCAAAAACGTTCCAGTATCCGGTTCTTGCTAATGCCCTTGGGCGAGGGTTGGTGCCCGAGGACATGGTGCTTGGATTCTCATGGCCCTTGGCGCAGGTCGCCGCCAAGGACGCCGATGTCGTTGTCGTTGTCGGTATGCGTATGACAGAGCGGATGGGGTACGGGTTGGCACCGCGGTTTAACGGTGATGCCAAGTTCATTCAGATTGATGTTGAAGCCGAAGAGATTGGTCGGAATCGTGTTGTTGATGCTCCCGTCTGCGGGGATGCCCGGCTGTCGATAGAGGCGCTGCACAAGGCATTGAAGAAGCGCAAGGTGACGCCAAAGGGGAATCCCTCATGGGTCAATAAAGCGCTTAAAGTTCGGCTCTCTCGCATTGAGGAGTTGGGCAAAGACGATGAGGGCCCTATTCATCCTTACCGCATAGGGCGAGATCTCATGGATCTGATGCCAGCTAACGCTATTTATGTTGGTGATGGCGCCGATATCCAGAATTGGATGCATGCTGTTCTTCGTATTCGCTCTGATCGTGGATTTATGGATCACTATCCGCTCGGCTCTATGGGGATAGGTACACCGTTGGCAATTGGGGCTGCTGCTGCCTCGCGGGACCTTGCAAAGGAAAACCGAACCGACCCTCGGCCTGTCGTTTTGGTGACAGGCGACGGCGCGTTTGGCTTCTATTCTGCAGAGTTCAATGCCGCCGCGCTTGCGGGACTAAAAATTGTTTGCATCATTTCTAACGATGGTGCCTGGGGTACGGAAAAGCACGGGCAACTCAATGCTGTTGGTAAATCTATAAACTGCGAGCTTGGCCAATGGGACTATCACCTCATCGGTCAAATGTTCGGAGGTCATGGCGAAAAAGTAGACACCCCTCTAGATGTAAAACCCGCGCTTGAACGTGCCTTTGATTCGGATACGTTTTCCGTGATTAATATTTTGACTGACCCTATGGCTGGTCTCGTACGCAAGCAAGACCCGCGCGTTCAGACTGTCGCCTTCGAAGACTTGGTGTCCAGTTTAAAGACCCACCACACCCCGGACGTTGCATAACGGTGCTTAAGAATCGAATAGAGGACCGTTGCGTTTAGTGACCTTCTTGCTGGGTAAAAAGCGCAGTATAATCTCGATTAACCTAAAACGCTAAAACCAAGCTGAGGCTAAGACCCAAAAAATTCCGATTGGGCAGACGAATCGAACAAGGAACCGCCACGTCTTGAACACGGCGTTGTTCATCCCCAGCTCTTTGGTAAGAACGTCTGACTTCATCCACCAACCGGCAAAGATAGCAATTAGCATGCCGCCTAGCGGCAGCAGTGCTTGTCCAGTCACGTGGTCAACCAAATCTAGTATGCCCGTGGTTGCGAATCTATCGGTAAAGCCCAGAATATAGACGTCTGACCATACGCTTGTTGATAGAGCCGATCCGACGCCAATGACCCAAATGGCAGCCCCTATTGATAGTGTCGCGCTGCGACGTGTCCACCTACTGCGTTCCTCTAGCCAAGAGACCGGAACCTCTAGGAGGGAAATGGCAGACGTGAGAGCGGCAAAAGCGAGTAGAATAAAGAAGGCTGTGCCGATTACCGCGCCACCGGTCATTTGGCCAAACGCAAGGGGTAGGGTGACGAACACAAGGCCTGGTCCTTCTGCGGGGTCTAAGCCGTTGGCAAAAACGATCGGGAAAATTGCAAGGCCTGCGAGGATCGCTACTAGCGTGTCAGCAATTGCGATCATCACGCAGGCGCGGGGTAGCGGAATGTCGTCTGGCAGATAGGCGCCGTAGGTAAACATGATACCGATACCGACTCCGATAGAGAAAAAAGCCTGTCCAACCGCAGCCAAAATTACGTCTGCAGTTATTTTACTGAAATCTGGGGCGAACAAAAACGAAAGGCCTGCGGCAAAGTCACCGGCAGCGATTGCGTAGCCGACGATAACCAACAGCATAACGAATAGTGCGGGCATCATGATGCCGACCGCCCGCTCAAGGCCAGCCTTAATGCCCTGTGCGACGATGCCGACTGTTACGGCGATGAAGGCCGTGTGCCAAAATAGAACGGTGGCAGGGTTTGCCAAGAGCGCACCGAAGGCTGCGTTAACTGCTGCGGCATCCATGCCCACAAAAGAACCGGACATGGTTTTTGGAATGTAAGCGATGACCCAACCGCCGATGACACTGTAAAATGATAGAATCAGAAAGGCTGCCGCAACACCAAACCATCCGACAATGCCCCAGTTCCGAGAGGCTCCGACGTCGGCAGCCGCCTTTTGCATGGAAACGGGCGCGCTCATGTGCCCGTGGCGACCTATCATTGTCTCTGAAATAAGAACGGGGATAGCTATAAGCACGACAGCAGACAGGTAAATGAGGACAAAAGCACCCCCGCCATTAGTGCCAGTCATATAGGGAAAGCGCCAAATATTCCCTAGGCCAACGGCTGCACCGACTGCTGCCATCAAGAACGTTGTTCGCGAAGACCAGGTTTCGTGTTTGAACGCCATTATGGAGAACCCTTATCGCAGTAAATGATGCTGCATGGATGTTAATTGATCTGTCAGACTCGCGTTGGTCTAATCCGTTTATGAATTAGCAGCGGCACCGTCGCGTAGCGCAGATTCCGTCAAGCTGTATCGAGATAAGCAATAGCAACTGAGCGCCAGGGTTACCGTTGGAATAATCATAGCAATGTCGATGGCCATCAAGGCCTGGGACGATTGCTCAACTTGCACGCCTCCTTGCGCTTCGACCCACCCCATGGTGCCAAGAAGTATCCCAAGAAGGGCGGGGCCAAATGCAAAAGACATTTTTTCAACGGTTGTGTACACGCCCGCGAAAACCCCTTCCCGGCGCAATCCAGTGCGTTGGAAGTCATGCTCGATGGTGTCAGGGAGTAGGGACTGGCCAATCAATAGAAGGCCCCCAGCGCCCAAGCCAGTAAAGACCGCGCGAAGGTTGATGTGCCAATTTGGATCAACCGCCTCGCCAAAGACCCATGAAATAGTCGCGGCCGCAAAAATAATAGACGTCACGTAGTAGCACCGCGTTTTCCCGTACTTTCGGCTTAAAAATACCCAGGCTGGCTGTGACGCAATAGTCGCCCCAGCCTGAAACAGGTAGTAGGTGCCAAGGTATGCGTATGACACGCCCAGGGTGCGGGTGAAAAGCAGTGGGAGAGCCGCGATAAAGATAGAAAACCCAAACAACTGTGTAAACTTCACCATGAGGAGGGTAAAGAACGGTTTGTTCTCGAATACTAATTTTACCTGATCAGAAAAGGTGTAGGAGTGTTGAGTATTACGAACCGTAAACTTAGCATCATGAGTGGTCCAGAAGCAGATTGTGCAAATTGCTATGATCGCGATACCGACGGCCACCGACATAACTGAGTGCCCAAATAAGCCGCCGCCGTACTCCGCAATAATGACGGGTCCGATGACAGAGGACAGGAGTTGTCCACCTGCGATGGCGCTAACTCGAAATGACATCAAAGATGTTCGTTCGTGATAGCTGTCTGTCATTTCCGCGGGCATGGCCAGGTAGGGCACATTGAAGACTGTATATGCGGTTGCGTTCAATAACAGGGCGACAAAAATATATAGGAGTGTTGTGTTCTGGTTTTCGAATGTTGGCACTGTGAAAATCATTACGAAGGACAGGCCAGCCAATAAACCACCCAGCATCAGGTATGGGCGTCGTCGCCCCCAACGACTTTTAGTGCGATCACTCAAAACCCCCATTAATGGGTCGGTCACCGCGTCATAGATCTTGGAAACGAGGATGAGGGCGCCTGCCGTTACCGCGGGGACGCCAACAAACTCGATGAGGAAGGTGAGGAGCAGCAAGCTCACCGCATTGAACATTGCAGACATCGAGAGGCTGCCAAGGCCCCACCCCATGCGCAATCGAAATGGCATAGAATTGATCGAACATGCAGTGTCAGCCATGTGCTTGGTCCAAATGTTACTGAGTGTCAGCTTGATAAAAAATCAATATTGATATTAGGGGCGTAATACTTCTGCAGATGAAGCATAGGGGCTGCTGGCGCGACTATCGATGCCAAAAAATAGCCAAAGCCCTTAATCTCTCCATTCCAGCTTATTTATTATAAAGCAACGGCTAGGTCAGGCCCAATGAGTTTCACATTGATGAACCATACGCGCATGGAGCACTAGACAAGGCGGGCCTTGGCATTGGAGTAGTAAGATGTGAGGGTTTTCTTCCCGGTGGTCGGTTAGCCGAGCCTATTTTAACACTTAGATAGGGTCGTCAATGTCTCATTCTTGCCGCCGATATTTATGCCCGCCATAGAGGTTCCCTGACGTAGTTTGCTTCGATTATTCCGCAGGTGTTCGGCAGAGGCGAACGCGGTCTTGTTGCCTTGTCATGCGGATTAGGAAAACATGACGGAGAACAAACTGATGTCGAGATTAAAGCCATGAAGAAATGCGACACCCTATTGCGGGGCACGGTGATCACCATGAACCCCGGCCGAGCTGCGTATCTTGATGGATATGTTGCTATAGAAGGCGGGCGCATCGTAGCGGTGGGTCAAGGTAAAGACTGTGACTACGAGGCCGAAGACACCTTGGGTGGTGACGGCCATATTGTTATTCCAGGCCTAGTCAACGTTCATGGTCATTTGGTGCAGGGTTGCATTCGTAGCATGGCCGAGGGAACCACCTTTGAGGAGCGCCTGTTCGGCTTTTATTATCCGATGACCGGCGCCTGTGATGAAGAGCGGTCTTACGCTTCCGCGTTACCACCGGTGCTTGACCTGGTGAGGCGCGGGGTGACGACAACTGCTGACGATCACTTTACCCATATCCATAAACGCTCCATCGATGGCGTTCTCCGCGCCGTGCGCGATTCTGGTATGCGGTGTCGTATGGCACGCCTCATACTCAGTGACCCTGACAATGCACCTGATGGCTTTAGGGAGAGCCTAGATGTTGGCCTGGCTGAAACCGAACGCGTTAAGGCCGAATGGGAAAATGACTTTACGTCGGTCACTGCATCGACCATCGGTATTACTTACTGCAAGCCAGACGAGTTTAAAGAAATTTGGCAGTGGACAGTCGACAATGACCGGCAGTTTGATATTCACGCGCCGTCCGTTCTTGATACAAAATATTTAAGTGAGCGCCGTGGGTGGGAAGGTGGGTCGTTCGAATGGATGGATCATGAGGGCATGTTGGGGCCGAACGTCATTGCGGCGCATGCTCAAAATTTACGGCCTGGCGAAGCTAAGCTGATAAGCGATCGCGGCGCTCATATCGCCCTCGTGCCAGACATGGAACAGGTCCTTGGCTTGGTAGATTTTGATTCCCGCCAGTTTCTTGATGCCGGTATCACCTGTGGAATCGGCCTGGATGGGCCGGTGGTTGCCTACGGTCACGATCTTTGGACGGCGCTTCGTGCCTTTTTAACGGCACAGCGTATGGGGGATCAGCATCGCAAACAGATGGGAAATTCTAGAGAGCAATGGACCGGCTATGAGACGCTATTTGGAAGCGCTGAGTTGGCACTTGAGCTTGCGACAATAGGCGGCGCGCGAGCGCTTAATATGGAGGACAAAATTGGCTCTCTTGAAGTTGGAAAAGACGCAGATATTGTTCTTATTGACCGCCGCGGAGAGACGCAGATGTCGCCGCCCGCCGCGCTCATTCCAAGTCTTGTTTACGGCAATGGTCCGTCTCCGGATGCCGTTAAACGCGTAATGGTGCGCGGTAAAACAGTGGTAGAAAATGGAGAGCATGTTTCGCTCAGTCGGCACGATGCTGTCGCGGCTTCTGATGAGTTGCAGAGTACATTGCTCGAAGAAGTTGGGGCTCAGAAGTTTGTCCGTATGCGTTCGCCTTATACGTGGGTCGACGGATAGGAACGTTAGCGCTAGAACGGTTTAATCTTCCGCCCTCGAAGGATAAGAATTAATGCTGCTAAAACGTAACCCACTCAAGCTCAATGCGCTGCAATTGAAAACGCTCACAATAATTCAGGCCTTAACAGAATCGGGTGAGTCTAATTCTGAGGGGCGGCCAATACCAATGCTACCGCCGGCACATGGCAATCATTTTCATGTTGGGCTCCATCTCGTAATGGGTAGTGATGCAACTGGCCTTCATAACGCCGCTGTTTGGTCAGCGCTCATCCGTAAAGGGTTGGTGATTGGTCAGCCACCTGGCCATTCCTCGTTAACGGCTGCCGGCATTGCTTACGAGACGGGCATGGCTGAGAAAATTCTACATTCACACGATCACTAGTTCGTTTGAGCGTCTCTGGTCACCATATCGTGAGCTGTATATACCGCACCGGCTGGGCAATTAAAACACTTCCTATGCTGCCCTGCAGCATGAAGTCCCAACCAAAATGAAGGGCTGGTTTTACGTGAGACACTTCAGTTTACGGTTAACCTTCATAGGTTTCATGCTCGCCATTATGGCGGTGCAGGGTGCATTTGCGCAAGACCGAGCGTTGCGTATTGCCCTAGAAGGCCGACCGCCTGCTTATGGAAATCCATATACGCAAGCCATGCCGAGCATTTTGCACACACTCTTTCCAGTTTACGATGCCTTAACGCAACTCGGTGCTTCTGGCGAGGTTCTGCCCAATCTCGCTCACTCTTATGAACGCATTGACGACCTGACTTGGCGGTTTGTCCTTCGCTCTGACGTTGCGTTTGCTAATGGTGAGGTTTTCAACGCGGCATCTATAAAGGGCAACCTCGACTACCTTCTAAGTGACGCCGGTCAAGTGACCTATGTATCCTCACTCATTGCTTCGGTGGACCGAGTGGAGGTGGAAAGTGAGTTCTCACTTCTCGTCTTTACAAAAACACGCGATGCAATTTTACCGCGCCGCATGAGCACGGTCGCTGCGGTTCCGCCAGTGGCGTGGAAAAACCTCGGCCCGACTGAGTTTGGCTTAGCTCCCATTGGATCCGGCCCCTATCAAGTCACAGACTGGGGTGAGTCCGACGGCGTGCTTAATTATGAAGGTTTCGCCGATAGCTGGCGAGGCCCGCCGGGTATTGGCCGCGTTGAAGCTATCATCCAGGCAGAGGGTGTGGCCCGGACTCAGGCCCTCCTATCAGGCCAAGTTCACATGGCAATGAATGCTGGGATCGACGAACTCGACTACCTGGAGTCTGCCGGGTTTATGGTGGAGTCTGCGGTGACCCCGGTGGTCGGTTCACTGGCGTTCTCAAACCAAGACCCACGGTCTCCTTTCGCTGATGTTCGCGTACGCCAAGCCTTCAATTACGCAATTGATCGAGACTCAATAGCCAAGTTTATTTACGCAGGGTTAGTTGAGCCCACAGGGCAGGGGGCTACGCCAAGTGTCTATGGGCACAATCCCGATGTTATGCCTTATCTTTACGATGTCGAGCGCGCGCGCCGTCTTATGACTGAGGCGGGCTATGGCGATGGGCTAAAACTGCGTGCGCGCGTAACGCCAGGCCCGCCTGTTATGAGTATCCTGTATCAAAAAGTTGCACAGGACTTGGCTGCTATCGAAGTAAAACTGGATATCCAATTTGCGCAAGGACCAAGTTGGGTTCAGATGTGGTTCTCTGGAGACTGGAAAGACGCAGACCTCATCTCATCGGCGTGGTCAAACACGACCTTTATGGACGCGTCCCGTGGTTTGGAAACTTATTCATGCTTAAGGCCAAATCCATTTTTCTGCGAGCCTAGCCTTGTCGAGCTAATTGAATTAGCAGCAGGTGAATTTGACGAGAGTATACGGTTAGCCATGCTGCAAGACCTTTCTAAGAAGATGCATGATTTGGCGCCTGTCATCTATCTGTTCCCGACCACGAATAACCTTGTCTATTCTTCTGATGTCACAGGATTAGAGTTTATTGGTATTAGGGCGCAACTTGATAAGTTGCGTTTCGTCGAGCCATAAAAAAGGGGTGGCTCAAGACCACCCCTTTTACACATCAATACCAGTTAACTTATTTCACTATAAATTTTTACTGTGATGCTTCGCCGCGCGCTTGTGCGGGTGTCCACTCCCAAGCATTTTGTTTTTTCTCTGGTGCACGAATAACCAAAAATGGTGCTGGAGTTGGTGTCGCTGTCATAAATGCCCAGGTCTTCTTTGCAAAATCTGGGTCACGAATGTCTAGCGCTACTTCTGGTAGGTCGACGTAAGGGTCCGTGCCTTCTTCACAGACAGTGATGTTCTGAATGTGGAAAACCTTGCCTGGCTCATCGGGAAGCGTCATACGGAATTTAAATGGGTACCAAGCGTCTGCAGGAACTACTTTCAAAGGGTTTTTCCATATAATTTCGCCCACCACTTCATTGATTGAGCGCCCGTGGGACATCATCGGCTCTTCCAATGTCCGCATTTTGTACTCTATGTCCCATGCTGGATCGAATGCAGCTTTCGCATTCGTGATGCCGTCTGGAACTTTAATACGCAGACCAACTACGGGGCTGCCATGACAGCCATGACTAACGCTTAGAACCATGTGTGTGGAATAGCCAGCATACCCCTCTTTTATATTAAGAGAGTTGTGGGCTTTTGCCGGTTCAGCGCCGTTAATGGTGAAGCTAGCGATAACCGCGACTGTAAGCAGTGTTTTTTTAATCATGTTCTTTTCCCCTGTGGATGTCCGTTTAATCTAAGTCGACGCTTGTTGTGAGCAGCAATTGATGTTGGTCGGATGATAGCAGCTTCATGATATTTCATCGAGGACTTCCGAGCTCTAGAATTTTCCGGCCATTTTGCTGTGAAGCGCATAGCCTAAGCTGAACCTCTATGGTATCCGAGCGGCCTTATGTTGACATTGCAAGACATTACGGTGCGGCTCGGCGGGAATGTTATTCTTGATCGTGCCTCCGCAGCCATTCCGCCTAAAAGCCGTGTTGGCTTAATCGGTCGTAATGGGGCCGGAAAATCGACCCTCCTTAAGGTTATGACTGGTCAGATTGAGCCGGATGGAGGGACGTTTAAGCACCCCAATGGCACTCGTATTGGTTATCTCGCCCAAGACGCGCCCGGTGGGTCTGTGACACCTATCGAAACAGTTCTCGCCGCAGACCAGGAACGACTAGCTCTGTTGGAAGAAGCCGAGACGGCAGAGGATCCGGGCCGTATTGCGGATATCCATGAGCGCTTGACCGTAATTGACGCCCATGGAGCCCCGGCGCGCGCGGCGCGTATTCTTGCTGGCCTAGGGTTTGATGAGGCGACACAGAACCAAGCCATGGACTCATTCTCTGGCGGGTGGCGCATGCGTGTTGCCTTGGGTGCTCTGTTGTTTTCTGAGCCAGACCTCTTGCTTCTTGATGAACCCTCAAACCATTTGGATCTTGAGGCAGAAATCTGGTTGGAATCTTTCCTCAAGACATATCCCGCGACACTGGTTGTGGTCAGTCACGAACGTGACCTTCTAAATACGGTTGTTGACCATATTCTCCATGTTCAAAGTGGTCGGTCGACTCTTTACGCGGGCAACTACGATTCTTTCGAACGACAAAGACGGGAGCGCCAAGCTCAAGTTGAATCGATGCGCGTAAAGCAGGAAGGTAAACGGAAAGAACTGCAGGCGTACGTCGACCGTTGGCGCTATAAAGCCCATACTGCGAAGCAGGCGCAAAGTAGAATGAAGGCGCTTGCTAAAATGGAGCCAATCGCTGCCGCTGCTGAGGACCCAACGCTGAGTTTTGATTTTCCTAGTCCCGACGAATTGCGCCCGCCTCTTATATCGCTGGAAGATGCGGAGGTCGGTTATGTTGCAGGTACGCCGGTTCTTTCCAACCTGAATTTACGGATTGATCCGGACGATCGCATTGCCTTCGTCGGACGAAATGGCAATGGAAAGACTACGTTGGCGCGTTTGTTGTCAGGCCATTTGAAGCCGTTCCAAGGTGATGTTGGCGTGAGCACTAAGCTGCGCGTTGGCTACTTTGCACAACACCAGATCGAAGATTTAGTTTCTGACCAAACGCCAATTCAGCATATGGCACGTGTTATGATCGACGCCAAGCCTGGCGCCGTGCGGTCGCAACTCGGTCGGTTTGGGTTTTCAGGCGATATGGCTAATCGAGACGTCGGGCAGTTGTCAGGCGGCGAACGGGCCCGTTTAGCTTTGGCGCTCATAACCCGAGATGCACCGCACATTCTTTTGCTTGATGAACCCACGAACCACCTCGATGTCGATGCGCGTGAAGCGCTTGTGCAGGCGCTCAATGCGTATAGCGGCGCGGTCATAATCGTGAGTCATGACCGTCACCTTCTTGAGTTGACGGCTGACCGTTTGGTATACGTCGCTGACGGCACGGCCACAGAGTTCTCAGGGACGCTAGACGATTATCAGGATTTGGTTATTGGGCGCGGTAAAGGTAACGGCAAGCGCGGACTGTCAGCGTCGAGTAAGGGCGATTCTGGTGCAGAAAAACCGATGAATAAGAAAGACCAGCGTCGCCTCGCTGCTCAGAAAAGAGATCAAACGAAATCATTACGCCGCGATGTTTCAGAAGCCGAGGCTAAGATGACCAAATTGTCTGAGCGCCGCAAGGCGATCGACCAGGCCCTTTTTAAACCGGATGGCGCTGCGGCCGAGTTCCAGAACAAACCGACGCCTGATCTAATGAAGGTCAGGGCTGACGTCGAGCGAGATTTGTCTAACGCTGAGGCGCGCTGGCTCAAGGCGAGCGAGGCCCTGGAAAAGGCGAACGTCTGATAGTCTTGGCCGCGGCCACTGTTGACCTTTCGCGCTTATTGCCCCTCACTATAATATATAAAGATTCAATCTCTGGGGTATGGTTTATGACTGCTATGCAGATCCTTTATTGGCTCGCCGTTCTTGGCGTGTTTTCTGGTCTCTTTTGGCTAGGTTCGTCAAAAGGCGTCACGCTTTGGGTGCGTGTCCTAACAGCTCTTGTAGTCGGCATTTTATTTGGCTTTGTTTTTGGGGATTTAGTTGAATCCACCAAATGGGTCGGTGATCTTTTTGTTCGCCTAATCAGAATGCTGGTTGTTCCCCTTATTTTTACAACACTAGTGGCGGGGCTTTTGTCTATGGGGGACCCTAAGAAGCTTGGGTCCATCGGCGGCAAAGCTATGGCCTTGTATATGATGACTACCGCTATTGCGATTTGCATTGGGCTTTTCCTTGGCGTTCTCTTCCAGCCTGGCGTCGGCGTTGAGCTTGCCACCGTCTCTACCCGTGAAATTCAACCTGCCGCCGATGTTGTCGAACGGTTTCTCGGCATCATACCGACCAATCCCGTTGCTGCGCTGGCCGAAGGTGATGTGCTTGCAATCATCGTCTTTGCTCTTTTGTTTGGCACAGGTATCGTCATGGCCGGTGAGAAGGGCCGCGCGGTTGGCGATGCGATCTCTGCAGCGGCAGAGGCCATGCTTAAAGTGGCCCATATTGTTATGGAGCTAGCGCCCTACGGTGTTTTTGCTTTGGTCGCTTGGGTGGCTGGCACGCTCGGGACAGAGACCATTTTTAAGCTTCTGACCCTTGTTGTAGTCGTGTACACAGCGTGCATCTTACATGCAGGTTTGGTGTACGGCGGCTTAATTAAGGTGTTACTCAAGCTTCCGGCAGTGCGGTTCTTCCGTGGCATTATAGACGCTCAGGCTGTGGCGTATTCCACCGCCTCTAGCTCAGCCACATTGCCTGTGACTATGACCTGCGTTGAAGAAAACCTCGGCGTCAAACAGTCTGTGGCCTCGTCGGTTCTTCCGCTTGGCGCGACCATTAATATGGATGGAACGGCGCTCTATTTGGGCGTGGTCGCCGTTTTTTCTGCACAGGCCTTTGGTATTGATCTTGTTGCGATGGACTATGTCATGATTGCTGTGACGGTGACCCTGGCATCCATTGGAACTGCGGGCGTGCCTTCGGCATCTCTATTTCTCTTGTCCACCATATTGCCGGTCATTGGTATTTCCGTAGAGCAAACCGCGCTCATTGTCGGACTTATTCTACCCATTGACCGCATACTTGATATGGCGCGAACGGCTGTTAACGTCAGCGGTGATGCCGCGGTTGCTGTTGTGGTGGCAAAGTTAGAAGGTGAGTTGGACGAAGATAAATTCAGAGAAGTAGCCGCTGTTTAGTGAGCAGCCCTAGAAGTAACAAAGCATGTTGCAATTTGAGAAACACACTAGGGTCGTAACAGGGAAAACTTTCAGAGAACCAGGGACGGCGCTACCGGATTGCGGGAAGCACCGTCCATTCTGGCCTTGTTGCGTATACCTGCCTTCTTTTAAAGGCGCAGTTTAATACCAAATTTTGCTAAAAATGGGAGGCCGGGTCTTAGTCCGGCGGGTCTGCGAGAAACGCTATAGACGGTGTCGAATACGTTTTCAGCCCTGACAACCAGAGCTGCGTTTTCGGTTAGAGCGATTTCCCCTGCTAAGTCCACGACTGCTCGGGAGTCGACTGTTTCAGAGACAGCAATAGGTCCTTGGCCTGCCTGACTGCGCGTTTTAGAAACGTAGTTCAGTGATGCTCGAAGGCTCCAATGTGCATCGACAACGCCTAGGCTAATTGTTGTTTGATGACGCGGAATGTAGGGAAGGCTGTCACCTTTTACGACTGACCCCCATGGACCGAAGCCGCTTTTAAAGCCGCTTTGGAAGCGTGCACGGGTAAAGGTGTAGGTGATGTCTAGGGGCACCGACCATTGGCTTTCGGTAGCGCTGGCAAGGTCTAAGCCCAATGTTGCTTCTAGACCGTAGGTATCAACTTTTCCGGCGTCGAACTGATCTCCGATGAGGCACCCACCACCTGATGAGTTTGTGCAGGTACCGATGAGGTTTTGATAGTTGGTAAAGAACCCGATGCCCTCTGCATAAAGCCCGCTTTCCAAATAACGGACGCCGGCTTCGTAGTTCACCGATGTCTCCTCCTCGGCAGCTGATCCTGCACCAGGCGGGGTGAACCCGCGATGGACCCCGGCAAACACAAGGGTAGGGTCTGAGATTCTGTACGCGATACCGATCCCGGGCATGACGGCAGTGACGGAATTGCGCTTGGTTTTGAGGCTATTCCCCGTTCTTTCCGGGTCGGTTTTCCCGTAATCTAGGCGCTGGAAATCGATGCTCTCAATGCGCACGCCAGGCGTTAACGTCCAGCGCCCCATGGCAATTTCATCGTTGACATAACCCGACCATGCTTTTGCAGAGTCAATTCTATTGCTGTCTGTCCCAGGAATACCGGCCGAGGTCTGCACCATGGTGCCGTTGTCCATGCGGAAGCTGTCTACCCACTGAAAACGGTTCATGCGATCTTCGTGGTAACGGAAGCTGCCGGTAACTTTGTGGCTTATGCCGCTAATATTAAATGGCGTAACTACGGCGGCCTGGATACCTTCTGAGACATAGCTTCTACTATTATGTTTTACGGCGAGCGCGTTATCGGCGCTGATAAACCCTTGCTTGCCGATAATGGTATCGAAGGCGCCGGGAAAAGCGGTGGGTTGCTCTAAAAGCTTACTTAGGCTGACTTTCCCTGCTGCAGGGTCAGCAACCTTAGCCAGTTTAAACCAATCGCGTTCGAATTCGTTGCGATAGGCCACGACAGTGACGCTCGGTCCTTCCGTAAAGCTGGCCCTGTATGTCACCTGGTAACCGCGGTGATCAGCGTCCATTTGATCGCGTTGACTGCCCCGATAGCGCCGGAAGGGTGTTGCTGCGAAGTCTTTGTCTGTCAGGCCGAGGTAGGTCTCGTTTGAAATTTCGTTCGAATACTGCGCCTTGATCTGAAGGCTCTGCTTTACGCCCTCCACGTGGTGCGAGACGAGCTCGACCTTGCCCACATAGTCATTAATATCGAATCCCGTGTTGCCGCCCCCGTCGAGCACTTTGAACCCATCGCTGTTCCATTTGAGCGCTTCGCCAGAGACGCCGATTTCTAAGGCGTCAGACACAGCGACACGGTTGCCGCCACGGGCATGAATTTGGGTAAAGGAGTCTGAGCCGAAAAGGGCATCGATTTGGCCGCCGGTTGTTTCTGGCACCGGTGTAGAAAACAGATTGATGGCGCCGCCGGTGGTGAAAGGACCGTACTTGATGGCACTTGGTCCTTTGACCACCTCAACCGCTGAGATGCGTGCGGCGTGAGGAAAGTAATAAGCGGATGGCGCGGCATACGGTGCCGGTGCGATGAGAACGCCGTCCTCCATGAGCGTGATCTTCGAAGACCGATCGAGTCCGGTGGCGCGTAGCCCGATGTTGGGCCGCAAGCCAAATCCGTCTTCATCCTGTATATTGACCCCGGGTAGACGGCGTAGGATGCGGTTAATGTCTCCGTAATCGAATTCTTCAAGATCAGCGGCACTCAAAAAGTCTGCGGAGCCGGCGATACGGTCCGCTGCATTGCGGCTGGAGACGATGGTAATGGATTCAATAATGAGCGGCGAGGGCGACTCATCAGCCACGTCCTGTCGGGCGCTTTCCTGGCTCCATGCTGTGGACACTTGGAGCCAAGAAAAAGAAAAAGCCGCCGCAGCGAAGACTGATCGAAAATGTGAGTAGTGAGTGTGCATAGCTATCGCCCTTTGTTTCTGATGGGCGAGGAGATATCGTACATTAAATGCAAATGCAAGTCATTCTCATTATTAATTGAGAGGTATTTTATCTATATGACACTGTCGTGAATTTGTGACGGATCTTGTTTTCTATTCAGGTTTTAGATCATAGAAAATAATGGTTTGGATCGGTCCATGCTATAGACACTAGGGTCAAAGCAGGAAATCCGGATGGACAGATAGTTTGACTAGAGTGGTGGCTGGGGGACCTGGATTCGAACCAGGACCGACGGAGTCAGAGTCCGCAGTTCTACCGTTAAACTATCCCCCACTAGGAGCGACCTCTTAGTACTTTAATATAAAGTGAGACTGTTGGGTTAGCACCAGCCATCTGAAAAAATGGCTTCACCGTCCCAGAACGCGGCGCATCCTAGTCATTCAGCGCGTGTTTTCAAGCTTTTCGCTCCAACGCTTATTTTCAAGCTTTCCTTACCTCGAGGTCAACCGACACGCGGATATGGGCTTTGGGTTTGTTGTTCCTGAGCTCTCTGCCCCGCAAGTTGGGAATTCTCAGTTAGGATTTTTTACTTCATGCCCATTCTTCTGGCCGCTGTGGCTATTAACGCGATCCCCGTGAGTTTGGTCGTGCCCATGCTCCCATTCCTTGGTCAGCGATATGGGGCGTCTGAATTTGAAGTAGCGCTTCTTTTTACCTTAATGCCGCTGGTCGGCATTTTCGGGAATCCGTTATGGGGGCGTTTAAGCGATAGTATCGGCCGTCGTCGCGCGTTGACATGCACCTTGGGTGGCACGGCCCTATCATTTATTGCGTTTGCCTTCGCCGATTCACTGACTGCTCTCTACGCCACGCGCGTTCTTCAAGGTGTTTTTCACGGATCTGTTTCGATTGCGCTTGCCTATGTAGCGATTGTGAGTGCGGGGCAGAATAGAGCCAAGGCTATGGGCCAAGTGTTTGGTGCTATGGGGATAGGTCTCGCGATTGGCCCGACGATTGGCGGGTTCCTAATGGGAAGTGATGCAAACACCTTTTCACAGTTTTTGCCGTGCCTTGCAGCAGCAAGCTTATCTATCGTCGCAGCCGCCGGGGTCTTCTTTTTTCTAGAAGAACCGCAGTCGAAAGAAAACGGGGAGGCACCCAAAAAGTCCCCGCCCAAGGGGTCAATGGGCAGAAAACTAAAAGCGTTATCGTCTACTCCGGCGCTATGGCCACTGGTGCTCATGATTTGGATTAGCGGCTTTAAGATGAATGCCGAGCAGTTGGCCTATCCGTATTGGGGCATTTCAGTGGATTGGACGCCACAGCTCGTGAGCTTTGGGTTTGCGGGCCTCAGTATCGCTTTTCTGATTACTACATTTGGTTTGATTGGGCCGATGACTAAACGCTTTGGTGAAGAGAGGACGCTGGCCTACGCAGCAACGGTTGATGTTATCGCCTTATGCGGTTTCTTGCTGTCATCGGGGAGTGCCTTTGCCTGGGCGTGGTTGTTCGTATTGTCTATTTCCAGTCCGCTATGGGGGACCGTTCTGATTAGTGTTCTAGCCCGGCATGCGCCTGATGGCATGCAGGGTACGGTTCAAGGGTTGGCCACGTCCACGCAGCTTGCGGGTCGTATTGTTGGCACACTTCTTGCGGGTGTGGCGCTTCAGGAATTTGGATTCTTCGGTGTTTATACATTGATGGTTACTTTGCTTTTGGTGATTGTGATCCAAGCGGTTCGATTCGTGCGCGCTCTTCCTGACGAACTGGCTCAGGATTCTTCGGCTAAGTGAGTGTCCTATGGACGAGAGCGGCAGACGGCTCTGGCAACTTTATCCGGGCGTTAAGCGCCGGTTTTTAAATGGTCCCGATGGCCAGCTGCTTGTCGGTCTAAGGCTGTAGGTTCAGACACAAAAACAAAGTGCTCGCTCTATTGTATATATCAAAGTCCACCCTCAAGCATTGCGATGGCTACGGTTGTGGCTGCCATGGGCGGGCACAGACCCTTCCCCGCCTTTTCCAGCCTGCGTTTGTTCTGTGTACGGCACCCCCAGGGCGAAAAATCTGTTGGCTTAGAAAAATTGGTCCCTAAGGGGTCGTCTATCGAACTGCCTTATATGGGGCAGGGCTTGGTTGATCTTCATACGGACGAGATTTGCATCCACATTCGTCGGTTCCTGGATAACTAGAGTTTAGTTTCCGCCCTTGCCGCGCCCTGCAACCCGGCGGTACCATGGCTCACAGAGATAATTCTGTATCGGCCATTGTGCAGGTGCAGTCCTATAGAGAGGATTTGCGTGGCCCGTTCGCATTTAGGCGAGGGCAAACGGTTGAACGGACCGTTTGATGAGGGGCGCAATTGTCCCGAAGCTGTTCTTGCCGCGGTTGATCTCGGCACGAACAACTGCCGTATGCTCGTGGCTCGTCCGCAAGAACAAGATTTTTCCGTCGTCGATTCTTTTTCCAGGATCACGCGTCTTGGTGAAGGCCTTAGTGCGTCTGGTTTGTTGTCCAAGGCTGCGATGGACCGAACGGTTGAGGCCCTGAAGTGCTGCGCAGATAAAATGGATAAATGCGGGGTCACGGTGTCTCGTCAGGTTGCGACGGAGGCCTGTAGGCGGGCTGAAAACTGTGGTGAGTTTGTCGATCGCGTTCACGACGAAACGGGCATCACCCTAGAAATCATATCGGCGGATGAGGAGGCGGGGCTTGCGTTAAAAGGATGCTCGTCACTAATTGACCCAGGTGTTCCCTATGCCGTTATCTTTGATATTGGTGGTGGCAGCACAGAAGTTCTTTTCGTCCGAGTCGGAGATGTTAAATCAATGGAAATTCTCGGCTGTATTTCCATGCCACTGGGTGTTTTAACCGTCGCGGAAGATTGCGGCGGCGGCGATTTATGCGAACGCACCTATGAAGAAGTTGCGATCAGAGTTGGGCGCCTGCTGGGTCCATTTGAACAACAGCATGGTATCCGGGCGCGCGTTTTGGCCGGAGAAACCCAAATGATCGGAACGTCTGGCACGGTGACGACCCTCGGCGGGATCCACCTGGAGCTACCTCGATATGACCGTACGGCCGTTGATGGCATCACATTGGATTTTGAGACACTTATTGGACACAGCCGTTCTCTCTGTCACATGAGCCTGCAGCAGCGCGCGGCTGAACCATGCATTGGATGGCAGCGCGCAGATTTGGTTCTCGGTGGCTGTGCGATTCTTGAAGCGATTTGTCGGCTATGGCCCGTAGGTCAATTGCGTGTGGCAGATAGAGGGCTGCGAGAAGGAATGCTGATGGACATGCTGCACGCGACGTCTTATCAGGCGTCGGTAACTTCATCCGTTTCCGTAGGCTAGGGCCGGCGCGATATGACAAAAAAGCAAGGGTCGGTATCGGGGAACGGCAGCGGACGCGGACTTAGTGTCCGCGTTAAAACCGCGAAGGGGCGTAAGTCATCGTCAACGCGCTGGTTAAAACGCCAACTCAACGACCCTTACGTACGTCAGGCGCAGGCGGCTGGGTACAGGTCCCGTGCCGCCTTCAAGCTGATTGAGCTAGATGAACGGTTCAAATTCCTCAAAAAGGGCTCGCGTGTCATTGACCTGGGCGCCGCTCCAGGCGGTTGGACCCAAATCGCTGTTGATCGCGTTGGACCAAAAGGTCAGGTAGTGGCGCTTGATATTCGAGAATGGGAAGAGGTCGCGGGCGCAACCTGCATGACCTTCGACTTCATGGATATGGATGCCCTAGAGCGGCTCAAAGAGGCACTGGGTGGCCCGGTCGATATCATCCTCTCAGATATGGCGGCGCCAGCGATGGGGCACTCCCAAACTGATCACCTTCGAATCGTCGCTCTCATGGAAGCGGCCTGGTCGTTCGCTGAAGAAGTCCTCGCCCCCGGCGGAGTTTTCGTTTGTAAGGTTTTTCAGGGTGGTGCAGAGGGTTCGTTGCTTAAGTCTATGAAGACCCGCTGTGCCAAGGTAGCCCACGCTAAGCCTCCGTCGAGCCGCAAGGAATCGGCGGAGATGTATGTGGTTGCCATGGGATTCAAAGAATAGTCATTTAGGCGCTGTCGGTGCCTTGAGGGGTAAAGAGAAGTGTGCGATAACCCGCCAACTTTTCGAGGGTCTGCCATATGAAATTCGCCGAAGCATATACGTTTGATGACGTGCTTTTGGTGCCCGGCGCCTCCTCCGTGCTCCCAAATCAAGCTAATACGTCAACGCGTCTAACAAAGACGATTACACTCGGTGTTCCGCTGATCTCTGCCGCGATGGATACGGTGACTGAGCATCGGCTGGCCATTGCCATGGCTCAGGCTGGTGGTATTGGAGTTATCCATAAGAATTTAAGTGTTGAGGAGCAGGCGTCTGAGGTCCGGAAAGTCAAAAAATTTGAATCTGGTATGGTTGTTGATCCGGTCACGATTTATCGGGACCAAACCTTACGTGATGCTTTGGGGTTGATGTCCGAGCATAAAATTTCAGGCATTCCTGTTGTTGAGCGTGATTCGGGTAAGTTGGTGGGTATTCTGACCAACAGAGATGTGCGGTTTGCATCTAATCCGACCGAGCCCGTCAGCCAGCTAATGACCAAAGAGAACCTGGTCACGGTGTCGGAAACTGTAGGCCGGGATGAGGCCAAGCGGCTTTTGCATCGCCACCGGATTGAAAAATTACTAGTTGTTGATGACGCCTACCGCTGTATCGGTTTGGTGACCGTCAAAGATATGGAAAAGGCGCAGGCTCATCCAGATGCGTCTAAAGATGATCAAGGCCGTTTGCGTGTCGCCGCCGCGACGGGTGTTGGCGATGACGGATTGGCTCGTGCTGAAGCTTTACTTGATGCTGACGTCGACGTTGTTGTCGTTGATACGGCTCATGGCCACTCAGACGGTGTGATTAGCGCAGTCCAAGCCATTAAGAAGAAAAGAAGTTACGCCCAGGTTATCGCCGGAAACGTTGCCACCCCTGAGGGGGCGAAAGCGCTGATCGATGCGGGAGCGGATGCTGTCAAAGTTGGCATCGGGCCAGGATCGATTTGCACCACGCGCATTGTCGCTGGCGTTGGTGTACCGCAACTGACCGCCATCATGGAAGTGGCAGAGGAAGCTGCAAAGGCTGGCATTCCGGTGGTTGCTGACGGTGGCATTAAACAATCGGGTGACATTGCGAAGGCCATTGCGGGTGGCGCAGATTGCTTAATGATCGGCTCGCTCTTGGCCGGGACTGAAGAAAGTCCGGGCGATGTCATTTTATTCCAGGGCCGGACCTATAAAGGCTATCGCGGCATGGGATCGCTTGGGGCTATGGCCCGCGGGTCTGCTGACCGGTACTTCCAACAAGATGTCGCAGATAATATGAAGTTGGTGCCAGAAGGCGTTGAAGGGCGCGTACCCTATAAGGGTCCCGTCCTGCCTGTTGTGCATCAATTGGTGGGGGGTCTTAAGGCAGCGATGGGGTACACTGGGAACGCGACGGTTTCTGAAATGCAAAGCAACTGCGTCTTCCGTCGCATCACGGCATCGGGGTTTCGCGAGAGCCATGTGCACGATGTGGCAATCACACACGAACCGCCTAACTACCGGATCGATTTTGACTAGCCCGGCCCTTGTGTCGGTTTGGGTTCCCCGCTTATGACACCCGCCGCGCGCCTTCAAGCCGCCGTTGAAGTCTTATCGGCTATGGATGCTGATTCGGCCGCAGGCGATGGCGTCGTCCGCAGTTATTTCCGCATGCGGCGCTACATTGGATCGAAAGACCGCCGCGATATTTCTAGCCGCCTCTGGCGTACCGTAAGAATGCGCAGCAGGCTTGGGTGGCGCCTCGGCCAGGACAAGCCAACGCCGCGCCTTCTCGTGCTTGCAGATAGCGTCTTCAATGAGGGACAAGAACTCTCGACTATCGATGGGCTTTGTACCGGTGAGGGATATGCGCCCGCGACATTGGATAAAGCGGAGCGGGGAGCTCTTACAGAGGCCTCGGCTCGTTCGCTCGATGACATGCCGTCTCATGTGGCGACAGAGTGCCCTGACTGGCTATGGCCCTATTTTACAGATTTGTTCGGTGACCAGGCCGAGAATGAACTCATGGCCCTGTCTTTGGAGGCGCCCGTCGACCTTCGCGTGAATACGCTTAAAGGAGACCGTGTCGCTGCTGCGACGGCATTAGAGGCTGAGGGCCTAAAGGTCAAAAAGACCGAGTGGTCACCCATCGGCTTGCGCATGTCAGAGCGTACTATTCTGGGGAACAGCAAGGCCTTTAAAGAGGGGCTAATAGAAGTGCAGGATGAGGGGTCGCAGCTAGCATCCCTTTTAGTTGACGTGCGGTCAGATCACGACGTCCTTGATCTTTGTGCGGGCGGTGGCGGAAAAACGCTAGCGATGGCTGCATCAATGGGCGGTCATGGCCGGATCGTTGCCACGGATAATGAGCCTAGACGTTTAAATAGATCTAAGCAGCGCCTTAAACGCGCCGGTGTGTTCTCGGTGACGACGCGCGTGCTTGATCCAGAGAATACGAACTGGCTGCACAAGCGCCGGAAGAGTTTTGACCGTGTGCTTGTTGATGCGCCGTGCTCTGGTACGGGTGCGTGGCGCAGGAGCCCTGATGCCCGCTGGCGGCTCACACCGAAAGACCTCAGTAAATATATTGAAGAGCAAGATGTTTTGCTGACCCAGGGCGGGCGCATGGTTAAGCCGGGCGGTCGCCTAGTCTATGTGACATGTTCGTTGCTGCGGCAAGAAAATGAAGACCGCATTGAGCACTTTCTTGAGCGCCATGAACATTTCCGGTCTTTGTCGGTCGGAGACATCTGGAAGGTTGTGCTTGGGACGAGATATCCTGGACGTGGGAAGTTCTTGCGCCTGTCGCCGCGCCGGCACCAAACTGATGGGTTTTTCATTGCCATCCTTCAGCGTAAGGCCGAAGGCTAGGCTCGTTTTTACCTCAATATTCATGAAGTGCTTTTATGACTGACCGTATTCTCATCATCGACTTTGGGTCTCAAGTGACCCAGTTGATCGCTCGGCGCGTGCGCGAAAGCGGTGTTTATTCTGAGGTGCATCCGTTCAACAAAGTCACAGAAGACAGCATTCGGCGCTATGATCCGTGCGGTGTTATTGTGTCCGGTGGCCCTGCCTCTGTTATCGGTGATGACACGCCCCGGCTTCCCCAAGGCCTGTTCGATATGGGTCTGCCAATCCTCGGAATTTGTTACGGCCAGCAAACGATGGTTGCTCAACTGGGTGGCCAGGTCGAAGACGCCGATCATCGCGAATTTGGCCGGGCCTTTTTAGATGTGACGGCTGTCTGTGCATTATTCGATGATGTTTGGGCTCAGGGTGACCACGAGCAAGTGTGGATGAGCCACGGTGACCGTGTGAACTTGCTGCCGGACGGATTTAAAGTGGTGGGGACCTCTGACGGTGCCCCGTTTGCGGCGATTGCGGACGAGGCGCGTAATTTCTATGGCGTGCAGTTCCATCCAGAAGTGGTTCATACCCCGCAGGGTGCAGCGCTAATTGAGAATTTTACCCATAAAATCTGTGGTGCTACTGGCGATTGGACGATGGCCGCGTTCAAGGAGCAGGCTATCGCTGCGGTGAAGGCCCAAGTTGGTGAGGGCCGGGTAATCTGTGGGCTTTCAGGCGGAGTTGATTCTTCAGTGGTGGCGGCGTTGCTGCATGAAGCTATTGGCGATCAGTTAACCTGTGTGTTGGTAGACCACGGCTTAATGAGGGCTGGTGAAACCGAGCAAGTGATCGAAGTGTTCCGCGACCAATTCAATATTAACCTCGTCTTGAACGACGCCGAAGACCTATTCCTCGGCAAGCTTGCGGGAAAGACGGACCCGGAAGAGAAACGTAAAATTATCGGTGCGACGTTCATTGATGTTTTTGAAGCGGAGGCTAAGAAAGTCGGTGGAGCAGACTTCCTAGCACAGGGCACCCTATACCCCGACGTGATTGAGAGTGTATCTTTTGCGGGAGGGCCAAGCGTTACGATTAAATCTCACCATAACGTCGGCGGCTTACCTGACCGGATGAACATGGATTTGGTCGAGCCCTTGCGTGAATTGTTCAAAGATGAGGTTCGCGACCTTGGACGCGAACTGGGTTTGCCGGACACGATGGTCGGGCGGCATCCGTTCCCAGGGCCAGGATTAGCAATCCGCATTCCAGGCCAAGAGATCACCAAAGAGAAGTTGGATACTTTACGCAAAGCGGACGCGATTTATCTTGAGGAGATAAGAAACGCTGGTCTATACGATTCGATCTGGCAAGCATTCGCGGTGCTTCTGCCTGTGCGCACGGTTGGGGTGATGGGTGATAGACGATCTTACGACTATGCCTTGGCACTCAGGGCGGTCACATCGACAGACGGTATGACAGCGGATTACTTCCACTTTGATATGGAATTCTTGGGTCGTGTGGCAAACCGAATTATAAACGAGGTGAAGGGCGTTAATCGTGTGACCTATGATGTCACATCCAAGCCCCCCGGCACGATTGAGTGGGAGTAGACATTAATTCACAAGCCTCTAACGTTGAGAAGGTTGTTAGTTACAAAAAACCTTAACCCTTTTAACAGTACTGAAATCCTTATACCCACGCCATTTCGTCACTTGTAAACTCTATCTTGGCACTCGAAAGCCAATGCCCCTACTAGAGTTATTTTATGACTACTATTGAGTGGGAATAAATCTAATTCTATGATTTGGCTATGGATTATGTTCCTTATGCAGTCCCGTTCTTTTTGCTAGCAATATTAATTGAGCTGGCATATGGCATCATAAAAAGGAAGAATACTTATCGCCTCAATGATGCGATTAGCAGCCTTTTTATGGGCTCTTTAAGGTCGGCTAACAAACTTATTATTATTGGTATTGGTGGCTATGTATTTTATGCAATCGAGACTCAGTACGCTTTATGGAGAATGGATTCTTCCTCTCCAATAGTTTGGGCTTTTGCATTCGTTTTTTATGATTTTTGTTATTACTGGTTTCATAGAATCAGTCACGAGAGACAAATTTTCTGGGCTTCGCATGTAGCCCACCATCAAAGTGAGGACTACAATCTCAGCACCGCATTAAGGCAGACTGGAACCGGAGCATTTGTTACCTGGGTGTTTTACATACCTGTATTTTTATTGGGCGTTCCTTCCTATGTATTTGTCAGCGTTGCATCCATCAACTTAATTTATCAATTCTGGGTACACAGTGAGCACATTCCAAAGCTTGGCTGGTATGAGAAGTTTTTTGTCACCGCCTCAAATCACAGAGTTCATCATGCACAAAATGATAATTACATTGATAAGAACTATGGGGGCGTTTTTATTATCTGGGACAGGATGTTTGGCACTTTTAAAGAAGAGGACGATAACGAGGCACCAATTTATGGAATCAGGGGTGCGTTAAATACTTTTAATCCTATTTGGGCCAATCTACACATTTACACAAATATCGTAAAAGACATCTGGTATGCGCAGAACTGGAAAGAAAAATTTCTAGTGCTCTTTGCAAGAACGGGCTGGAAACCTAAGAGCCTTCCTAACCAACCAGCTAAAGATGAATTTAATTCTCAAACTTTCCAGAAATACAATCCTGAAGTATCTGGGAAAATAAAAATGTACTCAGTTTTTCAACTCATTGCTTTGGCATATGTGGGATTGGTGCTGCTAGAAAGCGGTGAGCTAAATTATCAACAACTCTGGGTTACGGTCAGCATGATGGCTTTTACTATGTACTGCACATCTCTTTGGCTTGATGGAAAACAAGGCTTTACAATGGAGATCACTCGCCTCGCGCTATGCGTGATGATAGGAGTTTATTCTTACTTTGATATGAGCCTGGGCCCCATAGCGATCAGTTTATTGGGTTATTCAGCGATTAATATTTTAATCTTATCCTTAATTAATAGGGCAAGGTTACGGTAGTGAAATCAGCAAAGCAGCCGCGGCTAACTTAGCCGAGATGGGTAATTCCGGTTAGACGTTCGCAATCTGAGTGTCTTTACCAATCAAGCCCCAAGGGTACTCAAATTTCTAGTTAATGATTCTGAGACAACTCATCAAGGTAACCTTGAGCCTGGGATAAGTATCCCGACTCTCTTCTTCGATGAGGTAACCAAGGTCTTTCTGATGGAATTTCGTAAAGAACTCAGTAATTTGATTGGCAATCCCTATATCCATTGCTAGACGCGGACACTGCGTTTTAAACAAGCAAATCCCAGCATGGGTACACTAGCCATGTCTGCAAACAAGCTTCAGCACTAAGCCAGCTGATTGATAATGGGTGTAGGTGACCCATTATCAATGGAAGCTTGAACTTCGTCATATCCGCCGAGACTGACGGCTAATGAGGCTAAAACGCTTCGGTATCGGCAAACTCGGCCCGGCAGAAAGCATTTGGGTGGACTGTATTAGCTCGCGTGAAAGCCCACTAACAATTGGGTGCCTTCATGGCACATTCAGAGGCGTTCTAATGGCCGCGCGGTAAAAGTTTCTGCGACCTATTCTTAGAATCTGCTGCGTACAGTTAGACCGTAGGTGCGCGGCGCATTAAGGTAACCGCTAAAGCTACCTTCTTGAATAGTTGTTGGAAATGCGCTGAGAAGGTTATCATCATTTGTAAGATTCCGGCCCCACAGGACAAGTTCTATTCCGTTATCCATCTCTAACCCTGCACTAGCATTAAGATTGTTAACTTTACGTTGTGCAAGCGGGGTTCCTGCGGCAAAGGCTGGAACATTATCTACGACGTCAACGTTGCTTTCGTAGAGATATTCACCCCTTAAGAACCCGGATAAACCACTATTAAACTCGTGTGAGTAAGTAACAGATGTCGACCAGCTTACTTCATGGATGCCACCAGCTTTTTCCCCGCTTAAATCTCTAGATGACTGCCCAGCACCGCATCTCGCTAGATCGAATGCTTGGCAAGGCGCTCCCTGGAAATCTTTATATTTTGGATCCATTACGATAACTGATGATGCAATAACAAGGTTTTCTGTTGGTGCGAATGCCGCATCAATTTCAAAACCTTTGTGCACTTCGCTACCTGCGTTGGAAATTTCAAAGCCGGCGCCAGTGAATAGATTGGATTGAAAATCTTTCACCTCCTGCTTGAAAATCGCTAAGTTTAAGTAACCACGGTCAAAGCTACTCTTAAGGCCCAATTCAATCACATTCACGTCGGAAGGTTGTGCGAATCTTCCACTTGAACCAGCAGTGGGAGGCCTTGAGTCTGACGACAAATTAATAGCCCCACCTTTCCAGCCGGTTGCATAGCTGACATAGCCTTTGACTTTATCCGTGAAGTCATAGGCTAATCGCGCTTGATAGGTAATTTTATTACCTTTTAGCACTCCCGTTTCATTGGCGTTCGGATAATTGACAGGCACCGGAAAAAATTGAAGTGGCAGGAATGCAAGGAATGGATTGACTGCGGGATTATTTCTATTTGCTGCCGCAAACGCTCCCGCTCCATTAGATATTGCTGCAAACGTTCCTGGTGCAATGGCTTCTATAGCGGCGATAGCTGCCGGGTTAGTGGCATCCACTCCTAACGCTGCATATTGTTGTGCTATTACCGTCTGCCTTACTACCCCTTCACCAATTGCAGGGAAGTTTAAGCTGGAGAACACGTCATTTAGAACAACGCTAGATTTAGCAGATTTCTTCGAATCAATGTAAGCGCCACCAAGCGAGAAAGTTAATTTATCAGATGCATGAAAGTCTGCGTTTGCAAAAACCTGTACCGATTTATCGTCAAGGGTATAATTGTCAACAATACCCGTGCCGTTTGCGAAAAATGTCCCCTGGGGAATACCAAGCAAAGCTTGCAGTCCAGGAAGTTGTCCGCCAGCCAAAACATTCGCAAAGTTGAATGTGTCCGCGCCGAACGTAAGTGTCCTGCAGCATGTTGGCACGCTTTCGTCGAAATAGTAGGCGCCAAGGAGCCAGTCAAGTTGATCACCAGCATCTTTGGAGGTTAGCCTGAACTCTTGCGTGAAGGTCTCAAACTTCTGATATTGCAGCAGATCGACGATATCTGCTCCTGAGAAATCTACCGTATTGTCACTATTATTTGTTTGCTCTCTGTATGCTGTTATCGATGTAAAGTTAGCAAAACCAAGATCTACTTCGCCAGTTATCGATAACCCTTTGCCCTCAAGTTCATTGCTTGGGTCTTTATTATAGGAAACTTCACGGTCAAACAGGTTGGCGGGGTTTCCTATTGTTTTTCCAAGCCCAAAAGGGAACGGGGCACCAATCACCTGTGTGAGTATCCCATTGAAAAGCTGAACAGCCCCGCAACAAGTTTCATCAATCTTATTGTAATCAGCAATCACTTTGATTGTGAAATTGTCAGACGGCTCTAAGAGAAACTGACCTCGCAATGAAAAACGATCTCGATCGTTAATATCTCCATTTGTAATCGTATTAGTATAGTAGCCATCTCTCTGATTGATGGAACCTGAGAGGCGGAATGCTGCTTTGTCAGAAATTGGACCGGTAATGCTTGCTTTGCCAATCATCTGGTCATAATTGCCATAGGTCAGCTCAGCCATCCCACCAAATTCGAATTCTGGGGCTTTTGTTGTGATTGAAATTGCCCCCACAGACACATTTTTTCCGTAAATACTTGATTGTGGGCCTCGAAGTACTTCAATTCTCTCAAGTTCTGGAAGATCCAATATGGAAGATGCTGCACGAGATTGGTAAACACCATCAATAAAGACGCCAACTTCTGCTTCAATGCCGACATTATTGGCCCCATTACCAAAACCTCTTATCAAAAAGTTTGTTTGGGAAGAATTTTGAAGTTGGGTAACGCGCAATGTTGGCACTAAGGTTTGAAGATCAATCAGGTCGTTCACCTGTGATTGTTCAAGCACAGCAGCATTAACGACACTGACAGCTATCGGGACATCCTGAAGGCTCTGCGCACGCTTGGTAGCCGTGACAATAATCTCTTCAGGTTTAATCAGGCTCGTTTTGCTATCTGCTCTGGTTCCTTGAGCATCAACCATTGTTGATAAGATTAGGACAAAAGCCCCAAGAATTACTGGTAACTTAGCCATACCTGACCCCCCAGGAGAGTTTTTCAGACTGATAAATTTAACATACTATTTTTTTGTATTTATTACAAAGTTTGTAGTGAGGGTTGCGCAACGACGCTACAAACAGGCTCCATACCAGGCTACCCCCCCCACAAATATTCTGCCACAATCCTCGTATGAGAAACCTGACCGCCACTAGGAATATTTAATGGAACTGACTCTTGATCAAGCGCTGCAACAGGGTGTTGCTGCGCATAATCAAGGTAATCTTCAAGAAGCTGAACGCCTTTATAGGTCCATATTGCAAGTCCAGCCTGAGCACCCTGATGCCCATCATAATCTAGGTCTCATAGCGGTTTCTATTAACCAGTCTGGGGCGGCGCTGCCACACTTCAAAAGTGCCATCGACGCCAATCCTAATATAGAACAGTTTTGGCTCAGTTACATTGACGCACTCATCAAAGAGAATCAGGCTGAAGCGGCGAAAGAAGCCCTTGCGCAGGGAAAGAAAAGTTGGGTGAATTCAGAAAAACTTAATGCTCTGAGCCAGCGGCTTCTGGCAGTAAGCAATAACGAATCACCGCCTCAATCTGAATTAAAAAGCCTTTTAGAGCACTATCAAAACGGACGGCATGACGATGCAGAGACGTTAGCAATATCCATGACTCAACAATTTCCCGGCCATCAATTTGGCTGGAAAGTGCTTGGGGCAGTGTTCGGGCAAACAGGCAGGAAACCTGAGGCTTTAAATGCCAACCAAAGAGCCGTGCAATTAGAAACGGAAGACGCCGAAGCCCATAGCAACTTGGGCAATGCCCTGCGAGATCTAGGTAGGTCAGAAGAGGCTGAAGCAAGCTATAGGCAAGCGATAGCGCTGAAACCTAACTATGCCGAAGCCCATAGCAACTTGGGCAATGCCCTGCGAGATCTAGGTAGGTCAGAAGAGGCTGAAGCAAGCTATAGGCAAGCGATAGCGCTGAAACCTAACTATGCCGAAGCCCATAGCAACTTGGGTGCCACACTGCAAGCATTTGGCAGATTAGAGGAGGCTGAAGCAAGCTATAGGCAAGCGATAAAGTTGAAACCTGGTTATGCCGAAGCACATAGCAACTTGGGTAACACGCTTCAAGAACTGGGCAGATTAGACGAGGCTGAAGTAAGCTGTAGGCAAGCTATAAAGTTGAAGCCTGACGTTGCCGCAGCCCATAATAACTTGGGCATCGCACTGAAGGAACTAAGCAGACCAGAAGAAGCTGAAGCAAGCTATAGGCAAGCGATAGCGCTGAAAGCTGACTATGCCGAAGCCCATAGCAACTTGGGTAACGCGCTGCGAGATCTAGGCAGGTCAGAAGGGGCTGAAGCAAGCTATAGGCAAGCGATAGCGTTGAAGCCTTCCTTTTCCGCAGCCTATATTAACTTGGGCATTATTTTTTATAGTAATGGAGATATAGATTCAGCCTTAGAAAGCATGGAAAAAGCAAATTCCATCGATCCAAAATCAAAGCGCGTTAGATTATTGTTGAGTGTTCTGAAGTCAAGAAAGTCCCGCAAGAAAAGTGAGGCCAGCGTTGACAACATAAGCAATCTACGTGGCGTTATGGGATTAACGTCCAATCCACTTATTTTAAACAGAGCGGTAGAAGCCAAGCTGATTTCTACTCTGTACGAAATGAGTTCTAGAGAACTAGATAAAACGAGAAGTGGAGATGCTCGTTATGGAAATGGTAGGTGCTCGCCAGACTTTAATATGTTTGGAGATAATCGTTCTATTATAAAAACTGTAGCAGAAGATTTAACGATTATTATGATGAAGGCTGTTAAATCAGAAATCTACATATACGATTCTTTCTTTAATATCTTGGGTGCTGGAGGTGGGCTGACTCCTCACAGGCACCTAAATAGTTCAGACAAAGAAAAGGAGCTTGGTTTACATTACCAAAAGTACTCCCTTGTGTATTATCTCTCTGTAGGAGATCAAAATTGCAGTGAACCAGGCATTTTGAAACTTTATGACCCCAGCGAAGACATCCTTCCATGTGAGGGCATGATAACAATCTTCCCAGCTGATAGGTTGCACTCTGCATTTTATGGCGGGAAAAAAGATAGAGTTATGATTGGGGTTAATTTTTATAGTCTTTGATTTTGTTTTGAAATCGGGTGTCTAATTTTTAGATAGTCAGCCAATGATTTAAAAGGACTAGGGAAGATGCCGTCGCACTTTAATCTCCTCACCGACCCAAGTTAAAAACTCACAAACAAGAAACCCCATAGCACTAAGAACGCTATCCATTCTTAGAAACCCCTTTTTTTGAGTGTGAACGACGTGAAAAAAATAAAAATATTACCGTTAATTTTAGGCTTGTCTTTATTGTCTAGCGCTTCTCTTTCGAGAGAAGATTTGAAAGAGGGCGGCATGGAAGACATCGCCAATTTTTTTCAGATAACTGATAACATTGGCACAGGTGGGCAGCCAAACATTAGTCAAATAAATGAAATAGCTAAAGCAAATTACTCGGTGGTAATAAATTTAGCCATGCATGACTCGGATAATGCAATCCCTGGAGAGGACAAAATTGTTACTTCCCTGGGTATGAAATACATGCACATTCCCGTGCCTTTTGATGCGCCAACTTCTGATCACCTTGAGCATTTTTTTAGTGCTATGGATTCTTTTGAGAATGATAGGGTCTTCGTCCATTGCGCTGCTAATTATCGGGTGTCTGTTTTTATGTATAAATATTTAACTTTGAGAAAAGGAGTGGCTCATGAGAAAGCAGCCTCACCGTTGCTCAAAAAGTGGCTCCCTACAATGAGCGACCAATGGAAATTAATTATTGGGCTGGAGGCCGTATAAATTTAGTCTTGAGAAACGTTATCCAATTACAGAGGCTGTAATATGGCAAATATTACTAATGGATACATGTCCATAATTTGTTCTTTAAAAAAGACCACCTATGAACAAGCAGGAAAAATAGTATTTGGGTTTGTTTTTGAATTCGCTGTTTCCCCTTTAGATGCTCAGCCAACATTTTTAAAGGACTAGGGGAGCTGTCGCCTCACTTTAATCTCTTCACCGATATTGAAGGACATTAAATCTTCGCCCACCTCGAGAGGTCCATTATAGTATTTTCGGGCGTCGCGAGTTAGCTCGTCAGCAAATGTTTTACCCGGATCGATGTGATAAAATACCGCTAGCTTGGGGTTCACCGCCGCAAAGATTTTGCCAGCCTGGCTGGGTGTGGTGTGTACGCTTTCAATTGCTTTGATCACTAAGTATGGCACATCGGGGTGAGCAGCAGAATACGCCTCAGGCGCGAAGGCCTCATGGAACAAAACGTCGACGTCTCGGGTGTGAGCTATTAAATTATTACTCGGCCGCGTGTCACCGGATATCCCAATGGACCTTCCTGCATAATCGACGCGAAACCCGAAGGCCGGCTTGACCGGGCCATGGTCGACGGTAAAAGCGGTGACGGTGATTCCATTGGCGTCGTAGATGACGCCGCCCTCAAAATCCATTGCATCGATAGTGGCGCCAATGGCGGCGTAGCGGGTGTGTGTGTCACGGCGGACGGTGATATCAAAATCAAAGGCATGAACCATATGTTTTGCCATTTGAGACGTGCCCTCCGGCCCCCAAAGCCGCAGTGGCGTGTCGCGTCGCCCAAGCACCCAGCCGGTGAGGTATAGATCTGGCAAGCCGACCACGTGGTCGGAATGGAGGTGGGTGAGGAAAACTTTGTCGATCGCATCGTAGGGAACGGGGATTTGGTTGAGGCGTATGGTTGTACCGCGCCCAGCATCGAACAGCAGTTTTTCCGTTCCGGCTTCGACCAGAATACTCGCCCCGTATTTGTCGGCCAAGGGCTCCACATAGCCCGAACCGAGGATGGTGGCCTTGAGTGCAGGTTCAGCAGCGATGACCCTCGCATTATTGATCGCCAGTAGCGCCCCAATTAAGAGAGTGAAAATTAAGCGAGAATTCGAACCGGTCATGCGCATATTCCTTGGTAAAGGTGCCCTGGCAACCAGGTGAATACTGCCGGTTTTCTTCATCCTACTGAATCAACATGATGACAGTTCATACATTTTCTTTGCGCGAGTAACCCATGGTGATTTGGCGTTCGTCTTGAGTCCGCTATGAACCTTCTAACATGTCCAGGCCATGCGCTGGATACGTGCTAATCTTTTACAAACCCGCTGGGAGCGAGCTGACTGTTAACTCATCACGCTGGTTCAGGCTGGGAATGCCATCGAAGTGGTTTTTATATTCTGCAATAGCCAGCCCTTCACCTTTTGCAACTGTTTCAACAAACTTTGACTTTTGGGAACCCGGTATAATGAAGAAGGACACCTTCACATGTTCTTCGAAAAATATCTTTATCTTATCTGTTGTATTGAGGTCATATTGTGTGGTGCAGAGCTGAAAACATTTTTGAAAGTTTGCTGTCGTGCCGTATTCAGTAGTTGTTGATGGGAAATCACCATGGGGTAAATGGGGTGCATGAAGAAAAGCCCTCAGTTCTTCATAGTCTTTAAATTTTTGAACCTTTAGAAGTTCAATCGCTTTGCTTCTGTTTTCTTTCTGTTGCTCAGCATCTGTAATCTTAAAGTAGTATTTTTGGATTAATTTATTAATTTGGCCCCTCGCAGGGAGGCACGTTAATTTTCGGTAATGGTCGTACATTCTGCCGAAAATGCCTTGTTGGAAAAGTGGGTAATTTCCCCCTGCAGTTGCCATCCCAATGTAATCAAAATATCCAGATGTATTTTCTGGTTCGAAATCCTGCATACCGTTACCAACATCCACTCTGAGGAAATAAAGACCACACGCGGGAGGTTTGTTATTTTTAAAATCTAACAAACCATTAAGTACGGGTGAACAACCCTCTGCTGATGATAGGTAATTAAGGTCACCTTCGAGAGAAGTCATCCATGTTCCCTTTTTGGCTGCGTGACCCACAAAAGAATTAATTTTGATGTGCTCTGTGAATGGTAACAAGTCAGTCCACGCGAGAGTTTTTTTCATACTTATTTACTTTTCGGCCAGTGAGCTTGAATATTAGGCAGGTGCAATTATCAATAGCTAACAGTTCCTCACGAAGACTGACACCTTCCAAATTATTGCACTCAAGACCAGGGTCGCGCTGCGCCTAAGCAATCTCTTGCTCAGCTGATTTCTTAAATCCCTGGCTACCGTTACAAAGTCACCGACTGGATGGTTTTCGCTGCTTAATTTAAGCGCAACCATAGATTCCAGTTGAAAAGAGCTGAAAAACTTCTGATATACCGGCTAATGCTGAGGCGTATAATGGCGTTAGAAGATTGACCGGAGAGTTCTATGTACCGCGAAGAAAAAGCATCTGGAGAAGCCTGTCTACCTGCCATTGATGGATTTGCTCAACCCACCCACGACGAGGCAGCGCGCCAAGGGTATGTGGCGCAGATGCGAAAAGTCATCATGACGGATATGGCCCAAGAGATGCGCGCGGTTTATGACGGGACCGTAGAGCCGTCGGTGAAAGCAAAGACAGGTGACGCACCTGGTGATGCGATTGCGGTTCGTAAAGCAATGGAGCCGAACAGTTTTTATCGTTTCTGGTCTTCCATGCGTTTTAATGCCCAGGAAATGGTCTGGGGCTCAGTGCTCGACGAGGTTGAACGCGAATTGCCCAAGATGATTGAGGTGGCCGAGCAGGCTGCGAAAGTTTCTCCCGCTGGTGGCACGTTGCGCCTTAACCCAGATCTGGCTATTCCGAAGGCCGTGAGCTCACTTGATATCCATTTGATGCCGGGCTGTTTTCACACGGAATTCGTGAAAAACGATATCGCAGTCGGTGCAATTTATGCGCGCGGTACCCAGGTGTTTTCTGGTGGCCTCAGAAAAACGAAAAACCCAGGCAAAGGCGGTGTTGCGGATTCAATAGCCCATTACTTGCGTATCAAATATCCGAATTTTAAGCCCAAGCGCATTCTCGATCTTGGTTGCACCATTGGATCGAACTTATCGCCATTCCAGTCGGCCTTTCCTGACGCAGAGCTTTTTGGTATCGATGTCGGCGCGCCTGTGTTGCGATATGGCCATGCCCGTGCGGAGTCCCGTGGCATCACGGCGCATTTCTCACAACAGAATGCCGAGTCCATGGATTTTGAAGACTGCTCATTTGATCTCGTCGTCTCAAGTTTCTTTTTCCATGAGATAGCTGTTCCGTCGACGAAGAAAATTCTCGCCGAAGTCCATCGTGTGTTGGCGCCGGGCGGCGTGACGATTCATATGGAACTGCCACCTACCAAGGCGATGGGCCCTTACTACAACTTCTTTCTCGACTGGGACGCGTACCACAATCATGAGCCCCATTATGCGGCCTTCCGCAAGCAAGACCCGGTTGGGTTGCTTGAAGAAGCCGGATTTGCGTCGGAGACATGTGGTCTGGTTCGTATCCCAGACCGTGGCGGCCTGACCGACGATGAGTTTGCCGCCTTTGCCCATGGCGAGTCGGAAGCCCCGCAGCACAGCAATTTCTCAAGCTACTACTTGTTCGGTGCTGGAAAGTAATCCAGCACCTCCGTTGATTATGTCGGTGGTGGAGATGATACTATAGGGTACCATGACTGACACCTATGGAGTTCAGCTATGAACGCTATCCGCGATATCGACAGCCTTGTGGACCCGACACATGACGAACTGGCTCGTCAGGGATTTGTCTCCCGCTTACGTAAGCACATCATGAAAGATGTCGCTGACGATATGCGCGACGCCTATGACGTGAAGGTTAAGCCTGCGTTTCTGTCCGAGTACGGTCGGGAGCCGAATTCCGGTGAAGAAGTGCGCGATGCAATAGAAGATAATCTGACGTACCGGGTTTGGAGCAGTCTGCGCTACAACGCGCAGGAGATGGTTTGGGACTCTGTGCGTGAAGAAGTTGAACGCCAGTTGCCGGATATGATTTCAATAGCGGACCAGGCGGCGCAATCTAGTTCTCATGGCGGCACGCTGACACTCGACCCCGAACTTAAAATGCCGGACTACGTCGACACATTGGACGTCCACTTGATGCCTGGGTGTTGGCAGGGTGAGCATGCTGACCGTGATGTGGCGCAAGGGGCGATTTATGCCCACGGTGGTTTGGTTTTCCGCGGGTCTCTATTACCAAGCAAAACGCGCAGTGGTGTCGCAGCGTCGGTCAGCAAATGGCTATCGATCCGTTTCCCGGACTTTAAACCAGAGAAGATCCTTGAGACCGGGTGCACGATTGGAAACAACCTGTTTCCCTATTACGATATTTTTCCTGACGCTGAGTTGTATGGCGTTGATGTGGCTGCGCCCTGTCTTCGCTACGCCCATGCTCGCGCGGCATCGCGGGGTGTTAACGCGCACTTCTCACAACAGAATGCGGAGACCCTTGATTTCCCCGACAATTCATTTGATCTCATTGTGTCCAGTTTCTTCTTCCATGAGTTATCCGTAAAGGCGACCAAAAAGACGCTGGCTGAGTGTCGCCGTTTGCTTAGGCCGGGCGGCATGATGGTCCATATGGAATTGCCACCCGCATCTCAGGTCGACGCCTATTACAATTTCTATCTCGATTGGGATAACGAGCATAATAACGAGCCCCATTACCGTGACTTCCGCTCGCAGGATTGCGAAGACCTGATGACCAGTGGCGGCTTCGACGCTGAGGATTGTTGGACTGCTTTGATCCCAGATGTGGGTGGGGCTACGCCCGAGTATTTCCAACAAGTGGCCTTGGGCGAAGTGCCGCCGCCACAGCACGGAAATTACACCTCGTGGAGTTTATTTGGGGCCATTAAACCCGCCTAAAAAGGCGTTCTAAATGCAGATCAAGACGTGTCTGCTGGAATTCTTAGCGAGCTCTGGCTGACCGAATCAATCAGTGATCTTGCGAGGTCCGAATTCAAGAAGAAGGTGTGGGCAGTGATGGCCGGTCAAAGCGATAAGCTCACTCCCGATCTTGATGTGGGTCTCGCCGAGGAAGATATTTCCGAAGACGAGTAACCCTTGATCAGGAGTAAGCCTGTGCTTAAAGGTGTCCGGGTCGATTCGTGCTCAGCGCTGTCTTAGAATAATGCGCGGGCGCTGGACGCGAAGATAACCCCAGTAGACAACGCAGTCGAAACGAGGACTGTGATGTGCAGGTACTTCGATAATATATCCATTACATTTCTCCTTTATCGCGATTTCGGCACGACGTGTGCCTGTCTCATACGCGATATATAGACGTAATAATATTACGTGGGCATGAAATAAATGGGTATTGCTGCATGACTGCAATGCTTCTACTGCATAGCAACATGTTATTTAATTTATGTTTTAAAACAACAGGTTATCAATTTATCTTGCAGCTCTAGGAAGAAATGAGCTTGATCGGTTTGTCCAAGATTTGAAGGGCATCGAGCAGGGAGTGACTTTGCTTCAGCGTGTGGTGGTGGCTGCTGACCACATACCGTCCTTTGCGGGCCTTAGCACTGCGTGCTTTGCCCTCTGTCGCCAGTTTAGTAATAGTAAACAGGGGCTCCTCCTGGCTGTTGCGATAAATGCAAAACTGAGCAAACCCAGGAGTGGAGCCTATGGCATAGTCTCTCCATTCCCCGCTTATGACGCGGGATGAATAGTGCCTAAGAAGTTGACTGAGTTCAGACCGATTAAATTGAAGGGCAGACGCTTTGTATCGGTAATCGGATATCCGCACTAATTTATTCACGGGCCGATCAATCCCTTGTCGTGATAATCAGATTGTTTATCTTTTCATCGATTCAGAAGCCTCGCAAGGCCATTATGCTCTTATGAGCGACCAAGATTCCTTGTGAACTAGGACTTTTTTAGGTTATTCGCCTGATCTACCGGGGGTGTTCTGACGGCACCGACCTGGCCGGTTAAGGCAATTGATTTCCCCCAATGTGAGGAAGAAATTCTGGCTGGCCTATGCGACGTTCTGGTGTGCTCTGAGTAGAGCATTCCATCGCCCGCATACCAGCATTCGTAGCCAAGTGTTACTGTGTGGGTCATGGGTGGCGCGCCGCAAAGCATTTTGAGTTGATGCACTTCAGTGTAAGAGATATCAGGATAAGTGTGGCCCTCACCATTTAACAAATGCTAAATCCGAGGAATTCTCTTTGGTTTCAGGCATAATATCCCGAATTGCAACACTGCGACGGCATAGGTAAGGTACGCGCCGATTCGTCTATTCTTACCCCCGGTAGTCCGGTATCCAGAATAAGGCTCTGGAATAGACCCTGGACTAGGCCGATGAGGACCCATTCTGTGAGCACCAAGAAGGCTGGCCGCCGCAAGGCAGCTAAAGACAAAAAAACCGCGTTTCCGACGCCCGAAGAGGAACAGGAAAGTGCGACTGACGCATTCATGACCGAAGTTGAATCCGAACTTCGCGATGAACAGATGCATAATTTTTGGCAAACTTACCAAGGTTACATCTACGGTGCCCTGGCCGCAGTCGTTCTTGTAGTTGCTGCGTTTCAGTGGCGGCAGGGACAGGTTGCAGACCAACTGGCTATGCAGGCTGATGGCTTTGCGCGAGCCACGGAGCAACTCATAGATGGAGACGCAGATGCAGCGCTTGCAGGGCTTCTCTCCGTTGCCGAAGAGGGCGGGACTTATGCGGCCCTTGCTGATTTACAGCGCGCGGGTGTTCTTCTCGACCAAGACAGGCGCGACGAAGCGTTGGATATCTATCGCGCCCTTAGTGCGGATTCGAGTTTGGATTATGCCTTTACCGATTTGGCCGCGCTGTTGTGGGCTATCCATGGCATGGAGAGTGAAGACACTGCTGTGCTTCAAGACGTGCTGGCTCCGTTAACAGGCTCTAGTAATCCTTACAGCTATTCTGCCTTGGAACTTATGGCGCTTCTCTCCATACGCACAGGTGATACGGTTGCCGCGATCGCGACCTTGGATCAATTGATCCAAGGTACAAATACACCGGGTAGCATCAAAGAAAGAGCTTCTGAAATGTCGGCTGTGTTCTCGAGCCAAAGTGGTGTCGTGCGGAATAGTTCCAGCATGAGCCCAGCTGGTGAATCGGACGTAGAGATGGACCCAGCCGACGAGAGCATAGTTCCTGACACCCAGGCGGAAGCGCCGTAAGCGAAGATCGGCTGAGCCATGATGATGTTGTCTTCTCGTATCACTCGATTTTGTTCCGCTGCAACGGTGGCGGTGATGTCTGCCGTTCTTCTCTCTGGCTGTGGCGTTGACCTCAACCCGTTTGACGGCGGTGAAGACGAGGAGATTCTGCCAGGTACGCGTATTTCAGTTTTGGCGCTAGAGCGGGCCCTTAGGCCTAATCTCAACGCAATTGATACTCAAATCGTCTTGCCCGCGCCGGAAGATACGGATACATGGAGCCAGGCTGGCGGATTGTCACATCATGCTATGCACCACGTGGTCATTGGCCCGTCACCGCGGGTTCTATGGCGCGCGAAGGCGGGCGAGGGGTCTGGAGAACGCAATCGCACATTAGGCGAGCCAGTTGTTGCCGACGGCCGTGTGTTCGTGCTGGACTCGAAGTCAATTGCGGCTGCTTACAATTCTAGCAATGGCACGCGGTTGTGGCGACGTGAACTCGTGCCAAAACGCGAAGATGATGCTCATTTTCTGGGCGGTGGCCTTGCCTACGAAGAGGGTTTAATTTTTGCGACCACGGGTTTCGCGGAAGTCGTTGCCTTAAATGCGCGATCTGGTCGCGATGCATGGCGCGCGAAAGTTGATTCCCCTATTCGATCTGCGCCGACGGTTAATGGTGGCCGTGTGTTTGTGGTCACTGTTGACAACCAAGTGTTTGCGTTATCGGCTAAAGACGGCAGGCGCTTGTGGACATACTCTGGTGTGAGTTCTCAAACGATTTTACTTGGTGGCGGAAGCCCTGCTGTCGACGGTGGCGTTGTCATTGCGCCGTTTACTAATGGTGAGATTGCGGCTCTCCGTGTCGACAATGGTGCTGTGTTGTGGAGCGATTCTGTTATCGCAGTTCGGCGCACCGAGGCGGCTGCAAGTCTGACGGATATTCGTGGACGCCCAGTCATTGACCGTGGTCGCGTCTATGCGGTGGGCCATTCTGGCATTCTTGTTTCTATTGATTTGAGAACAGGGCAGCGGGTATGGGATGTGCCTGTGCCCGGCGTTTATCAGCCTTGGATTTCGGGTGATTTTCTTTACGCTACGACGATTGATTCCGAGGTCGTCTGCATTGATGTGCGCTCGGGACAAATTATGTGGGTGACGCAACTCCGCCGCTTTGAAGATGAAGAAGACCAGGAAGATCGAATCATTTGGACAGGTCCATCGATTGCAAGTGATCGACTCATCCTCTTTAGCTCGAATGAGAAAGCGTTATCTCTCTCGCCGTATAGTGGTTCTGTTCTGGGCGATATTGAGCTAAACGCTCCTGTGACGATTTCTCCTGTGTTCGCAAATGCGACCATGTATGTCTATGACGACGACGGCACGCTGCTTGCGTACCGCTAACGGTTAATTAGGGCCTCGCCCCCATGTCTTTCAAGTTGGTTATTGTTGGGCGCCCCAATGTGGGTAAGTCCACCCTGTTTAATAGGCTCGTTGGTCGACGCCTGGCGCTTGTGCATGATCGCCCGGGCGTGACGCGCGATCGTCGTGAAGGGGAGGGGCATCTCGCCGACCTAACCTTCCGCGTGATCGATACGGCTGGTCTTGAGGACAGCGATAAAGGCACCCTGGAAGGGCGGATGCGAGGCCAGACTGAGCGCGCCGTTGCAGAGGCGGATGTCGCCCTCATGGTGATTGATGCCCGGGTCGGTGTTACACCCATGGACGACTACTTTGCTGATCTTCTGCGCCGAGGATCGACGCCGATTATTCTGGCTGCCAACAAGTGCGAGGGAAATGCTGCTCAGGCCGGATTGTACGAAGCCTTTAGCTTAGGTCTTGGTGAGCCCGTCGCGCTTTCAGCAGAGCATGGCCAAGGCCTTAATGAACTTTATGACGCGCTGCTCCCTTATGGCACACCGGTCATCGACGGTGAGGACTTAGACCCTGACGCCGAACTGGAACCTGGTTTTCTAGAGGCTGCGGAAGTTCAAGAGGGTCTTCCTGATGGAGACGATGAGCATGACGAGCTCGGTGACCGTCCGTTACAACTTGCTATCGTTGGCCGGCCAAACACGGGAAAGTCAACACTGGTAAACAGGCTGCTCGGTGAAGACCGCGTTCTCACGGGCCCAGAACCTGGTGTGACACGCGACGCAATTCCCATCGATTGGGAGTATAAGGGCCGTCCCGTGCGGTTGGTCGATACGGCTGGTTTGCGCAAGAAAGCGAAAGTGAACGATGTCGTTGAGAAGCTGTCAGCGCTTGATACCCTTCGCGCTGTCGATTTGGCCGAAGTTGTGGTGTTGGTTCTGGATGCGGATGCTATCCTAGACAAACAAGACCTGACCATTGCCGCCCGCGTAATTGACGAAGGCCGCTCTCTGGTCATTGCAGTTAACAAATGGGATGCGGCATCAAACCGCAGTGAGTCGCTTCTTCAGTTGAAAGAAAAACTGGCTAAATCTTTGACCCAGGTGCGTGGCGTGCCGACCATTACCATTTCGGCAAAAACCGGTAGCCGCGTTTCTGAATTGATGGACACAGTGTTTAAGACCCGAGAGATTTGGAACACGCGGGTCAAGACAGCCGCTTTGAATCAATGGCTCGATGATGCCACGCAAAAGCATCCACCGCCGTTATCGAAACAAAAGCGGCGAATCAAATTGCGCTATGTCACCCAGGTTAAAGCGCGGCCGCCGACATTTATTTTATTCACGTCTCGTCCGGTTGATTTGCCGACCAGTTATCATCGCTACTTGATGAATGATTTGCGCGATACGTTTGGCTTTGAGGGTGTTCCGCTCCGCCTGCACGTGCGTAAACCGGATAACCCTTACGATACGCGGTCCAAGAGGGGCTAAGGGGCTATGGGTTATAGGAGCGGTCTGCTCGAAGACTGTGCGGCCGCCGACCACCGGGATGTCTGCTAGCTCAAGCGGGAAATTGTTATCGGGTTGCGTGCGAGAACAACTAGGCCTCCCAGTTTTCCGGGCTCGATCGTGCCTTTTTTATTTTCTTCAGAAGCCTGATACGCGGCATAGGTGGTGATACCTTTCAGCGCCTCGATGATCGAAATACCCCGGCCTGCCCCGGGCGCCCGATCGCTGACGCGGCGGGACTCATTTGAGCGGTGTGCTCGGGACCTCCGAAAATAAATTCTCGATGGTAACCCGTTCTCCTGATTTGTTATTAGCCGGGTCGGCTAGGTCAACGAACACGTTGGTCACGTCTTCTGGTGATCGCAAGGTGTCCTGATCTTCGCCGGGAAACGCTTTGATGCGGAGTGCGCTGCGCACCGGGCCGGGATCTATAAGATTGGCCTTGACCTTCGTTTCAACCATCTCGGCTGCGTAAATTCGGATCATTTGGTCGAGCGCTGCTTTTGATGCGCCATAGGCGCCCCAGAATGCGGCTGGCATAGAGCTCTGACTGCAGGTCACAAAAATTGCGCGGCCTGCATCAGACTGCCGCAGCAAAGGGTCGACTGAGCGGAGGAGACGCCAATTGGCTGTGAGATTGAGGGCGAATACTCGGTCCCAAATATCTGGCGGGATGTGCCCAACGGGCGAGAGCTGTCCAAGAATACCCGCGGCGCCGACGACGATGTCCAGCTTGCCATAGCGTTTAAACAGGGTTTCTCCGACCTGATCAATAGTCGCGTACTTGGTTAGGTCTTCGTCAACTAGAACGGCGCTTTGACCTGTAGCTTGGGTAATTTCGTCATCTAAGGAGATAAGTTCTTTTTTATTACGCGCGATAGCGATGACCGTGGCGCCTTCGAGGGCATATCGTTTCGCGACGGCGCGGCCGATGCCCTTAGACGCACCTGTCACCAACGCGATGCGACCGGCGAGCCGGGATCCCATCATAAGACCTAGGCCCGGCCTTCGGTCAGCAGGGAGAGCTGATGCGGCAATGCTTCAGCATTCAGGTCTGTCAACGCAGACGGATACTCGCCCGTAAAACAGGCGTCGCAAAATTGCGGGTTGTCTGTGTCGCGTTTGGCGTGGCCAACGGCGCGATACAACCCGTCGGTAGAAATAAAGGCGAGGCTATCTACACCGAGGAGTTTGGTCATGCCGTCGAGGTCGTGTTGAGCGGCAAATAGCTGTTCCCGTTCAGGTGTATCGATGCCGAAATAACAGGGATGCGCTGTTGGCGGAGAAGAAATACGAAGGTGTACTTCTGTTGCGCCAGCCTGCCGGACCATATCGACGATCTTGGTCGATGTTGTGCCACGAACGATGGAGTCATCAACAAGGATTACCCGTTTACCTTCGATTTGGGCGCGATTGATGTTGTGTTTGCGCTTTACACCAAGGTGACGTGTTTTTTCTGTTGGCTGAATGAATGTGCGGCCGACATAGTGGTTGCGGATGATGCCATATTCGAAGGGAACATTGATCGCCGCTGCATAACCGAGTGCCGCAGGTACGCCCGAGTCGGGGACGGGAACAACAACATCGCAGGGGACATGGCTTTCCTTGGCCAGTTCTTCGCCGATTTTTTTACGTACTTCGTAGACGCTGGACCCTTCACAAACACTGTCGGGCCGCGCAAAGTAAATATATTCAAAGATGCAGAATTTAGAGTCGTAAGATGGGAAAGGTTTAACCGACCGCAGCCCGTTTTCGTCGATGATAACCATCTCGCCCGGCGCAACGTCGCGGACGAACTCGGCACCGATGATATCCAAGGCGCAGGTTTCTGAGCACAGGATGTAGGCCTTATCGAGCTTGCCAATGACCAGCGGGCGAACCCCCATGGGGTCGCGAACGCCATACATGGCGGCATTGGTTAGCGCTACCATGGAATACGCGCCTTCTAGCTGCCGCAAGGCGTCAATGACGCGTTCTTCCACGGTGGGTTGTTGGCTAATGGCAATGAGGTGGATAACAACCTCGGTGTCGGAGGTTGATTGAAAAAGGCAGCCGCGGCGAACTAGCTCCTGACGAACAGTCAACGCATTAGTGATATTGCCGTTGTGACCTAAGGCTAGGCCACCGAACTCAAAGTCCGCAAACAGGGGCTGTACATTACGAATAATGATTTCACCAGAGGTCGAGTATAGGACATGGCCGAGGGCTGCGTGGCCTTGGAGGCGAGACACGACAGACTCGGCTTTAAAATTGTCTGAGACATGGCCAAAGCCACGGTGGCTATGAAAATGCTCGCCGTCGAAGGTGACTGCCCCTGCCGCTTCTTGGCCGCGATGTTGCAAGGCATGGAGGCCTAGGGCCGTGTGGGAGGCGGCATCAGCATCGCCGAAAATTCCAAACACACCACATTCTTCGTGCAGTGTATCTCCATCCCAGGGGTCGGTAGTCAGCAACGAGAGGTCCGGCGGTGCCATGCCTTATTTGTCATCCTGATTAGTTTGAAATAGGCGGTCCATGCTGTTCCGTTCGTTATCGCGGTAGGCGCCATCTGGTGTTTTAGGCGCATCGGGGTCTCTGCCTGGAGGAGGCTGGGTCAGCTTGTCGAAGGTTTCTTTGAGTTCCATAGCGTCCCTAGCAGCATCCGACGCTTCTTTAGCAGTATCTTCGGCTGCCTTAAAGCTTTCTGGATCAAGGTCGCGCATGAAATCCGCCGTGCCTTCGATGACCGGCAGAGTTTTAGCGGACATGACCCAGCTGGGGCGCTCTCCGCTATCTACGACCCAATCTGTAATGAGGAGCCCGGCAGCAAAAATGACAACACCGCGCATGAGGCCATAAATAAAGCCCAGAGAACGATCAAGGTTATTGAGAGCACTCGCCTGGATCGATTTTGATAGCATTTTGGTCAAGACCGAGAGGGCTATCAGAACGATCAGGAAGATGAACACGCCTGTGGCGATGTCTGCGATCAGGTCGTTGAGGATGAATTGGCTAGCGAGATAGCTGAGCTGTGGTACGCCATAGACCACGGCGAAACCGCCACCAATCCATGCGGCGACTGAGAGCACTTCATGGACAAACCCGCGTATGAACGCGAGGATGCCCGACAATAACAAGATGATGATGACGGCGAGGTCGAGACCGTTGATGGGGATGGCATCCATTTAGGTGGCCGTTTTTCTGTTGATGCTCATGAAGAGAACTTGCCGACTAGAGCTTGAATATGACCCAGAGAGTCGATTGCGACACCCTGCGTGTCCATGGCCTGTTTGCGCCGCCCCGCGTTTTTGGGCATCCATGCTTCGGTAAACCCTAACTTTGCCGCTTCCCGAAGGCGTTGATCCATTTGTGAGACTGCCCGAATTTCGCCGGATAGGCCGATTTCGCCGAAGACCACAGCACCTGGAGAGACCGGAGAATCTCGGAACGAGGATACCAGAGCTGCCGCGACGGCGGCATCTGCAGCTGGTTCTGAAACGCGCAACCCACCGGCAACGTTCAAATAAATGTCATGTCCACCCAGTGCAAGGCCGCAGCGGGATTCAAGCACGGCTGCGATCATGGCTAGGCGCCCGGAATCCCAGCCTACAACGGCGCGTCTGGCTGTTCCCAGGCTGGATGGTGCTACCAAGGCCTGGATCTCAACTAGCATGGGACGGGTGCCTTCCAGGCCCGCGAAAACGCAACTGCCTGACACATTGCCGCGCCGTTCAGCGAGAAAGAGCGCCGATGGGTTGGGAACTTCCGCGAGGCCCTCATTGGCCATTTCGAACACCCCAATTTCATCGGTGGCACCGAAGCGGTTTTTAACAGCGCGGAGAATTCTGAAGTGGTGACCTCTCTCGCCTTCGAAATAGAGCACCGTGTCGACCATATGTTCGAGAACGCGGGGCCCCGCTAGGGTTCCTTCTTTGGTGACGTGGCCGACGAGGAACAACGTAAAGCCGCGCTTCTTGGCGATCCGAATCAACTCGTGCGAACAGGTGCGGACTTGCGTCACGGTTCCTGGGGCTGAATCAATGGCGTCCGTGTACATAGTCTGGATGGAATCGATAACCACTAGGTCTGCGGCGCCCTTGGTATCCAGCGTGGCAGCGATGTCGCGCACGTTGGTTGCGGCAGCTAATTCTACTGGTGCATTTTCAAGGCCAAGCCGAGACGCGCGAAGGCGCACTTGATCGACGGCCTCTTCACCAGTGATGTAGAGGCACTTGGACCCCGCAGCCATTCCTCCACAGGCCTGCAGAAGAAGTGTGGACTTACCAATACCTGGGTCGCCGCCGACGAGAATGGCGGACCCGGCGACGAGCCCACCACCACAGACGCGGTCCAGCTCTTTGATGCCTGTTTGAAGACGGGGTGGCGCCGCCGATTTACCTTTGAGGCCAACGAAGGATATGGATTTACCGCCTTTGCCCCCACTGACCCCTTTGGGGAGAGAGCCCGACCCCGCTTCTTCAGTCAGTGTATTCCATTCATTGCAGGACTCGCATTTTCCAACCCACTTTGAAGTTATGGCACCACAGGATTGGCAAACGAATTGAGTTTGGTCTTTTTTCGCCATCTTGGTTTACCGCCGAAGCTCCATTTGAATTGGACCATCTGCGCGCCCATGAACGAATTGATCGACGTAAGCGTTGCCTGAACGGTCGACATCACCGGCTGCGCCAATCCAGATGAGCTTGCCGTGGTAAAGCATAGCGATGCGGCCGCCGATTTTTCGAGCGGACGCCATATCATGGGTGATCGATAAGGCCGTGATGCCTTGATCTTTAACACAGGTCACAATTAAGTCGTTGATGACGTCGGCCATAATAGGATCAAGCCCCGTTGTCGGCTCGTCAAAGAACACAATTTCTGGAGACCCCGCGATGGCGCGCGCTAAGCCAACGCGCTTCTGCATACCGCCTGATAATTCAGATGGAGAGAGGGCGCCAACATCTTTTGACAGCCCAACCTTGGTCAAGGTTTCAAGGGCCAATTCTTTAGCGTGATTGCGGCTCATACCCCTGCCTTGAATAAGGCCAAAAGCGATATTTTCCCATACGGTGATGCTGTCAAATAGTGCGCCACCTTGAAACAACATGCCAAACTTTTTATTGATGTCATCGCGGTCGTTAGCCTCAATTTTTGTAACGTCTGTGCCGTCGACGGCGACTGTTCCAGAGTCGGCGGTAAGTATTCCGAGAATACATTTGAGAAGCACGGATTTTCCAGTGCCAGAACCGCCAATGACTACAACCGATTCACCTGTCGCAACATCGAGATCGATGCCGTTCAAGACGTCCTTAGGGCCAAAACTCTTACGGATACCTTTTAGGTGAATTTTTGGCGACTGGCTCATGCGGAAAAGAACAACTCTGTAATCATATAGTTAAACACAAGAATAAGAATGGAGGACGATACAACAGCATTGGTTGTTGCGGCGCCAACTCCTTGCGCCCCGCCCTTGGAATTGAACCCGTTGTAACACCCCATGAGCGCGATAATGAATCCAAAGACAGCCGCTTTGACGAGACCTGATATAACGTCGAGCGGCTCAAGAAAATCAATAGTGTTGGCCAGATAAACGTTCGGGTTAAAGCCAAGCTTGAACACGGCCACGATATAACCGCCAAACACTCCGATGATGTCGGCGACCAAAACCAGCAGGGGTAGCATCAGGAGCCCGGCTATGAGCCGAGGCGCGATGAGGTACTTGTAGGGGTTGGTTGATAATGTTGTGAGGGCATCGATTTGTTCTGTGACACGCATGGTGCCGATTTCAGCTGCCATGGACGCCCCAATACGCCCGGCCACCATAAGGCCAGCAAGGACGGGTCCAAGCTCTCGGGTCAGCGACAGGACGACGACATTAGCGATCGCCCCCTCGGCATTGAAGCGTGAAAACCCCGTATAGCTTTGTAGTGCTAGGACCATGCCTGAGAAAATGGCGGTTAGCCCAACCACGGGAAGAGAATAGAAGCCGATGTCGATCATTTGTCGGCCAATGAGCCGAGGAAAAATGGGCGGGCGCACACAATGAGAAACGGCAGTAAGTGTAAAGAGTGTGAACCGTCCCAGCTCAGCAAGAAAGCGCAGCACGATGCGACCAATGACCGCGAGAAAATTCATAAACTCAGTCCAGGTGCGTTGGCGGGTAAATAGCGTCGTGCATAGCGCTGCCCGAGGCTGGTTAGAATTTCATAGCCAATGGTGTCTGCATGGCTGGCTAGATCATCGGCTGTTTGCTCTTGCGATAATATATCGATCATGGCGCCTGGCCTGAGACTTGAATCTGGGACGTTGGACACATCAAAAGTTAGCAAATCCATAGACACGATGCCAGCGACGCGTATGGGGAAGCCATCAAGCGAAGCGGCGCCTGTATTACTCAGAGACCTTAGAAAGCCGTCCGCGTAACCTATTGAAACCGTTGCCAATTTCATACCATCGGTAGCTTGAAAGGTAGCACCGTATCCAACGGTCTCGGTACTGTCAACGCGTCGCACTTGCAGGATTTTTGCCTGTAGTAGAGCGACGGGCAGCATGGGATTTTTGTTTCCGGGCTGAGGGTTTAAGCCGTAGAGTGCGGCTCCAGGGCGGGCGTAATCATGGTGCCATGTCTCGCCGAGGAAAATACCACTGCTGTTGCTTAGGGTTCCCTTGGCGTCAGGAAATTTTACACGGAAGACGCGGAGCGCGCGGCTGAACCGTTCGAGCTGCGCTTTGTTCAGCGGGTGTTTGGGCGTGTTAGCGGAGGCCAGATGGCTCATCAGTGCCAGTGGGGTCAGGCCCTCAAAACAATCGGGGTCATTGAGATGACCGGTGAATTCTTTATCGCTCAAACCCAACCGATTCATGCCTGTGTCGACTTGGATAACCGTTTCCTGCAGAACGTCTGTATTACTTGCGAATGTGCGCCATGCGGTAATTTGATGTGGTGTGCTTAGAACGGGAATGAGGCCGTGCTTAAAAACCTCACCTTCAAGCCCCGGGTTGGCGCCGTGCAATACAATAATCCGGGGGGCACGGCCAAGGACTTTACGAAGCTCAACACCTTCGCCGAGGTGGGCAACGTAAAACGTTTTACACCCTGCGCCGGCCAAAGCGGCGGCAATGTTTGGTGCACCTAGGCCGTAGGCGTCAGCCTTGACCACAGCGCCACAATCACACCCTGGCCTAAGTTTACGCTTGAGGATGCGCCAGTTTTCTGTGATCGCCGCGAGGTTGATGGTCAGGATGGCGCCAGCATGATCTGCCGATATGGGAGGGTGCAAAGCCGACACTGGGCGCTAGCCCATTTCTTCCGGCAGGTGGCTCATATCGGCAAGGTTGTCGAAGTGCGTAAAGCTGGGTTCAAAGAGTAGTTTCACAGTGCCGGTTGGTCCGTGACGTTGTTTGCCAATAATCACCTCGGCAACGTTGTGGACTGTCTCCATATCACTTTGCCATTTGAGCATTTTCTCTTGATAGGAATCTTCCCTATCGTAGGCCTCGCGCTGGGGCTGTTTGCGTTCGAGATAATATTCTTCCCGATAGACAAACATCACGGCGTCGGCGTCTTGCTCAATCGATCCCGATTCACGCAAATCCGAGAGCTGCGGGCGTTTGTCTTCTCGTTGTTCGACAGCACGTGAAAGTTGTGAAAGGGCTAGGACCGGAACATCGAGTTCTTTGGCGAGGGCTTTGAGGCCCCGGCTGATGGCAGAAATTTCCTGCACGCGGTTCTCAGCGCGATTGGAAGAAGAGCCATCTAGCAGTTGCAAGTAGTCAACCACGATAAGACCCAGGCCGTTGTGTTTATCGCTGCGTGCCTGGCGGGCTAGTCGACGGCAGCGTGTGCGCATGGCTGAGATCGTAATGGCGGCGGTGTCATCTATGAACAATGGCAGAGTGTGTAGCTCCTGACTGGCCGACACCAAACGACCAAAGTCGTCATGGGCAAGGCGGCCCGTTCTAATGTCGTGGGAACTCAATCTCGCGCGTTCTGCAAGGATGCGTGTCGCTAGTTGTTCGGAACTCATTTCCAAGGAAAAGAAAGCGACGAGCTTGCCACGATCTTCTTCGCGGTCTGTGTTCTGAAAGTGTTGGGCGGCGTTGAAGGCTATTGTGGTCGCCAAGGCCGTTTTCCCCATTGCGGGGCGACCGGCGAGAATCAGAAGATCTGACGGGTGTAGGCCACCGAGTTTGTAGTCCAAGTCCTTGAGGCCTGTGGTAGTGCCCGCGAGCGCGCCATCGCGCCGATGTGCTGCTTCTGCGATGTCGATGGCATTGGTCAGGGCGTGCTCAAACTGCTCGAAGCCGCCTTCCGTTTGACCCTTGGAAGACAGGTCGAAGAGTTTTTGCTCTGAGTCCTCAATCTGGTTGAGGGCGGTTTGGTCCAAATCGGAATCGAACGCCTCGTTGACCATGTCTTGGCCAACGTTTATCAGCTCGCGCCTGAGAAACAGGTCGTAGATAAGGCGGCCATAGTCGCCGGCATTTATGATCGTGACGACGGAGTTGGCGAGGCTGGTGAGATAGGCCATGCCGCCTGCCTCTTGAACGATGGGATCTTGCTCAAGGTATGTTTTAAGTGTGATCGGTGTTGCCTGGTGACCTTGTTCCATCAACCGTGATGCTGATTCGAAAACTTTGGCATGGACGGCGTCGGAAAAATGCTCGGCACGTAAGTAATCTGAAACGGATTCATATGCTCGGTTATTCAGCATGATTGCGCCGATTAAAGCGCGTTCAGCCTCAATGTTGTGAGGCGGCGACCGAAACACGTCTTGATCTGACGAGTCCGCCGCCAACACTGGTATGGCTGGTGGGTTCATAAGGGGGTTATACCAACTCTATACGAGATCAGCACTGCCTAAGGCCTGTGGAACCGTGTGTAACATGGGGATAAGCCCGAGTCGGGGCAAATAAAAACGCCGACCCCTAAGGGTCGGCGTTTTTAATTCGTGTGGAAGGGTGTCCGCTTTGTTAGGCGCCCTCTTCGGCGTTCCCGGCATCCTCGGTGACTTCGATAGCCGGTACGGCAGCTTTGGCAGCTTCAGCTGCTGCGGCTTTAGCTTCATCAGCTGCTTGGGTGTCGAGTTTCTCGTCGCGCGCTTGCTCAGCTTCTTGTTCCTGAACAATCGCTTCTGCTGCATCTTCTTCACGTTCTAGCAATGAACCAGCAGCATCAATGTCAGCTTGGTCCATTGAGCGGGACACGGTCAATGAGATGTCGACGCTGACTTCAGGGTGCAGCTTGACGGCAACATCGTATTTACCGAGTTGCTTAATGGCTGCGTGCAGTTCGACCTGTCCGCGATCCATTTTTACGCCGTCCGCTTTTAGGCCATCAGCAACATCGCGTGCTGTGACGGAACCATAAAGTTGACCCCCTTCACCGGCTTGGCGAACCAAGACTAGGCGCAGGCCTTCCATCTTTTTAGCCACTGCTTCGGCTTCGCCGCGACGCTCAAGGTTAACTGCTTCAAGTTCACTTCTACGGCTTTCGAAATAAGTCCGGTTCGCATCCGTTGCGCGCAGGGCTTTCTTCTGAGGCAGAAGGAAGTTCCGTGCGTAGCCAGTTTTGACCTTAACGACGTCGCCCATCTGTCCGAGCTTGTCGATCCGTTCTAATAAAATGACGTCCATGATGTTCTCCTTTGCCCCTCTATTCGCTTAACACGTAGGGGAGGAGAGCAAGGAAGCGTGCACGCTTAATGGCACGGGCCAATAAGCGCTGCTTCTTGCCTGAGACGGCAGTGATCCGGCTCGGAACAATCTTGCCGCGCTCAGAGATGTAGCGCTGCAGAAGTTTGACGTCTTTGTAATCGATCTTCGGCGCGTTTGATCCCGTGAACGGGCAGCTCTTGCGACGACGGAAGAAAGGTTTACGACCATCAGCCATTAGCTTTCTCCTACTGGTTTGGTCTCTGGTGCACTGTTGTCATCACGGGGTGGTCTGCCGCGGCCGGACTCAAACCGTCCGCCACCGCCACCGCCACCATGACCACCTTCACGACGCCCCGGTGGGCGACCTTTATTGGTCAAAATGGAGGACTGGCCTTCTTCATGTTCGTCCACACGAATGCTCAAGTAGCGCAAAATGTCTTCGTTAAGTCGCATGCGGCGCTCGAACTCAGATAATGCCGCGGCCGGAGCATCGACATTAAACAGCATGTAATGGCCCTTACGGTTCTTCTTGATGCGATAGGTCAGGCTGCGCAGGCCCCAATGTTCGCGCTTGGCGACCGATCCACCATTTTCTTCTATAATTTTGGTCAATTCGTCAGCCAGGGTGTCGACTTGTGCAGCCGAAATATCCTGACGTGCAACGACCACGCTTTCGTAGAGTGGCATGAGAATGCTCTCCTTATGGCTTCTCTCTTCCCCCGGGTCCCATGACCTAAGGGCATAGCCGGTTAGACCGGCAAGGAGCTATGAAGGCGCGGAATATACACATTTCCATTGCCCCAGCAAGGGAAGAGGGCGGGAATTGCCGGGTTTTGCGGATGAATCCCAAGTGCTGGACCGGTTTGATCGTTCCGGTCGCTTGACAGGGCCACTGATTGCTGGCCTTAAAATAGGCAATATAATCGGATTTAACTGCTTTTCGCGCCGTTTTTTCTAAAGGGGGATGCACATGAGTTGGGCATACGTTTTTCCAGGACAGGGATCTCAAGCCGTTGGCATGGGAAAAGACCTGTACGACACCTTTTCTGAGGCTAAGGAGGTCTTTCAAGAGGTTGATGAGGCGCTTGAGCAGTCTCTCTCACGTCTCATGTTTGGAGGTCCCGAGGATGAGCTTACCCTCACCGAAAACGCTCAGCCAGCGCTTATGGCGGTCAGTCTCGCGGCAACCCGTGTTCTTGAAAGTCAGGGCTCCATATCGATCCGCAATACGGCGCGGTATGTTGCAGGGCATTCTCTCGGTGAGTACTCGGCGTTAGCTGTTGCTGGGGCTCTCTCATTGGTCGATACAGCGAAGCTCCTTAAGATTCGAGGTCGAGCCATGCAAGAAGCGGTTCCTGTCGGAGAAGGCGCGATGGCGGCCTTAATTGGCTTGGATTTGGATGTTGCACAGGAAGTTGCCTCTGAAGCAGGCCTTGATGGCCAAGTGTGCGCTGCCGCGAATGACAACGCTCCAGGTCAGGTTGTGATCTCTGGGCATGCGGCTGCTGTCGAGCGGGCTGTTGCATTAGCCAAAGAAAAAGGCGCCAAGCGCGCCATTATGCTGACTGTGAGTGCGCCGTTTCATTGTTCATTGATGCAACCCGCCGCCGATGTCATGGCATCTGCTTTAGAGGATGTCGAAATCAAATCACCGGTTGTACCGCTGGTCGCGAACGCCACCGCCGCCAGCATTATTGACCCTAATGATATTCGTAGGCTCTTGGTCTCTCAGGTTACGGAAATGGTGCGTTGGCGTGAGAGCATCGGCCTGATGCGTGAAGCCGGAGTTGACACCCAAATTGAAATTGGTGCGGGCAAAGTTCTCACCGGTCTTGCGCGCCGTATTGATCGCGATTTGACGGCGGTGAGCTTGCAAGGCCCGAAAGATATAGAAGAGTTTCTTAAAACAGTTTGATACAGACAATTTTTGGAGATCGTAATGTTTGATTTGTCCGGCAAAATAGCCCTCGTCACTGGAGCAACCGGCGGAATTGGCGGCGCGATTGCGCGGTCATTGCATGCTCAAGGAGCAACTGTCGTAGTTTCAGGAACAAGGGAAACCGTGCTGTCTGAGTTGACATCAGGGTTGGGTGGGCGCGCCTATGCAGTGCCGTGTAATCTTTCCGATACAGATGCGGTCGAGACATTGATCTCAGATGCTGAGGCAGTTGCGGGCCCGCTTGATATTTTAGTTAACAACGCCGGGATTACACGTGACGGTTTAATCTTACGCATGAAAGACGAAGACTTTTGGGATGTGATCAACGTCAATCTTGCAGTTGCGTTTCGGTTGTCTCGATCTGTTGTGCGCGGGATGATGAAGCGTCGCTCTGGGCGAATTATTTCTATTACATCCGTGGTTGGTGTGACCGGCAACGCTGGGCAGGTGAACTATGCTGGGTCTAAAGCTGGGCTGATCGGCTTTACGAAATCACTGGCACAAGAAGTCGCGACGCGCGGCATTACTGCCAACTGTGTAGCGCCCGGTTTCATAGAAACCCCGATGACGGAGGCTCTGACGGACCAGCAACGCGACGCCATGATGGCCGCAATTCCAGCGGGTCGGTTCGGGGCCGGCGAGGATGTCGCGTCGGCGGTAACCTACCTGTCTTCCAACGAAGCAGCGTATGTGACCGGCCAAACCCTGCACGTGAATGGCGGAATGGCAATGATCTAGCTTTTAAAGGCTATCAAAATCTAGGGCTCCAGGTTCATCGCGTAGACCTAGCGTTCCAATATGAAGTATGCTACCTAACCGCAACTTTGGGGGCGACGGGCCACATACTGGCTTGTTTTCGCTGCTATATACTCTCCCTGGGATAAAGTGAGGATGGCACCATGAGTGACGTCGCGGATCGCGTTAAGAAAATTGTTGTTGAGCATTTAGGTGTTGAAGAAGCCAAGGTCAGCGAGACCGCCAGCTTCATTGACGATCTGGGGGCTGACAGTCTTGATACCGTAGAACTTGTGATGGCTTTCGAAGAGGAATTCGGTTGCGAAATCCCCGACGATGCCGCCGAGAAGATCTTGACTGTTAAAGACGCCATCGGCTTTATTGAAGCCAGCGCTTCATAGGGGTCTCTCAGGCGATTCGCCCAATGGTGAACCGCATAGAGAAGATTTGGGCAGCTTTTTCGCCATGAGGATTTCATGACACGAGTTGTCATTACAGGCCTGGGTCTACTGACACCACTAGGACGTGGCGTCGAAGGCAACTGGCAATCCTTAACTGCATCTAAGTCTGGTATTCGAGCCCTTCAGGGGTTTGAGGTCGATGATTTGCCTTGCCGGATTGGCGGCCAAGTGCCCCAAGAACAGGACCATCCGTTTCGCTTTGATGTCGATTCAGTTGTCTCGCCCAAAGAACGCAAGCGCATGGACGACTTCATCGTCTTTGGCCTTACTGCCGCTGACGACGCGATTGCTGATTCTGGTTGGGTGCCCGAAACCGAAGAAGAGCGTTGTCGAACCGGCGTAATTATCGGCTCCGGTATCGGCGGTCTTCAAACGATTTACAATAATTCGGTGACGCTCTTAGAAAGAGGTCCCCGTCGTATTTCGCCATTCTTTATCCCGTCTAGCCTGATCAACCTGGTCTCAGGTCAGGTCTCAATCAAGCACGGGTTCAAAGGACCAAACCATGCTATAGTTACAGCCTGTTCGACTGGGGCACATGCCATTGGTGATGCGGCGAGAATGATAAAGTACGGTGATGCAGACGTCATGGTTGCAGGTGGTGCTGAGGCTGCGCTTTGTCGTCTTGGTATTGCTGGCTTTGCCGCCGCCAAAGCATTGTCGACCGATTACAATGACACGCCGGAAAAAGCATCGCGCCCTTGGGATCAAGGCCGTGATGGCTTCGTGATGGGTGAAGGTGCGGGCGCCGTAGTGCTTGAAACCTATGAGCATGCGAAGGCTCGTGGTGCGAAAATTTACGCAGAAGTTTTGGGTTATGGGCTGTCTGGAGATGCGTATCACATCACCGCACCTGCGGATGATGGTGATGGCGGTTTCCGGGCCATGCGTGGCGCGATCGCTGATTCTGGCTTAAGCACGGAAGATATTGACTACGTTAATGCACACGGCACCTCGACGCCGAAGGGCGATGAAATTGAGCTGGGCGCGGTAAAGCGTTTGTTTGGCGATCAGGCCTATAAGTTGTCTATGTCATCGACGAAATCTGCCATCGGTCACCTGCTCGGTGCTGCCGGCAGCGTTGAGGCGATTTATTCTATTCTCGCGCTCAACAATCAGATTGTTCCGCCGACGCTGAATTTGGATAAGCCGTCAGAAAGTTGCGACATTGACTTGGTGCCGCACACGGCGAAGAAACGCGATATTCGTTTTGCGCTTTCTAACTCTTTTGGGTTTGGCGGCACAAACGCATCACTGGTTCTCGGCCCAGCCGCCTAAAGTTTATTATTGATGAAACGTCTTCTTGTCGTTTTCACCGCCCTTTTACTTCTAGGCGTAGCCGTGCTCGCGGGCGGATGGCTGTGGTTGCAGAACCGAGTTCAAAGCGCAGGACCCCTCGGCGAAGAAACGATTGTGGTCATTGAGCTGGGGTCTAATCTTGGCAGTGTGGCTCGGGATTTACAACGCACTGGCATCGTTCGGTCTGAACTTGCCTTTCGCCTTCATGCCAGATTGATGGGCTATGCGGCTCAATTAAAGGCTGGCGAATACCGGTTCGGACCAGGTGTTAGCCCAGGTGATGTGTTAGCCAAGATCGTTGCTCACGATGTTGCTATTCGGTTTGTTACGATCCCGGAAGGACTCACATCGTCGCAAGTTGTCCAACTTATTAAAGATGCTGATGGTTTAACGGGTGATTTGCCGCGACGCATAGAGGATGGCACGTTACTCCCTGAGACGTATGGATACGAGCGCGGGGAATCTCGGTCTGCTTTGGTTCGCCGTATGCGTATCGCGCGTGATGATGTGTTGTCCAACTTATGGGCGGGTCGCGCTTCCGATCTTCCTTTAGACTCGCCGGAGGATGCGCTTATCTTGGCGTCTATAGTTGAAAAAGAGACATCCGTCGCGCAAGAACGTCCACGCGTTGCAGCAGTTTTTGTGAATCGATTAAGACGAGGTATGCGGTTGCAGTCTGATCCGACCGTTGCATATGGCGTTGACCCTACAGGGCCGCTCGGTCGACCGCTGAGACGTTCGGATTTGAATGGTGAAACGCCATACAACACGTATAAGGTTTTAGGTTTGCCGCCTGGCCCGATTTGTCATCCAGGGCGCGATTCTATTGCCGCCGTTTTGAATCCATCGGTGACAAAGGATCTGTACTTTGTCGCCGATGGGTCGGGTGGCCATGCGTTTGCTGTAACGTTAGCGGATCATAATCGCAATGTGGCGCGATGGCGTCGTATTCAGCGTGGGAACGTTGACCGATAACTCTGCGGGTGCAAACCTGCGTTATTTAATAGTTCAAGGCCACACGCTTTCAGTTCGTGTTGGGTACATTTGAGTTGTGTACTTTAGATAGAGCTAATGTGAACGTTGTTCCTGTTCCAGGCTTGGCGTTAAAGCTTTTAATAATATCAAGAGAGATGGGAAGACCAAGGAGCCTGCCCTTGCATGCTTTCTTGGTCGTGAAGAATGGTTTGCATAGGCGCCGTTGAATGTCTTCTGGGGTGCCGCTGTCTGCGATAGAATACGAGGCGTTTATAAGCGCGCAGTCGCCTCAAGTCGTCCATTAGGCCAAAACCTAATCGTTCCTAATGGTTAAGATATCTTTTTCTTGAGCGGTGGAGCCTAGCGTGTGAACCATTAAGTCCTTATAAAAGTACAACTTTTAGACCCTGGAAGGGCGCGCGGTGACGATCAACAGCATGACAGGCTTTTCACGAAGCGAGGGGCTAGCCTTGAATGGCTCGCTGTCATGGGTATGGGAATTGCGCAGTGTGAATGGCAAGGGCCTGGACGTGCGATTGCGGCTGCCGCCTGGGCTTGAAACGCTAGAGCCGATGGTGAGAAAATCGGTTGCTGACAGACTCGCTCGCGGCAACCTCAATATGACGCTGTCTGTTTCCTACAGGGATTCAGGGTTAGGTTATCGCATCAATGAAGAATTTCTCGATAGACTGATTGAGCTGGCAAAGCGCAAAGCCATAGAACACGCTCCTGATGTCCTACCTGCAAGCATGGACGGGTTATTTGGCTTAAAGGGTGTAATCGAGCCATCCGATCCAGAACCAAAACCTGAAGAAGAGCGGCAAGACCGATCCGATGCGTTGCTAGATGGGCTATCGCAAGCGCTAGGATCTCTGATTGAGGCCCGGGCTGAAGAGGGGGCTCATATGGCGACCTTATTGTCATCCCAGATCGACGATATAGAGACCCATTGCCGCCGTGCAGCAGAGATGGCGGCGACCCAACCCGATGCTCTGAGAAACCGAATAAAGGCTCAGGTCGACGCTCTGCTTGAAGCATCTCCGGCTTTAAGTGAAGCCAGATTGGCCCAGGAAGCAGCCCTTCTTGCCGCCAAGGCTGATGTAAGGGAGGAGCTGGACCGCTTGTCTGCGCATGTCGCTCAGGGCAGGGAGCTTATGGCTAGAGGAAGCCCGTGCGGTCGCCGACTTGAATTTCTGTCGCAGGAGTTTAATCGTGAGGCTAATACGCTGTGCTCAAAGTCTTCTGATGCGGATCTCACCAAAATTGGGGTAGGACTTAAGGTCGTGATTGATCAGTTCCGTGAGCAAATTCAAAATGTTGAGTAGGGCCCGATGATGGAGAAACAAAAAATATAATGCCGGGCTCAAAATTACACCGCCGTGGGCTCATGCTAGTGCTGTCGTCTCCCTCTGGGGCTGGCAAGAGCACGATTGCGCGCGCGCTTCTTGAACGCGAAGACGAGCTTTTTATGTCGATCTCAATGACGACCCGGCCACCAAGGCCTGGCGAAAAGGAGGGGCGCGACTACTTTTTCATTACCGAAGATGAATACACTCAAAAAGTGGAGAACGGTGAGCTGCTGGAGCATGCTCGCGTGTTCAGTAACTATTACGGAACGCCGAGAACGCTCGTTGAGCAGCATTTAATGGCCGGTGAGGATGTTCTCATTGATATCGATTGGCAGGGTACGCAGCAGCTTAGAGACTCAGCACGATATGATGTGATTAGCATTTTCATTCTTCCTCCGTCATATGACGAGCTTGAGCAAAGGTTGATGATGCGGGGCCAGGACTCCGAAGAGGTTATTCGTAAACGCATGGCGAAGGCCTCTGATGAAATGAGCCATTGGCCCGAATACGACTATGTGATCGTCAATGACGTGATAGAAGAGAGTATAGAGAACTTACAATCTATTCTTAAAGCGGAACGCCTGAGACGCACGAGACGTCTAGGGCTAGATGAGTTTGTTAATTCTATTCGGAGCAGAAATTAGCGCGGGCTGACACTTGCGCTAGTCGGAAATACAAATGGGTCGAGTTCTTATCCTTGTTGTGTTGGCGGTCTCTATCGCCGGCGTTTCATACTTTTATTTAGGCGAAGGTGGCGTAGATCAGATGGCTGGGAGACCGCAGGGTCAACGGCTAGCTATCCCTGTCGAAATGCTTGTTGTAGAGGCTGGGACCTTTATTGAACGCGAAGTGGCCGTTGGGTCTTTGGCGTCAAATGAAGCGGTTATTATGCGATCTGAGATTTCTGGCCGCGTGGACCAAATCGGCTTTGTTGAAGGTCGCCCCATCAGTAAGGGCGACCTCGTCATTACAATTGACGACAGCATATACCGGGCGGAATTTAATCAGGCTGATGCACGGTTGAATCTCTCGAAAGCAAATTATGACAGAGCCGTAAACCTAGAGGGCCGTGGCGCTGGAACGCAACGTTCTTTGGATGAGGCGTTGTCCAAGTTGCAAGAAGATAGTGCTAACCTTGACCTAGCGCGTGCTCGGTTGGACCGTACAGAAATTCGCGCTCCGTTCAGCGGCGTTATTGGCATTCGCAAAGTGAGTCCTGGTGACTATGTTATGGCCGGGCAAGAGATCGTGAACATTGAAGCCATTAATCCCATCAAAGTTGCTTTTGCGCTGCCCGAAATTCTGCTGTCTACCGTTGAAACGGGGCAAAGTGTTGTTGTTCAAGTCGATGCGTTTCCGGGCGAGAACTTTGAAGGGGAGGTTTACGCTATTGATCCCCGGATTGAAGCTTCTGGCCGTAGTGTCACGCTACGCGCCGTGGTTCAAAACCCTGATGGGCGTTTACGGCCAGGGTTATTCGCTCGGGTCGCCATCATTTTTGAGCGACGCGATAATGCGATCATGATTCCTGAGCGCTCTCTTGTGCCCATTCAGTCGCGCCAGACGGTATTCGTAGTCGAAGACGGTATAGTCAATCTGCGTGATGTTAAAGCTGGTGGTAGGCGAGGCGGCGAGGTTGAGATTGTGTCCGGGCTGGCTGCTGGAGAAACCATCGTGACGGCCGGACAGCTCAAGCTGAGAGAGGGGGCTTCGGTCATGGATGCTGAGGCGCTTAAAGGGCCTGGCACGTGAGCATCACGGAGCTTTGTATTCGGCGCCCTGTTCTCGCAACCGTCATTAATTTGGTCATTGTCCTGATTGGACTAATTTCTCTGCAGTCCCTTTCTATACGCGAATACCCAAATATTGATTCTCCGGTGGTGACGGTTCTAAGCATTTACCCCGGGGCCAGCGCTTCAATTATCGAATCTCAAGTGACTGATGTTCTTGAAGATGCGTTGTCCGGTATTGAAGGGGTAGACTACGTAAGTTCTATAAGCCGGTCCGAGCAAAGTCAGATCACGATCCGATTCCTGTTAGACCGCGACCCGGATGCCGCCGCGTCTGATGTGCGAGACCGAGTTGGGCGGGCAAGAGGATTTCTGCCGCGGGAAGTCGACGAACCGATTATCGCGAAGGTTGAGGCGGACGCAGAGCCAATTATCTATCTCGCGTTTTCAACGGATCGGTATTCGGCCTTGGACCTTACTGAGTTCATCGAGACTCTCGCAGTTGATCAAGTGCAAGCTCTGCCCGGCGTCGCCAATATTGAGCTCATTGGTTCGCGTCGGTATGCCATGCGCATCTGGTTGGACCGTGCGCGCATGGCGGCATTCGCTGTGACAGCTCAAGATGTAGAGCAGGCTCTGCGAGATCAAAACATCGAGGTTCCGGCGGGGCGGATTGAAAGTATCGACCGTGAGTATTCGGTTGTTGTTCAGACAGACCTGAGTTCAACACATGAATTCGCAAAGGTCATTTTGCGCGATGCTGACGGCTATTTGGTGCGCCTTGAAGACGTTGCCAGAATAGAATTAGGTCCGGAAGAAGAGCGCCAACTCAGTCAGATTAATGGCCAAAAGGCTGTTGCGTTTGGCGTTGTGAAGCAATCAACAGCCAATCCGCTTGAGGTGAGCAAGGCTGTTTCAAGCGCTCTGCCTGATATTCTCGCCGGTATGCCCGAGGGTATTGATGCGCGCATCGGTTATGACACGACAATCTTTATTACCGAGTCTATCAAAGCGGTGTACTTCGCAATTGCTGAGGCCATTGTGCTGGTTTCCATCGTTGTATTCGTATTTCTCCATACGGCGCGTGCGACGATAATTCCACTGGTTACGATCCCGGTATCTTTGATTGGATCTCTCGCAATCATGAGTTTGCTTGGGTTCAGTATTAACACATTGACGTTGCTGGCCTTTGTATTAGCGATTGGCCTCGTGGTTGATGATGCCATTGTCATGCTGGAAAATATTCATCGGCAAATTGAGCGCGGTATGACGCCCTTTGACGCTGCCGTTAAAGGCTCGAAGCAAATTACGTTTGCCATCATTGCCATGTCGACCACATTAGCGGCTGTTTTCTTTCCCGTATCCTTTACATCTGGCACGATTGGGAAGCTCTTCACGGAATTTGCCTTGACCCTTGCCGGTGCTGTCCTGGTGTCGGGCTTAACGGCCTTAACGCTGACGCCAATGATGTGTGCGAAGTTTCTTCGGGCCGAGAAAGAGAAGGGTGCTGTCACAGGTATTTTTGAAGACGTAATGACGGGGCTGACAAACGCATATCGCCGGGCATTATCGCGTGTGATTCAGCAGCGCGGCCCTGTTATCGCCGGGATTATCGTGATCGCGGCGTCTGCTGTGTTCATGTTTCTGAATTTGAAACAGGAACTCACGCCCATCGAAGATCGAGGTTTGATGATAATTGCACAGGTTGGTCCGGAGGGGGCGACCCCAGACTTTATGTTGCGCAATGGGCAACAAGTCGAGAGCATAATCTCAGACATCCCTGAGATTGAAAACTACATGACTATGGTTGGGTTCCCCGTTTCCACCGTGACGTCCACCTTCGCTACGTTGATTCCGTGGGGGGAGCGCGACCGCAAAAGTTATGACATTTCGGAAATTGTGAGCCCGCGCGTATTCGCAATCCCAGGCATTTTTGCCTTTGCCACTGTTCCCCCAACTTTTGGGTCACGCGGCGGGACCAAGCAGATTGAAGTCGTGGTTAGGACAACAGGAACCTATAAAGACCTGGAGCGATTGGGCAACGATGTTGCTGCGCGGCTCGGACCGGGGTCCGGTATTAGAGATCTGGATACGGACCTTCGCCTAAATAAGCCTGAATTGAGAACGACAGTTAATCGAGAGAAGGCCGTCGACATTGGCGTGTCAGTCGCCACGATAGGTCGCACCCTTGAGACACTACTGGGTGGGAGGAACGTCACGCGCTTTAAGAAAGCAGGGGAGCAGTATGATGTGGTCGTCCAGATCGATGAATCAGAGCGTTCAGACCCCCGCGACCTTACTCGGCTCTTTGTCCGTGGAGATGACGATGCAATGGTGCCGCTGGCAAACCTTGTTCAATTCGAAGAGACTGTGGCACCTCGGGAGCTGGTTCACTTCAATCGTTTACGCGCGATGACGATTTCTGCAAATGCAGACCCTGGTTTAAGTTTAGCCCAGGCGCTAATTCTGATAGAAAATACAGTACGCGAGTCAGCGCAGGTACCGGTTCAGATCGACTACAAAGGCGTCAGTCGTGAGTTTAAAGACGCGTCCGGGCGGTTAGCGTTGGTTTTTATACTTGCCATTGCCTTTATTTATTTAGTTCTTGCCGCCCAGTTTGAAAGCTTTGTCGACCCGTTCATCATTTTAATCTCTGTTCCGCTGGCCATTGCTGGTGCTTTGTTAACGCTGACCGTAACCAATGGGTCTCTCAACGTTTATAGCCAAGTCGGATTGATCACGTTGATCGGGCTCATCTCTAAGCACGGAATTCTCATTGTCGAGTTTGCCAATTCACGGCGGGCACAAGGCATGGACAAGATGGAAGCTGCGTTGGAGTCAGCGGTGCTTCGCCTGCGCCCAATCTTAATGACGACGGCGGCTATGGTGCTCGGTGCTGTACCGCTGGCTTTTGCAACTGGCGCCGGGGCGGAAAGTCGCGAGCAGATCGGCCTTGTGGTCGTGGGTGGCCTACTTTTCGGATCGTTCTTCACGCTGTTTGTTGTGCCGGTGGTGTACACGTTGTTATCACGGGAACGGCGTGTTTTGCCTAGCGAAGTCTTTACGGGCGCGGCCGGCGCATAATAGGCGCAGCTTCCGAGACTTAGAAGGTGTCTTTGCGGCCCCGAATTTCTGCGAAGACCGCAACAGGGTCCGCGCCCAACATACCCAATGCTTTTTGTAGGTCAGGTTGGTCTACGCGTAGAAACGGGTTGGCAGCTAGCTCTTCCCCGAGGCGTGATGGCACGGTTGGTTCTCCGCGGTCGCGCTTCTGCTTCACCTCTTCTTCTCGATTACGCAAAGCCACGTTGTTGGGGTCAACCGATACGGCAAACTGAATATTACTCTGGGTGTATTCATGTGCGCAGTAAACACGGGTTTCCGGTGGCAAGGTCCTGAGACGGCTCAAGCTTGTCCACATCTGATCCATAGTTCCTTCGAAAACGCGGCCGCAGCCGATAGAAAATAACGTATCACCGCAGAAAAGGGCGATTGAGTCTGCAAACCAATACGCGATATGCCCTCGTGTATGGCCGGGTACAAAGAAGACCTTTGCTTCTGTAGCGCCAAGAGCAAAGGTGTCGCTATCATTCACTTGAACGTCGATGCCAGGGATGCGGTCCTTGTCTGGGCCAGGGCCGACGATTGTGCAACCGGTCTTTTCTTTTATTTCTAGGTTTCCACCGGTGTGGTCTCCGTGGTGATGCGTATTAAGAATGTGCGTGATTGTCCAACCAAGTTTAGCTGCTTTGTCCAGAACGGGGTCGGCAACGGCTGGGTCAACGACAGCCACATTTCCGCTTTCCGGTTCGCGGACAAGGTAAACGTAGTTGTCGTTGAGAACAGGAACCTGACGGATGTCTAAAGTCATAGCGTGTCTCCAATGTGTCGGGCTTTTGATTGGGCGAGTAACGCTGATCTGGGCGCAATCTTCAAGGGTGTAGGCCGTAATTTGCCGATGCGGCTTGGGTTGGGTAGGGTTCTGTTATGCGCATTCACACCCTTTTCTTTATTGCATTGTTCTTAGCCACACCGGCCATGGCTTGTGAGGTCGACCGTCCAGTCGTCTTTGCCGGCATGGATTGGCAATCGAATGCTTTTCATACCGCCGTCGCTCAAGTCATTCTGGAAACGGGCTATGGCTGCGAGACGGATGTGCTTCCCGGCACTACCATTCCCTTACTCCAAGGTGTAGCTCAAGGCGACATCGATGTTGTCATGGAGGTCTGGAAGGATAATGTTACGGATGTTTGGAACAGAGGGCTGCGCCGCAACCAAGTTATAGAACTGGGAACGAACTTCCCCGACGCCGTGCAGGGTTGGTATGTTCCGCGTTACATGGTTGAAGGCGAAGATGCTATCGCGCCTGGACTTCTTTCTGTCTTTGATTTGCCAGCCCATAAGGCCTTGTTTACGGATCCGGAAGAACCGAACAAGGGGCGGTTCTACAACTGTATTGCGGGTTGGAATTGCGAGGTCATTAATAGCGCTAAGCTTAAAGCTTATGGCTTAGACGCAGATTATACCAATTTTCGCCCAGGAACGGGGGCAGCCTTAGCTGCGGCCATTGCGTCGTCTTATATCCGGAAGAAGCCACTCGTGACGTATTATTGGGGGCCGACTTGGGTGTTGGGCAAGTACGATATGGTGATGCTTGAGGAACCACCCTTTGACGCTGCTGTGTTTGCTGACCTTGCAACCAATCCAACCCCAACGGCTGCGACGGCGTACCCCGTGGTTGAGGTGGCTATTGGTGCTAATCGCAGGTTCTCTGAAGGTGCGCCCCGTATTGTTGACTTCTTGAGGCGTTACGAAACGGACTCCGCTCTCGTGAGTGAGGCGCTTGCCTATATGGAAGAGACCGGAGGGCAAGCCGAGGGTGCTGCGCAGCACTTTCTAGAAACGCGCGTGGATATTTGGTCCAGGTGGGTTGACGACGTCACGGCATCGAAGGTGCAGGCCGCGCTATCAAGCACTGAGAAATAGACCGCACGAATTTTCGCAATCTGCCGTGCTTTCAGGCACACTACGATAATTGATATAATTTGCGGCGGGGGCCGCTATGTTTCCTGAGTCCTTTACCATCTCCATAGCGCCACCAATCAATGCTTTCGTTGACTGGTTGGTGATTCATTATGGTGACGCCTTTCAAACCTTCTCCGATGGTTTGTTGGTTATTCTTGTCGCCCTTGAAGGCTTCTTTCGTAATGCGCCGTGGTGGCTCGTGTTGCTCTTAATTGGCTTGGCCGCATATGGCGCCAGCCGCAGCATCCGCCTCGCTTTTGTCTTGATTGTCTTGTCCTTTCTTATGGGGGTGTTGGGCCTCTGGGATGAGGCGATGCAGACCTTCGCGCTGATGCTCATCTCCACGACGATTGCGGTTGCGGTTGGACTGCCCTTTGGAATTCTCTTGTCGCGGTCAGATCGCGCTCGTTTTATTGGGTTGCCAGTTCTAGATGCCATGCAAACCCTACCAAGTTTTGTCTACTTGATTCCAGCGCTGATGCTGTTTGGGCTTGGCAAAGTCCCGGCGATTATCGCTACAGTTATTTATGCAGTGCCGCCTGTCATTCGCCTGACAGATTTGGGCCTGCGTCAGGTTAACAAAGAAATCCTTGAGGCGGCGGATGCCTTTGGCGCAACGCCAGGACAAAGGTTGTGGAAAGTCGAGTTGCCTTTGGCTCTTCCTTCGATCATGGCTGGGGTGAACCAAGCGACTATGATGGCGCTGTCTATGGTCGTGATAGCATCGATGATTGGCAACCGGGGTCTGGGGCAGGAGGTCTTGCTTGGCATCAATACGTTAGACGTGGGGCGTGGTGCAGCCGCAGGCCTTGCCATCGTGGCCATGGCCATCGTGCTGGACCGTACTACCCAAGCCTATGCCCGCCGTGTGCAGATGAGTCGTGGTGTACCGTGACGCTTATAGCTCTGAATAGTGTGACGAAAGTTTTTGGCCGGCAGTCTGAGCAAGCCTTAGCCTTGTCCAATGATGGTGTTTCACCGTTAGGTATTCGTGAACAGACTGGAGCCACCGTTGCGGTGGCTGAAACCACGCTATCTATCAACGCAGGCGAGGTTTTCATGATCATGGGCCTTTCAGGGTCAGGGAAATCGACGTTGCTGCGCCTCATCAATCGCTTGATTGAGCCCTCTTCTGGTCACGTTCGCGTCGATGGCAAGGATATCGGCGAATTGTCGGCTTCTGGTTTGAGAGCATTACGCCGTAACCGTCTCGCCATGGTGTTTCAGGGTTTTGGCTTGCTGCCGCATCGAACCGTTTTAGACAACGTGGCATTCGGGCTGGAGGTGCAGGGGCAGTCTGAGTTAGCGCGTCACGCCGCCGCGAGGGAATGGATTAACAAGGTTAACTTGGATGGGTTTAGAACAGCTTTTCCACATGAGCTTTCGGGCGGTATGCGCCAGCGCGTTGGCTTGGCGCGTGCGCTAGCATCTGGAGCAGATATTTTATTGATGGACGAGCCATTCTCAGCCTTGGACCCGCTCATTCGTCGAGAAATGCAAGATTTACTGAACAACTTGGAGCAAGAGCTCGGAAAGACGATAGTGTTCGTGACACATGATCTTTCAGAGGCGGTCAAGCTTGGCACCAGAATTGCTATTCTGAAGGATGGCAAGGTTGTGCAGGTCGGCACTCCAGATGAAATTCTCATGTCACCCGCGGACGACTACGTCCGTGCCTTTACGGAAGATCTGAGAGGGTCCAGGTAGGCGTGAGCCGACACCTATAATTCGTGGGCGTGTGTTGGACATAAAAAACCGTCACCTGGGTTTGCATTGATCGAAATTAGACCACTATTGAGACGTATGTGTGATATGTGACGATGCATAGTGTCGAAAGGTGATGTGAAACCGGTGGTCTCTCGAAATCCCGTTTATCAGCAGGTAAAAACCTGGCTTACCCTGGCCCTCGCGGTTGGAGTACTCACGTTTTCCGGGGCAGTGTCGGCACAAGACCTCAACATCATCCGCATTGGCACCGGGTCTACTGCTGGAACGTATTTCCCGATTGGTGGGCTCATTGGAAATGCGATTTCAAATCCACCGGGCTCGCGTCCTTGTGAGCGGGGCGGCAGCTGCGGTGTTCCTGGATTAATAGCTGTAGCTCAATCGACGGGTGGGTCTCTCGACAATATTCGTTCAGTTGAGGCCGGATTAATGGAGATGGGGCTTTCTCAGGCTGACGTGGCCTATTGGTCGTATTTTGGAACTGGGTCCTTTGAAGGCGACAAACCACGGGACACATTGCGGGCCCTCGCCAACCTATTCCCTGAGAATGTTCACCTGATTGCGCGCGCGGATGTCGGCATTGAGACCTTGATGGACCTTAAGGGCAAGCGCGTGTCTTTAGGTGGTTCTGGCTCTGGCTCACAGATAGATGCCCGCTTAATCATGAATGCTTTTGGGCTTCGGTTCTCGGACATCAAGATTCAAAACTTAGATCTTGAAGCTTCAGTCGCTGCTATGGTGGCAGGCGATATTGATGCGTTCTTCTTGGTAACCGGCGCGCCCGCGTTGGCTATTCAAGACCTTGCGGAACGTGCCCCCCTGATATTCGTGCCCATAGAGGGGCCGATTGCAGAGAAGTTGGCGAAGATCTTCCCGTTTTTTGCATTGGGGCAAATTCCGGCGGGTGCGTACGGAGACAATATAGCAACGCCGACCCTTGATGTGGGGGCTATTCTGCTAGGGCGAGCTGACATGGCGGATGACCTGGCATACGGCATCGTTCGCGCCATTTGGCATCCAAACACAGCGCCGCTTCTGGCCAATGGTCATCCCCGAGCGAAATTAATGAAATTGTCGGGGGCGGCTAAGGGGATCGGGTTTAAGTTTCATCCTGGCGCCCGCCGCTATTATGTTGAAGAAGGTGTTCTGCCCGACCTTAGGCTTGCCCAAGTTGAAGTGCCCGAATTTGTTGACGCTCCACGCTAACTCTATCTGAGCTCTAAAAAGGCTACCCCTATGTTTTCTCTACCGATCGTTGCCGCTCATCCAGACGCGATCCCGCTGACTCTTGTCACGAAAGCAGGATTAGACGCTTGGTCTAATGATCAGGCCGACGCCTTAAGAGCATGGATTGGCGCCACTGGTTTTCTAGGCGGCTCTGGAGAGACGTGTTTAATCGCTAGCGCCGACGGAACATTGGCTCGCGTGCTTGTTGGGCTGGGGGATGGGTTAGATCACTGGGTGTGCGGTCGGCTGGCCTGTGGTTTGCCTGAAGGCACCTATTGGTTGGATGAGATGGTAGGGTTAGAAAAAAGCGCCGAAAACCAAGCCGCTACATGGCTCGTTTTGTCGTGGTGCCTAGGCGCCTATCGCTTTGACCGTTACAAAACAGCCACCTCCGATGCCCCAGCTATTCTTGTGTGGCCTGATGATGTTGACCGTGCTTACGTCGAAGGTGCTGCATATGCGGCCTTGTTGACGCGGGACCTGATTAATACGCCTGCTGAAGATATGGGCCCTGATGCATTGGCCTTGGCCGCTGAGACATTGGCTGTGGCCCATGGGGCAGATTTCAAAGCCATCGTTGGTGATGAGCTGCTTTCTGAAAATTTTCCTGCCATTCACGCTGTTGGCAGAGCAGCTTCCAAAGCGCCGCGCTTGATCGATTTAGTTTGGGGTGATGCGGATGCACCAAAGGTCACTTTGGTGGGGAAGGGCGTTTGTTTTGACTCGGGTGGACTCGACATCAAATCGTCGAGTGGCATGCGCTTCATGAAAAAAGATATGGGCGGCAGCGCGACTGTGCTTGGCCTTGCGGATTGGATTATGCGCGCTGGCCTTCCTGTTCGCTTGCGTGTTTTGGTTCCCGCAGTGGAAAATGCCATCGCAGGAAACGCATTTCGCCCTGGTGATGTTGTTGCGACCCGGAAGGGACCAACGATTGAGGTTGGAAATACGGATGCCGAAGGTCGTGTCGTCCTATCCGATGCTTTGGCTCTTGCGTGTGAAGAGTCCCCTGATTTGGTTATTGACTGCGCCACGCTTACTGGCGCTGCGCGGGTCGCTTTGGGCCCCGAACTTCCAGCGCTTTTCAGTCCTGATGATGGCTTGGCAGAGGATATCTTAGAGGCTGGCTTGATGAACAATGACCCCATGTGGCGGTTGCCGCTGTGGGCAGGGTATCAGAGACTGATTGCCAGCAAGATCGCTGATGTCAGTAATTCAGGCGAATCTGGTCTAGCTGGGGCTATTACAGCGGCATTGTTTCTTAAGACCTTTGTCGATGATGGCATCCCCTGGGTCCATCTCGATCTGTTCGGGTGGAACCCAGACGACAAGCCTGGTCGGCCCGTTGGTGGCGAAGCCTATGCACAACGAGCGCTATTCGAGGTTATCCGCAAGCGCTTCGCTTGAGTGAACGTGGATTAAGCTGATTTTTCGTGATTCTTGGCGTGTAGTGCGTCGCGATGAACCGGCACTTCCAACTTATCGAGCATTTCCTTCGGCACGACTTGCCAGAAGTTGCGAACCTCACGATCCCAATTGACTAGAATGCGTTCTGCCCAAGCCGAGCCCGTTGCTTTGTGGTGCTCGGTGACGAGATTTCGCAGCGTTGCTTCGTAATGACCGACTTCAATGCGTTGGTAGATTACCGAGTCCGTATTTACCCGATGTTCGAAGTCTTTATCTCTATCATAAACGAAGGCCATGCCCCCGGTCATTCCAGCTCCGAAGTTTGATCCGACTGGTCCAAGAATGGCGACCTGACCACCGGTCATGTATTCGCATCCGTTTGACCCGCATCCTTCGACGACCGCTGTTGCGCCAGAGTTCCGCACGCAGAAGCGTTCGGCCGCTTGGCCCGCTGCGAACAATTTTCCGGATGTGGCGCCGTATAGCACCGTATTGCCAATGATCGTGTTGAGATGAGCTGGGAATGTCGATGTCGTCGTTGGCCGTATGACGATGGTAGCCCCAGACAAGCCTTTTCCAACATAGTCATTGGAGTCACCAAGAACGTCCAGCTTTAAGCCTTGTACGCCAAAAGCGCCAAGCGATTGGCCACAGCTGCCACGCAAGCGGACAGTGATATGCCCTGGCTGGAGGCCTGTCATCCCATATTTGGTGACGATTTTGTGTGACATCTTTGTTCCGATGGCGCGCTGCGTGTTGTCGACATTATAGGTGAGCTGCATTTTCTCACCGTCTTCCAAGGCGGGTGCAGCGTCTCTTATCATTTGCGCATCAAGGGTTTCTGGAACTTCGTTGCGCCCCTCGGTCATATTGCGGGTTGGCAGCCCACCAGAATCTGGTTGAACCAACAGAGGGTTTAGGTCGAGATCGTCTAAGTGTGCGGAGCCACGGCTAACCTGCTGAAGGAGATCAGCTCGTCCGATGACTTCATTAAGAGATGAAAACCCGAGCTCACCCAAAATGTCTCGTACTTCTTCAGCCAAGAACGTCATCAGGTTGACGACCTTCTCCGGCGTGCCTGTGAATTTCTTGCGCAGGCTTGAATCTTGCGTGCAAACTCCGACTGGGCAGGTGTTGGAATGGCATTGCCGGACCATGATGCAGCCCATGGCTAGAAGTGAACTTGTGCCAATGCCAAATTCTTCGGCGCCCAGCATTGCGGCCATCACGATATCCCGGCCTGTTTTTAGGCCGCCATCGGTGCGCAGCAATACGCGGTGGCGCAGTCGGTTAAGGGTCAAGACCTGATGAACTTCTGTGAGGCCCATTTCCCATGGCAGGCCGGCGTACTTGATAGAGGTCTGGGGGCTAGCTCCTGTCCCGCCATTGTGGCCAGACACGAGGATGACGTCTGCATTCGCTTTTGCGACGCCCGCTGCGATGGTGCCAATGCCGGTCCGAGCGACGAGCTTAACTGTGACACGTGCACGCGGATTGATTTGCTTTAGGTCGTAGATCAACTGGGCAAGGTCTTCGATAGAGTAAATATCATGGTGCGGCGGTGGTGAAATCAGCATGACGCCTGGTGTGGCATGGCGCAGTTCTGCAATTTCCAATGTTACTTTAAAGGCTGGGAGTTGTCCGCCTTCTCCTGGTTTTGCCCCTTGCGCGACTTTAATTTCGATTTCGCGACATTGGTTTAAGTATTCCGCAGTGACGCCAAAGCGTCCTGATGCGATTTGTTTAATCGCAGAATTGGCGTTGTCGCCATTTGGCGCGGGCTTAAAGCGCTTGCGATCTTCGCCGCCTTCACCGGAATCTGACTTCGCGCCAATGCGGTTCATGGCAATGTTTAGTGTGCCATGAGCCTCTGGACTGAGAGCGCCGAGTGACATGCCTGGGGTGACAAAGCGTTTACGAATCTCAGTCGTCGATTCCACTTGCTCTGAAGGGATGCCGTCATTGATATGGCGGAAGTCGAGCAAGTCACGCAGGTTAATCGGAGGCAGCTTACGTAAGCCTTCCGAATATTTTTGGAAAATCCGATAGCTATCTTTCTCAACAGCAGACTGAAGTGTGTGAATAAGCCGACCATCAAAACTATGGGCGTCACCTGCTTGGGCGCGGTATCTATAAAAGCCACCGACCGGAAGCGTGATCACTTTGGGTTGATAGGCTTTATCATGCTGGCCGCGAACTTTCCGTTGAATGCCTGGCATGCCGATGCCCGAAATTCTAGACGGCATACCCGGGAAGAATTCCGCGACAAGCGAGCGGGATAAGCCGACGGCTTCAAAATTATAGCCACCGCGATAGGAGCTAATGACCGAGATGCCCATTTTGGACATGATTTTCCTGAGGCCCTCATCGGTCGCTTTCTTAAAGCGCGCCATTGCTTCGCCAAGCGGCATGTCCGCAAAAAGGCCTTTGCGGTGACGGTCCGCGATGGCTTCTTGGGCCAAATAGGCATTCACCGTGGTGGCACCAACGCCGATCAAGACCGCGAAATAGTGCGTATCTAGGCACTCGCCCGACCGAACGTTCAAGGAGGTAAAGGTTCGCAGTTTTTGGTTTGTGAGGTGCGTGTGTACTGCACCCGTCGCTAAAATCATTGGTATCGGCGCTCTGTCTTCTCCAATATCACGATCCGAGAGAATGACATGCGTGCAGCCGCCACGAACGGCATCTTCCGCTTCCTTTTGTATGCGGGAAATAGAGTTGCGCAGAGCATTCTTTGTTTCGCCTGTCGCATCAAATGAGCAGTCGATATCGACCGCTTTGTTGCCCATGTGGTCATGAAGCACCTTGAACTGTGCGTTGGTCAGAACGGGGCTCTGGAGTTGAACCACTTCGCACTGGTCTGGTGACGCATCCAGGATGTTGCCGAGGTTTCCGAGGCGCGTGTTCAGGGTCATCACCCTTGTTTCACGAAGGCTATCGATTGGAGGGTTGGTCACCTGACTAAAATTTTGGCGGAAGAAACAGTGGAGGCCGCGATAGTTATTTGATAAAACAGCCAGTGGGGCATCATCGCCCATAGATCCTGTTGCTTCTTTGGCTTCGACAACCATTGGGTGAAGGATGAGTTCCAGGTCTTCCATAGTCATGCCGTATGCTACTTGCCGGCGGCGTAGTTCTTCTGCTGACATCTCTCCCGTTTCCGGGGCGTCGTCAGTAACCGCCGTATCGAGGTGTGTCGTGTTCTTGATCCAATCCTTATAGGGATTGGCATTTGCTAGGATGTCTTTCAATTCAGTGTCGCGATGGAACACGCCGTCGACCAAATCGATAGCGATCATTTCGCCTGGCCCAACCCGACCCTTCTCTTCTATATCGGCATTTGGGACGCGGACCATACCCGTCTCTGATCCAACGATTAGTAGACCAGTTTTTGTCAAGGTGTAACGCATGGGGCGTAGGCCATGGCGGTCCATGCCCGCGATAACCCACCGTCCATCGGTTGCGCAGATAGCTGCTGGTCCATCCCACGGTTCCATTACCGCATTGCAATATGCAAACAGGGCGCGATGGTTCTCAGGCATGATAGCGTTTTGATTAATGCTCTCCGGAATAAGGAGTGTTTTGGCCATAGCCGCATCACGACCGGCTCGGCAAACGAGCTCGAAGACTGAATCTAGCGCTGCGGAATCAGAGCTACCTGTTTGGATGATGGGCTTTAAGTCTTCGATGTCATCGCCAAAGAGGTCTGAGGCCAGACGGCATTCGTGCGCCTTCATCCAGTTCACATTCCCCAGCAGGGTGTTGATTTCGCCGTTGTGGGCGAGCATCCGGAATGGTTGCGCTAACCGCCATGTTGGGAACGTATTTGTCGAATACCGTTGGTGATAGATCGCGAAGGAAGATACAAATCGTTCATCAAGTAAGTCGGGGTAGAACGTCGTTAGTTGTTCGGCAAGAAACATGCCTTTGTAAATGACCGACCGGCCCGAAAGTGAGCAGATATAAAAATCATTAATTGCGGCTTCCAGAACCCGCTTTTCAATGCGTCGGCGGACAAGAAATAGGTCGCGTTCGAGCGCGTCCGTATCCAAGTTTCGTGGATTGGATATCATGATTTGCTCAATCTCGGGGCGCGTGGCGTTTGATTTTTCACCGATGACCGAGATGTCGACGGGAACCTGACGCCAGCCATAAATGGTGTACCCGGCGGAAAGGACTTCGCTTTCAACAATCGTTCGGCACGTTTCCTGGGCCTCAAGATCTGATTTTGGCAGGAAGATCATGCCAACGGCCAAGGTCTCGCCTTCTGCTAATTCGTGTCCGGTCCGAATAATGTGTTCCCGGAAAAAGTCCTGGGGAACTTCTACATGGATGCCTGCGCCGTCACCGGTCTTGCCGTCCGCGTCAACGGCGCCCCGATGGAATAGAACCTTAAGGGCTGCGATGCCTGCAACGACAACTTCGCGCCGGGGTGTGCCGTCAATGGCAACAACCATGCCAACGCCACAGTTGTCATGTTCCCAAGAGGGATCATACGCATGAGCGGCTTGCAATTTTTCTGCGTTTTGAGCCCAGTTCTTGACGAATTCTTCGCCAGACTCTGTGTTTTTGGGCGTAGCAATATCTTTAGGTGCCATCTTGATCGTCCTTAACTGGCTTTACGCAGCGGCGCGGCATCTTCTGATGCCTTGGCCAATAAATATTTACCGATGCTTGCTGCTGCATCGCGTCCATCACGGATTGCCCAAACGACAAGTGATGCTCCGCGCACAATGTCACCGGCTGCAAACACACCGTCCATGTTGGTCATCAATGTGCGGTAATCGATTTTCAGAGTGCCCCACTTCGTGACACCCAATCGGGGTTCGTCGAATAGACCCGGCAAATTTTCTGGATCAAAACCGAGGGCTTCGATGACGAGGTCTGCGGGTAGGACGAACTGTGACCCATCAATGATTTCAGGTTTTGCCCGCCCACTTGCATCGGGTGTGCCGAGACGCATACGCACAGCGCGGACGCCGGTCGCAACATTGTCTTCGTCGTGCAGTACGGCCTCGGGTGATGATAGCCAGACAAACTCTACGCCTTCTTCAATGGCGTTGGTCACTTCGCGTTGAGAACCGGGCATATTCCCCCGGTCGCGGCGATAGAGACATTTGACGGATTTTGCGCCTTGCCGCACGGCAGACCGAACGCAATCCATTGCGGTGTCACCACCTCCTACCACGACTATGTTCTTTCCTGCCGCATTAAGGGTGCCATCATCATACGCTGGCACAGCATCACCTAGGCCCTTGCGGTTAGACGCGGTTAAGTATGTCATGGCTGGAAAAACGCCGACGGCGCCGAAGCCGGGACTATTCAACGCGCGTGCCTTATAGACGCCGGTTGTGACAAGAACAGCATCATGCTTTTTGCGCAGGTCAGAAAAACTGATGTCTTCTCCAACGTTCACGTTGAGATGAAAGACGACCCCTGAGTCTTCCAGTAGCGTGACGCGACGCTGCACGACGTCTTTTTCAAGTTTAAAATTAGGGATGCCGTAGGTCAGTAGGCCACCGACGCGGTCATATCGATCGTAGATGTGGACCGTGTACCCAAGCTTGCGTAATTCCTCTGCGGCGGCCATGCCACCAGGGCCGGCGCCAACGATGCCAACTGACTGGTCTAGTTCTTCGACCGGCTCAACCGGTTTAACCCAGCCATTTTCCCAGGCGGTGTCGGTGATGTATTTCTCTACCGCACCTATTGTCACTGTGCCGTGCGTCGATTGTTCAAGTACACACGAGCCTTCACAGAGCCTATCTTGGGGGCAAATCCGGCCACATATTTCTGGCATGTTATTGGTTGCCGAAGAGACGGCGTAGGCCTCCTCAAGGCGACCTTCAGCCGTCAGCTTAAGCCAATCCGGAATGTTGTTTTGGACTGGGCAGTGTACTTGGCAGAATGGGATGCCGCATTGCTCACACCGGGAGGCTTGATCTCCTGCCTTATCTTCCGAGAACTCGTCATAAATTTCACCAAAATCGCGGCGGCGTTCCTTTGCAGGCCGCTTATCCGGCCAGTCCTGGTCCAGCTGGTTAAATTGAAGCATGGGCCGTATTTTTTTCTGGCTCATGGTGGGATACCTCCTTTCGGCGCCATGGTTTTGGGCGCCGTCCTCCGCTGCTGGAAGACCTTCTGCGGTTTAAACTACTGCGGAACTAAAAATGGCCATTTCTCGGCCGGGCACTTTATATCTGGGCTCGTTTGTCCAAGCCTTCGCGCTTTACTTATTTAAGATTATAACGGCCCACTTAATCCTTTGCCACTAAAAACCAGTTAAAAGGACATCTTAACTGTCATAAATAAAGAAAAGTTAAGACAATCTGCCGTTTTTCAAGCCAGTAAACGGGACCAAAACCGTTATTATAGTTAACGTATGTGTACTATACTGCTGCTGTCTGCCGAATCGGACCCGTGATATAAATACTCTTCGGCGTTTTCTTAGGGGGGCACTATGGCTTTGACCCAAATTATCGTGTTAGCCATCGTTCAGGGCATCACTGAATTCCTCCCCATCAGTTCATCAGGTCATTTGATCCTGGTGCCATGGGTGGCCGGATGGGCGGATCAAGGCTTAATGCTGGATGTCGCCGTGCATTTGGGCACCCTTGGGGCAGTCACCATCTATTTTTGGCGAGATATTTTTTCTATGGCCACTGGCTTGCTGCGCCTTCTTAGGGGGCGCCGTGACCCTGGTGCACGTTTAGCCGGACAAGTCTTGGTAGGTACTATCCCAGTTTTGGTCGGTGGATACCTGTTCGACCTTTATTTAGGCGACGCTGTCCGGTCCTTGGAGGTTATTGCATGGGCTACGCTCGGCTTCGGTATCTTGCTTTACGTTTCTGACTTCATGTCCATGACAGTGAAGCGGATCGATCATTCTTCTTATCTTGATGTGATTATTATTGGGTTAGCGCAGGTGCTTGCCCTGATCCCTGGGACGAGCCGTTCCGGGATTACGATTACAGCGGCACGGTTTCTTGGATTCGAGCGCTCTGAGGCTGCTCGGTTTTCGATGCTCTTGTCTATTCCGACGATTGCCGCCTCTGGGCTATGGCTTGGTCTAAAGCTCTACAAAGCCGACGAGGTGGAAATGACCCAAGGCGTGGTGACCGCTGCCGGGCTCTCTTTCGTGACTGCCATCTTATCTATTGCGGCCCTTATGGCTTGGCTCAATAGATCGTCTTTCACACCATTCGTGATCTATCGCGTTGTTTTGGGTGTTGTCCTTTTGGCTTTTGCCTATGGCTGGATTTAAGTCGTTGGTCTCAGTGCTATCCGATTAGCGCTCGCTAAGGCGTAACTTCTTTTTCTGCTGGTAAGGTCGGAAGCGCCTTAGGTATGTGGGTACAATGCTTTCGGCGGTCGTACTTGTAATGCCAAGGTCTAAAAGGCCTGGCTGGGTTCCATCGGCAATGTTATCGATCGCTAGCAATTTGACCTGATCAGGTGTGAGAAGCGGTTTGGGCAGGAACTGCAGGAATAAAGCCTGAATACGCCCGACCCAAAATGGCATGCCACAAATCCAAGTAGTACGGTCCGTATAGTGAAGGACCATCTCTAGAATTTCGCGCATGGTATAAACGGCTGGTCCCACGAGTTCGTAGCACCTTCCAGCATAGTGATTGCCGCTGAGTACTGTGACAGCAGCCTCAGCCACATCGCCAACATAGACCGGTTGAAACTTAGTGCCGCCGCCACCTTCAGCATGGGGTACTATATGAGTAAAGTAAGGTAGGATGGGAGAAATGCGCGCCAGTTCTGCGAACATATTAAAGAACCCGTCGCCTTCCCCAAAAATGACACTGGGTCTCAGTATGACAGCGTTAGGGAATGCTGCTTTAACAGAAGCTTCACCAGAAGCTTTGGACCGGGCATAAGCCGAAGGTGACTGTGTATCAGCGCCGAGCGCGGAGAGTTGAACAAGTCGTGTTGCGCCTGCCAGCGCTGCGGCCTTTGCGATACGCTCAGCGCCTTGGACATGAATGGCATCGAATGTGCGTGACCCGCGTTCGTAAAGAATGCCGACACAGTTCACCACACAGTCTGCACCCTCTACGGCGCGGGCAACTTCCTGGTCCGATCCAATAGACGCTGGCACTAGGCTCACCTGACCGAGGTCGCCACATGTTTTGAGAAAACCAGCTTTCTCTGTATCTCGGACTGCAATACGGACTCGTGCCCCTGTTTCCGCCAGTCGCCGTACAATATATCTACCGACAAACCCTGAGCCACCAAAAACCGTGACCAACCGGTTCTTCATTGCAGGTCCTCCATAAACTGTGTGACTGACACTTTAGGCTGCAAAACTACCTGCGACCCTTTAACCTGAAGCTTGCATAGTTGCTCTAATATGGCAATAAAGTGAACATTGATGGAGCCAGTGGAACCAAGGGTTGCGTTGACAAAGCGGGAACGAAAGCTTTATCCCTTCGCTCCCAAGTCCGGGACGCCCTATTAAGGCTCTCGCCTTTGCCCAGGTGGCGGAATTGGTAGACGCGCTGGCTTCAGGTGCCAGTGGCCGCAAGGTCGTGGAAGTTCGAGTCTTCTCCTGGGCACCAATACGGGGCACCATTGCCGAACGCTAAGACGCGATCAAAACCAAAAATTCGATGCGCTAGGGGGAGCCGGTGACCAATCATCTACATAGGGGCGATTTGCCCGACGGAATTTCTTTTGCTGGCGCAGTTGCGGTGGATACTGAAACCATGGGTCTCAGTGTCGCTCGAGATCGTCTCTGCGTCGTGCAATTATCCGCAGGTGACGGTGACAGCCACGTCGTTCAGGTTACCAAACCGTACGACGCACCAAACCTGAAGGCCGTTTTTGCCGACCCAGGGTTGATTAAGATTTTCCATTTTGCAAGATTTGACCTAGCTATGATTCTTAAGCACTTTGGGATTAGGGCTGAGCCGGCCTATTGCACGCGCACTGTGTCTAAGTTGTGCCGAACCAATACGGATCGCCATGGATTGAAGGACCTTTGTAGAGATTATCTCGGCGTTGAAATTTCAAAACAGCAGCAGTCTTCTGACTGGGCGGCAGAAACCCTCAAGCCTGAACAAGTCAATTATGCAGCGGCAGACGTATTGTATTTGCATCGTCTTAAAGAAGAAATGGACCGTTTGCTGGATCGTGAGGAGCGTCGCTACCTAGCTGAGGCGTGCTTCCGCTTCCTGCCTGACCGGGCGGCTTTGGATGTTGCTGGCTGGCCGGATGACGATATTTTCGCCCACTAAGGGTAAGGCTATCCAGCCCTTTCGTTGACCCGATTCCGCCGATTAGCCATAATCATCCACTGCTGCTTAGGGCGTGTCAGAATAACATCCCTTTGACAGGGACGTGTCAGCGCCCCACATATCATTAATAGGCCTTGATTCTGGCCGACTAATTCGCTCAGACTGATCGCAATTGGACCCTTTATGTCGGCATTGACCCACGCCACCCCAGCCAAGACAGATACTGACCCCAGTCAGTCCGATCTTGGTGTTGCTCGTCGCGTTCTGGCGCAAGCCGGTACCGGGTTGGTGATGATGGCGTCTGAGCTTGGCGAAGAGTTCATCCAATGCGTCTCGTTGATTGCTGGTCTAGAAGGCCGCCTCATAGTTTCGGGTATGGGGAAGAGTGGGCATATTGGTCAGAAGATTGCCGCGACACTAGCCTCTACAGGTACGCCAGCTTTTTTTGTGCATCCGGCTGAGGCAAGCCATGGTGATCTTGGTATGATCTCAGATGGTGATGCCGTGCTCGCTTTGTCGAACAGTGGCGAAACACTAGAGCTTTCTGATCTTGTGTCATATACGCGTAGGTTCGGTATCCCATTGATCGGTATGACGGGTAAGTGTCAGTCCGCTCTCGCGGAGCAGTCCGATATAGTTCTAGCTTTACCGGAAGTTGGTGAAGCGGGGCCGCATGGTGCGCCGACAACGTCGACCACTTTGATGATCACGCTCGGTGATGCCATCGCAGTTGCGTTGCTCGAGCGTCGAGGGTTTACGGCGGACGATTACCGCGTTTTTCATCCTGGTGGAAAACTCGGCAAGGGCTTGCTTAAGGTTGCCGACATTATGCATACGGATTCTGAAATCCCGCTGGCTCGCCCAGATGCTCCGATGAGTGAAACCATTCTCACTATGACCGAAAAGACGTTTGGCACCGCCGGTGTTGTTGACGATGCAGGGCAGTTGATAGGTATTGTCACGGATGGTGATTTGCGCCGCCATATGGCGGAGAAAATGATTGGTATGACAACGTCAGAGGTTATGACAACAGCACCCAAGACGATTGGCCCAAGCATACTCGCAGCAGAAGCTTTGCGTTTGATGAATGAGTGGAAGGTGACGTGCTTGTTCGCAGTTGATGCGGGGAAGCCGGTTGGCATTCTGAGGATGCACGACATTTTGCGTGCGGGTGTTGTATGATTGACGTGCCCAACCACAACCCAGATGGTCATGGCGAGGATGATCGTCGTGGAGCATGGCAACCACGCCATACCGATGTTCGAGGGTCAGTAGAAAAGTACAGTCGGTTTGTTTCTACGATGAAAGTAGTTCTACCAACGGCTGCCGGATTATTGCTGGCGGTGGTCATCATTTTACCCCAATTGCGTCCAGAGCCCGAACAGTTTGCGGCTGAAGTTGCAGTGGTAGAGGGTTCGATTGGCAACACGTTGAGTTTGGTTAACGCGCGTTATCTCGGCACTGATATCTCGGGTCAGCCGTTCTCGGTGACAGCTAAGACCGTTCGTGAACCGGCAGGCGATGACAACAACATCGAGCTTACGGCTCCACAGGCTGATATCAGCTTGAATGACGGAACGTGGCTGATGGTTGGCGCAGAAAGTGGTCAATATCATCGGGAAACTCAGACGTTGACCTTGGAGGGGGAGGTTAATCTCTTTCAAGATCAGGGCTACGAGCTCCATACTCAAACTGCGACCGTTATGTTGGAGGAGGGTAGCGCTTCAAGCACGACGCCCGTCAGTAGCCAAGGGCCCTTTGGTCAACTTCAGTCCCAGGGCTTCAAGCTGCAAGGTAAAGGCAAGATTGTTTATTTTACGGGGCCTGCTCGCCTTGTGCTTAACTCCGCCGGCAAAACGTCGGGTGCTCCATGACTATGCGGTTCTGTTTTTTTGTCGTTGCACTTTGCATCCCTGGATTTGCGAACGCTCAGACATTGTCTTTTAGATCCGGCGACCCCGATAAACCTATTGAAGTGACGGCTGACCGCGGCATCGAATGGCAGCAAGAGGAAAACCTCTTTATTGCGCGCGGGTCGGCCCGTGCGATCCAAGGAGGTGTCGAGGTGCTCGCCGATGAGATAGTCGCCCATTATCGCGAAACGAAAGGTGGTGGCACGGATGTCTATCGGGTCGATGCGCTTGGTAACGTGACCATTAAGTCCGCGGGTGAAACGGCAACGGGTAACGCGGCAGTCTATGACTTCGAGCAGGCTGTTTTGGTTATGGAAGGGTCGCCCGTCACATTAGAAACCGTAGATGGTACAGTGAAATCATACGACACCCTGCAGTACTGGGAACAAGAGAATGTCGCCGTTGCCGTCGGTAATGCGTCGGCGACCCAAGATGGGCAGACGTTGACGGCTGATACGTTGACTGCGCGGTTCAAGGAACCAGATGTTGGGGCGTCCAGTGATACGTCTAATCGCAGTGGCGAATTGTCTCGTCTTGAAGGGTTCGGTAACGTCAGGCTGGAGAGCAAGGGTGATGTCGTGCTCGGAGACCGTGGGCGGTATGATTTGGATACGGGCATGGCAACTTTGGACGGAAATGTGCGGATTACGTCGGAACAAAACCAAATGAGTGGTGGATTTGCAGTCGTTGATACCAAAAGGGGTGTCAGTACGTTATATGCAAACTCAACAGAGGCTGGTGTTCCTGGACCTAGTCAGGGTCTGCGTGTTCGAGCGCTGCTAGTTCCGCGGCCAAAAGGGGTCACGGGTTCGGGAATTTCGGAGTAGACTTAAAGGCCAGCGTGCCATTTGAAGGGCCGAATGGCTTAGGAATAATTTTATGACCCCGGATACGGTGGAACACAGTGATACCCGAGATGCGCCGAAGGAGAATTCCGACGCGGTTGTAGAAGAGGGTCTAAAAGTCGAGGGGCTGGGTAAGTCGTTCAAGGGGCGTCCTGTCCTGCGTTCGGTCAGCCTATCGGTTCATCGTGGTGAGGCGGTTGGTCTCTTGGGGCCGAACGGGGCTGGTAAAACCACGTCTTTCTATTGCGTGACCGGGCTCATTAGTCCTGATGAAGGGCAAATCTACCTCGATGGGGAGAATATTACGCCTCTGCCGATGTATCGTAGAGCACGTCTAGGTATTGGATATTTACCTCAGGAAGCATCGATCTTTCGCGGTATGAGCGTCGAGGCGAATATTCGCGCCGTTGCAGAGGTTATCGAGCCGGACAAAAGCGCGCAGGATGAGCTGGTGGAATCTCTCCTGGAAGAATTTAACGTGACGCATTTGCGGCATTCGCCTGCTCTCGCTCTTTCCGGTGGCGAGCGGAGACGGGTTGAGATCGCCCGAGCTTTGGCGTCGCGCCCAAGCTTCCTTCTCTTGGATGAGCCCCTTGCGGGTATTGATCCAATTGCGGTTGCGGATATTCGGGACCTTGTCTCCCACCTGAAGGACCGCGGTCTGGGTGTATTGATAACCGACCATAACGTGCGCGAGACCTTGGATATTATTGACCGCGCTTACATCCTTCATGAGGGTGCTGTGTTGATGGAAGGTGCTCCTTCGGAAATTGTCGCTCACGAAGGGGTGCGTCGCGTGTACCTCGGAGAGCGCTTTAGTCTTTAGCGGCGGGGGGCTTTGCAAGATGGTCACCGGCCCCCGTTTAGGTCTTCGGCAATCACAAAGCCTCGTTATGACGCCGCAGCTGCAGCAAGCTATTCGTTTGCTGCAAATGTCTGCGTCCGAACTCATAGAATTTGTTGACCAAGAGCTTGAGGCAAATCCGTTGTTGGAGCGTGACGAGTCAGGCGGCGAAGGCTCTCTGAATGAGGCGATGGGGAATACGGACGATCGCTCTGAAGAGGTGCTGAGCGTTGTCGACCCTGTTGACGAACAGTCGGAAGCGTCAATGGATATTGACGATGGCCTTACAGAAAACGATCCGGGCTACGACACGATGGGAGATGCTTTAGGGTCAACGACTGGCGGTGATTTGCCGTTTTTAGGCGGCGGAAATTTTGGCGACATATTGCCTAACCTTGAACAAACATTATCAGAGGCGGAAGACCTTCGGCGTCATCTTGAGGGGCAGATGAATATGACAGCGATGGTGCCCGCCGACCGCCTCATCGGAAAAGCGCTCATCGATAGCCTTGATGATAGTGGCTACATGTCTGCGGACTTGGGCGCGTTGGCGGATCAGCTCGGTACAGGCATAGAAGACATAGAGGCGGTCTTAGTTGTCCTCCAGGGGTTTGACCCTGCCGGTATTTTTGCTCGCGACCTTAAAGAGTGCCTTGCATTGCAACTCCGTGATCGTGACCGGTACGACCCGGCTATGGAAGCGTTGATCGAGCATCTCGACCACCTTGCAAAACGTGATTTTAATGGGCTTAAGGTGCTGTGTGGCGTCGACACCGAAGACCTGAGAGAGATGATTGCCGAGGTGAAGGCGTTGGATCCGAAGCCCGGGCTAAGATTTGAAATCTCTGTCAGTCAGACGGTCATTCCTGATGTCATTATGACGCCGATCCCAGACGGCGGTTGGCGCGTTGAGCTAAATGCTGAAACCTTGCCACGTGTGCTTGTCAATAATCAGTATTATGCCGAACTCACAGCGCCGGGAGGTAGCAAGGAGCAAAAATATTTTGTCGCAGAGAAGTTTCAAACTGCGACATGGTTGGTTCGTGCTTTGGAACAGCGTGCCACAACCATCCTCAAGGCGTCGACGGCGCTGGTTGGGAAGCAAGACGCATTTTTCCGCAAGGGGGTGCAGTACCTTAAGCCACTTATCCTGCGTGATATTGCGGAACTGACCGGGCTGCATGAGAGCACGATCAGTCGTGTTACCACCAACAAGTTCATGTCGACTCCGCGCGGTATTTATGAGCTTAAATATTTTTTTAGTCAGGGGATCGCTCGGACTGATGGCGGTGAGGCGACCTCCGCCGAAGCCGTGCGCCACCGTATTAGACAGTTGATTGATGACGAAAGTGTGGACGCTATTCTTTCTGACGACCGAATCGCCGAGCTTTTGCGCAAATATGGCACGATGGTTGCCCGTAGAACTGTAGCTAAGTATAGAGAAAAACTAAAGATTCCGTCTTCGGTCCAACGGCGCAGGCAAAAGAACAGCACCCTATAAATAACTTGAGGTTCTGCCTTCCTTGACTCGGGATAGGGTCCTGCATATGGTTCGCCGCGTTGGCGGTATAGGCCCGCAGAATATAACGTGAAGGCGATCTAAAAAGACATAAAAGTCAGGTTCCTTTCACGGCGTAATGCGAACGAAATAAATAGTTTCGTTCACCCTAACAAGAACTGAATCGGGAGATATCCCACAGATCAAATCATCCACTAGAGACGTGAAATGGCGTTTTCTCGTGTGACGAGATTAAACTCGGCCACGTGGAAGCTTTGATTGGGATGGGACTTGGATATGGAAATCAGAGATTTGTTGCAGCCCGATGCCGTTGTGACATTAAAGGCATCGAGTAAGAAGCAAGTCCTGCAAGCGCTCGCAAAGATTGCGGCGAGCATAACAGGTCTCGGCGAGCGCAAAATATTTGATACGCTGTTGGAACGAGAGCGTCTCGGAACTACAGGTGTTGGACATGGAATTGCAATTCCACACGGTAAGTTAGCAGGTCTCAAAGGTCTTCATGGTGTTTTCGCTCGGCTGGAAAAACCTGTTGATTTTGATGCGATCGATGACCATCCCGTTGATTTGATTTTTCTCTTGCTAGCACCAGAACAAGCTGGCGCTGACCATCTTAAGGCACTTGCGCGAGTGTCACGTCTACTGAGAGACCCCGCAAACTGTGATAAGCTGCGAGGTGTTACCAATACAGACGGCCTCTACATGGTACTGATTCAAACTGAAGCCCAAGCGGCTTAACTATTGGTTTCTAAGGGGCGGTGTTCCGGGCGTTGTGAGTGCGACCCTCGCTTGATTAACCCCCATGGCGACAGCGCCCCCAATCCATTTATGTATAAGGTTGGAGGCGGAATTTATTTCGCCTCGTTGAGGTTCCAGTCGTAGTCCGTCTTGATCTTATCAAGTCTGTGATTAATCTCACGGACAATCGACGTGCGACCATATTTAAGAAGATGTTTTATTACGCCCTCATCAGTTCCACCGAAATCTTCATCATACCATTCGTATATTTTTGAAATTGTCATTCGGCCACCCTCGATGAGGACACCGCCTGGGCTATTGATAAATTTAAACGCAGCTGCTTCCAAGTTCTCTTCTAGGTTGTTCGGGTAGAACGCGTTAGGCCATAAATCTGGACACCCAAGCGATGCGCAATTCAGAGCGTAGTGAATGCGGTTGTCTTGCCAAATGGGTCGGAGAATACGGTGTTCAATATCGTCCAGGCTTAAGTTAACACCTTCGACGATTGCGAGCTTTTTGCCCCAGGGGCCACTTGCGAATATTCCGGGTGATATATCGATGTCGCGGATCGTGCGCATGGGATAATGTTCCAGAACGAGTTGTATAGTCAGCGCGTTGTATAGGTTAATCCAATAGGCCTTCTGTTCGTCGCGGTCATATTGTGTGATGCCGAGTGCCGTCAGACCTGAGATGTATTTCCCTAGAGTTTCTTCGTCCTGGTTAGATACTGCTGTGTAGCGGAACAGGTTTTGGTCTTCATCGTCTGACACCAGATAGGTATCCAAGAAACTCTGCCAGCAGTTGTGGTCGATAGATTCAGTCGAGTCTTCGTCGAATCCCTCAAATTCAATCATGAGGTCTGGTTCTGCCGCCATCCGGGATTCAAGGGATCCCGTGAATGCTGTAGCGAAGTTTGCCCAGGCCACCACGAATGCGGCGATGAACAGTGCGAGGGTATTGCGGGGCATAGAAATCTCTGGCCTTTGTGAGGTTGCTCTTAAAGCTTATGGTCTGAATGGAGTTGCTCCAACCCTTTAAGTGGGTGCTCATCTAGGTTCTTATCCTGAGCGGGCGAGGCCCTGAATTTCGAGAACCCGCGGGGGGTCAACAGTGCCGCGATTACCTAGCATTCAGTCACAGATACGGCCTGCCAGAATGCACCACTGATCGATATCAAAAACCAAAGGTACGGCTTCTTTCCAGTGGCCACCGATGTTTAGTCTTGGGTCCATCTTAGGTTTACTTGCGGTGGCGTCCAATGTCAGGCGATTACATTGGTCATCACGGTGGGAAACGGGTTCTTGTGTTTATCGATCTTTTTTCCTGTCTCGTCTCGCTATAGGGTTGGGGCCCCGTCTTAAAGGTCATTGGTTTTGTCAGAGTCCTTCACACCTCAATCGCATCCTGAAAAAACGCCACTGGCGCGTCCAGGCTTTGCGCCAATCGCGATGTCGCTCGGTATCGGCGCCATTGGCGGCGCAGTCTTCGCTGCGACCGGCATTCCACTGGCTTGGATGCTGGGTCCGATGGTCGTCAATATTGTTGCATCTGTTCGGGGTGCGCCTGTCCTCGTGCCTCATGGTGTGCGCGTCATCACCTTATGTGTTATCGGCGTGTTACTGGGCGGATCCTTCTCGCCAGACCTTTTAGACCGTGTGGGCGAGTGGGCACTGAGCTTAGCCTTAATGGTGATGTTTATCCCTCTGATTACGGTCATCGCCAGCTATTACTATCGCCGTTTCGCGCAATTCGATGGCCCAACCGCGATGTTCTCTGGGGCGCCGGGAACGTTAACGGCCATGGTGATTATCGGTGGTGACTCTGGTGCAGATGAACGCATGATTGCCCTTGCCCAGGGCCTTAGGGTCGTGTTCGTCGTCTTCCTGATGCCCCTGATTGTCACGTTAGCCATGTCGAGGGGACCATCGTCAGCCTCTTTTCTGCCGGACGGTGGCCCATTCAATATGTTGGATGGCGGGCTGCTCTTGGTTGCAGTAGCGCTTGGGTTAGTTTTAGCTCGAGCTTTTAAGCTGCCGGCCTCCGCTATGACGGGTGCGATGATAGCATCAGCCGCACTTTACTTGACTGGGTCTGTTTCCTGGCGTCCGCCAGACCTAGCGCTTTGGGTTTGCCTGTGGATTCTGGGATCGGCAATTGGCTCGCGTTTTTCGACTGTTACGGCGCAAACATTTTTTCGCGTGGGTCGCCATGCCATTGTGGCGACGGCCATTGTTATAGGCGTATCAGCGATATTTTCGTTGGCAGTAAGTAGCATCACGGGGGCCGCTTTTCTGGCGACGTTGCTGTCGTTTACGCCAGGTGGGGTTGCAGAGATGTGCCTCATAGCCATCGCGTTTGATATCGACCCGGCGTTTGTCGCTGTCCATCACCTCGTGCGGATTGCGATTCTTATTACCGCGGCGCCCTTCGTCGCAAAGTGGATCGCATCGAGATCATAGAAACTATTATTGCTGGTCTATATCCCAGGCTGTCCTTGCAACGCGATCCTCTGGTCTATGGGTGAGGGGGTCTTCTGCGTTGTAGGCCTTGCGTTCTTGGAACCCAAACACATGACCTTCTGGATCTGCATAATAATTGAGAGACCCTGCCCCTAAGATTAAGGAGTTGATGATGGGTACGCCTGCAGCGGCCATCTTTGCGGCGAAGACCTCAAATCCGTATCCCCGTAGAATCCACACGTCAGGTACGTCTTTTCGGTCATTCGGAATTGGCCGCGTTATGCCCCCTGGCTTGAGTTCCAAGGTTGACGTGCTGCCGAGATGTAGGCTCACGCCAGCATCACCGTTGTTTTCGAGAAGGTCGAGGCCGACGACGCGGCAGTAAAATGGGACGAGTCGCTGAGGGTCTGCGACATGGATGCGGAGCCATCCAATATCCTGAATACCATGGGGCATATTTGGCGTGCCGGGGATCGTGACGACGCCCTCACGCCAGGCTCTATCGGCCTCGATATCTGGGGTGAGGTCTGACCCGGCAGTTGGTGCGCGAATACCAAAAATGAATCCGTCTGGATCAGCATAGAAAGCTGTTTCGTTATCTTCTGCCTTCGCTGGAATTGATCGGGTATTCGCGTTTTCCAGTCGAGCCTGTACGGCATCAAAATCCCGAACCCTAAAAATGGGTACGACTTCGGCGTCTTCGACCGTTTTCACGGGTGGGTGCGGCTTGCCCTGCCACATGGTTTCGATGACCGAGTGCATGCCTGACCAAACCATAATATTTCGGGCGCGATCCGTATCTCGTCGCCGCATTTCGGGAAGCCCGAGGACATCACGATAGAATTCCCCAGGCGGCATGGGGTCCTCCGAGCGTCGTACGATCCAGCCTAGACCTTGGATATGCTTGTCCATGGAGATGTCCTTAAGTATGAGTTTCTAAGCACATTCTACGGAGCGTTTCGGTTTTGCCCAAGGCCTAGAGACGGTTGTCGTCGCCGGAGGTCGCTCTATGATCTTCGGTAACCTTGCCTTTGGAGCATTCATATGCCGGTTTTACCAGTGCTGTCTAAGAAGTTTGAAATCACCGTCCCCGTTCTGATTGCAGGTGGTGGGGCCTGTGGGCTGACGGCAGCGCTGGCGGCGCGTGATGCTGGGGTGGACGTTCTAATCCTAGAAAAGGATATGATCCCAAGAGGCACGACATCCATGTCACAGGGCACCATGTGTGCTGCGGGAACGCAGGCCCAGAGGGACGCAGGCATCGAAGATTCTGCTGACCAGTTTTTTGAGGATGTAATGACTAAGGTTCATGGCGAAACGGACCCAGACCTAGTTCGGGTAGTCACGCGTGAAGCTGCGCCAACGATTGATTGGTTGGGCGGCACGCACGGTATTCCGTTCTCCGTTGATACTTCGTGGAAGGGATTGGGGCATTCGGTGCAGCGTTTGCATGCCCCGCCCGAACGCACAGGAGAAGCCCTCATGGGCCGGCTGTTGCAGGCTGTCGAACGCTCAGGCGCTGATCTTATGACAGACGCGCATCTGACTGATGCCTATGCCGATGCGGGAGGCCGTGTCGTTGGTGTGCGTATCGAGAGGCCGGATGGTTCTCATGAAGATATCGGATGCAATGCTCTCATTCTTGCGACTTGTGGGTTTGCAAATAACCCAGACATGATTGCCGAGTTTATTCCTGACATGAAAGGCGCACACGTTTTTACTTGGGAGAACAGTCTTGGTAGCGGTATCCGCTTGGGTATAGATTTGGGCGGCTCAGTTGCTGATATGACCGCATTCCAAGGGTACGGTGCGCTCGCCTATCCGCAAGAGCTGCTCTTCAACTACAATTACGTTATCGATGGGGGGGTGTTAGTCAACAAAAACGGCGAACGGTTCTCTGATGAGATGGCAGATGTATCGGGTCAGGGCGTAAAGGTGATGCAGCAGCCAGATCATGTCGCCTACATGATTTACGATGAGACCCTTCACGCTAGGTACGAGCATTTACACGAGACACGACAAGCCCTTGAGGTTGGTGCGGTGAAGTTCGCGGCATCTGTGACAGAGCTCTCATCCGCGCTCGGAATACCAAGCGATGCACTCACGAAAACCCTACGCGACCTCTCGGCCTCAAAGGCTGGTTATCAAGACGATTTCTGGGGGAGGGTTTTTTCAGACGCTCATGATTTAAAGGCTCCCTACTATGGTATCCAGGTTACCGGCGCGATCTATCATACGCAGGGCGGCCTTGAGGTTAATGAAAACGCGCAAGTGAAACGGGGTGATGGCAGCCTCTTGCCTAACGTGTTTGCCGGAGGTGGCGCAGCCCGCGGCATGAGCGGGCCGAGATGTTCAGGTTACATTCCGGCCGCAGGTCTATGCATGGCTATGACGTTGGGGCGTCTTGCTGGACAATCCGCCGCTCGGTTGAAGTAGGCACCCTTCATTAGTTTTTCCAATGGGTCGACAGAAAGCGTTCTTATGTAGACGCTCTGTACCATATTTACATTGCGCTGGTCCGCGCTGGACTTTGTCATATTCGAATTAACGCTAGCACCCATAAAAATAATCGTGGCGCTTATGGATGGGAAGCTATGCATGTTGGCAATCTTTCCTAAGGGCGGCGTGTAATAAAGCTAACCTTAGGCCGCTTTGATTTGATGTACCGTGCGTTTATTTATTCAGCGGTAATTGATGACGGAGTTGTTACGCTGGCTTGTTGCACGATGATATCTGCGACTGCGTCAACGACGGCGTCCGTATCAATGCCGTATTCTGCATAAAGTTGAGCAACGCTGCCGGCTTGGCCAAAGCGATCCACACCCAGTGCTTCGCAGCGCTGTCCCAGAACGGACCCCAGCCAACCTAAGGCGAGGGGGTGACCATCTTGTACTGTGACCAATGATGCCTCTGGGGAAAGTTCAGACAGCAACTGCTCAATGGGGCTTCGTGCGCCCTGGTGGCCGCCTTTGCGGGCTTGAGCCGCAGCCGTCCAGCTGCTGTAGAGCCGGTCTTGAGACGTGATGGCGAGCAGCCCGGCGCCAGGAATGTCTTCCCGGATAATGTTGAATGCAGCCCTTGCTTCCGGAGCAACAACGCCAGAATAGGCGATCGCTAATTCTGCGCCAGGTTGTGGTTCTACGGCCCAGTAGGCGCCAGCCAAGATGCCGGCTTTTAGCGTGCTCGACATTTCGCGGGCGGGTTGCTCCAAGGGGCGCGTTGAAAGGCGCAGGTAAACCGAACTGCCACCGGGTTTTTGCATGTGACCAAATCCCCACGCCATTATTGCTGACAACTCATCTGCGTAGGCAGGTTCAAAAGACGCGAGATTGGCATGGCCCATGCCGATTAGCGGCGTAAAGATGGATTGGTGGGCGCCGCCTTCTGGTCCAAGAGAAATCCCACTCGGTGTGGCGACCAGCATGAAACGCGCATCCTGATAGCAGGCGTATGTCATGGCATCCAAGCCACGGGCAATGAATGGATCGTATAGCGTGCCGACAGGCAGGAGGCGTTGTTCAAATAGGTCATGGGATAACCCAAGAGCGCCCAGCAGTAAGAATAAGTTATTCTCGGCAATGCCAAGCTCGATGTGTTGACCTTTGGGCTGTTGGCTCCACTTATGTGGAGACGGTACGTGCATCTGCCTAAAAATATCTTCCCGTTTCTTAATGTGGAACGGGCTGCGTTGGTTGACCCAGCCCCCTAGATTTGTTGACACTGTCACGTCAGGTGCCGTTGTCACGACTCGCTTAGCGAGCTCGGATGTGCCGCGCCCGAGGTCATTCATGATCTTGCCAAACGCTTCTTGCGTCGATTGGGAGGGCGCGTCAGGAGTTAGTAACTCTGGAACGGCAATTGTTGCTGCTTGTGTTGTTCTTTGTTCTCTCGTGATTCGTTGTGCGAATGGGACCTCAGAAAGGAAGCGCTCTATGTCTTCTGCCGGCATATCCATGCCCGAGAACTTTTCCCACTCCTCTCCCTCTTTGACTCCCAAGGACTCTCTGAATTTCTGGATTTGCCCTTCGTTGAGAATGCCGGCGTGATTGTCTTTATGGCCAGCGAGAGGAAGGTTATAGCCTTTGATGGTGTAGGCAATGAAGCAATGAGGCTGATCTTTACCTTCCGCTTCGTCAAAGGCTTGTAGAATTGCCTCCATGTCGTGGCCGCCGAGGTTCGTCATCAAAGCATGAAGCTCGTCGTCATCGTATTCGCCGAGGAATGCCTTCAATCCTTTGGCGCCTTTAAGGTCGAGTTTCAATGCTTCGCGCCACGATGGCCCACCTTGAAACGTGAGGGCGGAATAAGTCTGGTTAGGACAATCATCGATCCATATTTTTAAGGCTGGGCCGATTGGTGTTTCGAAAATGGCCTGGAGTTTGAGGCCGTACTTAAGTGCGACAACGTTCCAGTTCACAGCGGAGAAGAAGCCTGTAATTCTATTAAAGAGTCGATCGTTTATGACGCCATCTAAGCTTTGACGATTATAATCTACAATCCACCAACAGTTCTTAACTTCGTGCTTCCATCCTTCTAGGAGAGCCTCAAATATATTACCTTCGTCCAACTCTGCATCGCCGAGCAGCCCGATCATGCGGCCTTTGGGCGACTCTTTGGGATCTACTAACTCATGAGAGTGAATGTATTCCTGGACCATTGAAGCAAACAGGGTCTCTGCTACGCCGAGGCCAACGGACCCGGTTGAAAAATCCACGTCGGCCTTGTCTTTGGTCTTTGAGGGGTAGGGTTGTGCACCGCCAAAATCGCGGAAGTTTTTCAGGCGGCCTAAGGTTTGATTACCAAGAAGGTATTGAATGGCGTGGAAGACCGGCCCGGCATGAGGTTTGACGGCGATGCGGTCTTCCGCGCGCAGGGTGTGGAGGAAGAGTGCGGTCATGACTGACACGAGAGATGCGCAAGATGCTTGGTGACCACCGACCTTCACGCCATCTGCTTTCGATCGTGTTGTATTAGCTTGATGAATCATCCACGTGGCAAGCCAAAGAATCTTCTTTTCTAGGCTCTGTAGTGTGGTGATGTCGGCGGGCTGATGGCTTATGACGGACACTCCTGTGAAGCCTTAATACTACCTCACCGTAGATGGCAGGTCATTGCGAACCCTTGCTAATTATTATCATTTTACGCAATTATATGTTATATTGTTAATTATTAAGGGTGATTTATGCTAAATAATAACCTTGATGAGATAGACTTGAGAATCTTAGATCAAATGCAAGGCGATGCTCGCCTGAGCAATGTGGATCTGGCGGAACGTGTCGGTTTGTCGCCGTCACCCTGTCTTAGGCGGCTCCGTAAACTCGAATCAGACGGCGTGATTCAGGGATACATGACTTTTGTTGATCAAGCGAAGGTCGGGTTACCTGTTAGCGTCTTCATCAGCGTCGCATTGAAAGAGCAATCTGAATCAGCGCTGGAAGAATTTGAGACGTCCGTCTCTGCTTTGCCGCAAGTGATGGAGTGTTACCTCATGACAGGAACGGCTGATTACCTTTTGCGTGTGGTGACGCAGGACCTTTCTGACTATGAGCAGTTTTTAAAAAACCATCTGACCCGTATTCCTGCGATTGCCAGCATACAATCTAGTTTCGCGCTGAAACAGGTTAGTTACCGTACTGTTCTGCCTCTCTCCCAAGATGCAAAAAATAAATCAGTCGGTGCTTTATGACCCGGCCCCTTGCTTCTAACATGCTCGAAGCTACCGCCTGATTTACCAACGGAAGGTGCCGCTATGCACGGGATGATGATGACTACGCCGTTATTAATTACGTCGCTGATACAATTCGCGGCAAAGTTTCATAACGACACGGAAGTGGTGACCTGCAGGGTCGACGGCACGTTGCATCGCAGCACGTATGGTCAGATCTACGAGCGATCCCAGCGCCTTGCCAATGCCCTTATCGAGTTGGGCGTTAAGCCCGGTGATCGCGTTGCGACAGTGGCCTGGAATTCTGACCGGCATTTAGAGCTGTACTACGCCGTCTCGGGCATTGGCGCGATTTGTCACACGGTAAATCTTCGCCTCGCCGACGCAGAGATGGTCTACATTCTTAATCATGCAGAAGACCGTCTCGTCTTCTTTGATACGGATATGGCCGAGACAGTTGCGCGTATTCAGCCGCATACACCAGCAGTAGAGAGTTTTATTTCCTTGTCGGATGCGGCGGGGATTCCAGCGGGGTCTCCGGCGGGGGCCCTTGATTACGAAGGCTTAATCGCTGGCGTGCCAGATCAATATGACTGGCCTGTGTTCGACGAGAATGCGGCGGCGTCCATGTGTTACACGTCTGGCACGACTGGAAATCCAAAAGGTGTTCTCTATAGTCACCGCGCCACTGTTCTCCATGCCATGGCAAGTTGCTTCGCTAGCACGCTTGATCTTCGCACCCATGATATTGTGCTTCCCGTCGTGCCAATGTTTCATGTCAATGCGTGGGGTATTCCCTACTCATCGCCGATCGCTGGTGTTCCTATCGTGATGCCGGGCCCCAAATTGGATGGCAAAAGTTTATTTGAGCTTATGGACCAAGAGCACGTAACCATGGGTTTGGGTGTGCCGACTGTGTGGATGGGGCTGCTAGACCATATGGACAAAATGGGTCGTGCACCAAAAGGATTGGCCCGAGTTATTGTTGGCGGTGCAGCAGCCTCTGAATCAATTATTAATAGGTTTGAATTGAAACACGGGGTCACCGTGCATCATGCCTGGGGTATGACTGAAATGAGCCCCGTAGGTGTCGTCAACACGTTGAAGCCAAAATTCCTTGATCTACCACGAGATCAACAGATGCCGATTAAAGTCAAGCAAGGTCGCGCGATTTACGGCGTTGATATGTGCATTGTCGATGATGATGGTGATGAGTTACCGCACGATGGAATCACATCTGGCCGGCTGCTTGTTAAGGGGCCGTGGATTATCAGCGAGTATTATAAGGCTGATGAAAGCGCCCTAACGTCTGATGGCTGGTTTGATACGGGCGACATCGCGACGCTCGATGCTGATGGCTACATGCTGATTACGGACCGTGCCAAGGACATCATAAAGTCAGGCGGCGAGTGGATTAGCTCAGTTGGCCTCGAGAACGCTGCTGTCGGACACCCCGCGATAAAACAGGCTGCTGTTATTGGTGTTCCTCACCCGAAATGGCTGGAACGCCCCCTTCTGGTGTGTGTATCTGAAGGCGATAGCAGGCCGTCTCTGTCCGAGGTGCGAGAGTTTCTCGCCGAAAAGGTTCCAAAGCTATGGCTTCCGGACGCTATTGAGTGGGTTAGCTCCCTCCCTCTTGGCGCTACTGGGAAGGTTTTGAAGGCCGGCCTCAGAGCCAGGTTTGCGGACTATTCTCTGAATAAGTAGGCTATGCGCCGGTTTTCTTTCATCCATCAAGCGAGAATGGAATTTGAAATTGAGCCCCCGGACTTCTTAATTAATACGGTTCGTTACTAAATTAAGGCACCAAAAATATTTGGGGCCTTGGTTCGCGTTAAAATGAGGCGGCGAGGCAATTAGGGGATGCTGGAGAAATTAGCGATGCCATGTTCGGACGCACGGCATTTGAGGAGTAACTGTTCAAGAATGGCCGCTGAGCTTTTCAATATAGTTGATCATTGTTCTCGTCCTTCGCTCTCGTTATCCAAAAAGGTCGCTCTGTTAGATGTAAATGGTCGTGAATGTGCCGTCTGCCAGGTGTTGGCGAAGTGTGTTCTGTAGGTCGAAGTTCTGATCGTGACGCATGGCATCATTGGTTGCGGCGCCAAGGGTGCTACCGTCAGATAAGGCTCTGAGCCAATGAAATGTTCCCGGCGTAACTGCGTGTTGAAAGACCTCGTTCGCTTGCCGAGAGACAAAACCCTGTTCAGCGTTTGTGAAATCTATTGCGGGCACGGTGTTGCAGCTTGGCTGATTGACAGCCCAAACCTGGAAAATTGGGTAGGGTGATTCAACGAGATGAAGGGAAGGGGCAATCTTGAAGCACACATCGCCAATCTTTTCTGGACCGATTGCTGACAATTTCTGAGGATTAAGCGGCTCGTAGTCTTCAGCAAAGTAAGCCGCTATTCTTGCCCATTCTAGTCTAGCTATATCTGCCAGATAGGGCACGTCTTGTGCTGGTGCGAAGTCACCAAGAAAATCCCCGAGGCTACTGCCATAGCGAAAAAGAGTTGGTTGGCGCGGTGGTGCGGTCTCGATGAAGCTTTTTGCGAGCGTGCTAAAAAACCGCTCACCTACAATTCGTTGAGTAACGGGGTACGCGTCAGAAAGAACGTCAATAAGGCTATTGATTGTATTGGCATGATAGACGCCTAACCGTCGTTCTTTGCTGCCAGCTGGGCCCTCAATGTGAGGCAGTAGTGGTGCTGTCACATTTTTAAGTGCAACAGATGCGAAGTTGCGTTGAAGTTCATGCAACACGGGTCGAACCCTTATTGTCGGATATGGCATCTAAGCGGCTTTGCGCCTTACCCGCCTCGGCCAGAAGTTTATTGAGCTCAGGAATATTCGTATCCCACTCGATGAGCGTCGGGCGCGGTCCGATCTTATTTAAGGTTTTTTCGTAAAGGGTCCAGACAGGGTCAGCAATGACGTCGCCATGTGTGTCAATAAGCAGCCGGTCATCATCGGCGCCATTGACCGTGTGGCCCGCCAAATGAATTTCTTGAACTGCATTGCCGGGAATACCATCTAAATACGCGACTGCATCGATACCGTTGTTCTGTGCGCTAACGTAGATGTTGTTGACGTCGAGAAGTAATCCACAACCGGTGCGTTCAACCAACGCTGAAAGAAATGCACACTCAGTAAATGTTGAGTCTGTGAATGTGAGATAGGAGGATGGATTTTCCAAAAGAATTTGTCGCCCGAGAGCTTCCTGGGTTTGGTCAATATTTCTCGTGACAACCTCAAGGGCTTCCTCGGTGTAAGGCAAAGGCAGCAAATCGTTGACGTAGATGTTATCGACCACGCTGAATGATAAGTGCTCTGAAACAAGGATAGGGTCTATGCGATCGACCAAGCGGCACAGCGTGCGAAGGTGGTCTTGATCCAAACCTTCTGCTGTTCCAAGAGACAAGCCGACGCCATGGCAACTGATGGGATAGTTCTTTCGGACACGATCCAGTTGCGCCATGCGTGGGCCGCCGGGCGCAAAAAAATTTTCGCTGTGAATTTCAACCCATGTCGCTTCCGCGACCCCGTCTGCAAAGGCAGCTATGTGTGGGTGGCGAAGCCCGACCCCTGCTGCCGCAGGAATCGGGCTTGGCCGAGTTGAGCTAGTTGAAGGGTCTTGGGGAGAGGGGGGAGGCACCTTTGACGCTCTCTTATTACCAGAGCGCGGCTTAGCTAGCCTTCATTGCGGCCTCTTCGTTGACGCCTTCCGATCCTTCAAGGCTGCCACCCATTTTGACGCAGCTGCCTTCGGCAACCAGTTTCCATTCGCCGTTGTCAAACGCGACTGTCGATTGACCAGCGCATGAATGCGTGCCTGAAATGTTTGCGCAGCCATTCTCACCGGCCTTAGAAACGCCGTAGCATTTTTCTTTGCCAGCAGCAGACGCTGTTGATGGGATTGTCATGGCTGCCATTGAAACGGCACCGGCAACGGCAGCGGCGAGAGTGAGTGTGTTTAGTTTGCTGTCTGACATAGTGAACTCCATTTAGTGTGCCGCGTCATCGCGGCTTGAAAAAGGCGTCTCGGTTGTTTGCGTATGCATCATACCTGACACACCCATCATAGAAACGAAGAGGTAATACGCCAATCATACATGCGTAAAATTACCTTACAGACGTGTGAGGGTCTAAAATGCTGGCTTAAAAGGCTTTTGTATCAAGTGGTTTCTAGTATTAGGCCAAATTTTTTACCCATGGCGTCTAGGTAGAAAGCCATGAAGCCGTTGATTGTGGACATCGCTTCTATCGGCGACTCGTACGCCCAAGCTGCATTTTCTGCCAAGTCTCGGTCGGCGTTGAGTGACCAATAGGATGCATCACCTTTGTAGGGGCAGTGTGTTGCATGATCGGTTCGTGTGAACAGCTTAAGCTTGACGTCTTTCTGTGGAAAATAAAAAACGGGGTCGTGCTTTCGTTCGTGAAGCTCTATCGCGTTAACGCTTTCAGCTATTACGCTGCTGTTCCATATTACTCGCGCCAGACCATCATAGAGAGTTGTGGTGACCGTATGGGCCGGATCTAGGGCGTAATCAGCAAAGCGTGCTCGCTGATTTTTCGCGTTCCGCGCCCACTGTTCAGTGATTGATTGATTCGATAATTTCTCTGACATTGCGCCTTCTCCTCGATTATCACGCTTTTCGAGAGTAACACTACCTATAGTGACAATACGCCGCGATGTTGGCCACGTTAAGCCAAAGCGACAGAACGGCGACAGGATTTCGGCGTGAGAACGCTGAAGGTTAGGGTGCCCACAGAGCTATGCCAAAACGGTTAAGATATGTTGTTTACAGCCTGCTGCTGGGGTTGTCCGTGTACATGTACTATGTGTCAGGTCAAAGAACCTCAGTACCGAACGCGCCACAACAACAGCAGTATTCATTGCTGGCTGACCCTTTGCGTAAAACGGCAAGCTTGGGAGTGAGTCGCACGTCATTGACGGACGTCTTTGAGCGAGCGCCATTCAACCTTGGGTTTGATTTTGTGCCCTTGGCAGACGGACGTGCCCGATTCGTTGGCCGATCAACGGATGGTCAAACAACACTTGAGTTGATTGGTCCACCCGAGGGGCTGACCTCCGCGAATTTAATGGCCGCGCTGCCAGAGCAAAGCTTACTCGTTCGATTGCGCAACGTTAATGCGGTTTCAATTCTTGTGGACCGCGTGTTGCCGGATTGGGCTGAGGGTCCAGATTGGGTGGGTGTTAATATCGATGCCGCTTTTTCTGGCCGTGGTGCGAGCACGCAAACAAATGGAAAGACTGTGACTATGTTCCGGGCGCCGCGGACAGAAACTCTCATGATTACGATTGCAGGGCCACCGCTCTAGTAATTTAGGGGCTGTCGAGAAAAGCGTTTATTTTTAACGCTTTTTCCGCGACGTCTTCAGGTGTGCGCTCGTTCGGAAGCACTGCTTTTTCTGAATTGGGGACCAAAGACGCGGCTTCCTCTACACCGCCGACAAGTGGGTCGTCCTTGGACGCTGTGCATAGTGTGCGGTGTGTGATCAACGGCAGGCGGGCCCGATCATCATGGCCAAACGCGGCGTGGTATCCTTTGTGATAGGTGGTGAGTCCTTTTAAGACTTCTAAAACGATCCGCTGTATCGAGTCCGGTGTCGGCATGGATGCGTTGGCTTGGCGAAATTCGGGTGTGCGCTTGAAGTATGGAAAGTGAAGGGCTTGATCTCTAACAAAATTCCAGGCCCAAATGAGATGTTTGCCGAATTCGTCTGGGTGCACTTCAGGAGCGTAGTTCGCCAGGAAGTCCGCCTTGTCTTCCGGTGAAAACATTCCAATGCCGTCGAATACCAATCGACCAACTCTGTCTGGATAATTAATCGCAAATTCGCAGGCGATGTGGGCCCCCGTGTGGCTACCATATACATCGCATTGGTCTAGACTCAGGGAGTCCATGACCCGCACAATGCTTTCAGCGTAATCATCGGCCTTAGGGATGTCTTGTGTTGGTGGAGGGGAATCTCCAAACCCCAGTGTATCCGGAGCAATTACGCGCCGGGTCTCGCCTAAGACTTCCATAATCGGCACAAGGTTGACCGAGGAGGAGGGCGAGGCGTGAATCATGTAGAGCGGTTTACGGTCTCCTGAGGACTTGTCTCCACAGGTTCGATAATGCACTTGCCCTTCAGCGATGCGTGTAAACGCGCGGTCAACCCTGGCCGACATAATGTGTCCTTTTCTATCCGTCTTTCTTTTCCCCCGTGTTCAAGTTGGCCCAAATGGGATGCGTTTAACAATGCGCATTGGCCTTCTAGGAGAGCCTTGGCCCAACACGGCGGGCTGCTGCATGCGGGCTCGGTTTCTGATTGCTTTGACCACAGGCTGCTATAAATATAAAATAATCTATATCGCCGCCCAGCCGAGCCCGACCGAAACCTGCGAACGAGCCCCTTTTTCAGGGGCATAACTAAGAGCATAACGGCCTGTCATAAGCACCTTCCGGGACTATAAACAATACCTAACACTAACGTTAACTTGTGGAAGTGGAACCCCAAATCCGTCAACAAAGTGGGGTTTATGTGGCTTCGGCCAGCCAGGCGAAAAAGGCCTAAACGTTGAATCTTGGCCCTTTTCCGTAAGACCAGACTAAGGCAGAGTGGTGCCTCTTAGTCTGCGAGAGATTGATGCGGCGAATAGACTGAGGCCATTGGACAGTTAACGAATGAAACCGCCTCACTATTGGGGGCATCAATTCACGGTCCTGTAAAAGGGGCCGACGCGGACTAAGGGGGAGTAGCGTGATGATGTGAAAGACTTGTTGCAAAGCTTGATTTGACCGGTTCCCTGTCCGGTGTAGATAAAGTAAATTACTTTTCTTTCGTTACCCTTCGGACGGGCCATGTCCTCACCAACACCCACAGATAATATTAATCTCTCAAAGCGGCTGGCTGATTTTCCGACGCTTCCCGATGCGCTTGATTATGCGGCGCAGGGCGAGACAGGGTTTAACTTCTATTCGTCTCGCGGCGATTTGGAGCATGTCCTGCCTTTTGCCAAGCTGAGTGCGCGTGCAAAAGCTGCGGCTTTGAATCTCGTTGGTGGTGGAGTTGTCCCCGGCGACCGTGTCGCTCTCTTAGCTGAGACTGCGCCAGCCTTTCTTGTCGCATTCTTCGCGTGCCAATACGCGGGGGCCATCCCCGTACCGATGCCGACGCCTGTCGCGTTTGGTCGCCGTGACGCCTACGTTGATCAAATTCGCAATCAGATTACGTCCTCGGGCTCGAGGATGGTGATTACACCAGAAGGTTTCTTGCCATTTGTCGAAGACGCGACCAACGGACTTGATTTGCTTTTGATCGGAACGTTGAACGATCTCACCGCACTGCCTAAAGGCGATAGTTTGAAGTCCGGTGGTCCGGATGACCTGTGTTATCTGCAATACAGTTCGGGCAGCACACGCTTTCCTAAGGGGGTCGCTGTGTCGCACACAAACCTTATGGTAAATTGTGCAGCCATGAACAAAGCAGTCGGCAATGCATCAGGAGAGCGCGCGGTATCCTGGCTCCCCTTCTATCATGATATGGGCTTGGTTGGTTTTATGTTGGGGTGTTTAACCTCACAGACCACTGTTGATTATCTCTCCACGGAAGATTTTGCGCGCCGGCCGCTGACCTGGCTAAGACTGATCAGTGATAATAAAGGCACGATGTCCTACGGGCCAAGCTTCGGATATGAGCTGTGTAGTCGCCGGTTTGCATCGTCCAGTGCAACGGCACCTGACCTGGATTTGTCCAGTTGGCGTGTCGCGGGCATTGGTGGCGAAATGATCAAGCCACTTGTGATGCGCGGTTTTGACGATGTTTTTCGGCCCTGTGGTTTTTCTAATCGGTCCTTCAATGCATCGTATGGTCTGGCCGAATGCGTTCTCGGTGTGAGTTTTAGCACACCAGGAACGGGTATGATCCTCGACCATATTTCCAAGCAAGAATTAGGCGACAATCACCGTGCTATTCCCGTAGAGGATGACGGCTCTGGCGTTGGTCGGACGTTTGTTGCCTGTGGTCGTATCATTGCTGGCCATACAGTCGAAATCCGTGACGAATATGGCAGGGCCATGGCTGAGCGGGAAATCGGACGCGTATTTTTTGACGGCCCAAGCGTGATGCGGGGTTATTATGGCGATCAGGAAGCAACGGATGCTTGCATCCATGATGGTTGGCTCGATACCGGAGACCTTGGCTATTTCATTGGTGATGAATTAGTCATCGTCGGTCGATCCAAAGATATGATGATTGTCAATGGCCGCAATTATTGGCCGCAAGATATTGAGTGGACGGTTGAGCGTATGGAGGGCATGCGGTCAGGAGACGCGGCAGCCTTCACCCTGGAACAAGATGATGGCGGCGAAAAGCCAACTATATTGGTGCAGTGCCGGCCGTCGGCAGCAGATGTTCGCGACGCCATTGCGGCCGAAGTGAGGGCGCGTGTTCAAGATCAAGTTGGCTTGGCCTGTGATGTGATTCTCGTTCCGCCGCGGACGTTGCCAAAAACATCGTCTGGTAAACTCGCGCGCGGTAAAGCCAAGGCGAGCTTCTTGACGGGTGATCTTCAACCTTTGGCTCCCAGCGCATAGCGCGCCGTCCTAGCCGTGACAAAACCTTTTACCATTGCTGTGACGGGAGCGACTGGATTTCTCGGTGGTCACATCATTCGTGCGGCGCGGGAAAAGGGACATCATGTTCGGGCGCTGGACCGTCATCCAAGGCCCTTAGACACCGATGATGGCCTGCGGTGGATTACTGGAACGCTTGAGGACCAAGTAGGGCTGACAGAGTTGGTGTCCGGCGCTGATGTCGTGGTCCATGCGGCGGGGGCGATCAAGGCGCTGAACCGGGATGCTTTCTTTCGGGTCAATCGAGATGGAACCCGGGCCGTTGCCGAGGCCGCTGTCCAAGCTGACGTTAAGCGGTTCGTCTTGGTGTCGTCTTTGGCGGCCCGCGAAGAAAAACTGTCACCCTATGCGGCCAGTAAGCGTGCCGCTGAGATGGTCGTGAATGAGTATGCTCAAAAGTTTAACACGGTGATCCTGCGTCCTCCGGCTATCTATGGACCCGGTGACCGAGAGACAGTGCGCCTTTTTCAGATGGCGGTGAACGGCTTCATGATTGCGCCGGGTCCCGCCGACACCTGCATGTCTTTGATCCATGTGGGCGATGTTGCGGAGGCTGTTCTTGTCTGTTGCCAAGGAGATCAAGGCAGCGCGCCGCTCGAAATTGATGACGGTCAGGTCGGGGGATATAGTTGGCAAGACTTGGCGGATGCTGCAGAAAGGGGGGTGGGTCGACCAGCTAGACTTGTTTACCTACCGAACATATTTTTGTGGGCAATGGGGTGCATTGGCAGCCTCAAAGCGCTCCTGATTCGGTCTCCGGCCATGCTGACGATCGGAAAAGTGCCCGAGCTACTTCATCGTGATTGGGTGGCGGAAGGGCCGCGTCCGGAAGGCTGGCAGCCAAAGTGGGGTCTTGAGGCCGGTTTTAAAGATGCAATCGATTGGTATTGCTCACAAAATGTTTTGAAACGTTACTTTTAAAGTTACTTGTCACCGTTCTGTCATTCCACTTAGTGTTTGTTTACGTGGAGTGGGATGTGAGACTCAGGGCGTCGCCTGTCCCCATATTTAAAGGGTTAAACAATGTCGGCTGAACCTAGCGACGGCGCGTCGCCAGACGTGCGAGCTGCGGTTCTGGAGGTTTTACAGACTTTCAATAAGACCGACGTGATCCTTAAACATGGGACTCGATTTACCGAAGACCTGAATTTCGACTCACTCTTAGTTATGGAGTTCATTGCAGCTCTAGAGGACCGTTTAGATATTTCAGTGCCGCTCAACGTGCTGCCGGATATCGAAACAGTGGGGCAGTTGGTCGTTGCTGCCACAGAGATTGTTAGGGAAGAGCATGGCTGACTTATTTGACCGCTTTGGGTCCCTCCGCGCCCGGCGCGATAGCCTTGTCGGTGATGGCGGGCATGATCCGTTTCAAGTGGAAATGGATGAGGTCTTGTCTCAGACAGAGGCCATGATTTGTGGCCGGCATACGATCCTAGCTGGCACCAACAATTACCTTGGCCTTACGTTTGCGCCTGAATCTTTAAAAGCAGCTCATGACGCGCTTGATGCAGAAGGCACGGGGACAACCGGTAGCCGGGTTGCCAACGGAACTTACAGTGGACACAAAGCGCTTGAGTATGCGTTGAGTGATTTCCTTGGCAAGGATCACGCCATTGTTTTTTCAACCGGGTACCTGGCTAACCTCAGCATCTTATCAACGTTGGTCGGCCCAGACGATTACATCCTCATGGATGCGGATTGTCATGCAAGTATTTATGACGGCGTGCGGATGGGTGATGCGCAGATCATTCGTTTCAAGCACAACGATGCTGCCGACTTAGACAAGCGCTTGGCGCGATTGTCTAAGAAGCCGGGGAACAAGTTAATTGTCATAGAAGGCATCTACTCCATGCTCGGCGATAAAGCCCCGCTGGCTGAAATCGTCGCCGTTAAGAAAAAATATGAAGACGTGTACTTGCTCAGCGATGAAGCTCATTCATTAGGTGTGCTTGGTCGCTACGGTCGCGGTCTGCCAGAGGAAGTGGGTTTAGAAGACGACGTCGATTTCATCGTGGGTACGTTCTCAAAGAGTATCGGAACAGTTGGCGGCTTCTGTGTTTCCAGTCACCCGCAATTCGACTTATTGCGCTTGGCCTGTCGTCCTTACATTTTCACGGCCTCTTTGCCGCCGTCTGTGGTTGCTTCTGCGAAGGCTTCTCTCGCACTGGTCGAAAGTGGTGGCGCTTTGCGCAAGCGGTTGATGCGCAATGCTGAGCACCTTCATAAAGGTCTGGTGGATATAGGCTTTATTCTTGGTGGTGATATCAGCCCTGTTGTTGCCGTGGTGGCACCAGATGCCGAAACCGGCGTCTCTTTTTGGCGCGGGCTGATGGATGGTGGAGTCTACGTTAATTTGGCTCTACCACCGGCAACGCCTCAGAACTTCACTCTGTTGCGGTGTAGTTTGTGTGCCGCGCATACAATCGAACAGATTGATCGCATCATTGAAGTGTTCGCAGATGTTGCAGATAGCCTAGGCATGCTGCCAGCAGAGTCCGGCAAAAAAGCCGCGCTGGGCTAGCAGGCTAGTTTAGTCCGCCTTCGCGTTTTATTCTGAAGATTAATCGTATGCCTGTCAGAATTGGGTGCGCCCGGTCGCGGCTAGTCAGTTCGATTTTGACACCCGAATGGCGTTCTATTTTCCACACGGCGTAATTAAGGCCACCGCTGAACGTGAAGGCTGCCTTTATCAATCTCAGAACGTTGAGCAGTCGACCCCACCACCGTCTTAAACGCCAGGCCCAGACTGCCCCATAATCGAGGGCGCTCTCTGAGCCCAGGTCAATCCTAAGAGCGTCCATTGCAGCATAGCCGACTTTGTTGAAACGCTCTTCCTGCATGGCCACAAGGTTTTCAGCCTTAGAGCCTTTTTCGGGCCTTAGCTCGGTGCTGTAGGTTACCTGGAGCGCTCGCACCCATAGGTCTCGAATTGTGCAAGGACCCACGATCAGGGGCCGGGTCTTTGCCAATAGTGTTTTGACAGCGCGTTCCCGTGCCCGAGTGACAGTTGCCTGAGCCAAATCGTCTTTGGCGTAAACAATAGCGGCGGGTTGGGCGAACCGGGCCCAAAGTGTTGGGGCAAATGTGGTTTCGGCCATGCCGCGTGTGAATGCGCCTAGGGTCATTACCGCGACTTTTGCGCGGACTGTGCGGCCCTCGAACTCACATTCATGATAATAGACGTTTGGTGACAGTATGGCGCCAAACGCTGCGCTTATTGGATTGCCGAGTGCGGCTGTTAACTTATCCACCAACACGTAGAAATCGAGCATAAGGTTGTCGTCTGTACCGAGCCTCAGGCCCGAGCCGTAAAACACTATGGCGCGGGTACCCGTTCCATAGGTAGTTCTAAGGTGCTCGACCATTGCCCCCGCTGCAGGAAAAGCGGTTGTGGTGCTTTCCTCTGCGATCAGTTGTTCAAGGGTTTGGGTTACCATCTGACAAACCTAAGCGAGTGATCGCCATCGATGGTGAGCTGTTTGTCCTCGGTCGCGTCGTAAAGTTCTCCGTCCAATGTGTAGCCGCCATTGAATGTGAATGTGAGAGATGTGCTGCGGCGGACAGTCCGTACTTTGCTATGGGTGAACCGACGCTTAATGAGGTTTAGAACTGTCGACAAGAGCGCAAACGCACCGGTTCTTAGGCTGATGTAATGGATCACGCCTTTGCCGACCTTTGGGTCTGGGCGCATGCCAAGCAGCAGCTGGTCCATGGTAGTGGCCATAACCATGTAAAACCTGCCATCTTCGCCCCAGCTTGCGTCATTGTCGCGGATATGGACCGACCCGCGGTCCCCGCCACTCGTCATCGCGCGCCAAAATAAGATGGCCACGGCTGCAGGGTGGGACAGTGTATTGGGCCAGCCCATGGGGTAAATCTTTTTGCGGCAATACAGAATGCCGTCGACGATGTCCGCGCCCCCAAAAAAAGCACCGTGACGATCTCGGCTGCCACTCTCTTTTAAGGTCAGGACTGGTTGCGTATGAAAAGTGCGGCAGAGCGTGCCATTTTTATGTCTTCTAAGCAGGGAGGAAAGCGCCTCCTGTCGATCTCCAGACAAACTCCAGGCAGTCGCAGTCATATTCGTTTTTCCAGAGGGCAATAAGGCCAGCGTGGGAGGGGTCTCGTAGGGTCCGTCATTGAGGAGTGCTGAGAACACCAATCCGACCGTGCCATCGCCTCCGTCAACTGCGATAATCGCTATTCCGGCGTTGGCGCATTCTGTGATTGCGAGCGGGATGTCGCCGATGTGATCGATTGAAAAGTGACGCACCCATGGTTTGTCGGCAATTATATCGTTCAGCCATGCCCGGCCACTCTGGTTTCGGGTGCTGAGATGGTTGCTAATGATGGCAATGGTCTCTGGGGTCAAAATTGCACGCCTAACAAAGAGTAATATTCACTTTCTACTAGCTTACATAATGTTTCAAAAGCTTTGATTTTACGATCTTGTGATGTCACGCCATGGTGGTTATTGTAAAGTTATGTATTTGTGGGAAACGGCTAAAAAAGGTCGTAAAACGACGGGCTGGTGCAGGCCCAGGGAACCACAAGTCAGGCGCTGCAAATCCGGCAAATCCGAGATTGATGTTTAAAGCTCTCGACCTCTATCTTTTGCGGCAGATTATGCCGACGCTGTTCGTAACACTCTTGGTTGCGGCGGTTATTCTGCTGCTCGAACGGATGTTGAGGTTACTCGATATCGCGGTGGGGAATGGCGTCTCGACGCTGGTCGTTGTCCAGATGCTGTTTAATCTCATTCCTCACTATATCGGTTTAGCACTGCCCGCCGCTTTGTTTCTGGGCGTACTTCTGGCATTTCGGAGATTATCTTCACAATCAGAGCTAGATGCCATCCAATCCTCTGGGGTTGGGTTGAGTCGTCTAATTCGATCAGCTGTCATTCTTGGCCTTCTAATGATGATCTTTAATCTCATTCTTGTTGGCTATCTCCAGCCTATTAGTCGCTATGCTTATCGTGCACTGCTCTTTAATGTCACCAGCGGTGTGCTTGAGTCCGGCATCGGCGAGGGCGTGTTTATGGATTTGCCGAATGGCTACACCCTTCGTGTTGAAGAATCGCGCGGTGCGGGTCGCGAATTGTTTGGTGTTTTTGTCCATCAACAGAAAGACGATGGCACAATTGTTACGCTAACGTCCAAGCGTGGACGCTTAGATACTGGCGGTGTAGATAGTCAGACCAGCTTACGTCTGTTCCAAGGGAACCGTTCTGAATGGTCGCCTGGAGTAGTATCCGCAGACACGGTGAGCTTTGATGTTTTCGATTGGCCGCTCAATCTCGAAGACTTGATTCGATTTAGATCCCGTGGCGGTGATGAACGTGAGTTGAGTCTGGATGAACTTCTGCGTGGCTATTTGGCCAATATGAATGCCGGACAAACAGGCTCAACTGCGGATGTTTCTGATCCTGAGTTGTTCCCGGAACAATTGGTTCCACCAGAGGCCGTGGCTGCCGAGTTGCACGGCCGCATCGTTTTTTCATTATCGATCTTATTCTTGCCGATGCTGGCGGCGCCGCTTGGTATTATGACCCGCCGGGCCAGCAAATCCTTTGGCTTGGTCGTTGGGCTTTTGACGCTCGTCGTCTATCATAAAGTTCTCGAGTTTAGTGAGGCCTACGCCTCCGCCGGCGGCATCGCGCCGGGGGTGGCGTTATGGCTTCCGTTCGCCTTGTTTATTGCGGGCACGTCGTATTTATTTTTGAAGACGGAGATTGTCGCAGGGGCAACGCCGATGCAGCGCCTTGAAGACCGGTGGTCAAATATGACGGGCAGCATCGTAAGGCTGTTCCGTGGCAGCCGAGGGTAGTACTCTGTAGATATGATTTTATCTTGGTACCTTACAAAAGCCTATCTCATACGTTTCTTTGCCCTGCTGTTGGGTCTCGTCGTGTTTCTGCAAATGCTAGATTTATTGGCCAATGCTGACGCTGTTCTTGAAGGTGGTGGGCAGGCGGTCGATGCACTGAGCCGTTATATTATGCTCAGAGTTCCCTCCATCATTGAAACAGTTGCGCCGCTGGCTGGGTTGCTAGGCGCGCTTACAGCCTTGGTTGTCTTGGCGCGAAACAGTGAAATCATCGCTATGCGCGCAGCGGGCCGGTCGGTTCTCAGTCTTGTCGGAGGTTTGGTTGGCGTTGGCGCTATCCTAGCCGTGATCCTCTTTTTCTTCTCAGACCGGGTCGTTGTTCGGTTCAACGCTCAGTTGGAAGATTGGAAAAGCGCCGGTTACAAGCCGGGGGGCGAAATTGTCGATGGCAAGGAAGCTTGGGTGATTGAAGGCGGCACAATTATTCGCGTTGGTCACGTTCTACAGAATGGATCCGTTTTGAACGATATTCGCTTGTTCAATCAAACAGATACAGATGCAGTCGCGGACATTATCAATATTCGGCTGGCGATCTGGGAAGAGACAGAATGGAATTTATTTGGAATCGAGCGCGTCGGAGGAAATGGCGACTCGCTTCTTGTCGATCGCCCAACCTGGGAAACCAAACTCAGGCCAGGCGACTTCAATAAATTGGCCAATCCACCAAGCGAGTTGACGTTCGATGAGCTTGAGCATTATGTACGGGAAATGGCCTTGGGGACACGCCCCGAATATTATTATGACACCTGGTTGCAGAGGAAATTGGCAGGTCCGATGGTGCTCGCTTTGATGCCGTTGCTCGCCGCGATCGCCGCTTTTGCGCACCATCGCCAGGGCAGTGCCGTCATGGTCGTCGTCTACGGAATTTCGCTGGGCTTTGTCTTTATTGTGACTGACAACATGCTCCTGGCCATGGGGCAGTTTGGTGCGTTGCCGCCCATTGTCGCGGCCTGGCTGCCTTTGGCGCTGTTTGGCACTATTGGTCTATGGATTGTGGTAAACTTAGAGAACAACGGTTGATAGAGGGCCTAGAACCTGCGCTAGGGGTTGAGTTTACCCCGGTCCACTATAGATAAATATCAGCGGCGCAGTCTTGCGGCGAAATGGATAGGAAAGATCATGGCATTAAAGATCGGTTTTTGGTCGGACCGGGACTACCACCTGGATCGCATGAACTTAAATGATCTGGCGGCTGCCTATTTTCATTACTACGCAATTGCCGCCTATTTTGTACTGTCAGCGGTTATGGCGGGGTACACGATATGGGCTTGGATGAATGGTCTTGCCACGCTTACAGGAATTGCCATGGCTGTCGTTGCTACCGTCCTGATTTATCCCTTAGTCTGGTACGTGCTTCATCGTTGTGTTTTGCATTCGAAATGGATGTGGAAATCAAAACTCACCGCACCCGTGTGGAAGCGTATTCATTATGACCATCACTCAGACCCTAACAATCTGATGGTTCTGTTTGGGGCTCTTTATACAACATTGCCGACAGTAGCTTTGGCAACGGTGCCCGTCGGGTTCGCAATTGCCGGATGGCCTGGAGCCGCTGCCGCGTTATGTGCTGGCGTCTTGCAGACATGTTTCTACGAATTCATTCATTGCATTCAGCACCTTGGCTATGCCCCGCAATGGGGTTGGGTGAAGCGCATAAAGAAGCTGCATATGGCGCATCACTTCCACAATGAAAACGGAAACTACGGCATCACCAATTACCTCTGGGATCGTATTCTTGGAACGATGTACGAGAAAATAAAAATGCGTCCTCGGTCAGAGACGGTATTTAATTTGGGATACGATGAAGAAGTGGCAGAGACATACCCCTACGTTGCGGCTTTAACTCCCAACTGGCCCCACACCGCCAATCCGGTGCACCGTCAGCGCGAGGATATGAAGCAAAACGATGACGGCGATTTTGTAACGTCGTCATAGCAGTGCGTGGTTTCTTATGAGCACGGTTGATATCATCGCGCGGCCTGTTACGAGCAAGGCAGACATGAATGCGTTTCTAGCGCTGCCGTCTGCCCTGTTTAGCGACGACCCTGTTTGGGTGCCACCTCTTAAAATGATGGTACGCAATCAGCTCAATCCAAAAAAGAACCCATGGTTCTCCCATGGTGAGGCACAGCTATTTTTGGCTGAACGCAATGGTGCTGTCCTTGGCCGCATCTCAGCGCAGGTAGACCGTAGTCATCTCGAGCAGCACAACGATGCGACTGGCTTCTTCGGCTTTTTTGACTGTGTTGACGAACAAGCTGTTGCGGATACGTTATTTTCTGTCGCCCAGGCGTGGCTCAAAGAACGAGGTATCTCAAGGGTGCGTGGGCCGTTCAGCCTGAACATCAATGAAGAATCGGGCCTTTTGGTTGACGGGTTCGAGATTTCGCCGCGGGTCGCGATGACCCACGCGCGGCCTTACTATCAGGCTTTGTTGGATGGTGCTGGATTTGAGAAGGTGCGAGATCTGTTTGCATTCTTAACGCCCATGGATACTGCGCTGCCCCACAAACATATGAAGTTTCTGCAGCGGTCTATTGATCGTAACCCTGGGCTTACCTTTCGCCACCTTGACCCGAAAAATTATGATGCCGATATCCGTATTCTCGTTGATCTATTCAACGGAGCCTGGGCGGACAATTGGGGTTTTATTCCCCTGACCGAGGCCGATGCTAAGCACATGGCGAGCGAATTTAAATTGATTCTGATTCCAGAGTTGGTTTGGTTTGCCTTCTATGACGGCGAGCCTGCGGCTATGGCGGTAGCGCTCCCGGATCTCAACGAAATGATTGCTGACCTCGGTGGAAACCTGTGGCCAAAAGGGTGGATGAAATTGGTCTGGCGCGTGCTGACGCGCCGAGGCTGGTCATCAGGGACTCGGATGCCTCTTATGGGCGTCGCTTCTCGCTTTAAGAACAAGCGCTTAGGCTCTGTTGTGGGCTTGATGGTGATGTTGGCGATCCGAACAGCATCCCTCAAGCTCAACCTTCCCATATGTGAAATGAGTTGGGTTCTTGAAGACAACTCTCAAACGCGCCACTCCCTTGAGGCCATTGGCGCGCGCGTTTACAAGACTTATCGGATCTATGAGAAGGATCTCTAGCCTAAATCCCACGGCTACGTTTTCTTCAGCAGGTCAAACCCAGATTGTTGGTAGAGCCGCGCCGCCACAATGTTGAAAGCGTGGCTGTCTAGTATCATGCTGTGGCCAATGAGATTGGATGAATGCTGGACTTAAGGGTTAATTGTCCGTACAAATTTGTTAGACTGTAATTTGATAGGTATGGAGCGTGTCATGGGCTTAGATGTCCGCAAGCTGACGCAATCGTTTGGCGCAGAAGTCATGGGCCTCTCTCTCTCCGAGAGCGTGAGCGATGGTCTCCTGGCCGAGGTCAAGGCTCTCTGGGCCGAACATCAATTGCTCCTCTTTCGCGGCCAAGCCTTAGAAGAACCAGACGCTGTGGCGTTCAGTCGCCTGCTGGGTGATCTGGAAATCCATGTTCGCAAAGAGTATCTGTCACCTGAGAACCCAGAAATTTTATACGTCTCTAATATGCGGGTTGATGGAAATCCCATTGGCATTCTGTCGGATACGGAGGTGGGCTGGCACTATGACCAGATTTACCTAGCGCGTCCCGCCGTGGGCTCTCTGCTCTATGCGGTGACGCTGCCAGCCAACGGAGGACAGACGTCTTTTGCAAATATGTCAGCCGCTTACGAAGGATTGTCGGGCCGTATCAAAGAGCAGCTCGAGGGTCGCAAAGCGATTCAGTCTTATGAGAACTTCAACGCACAATACAGCGTTCCAACCAACTCGGACCAGAAGAAGCGCACGCCTGATATCGAACAGCCGGTCGTCCGCACGCACCCGGTCAGTGGCCGCAAGGCGTTGTATATCTGTCCTGGCATGACCACTCAGATTGTGGGTATGGATAGAGATGAAAGTCGTGCCTTGCTCGACTATCTGTTTGAGTGGAGTGTGAGGCCTGAGTTCGTGTACACCCATGCCTGGGCTCACGGAGATGCACTTTTGTGGGACAATGCGGCGACTATGCACCGTCGCGAACCTTTTGACGGCAATGAGGAGCGTCTCATGAAGCGCACCACGATTCTTCCGCCAGAAGAATGTGCGGTCCCGTTTTAAGTCACAGGCCTTACGAAAAGACGTTAAGTTGATCGTTAATGTATTTGCTAGGAGAGCGGTATGACCCCGCATGCCAATCGCACCTATTTGTTTACGCCTGGTAATCATGCACGCCGTGTTGAAAAGGCACTGCAGTTGAAGGCAGACGTTGTCATCCTCGATTTGGAGGATGCCGTCGCCATCGCCGAGAAAGTCGCGACACGGACGACGATCCAAGAGGTTCTCACGCGGCCACGGGACTGTGCGGTTTATGTGCGGGTGAATGCCTACGAGACGGAATATTGCTACGGCGATATTTGTAGCGTGCTCGGTAAAAATTTAGACGGCATCGTGCTGCCAAAGCTCGAGAGTGCTGCTGACCTCCAATCCATAGATTGGCTGATGTCCAATCTCGAAGAAGAACGTGGCTTGGAAGATGGCTCTATTGATCTCATGCCTATTATTGAAACAGCCAAGGGAGCGGATGCGGTGCGTGATATCGCTCAAATCAAATCCCGGGTGAAACGGTTGTCTTTGGGCGGCGGCGATTATACCCGCGATATGGGCATCGAATGGACCAATGACGAACTTGCCCTTCTGCCAATTCGTTCTGAGATGGTGCTCGCCTCTCGCTTGGGCGGGCTAGAGCCCCCCATCGATACGGTGTTCCTACACATCAAGGAACACTGCGCCTATCAGCAAACCTGCGTCCGTGCGCGTGGTTTGGGTTTCGGGGGCAAGCTCTGCATTCACCCGGATCAAGTTAACCCCACCAATGCGGTATTCACACCAACGGATGAGGTCATCACGTGGTCCCAGAAGATCGTGGATGAATTTGAGAAAGCGGAAAAAGAGGGCCTCGCCTCGATACAGGTGGACGGTTATTTTGTTGATTACCCCATTGTTGAAAAAGCACTTCGAGATATTCGCACCATCGAACTCTTACGATTACTCGGGAAGGCATAGAAACAAACCATGATGATTGAATCGACGGCTGCCTATCGAGACAGTTTGCGTGCATTTAAACCCCGCGTGTTTGTGAATGGCGCGCTGGTGACGTCTGTCGCAGATGAACCGTCTCTGCAGCCGGGGATCAACGCCATTGGCGTGACGTACGACCTCGCTGCTGACCCAAAAATGGCACCGCTGATGACGGCTGTTGAGAGACAGTCGGGCAAGGTGGTGAATCGCAATCTGCATATCGATCGTACCACCGATGACTTGCTGGCTAAGCTTGAAGCCGTGCGCATCATGTGTCGCGAGGCTGGGTGCGCACAGCGCTACCTCGTTCATGATGCTTTCAACGGCCTCTATCAAGCGACGCAGCGTTGTGACGCCGAACACGGCACGGATTACTTCGCGCGGTTTCTAGATTTTATGGCCGAGGTGCAGGATGGCGATCAGACCTACGGCGTCGCCATGACCGATGCCAAGGGCGACCGGTCTCAAAAGCCGCATCAGCAGGCGGTCAAAGACACCTATGTTCATGTGGTTGAAAACCGGCCCGACGGCATTGTGATCTCTGGGACCAAAGCCATCGTCACCGGCGCGCCTTACGTGCACGGTTTCATCGTCATGCCGTGCCGAGCAATGACCAAAGAGGATGCCGCGTTTGCCGTGTGCTGTTCCATTCCCGTGGATGCGGAGGGCATTACAATTGTTGCGCGCCCGGCTGGACGTCCAGGCGAAGAGGCCGCTGTCTTCTCGAAGCGTTATGGGCAGACTACTGGCGTCGTCATATTTGATAACGTGTTTGTGCCCCATGATCGGATTTTTCTCAATGGGGAAACCGAGCATGCTGGTGACATTGCGCAAACCTACGCAACGCATCACCGCCAATCTTGTATCGGCGCGCGGGCCGGGTTCGGTGATTTGTTGATCGGCGCCAGCGCGTTAATGATCGAAGCCAATGGCCTTGATCCCGAGCACCATACTCACTTGCGAGACGATATGGTCGAGCTTATTAAAATCGTCGAAGGGTTTTATGCGACTGGCGTTGCCGCTTCGGCTTACGGTGTCGAAGACGGTTCAGGAAACATTATGCCAGAGCCGGTATTTTCAAATATCGGGAAATTACTTCTAGCTACTCAGATTTACGATATGCATCGCCTCGCCCATACGGTGTCGGGCGGTTTGATCGTCGCGCTGCCTACGCCCGATGAAGATCACAATCCAGAAACAGCAGGCTCGCTTGATGCAGTTCTGCAGGGCAACCCCAATGTGCCGACAGAGTATCGTAAGCAGACAGCCCGCTTGGTCGAAGACCTAACGGCGTCCCATCAAGGCGGGTGGTATTCGGTTATCTCTCTGCACGGCGGTGGTTCGCCAGCAGCTATGAAACGCGAGATTTGGCGTCAGTATCCCGTCGCTGAGAAAAAAGAAATCGTGCAGCAGCTGATGGACCGCGACCTTCTCGAACGGAAGGACGGAAAACAAACAGATCGCCAACCTGGCCGATGTTGCACGGTCGGCTGTCGCGTGCCGGATTTCTTGCTCGGTGACTCGTCAGATAAAGAGGCCACCACCTCCTAGTCTGGACTTCCGCCCGCTTTCGCCGCACAACATCGCCGTTATGGAAGAAGTCTTGGTTCCTTTGGCAATCAGAATGGTTGTGACCGCAGTGGTGGTCATCGCGGCTACGGCGATGGCGGAACGGGTTAGCCCGTTTTACGCATCGCTCATTGGTGCCTTTCCAACCTCTGCCGGCCCGGCCTACGTCATGCTCGCCTTAAAAGAGGACGCCGCCTTTGTCGCGGCTAGTGCTGTTGCCAGCATGGCCAGCTTAGCGGCCGTTGCCCCGTTTATCAGTGTCGTCGTTTGGCTGGCGCCCCGGTCTTCTGTTTTCGTCACCGTTGGCGGCGGTTTTCTGACATGGGCCCTCTTCGCTCTCCCGATCAGCTTGGTGCCGTGGACCCCGATGACAGCTGTGCTGATTAATGTGATCGCCTATCCGGCTTGTTTCTGGCTTACAAGAAACCTTGGCAAGATCCCCGCCCAGCAGACCCGCAAACCAGCGCAATGGTTTGAGCTGCCGCTGCGTGCCTTTGTGGTTGGGCTTTTTGTGGCCGTTGTCGTGACGGCATCTAATGCCCTTGGTCCGGTCGCGACTGGCCTAGGCGCCGTCTTTCCCATCGTCTTTCTTAGTCTCACGGCCATCCTGCACATTCGCATGGGGGGTGAAGCTACAGCCGCGACCATGCACAGCGCGTTGCGGGTGGTGTCTGGCATGACCCTGGCTTTATTGGTTTTGCATTATGGTGTTGTGTGGTGGGGCGAGGCGATCGGGCTCAGTTTGGCGCTGGCCGCATCGATTTTGTGGGCGATCATCATGATTGTGGTGAAGACAAAACAAACCAACGCGCATTTAAACCGGTCGGTACCGTAAGCGCATGACGCTGACCTCTCTAATGAAGTCATTGTACCCGCAGTCGCCTTTGAAGCGGTCGAGCCAGGCCACACTCTCATTGAGGGTGGCAATATAGCTATCAACTGAGGCGGCGACATAAAACGAAATTTCGGCATATAAGGATAATAACGCATGTTATTAGGGAGTGGTTGCTACAAAACTTCAGGCGGCTCGAACACCCGCACGGGCGGGGCGTCGCCGTTGAACTTTTCTAATTGTACCAAACAGGTTTGGGCGCTGGTGCCTTGGGCGATGGTCGATGTGCCCGCGTCGTGGGTGAGCAGATTGGGATTGCCGTGCACGCAAGTTGCGCCGATTTCCCCTGGTGTTTCGGGATCGTACCAGGCACCCGTCGACAGTTGCAGAACGCCCGGTCGAACTTGCTGGGTAACGACGGCTCCGGCGAGGCACGCGCCGCGGTCGTTAAACAGGCGCACGATGTCGCCGTCTTTAATGCTACGTCGGTCTGCGTCGCGTGGATGAACTAACACCGGCTCGCGTCCTTGCACTTTGGATGCTTGGGAATAGCCCCCGTTGTCGTATTGGCTGTGCAAGCGCGTGGCCGGCTGGTTCGAGATTAAATGCAGCGGATAGGCTTTGGTTTTTTCGCTGCCGAGCCACTCACTCGGTTCATGCCAAACCGCATGGCCGGGCTGACCGGGGTCTTTCCAGGAGGCAATAGTCTCGGAGAATAATTCCAGCTTGCCCGATGGTGTGCTCAGCGGTGCGCTGTGTGGATCGTCACGGAACGCTTCGAACATGGTGCGCTCTGGGTTTGATGGCCATTCCAACATGCCGTCCTGCCAAAAGGTATCAAAATCGGGCGTGTTGATGCCCTTGTCTGACGCACGGTTGCAGGTTTCTGCATAGAGCCACTGCACCCAATCCATCTCAGATCTGTTTTCCGTGAAGGCCTCTTCCAATCCAACTCGGCCGGCCATGCCTTTGAAAATATCATGGTCTGAACGAGTTTCCCCAAAGGGCTCCACTGCTTTGTGCATAGCCATGATTTGCAAGGACAAGCCAGAGGTGCTGATATCGTTGCGTTCTAAGGTGGTGGTTACCGGGAACACAATATCCGCATGGCGTGCTAGCGGGTTCCACCAGGCTTCATTGACGATAATGGTTTCCGGTTGCTGCCATGCCTTCAGCATGCGGTTTAGGTCTTGATGGTGATGGAACGGATTGCCGCCACACCAATAGACCAACCGAATATCCGGATAGGTGAGCGTCTGCCCGTTAAAGCGCAAGGTGCCGCCAGGGTTGAGCAGTAGATCTGAAATACGCGAGACGGGAATAAACGTCGCAATCGGGTTTTCACCCTTAGGCAATTGGGCGGGCGCGACGGGCGATCCCGGGCCACCTATGCCTGCGGCGCCGGCATAGGCGCAGCCAAAGCCACCGCCGGGCAATCCAATTTGTCCGAGGAAAGCGGCCAGCGTCAGCGCCATCCAATAGGTTTGCTCGCCGTGGTCGGCTCGCTGCATGGACCAACTCACGGTGATGAGGGTGCGGCGTTGTGCCATCTTGCGCGCAAGACCCTTGATTACTTCGGCGTTGAGGCCAGAAATATTCGCTGCCCAGTTCGCATCTTTCTCAATGCCATCGTTATCGCCCTTAATGTAGGCGGTGACTGCATCGCCACCGACGCAGTAGGTGGAGATAAACGCTTGATCGTGCAGGTTTTCGGTCAGCAAGGTGTGAGTAAGGCCGAGCATAACCGCAACGTCCGTCCCCGGGTGCGGTGTTATCCATTCGGCGTCTAGGAAATCTGCGGCGTCATTACTGATAGGGCTGATGTTGACGGTTTCAACACCACTATCTTTACAGCGCAACATCGCGTCGCGTGCGATGTGCCGTCCAGTTCCGCCGCCATGGACTTGTGAATTCTTTAGTGCCAGCCCACCAAAAGCAACGATCAATTCTGAGTGATCGGCAATGGTGCCCCAGGTGGTGTTGGCGCTGTAGCAGACGTCGGCCCAGCTGCCCGCGATATGGGGCACTATGATTTCTGCCGCGCCCGAAGAATAAGTCCCGACAGAAAACGTGTTGCCACCGAATAAATTGAGGAACCGACGCATTTGACTTTGAGCGTGATGAAACCGCCCGGCTGAGGCCCAGCCGTAGGAGCCTGCGTAAATCGACTCGTGGCCAAAGATGTTCTTGACCCGTGTCAGTTCATTGGTTGCGATATCCAGGGCTTCATCCCAGGGTATAGCTACAAAGGGATCTGACCCGCGCCCAGATACACCTTTCTTCGGCCCGCCGCTTTTAAGGTTGTCGAGCCAGCCTTTGCGTACCATAGGCTTGGCGATTCGCACCGCATCGTCTTGGGCCTGGGGCATGCCCGGGCCAATCGGCGAGGGGTCGGGGTCACCGGAAAACGGGATTACCGCTGTTACCCTACCGTCTTTAACGGTGGCCTTGTAGGCACCCCAATGGGTTGCGGTTGGAAATTGTTTCACATCGTTGGGCATGGGGGGTTATTATAGCCGCTCCCGATAGCGTCGCCTATGATGTCCTATGGAAAAAGGAGAAATCACCATGCGCCGTTTCATTCTCATGCTTGCTAGCTTGATGCTCCCTACCACCGTTTCTGCCCAGGAGCCCGGGCCCGGTTATGCCAGCTTTGTCCGCACTACGATTTTGGCGCGCTATGCCGACCTGGAGCCATCCATCATTTTTTGGCGTGATGTAATGGGGTTTTCCTATGCCGGAGAGCCGCGCGAAAACACTGGCGATTCCAGCCCGATCGGTTGGGATGAAAAGGCTAAGCGCTATTTCACATCCTTCACCTCGAAAGAAGGCTCAACCGTCGCCTTGTTGATGGTTGAAGACGCGCCTGAATTTCCGCATCTTAACATGCCGGTAGACGGCACGGCTTACGGCGGCGTCGTTTTGGTTCACACCGCCAAGAATTTGGAAGGCCTCTATGACCGTGCAGTCGTTAACAACGTGAAAGTCGTTAAGCCTTATGGTCCCTCGGCGACCGGTCTCTCTATGCAGATTTACCTACGCGCACCGACCGGCCAATTGGTCGAGATCTACGAAATGATCCCGCAGCCAAAGGAATAAGCCGTGGCGAGCGGCTAGAACTCTAGCTTTAGGCCAACCTGGGGAAATACGCTCAGGTCGCCGAACACGTTAACGCCCCGGCGTTCATCAAATTCCAGGGAGTCGATGTTGTTGCGCCCGTAGGCGTTAATCACATCCAAGAACGTGATGACGCTTACGCCACCGATGCGGCGCCGGTAATCGACACGCACATTCAGGGCGTGGAAATCCCTGAGTCGCCCCGCGTTTTTAGTTGTGAGTTCTTTCGAGAATCGCAGGTTTTTTGGGTCATTAAAGATATCGGCGTTGATGATGAAACCATCTGTCGGTCGACCCGAGCCGTATTTCCACTTGGCGGCGAAGGCCCACCTGTCATTGGGCTGCCACGCTGCTGCTAGTGTGAGTACATGTGGGCGGTGGAAGTCAGCATCATATTCGCCGTCGCCGAGGTTATCGTCGCGTTTGGCGCGGGAATAGGAATAGGCAATCGTCGCGGACCACTCATTCGATAGGCGTTTCTGAACACTGAAGTCGAACCCTGTACCGTCGCCCGTGCCACTGTTAAAGGCCAAGCCGGATGTTTCGTCGCCGGGCACCACCAGGCCTTCTAAGTCTTGGTAGTAGACCTCACCGGCAATCTTTAGGTCCGGTGTGAAGTAATACTCTAGGCCGAGGCTGACTTGGTTGGTGCGTTCGTTTTCCAACCGGTTATTGGTTGGATCAGCGGCCAATTCCAAAGCCCGCGGTGTTTGATGGTAAACCCCAGCCGTCGCAGAGAGACGCGTGGAGCTTCCAACCTGCCAATCGGCGGAGAGGCGAGGGGACCATAGAGACTCGTTGGAAATGCCATCCCGATCAAAACGCACGCCTGGACGCAGCGTGACGTCGCCTAGGTAAAACGTGTGATCAATGTACCCAGAGATGCGGGACTCTTTTGTGGCGAAGGTCGAGTTAATCCGGTCCGGTGTTAGCGCTACGAATTTTTGTGATGGGTCTACCCGGAAATCGTCCTGGTCATAAACGTAGCGAATCCAGACGCCGTCTATGCGCGTATCAAAATCCAGTTCCATAAGGGAATAGCGCGCGCCCATGGATAGGATGCCCCAGGGTGTTCGCGTTGTGTAATCGCCGCGCCAACCAAACTCGCGTTCGCTCTCCGTCAGGTTCAGAGTATTCTCGCGAACCAACACGTCTTCTGGGTTTTGCTTAGTGCCTGTGAGATCAGGGAAGGCTTCACCTAAGCGGCTAGTTTTATCGCTGTCTCTAAGGAATACAGCATTAGTGAGCTGACCTTCGTTGCCGGTAAGCCAGGTCCACGTCAGACCAAGCAGCATGCTGTCTTGCTCCGTTATTAGAAGGGAAGTGTCTTCGAAGTTGTCTGACCCCAGAACATTCTCAACGTCGCGGCTGTACTGTTCTGGTGAATACAAGGCGAGTAGAGAAACGCTGTGGCGATCATTTAATTCGGTTGCTGATTTAAACAGAACGTCGGCCAGTTCAGGATCGCCGATATCTTTTTGACCAATCACTTCGAATAAATTGCCAAAGTCATAATAGCGGGCTGAGAACAACACGCTGGTATTACCGGAAAGGTAACTGGGTCCATCATAGGTGATCTCGCCACCGGCGATATCCACCCGCGCGCTGATCGACGGCGTGTCCGGGTTGCCTTTTGCGACGTCCAGTTTGAGTAGCGATCCGCTGCGACCACTATAGGCGGCTTCCCAGCCCCCGGCTTGGAACTCTGCACTGCCAATCATGTTTGGGGCGAAGATGGAGAAGCGTCCGCCGCCGCCGATGTCTTCTTCCTCACCGAGGCTGCGGTCGAAGTGAACGACTTTATCGAACGGAATGCCGTCAATGAGGATCAGGTTGTCGCGCGGTCCGCGACCGCGTACCGTGAAATTAGAAAACTCCCCCGTGTTGGACACGCCAGGCAATACATCCAGGCCACGGAAAATATCTCCCGCCGTGCCTGCACCACGGCGGATCTCTTCCCGCCCCAAGCGGGTTGCTGTCACAGAGCCAAATTGCGTGATGCCAATGGCCTTGGTGGTCACTAGAATTCCGTCTACCTTCATGGCTTGCCGAGCTAAATTAAAATCTGTACGGGTGACCCGTTCAGCAACAACACGGACGTCGATTTCCAGAGCGTCCAAATAGCCCGGCCTTGTAACGCCTATTGTGTAGAGTCCTTCTGCAATCTTACCGAACTCGTAGCCGCCATCTACTGTGGTGACAATAATCGCTGACATGGTTTGACCCACGTCTGTCAGCGTCACTTCTGCAGAGGCGATCGCGCGCCCAGAGACCTCGTCGATAATAGAGCCACGAACGATGCTGGAGGCGTCGGCAGTGTTCTGAGCATGCGCGCTAATACTGAGCACCATAAGTCCCAGTCCTAGCGCAAACCCTAGAGCCAAAATGGCCCTCAAAAAACGGGTAACATACATAAATAGCCTCACTTTGGGTGACGCGGTGGTCAATGGAACGTCAGGCATTTCGAGGTTTTAGTAATAGATTATTCGCGGCCGCTGATCTTTGGCCTTCCTTAAGTTTGAGCGCAGCCACGCGGCCTGGATCTGTGAGGCCGACTGGGCGTATGGCAGGGCCGCAGTGGCCCCTGCGCTGTAGCCGAAACGTTGGAGCGCTTTCGTGCGCTCTAGTATAGTTAGTCATTTGGCCTAAGGATAACTTTGCCTTTGCGTTCGTCGCCATCCAGCACCGCATGAGCAAACGCATCGGCGTATTGATCCAGGGTGTAGGTTCCGGCAATGGCAGCTTTCAGTTCACCTGTGCCTATTTTCTCCGCCAGCATTTCGTAGATTCGATTTATCTCGGTCATATCCCGCTTCGCGAGCCCGCGCCCGGTGCTCATGCCGGTGAGCGTGATGTTGTTGAAGAACATGTCGTGGAACGGCATTCGGCACGGCTCGCCGGAGATGAACCCATAGTTTACCACCTTGCCGCCAGAGGCCAAGCACCGGCCAATGCGTGTTGTAGCGTCGCCTGCAACTAGATCCAAGCCAAGAAGGAGTTCGGCTCCGTCTGTTGCGTTTTTGACCGCTGCCGCCAATCCATCGGGTGTCCCTGGGTCTACAACACAGGCGTCGGCTCCCAGCGCATAAAGATCGTCAAACAAACTTTCACGACGCACCACATTGCAGGTTTTGATGCCGCGCTCTTTGGCCAGCACGATGAGGTAGCGGCCGCAGCTTGAGTTGGCGCCGTTTTGCAGAATCCAATCGCCTGCTTTGAGGTCTAAAAAATCTTCAAGCAAACATACTGAGGTCATACCGTTGACCATCATCAGCGCGAGCTGGTTGGCGTCGCCATCCGGGGCATGCAGTGTTGTTTCAGCTTTGACGCAAATTTTTTGCGCGAAGGTGCCCGCGCCCCACCAGGGGAAAACACGGTCTCCAATTTTAAATTCTGTCACATCAGCGCCGACGGCGCTGATGTGCCCTACGCCTTCGTACCCCGGCTGCCGTGGCAAGTTGTCTTGTTTGAAGCCTTCATCACCGCGAAATAGTTTGATGTCGGCAAGATGCAAGGCTGAGGCTTCCAAGTTGATCACAATCTCACCGTCTGCGGGCTCAGGATCGGCGAGCTCTATGAGTTTGACGACCTTTGCCGGGTCTCCATGGCTAAAATGTTGTAACGCTTTCATAGGGGCTCCACACTAAAGTTTAATTTCTCCTGATATTTACTAGCATGAGGGCCAGCGCGTTAGTGTAATCCTTTGTAACGCCCTTCTAGTGAGACAACGCGCGGTTGAACATTTTCTCGTCGACGTTGCCGCCTGACAAGATTAGGCCGACAGTTCTGCCTTTCGCGTTGTGGGTTCCGTTCAGCACTGCGGCCAGCGTGATTGCGCCACTTGGCTCAAGCCTCACCTCGAGGTTTTTGTGTGCGAACGATATGGCCTTGAGCACATCGTCGTCACTTACCGCATAGCCGCCCTGTAAACTCGCTCGGTTGATTTTCCAGGTCAGTGCGCCCGGTCTCGGGGCGAGAAGTGCATCGCATATAGAGCCGGTAAGCTGAGTGTTGGTTTCTCTATTTTTTTGGCTAAGGGATCGCCGGTGGTCGTCAAACCCCTCAGGTTCCACGGAAAAAAGGAGCGTTCCTGGGGAGATATCTCGAACAGCGATGCCCGTGCCTGCCAGTAAGCCGCCACCAGAGGCTGGCACGAGAACGTCGTCTAAGTATGACCCATGCTCTAAGGCGTGCTGTGCGAGTTCTAAGCCCGCAGTTCCCTGTCCGCATATGATTTCTGGATCGTCATAAGGTGGGATAACGGTGCGGTTTTCTTCTCGAGCAATGCGGCGACCAATTTCTTCTCGATTATCAGTGCTGCGATCATATAAAATGACTTCTGCGCCATACGCTTTCGTGCCGTCCAGTTTTGCTTGAGGGGCATCCTTCGGCATGACGATCTTGGCGGAGATGCCTAGGCGGTGCGAAGCGGCTGCAACGCCTTGGGCATGATTGCCTGTGGACCAGGCCACCACGCCGGCGGTTCGTTCTGCATCGGTCAATTGCATGATTTTGTTTGTGGCGCCGCGGAGCTTGAACGAGCCTGTTTCTTGCAGGCATTCAGCTTTTAGAAAGATTTTTCCGCCGGTGCGCGCATCTAATTCTAAATTCGAAAGGACGGGTGTTTTTTTAACCCATCCCGCAATGCGGTCGGCGGCCTCTCGTATGGCATTGGCGTTTGGCAGGTTAGTCATAGCGCAGCATACCTCGGCCCGGTGATGACCGGCTAGCTTGACGGCGCAATGCCTCGGCGGTAGTTAAGGTCCTAGTGAAGGTGTGCTTAATCGCAAGTTTGCGGTTGGGCCAAAAGGGAATTCGGTGTGAAACCGGAGCTGCCCCCGCAACTGTAAGCGGCGAGCCTACCACCAAAAATGCCACTGGGACTTAGGTCCTGGGAAGGCCGGTGGAACGGTGTTGACCCGTGAGTCAGGAGACCTGCCCTCACAGCGTCATCTATCCAGTGGACGGGGTGTTCCAGTGGGGCGGTAAACCGTAGCGGTGACGCGCTCGAGTGTTGTCGTCGTTCTGGCTGCCGACTTGGTTTTTTATTCCAAGACTTGTCTCCGGTATGTGGCGACGCAATAAGCGTCAAACCGATACGGAGATAAATATGACTCAAATTTTTCTTATAGCGGCGCCCCTCGCTTGGGCTTCGTTAATTTCTATTGCAGCAACAGCTGCCGATAAACCTATCAACATCCAAGACGAAATCATTGTGACGGCTAGCCGTGTTCCGCAATCTAGGCTTTCTGTGGGGGGCGCTATGGATGTACTTGATGAAAATGACATCGAGACTCGGCAACAAGCTTTTCTCAGCGAACTCTTGCGCGATTTACCCGGCTTGGCGGTTAATCGCTCTGGGCCAGCGGGTGCATTCACCCAGGTTCGCCTGCGCGGCGGCGAGGCTAACCACACGCTCGTTATTATTGATGGCATCGAAGCGGGCGACCCCTTCAACACCGGCGAATTTGAATTCGCCCACCTCTTGTCGAGCGGGGTTTCCCGTGTGGAAGTGTTGCGCGGCCCACAGAGTGCGCTGTGGGGGTCTGAAGCTATTGGCGGTGTGATCAATGTTGTAACAGGGCCGTCTGCAGACACCGAAGGTCTGTGGTCTGAAGCATTTGTTGAAGGCGGGTCATTTGGCACGGCTAGTGGCAGTGTTGAGGCTGGCTCTGCGGGGTTGTGGGGAAACGTCCGCGGCAGCCTCGCTTATTCCAACATATCTGGAATATCGGCATCGCCAACGGATCCAGAGAAGGATGGGTACGAAAACCTCACAGGATCATTGTTCGCGACGTTCAACTTAAGCGAGGCTCTTTCCTTTTCTTTGTCCGGACGTCACGTTAATGCGACCGCATCTGAAGATTCCCAGGATTTTACATTTGGGTCTCCGACGCAGGGCTTTGTCATCGATTCTGATGGCGAACGTAAATCTGACCGTTGGTATGGGCGTGCGGTGGCGGACTTTTCACTGAAGGGCGGCCAATGGACACATCAATTGAGTGTCAATCTGACCGATACCAAGAACGAATCGTTTTTAGGCGGCGCATTCTCATTCGGTTCCAACGGTAAAAAGTGGGACGCTGAATATCAGTCGAATTATATATTCGAAACAGGCGACGCTACATCACATGCGGTTAGTGTTTTGCTTGAGTATGAAGACCTGAGCTATGAGAACTGGGGTGCTGGTGGGGGTGCAGAGAACCAAAGCCAGTTGGGCAAGCAGAAATCAGCCGCTCTGGAGTATCGCCTCGATATGGCTGAGCAGGTATTTCTCAGTGGCGCCATTCGATACGATGATAATTATCGGTTTGACGATGTAGTCACTTTGCGAATGACGGCGGCCTGGGCTGTTCCCAATACGGGATTTAAGCTGCGCGGAAGTTACGGCACGGGTGTATCCCAGCCGAGTTTCTTCGAACTCTTTGGCTTTAATCCCGATTTCTTTATTGGCAACCCAGACCTTCAACCCGAATCGTCAAGAGGCTGGGATGTTGGAATCGACTATGCCTTCGCCGATGGCAAAGGCTTGGCGTCGCTGACGTACTTCGATTCCAATCTCGAGAATGAAATCTTTACCGATTTTGGGGTGTTTCCATTCACCGTTGACAACCGGCCTGGGACGAGCACACGAGATGGTCTGGAGCTTGCGTTCCGAGTTGACCCAGTTGAGGCAATATCGCTATCGGCCTCTTATACCTATACAGATGCCAAAGACGACAATGGCAGCCTTGAACTGCGGCGGCCCCGCTATATCGGCAGCCTTAACGCTACCTATCGGTTCTTAGACAGTCGGGCGACTGTTGATATTGGCCTCAACTATAATGGCAAGATGCAGGACAGTGAATTCATTTTCTCTACACCCGACTCCGTTGTGAATCTTGAAGATTATGTTTTGGCCGTCGTGGCCGGGTCCTATGATGTAACGGGTCGTATTCAGGTGGTTGGGCGGGTCGAAAACCTGTTTAACGAAGACTATCAAGAGGTCTTCGGCTTTGCGTCCCCTGGCCTTGGTGCCTATGCCGGGTTTCGCGTTCGATTGGGGCAGATATAATAATCATGATACTGGCGCGGAACACGTTCGTCCTTTTGGGACTTCTTTGCACATCAGTGCAGGCTGAGGTGCCGCGCCGGATAGTCTCCATGAATCTTTGTGCTGATCAGATGGTACTGTTGCTTGCTGAACCGGGAACGGTTGCCTCTGTAAGTTTTCTTACCGCTGATCCGCACGAATCCCCAGTTGCCCACCTAGCTGCCCAGACTGTTCTCAACCACGGTCAAGCGGAAGAAATCATCGCGTTGGAACCCGACCTCGTTGTTGCTGGGCGCTACACAACGACGGCAAGTAAGATTTTACTTCGTCGGCTTGGTTACCCTGTCATTGAAGTTGATGTGCCTCCGACCTTTGCAGGCGTGCGAGATGCTTATGAGTCGTTAGGTGCTGTGCTTGGACGGTCGGGGCAGGCAGCAATGCTGATGAATCGTCTAGAGGATCGTTTCGCGGTTCTAGAGCAAAGGGTGGCTGGCCGGTTTTTGGGCTCCGTCCTTATTCTCGACGCCAATGGTTTCACGGTTGGCCGCCCAAGCCTCGTTGATAAGGTGCTGACGCGCATTGGATTGACCAATGTTGCCGTGCAGCTTGGCGTTGGCGATTTTGGCCAAGTGACATTGGAGGCGGTGTTGTTAGCAGAGCCTGATTATATGGTCCGTATGTTGTACCGGCCTGATGCTCCGTCCCTGGCAAACCAAACACTGTCACATCCGGCGATCGTCAAGTTCTTAGGCGGTCAACCGATGGTTCCAGTGCCTCAGTCCTGGGTGAGTTGTGGTGGCCCTTATCTGGCTGATGCGGCAGAGCAGGTTTTGAACGCTATCACCCTTAAACAGCGCTTATCGCAGCCATGAATAATACAGTTACAGCGTCTGGCGAGAAAAGCTCGCGCGAGGTTCGGCAGGGCTTATTGCTTGGTGGGCTAGCAGTTCTGGTTATCGTCCTTGCCATTATCTCGCTCTTTGTTGGGCGCCTTGGTATCGGCGGCGTTGCTGACCTTCTTGCTGTCCAAGGACAGGACCCGGAGACGTTTCGTATTCTTCTGATTGAGGTGAGGCTTCCGCGCACACTTCTTGCGCTTACCGTTGGTGCCACACTAGGGTTGTCGGGTGCTGTGCTGCAAGGGTTGCTGCGCAATCCATTGGCTGAGCCGTTCATTCTTGGTGCGTCTAGCTCTGCGGCGCTTGGCGCTGTTATTGTGTTCTACTTCGGCGTTGCAGGCGGCTCTGCCCTAGCGACCCCACTTGGCGGCGTTGCCGGGACAATGGTTGCGACGTCTGCATTGCTGTTCTTGGGTGGCCGAGCGCAAGATCCACTAACCCTTATTCTTGCTGGTGTTGCACTCAACGCGCTAGCAGCTGCGTTGACATCTCTCGCTTTGAATTTGGCGCCAAGTCCTTATGCCGCCCTTGAGATTGTTTTTTGGATTCTCGGCTCATTTGCGGACCGTAGTCTAGACCATCTGGTTTTAGCCTTGCCGCTCATGGGGATTGGATGGGTGCTGTTGTTCTCAACATGGCGCGCCCTTGATGCGCTCTCTCTTGGTGAAGATGCGGCGGCCTCCCTAGGGTTTAACCTTGCAGCGATCAAGGTGCGAGCCATTCTCGGCTGTGCATTCGCAGTTGGTGCGGCGGTTGCAACCACGGGCGTTATTAGTTTTGTTGGATTGGTTGTTCCCCATGTTCTCCGCCCGTTTATTGGGTATCGTCCGAGCCGGCTGTTGCCTGCGAGCTTCCTGGGTGGCGCGGCACTAATGCTGGCAGCTGACATCGGTGTGCGGTTAATTGATACCCAGTTAGAGCTCAAAATTGGCGTCCTTACCGCTTTGATCGGAACACCATTCTTTTTTCATCTGCTCTATGTTTTACGCAGGGGTGGGCGATGACAGGCGGAGCGCACTTCGAGATTAAAGATCTTAGTGTGGGCTATGGTGACTCTCTGGCGCTTGACCGTGTTTCGTTATCTGCGAAGGGTGGCGGCCTCATTGGATTGATCGGCCCGAACGGCGCTGGAAAGACCACCTTGGTTAAGGCTATGGCGGGTTTGTTGCCGGTTTCTCATGGCTCTATTCATTTAGATTCGGTGCCTCTCACGTCCTGGACGCAAAGCGCGAAAGCTAAGAAGGTTGGTTATCTGTCTCAGAGTCGAACAGTCCACTGGCCTGTTACGGTTGAGCGACTTGTGTCACTCGGCCGCATACCGCATCGCGGACCTTGGGATGGGGTCTCCGACTGTGATCAAGATGCGATAAATAGGGCGCTGGACTTTGCCGACATTGACTCGATCCGTATGCGCGCCGTGACAACCTTATCAGGCGGTGAGTTGGCCCGTGTGCTTTTGGCCCGGGTCCTAGCCGGAGAACCAGACGCTGTGTTGGCCGATGAGCCGGTCTCCGGTCTGGATCCAGGTCACAGGTTGCAGGTTCTTGAAGGGTTGAAGGCCCTTGCAGGGTCGGGCCGCATGGTCGTCGTGGTGCTTCACGATTTAACGTTAGCATCGCGTTTCTGTGACCGAGTAATATTACTACACGAAGGCCGTGTTGAGGCAGACGGAACGCCTGAGGCAGTGCTTGTTCCTGATGCGCTAGCCAAAGTATACGGTATTGAGGCCGTTACGGTCTCTGAAGGACCCCAACGGGCAATTCTACCATGGTCGAATATCTAGTGAGCTTCTGAGCTGTGAAAGAACTGTGAAGCTATCACCCCGAGGTACCAATTAGATACTAGAGAAAAATCTCTGGCTCCAACTTTTGTACTAAGCCATTGAAATTATTGGTGGAGCCGGACGGGATCGAACCGACGACCTCTACAATGCCATTGTAGCGCTCTCCCAACTGAGCTACGGCCCCATGTGTGCTTTGAAAAAACAGCCTGGAGAGATTGGACCCCAGACCGGGGCGGACCATATGCAGTTCCCTGCTACCCTTCAAGGGAAAAGTAAGCCTTGAAACGGCCCTCATGAGGCAACCTTACGGCATCAAAGGGGACTGTTTCGATACGGTTTAGACATCAGAGCCGCCGTCCGTTGGGATGGGCCCGATAACGGCTTCGACGTCATCATCATCATCATCGCCCGGGATGAGATCATCTTCCTCGTCACCCTCCAGGTCTTCGATGTTGTCATCCCCATCCCCATCCCCGGCAGCGTTGTCAGCGGGTTTCGGTGTCGCCTTTTCAGGTATTGGCGCGGCTTCTACTTTTTTGGATTTCGTCACCTTGGGACGCTTGTTTTCTGCGCCACACTTTGGGCAGAGCGCTGGTGTCTTATTCAAATCGTAAAAGCGTGCTTCGCAACTGGAGCAAGTCAGCTTTTCGCCGAGATTAATCTTACCCAATTCGGTAACCTCCCAATATTATGTTCCGTCCACTAAGGAGCCCCATACTGGCAGCCTAAAACCTCAGCGGAAATAATTCAGTCAGCGCATTTGCCAAATAAGTAGCGCGCTGTCAAAACTTAATATGCGATCTACCAAAAAATAAATTGTAAAACCCACCAAAACTAGGAGGTTGCTAGGCTTCCAAGGCTCATTATGGTATCACCCCGCGCCATAAAGAAATGGTGCCAGGAGTCGCCTAGCCCAGCCATTTTTCACCGATTTGAGCCATTATTGATGACTAAGCCCCTTACTAACGTTACGTCATTTGCCCGTACTTCTGGCCTGGCTGGAACGATCCGGGTGCCCGGAGATAAATCCATCTCCCACAGGGCCTTGATGTTTGGTGCTTTGGCGATCGGTGAGACACGCGTCCAAGGACTTCTTGAGGGTGAGGATGTCTTGAATACGGCTAAGGCTATGCGTGCCCTTGGTGCCTCTGTGGAACGGGTGGAGGGTCCCAGCGGTGTGTCTTGGGTCGTGCGCGGTCGTGGCGTTGGTGGGCTGTTAGAGCCCGACGGTGTGCTCGACATGGGAAACTCAGGAACCGGAGCCCGGCTTTTGACCGGCCTTTTGGCAAGCCACGCGATGACGGCGGTTATAACGGGAGACGACTCTTTGCGATCTCGACCGATGGGTCGGGTCGTAGAGCCGTTGCAATCTATGGGTGGCTCCTTCGTGTCACGATCTGGTCACCGGTTGCCACTGACCGTAATCGGCACCGGGGATCCGTTGCCTATCGTTTATCAAAGCCCAGTTGCATCTGCGCAGGTGAAGTCGGCGGTTTTGTTGGCAGGATTGCAGGCGAGAGGTGCAACCACTGTTATAGAACCGGCAGCGACGCGCGATCATACGGAACGGATGCTGCGTCATTTTGGGGCTGAGGTGGTTTCTGAGCCAGTGACGGACCGGCCAGGGGCCGTCGCGGTTACCTTGACGGGGCAACCAGAATTGGAAGGCTCCGATGTCGTCGTGCCAGGAGACCCCTCATCGGCGGCGTTTTTAGCGGTTGCTGCAATTATTACAGAAGGGTCAGATATTACGCTGCAGAGCGTCGGTTTAAACCCGCACCGTATTGGTTTATTTGAAACGTTGCGTGAAATGGGCGCTGACCTAGTCATGGAAAACGAGCGCGATGAGGCGGGTGAGCCCGTCGGTGATCTTCACGTCCGGTCGAGTAAATTAAAAGGTGTAACGGTTCCGGCTGATCGCGCACCGTCGATGATCGACGAATATCCTATTCTGGCCGTCGCCGCAGCCTGTGCAACGGGTGAAACGCGGATGGAGGGGCTTGCAGAGCTTAGGGTCAAAGAGAGTGACCGCCTTGCCGCCATCGCGGCTGGTCTTAAGGTCTGCGGTGTCTCGAGCGTTATCGAAGGAGATACTCTCAGCGTACAGGGTGCTCCTCCGGGCCATGTTCCTGGCGGTGGAGTTGTAAGCGTTAATATGGACCACCGTATCGCCATGTCGTTCTTGGTCCTTGGGCTGTCTGCGGAGCGCGCCATTGGAATTGACGACGAGTCTGCGATTGCCACCAGCTATCCCAATTTCTTGGGCCATTTGACCAAATTGGGCGCCAAAATAAAAAAAACCGACATATCCTTAGTTGGTGGGGGCGTGTGAAACAGGCAGTTAATCTCGTTGTTGCCATTGATGGGCCAGCGGCCTCGGGAAAGGGCACGTTGGCTAGGCGTTTAGCGGATATCCTGACGCTTAGGTACCTGGATACGGGCAGCTTATATCGGGCGACAGGTCTCACTGTTTTGAATACAGGTGGTGACCCTACGATCGAATCTGATGCGGTGAAAGCTTCGGAAAGCCTGGATTTATCATATTTTTCCGCGGAGGATTTGCGCAGCGAAGAGGCCGGTGTGGCGGCGTCCCATGTGGCTTTCATACCGTCGGTCCGCGCAGTTTTGCTAGATTTCCAGAGATCTGTCGCCGCCAACCCCGGCGCGGCCTTCAAGGGCGCAATTTTGGACGGGAGGGACATCGGTACAGTGGTCTGCCCAGGCGCCGATAGTAAAATCTTTGTCGAAGCCACTTTAGAAGTGCGGATTAAAAGACGCCTCCAGGAGTTGATGGAACGGGGCGAACCCGTTATAGAAGCCCGCATTCGTGCTGATATGACGGCTCGGGACAAGCGTGATCGAGACCGATCGGTTGCTCCGCTGAAGCCAGCGGATGATGCGTGGGTTCTAGATACGTCGAACATGAATGCAGATGAGGCCCTGGCCGTAGCGCTGGACCACATCCGGGGAACCGGCCCCTTTAAGATTGTTAGCCTTGACGACACCTGCTGACCCAGATGCGGTAAACGCACGGTTTCCGGTCGTTGAGGTTTCGCAGCACGTCTTTTAAGCGCGTGCACATTGAGAAATGCGACAAGCCCGGAATAGTCCGAGCCCGCATGTTAAAGACCGCCGGATCCAACCGGCAGGCAAGGCGCAGAACGAAAGGAACGCTCCTACAATGTCTGAACCAGCTCTCGCCGCGGCGAGCGAAGATTTCGCCGCACTCCTAGAAGAATCATTCCAAGGCAATGAAACCATCGAAGGCGCTGTGCTTAGGGGCACAGTTCTCCGGGTTGATGGTGACTACGCTTTGGTTGACGTAGGCCTCAAGTCCGAAGGGCGGGTGCCGTTGCGCGAATTTGGTCGCGGCAATGAAGACGCCCCAGCTGTTGGTGAAGCCGTAGACGTCTATGTTGAACGCTACGAAGATAAGGATGGCATGATTCTTCTGTCTCGCGATAAAGCGCGGCGTGAGGAAGCTTGGGACGTTCTTGAAAAGCAGTTCGAAAAGACGAGCACAGTTCAGGGAACAATTTTCGGCCGCGTCAAAGGTGGCTTCACGGTCGACCTTAATGGCGCCGTCGCCTTTTTGCCAGGTAGCCAAGTTGATATTCGCCCCGTGCGTGACGCCAACTATTTGATGGGCGAGCCACATGAATTCCAAATTCTAAAAATGGACCGCGCTCGCGGAAATATCGTTGTTTCTCGTCGTGCGGTGCTCGAAGAAACACGTGCGGCTGAGCGCACGAAGCTCATGGAAAACCTGGCCGAAGGCCAGGTTCTCGAAGGCGTCGTCAAGAACATCACCGATTACGGTGCATTCGTTGATCTTGGCGGTGTTGATGGCTTGTTGCACGTCACTGATATTTCTTGGAAGCGCGTCAATCACCCGACTGAAGCTCTGTCTGTTGGTCAGACCGTTAATGTCCAGGTCATCCGCTTTAACGCTGAAACACAGCGTATCTCGCTGGGCATGAAGCAGCTTGAAACTGATCCATGGGATGGAGTTGCTGCGAAGTACCCAACGGGCACTAAGTTTGTGGGTCGCGTCACCAACATCACCGATTACGGCGCATTCGTAGAACTCGAAGCTGGCGTAGAGGGATTGGTTCACGTTTCTGAAATGAGCTGGACCAAGAAGAACATCCATCCTGGTAAAATCGTATCTACGAGCCAGGAAGTCGAGGTTATGGTCCTCGATGTTGATCAAGAAAAGCGTCGCATCTCCCTTGGCCTTAAGCAGTGCATGGAGAACCCATGGATAGCCTTTAAGGACAGGTTCAAGGTTGATGCATTGGTTGAAGGCGAAGTGAAAAATATCACTGAGTTCGGCCTCTTTGTTGGCCTAGACGGTGAAATCGACGGCATGGTGCACTTGTCAGACCTGTCTTGGGAGAAGGACGGCGAAGAAGCTGTTTCTGACTTCAATAAGGGCGACATTGTCAAAGCTAAGATCCTTGACGTTGATATAGACAAAGAGCGCATCAGCCTTGGTATCAAGCAACTCACCGAAGATCCGTTTGCGGAAGCTATGGGCGACCTCAAGCGAGGCCAAGTTGTTACCTGTGTCGTGACTGCGACCATGGATGCTGGTTTAGAAGTCTCTATTAGCGAAGGAATCAGTGGGTTTATTAAGAAAAATGATCTGGCCCGTGAACGGTCAGAGCAACGCCCTGATCGCTTTGCTGTTGGCGAAAAAGTCGATGCACGGATTACCAGCATCGATAGCAAGTCCCGTAAGCTCAATCTTTCCGTTAAGGCGCGCGAAGCCGCTGAAGAGAAACAGGCTATGGCGGACTACGGTTCTACCGATTCGGGGGCTTCTTTGGGTGATATTCTTGGTGCGGCTCTTAAGCGCAAAGAAACGGTCGGAGATGACGGGCCTGCTGATGAGGCGGAAGCCGAGGAAACAAAAGAATAAGACCGCGCTTCAAACGCTGGACTTTGCTGATCAACGCGCCCCTTATGGGGCGCGTTTTTTGTACTGAAACTCGAAAAACGATTTCATATGAAAGGCTTACACTTGACTCTGGTCCGTGCACTTCGCATGCTCGTTACTAGTTAGAGGTCATAAAGACTGAACGGGCGGACAGGGAAGCCAGGAGATGACCAAGTCTGAGCTTATCGCGAGAATTGCGGAACGCAATCCACATCTCTTTCAACGAGATGTTGAGCGAATCGTAAGCACGATATTCGATCAGATTTCTATTGCGCTAGCTAATGGAGACCGCGTTGAGCTTCGTGGCTTTGGTGCTTTTTCCGTTAAGCATCGGGATTCGAGAGTTGGGCGTAACCCACGAACTGGTGAAGCCGTGAATGTATCTGAGAAAACGGTGCCGTACTTTAAGACGGGGAAGCAGTTGCGTGATTTTCTGAATGCCACTCAGACAACCGAGTCGGCTCCCTCGCTAGACGACCTGTCCACGACGGCCCCCGGCCTCGTCAGGCCCATAGGTTGAGGAAGCCAGAGAGGTCACTATGCGTCTTCTAACTTGGCTAGTCGGCGTTGCAGTTTCCATCCTTACAACTCTGTTCGCAATATCTAATCCGATGCCTGTTTCTATAACGTTTTGGCCGTTTCCATTCGCGCTAGATGTTGGTCTCTATATCCTTATCATAGGGGCCGTATTTTGTGGCTTTTTGGTTGGTGTCTTGGTGACTTGGGTTGCTGCAGGAAAGCACCGCCGTTGGATTCGTAAGCAACGGTCTGAAATCCAGGCACTTGAAGGCGAGCTAACCGATGTGCGGACCCGACTTGTTAGCCAAGAGACTTCTGAAGCGGCATAATAGCAGACCACACCGACAGACCAGTTTATAAAAGTGAAGGGGCGACAAGATGGCGCCGGTTGACCAAGGCCTCCGCAACCCGATCTTTTGCGCGATCGATACGCCGGATTTAGGTACTGCAACGACATGGGCAGCCCGTATCGGCGACCATGTTGGCGGTATTAAGCTTGGCCTCGAATTTATTTCTGCCCATGGCCCCAAGGGGATCGAGCACGTGATGAAGGCGTCCGGGCTGCCAGCTTTTCTGGACGTAAAGTTTCATGATATTCCAAATACAGTTGCTGGCGCCGTGCGGGCTATTTCTGTATGCGGCCCTTTCATGATCAACGTTCATGCTAGCGGTGGGCGCGCTATGATGCAGGCCGCTGCTAAAGCCGCCGCTGAAGCAGCGTATGAACACGTTGCTCCCCGGCCCTTGGTGATCGGGGTCACTATTCTAACGAGCCTCTCTGACGAAGACTTGGCTGAAGTTGGCATGGCATCTTCCACCGCGGATCAAGCCATCCGCTTAGCCGTTCTGGCCAAGGAGTCCGGGTTGGATGGTGTAGTGTGTTCGCCGCTGGAAGCCGCGCGGATTCGATTTGAATGTGGCCCTAACTTCAAACTCATCACACCTGGAGTCCGTCCAGAGTGGGCTGCTGCTAACGACCAAAAAAGAATTATGACGCCAGAGCAAGCAATTACCGAAGGGGCTGACTATCTGGTAGTCGGCCGACCCATTACTGCGGCAGATGATCCATCGGCTGCAGCGCAACGGATCGCGACGTCGTTAGCGGCTTAGGTACGGGCACAAAACTTATGAGCGTAGTAGTAAAGATTTGCGGGTTAAGCGATGCGGACTCCATCGAAGCTTCGATAGAAGGTGGAGCGGATTATTTGGGGTTCACTTTTTTTGAGAAGTCGCCCCGAAATGTATCGCCCTCTCTCGTTGCGAGCTTTGTCGAAGATGCACCAGAAGAGGTTTATAAAGTCGGATTGTTTGTTGATCCGGATGACGCCTGGCTTGACCAAGTTTTAACTCATATCCGGCTCGATTACCTCCAGCTCCATGGCAGCGAAACGCCAGAGAGGGTCGACGCGATTCGGTTTTCATGCGGCCTGCCAGTCATCAAAGCTGTCGGCATCTCAGGTGCGGAGGATGTTATTGCCTCATCTCAGTTTAGGGATCACGCGGACATGATGTTGTTTGACGCTAAGGCGCCACCAGACGCTGACAGGCCGGGAGGAAACGCTACGGCCTTTAATTGGAGCCTCATGACTGCTTACAGCGGGAGATTACCGTGGCTGTTAGCTGGTGGCTTAACGCCAAAAAACGTGGCTCAGGCGATCGCTGAGGCGAATGCGCCAGGGGTTGATGTCTCCTCAGGCGTTGAATCTACTCCTGGTTCTAAAGACCCGGCGCTTATAACCGCTTTTTTGCGAGCCGCAAAAGGCGGCTAAATTCCGCTTAAATCCCTGATTTTTAGATGAGTTCTTTTTGCTCATCCGAGAGGCCTGCGCTATAAGTCCGGCCCATAGTTAAGCACGGTCAGGATAGATCAAGCCCATGGCGGATGCGCGTAACACCTATAGAGACGGCCCAGACGAGGCGGGGCATTTTGGCCTGTTCGGCGGCCGGTACGTTGCCGAGACGCTGATGCCGCTAATTTTAGAGGTTGAGCGCGCCTATGAAGCCGCGTGCGGCGATCCATCCTATGCCAAAGAACTGGCCTCTTTTAACGCTGCGTATGCCGGTCGCCCTAGCCCGCTGTATTTTGCTGAGCCTCTGACCGAGCACTTCGGCGGCGCGAAGATCTATTTCAAGAGAGACGAGCTCAATCATACGGGTTCCCACAAAATCAATAACTGCCTTGGCCAAATCTTATTGGCTAAGCGTATGGGTAAAACCCGGATTATCGCCGAAACCGGTGCTGGTCAGCATGGCGTTGCTACGGCAACGGTCTGCGCTCGGTTTGGCCTCGATTGTGTCGTTTACATGGGCGCGAAAGACATCGAGCGACAAAAACCTAATGTGTTTCGTATGAAACTTCTAGGTGCTGATGTTCGCGCAGTCGACAAAGGGTCTGCGACGCTTAAGGAAGCCATGAACGAAGCGCTGCGCGATTGGGTCGCGAACGTTGATGATACTTACTATCTCATTGGCACGGCAGCTGGGCCCCACCCTTACCCAACAATGGTGCGCGACTTTCAGTCTGTGATTGGCGAAGAGCTGCGTGGCCAAATGGATACGGCTGAAGGACGGCTTCCCGATACCCTGGTCGCCTGTATTGGCGGTGGCTCCAATGCCATCGGTTTGTTCCATCCCTTTCTTGATGATGCTGACGTGCGCTTGATTGGTGTTGAAGCGGCAGGAAAAGGCATCGAGTCCGGTGAGCATGCGGCGTCTATATCCGGTGGAGACCCAGGAGTTCTTCATGGTAACCGAACTTTTTTGTTGCAGGAAAATGGAGGGCAGATCAAAGATGCCCATTCGATTTCTGCCGGTTTGGATTATCCAGGTATTGGTCCTGAACATTCGTGGTTGCATATGCAAGGGCGCGTCGATTATGTCTCCGCGACTGACCAAGAAGCTTTGGATGCGTTTCAGTTGTGCTCTCGCCTCGAAGGTATCATCCCGGCGTTGGAGCCCTCACACGCGCTTTCCTATGTTGGAAAGATTGCACCTGAACTGCCAGCGGATCATTTGATCGTTATGAATTTGTGTGGTCGTGGTGACAAAGATGTGTTTACCGTTGCAGACGCACTTGGAATTGAGATGGGGGGCGAGTTATGAGCGCCTCAGTGACCGAGAGTCGTCTTACACGGCTCTTTGAGAAACTAAAAGAGCAAGACCGGGCGGCGCTCGTTACGTTTATCACCGCCAATGATCCGAATCCCGAGTTGTTCCGCCAACTTCTAGAGGGCATGCCTACAGCAGGCGCTGATATTATTGAACTGGGTATGCCGTTCTCAGACCCCATGGCGGACGGCCCGTCTATTCAGTTGTCGTCTCAGCGGGCCTTAAAGGCCGGTGTGACCATCGATGATGTCCTTGGTGCCGTCAAACGGATGCGTGAATTGGAAATGGATACCCCAATCATATTGATGGGGTACTATAACCCGATTTACAGGTATGGCCCGGCTGAGTTCGCCCAGGCCGCCGCCAATGCTGGCGTTGATGGGGTTATTATTGTCGACTTGCCCCCTGAGGAGGCTGAGGAGCTTAATCAGAATCTTCGTGAGCATAATTTACATATGATTTTCCTCGCTGCGCCAACAACAGACATAACCCGTTTGCCACGTGTACTCGATCACGCCAGCGGTTTTGTTTATTACGTAGCGGTTAAGGGTGTGACCGGCACGAAATCAGCTGACATGACGGAAGTGGGCGCCCGGATCGCCGAAATGAGAGAGCAGACAGACCTGCCATTGGGTGTTGGCTTTGGTATTCGCACCGCTGCTCAAGCAGCCGAAGTTGCCCGATTTGCTGACGCCGTCGTTGTGGGGTCGGCTATTGTCGACATCATTGCCGACGGTATTGATGATGACTACCGACCGGAAGCGGGGCTTTCGGCCCGGGTCCTCGGTTTCGTAAAAGATTTATCGGACGGTGTTCGAACGGCGCGCAGTGTAGATGGGGCTGAAGCATGAACTGGTTGACCAATTTCGTCCGGCCAAGAATTAAGCGATTGGTTCAGCCACGGGAGGCGCCGGACAATCTATGGCACAAATGTCCGGCATGTAGCGAGATGGTGTTCCATCGCGAGCTGGAAAAGAATTTACGCGTTTGCCCCCATTGCGATCATCATTTGCGTATACCGGTCAGGCAACGCCTAGAGATTTTGTTCGACGGTAAGAAGTGGACGGAGATTGAGCTGCCCTCTGTTGCTATTGACCCTCTCAAATTTAAGGACCGTAAGAAGTACATTGATCGCCTTAAGGACGCGCAGTCGAAAACCGGAGCCAAAGACGCCATCGTTGTAGCGCATGGCACAATGGGCGGGCTCCACGTTGTAATCGCAGCCTTTGAGTTTAGTTTTCTTGGCGGATCGATGGGCACGGCGGTCGGCGAAGGCATTGTTGCGGCGGCTGAGCTAGCCATTCTCCAGGAAGCGCCGTTGATTGTCATTCCGTCCTCTGGCGGTGCTCGTATGCAGGAAGGAATTCTGTCCCTCATGCAAATGGCGCGGACGACAGTTGCGGTCGACCGGGTGCGCGAAAAAGGATTGCCCTACATCGTGCTATTAACTGATCCGACGACGGGAGGAGTAACAGCCTCATTTGCGATGCTTGGAGATATTCAGATTGCGGAGCCTGGCGCGATTATTGGCTTTGCTGGTGCGCGTGTGATTGAACAGACCATTCGAGAAACCCTCCCTGAAGGATTCCAGCGCGCAGAGTATTTACTCGAGCACGGCATGGTCGACATGGTGGTGCATCGTTCTGATCTGCAAGATTCCTTGGTGCAACTCCTTGGCTTACTACTGCACCGTGATCCGGCCGCGCTAGTGTTACCAATGGATAGCGTTGACAGAAAACGCAGGCGAGGGCGCAAGAGAGATGAGAAGCAGGTTCTGGCTTCTCCTCCGGATCCGTCTGTGCCTGATGAGGGTTTATTTGAGCCTGAAGATGAAGGTGGGTCAGATAGGTCCTGACCAAGCTCATGCATACTGACCCGTTTGGCCTGGTCGCCGCTCTCGAGCGCATCAAAACACTCCATCCTGTAACTATAGACCTGTCCCTTGACCGCATTAAACGGTTGTTGGCCGACTTGGGCTCGCCCCACTTGCGTGTCCCGCCGGTTATCCATGTTGCTGGCACAAACGGAAAGGGATCGGTGGTTGCAATGATGCGCGCCGTACTTGAGGCCTCTGACTATCGCGTTCATGTGTATACGTCACCACATCTAGTTTCATTTACCGAGCGTATTCGGCTCTGCGGGAGTCTTATCGATCCGGTGTTATTGACGGATTTGATCAGTCACACAGAGCAAGTTAATGGCGATGCGCCGATCACCTTCTTTGAGATGGTCACGGCCGTTGCATATCAAGCGTTTGCTCAGGTGCCGGCCGATGTTCTTTTGTTGGAGACGGGGCTTGGCGGTCGCCTTGATGCAACTAATGTTGTTCCTCGCCCCTGTGCCACGGTTTTGACATCAATCTCCATGGACCACATGAGCTATCTCGGAAACAGCTTGTCTGCTATCGCCGGAGAGAAAGCAGCCATAATGAAATCCGGGACGCCCTGTATCAGTGCGGCTCAGTCTCCGGATGTCGAATCGGTCATAAATAAAATAGCTACTGAACGAGATATCACTGTCGCCTGGCAGGGCGTGGACTGGACTGTAGAAGAGAGTCCATTCGGCACAGTTCGATATGCGGATGTGAATACGGAGTGGATTGCGCCTCGTCCAGCGCTTCCGGGCCCGCATCAGATCGGAAACGTGGGGCTTGCTCTCGCGACACTGGCGCGCGGGCCCTTTGCGATACCAGCCTTGGGCATCCGTGCTGGAATGCGTGATGTGGAGTGGCCGGCACGATTGCAGAAACTCAATGAAGGGCCTCTCGTAAAGGGGCTCCCTGAAATGTGGGACCTATGGCTTGATGGCGGACACAATCCATCTGCTGGAGCAGCCTTGGCTTCTTGGCTAGTCGAAGAACCCAGTTCAACAATCGCCATATGTGGGATGATGGCCGGCAAGGACAATCAGGGTTTCTTAAAACCGCTTATGTCTAACATCTCGACCTTGATCACTGTCCCTATCCCCGGGCATGATGGGAGCATGTCGGCAAACGACCTGGCCGCTTGCGCAAGAGACACAGGGTTTAGTGACGTTATCCCTAGTAAGGGGCTTGATGACGCTTTGGCTGTAGCTCAGACGAAGGTATTAGTTCAGCGTGGTCGTCTCTTGGTGTGTGGGTCTCTATATCTCGCCGGTGAAATTTTAAAGACTCATCGTTAGTGCATTAGTCAGCGTCAGAAAAAATGACAACGCCAATCTCAAGTGCCCGTATGATTTGTTCAGTGCAAATGTGTATGACGCGGTCGTTTAAATTGCCTCATACTTTCTTATGGGAGAGTGCGCCGCTAAATAGGCTGTATCGGTAACGTAGCTGCAGCTTATAGAACACCGACCTCGGGTCTTTTCTTTTACTCTCGTGTTTTAGTGCGTTTTAGGTCTCTGAATCTAGGCGCCCCACAGAGGGTGGGCTTGGGCTTGAAATAGGGTCAAAATCAACCGATCGAAGATTCCACCCACTCAACTAGCTTACTTTTTGGTAGGGCGCCAACCTTGGTTGCCGTGACTTCTCCATCCTTAAAAAGAATCAGAGTTGGGATGCCGCGTACGCCATACTTCAATGGGGTTTCGGGGCAGTCGTCGATGTTGACCTTAGCGATGGTGACCCTCTCGCCCATCTCTTTCTCCATTTCGTCGAGGATCGGACCAATCTGTTTGCAGGGCCCACACCACTCTGCCCAGAAGTCTACAAGAACCGGTCCATCAGCTTTGAGAACGTCGGCTTCAAAGGAATCATCGGATACGTTTTTCATGAGCAATCATCCTAACTTGTCTTTTAAGGTCTAATGTCGGAGCGGCCTAGAGATGTATCAATCTAGGAACGGCCCGGGCGGGGGTCAAGGCGAGGGTTCTATACAGACGGGTGAGGTGTAGCAAAGGTCACCCTGCGGCCATGGAAAAGCGTCGGTATGCCTCAAACGGGGTTCATTCACTTAGGTTTGTCAGCTCCGCCATTTTAGAGTGGTTGGTAGAATTGGGTTCTGGAATGGCCGGTTTTCAGCTTGCGCTTGGTGCCATTCTTTTTTCAGCCTGTAATACCAGCGAATTTGAGTGTCTGCACCTTCAACCAGAATGGTCGGCGGGGTAAACGCCTGGCCGTCACGCATATCTTTAACGGCATCGGCATCCTGACCAATAAACCGGCTGGCCATCAGCTTAACCAAGCCGCGCGTCAGGGCCCCTCCAGGGACATCCCAGTACATGACATGATGCACGGATGTTGTTTCAGTTGTGATCGGTGTGCATGCAGTCAGGCCACAGTAGGTGACCTTACCCGTTGTTGCATGCTCGATACGGATGCCCGGCATTGTGTAGGTGATTTCTGTTTCTGGTGCGCCACCAAGAAACAACCGATAGGCGCGCGCATTGCCTGATGCCGTATGCCGGTCCATGCACCATCCATGTTCTATCGGGGAGAACGCTTTCTCTTTGTCACGGACATCCCGGTGACCGCGCCACAATGATGAGGCATGAATAAAAGCTCCGTGCGCCGGGTCCATAAGGCCAGTAATGGCCAAGTCGCTGTTGCACTGAAAGGTGCGATGAAGATGAAGTTGGAATCGCGTGCCAATGGCAGGGACGGCTGGAACGCTCGGGAGGTCTCCGGTCTCATTGCCGCAGCCTATGAAGACCCAGATTATGCCGTCGTTTTCCTTCACAGAATAGGCTGACGCGTGGATATCTTCTGCCTGGGGCTTTTGGCCCTCTTTTTGAGAAGGAATGGCTGTGCATTGTCCATCGGTGGAAAATCTCCAGCCGTGGTAGGGGCACTCCACTTCCGTCCCATCGAACAGGCCGCGCGATAGTAGTGTGCCGCGGTGAGGGCAAGTGTCTTTGAGGGCGAAGATTGCTCCGTCTCGGTCTCGTCCAATCAAGACCGGTTCTTGCAACAGGGTGCGGTGCACGGTTTGGCTAGATTTGATCTCGTGAGCGGCGGCAGCCATATACCAGCAGCCGCGCATAAATGTGTCGTTAGGTTTCGGCGTGTTTGTCATGGTGCGATGGTGGCGATTGGTGCTGGAAAATCAAGTGCGCAATTACTCATGATTGGCTTTATGACCCCACGCGTCATCAAGCATGGACTCCGGTAGCTCAGTGATGAAGGGGCCATCGGTCCAAAGCAGGATGCAACGAATGGCCTTGTTCGGATAAATTTCTGAGAGAGCTACTCGATAGGCGGCCATTTGGAATTGATAGGCCGAGTCCACGGATTCGGCCTTGCGCGGCGGCGGCCGGTTGGTTTTGTAATCGACAATCATGACCTCATGTTCCGTAACAACCAGTCGATCCACTTGTCCAGATAAGACGTGGCCGTCGATTAGCCCGGTAACAGGTACTTCGGCTTTTGAGCCTGGCCCAAACAGGGCGGCGAAATCTTTGTGCTCGATTACGGCAAGGGTCTCGTTGGTAACGGATTTCACATCGTCCGCTGCTAGCGACCAGGCGGGTCGGCTCAGATATGCTTCAGAAGCTTTGCGTCGCGAACTGATGGGGAGTTCAGGCAGGCTTTGGAGTAGGCGGTGAATCAGTAGGCCCCGCTGGAACCGCTTGGCCTGCGTTTGCCCTAGGGGTGCTGCGACGGTTGGTTCTTCTAGTGTTGGGCGAGATGGTGCCAAAGGTTTTGGTGGTGCTGGTTCCTTAGCGGCAGGCTCCTGCGCCCATGGCGGAGTTTCCGGAATTTCTGGAACGACGCCTTCGGGTGTGAATGCCCGCTCCGAGGCTGTAGTTTGGGTGTTAGTTAATCGAAGAATTAATCCATCGCGAATGCCTAATTTGGCTAGCGCTGGGTCTGCCTCTGCTTCAGCGATTGGCTCCAGTGCGGATTGAATAAGATTGTACCAACACGCTTCTGGGGCCTTGCGCGTTGTATTCCATCCGCAGATGTATAGTCGGTCTTCCGCTCTGGTCATTGCCACGTAGAGAAGGCGTCTGTACTCCCGATCAATTGCGGCGTCAGACTCGTCTTTTAACGTCTTTGCAACAGTGTCGTGATCTGCAGAGCTGGGCGCCCACAACATCAGGGGCTGGTCTTTGTCATCTGCGGTCCAGAGTAGGACTTCGCCGTGGGGCGGTGTTTGCAGCGTGTCCGGTAAAAATACGATGGGGGCCTGGAGGCCTTTCGCGCCATGAACCGTCATGATGCGGACGGCCTCTCGGTTGGCTTGCTCCAAATCCCGTTTTACCTCGAGCTGTCCGTGTTCAAGCCAGTGGAGAAACCCTTCAAGGCTTGGTGTGTGTCTGCGTTCGTACTCCAGGGCTTGACCCAGGAATTCATCGATTGGATCGTCTGCATCCATACCCAACCGGCTTAGTAATTTGCGACGGCCTTCATGCGCTGTCAGTACATGCGCGTATAGGGCAAAGGGTCCAAGAAGGTCGGTTTGAGATAAAATCTCTCCGAGAATGCGATGCGCCTCGCCGAATATGGATTCGGCGCCAGCGTGTTCGGTAAGAGCAGACCAAAGTGTTGCATCGCCGCGCGCATTGGCCAGGTCAAACAGTTGCGTCTCAGTGATCCCGATGAGCGGGCTTTTAAGAACCGTCGCCAGGGTGAGGTCATCCTGGGGCAATAGAAGAAACCGACCCAATGCGACCAAATCCATTACCGCCATTTGTTCAATGAGAACCATGCGGTCGACCCCGGCGACAGGGACATCGAGGTCTTTGAGGGCGCGAACGAGATCGTCCACGAAGCCCGTGCGACGCCGTACGAGCACAAGGATGTCACCGGCGTTAATGGGTCTATTTTGAGACTCTAATCGCTCGCCACTATGGCACATCGCGCCAATGCGTTTGCCAATAATGCGGGCCAAGCGAGTTTGGGCAGACTCGCCGCTCAGGCGCTCAACTGGAGGCTTCCAAGGCATTGGCTCGTCAGTAATATTGGGATCAACGGGGGGCCATAGCTCAACACTGCCGGCCTGCCCCTCTCTGGCAGCCAGATGGGTTAAACTCTCATCTGGGAGCACGACTCCATCGCTAGCGTGTGGTTGTGAGAAGACGGCATCGACGGCATGGAGTACGGTTGTCGTTGATCTAAACGAAACCCCGAGATCGACATCAGCCCATGCTTGTCCGGCCTGTGAGGTACGATCTGCAAAAAATTGACGCATACGGTCGAACCCGTCTGGATCGGCGCCCTGGAAGCTATAGATCGATTGTTTTCGATCCCCAACGGCGAACACTGTGCGTACGGATTCCGATTGGGTCTCGTGACGCCCTTCACCGGCAAAGAACTCATTGGTTAAGGCTTGGACCACAGCCCATTGATCGGGGCTGGTATCTTGGGCTTCGTCGATCAAGAGATGATCCAGCCCTCCATCTAATTTGAAAAGAACCCACGCTGCGACGCCCGGGTTTTCCAGCAACGTCCGTGTGCTGTGGATAAGGTCATCATAATCGAGGCGCGCTAACGCGGTCTTTCTAGCCTGGTATTCAGCTAAGAAGGCGTGACCAAGTGTCAGGAGAGCCTGCGTCGATACGGCGATTTGTGCTGCGCGTAGTTTGTCGAGCACCTCACCTACGCGTGTTGCCTCGACGTCTAGCGCCTTGACCGCATCCGGGTAGGTTTTGGCCACATCTTTATTGGCTTGTGTTTTTCGGAGTGTTTGTTTGGTTGTAAAGTAAAGGAGTGAATAAGTGCCGACACTAGCCGAACGTTCTTCGTTTTTAGACCCCAACCAACTGGCCAAAGCTTCGCCTTTTTCCTTATCTTTCTGGGTGCCTGTCAGCAGAGCTTTAGCCGCATCGCGCAGACCTTTTATATCAAATGCCGAATCTGAGCACGCGTCTGAGCACACTTTTTCGGGTGTGTCTGAATCTGCCAATCCAAGCTTTGCCCGCAAAGCATCCGTTGCGTTATTAACACTCCCGTGGGCGCTAAGAACGCGCGTAATTTTGTCGCGTGCAAACGAAATGGCTAACATCAACTTCGGAAAATCAGTTTCATGCACGCGGCTCACAATCACGGCAAGGGCATTTGCGAGTATATCGTCGTCGCCCGTATGAGCGGGCGTAATGATGAACTCGCGCGCAGTTTTAATCAGGTCTTTGGCATCTTGACCTTCCAACAAATCAAAATGTGGCGCTAACCCGGCTTCTAGAGGGAAGCGCCGTAGGATGGATTGGCAGAAGGCATGAATGGTTTGAATTTTCATACCCCCCGGCGTTTCCAGTACGCGTGCAAATAGGCGCCGGGCGATGGTTAGATCTTTGTTCGTTGGCGGGTTTCCGAGAAGGCGCTCGATTTCGGGCACCAGGGTGTCGTCTGGTTCAATGACCCAAGCGCTCAAAGTTTTAGCAAGGCGGTTGGCCATTTCAGCCGCGGCCGCCTTTGTGAAGGTCAAACACAGAATGCGATGTGGCGATGTGCCCGCTAGCATGAGTGCGAGAACACGGTCTGTGAGAACTTTGGTTTTACCGGTTCCAGCTGATGCTGAGACCCACACAGACGAGGCGGGGTCTGCCGCGCGGCCTTGTTGGCGGGTTGCAATGGCGACGGGAGAAAGATCGTTCAACTTTCCCCTCCTTCGGCGGCGGCCCATTCTTTTACGCGAGCGAGGTGTTGGGTATCTCCGTACCGTGGTGCCATGTCAGGGTGAGGGCGGGCTTCGTAGGGCGTTTCGTCATTGTCAAAAACAGCAATGAGCGTTGATAGCCCTTCTAACGCTTGCGCTCTCAAGTCTTCAGCGTTCTTTCCAACGGATTGAATCTCTCCACCGTTGCCTCTGCCTGTCAGGCGCCAATACGACAAATCAGAGACAGGTTTGGCCGGCACGCCTACAAAGCCACCATCTGCCGCAATGATCGCTTCTAAGGGTAATTGGGGCGCAAATCCTGCTGCCACTTCTTTGACGCGTGGGAGGAGGCCTGTCTTGTAATCGATAATCGCTAGTGTTCCGTCTTTCAGTTCGTCGATTCTGTCAGCGCGCGCTGAAAGCTCAAAGGGGCCTGCTGGTCCATCTAGTGTGAACGATCCTTTAATCTCGGCGTGGGCTTTCTGAATCTGATCACGGTTTTCTTGTTCTTGATTGGCAAACCATTTGCCAATGCTTTCAAAGCGCGGTTCCCAAAAGGCGAGTACGCTTGGTGAAAGGTTTGCCCGCCCAAAGGCTGTTTCTGCGAGGTCCCTCAATATGGGTTCGATGTTTGGGGGTAAGGTGTCTGGATAGGCGCGAACGAAGTCCTGGAGAATACCGTGAACGATTGTGCCGTAGTCTGCGCTGCCAGCATCTGCATCGATCGGGTCTAGGGCTCTTAGCTTGAGGATATGCCGCGCATAGATTTCATATGGGTCGCGCATCCATGTCTCGATTTCCGTCACGCGGAGACGGCGCGGGCGAGAGGTTACTGGCGGCTTTGGTGCTGGCGCTGGCCATGCGGAAATTTTGTCTGGCTTCGTGAAACTCGCCGCCCAAGGCAACCAGGCGTACCGCCCGGTTTCGCTGAGTGTTGGAATCTTCGCGGCCTCTAGAACCTGGTCGAAGCGGCGCCACCAGCGGGATGCGACAGTCGGTGTACCATCAACTTTCAGGGACCTAGTAAGGATGACGTCGGGCGCCCCTAGCGCTTGCGCAACATCATGGGCCGCCTGTCCGATCCGTCGCTCAGGTTGGGGAAGGCCAAAGTCTTTTCGCATGGCCCGGCTCATCCATGGGTCTGTGTCTGCGTCGGCAGGCCATGTCCCTTCGTTGAGCCCGGCTAATATTAAGACGTCGGGTCGTAGTAGGCGGGCTTCTAATGGCCCAAGAATACTGAGGCGTGGGTGCGTCCCATATGGTGGCCTGACAACTTGGCCTGCAAGGAGAGCTTCAAGCAAGCCAGGGTATGCGGTGGGATGAATGTCGCCTAAGTCGGGAGCTGCCTCTGCCAGATCAGCAACAAACCGGGCGAGAGCCTCTCCAGCTGAACCGGCCCAGAGCCGCATCGGACCAGCGGCTTCGTCTGTGGCGGAGAGGGCTTCTGCCCACTCGACGTGGGCTGTTAGCAGCACAGTTAATGATGTTGGTCCGCCGGCCATGATCGCTTCGAACGGCGCGAAACCTGTCTGTAGGGATGCTAGCCAGGGGTCCAAAGCAACTGAGTGGCCGTCCAGCCCAGCTAAAGCACTACGCAAGCCTGTCAGGCCTATGGGAGGGCGGGGCCCCCGCAACACTGCGACTTCTAGATCTCTAACTAGATCCCGAAACACCGGCGGATCCATTTGGCCTGCTGCTAGCGGGTGTTTGAGCGCTGATAAGAATGGGATCGGGGCACAGTGCTCCATCGCCATCCCCGCCGTTAGACGCAGAAAGACTCCGGGTGGCGTTTCCGTAAGTGGTTGACCAGCTGAGTCATCGACTTTGAGGTGCCAGCGTTCTAATTCTGCGGACACGCGGCGGGCGAGAGCCCGGTCAGGGGTGACCAGAGTGCCGGTGCGGCCGCCTTGCTCTACCACCCACCGCAAAACCAATGCGATGGCTGCGGCTTCCTCTCGCGGCGTAGGAGCTTCGATGCGTTGGATGCCGTCTGTTGCGGCGCGCGTTAGTCCTTCAAGAGTTTGCCACTGCTCACTGGTTTCTGCTGGACGCATAATCTCGCTGACCAAGCGTTGCCGTTGTTGGGCTTTGTCTGTCAGGGATTCACCTGGCCACTGCGCGACGTCTTGTCGGGCGACCTCGAAGTGATCGATCAAAGCCTTGAGAGTGTATTGAGGATGGCTTTCTTCGATAACGCCCCACGATGGGTCATCCAATACCTGATCCAGGCCTGGGAGAATAATGCACCCGTTTGGAAGGTCAGCGATGATTGAAAGAAGGTCACGTGTTGCTGGCACAGTTCCTGTTGATCCCGCTGCGACAATAAGGCCTTTTGGAGGGGCGCTTTGCCATGCCGATGCTTGCGCAGAGAAGACGCGGTTACGATGGTCAGCCGGATCAACGATACCGCGCTCTTTGAGGATCTCTGGCCAATGGTGTGTGACCAGTTGAAGAAAGTTTAGAGTAACCTGCCAATGTGTTGCCAAGGCTTCGGGTACCAATTGGGCTAATTTATCGAAGCTCAAGCGTTCGGTTTGAACCTGATCAAGAAGGCGAGCGAGTTCCTGTGCGAGGCGGGCGGCGTGCTCCGGACTTTGGCGCTGTTCCGTGGCTTTGGCTTGGCTCATGATTAGTCGTGTCAGCAAGATGTGCCGAGACAGCGCAGCGATTGGCGGCTCGATGTCTAGTGGTGTGCTATCGCTGACGTTGAAGCCTGACAACAATGCTTCATCCTCATCGATGTCTTGCAGAGGCATTAGGCGCGGCAATAAAAGCGGCTTACCGTCAGCTCGACGCAGAAAAGCCTCTCGAAGAGACCGTCCAGCACGACGCGTCGGAACGAGTACGGTTATATCGGCTAGTGCTAAGGGGTCTCCGCCCGTTTCTGCGAGGAGGCCATCAGCCAGAGCGTCGACAAAACCCATGGGCGTTGGAATCGACCAAACCCGTTTCCCGGATTGCGTGGCTGTCGATAGCCATCCGACGGTTAGGTCTGTCACGATGAACGGTCTGTGTTGTTTAGAGCGTGCGCTGTCGGGGCAACGGCGTCTGGTGTGCCGACGTGATACCATTCGTCGTCATGGAGTAGGGCCTTGAGTGTGCCGTGTTGAAGGGCCTGGTCCCACAAAACGTTGAATGAGAAAGCCCCGTAGGGACAGTTATCGAACAAACGACGGTGCACAAGCTGTGTGCCGGCGTAGGCCATGGGTGCGCTTGCACGATCGCCACGGCGGGCTGGTGTTCCGTCGTCACTAAGATAGAAGTCACCGGAGCCATCAAAGCCGAAGGCTTGGTTCATGCCCGCGAAAAGAAGAAGCGCATCCATATCGTCTGACCAGGCTGCCATGAGAGCCTCAACCGCTGGGCCTAGCCCAACGCGCCACAACGAATCGCTATTGGTGATGAGAAATACGTCATCATCAAATAGCGGGAGTGCTGCCGCTACTCCACCGCCTGTGTCGAGTAATTTTTCCGCTTCATCGGAAAGAACGATAGATGGCTTGCCGCGATGCGCGAGGTGGTCGCTAAGTACTGTTGCTTTGTAATGCAAGTTGACGATAGCCGTTTCGATTTCTGATGCCGCTAGATCGTCTAGGACCCAGTCAATGAGGACCTTCTCGCCGACTTGCACCATTGGTTTTGGTCGATCATCCGTGAGCGGGCGCATTCGGGTACCGAGGCCTGCCGCTAAAATTATTGCTGTTCTAATCCCTAAACCTATCATGGAACTACTCGGAGGCCATCGGGTACGTGCGTTGTGAGCCAGTCTTTCAAGGGAGACAGCACTGGGTGGGTGAGACAGGCATCCAAATAGCGCCATAGCCGTGGCATGTGTTCGAGGTAATGGGGTTTGCCGTCACGGACATTAAGTCGGGCAAAGGTGCCGATAACCCGGATATGCCGTTGTGCGGCCATCACCGCCCATGAGGTTGCAAAGTCCTCTGGCGTAATGGACGGGAAGGCAGCCAGGTAACGCGCTTTCATGGAAGAGACTAAAGCCGGGTCGATGTCGCGTCGTGCGTCTTCCAGAAGTGACATCAAATCATAAGTCACCGGCCCACAAACTGCATCCTGAAAGTCGAGAAGACCGCACGCTTGGATTCCTACCTTGTCCGGCAATAGCAGCAAATTATCGACGTGATAATCAAACAAGATGAGCGACGATGGAGTATTCCATGCAGCCGGTAATATTTTTTTCCATAGATCAACGTAGGATTTTTGGACATCAGCGGCTAAAGCAGGCGCGTTGACCATTGGCAAGAACCATTCGTTTAATCGGCCGACTTCTTCCAGAAGCCGTTCTTCGCCGTAGTTCACTACTCCATCAGGAATCACATCGAAATTAGGCACCCGATGCAAGTGGATCAACGTGTCTGTCGCTAACTCATATAGAGCGCGTTCAATATCATTTTCCGCTAGGAGCCGAGTGTACGTAAGGTCGCCGAGATCCTCTAAAAGAATAAAGCCCTCGACCTCGTCTACAGCAAGAATGCGCGGTGCGGATAAGCCGAGACCCGCCAAGTGACGAGCGATAATCACGAACGGGCGCACGTCTTCCTTTGGCGGGGGGGCGTCCATTAGGACGGCCTGCGCACCATCGTCGTTGGAGACACGCTCGTAGCGACGAAAGGAGGCGTCCCCGGCGAGGGGCTTTCTAGTGGCCGCGCCCCAACCCCAGGCATTGAGGAATGTATCGATGGCCTCGTTGCGATTGTCGGTCATGCCGCTCCCCGTGCCTTTAAAAGACGCTCAAGTCGTGTTTCCCATGAGGAACTAGCTGACAAACGCGCAATGCGGGAGGCGCCTTCTGGGCTTAACTCTATATCGAGTCGTTCTTGTGGAAGGTAAGCTGTTGCTCGCTCAGGCCATTCGATCAGCGAGATTCCACCCGCCAAGGCTTCATCTAGGCCAATTTCTTCCACCTCTTTGGGGGATTTAAGACGATAGAAATCAAAGTGCCAAATGGGCGGTGTTACGGTATCGTGGACATGGGCGAGGGTGAAGGTTGGGCTTGTTACGTCCACCTTTGCGCCGACCCTCCGCGCAATAAACCCTCGCGCTAACACGGTTTTTCCAGCACCCAAAGGGCCAGACAGCGTAATGACGTCACCGGCGACAGCTAGGTCAGCCAGGGCTTTACCAAAAGCCAATGTGTCGTTTTCGTTTTGGAGATTAAGAGTTGGCATGAATTTAGTTGTAGTCCAGCTGAATGACCGGTCAGTTGTACCGACCGCAAGTGCTTGCTGCAACGGAACCAGTTTTCTATGCGCGGTCAGGCAATGTGCAGATCACATTGCGGCGGCCGTCATTAAGGACTTGGGTCTCTATTTGTCCGCCGTGGAGTTCGGTTGCATGGCGAATAAGGGCAAGGCCGGCCCAATTCAATTTACCGCCTTTGTCTGGCTGGGAAGGCCCGGTGGCATTAATGACGACGGCTGAGGGGGCGTCTAGTTTATCTGTTCGATCAACATGAAGAGATGCTGCGCTGCCCGCTTTCGAGCCGTGAAGTGCGCCTACGATCAAATGATAGAGCATTTTACGGATGCGTTGGCTATCGCCAACGAACCAGTCTACGGACCCTGTGCAGGATGTTTCAATGGACCAACCCTGTGCCTTAAAGTTTTCTTTGGTTAGGCCGCGGACTGTTTTTATGGCGGCCTGAAAATCGAAACACTCGACCTTCAACCCCTCTTTGTCAGAATCTAGAGCCGCCAATTCACGGATGTCATCGATGAGTTGCAGCAGATCAGAAATTGAGACAGCTGCGAAGTTTGATGATGTGCTCTTCCTACCCTCGCTTTTTTCTAGCTCTGCGAGGGGGGTACGTAATTCATCCATAGCATCGGTAATAAATGCACTGCGTAACCGCTCGTTGAGCGTCAAGGTCAGCGTCTGTGTTCTTAATGCACTTTCAACCCGCGCCGGATCAGACACGTCGTCGTATGAGAATAGAACTCCACCATCAGGCAATGGTGTGGCTACGACTTCAATTACAATGCCGTCCCGTCTTTCAAATCGAGCCTGCCGAATTAATCGCTCTGAGCCCGGTGAGAGCGCCTCAAGGACCAAGCTTCGATATCCGGTCAATGCCACCGTATCTGAAAACTGATCCGCGGTTCTATCCATAACTCGGTTTGCAGATGCCTGTTCGCTGATAATAGTTCTTGGCAAGCCCCACAGCGACAAAAAGGCTGGGTTGGCGAGCTGTAATCGGCCGTCAGCGGAAAAGACGGCGATTGCCTCACTAAGGTTGTCGATGGTTTCTCTTTGAACAGCGATCAGCGTGTTGTAAGAGCGCTCCATTGCAAGCGTATCGGTAACATCTTCGTATGTTGTCATTAGCCCACCCATCGGGTGAGGTGCGACGACACGGCGCAACGTGACGCCATCGGGAAGGTGCATGACATCCTCAAGAGGCTCTATGAGCGAATGAAAACGGTCGAGCTCTTTTTCCTTGAAGGCAGGAAAGTCTGCGACTTCGGGCAACCGTCGTCGGTCGCGCAGTGCTTCTAAGACATCGCCATACGATGGCCCGTCGCGGAGCCACTTTGAATCTAGGCCCCATAATTGGGTGAATGCTGTATTATGAAAAGCGATACGTCTGTCTGCGCCGAAAACGGCGATTGCTGTTCCGAGGCGTTCCAGAACTTCTGCATGAGAGGCCATCTCTCTGCTTAAGCGTGTTTCTAATTCCTCTTGTCGCGTTATGTCGTAAGCGACACCGGCGGTCATTAAGCCGCTACCATCGCCGAACAAGGATGGTGTGTTTGGTCCGTTACTTAAAAACGTAGAGCTTTTTTCCTCTAGGCTTAGCGCGACAGGGTTCTCAGTTACCTCCATCAGGCGCCGACTACCATCGATCACCATGTGAAAAGGGGCGGATCGAATTATGCCTGATGCGCGCGCGGCCGCTGCAAGAGCGCGGACTTCTCTCACTGACGCTCGCGGAGCAATTTCGCGGCCGCGGCTGGTCACATCATCCGTGCTCCGAGCATAGACGGCCTTTACGTAAGCTGCATTGCAGTAGATGAGGGACAGGTCGTCGTCTCTCAACCACACTGGGGAGGAAAGCCCATTAAGGGCGCCTTGTAGGCGGTTTTTATAGCCTCGAAGCTGCTCGTTCTCCTTCGTGAGCGTATCAACTTCCGCAACACCATCAGTGACGTCGCTCATCCAGAGCATGTCCACCGCCACGCCACCATCATTAGGACTAGCACGCACGCCGCGTGCTTCAATGCGACGACCAGTTGCCGCGTGACTGAGTTCGATGGTGAAGCCATACCCTTCTTGGCGCAGAGTTTCGATTGCAATGATTAATAGGCCCTCGGATTCTTGATCGAAGCCAGATAGGACGTCCTCGAAGGTCGCGTTAGCGCCACGGTATAAATCTAAGAGCACGGCAAGACGGCGAGAACATTGCCCCATCGCATTGTCTGGCTCTAACCAGCTGAAGTAACCGTCAGGCGAGGCATCTAGCGCGGCCCAAAGTGCGGCAAGCGCTTCTTCAGTTTCCGAGAGGTATAGTTTCGTGCGCTTCCAACTGCGATGTTGCCATATCAACATTGAAACGGCGGGTAAGATAGCCAAGAAGAGAGTGCCAGCGACCGCAAGTGATAATGGGGAAATGAGAGTGGTCACGCGCTGCTTGCTTTCATGGACTGAATAGTTACCTTAAACCATACCCTAGTGGCGTGTTATAATTTGGTTAGTGTAGGGGAAAACACACCACCTAATGGTATATGAATCCCACTCTATGTGCCTGTGCCAGTGGATGAATATTCCTCTCAAAAAACGTTGAGGTATTTCTTGTAACTGTTTTAGATCAAATGGCCCTATTCACTTATATGATATAGAAATGGCGTATAAAACTAGGATGAAGATTTCACTGCGATATGGACCTGAAACTAAAAGACGATATTGATTTGTGGTGGGGGACGCCGGTGTTCGCGTTTTCCTGGCCGAATGCAGAATCAGTCAATTCTCAACTCAAAGATATTATTCTGGAGCGAAGCCAACAGGAACCCGGATTATCCAGAAGTAATGCTGGCGGCTGGCATTCTGGAGATGATCTCTTGAGTTGGCCTACTCCGGCAGTGGTTAACCTAAAAGAGTGGATCCTCGAGGGATTTAACCTCGCGACTGTCCGGACTGGGAATGGGCAAGGGTACAAGGGGCGCATCCAGGTCTCTTGCTGGGCAAATGTTAACGGGCCCGGGGATTCAAATGACGTCCACAATCATCCAAACAGTGCCTGGTCAGGAGTTTACTACTTAGATGTTGGCACTCCTGTTGATGATGCTGAGAAATCAGGTTTTATCAACTTTTTTGATCCGCGTTCTGGAGCGGGCATGTGCGAAGATCCGTTTTCTCTGTTTGGAAAGGGGCGTCATTTTAAGCCACTGAACGGACAGATGCTGATGTTCCCAGCTTGGTTAATGCATGCTGTCAGCCCGTATCGTGGCCAAGGCAATCGAATTTCGATCGCCTTTAATATCGCTCTTCTTGATTTAATGTAGGCGCGTCGTATGGCTCAGACTTCAAAGAAAGAACCACTCACCGGAATGCAATCGACAGACTATACGCTTGAACCAGACACGCTGGTTTGGTGGACGACACCCGTTCTGAGACGTAGTTTTGTAAATGTTGACGCGGTAAACCAGGAGCTAAAAGAGCTTGTTCTAGAACGCGCTGCGAACACCAAAAATATCCCAAAAAGCAACTATGGTGGGTGGCACTCAGATGAAGACTTATTGACTTGGGGTGGAGAAGCAATTGCTCAGCTGCAGCAGTGGATTGTTAGCGCGTTCCAAGATTTAACTAATATTACTGGCGGTGGTCAGGTTTACGACGGCAAGGTTGAGCTCAACGCCTGGGCCAACCTGAATCGGCGCGGAGACTATAACATAGTCCACACCCACCCAGCGTGTGTTTGGTCCGGTGTCTACTATGTTGAGACGGGCGACCCGCCGACGGCGGAGCACCCCAAGTCGGGCGTGATAGAGTTTATCGACCCGAGGGCGGGGGTGGAGATGGTGGCAGTGCCGGGGATGCCATTTTCACAGACCAAGTCTGCTGCACCCAACTCGGGAGATATAATTGTTTTCCCGAGTTGGTTAAAGCACTTTGTTCACCCCTATTGGGGTGAAGGCGAACGGATTTCGATCGCCTTTAATATCCGTATCAGGCCGGATCTCTAGTAGCGATAGGCTTCGGGTTTGAATGGTCCCTGTGCGCTAACACCGATGTACTCAGCCTGCTTGTCTGAAAGAATTGTGAGTTTAGCACCAATCTTTTCCAGGTGAAGCGCGGCCACTTTCTCATCAAGGTGTTTGGGAAGAACGTAAACCTGCTTCTCATATTGATCGGCATTATTCCAAAGCTCGATTTGCGCGAGAACTTGGTTGGTGAAAGACGCGCTCATAACGAAGCTTGGGTGGCCGGTGGCGCAACCAAGGTTCACTAAGCGCCCCTCCGCTAAAAGAATGATGCGTTTGCCGTCAGGAAATTCAATTTCGTCGACCTGAGGTTTAACGTTATGCCATTTGTGGTTCTTCAGCGCATCAACCTGAATCTCTGTATCGAAGTGGCCAATGTTACAGACGATTGCACGGTGCTTCATGTCCCGCATGTGATCAATCGTAATGACGTCGATGTTACCGGTCGTAGTGACGAAGATGTCTCCGACCGATGCGGCATCGTCCATCGTTACGACTTCAAAGCCCTCCATGGCGGCCTGGAGCGCGCAGATTGGATCGACTTCCGTGACCATGACACGGCACCCGGCGTTTTGCATGGATGCTGCGGAGCCCTTGCCAACGTCGCCGTAGCCGTTCACGACTGCAACTTTTCCTGCCATCATGACGTCGGTCGCACGACGAATGCCATCGACCAAGCTTTCGCGACAACCATAGACGTTATCAAATTTTGATTTTGTAACGCTGTCATTAACGTTAATGCAGGGCACTTTCAGGGTGCCCGCTTTCGCCATTTCATAGAGGCGGTGCACACCGGTCGTCGTTTCTTCAGAAATGCCACGAACATCGTCCAGAAGGCCTGGGAACCTTTCGTGCATCACTTGGGTGAGGTCGCCGCCGTCGTCTAAGATCATATTCGGGCGCCAGCCACCTGGTCCTTCAATGGTCTGATCAATAGCCCACCAAAATTCCTCGTCGCTCATGCCTTTCCAAGCAAAGACGGGGATTCCCGCGGCAGCGATCGCGGCTGCTGCGTGATCCTGGGTTGAGAAAATATTGCATGAGCTCCAACGGACTTCAGCGCCTAACGCAGTGAGTGTTTCGATAAGGACTGCTGTTTGAATGGTCATATGGAGGCAGCCAGCTATTCTGGCGCCCCCTAGAGGCTTGCTGTCACCATACTCTTCTCTAATCGACATGAGGCCGGGCATCTCAGTTTCAGCCATATCCGTTTCATGACGACCCCATCCGGCCTGTGAAATATCGGAAACTTTATAATCCGTGAAATTCATCGAAAGCTCCTGAAGCAGAAAAAAAGAGATAAATGTGACGAAGGGCGGCGTAAGCCACCCTCGATTTCGCCCGCATATATCAGCCGACTCGGCTAGGGGCAAGTTTTGAGCCTCGACGGCTGTTTGGCCTAGGCGATATCCAGGTCTGAGATAAAGGTGTTTATGCGCTCTGGGTTGGCATCAGATATCACCCGTCTTGCCCGCCCCGCTATGGCAGAGAGGTTTAGGCCTCGCACCCTCTTTTTGACCCTTGGTATGCTTCCCGCAGCCATCGATAGTTCTGCTATACCCAGTCCCAGAAGGAGAGGGGTGAGGCGCTCGTCCCCTGCCATTTCGCCACAAACTGAAACTGGTATCCCAGCCGCAGCCGCCGCGTCAGCTGAGAATTGGATCAACCGTAAAACCCCAGGATGGAGCGGATTATACAGATGGGCCACGGTTTCATCCGTGCGGTCAATGGCGAGCGTGTATTGGGTTAGGTCGTTTGTGCCGATGGCAAAGAAGTCAGCTTCTACCGCTAATGCATCAGCTGCCAGGGCTGCGCCTGGAATTTCGATCATTATGCCGAGTGGCGGCATAGGATCCGCTATCTTGACGCCTCGGCGCTTGAGGCGACCCGCCAGCCGATTCAGTATACGCCGTACTTCTTTCACTTCTTCGATGGTGCATACCATCGGCAATAGAATGCGCACGGGACCAAAAGCCCCTGCTCGAAGTATTGCGGCTAGTTGCTCCATGAGTGTTTTGCGTCGACTGAGAGAAAAGCGAATAGCTCTGAGGCCGAGCGCTGGGTTTGGACCTGGTTCAAACCCTAAGGCATCACTTAGTTTATCAGCACCAATATCAAGAGTTCGAATGGTGACGGGGCGCCCCTCCATCCGTTTGACAACTTCCCTAAGGGCCGTGAATTGTTCGTCCTCACCGGGAAGGTCGTCACGGTTCATAAAAAGGAACTCGCTTCGTAACAGCCCGATGCCTGTCGCGCCAGATCGTAACACGCTATCGATTTCGCTAGGCAGTTCTATATTGGCCTGGAGGGTGATCGCTATGCCGTCTTGCGTGACTGCAGGTACGGCCCTTAGCTTGTCTAATGCTCTGCGTCCCCGCAAATAGTTCGCACGCCTTTTACGATAGTCTAGCAGAACCGATTTAGCCGGATTTAGGATGACGGTTCCCTTGCCGCCATCGACAATGATGGTGTCGCCATTGGCGGCCCAGGATGTCAATTCAGCGGCGGCGACAACGGCCGGCAGGGCAAGTGATCGCGCCATAATGGCTGTGTGGCTCTCTACTCCGCCTAATACTGTTGCCAAACCTGCGACCTGTTTCGGGTCCAGAAGCGCTGTGTCAGCGGGGGACAGCTCATCACTGACGATGACTGCTTTGTGCGGAAGTGATGAGAACGCGGCTGCCTGCTTACTTCCAAGACTGCGGACCAGTCGATTGCCGACCTCGCGGATATCGTCAATGCGAGCTGAGAGATAACGATCGTCCATCGCTGCGAAGGCATCTTCCATCAAGTTGATTTCTTTAAGCACGGCGGCTTCGGCGTTGATTCGATCCGTGGCGATACGTTTCTCGACACCGCGGATTAGCCTGGATCCTTTTAGCATCTGTTGATAGGCATCAAGCAAGTAACCCAACTCTTCTCGGGCGGCAGCGGGTAACTTCTGTGCTTTTACTTGTAAGGCATCGATCTCTTGATCGGCCTTGCGGGCGGCCACCGCGAAACGGTCTTGTTCCCGATTGATCCGGTTTTCTGGAATGCGAACTTCGCGTACGTAGACATCGTAGCGCGAATCATGGCGGTAGACGGTTCCAATTGCAATTCCGCGACCGACAGCAAGGCCAGTAAACGTGTGTTGTTTTCCCGGCACAATACTTGGTCGGCTCTCACGTTTCATTGAATCCGTCCTCGATGAGCTGGCAGATAGTATCTATTGCCCGTTGCGCCTCTTCTCCTGATGCTGTCAGGGTGATTTCTGTGCCGGGCGCAGCAGCCAGCATCAAGAGCCCCATAATCGAACAGCTAGAAACTTTTAAATCACCTCTTGAAACTAAGACCTTGGCATTGAACAGCTCTGCTGTTTTGCAGAATTTTGCCGCCGCACGGGCATGTAATCCTTTGGAGTTAACAATTCGGGCGGTGCGCGTAATTGGCACTGACATAAAAACAGGCTGCCTTATTTACTTTGGGCAAGCAGCGCTGATGCCACATTAATATATTTTCGCCCGGCCTCTTGCGCATGCAGGACTGCGCAGGGCAATGCCTCAGTAGTGCGCACAGATGCAAGTTTAATAAGCAGAGGTAAGTTTACACCTGCTATTACCTCTACGTTCGCGTTTTCCATAATAGAAATAGCCAAATTGGACGGCGTGCCACCAAACATATCAGTGAGCACGACAACGCCTTGGCCGGACTCGACCTTCTCCACCGCGGTAACGATCTCTGCCCGTCGTTGCTTCATATCGTCATCAGGCCCAATACAAATGCTTGCCGTTTGGGCTTGAGGGCCGACGACATGCTCCAGGGCTGCAAATAGCTCTAATGCCAATCGCCCGTGCGTTACAAGAACCATTCCGATCATGGATTAGGTATCCGTTTATTTGTTTGCGACAAATCTTTTCGTGGATTCTGACCGCGTTTTAAAGGTGTCAAACCGGAGTTCTTATAGTCCGACTTGGATGACTGAACATTAAGGTCGCGGTGCCGTAAGTCAAACTCAATCCCGAGGCGGCCCAGCCAAGCGGAAAGGTGTTGAACGACGAAAACCGATCTGTGACGCCCGCCCGTGCAGCCGATAGCAATAGTAAGGTAGCTTTTGCCCTCATCCCGATAGCGGGGCAAAAGTGGTTCCACTAGCGCCTGGAGGTTTGTTACAAAAGACTCGAAGGATGGGTCTTCTGAAACATACGTACTAATGGCCTGATCCAGTCCTGATTGTGCTCGAAGATCCTCAACATAGTGTGGATTTCGTAAAAAGCGCACGTCGAACACGAGATCCGCATCGCGGGGCACGCCGTTGCGATATCCAAATGAAACCAAGTTAATATGCATTGGTCGGTCGTTTTCTCCGCCGTATGTTTTTTCCAGATGACGCTTCAAATCACCGGGTGTCAGCGTTGAAGTGTCGAGCACTAAGTTAGCGGCTGACTTAACCGGGCCCAGAAGCTGCCGTTCAAGTGTGATGGCACTGGCGACGGGTAAATCGCTTGCAAGAGGATGCGGACGACGCGTCTCGGTAAACCGCCGCATTAAAACGTCATCGTCACTTTCGAGATAGATGAGTGTCGCGACAATAGTGCTCTGGCGACGCAAACCTTGAAGCTGAGTGACCAAAGCATCTGCATTGAAATCGCGGGTTCGAACATCCATGCCCACGGCTAGGGGTCGATTAGGGCCACCCCCACGCAAGGCTGCCTCAAGCAACGATGCTGGCAAATTGTCGACGGTCTCAAACCCGAGGTCTTCCATCGCGTGCAAGGCTGATGTTTTTCCAGCGCCGGACATTCCGGTTACCACGAGCAGATGAATTCTAGTTGAATTAGTCATCACTGTTCACAATCAGTCTAATCTTTGCCGCAGCCGACGGAGTGTTTGGGTCGAGTGAGAGGTGTGGGATCATGATGTTCTCAATCATACATGTCTGGGTCTCTGGAAGGCGGTCAATGTTTTCTTTCTTAACGAGATCAACTACGAGACGAATGCGGATGGTGCTATGAAACGGCGTGTCCACAATGCCGTAGCCCCGCACTTCGATTTTTCCTGCAATTTCCGTCGGTGCCCTCGCCACCACATGCCCACCGTATATGCGCATGTCACAGTAGTCGTCTGAAACCAGCATTGCACCTTGGTCGATCAAGCGCAGTGCCAAGTCTGACTTACCTGAGCCAGAGGGGCCGCGGATGAGAACCCCGGCGTCCCCGAGCGCGACGCATGTTGCATGAGTTATGGTCATATGGGGACCGTGACTCCGTCTCGTCCTATGGTCAACGTACGGATCAAATATCGCTAATGGCTGGGTCGGCGGTTTCTGGTGTCAGTGGGTTCGGATATTGACAGCTGCTGTTTAACTATAGAAATAAAAAGGAGCATGGAAAGGGTATATTCATTTCTGATTTTAGTCATGTTATTGGTTTTATTAGAACTTCCCTGGCCTCGGAGTATCCTCTATTGCGGCATTGGTCTTGATCCTAGGCAGCATTGTTCCTGTCGTCTGGTCAGTTTTTAGACTTCTAATGCCGACCCAGCTGGCCCAGGTTGATTGAGTTATGTTTACAGAAATTCTTTCCGTTATTGCACCGGTCGGGCTGTTAGCCGCTGTTGGTTTTGCATGGGACCGTAAAGGCCTGCCATTTGACACCAATATGGTTGCCTACCTGGTGACCAATCTGGGCGCGCCGTGCCTGATTATTTCGACCTTGTTGGCGAACCGACCAGACCTAGACGTCATTGCGAGTATGGCACTAGCTGCACTCCTGGTTGTGGGGTCGGTCACTTTGGTTGCGGGGGTCGGGCTTCGTTTTTCCGGTCAACCGTTAAGGGTGTATTTGCCAGCTCTGACGTTCCCAAATTCAGGTAACATTGGGATACCACTTTGCCTTTTTGCCTTTGGTGAGGAAGGCTTAGCTTTATCCGTTTCGTTTTTCGCTGTTATTGCGTTGACTCAGTTCACGCTCGGGATAGGCATCGCTGCTGGAAAAATATCGGCGCGAGACGTGGCTGGAAACCCCGTTCTCTGGTCTGCTGCGATTGCCGGTGTATTTCTCGTGACGGAAACGTCATTGCCGCGTTGGGCCGGAGGCACAGTGGATACTGTTGCGGGCATTGTTATTCCGCTCATGCTGATGTCATTGGGTATTTCTCTATCTCGCCTTAAGCCGAACGCTCTCTTGCGCAGCACAGCTTATTCTGTACTGCGGCTATGTCTTGGTTTAGCGGCAGGCGTTGGTGTTTCTACTGTGCTCGATCTCGATGGCGTAGCCCGTGCTGCGGTGATTATTCAATCGGCTATGCCAACAGCCGTGTTTAACTATCTTTTTGCTGTGCGTTACGGCAACCGCCCGACCGAAGTGGCCGGCATTGTTGTTGTTTCGACTATGCTGTCTTTTATAACCTTACCGTTTCTGCTTGCTTACGTACTTTCAGGACCGGGGCTTTAAAATTTTATGTGACAGGCAGTCGCACGACAAACAGAGCGCCGCCACCTTGAGCATTATTAGCTGTAATGCTACCGCGATGAGATTCGATAATCTGTTTAGAGATTGATAGGCCAAGCCCGGAATGTGTTCCAAATTTTTCTTTCTCCGGTCGCATAGAATAGAACCGGTTGAAAACGGCCTGCTCTTTTCCTGGGGGGATTCCAGGCCCTTGGTCTTGGACCTCGATCTTGATTTGACCTTGGTTACGGCCAGCACGGATGAAGATTTTACCACCAGGTGGGCTGAATGATGATGCGTTGCCAATCAGATTGCGGAACACCTGAGCCAGTCGGCCTTCCAGCCCCGATATTGTCAGGTCATCTTGGTGCGGCAGATCAAGGGATACAGTTGCTATCTCGTCGTCATCATTGGAATTCGTGACTTCCGTTAAGGTCTCCAAGAGGGCCGCTAAGGCGAACGGCTCACTTTCTGCTCGGGATAATTCTGCATCTAGTCGGGACGCATCGGATATATCAGAAATTAGTCGGTCCAATCGCCCGACATCATCTTTAATAATGCTCATCAATTGTTTCTGCTGTGTCGGATCTTCAACACGAGCCACGGTTTCAACGGCGCTTCTCAGGGAAGTGAGGGGGTTCTTGATTTCATGAGCAACATCAGCGGCAAATTGTTCTGTCGCATCCATGCGCAACCAAAGCCCTTCAGTCATGTCGCGCAGCGCGCTGGATAGAGCGCCTATTTCATCCCGGCGTTTGCTGAGGTCCGGAATTTTGTGTTGGCGCGAATGGCCATTGCGGACTAAGGCCGCGGCTTCAGCCAGTCTTTTGACCGGTCGCGCGATGGTCCCAGCTAAGTATAGGGACAGCAAAACTGTGACGGCAAAAATCCACGTAAATATTTTCAAGATTGAGCTGCGAACTTCGAATAATCGCACTTCAACTGCAGAGTCATCGACAGAGACAAACACGGCACCAACAATTTGTTTGTAGAATTGAACTGGTACCGCGACGGCTAAGACCTTCCGACCACTTGTATTAATTCGCACTTCGCTGGCCGCCTCGCCGCGTTCTAAGGCGCCGACGACCTCTATAAAATCATAGGCCGTGCCGTTGGGTTGCTCAATGTAGAGGGGGAGTGGTTTAGAGGCCCCAATAAATGATTCAGTCCAAGCTAGCCCGCGACGCATGTATTCGGTAACCGCATCGGTTTCCGCAGGCGCTAAACCGATAACGCGGACTTCACCGCCTGGTCCGCGGAGCAAGCGGCTATCTGCAATGAGGACTCCACCATTTCCATAGAGACGTGTGCGGATGTTTGCTAAGCTCGCGAGGCGCCGAACCAGTTGTCGCGCTGTACCAGGGTCGATGCGTCTGGTTGCGCCAGCCGGCATGAATGCGCCGAAGGCCTCGCTCTCTGTTTCAATGACCACAGCGCTCTCACCAATGGAGGCGGCAATCAATTCCCCTTCTGTGCGTAAACCGTCGATTTCTGTCGCGATGAGAGATTCTTCGTATTCATCCAGAAATAATAAGCCAAGCCCAAGTAAGACTGGCGCGACCAAATTCACCGCTAGAACTCGCCGCGTCAGAAGCGACAGTAGCGGACCCCGTTGTGTAGTCGGTGTTGCCGTCGGAGGAGCAATGCGAAGGTCTTGGTCGGTGCGCACGCGAGAATCCTTATTGTCGCCGACGCCGACGGATTACGCGGCGGCTTCGCGGTACTTATACCCTACACCGTATAATGTTTCGATATTTGCGAACCCGTCGTCAACGTGGCGAAATTTCTTTCGCAGCCGCTTGATATGGCTATCGATCGTGCGGTCATCGACATAGATATTCTCGCCATAGGCCGCATCAATAAGCTGATCGCGGCTTTTTACGTGCCCGGGTCGCGCAGCTAGGGCCTGGATGATCAAGAATTCTGTCACGGTCAAGTTTACCCCCCTATCTTTCCATTTGCAGACATGCTGTGCCGAATCCAATGTCATTTCCCCGCGTTTGATGGCGGTTTCGGATTCGCTGCCATCATCGGCTTTTTGGGCCTCAATGCGTCGGATTACCGCTTTAATTCGCTCTATCAGCAAGCGTTGGGAGAAGGGTTTCTTAATATAGTCGTCGGCTCCCATGCGCAGGCCATGAAGTTCATCAACCTCGTCGTCTTTTGAGGTTAGGAATATGACCGGGGTTGGGGCTTTGTCCTGCAGCCGGTGTAAAAGCTCGATGCCGTCCATGCGAGGCATCTTGATATCCAGAACTGCAAGGTCAACCGGGCTCTCAATAAGTCCGCGAAAGGCTTCTGCGCCGTCACAGTAGGTGGTGACGTCGAATCCTTCCTGCTTAAGTACGATCGAGACGGAGGTTAGAATATTACGGTCGTCATCGACCAATGCAATTCGGTGAGCCATGTCGGTTTACCCCCTTGGAATGTTGTCCAAACCACCCTTTAGAACCTGTAAAGCCGTTGATTGTGGCTCTTTGTTTTCGGGATGGTGGCAATATCATAGGAGTATTATGGCAGAAATACTGCTTAAGGCTGCCATGTTTCCGCCTTAATTGAGTTTTGGGCCGCTTTGTAAAAAGGCTTTTTCGGGCTGTTGCGCCCGCCCATCCGAGGGGGTATGAAAGCTAAAATAACGCTGGGGGTGCAGGCTTGCCTGCACGGAGTCGGCTTTTCGTTTATTTGGGCTTTTGGGGGTTCTTGCGGTGAGTAATGAAGGTCACGCGATCAGTTCATTCGGACTCGATAAAAACGGTATAAATACGTCCGGGACGGCCCGGTGGAATTTAGGGTCGGCGCAATTGGTTGAAACCGCTGTTAGTCGGAACGAGGGTAAGCTCTCTAAAGATGGCGCCCTTGTCTGCATCACCGGCCAGCACACAGGTCGCTCTCCAAACGATAAGTTTATCGTCAAGGATGCCGAGACCCAAACTACGGTCGACTGGGGTAAGGTTAACGTTCCCATGACCTCAGAGCATTTTGAGGCTCTTCATGAAAAAATGCTTACGCACATGTCGGCGAAGGACCTTTTTGTTCAGGACTGTTACGCTGGTGCTGACTCAGAGAATTGTTTACGTGTCCGCATTGTTAACGAGAACGCATGGCATAACCTTTTTGCCCGTAATATGTTCATTCAGCCAAACGATGGTGAACTCGGCAATTTTGAACCCGAATTTACAGTTTTGCAGGCGCCCTCTTGTCACGCCGACCCCTCAACTCACGGCACCAATTCTGAAGTGTTTGTGGTTGTGAATTTCTCTAAGAAGCTCGTTCTTATCGGCGGGACCATCTATGCTGGGGAAATCAAGAAATCCGTCTTCTCGATTCTTAATTACATTCTCCCTGGCCGTGGAGTATTGCCCATGCACTGTTCCGCCAACATTGGTGAAGACGGCAGCACCGCAATCTTCTTCGGTCTTTCAGGCACGGGGAAAACCACACTGTCAGCAGATCAATCTCGCGTTTTGATTGGTGATGACGAACATGGTTGGAGTGACAACGGCGTATTCAACTTTGAAGGCGGTTGTTATGCCAAAGTGATCAACCTGTCAGAAGAAGCTGAGCCAGAGATTTACGACACCACGCGCACGTTCGGAACCATACTCGAGAATGTTGTTATGGATCCCGTGACACGCACCCTGGATTTAGATGATGGGTCACTGACAGAAAATACCCGCGCCTCTTATCCTATCGATTTCATTCCCAATACGTCCGAATCTGGCTTCGGTCCTCAGCCCCAAAACATCATTATGTTGACGGCTGATGCGTTTGGCGTGTTGCCCCCAATTTCTAAGCTGACACCTGAGCAGGCGATGTATCATTTCTTATCCGGCTATACCGCCAAAGTCGCCGGTACGGAGAAGGGTGTTAAAGAGCCCACGGCTGCTTTCTCTGCATGTTTTGGTGCCCCTTTTATGCCGCGCCATCCAACGGCTTACGCAAAGCTTCTCGGCGAGAAGATAGAAAAAACCGGAGCGACATGCTGGCTCGTTAATACAGGCTGGTCTGGCGGCGGCTACGGTGTTGGTAAGCGCATGAAAATTAAGTACACGCGCGCCATGCTTAATGCTGCTCTCAATGGCACCTTGGGAGCTGGTGAATTTAATACGGACCCCAATTTTGGTCTTCTTGTTCCGGCGTCCTGCCCGGGCGTGCCCAATGACGTATTACAGCCGAAATCAACTTGGCAAGACGAGGCAGCTTACGACGTTGCCGCACAGGAAGTTGCCGGGCGCTTTGAAAAAAACTTCAATCAGTTTGAAGGGCACGTTAGCGAAGAGGTTATGGCCACCATAATTCGGTCTGCGGTGTAGTCTGATAACGGCTTAGCTGAGACACAGGTGGTGTCCACTCACTCAGACCTGCGTTACCCTGCATCAGGGCCGACACGTCAGCGTGTTGGCCTTTTGGTTGGTGGCTTTGCCTTTATTCTTTTGTTACTTTTGCCACCACCGCAGGGTTTGGACCCGGCGGGATGGCGTGTGGCCGCTGTCGCAGTACTTATGGCGGTGTGGTGGATAACGGAAGCGATTCCAGTATACGCGACTGGTTTGCTACCTCTGGCGCTCTTTCCTCTGCTAGATGCCATCGACATTGGCACTGCTGCAGCACCCTATGCCAATCCTTTAATTTTTCTATTTATGGGCGGTTTTATGATCGCTTTAGCGATGCAGCGCTGGGGGCTGCACACCCGCATGGCGTTATCGCTGCTCGCCATTACCGGGACTCGTGCCCGCAATTTGATCGGCGGGTTTATGCTGGCAACGGCACTGCTGTCGATGTGGGTAAGCAATACAGCAACCACAATGATGATGTTGCCGATCGCCATCTCCGTGTTGGCGTTGTTGCGTTCTGAAGCCGGCGAATTAAAGTCGCTACCGGGTTTTAACACGGCGCTTGTTTTAGCGATTGCCTATGGCGCGAATATCGGTGGGCTTGGGACGTTAATTGGTACACCGCCAAACGCTTTGCTCGCTGCGTATTTTGACCAGACCTATGGCATCACCATAGGATTTGCAGAGTGGATGGCCGTTGGTTTGCCGTTGAGCTTGATACTGCTAGTCGTGACCTGGCTGATTTTGACACGGATCTTGTATCCTACTCCGAACCAAGAGGTTGAAGGTGCCGCGGCTATTCTTGATCGTGCGAGGTTGGCTCTGGGTCCCATCTCGCGGGGAGAGTGTGTGGTCGCCGTCGGGTTTGCAAGCGCTGCTTTTCTTTGGGTGTTCCGTCCAATTCTAACGAACCTATTGCCTTGGCTTAAGTTGAGTGATGCAGGCATCGCTATGACAGTAGCCTTGGCTTTGTTTCTGATCCCAAGCGGCGAACGTGCTGATTCCGGGGGGGTCGATGGCGTGTTGAATTGGGATTGGGCCAGCAGACTGCCTTGGGGTGTTCTATTGTTGTTTGGTGGCGGGTTAAGCCTTGCCGCCGCAGCGAGTGCGTCCGGCCTTTCCACCTGGATCGGAAATGGCATGGCTGGATGGGACGGCTTGCCAACATTGGTGTTGTTGCTCGCTGTGGTGACGGCTGTTATTTTCTTGACCGAGGTAACATCGAATACAGCGACGACGGCGACACTGTTGCCTCTCTTGGCTGCGGCAGCTGTTGCTGTCGGAGAGAACCCGTTGTTGCTGTGTATCCCGGCTGCTCTTGCAGCCAGTTGTGCATTTATGCTGCCGCCAGCAACGCCCCCCAATGCCATTGTGTTTGGGTCAGGCCAAGTGACGATTCCGCAAATGGCTCGGGCGGGCATTTGGTTGAATATAGTCAGTATCGTTGTGTTGGTTTCGGTCTCGTATCTGATTGCGGCTCCTGTCTTCGGCATTGAGCCTGGGGTTGTACCCGACTGGGCAAGCGCGCAAGTGGGGTAAGGTCCGAACTAAGTGTGCCTTTAGTTTTCTATGTTATCGGCAGATTCGGGGCGCCACTACCCGCTCTAATTTGGGTCTAAGCGTTCTAACTCGATCTTAGAGCCCTGGTACTCAATCAGGTCGTAGCGCTCAAAGGCAAGCGCGGCCGCAAAACTCTTTTTGGCCAGCTCAATATCACCTGCTGCGAGGGCGAGCTGCCCTAGTATGAAATGGGTTTCTGTTAGCCTTGCGCTTGCTTCTTTTGGGTCTCTGCGCGCTTCGTTGAAGACGACTGGAATAGTCACTTGCCCTTCAAGCCCGTCGACTAGAGCTCCAGGCCAAACAGTTGGGTCGGTGCCTTTTGCTGCGCTTTGAAGTTGAGCGTAGGCATCCGGTGCTTGTGTCCGTTTTGCCGCGACAAACCGCCAAATGCTATCCGATATGCGCTGATTTGGCAGGGAATCTAAATCCAGGATTGCTGCATCAAATTGTCCCGCAAGTAAGTGTGCCTGAGCACGTCGGCGCTTAGCTAGGGCTAAACCCGGTTCAGACTCAAGCGCGACTGTTAGGTCGTTTATGGCGTCGTTCGGTCGGCCCATCGCCAATCGGGCGAGGCCTCGATTCAGTCTTGTATCGGTATCAGCGGGGAACCGCGTCAAAACTTGATCAAAATCCTGTTCCGCTGCGGCATACTTCTGCTGTGAAAACCGAGCACTCCCTCTGAATAAGCTGACGCGTTGGTTTCCTGGCGTGATGGCTAGAACAGCACTGAAATCGGATTCCGCGCCTATTCCATCTTTGTCAAACAGCCGGGCTACCCCTCGCGCTTCTCGCGCTTCAAGGTTGTTCGGTTGATTTTTCAGAACAGCGGTGTAGTCAGCAATGGCCGCTGCGAAATTTTTGATTTGGCCGTGCGCTGTTGCTCGGACCATAAGCATTTCCATGTTGTCGGGTGTTTTCTCTAGAAATGTATCGAATGCTTCAATCGCGGCCCGTGGTTGTCCTGCTCGTAGATATGCCGTCCCAAGAAGTCCCAAGCTCTTGCGGTCTAAAGCATTGAGGGCAAAGGCTTTTTGTAGTTCTCCAACCGCTGCGTCGGCATCACCGGCCCTTAGAAATATTCGCCCGCGAACGCGATAGGGTCCTGGGTCGTTCGGATTTAGTCGCCTGACTTCGCCGAGGTCGGTCATCGCAGCGTTAGTTTTTCCGAGATCCATTAAAATTTCAGATCGGAGTAGGTAAGCGTCTGTCAGTCCCGGCTTTTCTCCGATTACTATATCGAGCTCATCTAATGCATCTTCGCTGCGGCCTTTAAAAAACGTAAGGCGGGCTCGTGTCATGCGCGCGACAACGTCAATGCCCCCGAGTGCTTCGGCTGCGTCGATATCTGCGAGTGCACCATCTAATTCTCTGTTTTGACGGCGAAGTTCAGAGCGCACTAAGTGTGCACGCGCACGTAAGGCATTATCATTGGATGGTTCGGTGACCGTTGCCGTGCAGGCTTCTTGTCGGGTGCTCGGGTCTAAATCTCCAGCAAAGCAATCCAAGGCTCCCGACATGACTGGCGTAACCTGTAGGGCAAACAGAAGCAATAAGGATGGGCGAATTGCACGCATAGGTTCGTTCCTCGCAAATCGCAGATTTTGGTGTTTAGACGGTTTAGTGCGCCTCGGCCCAGTTTGCGCCTGAGCCAGCGTCAACGACTAAAGGTACGTCTAAATGCGCGGCGCCTTCCATGACTTTCTTAACCATAGCTTTCGTGTCTTCGACTTCCTTATCGGGAACTTCAAAGATCAACTCATCGTGCACCTGCAACAGCATAGTGGCGCTTAGGCCAGCTTCTATAAGTGCAGTTGGCAGCCGTATCATGGCGCGCTTGATTATATCTGCTGCGCCGCCCTGAATCGGCGCGTTAATTGCTGCACGTTCAGAGAAGCCACGCACATTCGGATTGCGATCTCCAATGCCGGGTGTTTGACAGCGCCGCCCGAACATTGTTGTGACGTAGCCTTGCTTCCTGGCTATGGCTTTTGTTTCTTCCATGTAGGCCTTGATTTCAGGGAACTGGTCAAAATAGGCATCGATAAAGTCTTTCGCTTCTCCACGTGGGATCGAAAGTTGGCGAGCTAACCCAAATGCGGAAATGCCGTAGATAATTCCGAAATTAATTGCTTTAGCCTGACGTCGGACCATAGGGTCCATACCCTCGATAGGTACGCCAAACATTTTTGATGCGGTCGCAGCGTGAATGTCTTCACCGTTCTTGAATGCACTTTTTAGTGCCTTGATGTTTGCCACGTGGGCGACTAGTCGCAGTTCAATCTGGCTGTAGTCAGCTGAGACCAAGGACATGCCCTTTTCAGCAATAAAGGCAGTACGAATTTTCCGGCCTTCTTCTGTGCGGATAGGGATGTTCTGCAAGTTGGGGTTGTTCGAGCTTAACCGCCCGGTCGATGCCACAGTTTGTGAGTAGGAAGTATGCACGCGCCCAGTATCTGGATTGATTTGGTTCTGCAAGGCATCTGTGTATGTGCTCTTCAGCTTTGTCACTTGGCGCCAGTCCACCACCCTGGCTGGGAGATCGTGGCCCTGTGCCGCTAGATCTTCGAGAACATCGGCACCCGTAGCCCAGGCCCCCGATTTTCCAGTTTTCTTGCCGCCCTCGAGCGCCATTTCGTCGAAGAGAATTTCGCCCAATTGCTTTGGTGATCCAACGTTGAACTCTCGTCCAGCAAGGGCATGGATTTCAGTTTCCAAGTTTGCGGCTCGGGTTGCGAAGTCTTGGCTCATGGTTTTCAAAACGCCAGCATCAGCTTTAACGCCAGCCGCTTCCATGTCGACTAAGACTGGAATAAGCGCTCGGTCGAGTCGTTCGTATACTGTTGTGAGCTGGTCCTCGACAAGACGCGGCTTGAGCATATGCTGGAGGCGCAATGTGACATCCGCATCTTCTGCAGCGTAATCCGTCGCGATTTCTAAGGGAACCTGATTGAAGGTGATCTGTGACTTGCCTTTGCCGCAAACGTCAGAAAATTTAATCGTCGCGTGACCCAGGTGTAGCTGGGCAAGTTCGTCCATCCCGTGTCCGTGCGATGATCCATCAAGGACGTAAGACAGCACCATCGTGTCATCGACTGGCGTTACGCCGATGCCGTAGCGCCTTAGCACGTGCATATCGTATTTTATATTCTGCCCTACTTTCAGCACGCCAGGGCTTTCTAGAAGCGGTTTAAGAGCCGCGATCGCCTTATTCATCGCAATTTGTCTGGGCGCATCTTTTGTCGCATCACCTGGTTCGCCAAGATCAAAGGTGCCCTGGTCTCCAGAACCTGTGTGGCCAAGTGGGATATAACAACCTGAGCCTGGCTCAACTGAAAGAGACACGCCAACCAGGTTGGCGCGGAATGCGTCGAGAGCATCTGTCTCTGTGTCGACAGCGATAACGCCGACTTCGTATGCCCGTGCGACCCACTGCTCCAAAGCCACCATGTCCTGAATCAATTCGTACTCAGCATTGGGCTTCATGGTTGCGGCTTGTTCTGCAGGGCTAGTGACTACGTCTTCTCCCCCCAATTCGGCTCCAAGCTCTGTGGCAACCTTAGCGGCGAGAGTTCGGAATCCTTGGTCCTTAAGCCAGCCCAGAATGATGCTCGGTTCAGGCGCTTGCCACCCGAACTCATCTAGACCCCTCGCAACCGGCACGTCGTCCCTGAGGGTGACGAGTTCTTTAGAGATGCGAGCTAGGTCAGCAAACTCGATCAGGTTTTCACGACGCTTGTTTTGTTTAATCTCACCAGCGCGCGCCAAAACCGCTTCTAGGTCACCGTATTCGTTCAGGAGAAGGGCGGCTGTTTTGACACCGATACCAGGTACTCCAGGAACATTGTCAGCCGAATCTCCGGCTAGCGCCTGGACGTCGATGACCTTGTCTGGTGTGACGCCGAATTTTTCCATAACCTGGTCAGGCCCGATCATCCGCTGTTTCATCGGGTCAAGCATTTCAACGCCGTCGCCAACGAGCTGCATCAGGTCTTTATCAGCTGAGACTACAGTAACTTTCAGTCCAGCCTCTTTGCCCATTCGTGAATAGGTCGCTATGAGGTCATCTGCCTCGAAGCCCTTCATATCAATGCAGGCAACATTAAAGGCGCGCGTTGCATCTCTGATTAAATCGAACTGAGGTAATAGGTCTTCTGGCGTTGCGTCGCGGTTGGCTTTGTACTCAGGATAAATCTCGTTACGGAATGTGATTCGGCCGGCGTCGAAAATCACAGCAATAAGTTCGGTCTCATTTTTTTCGAGTAGGTCATCCATTAGCTTCATCAGCATGTTGGAAAACCCATAGACAGCATTGACCGGAACGCCGTCTGACCGGGTCATTGGAGGCAGGGCGTGATAGGCGCGAAAAATGTAGCCTGAGCCGTCGACCAGAATTAGCCGCTCGGCCTTGGGGGAGGTGGCCATGTTGGGCTACTCAGGAGTGGCGTGTGACGCCGATTTTAAGATGAATCGCTTACCGCAATATGGGCAATCCAGGTGGCCAACATCCGTCTTGATGTTGAGAAAAACTCGAGGGTGACTTAGTGTGCCGCCACCGCAGTTCACGACGCCGCTTTCTACTTCGACTGTTTCAGCTGGCTCTGCCATGGCATTCGTCCACTTGTTCTAGAAAGACATTCAATACCTTTCTATGACCTGCAGATCCTTCTGAGGCAACCCTGTTTGCACCCTAAAAGAGCTAGCCCGTTGACCCACCATCGATGCGGGTGATACCCACCACACCCATTGACCTCTATCTTACCCCAAGAAATATAAAGTACTCCGAACCTTATGCCAGACAACGCTTTTTCACCTGAGTCTCGTATCTCTAACCTTCCAGACCTTGCTGTCTCGATCATTGGGCTCACTAAGGTCTACGGCGGCCAGAATGGTCGGCCAAAGAAGGAAGCGTTGACCAGCGTGGATCTCGCGGTGCCACGGGGCGCTTTTTTTGGTCTGCTTGGACCGAATGGCGCTGGTAAATCGACCCTGATTAATATCATGGCCGGGCTCGTGACTAAGACGTCTGGATCTGTTCGGCTGTGGGATTTCGATATTACTTCTCAGGAGCGTCGGGCACGCTGCGCGATCGGAATTGTTCCTCAGGAGTTGAATCTTGACCCCTTTTTTACACCCAGAGAAACCTTGGAGGTGCAGGCAGGGCTCTATGGCGTACCCAAGGCCGAGCGACGCACAGACGAAATTCTAGAGACGGTTGGTTTGAGTGATAAGGCCGATTCTTATTCCCGCACCTTGTCAGGGGGGATGCGTCGCCGTCTGTTAATCGCCAAAGCGATGGTCCATAGCCCGCCGATCCTGGTGTTGGATGAACCTACAGCAGGTGTCGATGTCGAGCTGCGCAAGACGCTGTGGAAATCAATTCGTGAGATGAATGCGCGCGGTACTACTATCCTACTCACAACACATTACCTCGAAGAGGCTGAAGAGCTGTGCGACCAAATCGCGATTATCAATCATGGTCAGGTTGTTGCCTGCGATACGACTGATGCTCTCCTTAAACAACTCGACAACAAGACAGTCATTCTCCTTCTGTCAGAATCCTTACCGTCTATTCCAGACGCGATGAAACGATTTAAGCCGCGCCAGCCGAGGCCGAATCAGATCGAGATCACGTATCGCCCATCCTCGACGGCGATGCTCGACATTCTACAAACCGCGCAAGAAATCAAATTACCGATCGCAGATATCGTGACGGAAGAAGTCGACTTGGAAGATATATTTTTACAGCTGACGCGCTCGACGCCTGAGGCGCCATGAAGGCAGCGCTTGCAGTCATCGCTATGGTGGCGTTAGCTCATGGTATAACTTTGGTGTAGTCGGCCACGCCTATGACCAGCGTTGGCCCGGTTCTGCTCTTCATGCCGACCTAGGGCCGCGGTCTCCGCTTTTATTACACGGGGCTGGAACATGATGTTGCGCTATATTCAGGCGGGTGTCGTGTTATATGGTAAGGCAGGCTTTCTCTCCGACCCTTCGCAACCGTTGCCGCCTGGCGCAGATCGAGAAGCCTTGGACCGTTTAAAAATCGCGGAGTGACGGGCATTTTCTAATCTGATCTGAGATAGACAGGGGGCAGACCTTTGTCTATTCTCCCGCCCTCTCAAGCGCCCGTAGCTCAGTTGGATAGAGTACCAGATTCCGAATCTGGGGGTCACAGGTTCGAATCCTGTCGGGCGCACCATTTCTCTGACCACAGTCACCTTTTCGTAACCGCCCTTTCGCTGCGCAATCAGTGCGAGGTTGTCCGGGAAAGTGTTAGTTATTCCACCCAACGAGTTTGAAACCTCTTTTGGGCCGGGCCTTAGAATATTTTCCGGGCTATATCTATTGCGCCTGCGCTTTTGTTGTTTGCGGTACCTTGCGTTCAGATTAGAAGGCGCGGCTGTCTTGTAAACCCTTGCCTAGGTTGCATGCCTTCGCATACGGTAGGTGTGTACATTTTGCTTGCGCCTATCAGTTGGAGTTTAGTCTATGCGTTCTTACATTGTTGCTCTTGCGGTCGCTTTTGTATCCGCAACTGCCTTTGCTCAGTCAGAAGAATGGCCCCGCACAGGGTCGGCTCCAAATACTGTAGCTTATATCGTTTCTCCGTCTAACGGAGAGACAGTATCGGGCCCTTTTAGAATCCAATTTGGGTTGAAGGGTATGGGTGTGGCGCCAGCTGGTGTGGAATACCCGGACAGCGGGCATCACCATTTGTTGGTTAACCGCGTAGCCCCAATGATGAGCGAGCCTTTGCCGTCTGGGGATTCTGATCTATTGCATTTTGGCGGGGGGCAGACAGAAACAACGCTCTCTCTGGAGCCTGGCGAGTACACGCTTCAAATGATTTTGGGTGATCAAGACCACGTACCACATGATCCTCCTGTGATGTCTAAGAAGGTCACGATCACTGTCGAGTGATAGGCATTCGGATGCTTGAATAGAACCACTAGTTCTTGATATGGGCGCGGTGCAATTGTTAGCATCTAGCGTCCAACTTGTTCTCAGAGGTATCCATACCATAGCCGATAAAGCGCTTCTTGTGGCTTATGGTTACATTTCAGTTGACCTTAAAGAAAAGCACGCGACGGCCGCGGTCTCGTCGTTCTTCGCCTTTGGGTCCCGCCCTTCAATTCTGGGCTAAGGGACACCCCTAGAAACGCGACGACGGTTATCTCTGGTTAGTCGCTATCCGACGGAGCTGCGACGCAGTCTTAAGGGAGGAGGTTTTGGCTTCTATCGAGCTACTCTTGCAGTATGAATGCCTATCCGTCATCGCTGTGGCGGCGATGTTTGGCCTTATCTGCGGTAGCTTTGTGACCGCTTTGTCTTACCGCCTTCCAAGGGGGAAAGATTTCGTAATTGGGCGCTCGCGATGCCCAAGCTGCAGCACGTATTTATCACCGCGAGATTTGATACCTGTGCTCTCGTGGGCGATATCGATGGGGCGTTGCAGGCATTGTAAAATGGCAGTTTCAGCGCGCTATCCTGTAATAGAGCTATTGTGCGGCGCACTCTTCGTGGTTGTCGTGGTTTTCCAAATGCCCTTTGAGCTTGATCGCATAATTTTGCTTTGGGTTTTGACCGTTCTGCTTTTGGCGCTGAGCGTCATTGATTTCGAATTTCGCCATTTTCAGAATGGTTTGGTCCTAGTTCTCTATGGTATGGCAGGCGTGCTCGCCTGGCTGGATCAGCGTTCCATCATTCCAATATTGATAGCAGTTGCCGCCGTTTTTTCTATTGGCTTGTGTTTGCGTGTTTTGGGGCAATTTCTTGAGAAAAAGCCGGGATTGGCTTGGGGCGATATTAAACTTGGTATGGCTTTGGCAATTCCGATACCCATGGCCCAGCTCCTAACTTTTCTCATTGTATTTGGCTTCATAACTCTAGTTTTGACTATTTGGGTTGGTTTGGGAAAGGGGAAGCGTCATTTCCCGCTCGGGCTGGCACTTTGTGCCGGAGCGTTTGCGGCCTTATTGTGATGCAAGACCTATTATAAAACCTATTAGTTATAGCAATACCGCTATTCGGGTATTGCGTTGGAAAACTAGAGTGTCAGCCTCTGAAACCTCTGCGTGTGCATTTGTATTATTCAGCCCCATCACGCAAGTGTTGCAGAGGTGGGGCTAGTTTTGCCACGAACTGGTTTGGGGTGTGATAAAATAAAGTCATGTGGGTCGATGTCCTTGATTTGAGAGATTTTTACGCTGCACCGCTTGGCCGGTTGGTAGGTCGCGTGCTGCGCCAGCGCCTCAGGACGCTCTGGCCTGATACAACTGGACAACGTGTGCTTGGTGTTGGGTTTGCCACACCTCTGTTGTCCCAGTTCCAAGATGAGGCAGAAAGGGTCATCGCAGTCATGCCCCGGTTCAAGGCGTGTTGCATTGGCCAGCCGAACAGCCGCGCGGGATGCGTTATACTGGCAGATGCTGCTGCGTGGCCTCTTCCCGACCCTTGCCGGCGTGAATGTCGTTGAGGCAACGAAGCAAATTTATGTTGCGCCGACCCGGGCCACAAATATACGGCGTGTCAAAGACTATATTTTGGTTCCCGGCGCTGCAGCTCCGGCACGAACAGTTAGTCTTAATTAATAAGACAAACCACTTCTGAAACTGGATTGGCGCTAACGCCTTAAAACAAAAAGGGCTTGTTCGCTGAAAAGGTTTGCGAGCCATCCCGTTGCGGCATAGCTCACTTTTTTGCCATGACCATCGAGCGCAAAACCGGCCTCAATCGTCACGCCCATATTATCGACGAGTGTCAGAAAGTCTTTGATCGTGCACAGGTGGATGTTTTCGGTGTCGTACCAGGACTCTGGGAGCGTGGGGGTCGAAGGCATCTGCCCCCTCAACAACAGTTCGAGGCGGACTCGCCAATGGCCGAAGTTGGGGAAGGATACTACGGCGTAGGTGCCAAGACGGAGTAAATCCTCAAGAACTTCTTTGGGGTTCCTGGTCGATTGCAAAGTCTGGCTTAGAATTGCGTAATCGAAGGCTCCTTCGGGATAGTGCTTGAGGTCAGAATCCAGGTCGCCCTGAATCACTGCTAATCCTTCACGCACAGCGCCGCTGACACGGGCCATCGATAGTTCGAGGCCGCGCCCATCGACTTTTTTCTGATCGCGTAAGTAGGCTAGCAGCATGCCGTCACCGCAGCCCACGTCTAACACCCGACTGTTTGGTTTGATTTGATCAGCGACCAATTGCAAATCAACGCGAATGCCTGATTGCATTTGTGTTGGTACCGTTGTGGTAGCTTCTGTCATTGCGCGCCCTCCGCTGTAACGTCTTGAAGGTCGACGGACCGCGCTGCTCCATCCAGAAAGCCACGCAGGGTTTCGTGAAATTCAGGTTCATCCAATAAAAAGGCATCGTGCCCCTTGTCAGACTCAATTTCGACAAAGCTCACTTTAGCTGCGTTTGCATTCAGAGCATGCACGATTGCGCGGCTTTCAGTTGTCGGGAAAAGCCAGTCGGAGCTAAATGAGATTAAGCAGAACCGCACCGGCGTATCTTTAAACGCGTTTGCCAATTTACCACCGTTCTCTTCCGCTAAATCAAAATAATCCATTGCTCGTGTGATATAGAGGTATGAGTTAGCATCAAAACGGTCGACAAAGGTTGAGCCTTGGTGACGCAAGTAACTCTCAACTTGAAAGTCTGCGTCGAACCCATAAGTTAAATTGTCCCGGTCTTGAAGCCGCCGCCCAAACTTTCTTTGTAAGGCAGGTTCCGAAAGGTACGTGATATGCGCTGCCATGCGTGCGACGGAAAGCCCTCGCTTCGGCACGGTCCCCTCTTCAAGGTAATTTCCTTGCGCCCAATCCGGGTCGGCCATGATGGCCTGACGCCCCACTTCGTCGAATGCAATGTTCTGAGCGGAATGCCGATAAGAGCCTGCAATTGGGACGGCCGCAGTGATGCGGTCTGGAAAGCGCTGCGCCCATTCTAAGGTTTGTAGAGCGCCCATAGACCCACCTGTGACGCAGAAAACTTTGTCTATGCCAAGTTGATTGAGCAGGCGTGCCTGTGCCTGGACCATGTCGCGAATGGTGATGACGGGGAAATTTAGGCCATAGGGCCGGCCCGTCTCCGGGTTCGTTTCTTTGGGTCCAGTTGACCCTAGGCATCCGCCAAGAACGTTGGTCGAAATCACGAAGTATCGGCTGGTATCGATAACGTTACCCGGACCGATGAGGTGGCGCCACCATCCATCCTTGCCGGTTAACGGGTGTTTACCGGCGGCGTACTGATCTCCCGTTAGGGCGTGACAGACCAGAATGGTGTTAGATTTATCGGCGTTGAGCGTGCCGTAGGTCTGATAGGCGATGGTCACTGGCGACAACGAAATGCCTGATTGCAGCACCAAAGGGCCATCCAGCGTAAGCCGGGTAGCCAGCGGGTCTTTCACACTGGTGCCTAAATCGTTCATGTCATATGTGTCCAAAGTGCTCAATAAAAGCAGTTATAATATGGCAAAACAGCTGGAAGCGTCTGTCCTGTCAATGTTTTCTTTGATTTCGACCAGGCATGCAACTAAGACTGAGCAGGATTTAGCCACCTCCAACACAGGTGTGGGCCCCATGGCACTCCCGCAACCCCGCGCTGGACTCATGGATATTCCTTTCTATGAGGGCGGCAAGTCGAGCCTTAAGGGGCACGGCAGGGTGATCAAACTGTCTTCGAACGAAAGCGCGCTCGGGCCTAGCCCAGCGGCGCTAATTGCGTATGCAGGGGTCGCTTCAAACTTGGTTCGGTATCCGGACGGCAACGCGGCGGCTTTAAAAGACGCGATTTCAGATGTGCATGGCCTTGACCCTGATCAGCTCATTTGTGGCGCCGGCTCAGATGAAATTCTCTGCCTGGTGTGCCGTGCTTACGCTGGCTCAGGTGATGAGGTGGTTCACACGGCACATGGTTTTCTTATGTATGGCATCTACGCCCGAAGCGTCGGGGCCACGCCCGTGGCCGTGGCCGAAAATAACTTAACAGCAGATGTTGACGCAATTCTTGCTGCGGTGACCGATGCGACGAAGATTGTTTTTGTGGCTAATCCGAATAACCCGACGGGAACGGTATTGTCCGGTGCGGAACTCGTACGTCTGCGTGAGAGCCTGCGTGAAGATATTGTACTCGTGGTTGACAGCGCCTATGCAGAATTTATGGGCGGGTCTTGCTATGACGGTGGACAAGCGCTGGTCGAAAGCACGCCCAATACGGTGATGACTAGAACGTTCTCAAAAATCTACGGCCTTGCGAGCTTGCGCGTTGGGTGGGCTTTTGCGCCTAGGTCTATCATTGAAACGCTAGAGAGATTGCGGAGCCCCTTCAACGTAAACGGCGCTGCCCTTGCAGCAGCGTCCGCTGCCATGCGGGATGTTGCACACACAAGGTCTGCGTTTGATCACAACTTACGTTGGATGGGTGCGGCCCTGCAGCGTTTTCGGTCGCTTGACCTAGATGTAGTTGGTGAGGCTGGTAATTTCGTTTTACCGAAGTTTCCAAACGTACCAGGTAAAACGGCGGCTGATGCGGATGCCTTCTTGCAAAGCAAGGGTATCATTGTGCGGCGCGTCGCAAATTACGGGCTGCCAGACCACCTGCGTATTACGCTGGGCGAGGATGATGAGATGGAAGCGGTTTTAACGGCGGTAACTAAATTTATGGGAGGTGATGATGGCTGAGCCTCTTTTTAAACGTGCAGCCTTTATAGGGATTGGCCTTATTGGCTCCAGTATGGCGCGCCGCATGGCCGCTGATGGGTTGGCCGGTGAGCTTGTGGCGTGCGCGCGTTCTCAAGACACTTTGGATCAAGCTGTGGGGCTGGGCGTTGTCTCTCAGGCGTATGACACTCCCGCAGCCGCTGTTGAGGGTGCGGATTTGGTTGTCATTGCTACACCCATTGGCAGTTATGCCTCAATCGCTAAAGCAATCGGTCCAGCCTTGAAGCCTGGCGCTATCGTGACGGACGTTGGGTCTGTAAAACAGGCTGTGGTCGATGCTGTAACGCCGTATTTGTCAGATCAGAATCCCTTCGTGCCCGGGCACCCTATTGCAGGTACCGAAAACTCTGGTCCGGCGTCCGGCTTTCCTGAGCTATTTGAGGGGCGCTGGACGATTCTAACGCCAACTGAAAGCACGAACTCTGACGCTGTAGAAAAGGTTCGTACGTTGTGGGAGGGCATGGGTGCGATGGTTGATATCATGACGCCATCTCACCACGACATGGTTCTGGCTATCACATCTCATCTACCCCATTTGATTGCGTACACGATTGTTGGAACAGCGACGGATTTGGAAGATGACCTGCGTCAGGAAGTTGTGAAGTACTCCGCGTCCGGGTTCCGTGACTTTACGCGGATCGCCGCATCTGACCCGGTGATGTGGCGGGATATTTTCCTGAACAACCGCGAGGCTACACTGGAAACATTGCAGCGTTTCTCGGAAGATTTGACCGCTTTGCAGCGCGCCATCCGTCGGGGTGAGGGCGATGTACTAGAAAAATTGTTTGCACGGACTCGTAAAATCCGCCGCGGTATTATTGATGCCAAGCAGGCGGAGTAAGGGATAACTATGGCGACGGACCTGACTTTGGTGATTGCCAACAAAACTTATTCGTCCTGGTCGTTGCGGCCATGGTTAGCTATGACACACTTTGATGTTCCGTTTAAAGAGATTGTCGTTCCATTGCACCAGGGTGCTACGTCCGCTAAAATTTTGACCCATTCGCCGGCTGGCAAGGTTCCGATTCTTCATCATGGCGATATCACCGTTTGGGAATCCCTAGCCATTCTTGAGTACTTGGCAGAATCTTTCTATGACCGAGTTTGGTGGCCGACTGACCCCCATGCCAAAGCGCATGCCCGCACGATCGCTGCCGAAATGCACGCTGGGTTTGGGGCGCTGCGCCAGGCGATGCCCATGAACCTCGGAATGGTTTATCCGGCGCGGACGTGGGCCGAGGATGTAACCAAAGACATTGGTCGGGTCCAGGAGATATGGCGTGATGCCAGGGATAGGTTCGGTGGGAAGGGAGACTTTCTGTTCGGTGCGTTCACAATTTCTGACGCCATGTATGCGCCCGTGATCACTCGCTTTAAGACCTATGCTATTGACATGGACGAGGCGTGTGCTGCCTATGCCGACGCGGTTCTAGCCCTTCCCGCGATGAAAAAGTGGACGGCTGAAGCGGTTGAAGAGCCGTGGGTTATCGATAAGTACGGCCCACCAGACTAGGTAATTATATTAGTCCCATTGAATCATGGGCATATCCATGATTTTGAATGGCCCAACGGATAGTTTCTGGCCCTGAACGGAGAGCGGCACTTGCAGCTCTGGCTTGTCGCCACCCGGCGGAATTTTTGCCAATAGGTTCAAAACGAGTGATGCTGAAGCCCCTTGGCTGCGGGTGATGATACCTTTCGCTTTAAGCGCATTCAGTGTGTCATTGAAACCTATCATGCGTGTTGAGAGTGCTGCAGTGGGTTGCAGCGCATCGTCCAGAGCCATCGTGCCATCAGCACTAATGGTGAGGGGGGGCCAATCGAGAAAGACGCGTCGGACTTCCAACGTTCCACCGCCGCCTCGCCACAGCTCAAGGGCGTCTTGTAGACGCCCAGGGTTAATAGGGCCGAGCAAATCGGCCGCTAATTGGATCGTCCGAATCGTCGGTTCGAAGGGCCTTAGGTTTATGGCGAGGCGCACGTCATCGCCTCGGCCAGACAACTGAGCAAAGACATGTCTTGGACTTGGCATTGCTTCCGCCAGCGTGAAATTCAAATCAACGAGTGCTGCACTAACAATCGGGACCCTGTCAGCATCTTGCAGTTCTGCTTGCTCTAGATAAATGTGACTGTGTTGTAGGCGGCCTTCTGTATCTAAGTCGATACCTAGATCAGCCACGCTAGCTTCGGCGAAGAATGGTCCGCTTGGGGTCCACGGTGTATCAATCAAATGGCGGCCAGTAGCCCGAATTGTGAGACGTGTCAGGTCAACTGTCGCTGGGTGCACTGTTACGCGATCTGTCGACCAGGACCACGACCCAATGTTTAAAGGTGCAGTGATGGCGACGTCTTCTAGAATAAGGACTGGCCAGAAGGGAAAACCATCCAGAAGAGGGGGTTTGACTGAGACGGACCAGCCATTCAGCCGTTGTTTAGCAATCCAGTCGTGGGCAATGGTTTGGGTTCCGGTAGCAAGCGCTACCCATAAAGCGCTGTAGGCGAGCGCGACAACTACGACAGCTCCGACAAGGCCCCAGAATAATCTACGCAGGTGTAACTTGATCATTGAACTCACTTAGCATGGTTGACGTGTGAGATTGTGGCGCTAAAAGTGCATCATGACTAACCAAAAAAACCACGATTCTTATTGGGTGTTCGGCTACGGGTCCTTGATGTGGCGTCCTGGGTTTCCCTTCGCGGACATGATGCCGGCAACGCTTACCGGCTGGAGCCGAGATATGTGCATCCAATCGATTCACTATCGTGGGACACCAGATGTGCCGGGACTCGTCAGTGGCCTCAGGCCGGGTGGTGAGTGTCTTGGCCGTGCCTATCAAATTCATGCTAGCGACGTAGACGCTGTGGTTAGCTACCTAGATGAGCGAGAATTGGTGACCGATGTTTACCTGCCTCAACACCACCCGGTTAAGCTTTCCGATGGGCGGGAAGTCTCTGCTGCGCGTGTCTATGTTGCTGATGTCGATCACGACCAGTTTGCAGGTTATTGGCCGATAACTGAGAAGATCACCTATTTGCTTCAAGGCACGGGGTCAGAGGGACGAAGCCTTGAGTACCTCGCGAACATTGTCGATCAATTGGGAAAACTCGGCATTTCTGATGACGGCTTGAGCGATTTGCTAGCCCGGGCCCAGACAGCAGAATAAGTTTAACCCTGCCCGGGCAGTCTATCTGGGTCGAGGCCGAGAATTAGTTTGCCATAAGGGAGGGCGTAGCTATCCCAATATAGGGCTTGGTACCCAGTTGCCTAGAGCACATCAATATTTTTCATGTGCACGGGATTGTTCGCACTCAAACTACCACCGCCAAGCGCCCGCGACCCAGGCTCTCGGGTCTATGCCCCATATCTCGTCTTGGACTTCTGGTGTGCATTTTGCCAGCCACCAAGTCCTCGACCGTTACTGCTTTCGTATCTGCAGTATCCGGCCCCATGGTCTAGTCCTTAGCGGCCGCGGCAGTTCGACGGTCTAGGTCTGACTGTCCATCATTGAGGCCAAACAGTTGCTTGCCCCAGAGTGTCGCGTTTTTATCCCAAGACAGAGCGCCGTGGGCAGCACCAGACATCGTATCTGAGAACGACGTGTGTGCCGGATTGTTGTCGGACATACCGCCGGCACCCATGGATTCGATGACCCGTGTTGCCGCGCGTTTCGACAGTGTCGCGACGTAGGCGCAGTTGCGTTTGAACTTCAAGAGTTCTTCGGGCCGCAGGTTTCGATCTTCATCTGCTGCTGTCCACATCGCCGCCAAGTCATTTCTGTAAATGGCATGCGCTGCGTCGATCTCGGCCGATGATTCTGCGGCGCGTAATTGAAGGCTTTGCAATTCGGCAAGCTTCGACTTGTCTTGCCCCGACCGTCCACGCATTCCGTTAACAAAGTGATCGAGTGTTCCCATGGCGCAGCCAAGTGTGGGGATGGCGACGGAATAGCCAAATACGTCAAGCATGGGCAATTTATAAACGGCGCTGGTGTTCAGCTTGCATCCCGGTGAATCTTTCGTATTTAGTTCGGCAACGCGGGTGACCCGATGTGCCGGCACGAAGACGTCTTCAACGATGACGTTGTTGGAGCCAGTTGCTCGCATCCCGGGTGAAAACCATACATCGTCAATTTTGTATTCGCCCTTTTTCAGCAGAACCATATTCAAGTCGGGCGGCCCATCACCGTCAAAGACAGGCGTCATCAAAGAAACCCAGTCGCAATGGTCAATGCCTGAGCACCACATCCAGGTTCCCGATACGACGATACCGCCTTCCTTCGGTTTTCCACTGGAGCCTGGTTGTGAGGCAAAGGCAGCCCCGACCAGCGCGTCTGGATTGTCTCCCCAGACTTCATGCTGAGCGTCCGGCTCGTATTTTCCGAGCCACCAATTATGACTGCCAATAATGCCAGAGACCCAGCCTGTTGACCCGCAATGCTTTGCCAATTCCATGGCCACGTCCGTATGTGCACCAAAAGGAAGCTCATAGCCGCCAAAGTTCTTCGGCATGCAGGCTCTTAGGATTTTGGATTCGACCAGTTGGGCGATTGAGGCGGCTGGCACGGATCGCTTTGCCGCAGCTTCTACACGGCGTCCAAAAATGCTCGAGCCTAGGGCGGCGGCGCGAGATACAAGATCTGCGGTTGAAATCTTATCCGTATCGGTGATGTCTTGGACAGAGGTATCGGGGGCCATGGCCTAACGGCTCCTTATCTAAAGTCATGTTCAAGTTTGATTCATCACTCGGCTTAGCGGGATTCCCGAAGCAGGGCAACTCTTAGCGACTAGGGACCTAAGGATGCCTCCGTGAGGACACCAAGCTTAGCCATGCCGTGGGGCAGGGCGCAGGTATCCCAAACCATTGATATGTGGGAGCACGCCGCGCTGATATCCGAATGCGCTTTGTGGACGAAATTATCTTCCTGCAGCCCACGGGCCCCCATGGCGGCCGCGAGTCGGTTGGTGGCACGCTTTGATAGCTGTCCGATGTAGGAGGCGTTTCGCTTAAATCGAGCCAGCTCATCCAACTCTAGCGGCGCCCCGCCCTGAACCGAGTTTTGTATGCGGGCCATGTCATGTGCATAGAGTAATCGCGCGCAATCAATTTCAGCAGACGACTCAGATGTGCGAAGTTGAAGCGTTGCGTTGCCGGAAACTTTTTGGGCAAAAATATCGGCCCGTGGTGCCATTTCTGTGGAGAAACTTTCAAGCGCGCCTTCAGCCAATCCGAGCGCCGGTGCAGACACGCAATAATTTATCACGCCGTTCATTGGCATGCGGTAGACGCTGTCGGGATTGCCTTCCGTCCCCGGGGTGTCGAGGCCATTAATTACGGTGTGCCGGATGACCCGGTGGTCTGGGACAAAGGCGTCTTCGATGACCAGGTCGTTACTGCCGGTGCCGCGCAAGCCGACGGTGCGCCAGTTGTCCTGAATCTCATAATCTTCTTTGGGAACGAGCATGAACCACATCTCTGGTGGCCGGTCTTCATGCATGATCCGTCCGATTACGATGCACCAGTCGCAGGCATGAATGCCGCTTGAAAACATCCATCGCCCAGAAATTTTAAAGCCACTGTCAACGCGCTCGGTAGTTTGATGGATTGAGGAGAAAGCTGAGGCGGATATTGCATCAGGGTTCTTGCCCCAGATATCGTCCTGTGCGGCGGTCGCGAATTTACCCAGTAACCAATGGTGCGTGCCGCAGACCGATACAATCCAAGCAGATGATCCGCAATGCTTGCCTATTTCTGCCCCAGCTGATGTTTGGGCTCCGAAGGGTAATTCATATCCGCCGACACGCTCAGGCTGGCAGCCTTTAAGCAGTCCTGCGCCAACCAGATCAGCAACCGTTTCTTCCGGCAGACGGCGCATGTCGTGTGTCTTCGCTCGACGCTCAGCAAGGGATGGTGCAATAGCGCGCGCGCGCTCAACCAGTATCTGTTCTGTAACGGTATCGGTCGTGCTGCCAGCGTCGGAGGACATAGCGAATAACTCCATAAGGCCATATTTCTATGAGAACTCTAATGGGGATTGGCCGCTTGGCAAAGAAATTGCGCGGTCTCTATGCTCGAATTATGTTGCCAATCGTGCGCGCAGGTCCTCATAGGGAACCATCACGTGCTCCGCGTATGCAGTGCGTTCGCACATGCGGCTGAACCAAGCCTCTAGGCGCGGCAAGGAAGGCCGCTCGATTTCAAGCGTAAAGTAGCGATAAAACTGTGTGGCGATCGGAATGTCACCGTAGGTTAAGTTTTGGCCGGTGATGTAAGGCCTGTCGCAGAGTAAACCTTCCATATGCGAAAAGTTGGTGGCGCATTGAGCCGTTAAGTTTGCTAGCAAACTATGGTCGTGTTGCTCGTCGGACGTTCGATACAAATTCCAGAACAATTGAATGAAACCGTGCTGTAAGACGGTTTGGGTCCATTCCATCCACATATCGGCAGTCGATCGGGTGGCTGGGTCAGACGGCTACAATGATCCGTCACCATACTGTGCTGCGAGGTAGCGGACGATGGCGTGGCTTTCCCAAACGATAGTGCCGTCGTCGTTTATCACAGGAATGAGGCCGTGCGGGTTGCGCGCCAACAATTCGGGACTGTCGAGTCCACCAAACTTTCCGCCGACATCGATGCGTTCATACTCAAGGCCAAGTTCGGCAACGGCCCACATGACTTTCTGAACATTTATCGAGTTTGATCGACCCCAGACTTTTAACATGACCGTTGCACCCCTGGACGCCTTGTTAATCGCCGTTGACGACATCCTCGAACGCTTTCACTTCGTTCAGGCCCAATTTGGTGTTGGTTTCTTCAAGAGATGCCATCTTATCCAACCAAGGCCGAGAGTCCCCCGTCTCTTTGAGGTGCGAGAGGAATTCGGAGACCTGTCGTACGGCAATTCGTGATGTAGTCGACGGCCAGATGGTCAGCTTGAAACCGATCTCTTCCAGTTCTTTGGCCGACAAAATTGGTGTGAGGCCAGTTTCACTCATATTGGCCATCTGGGGGCCGATGTCCGCATCACAAATTTGGTGCAGTTCTTCCAGGGACTTCGGTCCATCAAAGAAAATCATGTCAGCGCCTGCGTCCATGAACATTTTTGCCCGATCCATGGCCTCATCCATGCCATGGGGGCCTCGTGAGTCGGTGCGGGCTATGATCAACAGGCCTGGATCTGTCCGTGCTGCAACGGCAGCTCTAACTTTGCGAACGGCCACGTCTCTGGGCTCAACAAATTTTCCAGCCATATGACCACACTTTTTGGGCCAGACTTGATCTTCAAACTGCACGCCTGCAACGCCGAGGGCTTCCATGCCCTCGACTGTGCGTTTGACGTTGGCGATATCGCCGTACCCGGTATCGCAGTCGACGATCAATGGAATTTCTGTGACCTGGCGCATAGCTCGAACTGTTTCTTCTAGTTCGCCATAACCGATAAGCCCAACATCAGGAACGCCGTAACGAACACATGCGCATCCGTAGCCCGTCATGTAGCCGACATCAAAACCGGCCTGCTCAATAAGGCGGAGATCAAGAGGGGTGCCACCGCCAGGTGCGACAATCATGCCTGGAGCAGCCATAAGCTCACGAAGTTTCTTGCGTTGGGGCAGGCTCATTTTGTGTCTCCTTTGGCGCTTAGTCTGCGCTATCTGAAATGAGGTGCTTCATGCACGATCTCAGGTTAGGGGGAATCGGTGTCGGCTTGTTCTCGGGGCGTTCTACAAAAACATGCACGAAGTGTCCGTCGGCAGCACAATCTTCGTCACCTTCAACGAACAAGCCTACTTCATATCGCACGGAAGAATTACCCAGCTCTCCGACGCGTAATCCTGCATCGATAACTTGCGGAAATTGTATGGACTTGTGAAACGAGCAGTGGGTTTCGATTGCCAATCCGACAATGTTGCCGTGCTCGAAATCTAGGCCGCCTTCCCGAATCAAATACTCGTTAATGACTGTGTCAAAGAACGAATAGTACACGACGTTATTGACGTGCTGGTAGACGTCATTGTCTTTCCATCGCGTTGGAATCTTTAAGAAGTGTTTGTAGGCGGAGCGTGGTTCGCTGCGCTGGATCATGACGTAAGTCCTATGCGTTGTGAATGCGAACCGTATAGCGGCGGTGCCACACGGTGCAAGAAGGCTCTAGGGCACTATTCTAGATAAACCTGCAAAGCCGGGCTATTTATTTTGCAACCCAAGCCGCTCTTTTGGAGGCGTGGGTTGTCGGCGCCGCCTTTTGGCATCCACGCTAGTTCTTTTGGACCGGTCTGCCTTGCCACCGTATCTCGGCGTATTATGCGTCCTGCATAAACGGGGCTTTATAAAATGACTAAATACTATGCTCCCGCACTGTTGCTTTCTTATGCGGTAGGCGCCGCTAAACTGCAGTTTGGCATGCTCACCTTCCGTGTTTAGGCCATGGGCCCAACGACCCTTGCCATATTGTTTGGATAAGCAGGGCTGGTTAGTCGTCGAGTGCAGTGTTCTTGCCGTCGCCTTTTTGCTCAAGCGCGTCCAGTTCGTCTTGAACGCTTTTGAGGACGCGCGCGATATAGGCGCTACGACGTTCCGAACGAATTTGGTTTACGTCATCGGGGATGTCGTAGCGCTCAATGTCATCAATCTTGAAGAGGCCGTTTTTCTCAACAAGTCGCTCGACTGTGTCGAGGCGGTCACGCGTGACAGAAAGTTCGCCCATCAGCGTCAAGACCATGGATAACAGCTTATCAATCGTTGGGTCCTTGAAATACTGAGGCTTCTTGCCTTTTGCTGTGCGCGGGAGTTTAATTTTCTTCTGATCGTCGTTGGACATGGTTCGTCCCATCCTTCCCTGTAGTGTCAGGTCTAATTAACTTTCTATTTGATGCCGATCGTGATGGGGAATTCGAACCCATCATCCGCGTACGGTGTTTTGTCATCCATCCAGAAAGACCCCGCTGACTTCGGATGAATATCTTCATTTTTGAAGCCAGCTTTTTGGCATAACTCTGACATATTCATGTCGCGGAGTTGGGCAAAAAAGTGCTCATTGTTGTTGTAAATTTCCCACTCGAACAAGAAGCCTTCAAGTGGTTGTTGGCCGTGGGCTTGTGGGAGGTCTAAATGCATCATGATGCCGCCTGGTTTTAAAAGCCGATAGGATTCATTGAACACATTTTGGATCGCAGTCCGGGACGTTTCGTGCAGTAAGATGTGTGACATCACAACGTCGAAACTTTCATCCTCGAAGTTTGTTTGTTCGGCGTTCTGCTGACTAAAATGAACCGCAGCACCAAGAGCTTCGGCGCGCGCATGGCCATACCGAAGTACTGGTGCGCCAACATCAATGGCATGGCATTCAGCGTCAGGATGTTGTTGGGCCCAATAGGTGACCGACCCACCAATAGTGCAGCCCATGTCTAGAATGCGCAGAGGCTTCTTGTCCGGGAATTCATTCTTAAAGAAACCGTTGGTGATCTGGCCCAACGCATTGTTGCCTGTGCCGAGCCCACCCATTGAGTAGATGTAGGTGCCCCAGTCGTACATTGCTCCAGCCGCGACATCGTTTTCGATTTGGTCGGAGTGGTAGGCGCCGGGTTGCAGATGAATATCTGCGGCCACATGGTATTTTGGAATTTCTAGATCTGGATCTAATATCAAAGACCCTTTGTCGCCGGTTTTGCGCGACTTTTCGATCAGCTCTGGGAGTTGTCTCTCGACCGAGTCTATGACTGAGTCCCAGATCATTTCTTGGCTGTTGCGTTGCATGGCGCTCCAGAACGAATAGTACGGGTCGTGGGTCATCACTTTGCGAACTTCATGGCGCGTTTCCGGTTCGCGACCCTTGTTCTTAATGAAGTTAGGCAGGACCCTGTTGTAGTAGGTCGGAAAATTTCCAGGAAAGACATTACTGGCTAAATGAATGCGGAAGTCGTTGACGAAGGATTGCCGTGATTCTTCGTCGTGGTTCCGTTGGGCCAACATGCCGTGCTCTAAAAGAGGAATCATTGAACTCTCCATTGCAAGCGTTATGTATCAATCCGCACCTTATCCGGGTCTGCTGCGGAGGCCAGCCCTCCGCTTCGGGCGGTCATCTGTTGGTCAGAGGATTGCCAAACTACCTTAGCTTAACTATGGGCAAACGTGGTCCAGAAGCACTGACGTGTCATCTAATGTCTCGAGCTGATCGATAAGGTCAATCAGTGCTTGTCCCTGCTCACGCGGCATAGTCGATTTGGCCGACTCCCAGCAAGCCCAGAATTTCTCTAATTGGCGATCGCGGGGGAGGGGATTTATGGGATCCCCAATTGCATGAGTAATAGTCATGGCATGCTGTGCCCCATCTGTGAGGGTCACGGTAATGCTCTGAGGCCCAAAGGCGTTGAGGTCGGGATTGCCATCGTCGACGACGTCTACGCGCGATGCAAGGTCATGTACATCTGCCCGTTTTAGAGCTTCGGGCAGAAAGTCGTGCTGGGTGATTGTACCGTTAAACAACGTAGTTGCGCAGATATAACCAAGGCAAAGTTTTGCATAGTTTGGCTGAGGGTTTGCAACATCTGGTCGACCAACCAAACGAAGAGGTAGTGGCGGAACGTCGCATCTGACGCCCGCCACATCTGTTGCTGTGAATGTATGCTCTTTCATCATGCGCTGCAGAGCATCAACTGCATAATGGGTGAGGCGGCCTGAGGGGAACGGCTTGTGGCCAACTTCGCACAGTCTAAATACCTTCCCCCATTGAGACCAAACCGGCTCAAGGGTGTAATCTCCCTCCATGAGGACGAGATATCCGTACATCCCGGTGAGGAAGTCCTTGGGGCCTTCGATGCCGCTATCTGCAAGGTCACAGGCCACTATGGCATTCCGTGCACCAAAGCCTACCTGCAGACCAAGCAACTGAGACCCTTCGATGTGGGCCTGCATGTTGCCGCCAGCCTGACCGTAATAAAGGCCAAGTGCGCTGTGAAGTTTTGAGCCATCAAACTTGCGCAATAAGGATACGGTGGTGGTCGCGCCGAACCCTCCAGTTAACGCTGGGCGGAAAAACCGCATGGGTGCATTTGATGTCATGGCGATAGAGCAAGACACATCAATGCCCATGGCGATGGCTTGTATCAGCTCTTTACCACTTATTTTTTTACCTTCACCTGCTTGGCGATCAACCTCGGCCATGGTTGCGGCCATAAGCGTCGACATAGGGTGAAGCACGCCACCTTCATGGACGCAGTCAAACTCCAGGCAATGAATTTGATAGGCGTTGACCACGGCAGCGCTGCTCGGGGGTAAGCGGTCTGGCCGCGCCCATACGCGCGCGCCGTCTCCGGTACCCCACAATTTTGCCGCGCTTAGGGCCTCGGCAGACGAGGGCCCTGTCGAACCGGCAAGGGCACAGGAAAAGGTATCGAGGATGAAGATCTTCGCAGCATCAACAGCGGCCGTTGGCAAGTCAGAATAGCCGGTCCCCATAACATGGACGATCATAGCATCGACTGGGTTTAGGGATGGCGCCATTGAGTTCCTATTCTTTTTGGCCAGATTCTTGATGCATACGGAAGACGCGTTTTAGATAGGCTTCTCGCCGACCATTGCGCGCGGCTTCTACGCCTTCATTGGGCCGGTAGGCCTCGATGTCGTCGCGGCTGATGGTACCTTTTTCGTCGAGTAGGCGCTCCACTGTATCCATGCGGTCATACACGACAGAAACTTCGGCTGATAATTCGAGAATGAACGTCATGATTTGGTCAATGGCGGGGTCATCAAAGAAAACGGATCGCTTTCCTTTTGCGTCTCTTGGCAGCGTGACTTTTGATTCTGCGTTTTGGGTCATTTCTCACTCGTTTATGATTGGCCTTAAGGTTTTGCCAGCTCATCCATCAATTCATTGTACTCGTCCATTTTGTCGTGAGAGACAAGAGATTCTCGTTCCTCATGGATAATGCGGAACAACCGGGCGATGTATTCGTTGCGCCGAACGTTTCGCTCATCCTCTGTGTCTTGGTCTGGGCGGAACGCTTCAATGTCGTCCCGACTGAGTGTGCCCTTATTGTCCAGAAGGCGTTCTATCGTGTCGACGCGATCATACAAAACGGACATTTCTGCAGACATGGACATCACGATGGCCATCAATTGGTCAATAGCCGGATCGTCAAAGAAGGCTGGTCGTTTGCCGCGATTAACGGGCGTAATTTTAATTTTGTCACTCATTGCATTGTTATCCTTATTTCCACGCGCCCCAACCGGTCCAATGAATTGATTCGCCTAACCGCCCATAGCGCTTGGCTTTGGTTTCTGGGCCTGAAGCGGCGGCCTCGAATGTGTCAAACGGCGCCGCATAAATGTCGGGCGTCATGACTTCTATGTAATTTTCTTCTTTGAATCCGGCATCCATATAAGCCGCTTTCATGTCAGTCGACGTAAACGCCTGATAAAATGGCTCGTTGTTATAATAGGAGTCCCAGTCGATATAGAATGCATCAAACGGGTCCATTTCTGCAGTGCGCGGCAATTCCATATGAATCATCAGCCCCCCTGGTTTAAGGACGCGCTTGCACTCAGCGATAATATTCTTCATCGCGGTGTGGGATGTTTCGTGAAATGTGACAACAGACATTACGAGATCGAAGCTCTCATCCTCGAATGTCATGCGTTCTCCATTCATCTGATGAAGGTGCATTGGTTTACCGAAGGATTCCGCGCGGCCATGGGCATAACGAATCACGGGCGCGCTAACATCGATCGCGTGGATGTCCGCGTCTGGATAGACATCGACGAACGGCATGACGTTGTGACCGACCGTGCAACCTACATCTAGTATTCTTTCTGGTTGCAGGTCTGGAAACCGAATCTTCAAATGCTGTGCGAGGGAGCGACCGATAGAATCGCCGTAAGGCCCGCCGTTTCCGGCGGCATAGACATAAACACCGCGATCATATAGCGCGCCCTGGGATACGTCGTTGGCACCGCGCTCTGAATGGTAATTGCCTGGCATGAGGTGAATGTCGCTGGCTGACACGTAGCGCGGGATTTTGACGTTAGGGTCAAGTGTCATGGATCCCTTTGGATGTTCTGCTAACCGCGTTGCTTCTATATTAAGTTCTGGCTGAGCGCGCTCAATGGAAGGAATGATGGAATCCCATATCATTTCCTGACACGATCGCATCATAGTTGACCACGTGCGGCAGTAGGGGTCAGCCATCATTGCGTGACGTACGTCATGCTCATCTTGGGGTGCATGACCGGCACGTTTCTCGAACGCAGGTTTTACGCGCCCCTCGTAGACGCTCGAAAGACCGCCGCCGATTTCATTGAGGATATACATGCGTAAGTTCGAAACGTAGGACTGTAGCGCATGTTCATCATGCGTCGTGTCCACCATCAAATCGTGATGCGCCTGGGGAGCCATTGGTTTATGCCTCTGAATTCGGGTTACATCAATCGCGACTCTCCTATTCGACAGCGTCTCAGAGGAGGTCGGCTAACAAATCAAGTATGACTGTAGACTTCAGAGAGTTACCAACCAAGGGATTCTTGTAATGGCTGTTCGATGCCCGAGCGCGTGCTGGAGCAACCAAGCCTCTCTCTATACGGGAATGGTGCCGGGGTTATAATCGAATAATCCTAAGCTTTCTTCGTTTTTGTGCTTAGAATCGTCGTACTGCTCCGGATTGTCGCTCTGTAGGCGCTCTCGCGCTTTGCGCGACATGAGCAAGACATAATTCGCCCGTTCTTTACGTGCAGCTTCATAGCGTGTGAGGGCTTCATCTATGTCAGAGGACGCCCCAAAGGCCCGTCCAAGAACGGCTCCATCTTCAATACCCATGGCCGCGCCCATGCCCATAAATGGCAGCATTGGGTGTGCGGCGTCACCTGTGAGTGTAACGCGGCCTTTGGTCCATTGGTCCAAGGGGTCGCGATCATAGAGGGCCCATTTGAAAACTTTATCTTTCGGGGCGGCTTTGATGAGGTTGCTGATTCGAGGGTGCCAGTCGCCGAATTCTTCCATTAGTTCTTCTTGAGTGACAGGTATGGACCACCCTTCTTCATTCCAGCCATCACGGCGCACGAAGGCGACGAAGTTGATGACGCTACCGTCGCGAACGAGATATCTCGTAAAGGCTTTGCGGGGCGCGATGGCGACGCCTGACGACGGCGTGAAGAGATCGTGCGGCAAATTGCCCTTATCGATTAGTCCGCGGTAGGCAACGTTGCCAGTGAATTTTGGGTCTTCTGGTCCAAACATCGCTCCGCGCACGACGGATCTCACTCCGTCGGCACCGATCACGACGTCGCATGTAACTGTGTCCCCATTCGCAAACGTTATTTCGGTTTCATCATCACGCTCTGTGTAGCTTTCAAAGGCATGTCCCAAGACAAGGCACCCGGGATCATTTTTCTCAGCCGCGTTGCACAGCATTTCATGCAGGTCAGCTCGGTGGATTTGGTAATAGTTGGCACCGTATTTTTGCCGGGGAATATCGCCGCGCTCGCTGGTCGCGAGAATTTCACCAGTTTTGTAATGCATAATTGCTTGAGTTTGCGTCACATTAGCTTTCTTGGCCAATTCATCGGCCAACCCAACATACTCAAGCCCGTGTGTTGAGTTTGGGCTGATGGTTAAGCCTGCTCCGACTTCCCCTAATTCAGGAGCGGATTCATAGACGATAGGTTTGAACCCGTTCTTTTGCAGCGAAAGCGCAGCAGTGAGGCCAGCCATCCCGGCCCCAATTACAGCTATGCGAGTATCTTTCATGACGTGATTGATCCTTAGCATCAAATATTTACATAGTTATTCTTAACCATGCGCGCATTTAGGAGCATGCTCAATCTGCTTAGGATTGCCAATCCGGTCAGTGGTCGAAGCCCCACCCACGGATGCGACTAAGTGTTATTTCCATGCTCCGTAAGTATACCACTTAGCGCTTTCGCCAACGCGGGCGGCTTTGCGATCCGCAACGGTTGGATTTCTGACCGCGCCTGCAAAGACATCAGGCGGAGACCGATCAAGATCTGGAATCGAAGCCTGGAAAAACTTACTCGGCTCGAAACCCGCTTTGGTGACCCATTCTTCGGGGTCTAGACTGGTATATGTTTGGTAGAAGGGCTCGTTGTTATAATAGGCGTCCCAATCAATGTAGAACGCATCAAAATCATCCATATTTGCCACGGGCGTGAGCTCTGTGTGAATCATTTGGCCGCCCGGTTTTAGAATGCGTTTGCACTCTTCAAGAATTTTTGGGTACGCCTTGCGGGACGTTTCGTGGAAGATGATGCAGGAATAAACGAGGTCAAATGACTGATCCTCGAAGTCTAGCGCCTCCGCGTCCATCTGGTGAAAATGAATCGGTTTACCTAAGGCTTCCGCACGGGCGTGACCGTAACGCAGTGAAGGTGCGCTGACATCAATAGCGTGGACCTCGGCGTCTGGAAATGCATCGACAAACGGCACAGTGGACGTGCCGATGGTACATCCCAACTCTAGAATTTTTTTGGGTTTAAAATCTGGCCAACGCGCTTTGATGTAGGCCGCCATGGTGCGAGGAATGCCATCTGCAAATGGCCCGGCTGCGCCACCATTGTATACGAAGCGACCGCGATCATATAGCGCGCCTTGTGTCACGTCATCTGTGGCGCGCTCGGTGTGATAATTACCTGGCATGCGATGAATGTCGGCGCCCGCGAGATAGCGCGGAACCTTAACGTCGGAATTCAAAACAATTGACCCGTGCGTTGCTTTTACACGGCTTACTTTTTCATTGAGGCCGGGTTGAGCGCGCTCAATGGCGGGGCGTACAGATTCCCACACCATGTCTTGGCAATTCACCATCATGGTTGACCAGGTTTTGCCATAGGAATCGGCAAGCATAGCTTTACGGATTTCGTGTTCGTTCTTTGGGACACGGCCATTAGTTTGTTTAAACTTCGGCTTAACGCGGTTTTCGTAGACACCACGCATTCCGGCACCAATCTGGTTCAGAATGTGCATTCGAAGACGGGACACATAATGCTGCCGGTTCATTTCATCATGTGAACCGGTGACAAGAAATTCGTGCTCATGTTGAAGGGGCATGGAGGCAGGCCTCTTTCTTATTTCCAGGCGCCGTACATGTTCCACAGGACCAACTCGCCCCAATGGCCATGGGTGCTTGATGCGCTGTCTTCCGCAGTTGCGTATCGCTCGAACTCTTCGTCTGGAACGCTACCCAGGTCAGGTGCAGCAATGTGGATGTACTCTTCGGCGTCAAACCCTGCGTCTACGCAGGCGTCGCTCACGTTTGTTCGCATCCAGGTCGAGAGAAATGGTTCGTTATTGTAGTAGGTGTCCCAGTCCAAACGGAAGGCGCTGTAGGGGTCTAGCCCCTCCGTCCGTGGCACTTCCATGTGTAACATCATTCCGCCTGGCTTAAGCAGGCGGCGGCATTCTTTCAGGATTTTTGCCAGTCCCGTGCGTGATGTTTCGTGAAACAAAATACACGAGACGATGAGGTCAAAGCTTTCGTCTTCGAATGCCGTGTCTTCCGCGTTCATTTGATGGAAGTGACATGGCACACCCAGGGCCTCTGCCCGCGCATGGCCGTATCGCAGGCATGGTGCAGCGACGTCAACGGCATGCAATTCGGCATCCGGAAAGATATCCGCATAAGGCAGCGTGTTATTGCCAACCGTGCAGCCAATATCCAGAATTTTCTGAGGTTTAAAGTCGGGCCAACGGCGCTTTATGACCTCGGCTTGGCTGCGGCCATTGTTGTCACAGAGCGGGCCAGCGAAGCCACCTTGATAGAGGTATAAGCCTCGATCAAACAAAGCGCCTTGGGTGCTGTCGTCTTTGTCGTGCTCTGTGTGATAGTTGCCTGGCATAAGGTGGATGTCAGATGCTGAGACATACCGGGGGACTTCGACGCCTGGGTCAAGCGTGAGTGATCCATGCTGAGCATTCAAGCCGCGTACTTTTTCGTTAAATTCTGGCTGAGCGCGCTCGACAGCGGGTCGAACGGAATCCCATATCATCTCTTGGCAAGTGTGGATCATGGATGACCATGTTTTGCCGTAGGGGTCGTCGAGTATTGCCTTCATGGCTTCGCGACCATCTTTGGGTGCCCTGCCGGTGGCTTTTTCAAACGCTGGGGCGGCCTTGTGATCGTAAACATCTTTGAGGCCTTCGCCAATCTTTGCAAGAACGTGCATGCGAAGGTTGGCAGTGTAGGCTTGGCGATTTGCCTCGTCATGCGTGCCAGTGATCAGAAAATCATGCTGTTTTTGCTGCTGGACCATGGTCGTTACCCTCTGCTTATAATAATTGATGGTACCACGTTACTCCGGGACTCCAAGAGGCCTTCAGAGAGTTTTTCAAACAACAAATAAAGAGTGGTTAGAGGCCCTTAAGGTACCCCAGGACATCGTCCATGCCTTTGACCTCGGCGTATTTGGCTTGAAGGTCGAACAGGTTAGATTCGTGAGGTCGAACATCTCGGTCGCCGACGGCTTCGCGTACGACGATGGGAATGAAGCCTGACTGGCATGCATCCAGTGTTGATGCGCGCACGCAGCCCGATGTGCTCCAGCCGGCAATCAACAACGTATCGACCCCATCGGCTGCGAGAGTTGAGGCCAGGTTTGTGCCGAAGAAGGCGCTGGCGTACTGCTTAGTGATGACGACCTCATCATCTTTTGGTTCTAGGCCGTCAACGAATTCCGCCATTGGGCTGCCCCGATCAAAATTCTTTAACGCGGGCACTTTTCGATAGAACACACCGCCATCCGCACCACCCGGAGTAAACTCGACACGGGTATACACAATCATGATTCCGGCTTCGCGGGCCGCGGCCAAAAGTTTACGCGCGGATTCAGCAGAGTCTTCAACACCGGCGTATAAGCCACAATCTTTGGTTATGTAAGCCTTGGCAAAATCGATCAGCAGAAGCGCTGGCTTCTTGCCGAAACTCAGGGCTCCACCGAAACCGGCTTTGTCGTAATCTTGATCGAGATTTTTGTCTTCAGCCATTGTGGTGTTCCTTCTTTTCCTGCATCGAAACTATATGATGCCTTTTTCTTTGTAATCACCGATCTGGCCATCGGTCATGCCGAGCAAGTCTTTGTAAATTTCTTCGTTGTGCTCGCCGTGGTCCGGTCCCGTCCAACGTATGTTGCCTGGCGTACGCGAGAATTTCGGGAACGTATTCTGCATTTTGATTGAGCCGATATGTTTATCGGCTACGTCAACGATGGCTTCGCGGGCTTTGAAGTGGGCATCTTCAAGCATTTCCGGGGCGCGATAGATTAGGCCTGATGGCACGCCGGCTTTGTCCATGAGTGCTGCGAGTTCTTTGATGGTTTTGTTTTGGGTCCAATCGTTGATGAGATTGTCGAGCTCGGTTTGGTTCTCACCGCGTGCAGTATGGTTTGAATAGCGCTCGTTCTCGAAAAGCTCAGGTTGACCCATAGCCGCGCAGAGACGCGAGAAGACACTGTCTTGGTTGGCGGCGATTAAGAAATCCCCATCGCTTGCTTTGTAGATGTTGGACGGCGCCACTTGTGGCAGAATCGAACCTGTCCGTTCTCTGACGTGGCCCACTTTATCAAACTCGCTAACGAGGCTTTCCATCATCGCGAAGACGGCTTCATAAATCGCAGAATCAACCACCTGGCCTTTGCCAGTCACATGCCTGTTGTGTAGAGCCATGAGGCCGCCCAAGCAGCCGTAAGTCGCGGCCAGGGTGTCGCCGATGGAAATACCGGCCCGGCTCGGCGGTGTGGATGGATCGCCGATGACATAACGAAGGCCGCCCATGGCTTCCCCAACAGCAGCATAGCCTGCTCTGTGAGAGTAGGGGCCTGTCTGCCCGTAGCCCGATACTCTAATCATAATCAGGGCTTCATTGAGGGCTGACAGCACGTCATAGCTCAGGTTCCAGCGTTCTAGTGTTCCGGGACGAAAATTCTCCAGCAGGAAGTCTGATTTTTTTGCTAGTTCCTTGATGATCTCCTGACCTTCAGGGACGCGCGCATTGAGGGTGATACATTTTTTGTTCCGCGCCAGGATCGGCCACCACAGAGACTTGCCGTTAATTTTCTCGCGGCCCCAGTCGCGCATCGGGTCACCAACTGTTGGTTGCTCAATCTTGATAACCTCGGCGCCGAAGTCGCCCATCAGTTGGCCGCAAAACGGCCCTGCCAGTAGCTGGCCCATTTCAATTAAACGGAGTCCTTTTAGTGGACCGGTGGCCTCTTGAGACATGGTTCGCGTCCTCTTTAATCTAATGGCCCAAACTTTTACGAGCCTTGGTTCAATTTCTTTGCAGCGTGATCAGCCGTCTCACTAATAAGTCTACCCCATCAAATGCTGATAACGGAATAAGACCATAGATCAATGGGTGAGCGACCCTAGGCGCGTGTTTAGCGACCGTCACGCGACGATTCAAGCGCCCTGCCTTGCAAAGGCTTCTGTCCGGACTAATATCTTATATAAAGGTCAAAACCTATGGGGTTGGCCACGTCTGTAACAAAAAACTTTTAACGAGAGCGAGACCCAAGCCATGGCGCGCGCAGTCACATTGGTCGAGGTTGGCCCACGAGATGGTATTCAGGCCGAACCGACGATCCTGTCTACAGAAGACAAAATTGAATTTATTACCCGCGCGATCGATGCGGGGACAAAGCGTATTGAAGTCACCAGCTTTGTGAACCCCAAGCGCGTGCCTCAGATGGCCGACGCGGTTGAGGTGCTTGCTGGTCTGCCGAAGGACACTGGATGTTCCTTTATTGGCCTGATTCTGAATATGAAGGGCTATGAGCGCGCCCGCGACGCCGGGGTTGATGAGGTTGGCTATGCGGTCGTGGCGACGGACACCTTCGCAACCAAGAACCAGGGTATGACCTCGGCTGAAACGGTCGATGCTTGGAATACGGTAGGCCGGCTGGCCAAATCCGAAGGCGTAAGGGCTGGGGTGACCATAGGGGCGTCTTTTGGTTGCCCCTTTGAAGGGGAGGTCTCGCCAGATCATGTCGCAGACATTGCCAAACGGTGTGCCGAATCCGAGCCCATCGAGATTGCGCTGGCCGATACGATCGGCTGCGCAGACCCCATTCGGGTCACGGAATTGATCGGCAAGGTGAAAGAGGCCGTTCCGGGCATGCCGATCCGCGTGCATCTTCACAATACTCGTAACACAGGCCTGGCTAACGCCTACGCCGCTGTCGAAGCAGGCGTTGATTTCATGGATGCGTCCACCGGCGGAATCGGCGGATGTCCTTTTGCGCCGCGGGCTACAGGCAATATTCCCTTAGAGGACCTAATCTACATGCTTAATCGTATGGGTGTGGAAACGGGGCTAGATATTAATAAGGTGATTGCCAACGCAGAGTGGATCGCAGACCGACTCGGCGGGCCCGTTCCAGCGATGTTGGGTAAGGCTGGGGTGTTTCCAGATGTAGCAAACGTATCCTAAACGGGTGGTTTTGGCTGGCCATTGCCCTTATTTTACGCTAGTTCGGAGGCGCATTCGGGAGAAGAGATTCTTAGGCTCGATTTAGCCAGATTACTGAGTTAGGTTTGCGAAACGGATAATCTTCCGGCTTCGTTGGGAGACGAGCGGTTGTTAAGCGGTTTGCGCTGAAGCAGCCAAATTAGAATAATTTAAATAAAGGGACGTAACTGCAAAATGTCTTACGTACTGGGGTGTGATGTCGGGGGTACCTTTACGGATTTACTTCTGATCAATGAAAAAACTGGTGAAACGCATAGAGGCAAAACGCCGTCTACACCAGACGACCAATCCATAGGTGTGATGAACGGTATCAACCGCATCTGTGCAGATGCGGGGATTAAGCCAACAGAAATAAGCGAGTTGATGCACGGCACGACCGTCGCAACTAACGCGATCCTTGAAGGCAAGGGTGCAAACGTTGGCCTAATCGTAACTGATGGTTATCGCCAGGTGCTTCAGATTGGCCGCTCTTATGTCCCAGGGGGGCTAGCAGGGTGGCTAATTTGGCCGAAGCCGACCCCTTTGGCACTGCTCGAAAACACTGTTGAAGTTAAAGAGCGCATAGGTGCACGCGGTGAAGTGGTGCGTAAACTTGAAGCAGATAGCGTCGTCCAGGCGTGTAAGATACTGAAGAGGCAAAAAGTTGAAGCTGTTACAGTGTCTCTTATGAACTCTTTCGCCAACGGTGCGCACGAAACGAAGATCCGCGCCATTGTCGAAAAAGAGATGCCTGGTGTTCCAGTTAGCCTCAGCCACGAAGTGCTTCCAGAAATGTACGAGTATGAGCGGACCCTCACAGCGGTCGCCAACTCATACGTTCGCCCGACGGTGTCCAAGTATCTCGGCAACCTAGAAAAAGCACTCAAGAAGAAAACCGGAGACTGCAAATACAAGGTGCTTCGCTCGGATGGCGGTTTAATGGCGTTTGATAACGCCTCTGATCGACCCGTTTCTTTGATGATGTCTGGTCCTGCTGGCGGTGTCGCCGGCGCCCTTTGGGTGGCCAAGCAGGCAGGTTTTAAGAATTTGCTGACTTTCGATATGGGCGGCACATCGACTGATGTGGCCTTAATCGAAAACGCTGATCCGCAGCTTCGCCGAGAAACGCGTGTTGGTGACGTTACAGTTCGCACGTCCTCATTAGATGTTCGGACGGTTGGTGCCGGCGGTGGGTCCTTGGCCCGAGTTCCTGAACTGACTGGCGCGTTGCGCGTTGGTCCGGAAAGTGCTGGCGCTGATCCAGGCCCGGCTTGTTATGGCAAGGGCGGAACAGAACCTTCTGTGACAGATGCCAACGTCGTTCTTGGTCATCTTCCCCCGTCTCTCATTGGCGGTGAAATGAAGTTGGATGTTAAGGCTGCCCGCGCAGCCATTAAGAAAGCCGTTGCTGACCCACTGAAGATTTCTATCGAAGCCGCTGCTGAAGGCGTGATGAAAATCGTCAACGAAAATATGTTCGGCGCGCTGCGTTTGGTTTCCATTGAGCAGGGTTACGATCCACGTGACTTCTCTCTCATTGGCTTTGGTGGCGCTGGCCCACTCCATGCGAACGCCCTTGGTAAGTTGACTGGCGCATGGCCGGTTATCATTCCACCGGGCCCAGGTGTGTTGTGTGCGTATGGCGATGCAACCACGCGTGTTCGTAACGAAGCGTCCAAGACCTTTGTTCGTCGCTACTCAGACACGAGCGAAAAAGAAGTATTGAAGATCTTAAAGGACCTTACAAAGAATGCGGCTCAGTCCCTTATTAAGGAAGGTATCCCTAAGAAGGAACACGAGATCTTATGGGAAGTTGACCTCCGGTATACGGGGCAAGGGTTCTCCCTGACGGTGCCATGTAAGTTGAACGGGTTTGATAAGAATGGTCTTGCCCAAGCGGCGAAATCTTTCGATGTCAGCCACACACGTATGTTTACGTTTGCGCTTGATGCTGAACACGAGATCGTCAACCTGCGTGCGATTGTTATGGGTGATGCGCCAAACGTGAAAGCCGTTAAGGCTAGTAGGGGTTCAGCCAATGCTAATGCTGCCGTCATAGACAACAAGCACACCATTTGGGCCGATGGTAAGAGCCATAAGGCGAAAATTTACGACCGGACCAAGCTTAAGGCAGGGAACAAGATTGCTGGCCCGGCCGTGATCACAGAATTTGATGCAACCACTGTTATTCTAGCCGATTGCGAGGGGCTGATTGATAAGGTTGGTTGTATTCTCATTACCCCGAAGGGTTGGAAAGGCAGTAAGGCTAAGCCTAAGCCTAAGCCTAAGCCTAAGACTAAAGCGAAAGCTAAGGCTAAGCC
>JAPKDQ010000029.1 GCA_028822445.1 Rhodospirillaceae bacterium | reverse complement strand
CCGAGCGCTCGAATATCGTGCCTGATATATCTGACTTGCTGAGTTTCGCTGGCAACACGGTGCCTTCACGGTCCGCTGCGACCGCCGCGGAAATTCCAAGAATGGTAATACCAACTGTAACAAGAAACTTTTTCATTAATCTAACCTCGTTGAGAAAACTCACTACCAATAAGCGAGTACAGCGTAACCCGCCAAAGAAATTTTTGCGGCGTTAGGTGCGTAGGTAAGAAGCGGTTCCATGGTCCCCACCACATAACCTGCCAGCGCGGCGATGACTGACCAGAAGCCTTCCCCCAGGATCTATTCTAAGCATGCCTGATGAAGATACTTTTGTATTCTCGGAAAAACACGCTTTATAGTTCCCATTCTGCTGTGAGCAATTGGATCAAGATAAAGTGGTTTATGCTTCTTGTCTTCAACCCTTGCCAACACTTCATTCACAAACATTGATCAAATCTTTAGCTATTACTCCAGCGCACCAGTGGGCCATACCTGAGTGAGGTCCCTGGCTAATTCCCGGATTAGGATCGAGGCATCGCCTGGCAATAGGAATCGGTCCCGAACTGATTCATTAATCGCGCGCCGATAGCGATCAACCAACGCCGCTTTGTTCCCGTAACGCGCCAACAGTTCCTGGGAGTTGAACGGCACAAACCCACCGATCAAAAAACAAAACCCACCGCCCCGATTACTTCCCAAATATTGGCCTAACGGCGCACTGAGTGCTGGAGGGCGAAGACCACCAATCGCATTGCCAACACTATCCAATAGCATTTCGTCTGTTTGCGGGTCGAGATCAATCATCTTACTTTTTGGCGGAGGTTCTCCGTCAATCCATTGATTCAGCACGTCTAATAGTGCCGACTGAACAATACCTATTCGTAAGGGGTTAATAGCCAGCTCACAGCCGTTGCTATAACTGGATAACGCCAGGTCTCTTGTTAGAGTCTTTGCGCCGAGTTGCGCCGTTACCACGTCAACGTGTGCCCCACCGGCCATTTCGTAAATCCGAACAGCGGCGTTGTCAGGTTCATGTTGCCGGACTCTGTAAGCGCCGAAGCCCACGACTTCTGTCTGAGTCTGAAAGCGAACCACGGGCGCTGACACCGAAATTTTATTGTTGACGTGACCGCTTGCAAGCTTTTCAACACTATCAAGTCGGTTGATGCGTTTTGCATGCTCACCGCCCCCCGCCAGAAAATAACCGGAAACCAGCGCGTTCTGATGAAAGTGATTAGCGTAGGTCACCTGAAAAGCAACCGACTGAGAATAGCCCACTAAAATGACTCGCGTCACCTCAAAACCGTTGAGCAGACTTGATCCGTTACCTTCAGCCCTTAGCAGGGTCAGCGTATCCGTAATGACATCCCATACCTGCCCGAAGTGCGGCATCGTCAGGGACGCGTAGCGGCTACGATCTCGTTTCGCCGCAACGCTTGACGTTCCCCATTGATCACGAAGGAAGTCGACACTGACCGGTTTCGATGTAATGCCAACGTAAGCACCGCCATTACGCATCATGTAATCGTGCGTATTTTGCCAGGTCGGGTCACCGTCCCATCCGGCTGTCGCATTAAGAATCTCGACGTAGACGGTGCCATTAAAATGGCTGGCCGTCTCCGGCCTTCGCACTATTAGCCTTGTCCGATAAGGCATTGCTGGAACGACAACCTCTATGTCGCTTCCAGACTTGACCGTGTCACTGTAGCCGTAGACCGCTGCTTCTCCAGCGAGTAAATACTCCTCCTCGACATAGCCCACTGATGAGAGGTCTTCAAACCAGGCGATAAAGGGTGTTGATCGAGTTTCTTCGGAGCCGTCTACAACAGGTAAGAGATAGACCGCGGGACCTGTATCGGCCCCAGCATGCCCCGAAAATATAAGCGCAATAAGGGCTAATAACGCCTTAGTGCCATGTTTTAAACATTGCATTGATAGTCTTCGCCAGGATTGTGCATAGAATCCGAGCCCAGTCTTTGCTGGGAATGGTTCACGAAAGATTGTCGTTCAGCGTTAGGCCACGCGAGCGCTTCAAATACAACATAAACAGACGTCTGCGACCATTCCACTATGATCAGTGGCTAGTCAGACATTAACCTATCATCTGTCCGTGAACATTAGATTTGCTGCAGCGTCTTCGATCGCCCGCCTGTCGATTGAGTCAAACCCGTTTACTATCCGCTCACTCGAACGCCTGACCCGCTCCCTATGACCGGCCAATCTGCGTGGATTAGTCCAAGTACGCCCTAAGGGCAGCCAAAACAACTTCCGGCCCTTGCCGTCGTTGGTAGTTTTCAGCAACAT
>JAPKDQ010000028.1 GCA_028822445.1 Rhodospirillaceae bacterium | reverse complement strand
TTTCATCTATATTGGCATCACTCATGAGACGCCGTAGATTCAACACTTCAAGAGTTTTAAAGGAGCCGCCATGCCCGCTGGATATCTAATCGCACAGGTCGATGTAAAAGACGCAGAAAAATACGAAACCTACAAGGCGGGCACGCCTGCTGTGATCGCCAAATATGACGGAGAGTTCATCGTACGTGGCGGCCAGTTCGAAGCCGTTGAAGGCGCGCCGCCCCTGGGCCGGGTGGTGGTGGTGAAATTTCCCAGCTATGCGCGCGCCTTGGAATTTTATCACTCCGACGATTACAAAGATTTGTTGGCGTTACGGCTTTTGGTTTCAAATAGCCGTACTTTCATCATCGAAGGCGCAGATTGACCGGACGCGATGTCGGACTGCCCCCTCGCGCATATACTCGTATAGGTTTGGGATGCGCCGTGCGTTATGGTGCCAACCCATACATACTGGAATTAGATCAGGCTGAGCGCGAGTCCGCCGCTTTATTGGCGGTAACTTATCCCCGATGCGACACGCTTTTGGTTCGGATGGCGAGCGATAATCCTATCAAACACATGGTCGTCCGATCCTATTTTTCCCCAATTGAAAGTGACCTACCCCCCCAAACGCGTGAACCGGATGCTCCGAGACGGGCCTCTCCCAAAAGGTGCTTGATGACATGACCGAGAACCTCACCCGCCTTTTAAAAATAATGGCTCAACTCCGCAATCCTGATACGGGGTGCCCCTGGGACGTGGCGCAGACATACGCGACCATCGCGCCTTATACGATTGAAGAAGCTTATGAAGTCGCGGACGCCATTCAGCAAAACGATATCGTAGCGCTGAAAGGCGAATTGGGCGATTTATTGCTTCAAGTCGTTTTCCACTCACGTATTGGCGAGGAGGCTGGCGATTTCGACTTTGACGCTGTTGCTGGCGCCATCGCCGACAAAATGGTGCGACGCCATCCCCACGTATTTGGGAGTGAAACCCATAAAAACCGAGATGCGCAGCGCGCCAGTTGGGAAACACAAAAAGCCGCAGAACGGCAGAAAAAAGCCGAGATCTCCGGGCAAAAATCTGGTGCCATAGATGGCGTTCCCCTCGCCCTGCCCGCACTTACTCGTGCAGAAAAACTGGGGAAACGCGCCGCCCGAGTTGGCTTTGAATGGCCTGACCTACGGGGCCCTTTAGCAAAACTTCAAGAAGAACTGAGTGAATTACGCTACGAAATAAAGGCCGATGCACCCCCCGAACGACTCAGCGATGAAATCGGCGATGTACTATTTTCCGTCGTGAACCTGGCCCGCCATTTGCGCATCGATCCCGAATCAGCCCTACGCCATTGCAACGCCAAGTTCGAGCGCCGCTTCCGCTTTATCGAAGACAGCCTCGCCGCCGAGGGCCGCGACATCGCCGACACCACGCTTGACGACATGGAAGACCGTTGGAAAGCCGCGAAACGAACGGAGTAGGAATCTCCAGTGCAAATCGTGATTAACCGAAGATGCGAAACGCGTCCTCTTAAAGTCGACCTGCTCTAGCTGTGCTTTCTCACGATGTTGTTCATTCGACCCCGTTCTGAAAAGCGGATATTTGCGACAACAGAAGCTTCAAGGAGAGAACCGAATCAACGTTCACCAGAAGTCCGCCTGACGCCGTCGAGGCGCAGGTCACTGCCCTGCGTCGGCAAGAAGCGCATCTATGATCTTATTGCAGAGCAAACCGGTCTGTCGCGCGCCACCGGTGGCCGCGTCCCCGCGCGTCATGACTTCAACCGGCCGACGGGACCTATAGCCTTCCGAGGCTGTGGTCCGCTCTGAGCATGACCAGCCCGGCGAGCTGATCCGCATTGACATCAGAAGCTGGGCAAGTGCAATCGTGTCGGCCATCACATCAAGGAGGACCGCCACAGCCAGAGCAGCGCCAGCGGCATTGGCTGGGAGTTAGTTCACGTCTGCGTCGATTACCATTCCCGCCTGGCCTTCAGCCCGGTCTGCAAGAGCGAGAGGAAGGAATGCGCTATGGCCTTCCTTAAGGCGGCAGTCGCCTGGTACAAACGTCTTGGCATCAAGATCGAGCGCGTGATGACAGACAACGGGTCGTGCTATCGCTCCAAAGTCTTTAATAAGCTTTGCGAGGCTATGGGCATTCGCCACGTCTACACGCAACAGTACACGCTCAAAACCAACGGCAAGGCCGAGCGCCTTATCCAGCCCAACCTTAGGGAGTGAGCCTATGCCCAAGCCTATGACACCTCAGAGCAACGGAAGAAAGAGCTGCCCTACTGACTGCATCATTACAATTAGAAGAGGCCTCATGCCGGGATAAAAGGAAACCAAAAATCAGCCGTTCAGGCTTGCATGCGAACAACCTCTTGAGAGATCACAGCTAGTCG
>JAPKDQ010000027.1 GCA_028822445.1 Rhodospirillaceae bacterium | reverse complement strand
CCCAAATTCTCGATGATCGATATCAGCGAAGACGCCGGACAACTTGCCATGCGGGTGACGCTGGAGCGGCTGATTAAGGAGGAGCAGGCTCACCTGTAACCGGCACCTTCCAGGCGACGAAGCGCGAACCTAATGCCAGGCCAGCGAGATTAAAAGCTTGGCTAGTCCTCCAAACCCCGGTTCCTATTGACACCATGACCGCCATAAACTGGGAGAATTGAAGTTAAAGGATAGGTTTTATAAGACCGACACTAAGCTGCGTGCCAAGTCATCAATCACTGGCTGCCGATAGGGCTTCTTGGGAAATAACATCTCTGCAAAATCATGCGCGGCAAGGCAAGACGGAGAAATTCGCCAATATCAGAATTCTAGTGCCTAAAGGCGGGAAAAATTCATTATCTCTGGTCCAGTCAAAATTCAACTTGGGGATTGCCAGGGTTTTGCGACCGCTTCTGGAAAGGTTGAGTTAATAAGCCCAGCAACTGGCCTAAAAACATCAATTTATTTGGAAACGTTACCCTTGGGTTTCACGATATGGAACTCCTCCGGAACTATCCCACTACTTCTCTTGAATGAGCAGCAAGGTTTTTTTATTTCAGAAATGTGCACGAGCGCAATAAATCTAGTATCGAGGATTTCAGGGGCAGAGACCCAATACCCTGGCCTGACAACGTTGTCGGCTGCAAGCTGGACCTTTTGCACGAGAAAGTTAAGCTCCCTCAAAGAGCCTCATGTCCTGTGAGCCGAGGCCCAAGGACAGTGTTCCGCGCAAACGATACCGGGGACGGTGCGTAGAAACGGGATCTCCCTACCTGTTGTTAGGTTCCGCAAAATGTTTGATAAGGTGCGTTCAGTTGTGGCCCAGGGATTGAATACTCTTCTTGCCCCTCTACTTCGTCAAACGGGTGGCTTAAAACCTCTAAGAGACGCGAAAAAGGCTTCATGTCGTTGTGATTAACGGCGGCGGAGAGTGCTTCTTCTACTTTGTGATTTCTAGGAGTGTAGATAGGGTTAATCCGATCCATAGCTAATGCGTGTGTTTCAGGTCTACCCTCTTCAAGCTTCAGGCGGTTTTGCCAACGCTGTAACCAGTCATCGAAGGAGGCCGATAGGCCGAATTGTTGAAGGACCGTGGAATTATCGCCAAGCAAGAATTTTGAGAGATGGCGAAATACTAGGGTGAAATCTGTATGACTATCCTCCATCAACGATAGCAGGTCGTTAATTAGGTCCAGGTCGCTCGGATTTTTGGTCCGTAAGCCTATTTTGAGACGCATAGCATTTAGCCAGTGAGTCTCATAAACACGCCGAACGTCCTGGACTGCGTCAGTTAGTAGTCCAATGGCTATACCCTTATCAGAGTTCACAAGGGGAATTAGGGTCTCTGCTAAGCGTGCCAAATTCCACGAGAGAATTGATGGTTGGTTCGCATAGGCGTACCGGCCATGGGTATCAATGGAACTGAATACAGTTTGGGCTGAATAGGTATCCATGAAGGCGCAAGGCCCATAATCAATTGTCTCGCCAGAAACTGTCATATTATCGGTATTCATCACCCCGTGGATAAAACCTACACTCATCCAACGCGCTATAAGCGCCGCCTGTGATTCGGTGACCGATTTGAAAAAACAAAGGTATGGGTTGTCGACATTGGTGGCCGCTGGATAATGTCGTGCTATTGAATAGTCAGCGATTTGACGAACTTTGTCTGTGTCATCGCGGGCGGCAAAAAACTGAAAGGTGCCTATCCGAATGTGACTAGCTGCAACCCGGGTGAGGATCGCGCCTGGCAACGGCCTCTCTCTATTAACCTCTTCCCCAGTGGTGACAGCGGCCAAGGCACGCGTGGTAGGGATGCCGAGCGCATGCATGCTCTCGGCGATTAAGTATTCGCGGAGTACTGGACCAAGGGTAGCCTTGCCATCTCCGCTCCGTGAAAATGGTGTTTGGCCTGATCCTTTCAATTGTATGTCGCGACGTAGGCCAAGAGTGTCGATCACTTCTCCCAGGAGCAGTGCACGGCCATCTCCCAGTTGAGGATTAAAGCCCCCAAACTGGTGACCCGCATAAACCTGTGCCAGCGGCTCGGCGCCCTCAGGTATAATGTTGCCAGAGAAAATGTCTGAACCCACTTTTGGCGTAAACATTGACGGTTCTAGACCAAGTTCCTCGGCTAAATTATGGTTAAACTGAATGAGTTTTGGTGCTGGCGAAGCAGCCGCTTTGGAGGAGACATAAAAACTTTGAAGACAGCGGGCAAAGCTATTATCGAAAGAAAACAATGTTCCTATAGGTTCCTGTATCTGCATTCCTCAGTCTTTCAGCTTTCTCCACGCGGGGTCAAATTCTAATCCCTATAGCCAAGATCTAAATTTTCTAAATTATATGACTAGTTG
>JAPKDQ010000026.1 GCA_028822445.1 Rhodospirillaceae bacterium | reverse complement strand
AAAACCCTGACGGCTATCCTTAACGATATTCAACACGGAAAACATCGGCCGTACCAATCCCATTTTCTCTTTCACCAGTAACGTAGAAGTGTTGGCCTCTTGAGTCAAACGCAACAGATTCCAAGCCAGATATATACGGCAGACGAATGCGGCTCGGCCTCCCTGAAAAAGCTTCGGCCCAGTTCTCACCCAACTTGCGCGTGTAAAGGTACGCTTCCTTGTAGGTTACCACCACTGCATCCATTCCATTAATGTCAAAGGCCGTAGGCATAGAGCTGTATGCGCCACGAGATCGGTCTTCTCGTAAATCCGTCTCGGTCGGCCGTGGGATCCCTTCAAGTAAGACAACTGATTCAGCCGTCACTAAATCATCGCCTGGCTGAAGCGGTAACCTAAAGACTTCCGGCGGAACGTATCGTTTCGAGATCAAAAATATCGAATTACTCTCAGCATCCACCGCAACGGATTCCACGTCGCGGTAGCCGTCGGGAAAGTTAAAACTAAATTGCCAGGCTAACTTGAGAGAATAGCCTTGCGTTTCTGCATCGGGAGCTTCAAAAACAAGGATGTTCAATCGCCGACGCCAATGTAAGTTATCCCCTGTGTCCGCTACCAATAGGTAAGGCTTTCCATCCAACACAAAAGCGGCCAGATCTTCAAAGTCATGAGTATAGGGATAATCAATCGGCCAATGTCCTGCCTCCCTGCCATCGAGTGTTAACGCGTAGATACCTGGAGGATTACCACTGTCATTAACCGCAAAAAGCAGATTTGGCTCTGTGCTAAAAGCAGCGAGACCGCTGGTTTCAGGCAAGTCCTTACTTTCCAGCTTTCCCGTCCACATGACAGGTCTGGATAGAACTGTTAGCGCCTCCGCTTTGACGCTGTTAGTCCCTGATTCTACGAAGCCATTACCCAATAAACCTGCGGTGAACATTCTGAGGCCGCTCGGAACATCATGGCTGTGATAAAAGCCGTAGCCGGCTACTGCGATAAAGGGTGCGACCAGTACCAACAAGATAGCAACTAATATGATCGTCAAATATTTATTCATCCGCCAGAAATTCTATACAGGAAGTGGAGCTCGCTAGAGGGCGCGACTTTTTCTAGAAAAGGTGTGTGAATGATTTCACCATCAATCGCCACTGCCATCTTCATCAACTCATCGTGCTCAAGAGCAGAATACCGATTGGTAATCTCTGTAACAATATCCTTGAATACCTCAGAGTCAACGTGAGTTTGCTCTTCTCCAGTGAGCTTCTGTAGCTCACTGGAGAATATCACTATCGCCATTGATCAGCCATTCTGGATCAATGCAAGAACTCGAGGCGGAGAGCACGGCAACTCTTCTACTTTTCGGTCAATCGCATTGCCTACCGCATATCCAACAGCACCAAGCGGCGGAATAATTCCGGTTTCTCCAACCCCTCTAACGCCATAAGGATGGAACGCATTTGGCACCTCTACAATGATGGTCTCAATCATTGGAAGATCAGACGCCAGCGGAATCCGATAGTCCAAAAAGCCGGGGTTTTCCATCACTCCATCTGCGTTGAAAATGTATTCCTCGTTCAGTGCCCAGCCAATACCCTGAACAGCGCCACCTTGTAACTGGCCCTCCACATAGCCAGGATGGATGGCCTTGCCAGCATCCTGAATTGCGGTGTACCGGGTGACATCAACTTTGCCAGTTTCCTGGTCGACCGCCACATCACATATATGAACCGCGAAACTTGGACCTGCTCCTCGTGCATTGATATTAGCGTTACCCGAGATTTGACCGCCTGTTTTTTCTGCACTCTTACAAACCTCGGCCAAAGTCATAGAGTCCTCGCCCGCAATATTTCGAGCTACGCCGTCGCAGTATTCCACCTGCTCAGCAGTAACATTCCAGACAGCGGCCGCTCGTTCTTTTACCTGTGCCACAACTTTTTCAGAGGCTTCTATCACAGCCATACCCGTTGCGAAGGTTGTGCGACTACCTCCCGTTCCTTGGCTGTAAGGCAGGTTTTCCGTATCCGCAATAATGGGTTTAAGATTCTTCGGTTCTATCTGTAAAACCTCTGCCGCCATCATCTGCATGGACGCCCGTGAACCACCAATATCGGGAGAACCTTCAACAATAGTGCCCGTTCCATCGGGGTTCATGTTGACCGTCACACTGGACTGACCGCCTACGTTAAACCAGAAACCTGCAGAAAGGCCGCGACCTTGGCCTTTTGGTAACGCCGACTGGTAATGCGGGGAGTTTTTCGCTGCTTCAAGACACTCTATTAACCCAACTCTTTTTAACTTCGGCCCATAGATAGTTTGTGTCCCTTCTTTCGCAGCATTTTTTAGCCTGAGTTCAATGGGGTCTAATCCGAGTTTCTCAGCTAACTCATTAATCACCATTTCTGCCGCATATTCTGCTTGAGGGGCCCCGGGAGCTCGATAAGCAGCAACCTTAGATTTGTTAACCACGACATCGAATCCCTCAACCAATACATTGGGGCAATCGTAGGGTGTAAACATGGTCATCACACC
>JAPKDQ010000008.1 GCA_028822445.1 Rhodospirillaceae bacterium | reverse complement strand
GCTGTTCAGTGTCCATTACCTCAAAGTTGCTGCCTGAGCCTGAGCCTGAGCCTGATCCTGAGCCTAAGCCTGCGACTTACCTTCGGGTATCCGATGCACACTCAATACAAAGAGGCTCAGCCGGATCAGATTTCAATCTCCCAATAGCTATATCTTCGTCACAGCTAGCACAGTAACCATAACCATTGGCATCAATACGCTTCAGTGCCGATTCTATGCGCATAATCTCAATCTCACGACGACGCTGCGTCGCAAGTGCCATTTCGCGCTGTTGAAGCGCATCTATTCGGGATAACCGTCCCTGCATAGATTGGTCTAGCTCTACAGGGCGACGGTCAGTAGTGGTCGACGCCGTGTTGGCCAACACTTTAGCCTTTCGGTCGTCCAACTGCCTACGCAGGGCATTAAGGTTTAGTTTCGGTTTGGATTGCATAGATTAGAAGATTATGCCGCAACCCGCGGCCTCGTAAAGAGAAACCCTGAACTCAAACAGATTACTGCTAAGCATTAACGAGCTCTATTGAGCCGCCAAGATAGAGATTTTGAATAGATATCGGGGTAATGCGAACTTCGCTTCCACATTAGCAAGAGCCGGTGTCACGCCAAAACGAACGCATTTGCCATACCTTATTAATTTTACTAAACACGGCTATATCTGTCAGATAGATAGTCGCTGAAAGAACAAGGGGTTTGTATGCACCTTCTCGCGCCAGCAATGCATCGACATGGTCTAGCGCAACTTTAGTCTAGCCAGACATCTCGCGCGCATCTAAAGAAACCTATCAAGCGAAAAATACATTGCCGCCATACATCGCAGCATGGCTAATAATTTTATCGACATCTAATATCTCTATCCGCATAGGTTGCCCCCAAATGCAGGCCTACCGTTAATGCGTTTGCTCTTTGGTCTTACGAAATTCTATCTTAGGCCAGTCTTCTTCGGCCTTTCCAATGTGCCAGGCATTACGCGCAAGAAATACAGGCGCTCCATCGTGATCAGCTCCCACGCTCGCCTCATTCTTGTCGATAAACTGTTTAACCAGCGCGCTATCCTCTGAATGTATCCAGCGAGCAGTGTAGAGAGATGTAGCTTCAAAATGTACTGGGACATCGTATTCAGTGCGAATACGGTCCGCCATCACCTCAAATTGCAAACTACCGACAACACCGACAATCCAGTCCGATCCTATCCGGGGTCTAAAAACACTTGCAGCCCCCTCTTCAGCGAGCTGCTGTAGCGCCCGGCCAAGATGCTTTGCCTTCATTGGGTCTTCTGGACGTGCAGCTTGCAATAATTCGGGGGCAAAACTCGGGATGCCCGTAAAATGTAACGCTTCCCCTTCCGTAAGAGCATCACCAATTCGTAGATTTCCATGGTTAGGGATGCCAATAATATCGCCCGGCCATGCTTCTTCAGCGGAGGCTCTATCTTGAGCAAGAAACAAAACGGGGTTGTGAATAGTAAGCATCTTTCCAGAGCGAACATGCAAAAGTTTCTGCCCTTTCTTAAAGTGGCCTGAGCTCATGCGAAAGAACGCTATGCGGTCTCGGTGCTTGGGATCCATGTTGGCCTGGATCTTGAACACAAAACCTGCGACCTTTTTCTCATCAGGAGTAATCGCTCGTTCGACGGTAGGCTGTTCTCTTGGAGGAGGCGCTAGATTCGATAATCCCTCAAGCAGCTCCTGCACACCAAAGTTGTTCACGGCACTACCAAACCAGACCGGCGTCATGGTTCCTTCAAGATAGGCCTCTCGGTCAAACTCAGGGCAAAGCCCTCTAACCATTTCCACATCCTCTCGCAGCTTCGCCACCGCATCTGCTGGCAGGAGGTCATCAAGTTTGGGGTCATCCAGACCAGAGCACACTGTGCCCTCGTCGGGCCTTTCGCCCTTTGAGCGCGCTATAAGAACCAAACGGTCATTCAGTAGGTCATAACACCCAAGAAAATGTCGGCCTGACCCTATAGGCCAACTCGCTGGAGAGACATCCAGTGCGAGCCGCTGCTCGATCTCATCAATAAGATCAAATGGGTCCTGACCGTCCCGATCCATCTTATTAATAAATGTGGCGATAGGCATATCGCGAAGACGACACACTTCAAACAACTTCAAAGTCTGCAATTCAATACCCTTGGCAGAATCCATCACCATCACAGCGGAATCTACAGCTGTCAGCGTTCTATAGGTATCTTCACTAAAATCTTCGTGCCCCGGAGTATCGAGGAGGTTAAACGTGTTCCCATCGTAATCGTACGTCATAACAGAGGACGCGACAGAGATCCCCCGCTCCTTCTCTACCTTCATCCAGTCCGAGCGTGCACGGCGTCGGTTACCTTTCGCCTTAACGGCTCCAGCGAGCTTTATTGCGCCACCAAACAAAAGTAGCTTTTCGGTTAAAGTGGTCTTGCCAGCGTCGGGATGCGAGATAATCGCAAATGTCCGCCGCCGGGCCACCTCATCTGTAAGGGAGGCCATTTTTTCTGTCTTTTATCTCGTTAATCTTCTAAGGAGTCGAGTTGAAGAGCGACCATTACGCCATCATGTGCGTCGGTGCAATCTATCTGACATGAGAGCCTAGAGGCATCCACATGATAAGCAGACCCATCCAATAGATCTGCTTCCTCATCGCTTTGCGCCCCTACCCGTTCGGCCCATCTATTTTGCACGTGAACATGGCACTTACCGCAAACCATAGCCCCACCGCATTCTGCACGAACTGGCACTCCGCCTTCACGCATCGCAGTCATGACACTAACTTGTAATAGCGCCCCAATAGTTTTCCCCTGCCCGTTGGGCAGAAGCACATGGATGCGCACTAGCGTCGCAACTTCTCTTGTATATTCGAACTCGATGTTGTGTGCTCGAACTTGAGCTTCTGGTCTGGTCGCGCGTAATGAAAACAAGCATGAGCCATCAGTGCAGACTCATGAAATCCAGAGAGGATTAATTTGAGTTTCCCAGGGTATGTACACATGTCACCAATACAAAATATTCCGGGTTCCGATGTCTCGAACCTAGCTGTATCAACAGCAACACGGTTTTTTTCCATGTTGATCCCCCAATCGGCTATTGGTCCAAGCTTCATGGTCAGGCCGTAGAACGCGAGCATTGTATCGCAAGCAATATCATATTCCTCGCCACCCTCCTTGTTCTTGAGTGTTACAGAATCGATCTGCCCATTAGCACCATTGAGCCTTGGAACGTCGGCAACGTGCACTGTTACCTTCCCTGCCGCCTCCAACTCACGCATTTTATCCACCGTGTCTTGAACTGCTCTGAATTCGGCGCGTCGGTGAACGAGGTGCATGCTTTCTACATGCTCGTTCAGTGCGATCACCCAATCCAACGCAGAATCTCCACCACCAGCAATCAGCAGGTTCTTACCCTTGAATTGTTCCATCTGGCGGACGGCATAGAAGAGAGACTTATTCTCAAACGGCGCAATACCCTCAATCTTAGGTTTCTTTGGGGTGAAGCTCCCGCCTCCGCCCGCGATACATACGACAGGCGCCTCGACAACAATTCCCATGTCAGTTGTCATGCGCCAGTGCCCATTCTCTAACCTAGTCAGGCTATCGGCCATTTGGTTAAAATGCATGACCGGCGAGAACGGTTCGATCTGCTTCATAAGATCATCGGTCAATTCCTGACCTGTGATCATGAGACGGCTAGGGATATCCAGAATCGGCTTCTCAGGATAGAGCTCGGCGCATTGGCCGCCCGGCCGGTCCAAAATATCGATGACAACGGTCTGCAAACCGAGCAATCCCAGTTCAAACACTGCGAACAAGCCAACTGGACCTGCCCCGATTATAATAACATCCGTCTTTTTTACATCTGCACCGTTTTGTGCCGCATCTGACATGCTCTAATTCCTTATTAATTAACTAGATCCAGAGATCACCCTGGCGCCTCAGCCTGAAACTCTTAAAGCACTCGGCCTTTCTTAAAATCCGACCATTGCTCCGGAGTATCTAGGTCTGTCAGAACTGCAGTGTCCTCAAATTCTACTTCATAGACAAGGTCTGCGTTCATCCCAATAAGATGCCGCGCTCCGACGTCCCCAGAAATGTCCGTCATTGCTTCGAAAAACCGGCGAGCCCACAGAATCGGATTGCCTCGCTTCCCGAGGTGCACCGGAACCCCGATCGCCCGACCCTGCTTCGGATCAAATTGATCAATGAGCGCGTTGATATGAGAGGGCTTAATTTGCGGCATATCCCCGAGGCAGACCACAACGCCAGAATCAGCGCTTGAGAGAGCCGCCAGACCCGCATCCAATGATGTTGATAGCCCCTGCTCGAAGTTCGTATTATTTATAAAGACGACATTCAGACCGCTCAAGGCTGTTTTTACTGCCTCGGATTCATGCCCTGTTACAACAACAATGTTTCCGACTTTAGAAGCTTGCACGGCTTCCACAGTTCGGCGAATGAGCGGAACACCATCGATAACCTCAAGCAGTTTGTTCACTAGCCCCATACGACGGGACTGCCCAGCGGCTAAAACGATAGCGCTGATTGGCGGAACCCCAACACCAGATATGTCATCTTGAACAGCCCGGTCCCTCGGCAACGGCCGTGCCGGACTATCTACAAGCAGCCCTCCAACACCCAACGCGGATATATCAGATGACGTCACAAATAATCCAGCTGCGAACCGTTCTAATACCCAGTCTATGCCATTGAGCTTTGGCGATCTCGCACATCCGGGCAAAACGAGAATGGGGGTTTTGTTAAAGTGTGCCAGCAGCATGAGGTTGCCAGGGTCCACTGGCATTCCATAATGCTCAATATCTCCTCCAGCATGCACTATACCCGCAGGAACTACATCCCTTCGATCGACAGTCACCGAGGCTCCGACGATTACAATCAGGTCTGGCTTATTGGCAATAACAGAAGTTACAGCGTTAGAAACGTCTGGCTCATTATGGCGACATGAAAACACCTCCTGAACTCGTCCGCCGAGATTGGCTATTCGTCTGTTCGTCAAGTTCGTAGTTTTCGCAATCACTGAATCCTTCAGAGACGGGAGCGTGGTATTTATAATCGCTACGGATAGTCCAATGAACGGTCGAACCACAATGGGCAGACCGAGCCCGATGATCAGGTCCAACACGCGGTTCAACACATCCGCCGAGACCGCGAATGGAATAATCTTGATTGTCGCAATTGTTTGGCCAGGGTTAACCATTGTGTAGTCCGAAAGAGTAGCGATAGTAATTGACTCATGAACAGCGTTAAGGCGGTTTATCGTGTCAGAATCTATCCGAACTAGTCCCGCATTTTCGGATCTCAGATTGCACCGGCCTGTATGCGCTGCCGTTAGAGACACGTTCGCACCCGCAGTAGCATTAGCAATTTGATGTGCAGCTTTATCCTCGCGCACATCTCCATCTTCAAGCGTTGCCGCGAATATCGTTTGGATACCTGCGCCTTCGAAGGCACTGCAATCCTGGGCGCTAAGGCAATGCCCCTTATGTACAGTCCAATCAACGTGACGCATTGTCTGGGCCAAAATGGACCCGGCGGCGTTGCCCACAGATATCTCTGAAAAAATCATCTCTGCGCCTAAGCTGCAACCAAGCGACGGATCGTTACGACTTCACCCAATATTGAGACTGCAATTTCCGACGGTGTCTTAGCGCCTATATCGAGACCAACCGGCCCATGAATACGGCTGAGATCTGCATCGGTAAAGCCTTGTTCCGTAAGGCGCCTAATTCGCTTAGCATGTGTTTTTTTGCTTCCCAAGGACCCAATATAGAAAGCGTCAGATTTTAACGCGGCTGCCAGTGCTGGATCATCGAGCTTGGGGTCATGGGTAAGGGTAACAATTGCAGTGCGTAAATCTGGTTCCAGCTTCGTCACACCATCGTCAGGCCATTCCCTTATAGACGCCACATCTGACAAACGGCTTGCCTGAACAAATGCCTCACGTGGGTCGATAATCGTGACATCGAATCCGGCTAGCTGTGCCATTGGCGCCAACGCCTGTGCAATATGTACAGCGCCAACAATTATCATTCGATAGTTGGGGCCATAGACACGAACAAACAAATCCGTTTTAGCGATATGGCCGCTCACATCCGCTGCAATCATCTCTTCAACACTCTGAATATCAGCAGAAGACAACTCGAGGTCTCCACCGGCGTTACCACTTTGGACAAAACACTGTTTGTCCGTCGCTAAATTGCTAACAGTGGCACAAGCATGCTTAGAAAGCAGAGCCTCACAAAGACTGTCAAACAAGCTCGATTTCATTCAACACGCTCCACATACACATGGACTGTGCCGCCACAGGCTAGCCCCACTTCCCACGCCATGTCATTTGTAACGCCAAATTCGAGCATAGACGTTTCACCGGTTTCTATCGTTGCAAGCGCGGCCGCGATAACAGCCCCTTCGATGCATCCGCCAGAAACCGAGCCGGCAAATTCTCCCGCTTCATTTACAGCCAGATGGCTCCCAACAGGACGAGGCGAGGACCCCCACGTCTGAACCACTGTAGCAAGGGCAGTACATTGCCCCTTAGCCCGCCACTCTGAAAGTCTGACCAAAGGGTCCGTGTCGATATCCTTCATTCCATACCCGCGCTATTTGTGCCTGTCCTGTTTCTGGCTCCACCTAAACTCGAGAGCGCCTCTACGAACTCAGACAAACTATCCAGATTGTGAACCGACCGAAAATCGTCGACATAAGGTAGGATTGCCTTAATACCTGCTGACTTAGGTTCAAAACCATCGAACCGTAATAGCGGGTTCAACCATATTAAACGACGACAAGATTTTTGTAGCCGCTCAATTTCTTCCGTCAATCCGGCTCCGCCATCCCGATCAAGTCCATCCGTTATCAACAAGACAACAGCCCCCTGACCCAGCACACGACGAGACCATTTCCGATTAAATGACGCCAATGACTGTCCGATGCGCGTCCCCCCAGACCAATCTTCTACGGCAGCTGATACTTTTCTCAGTGCAACATCTGGATCAGAGTGGATAAGTTGATGAGTTACATTGGTTAGGCGCGTTCCAAACAAAAACGTGTGAACTCGATCACGGTCATTCGTAATCGTATGCAAAAAATGCAGAAGCATCCGCGCGTAGGGTTCCATAGAGCCCGAGATATCGCACAGCACAACTAGTGGTGGGTGTCGATAAACAGCTTTCTTCCGCATCAGGTCAAACGAGGCGCCAGTTCGAATCATTTTCCTTAATGTAGATCTCATATCAATACGCCGACCGGATGCATGCGGCTGAAACCTCCGCGTCGGCACTCTAGAGATCGGCAGTTGAAAGTCGAGCATTGCCCGCCGCGCCATTATATTTTCCTCAGTCGACATTGTTTCAAAGTCTTTGGATCTTAATCGCTCCGACCCAGACCAAGTAACACTGGGGGGCTGTTCGCGGCTCTCACGGCCCTTATTAGTTTTCTTAGCGAGACCATTTTCAGCCATAGCACCTGCTAGACGCCGAGGTAGAGACTCCGCACACTCTATAAACGCTTCATCAATCACGTCATCAAACATGAAAGGCTTATCTTGTTCACCTATCCGAACGATCCAAAACTGGTGAAATACAATTCCAAAAAGTTCAGATTGGGAATGCCGGTCTACAAATGCCGAGTGAAGCGCCCAATAAACATCATCTCTGCGTACCAGATCAATCGAGGCCATCGCTTGGATCGCCACCAGAATTTTGGCAGGGCCAATAGGTAACCCTGAAGAACGCAATAACCGGGCAAAGCTCATTACATTTCGCGCAAGTGCTCCACTACTGGTTATGCTTTTGGTCATAGAGCTGCTGATGCCGCTGCTATGGTCCCGTCGATCGTATTTTCACGAACATGGTTAATGTCGTCTCTATACTTGAGGACGACACCAAGCGTTTCCTCCAACCCATCTCGGTCCAGATACCCACGATCGAGGGCGATGAGCGCACGGACCCAATCTATTGTTTCCGCGACACCAGGCGGCTTAAAGAGATCGGCCCCTCTCAAATGTTGAGCGGCAGCGACGACTTGTAAGCTCAAACTGTCAGCTGCCTCTGGAACCTTGTTTCTTAGAATCTCATATTCTCTGTCGGCATCAGGGTAATCCACCCAATGATATAGGCACCTTCGCTTAAGAGCATCGTGTATCTCGCGCGTACGATTTGACGTAATAATAACTATAGGAGACTCACTAGCCGCAACCGTGCCCAACTCCGGGATTGTCACCTGATACTCAGATAATACCTCGAGCAGAAAAGCCTCGAAAGGCTCATCTGTTCTGTCCAGCTCATCAATAAGTAGAACCGGCGGGCCACCGTTATCCGGGCGTAAGGCCGAAAGAAGCGGCCTCTCAATCAGATACTCAGCCCCATAGATATTTTCGGAGACCTCGCTCATATTGGACTCTCCACCCGACTCCGCCAGTCTTATTGCCATCATCTGCCGTGGATAATTCCACTCATAGACTGCCGACGCTACATCCAAACCTTCGTAACATTGCAGCCGGATTAACTTGCGTCCTAGTGAAGCAGAAAGAACTTTTGCAATCTCCGTTTTCCCAACGCCCGCCTCTCCTTCAAGGAACAACGGACGCCCAAGCTTTAGGCTTAGAAACACCGCAATTGCCAAAGGCCTATCCGGTACATACCCGCCGCTATGGAGCAACGTTTCTGTGTCCTCTATTGATTCTGGTAGGTCCGTCTTCACCGCATTTTCCATATCATTAGTTTGGCAGGCTCATCACCATGCCTAGTCTAAGTATAAAAAAACGAGCACGGATTACCCCGCGCCCGCATTTTTTTCGTCGTCACTGTTATTTATTGTTGGAGAGCAGCAGCTCTCTTAATTGCCTTGCGAATACGTGTGTAGGTGCCGCAACGACAGATATTCGTAATGTACGCGTTGATGTCTTCATCGGTTGGCTTAGGGATATCCTTGAGCATCGATACAACCGACATAATCATCCCAGACTGACAATATCCACATTGTGGCACATCTTCTTCAATCCAAGCTTCCTGAACTGGATGGCTTCGGTCTTCAGATAAACCCTCAATCGTCGTGATATCTGTCCCATCAGCGAATTCTACGGGTACAGCACAGGACCGCTCTGCCACGCCATCGACGTGAACGGTACAAGCACCGCATGCGGCTATACCACAGCCGTATTTCGTTCCAGTAAGGCCGAGATTATCTCGCAACACCCATAAGAGAGGGGTTTCTGGATCCACGTCGAGTGAATGTTCTTTGCCGTTCACACGTAGGTTAATAGCCATCTGCACCTCCTAATAAACCTAACGTAGGGTTTAAGAGCCCACGCTGGTCTTTTCAACTGTTGTTACATTCTACTCTGCACCAACACAGACGCAAGCTACACGGATAGCCCCGCCCTCTTTTTTTGTATAACGAGAAAACCACACGGCGTAACTGACACCAAGCTAATTGCAGGGCAAAAAATAGACGCTTTCCCGTTCAGCTTCAGCGTGAAGGTCAGCAATCCCACAGGCTACGTAAACGGGTTGTGTGCGCCAGGCCTTAAAGGCCTCAAAATCTGGCCATCGAATAACTGCTAACGCATGTGCCTCTTCAGGCCCAACAAATCTAAACGCCGGTTTAGAAAAACCCATTACCTGTCCACCGAACTTAGTTGGCTTATCGCTCTGGCCATCACTGATCAACTGATAGCGCTCATACGCTTCAGCGTTAGCAATGCCATGAACGATAAATACGCTTAAAAACGGACCGGCTTTTAGAGCGTCCGGCACCTCTCGGTCTGGATCAAATAGGGTCGTCACTAGACCCTACCAAGCAACGGTGTCGCCATTGAATCTTCTAAAGGAGCCCGTGTCATTCATCGTGAACCCATCGATGAGCCCCCGCATACCGGTCACACTATCCGGGATTTCAACGGTCGCCCCCCCCACACCCATCCGGGTTTTGACATACCCCGGACAAAAGGCCATGGCGATTACGCTCTTATCGCGCAGGACCTCAGACATCAATTGCACTGCTTTGGTTACAGCAGTCTTAGATGTGCAGTAACAAAAAGCCGCCGTACGGTCCTCTTGAAGCGAACCAACCGTGCTTGAAAGCGTAATGATTTTCTTCTGGTCACTAGCGATGACATTCGCAGCGAAGGCCTCAGCCATTTTTACCGGGGCAAAGGTATTAGTTCTGATGACGGTATCCCACACATCATAATCAATCGTCCCGAAATGCTGGGCGTAGAGGTGGTCTCGGATCGGAACCGGGCCAATAATCCCTGCGTTGTTTAGCAACACATCAATTGCAGTGCCTTTGTATTTCTCTGCAACTGCATCAATTGACCCATGATTGAGCATGTCCATCCGCTCTATATAAACGCGTTCATTGGCGCCTTCCTTGATCGCACGAAGCTCAAGCGCGCCGTCGCCCGCGGGGTCCCGACAACAGGCCATAACGGTCCAGCCATCATCAACGTACTGTCGTGTAAATTCTAAACCTATACCGCGATTGGCCCCTGTGATTAAAACTGTCGGCACTAAACTCCCCTTATTCAATGTAAAGTGGCCGATCCTGCGGCCTAATAATTCTACACCATCTTCGGTTATTCACAGGACAAGTCAAAATGTAACCGAAATGATTACCTATGCCCCTTCGTTCACACCGCGCTCCGCTTCGAAGAAGATCACCCTTACTCGTTGCCTGATCTCAAAGCCGGCCTTAGTCTCAGCATTATGACATCAAAATTCGCGCGTATTTTAGTCGCAATATTCATAGCCGCCCTGACATCACCGGCCCTGGCAGAACCGCTCAAGGGCAAAGTGGGCGTGTATTCCTTTCCAGATAGTGTCTGGTGGGAGCAATGGATGGGGTTCCAGTCCCGCATCGAGGCCAATCCAGACTTTGATATCGAGTGGTATTTGCGCGGCGAACTGGGGTCTGAGCAGCAACTCATCACCGGTGCCCGTCGCAATAGAATCCAGGTCATCAGCGTTTCTTCTCAGGGCATGACGTCGCTAGTTCCTGAAATGGGAGTTTTGCTGGCGCCCTATATGTTCGATAGCCTTGAAGAAGCAGATTTCGTCCTCGACAACTATCTATCTGGGCCGATCAGCGCCCTGTTTGCTGAACTCGGGCTCACAGTCATCCAGTTTACTGAAGTTGGCTGGGGGGTTCTCTATACCGTCGACAAGCCAGTTATAGAGCCGGTCGACCTTGCTGGTTTGACGATCAGAATATCACCATCCATCATTTTGCAGTCTTTCATCGAATCTGTGGGATCGGATTATGCAATCCTTGAGCTTGGGGAGCTCATCCCTGGCCTTCAAACGGGCCTAATCCAAGGCGGTCTGACCAACGTCGTCTTCGTCCATAACGCCTTAGATGGACAAGTCTGCTGTGTCACTCGCCTTAAAAGCATGTACGAAATGGGTGCCAACTTCGCCAATACGAAGTGGTTTGACTCAGCTACAGACGAGCAGCGTGCGGCGTTGATCAATTCCTATGACGGTCTTCCAACAGCCCGCAAAAACGTCCGCGCCTACGTTGAACAGGTGGTGGCAGAAGGTCAGGCCAAAGGCGTGAACTATATCGATCTAACAAAAGAACAACGCCAGAGATGGAAATTGGCATCCAGCAGCGGTCTCCAACGTATACTCGATGACACCGGACCTGAGGGCGCCCGCCTCTACGACTTGCTACTTGAGGGAAAAGACGCCTTTTCTAATCAGAAAAATTCCGCCCCCTGAGCATCTAAAATATATTCATATTAAGGTTTAATAAATCTACCTAAGTAACTCTAATAGCGTCATTTACTGGACCAATTAATCTTATCATATTGGATGAATAAGCCCTCAGCTTCAAAACCCTCAAGGCTGCCCCTAACCCCGTAATAGTCTACTCGTTCGAACAGATAAATCAGGTAAGCCTGCTCGTGATAGCGGCGCATAATATCCTGAGTTAAGGCTTCACGGCGGGCAAGAATTGGCTCTGCCATGGCAGCGGTGATCATCGCCTGATCATCTTCATTACACAGCCAAGGCGTTTTCCATAGACAGCTATGTAGGCGCATACCGCGGAGTGCATCCAATTGCGGGGCAGTCGGAAAGTCCATCATGAACCCCTGCCCTTTAAACTCTCCCGTATGAACAGCATTGAAGTACTGCGGAAGTGGAAACGTCTTCAGTTCCAGGTTCACGCCAACCGCCCTCAGATCCTCGGCGATTTTTTGGTAGATCGCCACACCGTTGGGTACTGAGGTCCCGGGCACGACCTCAAATATGAGATCAAAGCCTTCCGGATAGCCAGCTTCCGCCAGCAAAGCCCGTGCGAGGTCCGGATCATAAGGATAAGGCTCGAGATCCGGATTATAGCCAAATACGGTCGATGGGACAGGCTGCGAAGGGGCTCGTGTCGTATTGCTCAGTAAAACCTCAATATAAGCTTGGCGGTCGATGGCGTAGTTCAGGGCCCGGCGGACCCGCACATCCATTAATGGCTCATTGTCCGGACCGAAAGCAGGATGATCCCGGTTCAAGATCATCGAAAACGTATAGATTCCGCCTCCTGGGATGCTGACCCACTGATGCCCAGCGGCTTCTAGCTCCTCCATTTGATCTGGAATGGTTCCAAGCACCACGTCCAAACGGTCGCTAATAATCCCCTGGATTCGCTGAGGCCCCTCAGGAACCGCATAGACTTCAAGCTTCTTGAAATGCGGCGGCCGCCAGGAGCCTTCGAATGCCTCCATTCGAGCAACCGCGGGTTCCCACGCCACAACGCGGAAAGGGCCTGTGCCATGGGGCTCTTGGGCGAAGCCTTGTGGTCCGAGCCGCTGCCAATGTTCGGGCGCAACCATGCGCAAGCTGGCAGCTTCACGGGGAAAGATTACATTCGGCACAGCCGTTGTGATCTCCACCGTATACTTATCTATGGCCCGAGCACCGGTCATGGAACTCAGCATCTGCGCCACGACCTCAGTCAGAGCTTCTGGGCTAGTCAGGTACTCAACCGCATTGATCACAGCGTTTGAATTAAACGGTTCGCCATTAGAGAAGGTCACCCCTTCCCGTAACTTAAACACCCAGGTAGTCGGGCTTGTGGCCTCCCATGACGTTGCCAACCATGGCTGTACCACGCTGTCATTCCCGACATACGTCAGGCCGTCGAAAATTGCTGACCAAGTATAGATCGTAGGCGCGTTCAAGGAGGCATAAGGGTTACCCAACATTGGTGGCAGGCCCATCACACCAACCCGCAGAGTATCCGATTGCTGATACATATCCGCTGATTTGGAGGTACCATTATCATCGCCGCAAGCAGCCAGCATGAAACCAGCCACGCATAACGCAGCAATGAGGTATATTAGTCGGCGAACGGACTGAGTCATACGATCCTTTGAGGTTGGCTGAATACTGACGGCGACTACACCTAGTATATGCGTGTCAGGGAATACTTATCCAAGCAGATTGACGCCAGCCGCCCTTCCCTATCTCACCTGACCGCCATACCATCTCTACCTAAAGTACATCACTGCCAAAAAAGAGCGCCAAAATGAAAATATTGCTACTTGGCCTTGCCCTAGTATGCGTGTCCATTGATGCAAGCGCAAAAACCGTTCTTATTACAGGGTCCAATCGCGGGCTGGGCTTTGAACTCGCCTCTCAGTACGCGGCCGACGGCTGGACAGTCATTGCGACGGCTAGAACTCCCGATGATGACGCAGAGTTACAAGCACTTGCGACACAATATGCCTCTGTTCGTATCGCGGCTCTGGACGTCACAGACCACAGCCAGATTGATGACCTCGCAGACGAACTCCGTGGAACAGCCATCGAAGTTCTAATTAATAACGCTGGCATTCTCGGAGACCCAGGCGCCCAGCGCCTAGCCAACCTCGACTTCTCAGCCGCCGAGCCGCTGTTTGCGACAAATACCTTTGGCCCACTCAAGATCGCGGACGCCTTTCTCGAGCACGTTGAAGCCAGCAAAACTAAGAAAATAATGAACATCTCTAGTGTTGTCGGCTCAATAAGCCTGGCCAATGGCAATATCTATTTCTATAGGGCCAGCAAAACAGCATTGAACATGCTCATGCGGAATTTTGCCAAGGACACGGCTGAACGCGGCATCATCGTCGGCATGATTCACCCCGGTGTTATCGATACTGACATGTCTGCGCCCTTTGATATTCCGAAAGTCTCAGTTGAAGAGAGTGCAACGGGCATCCGTACTGTTGTCGACTGGTACACCTCAGAAACCAGTGGCACGTTTATGCAATACACCGGCGAACCCATTGCTTGGTGAGACCAGAAAAGACAGGAATTATATCGATGCTACGACTTATCACTCTGGTCACCGCAATGCTGTTGGCTCAGACTGCGACCGCCAAAACCGTATTAATCACCGGCTCTAACCGGGGGCTCGGCTTGGAATTCGTTACTCAATATGCGGCCATGGGTTGGGACGTTATAGCGACCAGCAGGTCTCCCGAGGACGATCAGGACCTACAAGCCTTCGCCACCGCCAATAAAAAAGTCACAATCGAGAAACTGGACGTTACTGATTTGGACGGCATCACCGCACTGGCCGAGAAATATAGCGGCACCCCTATCGATGTGTTGATCAACAATGCTGGTATGTTTGGGGACCGACCCCGCCAGACTTGGGGTGCACTGGATCGTGATCTCTTCCGCCAGGTCATGGACGTAAATGTCTTCGCCCCTCTAAAAATCTCCGAAGCCTTCGCTCCTCATGTCGCCGCCAGTGAAACCAAAAAAATAGCCGTCATATCGAGCACAGCTGGCTCCATCGCTTCCATCCGAAACCCACCCGGCGCACCCTATTACGCAATCAGCAAGGCTGCAGTGAACATGGCCATGCGTGGCACGGCAATGCTGGTGAAAAAACAGGGCATTGCTGTCGCTATTTTCATGCCCGGAGCGGTCGATACTCGCATGCTCCGGGAAGCCGTGGGACTCACCCAAGAGGAAGCGGAAACTGCAACGGACTACGACTACAAGCAGTTCCAGCCCTTAACTACTGAAGAAAGCATCTCCCAGATGATTTCAACGCTAGACGCTCTATCGATGAACCAATCCGGTGATTTCCTGAATTACGACGGCCGCACAATTCCATGGTAAACAGAGATTTAATCATAAGGACACAATCATGATCCGCGCTGCCACATTACTATTTTCTCTTTTTGCCTTTTCCTCTGCTAACGCGTCCACCGTTTTAATTACTGGTGCCAGTCGCGGGATCGGGCTCGAGTTTGCAAAGCGCTACGCCGAACAAGGGTGGAATGTCATCGCCACGGCCCGCTCACCAGAGGACGATGATGCGTTGCTGGCTTTGGCCTCTGCACACGAGAACGTACGAACGGAAACACTCGATGTGACCGATCACGCAGGAATCGATACTCTCGCCGAAAAATTACGCGGCATCGCGATTGATGTCCTCATTAACAACGCTGGTATTGCAGGTGGTCGCAACACGCAAGAGTTTGGAACCGTCGATTATTCCGTGTTCAACGACGTTATGAACATTAACGTGCTCGGCCCACTCAAAGTGACTGAGGCCTTCATAGAACACGTGGCTGCAAGCGAGCAAAAAAAAGTGATCAATATATCGTCCTCAGAGGGCCGCCTCTCTCAAGTCCGAGGCTCACGACAAGCCTTCTACAGGGCGAGCAAATCGGCCCTCAATATGGTAATGAAAAATGTAGCCAATAATCCAACCATAGAAGAGAAAGGCGTTATTATCGGTATTCTGACGCCGGGGTTCGTAGACACAGATTTCACTGCAGGCCTGCCAAAACAAATGATGATTGACGTGGAAACGAGTGTATCGCGGTCCATATCCATGATCGAAAAGTATAACACAGAAATGTCCGGTAAATACTTCTCCAACACAGGCGAAGAGATGACTTGGTAACGCCATAACGCTAACGCTAACATGAGGAGACAGGAGCCTTAATGGCCAAAATTCCGCACTGCGGTCATGCGGGCTGGGAATACAAGGTTCGGCGCCAAGCACAGCTATAGTCCTGGATCGATAACCAATCATTCAAGGAGCCTCTCATGAGCATAACAATCGCAGCGGCGGCCATCGCCGTATTTTTGGCAACGTCTGCCGACGCAAAAACCGTTTTGATTACGGGCTCCAACTCGGGCATCGGGCTCGAGTTTGCTAAACAATACGCGGCTAAAGGTTGGGATGTCGTAGCGACACATAGACGATCCACGGCACCCGAAAGCATAGAAACGCTTCGTGCTCAGTACCCAGATCAAGTACGCGTCGAGACCATGGACGTAACCAATCACGAGCAGATTGATGTGTTAGCAAGAAAACTGGAAGGCACGGCGATCGACGTTCTCATCAACAACGCAGGAATCACCGGTGATTTCCGTAATCCGGCACCTCAGTCCTTTGGCACACTGGCATACGCCGACTGGGAAAACTTCATGCGCATCAATGCACTTGGCCCGCTCAAAATCAGTGAAGCTTTCGCACCCCATGTAAAAGCCAGCGAAGATAAAAAGATTCTTGCCGTCAGCTCACTCGCTGGTTCGTTCGGCTACAAGGGTCCCAACATGGCTGGTGGCTATTGGTATAAGGCGTCCAAAGCGGCCCTAAACATGTACATGAAGAATGTTGCCAACGATCTTAAAGGAGATGGTGTAACGGTCGCTCTACTTTCACCTGGCACAGTCAAAGTTGAAAAGCTTGGCGACGTCAATTTCCCAGGCTTAATCTCGCCGGCTGATAGTATCAGGGGCATGATCTCAGTGATCGAGGGACTAACCGTCGAAGACTCTGGCGCTTATTACCGTTACGACGGAACTGAACAACCCTTCTAATTTATTCGCCCGGAGCATTTGATATGCGTATGCCAATATTTGCCGCCGCACTTGCGGCGACATGCTGGACAGTTGCCGCAGAGGCCGCAACAGTTCTTATTACAGGTTCTAACAGAGGCATCGGGCTAGAACTTGCCCGTCAGTACGCCGATTTGGGGTGGGACGTCATAGCGACGAGCCGCACGCCTGCTGATGACGACGACTTGCAAGCCTTGAGCGCACAGTATGACAACCTCAGAATTGAAGTCCTTGATGTCAGTGATCACGAACAAATAGATGCTCTGGCGAAAAAGTTAGCGGGAACACCGATAGATGTCCTCATGAATAATGCTGGCATTCTTGGCGGAGCGCCAGATGTCCAAAGCATAGGTTCCATTGACTTCGCGTCCATGGAACAGGTCTACAAAACAAACGCTATTGGGCCGATGAAAATGGCCGAGGCCTTCCTTGAGCATGTTGCTGCAAGCAAACAGAAAAAAATTAGCGTCATTACGTCTGGCACAGCTTCTCTAAGAAATGTTCAGCCTTCACCCTTTTACAAAGCACTCTATCTCTACAGAATGTCAAAGACAGCGATCAATATGGGGTACCGCGCTCTATCAGTTGAACTAGCACCCCGCGGCATTCACGTAGGCATTCTAGCGCCCGGCATAGTCGAAACTCGGCTTCTTCAACAGGCTGGGTACGGCGGCATGGGTATGGCCACTGAAGACAGCGTGACCGGCGTCATTCGCAATATCGAAAATTTGGGGCCAGAGACTTCGGGCCAATACATCATTTATAACGGCGATACCGTTCCATGGTGATCACGGAACTCGCTCAATCAAAGGAACTATGATGCTAAAAATTATACATACAACTGTCCTAGCCCTCGTTTTGAGCCTGCCCTCGTTTGCAGACGCAGAAACAGTTCTCATTACGGGTTCCAATCGTGGCATCGGCTTGGGCCTTACCGAGGCTTATGCAGACCGCGGCTGGCGTGTGATCGCAACAGCCCGAAACCCCGCCAAAGCAGATGAACTCAATACATTAGCGGATAAATACGACAACCTTACTGTCGATGAGTTAGACGTAACTGATGATGGGGAAATCGCAGCGCTTGCGTCTAAATACGAAGGCACAGCGATTGATGTTTTACTAAATAATGCTGGTGTACTGGGCGACATCGAAAAGCAGAATGCCCAAAATATCGATTACGATGAAATCAAGTTCATCATGGACGTAAACGTCTATGGACCAATGAAAATGGCGAAAGCGTTTCTGCCTCACGTTGCCGCAAGTGAGCAGAAGAAAATCCTAACCATGACATCAGGCCTCGGCTCCATGACACTTACTCAACGATTGGGTCGGTTCTATGGATACCGGATGTCTAAAGCGGCGGTGAATATGGCAATGCGAGCCATCCATGCGGACCTTAAAGGCAAAGGGTATGTCATTGGCTTAATCGCTCCGGGCCAAGTCCAGACAGAACTCCTATTCGCGTCAGGGTTCAGGGGCCCAGGGTCTATAACCGTTGATGAGAGCGTCGCAGGCCTTATGACAGTAATCGACAACATCAATGCGGATACCGTTGGACTGCCGATTAACTACAATGGCGAAGCCATTCCTTGGTAAAAGTCAACTTACTGGAACACGTTATTCAATAAGCGAAGGACGTGCCCCTGAGCCAAATGGTCTAGGGTAACGCTGGTTGCCTCGAAGTAGACGTTCAGGTTGTTCTGCGCGTCTTCCTTTTGCGTAACGACATCAATAGGTTCGCCTTCGTCAAGGCCACCCGTGGCTACAAGGCCGTAGAGAACCAAAATTTGTAACGCCTCAAGGTCTAACTCATTCGCTTTGAGGCGCCCCCTTAATGCGTTGGCAACTTCGCGGTTTCTGCCACTAAGGTCGGGCCCCTCAACAACAATTTTTAAGTTCTCTCTGCAGGTGCGGAGCGGCCCAACGAGACCACGCTGCCATTCACCCGATATCTGCAACGCTCCCGCTAGGTGCTCTGCAAGGCCGTTACCGTTTGGCCCTTTATAGGCCGCCAGCCAAACGCAGAATAGGACCATATTGATATCAACGCCCATCCGGTCTTGGAGAGACAGCATCGCTTTTTCCACGCCAGGCTGACTGTATGCGGATGTTGCGAATTCCCAGAACGGGTTTCCTTTGGCTATTTCTCTGCCCGTTTCTTCAGTCATGCCTAACGGGACCTCTATTGTCAGCTTTTGCGCTTGGGTGCTTTACCTGAGCCGTCTGGTTCTCCCCACCTCTTTACGAGGCCGGACTCTAATCCAAACATATCGAGTAATCTGCCAACAGTGTGGTTTACCAAATCATCAACAGATTTAGGGTTGGCGTAGAAGGCTGGCACTGGTGGAGCAATAATCGCGCCGATCTCAGATAGATGGGTCAACATGCGCAGGTGTCCGGTATGTAGTGGGCTCTCCCTCACAAGCAAAATTAACCGTCGCCGTTCCTTTAAGACCACATCAGCAGCGCGTGTCAGCAAGGTCGACGTTACGCCAGTAGCAATTTCGGATGCCGATCGTATGGAACAGGGCGCAATCACCATGCCTTCAGTCTGAAAAGACCCCGAAGAGATCGCAGCCCCAATATCACCGTTAGGATACACCACGTCGGCCAACGCTTTGACGTCAGCCACTTTCAGCCTCGACTCATAGGCGAGCGTGACTTCTGCAGACTGAGACATCACAAGATGGGATTCGAACTGCGTATCTCGCAAAACTTCAAGCAGCCGGATTCCGTATATGACGCCCGAGGCCCCACTAATTCCAACGATGAGGCGTTTCACCTGCGTCATTCTTACATCCTATGAAAATATTGAGAGACTCTAACCCAGAGTGCGTAAAAAAGTCCTGAATTCTATTTAATATAGAGGTTTAGATTCATATATAAACCGCTAGAACCTTGTATTTAATAGCCTTTCTCGGACGAATAGACTCCCCTTGAGTATAAAGTCATACTTTTATAACTATTACTCCTTCAGGGGGATATTGCCATACTAGATCTTCGCACTTTTTTAGAAGCTGAGAAGCAATCGGTCTTTCATCCGGATGGGCCCATGTCAGTCAGCCATCAGATTACAGCCCTCCAATACGCGCTAGAGAAAGCCGGCCGCCACCCAATTGTCGTTGTAGACGAACCCTTAATGGCAGACGGCACGACGAGCGATATTCCAGTGGTTACTAACCTTACAGCCAGTCGTGCTGTCGTCGCGCGATCATTGGGAATTAATGATCATCAGACCGCAGCGCCCATTTATGCTCAGCGCACTGGCACCCAAATTACGCCAGAGACGATCAGCAATGATACCGCGCCTGTACAAGAAATCGTAATCGAGGGGGATGATGTTGATTTAACCCGACTTCCCGCTCTAACACAGCATGTTACAGATCCTGGTCCCTATTTGACCGCGGCACACGCCACAACCTATGACCCAGACACCAAAACAGATAACACAGCAATTCAACGGTGTTGGATTAAATCAAAGAGACGGATGTCCTATTTTCCTTATCCCTCTTCTCACAATAATCGCAACATGCGGAAATTCTGGGCGCGTGGCGAGGACTGCCCGGTCGTATTTTGGATCGGACACCACCCTGCCGTTCTTATGGGAACCCAGGCGAAATTGAATTACCCGGAAAGCCACTGGGGCGCTTGCGGTGGGCTATTAGGTGAACCACTTCGAGTAACGCCTAGCCGCACATTTGGCGATCTAATTATGGTTCCTGCTGACGCAGAGATAGTGATTGAGGGCTACGTCCCCCGCGACGTTCTGGAAGCCGATGGCCCGTTTGGTGAATACACCGGCTATTCTGGCCCCCAAGTTGCAGCGCCTGTTGTTAACGTAACCAGCATCACAATGCGTAAAGGGGCCTTGTATCATGACTACGGATCTGGCCTGACGGACATGCTGGTGCCAGATAATATGACCATGGAAGGCAAGGTTTATGGCCTGTGCAAGCAAGTAGCACCCAGCGTCACCAACGTTCATGTTCCAGCCCAAGGCAGACGGTTTCACGGTTACATCCAAGTGGAAAACCCGGGACCAGGGGAAGTGCGTGACGCATTAATGGCCGCCCTATCCTATCGACGCCTCAAGATGGCGATTGCAGTCGATAAAGACATAGACATCTTTGATGATTCAGAAATGATGTTTGCACTAGCGACGCGCGTTCAGTGGAGCCGCGATAGTTTCACTGTAGATGGCCTTTCAGGCTCCCTTCTTGATCCCTCGACACCCGCTGGATCGAAGACGCTGTCGAAAATAGGCATAGATGCAAGCTTACCGCTACCAGGACGCCCCGGTGCACCGCCGCCAGTCCCACCACGGTCCATCGTGCCTCAAGACGCCATGGATAACGCAGCCAAAATACTTTCAGGAACTGATATGTCCGGATGGCCGACATTATGAGTGCTGCAAACACAAACAACCGCGAAACCGTGCGCCTTGGTGCGCCTTGGGAAAAAACTGGCAACACATCGTGGACCCAGTGCCCCGAATGTGACGATTGGTTTCACATTGGCCCGGGCCTACTAGACCGCCCTGAAGTCGCTATGCATTGCCCCTCTTGTCATCATGAGTTCAATCAAACCGATGCCAAGCGGTTGGTCACGTCAGGATAAACTCATGGATAGACCGGCCATACCAGCACTGGACTTCAAGCGCCTTGGACCGCCCCCCGGTTCGCGGATCACTGTTGTCGGTGGTTGCGGTGGGATTGGCAGGGCACTTGTTGACGCCTGCCTAGGCCTCGACTTGAGAGTTTCAGTCTTGGACCTTCCAGCCTCCCTTGAAAAGCATGCCCCGCATTCCGACTGTCTCCAGCATGCCATAGACGCAACAGACGAAAAATCCGTCGAAGACGCATTCGGACATATTCAATCCACATGGGGTGGATTAGATATCATGGTTAACCTCTGTGGCTTCACCAACGAATTTGAAGCGGTCGCAGATATGTCTGTAGCAACCTGGGACGAGATAACGGAAGGGAACTTGCGGTCCGCATTTTTGTGTTCCAAAGCCGCACTTCCCCCTCTCCGCCAATCGAACTGCGCAGCGATCATCAACACGGCATCCGGACTAGCCTACAAAGGACTAGCTGGGACCTCTCCATACGGGGCCGCAAAAGCTGGCGTAATTGCTCTTTCAAAGTCACTCGCCAACGAGAATGCACCGGATATACGCATTAACGTGGTTGCACCAGGAGCAGTCGATACAGCCTTCTTAAAAGGCGGGACAAGCCGCGCCGGTGAGAACAAAAATGCTAAAACCCATATTGATACGGACCGGTATGCTGATGCCACGCCAATGAAGAGACTTGCGGTCGCAGACGATGTCGTCGCTCCAATTCTATTTCTTAGTGGCAATGCTGCACGTTTTATTACAGGACAGGTCATCCACATTAATGGTGGCGGATTTATGCCATGATCAACAGATTTAAAATTGGCACAACAACTGAACACAAGAAACTAGGGAGCGCGCGATGAACGCAGTCACGCAAGGCATGATGAAGAAGTTCGCCGTTAACCAACACGTCACAAGTTTCATTGGCGGCGAGTCCCTAAGCCCGTCTCGCCCCGGTGAAGACATACCCGTAATCAGTCCAATCACGGAAAGCCAAATCGCGCTTTTGCGTGAAGCGTCCGTTGATGAAGTCGACGCTGCTGTTCGCGCCGCACGGGATGCTTTTGAAAATGGGCCATGGCGTCACATGTCAGTTGATCAGCGCAAAGTAATCATGCTGCAAATCAAGGACGTTATCCTTGCCCATGCCGACGAACTTGCTTACCTCGAAAGCCTGAATGCTGGCCTAACGATGACTTATGTCAAAGGCTTACACGTGATGCGAACCGGCTGGAACTTTGAGTTCTTTGCCGAAGTCGCCAGCCAAGCTTCAGGCGAAGCTTACACGCAGACTAAACCATATCTATCGGTTGTAACCCGAGAGCCAGTAGGCGTCGGCGCTCTTATTGGTCCCTGGAATGCACCACTGGCCCTGTGTTCAATGAAGATTGCATCGTGCATCGCTTTCGGAAACACTTGTGTCCTAAAGCCCAGCGAATTTACGCCACTGTCATTGCGCCGCATTGTCGAACTTATTCATGAGACGGATATCCCCAACGGCGTCGTCAATTTGGTTAATGGCCGCGGGCATGTAACAGGCGATGCCCTCGTCTCTCACCCAGAGGTAGATGTCGTTTCATTTACGGGTGGCACCAAGACCGGGTCCATTATCGCAGCCCGTGCTGGCGAAGGACTTAAACCCGTTGGTCTTGAATTGGGAGGCAAGTCCGCGAACATTATTACAGCGACCGCCGACCTAGACCGTGCCTTAGATGGAGCGATCCTAGGTATCTATTCAAACAACGGCCAACAGTGCCTAGCTGGATCACGCATCCTCGTGGAAGACTCTATCGCCGACGAATTCATTGAGAAATTCATTGCTCGGTCAAAGAATATAAAAGTTGGAGACCCAATGGATGCGGCGACTGAGATCGGCCCTATCTGTTACCAAGCCCATATGGATCGCGTGCTCAGCTTCGTCGACATCACTAAGAACGATGGCGGGGAAATACTAACTGGCGGAAACCGTGACGCTCGTCATGATACTGGGCTTTACCTAGAGCCAACCGCTGTACTAGCGAACTCAAACGATGACCAGGTATGCCAAGAAGAAATCTTTGGGCCTTTTGCTACCTTCCTTAAATACAGTGACATTGATGAAGCCCTCGCTATTGCCAATGCCTCCGAATTTGGCCTGGTTGGCTACATCTGGTCTGACCACCTCCCAACCGTGATGAAGGCGTCGCAAGAGATGCGCGCCGGTACCATTTGGGTCAACACGCCGATGACCCGTGAACTCCGCGCGCCTTTTGGTGGCTACAAGAAATCTGGCATAGGCCGAGATAGCGCCAAAGACTGCATGCAGTTCTTTACCGAAGAAAAGACGACAACAATTCCAATGAGTACATTTCCGTTGGCCAAATGGGGCGCCAGCGACTGACCCTTTTTAAGATCCCGTATTTGTAAAAATAAATCCTAGGAAAAAACCATGCCTTCAACATTGATGAGCCAACCTGATTTCTACAAAGCACTAGAAGATGCGCGTACAACTGTTCATTCCGGCGGCCACCCATTCAGCGTCGCTTGGGCAAGCGGCGAACTTAGCCTAAAGCAAATCGGTGAATGGGCTGTCCAACACTTTTATTACATCGATGCTATTCCTCAACAGTTTGCACAGTTCTTTTGCCGTTTGGATGATCTCGAAGCGCGCCAGCACATGCTCGAAAACATGCTCGGCGAAGAAATGCCGGACACACCTGAAAAGCGTCACCCAAACCTTCTCATTAAATTTGGCAAAGCCTGTGGAATGTCAGCTGAAGACTTCGACAACGCTGAGCAGAGAGGCAAAGTACTTGCCTCCACACGCGCAATGCGCTCCTGGATTTGGGAATTAGTAAATGTGCGCCATCTAGCGGAAGGCGCTGCTGGGATTATGGTCGCCCTAGAAGGCCAGCTTCCAACCCTGTATCCAAAATACGTTGACGCCATGCGTAAAATGGGACTGAGCGACGACGACATGGAGTTCTTCCATGTTCATATCGAAGGCGATGCAGAACACGCGCATGTTGGTCTGGAAATTACCACTCAATACTCCACAACACCCGAGCTTCAGCAGATGGCAATTTCTGCTGTACGGGCTTCCACTGAAATGCGCTGGCGCATGCTAGACGGCATTGACGAAGCTTTTGTTCAGGGAATAAAACAGGCTGCCGAGTGAGCGAAGCCTCTAAACCTACCTTGCTCGATGCCACTGGTCGCGTTGCGTTTGTAACGGGAGCGACTGGCGGTATCGGACAAGCCGTCGTTCGCATGATGCTCGATGCCGGTGCAAGTGTTGCCGCCACCGGACGCCGAGCCGTGCCGTTTGATGACGACCGCGTTCTCCCCCTCACCCTTGAGGTGACGGATGAGGACGCTGTTGCGTCAGCTGTACAAAACTGCGTCGATAAGTTCGGTCGTCTCGATTATGTCATCCACATGGCCGGCACCGTAGGTAAAGGCCGCCTTGATCAAATGCTCCTTGAGGACTGGAACAAGATCCTTGCGACCAATCTCACCTCGGCCTTCCTAATACTGAAGCATAGCTACAAGCATATCACCAAACCAGGCGGCGTCGCCGTGCTTTGCGGATCATCGAACGGCTACAACGGGGGAAGTTACCTCTCAGGCGCTGCCTACGCGTCGTCAAAGGCAGCGCTAACGAACTTGACCCGCTACTGCGCGAAAGAATGGGCGCCTGATGGCGTCCGTGCACATCTAATTTCACCAGGGCCGGTCGATACGCCCATGCTTGATCGCCTTTCAGACGAGCAACACGACGGCCTTAAAGACGCTCTGCCTCTCGGCCACTACGCCACCGCAGACGAATGCGCCGGAGCGATTCTATTCCTTTGCTCGTCTCATGCCGCATCCATGACCGGAACCAACACCAATGTTTCATCCGGGTTAGTTCTCGACGCATGAACGAGATAGCCACCATTCGGCATTACGTCGACGACTCCTCAGCGATACCACTCTATCATCAAGTCTATCTGGTTCTAAAAGACAGTATTCGATCTGGCGCATATCCCAATGGATCAGCGCTACCGATAGAACCAACCTTATGTGAAGAATTTGGTGTCTCACGCATAACAGTTAAGCGCGCAATGAAAGAACTGGTCACCGATGGCCTTGTTGTCCGCCAGCGTGGTAGGGGAAGTTTTGTCGCTGAGAGTGCAGAATTACCAACAAGAAATGCACTAGATGACCTTCTTCAAAGCGTACAGGCGATTGGTGACGCGACAGATGTGCAACACCTCGCCTCCGGTATCCTCACCCCGCCAAATGACGTCGCAGATAAACTGAACCTCGAAGCCGGAGCGCAAGTCCTCCTCTCGAACCAGCTGCGCCTAACTGACGGCGAACCCTTAGCTGTCATCATAGCCTATGTTCCTGAGGCTATAGCGAAACAGCTCATTCCCGATACAGAGAATTTGCCGATGCTCGTACGTCTAAAAACAGCCGGTGTTAAGATTGCCCGCGCCGAACAGGAAGTAACTGCGACGCTTGCCGAACCCGGCATTGCTGCGCCGCTCGGCATAAAAATTGGGTCACCGCTCCTTAAGCTAACTCGTCTGGTCTTTGATGACACAGGCCAACCGATTGAATGGCTAACCTCATTCTACCGTGGGGACCGGTACGCCATGAGAACCTCGTTGGACCATGAGGTTGTTGGCAGACATCGCAGTTAGAAAAGCACTGCAGAATAGAGATTGCTCCCCTCATGCTGCGCCCTTCTTATCTGGTCAATCGCTCCAAATAGCTCTAGATTATAATAAAATTATGACAGGGAGGGTCCACTATGAATTCAAGTGAAGTAACCATCAAAGGGCAAAATGGCGAGTTTATGGGTTACCTATCCGCACCGGAAGGTGGCGGGCCCGGCGTCATAGTCATCCAAGAGATCTTTGGCGTTAATAGCTGGCTTCGAGGTATCTGCGATATGCTCGCGGACCAAGGCTTTATGGCTTTAGCACCCGACCTCTTTTGGCAGATCGAACCTGGCGTGCAACTTGACGCCACAGTTGAAACTGATTTCAACAAAGGACTTGAGCTCTACGGAAATTTTGATGTCGACAAAGGCATTCAAGATATCCAGGCGTCAATCGACTTCTTGCGCAGCACAGATGGCTGTACGGGAAAAGTAGGGTCAACTGGGTTTTGCCTCGGAGGCGTCCTGTCCTTCCTCACCGGCACACGCACTAATTCAGATGCTAATGTCGGATACTATGGCGTCGGTATTGAAGGCCTTCTCGCAGAAGCTAATAAGATTACAAAGCCCCTTATTTTACATATTGCGGAGAAGGACTCCTTCGTCCCGAAAGAAGCATCTGATCAAGTGCGGGAAAGTTTGAAAGGGCACGGACTGGTCACGATCTATACCTATGATGGCTGCGACCATGGTTTTGCTCGCGATACCGATACCAATCACTATAACAAAGAAGCGACAGACCTAGCACACGGCCGGACCCTTGATCTGTTCAAAGAAGCATTGAGTTAACCTGCGGAAAGAGTTTCCATCCTGATACCAACTGGCTAATCGACTTCACCAGGAAACATTCTGGGGTGTTATACCCCTATAAATGGTTTGTGCCGTCAGGGATAAGTGCGCCTCGCCATCTCCCATAGGGGCTTAATTTCTAAGCTGCTGTTCCATATTTGATCATCATTTTGGCCATCATAAGCGCCTACGGGTCGACGCGGCATGAGATGGGTGGCAAAATCGCTTCATGAAGACCAATGATCTACTCCGCCCTGAAACCTGGGCTGCCTTCTACACTGATTTCCTGGTGTGGTTTGAGCAGCAAGTCCTAGCATTGGATTTTGTCATTCAGGTCGGAATCTTGATCGTTAGCCTGATCCTCGCCTACTTCATTCAGAAACCGATTCAGCCACGACTATCTGCTGGAATCTCTAAACTCCGCCTTCTATCGCCTCTTCGACGGGTGCTAGGAGCAGTCTCACAACAACTTTTCGCAATAGCAGTCCTTTGCGTGTTGTGGCTAGAAACTGGCATTAACAACCAAATTAAAGGCAGCGTCGAAACTGGTGTACTTGAGATTATTGCGAGCCTAATGACCGCTTGGATTTTGATTCGGCTAACATCGGCGGTTATTGCAAATCCATTTCTTTCACGGCTCGTAGCAATATTTGCTTGGACTATTGCCGCACTTAACATCGTCGGGCTACTTGGCCCCGCGATCAATGTCCTTGAGTCCGTTAGCATTTCCCTGGGCCAAACACGCGTATCTGTGCTGACAATCATTAATGGAGCCCTCCTCCTCGCGGCTTTGATGTGGACTGCATTAGCCGTAAGCAAGCTGATCGAAAATAGGCTGGCTCAAATCTCTGAGATAACGCCCGGTGCCAGGGTTCTTATTGGAAAAACGGTCCGGCTCATCATGGTAGTGGTCGCGGTGATGGTCGCGCTATCCTCAGTAGGCATCAATTTCGCTGCACTCGCCGTCTTCACCGGTGCTGTCGGTGTTGGCATTGGTATCGGACTGCAGAAGCAGGTCTCAAATCTGATCAGCGGAGTCATTCTACTGCTCGACAAATCTATTAAGCCTGGAGACGTCATCGAGGTTGGGCCAACTTTTGGCTGGGTTAATACCATGAGCGCTCGCTATGTCGGCGTAACCACGCGGGATAATAAGGAGCTCCTAATCCCCAACGACGACTTCGTAACGAACCAAGTCATCAACTGGTCTCACAGCGACAATGATGTCCGCATGGAAGTGAAATTTGGTACCAGCTACGATAGCGACCCGCATACCGTCCGCGAACTTGCAGTAGCCGCCGCAGAAAAACCAGCCCGTGTCGTCGATTATCCGCCGCCGGTGTGTCATCTTAAAGAGTTTGGTGACAGCTCGCTTAACTTCGTCTTGCGGTTCTGGATTAGAGACCCTGCTAAGGGTGTCACCAACGTCAAAGGCCTAGTCTTGCTTGCGCTATGGGATAGCCTCAAGGAGCACAATATCCAGATTCCATACCCGCAGCAGGTCGTGCACTTAGCACCTGGAACAAAACTCTCCGATACAAAGAGCTAGGCGAGCTTCAACTACCCGGATTCTCCGCCTCTGCTTTGCGGTCCCGACGGAACTCCGCTGTTGTATTCGTCTTCGGAAAAGGACCCTCTGGGACCGGAACACCCAAACCTACACACAAAGGCTGCCATCCACTTCCGACTTCGTAGATAATTAAACGATCTGATGGGATTGTCTCTTTGACCTCTGCCGTGTGACGGTCGAATACAGCCTCGCAATGGGCACGGTCGTCTGGAAGGTTATCGAAAGTGTCTTCAAGGACAATCTTGTCGACCATCTCTTTCCACTGAGTCCGCATATCATCTTCAGGTTCATTGCCAGCCAATTGATTAAAAATAGTGTTGGTCATGCTTGTGTACCATTGGTCAGCGGGACGGATAGTCAAGAGCACCTTGGCATCCGGGTATCGGTCAGCCAGCGGTTTCCAGAAATGGGACAGGGGCCAATCAACGCCCGACTGATAGTTCCATAGAAGGTCAGCCCAATCGATGTCATGCCCGAAGGCGGCTTTATGCCAGAGCGGTATGCCCTCTGGATGCTGGAACACTTCAAACATGTGGTAGCAGGGCCCAAAGCCCAACTGCTCAAGCGCCAGTTTCATGGACTTTGTTCCGGTGCGGCCAAATCCAGCGCCGATGATCTTCATCGCTAGTAGTCCTCTTCGTATTCAACAAGGTCGAAGTGGGCATTCATGTAGCCGCCCACGGCGATCTTTACGAACAAAAAACCGTCAGTGGTGCACCACAGGTCTTCCGTCGGGTGGTGATCAAGCACAAAGCGATAGTGATCGGTTTCGAAGGTTCCTGCAGGCACAGTGACCTCTTCTCTGCCGATATATTCGAGGCCAAATTGCGTCGTACACAAATTAGGGCCTGAGCACCCATCGTGTTCTCTTGATGACATCAGAACTCCATCGCATGCCTGAATATTTTGGCTTACCCCATGATCAAACCGGGCGCAGTGTAGCATGTCGCAGGAGACCGGATGAGCCCCGAAGGACAACGGCGGAACATCAAGATTCATGCGCTGACTAATCCGACCTGAGATCACATTGACAGCCTCACACTCTGCCCAGCCGTCGGTAAAGCGAAACCAGCCACTCCCTAAGAATTTGCCGCTCTCATGCAGACGAACGAAGCAATCTAACGGATGATACTGGGCATCGGTCGTATAGACCGTTTCCCTCAGAACCGAGCGATCAGCGACGACGCCCGGTTCTATTTCACAGTGGGCCCTCAAGGTCCGTTGGCCATCTTCATGAAAGGTAACGGACCACCATTCCCGCCCGAAATCTCGTCGTTCACCTTCAGGGTCAAAGATATACGCAATCTTGCCGCGGACATTTCGGTTTTTCATACCCCCCTAGTACTCCGTTTCGTATTCAACGAGTTCATATCGCGAATTTTTGAGGAAACCATCGACGGTCACTTTGACGAAGGTGTAGTCCTCGGGGATGCACCAAACGTCTTCGCGGCGCGGCGTGCCATCAGGTTGGGGCTTAAGAACAAAATGGTAGTGGTCGGCCTCAAAGGTTCCAGCCGGCACAGTGATCTCTTCCCGCCCGTCATACATCACCGCAACTGTTCCAACGCTGAGCAAGGGGCCGCTGGCCCCGTTTGGCATCGGAGACGTCGACAGAACGTTAGTTAGAGTTTGTGGGTTCTCACTCTTGCTATGGTCGTAGCCAGCCGTGTGAAAAACATCACAGGTCAAAGGGTGAACAGTCAGACTATGCGCTGGGCCAGCCATTGTCACAGTCTGGGATACTCGGCCAAGCGTTGTATTAAAAACTTCGCATTCGGCTTCATTGCCGTAGGCTCGGACCCAGCCGGTGCCTAAAAATTTACGGCCCACATGAAGGCGGTTGAAACAATCCAAAGGCCGCCAATTCTCATCCATCGTATACGTGGTCTCACGAACGACCTCCGTATCATCAATTTCGCAGTGTGCACGCAGGGTTCGCTGACCGTCTTCATGGTAGGTCATGGAAAACCACTCTCTGCCACGCTCCTGATTGTCTTCTCCAATGTATAGAATTTTGCCTCTAATATTACGGTGATCCATCATACTCTCCTGTTTAAATAACGGCTTAGAAGATCATGAAACTTTCCCAGGGAATACCCTCATAATCGAGTGTGATTTTTGTTGCGTTTCAGATATGATAAGAGACACTGAGAGACCGAACTGCTTCGGGACCCTTGGGACACTTTTTCCATCATCGAGGATGCACTGACCATGAAAGTTTACGGCGCCATTTTATCACCCTATGTCTGCCGCGTATTGCTGGCATTACGCCACAAAGGCGTGAAGCACGACGTTCTGATGCCTGAAGGCGGCATGAAAACGCCGGAGTTCTTGGCCCTGAACCCGATGGCTAAGATGCCAACGATTAAAGACGGCACAACCGTGCTGCCTGAATCCTCTGTGATTGTGGAATACATCGAATCCAAGTATCCGAAAAAAGCTATCATCCCCGGCACGGCCAAGGGCGCAGCAACCGCACGCTTAATAGCCACGGTTTCCGACGAGTATATACAACGCGCGGTATCGCCACTATTCAAACAACGCAACGCCAAGCCCCGCGATAAAGCCGCTGTCAAAGCCTCCTTGGCCGACGTCCAACATGGCCTCAGTATTCTTGATGGATACTTGGTCTCAGGTGGACCTTGGGCCATGGGTAAGAGATTCACGATTGCTGATTGCTACGCCCTTCCCGCCCTGTACTTCGTGAACTTGATAACGCCGCTCTTTGGCGTAAAAGACCCGTTCGCAGGCCACAAAAAGGTCAAGAAATACTGGGCCGCAGTGAAGCGCGATGCGCTTACGAAGCAAGCCATGAAAGAAATGAAAGCCATGGCGAAGCAGTGGTTCGGCATCTAAAGGAATATTATCAAGGAGCTTAAGACAATGAAGATATTTGGAAGCGCCTTATCACCGTTCGTCGCCCGCGTCATTTTAGCATGCGAATACAAGGGCTTGGACTATTCTTTGATCATGCCTAAAGGCGGCATGAAGACGCCGGAATTCTTGGCGATGAACCCTTTTGGAAAAATGCCGACGGTTAAGGATGGTTCGACGATCGTTTATGAATCAAACGTCATCCTTCCTTACCTAGATGACAAAAATCCGAAAAAGAAAATCATCCCAGCGTCTGCCGCAGCCGCAGGCAAAGCACGCCTTATTGCAACAGTGAGCGAGACGTATGTGCAGGAACCGGCGCTTGATCTGTTCCGCCAAATCGTGGGGCGCGCACCAAAAGATAAAGCAGCGGCCAAAAAGGCATTGGCAGAAATGGAGTTTGGCTTAGATATCCTCAATGGATACATCAAGCCTGGTCCCTGTGCGACCGGCAAGAGCTTCACGATCGCGGATTGCTACGTGATCCCTGCTCTTCTGTTCGCCACGGCCGCGGGCCCCGTGTTCGGCCTAAAAGACCCCCTGAGGGGCCGTCCGAATGTGAAGAAGTATCTGGCTGCAATTAAAAAGCATTCTGCTGCCAAAGCTCATATGACCGAAACGAAGAAAATCATGAAGTCACGGTTGAGCGCACTTTAGTCAAGACAGCATGCATCAACGATGAACGGCGGCCGTGAAAAGGGCCGCCGTTTTTATTACCAGGCCTCCGACCAAGGCCGTATATCGAGCTCATGGGTCCAATTGGTTTTTGACTGCTTGTGCAGCCCATAATAGGTCTCAGCAATCTCGACAGGATCAAGCTTAGAACCGTCACTAGACTCACCGATCATACCGTCGATGTTGATCTGCGCCACATGAATGCCGTCAGGGCCTAATTCACGAGCCATGGACTGACCAAGCGCGCGAAGCGCAAACTTGCCCGACGCAAACGCGGCAAAGCCCTTGCCACCGCGCAAAGAGGCCGTGGCTCCTGTAAACAGAATCGTACCATGACCTCGCTTCTGCATTCGTTGAGCAACTGCACGACCACAGAGAAACCCGCCAAAGGCAGTGAACTCCCAGACCAGGCGAAAACGCTCAGCAGATTGGTCAACCACGGACGTCCGTCCGAAGCCGCCACCTGGGTTGTAAACCAGCACCTCGACCGGGCCGTGTTCAGCCTCAATGTATGTAAACATCTCCTCTACTTCGACTTCATCAGTTGCATCACAGGGATAGGCGACCGCACCGTCAATGCCCGCAGCGAGATCTTTGAGCCGCTCAGTATTTCGGGAGACTAGCACCGCCGTCATGTCAGCTTCGGCAAAGCGCCGCGCGGCAGCGGCTCCAAGACCGGGCCCCGCACCTACAACCACAGCGACCTGTTTCTCCTTCCTCATGGTGGAACCCTTTTACCTATCAATCTAAAGCGTACAGTTTGTGACGGGTGTCAGCGATAACCTTGTCGGCCGCAGCTCCGTCATACCCCGGAACTTGATCGGCGAGCATTTGACCCATCGTTGGAAAATCGGAGCGCTTTATGTGTTTTTCGGCGTTCCACAAATCAGCCCGCCACACTGCACGGGCGCAATGAAGGTAAGCTTCCTCAACAGTGACGACAACGACGGAGATTGGGCTCTTACCCTTGACCGCCAAACTCGCCAGAAGGTCAGGGTCCGTCGACAAGCCGGCGCGGCCGTTGATGCGCAGGTTCTCATCCATACCAGGCACCAGCAGCATCATACCCACATGAGGGTTATCCAAAATATTTTCAAGGCTATCAAGGCGATTGTTGCCGGGCCAATCGGGCAGCAGGACGGTGCTGGCATCTTGAACCGTGAGAAAACCGGGTTCGCCACCCTTGGGCGAGGCATCAAGGCTGCCGTCGGCGCCCGACGTTGAGAGCACAACGAAAGGGCAGCGGGCAATGAAATCCATGCAGTGCTGATCAAGCTGCTGCAGCAGCTTCTTCACGGCACCTTCCGTGGGCTGTTTGTAGACCGCCCTCAACTGTTCTCGGCTGGCAATGTGATGCTCTGACATAGCATATTCTCCTCATTATCAGGTGTCAGTGTGGCAAGGCGCTGCCGCCTGCGCAACGCCCAGGACTATGAATCGGCATGACACTCGCGAAAAAAGCGGAAATACCGAGGAACAAGCCCATGCACTATTGGAAGGGGCGCCTATTAAAGTTAACCGTAACTCATCCAACCTTAAGTTACTTTAAAATGTAAATACGAACCCAGGAGCGACATCAGCTATAGTCGCTATCCGAGTATCGCACTCGACATGAATGATTTGAATTGATCCTAAACAAGAGATCACCCGTACACTATATAATGCAGCGTATAGACAAATAAAACGGAGAGTTTTTTTAACCGCCTCATGAAAAATTTACCTAAATTTCTTTCTGGATTTGTGCAAGATAAATTCTGGCCCGTTGTAAGAGGCAGATTGCCCTTGTTCATTCTTGGGACTGCCCTTCTCGTTACGACAGTTATGATCCTAACTAGACCGCGCGACGTTCCTGCGGCGCGCTCAGAGCGCGCCTGGACCGTTGATGTTCTGCCCGTAAACTACGGATCAATAAACCCCACGCTAGAGCTTTTTGGCAGCGTCCAATCGCCGCAGGATGCAGACTTGAGCGCCGGGATTGAAGCCACTGTGAATGACGTTCCCATCCGGGACGGCGAAACGGTCGTAGAAGGCCAACTTCTCGTTGTACTAGACGATCGGGACGCCAACCTTACTTTACGTCAAAGACAAGCCGATATTCTAGAAATACAAGCGCAATCCTCGTTCGCTGATCGCCAAATCGAAATCAACCGGGTCGCTTTTAAGCAGGAAAAAGACCTTCTAGACATTGTGAAAACCCGATTTGACCGCGCCAAAGAATTATTGGACTTAGGGCGTCTATCAAGGTCAGATTTTGAGAATGCCACTGAAAACTTAAAGCGTGGGCAATTGGCTTTAAACCGTGCCGATTTGGCATTGGAGGAAAGCCGGATCCGCCTCAATGAACGCCAGGCACAACTGGAGCGAGCACAAGCACTGCATGGTCAAGCCGCGTTAGACGTTGCCCGTACCCGCGTCCTAGCACCCTTTGGAGGCATAGTTTCAGGGGTGCAGGTGTCAGAAGGTGATCGCGTCCGCGTCGGCGACAGCCTCATGAGACTACAGAACCCCAGCTCTGTTGAGGTGCGGACCCAAGTCCCTGCTGATTACGTACAATCAATCAACCAAGGACTTCTGACCAAAGACGCAATATCCGCAGCCGTTGAAATGGATGACGGCATAGTGATGGGACGCATTACCCGAGTCTCAGGCCTCATCCGCGAAGGCAGTGGAGGTGTTGACAGCTTTATAGGGTTTTATTCGCCGCCACTCGGTCTTCGCCTAGGCAGCACAGTCCGCGTCCTAGTTCAATTACCTGCGGAGACCGGAGTGATCGGTGTTCCGGCGGAAGCGGTTTACGGGCGGGATAGAGTTTACAAAGTAGTCAATGACCGAATGAAGAAAGTCGACGTAGAACGAGTTGGCGAAAGATCATTAAAAGATGGCAGAACAGAGGTCATTATCCGGTCACCAGAACTAACTAGCAGCGACGCTATCATTGTTACGAAAATAGCCAATGCAGCTGACGGTCTTCTCGTGAAGATGGTCGGCAAGAAAACGGCTGCATCGCATTCAAGCCAGGGCGGCTAACACGCGATTACAAGAACTAAAGGCGCTTATTCTCTATGACAAAGCTGATACAGGCGTTTGTTCGTCACCCTGTAGCACCAAATTTGGCTATGATCGTTATGATCTTGGCCGGTATATGGGCATCAGGGCAGTTGACCCGCCAAGTTATGCCAACCTTTCAATTGAATTTAATCTCCATCCAGGTGGTCTGGCCTGGCAGCACTGCAGAAGATGTAGAAGCCGCCATTACCCAGCCCCTCGAAGACCAACTTTTGGCCCTGGATGAATTGGCCTCATTAAGTTCGACATCACGCGATGGCCTAGCTCAAGTGAACCTAGAGTTTCCTGAAGATACAGATATTGGACAAGCGCTCGATCAAACAAAAGAGGTTATTGCGCAAATCCGCAACCTGCCCTTGACCGCTGAAGAGCCGCGCGTTTCTATATTGAACAGGAGCGAGCCGGTCGCTAAAATCGTCGTCAGCGGGCCGGACCTCTATCAGCTACGTCCATTGGTGAAGCAATTCGAACGCGAGTTGCGCTCACGCGGTCTATCCCGTCTTGAAGTCTCTGGCTTGCCAGAAGAAGAAGTGTCTATTGAACTATCTGCGCAGCGCCTAGGTGAGTTGGGCCTTTCTCTAAATGACATTGCCACACGCGTCCGGAACGCAAGCTTGGATATTCCTGCAGGGACAGTTGGGCAGAAGGACGTCGCTCGCCAATTAAGAAGCCTGGATCAAGCGCGGGACGCTGAGAGCTTTGCACGCTTACCGATTCTGGCAGACGAACAGGGCGGTTTTCTTAGGCTTGGAGATATTGCGCAAGTTTTACGACAACCCCGTTCAGAGCAGACCCGCATCATTATTGATAACAGGCCTGCGGTAGAAATTTCGGTCAGCAGGTCAGAGCAAGAAGACGCAATACAAATTGCGAACCGGCTATCTACCTGGGTTGAGGCCACAAGGACAGAATTGCCGCCGAATGTTGAGATTGCTGTCTACTCCGAGCAATGGAAAACGGTCGATGCCCGGATTGACCTGATGGTTGAAAACGCCCTATCTGGCCTAGCTCTAGTACTACTAACCCTATACATCTTTCTCAATGGACGCGTTGCATTTTGGGTGGCTGTAGGTATTCCTGTCTCCATCCTCGCCGCTTTGATGGCTTTGAATATCGCCGGCGGGACAATCAATGTCATGACACTATTTGCGTTGGTTATGACCGTCGGTTTCATTGTCGATGATGCGATCATCGTCGGTGAAGAAGCCGTTACACTGTACCAAAATGGGGCGGGTCCTGGAGCGGCAGCAGAACAAGCGGCCACCAGAATGTTTGCCCCCGTTCTTGCGGCATCACTGACTACCATTGCAGCCTTTCTACCGCTCATTTTGCTCGGAGGTACGACGGGCAGCATTCTCTTCGCTATTCCACTTATTGTGATCTGCGTAGTTATCGCCTCACTTATTGAGTGCTTTATTGTATTACCAGGTCACCTCAAACATTCTCTCATGGGCACGGCAAAACGCCCCTTGCCAGGCTATCGGCGTGCTATCGATGTGGCTTTTGCCCGCTTCCGTGATGGTTCCTTTAAACGCGCAGTTGAATGGTCGGTTGGGCACTTGGGTATTGTCCTAAGCTTAGCCATATCCGGGATGATCTTAATCGTTGGCCTGCTCGCTGGTGGCTTAGTTGGGTTTTCATTTTTCCCCCAGCCAGACGGCACGACACTGTCTGCCAGCGCCCGATTTGTGGCTGGGTCACCTGAAGTGCGTGTGAACGACTTTCTCGATGATGCAGTCAATGGACTTTATGCAGCGGAAGAGGCCTCTGGCGAAGACCTCATTCGACTTGTCGTCGTCAACGTTGGAAGCCAAGGCCGGGGAACCACCGGGTCAAACGTCGGCCAGATCCTGGTCGAATTAACACCGCCGGACGAACGTAACTGGACCAACGGTGCACTCATTAGAAACTGGCGGCGCCAAGTAGAGACCGTTCCGGGATTGGAATCTTTCCTGATCCTCAATCAACGTGGCGGCCCGCCGGGTTCCGATATTGATGTACAACTGACCGGCTCCAGTCCCGACACACTCAAAACCGCCGCCCTGGATTTGCAAGCTACACTGGCCCAATACACCGGCGTTAGCGGCCTGCGGGATGACACAACGTTCGGTAAGGAACAATTGATCTTTGAATTATCATCCGTAGGCCGCGCCATCGGTCTGACAGCACAGTCTCTTGGAGAGCAGCTGCGGGCAAATTTTGACGGCGAGCTCGTCCAAATATTCCAGGACGCCGGAGACGAGGTAGAAGTCCGCGTTAAGCTTGCGGAACAAGAGCGCCAGAACTTACGTTCTCTTGATACGCTCCCGATCCTCTTGCCCGGCGGACAAACAGCGATCCTCTCTAACGTGGCTAATTTACGTTACAAGCGCGGATTTGATTCCCTTAAACATAGCAATGGCTTACTCGCAGTTCGAGTAACAGGCGATGTCGATTCATCACAAAACAACGCCAACGCCGTACGGGGTCAAATTTCAAGAACCGCCCTGCCGGAGTTAACCGAGAAATACGGGATTGCCGCCTCGTTCCGAGGGCAAGCGGAAAATCAGGCTGAAACTACGGGCGGCCTTGGCCTAGCTGTACCACTCTCTTTGGTTCTTATTTACATTATTCTTGCCTGGGTTTTTGAATCCTATATCTGGCCACTCGCCGTAGTTAGCATCATCCCATTCGGTCTCGTCGGTGCCATATTCGGTCACTGGATACTTGGCTTCGACGTGACGATGCTATCAATATTCGGCTTTTTTGGTTTGTCTGGAATCGTAATCAACGGCTCAATTATTCTCGTTAGTTATTTTAAAGAGAAAAGGGAAGCTGGCATGCCCGCGATTGAAGCCGCCGTCGAATCTGGGTGCCGGAGGCTTCGACCGATCTTGCTAACAACCATCACGACCGTCGCAGGAATTCTTCCATTGTTATTCGAGACATCGGAAGATGCACAGTTCCTTAAACCAATGGTCATTTCGATCGGGTTTGGGCTGATGTTCGGATCCCTCATCGTGCTTTTTGTTTTGCCTGCCTTTCTTGTCGGTATTGAGAATGCCAACAAAAAACTAACACGCGTCACGAGTGGTCTAATTGAATGGATAAAATCAACGACAGCCCAGGCACCGTTCCAACCCTTCAAAACAAGCCGGTTAATTAAAGCCGATGCGTCCACCACTCCAGCAAGTCATAAAGAGCGTGCCTTATGAGCCTGTCTAACAACGAATGTGCTGAGTCATTGATCGTTAACCAGAAAGCGATAGCGGACGCGGCTAGTCTGCACTTACTCCAACACAAGCCTGAAATGACCAACTGGTTTGGCGAAAACTCTCAAGAACATTGGATAGAACATTTTCTTGACCGGGTGATGGAACTCTCCGAGTCCGTCGCTGCGGGAGAGCCTCAGATATTCAGTAATCACATAAGCTGGGCCAAACAGGCCATCGCATCTCGAAATCTAGATAATGACTACTTATCGGCAACTCTTGAAAGCTTGCGTGCTGGAATTCAAACGGCACTCTCGCCAGAGACGGTCAATCCCGTCATCAACTGTTTTGACAAAGCCCTCGACCTTAATGGGTCTGTTGAACAAGCGGTATGGGACTCTGCTTTAGATCCGCGCAATACGTGCGATAGTGTCGCCCTAGATTACATTCAGGCCGTCATATCTGGAAACATATGGCTGGGTATGCAAATTGTTTTGGATGCTGTGGATGAAGGCCTAAGCATAAAGGATGTTTTCCTGCGTGTACTGCTCCCGGCACAGACAGAAGTTGGACGACTATGGCATCTGAATGAGGTGTCTGTGGCAGAGGAGCACCTGCTCACCTCGACGACCCAGCGCCTTATGTCAGTTCTTGCACACCGCGCGCTACGCAAACCAGATCGTGGGCATACAGTAATTGCAGCATCAGTAGCCGGGAATGCGCACGACATGGGCATCCGTACGATTGCTTATCTAATGGAATTCGAAGGTTGGCGGACAATTTTCCTAGGGGCTGACATGCCGAGATCCGAATTGCCTGCTGCCATAAAATTCTACAGCGCCGATGTCGTATTACTTTCAATCGCACTCAGCACCCAATTGCGAACTCTAAAGCGTACGGTCAATGAAATTCGAGAGATATGTGGATCTGACGTTAAGATAATGCTCGGAGGTCAGGGATTGAATAATGTTCCCAATCTATGGAAGGAAATTGGTGGCGATGGGTATTCAAAGAGCATCGAAGACGCCATAGAGATTGCAGACGAACTCGTCACAACATCATAATCGGCTACCCGTCTATCGCCTCGTCGATATCAACGAGAATATTCGGGTGCTGATAGGCTATGAAACTACGCATGATGGGCCCCCCACCATGCCTTCGACGAACCGGCTTCCCTCCACCTTCACACGAACTTCCACTCCCAATGCAGCCCAAGCCCATTCTGCGCTTCATGTTCGTCTCCACTATTTTGATACCCCACAGTTACATCAGGACACGGAGAACGATAGGGTGATTTGATTGGTGCGGGGGATATAGATATGCATAAGGTTCTATTGGTTGCAGGTTTGTCGTTAGGTTTGACCGCCTATGATACCGAGACCGTTACTAAGTCAGTGACAGCCATCATCGACGTCACCATCCTAGATGCCACGCAGCAAACCACAAACAGTACTGTACTTATCTCTGATAAAAGAATTCAAGCGGTGGGCGCGGATCTCGACGTTCCCGCCGACGCGACAGTCATCGATGGCACGGGGAAGTTTCTCATCCCCGGTTTGTGGGATGCTCATGTCCACCTCTCTTACTACCCCGATCTCGGTATAGAGACCGCCTACCCCCTCTATATCGCTAACGGCATCACCAGCGTGCGCGATACAGGTGGACTAACTGCAATCGTGCTGCCCATGCGAGACGCCGCGGAGGAAAATAGCGCCATAGCACCTCGCGTTCATGTCGCTGGACCATTGGTCGACGGTGCCCAGCGCGTTTATGCGGGGCTCAATAGCCGGCCCAATCTTTCCGTTGGGGTCACTAACCCTGAAGAAGCACGGGCTCAGATCGATACCCTTTACACGGCGGGTGTAGACCTCATCAAACTCTACGAAATGAATACGCCAGAAACCTTCACAGCTGCAACCAAGCGTGCGAATGAACTTGGATTGCCCATTACGGCTCATGTTCCTCTCAGCATGGATGCGGTGGCCGCCGCCGAGTCTGGTATCGACGGCATGGAACACCTGCGCAACTTAGAACTGTCCTGCGCAGCTAATTATCAGACCTTGCTGAGAGAACGGGCTCAAATTCTTTCGGACAACCTCAATGAAGACGGCGGCACTCTCAGAAGCTCTCTCCATGCCCTACAACGCTACGCCGCTATTCAGGCGCAGGACACAGACCGCTGCAACGAGGTCATCGCTGCCCTAGAGCGGGAAAAGGTGTTTCAAACTCCGACTTTGACTGTGAACACCTTCATCTCTGCCCCACTATCAGCTCAACCGCGCTGGCGCGAAACCTTCAAGTACCTTCCCACCGATGTTCAAGAACAGTGGAACGCGGGTGGAACGCGCATGGAGGCATCCATGAAAAGTAGACCAGCTAATACAACATTCTCAGACTGGAGCTTTGCTATGGTCAAAAAGCTCCAAGACGGTGGCGTTAAAATTATGGCAGGAACCGATAATCCCATCGCTTTTCTAACGCCAGGCTTTGCGTTGCACGAAGAGTTGGCCCTACTGGTAGAAGCGGGGCTCACACCCATGCAAGCGCTGACCGCCGCAACCCTTCATCCCGCACAGTTTATGCGGCTGGATGATGAGATGGGAACGGTTGAGGCTGGAAAGCTGGCTGACCTGGTATTGCTTGATGCGGACCCGCGCAACGATATTACAAATACTCAAAGCATCAATACCGTGGTGAAAGATGGGCGGGTCTTTGACCGCATAGCGCTGGATGAGCTACTGAATGATTTAGAAGTCAAAGGGCGTAGACGGGCGAAAGGATTAGACCAGTGAGTTTGAATGGACGGGCGCGATTATAGCTCGCCGTCGAACATAGTCATAACCGTCATATCTAAGCCAAAGGAGCGATAGAGAGCCTTAGCCGGTTCGTTATCAGCTTCCGTGCCCACCCAGATATCTGCGCAGCCGCGCACTCGCCCCTCATGCACAACCTCCATAACTAGAGACTTAGCTATACCCTGGCGTTGCAGGGACTTAGTCACGCCGGCGTTATCGATATAAAGCTCCGGCGGATTATCGGGATGCTGATGAATAATCGCCCGCACCTGCCCAACTACTCTACCGTTGACTACGGCAACGCAAAGAATGTGGTTCGATTGTTTCAAGTAGCTAGAGAGATACTCAAACGACACGTCGTTATCGAAAACGTCCTCTGCAACGGATTCTAACAGATCGGTGTTTTCTTTAGTGATGGTTTCAATTGAGACATCCATTCCCTCACCATGCGCCTTCTGGATGTGCCATCATAGAAAATAAGATCGAAGTTAAGAGGTCGCGAAACAGATGTATTTGTGGGACGGTATCAAGCCTCGCCCAGAAATACTTATACGGTATTTCTTGATAGCGGCATTCAGTTACTTCAAAATTCGTTCAAAACGCGCGACGATGAAAGTTACACAAAATCTGCAACATAAGTAAAGTCGCTGATTAAGGCAGCGGGTTAGCCGTTGTTAAACAACCGCGCAGACGGTTTTTGTTTCCATGTAGTTATCAACTGCTTGTTGGCCTGAGTCTCGGCTCCAACCCGATTCTTTATAACCGCCGATGGGAAGGCTCGCATCGAACATCAGGTGGCAGTTGATCCATACGGTTCCGGCTCTCATGTCGTTAGCCAGTCGCGTGGCCTTGGAAATATCCTGGGTCCACACACTAGCCGCCAAACCAAAACGGCTATCGTTCGCTATGGCGGGCACGTCTTCGATAGAATCAAACGGTGCGGCGACAACAACCGGCCCGAAAATTTCTTCCTGCACCACATCCATATCCCGGCTGGTGTTGGCTATAACCGTGGGTGAAATGAAGTTGCCCGTCTCACCCAACTGTTCGCCACCGACAACAATTTCAGCACCGGCAGCGACACCGCCATCGATGTAACTCTTAACGCGGTCGGCCTGTACCTTGTTAACCATGGGGCCGATCTGCGTGGCTTGATCAAGGCCGTGCCCCATCTGCATACCCTTGGCGATATCGGCTATGCCAGAGATAACGTTATCAAACGCCTTCTTTTCAACATACAAGCGCGAGCCAGCGACACAAACTTGTCCACCGTTGAAGAAGATAGCATTGGCCGCGCCAGGAATAGCTATATCCATTTCCGCATCAGCCATAACAATAGAGGGAGACTTGCCACCCAGCTCGAGGGCGACCTTCTTCATGTTACCTTGGGCAGCTTGAATAATTTTGCGACCGGTCGGGGTTGAGCCAGTAAAGGCGATTTTGTCCACATCCATATGTTCAGCCAACGCCTGCCCAGCTTCAGGGCCAAGGCCAGTGACCACGTTAAACACACCCGGTGGCACGCCCGCTTCCATAATCAGCTCGCCCAAACGAATAGCCGTGAGCGAGGTGTCTTCAGCTGGCTTGAGCACCATGGAGCACCCAGCCGCTAAACACGGTGCAATCTTCATGGCTTCCAGAACCAGCGGGCTGTTCCACGGGGTAATGGCCCCGACAACACCAATGGCTTCTTTCTGAGTATAGGCAAAAATCTTCTTGCCTTCGGGTTGGTAATTTATCGATGGCGTGATGGTTTGGCCTTCGATCTTGTTGGTCATACCCGAGAAATAGCGGAACTGTTGCGCGGCACCGGGGATTTCTGCCCAGCGGCCAATGAATAATGGCTTGCCTTGATCGAGTGTTTCCAGCTCGGCCAACTCATCAATGTTGGCTTCCATCAGTTCGCTGATCTTCCAAAGGATGCGGCTGCGATCATCCGGCGTCATGTTGCGCCATACGCCACTTTCGAAACTAGCGCGGGCTGCTTTGACGGCAGCATCCACATCAGCTTTCGCGCCCTTCGGGATTGTAGCCAGAATAGCACCCGTGGCCGGGTCCTTAGAGTCCAGGGTTTCACCGGAAACGGCATCAACCCAGTCGCCGTTGATCAGCATCTTCTTCGCACCAGCAGCGAGAAAAGACTGTGCGCCTTCGCTTTGTGGTTTCATATCATTGACGATGACATTCATGATGGTGCTCCCGTTTAATGTTTATAGGCAGAACTCTAGGCCAGGTGCAGAGCTCCCGCACGGCACACAGGATCAGTCGCCACAGGGTGGACTCTTGCATCTAGTTGGGGCGGGGACGCCGAACGACCAGTCGTCCGCAGAAGCGCCATCTCTGTAGCATGGCACGGGCTAACAACCTTAGCTTTACAGATGGCCTTGCCATCTGACGCATCCAATGTATTCGCCGAATCTATCTGGGTAATATTTTTGTACCTGCTCCCGCCCTTAAGTCAGACGAAGATGCCCCTGATTTTAGATTAAACCTATCGACTGGAAGAATAAACTGACTACGGCCCCTGGTCCAGATTCGTTAGTCGGTACTCCCTGCCATTTGCCTCGGCAACGTAGCGCACCAAAATCTGATCCTCACTCCACAGCCAAATGTCGTAGCGGCCAAAGTAGAAGGTGTAGTGATCCGCTTCGAAGGTGCCCGCGGGTACCGTGACGGTTTCGCGCCCCTGATAGGTGATCTCGTTATCGACCATCATGCCAACGCCTTTTATACCCTCTCTGCTGGTAGTCACCATGTTGTAGAGCGGGATAGTCTGTGGGCCAGGCTTGGTATGGTCGTAGGCGAGAACCTGCCAGCCTTCGGTGATGACCGGATGCACGCGCAGCGAAAACAAGTCTGGCACGAGAACGCTTAGGTTTGCGTTACCCGATGGGCCGATAATATCCCCGTGAAGAACATGGCCCGCTGGATTCTGATCCTGCTCGAGCCAGAAGCGCACAGCGCCACCATATGCACCGAAACGCCAGAAGTTGGCGTAAGCATCTAAAGGTCGAAAGCGATCATCGACGCGCAGGATTACATTACTTTGATGGCCTTGCTCTCGAAGATCAACAAAGGCCTCGACCGTGCGCGAACCATCGGCATGAACGGTAACAGTCCAATCTTCGTGGCCACGGATGACATCGGAGTCTAAGAAGCCGTAATCGTAGGAGCCCTTAATCCATTTTGTATTAGCGATAGGGGCATCTTGGCTTAACGCGCTTATGGGAAACGCGAACGCACAGAGAAGTACGGAGAAGACTTTTGTTATGGCTCTCCCTGACATCATCTTACTTTATGTGGCCTTCATTGTTTTCCATATACCACTCCGCGATACCCTCGCGGGTCGCGAACCAAACGCCTTCGAGGCCTTTAGCAAATTCCAAGAATTCGGTAATAGCACGGGTGCGGTAGGCGCGACCGGTCACGTGCGGATGCAAGCCAACATTCATCATCCGCCCTGAGCCGGATTCACTAGCTTCGCGATGGAGAACAGTCAGTTCTTCTATCAGGATATCGCGCATCTCATCGGTGGTGTGACCACGACGAGTGAGAATGGTGAAATCATTAATCTCGTTTGAATAAGGTGTTGATACGATTGGGCCCGCATCGGTTTCAAGCATATAGGGCTGATCATCGTTGAGTAGATCGCAGAAGAAGATGCAGCCATTCTCCGCAAGAATCTCGGGCGTATTAGGTGTGCCACGTAAGGAAGATGACAGCCAACCCTTAGCGGGTTTGCCATAGAACTTTTCGTATTCCTTCAGGGTGGCTTCAACAATTTTCCGTTCGGCGGCAAGGTCACCCTTGAGGCCCGTAAGCAGTTCGCCCTGCTCAAAGTTATGGGCGACTACCTCCCACCCTTCGTCTTTAGGCACTTGGGCAATTTCAGGACGCTCAAGTAATGTCTTGGCGTTAACGGTACAGCCCGGTGCAACACCTGCTTTGCGGAAGACATCAAACAGACGCCAGATGCCGACACGTTGGCCATATTCACGCCATGTGAAGTTAGGAAAATCAGGAATTCGACCAGGCAGTATATCAGGAAGAATGGCCGGGCCGCCGGCATAGTAGCCTTCGTCGGTGTCCTTGGTCATATCCCAGTGCTCGAGATTAAGCGTGAGAATCAGAGCAACTTTTTTATCGTCAGGCCATTTCAACTGTCCGCGATTGGCAATACCTGAAAAGGGGTAACTCATGACCACGGCGGGTCCTCCTTATATAACGGTTTAGCTTGTGTAGCGGTCTACCAGTCTTCGAGCAGACGCCCACAACCGGAAACTTTATCGTCGAAGCCATTGCGGCGTAGTGAATGCCAATAGGTTGCCGCGTTGATGGCGATCACAGGCTTGTTAAGCCAGCGCTCGGCCTCTGCAGCAACAGCCATGCAGGCCAAGTTAGTGCCAACCTGAACGATGCAATCAACATCGAATTGGTTCAGTTCAATGATCGCCTCGCGCAACTTTTCAGGCGGCTCATGAGCGATCACCATGGGGCTCGGGCTCTTGAGACCGATCAACGCGCTGACCTCGTAATTATTATCGGTGAAAAACTTACGCACCATGGCATCACCCGCCGGCATATAGGGTGTCAGAACACCCAACTTCTTGATCGGCTTCTCCTGTGAATAGGCCTTTAGCGCATATTCACAGGCGTGAGAGCCAAGAGACACGCCAACACCAGCGCGCGCTTCCATTTTTTCGTGCAAAGCATCCGCCCCTTCGGCCCCATCCCAGAATGTCTCAGCAGACATTCCCATAATGACGAAGCCAGGGGAGCAAGTCATGACCCGGTCCATCGCCACATCTGTTGCGCCACGAATATTGAAAAGAAGTTTCTCGAACTCTTCGTCCGAGCGCACGGGATCATCCGGAATCTCGATTCGGCAGAAATGATTGGTGATACCCTTAGGCTGCATCAACGCGTATTCAGGCTCAACGCTTGTATTTGTCGAGGGCGCAATCACGCCAAACTTCATACGATAACCAAGTGAATCAACCATGAGCCCCCGTTTACTTTAGTCGACCGCCCTCGTCCGACGCGGCCGTATAACATAAGTATGATAAACGAAACTGTTTACGTGATCTCGTATGAATCCCGCACACTATCAATCATCGACGTGCGGCGCAGGAATGGTAGGGCCAGTTTTGGATCAGCCGCTGCTTCCATGTACTTCTCTTGCTGTTTCTTGTGCGATTCAGGGTCTTGCGCTTCAATCGCTTTTTTATTGGCGATACTCTGGCTTTGAACAAAATCCTTACAAATGATGCGGCGCTGGCGATCGTAGAGATTTAGGATGTCATCATCCGCCTCGCCACGGTCTATCATTATGAGTTTCTCAGCAAGATTAATGGCATCATGGATGCCGCCGTTCATCCCCATGCCGCCAAGCGGGTTATTCACGTGCGCTGAATCACCGCCAAGCAAGATGCGGCCTATGCGATAGTCTTTCGCCACACGTTGATGGACGTTGTAAAGCGTGCGGTGTTCGACTTCGAAGTCTCCGTCTAACTCTGCCAAGAAGTGAAGACGTTCCTGAATATAGTCGTCAGACAAAAGCTGCTCGTTTGTATATTCGGAAGGTGTAGGGAATAGCACGCGCCACAAGTTGTTGCATCGCAGCAGCACGCACCATTCATCGGGGTCCGCAATATAGTTCACCCACGCTAGGCCTGGGAAATGGTCCTCAAGAGGATATGGTGTTGATGCGACCAAAAATTTCTCTGGGTATGTAAAGCCTTCGAACTCGATCGATGCCTTGCGCCGAATCGCGCTGTTGGCGCCATCGCCGGCAAAGACGAGAGATCCACGAATATCCTCTGACCCTTCTGGTGTGTCGACCGTCACCGTCACTGAATCCGCATCCTGAGACACGTTGGTAACAGTGTGACTGAAGCGCACTTCGGCATTGTCCATGCCTTCCAGAATTCGACACACGATGCGTGTCAGTCGGAACTGTTCTGTCTGCAAACGGTATGGATGGTTCGTCGCATCGCCAAGGTCTGCCATTTTAAAATCAGCGTACTCACCGGACCGGCGATCACGATACTGGTAGTTCGGAACAATAAGCCCTGTCCCTAACAGTTCGTCTGTGATGCCCAATGTATCGAGCATGTCGAGCGTTGGGGGGTGCCACGTAGAAGCCCGCAAGTCTTCTGGGAGTTCTGAGTCCGCCTCAAACATCAAGACCGGAATTCCTTCGCGCGCCAGGTACAACGCCAGCGTACAGCCAACTGGGCCAGCGCCCGCGATGATGACTGGGTCTTTGCCCCTTAGATTGATCGGCATATGAATACGTCCTTGGACTTTGTCAGTTTGTTTCCGGATTGTTGCCCGACCATCCGGTAGTTATTAATGTGATTTTAGCACTGGCACATAGCCGAACAAGTCAGCCTAAGACATTGTCCACGAAGTGATCAGGAATCAGAGGCTCGCGCACTTGATAAAGGAATATTTACGCGTTACGTCCAATAAGTGAATGAAATGCTCCGCCATGGAACAATAGTGGGGCTTTTCGGAGGTTAAACACGCGGTGAACTCGCCCGACAATAATATCGTGATCGCCCCCAGAATGTCGCGCATCAACCTCACATTCCAGATAGGCAACGCATCCATCAATAATTGGAATGCCTCGCAATCCGAGCTGTGTACTCACCCCGTCAAACTTATCCGTTGCTGATTGAGCGAACTTCATCGCAAGGCCTTCTTGGTCTGCCGCCAAAACATTGACAACAAAAGGCTCCCCCTTAGAGAAGCAATCAAAACTAGGGGTTGTCTCTGCAATGCTCCAGAGGATCAGCGGCGGGTCGAGCGACAGTGAATTAAACGAACTGGCGGTTATGCCGATATGCTCTCCTGTTTGGGACACCGTGGTGATTGTGGTGACACCTGTGCAGAACTGTCCGAGAGCATCCCGAAACGCGCGGCGCGCATCATCGTCCTTTGACGGATCTAGACCGACTTCCCCATCTAAGACCAAGTCAGAACCTGTATGGAGGGCTTCACTATTCACAGTAGTGTCTTTGTAAGGCTCACAACCGCCCCCTGTCTATCAAGTTAACATCTCTGTGGTCCACTAAAGGACCCGCCATACATTATGTAGCTTGCTTTCGAATTGTAGTTGGGTTCCGAGAATGATTGTCCACCTAGCGGTCGAAAGGCATACCATGTGTGCATAATATTCTACTCTGCGGTCTTATACCTCCACGCTGCGGTTAGCCATGAGTGATAACGTCCGTCCACTAAGACTTTCATGAATGCGATCACGCACAGGACACTACGCAATGCCCACTAAGAAGCAGAGCACAGATTCAGTCAGACCAATTAGGGCACTGATGCGAGGCCTGGATTCCATACAACAGCTGAACATTCGCAATGGCGCAACTGTCACCGACATTGCCAAGGCTGTCGGATTGCCGCGAACGACAGCCTACCGGGTTTTAGAAACACTTTGTGTTTCTGGTTATGCCGTTCGCGACATCAGTGATGACCGGTACCGGGTTACTACAAAAGTAAGGTCTCTGTCCGAAGGCTATGATGACGAGAGCTGGGTGCAAGAAATTGCTAAACCCTTACTAAACAAACTCGCCGACGATGTCATATGGCCTCTCGCCATCTCAACCTTGAACGGCATGTCGATGCTAGTCCGGGAAACCACGGACCGCGACAGCCCTCTTGCCCTAGAAAGGTACTCGGCTGGCCTTCGCGTTCCGGTCTTAGGGTCGTCTTCCGGACGCGCCTACCTCGCCTTTTGCAGCGATGAACAGCGAGACGTCTTACTTGAAGTCCTGAAGAAATCCGACCGCATGGAAGACAACTTCTCTCGGGATCGTCAACTGGTAGAGCGGATCTTAGCAGAAGTTCGGCGAAATGGGTTTTCAGTATACGATAATCCTTCCATGCAAGAAATGAGTATTGCGGTTCCGCTTTACATTAAGCGCCGTGTAATCGGCGGTGTAGTCGTACGGTTTATTCGGTCCGCATTAACAGCTGACCAAGCGATCGAGAAACACGTCCCGCATATGAAAAAGACAGCTGAAGACATCGCAGTCGCTTTTGATAAAGCGCATATGCCCGCAACCTAGCGGATACGTATCGCGATTGATTTGCTAATTGCATTTCGACGCCCAATATCAAGAACAGAAATGTAAGGAAGGTCTGTGATGTCTGAAGCCCAAACTGTATCCGCCCATTCTAGTTTAATCACTTCACTCACGGGCATCCTAGGTGCGGACAATATCATTCTTGATGAGACCGAACGGTCTTACTACTCGCAAGATGTTTACAACCAAGGCCCCACCGTACTGGCCGTTATCCAACCTGATTCAAAAGAAAAACTATCTCAAGCAGTAGCCGCAATTACATCAGCCGACGTTGCGCTGTTTCCTCGCGGTGGAGGTTTTTCCTACACCGACGGATACGTTCCCACAACAAGCAATGGCATTACCGTCGACACACGAAAAATGAACCGTGTTCTCGAAATTAATACGGAGGATATGTATGTCACCGTAGAATCTGGATGCACCTGGGCAGCACTAGAAGACGCTTTGTCCGACAAAAACGTAAGGCCCATTTTCTGGGGTCCGTTCTCCGGTATGACTGCAACGGTCGGCGGCTCAATGTCGCAGGGCAGCCTCACGTATGGGTCATCGAAATGGGGCCCCTCTGGTGTTGCTGCCGAATGCATGGAAATTGTGTTAGCGGATGGGTCTATCGTAACCACCGGGTCCGCAGGACAACCCAATCATAGCCCGTTCTTTCGCCATTATGGACCAGACCTCACTGGATTGTTCTGCAATGATGCAGGCGCATTGGGGATCAAAGCCACGATTACGTTGCGCCTACAGCGTCGTTTACCTGTCGTGATGGGGCTCTCATACGCGTTTGATGAATTTAGCGGCCTCCATAGAGGCATGGCCGCTGCCGCGCGTGAAGGATTACCGACAGAAGCTTTCGGCTTTGACACGACGGTTATGAAAGTATTCACGGGTGGCCAAGGGCTGGCTCAAGATCTCAAGACACTATGGGCTGTCGGTACAGCTGGCCGCAACATTTTTGCTGGCGCATGGCAGATGTTAAAAATCGCTCTGGCCGGCAAACGGTTTATCGATAAAGCCGAATATACGGCACACTTCATTTGCGAAGCCCGCGATATGCGTGAAATGAAGAGCCAACTCAGCGCGCTTCGTAAAGCCGTTGGGCCGTTCGGGAATGAAATCGTGAATACGGTTCCGGCCGTTGTCCGTGCCTATCCCTTTCCTCCCTTCTCGCTCCTTGGCATGTCCGGAGAACGCTGGGTTCCACTTCACGGCATTCTTCCGTTCTCTCGCGTTGCAGAATTCCAGGATAAACTGATGGCGTTGCACACGCGCTACAAAGGCCAGATGGAGCAGCACAAGGTTATTACGGCATCGATGTTCACAACGCTGGCAACCAATGGGTTCCTATATGAGCCCGTATTTTATTGGGAAGATGCGCGCGAACCGTTCCATGATCGCCACACTGACCCAGAAATACTGAAGAAACTGACCGACTTCCCCGTCAATATGGATGGACGCAAGCTCGTCGAAGAGATGAAGAAAGGTATAATCGATTGCTTTTACGAGTGTGGCGGAGCCCATATGCAAATCGGTAAGGTTTATCCATATACACGTGAGCGCGATGCCGGCGCCATGGCGATGGTAAAGGCACTAAAGGCTCATGTTGATCCCAAGGGCCTAATGAACCCAGGAGCACTAGGAATCTAAGCAATAAGACACCTTTCAGCTAGCGGCAGTCATTAGGCTCTTGAGACCGGATCGATATTGGCACGAACACCCATAGAGCGCGAATTCGATACGTTGGTTTATTGATTTATTCGTTTACGGAAAACTGGGAGAATTAAAGACTAATATTCAATGACGTCATGGAGTGCCAGCCAGATGACGTGCTCCAAGGCCGCATACACATGAATTACGAAGCGTTAAAACTGGCGGTCGTCCTGGTGTTCTAATGGTCATCGAAAACTACGGCAAAGAGGGTTTTTAGGGCGACGTGAATTACGTGTCCGTTAGACCACGGCGAGCACCCTAAGGTGCAATCTCTTCCATAAAGACACTTGTTATCTCACCACGATTTAACAAACTCATTGGTAGCCTCAAGGCACACCTCCATTTCCTCATCGAGACCAATGGTGATCCGGACGTGTTTAGGCAGCCCAAATCCGGCCATCGCCCGAACAATAATATTGCGTTGACGAAGAAACTCATACACGTCAGTCGAACGCTTGCCATCTTCATCAGGGAATTCGACACAAACGAAGTTGCCTTCAGTCCCAGTGATTTCGAGCCCTAGTGCGGACAATCGTTGCGTCGCAATGCTGTGCCATTTCGCCGTATGGGCTACCACCGCGTCTTCGTGCGCCTTATCTTCCAGCGCCGCGATCCCAGCTGCCTGCGCCGCGCTTGAGACATTGAACGGAGACCGAATCCGACCAACCACGGATACAACATCGGAATGGGCATAGCACCACCCGATGCGCAGGGATGCCATTCCATGCACTTTAGAAAACGTGCGCGTCATAACCGTGTTGTCGGTGGCCTCTACCAGAGAAATTCCCACATCGTAGTCAGGCTTGGCGACATACTCCGCGTAGGCCGCATCGATAATAAGGAGAATGTTATCACGCAGGCCAGCACGAAGACGGGCCATTTCATCACCGGGTAAATAGGTGCCGGTCGGGTTATTCGGGTTGGCGACGATCACAACCTTTGTTCTGTCGGTCACGGCGGTGAGAAGCGCGTCAACATCCGCGCTATGTCCAGCGTCGGGCGCCTGAACAATGTTCGCTCCCGTGGACAGCCCATAGATGCGGTACATGGGAAATGTTGCCGTTGGGTAAAGAACCTCATCGCCTGCACCGGCATATGCCCGGACCAACGCACTTAAGAGTTCATCGGAGCCGATTCCCATGAGAATCTTCTCCGCTGCAATACCGTATCTGTCAGCAATTACATTCCGAATGCCGACAGCGTTGGCATCAGGGTAGCGTTCCATTACCCTAGCGGCTTCGGCATAGGCAGCCATTGCCTTTGGACTTGGCCCCAAGGCTGACTCATTAGCAGACAGCTTAATGCCAGGGCCCCCGCCCCCAATCGGGCGTTGTCCAGGTTTATAGGATTGAATACGGTCCAAGCCTGGGCGGGCGACTAACGGCATTGACGAACTCCGATTATTTACGACTAAAAAATGAGCCTCACGCTAACCATGTATACCGCCAGGGATCAAGCGATCAGACAAACGCGTTGACTCAAATAGCTGATAGGCTCAAGTGAAGCGTCGTTTCCTTATCACCTTTGGTATCCCGCCTGTGCCCGTCCTTTTCGTCACTATTTTTGCCTCTGTGATACCGGCCAGTATTATTCTCCCGATGCTACCATTCATCGGGCAAAAATACGGCGCAACATCATTTCAAATTTCATTACTCTTTACCCTTATGCCAGCGTTGATGATTTTCGTCGCACCGATATGGGGCAAGCTCTCCGATAAATTCGGCCGCAAACCGATCTTTATGATTTCCCTCGCGTCTAGTTCCTTGACCTTTATCATTTTTGGTCTAGCGGACAGCATCGACTCCATGTTCGTGGCACGTGCTCTACAGGGAATTACGGGTGGTAATGTCTCCATCGGCTTTGCCATGATTGCGGATTCAACGACCCACGGAAATCGCGCGAAATATTTAGGGTATGGGTCCGGCGCTACAGCCCTCGCCTTTTTCATTGGCCCCGTATTCGGTGGCCTGCTCATGGGCAGTGATCTGGATACCTTTACACACGCGATGCCATCGTACTTAGCCGCTGGACTGGGCGCCCTAGCGACACTCATTGGCGTGGTTTTCCTGAAAGAAACACGGCCGGGGGAGAAACGACGCACGGCATTGAGACAATCACAAAACGACACTGAAATAATATCAGACACTGTAGCTAAAACGCCTAGAGTTACGCTTGGCAGGGTCGGACTGACGCTTCTAATCATACAGTTCTTTATCGGCGGCTATGTCAGTGGCTCAGACCAATTTTCATTCGCGTTCTGGGCCCAAGGACTGCACGATTGGGGGCCCAACAACGTCAGCTTTGGCATGGCTTCTATGGGCCTTGCTTATATGGTGGCAACCATCGGCCTCGTAGGACCGCTCTCAAAGCGCTTTGGAGACGTTGGTGCATACTTCATCGGAGCCATTATTAACCTGGCCGGCTTATCGACCTTTCTCTACGGCTCTAATGTATGGGTTTCTATAGCTGGCCTATGGGTCGCAATCATTGGCATTGGCCTTTGGAATACCGTACTATTTAGCGTCCTCACCAAAGTGAGTCCTGAAGACAAAGTTGGCTACATGCTTGGACTCTCTAATGGGACCGCCATGGTTGGACGTGTCGTTGGCCCCTTAATCGCCGGGAGCTTCTTTCTTGATATTAACCCCGTTCTGCCGTTCGTCGTGACCTTGGGGCTAGTCCTTATTGTGGCAGTCAATGCCACTCGCTTGATCATTATTCAAAGACGTGCAGCATCTTCTTGAAATCAGAATAAAGAAGCCCGATAGATGGTTTCGCTAAATGGTTATTGTGAACATAAGGACATAAAATGACGGCGCTCATCAAAGAACTTAGAGCCGGGCACTCTCGATACAAAGAAACCCGCCTTCCCGATTATCAACCGCTATTCAAGAAACTGGCGGACCGCGGACAAAACCCAAAGGCTTTAGTAATAGCCTGTAGCGACTCACGGGTCGACCCGGCCTTAATGTTTGACCAAGAACCCGGAGACCTTTTTATCGTCCGTAACGTCGCTAATCTAGTGCCCCCCTACGAACCAAAGCCGGGCTACCATGGCACAAGCGCCGCACTAGAATTCGCCGTTAAGGGTCTGGAAGTATCCGATATCATTGTGATGGGGCATGCACAATGCGGCGGTATTCAGGCGTTGATAGGAATGGCTGACGGCAAGCAGCCAGAGGGTGAGTTTATTGGTCCCTGGATGTCGATTGCGGAACACGCTGTTCAAATTGCGCAACAAGGCAACAATAAAGACAGGAATCGAGCGGTCCAAACCGAGCAGGCGGTTGTGCGCCTCTCGCTTCAAAACTTGGAAACCTTTCCCTGGGTAACTGAACGGATTGCCAACGGCAGCCTTGAACTTCATGGGTTTTACTTCGACATTAGCAATGGGTTTGTTCAGTGGCTAAATCCGACCGAAGATAAATTTGAGGACTTTGATTAGCTACCTATTCAACCTGCTTATGCATGACACGATTGCTTCAATCAGAGGCATAGAACAAGGATAGAGAGCATGGTTAGTATAAAGTTTGCGGCGCTCTTAGTGCTACTTGCCAAAAGTTGGCTGCAACTAGCGCTCGTCCAACTCACTCGAGATACAGTCCAGGTTCGATCCAACCAGGTCGGAGATGGAACCTATATGTTCATCGGCGCAGTCGGAAACATCGCCATCTCGACAGACAATGACGGCGTTCTGATTTAAGTAGGGGTTGAGGAAACACTATGGCGACAATCATTTATCACAATCCACGGTGCTCTAAGTCACGCCAAACTTTGGCGCTGATCGAGGAAAGTGGACTTACCCCAACAATCGTCGAGTATCTTAAGGACCCGCCCAGCAAATCCGCTTTGAAAGATATCTTATTCAAACTCGGCATGGTTGCCCGTGACATCGTGCGAAAGAAAGAAGCCAAAGAAGCCGGGTTGGATATCGCCACGATGACGGACGCCGCGATTATTAAAGCCATGGCAGAGCACCCAGCCATAATCGAACGACCGATTGTGGTTTCTGGAAACAAAGCCGTGATTGGTCGCCCCCCCGAAAACATCTTGGAAATTCTTTGACTCTTAACCGTCAACAAAAACACGCTGGGTTGGCTGCTCTAGCAGCAACCCTCACCGCCGGCTTCTGGGTGCTGTTCCACCAATGGGATCCAGCAGATGCAGCAAACGCTCAGCATTACCATAAAGCCATGCTCGAAGTCCGCGAAGCGATTTCCTACGCCAACGCTAAAGGTGGGATGATTGATGCTGGCGACGCCAAATATCTCGTCGGGCGATATGAAGAAGCCACACGGCAAGCTAGCCTCGTCCATGACCATGTCCTCGCAAAACTTCATTCTGATTTACCGGTAGCTTGGCATGACCTCTTTGTACCCAGTACCCAAGTTTATATCCGTGCATTGCAATCTCAGGACCGACAGCTCGCCCGGCAGGCTAGCCTATTGCAAGATGATTGGGTGCGATGGTTGCGACTAAACGGTCATCAACTAGAAGTGCCTCGCGCACCATCAGAACATTAAGGCCAAACATGCGCCCTGTAAAAACGAGCAATACGCACCCCTTGCCCTTAGCGTCCGTTTCGGTTCCTAACGTTATTGGCCGCATTCTCTTTACGATGTGTCCTGGAAAGAAACAACCAAACGCCGCGACTGGCCCCTGGGATCGCGACCTAGACATCGACTTAGATGCAGCGCGCGACGCCGAGGTAACAACGATGGTGACGCTCATGGAAGGGCATGAGATCATGGCTTGCGCTTTATCCGGGGAAATACTGGAGCAAGCCTGCAGAGAACGAGGCATGGCCTGGAGACACTGTCCAATCGCAGACCTCCAAATCCCTTCGGAAGGTTGGGAACAAGCGTGGTTAGATACCGGCCAGGTTTTGAGGGAAGCCATCAGGAAAGGCGAAACGATCCTTCTTCACTGTCGCGGCGGCCGTGGGCGAGCCGGCATGGTTGCCGCACGCCTACTTGTAGAATTGGGCGCTCCGGGTAATGACGCTATCGCCCAGGTCCGCGCACAACGGCTAGAGGCCATAGAAACGTCGGCACAGGAAGAACATATCCGCACAATTTACGCGATCACAGAGCGAGAATAGATTTTAAATCCACGATAATTGCATGCACCTGATTGATAGCCTACCAATATAGGCTTACGCATCATTGCTAACGGGTTGACGAGCTTCAGCGGGATAGTCACGCAACGATTGAGTTTCCCGCTAAAGGAGTAACCCGCTTGCAGAATTATTGGACTGCTTTTTTCTTAGCCTGCTACGCTACGCTTATGCTGGGTTCAGGCGCGTCGGCTCACCAACCATCCTCAGCAGCAGAACAAGAAGAGGGGGTCACCGTCTACGAACCCGACTTCTTCGCGGCCTATAGACCCAGTCACGCGAAAGATATGCTTGAGCGCGTACCGGGTGCGGCTGGGGCTTTGAGCGATAGCGGTTCTCTGTCTGGAGACGATGACCGGAGAGGCTTAAGGTCGCAAACGACGCAGATTCTCATCAACGGGAAACGCCTAACCACCAAAGGTAACAGCATTCAAGACTACTTTCAGCGCATACCCGCAAGCCAAGTCAAACGCATTGAAGTCATCACCGGGAACGTCCGTGAAATCGACGCAAACGTCGGTGGGCGGGTGATTAACGTCGTCCTTACAGACACCGGCAGTCCGGGCGGCACGTGGAACGCCGGGTCTGTTTTCTTCACGGATGGACAAATCATGCCTACGCTTTCTGGATCAATAAGCGGTGAACCGGGAAACTGGAGTTACACGCTATCTGGCGAGACGCGCCCTCGACAATTGCCACGCGTGCAACGCGAATTCCTTTCTAACTCGCAAGGCGAGCTTCTCATTGACCGCACCGAGAGACGGCGGATGAAAAGCCGCCGTTACGTTGGCCGCGGTCGCGCTGCCTATTCGTGGGGCCAAGATCATCAAGTCCAGCTCAGCGGCTTTATTCAAAACCGGCCAATTAGTAGCCAGCGCGATGTTGAGTTCGAATCCCTCCCGAACATGGACAGTTCTCTGACCCCTAATGGCGGCGGCATCGAGCAGTTGTCAGGGAAAGACCTCCAATATGAAATCAGTGGCGATTATACCATTCCCTTAGGAAAGAGCGTCACGTTCAAGAGTTTATTCGTATACGCCGTTGACCAAAAAGACCGCGAAAACGAAGATTTTTTATTCACCTTCGAACCTGGCACATCAACCCTTGTTTCCGGAGATACCAGCGATGAAAAGGCTACAGAGAAAATTCTACGCACCACGCTAGATTGGCGCCTTGCCCAAAGGCATAACTTAGAACTAGGCGTAGAAGGCGCAATCAACTCCCTCGATAAAACGCAGACATTCTTTGATGTAAATAATGGATTACAGATTAGCCGAGGCGTCTTTAATGCAGATCAAGTTGTATCAGAAGATCGCGTTGAGGTCTTTACTAGTCACAGCTGGAACGCCACATCAAACCTAGAAGTGGAAACCGGTTTAGCGGCAGAATATTCCTGGCTAGATCAACTTGGCTCCGACGTGGATACAAGCCGCAAGTTCAACTTCGTTAAGCCCAGCCTCGATGTCTATTACAACGCAACGGATAGAACTCAAATCTTTGTATCCGTCCGGCGTGATATTGGCCAGCTGGAATTTGCTGATTTTATATCGGCCTTAGACAGGGATGATGGAGAGATCGACGCAGGCAACCCTGACCTCGCCCCTGAGAAATCATGGGACTTTGAGATTGGCACGGAACACCGCCTGTCGGATCAAGCAGGAGTAGTCAATCTTCGTGCTTTTTACCGCAAGGTCACCGACGTGACTGATCAGGTTCCATTTGGCGCAAAGGATTCCGCGCCGGGTAATCTCGGCTCAGGAAAACATTACGGTGCCGAGATCGAAACTAGCCTTCAACTACGCCAGCTTGGCCTGATCGATGCCGTTGTTTCAATGACCTTTCTCTGGCAACATTCAAATGTTGAGGACCCATTTACAGGTGTTAATCGGCGCTTCGCCGGCCAGAAAAAATATAAACTGAGTATTGATGCTCGCCATGACGTTCAATCTCTCGGGATATCATATGGAGCAGCAGTTGCGGCAAGTGGTCCAAAGATCAAAAGCGATTTCGATACGGTTGAGCGGGCAAGCACAGGTTTTGACATTCGGCTCTTTGCAGAAAAACGGTTTGATAATGGAATTGTAGGCCGCATGTTCTGGGGGAATATTCTTCAACCAAAGAGCAAACGTAACAGAACTGTATTCCAAGAATCGCAGGCAGATGCAGGAATTCTACGAACCGAATTTCGGACCCAAAAGAACGGTTCTTTTTACGGTTTTGGGATACGTGGTACGTTCTAGAAACCCCTGGTAAGGACTAACCCATACATAAATTCCTCTCTTTGCTTCAGTTGCAATGGCAAAGGACAATGGATCCATTCAAATAGACATCATTGAATGCCAAACCTTATGGGGTAGGGTGATAAAAAACTTTCATGCCTGCTTGCAGGGCCGGACGGCTAATTCAACCACATGCGAAGCACCGCCAAACTCAGTAACGCGAGACTCTCTGACCTCGGGTACATGTTGGCTGTGCCATCAACGAGCCAACTGGGCAGCTTCATGGCCCTTGATATGCATAGATATTGATGGGCCAAGGCTCAGGCCAGGCTAAACGACGAGATATCACGAAAAAGTACATAGCCTAAACGACGTTACGCGACCAGGCCCCAGAATATGCTAAAAGTACTTTATAGAGTTCTTAGCAGCATAAACACAATTGACGAGCGCCTAAATCGATCCTTAAAAAAGTTTACGTCCCTCACCACCCGCATTAGATCCCTAGCCTGACCACGGCCAGGCACATAGAACCAGTAAAACCCAAGGATGCCGGTATAATGAGCCATATAAAAATTGTCCGCGTGATCGCCCTGATCCTCGGGTCACTGCTATTTTCAACGTCCGTAAGCGCCCAGGAAGAACGTGTGTTCCGACGCGGTGGCGGTGGTGATCCAGAGAGCCTGGACCCACACAAAATTCTCGCAGCATTCGAATCGACGATCCTGACTGACATGTTCTTGCCACTGGCGACAACATCGGCAGCGGATGCCTCTATCCCCGGGTCTGCTGAATCCTGGACGATTAGTGAAGACGGTTTAACCTATACTTTCAATATGCGAGACGGATTGCTGTGGTCAGATGGCACGCCCATCGACGCCAATGATTTTCTGTATACGTTTCGTCGTCAGCTTGATCCCGCAACCGCCTCACGCACAGCGGAATACTTCCGTCCCATCCTCAATTCTCTGGAAATTAGCAAGGGTCAGCTACCCATAGAAAGTTTGGGCGTTGAAGTGCAAGATTCAGACACCCTAATTATTCGACTAGCCTATCCTGCGCCGTACCTCATGGACGTGCTCGCTATCGATGCCCGTCCCGTACCTAAACATGTCGTGGAAAAATATGGCACCGCATGGACCCGGCCAGAAAACATGGTAGTGAACGGTCCGTTTAAACTAGCCGAGTGGTTGCCTGGTTCTCACGTCAAACTCGTGAAGAACGAATATTTCTATGATGCAGATAATGTGAACTTGGATGTGGTTTACCATATCCCGTCGGAAGACATGAATACGGGCTTTCGTCGGTTTCAGTCGGGTGAATTAAACGCGCTCGTATTCTTTCCGCCCAATCAACTCAGCTTCATCCAAGAAACGATGCCTGAAACGTTACGGGTTACGCCCGGACTAACGACCGAAGTCTATCTGTTCAATACAAAATTACCGCCATTCGACGACGTTCGTGTGCGCCGTGCCCTTTCCATGGCCATTGATCGAGAAACGTTGGTAAATAGGGTTTTACGCACGGGCGAAACACCCGCCTACAGCTACGTCCCACCGACGGTTAGTAATTACGAGAGGCGCCCTCAAGCCGACTTTGCGATGCTTAGCATGGAAGAAAAACGAAATGAGGCTAAGCACCTCCTGGCTGATGCTGGTTTTGGCCTTGATAATCCATTGGTCGTTCCCATACGATACAACACTCAAAATCTGCAAGCACGGCAAGCCGCCGCTATTTCCGCCATGTGGCGACAAGTCGGTGTTCAGACCGAACTTCTGAACACCGAGCGTAAAATTCTGGCCGCAGACCGTATGAATAACGATTTTGCCGTCGCCCGCTATCTGCATGTTGCCGGAAACTATGGGCCAGCCTCCTTCATACAGTTCCTGCACTCAGAATTAAGCTCACGCAATTTTACCCAGTACGAGAGCGCCAAGTTCAATGAGCTCTTCCTGAAAGCCTGGTATACGAATGATCCAAAGGAACGGGCCAAATTAACCTATGAAGCTGAAAGCCAAGCCTTGGCCGATCAGCCAATGATCCCGCTCTATTTCTATTCTGGGCGGCGACTCGTCCGCCCAAACATTAGTGGATGGGTGGATAATGCTCGGGGGGTCTACCCGACGAGATGGCTAGCGTTTAATGACTGACTTTAATTATACAACGATTTCAATGGGATAGTTGATTACCACTAGCCCTGAGGCATTGGTCTAGGAAATGAATATACCAATAACGGCGATTGCACACTTCTCTAGACCGCACTATTCTATATTTAATTGAGCTTCCGCCGCATTTAAGGAGTGAGATACATGGCCACAAGTAAACTCAAAACAGATCGCCCAACATACGCGTCTGATTTCATTGCATCCGATGTTGAGCGCGCTGTATTTCTCGGGAATCCAGTTCTCGACAACATGATGACCAGCCTCATCGCCCTCGGTGCAGAAGTCTGGTCGAACCGACGTCGCATGAAAGTGGTAGAAGCACTCTTAGCTGAAAAAGGCGTAACAGCTGAGATGATCGAAACCTACATGCCCACAGCAGAACAAGATGCTGAGTGGCAAAAAGACCGTGACCGCTTTATCGATTTGACCTACTCACCGCTCTTACGCGAAGGGGATCTTCCCGTCTCTGCCGCATTCACTCGTGAAAACAAATAGGCTTCTCACTCATAGCCATAAGGTCTGAAGTATACATCGACAAAGAACCCCGCTTGAGTGCGGGGTTTTTTGTTCCTAGATAGTTTTTAGTTTCTTGAATACTGTTCCAAATGTATTCCTATACCTGGCACGACCGACTTTAAGTTCGAAAAGGAAAAATAATGATGAGCCCATTGAATAAACTTTACTCGGCCATAGTCTCGGGCATTACCACAGTCATCTTCATAGCTGGTTTTTCCGCGCAAGCGTGGGCAATAGCTGGCGTCGACTTTCCGTTGGAAGACGATCTGGATTTCGCAGAGGTTCAAGAAATGATCGATGCCGGCGAGTACCAGAAAGCCATCTCATACCTCGATTATGAAATCATCGAGTGGTACCCCGAGAATGCAGAGGCTCTAACGCTTAAAGCCTATAGCCTACGCAGCATGGGAAAACATGACGAAGCGATGGAAAACTATAACGCAGCGCTCGCGGTAGACCCCACACATAAGGGTGCCCTTGAGTATCAAGGTGAACTTTACCTAAAGATGGGGAACCAAGAAGCTGCAGCAATAAATTTGCAAAAACTAACGAACCTTTGCCCACGTGGCTGCCTGGCCCACGAAACCCTGCAGGCCGCAATTGAGGGTTTCAAAGATGGGAAAGTTAGCTGGGTGCCGCCGGCACACAGAGAAAACGTCGGTAAATAAGTAAGCACCGAACGGCCGTAAACCAAAAACGAGGCGCTTCATAACATGAAGTATCTTCACACAGCCGTGCGCGTGACTGACCTTGATAAAGCGCTGGATTTTTACTGTGGACAGATGGGCATGGTTGAAGTCCGGCGTTTTCAGGGGCACCAACGTCCCTGCGATATTATATTCCTGACCATGCCCAATAACGACGAAGCTCAGATCGAAGTCGTCTACTATCACAATGCTGAGGATCGCGAGAGGTATGGCAGCTTTAGCCATATCGCCTATCAGGTCGACAATATTTACGACACCTGTAGAGACCTCATGAACAAGGGCCTGATCCTCAACCTGCCGCCGCGGGATGGGTTTATGGCCTTCGTTAGGTCACCCGACGGCATATCATTCGAACTGCTGCAGAAAGGTGGACCTCTGCGACCTGAAGAGCCTTGGGCTAGCATGCCCGATCAGGGCAAGTGGTAACGCCTTTGCCGTCTGTCCGCAGAGGATATGCGGATACGTCCTACGGACAGATTCACTATTACGATACGGCGGCAAAAAATTTACCCCCCCTTCTACTGCTGCATCAATCACCTCAAGCAGGGAGCATGTTTGAGGCCGCTCTTCCTACTTTGGGTAAGCGTTTCCGAACAATAGCCCTGGATACACTCGGTTACGGGCTTTCCGATAAACCCGAAAGGGAACTTGAGCCAGAAGATTACGCTCAGTCTATCGCGGAAGTTGCAGACGCTTTAGGGTTGGGTTGTCTCACGGTTTGCGGTGTCCACACGGGAGCAACGTTTGCTATTCAACTCGCAATTCAATACCCAGAACGTATTAGCGCCTTAGTTCTATCCGGGCCGCCACTGCGCACCCCTCTGCCGCCTGGGGCTCCGCGGCGTAAGCCTCGTATGCAGCCACCACCCCCGCCCCGTGAGGATGGCTCCCATCTAGTTAAACTCTGGAAAGCACGATGGCAGGTGGCTGCACCGATCGATCCCAAGGTCTTTCAGAAACGATTTCTAACTGCTTTAATGACGGGGGACTCATCCGTGTCTGCCTATCATGCCGTCTACAAATACGACCTGACAGACCGACTTAAATTGATCTCGTGCCCTATCCTAATTGTCTACGGTGACCGTGACGTGGAAACGCCGAATATTGAGCAAGTTCTGCCCCTTATACCTGAGATCCCGACCCACATAATTCCAGGAGGAAATATCTATACCGTTGACGTGTGCACAGATGCTTGGTGCGCAGCGGTCGGCGACTTTTGCATACAGGCCTTTGACTGACTACTTCATTCTTAAGGTCGGCATCCTGTCATCGGCTTGCTCTGTTAATGCCCGTAGACCGGCGACCTGAGCAGCGGAAACTGGTGATGCCTTATTCCCCCACTCCGACCGCATGAATGAAACGATGTCGGCGATCTCCTGATCATTTAAAGATTTACGGTAACCTGGCATACGATAAGCATCAGGCGTACCGTCTACGATAAGGCGAGACGATCCGTTTAAAACAATATTAATGAGTGAAGCCGGGTCCGAATCCATAACGGGTGGATTGCCCGCCAAAGGTGGCAAATACGGCGGATACCCCCTACCCGTATCAACGTGGCACGATTCACAATTCTGCATATATAGATTAGCGCCTTGAGCACCCTTTCGCTCTGGTCCACGCATAACAGCAACTGCATAATCGTTATAAACGTATTCTCCATCATGCGCCCCAGGCAACGAAGTGATATAGATAGCCATGCCATCTAAATCATCGTGTGAAAGATATTGGGTGCTGTTAATGATCACCTCGTCCATCGTCCCGAATGCCGTCGAGTGATTATTACGGCCCGTTTTCATGAAGATTTCCACATCCTCTTTAGACCAACGGCCTAGGCCTGCTCGATTTGATTGTGTCAGGTCTGACGCATACCAGTTATCGAGAAACGCCCCCGATAAGTAGGCAGGGTCCGATTCATCAAATGCGACTTCATTCCAAGCGATACCTCGTGGGGTATGGCATGCTCCGCAGTGCCCGAGTCCCTGAACTAAATAGGCGCCGCGGTTCCATGCATCGCTCTTATAACTATCCGCGGCATAGGTATCATCTTCTAAGAAGAGAATATTCCAAATTGCTATCGGCCAGCGAAAACTGAGTATCCATGGAATTTCATTTTCTTTATTCTCCTGCCAAACTGCAGGAACCTCATCCATAAAATAATCATAGAGTGCCTCAATATCCTCGTCTGTAATCTTTGCATAAGACGGGTACGGCATCGCCGGATACAGCCGGTGACCATCCTGAGCTAAGCCGCGACGCATAGCGTTATCAAAATCTTCCAGCGTATAGGTTCCGATACCTGTTTCGTCATCCGGGGTAATATTTGTTACGAAAATATCGCCAACAGGTGTCGCCATTTTAAGTCCACCAGCGAACGCCTCTCCACCAGGAACTGAATGACATGCAACGCAGTTCGCTGCTCGCGCAAGATATTGACCCTGAGAGGTACTTTGCTCCTCACCGGGTTGTGCCAGTGCAGCAAAGGCCAATAAGCTGAAAGCACCGCTCATAAAGCTTAACGTTTTCATCATTTATCCCCAAACCAAAATAGGCCATTATTATATCGAATTTATATCAATCTTAGTAGACACAAGCGCCCAGGCCAAGGCAGGCCACTGTACGAGCAAAGCCACCACACATATTCTACAAATTGTAGACCAAGCATTCAGATCACATCATAATAGATTAGTAATTTTAATAAGTTAGCGGACCGCATGACTCGACTTGAGTGTCATCGGTCCAAAATAGAAAAAGAGCAAAACACCATGCAGAGACGCCAATTTTTAGGAACTGTCGCGGCAGCATCTGTCGCGTCCTCCGCGCTTAGCAATCGGTCAGAGGGAAAAGAAACTATGGATTGGGATTATATCATCGTAGGAGCCGGAACCGCTGGACTACCAGCGGCTATCTTTGCATCACGGCGTGGTGCCAAAGTATTACTTATTGATGCAGCAGAATCAGTCGGCGGAACCCTTCACCTCGCCAACGGTCAAGTGAGCGCCGGGGGCTCTCGGACCCAAGCTAAGAAAGGAATCATAGATAGCCCGGATGCACATTATGAGGACGTCATGCGCATCACAGGCGGTTTGGCCGACGAGAACGTTGTTCGAAAAACATGTGACGAAGCCCCAGACACAATCAATTGGTTACTCGACAACGGTCTAACGCCCCTGGCCGAGCATCCAGTCACCGGCTCCGATCCAGGCCGACCCACCTATACTACAGCGCGTTACATTTGGGGCAAGAATGAGGGACGCGATATCCTCGCTGCCGTCCTCAAAGAATTGGAACCAGAACTCGAAAGCGGTCGCGTCGTGACGCAGCTCGAGACCGAGGTAACCGAATTGGTGATGTCTGATTCCGGAGCTGTAAAAGGCGTACGAGCGCGCTCTGCCGAAGGCATGCATACTTTTAAGGGGCGCCACATACTCATCACCACTGGTGGCTATGCCATGAACCCAGAGGTATTTGAAAATCTTGTGGGTCAGCCCGCCTATGGAGCAGGATCTTACCCTAGCAATCTTGGCAAAGGGCTGGAGCTAGCAACCTCCGCTGGCGGAATGTTACGCGGCCATGAACTCCATCGAGCCGGAACGGGTTCAGTTCTAACCGCAGATACCTTTCCAGCAACACCCTATGCTCGCTTCGACACAAACCCTCTAACACGTCCGCCTTGGGAAATTTGGGTGAATAACGATGGACAGCGGTTTATTCGCGAGGATGAACCAATGTCTGAGACCAGGGCTTCCGCTTTGGTGAAGCAAGATAAATTCAGGTATGCCGTCGTCTTTGACGATCAAATTCTAAGAACAGCGCCCAGTGGATTTCCCCGCTGGTCTGATGAGGAATACCGCGCCCATTTCAATGACAACCCCATGTTCATAAAAGCCGGCACACTCGAAGAGCTCGCTGAAAAAGCAGGCATCGATGCGGGTGGTCTTGCGAAGACGGTTGCCATGTACAATGAAAGCGTCGCGTCTGGATCAGATGACCTAGGGCGGGAATACATGCCACGCACCATATCCACCGGCCCTTATTACGCTGTAATTCATCTGGGCAGCTCAGCCACATCATCGGTGGGCATTATCGTTGATAAAGACATGCGGGTCCTCAGGAAGGACGGATCGGTAGTGCCCAATTTATATGCGACCGGTGAAGTGCTGGGGAGTGGTGCAACGCTTGGCAGTGTCTTCGCGCCAGGCATGATGTTAACCCCGGCCCTAGCATTGGGACGATGGTTAGGCATGACCTTAGAAATATAAAACTTACGCTGGCCAGTTGTCTCGCAAAGCACTGGCCAACGCCACGCTGCTTCTATTGAGAAGTTGGCGCCCATAATTAGTTTGATTCGGTAATCAAATATCTCAAGCCACTAGACCTGTCTGAGTTATCGCCGATGATCGATAGCAGCCTCAGAATATTAATGAAAGACACTATGCAGTCTGACACACCATATCGGAGGCTGAAGAACACAATTTACTAGAATTAGCCGATCGGATCAGGTTCACCATTCACGCCCAAAAACTAGTGCAACTGTAGTCATTCAAACGATGGGACAGACCCTGTCATATCGCTATCTACAGTATGAAAAATTTTATTATATGTAGCGTCATCACTCACGCACTGGACTATTAAAGCCGCAAGTTCTCCCATCGTGATTATACCCATTGTGGATTGATCCTCCGTCAGGAGTCCATTTCCGGTCGCCGCGCCCTCTGGGAGTTGGCCTGGCCGGAGGATAGTCCAAGTCAACTCACGCGTCCTCAGGTCGTTTTCAGCGATCGTCTTGGCATCAATGACGGGCTTGAGAAAACGCTGCGCACTTTCTGGGAGAACAGATTCCGTGCCGCCTGCGCCAATAGTTGTGACCAGGATTACGCGTTCAACACCCGCGCCTTCGGCCGCTTCAAAAACATTGATATTGCCTTGGCCATCGACAGACGTGTTGCGAATGCCACCACTCAGGGTCGAGATCACAACGTCGTAAGGTGTCCCTTCAAACGCAGATGCAACAGACGGAAAATCAAGTGCATCACCGGTGACCAGGCGAACGTCCAATTCAGTCAGCGCTGCAACATCAGAACTCGCGCGGACGAAAGCCGTCACTGCATGCCCCTGCTCCGCTAAGAGCTTCACCGCTTCCAGACCAGTATTCCGTGTGGCGCCAAAGAAGAGAACTTCAACTGCAACCGCGTTCGTTGCCCATACGCAAAAAATAAACGATAAAACATAGGTTTTAGAAATCACAATACGCCCCCTTATCTCTTCTATGCCGGTCACGGATTAGTCTTTAGGAGCTAAAAAACTCTATTGTTGATATAAGACTGTACCACCTTCTTCACCTCAACACCCCCGGATAACCCATAGAGCACTCTTTACACATAACTTCCGCCAAAAAGAAACGTGTCCGCATGGCGGGGTATACTGGCTGTGCGGGCAAGAGACATCTAAAGCGCTACGAGGAGGACACTATGGAGGTGGTGCCAATCTTAGGTGCGAGCATTTAGGCCCTGACCGGCGACGAGAACCGCAATCAATCTAATTTTGAGAGAACGAAAAGGAGACAAATAATCCCTACTTTTTGTTCCAATTAGATGACTATAGATGAAATCTAAAAATTTCTTTTAAAATCAATGGCCACCGGAAGCGGTGGTGTCCCCTAGGGGATTCGAACCCCTGTCGCCGCCGTGAAAGGGCAGTGTCCTAGGCCTCTAGACGAAGGGGACCCATCGAAGAAGAGACTATCTACCTACTCCTGCGCCTTCGCGCAAGCCCGGAAATTCGAAATATAGAGCGTCCACCACCCATTGCCAGCCAGCGAGGGAACCTCTAAAAAACGCCACCTGTGCTAAAGAGCGATAAATCAGCTCACCTCCAGCATTTATGGCCGTTTTCTTTGGACAGAAAGTGATACCACAATGACTGACATAACCTCACCCGGCAGCATTCGAGATGCCACAGAAGACGACATGGAGGCTGTGGCCGCAATATATGGGCACTACGTTGAGACCAGCGCTGCCACATTCGAAGTGACCATACCTACGGTCTCAGAAATGACCCGGCGTTTTCAGGACCTAACACAAGGCTATATGCCATACATTGTAGCCGAGCAGGGTGGGGTCATCGCTGGATATGCCTACACGGGCCTTTATCGGACGCGCTGGGGATACAGATATACTGTAGAGGACTCCGTCTACGTAGGCCAAAAGCACCTCGGCAAAGGTATTGGACGGTCGTTACTCGAAGACCTAATTGCGAAGACGACGGGGCTTGGCTATCGGCAAATGATCTCTGTCATCGGTGATTCTGCGAATGCCGCCTCAATTGCCCTTCATAGCCAATTAGGCTTCAAGGTCATTGGCGCTCTGCCGTCGACCGGACGGAAATTTGATCGCTGGATCGACAGTGTCTTAATGCAACGCTCTCTGGGTGACGGCAATACAACTCCACCAACAGGTTTAACGCTCTAAATCTTGTTCCAGAAATGCCGAAGGCCTGCACTAGGCAGGCCTTCGCTACAGAAGATATTTAGTGGACCTACTTAGGCGTAACCATCGGAGCTACAGCTGCGGTCAAGTCATAGAACGAGTACTCTCTATTCTTGGCACAGTTTGATGACACAGCACCTGTGATTGCTGGCTTGTTCTCAACCGGTATCAGCAGGTCTGGGTCATCTGTATTTACAAACCCCTGAACAAAGGCAAAAGCCCACACTTCAGCAATGTCTGCTTTTCGAAGTTCAGATGCCGATCCTTTCTTGCCGTCAGCATGGTCTCCACACATATAGGTCTGTGGGTTGAAATCGTTACTTAAGGTGCTGGGTAGAGCCCGCTTACGAGCCGAAGCAACGTACTCAGCAACAGTCAAAAGCGTAACTTCTGGATTTTCACGGCATTTGCTCAATACAGCGCTAACAACTTTACCTTCAGCCTTACTGTCATCTGACCACTTAAGCTTGTCTCTGCCAGTATAATTCCCAGCCATATACCCCATGATCCAGATTCGAGCGATATCAGCTTTCGCCTTGTTCGTCGAGCCATCACCCTGGCCATTGATGTACTCCAAGCAGCGCATATTTGCCGAATCGAAATCCCCGGTTTGAGCCTGAGCACTAAAACTTAGCCCGAGTGCCAAAGCTACAGCACCTAAAAATTGGATCGTTTTGACCATGAAGTCATCCCCTTGTTTGAATAGCCTAAGGCCCGTTCTACGGGGCCTAGCAAGCGAAAAGTCGCATGCACGGTACAGGGTGTCAACGGACTCTAAAACAGAGATATCGACTGTCATATGCCGTGTTCATGGACCGAAACCAAGAACGACCTTATACGGCCCATGCTCCATCTTCGATCACGAACTGAACGTCTGAGCGGCCCTGCCAGTTATCTTCTCTAAGGCTACCTGCTAAATGAATAGGGCGGCCCTGTGTGTTCAGGAGCGCATAACCAAGTTCTGAATCAACACAGTTGAATGCAATCGCTTTGAAACGCCCACCGGAACTGCCCGTGACGATGCACCTAACATGACCAGACCCGACAATATCTGCTTTGACGACCATAGCATTAGCAACCCCGATTTTTGGTTCTTCGTTGCTTGCGCCGAATGGCTCTAGCCGCGACAGACTTTGAACCAAGCCTAAAGTCGCACCTTCAGGTGTTACCACCGCATCAACAATATAAGAAGCTTGCACGCAACCGGCCGCCACTTGTTGTTTCACGTGATCAGCTAAAAATTCATGGAAAGCGCTTAGGCGAGCCTGTTCGACCGTAAAGCCAGCAGCCATCGCATGACCACCACCATTGAATAACAGACCCGCATCTCGTGCATCAAGCACAGCCAGACCTAAATCGACGCCCGGAACTGATCGCCCTGAACCTTTCGCCATCCCGCCGTCAAACGCGACAACACAAGCTGGCAAGTCATACCGTTCACGCAAACGACTTGCTACGATTCCAATGACGCCCGGGTGCCAATTCTCACCAGTAACAAAAATGATGGACGAGCCTGGATCAACATTCGTTTCCGCCTGCTCAATCGCATCAACCAAAACAGCGGCCTCTATATCTTTTCTATCCGCGTTGTGTTCATTCAGCCGCATCGCTATCACGGCGGCTTCCTCCGGATCGTCGCTGGAGAGCAAACGCGTTCCTAAAGGCGCATCACCGACCCGCCCACCCGCATTGACCCGCGGTCCGAGCATGTAGCCAAGGTGAAACGCTCTTGGCTTTTCTTTCAATCCCACCACGTTAGACAGCGCAACTAAGCCAGCGTTACCGGCCCGGGCCATTACGTTTAGTCCTTGATTCACGAACGCGCGGTTGAGCCCAATTAGCGGCACAACATCGCAGACCGTCCCAAGGGAAACGATGTCTAACCAGTTCCTAAGATCAGGCTCCTTGCAATCCGCTCGCTCGTACCATCCGCTCTCGCGTAAGGCACGGTTGACAGCGACTACAACAAGAAACGTAACACCCACAGCTGCCAGATGCCCCTGCCCGCTCTCATCATCTAAGCGGTTCGGGTTAACAACGGCTGAAGCCTGTGGGAGATCGGATTCAGCTTTGTGGTGGTCGATAACAATCACGTCTAGTCCGGCTTCAGCCGCTACAGCGAGAGGTTCAAATGCGGTTATTCCGCAGTCGACAGTAATCACGACGTCAGCACCGGAATCGCGCAATTTCAAGAGCGCCGGAATACTAGGGCCATAGCCCTCTTTAACCCGGTCTGGAATGTAGCTCTCGACTTCAATACCAAGAGCCTTAAAAAATCTAATGAGTAATGCAGAGGACGTTGCACCATCGACGTCATAGTCGCCAAACACCGAAATCTTTTCTTTGTCATCAATCGCTTTTATGACCCTGGAGACAGCAGCGTCCATGCCAGCCAATGTGGACGGGTTAGGCATCAAATCCCGTAGTGTTGGGTTTAAGAAAGGCTCTGCTGTTTCCGGTGTAAAACCCCGGGCAGACAAGATACGGGCAACTGCATCAGGCAGGTCTAATGATCGGACCAGAGAAGCCGTTACTTGATCATTAGGATTTACGGTGTGCCACGCTCGACCCTCTAGGGACTGCGCAACTCCAAGGCAAATAGTGCGAGAGGAGCCAGCTTTAGACATCCGCGCCTATTCGGTGTCCTCATTATCAAAACGGTGATGGGCTTCAACGTACCGCACAGTTCCAGATTTCGAGCGCATAACAAGGGAATGAGTCACAGCACCACCAGCAAAACGACGAACCCCTCTTAGCATCGCGCCCGAGGTTACACCAGTCGCAGCAAACATAACGTTGCCCTTTGCCATATCGAGCATCGAATATTTTTTATCAAGGTCTTCAATACCCCATTTGCGGGCGCGCGCTTTTTCATCTTCGTTACGGAACAACAAACGACTTTGCATTTGCCCCCCGATACAGCGCAATGCTGCCGCAGCCAGAACACCCTCAGGTGCGCCGCCTGATCCAATATAGATATCTACGCCACTCTCAGGCTCGGCCGTTGCAATCACGCCAGAAACGTCACCATCGGAAATCAACATGATACGGGCACCTGATTCTCTAACTCGCGCCATAAGGTCTTCGTGTCGCGGGCGATCAAGAATACAAGCCACGAGGTCAGACACATCACATTTCTTATGACTAGCCAAAGCCTTTAGGTTTTCTTCGGGCGTATTGTCGATGTCCACGATGCCAGCAGGCAAGCCAGGACCAATAGCGATTTTATCCATGTACACGTCTGGTGCATTGAGGAAATTACCGGCTTCCGCCATGGCAATAACGGCAAGTGCATTAGGACCACCTTTGGCGGTTATCGTTGTGCCCTCAAGTGGATCGAGTGCAATATCGACCTTAGGGCCTTCCCCAGTCCCGACCTTCTCACCGATATAGAGCATGGGAGCCTCATCGCGCTCACCCTCACCGATGACAACCTCTCCCTGAATGTTGAGACTGTTGAGGGCCTGACGCATTGCGTCTACGGCAGCCTGATCAGCAGCCTTCTCATCCCCACGCCCCATCAATCGAGAGGCTGACAGAGCAGCGGCTTCAGTAACACGGACCGTTTCAAGGGCCAGATTACGCTCCAGCACGTTACTGAAGCTGCTATCAAGTTGCAGTGACATAGTCCCTCCGGGAATTGGCTTTCTAAACTGGTTCTACCCCGTCTACGCGGAGAGTCAAATCACCCCTAGTTATTCTCCACCAAGGTTTTCGATACGGATAAAATGAGGTGCCTCAACCATGGCCTCGTGCTTCTCCAAGTCTTCTAGGGCATCCATCATCTGAGACTCTAGAACATCATGTGTGACGATGACAACATGGACATTTCCATCACTGTCATGGTCCCTCTGTATGATCGATTCCATGGAAATTCTATGGTCTCGAAAGGCCGATCCAACATCAGCAAACACGCCAGCCTGATCCAAAACCTTAAGCCGGACATAATATGCTCCCACCCGTTTTTCTACTTGAACAGATGCGGCATTTCTTAAATCTTCGCTGGGAACAGCGAACGTATGATTGAAACGGCCAGCCGCAATATCCATCAGGTCTGCGACAACAGCTGACGCGGTGGGCCCTGCCCCAGCGCCGCGTCCTTCATATGTCGATCGCCCGACAAAGTCCCCTTCAGCAATGATGGCGTTAAAAGAACCATCAACAGCGGCCAACGGTCCGTGAGCATCGATGAGGCACGGGTGTACCCATTGATAAATTCCGCCGTCCAGCTCACCCGTTAAGCCAAGCAATTTAACGCGATAACCGAGATCCCGTGCATACTCAAAGTCCTTCGCAATAACATTCCGGATTCCCTCAACATACACGCTTTCAAAATCAACTTTCGTGCCGAATGCTAGGCTGCTTAAAATCGCCAACTTGTGAGCGGCATCAACACCGTCAATATCGAAACTTGGGTCTGCTTCCGCGTAACCTAAATCCTGAGCATCCTTAAGAACATCATCAAAGTCACGGCCCGTCGCGTCCATGGTCGATAGAATATAATTGCACGTCCCGTTCAAAATACCGAGCACCCGCGAGAAACTGTTTCCTCCAAGCCCTTCTCTAAGGGCTTTAATAATGGGAATGCCACCCGCGACTGCAGCTTCATAAGCCAAAGTTTTACCAGATGCTTCAGCTTCAATTGCCAACCCGGCTCCCGCTTCAGCCATGAGCGCTTTGTTTGCTGTTACAACGTGGCGGCCTGCTGCCAGAGCTTCTCTCGTAAGGTCTAGCGCTACCCCGGAAGAGCCACCGATAAGTTCAACAATGACATCTGCATCGGCCTCTTTCGCCATCACAACAGGGTCATCAAACCAAACATAGCTAGAGACATCGGCATCGCGCTTTCTTCGTCGGTTGCGCGCGGACACCGCAGTAATTTGGATAGGCCGACCACATCTTGCAGCAACTTGATCAGCGTGAATGGTTAGGACTTGAATCGTTCCAATGCCAACGGTACCGAGGCCAGCAATCGCGACCTTCAATGGCTCGCTCATTGGTCGACCTTTTCTCTCTCAGCCGCCTCTAAAACATTGTCTGCCTCAGACATAAATTGTTTTACGTTGCGAATAGCCTGGCGAATGCGGTGTTTGTTTTCGACCAATGCAATCCGGACGTACCCTTCACCATTTTCGCCGAACCCCGTCCCAGGAGAGACGGCAACATTAGCATGCTGAAGAAGTAATTTTGAGAAACCCATGCTCCCGTGGTGCTTAAACGCTTCTGGCACAGGGGCCCATGCGAACATTGTTGCAGGTGGCGATGGAATATCCCACCCCGCTTGCGCAAAGCCTTCAATAAGAACGTCGCGCCGTCCTTGGTAGGTTGCCCTTATTTTGTCGACACAATCTTGCGGTCCGTTCAGAGCTGCTGCAGCGGCAACCTGAATTGGCGTAAATGCGCCGTAGTCCAAATAGGATTTAATACGGGTCAGAGCCCCAATCAAAAACTCATTCCCGGACACGAATCCTATGCGCCAACCGGGCATGCTGTAAGTCTTACTCATAGACGTAAATTCAACAGCAATGTCTTTGGCGCCTGGAACTTGCAATATCGATGGCGGGGGGTTGCCGTCGAAGTAGATTTCCGAATACGCAAGGTCAGACAAAATCCAGATACTGTGGCGTTTACAGAAACCAACGACTTCCGCATAGAAATCTAAGTCTGCAACCAACGCCGTCGGGTTCGACGGATAGTTGAGAATTAGCGCAACCGGTTTGGGGATACTGTGTGTAACGGCCTGCTCCAACGCATACAAAAAATTATCATCTGGTATTACGGGTAAGTGTTGCACTGAGCCATCAGCGATAATGAAACCAAATGGATGTATTGGGTAACTGGGGTTCGGGGTAAGAACGACGTCACCAGGACTCGTCATCGCAGACGCCAAATTGGCCAAGCCTTCCTTAGACCCGAGCGTCACAATGCATTCTTTACTCGGGTCAATTGATACATTGAACCGTCGCTCGTAGTATGAGGATAGCGCTAGGCGTAGCCCCTTAATTCCGGCTGACGCGGAATAGCGATGCGTCTTAGGGTCTCGCACAGCTTCGCATAGCTTGTCGACAATATGTGGGGGCGTGGCGAGGTCAGGGTTACCCATTCCAAGATCAATAATGTCTTCACCGGCAGCGCGAGCGGAAGCCTTCATCGCATTTACTTCAGCAAATACATAGGGAGGAAGGCGCTTTATGCGGTGGAATTCTTGGGTCATGGCTTTTATTAATATTTCAATAGATTGTAGATGAAAGTACGCTTAGAGATGGTTTAGCGTGCTCGAAGACATACAGCCAGAAATACAGGGGTGAATGAACCACTAATGCGACCGTGCAAGGGCAAATTCTAGGCAGTTAGTAGTCTATATAAATTTCTGCCCGTTGGTTGCCGCTCTCACCCGCTGGCATAACCTCAGAATACAGTGGCTCATTGTCGGAGACCGCGCCCACGAAGAGCCGGTCTGCGGAGAGCCCCTTCGACATAAGGGCCGCAGCGACGGAGTTAGCTCGATTTAGAGAAACCCTGAAATTAGCGAGCTTGTGAGTGAGCGGGTCAAGGTCCCGGGTCCGGCTCGACGCATGCCCAACCACCCGGATAGCACCATTGTATTCGGCTCTTAGCTTAATCACATCATCCAGCGCTCGCCGGTCGGATGCGGTTAGCTTACTGCTTCCCGTTACGAAAGAAATAGTCACGATGTGAGTGGACACTCGGTAGGCAGACGCATCGTACGATGCCAGCGCATTTGGTGAGGACCCTGCCTGAGCTGAACCCGCTGACGGAACCAGAGAATCCCCTCCAATAACTGTCGTCGCTATTGCGCTGCTCGGAACCTGAGCGGACGCACCGATAGGCACAGATGGCACCGGCCGTGGCACGCTCGCAGCCAATACTGGAGGAGGAGGAGGAGGAGGAGCCACTCCCAGACGCTCTGCTAATGATGGCCGAGTGCGCGGTGCCGTATCAACCTGGGTCACTTGCCCAACCGGAGCTGCGACAGGTGGTGGTGGCCCGTCTCTCGCAGATGTCGCCTGTGCGCTCCCTTCCTGCAGCGGCCGCACAGCAACTGGTTCGCGGCGACGGACCTGCTCTGTGTATTGGGCTTGGTTTCGGTCTGCGATAAGACCCTCTGTTGCAGCTGCACGCTCAGATGCAGACCCGCGAGACGGTGTCTCAGCAGGAACCGCTGCTAAATCTGGGAAACCACTCTCAGTTACGTCTGCAATCTCATCCTCATCACTAGAGAACAGGCTGCCTACTATATCTGTGGTTCCATCCCAGACATCGGTCACTGTCGAGCATGCCCCGAGCATCACGATCACAACCACCGGGGCAATTACCCGGGCCACAACGGACATCGAGTCTCTTTCGTCTGTCACGCCATTTTCAGCCACAAAAACCATGGATCGCCCCTTTAAAACTCGCCCCTATGCCGGTCCGGTCACCGGTCCGATCAATGTTAGCCCCTAAGGCTAAGGAAATCCCGATATATGCAGGGGTGTCTCCCTGAGCCATCCAAGCCTTTCCTCCTAATCCATACCCCGACTTGGGTCCGAAAAAAACCTCAAAAGGCAAAGCATCGCTAATGTAAAACGCCACATGCTTAAACAGTCCAAAAGTACTAGATGGTCAATAAGACCATATTCTGGAACAGATACAGCTCATAAAGAAACTTAGAATGAAGAATAATAGCGGAAAAATGTGTCAGAAGTTTCAGTCCGAGACCAAAGAAGAGTATGCCTGCCCCAGTTCAACGTAACGCTGAATTTGTTCTGGAAAGCTGTTCCTTTCTTCGAGCTTCACGTCTCTAACATATCTCGCTGGTGTTCCTGCCCATAATTGACCCGCCCCGACACGTTTTCCAGGGGCCACAAGCGCGCCCGCGGCAACCATGGCACCCTTCTCAACAACCGCACCATCCATAACCGTAGATGACATCCCGATGAAACACCCATCTTCAAGAGTACAAGCATGAATAATCGCCATGTGGCCAATCAATACATCAGCTCCAATGAGGGTCGGAAGCTCTTTCGACGAAACGTGCACAACAGCGCCGTCTTGAATGTTCGTTCTTTCACCAACTCTAATATAACTCACATCGCCCCGTAGGACGACGTTAAACCAGATACTGGCCTTAGAGGCTATTTGAGTGTCTCCAATGATCGTCGCATTCGGAGCAATAAATGCATCTTCCGCGATTACAGGCTCGACGCCTTTCCATGGCAGTACGATTGGTGACCGCTGCTTTGTCATACCTAAACCCCACTCGCGTTCGATAATGTGTATCAGGCCTTCTGGTCCACCCAGAGCTTAAGCTTAGTAGACACGTCGACCATAAACGAGTCATCACAATTAACCTTGCGACGCAGCAGCTCTACGGAGCCATACCAAGGTGAATCAAGCCTACCCGTAAACCAATACCACATGTTTCCAGGCCCTATGGGCGGCACAAGAACCCAGGTTTCTTGGCCCAGTGCGCCCGAGATATGAGCCGTTGTGTTTGATACTGTGATCACAAGGTCCAGTGCTGCAATTTGATCTGCTTGTTCGGATACAGCCCCGCCATAATCAATAGTGTCATCGTCAATGAGCGTTATTCCAATTGTAGAGGCGCTATCGGCCATAGCGCTTCTCGAATCGCCATACTGAAGATTCACAAACGTGACGCCAGGGGTGTTTAGGACCGGAGCCCAGCACTTAACTGGGATACCCTTCTCTCGTGCCATCTCTGCATTGGGACTACCCCACGCGAGCCCGACAAGTAAATTCGTATCGGAGGCTCGCGAGTACTTGTCTTTAAGGACGGCTACCTTCGATGGCTCTGCTTTCAAACAAGCAGAGCGACGAGCGAATTCAGGTCGATCCTGATAAGCATGCCCGAGCAATTCCATAATGGAGACCTGCAAGGTTGGTGAGGTATTTACAATGTCAGAATGAGGTTTCTTCTGCTCTGGAACAACCACAATATCTGGAAAGGAACGTTGAAAAAGGCCCACCAGTCTCTGGTTACATTCCAACACTACAGTATCGGCCTCATCCACGAGGTCGTTTAATCGTGATGCACACAGAATGGCTTCACCTAGACCTTGCTCACACCAAACGAGAATTTTTTTTCCACTAAGAGAACCGCCTTGCCATAATGGAACTTGTGAATATCGCTCGGACGGACGCCCATAGCGTCTTCGCCGTCTCATGCTATAGTCACCCCATCCTTCCGATACGCGCCCCTGCAGCAACCGTATGAGCCCGCGATTGACGTGGGCATCGGCTACGTTGGTCATAGAGACAACGGCATCATAAGCATCATAAGCTGCATCCAGGTCTCCTTGGTAGAAGGCTAGCTTGGCTATACAGTTTAGTAAGTCCGGCGTTTTAGGTCCGCTTTTAAGAGCAAAATTTAGGTCAGAGATAGCGTCATCAAACTGGGCTAGGTCAGACGCTACAGACGCACGACCACAACGTGCTGGTATAAAATTAGCGTCAGCATCCAGAGCCATAGAGAAAGCTTCGAGTGCCTCTTCCCATCGTCCCTGGTGCTGGAGCGTTAGCCCAAGATTACTAAGGTAGTCTGGTCTATTGGGCTTAAGCATATTCGCGCGCCGGAATTGCTCTTCTGCATCTTCCAGCTTGCGTCGGTCTAGCAGCACCAAACCTAGCGTATTGGTGAGTTGCCCGCTTTGAGGATTTTTCTCTAATCCAAAACGTGCAATCTCTTCCGCCTCTCCCCACTGCTTCGAATTACGCGCCAAAACAGCAAGCAGGTTGAGTGCAACCGGCTGGCCAGGCTCTTGGGTGATGACTTGATCACATGCTGATTGAGCGGCCGCAGAATCTCCTGCTTGAAACCGGTCGATAGCAAACTGAATGAGGTTAGTGATTCCGGACTGCGCCGTGGTCATGCATGCTCCACGAATAGAAAGTTAGCCCCTAAGAAGACTTCGTATGTCCCATAGCACATCGCCGGACCACCATATGAATACGCCATGCCGACTATGATAGCAGAAAGCAAAAAAAAGGGCGCCGTCAAACACGGCGCCCCTTCGAAAGAGTATTCTAGCAAACCTAACGTTTCGAGAACTGGAAGCTCCGACGCGCCTTACGACGGCCATACTTCTTACGCTCAACAACGCGGGAGTCACGGGTCAGGAACCCACCCTTCTTCAGCGCCGGACGTAGGTCAGGCTCAAACAGTGTCAACGCCTTAGAGATTCCATGACGCAGGGCACCAGCTTGACCAGACAGGCCACCACCAGAAACGGTGCAAAAAACATCAAACTGATTCTCACGGTTTGACACCTCAAAGGGCTGATTGATCATCATGCGCAGCACAGGACGAGGGAAGTAATTTTCGATCTCGCGTTTGTTCACCACAATCTTCCCAGACCCTGGTTTGATCCAGACACGAGCAACGGCATCTTTACGTTTTCCCGTAGCGTAGGACCGGCCAAATTCGTCTTTCTTTGGCTCAAGGGGCTCTGCAACTTCAATTACAGCTTCCTTGAGGTTATCGAGAGAGGTTGTTGTATCCGCCATGTGTTAGGCGCTCCTCTTATTTTTTGAGTTTCGTGCAGCGATATCTAGAACTTCAGGCTTTTGTGCCTCATGTGGATGCTCAGCGCCTGCATAAATATTCAGCTTCTTAAACTGAGCGCGAGCAAGAGGACCTTTCGGCATCATCCGCCGAACGGCTTTCTCAACAACGCGTTCCGGATGGTTGCCGCTCAATATTTGACCGGCTGTGCGCTCTTTAATGCCGCCGGGGTGACCCGTGTGCCAATAGTAAGTCTTATTCGACATCTTGTTGCCGGTCAGACGAATCTTCCCAGCATTAATGACGATGACATGATCACCGGTATCAATATGCGGGGTGAACATAGTCTTATGCTTACCACGTAAAAGGTCTGCGATCTCAACAGCCATGCGGCCTAGCACAAGGTCTTCCGCATCAATGAGGTACCATTTGCGCACAACGTCACTGGGACGGGCAGAATACGTATTCATGAGTTTCCTCTTGGACTTTATTAATTAGAGCTCTATCAGCTCTTTCCGCCAGGATTCATACAAAGGCTAATCCAAGCGGAAGATGTTATCTATTCAAGCAAAGACATCAAGTCAATGCAAAAAGTACTGCAATTTCAGTTATTTGCGATTACGGTAAAATGATACCATATTCGATTTAATCTAATCTTTACCAACGCCTACAGGCGCTCATAAGCCATCTAGACGCGAAGGAATTGGGGGGAAATGGGGCGAGTGATGGGGATTGAACCCACGGCCTCCTGAACCACAATCAGGCGCTCTAACCAACTGAGCTACACCCGCCACACCGGCGCGTGCTCTAAACCCAAATAAAAATACAGTCAAGAATTGGAAACGAACTGATTGATATCAAAGCGTCTCTAATCTTCACTATGCTTAATAAATAGGCAGGGTGATGCGCTTATGAGCACAGGATCTAGCCCTAGTATTCGCAACAAAAGCATCTAAGCCATTGATATTTAATGATTCCATACTCTGGCAAGCCGTTGGCACAAATTTTGTATATAGCTTCATGAATAACACAGCCCGCAAAGCCCAAAAACTGACTACATTGGCCTGTGCACGGGCGCTTTCACGCAAGAAGAGACACATGAGCATGAAAAAAATCGAAGCAATCATTAAGCCGTTCAAGCTTGATGAAGTAAAAGAAGCACTGCATGACGTCGGTCTGCAAGGAATCACGGTAACAGAGGCCAAAGGATTCGGACGACAGAAGGGCCACACTGAGCTTTACCGTGGCGCGGAATATGTGGTCGATTTCCTGCCTAAGGTTAAAATAGAGCTTATTTTGAATGATGGCATGGTCGACCGAGCCATTGAAGCCATCCAACAAGCAGCACACACTGGTCGTATCGGTGACGGAAAAATATTCGTTTATACCATTGAGGATGCAATTCGCATTCGCACAGGAGAGCGGGGCACCGAGGCAATTTAACAACTGGCCCCCTACCCCAAGACTGTATCGACCCCCCACTCATTTAGTCGACGCGGTCAAAAGCCAAGTCTCTATTAAGCTTAGCTAAAGTCTCTACATCACACTCGCAAGGATTAGAACACTATGTCGGACGCTAAAACTATACTGAAGATGATCGAGGAGAACGACGTAAAGTACGTTGATTTCCGCTTCACCAGCCCTGCTGGCAAATGGCAGCACACGGCACAGCACGTCAAAACCGTCGATGAAGAAATGCTGGAAGAAGGCATCATGTTTGATGGCTCTTCAATCCAAGGCTGGAAGAGCATCAACGAGTCAGACATGACCCTTATGCCTGATTTGTCGACTGCAACGATGGATCCGTTCACGGCTCAGTCACAGCTGATCATAACCTGCGATGTTGTCGAACCTTCAACAGGACAACCCTACAATCGCTGCCCTCGCTCAGTTGCCAAGGGTGCGCTTGCCTACATGCAGTCTACCGGCATTGCAGACAAAGCCTACTTCGGCCCGGAAGCTGAATTTTTCGTGTTTGATGACGTCAAGTTCTCAACAAAACAGAACATGATGGGCTATCAAATCGACGGCGAAGAAGGCCCATACAACAGCTGGCGCGGGTATGACGAAGGCAACCACGCTCACCGCCCCAAAGATAAGGGCGGCTATTTCCCAGTCCCGCCAGTTGATAGCGGCACAGACCTGAGAGCTGAAATGGTATCCGTAATGGATGAGATGGGCCTAGACGTGGAAAAACACCACCACGAAGTTGCACCATCACAACATGAACTCGGCATTAAGTTCGACGAGTTGGTTAGCTGTGCAGACGGCATGCAAATCTATAAGTTTGTCGTGCATATGGTCGCCCACGCTTATGGGAAAACAGCAACATTTATGCCGAAGCCCGTATTCAACGATAACGGCTCTGGCATGCACGTGCACCAATCACTTTGGAAAGGTGGCAAGAACATCTTTGCTGGGTCTGGCTACGCTGATCTTTCAGAAACAGCTCTGTACTACATTGGTGGAGTTATTAAACACGCTAAGGCGATCAATGCCTTCACCAACGCGACAACAAACAGCTACAAGCGTTTGGTCCCGGGGTTCGAAGCTCCTGTTCTGTTGGCATACTCAGCCCGAAACCGGTCAGCCTCTTGTCGTATTCCCCACGTTGCGAGCCCGAACGGCAAACGAGTAGAAGTGCGGTTCCCTGACCCTGCAGGCAACCCATACTTGGGCTATGCTGCTCTTCTCATGGCCGGAATTGACGGCATTGAAAATAAGATTCATCCGGGGGACCCTATGGATAAGGACCTTTATGACCTTCCACCGGAAGAGCTCAAAGGTATCCCAACAGTCTGTTCATCACTTTCTGAAGCACTCGATGCACTCGACGCAGATCGTGAGTTCTTAACCAAGGGTGACGCATTCTCCAATGACATGATTGACGGCTATATCGCCCTCAAGCGGGTAGAAGTTATCCGCTTTATGCAGACACCACACCCTGTTGAATTTGATATGTATTACAGCGCGTAATTCATCAGCTAACTTTACCCAAGTTTATATTTCTACCGGGTAAAGCTACAAACAGAAAAGCCCCTACTCTTATTGAGCAGGGGCTTTTTTTATTCTATCGCAAAATCACGTGATGGTGGTGAACAGCTACTTCACGGTTTCAGGTATCTTGGACGACCGTCCGCCGGATTTCGTTTCCTTCCTAGGCTTGCGTGGAATCGTCTTCGTCTTAACCGCAGCCTCATGGTCAAAAGTCAGGTTGCGGTCCCTAAAACCAACCCTGACGAGGCCGCCTGATACAAGCTTTCCAAACAACAACTCTTCAGCAAGCGGTTTTTTGATCTCGTTCTGGATCAAGCGGCTCAATGGGCGTGCACCCATCGTCTTATCATAGCCTCTTTTCGCCAGATAACCACGCGCAGCTTCAGACAGTTCTATCGACACATTTCGGTCAGACAATTGTGCTTCCAATTGCATGATGAACTTATCGACAACCTTCTCGACCACTTCAGGTGAAAGAGTAGAAAACGGAATTATTGAGTCCAGCCGGTTACGGAACTCCGGCGAAAACATGCGCTCGATAGCCTCTTGATCTTCACCCTCACGACTTTCTCTTTCGAACCCAATCGCGTTCTTAGCAAGTTCAGAGGCACCAGCATTCGTGGTCATAATTAAGATGGTGTTACGGAAGTCAACACTCTTACCGTTATTATCCGTTAGCTTCCCGTGATCCATGACTTGCAATAGAATATTGAACAAGTCCGGATGGGCCTTCTCAATTTCATCAAGTAAAATGATGCTGTGAGGGTGCTGATCGACGGCATCTGTAAGCAATCCACCTTGATCAAACCCAACATATCCTGGTGGGGCGCCGATCAACCTCGAAACCGAGTGGCGCTCCATATACTCAGACATATCAAAACGATGTATCTCAATGCCAAGGCTCACCGCTAATTGGCGCGCAACCTCCGTCTTACCTACGCCCGTAGGACCAGAGAAGAGATAGCTACCAATCGGTTTTTCTGGCTCACGGAGGCCCGCTCTGGAGAGCTTTATCGCACCTGATAAAGCGTCAATTGCGTTATCTTGCCCATAGACCAATGTCTTTAGGTCACGATCAAGGCTTTGTAGTGCCTTCTTATCATCACGTGAGATGGACTTGGGTGGTATGCGAGCCATCTTTGCTACCACTTCCTCGACGTCTTTCGCTGAGATCATTTTGCGGCGTTTATTTGCGGGGAGCAACATTTGAGCTGCTCCAGATTCGTCTATGACATCGATCGCTTTATCCGGCAGTTTTCGATCATTGATATAACGGGCTGCTAATTCTACTGCCGTACGAATAGCTTCCACCGTGTAGCGAACATTGTGATGCTCTTCGTAATAGGGTTTTAAACCCTTTAAAATTTTAATAGTGTCTTCAACACTCGGCTCAACAACATCAATTTTCTGGAAACGACGAGCTAGTGCCCTGTCTTTTTCAAAATGGCTGCGGAACTCTTTATAGGTCGTAGACCCCATGCAGCGCAGGGAACCACCGGCAAGCGCGGGTTTGAGTAAGTTCGATGCATCCATTGCACCGCCAGACGTCGCGCCGGCGCCAATAACAGTATGAATCTCGTCAATAAAGAGGACCGCGCCCTCTGTCTCTTCAAGCTCAGAAACAACGGCCTTTAGGCGCTCTTCAAAGTCGCCACGATACCGCGTTCCGGCTAAGAGTGCTCCCATATCCAATGAGAAAATGGTGGCATTCTCGAGCACCTCTGGAACTTCTTTGTTAACGATACGACGAGAAAGCCCTTCAGCTATTGCCGTTTTTCCAACCCCGGAATCACCAACATACAGGGGGTTATTCTTTGTTCTGCGGCACAGAATTTGAATTGTCCGTTCAATCTCGAGTTCTCTGCCGATAAGCGGGTCAATTTTACCATTAGCAGCCTTCTCGTTGAGGTTCACACAATATGCGGAAAGGGCCTCTTGCCCCGTTGCAGGAGCCTCCTCTCCGGCAGGTTTCTCTGCATCAGCGCCGGGAACGGGACGAGCACGGGCTTCACCAGGTCGCTTGGCGATGCCATGGGAAATGTAGTTCACCGCGTCCAACCGCGTCATGCCCTGAGTCTGTAAAAAATAGACCGCGTGGCTTTCGCGTTCAGAGAACAACGCGACAAGAACGTTCGCGCCCGTCACTTCCTCGCGGTTAGACGATTGCACATGAATTGCTGCGCGTTGCACCACCCTTTGAAATCCTGCGGTAGGATTAGGGTCATCTTCGTCAGATGCGATCAGTTCCTCAAGGTCTTCATCAACGAACGCAGTTAACACCTGGGTTAATTGATCGAGCTCAATGTTGCACGCGCGCATCACAGACATAGCATCCTGGTCATCACACAAGGCAAGCAACAGGTGCTCTAGTGTCGCATACTCGTGGTCTCGCTCAGCCGCCAGAGCTAGAGCACGATGAAGCGTTTTTTCTAGGTTTTGTGACAACATTCGGAAAGACTACCTTTTGCTGAAATTATTTCAAAAGAACTCGAAACTCTATTTCTATTCCTTCTCAAGGGCACATTGCAGAGGGTGCTGATCCTTGCGGGCCAGGTCCATAGCCTGTGTTACTTTGGTCTCGGCAACCTCATAGGTAAACACTCCACATACTCCAACCCCCTTTTGATGCACATGCAACATGATACGGGTGGCATCGTCTCCACTTTTGCTGAAAACACGCCCAAGCACGTGCACGACGAACTCCATAGGCGTGTAATCGTCGTTAAGCATAAGCACTTTATACATTGACGGCTTTTTGACCTTTGGGCGGGTCTTTATAACCACCCCCGTATCAGGCCCACCATCTCCGTTATCGCGTTCATCATCGCCAGCAGTGGCGACTCTTTCAAGGTCAATCATATAATTGGGTACGTTCATGTTTCTCATATGTGCCATAATTTCTATGTTACCAAATATGGTGTCACAACACCGGCAAAGAAAGCCCTCTAATACCAAAGATTTTTATCACTTTATTGTATGCGGTTACTCATCAATTAAGCCATGGTCGTAAAATTGGCTTTGCAACTCGAATGCTGACAATCCCTATTTTACCTTATGAATCAGAGTGATAACTGGACATCGCCCTCTCCAGCACGTTACGATTCTCCTATACGTGGGTGTATATGATGAGGTTCTGGGGATTAATCTGCAGTACGTTAATTTTGCGTAACAGCACGTCTTTGCGCGGACTAACAATCGCGGGAACAGTTATCCTTCTTTTTATTTCCAGCACTTCGCCTGCACTCGCTAAGTATGCTTCGGTTATCATTGATGCCTAAACTGGTCGCATCTATCACGAAAACAACGCAGATACCCGAAACTACCCCGCATCCGTCACAAAAATGATGACCCTTTACATGCTGTTCGAGGAAATCGGGCGGGGTGAGATGACGTTGAAGTCCAAGTTGACGGTGTCCGCTCGCGCGTCGCGCCAACCAAGCTCAAAAATGTGGCTCGCACCGGGTAGCCAAATCTCGGCGGAGAATGTCATCCTGGGATTGGTGTGCGGTCAGCCAATGATGTCGCGGTCGTCGTTGCCGAACACCTAGGTAAAACTGAGCGTGGCTTTGCGAAGCAGGTGACAAAAAAGCAAAAGCCTTGGGTATGACACAAACAAATTTTCGGAATGCCTCCGGCCTGCCAAATCGCTCACAGCTCTCGACAGCCAGAGATATGGCGATCCTCGCGCAACGCCTCATGAACGATTTTCCGCAATTTTATAGCTACTTTGCCAAGACGAGATTCACCTACGACGGTAAGGCGTTCCGCGGCCACAATAAGTTCATTTCCCGATATGCAGGCGCAGACGGCCTGAAGACCGGCTACATCAATGCGTCTGGCTTCAATCTGGCAGGGTCCGCGAAACGTGATGGAATAAGGCTTATTGGCGTCGTGTTCGGTGGAAAATCAGAGAAACAACGGGACGTCCATTTGGCAAAACTCATGGATAAGGGGTTTATAGAGGCTGCTGAATATGCCCGCCCTATCCTGCCCGCAAGCCACTCATGATAGCCTAAGCAGGTGGGCCATTGGTGCCTATTCGATTAGTGACATTGCACAACAAAAAGCTAACGAGGCCGCCCTCGCGATCACAGAATTTTTCGTCGCCGCCTTTGATCGCATCGAACCGGTCACCGTTGCTGGTAAACAGCTCTTTCGCGCTCAGATTATGGGTCTCACGGAAGCAGAAACACGAAAAGCATGCGAGATCATGGAACGTGCGCCGCACCCAGTGCCTAATCGTCGCACCCGAATATGCTGGGCTAGAGAGCCTCGGCCAATCTGGCTGAATAAGGGCGGCCTAGAGTGAGGGTGAAACTCCACTAGCTACCAACTGCTCTAACAGCTCACCCTTAAGTCGACCCAACGCCTTTTCAGATTTACCTTCACAACGAGCAACCAATGCGGCTTGCGTATTAGAAGCCCGCAACAACCACCACCCAACTGAACTCGTGACGCGCACCCCGTCTAAGGCGTTCACATCGGCGCTTGATGCCATAAGGCGCGCTTTAACTTCTTCTATGACGTTAAACTTACGATCATCCGCGCATTCAAACCGCAACTCAGGCGTATTAAGGGTCTTTGGAATACGATCGAACCGCGCTACCAGACTTTCTTCATACCGGCAAATGATAGAGAGAAACCGAATGGCGGCATAAAGAGCATCATCAAAGCCGTAATACTTATCTGCAAAAAAGATGTGGCCACTCATTTCTCCAGCTAAGGGAGCATCAAGTTCATTCATCTTAGTTTTAATAAGTGAGTGCCCTGTCTTAGCCATAACCGGCTGTCCACCAAGTCGTGCTATCTCATCAAAAAAAACCTGGCTGGCCTTAACATCAGCGATAATTGGTGAGCCTGGCCGCTGAGCCAAGACATCCTCGCCAAGAATAATTAGGATTTGGTCTCCCCACAGAATTCGGCCTTTACCATCGACAACGCCTATACGGTCACCATCACCATCAAATGCGAAACCGACATCCGCCCCATCTTCCAAAACCGCTGCGATAAGTTGCTCAAGATTCTTGGGTACGCTCGGGTCAGGGTGATGATTTGGGAAAGTGCCATCAATGTCTCCATTGATAACGCGATGACGGCCTGGCAGCATCTTCACAGCTGCCGTGACAACATCACCAGCTGCCCCATTGCCGGGGTCCCATACAACCGAAAGTTCTTTCTCTCCGTCAAAATCAGAAAGAACCCGAGAAACATAACGCTGAAAAGAAGGCCGGTCAGCGACTACGCCATTGCCGTCCAAGAACATACCCTCACTGGCGCGTCTACCAAGATCCTTAATCGCCTCTCCGTAGAATGGCTTTCTACCATGCATCATTTTAAACCCATTATGGGTTGGTGGGTTGTGCGACCCCGTTACCATGATGCCCGCATCAGCATTAGATTCAATCGTAGCGAAATAGAGCATCGGACTTGGACCCAATCCGACACGGTCGACATCAATACCGGTGGATATAAGGCCTTCTATTAGGCCTGCCTCCATATCTGGTGAACTTTGACGTCCGTCATAACCTACACAAACGCGTGAGCCGCCCTCACTCGCGATTAATGAGCCGAAAGCGCGCCCTATTGCGACAGCATCTTCTTTAAAAAGAGTCTCGCCAACGATACCACGAATGTCATACTCACGCAGGACCGATGGATGAAAAGTGTGTGCCTGTATCATTCTAAAGTGTCGTTCGATCCACCGGTCTGCCGATACTGTGATAGTCGAAACCGAGCTGTTTCATATCACCTGGTGCGTAGATATTGCGGAGATCCACCAGTATCGGAGACGAAAGCAATTTTTTAACCCGGTCGAAATCAAGACTTCGGAATTCGTTCCATTCAGTCACTATCGCGAGGACGTCCGCGCCGTCCATCGTCGCATAGCTTTCTTCACAATACGTGACGTCAGGCATCATCTTCTTCGCTTCATTCATACCCGCAGGGTCATAAGCTTGCACCGCCGCCCCCTCTTCGAGCAGTGCAGCTACAATAGGGAGTGACGGGCTATGACGCATGTCATCGGTGTTCGGCTTAAAAGTCAGGCCTAACATAGCAACCGTCTTACCTCTGACCGACCCACCGCATGCTTTTGCAATACGGTCAGCCATGGCTGATTTACGCTTGTCATTGATATCGACGACCGCCTCAACAATACGCAGTGGGGAATTGTAATCCTGAGCTGTCTTAACCAATGCGAGGGTATCCTTTGGAAAACAAGACCCACCGTAGCCAGGTCCTGGATGAAGGAACTTCTTCCCAATGCGTCCGTCCAGCCCTATCCCTTTCGCGACATCATGCACGTCCGCGCCGACCTTCTCACAGAGGTCAGCCACTTCATTGATAAACGTGATCTTAGTCGCCAGGAACGTATTAGCCGCGTACTTAATCAATTCAGATGTCTCGATAGAAGTAAATAGAATTGGCGTCTCAATAAGATAGAGGACACGGTAAAGCTGACGCATAACGCCCTTCGCCCGTTCTGTTTCTGCGCCTATCACTACGCGATCGGGCCTCATGAAATCATTAATCGCAGACCCTTCACGTAAAAATTCAGGGTTAGATACAACATCAAAAGACGCTTCTGGCATGGTCTCACGAACAATGCGCTCCACCTCCCGTCCCGTTCCAACCGGTACGGTCGATTTAGTCACGATGACTGTGTACTGATCGATCGCGTGAGCAATTTCTTCTGCTGCGGCATACACGTAAGACAGGTCTGCGTGTCCATCCCCGCGTCTACTTGGTGTCCCAACAGCTATAAAGACGGCATCCGCACCTTGAACCGCCGCTCTGAGATCTGTCGAGAAGCTTAACCTCCCAGCTTCCGAGTTCGTTTTTACGAGCTGCTCTAAGCCAGGTTCAAATATCGGGATTTCACCACGCCTCAGCCCGTCGATCTTGTCAGCGTCTTTATCAACACAGATCACATCGAGACCGAATTCTGAGAAGCAGGCTCCGGAAACAAGACCGACGTAACCTGTTCCGATTATTGCAATACGCATACTTGCGAATATCCCTCGTTATGCAGAATTTTACTTGAAGAGATGGCCGACCGCTTCCCTAACGCGATCAGCAAGATCTGGACGTTTGAGCGCGTAAGCAACATTAGCAGCGATAAAACCTGCTTTATCACCACAGTCAAAACGCTCGCCATTGAACCGCACGCCGTGGAAGGGAACAGCGCCTGTTGTCGCGTCAATCGCATCAGTTAATTGGATCTCGCCGCCAGCGCCAGATAATTGCTTATCAAGATGGCTGAAAACGCTTGGGTCTAAAACATATCGGCCAATGTTAGCTAATCGAGACGGTGCATCCTTAGGATCCGGCTTTTCAACCATGCCCCTCGCCTTCGCCACTCGCCCGTCGTCAGATACCACATCCAGAATTCCATAGCGATTAGTATGCTCATCTGGCACTTCAGTTACTGCCACGACGTTACCGCCAACGCCATCATGAACATCAATCAACTGCTTCAAACACGCAGGCTCTGACATCAAGAGTTCGTCTGGCAGCAAAACCGCAAATGGTTCGTCACCTATAATAGCGCGTGCGCACCACACCGCGTGACCTAGACCAAGAGGTGCCTGTTGCCTCACAGAAAGAACCCGGCCTGGCTCGGGCATTGAAGACAGCAATGATTGAAGATCATGCTCATTGCCTCTTTCACTCAGCAACAGTTCAAGTTCGGGAGCGTGATCAAAGTGTTCAACCAGAACCGACTTCCCTCGACCCGTCACAAATATGAAATACTCAATGCCAGCCTCAATAGCTTCCTCTACAGCGTATTGAATAAGCGGTTTATCAACGACTGGAAGCATCTCTTTGGCGATGACCTTGGTCGCCGGAAGAAAACGGGTTCCGAGACCAGCGACTGGAAAAACTGCTTTACGCACTCGCCTCGTCATATCCCTGTCTCCCATAACACTTTTGTGAAGGAAAGCGCAGAAACCTGCTGATTTAGGAAATCATCAGATAATCGCTTTGTGCCATGTGGAGCAGTGCGTTGCAACACCGGTCCCGGCCACCGTTCAATCATTAAGAAGTAGGTCCTTGGCCTCATTGATCTTGGCAGCCAAGTATGTCGAGCCACCGCGATCGGGGTGAACTTTGGACATTAACTGCCTGTAGGCATTTTTTATCGCTTTTCGGTCCGCATTTTTCCCGAGCCCCAGTATGTTGAGCGCTTCTTCTCTGGTTATTAACCCTTCAGAATTGGCCTGGCCAGAAGATTGATTACCGTCTTCCTCAGACCCATCTCGCCATCCCACATGAGATCGATCGAGGTAAGCGTCCAATAAACCACGCGAGCCGGCGTCACCAGTTACTTCAGACCGAAACCTGAGCAAATCTTCAAGGGACATTGCTGATAACGTTCGACCTTGATATTCACCTAGAATAATTTCGCCATCCATGCGGCCACTATCATGATCAAGGGTCATTCGAAGGAAATGAGCCGCAACCCGTGAGGATTGTCCAGTGGAAGGGCTCGCACCTGAACCAAAACTGCCGAGCCCTCCAAACATGCCCCGCATTTGTTGGAACGACGACAGCATATTAAATAGCCGCCACCCGAAAGCAACGAGCCCCATGAAAAGGCCAAATGCGGCCGCCAGGCGCCCAGTCAACGCAAGAAATATCGTGACCAGCCCAAGGACAACAATAACGGCCCACTTAAACAAGCGCTTCAGAACGGCAGGGTCTGCATTGGCATACCAACGCATAAGAAAAATGGCCGCAAACAATAGGCCGATACCAAGAATTACTGAGGGCAACATGAACTAGGACCTCGTCATTTGGCTAGTAATTCTCTGCACGTCGCCACCTTGTTCATGCCCGCACGCTTCTAGAGCCTTTTTACCACCTGCAGCATAAGCGGCCACCGCGCGCAATAACGCGCGAAGCGCGCCAGGGCTATTCGCATCAAACGGGCTATACGCGCCACCTGATACTTTGGCGATATGCTTAAACGCCGACGCAGCAGGTTCACCTCCACCCTCATGAAAAATAAATGCGGGGACGTTCTTAAGACCGAGTTGACCTGCAGCGTCTGCCACTAGGTCAAGGCTCTCCTCCATCGCATCGCCGATAAGTACGACTGCGTTCACTTGACCCCTTTCTGCCTCTTTTATTACATGCCGAAGGACACGCTCTATTTGGGTCCTTCCAGCCAGAAAACCAACCTTACTCATTAAGCGCCCAAGCTCAGCGGCATCCCGCGTCCACTTGCTCGACCGGCACTCAAACAGCCCTCTAAAAAAGACTAGCTGGACCTCTAAACCACCGAGTGCAGACGCCTCGCTAAACATATCCGATTGGATACTCATCGCGACATCCCAAGATGGACCGCGGCTAGCCGTTGCATCCATAGCAAAAATCAAACGACCTGAGGGTCCGTCAGACACAATGGGAACCTGTTTGGCCTCATCTAGAAACGACGATACATCTCGGCTAACGATACTTGAGGTTAGGGGTTTAGCGCACATACCCTAAACCTAAACCGAATTTGGAATAAATGGTTGTTCTATGTTCATTCTCAGCCTCCTTTAACTAACCATAATCTGGCACGCTTCCTGCCCTGCGCAAACGCTAACTATCCATTATACTTTTATGATATATTTAAAAATGGTCGGAGGCGGTCGCTCCGGTGGAAGTATGTGTTAAGAGAGCAAAAGCAGCTGATCACTGCCATCGCTCACGGTAAGCGAGATAAGTGAACTCAAACATCACCGAAGACGACTTGGTGAGCAGGCAGATAAGGTACCGCACTCACTGTGACTGAAACTACCGATTGCATTGTGATTGGAGCTGGGGTCGTCGGGCTAGCAATCGCCCGTGCAATGGCAATAGCAGGCCGTGAGGTCATAGTCCTTGAAGGCGCGGACGCAATCGGTACTGCGACTAGCTCGCGTAACAGCGAAGTCGTCCACGCGGGCATTTACTACCCCGAAGGCAGCTTGAAGGCGCAACTTTGTGTAGAGGGTCGCAGGCAGATGTATCAGTTCTGTGATACCCATGGTGTATCCGCGAAGAAAACAACAAAACTCATATTCGCGGCAAATGATTCAGAGATAGACGGTTTAAAAAACCTTCAGGCCCACGCTGAAAGGAACGACGTCGCATTGGAGTGGTTAAGTGCAAGCGAGGTCTCCCGCCTTGAACCCAACCTAGATTGCGCATCAGCGCTTTTATCTCCGGAGACCGGGATTTTAGATAGCCATGGCTTCATGCTCGCTCTACAGGGTGACGCGGAACGCTATGGCGCAGTCATTGCCTTTAACAGCCCAGTTATAAAGGGTTGTTCAACGGGCAAAGGCGTCGAATTGCGTGTTGGTGACCACGAAGAGACCGTGCTTGAGGGCAAGACAGTCATAAACTGTGCAGGTCTTGGTGCCCAAGAGGTTAGTCATTCCATCGTAGGTGCAAACGAGACTGCTATACCTCACTTGCATTATGCAAAAGGAAGCTACTTCTACCTAAGTGGCAAAGCCCCGTTCAGCCGTCTTATCTACCCCTTACCAGGATCCGCTAGCTTAGGCTTACATTACACCCTAGACCTTTCAGGACAGGCCCGCTTCGGCCCGGATATTGAGTGGATAGAGTCGATCAACTACACGGTCGATCCATCAACAGCAGGCCACTTCTATAAGGCCATCAGAAAATACTGGCCAAGCCTCAAAGATGGTGAGTTAAGACCCGGTTATTCAGGTATTCGCCCAAAGCTGCAATCAAAGGGTAGCCCAGTAGAGGATTTTTGCATCCAATTTCCGCAAGAAACCGGATGTTTAGGATATTGCGCCCTTTACGGTATAGAATCTCCCGGATTAACGGCTAGCTTAGCGATAGCCGACTACGTGGTTAAGCACTTGTCTTGACAACTCTAATGCTGAAAAAATTATTCCAAATAGACTAGGCTGTCTAACGCCTTGCGCTACGCTCATCGTCAGGTCAAGTTTGCCGACCAGTCAGAAAGACGTCTTATGCTTAATCGTCGTTCCATACTTAGAGCTGCGGCCGCCGGAGTGGTTGCCGCGCGCGCGCCGAAACCCTTGCGTGCAGCAACCAAGAAATTTGATGCCATTGTTATCGGCTCCGGATTGTCCGGTCTTAACGCCGCCATGCTGCTGGAAGAACAGGGCATGAAGGTTCAGGTGCTCGAAGGCCGCAATCGTGTCGGTGGGCGGGTCTATACGCTAATGAACGTGCCGGGCCGGCCGGAAGCGGCAGGGGAACTCATCGGTGGCAACTACGCCCGAATGATCGATACAGCGGAGCGCCTCGGCCTCGACCTTATTCCGCCTGTAGAGTTGGGCGCGGCCCGCGGTTGGCTCTATCGCATCAAAGAGCAGAACATCCTGCCGGAAGAATGGCCAAGCCATGCGCTCAATCCGCTGGAAGGTGATGACCGCCAGCTCATGCCGGACCGACTTTTGTTTATTCTAGCGCATCGCAACAATCCCTTATCGGGCCGGGCGCTGGATGATTGGATTTTGCCCGAGTTTCAAAAATACGACATTCCGTTTTCAAAGTATCTGCGTGAAACGCTGGGTTACAACGAAGAGATCATCAATCTTATGAACGTGGTCGTTCACACGGATCATGTGGACAACACATCCGCCCTGCACGAAATCCGGCGCTATGCGGTCGGCGAGTTCAACCAAAGTGCTGCGCTGGCCAATAGTGAACGCCCCGCCTCGCTACAGGTCAAAGGCGGCAACTCTCTATTACCCTTTGCCATGGGCGAAAGTCTCGAGAACGGAGTGCTGCTGAATAAAACGGTGCACACCATCGACGACAATGGCAGCTCGGTCTCGGTTTCTTGCGTCGATGGCAGCGAATACCAGGCCGGTCAGGTGGTTTGCTCTGTACCCTACCCCGTGCTGCGCCACATGAAGTTCACACCCCGCCTGCCGATTATTATGGAAAGCGCTATCGATGAAATCGACTACGGCATTTCTATCCAGGTCCACTTTCTCATCAAAGAAAAGTTCTGGGAAAAAGATGGCCTGCCGTCGAGCATATGGACTGATGGGCCTATGGAACGCTTTGCAGTATTGGCGCGCGGTGAAAATGGTGAAGAAACATCAGCCATATCCTTCATCAACGGCGTTGAGGCTTTCAAATACGATTACATGACAGATGAACAGGTAGCGGCCTACACGCTACAGGAATTGGCCCGTATCCGTCCGTCCACCAAGGGCGCGTTGGAGCCCATTATGGTTCAATCATGCCACCGCGATGTGCACGGATCGGGGGACTGGGTGTTCTGGCGGCCCGGTCAGGTGACCAAGTACGCCGACAATATGCGCGCCCGGCATGGCAACATTCACTTCTGTGGGGAACATACCGCGCTCTTGGAGCGTGGCATGGAAGGGGCCTTTGAGTCCGGCGAACGGGCTGCCTTCGACGTGCTGGATTTGGTGGGGTAAAAATGAAGTTCGTTGTTGTATTGCTGCTATTTCTTGCGCCGGGTCTCACCGCTGCTCAAGAAGCGCGTCCGACGGACCCCAACGCCCGCGACTTGCTCATACTCACAGAATGGTTTGAGGGTGAATTTGATAACGAAGAACAACGATGGTTCCATACGCGCAATGGCGGTGAAGGTGAGCCCGTACACAGGAGCATGCCCGCTTAAAGTCGACTAAATTGCCGATTTTTTGTGCCCTAGAGAGTATAGCAGCACAAGAGAAGGAAGAACTGTCTTAGTGCTTAGATGCCTTACCGATGCAATGAGCGGGATGATTAGCCCTAAACGCTATTTCATACCAAAAACCGACGATAGGGTTGGGCCACCGCGTCACAGCAGTAGTATTCTTCTCCTCTAAAATAGAGACAGGGATCATTAGAAATAGCCACGTTTGGCCAGATGCCATACCTCCACATGGAAACGCAACCATGACCAAAGGCCGAAAGGTTATGGCACCGATTACCCGGGCCGGTCTGGCACGTTTTACAATGGAGCGCCTAAGTAACGAAGACTGCTATGGTAAAATTTATTATAATCAGGACGGTGGCCTGGCTTGGCTACCACAGAGTTTTAGTAAGGGAGAATAGACGTGCGAGATTTCGTTAGCGCTTTTGTATTCGGGTTTTTATTACTTGCATCCACAGCACCAGTTTTAGCAGACAGTGTCATGGTATTTGGTGCGACGGGTCAGTTAGGTGCACCACATGTACGGATGCTGCTTGATCGCGGTGAAACTGTGGTAGCTTTTGTCAGAACCACGTCATCGCGAGAACGTCTTCGAAATTTAAATATTCAATATGCCGTTGGTGATCTAACTGATGCCGCGTCAGTGCTCGCCGCCATGGAAGAGTTTAAGCCGCGTGTAGTAATTGATGCCTCTGCCCGGCGTGGTGGCATGATGACCCGTGAACAGCCCTTCTACGCCGAAGCCATGCGCAACATCGTCGATGCCGCCAAGGTAACCGGCGTTAGCCAAATCATCATTCATAGTTCCGTTGGCGTCCGTGGCAGCGCTAAGAAGTTCTTAGAAGAAGTGGGCTACAACACCGAAAGCCAAAACATCCGGGATAAAGGTGAAGCCGAAACCTATCTAGAGAACAGCGGCGTCGGATACACAATCATACGCAACGGCCTCCTCGAGTTCGAACCCGCAGAGCCGACAGGAAACGGCTACCTAGTCGAGGATATCAACGCGTTTGGCCGCATCACTCGGACAGACTTAGCCTCAGTATCGCTTGAGTGCATGGATAATGCAGACTGCCAGGGCAAGATTTATCATGCTCAAGACGATAGCCTTATCGGCCCGCGAACCGGAAGTGAAGAGGGCAAGTAAAAACGCCCTACCCTTTAGTTGGGACCAGGCCAGGTAGCACCTAATTAACATCCAGAATAGCGGTTTACTGCGGCGAGCCGCGGTGCACCCCTGCACATTTTGTATCAGGCGACGTCATATACGAAAAGTATGCCTATCTCTAACGTATCAGCGAGACAAGTAGTTCATGCGCACCAGGAGTAATGGACAGAGCAATCTTGAAACTCTGCAGCTCGGTCCGAAGTAATGCACACCGAGAGACCGCCGAGAGGTCTCAATCATGTCTCCATCGTCCATCAAAACATTAGGCTTGGTGACGTCTGTGCCGTCACACCGTTCTAAAGGTGCACGCGTGACCAGGTGCCCATAAATCTCTGCCTTCAGACCCAAGCTTTGAGCTTATGCGATTAGCGATGGGGTCTAACCGTTTTTCAGCCTAGAGTAGCATAGTTCTTCATCCGCCTAGAATAGTCTTCCGGCGCCGCAACATGAACTAAGAAAGCCTAGCTGAAGTCGCCTTTCAGACAACCCTAAATCATGTTGGTCGGCTTGATGTTGACATTCAGACGTAGAAAGTTGGTCGGATCATATTTATCCTTAACATCAACCAAACGGTCGTAGTTACCTGCATAGGCTTCCCGGATGTCCGCCTCGCTGGGACCAAAGGCGAGGTTGACGTAGAACCCACCCGAACTCATGGGCCGGATGGCTGACCAAGCATCGTCAGAGAACTTTCGGCATGCTTGACCGGCTTGTGGATCGGCCCAATGAATATCCGTCGTGAACTGGAACTGAGTATCGCGGTAGGGAAACGCAGTAGCGTCCGACGCTACTGTCGCCGTCTTTCCAGCCTGATGGCCAAACCGGATTTGCGAGCCCGGGTATGTATTTTTTGTCGCATATTCAGCGACCTCATCCGCAATTTTTTCATCGACACTGTTGAAAAAGCCAGACTGATAATAGGTAGCGCTTTTAGCGAGTAGGTCGCCATCGGCAATGCCTTGCAGCCAGAGGTAATCAACTTCGTTAAAGCGCGTTCTGAGCGGGTCACCCAACCTTTTCAAATAGGGGGCAAGAATCTTCTGCGCCGATTCCTGGGACCCGGCATGAACACCGCCAAACGCACAGGTAGTTTCGCCGTTGCCGTTGGTGCGCACGCCCGCACCTAATGACATTTCATTGGGCACCACCTCTCCCAACTCAAAAAGGGCCTTCAGGACGTCGGCCGCCTTAGATACCGGATAGTTAAATGAGATAGTCGTGACGGTTGGGTCAAATTCATACAACTCTAATTCAAATTCCGTAACGATTCCGAAGTTACCGCCGCCGCCACGGACGCCCCAATACAGGTCACTGTTTTCTGTCGCATCCGCATGCAGGCTGCGACCATCAGGTGTGAGCACGTTGACGCCCCTGACGTTATCAATAGTGTAGCCAAGCATGCGGGCAAGACGTCCCTGACCTAACCCGGTGGCCAGACCACCGACCCCGGTGTGAGACACAACACCAGCAGTTGTCGCAACGCCAAGCGGGATAGTCGCCTCATCCAAATTACGCAAAATCGATCCGCCTTTGACAAATGCAGACATCTTCGATTGGTCAACCTCAACACCGTTATAGCCGGAAATATCAATCGTCATGCCGCCGTTGGCCATGCCGAGGCCATCGTAGTTGTGGCCGCCACAGCGGATGGCCGTCAGCACATTATGGCGTCGGGCAAATTGCAGTGCTGCTTGGATATCATCCAGCGATGTACACTTTGCGATAAGCGCAGGATGGTGGTCGACCGCCGGGTTCCAGAGCCGCCGGGCCGCATCGTATTCCAAGCTCGATGGCAGGATGACCGGTCCGCTCAGACTTCTCTGCAAGTCCATCAAGTCGCCGTCACTAAGAAGAATTTTTTCCCCCGTGCTGGCCAGCGCCTGACCTGCATGACTATGCCGCAACGGATAGGCCGCAGCCGCCGTCACACAGAGGACACCACTGAGCAAAGAGCGGCGCGACAGTGAGAAATGGGATTTTGGATGGTGTATCATGACGGAAGTCCTCTAGAGGTAGGCATAGCTTGTTGGACTGAGTATGACCCAATAGACGCCCAAGATGCAGGGGTTAATCCAGCCCTGATCGGAACGTGAAAGCCATGGCATACGCCTAGACAATAAGATTGGGGGAAAAAGAAATGGTGCGGTCGAGAGGACTTGAACCTCCACAGGATTTCTCCCACAGCGACCTCAACGCTGCGCGTCTACCAATTCCGCCACGACCGCATCTGGGCAAATAGCCCGGCAAGCTCTGAGACCCACCTGAGGAGGCTGGGGGATAGCAAAACCCCGCGTTGGACGCAAGTCTGGCCTGTGCTAAAGCTTACCTGCGGTGCGTATTTGGGCTGCAGGAGAGCTTTTTCAGGGCTATAATCTCTCTATGTCAGATTCTCGTACAATCCAGGTCCGCCGAAGCAACGATTTAGTGCCCTATGGTGATGCCGTCAGAGAAATGGAAGCCCGCGTCGCAGCCATTCATGCAGAGAACGCGCCAGAGTTGGTGTGGCTTCTTGAACACCCCCCCCTCTATACCGCAGGGACCAGCGCACAAGAAACGGATTTGCTTTCGCCAAATCGATTTCCCGTCTTCAAGAGCGGACGGGGCGGCCAATACACTTATCACGGCCCAGGCCAGCGGGTTGCTTATGTAATGCTCGACCTCCGCCACCACGGCCACGACCTTCGCTGTTACGTCAAGAACCTTGAAGCCTGGATGATCGACGCACTTGCGCACTTAGACGTGCGCGGTGAAACCCGGGATGACCGCATCGGCATCTGGGTAGAAAGAGATTCAGACTCCAGCCTAGTACCGGGAGAAGATAAAATTTGTGCCATCGGCGTCCGCGTCCGCCGATGGGTTTCGTTTCACGGTGCAGCAATAAACGTCACACCAGACTTGGAACACTTTTCAGGTATCGTTCCATGCGGGGTCTCCCAACATGGGGTGACATCTCTAGAGGCGCTTGGAAAACACGCATCAATGAAGTTTGTCGATCACGCTCTAACCACATCTTTTGAAAAAATTTTCGGCGTTACACTCGTTGATGAAAACTAGATGTCCTCCTTCGCGGCTAAGCTTCTCTGCTAGAGCGTAATACTTGCGGAGAGGGTGTATCAAAAAATTTTCTCCAACGCTGTGTGCGGTTTTAAATCCCTAAGGATGTGATGCTCAACCGATTCGTATGCAAGAGCCATCATAACCGCCCAGACTGCGTGCCATTTCAGTTCAGACGCTTTGCTAATTGCCCTTGAAACACCCCACTACTCTTCACCAGAAAGAATAGCTTCTGGGTCCTCAAAGACATCAGGGTGATGCTTGTTGGTGAGTTCGAGATAGTAGTCTGGATAGTCATCTACCCTTTCAAAGCGGCCGCCAGTAGCTGTACCAAACAAGTGACCTGGATAATCACCCATTTTCAGCCAGGGGCGCCAACTGATAATGCCATTAAAGTGTGTTGAATCGTTAGCGATCATGACTTCAGGGTTACCCAAATCTGCCATCTGCGCACGGTACGTGGTGACTTCGTTGTAATGGAATTGAGGACCATTGAAATCTTCCGGTGTACCTACGATCACTTCCTCAACCAGCACCACCGTGCCCTTTTCATCGCGCGGCGCCAGGAAGCGGTGGCTAATGTCCAGACCAGCCAGCCTTGGACTTTCAGACGGGGAACGACGCCCTTCCAGACTAAGCAATAACTTGCTTGGCCCCATCCGGGTTTGAGGGACCTCCACCGTTTCGCCGGTATAGGGATTATCGAACGTTTCTAACAACTCACCCGTTTCCCAATCGGTAAAATAGGCGACTTCAAAGGACACACCTGCGTAGGTCCATTCATCGAGTTGCTTGTATCGGGCAAGTGTTCCCCCCATAACGCCGTAGAGTGGTGTCACCTTGTTGTTGACGACACCGTAGTACAGCCCTTTCACGCCACCCATGACGATGCGATCATCCATGGACGCTCGCATTTTGATGAGTGCGGTCAGGCGGTCTTTCTTGTTCGAGAAATCCAACATATCGCCACTCGTTGCTCCAAATGCTGGACTACCAGCGGCAATTAGCCCGGCACCACCAATCCCTCCTAACATCGAACGGCGGGATAAACGGCTGACCATCGGGTCTTGTTCAAACATCTCTAAATCCTTCCTGTGTAACTCTACTGTTATCCGTGACGCGCCCCCCAGGGCCTTAGATCTCCGACATACGGCGCGCGCGCGTGTAGCGCTGATTAACAATTTTCCAGTCGACATTCTTAAAGAAGACATCAACGTACTGCATGGCCTTAGTGCCATAGTCCATATGGTACGAGTGTTCATACATATCGAGAGCGAGTAACGGCACACCCATCGTTGCGTTGTGCATGTGGTCGGGCGCCCAATAAGTATGCAAACTCTTAGTGTAAAGATTGTAAGACAACATAACCCAGCCAGACCCGCCGCCGAGCGCTCTCGCGGTCCTCATAAACTCAGCCTGCCACGCCTCAAATGAACCAAAAGCTTGAGCTATCCCTATGGCCATTCCGCCCGTAGGCTGACCATCACCACCAAGGCCCTCAAAGTACAGCTCATGCAGTATGACAGAACCGGTGCGATGCAACTCTTCGCGCTTCAAACCAGCGTAGACGAGCTGATGAACATCTGGGTCCTGCATAGCCTTTGCTAATCGCTCTTCAATCATGTTGAGCGCATTGACCGACCCGACATAGTTGTTTTCCCAGTGGGACATCACCAGACGCTCTGAAAGCCCGACAAGCTTACTGGGATCAAAGGTCAGAGGTTTTGGAGTGTGCATTCCAGCAAAAACTGGGGGCCGGACCTCCTGAGCCAACGCGGGCACCCCCGCTGTAAGCGATGCTGCCAGCCCCGCCTTTAAGATCGTACGGCGACTTGATTGATCCATGCCTTTAGCCCATCTCCTCCGTAAAGCAGGAAGGATAAGCATATGAGAGCGGAAAGGCCATGAACGGGTCAGTCCATATTTGGTAAATCAGAGGGATCGAATGTCCCAAGTTGGTCGAACCCCGTTGTTGGAAACGCCCCACCCTTCCCAGGTTGATCGACCAGTGTAATATCGACGTTACCCACCTGCGCAGACTGCGGACCGGATCTGGAAGATGCAATCATTTCATCGACTTGGTCTTTTGGGCCGTTAATCAAAATCTCAACTGTACCGTCAGTCACGTTTCGGACCCAACCGGATAGGCCGAGCTCTGTCGCCTTGCCAACGGCCCAGCCACGATAGCAAACACCTTGAACCCGACCGGAAATACGTAATCCGACAGTCGTCAAATTACCACGTGGCAACATATTACTCGAATTCCATGATGACTTGGTCAACTGCCAATGATGCGCCCGCTTTTTCAGGAATCTTTTTTACCACAGTATCGCGTTCTGCCTTGAGCATATTCTCCATCTTCATCGCTTCAACGATGGCAAGGTTCTCTCCGGCCTTCACCTTCTGACCTTCGATAACCTCGACTGAGACAAGCAGACCAGGCATCGGGGAAAGAAGGAAGTTTGACATGTCCGGGGCAATTTTCACCGGCATGAGTTGCGCGAGTTCGGCTTCGCGTGGTGTGTACACGCGGGCTTCTACTTGCGCGCCCTTATGAAACAACCGGTATCCAATGCCATTGCGATCTATTTGGATACAGACTGCTTTACCATCGATAACACCAACAAATAGAGGCTCGCCAAAAGCCCAGTCACTAGACACAGAAATACGTTTTCGCCCAACCTTCACAGATCCGCTAACGCCGCTATCCGCAGCATCACTGATCTCAACCGCTCGTTGCTTGCCGTCTATATCCACGACCCATGTATTTGATACAGACTTCTCGTGGCCCTGCAGGCGTCCACTAATATGAGCAGCACGGTTCGAGTACGAGCGATGTATTAAAGCTGCAACCGCAACCATTGCCGTTGGATCATCGGGCGGCAAATCAGCATCAGAGAAACCATCCGGGTATTCTTCGGCAATAAAATTTGTCGTCAGTTCTCCATCAACAAAACGCTTCTTTCCCATGACCGATGCAAGGAACGGAATATTGTGACTAATACCGCGAATATAATATTGGTCAAGCGCAGTGCGCATATAAGCAATAGCCTGGTTCCGCGTCTTACCCCAGGTGCACAACTTGGCGACCATGGGATCATAAAACATTGAGATTTCACCACCCTCATAGACACCAGTATCAACACGGACATTTTTACTTTCTTCGGGTGTTCGATAGCTGACTAGTCGCCCCGTCGATGGGAGGAAGTTCCGGTACGGGTCTTCAGCATAAATTCGGCTTTCCATGGCCCATCCGTTCAACTTGATGTCTGACTGCTTGACGGTAAGCTTTTCGCCATCGGCTACACGGATCATCCATTCAACAAGGTCGAGACCGGTCACCAATTCGGTAACAGGGTGCTCAACTTGAAGGCGCGTATTCATTTCCAAGAAATAAAAATTGCGTTTTGCATCGACGATAAATTCAACTGTGCCGGCAGAAATATAGTCCACCGCTTTCGCTAAGGTGACAGCTTGCTTACCCATCGCTTTTCGGGTTTTTTCGTCAATAAACGGACTTGGCGCTTCTTCAATCACCTTCTGATGGCGACGTTGGATAGAGCATTCCCGTTCACCGACATAAATGCAATTGCCATGGCCATCAGCAAGAACCTGTATTTCGATATGCCGCGGCTCTTCGATAAACTTCTCAATAAAAACTCGGTCGTCACCAAACGAAGACTTAGCTTCTGATGTGGCGCGCTCAAACCCTTCACGCGCCTCAGCATCGTTAAATGCGACACGCATCCCCTTACCCCCGCCACCGGCTGAGGCCTTCAACATCACGGGATAGCCGATTTCTTTTGAAATCTTAACCGCTTCATCCGTGTCTTTGATTATCGCCATGTAACCGGGAACAGTTGAGACACCGGCCTTATCCGCTAATTTCTTAGAGGTGATTTTGTCACCCATCGCTTCGATTGCCCAAGCTTTGGGGCCAATAAATTCTATTTTTTCTTTAGCCAGAGCCTTTTGGAAGTCCTTATTCTCCGACAAGAAGCCGTAGCCAGGGTGCACAGCCTGAGCTTTTGTCCTCTTACAAGCGCGAATAATACGATCCGCTTTAAGGTAGCTTTTCGCTGACGCCGCCTCTCCAATCCGAACAGCCTCATCAGCCATCTGAACGTGCAACGCTTCTTTATCAGCATCTGAATAAACAGCGACAGTTTTGATACCCATCTTGCGCGCCGTCTTAATCACTCGGCAGGCAATTTCACCCCTATTGGCGATGAGAATTTTATCAAACATGCTTTGGTATCCCCGTCTTTCGACTAATTAGTGGACTCGATTACAGCGGAATATTGCCGTGCTTTTTCCACGGAGTCTTGACGTCTTTCGTGCGCAACATCGCTAGGGCCTTGCATACGCGGCGCCTGGTGCCATGCGGCATAATGACATCATCGATAAAACCGAGGTTCGCTGCTCGGAATGGGTTGGCAAAATTATCTTCATATTCCTTGGTGCGTGCCGCAATCTTTTTTGTATCGCCGATGTCTTGGCGGAAAATAATCTCCACGGCGCCTTTGGCCCCCATGACGGCGATTTCAGCTGTAGGCCATGCAAAGTTCACATCGCCACCAATATGCTTTGAGCTCATCACGTCATAAGCGCCACCGTAGGCCTTGCGCGTAATGACAGTAACCTTGGGAACCGTCGCTTCTGCATAAGCGAAGAGCAGCTTCGCACCGTGCTTGATGATACCGCCGTTTTCTTGGTCGGTTCCTGGCATAAATCCAGGTACATCAACCAACGTTAGAATAGGAATGCTAAAACAGTCACAGAACCGAACAAATCGCGCTGCTTTACGGCTCGACTCAATATCAAGACAGCCTGCCAAAACCATGGGCTGATTGGCAACGACACCTACGGGCTGACCTTCCATACGGCCGAAGCCGATAATCATATTTTTGGCAAAGTGTTCACCAATTTCAAAGAAATCACCTTCGTCAACAACCTTAGTAATCAACTCTTTCATATCGTAGGGCTTATTAGCGTTCTCGGGCACCAATGTATCGAGAGAGAAGTCCTCTCGTGACGCTAAATCTGACGTTGGAATGACGGGCGGTTTTCCTTTATTATTGAGCGGTAAGAAATCAAGCAGTCGCCTTAGTTGAAGTAACGCTTCGACATCATTTTCAAACACGCCGTCTGCAACACCAGACTTTGACGCGTGCGTCATCGCGCCACCAAGTTCTTCTTGAGTCACCGTTTCATGGGTTACAGTTTTGACGACATCTGGTCCGGTAACAAACATGTAAGACGAGTCTTTTACCATGAAGATGAAATCTGTGATCGCCGGTGAGTAAACTGCTCCACCAGCGCAGGGCCCCATGACCATGGAGATTTGTGGGACAACACCAGACGCAAGAACATTCTGCTGAAACACATCAGCATAACCAGCGAGAGAAGCCACGCCCTCTTGAATACGCGCGCCGCCAGAATCGTTAAGGCCAATAATCGGAGCGCCGACCTGAACGGCCTTTTCCATCACCTTCAAAATTTTGTTAGCGTGGGATTCAGATAACGAGCCGCCGAACACCGTAAAGTCCTGGCTGTACACGAACACGAGGCGGCCATTGACGGTGCCATACCCCGTTACGACGCCATCTCCAGGGACTTTTTGCTCAGCCATACCGAAATCGACACATCTATGCTCAACAAACATGTCCCATTCTTCAAAGGACCCTTCATCGAACAACACGTCTATGCGCTCGCGCGCCGTTAGCTTGCCTTTGCTATGCTGGACATCAATACGACGTTGACCGCCACCAACTCTGGCTTCTGCACGTTTTTCTTCAAGTTTCTGGCCGATTTCGCTCATAGGGTCCCCTCTGCCGCTCTCCAGCACTGAAGTGGCTGACTACGGTTCCATGATGTCATACGGGATAGCATACCAAAGCCCTATGGGAACAAAAAAATGACAGAAATCATGCCCTTTAACAGGAAAGGCCATTGGAATTCGTAGACAGCACAGGCTCTAGGTCCGTATACACCTAGTCCATGAACCCATTACTTAAACTCGGCTTAGAATTAGGACCTTTGGTGGTCTTTTTTCTAGCCAACACCCAACTCGGCATCTTTACTGCAACCATTGCCTTTATGGCCGCAACCACCATATCCCTGGTCATATCTTACGCCATTAATCGCTCTATCCCGACAATGCCCCTCGTCACAGCCGTTTTTGTAATGGTCTTTGGTGGCCTCACAATTTGGCTTCAAGACGAGACGTTTATCAAGATCAAACCTACCCTTGTGAATTCTCTATTCGCGTTAATTCTCACCTTCGGGCTACTGACCGGCCGCATCTTCCTGAAGGTGATATTGAATTCTGCCTTCTCAATTACGGACGAGGGATGGATTAAAATGACGCGGGCGTGGGTAGCTTTCTTTATCTGCCTGGCAATCTTGAATGAAATTGTATGGCGGAGTGTACCCACAGACACTTGGGTGACGTTTAAGGTCTTTGGCGTTATGCCCCTGACACTCCTCTTCAGCTTTAGCCTTATACCCATCATTACGAAGCACGCCATAGAAGAAGCCGGCCCTGAGGCAGCTGAGGGTGACTAGACTTAGAGCTACATATTCAACTTAAGAAAAGACTCTACCGCAAGCACGTCAGATGCCAGAATCGCAACACGGTCGAGGCCCTCTTGGTCCTCTCCCCATTTTTCCATCTGCCACGTCTCATCTAGGGTGGCGGCTCTCGCCACTTCAGAACCAGACAAATGCTGTTCCACAAGAGCAAAACCAAGAGACAAAGATGCTGTTAGCCCAGCGATGGCTTGCACGCCCGTCAGTTTAGCAACATTGCAGTCCATCAGAAACGCCTCAGCCCGGCCATGCGCTGCTGCTTCATGCGTTAGTGGCATCAACCCTGTTCCGACTGAAAGGTTAATGTCATGCACTTCATTCAGCCAATCCAATACGGATTGCCAAACGGAAGACTGTAGCTCAACAAGATCAACAGGGTCTTCTGCTCGATAACAAAGCAAGTCCGTATCAAAATAACTTAACAGGCCTGCGATCACCGTAGCAGGATCGGGCCCTATACGATCAGTCGCCGTATTCAGCAACTTCGTCAGTGGCATAGTCCCTGGGTCAATGAAGTCACCCTGGCTATTCCATTCGTCACAGATTGCCTCAGCCAACGCACGCGACGGGGTCAGCAGCTTTGATCTGCTCGGTGTATGCAGCTCCCTACCGTCTAGCGAGATGCCAAAATTGTTAGCTGTAACCAATACAGAAACCGTTTTGTATACGCGCTTGCGCCGTGTCTCTTGGGTCGGCCTCTTGATTTGGCTCTCATTACTCTTTGGCAAAGTGCCACCTCCGTTCATTTTGGAAAGTATCACCGAAAGACTGGCACGCGCTCGGTCTGATCACGACTATCGACGACGGTTACATTGAGGTCGAGGGTAACGAGAGAACGGTCAAGAGCCATTATTACGCCTGGAGATCTTCAGCTTCTGAAAGCTCAAAACCGAAATACTTAAACGTATCAGAAATTTTCGGCGGCAAAGGCGCATGCACTACGAGAGGACGTCCAACTGGCCGCGGTAACTTAATGCCGCGCGCAAACAGATGAAGTGTTTTTGCGCCAGGCAAATCAGCCAAGAAAGCTGTCCGCCCACCATACTTACCATCACCAAGAATTGGGGTGTCTATACCAGCACAGTGAACCCTTAGCTGGTGCGTACGGCCTGTGCGCGGCCGAAGGTCTAGCCAGGAGACTTTGCCAGCGGCGCTTGCTATAACTTTGAAGTCGGTAATCGCGGCCTTCCCGTTATCAGCATCGATATGCATCCGCTCATCGTTAGGACTGCCACTCTTTGACACGGCAGCTTCTATCTGACCGTCTCGCACGTCTGGGCACCCAATAACAACTGCCCAATAGAGTTTCTCTGTTTCACGGTGTCGAAATGCTTTCGTCAGATCCGCCGCAGCCTTCGCTGTTCGGCCCAACAACAAGACCCCGGCGGTATCTTTGTCTAAACGATGGACCAAGCGTGGCCGCTCTTTGGCTTCGAACCTTAATTCATCAAGGGCGCCATCGATATGGACGGAAACACCAGTTCCACCCTGCACGGCAATCCCAGCTGGTTTATTAATCGCAAGCACCTCATCGTCTTTGTAGAGAATGCTGTCACGGAGTTGCCGAACCAAGTTTTTATCCGGATCCATCGTGCGCCCGGGCCTTGGGTTAATCGTAGCTGACTCTGGCACCGGAGGAATTCTCAATTTCTGCCCAGCCTCTAACCTATGGTTTGCCTTCACCCTACTGCCATCCAAGCGCACTTGTCCTTTACGCAGCATTTTCTCCAGCTGCCCATGGGATAGAGCGGGAAAGTGCCGTTTGAACCAGCGATCCAGCCGAATATCGGCCTCGTCGGTTGAAACGGTTTTATATTGAACACCACTCATACTAATAAAGCCCGTGCAAAGGTAATCCCAACATAGAGACCGACAATACTGAATACGACGCTGCCTAATGCATAACCGCCAGCCAACGCCACGGCATCACGCTCAATCAATGTAACCACATCAAGGGAGAAGGCTGAGAACGTCGTAAACCCGCCCAGCACACCGATCATGAGAAAAGCCTGGACTGTCTGGCCGGCAGACCACCTTAAAGCTATTGCCGTAACGACGACCCCCATCACAAACGACCCAAGGACATTAACTGACAGTGTCCACCATGGAAAACCCACCCCAAAGGCACGTTGAACCATAACGGTAATAACATACCGTGAAGCGGATCCCAGCGCTCCACCAGCGGCGACAGCTGCAACAAATGTCCAATTCATTTTTCGTCCTCTGACTTCGAATTGCGCTCGTGTCGCAGTTTATCCCAGTAAGTTAGACGCTTCCGGATTTCGCGCTCGAAACCCCGGTCTGGAGGGTCGTAATAGGTTTCTCGAGGCACATCATCTGGAAAGTAGCTTTGACCGCAAAAGCCGTCCGCTTCGTTATGGTCATAAGCATACTCCTTACCATAGCCGAGCCCCTTCATCATCTGCGTCGGCGCATTCAAAATATGTTTTGGCGGCATTAAAGAACCAGTTTTTTGAGCCGCCTTTTTTGCTCCACTGAATGCTTTATATCCGGCATTGGACTTTGGTGCTGTGCCCAGATAGAGCACTAATTGAGCTATTACCAAGTCCCCTTCCGGTGAGCCGAGGCGATCATACGCGTCCCAGGCGGCCACCGCCTGGGTAATAGCTTGCGGATCAGCCAGCCCTATATCTTCGACAGCGAAGCGTGTCAGGCGCCTTAGTATATAGATCGGGTCCTCTCCCCCAGCGATCATCCGAGAAACCCAGTACAGAGCGGCGTCTGGATCTGATCCGCGCAGTGATTTATGAACCGCGCTTATAAGGTTGTAGTGACCGTCTCGACCTTTGTCATAGACCGGTGCCCGGCGCTGAAGTGTTTCTGCTAAATCATGAGAAGTGAGTGGTTTGAATGTCTTTAACGCAAGGAGTTCTTCCGCTAGCGCTAAAATATGGCGCCCATCTCCGTCGGCCATGGCACGCAGGGCTGCTCGAGCATCCCCATCAAGCGGTAACACCTTACCGGAATCCTGTTCTGCGCGTTCAAGTAATTCTTCGAGCGCCGCATCATCAAGCCGATGCAAGACAAGAACCTGACACCGTGACAGTAAAGCCGCGTTTAGTTCAAAGGAAGGGTTCTCCGTAGTTGCCCCGACAAGAGTAATTGTTCCATCTTCCACCACGGGCAGAAAGGCGTCTTGTTGAGCACGATTAAATCTATGAATTTCATCGACGAAAAGCAATGTCCCCGTCCCCTTTCGCGCACGATCCCTCGCTCCTGCAAAAACTTTCTTGAGGTCCGAGACGCCAGAGAACACGGCCGATAATGGCTCAAAGCATAAATCCGTTCGGCCGGCTAAAAGTCTTGCAATCGTCGTCTTTCCACAACCCGGAGGTCCCCATAGAATGACTGAAGAGATGCGACCAGACTCAAGCATTCGTCCGACCGGTCCTACGGTATCAAGAAGGTGAGACTGACCGACCACAGAGCCTAAGTCAGATGGACGCAATCGATCTGCAAGAGGCTGACTGTGCGACAGCGCTCCCAATTTAGCTGCATTTTCTATTTCTGAGAATAGTGAACTCACAGGCTTATCGAACGCTGAATGACCCGACCGGCGCGCTTTATTGAAAACGTCCACTTGCGGCTAGGCCGCGCAAGCGAAGCCTCAAGATCAGCAACTCGTTTAATCTCTTGCCCATTAATAGTCAGAATATAGTCGCCCGGAGCCAAGCCTGCTTGGCGGGCAAAGCTTCGGCGCTTAAGCCTTAGGACGACAACACCTTCATCTGGCTGTACACCCAGCTCTTCGGCCAATGCAGGATTCATATTAGCAACCGCAGCGCCACCGAAGGGCGGCAGCTGATCAGAAAGCTCAATCTCGTTTCTCGGTGGGTCTTCAGGTGGCTTAACCAGTCTAACGAGTACGGTTTTCTTTGCGCCGTTGCGAAAAAGATCAACATCCGCGGTCTGCCCAACCACGAGTGTCGCGAGACGATACCGTAGATTTTCTGCATCAAGTATTTTACGCCCGTTTACCGACATAAGTACGTCGCCAACTTCTATGCCTGCATCATCTCCAGGACTACCTGGGAAGACCGTATTCACGATCACCCCAAGCGGTCGATCAAGACCCAGCGCTTCGGCGATTTCGGACGAGACAGACTGACCACTTGCACCAAGCCAGGCCCGAATTGCCTTTCCTTCTTTAAGAATACTGTCCAGAACAACGCGAACCATCGGCGTTGGAATTGCAAAGCCAATGCCAACGCTTCCGCCATCTCTCGAATAAATTGCAGTATTGATACCGACTAGACTTCCGTCGATCGACACAAGGGCTCCGCCAGAGTTTCCCGGATTGATAGCCGCGTCAGTCTGAATAAATGATCTAAAATCCGATACGCCGACATTAGACCGCGCTACAGCTGAAACGATACCGCTCGTAACCGTCTGGCCAACGCCAAACGGGTTTCCAATCGCTAGGACTAGGTCACCAACTTCTAGGGCGTCTGCATCACCAAGCCTTAATGCCGGCAAATCAGAAGGCGCATTATTAATCCGAAGTACCGCAAGGTCAGTACGTTCGTCCGTACCAACAATCTCCGCATCAAATTCACGTCGATCACTCAACACGACCGTAATCTCATCGGAGTCGGCAATCACATGATTGTTAGTTACAACAATTCCGTCCGCCCGAACAATGACACCTGAGCCCAATGAGTTCTGGATCCGCTCGCGCGGCATCCCAAACCTTTCGGCTCCATTGTCACCAAAGAAACGACGAAAGAACGGGTCATTGAACAAGCTGGGGGCGCGTTGCTGCACTACACGACGAGTGTAGATATTCACCACAGATGGGGCAGTGCGCTTCACAATGGGAGCAAAGGTCAACTTAACCTCGCCCGCCGAGCTCGGCAGCTTGGTAGTTTGGGCATCGACCGGTGCTGCCTGAAGTAAAGAACAGGCGACTAGAACTGTTAAATGCGAAAAACGGCGCATGGGAATACTCCTACTCTCTCCCAAGACTTTCATACCAGAACTCCGGACCAATCGGGGATCAAAGTTTTACGACCAAATAGGCCGCAACGAAAAAAGGCGGACTATAAAGCCCGCCTTTCTCGAAATCACTGACTAGTCATTTGTAGGTTAGGCTTCAGCCATCTCTTCTTCGACTACTTTTTCCTCGACCGGACCAGAATCTAAGCCCTTGGCATCTTGATCACGATCAACCAACTCAATGACGGCCATTGGCGCAGAATCTCCATAGCGATACCCAGCTTTCATCACGCGGGTGTAGCCACCTGAACGATCTGCATAGCGACCTGCAATGACCGCAAAAAGCTTAGAAACGACCGTCTTATCCCGCAACTTCGCCATTGCTTGGCGGCGGGAGTGCAAATCACCTCGTTTGGCTAGTGTAATTAATTTCTCAGCATACGGACGCAGCTCCTTAGCTTTAGGAAGTGTCGTTTTGATTTGCTCATGTTTAAACAGAGCATTTGCCATATTAGCAAACATTGCCCGGCGATGGGAACTTGTGCGGTTTAGCTTACGTCCGCTCATTCCATGACGCATCTTACTTTCTCCTTACCATTCGAGGCCTCGCGCACGAGACTGATTAAAAAAGCCCCCTACCAGTAACCTGAACAGGCGAGCTGAGCCCCCTTGGCTCAATTTCTATTCTTTTATTCTAGAACGGCTCTTCTAGTTTCTTTGCAAGATCCTCGATATTTTCTGGCGGCCAATTAGGTACTTCCATGCCGAGATGAAGCCCCATTTGCGCCAGCACTTCCTTAATTTCATTCAAGGACTTACGGCCAAAATTGGGCGTACGAAGCATCTCTGCCTCAGTCTTCTGGACCAAATCACCAATATAAATAACGTTGTCGTTCTTTAAGCAATTCGCCGAACGTACAGACAGTTCCAATTCATCAACCTTGCGCAGTAAGTTTTTGTTGAACGGAAGGTCTTCATCGGGGCGCTCTTGGAACGTTTGGTTTGGATCTTCAAAGTTGATGAACAACTGGAGCTGATCCTGAAGAATACGGGCAGCCAAGGCCAACGAATCTTCCGGTGTCACAGCACCATTCGTTTGAACTTTCATCGACAATTTATCGTAGTCGGTCTCTTGTCCAACGCGAGTGTTGTCGACCGAGTAAGAAACGCGGCGAACCGGGCTGAAAATCGCATCAACAGGTATCACGCCAATCGCATCATCTTCTTTGCGGTTATGCGTTGCAGCCACGTAGCCTTTTCCGTTGCTGACTTCCATTTCTATTACTAGGTTTGCACCTTCATCGAGATGGCAGATCACCAAGTCTGGATTCATGATTTCAATATCAGTCGGCACATCAATCTGAGCAGCCGTAACTTCACCGGGCCCTTTAGCAGTGAGGGTCATCCGTTTAGGACCCTCTGCATGCATCGCCAATGAAATCTGTTTGATATTTAGAATTAGATCGGTGACATCCTCACGAACGCCCGTTACCGAAGAAAATTCATGGAGCACGCCATCAATACGAATTGATGTAATAGCTGCACCCTGCAACGAGGACAGCAGAATACGACGCAGGGCATTTCCAAGCGTAATGCCGAAACCACGTTCTAGCGGTTCAGCGACTATTGTCGCCGTCCGGCTACTATCATTCCCTGATTCAACGTTGAGCTTGTTAGGTTTAATGAGCTCTTGCCAGTTCTTTTGTATCACGGCTTGATCCCGCTCTTCTAAAGGTGGAGGGCGCACACAAAACGGGGCGCCCGAAAAGCCACACCGTCACATCGGTATGGCAAAACGTAGAAATCTATACCCGACGACGTTTCCGTGGCCGACACCCATTATGTGGAACGGGCGTTACGTCCTGGATAGACGTTATGTTGAACCCTACTGTTTGCAACGCACGCAAAGCTGATTCTCGGCCACTTCCCGGCCCCTTAACCTGCACAGACAATGTTTTCATGCCGTGCTCCATAGCCTTTTTCCCGGCATCTTCAGCAGCAACCTGAGCCGCATAAGGTGTCGACTTACGTGACCCCTTAAAACCCTGCCCGCCTGCTGAACCCCATGAAATGGCATTTCCCTGCACATCAGTAATTGTGATGAGGGTGTTATTGAACGTCGAATTGACGTGCGCAATTCCAGAGCTGATATTTTTACGCTCTTTTTTGCGTGTCCGTGTCGCTGGCTTGGCCATGAGTTTTTACGTCCGTTACTTAGTTACTTTTTTCTTGCCGGCAATGGCTTTTGCAGGTCCCTTGCGGGTACGAGCATTTGTATGAGTTCTCTGTCCACGTACGGGCAAGCCCTTACGATGGCGAAGGCCACGATAGCAACCAAGATCCATAAGGCGCTTGATGTTCATCGACGATTCACGACGCAGATCACCTTCAACCACAAAGTCTTGATCGATAATATCACGGACGCGCATCACTTCATCGTCAGATAATTGATTGATACGAAGTGTCATATCAATATTTGCCTTCTGACAAATGTCGACCGCACGGGTACTACCGATGCCAAAAATGTACGTTAAGGCAATTGGAACCCGTTTATTAGATGGTATGTTAACGCCTGCAATACGCGCCAAGGCCCGCACTCCTTCTATTTTTTCAATTGTTCTCGAAAGCGATCGGCCTAGCCGGAAAAGCGCGCCATTATAGGCAGGCATTCCGCACTGTCAACTCGCCCTCAACTGTCTAAAACCCTTTTAATCTCTGTAGTTACGGCCACCATATCCTGATCACCATCGACTACCGTTAGTAGCCCTGTACTCTCGTAAAACGGGAGTAACTGGGATGCTTGCTTGTGATACGTTTCTAGCCGTGATTTCACTGTTTCAGCGTGATCGTCAGCTCTTCTAGTAAACTCAGCATTGCCACACGAATCACACGAATCTGCTATTATCGGAAGCTTGAAGGTATCGTGGTACCCCTCACCGCATTTGGAGCATGTAAAGCGCCCTGTAATACGGTCTACCAGATTCTGATCAGGGACGCGGATCTCAACGACGGAATCTAAGACAATACCTTTCTCCTTAAGCATTGAATCTAGCCCCTCGGCCTGAGCAAGCGTGCGCGGGAAGCCATCCAAAATAAACCCATTGACGCAATCTTCCACATCAAGCCGCTCAGAAATCATTCCAATTACGATCTCATCTGAAACCAAATTTCCGGCGTCCATTATGGCCTTCACTTGCTTGCCCACACCCGTCCCGGCAACTACTGCGGCGCGCAACATATCGCCTGTGGAAAGCTGTACGATACTATAGGCCTCTTGCAAGACTTTAGCTTGGGTCCCTTTGCCGCCGCCCGGCGGGCCCATCAAAATTAAACGCTTTTCGGTCATCTATTCCGACCACGCAATTTAGATTTTTTAATCAAACCCTCGTATTGATGAGCAAGTAGGTGAGACTGAATCTGCTGAACTGTGCTCAGCGTGACGTTAACCACAATAAGAAGACTGGTTCCGCCAAAGTAGAACGTAACATTCATTCTAGAAATTAGGATCTCAGGCAAAAGACACACAACGATCAGATAGATACTACCAACCGTCGTAAGTCGGGTCAGAACATAATCAATATATTCAGCCGTATTTTTGCCAGGGCGAATGCCTGGAACAAACCCACCATACTTCCGGAGATTCTCCGCTGTATCTGCAGGATTAAACACTAGTGCCGTATAGAAAAATGCGAAAAACGCAATAAAGACGGAATACAGGAATAGATAGAGGGGCTGTCCGCGGCCCAACAGAACGCCAATCGTATTAAGAATTCCACCCTCTCCGCTAGGATCAATCGCACCGCCTTGAAGACCAGCAACGGTCAACGGCATGAGCAAAATTGAACTCGCAAAGATCGCAGGAATAACACCAGCAGTATTGAGCTTAAGTGGGAGGTGAGAACTCTCTCCACCCGTCATCTTGTTGCCAACTTGACGCTTTGGGTATTGAACAATAATCCGCCGCTGAGCTAACTCTATAAAACAAATCAGGAAAATCGTCGCAATAATGCCAATAATCAAACCAACAATAACGACTGGGGATAGTGCACCGGTGCGGCCCAACTCAAGCGTCTGCGCAATCGCTCCAGGTAAGCCCGCCACAATTCCGGAAAAAATCAGTAGCGATACGCCTTGACCGATGCCGCGGTCGCTAATCTGTTCACCTAGCCAGACGAGGAACATCGTCCCACCGACCAGCGTGATAACCGTCGTGAACTTAAAGAAGATACCTGGGGCCGTTACGGCCAGAGCTCCAGTAGAGCTGGTAGCACCTTCTAGGCCAGACGCGATGCCAAGAGCCTGCAAGGCACAAATACCGACTGTCAAATAACGGGTGTATTGGTTCATCTTAACGCGGCCCGACACGCCTTCTTTTTTCATTTGCTCAAGGGCCGGATTAACCGCCGCCATGAGCTGCATGATAATCGCCGCCGAAATGTAGGGCATGATATTGAGCGCAAAGATACTCATGCGAGAGAGCGCGCCTCCAGCGAACACGTCGAACATCCCGAGAACGCCCGCGCTTTGCGTTTGCATGATGTCGGCCATGACCTGAGGGTCTATACCCGGAAGGGTAATAAACGTACCCATGCGGTAGACAATCAAAGCCCCAAGCGTAAACCAAATGCGGCGCTTTAGATCTGTGGCCTTCGCGAAAACACCAAGATTAACATTGGCTGCCATTTGGTCGGCTGCTGAAGCCATACGGTCTACTCGTTACCCTTACCGCTTTTAGACGATTTCTTACCTGCCTTCTTATCTGCCCTCTTCTCCGCCTTTAATTTATTAGCATCAGCATCTTCGGGAGACACCTTAGGAGCGACAATGGTTACAGTTCCACCCGCTTTTTCGACAGCAGAAATAGCTGAGGCTGAAGCATGATCAACGGTAATGGCCAACTTGGCCTTCAATTCTCCTGACGCCAACAAGCGTATCCCGTCACGACGCTGACGAACCATTCCAGCAGCCTCAAGTGCCGCTCCGTCGACAGGCTTAGACGCATCAAGACGGCCAGAATCAATCAACTTTTGCAGGCGACCAATATTCACGACCGCCAATTCTTTAGGGTTCAAAACGTTGAAGCCACGCTTTGGCAAACGCCGATAGATTGGCATTTGACCGCCCTCAAAACCGCGAATCGAGACACCTGTGCGTGATTTTTGACCTTTGTGGCCACGACCAGCGGTCTTGCCCTTGCCGGAACCAGGACCGCGACCGACGCGAGTCCGCTCCTTCGTAGCACCAGGCTTATCCCGTAATTGATTCAGTTGCATAGCGAACCTTCCTGACGCCGTATATTAGGGCGTCTGCCTTCAAAACTGTTTATTATGCCGCTTCTATGCGGACAAGGTGACTAACCTTATTAATCATTCCACGTACGGACGGCGTATCTTCAAGTGTGCTTGTTCGGTGCATCTTATCCAAGCCAAGCCCCTTCAATGTCGCTCGTTGGGAACGATGTCGGCCAATAGCACTACCTATCTGCGTAATCGTGACAGTTTCCACCACCTTTTTCGTAGTAGCCATTAAGAAGCCTCCTTCACCAGTGCTTCATCGCGAGGCACGGCATCACCGCGGCGCCCAACAATGTCAGCGACTTTCTTACCGCGCTTTGCAGCAATCATGCGCGGTGAACGCAATAGCTTGAGGGCTTCGAAGGTTGCCTTCACCATGTTGTAAGGGTTGTTCGAGCCTTTACTCTTCGCGACAACATCTTGCACACCCATTGTTTCGAAAACAGCGCGCATTGGTCCGCCAGCAATAATACCTGTTCCCGGAGGGGCTGAGCGCAGAACAACACGACCCGCACCAAATTTTCCATGCACATCGTGATGTAACGTCCGGCCTTCCCGCAGGGGAATACGAACAAGCGTTCGCTTAGCCTGCTCAGTAGCCTTACGAATAGCTTCAGGTACTTCACGAGCCTTCCCCGACCCATAACCAACCCGCCCCTTGGCGTCACCAACTACGACCAAAGCGGCAAAAGCAAAACGACGGCCACCCTTAACCACTTTTGCTACGCGGTTAATGTAGACAAGCTTGTCAACGAGATCGTCTTCTTTATCCCGACGCCTGTCTGAGTTTTGTCCTGAACGTGCCATATATTTTAGTCCTTCCTTGCGTGCCTGTTAAAACGACAGGCCGCCTTCTCGTGCTGCATCGGCTAACGCCTTGACGCGGCCGTGATATTTATAACCACCCCGATCGAAAATGACGTCGGTCACTCCGGCCGTTTTCGCGCGTTCAGCAATTAGCTTCCCGACAACTTGTGCCGCCTCTGTCGTGCAACCCTTCTTAGCGTCTTTCTTTACGCCGTCTTCCAAGCTGGAAGCTGCAACCACAGTATTGCCTGCGATGTCGTTAATTACTTGCGCATAGATGTGGCGACCAGACCGGAACACCGACAAACGCGGCCGATCACTCTTCATCTTACGAATCTTGAACCTGGTTCTAGCCTTACGGCGATTGAACAATTTGATAGCGGACGTCATCGTGTAGATCCTTACTTCTTCTTGCCTTCTTTGCGGATGATGTATTCGCCGGCATAACGAACACCCTTGCCCTTGTAAGGCTCCGGCGGACGGTAGGCTCGAATTTTTGCTGCAACTTGACCAACTTTTTGAAGGTCGGCGCCGCTTACATCAATCTGAGTAGGCTGTGGCGTCTTAATCTCAACCCCTTCTGGGATCGCAAAATTAACGTCGTGTGAAAAGCCAAGGCTTAGGACCAATGTCTTGCCCTGCGCCTGTGCTTTATAACCAACACCTTGAATTTCAAGTGTCTTTGTAAAGCCTTCGCTTACACCAACGACCATGTTCTCAACGAGAGATCTCGTTGTACCCCACATCGTGCGTGCACGACGCCCATTGCCAATTGGCTTAATGGTAACTTCATTATCGGTGATGATCGTTTCGATTTCATCAGCCGTAAGATAGGACAGCTCCCCACGTTTACCTTTAGTCGTCAGCTTATTGCCGTCTAAGGTAACGGTGACACCATCTGGGATGGCGATCGGGTTTTTTCCAACGCGTGACATAAAACTGCCCCCCTAAAATACTTGGCAGAGGACTTCGCCGCCCACGTTGGCGTCTCGCGCCTCGTGATCCGACATAACGCCACGTGGCGTAGACAGTATAGAAATACCTAACCCGTTATAGACGCGCGGCAAATCTTTGATCTTCGAATAAATTCGACGACCAGGTGTAGACACACGCGTAATCTTACTAATGACGGGTTCGCCCTCATTATATTTAAGTTCGATACGCAATTCATCGACACCTACACGAACATTGTACCGCTCAAAGCCCCGGATATATCCTTCGCGCTGCAATACATCTAGCAGGTTTTCGCGAAGTTTAGATGCGGGTGCAATGACAGCATTTTTACGTGCTTGCTGTCCGTTGCGGATACGAGTCAGCGTATCACCGATGGGATCGGATAAAGCCACAATCGTCTCTCCTTACCAGCTCGACTTAACCATGCCGGGAATTTGACCTCTAGAAGCCAAATCCCGCAACTTGATACGTCCAAGCTTAAACTTTCTATACACACCGCGCGGACGACCGGTGATTTCGCACCGATTGTGCACACGCACTTTAGATCCATTACGAGGCAATTCAGCAAGCTTCATTGCAGCGTCAAACCTCTCTTCAGGTGAAGTCGTACGGTCCATTACTGTCGCCTTAAGTTCAGCCCGGCGTTCAGCTTGTTGTACGACCAGACGGCGACGCTTCTTATCCCGTTCTACAGCGCTCTTTTTAGCCATTGTTCAGCGTGCTCCAGGGGTTAGGATTTACGAAACGGCAAATCAAAACCTACGAGAAGCGCCTTAGCTTCTTCGTCGTTTTTTGCCGTCGTGCAAATGGTGATGTTCATGCCTCGGACCTTGTCCACTTTGTCGTACTCAATTTCTGGGAAGACAATTTGTTCCTTGAGACCCATGTTGTAATTGCCTCGGCCATCAAAGGCCTTAGCTGGCAAGCCGCGAAAATCTCTAACCCGCGGCAGTGCAATCGTAACGAGACGGTCAAGAAATTCGTACATCCTTACGCGTCGCAACGTCACTGATGTGCCGACCATCATTCCATCCCGAAGCTTAAAGCCAGCGATTGACTTCTTTGACTTGGTAATCAAAGGCTTCTGACCAGAGATCAGGGTCATGTCTTGAACAGCACCCTCTATCTTTTTGCGGTCTTGAGACGCCTCACCCACACCCATATTGAGAACAATCTTCTCAAGCTTTGGGACCTGCATAGGATTGGCATACGAAAAGGACTCTAGAAGAGCCTTCCGGACGACGTCGTTATAATGTTGGCGTAAACGTGGTTCAGTCATCACAGCCTCAATCAATCACTTCACCGGAACGCTTCGCGTACCGAACTTTGGTGCCATCATCGAGAGTACGAAACCCAACCCGGGTCGCAATGTTCTCTTTTGGATCGACGATTGCCACGTTAGAAATATGGATTGACGCTTCTTTCTCGACAATCCCTCCAGCCGCTGTCGCAGATGGGCGCGTGTGACGGCGCATCATATTGATACCCTGCACAATCACACGATCATCCTGTGGCAACGATTTGACGATATCACCAATTTTACCGCGGTCTTTACCGGTAAGAACAATGACCTTATCGCCCTTTTTAAGCTTTACCATCACAGCACCTCCGGTGCCAAGGAGACGATCTTCATGAACGTCTTAGAGCGCAGCTCACGAGTCACCGGTCCAAAAATACGCGTTCCGATCGGCTCACCTGTTTTACTGATCAACACAGCGGCATTGCCGTCAAAACGGATTGCTGTTCCGTCCGCGCGGCGTACTTCTTTAGCAGTACGCACAATCACAGCACGGTGAACATCACCCTTCTTTACACGGCCTCTTGGAATGGCTTCCTTAACAGAAACGACAATCACGTCACCGACGCCCGCGAATCTGCGCTTCGACCCACCAAGCACCTTGATGCACTGAACCCGCCTCGCCCCCGAATTATCGGCAACGTCCAGATTTGTTTGCATCTGAATCATAGCATTACGTCCTTACGTTCGCCCTGGAGCAACTTACTCAGCTGAGTCAGCCACAAGTTCCCAGGTCTTTCTTTTTGAGATTGGTGAACATTCGCGAATACGAACGATATCTCCAATCTTGCAGATGTTCGCTTCATCATGCGCTGCGTACTTCTTCGAGCGCTTGATAAACTTCTTATACAGAGGGTGTGCAACACGACGCTCGACTTTAACCACGACGGTCTTGTCTTGTTTATCGCTAACCACAATCCCTTGCAAAATACGCTTAGGCATGAGTCTCTCCTTAAGCCTGCGCTACTGCGGCATCGCCGCGTTGTTGCAGGATAGTCTTAATCTGCGCAATCTCGCGACGCACGCGCATAAATTCCGCAGTGTTTTCTAACTGGCCAGAAGCTCTTTGGAACCTCAGGTTAAGTTGCGTCTTCTTCAAATCAAGCAACCGGCCCGATAGTTCATCTTCACTTTTTGCACGAAGGTCTTCAGCTTTAGCCATGATCTAGCCCTCCAACCCGATACGCGCGACAAACTTTGTCTTAATCGGTAATTTTGCAGCGGCCAATATGAAAGCCTCTCGGGCAATCGTTTCTGAAACACCGTCAACCTCAAAAATGATGCGGCCGGGCTTGACGCGACAGGCCCAAAACTCAACGGAGCCCTTGCCTTTCCCCTGCCGGACTTCAGGTGGCTTCTTCGAGACAGGTACATCTGGAAAAATTCTAATCCAGACACGGCCTTGCCGCTTCATGTGCCGTGTCATTGCGCGTCTTGCCGCCTCAATTTGACGGGCAGTAACACGCTCAGGCTGAAGAGCCTTCAGACCAAATGAACCGAAATTCAACTGCGACCCGGCATGAGCAACGCCATGAATGCGTCCCTTAAAGGCCTTTCTAAACTTTGTACGTTTCGGACTTAGCATCCCGAACCTTCCTTGAACTTTTTAACAGCGCGCTTACTAGCGAGCCGCCTGATCCTGTAAACGATTGTCATGGGCCATGGGATCGTGTTCCATGATGTCGCCCTTGTAGATCCAAACTTTCACACCACACACACCGTATGTCGTGTGAGCACTTGCTTCTCCGTAATCAATGTCCGCCCGCAACGTATGCAGAGGAACACGGCCTTCGCGATACCATTCGGTCCGCGCTATCTCAGCACCACCCAAACGACCAGCACAGTTGATACGAATACCGCCGGCGCCTAGACGCATCGCTGATTGAACAGCGCGCTTCATCGCACGACGAAAAGCAACACGCCGCTCTAACTGCTGACAAATATTTTCAGCAACCAACTGAGCATCAATTTCCGGCTTGCGAATCTCTACGATATTCAGGCTTACTTCCTTGCCCGTCATTTTCTGAAGAGCCTTGCGCATATTTTCAATGTCTTGGCCCTTCTTACCGATCACCACGCCTGGACGGGCCGTATGAATGGTCACGCGAGCCTTCTTTGCCGGACGTTCAATAACGATCTTCGACACACCGGCCTGAGACAACCGTTCTTCTAAATATTTTCGGATCCGCAAGTCTTCATGCAGTAAGTCTGCATACTTATCCTTACCCGCAAACCATCGGGAATCCCAAGTCCGGTTAATGCCCAGACGCAGACCAATCGGATTTACTTTCTGACCCATTAAACGGTCTCCTCGCGTTCACGCACGACAATTGTAAGATTACTAAACGGCTTGAGAATCTTACCAACGCGGCCGCGCGCTCTTGGACGCCACCGCTTCATGGTCAGGCTCTTGCCAACAAACGCCTCCGAAACAACTAGGCTATCAACATCAAGTTGATGATTGTTTTCGGCATTCGCTATCGCAGACTCCAGCACACACTTCACATCTTGAGACACACGCCGTGTTGAGAAAGTTAGTTGCGCCAAAGCTGCTTCAGCAGACTTTCCACGGATAGACTGAGCCACTAGGTTCAATTTCTGTGGGCTAACGCGAATCGATTTCGAGAAAGCGCGCGCTTCAACGTCGCTGAGACGCCGCTCTATGCTCGGCTTACCCATAACTACTTCCTCTTCGCTTTCTTATCAGCGGTATGACCGTAATAGGTTCGAGTTGGCGAAAACTCACCAAATTTATGACCGATCATATTCTCGGTCACCATCACCGGCACAAACTTGTGCCCGTTGTGCACGCCAAACGTTAATCCCACAAACTGAGGGAGAATTGTTGAACGGCGAGACCAAATCTTGATCACATCGTTGCGGCCAGATGCACGCGCGACTTCCGCTTTCTTGAGCAGATAGCCGTCGACGAACGGACCTTTCCAGACAGAACGAACCACTAGCGCCCCCCGTTACTTTCTTTTTTTCTTGGCCAGATGACGGCTTCGCATAATCAGCCCATCTGTGCGCTTGTTGGAACGAGTCTTCTTACCCTTTGTTGGCTTGCCCCAAGGTGTCACCGGATGGCGACCCCCAGAAGTCTTACCTTCACCACCACCATGAGGGTGATCAACAGGGTTCATCACAACACCACGAACAGTCGGACGAACACCCATCCAACGCTTGCGGCCAGCTTTGCCAAGCTTAATATTTTGATTGTCAGGGTTAGACACAGCACCAACAGACGCCATGCACTCACCGCGCACTAAACGTAACTCACCAGAAGACAAACGTATCTGTGCGTATCCGCCATCTTTTCCGATGAGTTGCGCATAACAACCAGCAGAACGAGCGATTTGCGCCCCCTTACCTGTCTTCATTTCAATATTGTGGATGATCGTACCCACTGGGATATTCTTGAGTGGCATCGCGTTACCAGGCTTAATATCTGCCTGCTCTGACGAAACAACCTGATCACCCGCCTTTAGACGTTGCGGCGCCAAAATATAGGCGAGCTCTCCATCTTCATACTTAATCAGCGCAATAAATGCTGTCCGGTTAGGATCGTACTCAAGACGTTGAACCGTGCCGACAACATCAAACTTAGTCCGCTTAAAATCAATCTTACGATAGCGGCGCTTATGACCACCGCCAATATGACGCATCGTTAATCGACCGTGGTTATTACGGCCGCCTGACTTCGTAAGCCCTTCGGTCAGAGCCTTAATGGGCCCACCCTTGTGCAGGTCAGAACGATCCACGAGCACCAGCCCGCGCATACTACTCGTTACTGGCTTATAAGTTTTTAGTGCCATCGCTTTATAGTCCCGTCGTCACGTCGATCGATTGGCCTTCAGCCAACGTTACGATCGCTTTCTTCATGTCACTACGCCGTCCGACCTGGCCGCGAAAGCGCTTCACTTTACCTTTTTGGATCAAAGTGTTCACGCCCGTAACGTCGACCTTAAATAGCGCTTCAACAGCCTCTTTGATTTGCGGCTTTGTCGCCCACATAGCAACACTAAACATCACCTGATTAAACTCTGAAACCATCGTCGATTTCTCGGTAATGAGCGGAGCCTTAATCACGTCATAAAGCAGTTCTGTCGCTTGTTTCTCGGCGCTCATTTTAAACGCTCCTCAAGCTTTTCTAATCCCGCTTTGGTAAGTACCAACTTTTCACGGCGTAGGATGTCGTATACGTTGGCACCCTGCTCTGGCAGCACATCAACGCCGATAATATTTCTAGCCGCCAAGCAAAAAGCTTCGTCGAGCGTCGCGCCATCAATAATTAAAGCCGACTTCCAACCCAGCTTCTTGATTTGAGACGCAAGCATTTTGGTCTTACCTTCTTTGGACTTTGCTTCATCCAAAATAATAATACTGCCTTCCTTTGCCTTTGCTGACAAAGCTGTCTTCAGGCCTAAGCGGCGCACTTTTTTCGTGAGCGAATGCGCATGACTACGCACTACCGGGCCAAAAGCCTTGCCACCACTACGCTGGTGTGGCGCACGCGCGTTACCTTGACGGGCTCGGCCTGTACCTTTTTGCTTAAACGGCTTTTTGCCAGTACCGCTAACTTCACCGACAGTTTTAGTCTTGTGAGTACCCGCTTGGCGCTTCGCCAATTGCCAACGAACAACACGGTGCAAAATGTCTTCGCGCACTTCAAGGCCGAAGACCGCCTCAGGCAAATCTACTGAGCCGACACTCTTGCTGTCTAGGTTAATGATATCGCACTTCATAACTTAGGCGTCCTTATTGTCCGCATCTGATTCACCCTCAGGGGCTGCGCCATCTACGTTTTCAATTGGAGCTGCTTCTTCAGACGGCGCCTCTTCGGCCACAGCCTGTTCAACAGGTGCACTTCCAGATGAGATCAAAGCTGCTGGTGTCGGAAGACCGTCAGGAGCGTCCTTCTTCACTGAATCCTTAATCAGGACATAACCATTCTCAGACCCAGGAACGCCACCACTCACCAGAATCAGTCCACGCGCTGGATCTGTCGAAACAATCCTTAAATTTTGTATTGTGGTGCGTTGGTCACCCATGTGGCCAGCCATCTTTTTGCCCTTAAAAACCTTGCCCGGATCTTGGCACTGACCGGTGGAGCCATGACTACGGTGAGAAATAGAAACACCGTGGGTTGCTTCCAAACCAGCAAAGTTGTGGCGCTTCATTGCCCCAGCGAAACCTTTACCAATCGATGTACCAGTCACGTCAACAAACTGCCCGGGAACGAAATGCTCAGCGGAGATCTCAGCGCCAACTTCCACAAGGTTCTCAGGCGCAACTCGAAACTCAACGAGCTTCTTACGCGGTTCCACCTTAGCCTTCGCGAAATGACCGCGAAGCGCTTTGCTCATATTGCGCGGCTTAGCCGCACCAATACCCAGTTGGACAGCTGAATAACCATCCGTTTCTTTTGTACGCTGAGCAACAACCTGCACACCTGCAACATTAAGAACAGTTACAGACACATGCTTGCCGTCTTCGGCGAACACTCGGGTCATCCCCAGTTTTTTTGCAACAAGACCGGTACGCATCAGATCAACCCTACAACTTGATTTCCACGTCGACGCCGGCCGCAAGATCCAGCTTCATCAGTGCGTCAACGGTCTGCGGGGTAGGGTCGACAATGTCGAGCAGACGCTTATGCGTACGGATTTCAAACTGTTCTCGCGACTTCTTATCGATGTGCGGAGACCGGTTAACGGTAAATTTCTCAATTCGTGTGGGCAGAGGAATGGGTCCCCGAACCTGTGCACCTGTTCTCTTGGCAGTAGACACAATTTCACGGGTCGACTGATCGAGCACGCGATGGTCAAACGCCTTAAGGCGGATGCGGATATTTTGATTGTCTAGCATCGGTCCATTCCTAAAAGAAACGGCACCCCATTATGGAGTGCCGAAGCTTAACTTTCCCTATTCAATAACCTTGGCAACGACACCGGCACCAACGGTGCGACCGC
>JAPKDQ010000013.1 GCA_028822445.1 Rhodospirillaceae bacterium | reverse complement strand
GCAGCAGGCGCAGCAGGTGCAGCAGGAGGCTTTTTCTTTGCTGCTGGCTTAGCTTTTTCTTTAGCCGGTTCCTCTCCCACGGCCGCCGCTTCTACCGGAGCATCTTTAACTTGGTCTAATTTCTCAGCAGGTGCCTCGTCTTGAGCACCAACATCAACGCCAGCGGCCTTCATTTCATCCTGAATGCCCTCAAGAGCCGCATTCGCCATAAGCTCGAGATATAATTTGATGGCGCGAATAGCATCGTCGTTGCCAGGCACCGGGTACTCAATGCCGCGTGGGTCTGAGTTACTATCCAGAATCGCCACAACGGGAATTTTCAATTTGTTGGCTTCAGCAACTGCAATGTCTTCCTTATTAGTATCAATAATGAAGATCAGATCAGGCACATTACCCATATCCTTAATGCCGCCAAGAGCTAGATCGAGCTTCGTTTTTTCGCGCTCTAGATTGAGAGCCTCCTTCTTCGTCAAACCGCTCAAACCAGCTTCACTTCCGAACCGCTCTTCGAGCTCCTTCAAGCGCTTGATCGACTTAGAAATAGTCTTCCAGTTCGTCAGCATACCGCCTAACCAGCGATGGTTGACGTAGTACTGACCACAACGCTCAGCATATTCTTTTACAATATCATGAGCTTGGCGCTTGGTTCCGACGAACAGAACACGTCCGCCGCCCGCAACAACGTCATGTACGGCTTGCATAGCGCGGTGAAGCAGCGGCACGGTTTGCTGAAGATCGATGATGTGAATATTGTCACGAATACCATAAAGGTATGGATCCATCTTCGGATTCCAGCGACGGGTATTGTGGCCAAAGTGGCAGCCAGCTTCAATTAGCTGGCGCATGCTGAACGTGGGCAGCGTCATAAGTCTTTCTCCGGTTAAGCCTCCGCAGGGGGTGACCAAAGCACATGCCATGGACCGGAACCGAACACCCGGGTCTCCCGAATGCCGCATCCCTACGTGTGGAATGCGCCGGTTTCTAAGTGGTTAAGTGTTTATTTGCAAGGGATTTGCGCCAAAAACTGTCAGAATCTTGACGCTAAGGTCGGATTCATCGCATCTATGACTAAAGTAACTCTCTATTGGCCCAAGATGTCGCGAATCTTGGGATCTAGTAGGGTTAGAGCAGCCTTCTCCCGTATTTTGAGTGCCCTTTCCAGGGAAGACATGTCCAGGTGATGCGCTCCAATGGAATAGAGCGCACCAACACGGTTTCCACTCCCACACTGAACGAGTGCACCCGCTTTAGATAGCCGGGGCTGCCCGCAAATGTAATGACTCACTCAACATCTAGCCCTTCCCCAACACTGACCGCGATAGAGGTCTATCAGCTTAGAACTGCCGAATATCCGTCACTCCAGGTACGTCTTTGACACTCCCAAGTGTCTGTGGGGAAATTGCATAACGACCTGCCAACGCGACTTCGACAACGTGCTCATTCGATCTGGCCACCAACAGTATCCGGCCATTGCCTTTACCGTTCGCATCGATGATCTCTTTAATTTCGTCCACGGGAGTGCCGTCTTTTAACTCGATACGGAGATTATCAAGACGAGCAGCTACGGCTTCATCCAATGGCATCATCTTTGACACCATAAGCCTGACCTGTTCATCCTCAAGCCGGGCCTCCAAAGTGATCAGCATAGGTTCCCCCGATTCCATCAGTGCTCGAGATTTAACGAGCACCTCCGAAAAGACAACGGCCTCATACGAACCCGTTGCATCTGACAACTGAATAAACGCGTACTTATTCCCGCTCTTGCTGATCCGTTCTCTCTTACTGCCCATAATCCCAGCCATTCGGACAGGTGCACGGCATTCATCAGCCGTCATACCGTCAAGATGATTGGCAGTGATCACGCCCTGTGAGTGGAGAGTGGCTGCATAAGCGTCAAGCGGGTGAGCCGATAAGAAGAAACCAAAAGCCTCACGCTCCTTGTCGAGCCGCTCCATCTGCCGCCAATCGTCCCTCTGCGGTAACTTTAAATCCGGACGGTCCGCCTCGGCACCAAACAACGCGTGTTGGTTGGAATTGCGGGCTTCAGCGCCGGCCTGGACATGCCGCAATATACTCTCAGCACCAGCCATCATTTCAGCGCGGTTGCCATGAAGTGCATCCAGTGCCCCTGCCCTGACAAGGTTTTCTATCATTCTCTTGTTTATTAATTTGGTATCTAGCCTACCCGCAAAATCCACGATGTCTTTAAACGGTCCACCGTCAACCCGAGCGGCAACCATGCCCTCTATGGCACCGGCCCCGACATTTTTAATCGCTGCCAAGGCGTACCGTACGGCCCAACTTTCATCCGTCTTCTGCTCAACAATAAAACCTACGCCAGAATGGTTCACGCTTGGCGGCAACAGATCGATGCCCAACCGTTTGAGTTCAGATTTAAAGCCATCGAGCTTTTCCGTATTCTGCATATCGAGCGTCATCGTCGCGGCCATGAACTCTACAGGGTAGTTAGCTTTGAGATACCCAGTTTGGTACGCAACTAATGCATACGCAGCCGCATGAGATTTATTAAATCCGTATCCCGCAAACTTAGCGATGGTATCGAAGACCTCAGAGGCCTTATCAGCCGTCGTATCAAGCTCAGTCGCGCCTCTAACAAACTGCTCTCGTTGAGCGTCCATCTCCGCCTGAATTTTTTTACCCATCGCTCGGCGAAGTAAATCAGCACTACCCAGGGAATATCCGGCCATCTCCTGGGCTGCCTGCATTACCTGTTCTTGATAGATCATGATCCCGTAGGTCTCTTTTAGAATCGGTTCCAAAACAGGGTGCATGTATGCGATATCTTCTCGACCGTTCTTCCGTTCAATAAAGCTCGGGATATTGTCCATTGGGCCAGGCCGATATAGCGCCACAACAGCGATAATATCTTCAAATACGTCCGGCTTTAGTTTGCGCAACACATCACGCATACCCGTACTTTCAAGTTGGAAAACACCCGTCGTATCGCCACGAGACAGCATGTCGAAAGTCGCCTGATCGTCCAACGGTACCGTCGCGAGATCGATCTCTATCTGCCGGTTCTCCAGCAACTTCACAGCTTGATCTAATACCGTAAGCGTCTTGAGGCCAAGGAAGTCAAACTTCACCAAACCGGCCTGCTCCACCCATTTCATGTTGAACTGAGTAACCGGCATTTCTGAATGCGGATCACGATACAGCGCAACAAGCTCCGCCAAGGGCCGGTCACCAATCACCACACCAGCCGCGTGAGTAGACGCGTGGTTGTACAGGCCTTCTAACTTTAAAGAGATATCGAAAAGTTGAGCTACGTTCTCGTCAGTATCTCGTAGTTTTTTGAGCTCACTCTCTGAATCAATAGCTTCTTGCAAGGTAACGGGACTCGCAGGATTATTTGGTATCATTTTGCAGATCTTGTCGACATAGCCGAGTGGCATTTCGAGAACACGACCGACGTTTCTCAACGCCGCACGCGCTTGCAACTTTCCGAACGTAATAATCTGCGCGACACGGTCGGCCCCGTATTCCTTTTGAACGTATTTGATAACTTCTTCACGCCGGTCTTGGCAAAAGTCGATATCGAAATCAGGCATCGATACGCGTTCTGGATTTAGAAAGCGCTCAAACAGGAGATCAAAGCGCAAAGGATCAAGGTCGGTAATACGAAGAGCCCATGCAACAACGGAACCCGCACCAGAGCCACGCCCTGGCCCAACCGGAATACCCTGATCTTTTGCCCACTGAATAAAATCCGCAACGATCAGGAAGTAGCCAGGGAATCCCATATTAGCGATAACGCCAAGCTCATACTCCAGTCGGTCCCGGTACGGTTTCGCAATTTCCTCTCGGGCCGCCCCACCCATCTCTTCGGTGAAGATAAGTTTCAAAAGACGCCCCTCAAGACCCGTCTTAGATAGCTCTCTAAGCGCTTCCTCCTCTGTACGGTTACCGACGGTCGGAGAACGCGGAAGGATGGGATCCCGCCGCTCCACCATGACAGAGCAGCGCTGTGCGATCACCAGCGTGTTATCGATGGCTTCGGGCAAGTCCCTAAACAACACCAGCATCTCTTCCGCAGATTTAAAGCGGTGCTCAGGCGTTAGACGCCTCCGGTCAGCAATCGAGATATATGATTTTTCAGCGATACATAGCAACGCATCATGAGCGCTAAACATGTCGGCGGTCGAGAATGCTGGCTCATTCGTTGCAACAAGCGGAATATCGTGGGCGTAAGCTAGGTCTATCAATGACGATTCAATGCGGCTTTCAACAACCAGACCATGACGCTGAATCTCAATGTAAAACCGACGGTCAAAAATCCTGGCCAGCCGCAGCAAAACCTCTTCCGCTTTTAGAAATTGATCTTCACTCAAATGCCGACCGACGACCCCACATGTGCCACCCGACAATGCAATTAGTCCAGACGCATGCGCCTCAACCGCGGCCATGGAAACCTGTGGTGTCTCTCCTGCCGGGGTTTCTAGAAACGCTTGGCTTACGAGTTGCAAAAGGTTTCCATATCCTTCCTCATCTTGACACAGGAGGACCAACTGATCTGGCTCAGGAATTCGCAAGCTATTCCCACCACGCACCTCCTCGTCCTCACGACGGACAGAGAGCTGACAGCCAACGATGGGCTGAACACCATAATCGGCACATGCAACCGAGAACTCCAATGCGCCAAATAAGTTGCGCGTATCCGTCAATGCCACCGCTGGCATTCGGTATTCAGTACAAAGCTTTACGAGTTCTGGAATCTTAATCGCACCCTCGGCCAGGGAATATGCCGAGTGGGTTCTCAGATGCACAAAAGGTGCGAAACCATCTTTATTTATGACTGCATTCATCAGGCTTTATTGATCCCATTACTGGGCCTGCGAGGCTAGACCGGAAACATGCTTATCCACAGAAAAGTGGATAGACCTCTGCATAACTCTAGGGAAAAGGATTTCGGCGAGCGACTGGGACAGCCACCCGAACATTACCCGCATGCTCAAAGGTCAGGATTAGCTCTATAGAATTACCCGCTTTTATTGGAGCGGTGAGCCCGGTAAGCATGATGTGATCTCTGCCAGCGAGAAATGATGCGCTCTCACCTGCTAAGATGGTAAGGCCACCCATCGGCCGCATACGCATGATACCGCCCTCGCCAATCCTTGTCATATGGAATTCCACCTTTGCGGCGGCAAACGTCTGGATACTGAGGAGGCGGTCGTCCTGGTCGCTAATGTTTTGCATCGTAAAATAACCAGCGGTCACGCTTGACTGGCCAATGCTCGCCCGGAGCCAAGCCTTTGATATCTCTATTTCAGCCGCAAAGCTTTTGGTGACTTGCCCAATACCTAAAGCCAAAAGAGGAATCAGAAAGATAAATAATGATCTCATATGAGTAGTCCATCAAGTTGCGTAAAAAAGAGGTTCGATGGAAGGTCTCGCGAGCACGCTCATCTGCGTATACTGGCTAATACCCAATGCTGCTATTACTAGCGTCCCTTTGCAGCTCAAGCCTCAACCAGAACGCCCTCTTGTAATCGCACAATACGGTCCATGCGCTGAGCTAAATCAGGGTTATGGGTTGCAAATAATCCCGCCAATCCATGATCCCTGGATAACGCGATAAGCGCATCAAAAACGCTGTCCGCCGTGTGAGGGTCCAGGTTACCCGTTGGCTCATCGGCCAAGAGCAACGACGGTTTGTTGGCTAGCGCCCTTGCAATAGCAACGCGTTGCTGTTCACCGCCAGACAACAGGCCCGGACGATGATCGTGTCGCTCCGATAGGCCTAAGCTATCCAGCAATTGGTTCGCTCGTTCCGTAGCGTCACTACGAACAGTACCGGCAATCATCTGAGGAACAACGATGTTCTCAGCCGCAGAGAATTCAGGCAATAGGTGATGGTATTGATAAACAAAGCCAAGGTGCTTAGACCGCAGTTCCGTCTGACGATGCTCGCTTAAGCTGCTGCATTTCTCTCCAGCGACATAGACCTCGCCTAAATCAGGTTTCTCTAACAATCCGGCCAAATGCAAGAGGGTCGATTTACCTGAACCAGACGGCCCCACCAAGGCCACGATCTCTCCGGGCATTACCGTCAAGTTTACACCGCGCAAGACCTCAAGGCGGTTTCCGCCCTGTTCAAAAGTGCGATGAACAGCGTCAAGCTTAAGCGCCGCTGAACTACTCATAGCGCAGCGCCTCAACAGGATCCGTTTTAGCAGCCCGCCAGGATGGGTAGATTGTCGCTGCAAAGGATAGTACGAGGGCCATGAGCACCACAGAGACCACCTCGCTCCAATCCATCACCGCCGGGATCTTCGAGAGGAAATAAATCTCGGCCGAGAACAGTTCCGTCCCGGTCATCTTCTCTAAAACTTGACGAATAGACTCAATATTTCCACAGAATAGAACGCCAAGAAAGAGGCCCAGTATGGTCCCGGTAACACCCACGCTCGCGCCAGCTAAGAAGAAAACACGCATCACCATTCCCCGCGTTGCGCCCATGGTGCGAAGGACCGCGATGTCACGGCTCTTATCCTTCACAAGCATGATCATGCCAGAAATAATATTGAAGGCCGCTACAATGATGATCAGGGTCAAGATCAAGAACATGACGTTTCGTTCAACCTGAAGCGCATTAAAAAATGTCGAGTTGGTCTGCTCCCACGAAAGTATCCTCACGCCGGAACCCGAGATATCCATGATCTGCCGTGCGATAAACTGCGCTTGATCCGGATCCTCTACCTGAATTTCGATGCCCGTAACGCTGTCAGGGTACTTGAAATAAATCTGCGCAAGCTCCAACGGCATAAAAATAATATTCGAATCAAAGTCACTCATACCAACGTCGAACAAACCCACGATTGGGTAACCCTTAAGTCTCGGCGCCGTGCCAAAAGCCGTGACGTTTCCTTTTGGTGAAATCAAAGTCAGCGTATCGCCAAGATTGACACGGAATCGTTCGGCCATTCGGACGCCGATCATGATCCCCTCGCCCCGCGCAAACGCCGGCAGGGATCCCTGAACTATATTTTCAGAAACAACCGTGCGTGCTGCAAGATCTTCACCCCGCACACCGCGGACCACAGCACCAGACGACACACCAGACGCTGTTGCCATCACCTGGCCAGTAATTTGCGGCATTGCCGATTCGACACCGGGTACATCATTAATGGCGGCAACCCGAACGTCGTAATCCGCTATAGAGTACTCAACACCACGAATATCAATGTGGCCGTTCACCCCTAAAATCCGGTCCATGATATCTTCGCGATATCCATTCATCACCGCCATGACGATAATCAGGGTCGCTACGCCCAATCCGATACCCAGTAGCGAGAACCCAGCGATAACCGAAACAAAACCTTCCTTGCGCCTTGCACGCAAATAGCGCCATGCCATCATGCGCTCGAAAGGGCCAAACATCAGCTTAGGCCAGTTCCAGGTTGTGACCCCGTCAGTACGGAAAGCACACTATCGATAGGCAGAGTTTGCCGTTCTCCTGTAGCTCTGCGTTTGAGCTCGACGGTGCCCTCTTTAAGGCCTTTCGGACCCACAATGATCTGCCAAGGCAAGCCAATCAAATCCATATTGGAGAATTTCACTCCTGCTCTTTCCGCTCGGTCATCGTACAGCGCGCTCAGACCAATCTCTTTAAGCTTGCCATAAAGCTCGCCGCAAACCTTATCTGTATCCGGGTCGCCTACTTTAAGATTAATCAAACCAACCCGATATGGCGCAACCATATCGGGCCAAATAATACCATCATCATCGTGACAAGCCTCAATGATCGCCCCGACTAGGCGGGACACACCAATGCCATAGCTCCCCATAAACGGTGTCACCATCTCACCAGCCGAAGACGCAACCTGAGCCCCCATCGGCTCTGAGTACTTCTTGCCGAAATGGAAAATGTGCCCAATCTCAATGCCGCGAGCTGAAATCAGATCATCCCCGAGCTCCTTGCCTTTTGCTTTATCGTGCAATTCGTCTGTTGCCGCGTAGGCGCTGGTCCAGTCGTCAACAATAGGCTGTAAATTAGACGCATAATCAACGACAGGCGGGATGGGCTTAGACAATAAGTCCTTGTGGCAATACACCGCGCTTTCACCCGTTTCTGCAAGAACAATAAACTCATGGCTGAGGTCACCGCCGATTGGTCCAGGGTCCGCCTTCATGGGGATCGCCTGCAATCCCATCCGAGCAAAGGTTCTAAGGTAAGCCACGAACATCTGATTGTAGGAATGGCGCGCAGCTTCATAGGACAAATCAAAGGAATAGGCGTCCTTCATCAGGAATTCTCGACCGCGCATCACGCCAAACCGAGGCCGCACCTCATCCCGGAATTTCCAATGGATCTGATAAAGGTTTAACGGAAGGTCTTTGTAACTCCGCACATTATTGCGGAAGATATCCGTCACCACCTCTTCATGAGTCGGGCCGTACAGCATATCTCGGTCATGGCGATCTTTGACCCGCAGCATTTCAGGACCGTAATCATCGTAACGACCACTTTCCTTCCAGAGTTCTCCCGATTGAATCGTCGGCATGATGATTTCCTGGGCGCCAGCATCATTCTGCTCTTCTCGCACAATCTTTTCGATGTTCCGCAGAACACGTGTGCCCATGGGCAGCCAGTTATAGATACCCGCCGCATGCTGGCGCACTAGGCCGGCACGAAGCATGAGCCGATGAGATGCAATCTGCGCCTCAGACGGTGTTTCCTTGAGCGTGGGAATAAAAGTGCGGGACAACCGCATGAAAAACCTCTGGAATCTGGATTAGGGTTAATATTGTAGGGCAATTTAGGCAAAGGTTAGGCGGGTGTCTATCAATCGCTTGCAGCCGGGCATCGATGCCAAGCCCCACAACGCGATCACAAGGGTACCTATAGCGGATGATGTAAGGAGAAACAGGGTTCGCATGGGGCAAACCTATCCCGTAAAGTAAAAGAAATGTATGCCTAACCTACTGAAGCCGGATGGGTTTTTGGAGACTTAATGAATACACATTCCAATAGACAGACAGCAGCAGCGATCATGCGCTGTGTCCTCGAACGGTTTGGCGTAAAGACCGTATTTGCCCTTGCTGGCGCTTCTCAAACACTATTGTTGGATGAGTGCGAAAAAAATGGGTTTAGGATTGTCCCTGGACGCCACGAAAGCGCCACTGTTGGAGCAGCTGACGGATATTCACGTGTTACTGGCAAAGTAGGTATTGCAATGGTCAACGTGGATCAAGGCATGCCAAACGCCATTACAGGCCTCCAACAGGCCTATGAAGCCTGCTCTCCTATCGTCGTACTTGTCGGGCGCGAGCCCGATACATGGACCCAGCCTGAACTTGATTTTGACCACGGTATTCTCGGTTTGGTCCAGCCTGTCACTAAATGGGCCCGAACGGTGCAGAGCTCCGCTCGCCTAGGTGAGTACCTGGAAGCCGCCTGCCGTAGGGCCTTGGCCGGCCGTCCAGGTCCCGTCGTCCTAGCGTTTCCAAAGGACTTCCTCAACCAGCTTATTGAACCAGGTGTCGACATAGATACGCCTATTACCGCAAACCCCAGACCAGCGCCCACCTCAGACGATGTCAGTCGAGCTGTCGATCTGATCAAATCAGCTAAGCGCCCACTCATTATTGCCGGCTCTGGTTCTTTCCGCTCGGGTGCAGGTGGAATCCTTCGTGAACTAGCCACTAACTTTGGTATTCCGGTTGCGACCAACAATCTGGCACGGGGTCTTGTTCCAGAAGATGACAACACCGGCTGGGGTTGGCCCCTTGCCCAATTTGCCGCCCATGAGGCTGACCTCGTCATATGGGCTGGAGCCCGAATGGCCAAGAAGTTTGGCTACGGCCTCAGCCCTCGTTTTCCAGCTACTACCAAAATGATCAAAATTGACTTGGAAGCTGAAGAAATTGGCCGCGGCCGGGCACCAGATTTGGGATTAGTCGCAGACAGCCGCACAGCCCTCACCGGAATACTGAGTGAGCTAAAAGCTAGGCCCGTGGCCCCATTCGATCCCTCTTGGGTTAAGCAAACCCTCCAAGAAAGGCTGGACGTTATTGACCAAGCTGGACGTGAGGTATCCCATATTGAACCGTTGAGGCTCGCCCGCGAGGTAAATCAACGTCTCCCGACTGACGCGATCTTTATACAGGACGGAGCTTCTATTCTCGTACAAAGCTGGTCAGCCACTCGGTACAGCACAGAAGGCGGCTACATGGATACAATGCCTCTGGGCTCTATGGGCATGGGAACGCCGCTTGCTTTGGGCGCGGTGGCCGGCGCCAAGGAAGTAGCATCAGAAACAGGGCAACCAGAGCGCAAGGTCGTACTCGTGACGGGCGATGGGGCTTTTGGCTTTTATAGCGCAGAACTTGATTCAGCGACGCAAGCTGGCCTGCCGTTCCTCTGTGTTATTTCCAATAACGGCGGCTGGGGTAACGAGATCCACAGCCAACCTCACCAAGTCGGACGCACCATCAACGCCCACTTTGGCGAGGTCCGGTACGACGTTGTCGCCAAAGGGTTTGGCGCACTAGGGTTTAGAGCGGAAACCGTTTCACAACTAGGAGAGATTCTAAATAAATCCTTTAAAATCAACGATCAAACTATTGTAATTGATGTTATTGTTAAGGAGAGTTCTGGGCTCGATCCGCGTACAAGCACCATCCTGTACCACGATGTAGAACAAACACGGGCGACCCACTTTAGTCATAGTGCTCCCTCATGAACGGCGCAGACGCATTGATACAGACCCTGGTGGAAAACGGTATTGATACGTGTTTCGCCAACCCAGGAACGACGGAAACTCACATCGTCGGTGCCATTGACCGAACCAACCGTATACGCCCCGTCCTCGGTCTCTTTGAAGGCGTATGCACTGGCGCGGCAGATGGCTATGCTAGAATGACTAGAAAACCCGCTGCAACCTTACTCCACCTGGGCCCAGGGCTAGCGAATGGGCTCTGTCATCTACACAATGGGCGCAAGGCGCACTCACCCATCGTGAATCTCATTGGCAATCACCCAAGGTCTCACCTCAAATACGACGCCCCACTGACATCAGACATTATCGGACTTGCAGCACCTGTTTCAGGTTGGGTAAGGCAAGTCTCTAGCCCTGAAGACATCGCCCAAGACGCCGCGGATGCTGTCGAATCATCCTGGGGACCACCGGGGCAGGTCTCAAGTCTCATCATTCCGGCAGACTGCAGCTGGACAGACGATATAGAGCCAGCCGCAGGACGCCAAAGGACTATTGCAGAGCCTGCTATAGATAGAGCGGTCTCTAAAACCGCAAACCTCTGTGAACACGGGGGGAAAACTGCGCTTCTTATTGGTGCCGAAGGCCTCACAGAGGCAGGCCTCAAAGCGGCAGGACAGATCGCCGCCAAAACGGGCGCCCGGCTAATCGCCTACACCTTTGAACCACTGATGCAACGTGGCGCTGGACGCATTCCCGTCGAGCGTATCCCCTATTTCCCGGAAGACGCTGAAGACGCCCTGCGCGGCCTGAATCATATGGTTTTATGCGGGTCCAAAGAACCGGTCTCGTTCTTTTCCTACCCAACTGGCGGAGGAACCCTCATACCGGTTGGCTGCGAACTCAGCACCCTAGTGCCTCTTGGCGGAGATGTGGTTGCCAGCCTTCAAGCCCTCGCCGATCAGCTCGGCGCTAAAACTATTGGGCCAACACAGTCCCTATCTCTGCCAGACATGCCAAACGGGGTGATCACAGCAAACACTGCGTCTGCTGTCATTGCACGCGCTATTCCAGAACAGGCTGTAGTTGTTGATGAAGGCATAACCGTTGGTTTTCCAGCCTACGCCCAATCTGCGGGCTCCGCGCCCCATGATTGGCTGTTTATAACAGGTGGCGGTATTGGTTGGGCGATGCCGGTAGCGATTGGGGCCGCTGTCGCAGAGCCCAACAAGAAGGTCCTCTGTCTTCAGGGAGATGGTGGCGCGATGTACACCATCCAGGCGCTCTGGACGATGGCGCGCGAACAGCTCGACATCACGACAGTAATCTTTTCAAACAAAGGCTACCTCATCCTAGATATTGAACTGGAACGCCACGGCCTCGGCCCCGCCGGTGCTAACGCTCACAGAATGATGGATATGGATGAGCCTAGGATCGATTTTGTTAAAATGGCGAGTGCCCAGGGAGTTGATGCCTATCGCGTTGACGATTGCAAAAGCTTTGGCGCAATACTCTCAGACTGCCTAAAACAGCCAGGCCCAAAGTTAATTGAAGTGATGATGGCCTAGAGAGCTAATTAGATAATTCCTTGGCTGATATAAAAGAATGACAACAATCCACAAGAATATCCTCTTCGCAACAGGCTACAATTAATTGAACTTGTTGACAGAAATCATCATTAAATGGGTTTTAGACACAGGTACCCCGATCCAGGAGACGTGGCTAACCGCATAGTGGTTAGGTAGAATCAGGGTACGACAGACTAATAGCTATTAAGGTAATTAGAGCTGATAAATTTATTCAATTTGGTAATTTTAGTATGGTTTCTAGAGATTCACACTCGGGGAAAATAAACAATGAAAAACCGTGATTATAGGTGCTTGTTGGCCAGCGCCACCATGCTTTCTACGGCAGCTATAGTCGGCGCCCAAGACGTCATGGCTCAGTTCTCAATAGAAGAAATAACTGTAACCACACGTCGGCGCGCGGAGTCATTGCAAGACATTCCAATGTCGATCCAAGCGTTTACAGCCGTACAGATCGAACGTGGTGGCATTCGGGATGTTGAAGACGTCGCACGAATGACACCGGGGCTAACTTTTGACAAGGGGTTTGCACCCCAAGATACGCGTCCCTCTATTCGGGGACTCCCAGCCACTCGTGGCCGTCCGCCGGTCGGCATTTTACTCGACGGAATTGATATCTCCAGTCAGTCTCTTCAAACGGCTGGTGGCGGTAATCTAATGAACATGCGCCTGGTTGACGTCGAACGGATTGAAGTTGTCAAAGGTCCACAGAGCGCGCTCTACGGCCGTGTAGCATTTGGTGGCGCGATAAATTACATCAGCAAGAAACCTTCCGATGAATTAACCTCAAGCATATTTCTTGACAGTGGAAACCATGGGCAACTGGAGGTTCGTGGCAGCATAAGTACTCCACTCGATGAAGATGGAGACCTTGGTGTACGCCTCAACGCAGCCTATGCCCAGCATGATGGATATCACAGTAATACGGTAACCAATGAAGGTATAGGTGGCTTTGATAGCGTTGGGGTCTCCGGGGTCTTTCAAGGGCAACTAACTGAAAAATTTCGGGCTACAGCGCGCATCGCATATTCGGAAGATACAAGCGACGTCAGGGCAGAAATTGTCAAAGGCGGCAGTGTTCGTGTTGCCGCACCAGCCAATCCCTTAGGGCTGACGGGCGCTAACATGCCGAAATTCGGTGACCTCTCGATTGGTGACAATGACATAATCCAATTGAGCGTTGATCCGTTCACAAACAAAGATTTCTTCGGAACCGAATCAGAAAGTTTGGTATCTAGTCTCAAACTAGAATGGGACATCTCTGACAACGTCTCAGTTATGTCTCTAACAGGATATAACGATGCAGATGCTAGGCAAAACTTTGACTCTGATAAACGCGGGAAAGCCATAGGGCGCGCATTTTTGCCATCCCCTGGGGGCATAGCAGAGACGCTACCACGTGCAACCATCATCGATTTCACTACAAACACTAAGCAATTTAGTCAGGAAATCAGAATTTCAGACCTTGAATCTGAAGGTTTTCGTTGGGCAGTTGGCGGTATGTATTGGGAAGAGACAACTGTTCAACTTAGTCAAAGTAACGCCACTGTAGATTTCACAGGAATTGGGTCAGCGGGATTAAATCTGGCGCTGGTAGGCCGCAGCGGATTGAATGACGTAAATTTGGACAGAGAAACGGAACACTTATCTGCCTATGGTCACATCGAATATGATATTTCTGACAAATTAACCCTTACAGCTGAAGCCCGTTACTCAGATGAAAATTTTACCTACGATGTTGACGGCTCTGGAAACAACGCCTTCGGTACCATGTTCCGCGGTCCGATAAAGTACAGCGCACCATTCTCTCTGCCGGTGGTATCAGCGGGCGACAGTTACTTCACACCACGCGTATCGCTTGCTTACCAGGTATCTGATGACGTTATGATTTACGCTTCCGCGGCAAAAGGCGCGAAGCCAGGAGGGTACTCAACGTTGGGCATCGGCTCAGATCTTCAGAATAACCGCTATCGACCAGAAACTTTGTGGAGCTATGAAGCTGGGGCCAAAACGCAATTCGCGGATGGGCGCGTTCAGCTGAACGGTGCACTGTTCTTTATGGATTACACCGATAAGCAGGTCACCACGCAGGACGCATCAGGCGGACAGGGGATCAACCTTGGAACTATAACAAAGAACGCCGGTGCGGCCGAAATTAAAGGCCTGGAAGCGGACATGAGCCTTGCCGTTACCGAGTTCACTAGCCTGAACGCGGCCTACACATACCTAGATACTGAATACACAAACTTCGTATTCAACACACTTAGTGGTAGCGACATCGTTCGTGCTGGCAACTGTACTACTTCGGTACAAACATCGGCGAATGGTACACCCGTCACTACCTGTGAAGCCTCCTTAACTGGGAATCAGCTAGAACGACAACCTAAACATGCCATAACGTTCTCTGCGAATACGACCTTCCCGATCACCGACTCTATGGATATGATCGCTGAAGTCGCGGCCCAGTATCAAGGGACACGCTTCCTCACTCACTGGAATCGCTGGACAATGCCGTCATACATGAATGTAGATCTTCGTATCGGAGTTGAAACCGATGACTGGTCAATCATCACTTATGCGGACAACCTCCTAGGATCTGATAAAATCCGAAGCGGTCAGGAGAACTTCGATCTGTTCTCATTCGGTATAGCACTAAACCTCTTTGTACCTGATGATCGCCAGCTTGGAGTTCGGTTTAGTTACAGCATGTAAAGACGCAAGCGCTTTATCAGCTCAAACCCCTCTTACTTCGGTAAGGGGGGTTTTTCTTTTGCCGCACTAAGGTTCCCAGTAGCTTAGCTCAAATACGGTCATTGTACTTGGTGCCAATCAGCCTATGATTCCACGCTGCTCTCTATAAGTCTTCCTAGGGTAGAACAGACACCGCGCGTCATTGATCAAGAACACAATATAGCTCTCGCCCGGCCCCAGTGGTCCGTAAGATCATTTTATTCCGCATTATGAAGTCCGGATCAAAAGCAGCCCTGCGTGACACGCTTATCTTAGAACCGGTGAAGCATTTCGTTCTCATTTCGGCTTCTTCGCCATAGCATTAGGACTGTTCGATCTCGATCAATGTACCATCGAAATCCTTCGGGTGAATAAACAAAACCGGTTTGCCATGCGCGCCCGTTATCGGCTCACCATCCCCCAAGATCCGCTTGCCCTCAGCCTTCAGTTGGTCACGTGCGGCAAGGATGTCATCAACCTCAAAACACATATGATGCATACCACCAGAGGGGTTCTTATCGAGGAACGCCTGGATTGGAGATTTTTCGCCTAGGGGCTGCAGCAACTCGATCTTTGTATTGGATAGTTCCACAAACACCACTGTCACCCCGTGGTCCGGCAAATCCTGTGGCTCAGTTACAGTTCCACCTAATGCATCGCGGTATGTCGCGCAGGCTGCTTCCAAGTCTGGCACCGCGATAGCAACGTGATTTAACCGTCCAATCATTACACCCTCTTCCTTTTGTCTGTAGCTCTATATCCGCGTGATATGCACCCGGATCAAGGGCTTGCCAGCTTGGCCGCCCGAAAAAACACGCCGAATGCAGCGACGCACCGCATCATCAATAACACCGTCATCGCGTCGCGACTTACCCCCAATTTGTTCAACAGCGCTCTCAACCTCTTCAGCAAGCGCATCAGAACCTTCATCGGCCAATGGATCCAATACGCCAAGGACAGAGACCAGTGCATCTGAAGCCAACCGTCCGTCCTCTTCAAGGACCAAGGACACAACGACGCTGCCTCCGTAGAACATCTTTTTGCGATCTCGCAGCATGGGGTCCCAAAATGGAATAGCGCGATCGCCTTCCCATGACATTCGGCCAGACCATACTTCACCCATAACTTCAGGATCGCCCGGGGCTAATCGCACAGCAGCGCCATTTTCCACCAGAACCGTGTGTGGAACTTGGCATTCCTTTGCCAACTCCGCATGGGCTCGCATGTGCATATGCTCACCATGAACTGGAATTGCTGTGTGCGGTCGTATCAAAGAATACATCCGCCGCATCTCATCCCTCGCGGGATGTCCAGAGACGTGAATGGGTGCATCTTTGGCCGTAATAATCTCGACGCCCATCTTCGCCAGTTGGTTCTGCAGCTTCATAATTGATTTTTCATTACCGGGAATAACCCGAGACGAGAACACCGCTGTATCGCCCTCGTTCAGTGTCACATCTCGATGGGTGCCGAACGCGATCCGTGTTAGCGCAGCACGCGCCTCACCCTGACTGCCCGTGCAGATATACAGCACCTTATCGTCTGGGAAATGGGCTGCGTCCCCCGCCTCGTAGAATGTAATGTCGTCTGATAAATAGCCGGTTTTACGCGCCGTATCGGTCACCCTCCATAAGGAAGCCCCAACCAAGGACACATGTCGACCATTGGCCATAGCCGCACGCGCTACACTTTCGACCCGGGCGAGATTGGATGCGAAACAGCCGACTACAACGCGTCCCTGCAGCTTGCCAATCAACTCCGTCAACGCGACGGCCACATCGCCCTCCGAACCAGACTCCCCCGCGGAAAACACATTGGTCGAATCACCAACCATCGCCAAGACACCTTCGTCTCCAACCGATTCTAACGCGGCAAAGTCTGTCACTTCCCCGATCACTGGGTCTGAATCGAATTTCCAATCCCCCGTATGCATGACAATCCCGTACGGCGTGCGAATGGCTAAGCCATTCGGCTCGGGGATTGAGTGGGTCAGCGATATAAATTCTATATCGAACGGCCCGAGTTTTAAATTTCCTCCAAGGGGAATTTCGGTTAACGGCAGAATATTCTGCAATCCGGCTTCTGGTAATTTGCGCCTTAAGAATTCAGCTGCAAAGGGTGTTGCATAGACCGGGCATTCCAACTTCGGCCAAAGGTATGCAACCGCACCAAGATGATCTTCATGGGCATGGGTCAGAACAAGCCCGATAAGCTTGTGCTTTCGTTCAGCGATAAAGTCCGGGTCGGGCATAACCACATCAACGCCAGGAATGCTCTCGTCACCAAAGGTGACACCCAAATCAACCATGATCCACTGACCATCACAGGCGTACAAATTCAAGTTCATGCCGATTTCGCCTGACCCTCCAAGGGGTACAAACCACAGCCCCTTGTTTAGACCCTTCGGTGCCTTCAGCTTGGGTTTGTTCGTTTTCATAAAGGGTTCCTGTTATGAACAGCGCGAAGTCCGCGAAGTGTCAGCTCGTCATCGGTATGATCAATGACTGTTGTAGACGTTGCAAACAATGGAGCTAGTCCACCCGTCCCGATCACCTTATGCCCTCCGCCGCGTTCGTCTTGAATACGCGCAACAAGACCTTCGATGAGCCCAATATAGCCCCAGAACACACCGGACCGCATCGCGGAAATAGTAGAAGTCCCAACAATGGGTGCTTCGCCAGGATTCTCGACCGGAATACGCGGCAGCAGAGCCGCTGCCATATACAGCGCTTCCATCGATAGGTTAATGCCTGGGGCTATAACACCCCCGGCATAATTGCCGTCCGCGTGAACAACATCAAAGGTCGTCGCTGTGCCGAAATCGACAATTATCAATGGGCCACCATAAGTCTCTTGCGCCGCAATCGCGTTGACTAAGCGATCGCCCCCAACTTCTCCGGGATTTTGCATGAGAACTGTAAGCCCCAAATCTAGCCCCGGGTCGCCAATAAACCTGGCATCGATGCCATAAAACTCTTTGCACATAACGCGAAGAGCCCTGTCCTTATTAGGCACAACAGAGGACACAACCGCCGCCTTAATATCGTCACGCGCGAAACCCTCGCGTAGCATAACTTGATGGAGCCATACTCCGTAATCCTCCCCGGTTTTCTCCCCTTCGGTCGCCGTACGCCATTGCCCCTTCAGCGCATCTCCGTCATAGACCGCAAATACTATGTTGGTATTCCCACAATCAATAACCAACAACATAAGCTAAACTCCAACACCAAAGAACACTTCGCCCGCAGACACAGATTTCACGCCTTCACCGCCTTGATCGAGCAGCAATGATCCGTCCTCCGACAAACCCTTAAACGTTCCTTCGAACTCTTCATTGACTAAACGTACCGTTGCAACTTCCCCTAAGCCATGCGCCCGTTCCAGCCAAGCTCTCCGCAGTGGCGCAAAGCCCATCATACGCCATGTTTCGAGCCAGCGCGCGAATGCCACGCAGACATTAAGTGCCAACTCCTGGGGAGCAATTGAGAATTCGGCCAAAGATCCAACCGGGTAAACCGCATCGACCACATCCATTGGGACAAGGTTCACTCCCATACCCAGCACAACTTGCCCTCGTTTTGGTGCTAACTCTAATAACAGCCCGGCCACTTTCCGACGCTGCAAAAGGAGGTCGTTTGGCCACTTACACCTTAACTCGGGTAACGGTCTCCCAACGACGGCCTCTATGGCCTCAAGTAATGCCAAGGCCCCAGCAAACCCAATTTGGCCTGCAACACTGGGTTCGGCTTTAACCAGAACGCTGAAGTAGAGGTTACCATTTGGGCTGTTCCAAACCCGTCCTCGACGCCCTCGCCCAGCAGACTGGACGTCAGAACGTAAGGCTAACCCCTCAGGTTCTCCAGCGTCTGCTCGACGCAAGAGCTCCGCGTTCGTCCCATCAATTTCACAGAGGGTTTCTAGGCGCCATCCGTCCGGCAAATCTGGAGACGCGTGCATAGAGTAAGTATTTAACCTTGGAACAAAGCCGCAGCGGCGGCATCGGCTCCGGCCAGAAGAGGCTCTGGAACCAAGACAAAGACAACTACAGCTAAAGCACAAACACCCATCACGGTGCCCGTCCATGCATCTGGACGATCAAAGCTTTCAGCCGTTTCATCAAAGTACATGATCTTAATGAGGCGTAAATAGTAATACGCGCCGATCACACTAGAGAGCACACCAATAACGGCCAGAGGGATGAGGCCAGCGTTTACCGCTGCTGCAAAGACAAAGTACTTACCAAAGAAACCAGCCAACGGAGGAATGCCGGCCATCGAGAACATCAATACGGTCAGCGCTAAAGCAATCGCTGGATTCGTTTTAGAAATACCAGACAGATCGTTGATACTTTCAACATACCGACCCTTCACCCTCATAGACAAAATCACGGCGAAGGTACCAACGTTCATAAAGAGGTAGATCAGCATGTAATAGATCATGCCGCGCGCCCCATCCTGCGTGCCGGCGATAAGACCAATGAGCGCGTAACCAACATGGCTGATAGAGCTATAGGCCATCATACGCTTGATATTGTTCTGCGCGATAGCTGCAACGGCACCCCATAGCATGGAGGCAACGCAGATAACGGTTAGAACCTGGCGCCATTGAATCATCAAATCTTCGAAAGGCCCTACAAGCACACGGAGGAAAAGACACAAGGCCGCAATCTTAGGTGCAACGGAAAAGAATGCCGTCACCGGGGTCGGTGCACCTTCATAGACGTCCGGCGTCCACATGTGGAAAGGAACAGCTGACACCTTAAACGCAAAACCACAGATTACAAAAACAACACCAACAATTACACCAACGTTGTCCTGGGCACCTGTCAGAGCATCAGCAAGTCCGGCAAAGGATGTCGTACCCGCAAACCCGTAGATGAGAGATGACCCATAGAGTAACAATCCAGATGCTAACGCTCCGAGAACAAAGTACTTCACCCCGGCTTCCGTCGCTTTGAGGTTCCCACGATTAGAAGCCGCCAAAACGTAGAGCGCTAAACTTTGAAGTTCGAGACCGACATACAATGACATGAGATTATTAGCAGAGACCATCATCATCATGCCAAGAACAGAGAACAGCATAATGACGGGTAATTCGTAGCGTGCGATGCCTTCGTTGCGGGCCCACGGCAAGCCCAACATCATGGCCATCCCCGCCCCAAGTAAAACCAATAGCTTTGAGAATCCTGTAAACGCATTGACCACAAAAAGCCCATTAAAAGTAACTGAACTAATTCCATCCTGAGGCGTATTCGTCACCAGTGCTAATACTGCAGCAACAGCGAAGGCTAGGACAGCTAATAGCGTTACACCGCGAACAGGGTCCTTCTTGCGAAAGACACCGAGCATCAACAAGGCCATGCCTGCTATGGCGAGAAATATTTCTGCATATGCCGGAGTAAGGTTCGGTAGGGCGGTCATTATTTTCTCCCCTATCGACCAAGCGCTAAACTGACACCGTCGACCAAACCGGTCGCGGCTGCATGGGCATCCAATGCGTTATGATAATCGGCCACCAATTTCGCCACCGACACATCCATCACCGATAAGAACGACATTGGATACACACCCATCCACATCACCACAATACATAGCGGAGCAAAAATGACGGTTTCTCGGCCGGACAAATCAAGCATACCCTTGAGATCTTCTTTGGTTAGCTCGCCGTATATGACCCGGCGATATAGATACAACATGTAGGTGGCGCCAAGGATCACACCCGTCGCAGTAAACAATGCAACCCAGGTGTTCACTTGGAATACACCCGTCAAAATCAAAAACTCACCAACAAATCCAGCTGTACCTGGCAAACCCACTGACGCCAGCATCATTAACATAAAGACGAAGGCGTACTTCGGCATATTATTGACTAAACCACCGTATCGGCTGATCTCGCGAGTATGTAGGCGATCATAAACAACACCGACACAAAGGAATAAAGCGCCCGAGACAACCCCGTGGCTCAGCATTTGATAGATCGCGCCCTGCACCGCTTGTTGAGTAGCCGCAAAAATACCAACCGTCACGAAACCCATATGCGCTACAGACGAGTACGCAATCAACTTCTTCATGTCCTCCTGAGCGAGGGCTACCAGAGATGTGTAGATCACGGCGATAATGGACAGGCCGTACACCAAGGGTGTGAAATACTCACTAGCCAAGGGCAGCATGGGCATTGAGAACCGCAGGAACCCATAGGCTCCCATCTTCAACAAAACACCAGCCAAAATGACGGACCCAGCCGTGGGAGCCTGCACGTGAGCATCCGGCAACCAGGTGTGCACAGGCCACATAGGAACCTTTACCGCAAAAGATGCGAACAGCCCCAACCAAAGCCAGAACTGAATCTGGAATGGGAAGTTTGTAGTCATCAGGGTCGGAATATCTGTAGTGCCTGCCGTGAAGTACATCGCCAGGATCGCGACCAGAAGTAAAACCGACCCAGTCAGGGTGTAGAGAAAAAATTTAAACGCTGCATAGACGCGACGAGCCCCCCCCCAAATTCCAATAATCAGAAACATGGGAATCAACACGCCTTCGAAGAAGACGTAAAACAGAACCATATCGAGGGCGCAGAACATCCCGATCATCATGGTCTCAAGAATCAGGAACGAGATCATGTACTCGCGCACGCGGACCTTAATAGAATCCCAGCTGGCTAATATACAAATCGGCATCAAAAACGTCGACAGAATCACGAACAACATAGAAATGCCATCCACGCCCATATGGTAGCTAATACCGAATCTGGGGAACCAAGCCGCTTGCTCAACAAATTGGAAGTCAGCCGTTCCAGGGTCAAAGTTGGCCCACATAAGAAGCGATGACAGGAACGTTCCGAGTGTGACCCACAATGTCACCCAACGGCTATTGCGCGCCACGATCTCCGGGTCATCTGCCCGAATGGTTAGCAGAAGAAGCACACCAAGCAATGGAGTGAACGTTACAACGCTGAGGAGCGGTAGATTCTCTACAAAACCGTTCATTACTCTAGCCCCCAACCACAGTCCACGACACGAATAGGGCAATCCCAATGATCATCGCGAAGGCATAATGATAGAGATACCCGGACTGCACGGCACCGAGACGCCGAGCTCCATTAATAATCGTTGACGAGATTCCATTCGGACCAAACCGGTCAATCGTCCCTTCATCTCCGCGTTTCCACAGTATATTCCCTAGCCAAAATGCCGGGCGAACAAACAGAAAGTCGTAGAGTTCATCGAAATACCATTTGTTCAACAAAAATTGATGTATGCGCGGGAACTGAGCAGCTAAACGGCCAGGAATATCAGGGCGACGCATATACATATGATAGGACAGTCCAAGACCGAGGGCTGTCACAACCATCGGCAACCAAACCACCCAAGCCGGAACATGGTGTGCTGCCTCGATTGGGTCTTCACCTAACACGGCTAAGGCTGAGCGCCAGAATTCACTTCTACCTTCTCCAACGAACAGGTCATAGCCAACCATTCCTGCAAAAATTGCACCCAAAGCCAGGCCCATGAGCGGTATCGTCATCACCAAGGGACTCTCATGGACATGCTCCATCACTTGTTTGTCCGCACGGGGCTCACCGTGGAATGTCAGGAGCAAAAGACGACCGGAATAAAACGCCGTAAGAAGCGCCGCCGCGATCCCCATAATAAAGGCATACTGGCCAACGCTAGTCTGCGCGCCATAAGCAGCTTCAAGCACTAAGTCTTTTGAGTAATAGCCCGCGAATGGCGGAACCGCGACGAGGGCCAGCGTGCCAATCCACATCATGGCATAGGTAATCTTAACGTGCTTCCAGATACCGCCCATCTTGCGCATGTCTTGCTCGTCTGACATGGCATGAATCACAGAGCCAGCGCCAAGGAAGAGAAGCGCTTTAAACCAAGCATGGGTCATGAGGTGGAAAATCGCAGCCGGATAGGCGCCAATGCCACAGGCAAAAAACATGTAACCAAGTTGCGAGCAAGTCGAATACGCAATCACGCGCTTGATGTCGGTTTGAACGCACCCAATAGTGGCCGCAAAGAACGCTGTGGAGGCACCAACGATGGTCACGACCTCCAAAGCCGAAGGCGCATACTCAAAGACCGGCGACATACGGGCAACGAGGAATACACCAGCCGTCACCATGGTCGCGGCATGGATCAACGCTGACACAGGTGTCGGGCCTTCCATTGCATCTGGCAGCCAAGTGTGTAGAAAAAGTTGAGCTGATTTACCCATAGCCCCAATAAACAGCAGAAGCGAAATCAACGTCAGGGCATGGCCCTCAATACCGAAGAAGGTCACAGTGTCTTCTTTGTGCGCCTCAACGGCATTAAACACCGTGTCAAAAGTCACAGCATCGAACACCATGTAGATGCCGAAGATGCCAAGCAGGAATCCAAAGTCACCAACGCGGTTTACAACAAAGGCTTTAATCGCAGCGGCATTTGCCGTCGGTTTCTTGAACCAGAATCCAATCAATAGATACGAGACAACACCGACGCCTTCCCATCCAAAGAACAATTGAACAAGGTTATCAGAGGTCACTAGCATCAACATGGCGAAGGTAAACAGAGATAGATAGGCCATGAAACGAGGCTTTGAGTCGTCCTGGCTCATGTAACCAATGGAATACACGTGTATGAGCGACGAAACACATGTTACCGTCATCACCATCACGGCAGATAGAGTGTCAAACCGCAGAGCCCAGGCTGTCTCAAAGGTGCCTGAGTTAATCCAACTCATTATATTGACCACACGCTCGTTACCGCCAACCGCGACGTCAAAGAACAGCGGAACAGATAGCACAGCTGCTGAACCAACACCCAAGCATGTGACGATCTGAGACGCCCGGTCTCCAATATGGCGACCGAAGAATCCTGCGATAATTGCCCCGACTAGAGGTAGGAAAACAGCGGCGGTTTCCATGACAGCCCCTACCCCTTCAACTGATTAATGTCTTCTACAGCGATAGACCGTCGCGCACGGTAAAACACAACAACGATCGCAAGGCCGATGGCGGCTTCAGCAGCAGCGACTGTCAACACGATCATAGTAAAGATTTGGCCAACCAGGTCGCCCAGGAAGGACGAAAAGGCGACGAAGTTGATATTCACCGCGAGCAGCATCAGTTCGATCGACATCAAAATAACGATCAGGTTCTTCCGATTTAAGAAAATTCCGAAAATTCCGAGTGTAAAGAGGATGCCCGAAACGGTCAGATAATGAGAAAGGCCAATAGCCATTATTGAAGCCCCTTCCCTGATTCTACTTTTATAATTTCTAGCGTATCGATTGGGCGGCGCGCATTTTGTTCGCTGATAATCTGCTTGCGCACACCCGGTCGCGTGCGGTGGGTCAGAACAATAGATCCGATCATGGCAACCAGCAGAATGATTCCAGATGCCTGGAATAAATAAATGTAGTCTGTGTAAAGAATTTGGCCGATCGCTTCCGTATTGCTCATGGCGCTCGGATCTGGTGTAGGGGCCGCGCGCAACCCTTCAGCGCTATCCGATATTGTCCAAGCTGCAAAGACAGTAATTAGCTCTGCCAGAAGAATACCGCCAACAAGTAACCCTGCCCACATGTATTTAAGGAACCCTTCTCGAATCACTGCAATATTGATGTCAAGCATCATGACTACAAACAAGAACAGCACGGCCACGGCACCTACGTATACGATCACCAAAATCATCGCGACGAATTCAGCACCGAGCAAAACGAACAATCCCGCAGCGTTGAAGAACGTGAATATCAACCACAGCACCGAATGGACAGGATTACGCTGAAAAATTACGTTTACCGCGCCAACAACTGCCAGGCCTGCAAACAGATAAAACGCGAGTGTCGCTGCAATCATTGCGAGCCCCCTGCGTTCATCAGAGCCTCTTGTGCAAATGCGTGTCGCATTCTTCTTCCCCGTCTTTCGCCGTGATTAACGATATGGCGCATCGAGCTCAAGCCGTTTAGCCAGCGCTGGCTCCCACCGGTCACCATTGGCCAGCAGCTTATCTTTGTTGTAGAGCAATTCTTCCCGTGTCTCTGTTGCGAACTCAAAGTTCGGTCCTTCGACAATTGCATCTACAGGACATGCTTCTTCACAGAACCCACAGTAAATGCATTTCGTCATATCAATATCGTATCGCGTCGTACGACGGCTCCCATCTTCGCGAGGCACGGCTTCAATCGTAATCGCCTGTGCCGGGCAAATGGCTTCACAAAGTTTACAGGCAATGCAGCGTTCCTCCCCATTGGGATAACGACGCAACGCATGCTCGCCGCGAAAACGCGGACTCAGCGGGCCCTTCTCAAAAGGATAGTTGATCGTAACCTTCGGCCCGAACATATATTTAAGCGTGAGCCACATGCCGCTTAGCAGTTCACTAAGAAGAAACGAGCGAGCTATGCGATCTAAAGAAGTCATACCCTTTTTCCGTCCCTTATGCCGGTAGCTTGTCAAAATAGACGAGGAAACCAGCGGTCAGTGCCAGCCAGATGAGTGACAGTGGAAGGAAAACCTTCCAGCCCAATCGCATAAGTTGATCGTATCGATAACGCGGAAATGTCGCCCGCACCCAGATAAATACGAAAAGGCAAAATGCGATTTTTGCCGCAAACCAGACCACGCCTGGTATCAGATTCAGCGGTGCTACATCGTAAAGCGGGAGCCATCCACCAAGGAATAAGATGCTGACAATTGCGCTCATCATGATCATATTTGCGTATTCTCCGAGGAAAAATAGCGCAAAAGACATCGATGAGTACTCGGTCATGAAGCCAGCAACAAGTTCCGATTCAGCTTCTGGTAAATCGAACGGGTGACGGTTCGTCTCAGCCAATACGGATATAAAGAAAACGACAAACATCGGAAAATGCGGGATGAAATACCAACCGGGAAGGAAACCAAACAGCGGTTCTGATTGTGCTTCTACCAACGCTGACAAGTTAAGCGTTCCAGCCGTCATCAATACAGTGACCATAATGAAACCAATGGAAACTTCATAAGACACCATTTGCGCTGCAGAGCGCATCGCACCGAGAAACGCGTAGCGAGAATTAGACGCCCAACCAGCCATCACCACGCCGTAAACACCCAATGATGAAATCGCGAAGAGATACAAAATACCAACGTTTAGGTTTGAAAGGACCCAGCCCGGATTAACGGGAATAACTGCCCAAGCCAGCATCGCTAAAGAAAACGTCACCATCGGCGCTAAGAAAAATACAACCGGGCTCGCGCCAGTAGGTAAAACGGTTTCTTTAGTCAGCAGCTTAAGAGCATCAGCGATCGGTTGTAAGAGCCCGAACCACCCAACAACGTTAGGCCCAATACGCATTTGCATGGCACTGATAATTTTACGCTCGGCGTACGTCAGATACGCCACAGAAACCAAAATTGGGACGACGAACATCAAGATCTTAATAACTATCCATAACACCGGCCAAAGATAGCTTGTCCATAACTCAGCCATGGGTACCAGTCGCCTTCTCAGTCTTACCCAACACAAACTCTTGGGTACACTGCGCCATCGTCTTCGATGCGCGGCTTATGGGGTCCGTCTGGTAGTAGTTCAGAACCGGGTAAGTAAATCCTGTTGAATCAATCGATCCTGCAACGCCAAAATTTTCCCAGACTGCCGGTACAATATCATCAATATGCTCAAAGCCTGGGTTTGCCTCGCGCAATTTCTCACGAACCTGCTCGATATTGTCATAAGGTAAGGTCTTTCCAAGACGCTCCGACAAAGCGCGAACGATAGACCAGTCTTCGCGCGCATCGCCCGGTGGAAAGATTGCTCGGTGGCCAAGCTGAGTACGGCCCTCGGTATTCACGTAAGTGCCATTTTTCTCAGTGTAGGCAGCTCCAGGCAAAATAACATCTGCAACATGCGCGCCCGCGTCACCGTGATGTCCTTGATAAATCACAAACGTATCTCTAAGCTTAGAAGTGTCGATTTCGTCCGCGCCGAGAAGGTACACAACTTTTATATCGCCGGACGCTGCTCCATCAAGAATGGCTCGCGTGTCTCTACCGCCCTCTCCCGGAACAAACCCGAGATCTAAGGCACCAACTCGGGAAGCCGCCGTATGCAGAACGTTAAAGCCGTTCCAGTTACCTAAAACCATGCCTGTGCTTTCCGTAATAGCATGACTAGCCGCAAGGATCGCCTTACCGTCAGAACGCGTCAGCGCACCCATCCCCAGGACGAGCATCGGGTATTCGGCATCTTTAAGCACTTGTGCAAAGGGGTGACTACCGTCGGCAATCTTTGTCAACGCGTCAGCTGTGTCTGAAATATGGTCATAGGAATAAGTCAGGTCGTCTGCCTGTCCAATGACGCCAATTTTTACACCGCCAGCAACGAACCGTTTGCGAATACGAGCGTTTAGAATTGGCGCTTCCTTGCGCGGGTTCGTCCCAATTAGCAGAATCGCATCTGCCTCTTCAATCCCGGAAATCGTTGTATTAAAGAGATAAGAGGCTCTTACTTCTGGATCGAGTACCGCGCCGTCTTGGCGGCAATCAGTATTCACCGAGCCCAGCGCCCTCATGAGGTCTTTGAGCGCCAGGGTCGATTCAGAATCAACCATGTCGCCAACAAGAGCCGCCAACATATCACCACTCACGCCGTCAATGGCTTCGGCTATCGCTCCAAAAGCGTCATCCCATTCTGCTGGCTCTAACTTTCCATCCCGACGGACATAGGGCTGATCGAGCCGCTGATACTTCAACCCGTCGCAGGCGTTACGCGACTTATCCGCAAGCCATTCTTCGTTTACCGATTCGTTTAAACGCGGCAGAATACGCATCACTTCGCGGCCACGAGTATCAACACGAACATTACTACCAACAGCATCCATCACGTCAACGGTTTCAGTCTTACGCAATTCCCACGACCGAGCTGTAAATGCGTATGGCTTGTTCGTCAGCGCACCCACTGGACAAAGGTCGACGACGTTTCCAGAGAGTTCTGACTTTAATGACTCTTCCAGATAGGTCGTTATTTCTGTGTCTTCTCCTCGGCCGGTAGCGCCGATTTCAGCAACCCCACCTATTTCTTCTACAAAGCGCACACACCGCGTACAGTGAATGCAACGGGTCATGATCGTAGAAACAATGGGCCCCATGTATTTGTCTTTAACGGCACGCTTTTGTTCCCCATAGCGTCCACGGTCATGCCCGAAGGCTAATGCCTGGTCTTGTAGGTCGCATTCGCCACCTTGATCACAAATCGGGCAATCAAGCGGATGATTGATCAGCAAAAACTCCATGACGCCGTTGCGGGCTTTCACAGCTTTCTCAGATTTTGTATGAACGACCATCCCTTCTACGACGGGCATGGCGCACGAGGCTACTGGCTTCGGTGATTTTTCAACATCAACCAAGCACATACGGCAGTTGCCTGCGATGGACAAACGTTCATGGTAACAGAATCGTGGGATCTCCGAACCAGCCTTTTCGGCGGCCTGGAGAATCGTAACTCCGGGATCTACTTCGATCTCAATCCCGTCAATGGTGAGCTTTGGCATAACCTATCCTTACGCCGCGCGCGACACTTTGCCGTCGCGGTAGTCTTTAATCCGCTTTTCCATTTGGGGCCTGTAGTGCCGGATCAACCCTTGAACCGGCCACGCCGCCGCATCACCGAGGGCACAAATTGTGTGGCCTTCAATTTGGTAAGAAACCTCTTCAAGCATATCGATTTCTTCTAATGACGCTTCCCCGGAGACCATGCGTTTCATCACCCGATACAGCCAGCCCGTTCCTTCGCGGCACGGCGTGCACTGACCACAGCTTTCATGCTTGTAGAAAGCAGATAACCGAGTGATGGCCGCAATAATATCGACTGATTGGTCCATCACCATAACAGCGGCAGTCCCCAGACCAGACTTAACGTCCCGCAATGAGTCAAAGTCCATCAAGATGTTATCGCAAATATCTTTTGGTAGGCACGGCACAGAGCTTCCGCCCGGAATAATGCCCTGCACATTGTCCCACCCACCAATGACGCCACCACAATGTTTATCGATCAATTCTTTGAGCGGAATGCCCATTTCTTCTTCGACATTGCACGGGCGATTCACGTGGCCGGATATGCAAAACACTTTTGTTCCGGTGTTATTGGGACGCCCGAGACCTGCAAACCAGGAAGCACCGCGCCGTAAGATCGTCGGCGCAACAGCGATGCTCTCCACGTTGTTTACAGTGGTCGGGCAACCATACAGCCCTACACCGGCTGGGAATGGCGGCTTCAAGCGAGGCTGACCTTTCTTGCCCTCAAGGCTTTCGATTAACGCAGTCTCTTCACCGCAAATATACGCACCAGCCCCACGGTGCAGGTAGAGCTCAAAGTCCCAACCCGAACCACAGGCGTTCTTTCCGATCAAGCCGGCTTCATATGCCTCATCAATCGCGACCTGTAGATTTGACGCTTCTGTATAAAACTCGCCACGAATGTAGATGTAGCAAGCGTGCGCACTCATCGCGAAGCTCGCGAGCAGACATCCCTCGACCAACTTGTGCGGATCAAACCGCATCATATCTCGGTCTTTACACGTACCAGGCTCGCCCTCGTCCGCGTTCACCACAAGATAGTGTGGCCGGTCGGTTTCAGTTTTAGGCATAAACGACCACTTGAGTCCCGTTGGAAACCCAGCACCGCCACGCCCTCGTAGACCGGATGCTTTCATCTCATTGATGATCCAGCCTCGACCCATACCAAGTAGCGCTTTGGTGCCGTCCCAATCTCCGCGGGCACGCGCACCAGCAAGGCGCCAATCATGCTCGCCATAGAGATTAGTGAAAATGCGGTCTTGATCCTGCAACATCACGCGTTTTCCTCAGGCTTGCGGGCCCCTGCCTGAGCCTCTTCAAACTTCTTCATCGAAGCGGCTAAATCTTGTTTCGGAATAGGTTGTGTCGGGTCCGTCGTCAGCGACGAGCGCTGGCCTTCTGGTTCAGCGCCTTGGCGACCTACAGCAGACCCTGGTGCCGGTGGCTTACCCAATTTCAATGTGTCGATCAATTCCGACATTGTCTCGTAATTCAGATCTTCGTAGTACTCATCACCGACGGCAACAACAGGTGCATTCACGCACGCACCCGCACATTCAACTTCGCTAACAGTAAACGCACCATCAGAGGTCGTCTCGCCAAAGCTAACACCGAGCTTATCCTTGAACGCGCGCACTACATCGTTTGACCCACGAAGCCAGCACGACAAACTCGTGCACACCTGGATGTGGCATTTTCCCATCGGATGGAGATTAAACATCGTATAAAACGTCGCGACTTCGAGCACGCGAATTACCGGCATACCGAGGCGCTCAGCAATCAGATCGATAGCTGGCTTCGTTACCCAGCCTTCTTGACGCTGCGCCAAATCCAACATTGGAATCACGGCACTCGCTTGATACCCCTTCGGATACTTTGCTATAATTCCTTTAATGCGAGCCTCATGGTCAGCCGTAAAGGCAAAGCTTTCGGGTTGTTCTTTGGCTAAATTACGTGTGCTCATCGGTCGACCTCGCCAAACACGATATCTATCGACCCAAGAACGGCTGGCACATCAGCAAGCATGTGACCCCGCAACATAAAATCCATGCCCTGCATATGAAGAAAACCTGGGGCACGAATGCGACAGCGATAGGGTTTGTTCGATCCATCAGAGATTAGATAAACTGCAAACTCTCCTTTGGGTGCCTCAACCGCAGCGTATGTTTCACCACGCGGCACGTGATAGCCTTCGGTATAAAGTTTAAAGTGGTGGATCAAGGCTTCCATTGACCCTTTCATTTCTCCGCGAGGCGGCGGCGCGACCTTACGGTCTTGAACTTTAACGGGACCGGTCGGCATGTTCTCTAGGCATTGATTAATGATGCGAAGAGACTGACGCATTTCCTCAACACGAACGATGTACCGGTCGTAGCAATCGCCATGTTTGCCGATTGGAATATCAAAATCGATTTCTTCATAGCCATCATAGGGCTGCGATTTACGCAAATCCCAGGCCAGACCAGAGGCACGCAAATTCGGTCCAGTGAAACCCCAATCAAGCGCCTGCTCTTTGGACACAATACCTATATCGACAGTGCGTTGTTTAAAGATGCGGTTGTTCGATAACAGGCCTTCGACATCATCGATAATCTTTGGAAAATGCGCAGCCCAATCTGCAATACGCTCCATCAATCCAGCAGGCATATCCTTTGCCACTCCGCCGGGGCGAACATAGGCTGCATGCATACGGGCGCCAGATACATCATCGTAAAAACCCATGAGCTTTTCGCGCTCTTCAAACGTCCACAAGAACGGTGTCATCGCTCCGACGTCCATGGCGTATGAACCAATATTCATGATGTGGTTCAGAATACGCGTCAACTCGCAAAACAACATCCTAATGTACTGAGCGCGCTTTGGCACTTCGATACCCAATAAACGCTCCACTGCTATCGCGTATGCTTGCTCTTGATTCATCGGCGAGACGTAATCAAGTCGATCAAAATACGGGACCGCCTGCAGGTAAGTCTTATGCTCAATCAGCTTTTCTGTGCCGCGGTGGAGCAAACCAATATGGGGATCAACACGATCAATCGTTTCCCCACCCATCTCAAGAACAAGACGCAGAACTCCATGAGCCGCAGGATGCTGGGGACCGAAGTTAACCGTATAGTTCTCGATTTCCGCTCCGGCTACTTCAGCCATCATGTGTTGCTTTCTCATCGCCGGGAAGCATCTGCTGATGCGCGTGCTCAGCCCCTTCCCATGGGCTCATAAAATCAAAAGTCCGAAAATCTTGGGTCAACTTGACTGGTTCGTAAACCACACGCTTTTGAGATTCGTCGTAACGCACTTCGACGTACCCCGTCAGCGGAAAATCTTTTCGTTGCGGGTGCCCGTCGAAACCATAGTCAGTCAAGATGCGACGCAGGTCAGGGTGATCCGAAAAGAACACGCCGTACATGTCCCAAACTTCGCGCTCAAACCAATTCGCGCAAGAAAATACAGAGGCAACCGAAGGAACTGAAGTGTCCTCGCTGGCGCAAACTTTAAGGCGCGTGCGCAGGTTCTGGTTCATGCTGAGAAGATGGTAGACAACTTCAAAGCGCTCTTCTCTCTCAGGAAAATCAACGCCGCAAAGATCGACTAGCTGTGAAAACTGACAATTTGCATCATCGCGTAAAAACTTTAGCACTTTGACAATGGACGGACGCTGAACTGTAACCGTCAAATCACCGTCCGCAAAAAACGCGTCCACAATGTCATCGGGCAAAGACAGTTTCAGCATTTCTGCCAGTTCAACGAGAGCCGTAGTTGTGTCTAAATCTTGTTCCATCCGCTCGTTTTCCTAACGCCTGGTCAGCGATCTAAGGTGCCAACACGGCGGATTTTCTTGTGTAACTGCAAAATTCCATAAAGCAAAGCTTCCGCTGTCGGTGGACAACCCGGCACATAAATATCAACTGGCACAACACGGTCACAACCACGAACAACTGAATATGAGTAATGATAATATCCACCACCGTTAGCGCACGATCCCATCGAGATTACCCACCGCGGCTCTGGCATCTGATCATAAACCTTACGCAGCGCAGGCGCCATTTTGTTAGTTAGCGTTCCGGCAACAATCATGACATCGGATTGGCGTGGACTTGGCCTAAACACCATTCCGAAACGGTCAAGGTCATAGCGTGCCATAGCAGAGTGCATCATCTCTACAGCGCAACAAGCGAGCCCAAACGACATCGGCCACATCGACCCTGTTCTCGCCCAGTTTGCTAACTCGTCAACTGTCGAAAGGAGAAAACCCTTCGTCTGTAATTCTTCAGCAACCCGAGTAACGACCTGGTGATCGACCTCTGTAGTCACGCGAATTGGGTCCGCTTCCGCTTGTGCTGGAATCTTTACTCCCATTCCAAAGCTCCCTTACGCCACTCGTAGACAAAACCGATGGCAAGAACGCCTAGGAAAATCATCATCGACCAAAACCCAAAGAGCCCTATCCCGGACAGGCTAACCGCCCATGGAAACAAGAAGGCAACTTCAAGGTCAAAAATAATAAACAATATTGCAACGAGATAAAATCGTACATCAAACTTGGAGCGGCTATCATCGAACGGCTCAAAGCCGCACTCATAGGACGACGTTTTTTCAGGGTCAGGGTTTGATGGTGCAATAATCAGAGAGGCCACAACAATCGCAATCGCCAAGCCGAAGGCGACACCTATGAAAATTAGGATCGGCAGGTATTCGGTTAGAAGTTCTTCCATGCCCGTCTCTGTCCCTCTTGGCCAGCCCACTCAGGGGCCTCTACCACTCATTTCGATCACGTTTGGAACGATTAATTTTAAGATAACCAATACGGTTTTTTTAGCCGTTCTCCGGCCTCTTCACCTGTCTTTTACATCGACGGTGTAGCCGTTGCCTGTAGCGCAAGTCAAGCCAACTTACGCGTTGACAACACTAGGTTTTCTAAGGGTATAGCGCATCACTCGTCGTTCAACCGCATGGATACATTTGACCGGAAGGATAACCCAATCCGATCATGGTATAAGCTAACTACGACGATCGCTGATGTTCGCAAGTTTTATGGTCAAAAACATGCACCTACCTATATCACGATAACGTCAGTCAGCCGGTCTAGCTGCCTTACAATGCTAAGAGCCGCCAAATGCGACGTTTTAGGGTTGTCTGGAGAATGCTCCGCCTCCACTTCGACGGTTAATCTCCCAAACCTACCTTCGGCTTCGATCCTATGGATGTTTCGGGATACGCCAGGGTCAGCAATCAATTGAACCTGCGTTGCCTCCAGCCCTATTCCGGCAAGCGCCAATGCTGCGGCCACATTGGCATTTTTAGGGAAACCACGGGCAGCCTCAGCTGCCGTTCCGTTAAATATGACCGTCGCGTCTGAAATCGCACTGAGATCAATCCCTGCGACGCCAGGTGCTCCGGACCAGGACTGAGGCGGCTTTCGAGTCTCTAGAGATACACGGGTCAAACCATCGGACTTGGCAGCGCTGATTGCGTCGAGACCAGCCAATGCCCCCGCTGGAATGATCACTTTTGTTCCATTTGCCTCGCCGGCTGCTTCGAGGGTCGCGTGTAAAGTCTTATCAGCCAGCACCCCAACAGAAATAACCATCAGATCTCGCCCAGAGGTTAAAACTGCAGTTCCGTGCTGGGCCACAGCGCCATGGCCAGCGCATTCGACAACCAGCTCAGGCCCAAGTGCTAGAAGATCAGGTAGTTCATGAACCGTTGGGTGCTTTCCAACACTATCACCGTCGTCTGTTAGAACCAGCGCCCCCACAATGGTTAGCCGTCCTGACGACGCTTCACAGTGAACAGTTACAGCGCGCGCTATTGCTCCATTGCCTATGAGAGCGATTTTCACGGTTTAGTTCTCCGATAGGAAGAATGGAAAGGAACCCCCTCCATGTCGGAAGGGGATGGTGGGCGATGACAGGATCGAACTGCCGACCCCCTCGGTGTAAACGAGGTGCTCTCCCAGCTGAGCTAATCGCCCTTATCCAGCCCGCTAATCACTCGCGAGCACTTAACCGTATTCCAGCTGCCGCTAAATGAAAAGTGCCGGCTACAATTCGCAGCCGGCACTTATGCAGAACTTTTATAGGCAAGAAGCCTATTTGTTCACAGCATCCTTCAAGCCCTTGCCTGCCTTGAATTTAGGCTGCTTAGACGCAGGAATTTGGATCTTTTCACCGGTTCGAGGATTGCGGCCTTCGCTTGCGCGACGATCTGCAACACTAAAGGTCCCGAAACCGACTAAACGGACTTCACCGCCAGATTTCAGCGAATCAGTGATTGTGTCGAAAACACTATCCACTGACTTTCCGGCATCTGCCTTTGTTAATCCGGTACCATCTGCCACAGCGGCAATCAGGTCGTTTTTATTCATATCTGACCCCTACTCTAAAGTCTGTTGGGTGAAAACTAATGAGAACACCCCAGCTAGATTATGATGTTCCTTATTCTACCGTGATCTTTCTAATTCTGAAAAACCAAAGTTTTTTAACACTGGGATGAACAAATACTGATGGGGGATTATCTCGTCGTCAATGCATAGACTCCTAAAAAACGTCGGAATACTGCGAAAAAATCAATTTTTTTTGTTGTCAAGCCCAGAAACCCGAGGTTTTCGAAGAAAACTCCGCGTTTCGTCAGTGTGATTTGACTGAATCCAGCCTTTTATGGGGTCTCGAGAGACTCGGACCTACTACACCTAGTAGGAGCCCAGTGAGGCCTAGTGTGTCACCAAAACGTCGTCATCTGACTCCGTATCGACCGAAGCTGTCGCCACACCGTCTTCTTCTCCCGACAGTTCTATTGGAATCAGCGGTCTCGTCAGTGCCTTTTCAAGCACCTCGTCCGCTGTAGTTACAGGAATAATCTCAAGGCCTCGCTTCACGTTGTCAGGGATTTCCTCAAGGTCCTTCTCATTCTCCTTCGGAATTAGAACAACCTTAATCCCGCCCCGGACTGCCGCGAGTAGTTTCTCTTTAAGTCCACCAATCGGTAAGACACGACCACGCAGCGTTATTTCACCGGTCATCGCGACCTCTTTACGCACAGGGATGCCGGTCAGAGCGGAAACAATCGCTGTGCACATGCCAACCCCAGCCGACGGCCCATCTTTAGGCGTCGCGCCTTCTGGTACGTGCAAGTGAATATCGTTCTTCTCAAAAATACGCGGCTTAATCCCATATGGAATAGCCCGGCTGCGCACGAAAGACCGCGCAGCTTGGATAGACTCTTTCATCACATCGCCAAGTTTACCGGTCAGGGTTACTTGCCCTTTACCAGGCATGACAACGGCTTCAATCGATAACAGCTCACCACCGACTTCAGTCCAAGCAAGGCCTGTCGTGACCCCAACGAGATCTTCATGTTCAGCTTCGCCATAGCTGTATTTCTTGATACCGGCGTACTTTTTTAAGTTCTGGCGTGTAACCTTAATCGTCTCATGTTTATCAACGATAATTTCCTTAGTCGCTTTTCTGATCAAACGAGCAAGTTCGCGTTCTAAACTACGAACGCCTGCCTCACGAGTGTGATAGCGAATGAGGTCTTTCAAAGCCTGATCGGAAATACTCCATTCCGATTCCTGAAGACCATGCGTCTCACGTTGCTTCTGGATCAAGTGACCCTTGGCAATCTCAAGCTTTTCATCTTCAGTATACCCTGCAAGCCGGATGATCTCCATCCGATCAAGCAAAGGCTGCGGCATACGTAATGAATTTGCTGTCGTCAGGAACAAAACATCAGAAAGATCATAATCGACTTCAAGATAGTGATCTTGGAACGTAGAATTCTGTTCCGGATCTAAAACTTCTAGCAACGCGGACGACGGATCACCGCGCCAATCGCTACCGAGTTTATCAATCTCATCGAGCAAGAACAGCGGATTAGACGTTTTCGCTTTCTTCATACCCTGAATAATTTTACCGGGCATTGAGCCGATGTAAGTCCTGCGGTGACCACGCACCTCGGATTCATCACGCACACCACCCAAAGACATGCGGACAAAGTTTCTGCCCGTCGCATTGGCAACAGATTTACCCAAAGATGTCTTACCCACCCCTGGCGGGCCAACAAGACATAAGATAGGACCTTTCAATTTCTTGGTACGCTGTTGAACAGCAAGGAATTCAACAATGCGCTCTTTCACCTTCTCAAGGCCGTAGTGGTCTTTATCCAATTGGTCTTCAGCAGACTGCAGGTCCTTGTTAACCTTTGAGCGTTTCTTCCAGGGAACGTCAGTCATCCAGTCGAGGTAGTTACGGACCACCGTAGCTTCCGCAGACATCGGGCTCATCGACTTCAGCTTTTTAAGCTCAGAGACAGCTTTTTCTCGGGCTTCCTTTGGCATGCGTGACTTAGCAATTTTTTCTTCGTACTCACCCGTTTCGTCTTTGCCATCTTCCGTCTCACCAAGTTCTTTCTGAATGGCTCTCATTTGCTCATTCAAATAGTACTCGCGCTGCGTCTTCTCCATCTGGCGTTTGACGCGATTGCGAATGCGCTTCTCAACTTGAAGAACGCTAATCTCACCTTCCATAACACCGTAAACCTTCTCCATGCGCTCGGTCACTGTACCAAGCTCAAGAAGCTCTTGTTTGTCTGAAATCTTGAGTGCTAGATGAGACGCAACGGTATCCACAAGTTTTGACGGCTCTTCGATCTGATTGATCGAGACCAAGACTTCCGGTGGGATTTTTTTGTTGAGCTTTATGTACTGCTCAAACTCAGTGACGATAGACCGGGACAGGGCTTCTAGCTCTGGCTCCTCTTCCGCCTCTCCCTCAAAAGCTTCTGCGTAGGCTTCAAAAAACTCTACATTTTCTTTGTAGCCAGTAATCTTGGCCCGTTGCCCGCCTTCGACCAGAACTTTAACCGTTCCGTCTGGTAGCTTTAGCAACTGAAGCACAGTGGAAATGGTGCCGACGTCGTATATGTCTTCAGCCGCAGGATCATCGACAGCGGCGTCCCGTTGAGCGACAAGCATAATCTGCTTGTCATCACCCATCACGTCTTCAAGTGCCTTAACGGATTTTTCACGTCCGACAAACAGAGGCACGATCATATGAGGGAACACTACGATGTCGCGCAGTGGCAAGACGGGATACAATTGACCTTTATCGGAACTCACGTGTCATACCTCGCTGAGTGGCGCGTCCGAGGATCGGAACGCAACCAGCGGTCTAATTCAACCGCTCAATTTTCTTTTCAGATACGCTCTCGGCATAGTCAGTTTTCAAGAACGTACCTAGCATTTAGGAAGCCTGCGCGCCATGCGCAACCTAGCCCCAAAAAGACCTCTATTTTAGCATGGAATTAGGCAGGCGTTCCTAAGTCTTCGCGACGGTCGGCATAGATATACAAAGGTTTTCCGCGACCTTCGGTCACCTCACCGTTAACCACAATTTCCTCGACACCTTCTAAGCTTGGCAGGTCGAACATGGTATCCAGCAAAATGTCTTCCATAATCGAACGTAATCCACGAGCACCTGTTTTACGCGCAATCGCTTTTCGCGCGATCACACGCAAAGCACCTTCCGTGAAACTCAAGTTGACGTCTTCAATATTGAATAAACGTTGATACTGTTTAACCAGGGCATTTTTAGGTTTCGTCAAAATCTCAACTAAAGAGTCTTCCTCAAGGTCTTCCAGGGTCGCCAGAACAGGAACACGGCCAACAAATTCTGGAATTAACCCATACTTCAATAGGTCTTCGGGCTCGATTTCACGCAAGATCTGGCCTGTCTGGCGATCGTCATCAGACCTGACATCGGCACCAAAGCCGATCGAAGTCCCCTTACCCCTCCGAGAGATAATCTTATCCAACCCAGAAAAAGCGCCCCCACAAATGAACAGAATGTTCGTTGTATCGACTTGCAAAAACTCTTGCTGCGGATGCTTACGTCCACCTTGAGGCGGCACAGATGCTACTGTGCCTTCCATAATTTTTAGCAAGGCCTGCTGAACGCCCTCACCCGAAACGTCGCGAGTAATCGAAGGGTTATCAGACTTACGGCTGATCTTATCAATTTCATCAATGTAGACGATGCCACGTTGCGCACGTTCCACATTGTAATCTGCCGCCTGAAGAAGCTTAAGGATAATGTTTTCAACATCTTCGCCAACATAGCCCGCTTCCGTAAGCGTTGTAGCATCAGCCATTGTGAACGGCACATCCAGGATGCGCGCCAATGTTTGAGCTAACAAGGTCTTACCGCACCCCGTTGGACCGATCAGAAGGATGTTGGACTTTGCAATTTCAACTTCAGTGTTCTTCGCATTCGAGTCCAATCGTTTGTAGTGATTGTGAACAGCAACAGACAGCACCCGTTTGGCGTGGGCTTGGCCAATAACGTAATCATCCAATACCGTCAGTATATCCTGAGGTGTCGGAACACCTTCGCGAGATTTGACTAAATTGGTCTTGTTCTCTTCCCTAATGATATCCATGCAAAGCTCAACGCATTCATCACAGATGAACACAGTTGGGCCTGCAATAAGCTTGCGCACTTCATGCTGGCTCTTTCCGCAAAAAGAACAGTACAGGGTATTTTTTGAATCGCCGTTGGTCGACTTAGTCATTCCATCTCTCCGTGCGCCATCACATACTGTGTATGAGCATCAGTCTGTGCTCTACATCTTGCGTTTGACTGATGTTAAACGAGGGTTTCCGCCAAATACAACGACAAACCTATCTAAATCAGTTTATGCCCCACGATTACAGGTAACATCTAACCCCAGTATCGCCGCCATATACGGCAAAGAAACAAAATTTAACTCTACTTATCGCCCTTATCGTCCTCGAATTCATCGTCGGGCTTCGGGCGTTCGGTGACAACAGTATCGATCAGCCCGAATGTCTTGGCCTCGTTCGAGGTCATGTAATTATCGCGGTCCATCGCCTTTTCGATCGCCTTAAGCGTCTTTCCGGTATGATCAACATAGATTTGGTTCAGGCGAGCACGGAGCGCCAAAATCTCACGGGCTTGAATTTCAATATCTGAGGCCTGGCCCTGGAAACCGCCAGAGGGCTGGTGGATCATAATCCGGGCGTTTGGCAGCGCATAACGTTTTTCGGCCGCACCCCCGGCTAGAAGCAAAGATCCCATCGAAGCAGCCTGTCCCGTGCAAACCGTAGAAACTGAGGGCCGGATGTACTTCATCGTGTCATAGATCGCGAGACCAGACGTCACGACGCCACCAGGAGAATTGATGTAAAATGAGATGTCCTTCGTGGGGTTCTCTGACTCGAGAAACAATAATTGGGCGCAAATCAATGATGATACTGTGTCATTGACCTGCCCAGTCAAAAAGATGATCCGTTCCTTGAGCAGCCTAGAGTAAATATCGTAGGAACGCTCACCCCTGTTGGTCTGCTCTACTACCATAGGAACCAGGGTGTTATTGAAAACTTCTATCGGATCGCGATCTTGCATGTGCCCTCTCAGGGTTAGTGGGAACGCTGCGCTACTATTAGGTATTAATTGGCCGTTGGTGCAGGTCCGTCCGTCTCCGTTGCGCCAGTTTCTTCAATGAGTTCCTCAGGGGTTACCGTCTTCTCTATCACTTGGGAAAGCTCAAGGAGGAAGTCAATAACCTTGTCTTCGAAGAGCGGCGCACGAACCTGCTCAATAGCCTGCGGGTTGTTCTGATAATAGCTGACCACAGCCTGTTCCTGACCTGGGTAGCGGGATGCTTCACGACCGATCGCCTGGGACAGCTCTTCCGGCGCAACCGTCAGATTATTCTTGGTGCCAACGTCTGACAGCAGAAGCCCTAAGCGCACACGGCGCTCAGCGATTGCACGATAGTCGGTACGCAGTTGATCGTCGCTTTTACCTTGGTCATCCGGATCCAATCGATCGGTTTCCTTAGCCTGCTCGACCTGCTTCCAAATCGTCTCGAACTCAGCATCAAGCATCGACGATGGAACTTCGAACGAATGCGCCTCGGACAGGTGATCCAACAACTCTCGTTTAACCTTCATACGTGAGAGATAGACATAGTCTTGCTCAATCTGCCCCTTGACCGATTTACGCAAAGAATTGGTGTCATCAAATCCCAAAACTTTAGCAAATTCTTCATTAATTTCAGGGGTTTCTAGAACTTCTATAATTTTTAACTTTACCTTAAATACAGCCGCTTTACCGGCAAGGTCACTACTGTGATAATCATCCGGGAATGACACTTCGACGTCTTTTTCACCGTCGATTTCCATGCCGACTACCTGATCCTCGAACCCAGGAATGAACTGACCTGTACCAAGCTCTAACTTGAAATCCTCAGCAGTACCGCCTTCAAATTTTTCGCCATCAACGCTACCTTCGAAATCGATAACAACCACGTCGGAAAGCTGAGCAGCACGCTTATCCGTCAGCGGCGTAGATTTCTTGTTACTCTCAGCCATCTTGCTCACGCTCTCGTCGATTTGAGCATCACCCGCTTCGGCAACCAATTTCTCGATCTTGAAGGACGAGAGGTCTCCCATGACTATCTCAGGTAAAAGTTCAACTTCAATTGAAAATTCTAGGTCAGCGCCCTCTTCGAAGGTGACCAGGTCAACCTTGGGCTGAACCGCAGGCTTCAACTCTTTTTCTTCAATCGCCTTTTGGGTGGACTCTTGAACTGTCGCTTCAAGGACTTCACCACGAACAGACTCTCCAAAGCGCTTACGCAGAAGATTCATCGGAACCTTACCAGGCCTAAAACCAGGCAGACGAACCTGTTTACCAACTTCGGTTAGACGGTCCGTGATCTTGCCTTCAATTTCCTGCGCACCAACGATTACGCTGAGTTCGCGTTTGAGGCCTTCAGAACTTTTTTCAGTAATCTGCATCATTTTACCCTTAGGTGAACGCCAATCGGCATCACTGATTATTTGACTTATCCGTCATAAATTATGCGCAACTTAGAGCCGCGCGTTGCTATCTAATTCTTCGCCTCAACGGCCGGATGGTGCGGGTGAAGGGACTTGAACCCCCACGACTTTGCAGTCACCAGGACCTAAACCTGGCGCGTCTACCAATTCCGCCACACCCGCATACCGACCGAAACGGCCGCAACGAAGCATTCGTTTAATCGTACGGCAGTAAATAGGCAACACCCAACAGGGTGGCAAAAGTATAATTACTGAGGTTTTTTTTAGTAATGATTGGATCTCCTCTGCGGCAACAGCACCGTTACTATACATTTGGCCCTGGCTAGACCACTAACCCCTTGGATTTCTAATCCGTATCTCATAAAAATAGCGCACTATGTACATGGTATTGCTTTATCAGCTGTGCCCCACATACCATGGTACCTAAAGGAGGGATCGTTTATATAGCGCTAGGATGATAATGCGCTCAAACCTCAAGATAGCCAACGCCATGGTCGGAGATCTCTCATGAGGATCGTCGTTCTTGGCGCTGGCGTAATCGGGGTTACCACAGCTCAGGCCTTAGATGCGGCTGGCCATAACGTCGTAGTTGTCGAACGCCAATCAGGCGCCGCCGAAGAGACCAGTTTCGCCAATGGCGGTCAGATTTCCGCGGCACACACTACGCCATGGGCTGCACCGCATATGCCGTTTCAGGCTTTCAAGTGGATGTTTCAGACTGATGCCCCCCTACTCATAAAACCCTTTCGGTTAGACCCAGCGCTCTGGCGCTGGGGTTTGCGCTTTCTAGCCAACTGCACATCGGAACGCGAGACCCAAAACTTCGAGAAAGCCTTGCGAGTGGCAAAATACAGTCGCGCTGTGCTGCAAAGTTTACGTCAACGCCACGCGCTCCAATACAACCAGACCAGTGGTGGTATTCTCTACATCTACAGAGACCAGGCCGCCGCACTCAAAGGCAAGGATATGGCGGCTAAGCTGGCCGATTTTGGCTTGCCACAGACCATTTTGGACCGCGATGGCCTATTCGCCGAGGAACCAGCACTTACCAGGTCTCAAGAACCGCTGTTTGGCGGCGTACTGAGCCCAGACGACGAAACCGGCGACGCCCATAGCTTCACCCTCGCCTTGCAGAAAATTTCTAAAAAGAGCCGTGTCACCTTCCAGTTCGGTACTACCGTAAAAGCTCTCATCACTAGAAATGGCGAAATCACTGGGATTGCAACAGACCAGGGTACTATCAAAGCCGATGCTTATGTGGTCTGCCTAGCAAGCAACACCCCCAGATTGCTAAAACCACTGGGCCTAGACGTCCCTATATACCCCGCCAAGGGCTACTCCATGACGGCAGCTATTCATTCTGGTTCAGCGGCACCCAGTAGGAGCATTACAGACGAAGGAAAGTTTGTCGTCATCACGCGCATTGGCAATAGCCTGAGAGCCGCCGGAACGGCGGAATTAGCGGGCTGGGACCGCTCACTAAATCCAAAGCGCCTCGCACCGATCATTCAGGCCACACAATCCCTATTTCCGGATGCGGCTGACTACAACCAAATCGAGCCATGGTGTGGCTTACGCCCGGCAACACCCGATTCAGTGCCAATTATTGGCGGAACGCCCTATGCTAACCTATTCCTAAACACTGGCCATGGAACACTTGGCTGGACAATGGCGTGTGGCTCAGCACAAGCTTTAGCTGACCTGATGTCGGGGCGAACCCCGGAAATCGATTTGGATGGGTTAGGTTTAGAGCGGTTTAATAGTTAATCAATAATATTATAATAAATATATAACAGTTTGTTTTTATTGAGTAAATTTTAAAATTAGAACTAAGGTCATTACTAGTCGCGCCCTCTTGCCGTATTCTAAAACAGCGGGCCTAATAACCACTTACCGCTAGCAACACAGATAAAAGGACGCCCCCGCTCATGCTCTGGAACCTATCCAACGCTCTGCATACCCTTTCATCCGTTGTCTGGGTGGGTGGTATGTTCTTCGCTTACGTGGCCCTGCGGCCTTCCATGGCCGGCGTTCCTCCCGAAGAGGCCCTGCCCTTATGGCGGCGCACTCTGCAGTTGTTTTTGCGCTGGGTCCTCGGGACCGTCGTCGTGCTCTGGGCGACGGGCATCTACATGATGTTCTTTGTGCTGTCAGGCTTTGGTGAAGCGGGTGCCCATGTCGATACCATGTTCACGCTGGCTCTGATCATGACCGGGCTGTTTTTCTACCTCAATCATGGGCCCTTTCGCGCCTTTAAATATGCCGCGGACGCCAGCGACTTCGGCAAAGCAGGAAAAATCCTTCAGAAGGTCCGCAAAATCGTGGCCACTAATCTCGTTCTTGGCATGCTAACGATTGTCATCGCGGCATGGGGCGCCGCTGGGTAGAGTTATATTCTAAAATGCTTAAACAGAGTGGGCGCGCAATGAGAAACTTATTGATTGCGGAATAAATAGATAGACCACTACCACCTGACTTATTATTGCTGCCACGCTTTTTAGAAGTCTGGGATAGAAATCAGAATGGGTCAGAGCTAATACGAACCAGTTGCTTGCCTTTATTTCTGCTTTGATAAGGCCGAATCGGCGCCCCATTCAGTTTAAGTCACTTTCCTTAGAGGCGCGACCAACCGGGCTCGGCTATAAGCCACTGAAGGTTTGTCTTTGTAATCTCGGTCATGGTCGAGCTTTCAATAAGCGCTGCCGCTAATCGACTAAAGATGTCAGGAATTTAAGTCCACCACTATTTCATACAAACCGATACTAGCGGATAGCGCGAACTGTCTTGCTATTGGTTTCTGCCAAGAAAGCCTCCTTCTAATGCCTATCGCCTGAGAGAGAGAGAGAGAGAGAGAGAGAGAGAGAGAGAGAGAGAGAGAGAGAGAG
>JAPKDQ010000012.1 GCA_028822445.1 Rhodospirillaceae bacterium | reverse complement strand
CTAAGAAAAAAGTAGCCAAGAAGAAGGCCGCTCCTAAGCGTAAAGCCGCTAAGAAAAAAGTAGCCAAGAAGAAGGCCGCTCCTAAGCGTAAAGCCGCTAAGAAGAAAGCAGCTCCTAAGCGTAAAGCCGCTAAGAAGAAAGCAGCTCCTAAGCGTAAGGCTGCAGCTAAGCGTCGTCCGGCTGCACGTAAGCGCTAATAGCTGTAATCAGCCAAAAGAAAAAAGAAAGCCTGCCGTGTTCTCATGGCAGGCTTTTTCTTTACCTTTAGCGACCATGTTTTGTCTAAAAACTAAGAAATACTGGGGTTCTCGAACGCACGCCTGAATAGCGATAGCTTTGGCTAACTGAGAGCATCCTGTAAGATTAGAATAAGGTTATCGGCGTCCTGATAGAACATTGAGGGAAAGAGCCGAATTGCAAGCACGGATTCTTATTAGGTTTCAGCGAATGTAAAGTCACCGCGATCTTATGGGCTTGCTGTGACCCTGTTCTCATGGCGGTTAGTTTGAGATCCGAGCATTGGAAAATTTGCACCTTCACCCAAAATGAATTCCTAATACATTCTATAGAAAGAGGTCCCATGCCACACTGGTCACTTACTCTCCTGCCAAGCCTTCTCATCGCGACAGCAGCGATTGGTGAACCATCCCTGATAACGTTCAAAAACATGAGCGATGAGGCTGGGTTGACTGATATGGGAGTAAATAGCACAGGGCCAACCTTTGCCGACTACGACAACGATGGCGACTTAGATATCTATGTTCCAGCAGAAGCCTTAGCAGAAGGTATAAACAACCGTCTTTGGGAAAATGATGGAACGGGGATATTTAAAAATGTAGCTAACCTCAGAGGTGTGGAAAACAAACGCAGTATAAGCCGCGGCGCGTCGTGGGGCGATTACGACAATGACGGCGATCAAGATTTAGCGGTTTCAAACATACCGGGAGGACTAGACCCCAGAGGAAACTATGTCCCCACATCCGTATACAAGAACATGTTCGTCGAAACTGGCACCGCAAATTTTATAGATGTTACCCGACCGGCAGGTTTTATGCGCGCGGGCAACGAAGAAGATGCGCGGATAGGAGGCATAGGAAACACCGGGGCAGGTCTTGCTTGGGGCGATTACGACAATGATGGCGATCTAGACCTATTCTGGAAATGTGCTGATGCCCACGTGGAGAATGCTTTATTTAAAAATAATGGTGATGGAACTTTTTCTGACGTCACCCTTGAATCCGGCGTCGGTATTCAGGGGAAAGTTCTTGAAGCAAACTCACAAGGGGCACCGAACTGGACCGACGTAAACAACGACGGTTGGGTCGACCTTCTAATCACCAACGAAGGTGCCACAAATATCCTACTTCTAAATAATAAGAACGGATCATTTACCGACATTACAACAAGCCGGCGCGGACCCAATGGCTTCGCCTTCCTTAATCCAGGCAATGCGAATGGCGCCTGTGTCGGCGACATCGATAACGACGGCGACTTCGATTTCTATTTACCAAACGCAGACCAAGCAAACCGACTTATTTTGAGCGAGCTCTCTGATACCGGGGATGTAAAATTTAACGATATCACTCTGTCTTCAGGCACAGGTGATGCAGGTGGTGCGCGTGGGTGTGCAATGGCCGACTTTGACAACGATGGCCTGCTGGATATCTACGTCAACAACGGTGGTCTATCGAACGTCCTCATCAATGATGTGATTATTTCAATGCCATCTTTTGTACAATTCTATATTGCTTGGGAACCGGCAGCTAACAAACTCTATCGCAATAACGGCGACCATACGTTCACGGATATAACAGTGGGATCAGGCGCTGAAGGGTTTGGCATTGGCAGCGGCGTCGGCGCCGCAGATATCAATGAAGACGGCTTTCCAGATCTGTTTGTGACCAATCGCACGTATTACAGCGACGGTGAACGAGTAAATATTCCACAACAGAACCACCTGCTCATTAACGGTGGGAATGACAACGCATGGATAAAAGTGGCGTTGCGTGGATCAGTCAGCAATAGCAACGGATACGGAGCAAAAGTGAAAATTACCTCTGGCGAAGTATCCCAAGCACGCGAGCACACTAGCGCGCACGGCTACAACTCGACAAATGATCCAATCCTCATGTTTGGGCTTGGACAGCAAGAATCAGTCGACCGAATCGAGGTTGTCTGGCCCAGCGGAATAACTCAGATACTGACAGATATTGCAGCACGGCAGACTATTCAGGTCGTCGAGCCAGCCATTTAAACCTTACCATTCAGTAACCTTTAGCAGATATCCGCCTTTATTGATGGGATGCGAAGAACGGCTGCATTGTATTCACCCATCATCCATGGCAAATCTTTATGGAATGTAGGCTGAGACTTGACTTGTTAGGTCTTGTGGCTATGAAAGTTTTCTCTCGAGGACATGTCTACAGTGTCCTTTTTACACGACAGTAGATTGAGAATGACGAAAACCGAGACAGTCGTTTTTGTATCCGGTAACTTTTTTACTCTTCACCCCGGACATGTGAGGGTACTGAAGTTTGCGGCTGAAAGCGGCGATTTACTCGTTGTTGGCGTAACAGCGATTCAACCGTCAAAAGACATCCCCCCTCCAGAAGAGCGCGCGGAAGCTTTACGAGAGCTAGGCATCGTCGATAGGGTCATAATTCTTCATGACGGCCTAGAATCCTGCTTACGCGAACTCAAGCCTAAAGTTGTAATCAAGGGTAAGGAGTTTGAGACACTCTCAAACATCGAAGAACCTATCGTCAATGAGTATGGTGGCCGCCTCATCTTCGCATCTGGCGAGTCGACTTACTCTGCCACGGAGCTTCTGATCCAGGACAACGCAGCATCCAAGCCTACTCAACTCAATATTCCTTATGACTTTCTTAATCGTCACGGAATAACTAAGGCTCAATTAACTCAACGCATACTGTCTTTCTCTGACCTCACCGTCGTAGTTGTTGGCGACCTAATCATCGACGAATATATCAACTGCGAGCCACTCGGTATGTCGCAAGAAGAGCCATCTATTGTTATCTCGCCGCAATCAGAAGAGCGATTCATTGGCGGCGCTGGAATCGTTGCGGCACATGCGGCAGGCCTTGGCGCGAACGTTCACTTCTTATCTGCTATCGGCGATGATGCAATGGGCGCACGCGTTTCTAAATGGCTTCCGGAGTACAAGGTTAACGCATTTCTCATTACTGATAGCAGCAGGCCCACCACACTAAAGCAGAGATTTCGGGCACAGGATAAGACGATGCTTCGAGTCAGCCACGTACGTCAGCACGAGATATCTCTTAAGCATCAGGGTGAAATCTTATCTCACTTCGAAAGCTTATGTGCCGACATTGACCTGCTAATATTCTCCGACTTTAATTACGGACTACTACCTCAGCCGCTGATCGATAAAATGACTGCGCTTGCAAAGATGCGCAATACGATGATCGTGGCGGATAGCCAGTCCTCATCACAAGTTGGGGACATCTCTCGGTATAGAGACACACAGCTACTCACACCGACGGAGTTTGAAGCACGGTTGTCACTTAGGGATCAAAACAGCGGTTTGGCAAAGGTGGGACAGAATTTGCTTTTGGCTACAGAAAGCAAAAACGTTTTTATCAAACTGGGCGCCGCTGGCGTCTTAGCGGTTTCATCCAATTTAACGCCGAATGAACTAGGCACAGACCGCCTCCCAGCATTCAATCCCTCTCCAAAAGACGTTTCTGGCGCAGGGGATTCCATGCTTACCGGCGCATCACTTGCTCTTGCAGCCGGCGCCTCCACATGGGAAGCCGCTTTCATCGGGTCTATCGCAGCAGGTATCCAGACGGGACGGTTGGGGAATATACCCATTACGAGAAATGAACTAACCGACTCTCTAGCCTTATGACGACGCCACCACGTAGAGCCCTTTTGCTTTCTGGTGGCCTAGGAACGCGCCTACGCCCACTTACCGATACGACACCCAAGTGCCTAATTCCGATTAAAGGCAAGCCAGTATTGGAATATTGGTTGGACATGCTTCTCAATGCCGGCGTGCAGCGGGTTTTAGTCAACACTCACTACCTACCGGAGCAAGTAAGAGAATATTGCGCGACTAGCCAGTGGCGCGATCAAATTGACTTGGTCCACGAAGATCAACTTTTGGGAACAGCGGGAACCCTAAGAGCCAATCAAGAGTATTTTCGCGACACTGGTACATTTTTTTTCGCCCATGCCGACAATCTCTCGGTCTTTGATCCAGATGCATATTTTACTGCCCACGAGGCGCGACCCAGAGGCTGTTATGGCACCATGATGACTTTCGAGACAGATCGACCTGAAAGCTGTGGGATCGTAAAAGTGGATGAGGCTGGGGTTGTTAGGGCAGTCTTCGAAAAAGTCAGCCACCCGCCCGGAAATCTCGCAAATGGTGCTGTTTTTCTGCTTGAATCTGATGTGCTTGAATGGCTCTGCGCACACCCTGAGGCGGCAGATTTCTGTGCTGATGTAGTGCCATCACTACTCGCTAAATGGTATACGTTTTTTAACGGAACATTTCACAGAGATATTGGGACTGTAGAAGCCATCGCCAAAGCCGAAGCGGACTTTAGTTGGAACACACCATGAAACTTATTGTTACCGGAGCCTGTGGATACAAAGGCAACGTTTTAGTACCGAAACTCCTCAATGCAGGACACCATGTCACTGCCCTCGATATTATGTGGTTCGGTAACGACTTGCAGGACCATCCCAATCTTGAAGTACGACAATTTGACGTGCGCGAGCCCGAAGACCTCGACCTGCATGGGTATGACGCCATTATTCATCTCTCTTCTGTCGCCAATGATCCCTGTGGCGATCTCGACCCTAAACTAACCTGGGAAGTCTCGTGCTTGGCGACCATGCGCCTGGCAGATAAAGCTGTTAGGCAGGGCGTAAAGCGCTTCATTTACGCGTCTTCAGGCAGTGTCTACGGCCTTAAAGACGAAGAACATGTGACTGAAGACTTAGAACTCGTGCCTCTATCAGAATACAATAAGACTAAGATGGTCGCTGAACGAGTTCTGATGAGTTACTCAGAACAAATGAAAGTGCAGATCGTACGGCCAGCTACTGTGTGCGGTTTGTCCCCGCGCATGCGTCTTGACGTAGCGGTCAATATGCTTGCAATGCAAGCTTTAACCAAGGGTGCAATCACTGTTCTTGGCGGCGAGCAAACGCGACCCAATATTCACGTAGACGACATTACAGACCTGTACATATTCCTTCTCGACCGCCCAGACGTCTTAGGCATATACAATGCAGGGTTTGAGAATCTGTCAATCAAAACTATCGCCGAAAAGATCTCTGAGCATATTCCTGCGACTATAAATATTCAGCCGTCGGACGATCCACGCTCCTACCGGATAAACTCCGATAAGATTTTAGCCGCCGGATTTAAGCCTAAGAAATCGGTTAGTAATGCAATTTCAGAGATCGCTGAAGCCTATCGGTCTGGCGCATTGAAAAACGAAGACCGTTTTTATTGCCTCAAATGGATGAGTGAGAACGTACTCTAATGAACGATAAAGAAAACTCTGACTTCCAAGCATTCGCGGCTAGTTACTTCGAGCGGCTGTTAGAGGCGACCGGTCAATTGCCACTAGAGACAGTTAAAAAGCTAGCAGATACGCTTCTGTCTTGCTGGAAAGACGGTCGACAGGTTTTCATCTTTGGCAATGGTGGATCTGCTGGCAACGCCATGCACCTAGCCAACGATTTGATCTATGGCATTTCTAAAACATTCGGTAGTGGATTGAGAATAACGGCACTCCCAGCAAATGGGTCGGTCACCACATGCCTCGCCAACGATGAAGGGTACGAGAGCATATTCTCCTATCAACTGGCCGTACTGGCGCAACCAGGTGATATTGCGATTGCATTATCCGGCAGTGGCAACTCCCAAAACGTCATTAAGGCGCTTGAGCATTGCAAGGCTAGCGGCATCGAATCATATGCTATCCTCGGGTATTCCGGAGGTAAATCACGGGCGCTCGCTGATCACCCGATCCACGTGGCCATTGATGATATGCAAATATCTGAAGATTTGCAGATGACAGTTGGACACCTGTTGATGCAGTGGCTCTATTCCAAGCGAGAGCAGATAGCTCCAAAGCAGATTGGCTAAGAATGAATATGATTGATGATGGGCCTAAAACTGCGATAGCTGCAATTTTAGTCGAACAAAATTCAGACCTCGTTATCGGGGAAATCACACTCCCGGAGAGCCTGGAGATCGGACAAGTTCTCGTTGAGCTTCGATATAGCGGAATCTGTGGTTCCCAATTAGGCGAAATTGACGGCGTAAAAGGACCGGACAGATGGCTTCCTCATCTCCTAGGGCATGAAGGGTCCGGGCATGTCATTAGCATCGGCCCGGGCGTGAAGCACATTAAACCTGGTGATGCTGTTGTTTTACACTGGCGGCCGTCATTAGGCATTGAAGCAGCAACCCCCAAGTACCAATGGGGCGACAAAACCGTTAATGCCGGCTGGGTCACCACGTTCAACAACTTTGCCATCGTGTCAGAGAATAGACTGACTGCCATTCCAGCCGAAACCGACTTAAAAACGGCTGCGCTCTATGGATGCGCAGTAACTACCGGGTTCGGTGTCATAGACAATCGGGCGAACATCCGCTTGGGAGAAACAGTCGTCGTATTTGGCGCTGGAGGCATTGGTCTCAACATTGTTCAGGGTGCAGCCCTTGCAGGTGCCCGTTCCATTATTGCTGTAGATCGCTTTGCCAACAGGCTAGAACTTGCCAAATCGTGTGGCGCGACTGAAACAATTGATGGGTCAACCTGTGACCCCTGGGCTCGTCTCAATGAGATATTCCAGCATGAAGCATTGGATGTCTTCATCGACAACACCGGAAACCCTGGGATCATTTCTCAAGGGTACAGCCTAACTGCAAATCACGGACGTACAATCCTCGTTGGTGTCCCGAGAACTGGCGCTGACACAGCAATTCATACCCTCCCACTACACTTTGGGAAGTCGATCACAGGCACGACAGGTGGCGAAGCAATTCCTCACCGGGACATCCCGCGTTATATGGCCTTAGCAGACTCCCGTTCGGTCGATCTGACGGACCTTATTACTGAAATCGAGCCCCTTGCAGGGGTTAATGGGTTGATCAAGAAGATGCGAAATGGTGAGTCAGCCGGGCGCTGTCTGGTCGATTTCTCACTGTAACCGCAACATACAAACAAAAAGAGACCCCAACAGCATGAGTAAAGTTCTTGTCCTAGGCAGCAACTCTTTTTCTGGGTCAAGCTTCAGTTCATATCTCGTGAAACAAGGTATCGATACCATTGGGGCAAGCCGGTCTGCCGAACTTGACGACGTCTATTTGCCTTACAAAGGGAAACCTGCAAAAGGCAGCTTTCGCTTTGAGAAAATAGACCTCAATCACGACCTCGATGCTCTGATGACGCTCATCAACAAAGAACGCTTCTCCACCATCGTGAATTTCGCCGCCCAAAGCATGGTCGGACAAAGCTGGGATCACCCAGAGGACTGGATGGTGACAAACGTCGTTTCAGCGGCAAAGCTTGCTGAGAAGCTGAGACACCTAGATTTTCTAGACAAGTACGTCCACGTGACAACGCCCGAAGTTTACGGTTCCACTGATGGTTGGATCACAGAAGACCAAACTTTTTCCCCCTCAACGCCATATGCGGTATCTCGCGCTGCAGGCGACATGACGCTCAACATATATCGAGATGCATTTGATCTCCCCGTCGTCAGCACCAGGGCGGCAAATGTCTATGGTCCTGGCCAGCGACTCTATCGAATAATACCCAGAACCATTCTGTCGATTCTTACCGGAGAAAAGCTGGAACTGCATGGTGGTGGAGTATCAACCCGCTCGTTCATCCATATGGATGATGTCTCACCCGCCACATGGTCTATTGCGCAAAACGCACCAGTCGGAGCAACCTATCACATCTCAACACCGCGCATTGTGTCCATTCGTGAGCTCGTTGAAATGATATGCGCGATTCTAGGCGCCGCTTTTGAGGAAAACGTCAACGTCGCTCCAGACCGGGTCGGCAAAGATAATGCCTATTGGCTGAATAGTGACAAGATTAGATCTGAACTCGGATGGACAGATCAGATAAGCCTTGAAACAGGCTTGGAGCATTGCATAGGTTGGGTTAAAGACAACTTAGAGACACTCAGTAAGCACCCAGTAAATTACGTGCATCGCCCTTAGTGGAAAAATAATACGGTATGCCAGAAGCACCGATCCAACACGGCCTAGACTCTCTGACATCGACTGCTCAGACGCTCCGCCACCGAATCATCAAGACATCGCATGAATCGGGGACGCCGCATCTGGGGTCTTGCCTCTCGTGCGTGGACCTCTTGGTCTTCTTCTATTGGCAATTGGTCAGCATTGATCCCAAGAACCCAACCGATCCGGCGCGCGATAGATTCATCCTAAGCAAGGGCCATGCGGCACCTGCTTTGTTTCAAGTATTAGCTGAACGGGGTTTCTTTGAAAGATCTGCGCTCGAGGGCTACGGAGAAAATGGATCTCTCTTTGGTGAACACCCCCCAACGCCGAACGCCTTACCCGGCATTGAGGCTGCCACCGGATCCCTTGGACATGGCCTACCAATGGGCCTTGGTATGGCCTTAGCATCACGGATCTCGGGCACACCCTACTCCGTTTATGCCGTCCTTAGCGATGGGGAGTGCAATGAGGGTTCCAATTGGGAAGCGGCGCTCCTAGCGTCCGCTCAAAAGGTTTCAAACCTAACCATCGCTATCGACTATAATAAATGGCAGGCGACCGGCCGCAGCGACGAAGTGCTTGGCCTTAGCCCTTTAGCCGATAAATGGCGTGCCTTTGGGTGGTGCGTCACGGAGATCGATGGTCATAATTTTCAAGACATGGCTGACGCGGTAGCCAAAAACAGAGATGATCCCCGACCAAAAGCTATTATTGCTAATACGGTTAAAGGGCGCGGTGTTTCATTTATGGAAGATGACAACAATTGGCATTATCGAATTCCAACAGCTGAGGAAGTTGACTTGGCTGCCAAAGAACTTGGCATCGAGGCTTAGGGCTCAATTATGAGAAATGCATTCGCAGCAGAAGTTACTGCCATGGCCGCAGAGGACTCCAAGTTAGTTCTTTTATCCGGGGACATTGGTAACCGACTGTTCGATAACCTTAAAGGTAGTCGTCCCGATCAATTCATGAACTGCGGCATAGCCGAAGCCAATATGATGAGCGTTGCAGCTGGTATGGCCCTAAGTGGCCTTCACCCCATAGTATATACCATTACGCCGTTCACAACGACGCGCTGCCTTGAGCAAATTCGCATAGGTGTAGCGTACCATAACGCGCCTGTTGTCATCGTCGGCACTGGTTCCGGTCTATCCTATGCAAGTCTTGGTCCGACCCACCATTCGCTCGAAGATTTTTCTATTTTCCGCGCAATCCCAAATATTCGCGTACTAACGCCATACGATGCGCCATCGCTGAGGGTCGTCTTGAGAGAGGCCGTAGGCTCAGGTGTTCCAACATATATTCGTATCGGCAAAAAAGGCGAGAAGGACCTGGTTCCACAAGCAGAAGCCGTTGGGATTGGAAAAACCGCTGTCGTGCGTCAGGGTGTAGACATCTGTATTTTATCCGTTGGCACAATTGGACCCGAGGCTATCGCAGCCGCTGATGCCTTAAGAGGTGACCATGGCGTATCGGCAGAGGTCGTTCTGGTAAATACGGTAAAACCCGTTGATCACGAGCTGATTTCAAGCTTAACCAAACGTTTTCGTGCGCTCTTAACTGTGGAAGAGCACTCAACCAATGGTGGTTTTGGTGAGTACGTCTCTGCTCATCTCGCCCAAAAAGACATACATGTGCCGGTCGTGTGCCTTGGAACACGAGACGAGTTCATGCACACAGTCGGCTCACAAAGCTATGCAAGAGAATATTTTGGCATTGATGCAGGCAGTATTGTCACTGCAGCGAAAGAATGTCTATCAAGAGCTACGGGCTCAACCCGTTAAATGATTATCGGCTTAGATTTCGACAACACTATCGTCTGCTATGACGAAGCAATCAAACGACTGGCGAAGGACGTCTCTTCCTTGCCAGAGACAACCCCGAAAACAAAACTAGGTATACGGGATTTCTTGCGCGAGCAGGATCGAGAGACTGAATGGACTGAATTCCAAGGAAAGCTATACGGGCCTGGCATGGTGCATGCGAAGCCATTTCCAGCAGCACTTGAAATGATTGGCGCGATACAACAGGCTGGGCATAAGACAGTCATTATTAGCCATAGAAGCAAACACCCCTATCTCGGCCCAAAACACGACTTGCATATCTCTGCACGGCAATGGATCAAAAAACATCTCGTTTTTAAAGGGAATGCCCTCATCCCAGAAAGAGACATTCATTTAAATGAGACGAAAGATGAGAAAGTCGCGTTAATTGACTTCCTTCAATGTGACCTTTTCATAGATGACCTGGTGGATATTCTCACCCACGCCTCTTTCCCCCCCTCCACCGAGAAACTATGGTTCTCTCCTCTCGGACTCACTCACAAAAGCGACCTCCCGCCGAACATTCGGATGATCAAGCATTGGAATGAATTGACATGGCTCAGCAACACTTGACCGCCATAGCGCCCGAACTAGAAGCCTGGGGTAAAAACCAGTTTGGGTCCGGGGACGCTATCATTACTTCACAATCGGGCGGAGCTAATAACCAAGTTTATCTCTGGGAAAACTCCTCCAACCGAGCAATAGTAAAACTCTACGGGCCTCCCAAACTGGGGCTTTCCGACCGGTTCATCGCGGAAACAGAATTCCTGGAGTATGCGAATACGGTTGCGGGCGACTTTGTTCCACAACTGCTCAATTGCGATGCAGACCTCCGTGTCGTTGCCATGGAATATATCGAAGGACGGAATTTCGGCGCTAAAAACAAACCCACACTGGCCGACATACAACGTGCTTCTGAATTCCTGGCTCTGTTGAACATTGATCAAAACTCTGCACGACAAGTCATTAAAAACCGAGCTGCAGATGGGTTTTTTGGACTAACCGAACATGCCGAGAACATCGAGCAAAGAATAGCTAACTTGTCTTCTCATCACCTTCCCCAGGAATTTCGAAAGCCTTCTAATATATTGATTTCAAATCTAAAAAGAATCTGGTTGGACGTTTCTAGTAGGTTAGCCACCTCCATTTCCAATAGCGAGGTAGTCGATCAACTGGACGAGAAGTACTGTTGCCTATCGCCTTCTGACTTCGGTTTTCACAATGCGGTCTCAAGCGCAGATGGCACTAAGTTTTATGACTTTGAGTTCGCAGGCTGGGATGATCCGGCGAAAGCAATCGCAGACTTCTTTTTACAGCCTAGAATTAGAGTGTCGACTGAGCATATGTCGCTAATGCAAAAGGCCATTGCGTCCTCAATTCCAATCGATATATTGCAGCAGCGCGCCAAATTTCTAAGTCCGATACTTCAGGTAAAATGGATAACGATAGTCTTAGCGGTCCTTCGCCCCCAGAGGCTGGAGACAATGCTAAAGGTTAACGTGAACCGAACTGCTGAAGGCTTAATTCGGGAACGCCTAAAGCTCGGAAATGAACTGCTAACCGAAGGAGCGATCGTTGGCTTACCTTGACCTCATGTCTCCCCTCCATAAGAGCACGACACGCGACTACCTAGCTCGGGTTAATGATCCGGAGTATCCAAAGGCCGTCGCGGCGGAACTCGCGAAAAAGTGGGGTTACGATTACTGGGACGGCGACCGGCGCATCAATTATGGCGGGTATCGATACATGGAAGGTCGGTGGGCAAAAATCGCCGATGTCATGATTGAGCACTATGGGCTAAAGGCTGGCGACCGAATCCTAGACGTGGGTTGCGGTAAAGGCTTTCTAATGTTCGACTTCACACAGGTTCTCCCTGGCATTGACGTGAAGGGCATAGATGTCTCAACCTATGCCATTGAAAATGCCAAACCCGAAGTCAAGCACCTAATAGATCACGGTAGTGCAACCTCACTCCCTTATGACGACGATGAATTCGATCTCGTGATATCGATAAACGCACTTCATAACTTATATACCCATGAACTTGACCCTGCTCTAAGTGAGATGGAACGCGTTGGCAAAGAAAAGTATCTATGCGTAGAATCCTATCGAACTGAAGAAGAGAAGGCGAACCTGCTTTATTGGCAGGTAACATGTGAACAGTTCAATACACCCGAAGAATGGGGCTGGTGGTTTAAGAAGACCGGCTACACAGGCGACCATTCATTTATCTATTTTGAATAGGCTCTGCCTCCACAGGAGCCACCCTTTTCAAAAGGCCGGCAATGCGAACTTATGCGCCGGAGATTAGAACACCCATCAATCGCTTTAAGGGTTCCAGATCGGCCTACTATTCAACTTATCTTTTCGGGCGAACACACAACGCTAGAAGGTAGTGGCACATCCCGCCGTAGCCAGTATGGAGTGTGCTATCATTCATGCCAAAAGGAAAAACGTTGTGAAAGTAGCCTTTGAGAAAGCTCGTTAGATCATCCTGCGTTTTGCAATTAATGTGACCCGCCTTACTCACCGGACTGGCATACACTTGAGACTCTAAAGACGGCATGCCAATGATGAGGCTGCCATCGTCAGTCAGAGACTTAGCAATGTTTCTAACAAACAGACCTTCGTTCAATTTGTCTATATGTTCCAGAACATCTAAACTGTAGGCCCCATCGAATATTCCGTTCACCGGGTCTGTTAATATGTCATGCTGACTATAAGTTATCGGCCACTTTGGATTCATCTTTTCTTGCGCATCAGCTACGAATTGGTCATCAAAGTCTACAGCCGTCAACGAACCGACAGCCTGTCGGACGACACGACTAATTTGTCCGTCGCCGCAGCCAACTTCCAGGACTGATGAGAACCCTGAGAACATCTGAGCCACGAAACCGTAGCGTGCGAAAGTAAACCCAACACGCTTCGGGTCTTCCTCAAAGGCGTGACTGACCATCAAACCTAATCGATCAGTTTGTTCCGCCTCAAAGCGGGCCTTAAATTCTTCGTACTGTTTTTCAGCCATTATTCAACTCAATCATGTCATCCAGGTTCATCGTCTGCGGACGAAAATCAGGGAACCTTTCCCTTAATTTTGAAACGTCAAAATCCCGATGTTTGACCGGGACCCTCCTCGGCTCATAGTTTATGTCGCAAGGCACGATACTCTGAACGTATTTTGCTACATCTTCAAAAGAAACCGCCTGTCCCGTTGCGATATTAAAAATACCCATCGCCTCACTTCTTATTAGAGACGTCAGTAACGTTACAGCATCCTGTATTTGAATATGGTCTCTACGCTCTTCGCCGCGCCCCTTAACAACTATAGGGCCACCGAGCAAGGCCTCGCGAAGCATGCGGCATGGACCGTAAGCATTATGGGTGTCACCAGGACCATAAACTTGCGCAAGCCTAGCTATCATTAACCTGCTGCCAACAGCACCAAGAAGCGCCTCTTCCCGGGCCGCGTGCATCTCTCCATATCCTGTGTCAGGATCAGGAACCAGGTCTTCAGTTACCGTGACATCGTATGGGTAGACCATGTCCGACGACAAATACGTAACGTGAGCACATCTATCGGCTACGGCCAAAAAAGGTTCAAGTAACCTTAAGTTTTCAGATGCACCCAAGCCGTTCTGTCCCGACCCGCCGTTCGCACAGTACACACAAGATTTGCCATCTACGATACCCCCAAGTTTCTTCGAGGCTGTACTATCAGAAAGGTCAACAACAGTGCGGTCCACACCATCCGCCTGCAACGCATGCTTTAGATATGTGCCAATAAAACCCGCAGAACCAATAACGACGTATTGCAACTTCCTATGACTCCATGTGGCAAATAACCGGCTAGGGCAGAGACCGGTGTTATGGCCGAAACTCTAAATTATTTTTTCAACTACGGTCATGTAGCCCTTGCAAACTCCATCAAGTTTTCGACCGCGTCATCCTGCCAAACCCACCTTTGGTCTCCTTGTAAAAAACTCGGTGTTTCTCCTGGGTCTACGTTCCAGTTAGACTTTAGGTACTCAGCACTCGTCGTTTCTATTCCAGGAACACTCATCTTAAACATTTTAAACGGGCACTTGGAGAAAACCAGTAAAGCCGCAACACCATTATTGACGGTAAAGTTGTCCACAGCATCTTCGTACAAGGCTAACCGCAAATCGAGGTCATGGGCGGCAAAGTCAACCAGGTCCCAATCATATTTCCATGCAGCTCTATTGTTAAACGAATCTTCAAAATCCGGGATAACGAGGACCCTCACTCCTGAAGCACCCATTTCCAAGCTGAAATTATACCATGCATCAAGGTTAGAGTTTCTCTCTGGCTGAAACTCTGTCGTGCGAAGAGATATCGTTATATAGGGATGTCCCCTTGTATAATTTCTGACCAGGTTTTTTGCATGCGTTGTTGCCTCAAAGGGTTGAACTTGGCATCCTTCCTCTTGCATCCTACGGAAGACGGTTGGCATGTATGATCGCACTGCACTGTCTTGGGTTAAGAACGGGTAGGTTTTAGGATAAGCTGGAAAGCTTACATGGCTTATCTCGTCATATTGAAACTTCGTCGCCCGGACAGTAGGCAGCAGCCGAGGTATCTGACCAATAATATGGTGGACGCGCCAAGCCTTCTCGGATTCTGCGTATTTCTGATCTCTCAGACTTTGGTTTCTAAAGCCGGCGCAAATTATGTTTAAGTCAATTTCTGGCAGTCGTGCGGCCTGTCGATGACACTCTGCATTAATCAAGAAGTAGACGAAATCAAAGGTAACCGGTGCTATGCGCGTATCATAATATGCGTTCAAGGCCATATAATTTCCTCTTTCAAACCGACTCAGAAGCCGACGTCAGACAAACAACTCAGGTACCAGAAGACAGAAGGTCTCTGTATTTAGACTGGACCGGCCACTTAAATTCTTGCTCTTTAATTTTCTTAGCGATGCAAATTAAAGTCACTTCGGACGGCGCCATAGTTCTTTCTGTCGGGCCACTCGAGAAATCAATCGCTTTAATTCCTGTTTCACTCTGAAACATTCCCTGTAAAAAATTAACTTCAAAACCATTTTGCAAAAACCCGTCAAAATAAGCTGTAGGGCTGAAATTCCAAAAACCGTGATTAATCATCGTCATCGGCGATAGACTTATTATATGACCGCCTAATTTCGATAACTCACACATGGAGCGGAAGGCGTTTCCCACATTAAAGCAATGCTCCATTGTTCCGGTGTCAATAACCAAATCATATTGACCATGATACTCACTGGGCAACCGCTCGTTTAAATCCACAATCTTTTCGGGCCCACGCAACTTCTTGACGTCAATAAAGTCCGGTTTAATGCGCAAGCCCTCAAACAGGCTTTCAGTTTCGTAAACAGGGCCGAAGCTATCGGGAAGTCCATGATATTTCTTAACTTGATCGCTGTCTTTCCTCACTTCTAGGCCCGCAAGAATGTCTTCCCCAAACAATCGAGAAATTGCTCCGGCCGGTGCCAGAAGATCTGGATACGATAAACACATCGTGCGGGTCCAATTTGACCCGACTAGTTCTTCGCCCCTCCGATCGAGTAAAGCCCCCAAGATCGATAGGTACGTTTCGTTAATCGCCATTATTTTCCATCCACAGCGCCAATTTTAAAATTGTTTGTATGACTGCTGGAACCCTTAGGCAAGCGCAACAATTGGCAATAAGAAAATACTGCCAACCTTCAGGGATTTCTGTCTATGGAGTTCATGAGGGCCCTCATAAATTTCTTATTCAATATCTGGAACATCGAAACGCAGTTCAGCGGGTTCATTAGTGAACTTAATCGGATTGCCCACGTGCCTAAGGCCCTTGTCATCGGATACCACCATCCCTCTGGCTTTGGCATGTTCGTGCCCGAAAGCTTCGACCATATCCAAGACCGGTGCCCAAGCCAATTCAAGACCCGAGAGAATAGACATCCAATCTGCCTGGGTCCTTGTCTTAAATGTCTCTCGCAGCACTGCTTTCGCCGGCTCTTGAGCAACACAGTCATCAAGACAACAGACGTCCATTAAATCAGTTCTCTCGATTTCAGTCAGCAGGCTCTTAACGAACTTCGGTTCACGCCCAGTCAGTGCGATATATCGGCCATCTCTTGTTTCGTATATATTGTAAAAGGCTGCCCCGCCAATGGAGCGGCCTTCTCGTGTCGTTGGAGCAATGCCATCAGCAAGAACTGAGCCTGTTAGATGCGCCGTCCAGGATAGGAGCGTGTCATACATACTCGCATCAACATAATCGCCCTCGCCCGTTTGTTCTCTTCGATAGAGCGCCATAAGAATGCCAGAGAGACCGACGAGAGAAGAACCCATATCTGCTCCAGGCAGGCCTGGTACAACAGGCTTACCATCACCACCATCATTTATAGCTAAAAGTCCGGTAAGTGCCTGCGCTCCCATGTCATGGGTCGGATCACCGGAAAGCGGACCAGTTTGTCCAAATGCTGAGACCGAACAATAGATGATCTTTGGGTTTCGCGCTTTGACAGCCTCATAATCGACACCCAGGCGCTTAACGACGCCAGGCCGGAAAGCTTCAACAAACACGTCCGCAGTCTCGCAAAGCTCAAGTAACCGTTCTCTATCGTCATCATCTTTCAGATTGAGGCATATACTCGTCTTGCCTCGATGCGTATTGCGAAACCAGACGGAATGCCCATCCTGGAACGGACCATACTTGCGCGCAGGCTCGCCGCCCGGGGGCTCCACTCGGAGAACATCTGCACCATGATCAGCCATCATCAACGTTAAGTGTGGCCCAGGTAAGTACATGGATAAATCAATTACGCGAACACCATCAAGTTTCATTGGATGCACTCATCATTTACTTACAGGATTGTCTGGTAGAGCCAGGGTAATCAGATCGCGCCTTCATTTCGCATTGCCGAGATATCCGAATCTGCATAGCCAATATTTTTGAGAATTTCATCTGTATCAGCACCAAGTTTCGGCGCACTCTTAATCGGAACACGCTCACCATTAAGCCTAATCGGGTTATTGAGAACACGCATCCCCGGCCGGTCTGGGTGATCGACTTCAGTTATCATGTTTAACTCTTCCACAAACGGATTATCCAACGCTTGTGCCATGTCATAGACGGGAGAAATTGGTATAATGCCTTTGAATTTATCAACCCAACTTTCCGCTGTTTTCTCAGAAAAGACGTCGTCTAGCACCTCGGTGAGAGCCGCTCGGTTTTCCAGTCGTGAGGCCAGATCAGAAAACCGGGGGTCCTCACGTAAATCATCTCGGTCGAGCCCATCCACCAACAGGTCCCAAAACTTAGGATTCTGGCACATGATAAAGACCCAGCCATCCTTGCTCTTCACGAGTTGGCTTGGAGTTACAGAGGGGTGCGCGCCACGCGGAGCACGGCCGGTAACCAAACCCTCATTGAGGTACCACACACCTGGGTAGGTCAGCTGATGTAGGGCAGCCTCCATTAGGCTCACGTCGACATCGCCACCTTCCCCCGTTTTTTGTGCCTTGGTTATTACCGCCGTAACGCCATAGGCCAACATTGTCCCGGTCATGAAATCAATAAGGGACAGCCCAAACCGAGCAGGCGGTCCGTCAGGCTCACCTGTAACCGAGAGAAAACCAGCTTCAGCTTGCATTAAATAGTCATACCCAGGCCATGACGCCCGAGAATTATCACGCCCATAGGCAGAGATATGGCCACAGACAACCTTCGGGTTAATCGCTTTTAAGGCAGCGTAATCCAAGCCAAGCTTGGCCGGTTGGTTCCCGCGCATATTGTTGATCACCGCGTCGGCGGTCTCAACTAGCTTATGAAAGACCTCAAGGCCTTTTTCAGACTTGAGGTCGAGCGTCAAACTGCGTTTATTTAGATTAAAAGCCTGAAAGTACTCGCTGTCGTTTTTACCCAGAAAGTACGGCCCCGTCGAGCGCGCAAAGTCTCCGCCAGTCGATGGATTCTCAATCTTAATAACTTCAGCGCCCATGTCTGCCATAAACATTGAGCAGTAAGGTCCGGCTCCATATTGCTCAAGCGTAAGAACACGGAGGCCTTCTAGTGGCAGAGACATCATATTTTGTTCCGTTCAATCAACTGCCTTGCAATGATTATTTTTTGCATTTCGTTAGTACCTTCGCCGATGGCCATAAGGGGTGCGTCGCGATAGAGACGCTCCACTATGAATTCTTTCGAATAGCCATACCCGCCATGAATGCGCATAGCCTCGAGTGAATTCTCTATCGCGGCTTCCGACGCGCTATATTTAGCCATACCTGCCTCAAGGTCGCAGCGGCGTCCCTCATCATAAGCGTTAGCTGCTTGCTCTAGGAGCAAGCGCGATGACTCATAACGGGTGGCCATTTCAGCCAGTTTCAATTGTATCGCTTGATGCTGGCAAATAGGCTTACCAAAGGTGGACCGTTCTTGGCTATAACGCACAGCCTCATCCAGCGCTCTCTTAGCTATGCCAACCGACCGCGACGCGACATTAATTCGCCCCAGCTCCAAGCCGCCAACGGTCTGGTAGAAACCACGCCCCTCTTCACCACCGATTAAGTTATCTACTGGAACGCGGAAATCTGTGAAGACCATTTCACCGGAATCAATACCCTTATAACCAAGCTTCTCAAAACGTTTTGAAATCTCAAAACCGGCCCCTTTCTCCACGATGAACAAACTCATGCCCTTCCGCGGTGGATCAGCTTTAATATCCGTTTTAGTCAGTAGTGCAAAACAACTGCCTTCAATGGAGTTCGTTATCCAGGTCTTGGTTCCATTGATGATATAGTGATCACCGTCACGCACCGCTTTTGTGCGAATACCTTGAAGGTCAGTTCCGGCATCGGGCTCCGTTAGGCCCGTCCCACCTCGCAGCTCCCCCGTCACAAAACGAGGCAAGAACCTTTGCTTTTGTTCTTCAGTGCCGAACTTCTCAACTGCTGTAGCCATCATGAGGTGAGAGTTAAAAATGCCGGTCAATGACATCCAAACTTCCGATATCATAGTGACCACTTTAGAATACGTTGACGCGGATAGTCCAAGCCCACCCCATTCTTGGCTCACAGTGGCCCCGAATAATCCCATATCCTTCATCTGCTCGACCATTTCGACGGGATAAGTATCCGAGTGCTCGAGATCCATTGCATATGGAGCAACATCTCTCTCAAGCCACTTATGGATACTGTCCAGTATCAGCGTCTCATCCATATCGTGATATTTCTCGTCTTTTGGCGCCATTCCGGCCTCCTAGGGTGATATTTAAACTGCTTTTCTTAAGCAGGCATGCCGAAATCTACGGTACGCCCATCCGGACATTCAGACTTTTTCTTGGAACCCGACAATTACTTTTCTTGTCTAATCAGCCACTTTAACTAAGATAAGATGTACAGACAAATTTTATTTGTCCGGACGTTTAAGTCTAGGAATCAAAGCGGGAGCGGACGTTGTGAGTACTGGAGAAACAAAGACGTCACAAGAAAACCCCTCGGTGCCTCGCTATAGGAAGCTTGCCGATATTCTGCAGGCTGAGATCGAGTCAGGCGTTTACCTGATTGGCGCACGCATGCCTACGGAACTCGAACTTTGTACTCGCTTCAACGTCAGTCGCTTTACGGTGCGTGAAGCCCTACGGCGCATGATCGACAACGGCATGATCCTGCGCCGGCAAGGCTCGGGCACGACCGTGGTTTCGAAAAGCCCAAAGACCATGTTTATTCAAAAGCTGAATTCCATAGACGAATTACTGCAGTACTCCATCGATACCCAGCTAAAAGTTAAAAGTGCGTCCCCAATAGAACTCGATGCTAAACTAGCGAAAATCATCGGTGGAAAAGTCAGAGAATCTTGGCACAAGATTGAAGCGATCCGGTATCTCGACGAAAAGTCCCCAATTTGTTGGACCGATATTTTTGTTCGGCCTGAGCACCGGGAACTCGTTGATCGTATTGGTGAAGATACAACCCCGGTCTTTATGGTGATTCAAAAAGAATTCAACGTTATCGCTGAGGAAGTCACCATGACCCTCTTCGCGGGATCAATGACGGAAAAAAAAGCGTGGGCAATGGGGGTAAAACCCGGCAGCCCAACACTCGTGATCGTGAGGTGCTACAAGGATAAAGCCGGTCGTGTTTTTGAAGTTTCTATCAGTGAACACCCGGCAGGGCGCTTTACGTTTTCCGTCGACCTGCTCAGAACCTCAAACGCCGACTAAGATGATCACACCACGGCAATTTCCGGACAACTAACATTTGTCCCGCCCAGGCCACAATATCCGTTCGGGTTCTTGGCAAGATATTGCTGATGATAGCCTTCAGCATAATAGAACGGAGGCATAGCTATGATTTCCGTAGTAATCGACCCGTATCCAGCTTCGCTCAACACGGAGGAGAAAGCCTCTCGTGATTTCTCCGCGAGCTTAATATGCTCGTCTCTCGCGATATAAATTCCGGACCTATACTGGGTCCCGCTATCGTTCCCCTGGCGCATGCCCTGTGTCGGGTTATGGGAGTCCCAGAACACTTTCAATAGGGCTGCGAAGCTAATCTGTTCAGGGCAGTATGCGACGAGGACGACTTCATTATGCCCAGTCATTCCTGAGCATACTTCTTCGTATGTTGGGTTTGGCGTATGCCCGGCCGCATACCCCACAGCAGTAGCATAGACGCCATCCAAGTCCCAGAACTTGCGTTCTGCGCCCCAGAAACAGCCGAGACCGAATACCACGGTCTCAATACCGTCTGGAAAAGGTGCCTGAAGCGTGTTTCCACTAACAAAATGAGTCTTCGGAACAGGCATGACGTCTTGGCGCCCCGTCAGAGAATCTTCTGTGCTTGGCAGTTCCGATTTCTTGCGTGACGTAAAAAACATGCCCTAGCCTCCAAAAGCATTGGAATTTTTATGAATATCGATCTGCATAAGGTTGCACATAAGCCACAAAGAAAAAGTAATTAGATCAAAAGGCCCCCAATGCGCCCATTAAGTGAGCGCTTAGGAACTAAATTGCCTAATTTTTCATAGAACGGCATACATATTTAACTTGTAATTCAAGGCAATAATTAAAGTTAAACTGCAATAGGCAATACTATTCTCTCGCTTGGGATAATTAGGGGAATCAAATACAATGTCTAATACGAGAATCCTGCGTGCAGCCTTGCTAGCTTCTGTCGCAGTCGGTTTCACAGTTCAAGACGCATCAGCACAGATCGAAGAAATAATCGTCACATCACGAAAACGTGAGGAATCTCTGCAAGATATTCCTATGTCGATTACCGCATTTGATTCTGAAGCAATCGTGCGCAACCGCATCCAGAACCTTGAAGACTTGGCAAAATACACTCCAGGGCTCGTGTTCGACAGTGGCTTCGTGCCTCAAGATACCCGACCACAAATTCGTGGTCTTCCAGCGACGCGTGGTCGCCCTCCCGTCGGCATAATGATTGACGGAATTGATGTATCTTCAGAATCAATGCTTACGGCCGGTGGCGGCATGCTTGCCAACCTACGACTAATTGACCCTGAAAGAATTGAAGTCGTCAAAGGCCCACAAAGCGCGCTATATGGACGCGTAGCTTTTGGTGGTGCAATTAACTACATCTCCAAAAAACCTGGGGACGAGGTTGAAGGCAATTTTTCTGTCGACGTTGGCGATTACGGACTATGGGAAATGCGCGGCGCGGTAAGTGGCCCAGTCTCAGACAAAGTAAGCCTTGGTATCAATGCCGCTTATGCCGAGCATGACGGTTACTACGAGAATTCTTTAGATGGCCAGGAGCTCGGCGGATTTCAAAGCCAAGGGGTGTCCTTTGCCGCTCGCTTTACGCCATCTGAATCTTTGACGATGAATACGCGCGTTTCATACTCAGAAGATAATTACGCTCCACGTGCTCAGACGCTCCTCTCGCTCTCTACAAACAGCAGTGTCGCAATTCCCCTCCCAAGCAGTGCAATAGGCATTTTGATACCAGGCACCTTTGGGCCAACCCCACTACCAGCAACAGCGTATGTACCGCGACCTGGAGAAATTAAATCTTCAGGTAAGATTTTCTTGAGCCAAGATGCGATCACTGGAAAGCCCTTTAAAGGATCAACACTCGACTCTCTTATCCTAAACAATGTGCTTGAGTATGAATTCGACAACAACATCACGTTAACCTCATGGACGGGATACACCCGCGCAGAGGCCACGCAGAATCAGGATGTCGACTTCTTTGGCACAGGGCCGGGCTTTAGCGTACTTCCAGCCCCGGCTGGTCTGGCCCCTGAAACACTTCCTTTTTTATTCCAGTTTGACATGGACACGACGACGAAACAGTTCCAACAGGAAATCCGTATCGGTGACCTGACATCGGATGGGCTGCGTTGGTCGGTTGGCGGCCAGTACTGGCAGGAGCGGGTCGATCAATTGAACAACAACTTAATCTCCTTGATGTTTGGTTTGCCTGGATTGCTACCTTCAGCCGCAAAAAATATCGGTGCAATAACAGTGCCACCGGCGTCACCCGAATATAGAAATACGGACCATGTCTCAATATATGGGATTATCGAATACGATATTTCTGATCAACTAACAGCATCAGTTGAAGCTCGTTATTCAGACGAGACGCTTGACGTGAGTTATGTTGAAGGTGGTCGAGGGTCCGTTGGCTTTATTGGACCATGGCCAGGTGGAAACCAGCCAATTGGCGTCAATGTCGGCCGAACTGTACTCCTTGAATCAAGCGACGACTTCTTCACACCGAAGTTCTCCTTGGAATATCAGGCAACCGACAACAACCTGCTATACGCCTCGGTATCGAAAGGCGTGAAGCCCGGTGGGGTCTCAACAATTGCCGGCACAGCCGCCGGGAATGGCCGGTATTTTCCAGAAGAACTCTGGAACTATGAAATCGGGTCAAAGAATAAGTTTGCGGGTGGACGCGTAGTTGCAAACGTAACAGGGTTCTACATGGACTATTCGGGAAAGCAGGTGACATTGCTAGAACCAAACCCAAACAACGCTCAGGGTAACGATCTCGTGGTTAGAAATGCCGGTTCAGCTCGTGTCTATGGGTTAGAAATGGAATTGGCTGCCAATCCAACCGACGAATTAAACCTGTCACTTGGCTATACTTACCTTGACAGCAAATACACGGACTTTGTTGTCACTACGACGAGTGCTCTTGGAATTGCATTAGCTGGAAACTGTACCCCAGTATCGCTGCCAAATGGGCTAGGCTCATGCTCAACTGACTTCTCTGGCGAAGCCTTGGAACGTACACCGAAGCATTCTTTAACAGTTGCCGCTTCATACAGTACGCCCATAACGAATAGCATGGATATGGTCGTTGATTTATCGGCCCAATACCAAAGCAAACGAAACCAAGATTCGAACGCTTTCCATTACTTCGGTTCGTACGTAAATGTTGACGGCAGAATCGGCGTAGATACAGAAACGTGGTCAGCCTTCTTGTACGGTGAGAATATTTTCAACGATGACACCGTGCGAAGTGGCCAGGGCTCTGGAGACTTCTCCGCACTTGGTAACCTAGCAATTATTACTTTTGAGCCAGACAAGGCTCAATTTGGTCTTCGCTTCGGCTACCGCTTGTAGGTAAGCAACAACAAGAAAATAGAAGGGCGCCTTTTGGGGCGCCCTTTTTTTTAATTCTACTTCTGAGATCAGATAACCCTACCTGCTTAAATTTAATTCAGTCATCACCTCGTCTGCACAAAGAACACGTCCCCAGAGGCGCAGAAACATGGCTTCAAATGCCCCCTGAGATTCCTCGTCGCACGTCCCTGTAGCATCGGAAACCAAGACAACACCAAAACCCCGGTCAGACGCTTCCATTGCAGTCATACCCACACAGTTATTCGTAGAAACGCCAACCGTCACGATCTCAGTCACACCCATTGCACGCAAACGGCTTTCGATGCCGGTAGAGCCAAAAGCGCCCATCGTTACTTTATTAAGAACTATCTCTCCCGACTTCGGCGCAATGGAGCTAACAATCTCATGTTCCTTATGCCCGTCAATGTTATTAGTCGCTTTTACAATGCGTCTGATATGCAGTGGCACATCGGAGCAATCCTCGCGTTCGGCTCCGTAAGTAACATAGACCACTGTAGCACTAGCATCTCGAAACGCTTTTAGAAGCCTCTGTGTATTCGGGAGTACAAGGTTATTGATGCGCGAAAAACGATAATCGGCCTCTTCTAGCCGGCCTTGCTCCCGCAACATTTTTCCCAAACCATGGTCAAGGCTTCCCGTCGCATACTGCAAATCAACGACGACAAGGGCACTACTCTGAGGCCTAATTAAAAAAGGACTATTGAAATCATTAATATAATCAGCAGTCATCATTCCACCCCATCAGAATAACACTTAAAACAAGAGTATCTCAGCATTCAATAACGTTGACAGAATATGGCCTAGAAGAGAATTAAAATGGTGGGTCCGAGTGAACTCAAACCCACCGGCGTCACACTTATCAGGGCGTAGCGTAGCCTAACCTCTAGTGGGGTCTAAAGTTGTTTCTAAGAAAAAATAATGTGCTAAGACGCAATCATCGCTTTTCAGCTCTGTGTGTAGAGCCTTCGCACGTAATTTTCAAAAGTGCCCGGTGTCCGCTCCAAAACTCGTTCTAGGATTCTAGAATTCCCTAAAAATCCAAACGAATTATAGTGTTGATTCATAATCGTCATCTGATCAACTCTGTCTTCTGATGCTCCGTTCGCTCGCGCTTTATTCTGCAAAGCTTCAATAGAGAAATGAGCAGCCTCAATATTCTTACCTGTTACTTTCGAAATAATCTCTGCCATATCTGATTGGCTCAGCGCCTCTGGGCCCGCAAACTCATAGGTTCCGTATAACCAGCCTTCACCTAGGGTAATTCTAGCTGTTGCCTCAGCAAGGTCGAGAAGGTCAACGACGTTAAATTTCACCTGCGTGTTAAATGGCATCGCGTGAACGCCATCTGCCATCACCTTGGACCAAATTGGCTCCAAGTGTTGCATGTATCGCATAGGCTGAACAATGGAGTAAGGCAGGCCTGACTCGATAAGCATCTCTTCAGTATCGAGCTTAAGACGGTGATGACGAACTTCCCGCCTGAGCGGATGCATGACGGAATAATAAATGAACCGCGACACGCCTGCGATTTTTGCTGCATCAACGAAATGGCACGTCATGGCTTTTTCATCAGGGTGCATTGGCGGACCAATGTGAACGATGGTGTCGCACCCTTCGAGTGCAACAAGAATTGTATTCGGTTCATCCATGTCACCAACAGCGATAGACGATGCGCCTATGGCTTTCATTTCAGATTCTTGCGCTGGATCACGGATAAAAGCTCTAACGTTTGAGCCTCGCTCAGCGAGAGCCTTTACAACGGTTTTACCTGTGCGCCCGTGAGAGCCTGTCACCAACACTGACATAGCCATAGGTGCTATTCCTATTTTTTAAAATTTTTCTAAAGCCGATATCAAAAAAATTTTGACTAGAAATCAGAGAGTAATCTGCCGAAACCCGACATCTGATCATTGACGTTATTCGCTCGTAGCGCATGCCAATAGGTCGCCGTGTTAATTGCAATGACTGGCTTACCCAACCAAGCTTCCGCCTCTGCTGCAAGACGAACCATGCTCAGGTTGGTGCCAACTTGAACAATCGCATCAACGTCATCACCATTAAGCTCTTCTCGGATCAGTGTCCGGAGTCGGTCTTCCGGTACTTCTGCGATGGCTGTCCAGCTTGGGCATTGAAGACAAATATCCTTCACAACATCAAAACCACACTCATCAAAATAGCTCTTAAACTCAGCATTAGCGACAGGGTAATATGGTGAAACAAAGGCAATCTTTTTGATATTGCCATAGGCGTTAAGAGCAGCTGATGTTGCGTGTGATCCGACACTAATTTTAATCCCGGATTCGTCTTCAACCTTTTTTACAAAAGCATCCGCTCCGGCAATCCCATCATAGAACGTCACTGCAGACATACCCATAACCAGATAATCTGGCGAACAGGTCATGACACTTCGCACAGCATCCAGAACCCCGTCGGAGATCTTAGTTGTTCCGGCCAAGAAAGTTTCGTTGCTGATAGCCTGTGAGTTTGGCGTAAGAATGCGGCTGTAGTGGTTTGTGACACCATTAACCCGCATATCATCAAAGTCTGGCTGCACGACGGTATTGGTTGATGGGCCAAGCACACCAAATTTCTTTTTCCAGCCTAATACATCAGTCATTTTTTTTCCAATTTTGATTTATTACGCCACTTACAAAAGATAGGCGCCTCACCGTGTTCATATAATTAAATGAGACATATGGAACAGATATGAGCAAGGGCCATACCGCAAAACTATTCACGCGGTGACCAAAACAGGTGCTTTTGAGACATTTCGACGACCCTCAAGAGGATTCCATAGGCTCTTTTGGTGGGCGCATAATTAGCGGGCCACCAATACTCTTATCCGCATTGGTTAACGTCTAAAACCGTTTTGGTAGCATAGGTGTTGATCGCCTGTTCTGGCGTATGGGGTCAGCACGGGTGCTCACCGCAGAAACGGCAGGTCCTAGATCCATCAATTCATACAACAACTCGCTGGCGTCGATCAGTTTCTCGGCCAGAACATGAATCACGATTCCGTCTTTCTGAACGACACCCTCGGCATAGAGTAGACTCGAGCACAAAATTTGTTTCCGGAAAGCCTGAAAGGCACTCGGCCAGACGATAAGGTTCACAACGCCCGTCTCATCTTCCAAGGTAATGAATACCGTACCTTTCGCGCTCCTAGGGCGTTGTCGACAAATCGATAAACCAGCAATGGCAACTTTGGCATTCATAGGAAGGCTACCAAGCTCGTTTACAGCAACAGCGCCTCGCTGCGTGAGAGACTCTCGTAAAAAAGAAACGGGATGCTGTCGGAGAGTCAGTCGTAAGGCCTTATAGTCTTCCACCACCTGCCCGCCCAGAGAAAGGTCTGGCAAAGGTGGCGGCAACTCAAATACCGCATCAGCCCCACCCTGCAATCCAGATGGCGGTGGCTTATCTCCCTCTTTGGAGGCAAACAGTGGAAGAGGCACTTGCTTAAGCGCTTTAACAGCCCATAGCGCTTGCCGACGACTTAAGGCGCCTCCATCGGCATCGAAAGACGCAAATGCATCCGCTTTCGCCAGCTTTTCAAGTGTATCAATCAATGTCGTGCTGCGTTCGGGAAAGCGACGCCAAACATCATACGGGTCACGATACCCACCACCCCTGCTTGCAACAATCGATTGCACATCAGGTTTTTTGATGCCTTTTACTTGGCGGAACCCTAGACGCAACGCAACGCCCTTAGCAGCCGTTCCAACCTCAAGCGTACAATCCCAATCACTGACGTTGATATCAACGGGCCGAAATTCTACACCATGTCGCTGCGCATCCTGGATAATCTGCGACGGCGCATAAAACCCCATAGGCTGGCTATTCAGAAGCGCACAAGTAAACGCAGCCGGGTAATGGCACTTCAGCCAAGACGAAACGTACGCCAGCAAAGCAAAACTAAAAGCATGGCTTTCAGGAAAACCATACTCACCAAAACCCTCGATCTGCTTGAAGCACCGCTCAGAAAAAACCTGCGTGTAACCGTTTTCTCGCATGCCTTTTTGAAATTTCTCACGTAACACCTCTATTTTTCCACTCCGACGCCATGCTCCCATTGCACGACGCAGTGCGTCCGCCTCATCAGGCGTGAATCCAGCCCCAACGATCGCTATGCTCATGGCTTGTTCTTGAAACAAGGGCACACCAAGTGTGCGCTCAAGAACACCTTTGAGTGCGTCGGACGGATACTCAACGCTTTCTTCTCCGCGACGGCGACGTAGATAAGGGTGGACCATGTCTCCCTGGATTGGCCCAGGCCTCACGATCGCAACCTGAATAACGACATCATACAGCGTGGCGGGCTTAAGCCGTGGCAGCATGCTCATCTGAGCACGGCTTTCCACTTGGAACACACCAACGGTATCAGCTTCTTGAAGCATGGTGTACGTTGCGGGATCTTCTTGAGGGACCGTCGCGAGGCTCAATGTACGGTCATGTTGGTCTTCGATAAGATCAAATGCCTTTCGAATACACGTCAGCATACCAAGCGCTAGAACGTCCACTTTTAGAATGCCGAGCGCCTGAATATCACCTTTATCCCATTCAATGACGGTGCGGTCTTCCATAGCCGCATTAGAAATTGGAACGATCTCGGACAACGGCTCCTTGGTCAAAACAAACCCACCAACGTGCTGAGATAAATGACGCGGGAACCCTTTAAGTTGAGAGGCCAAATCCAGCGTCAGCTTAAGGCGGGCATCATCAGGATTGAGCCCAGCCTCTTTGGCCTGCTCTTCTGGAATGCGTTGTGATGATGACCTCCAGACCGTACCAAGCAACGCTGCAATCGCGTCTTCAGAAAGCCCCAAAGCTTTACCAACATCACGCACGGCAGACCGCGTCCGGTATGTAATTACTGTCGCCGTAAGGCCGGCTCTTTCGCGGCCATATTTGTCATAGATATATTGAATAACCTCTTCACGGCGCTCGTGCTCGAAATCAACGTCTATGTCAGGCGGTTCATTCCGTGCAGCAGAGACAAACCGCTCAAATAAAAGTTCTGTATCCTCGGGATTCACCGACGTAATACCGAGACAATAACAAACAGCTGAGTTAGCAGCCGACCCACGCCCCTGACATAAAATGCCGCGCTGATGCGCATAGCTGACGATGTCGTGGACGGTTAGGAAATAAGGCGCATATCCAAGATCATCGATTACTCTTAGCTCATGACGAATTTGCGATGTTACCTTTTCAGATACACTGCCTCCATAGCGCCAGGCAGCCCCTTCCCAAGCCATCCTCGTTAACTGTGATTGGTTTGTTTCCCCAGTTGGGGGAGGATCTGAAGGATACTCATAACGCAACTCTTCCAGGCTGAACGTACATGCCTCGGCAATCTCAATTGTACGCGCAAGCGCCCCTTTATGCGCCTTAAAGAGCCGGGCCATCTCTAGCGGAGGTTTATGATGGCGTTCGCCATTCTTTTGCAACCGCATCCCAGCTTGATCAACCGTACAGCGCGCCCTAATGCAAGTCAGAACATCCAGTAAAGGACGCCGCGCAACGGTATGCATATGGACATCGTTAACGGCAACCAACGGCACACCCGCAGCCCTCGAAAATTCTGAGGCCTGCCACAAGCGCCGCGCATCTTCTTCAGTGGCATTGGCGCAGGCGGCTACGGATATAGCTTCGCCAAAAATACCTTTGAATTGCTTTAACGTTTCTAGAAAATCATCTCGTTTTTTCCCTTTTAGGAACACGTCTTCTGGCACAAGCGCAATTGCAACGAGACCTTCACTGTAAGTCTCAAGGTCACCCATTGTTAAAAAGCACTGTTGCTTTGGTGCACGCCGCTTACCCAGCGTCAACAAACGGCACAAGCGGGCATAGGCTTTGCGGTTAGTCGGATAAACCAACAGACTTGGACCATTAGGTGCTTCATGGCTATTCGCGCCACCCTGATCACGCAGGTCCTTAGGCGGAAGATGCCAATCGTACTCGTCGGGCCCCCACCGCCATGCTGGCTCTGCAAGCAAGTCGAGCCGACAACCAGGAATAAAGCGCGCACCAACGTCTTTACACACCATATAACTACGCACCACCCCGGCTAATGTATTACGATCTGTCAAAGCCACCGCAGAATGACCATGTGCGGCGGCTGCACGAGCAAGCTCTTCAGGGTGTGATGCACCACGCAAGAAACTAAAGTTACTCGTGACCTGAAGGTCTACATATTGTGGTTCGATCGCCATGCCGGTGCCTACGCAAACAACCCATGGAGAAACCACCTCGGTTCGTGGCCGTTATTATAACACTGCAAAGGGAACGGCATATAAAACAACCAAAACCTTGCGCCACTTTCACTTTCCACCCGCCAATACTCACGTATGGCGCCACCGTCTTCGCAAAGCGTAAAATAAGAATGCTCTTCCCCACTGCGGTCAGGCGGTAAAGCACCCCGCCACCACGTCCCCGCAATCCGTTCTGGTCCCTCTGCTGCTACGAGACAGTACGTCTGCCGACGCCATGAGAACCCCGGCAAAGGAACAGCCCTAGCCAAAGGGGCGTTGGATTCTACTTGTATAGGCTTTACTGGCTCAGGCTTTGGCAATAAGTGGATAGGTCGAGAGCCCGGCCGCAAAGAGCTAATATCACCATGTAACAAAGTCGCCTCACGCGCATACCCAGGTAAGTTTTTCTTAGTTTTGAGAGCTAAAGCAGGAACCAGCTCAACAGCACGTTCAGGAATATGGCTTGCTCTCCTCTGGGGCCGCACTACGCGCCCGTGCCCTATGCGCGCTTCTAGGCGGTCAACTAAAAGCGCCAGATCACATCCGGGATTCACAACACTCGGTATTTCAGAATCATCGAGTGACTGAATACGCTCCTGCTGACTCTCCATGGTGTCTGTATCTGTGACCGTGAGCATCAAAAACTCGATGCCAAATCCCGCATCAAGCCTATAGAGCTTCTCCCGAAATAATCGAAACAAGTGCTCTGGTCGGCGAACAGCTTTGGCCGTGCCAACGTTGATCTGGTCCGCTGTATTATCAACGCGAAAGAGCTCGAAGCTTAATCGCCGAATTCCTTTCCGGTCTTTCTCGAGACGTGTGCAAAGGATTTGCAAAAGGTCAAGCAAAGCAGCTTCAACATCTTCTGTTCGGCCTATGGGTTCGGCAAAATTTACACGCGCCACATATGGCAATCGCTCGGCTTCAGGCGACAAAGGTTCATCAACCCGCCCAGTCAATTGATCAAGGCGGAGACATACCTCGCTGCCAAAACGGCGTGTTAACGGTGCTCGCGGTAACTCAAGCAAATCTGAAATTATAGAGATACCTAATCGTTTAAGCGTCTCAAGAGTCCTAGCAGATAACCGTAACGCCGTTATGGGGAGACGAGCAAGGTGTGGTCTCTGCTCCCCACTTGGCACAATCGCAGCACCACCCTGAGAGGCCAAACAGTGTGCCGCAGCCCAAGCCGCACCAGGTGTATCAGCAACACCAAAGCGACTAATGAAACCAAAGCGGTTGAGGCGCACCTCAAAATCTTCAATCAAAGCGCGTTCGCCACCAAACAGGTGTGCGCACCCAGTGACGTCGAGCCACAAGCCAGCGCCACCGTGTTCATCTACACCTTCAATGGCAATCCACGGTGTGTAGCGCCGCGTCCACGTAAGCATTCCATCAAGACACGCGCGATCCGCAGCGATATTTGCCTCAACGACCTTCAAAGAAGGTGAAATAGCTCGAGCATCAGTCAAAGAAGAACCAGGGTTGACCCCTGCAGATTGTGCCGCAGCATTTGCAGCGACAATACGGATGGCACCCGCCTCAGGTAACGTAGTCACGAACGGCTGCGCCCGCCAATGTGCGTAAGGCGCTTGCCTAACGTTATGCTGCGGCCTCAACCGGGTTAACCGATCGGTCGCAAAGCGGGGTAGCCAAACGGAGATTACACGTCTCATCGCACCATTCCACAATCCATGAATGAGGAGTACCTTGACGGCACCGATCTAGTGTCAACGACCAGCGCGGCGGCCCAAGGCCAGCCCAAAGAGGTTCCTCGGATGGAGCCGCAGCAACCCGCCAACGCGTTACGGCCGCACTAGAAGACGACACCAATGTCCCAGGCTGTAACAGAAAACCCGTTGTCTCGCCTCGCTCTGCAGCCAATTGTAAGCGGCGCTCAGCTGTTAAATTGAGTGGTGCAGAGAGAGAACCAATAACTGCACCCACATCAGGACAACAGAGCCCCTCTTCCATTGCCCAAAGTGCTTCGCTTTCATCTTTCGCACGGACAAGAATTAGGTCTTCTTCTTCAAGGCCGAGCACCGCTAGAGCTGCGGCATAAAGGGCATCAGCCACCTTGTAGCGGGGTAGACACCACAGCACGGTTCCTCGCCCCTTCAGCCGCGCGGCTAAAATCGCAACGAAAGTGCTCGCTGAAGGTGTAAAAGCGGAGTGCGGGAGAAACTCTGATTCGCCGACAACATGATGGATACAAGACAGCGGTAAGCCACCCCAAGGTAAAGCTTGATCAATAGCCTCAAGACCCATCGAAAGGACAGCGTTAGTTGCACGCGGCAAACCTTCAATGTTTCGTATCCGATTCCGCAAGCTATCAAGCTCTGAACGGTAACGAGCGATTTCTTGCATCAGCGCCTCTCTTGGCTCTCCATCTTTTAACAATAATTCTTGTATTATGTTCTCTATTTGTTCTTTTATTTTGTGGAGGTCAAGAAGAATTTCAGAGACAGCTTGACCAACCTGACGCAGAGCGCGATTTTGCTAGGCAAAAACAAGGAGAAAGAACGATGGATGTTGAAGAGACTAAAATCGCAGAAGAGATTACCGCCATTATCAAAGGCATTTTCACGGCCTTTGAAGAGCATGATTCGGATGGAATCGAGGGACACATGCACCCTGATGCAACCGTCTGGGACGTTTTCACACCCCAATTAATCCGAGGTGTTGAAGAACGAAAAAAATTCCATGCAGACGATCAAGAGCAGATGCAAGCCCGAGGCCCTTTAAGCCTAAGGCTTGAAGAGCCAGAAGTTTCCGTTTGGGTGGATACAGCCCTCGCCTGCTACTACCTAAACTACTCTTACGAACCACCTAATGCAGCAGAGGGGCGCGTGCGCATTTCAAACGTGTTTAGGCGGATCGACGGCAAGTGGCTAATCGTCCATCACCATGAAGGCACAGTACCGGTGGGCATCCCACCCATAACGGACGAGCCGTAGTGTCTCCACCCCTCCCTCTTTTAGGTATTCGGGTTATCGAATTTTGCCACGTCGCAGCAGGCCCTTTCTGCGGCATGACCTTGGCTGACATGGGCGCCGATCTGATCAAGGTAGAACCACTGAAAGGTGATAGCTTGCGCACCTGGCCCCCATTCTCAGACGGCTACAGCGAGAACTTCGCTTCAATCAACAGAAATAAGCGCAGCATCGCCCTCGATCTTAAGGACACAGATAGCCTTGCCCTGGCACGCCGCCTCATCCTGTCGGCCGATGCTGTAGTCGAAAACAACCGCCCCGGCGTCATGGCCCGCCTTGGTCTCGGATACGACACATTCAAAGATGAAAAGCCGGACCTAATTTATGCATCCATCTCAGCCTTCGGTCAGACCGGGCCGCGCGCCCAGGACGGCGGGTTCGACATCACGGTACAAGCCGCATCTGGGGTTATGAGTGTCACAGGTGACGCAGATCGTACGCCAGTCAAAGCGGGGGTTCCTGTATCCGATTTTGGCGCTGGACTATACGCCGCCTTTGCCATCGTATCTTTGCTGCGTCGCGTTGAGGCAGGCGGCGTCGGTGGTCACATTGATATGTCCATGTACGGCACAAATTTGTCTTTCTCTGCCCTTCAGACCAGTGAGTATTTTGGCACCGGCAACGACCCGGTTCGCATGGGCTCTTCTCACCCCAGAAACTCACCATACGAAGCCTACGCAGCCGCTGACGGACATATTGTTCTAGCAGCAGGAAATGACAAACTCTTCGCCTCGGCCTGTGAGGTGATCGGCTACCCAAGCTTGAAAGATGACCCGCGCTTCCTGACAACAGGAGACCGTGCGAAGAACCAAGTGGAGTTAAAGGTTATTCTTCAGCCTATCCTTGAGAAAGAAAGTATTCAGTACTGGATCACAGCTTTCAGGCCCCTTGGCATTCCCTGTGAACCGATCAACACCTACTCCGCCGCGTTACGTGACCCTCTGGTCGAGCACTTCGGATGGGTGCAACCGCTCACTCTGCCAAACGGTGTCAAAACAGAAACCTTTGCCAGCCCGATTGAAGTCGCCGGCGAAAGCTTTCCGATCCGCCGAGGCCCGCCCGCCCTGAACGGCGATCACGACGACATCATTGCCGAGCTTGAGCAATTAGAATGCAAGGTATGAGCGGCAAGTTTGAAACCTTCATAGCGGGCATGACAACACTGTTGGAAATGAAGCCTAGCGAATCCGACCTCCTACCAGTCTGTGGCAACCTGTTTGGCGCACTTGTCACAGCCGATGACTGGTTGCTTGGTGCCTATGCGACTTCTAACCCTGCAACCTACTGCCAGTAGCTGCTGTACAAAGACCCGGGCGCCCACTTCTCAGTGGTCAGATTTGTCTAGAGGCTCAATCAGGAACCAATGATTCACGGTCATCGGGTGTGGGGCGCCATAGGCATGCTGCGTGGCGCGGAGACAGTCACGCTTTACACCCAAGACAGACAACGAGCTCCTGGTAGAAGGCGACATCCACCGGGTTAAAAAATGCGGAGAGCGATCAGGCGCCGGTCTCTATTCACATCTATCGGGCTGATACCGGCGCCATGGAGCGTCGAGTTTATGACCCAGAAATGGGAGCGCCCAAGCCATTCATCAGCGGCTACACTCCTCTCCACAAATAGACAAACACATAGACCAAAATAAAATGCGCTTTTTCTCGTAACAGGCCCATACACCATTGATTTTATTAGCAAGCGGCGCGTTACAGCATCCTTGGCTATTGCTACCGGAGCCGTTGTGCTGAAATTGAGTTAGCACGCGCGAGGTTGCGCGAAATGCAACTCCTGTCAAAATGAAACTCATCTAACAATAGTAACCGCAGCGCATACAGCGAGGACGCTCCATGGACATCACCCGCCACTTCGTTCGTGTTGGAGACCGAGAGGTCCACTACCGGCGTGCCGGATCTGGTCCGCCCTTTGTCCTGTTTCATGTTAGCCCACAAACCGGGGCCTTTGTACTGCCGCAACTGATGCCTTTAGCCGACTCCTACACTTTGATCGCGCTGGATGCCCCTGGCTATGGGGAGTCCACACCTCTGATTCAAAAAGCACCGATGATGGCTGATTACGCCGACGCGGTGATTGAAACCCTCGACGCTTTGGGTATCAAAGAGGCACCTCTATACGGATCCCATACGGGTGCGAATATCGCGGTGGAAGTAGCTAGGCGGGCACCAGATCGCGTGACCGCGTTGGTAATAGATGGATTGTCACTCAGTACGCCTGAGATTGCGCAAGATCGCACCGACCACTATGCGCCTAGCTTTACACCCACGGCAGATGGTGCGCATCTGGCCTGGGCCTGGCAACACACCCGCGACCAACTCATTTTTTGGCCCTGGTATGAAGCCCATAAAGCCACCCGCGTGCATGGTGGAATGAAAGACGCTAGCTTTTTGCATGACGTAGTCCACGCAAAAATGAACGCCGCAGATTACTGGCTCGGCTACCGCGCTGCCTTCAGCCACGACAGTCGCGACGCCCTGTATCAACTTACTGTGGATACTTTTTTTGTGACGGTCGGAGCCGATGAACATACGGCGATCGAGCGTAGTCTTCACAACTTGCCCGCTAACATTAGTTTTGTAGATACGACCGAGGCCAACCAGCTCGAGGCTATTCGCACCGTACTGTCGAAGGTCAAAGCCGGTGAGCCCGTTGGTCCTGCGCAAGACCCCGCCCCAAGACAGAAAACTTATAGCACGTACGTAAGTTGTGACGGTGGGCAACGGATGGTAAGGCGGGGTGGTGCAAACACCGGCCAGCCCCTAGTGTTTCTCCATGGGGGCATGCGCACGTCTGCACTTTTGGCACAGCCGGTCAAAGCCATGGCTGTCGACCGACCAGTTCTAGCCATAGATATTGCGGGCAACGGCGATTCAGACCCTCTATCCAGCGCCGGAGCATCTCTCGAAATGTTCGCAGAAGATATCCGAGCCGTCCTGGATATCTGCGGGGTGACCGATTTTAATCTCTATGGAGAGTCTAGCGGTGCCACACTCGCCTTAGAGGTCGCCCGCCAAGCCGGGGACTCTGTCGGTCGACTGATACTGAATCAATCTGAACTACCGGACGCCGCCTTGAGGAAAGATCTCGTAGCCCACGCTGCACCGCCTATTGAAGCGCGCTGGGATGGAACGCATTTCTTAACAGCCTGGCACATGCTTAGAGATGCCGCACTGTTTTGGCCTTGGTACGCTTGCACGAAAGCCGGTGTACGCGATATCGAACCAGAGATCGAACCAGTTGCCTTGCAAGCCCACTTATTGGCCTGGCTCAAGGGCGGCCTCACCTATGGAGACTATATGCGAGCCGCCTACAACACTGACTCTGCTAACTTATTTAAAGAAACAAAGAAGGCCGCTCTTGTTGTCGCGACATCGGGCGACACCCTTGAACGACACGCTGAAAACGCTGTGTCGCTAATGCAAAACGCGACGCTGGTAAAATCCGATTACCAACGAGCCCCTATATCGGCAATGGTAGATTTTTTAAATAGCTAGAACGTTGTTCTGAGCCTAAAGCCAGCGATCCAGCCGCGCTCTGAGTCACGGAACTCAACACGGTCAATTGTACCGCTAGCCTGGTTAGGGTCGAACACCGTCCGGACACGTTTGTTGTTAATCTTGAGCATATTGGCCCAGAACAGACGCAAGACTATGCCGTCCGCAATGGTCTGTTCAAGAAAGATCCGTGCATCAAGGCTTCGGGATTTCACATCGAATTCAGAGATATCGCTCTCTAAAGTAGGCCCCTTCTTCGAAAAATCGAAGCCGTAGGAGAGCCTCAGCAATTTTACGTCATGACGGGCCTCCATGCTGTATTCATATTTCGTTTGATTGCCGAAGCGGCGGTTCACGCCCGTAAAGGGATCGGCAACTTTTGAATTCTGAATCAGGAAAGACCCACTAATCACGGCATCCACATTAGTGAAGCGCCCGAACCGGATACTGCCTTCCACTTCCCCACCATAATGATCACCACTACCCAGATTGCCCGGCTGTGAATCCATTAGACCAAAGGGAACCAGGTCTTTGACATCATTAACGCGGCGGTAGAATACGCGCCCGTTGATGACCCCAGCGCCATCATTTAAACGACGCTCCGCCCCTACTTCAAAATCCCAGGATTTTTCTGGTGCGAGTTTCGGGTTACCAGACAGTACTTCATTGTCTTCGCGATTTACGGTGGCGACAAAGTCATCAAAATCTAACTGCCCAACATCACGACGCGCGGAGAACCAAACCTGTGTAGCCGGATCCACGGTGTACCAAATATCAAGGCTAGGTTTGACGAAGGTAAAGGAGCGTTCTGTTCCAACATCACTACCAATTTGAGTTAAGGACGAGTACTCGGCGGCCAACCCTGTTTCGATTTCAAGTCCGGTGGCGGGTTTTAAGCTATGGGTAACAAAACCTTCAATACGGTCTTCCGTGATTTTCTGGTCGCTATTGATAATTGGAATATCGATCAGTGCGCCGTTCACGAAGGAGAAGAAATCCAGGTCTTTATCCAGCGTATTGACCGCGCCTTCCACACCTAGTTCCAAATCGTGTTTCTTAGCAATATTCCAATTCAACGTTCCGCGTAAAATTTTCTCTGCCGCGGTTTGATTACGATTGTCGCCACCTGTCAGCGTCCGGTTTTCGGCAACCTGGACAAAATTCTCATTCTCGCGATCAACGCTACTGTTTGAATAAATAAACAGCCCCGTAAAGTTCAAAGATTTACCGAGAGACTGGCTGTAGTCGCCACTGATTTCCCACGTTGTGTTGTCACCCTTGATGTTATCCACGATCGTACCTGATTCGATCAAGGGACCACTGCCAGGATCGAGAAGGGTTGTAGTGATATCAAAATTGTCGCGCGGAAAATAAGTGAAGAGACCGTTGAGTTGTACAGTCTTACCACTTTCCCAATTATAGGTCAGAGTCCCTCGTGCATCGACCTGCCTTTGAGATTGATTCCGTTCTTCCTCAATGACGCTGACACGGCCTCCGCTAGGGCTGCGAATGATATCAACCACATCTGTTGGAGATTGCGCTGGCCGAAGTTGAGACGAGGCATTGTAGGATAGGTTCCCCACTGACCCGCTGTAGGCGACACTCCCCATGGGGGTCACGGCACCATCGGAAAACACAAAGGTGCCAATTTGCGCGACGCCACTGGCGCGTCCCGCACCCTCTTTCAGCACAACATTAATAACGCGCACACCAACATCTGTATCCAACTCACGCACGTTGCCTGTGATGAGTTCAATACGCTCTACAGATTTGGCAGGGAGTTTCTCTAGAAAGCTGGAGCTTTGATTTTCTTTACCCGTTAGCCGCTTGCCATCAATAAGTATTTGATCGGTATTCGAGCGCAGACCACGGCGTTCTTCTTGCTGATTCCCAAAATTTCCTACCAACCCTTCCGTGCCTGGAATGCGGTTGAGCATGTCTTCGGCAGTGATTGGATTGTATGGGGCAAAATACTCAGCATCGTAGACCACAACCGATCCGTTATCCGCGCCATCTCGGGCTTGGACTTGCGGGTCTAGTAAGGGCACCTCCTGCGCCGATGCCATAAAAACACAGGCGCCACTAAACAATATCGCTAGCGCGACAACTGGAACCGCGCCTGCACTAAAAATTAACATACCTACTCTTTTACTAGTCCTTGATATTATTGAATAAAGCCTCGCTATTCAACGAGGCCTTATTAAACCATAACCATGTTTGAAATTCTCTACGGTTTCGCGCCATAACGCGATCACCGCTTTAAGAGCCTATCGTTATTCACCTGGGCCTGCCAGAGTGGAAACTATTCTTTATAACATAGAGGTATTCATGAAACTCAGCCAAATGGTGCGCGCGGCGTTGCAGGTGTCCGACTTAGAACAATCCAAAGCGTTTTATGGTGAGGTCTTAGGACTAACCGAGGCCTATTCAGAAGGAACAGCCGAAGGCGGCAATATGCACGAATTCATCGGCATGCCTAACGGCGTAACCACCCGTGTATGCATACTCAAGCAGCCGGATTTTACAGCCTACGGGATGGTCGGGCTATTTGAGGTCAAGAACCCCTCTCCGCCGTCGCTTGAACGTTCAAGCGACGGTTGTAACCTCGGTGAGATGTGCATGGTATTTTATTGCAGCGATCTCGACGAGGTTATTCGCCGCGCCACAGATCATGTGCACACTATCGTCTGCGAGCCAAAACGCCTCCGCGTGAGGGGTCACATCAAGCAACGGGAAATGGCCTTACGTGGCCCTGATGGCGAGAAGATCAACTTAATCGAATGGGATCCCAACGAAGCTATTAGCGGCCACCGCCCAGAGAAATGGGTCGGCGAACCAGAATAGTCCGCGCGCCCACGTAATAAGCCCTTAGATGGCTCGCCATACGTTTAACACCACTTTTCCCCTTGGGCTTTAAGGGCCGTTTGGCTAATATATATCCTTATCCTGCGTCCTCCACAAAAGAGAACTTAGAATGCCCGATGATACCAGAAGACCTCCTATGTTGCCCGCCGTTGAAGCATTTGTCTCAACAGTCCGCAGCTTATTTAAGCAAGGCCTCAGCGCTGATGAGGTATGGCCAAAGGCCTGTGAGCCCCTCAAAGAGATGCTGCGCGACCCAGACGTAGCGGAACACACTAAGACCTGGCCGACCAGCCCGGCCAAGTTGGGCCTGGAAGGCAAACATGCCAACCTGTTATTTTATGAAGATCCAGATTACGGCTTCGTCATAAATGGCCTGATTAAGAAAGCAAATGCTAAAACAACAATCCACGATCACGGTGTGTCATGGACCCTTTACGGTGTAGTTGATGGCGGCGAACAAGTACTGCGCTTCAAACGCACCGATGGCGGTGAGCTAGGCGAACTGCCAAAAACAGCTGTCGTAGAAGAAACAGAAACGGTGGATGTCAGCCCCGGCTACATCGACTTCATCAAGCCCTGGGACATTCATGCTGAGTACAACGGTCATGGCCCGACGGTAGCGGTGATTGTCCGCAGCCAACGCTGCGGCACATACGTGCAAAATATTTTCTATAAGAAAGACAACACGGTTGAGCAGTATTACGGCCCTGATCAAATCCCCTTCGCGTTTGGATAATTAAAATTGGCTGCAGCAGTTGCACTACCGGTCTTTTCAGATGGGCCCTTTGAGGTCTACCGCATTGTTGAGTTCGAAGGGCCGTTTCGCGACCCGGAGGATTTGATTCCGTCGGCCACGCTGGACGCCATTAAGAACACCCGTACCTATAGCGATACACGGTTCTTTGATAAGCCTAAGCATAAACTGATTATGGCGTTTCATGGCATCGTGGTGCGCACGCCGACATCCGTGATTTTGATCGACGCCTGCCTAGGTAATGACAAGCACCGGCCCATGGTGCCTGAGTGGCATATGCGATCTGGTCCATTTTTAGATGATCTCAAAGGAATAGGATTGTCTGTAAACGAAATCACCCATGTCCTTTGCACGCACCTGCATGCTGACCACGTGGGTTGGAACACACGCCTGTTAGACGGCCGCTGGGTGCCAACATTCCCCAATGCGAAATACCTATTCGGACGAAAGGAAATGGCCTTCTGGGAACAAGATGCCGATGCCAATCACAAATCTTGGCAAGACAGCGTGCAACCAGTGATGGATGCAGGACTATCAGAGATTGTCGACGCCAACCACGAGATTGAGCCTGGCGTGTCACTCTTACCCGCCTTCGGTCATTCTCCCGGGCACGTGATAGTGAAGCTGGATAGCACCAGCCAAGGCAAAACACAGACGGCCTACGTCATCGGCGACGTGATCCATCACCCACTACAAGTAGAGCACCCGGAGTGGTCATCCCAATTTTGCTGGGACGCGAAGATGGCAGGAGATATGCGCCAGACAGTTTTAGAAACCGTCGCCGACAGCGGAAGCTGGCTTATCCCAGCCCACTTCCCCACCCCCACAGCAGTACAGGTGGAGAGTGACAAAGGCGGGTTTTGGCTAAAGGGTTAGCCCCTCACGCCACGATAATCTCACAGTAGTTAAAGACGACAGCCCTATACCGGCTTAATTGCCATAACACTGTTCCAGAAACGTTTCTGCAACGTCGGCGCATCCTGGTTCACAGTGAGTCCCGCGTCTGTCATCAACTGAATGAAGTCAGAAGCACGGTACTCTTCGGTCCAAACTTCGTTGTTATGCACATGATCCCACCACTGATTAAAGCGGCCTGAGGCTGATGGCCGAGTTTGAGTGTAAGTCCGGAAGTCGACAGGGAAGAAAACACCACCCGGACGCAAAATGCGCCGCACCTCGGTCAGAATCTTCTTGGTGTCTTCCGTAGGCACTTCATGGAACAGAATGTAGGCCGTCACGACATCAAAGCTATTGTCTTCAAACCCAGTGTCTTCCGCCAGACGTTGAGACAGGTTGATATCTAAGCCGTTCTCTGCAGCACGCATATGTCCGTAGCGCAGCATGGGCGCGCCCACATCAATGCCCCACACATCTGCCTCTGGGAACCGTTCCTTCACAGCCATCGGCAACTGAGCCACGCCTGTGCCGATATCCAAGAAGCGCTCCATCTTGCCATCCTCCGGGACAGGGATAATGGCTGCTAAATCGCGATGGAAGACATCTTCAGACGAGAGATCCAGCGTGAAGACGTTGACGCCGTAGTGATAAACGTAGCCACCGAGCGGGTCGCCAATGTAACCGCCAGGCTGAATGTGTATTTCATGCTTGGTATAGTCGGGTATATCTAGACCCGCGTTGAGCTCTAACATCCCAGGACCAGAGGCATCTGCGGCGTCAAGCTCAGCTAGATAAGCGTCTTTGTTTGCAGTAAAGCCATCGACCAAGTTATTCCACATGATCTGCTGCGCCGTGGTTTTACAGCGCACGCTTGTCCAGACGGTGGGATCATCACCAACGGCGGCCAAAACGTCATCGATGGGTGGCGACGGACTTGTGACAAATCCGGCCTCCCGCACGAGTTCATTAACCCGACTGGAGCTCTTACGGCCAAAATTACGCAAGGACCAATTGCGAAAGCCTTGAGTAAATTCAAGTCGGCTTTCCATATCCATCTCTGGCAACCGCTCTAGCCGCCCTTCCGTGTAGGTGCCACGGAGTTCGATATCGTTGGGCAGAGACTTGGGGGTCACTGCAGCAGTAGCCTTGCGACTGCGAAATAAGGATGTGAAAGCGCTGGCAACGGCAGCGGTGGTTCCAAAAAGGGTGCGACGATCGATCATGGTGCCCTCCCTACCCGGCGTTCTTTGAATCGGTCTCGGTGTTCTGCAAGAACCCGTAAACACGATTAATAAAACGATCTCTCTGTTCTTCCCAGGCTGCGCCCTGCCCTTCCGTCGGGCGGTAGGCTTCGATCATGTCTTTAGAAACAGAGCCATTTTTCTCAAGCAGAACCTCAACCACATTCATACGCTTTTGCAGCGCCCAAAACTCACTCCCCAAAGCGATAACTGTCGACATAACGTTGTCTAAAGCCGCATCCTTTAAAAACACGTCTGCTGTTTGAGAAGGAACGAAGTCCTTACGGTGTGTTTCTTTGGTGTTGGCGCCTTCGGTCATGATCTGTCTCTCATTCCAGTGAAGAGGTGTCGCTTAAACTCTACCGTAAGATAAGCATATTTCTTACAAACGGAAGGGCGACCTTAAGCAGCCGCGTGATCAGGGGTATGCCATTTCAAAAGTACCAGGCGTCAATTGGGGGACGCTCACGGTGCCCATCGAGGTAATCGGCGGTATTGATTATGCCTTATCAACCAAATTTCATCCCTCCGCCGTAACGTTGGAGAGTGCCGCCGATCGGTTTCTGGACCCATTACGGAACTGTGCTCAGACGCTAGAGGAAACGCTTACGTCCATTCGACCTGGCTAAACAAACCTCGTTTGTGTTTGGATAGCCCTACAGCACATCCAGCACTTCAAAGGCACAGCGCTCGGCGGATTCTGCCGCTGCTTCCATGCCCCGGTTTGATTGAGCGGTGTGCTCGCCACAAAAATGAATGCGTCCGGCGGCGCTGGCCAAATAGGGTTGATAGGCATGAACCTGCCCCGGGTTCCATTCCATCCAGGTACCACCGGCAAAGCGGTCTTTCGCCCAGGATTTATAGCCGACTGCTTTGAGTTTGCCTTTGGCAGCGGGGCGGAGTTTCTCGTACTCAGAAATGACAAGCGCCTGCGCGGCCTCAGGCCCGAGGGTATCCAGCTTCTCGGCCATATAACCGCGTGACCGAGAAATAAGCCCGGTGATTGCCGTGCTGTTTTCCAACTGGCGCAACACGGCGACTTGCCCAAGGGCTGTATCGGTCCACATCCCCGGACCAAAGCCATCTTCATCCCAGAACGGCTCTTTGGCTGTGAGGAAGACTTTATTGATCTTCATGGACGGCAGCACTTTGATGGCAGCGGCTTTTTGTGCCGGCAACAGCGGATCAAAGTTCACCCAACGCAGCGGCGGTAGCGGCGTGGAGTTGATGACGCGCTTACCTCTGAAGGTAGTGCCATCTTCACAAATCACATCAACGCCCGTCGCATCTTGATGGATCGCGGCGACAGCTTTGTTAAGATGCACATCACCGGGCAGCTGCGCGGCGATAGCTTCAGGGATAGATTGATTACCTCCCACAACCTTAAAGGCGGCGTTTTCAATATCGCGCTGGACTTTGTCCCAACCAATGCGGAAAAACCAAGTGAGGATGGAGCAATCGTGAGCCGAAGTGCCGCGCCCAATGTTGATGTCGTAATTCTGCGCGATGGTGGCATTGCTCCACCCTTGATCCTTCAAGAATGCATAGACCGAGCGGTCGAGCGGTTTGCTCGACGGGTCTGCCCAATCCTCGAAAGATGCCAGCGGATTGTTGGTAGCGACAACGGATTCAAAAAACCTCCGGCCCGGAAAAGAAGTTTTAGCGTTATTAGGCATATGATTGAGGGGGTGCGCCGCCCATTGGTCACGTGGAATAACACTGCCGCCGAGGGCAATTTCCGTTTGCGATAAGCGCCCACGCGGTCGGTGATTGACGACGGTGAGGCCTAATTGATCGGCCAAATCCCGCACCCGGCCATAACCGCCAAGAATAGAATCACCGCCCGCTTCCGGCGCGCCTTCAAGGTGGCGGTAACTTTCGAGGCGGCCACCCACACGGTTTCGACCTTCGACTACAACAACTTTCGCGCCTTCATCGGCCAAAAGACGCGCGGCATAGAGCCCAGACAACCCTGCGCCAATAACAATGACATCTGCTTCGGTTTTCGCGTGAAGGGTTTTAGGGGCCGCCAGCGATGCGGAGCTGGCAAGAAAGGTACGGCGAGCAAGGGTCATTTAAATTACGTCCAAAACTTCGAAGGCGGCTCTCTCGCCGGATTCCATAGCGCCTTCCATACCGCGATTTGAGGTCGCCGTATGTTCACCGCAGAAATGAATGCGATCGGCTGGATCAATCAAGGCTTTGACCATTGATGTTACGGTGCCAGGCGACCACACGGCCCAATCACCAGCCGCAAACGGATCGGACTGCCACGACTTAATGCCCGCCGGTTGCAGCAACCCTTTGGCTGCGGGACGAATGCGTTCGTAATCGGCAATCACGCGGGCCATGGCCTCTTCATCACTAAAACTATCAAGACGGTCGGCCAAATGACCACGGCCCCAAGCCATGAGGCACGTGATGCTATTGGCGTCCTCTCCTTCGCGCAGTGCTCGCACTTCACCGCTATCAGAATCCGTCCACATGGCCGGGCTAAAACCGTCCTCTTCCCAGAACGGTTTCTTTGGGACCATGATCACCTTAGTGATTTTCTGTACCGGTACTGTAGCAACGGCCTGCGCTTTGAGGGCTGGCAACAAGGGGTCAAACTTGACCCAACGCATGGTCGGGATCGGCATAGAGCAGATCACCCGTTTAGCTTTATAGATACTACCATCAGAGCAGTGCACTTCGGCCTGCCCCGGTTCACTCCGAATACCGATGACTTCTTTACCCAGGTGCACTTCACCAGACAACGATGCGGCCATAGCTTCTGGAATGCCTTGGTTGCCACCGGGCGCTTTAAAGGCAACGCGATCTAGCTCGCCCTGTAACTTGAACCAAGCCTGAGTGAAGAACCACATCAGCGATGAAATATCGTGGGCAGAGGTGCCGTACTGCACATTAGTATTGTAATTCAGCTCGATAGCTTCGTCGCTCCAACCGATTTCCTTGAAAACTTCGTAGATGGAGCGATCAAATTTCGCGCTGTCCGCATCAAGCCAATCTTCAAAGGCTTCTAGTGGATTGTTCTCACCGATGATGGCCTGGAAAAATCCGCGCCCGGGAAAACGGTGTTTGGCACCCTCGGGCATAACGTTGAGCGGGTGGGTTGGCCAATCGCCTTTAGGAATCAATTTTCCGCGAAGGGCTAGTTCGGTGTTGGTTGGGTCTTTGTGAGATTCTGGCGATAAGTCCCTTCGTGCCTGATGGTCGACCAGTTCGACCCCAACATTGGCCGAGACATCTTGCATTCGCCCGTAGCCGCCGAGAATAGAATCACCTCCCCATTCCGGATTACCTTCCACATTACGGGCGCTGAACAAACGACCGCCAACGCGCTCCCGCCCTTCAATCACCTGTACCGTCGCCCCAGCTTCCGTCAGCAGCATTGCGGCGTAGAGCCCAGACAAACCAGCGCCAACAACAATCACATCCGGGTTCACCGCCTGCGCAGAGGCACGTGCACTTGCACTTGCACTTGCA
>JAPKDQ010000025.1 GCA_028822445.1 Rhodospirillaceae bacterium | reverse complement strand
TTCATTGTCCGAATGCAGGAAGTGTTTTCGACACGTTCTCTATTTTCTTTCGCCGCAAGTGACGTAACATATTAATGACATTTTGAAAAAAAACACCGCCCTGAAGGAATGCCTCTTGGACCTCACCATAGCACGAGCTCATACAAGCAAACCCTTCGTCTTCATTAATCCCTCGAGTTCTCTAAGTTCCCTTAGTTTTGCAGCACGTATTGTGCGTTTAGCTCGGGTCTCCCTGCCGTGGATAGTTTTTGCTATCGCGCAGCGGCTTTTGGCCAGAAGCGGACATTTACAGAATGCTACCGGGTGCTTATTTGAATAGAGAACAGTTGGTTAAAATAAGCTATAGACGACTGGTCTATTTTTGACTATAGCCTCTTTCATGAGCATACAAAACACTGACATTCGACAGCATATTCTCGACACGGCCAAGCCAATTATTTTGGGCAAGGGTTTCTCTGCTGTTGGATTGAACGAACTGCTGAACTCGGCTGAAGTCCCCAAGGGATCATTCTATCACTACTTCAAATCAAAGGAGTATTTCGGCGAGGCGCTGCTCGATAGCTATTTTGAAGCTTACCTTATGCGCTTGGAAATCCTTTTGAGTGCTGAAGGCATGAACGGTGCCGAACGGTTGATGAGCTATTGGCAGCGATGGTTGGAAACGCAATGTGGTGATGATGCTGAAACGAAGTGTATGGTGGTAAAGCTTGGTGGTGAGGTATCTGATCTGTCCGAACCCATGCGGTTGGCCTTACAGCGGGGGACCAATCATATTATCAGCCGATTGGCTGACGGCATTGAAGAGGGCATAGCTGATGGTTCTTTGCCAAATGATCTAGTCGCCGCTGACACGGCCCTTGTTTTGTATAACCAATGGCTGGGCGCGACTGTTCTGACCAAAATTTGGCGCGACCAAAGTGCGCTGGAATCTTCCATGTGCAACACCGAACGCATCTTGAAACACGCACGGCCTTTGCAGGCAAGATCAGGCCTCTGGTGATGAGCCAGAAAAACCAGTTGTTGCAGGCCGCGCCGTGGGGGCCTCACCCCTGATCTCGGACGCGGCTAGGTTAACCGGCGGATACGACTTCATTTATATTCATATTTGAAAAGGACAATTGGAATGCACGCATGGGAAATTATTTCTGGTGATGGCGTAGATGCACTGAATCTCGTAGAGCGCGAAACACCCATCCCCGGCTCCGGACAGGTGCGGGTACGCATGAAGGCGAACTCTATTAATTATCGTGACTTGATTACGATCGAGGGAGCGGGTGCTCGCAAGTTGCCATTTCCAACTGTGCCAAACTCTGATGGGGCGGGTGTGATAACCGCCGTAGGTGAAGGAGTAAAGTTGAAGGAAGGGGATAGGGTTACCTCTTGCTTTTTTGAAGAGTGGGTAGCTGGTGAAATCAGCGCTCCCGTCATGGCTTCGGCGTTAGGAGGGGCTCGTCAGGGCGTCTTGGCAGAGGAAGTCATTCTGCCCGAAGACGGTGTTATTCCCACACCAACCGGCCTAACTGATGAGGAGGCCGCAACCCTTCCCTGTGCAGCGCTAACGGCGTGGCATGCACTCACTCTTCCGCGCCCAGTGAAGGCTGGGGAAACAGTGCTGTTGCTTGGAACCGGTGGTGTTTCTGTTTTTGCCCAGCAATTTTGTACGATGATGGGCGCGCGGACAATCGTCACCTCATCTTCGGACGACAAATTGGAAAAGATGAAGGCTCTGGGCGCCAGTGAAGTCATCAATTATCGAACGAACCCTGAATGGGACGCGGCTGTTTTGGAACTTACTGGTGGATCAGGCGTTGACCGCGTTGTGGAAGTCGGCGGCCCTGGGACATTTGACCGGTCGGTGAATGCGGTGAGAGTTGGCGGTATTATCGGTCTGATTGGTGTTTTGACAGGCGTTTCAGGTGCAATCAACCCAACGCCAATTATGGTAAAATCTATAACCGTTAAGGGTATTTACGTTGGATCAAGGACTATGTTTGCTGATATGAACCGCGCAATCGAGGCCCATAACCTAAAACCGGTGATTGATCAGACTTTTGACTTCAAGGATGCCCGGTTAGCCTATCACGCTATGCGAGGTGCCGGGCATTTCGGAAAACTGGTTATCAAGTATAGTGAGGGGACTTAGACAAGCATTTCCCGCCGGAACAACTTGCCCACACCCATGTCCTCCGGTGGTAACTCAGCAGCGCGAAGTGCGCGCCATAGTGTGGCGGAATTCGATGTTATCACCGGCTTGCCATGGCGTTCTTCCATTTCGGCAATTCGGTCCATGGTAGCGAGGTTGGTGCAGCTAATGAAAAGAGCGTCAGCGTCGGCAATCTTAGGCGCATGGGCATCAGCCATATCAACGACCTGCGATGAGGTGAGGGCAGGGATCATCGGTGCATGGGTGCAGTCAAAGGTGTCTGTGCCGGTGACATCAAAGCCGAATTCTTCAAAAAACTCGACCTCGGCACGGGTAATGTCGTGGGGATAGGGTGTAATCATGAAGAAGCGCCGAACATCCATCGCACGAAGCGCATCGACGACCGCAGTCGAGGTGGAGATTCCTGGGATGCCAGTCACCCGCTTAATGCGCACCCCCAGTTCGTCCGCCGCGTTAGTTCCGCCGAGGAAACTACCACTGGTGCAGGCCGCCATGATGACCCGGACGTTAATTTTAGTGAGCAGTTCGGATTGCACATCTACGCTCTCCATCATTTCCAGAAGCGAATCTGCAGACATTACCGCCCCTTTGCGCGGCAGGCGCGAGAAATGTGCGGTAACTCCCACCGGGAGATGACACGGGAATTCCACCTCGCAAGTGACGTTCCGCTCCGGCACCAAAAAGCCGAGGCGGACGGGTTCGGATTTTGGCAAATTTAGCATGGCAAATTTCCAAGTATTACAGCAAAGGTCAGGTAGATGGTGGTGGTTAGATATTTTATGCGATAAGTTTGGCATGGACCGAGGGGTAAAGGAAACCTGACTAGAGACGGCGACCCTTGGACATTCCACATAACTATGAGCATCATATGACAGCGTCGTTCCAGAGGCTGCTGAATGGCTAGGTTTGCTCTCAAGATTACCACTATAGAGTAAATCGACACAGACTGGCTGCGCGTCTCACCCTGTCAGGCAACCCAGTCGG
>JAPKDQ010000011.1 GCA_028822445.1 Rhodospirillaceae bacterium | reverse complement strand
TGGGACAAGGCTCCTGCAGCCGGTAAGAGTACTGCCAGAAAATACAAAACGCCCTGAGGTAGGTGTTGTTTTCAGTCCATGCGCTTACGATGGTGTTGAACGTGGCAGCTAGAAGCCATAAACCAAGGAAACCTTGGTTAGAGTATCGGTCTTCTTGGTAAGCAGCGGTGGCTCCGTATTGTATCTAATGTTCAAGGATAGTCGTGTCGACAAATCGCCGATCAATGCACTGGTTATTGCAGTTGTGTTCTCGAGCTTCGTTCTGTTGCTATCCCACGTCACTATAAAGGCGTTAGTGATTGAAAGGGTATTAGTAATAATGTACTCAAAATCTGCGCTTCCCCGAATGAGGAGTTCATTTTCATTTGAGCTGACTAGCGGTAGAGCAGATAGGGCTGGTGTGGGGAATTTACTATATCTGTAGCCTGGCCCTACCTGAAGAAGTAGGCGCATATTATCGTCGTCAATGACCTTGTATCCAGCCCCGAACGCGCCCTCTACTTCATATTTGAACCCTGAGAACTTATCGTCGTCAAACTCTAGGTAACCAAAGATGAAAAGGTCCTCTTGCATATCAAATCGGGATTCGATGGAGCCTAAAATACGCTGTGCTGTCTTTCTTCCATTATCGTTTGAGAATTCGGTAACAAGACGGTAATTATCTTCAAGCCTCCCCGCTTTAAAACGGGCTTTTATTTCGCCATCTACACGAGTTGTATCTGTATTGCCTGTTGCCATCGACCCACCAACATTGACCTCTCCAGTAAGGCCGTCTTCAGCAGCTAAGGGGTGGCTAAAAACTGTGATGCTAAGAGCAAGCATCATGTTCAATAATAAAACTTGGTTTTGAACGGCGGAGCCAAATCCGCAGCGGTGATGTGTCATACTGGCTATACCGATCATGATTAATGCTTCAGCATATTGTAGAATTAACAGAGAGGCTTGATAAGCCCCTGATTTATTTGCCTGAATCAGACTTGTTAATTTATTTTCTTGGGCAGGAGAGCTGTGCTTGACAACTGCGTCGTAACTTTTCATGTTCCACGCCCGCTCAATACTGCGGAGGGGTGCTAGAGTGGTAATAGAGCGGATTGCTAATCCGTGAACTTTATAAGAGTTCCCAGGGTTCGAATCCCTGTCCCTCCGCCATTACTTATAATAAATACAATAATATCAATGATTTATGTAGTTATTAACTACCCTACCCATCTTTTGACCCATCTTCATAATCTTGCTTGGCGGTCTGTGAAAACAGACGTGCTATGCGGGCCGGTGATTAGGTCCTAGTCTATATCCCTTGAAGGCCCTTGCCCCGCCAAGCCTCTGGCGATCGATCTTCATGTTCCTTCGGCTTACCAGGGCAGTTCGCCACCATCCCACGTCAGATAACGACCCGTGTCAGCGATGGTCACTTTATCAAGCACAGCCTTGATGCCTGTTACGCTGTCCTCAATCTCGATATCCGCCGTGGGCCCGCCCATATCGGTTTTGGTGAAGCCGGGATGGAACGGAATGACAGTAATGCCTCGGTCTTTCAAATTGATCGCCATAGCATGAGTAATAGCATTGAGCGCCGTTTTGCTGGGGCGATACATATAAAAATTACCAAAGTTGTCGCCACCGATAGATCCAACAATGCTTGAGATATTGATAATCGTCTTTCGATCACTGCCTTCCACATTGTCCACCAGCGCTTCACACACGCGGAGTGGCCCGACGCAATTGATACGATAAGCTTTTTCCATAACGTCGTAATCGGTTACGCCGAAGGGTTGAAGCCCTTCGGGTTCTCTCAGGGCTTTCTCACCGAGATACCCGGCCATGTTGATCAACATGTCGATGGGTGTGGCGCCGAGGGCGATTTTTAAACCAGCAATGGTGCTTGGGTCTTCAACATCCAGGGGGTGAAGGGTGACTCGCCCCGCGCTGACATCAGCAACAGCTTTGAGGTCTGCCGCCGAGTCTGGATTTCGACAGCAGGCATGGATGGTCCACCCTTCTTGGTCGTATAGTTTGAGGAGGTTGAGGCCAAGGCCCCGGTTTGCACCGGTAATGAGCAATGTTGGCATGCCGAGATCCCTGTTAAATCAAAATAGAACTGAGCAGATCCTATCCCCGTCCTTGCGGATTGGAAAGACGACCCCAAGAACGATGCCCGACATTTTCAGACCTGGCCGTTGCGTTTTTCGTCTTTCCATTCGCCTAAATATTTGTCGCCAATAGCGGATGTGTAGGTTCCCTGGCCGGTGCGTTTGCTGTCTTTGTATTTTTTTCTCTAACAGTCACGGGGAAGACAATAAAAAAAGGACCACCGCTAATAACCCCCAGCCCCTATTCATCGTGAGTTCCAATTTGTCCGATCTTGCCAACTTAATCGCAGGAAGTTTTTGTAACGAAGACCTCTGCCAATACATTTTCATCAATATCGGAGTAAATGTAGCGATAACTTAGGCCGTCATTAAAGCCCGCTCTCATCACTTCCATTCCGCAAACACTGCCTGTCACATTGCGTGTTAAACGTTCTTGAAGCTCTAGTGGATCACGGACAGGCTCTGTGGTGGTATTATGATAAACATATGTGAAGGAACTTTTACTGATCTGATCCATCCTGGTTATTTCATCTAGCTGTCTCGGCAAATCTTTATTTAGCTCCTCGACCATGCTCTCTATCTGCTATGACTCCAATGCGTTGTTGGTTTGAAGCGGGTCAGAGTTAACGAAATTTATTGTGCCCCCAACCGCCCTTATGCGCTTACCAATGAATACTAGCCCTAACCTCACCCGTTGCTGCAAGGATTTGAAGAAAAACGTATGAGCAGTATGGCGAGGAAGCGACCTTTCGAGGCTTTGACTAGGGCACATGCTATACTGAATGCTGGCACTTAGATGTTCAGAGAGTCCGGTGGCGCATCCTCGAAGCCATCACATTGTTAACGTAAAGGCCTGTGACCGTGTACTAAGACTAGTGGAAGGTCGAGTCAGGCTCGGTCAAAACAGTTAAGCGTTCTTGGTGTCACCTTTCAAACGCAAGGACCCCTAAAAGGAAAAAGAATGTTAGTGGAAGTCCTCCTTATTTTTCATATCGCTGTTCTGGGGTATTGGCTCGGGTCTGAGTTTGTCATCAATAGTGGGTACCGGTACGTCTGCCGTGGGTCTTCAATGCCATTCGACGAGCGTAACCGGCTTATGGAACATGTGATGGATGTCGACCAACACGTCCGTTACGCGCTTGTTCTACAGGCAGGGCTGGGAACAGTACTTGCCGCATTGCTTGGCTACGTTCCCGGTGGTTCTACTCTGGCCTGGGGCGCTGGAATCGTAGGTATCTTATGGCTTGGGTTCGTAGAGACTATTCATCGCGTTCGGCACGCTGGGTTGGGCCAAAAACTGGCCCTGTTAGACCGCGTTATTCGTTACGTATTGCTCTTTTTTCTTTTCGTAGTTGGCGTTGCTGCGGCGCTTGATGCCATAAGCTTGCAAGGTTGGTTTGCATTGAAGTTAGTTTTGTTTGGCTGTGTGATGGCAAGTGGGGTCGGTATTCGTATTTCAATTATCGAGTTCTTCCGAGTATGGCGTGAAATAGAGGCCACCGGCTCGACGACTGAAAGAGAAAAAGAAATCTGGTGGATATATACCTGGGGCACCGCCATCCTTGTACTGCTTTGGGTCTTTATTGCAGCAATTGTGGTGTTGTCAGTGATGAAGCCTGGTTAAAGGCGCTAACGGTCTGTTTATTCAAACCGTACAATAATTTTATGTCTGAGAGAGCTGTGTGTAATTGAGCTTGTATGGATGTCTCGGAATTCCGAGTGCCGCTGACTTAAAACGAGCACTGATACTCAAATTGGACCCTAGTTTTCTCGCTGCGTTACCCTCACAGCTATTTCATTGCGACGTAGAAAGGGAGCTGTCCAAGGTGGATCATAAAAGAAGGCAACGGGATCAGAGGTAGCTTTCCAATTCGAACCTTGAATAGACCGCATTAATGTTTCTTTGTATCTGTCCACAGTCACTTGGTTCCGGCGCCCACTAAACCTTATTGCTGCCATAGTTTCAGAAGGTGCTGTAATCAATTTGACCTGTGAATTCTTTGGCGTTGGGGCTGTGTCCAACGAATATGTTTCTGGTAAAAAGAATCGCATAGTGTAGAGGCCATCGTCTTGAATATTAGATTCTACCGGCGCGGTCATGGCAATTACTTTTGAAGGTAAATTGGTGGACACTGGAGAAGTCATGGCTAATTTTATTTTAGTTTGATTGTTGCCAAAAATGTATCCAGCGAGCATAGAAAATGCTGAATTTTCATTAGCACGCTGGCTGCGCCGATCTATGGCAACCTCTGCAGCTAAACGTTCTCCATACTGTCGCAACTCAATGTCGTTATTAATTTGCCCTATTACCTGATATGGGGGCTGTTCTGTTCCAGAACGTATTCCAACCACAGAACACCCCGCCAGAAAAGCCGAACTAATGACTACGGCAATACCGTTGTTCATTTTTATACGCCTAAATGAGTTATCAAAAATTTACAACGCGCTTCGTTTAACTTTGTTTCTAGGTTTTAATACGAGATCTGGGTTCTTACGGATCAATCGCAGCAAGGTAGGTGCGTGATTTCCTGCGAGGAAACCTATCGTTAGAAACAGAATAAGACTGTGGCTTTTGACAAAGCGGCTGAGCTAACCGTTTTTCTTCGCGTTTTATGCAAGGTACGGGGCTAGTCCGGTCATTCTCTCAGCCGCGACAGCTTTACTTCCACATCTAGACTTCTTGATGATGGCTGTAGAACACCTCCGGGATCGTTAGCCCCACCTTTGGGGGTGGTGAGAATACTAATAACCCTGCGGTTGGCCGCGGCAATGCTCTAGTTTGAACTACCTAGCGGCCATGATAAGCATCAATTCTGTGTTGTGCGTTGAGACTCGCGTGCAGAGAAACTGTATCCTTCTTAAGAGCTACAAAACTTGGAGCATTAAGTATGTGTTTTAGATCGAGCCAGATACCAGGAATGCTGATTGCTATGTTTGCCCTGCTAGGTAGTCTTTCCTTGTTTTCGAGTCCTATGATGGCCCAAGACATGGCGGCCTTACTAGATGAGCCAGGGACTGTGCTTATCACAGGGTCAAGCCGCGGTATTGGCTTTGAGTTATCAAAGCAATACGCCGTAAGGAAATGGAAGGTCATTGCAACCTGCCGGACTCCCAGTGAATCAGATGCTTTGGTCAGATTGTCGGAAAAATACCCTAATGTAATCGTTGAAGAAATGGACGTGACAGATATAGGTGAGATTGAAGCCCTAGCAAAAAAGTATGCCGACACTGCCATTGATGTTCTCATCAACAATGCGGGTATTTTTGGTGCTGTTAAATTACAGAAGCTTGATGAATTAGATTACAAGACATTCGTTGATGTCATGGCAGTAAACACCTTTGGGCCGCTGAAAGTGAGCCAAGCGTTCGCCAATAATATTGCTGCTAGCGAGGAAAAAAAAATAATAACGATTACAAGCGGGCTGGGCTCTATGACTCTGACCGAAGAGGCGATGCAGGGTTATTATTTTTACAGAGCTAGTAAGGCAGGCGTGAACATTATTAGTCGTACCCTCTCTGCCGATTTAAGAGATGAGGGGATTCTTGTTGGTCTGTTTAATCCGGGCATTGTAGACACGGGTTTTGGCGGGACGAATTACGATGGCCCTAAACTCAGCCCAGAGGAGGCAGCCGCTGCTTTGATCGGATTTATTGAAACACTCAGTCCCGAAACCGCCGCGACGATGATCAACTATGACGGTGTGCCGATGCCCTGGTAATTTCTGCCTCCGCCACCTACGCTCTGCATAGCCTTGTACTTTCCGGCGCCTGGCAGCCGAAACTCATAGATTAGGGGCGTGATAGATTGTCGTCGCATGATCAGCCTAGTCTACCAGACAACGAAACGTTTAAAGAAGTGCTCGAAGAGTCTGTGAATGCCTATAATCATGGCGATTACGATAAGGCAGAATTGCTGTGTTGTAAGATCTTGAGTGGTGATCCGCTTCAGCCAAATGCATTGTGCCTATTAGCTGCGGTTCGCTTAAAACAAAATAGAGCGAACGAGGCACTTGACCTATCTGCACAAGCGGTTGAGGTAGCGCCTAATAGCGCTTCGATATTAGCTGAACGGTCAGATATCCTGAATCGTTGTAAATTACACCAGGAAGCACTGAAGCTAGCCGACGATTCTATTCACTTTGATAGCACTCTTGTAAAAGCGCACATTAACCGCGGCATAGCACTTGTCGCGTTGTATCGTTTTGCTGAGGCAAAACGGGAATTTTCTCTTGCATCCGATATAGAACCTGGTTGCAAGCCTATAGCACTTGCAAATACGGTGTTGCTACACTGCGAAGAAGGGCGGTACGAAACGGCGCGAAAAGTTGCCGATGTGTTGGCTCAAGAATATCCAGATGAGCACGCCGTCGCCCTCCTGGGTGCGCGTCTTTCCATGTATACGCCTTCTATAACTCGCCGGGAGGAATATGAGAGAAGTGTGTCTGTTTGGGATACTAAGAGCGAAGACATAGAGCCGCTGCCTTACAGCCAGCCAAGAGACCCGCTGTCTAATCGCAAAGTCAAAATTGGTTATTTCTCAGCTGATTTCAAAGATCACCCGGTGTCGCAATTTTTAATGCCCGTACTAGAGCAGCATGACCGGAAAAAATTTGATATAACTGTCATCGATGTTACGCCAGTCCCTGATGAGGTATCTCAAAAAATCCGTAATTTTTCGGACGTTTATCATTGCGGCGTTCATCAAACTGATAGGTCTTTGGCGGAATCTATTCGAACCGAGCAGATAGATATCTTGGTAGACCTCACAGGCCGATTAGAAAACAACCGCCTAAATACGTTTCGATTTCAGCCAGCACCGATACAGGTGTCTTGGATCGGTTATTCTGGTACGTCGGGAATGCAACAAATGGACTACGTATTGACTGATTCATTTGTGTGCCCAGTTGGTTATGAAGAAGATTTTTCTGAGCAGGTTGTCAGGCTGCCTGGCCATTATCTTTGCTTCGATCCAGCGGTTTTTGCGAAGCGAATTCCAATAATGCCGTTTACAGGGAACGTCACATTTGGAAGTTTTAACAACCACGCCAAACTTAATGTCGACGTGGTGCGAGTGTGGTCTGAAATCTTAAAGCGTGTTTCTGGCTCGCGATTGTTTCTGAAGAGCGGGCGCCTGAATAACCCGCTTCTGAGGGAGCATATACGCAAGCAATTCCAGGCCTACGGGATCGTGAGCCATCGCTTGACGATAATGCATCATGTTGAACCAGCTGATCATCTACTCGCTTACAATAGTGTCGATATAGCGCTTGACCCTTTTCCTTATTGTGGAACAACAACGACAGTTGATGCATTGGCGATGGGCGTGCCTGTTGTTACTCTTGTCGGGGAGCGATGGATTCAGCGCACTAGTTTTGGTTTTCTCAAAGGGATGGGGATGGAGTCTACATGCGCTCCCACCGAGAAAGACTACATCGATATAGCAACAAGCTTGGCACAGGATGTCCCGTATATTCGGAAGACAAAATTAGAGCGACGTGAAGCATTTTTCAACTCAGCGGTGTGTGATACTAGAACATTTACGCTAAACCTTGAGGCGGCATACAGAGCAATGTGCGAATCTCATTGTGGAAGTGATTAAGGTGACTAGAAGCTCGCGTCTTTGTGAGTAGTATTCTTATTAACGAGTTGCAGACTTCAAGCCCCCGTTTTTTACAGCACGGCATATAGTTTTATGGATAATGAACAAGTCGGAGAGCCTCCTCCGAACAGCGAAAACACATACGTGGCGAATGAAATCTACCAAACTGCTCTTGAGGCGTATCGGCTAGGAAACCCTCTAGAGTCACAACGGTTATGCGGTGAAATCAAGGAAGATGACCCAGACTTTCCAAACGCGCTACATTTGTTGTCTGCAATTTTACTTGGGCAAGGCGAGGTCGAGAAAGCGTTAGAGCAATGCTCACTTGCCTCTGCATTAAGCCCAGGGAATGCCAGTATTTTAAATGGACTGGCACTCGCACAACACGCCGCCGGAAAATTGGTAGATGCCATAGCAACTCTCAGTGAAGCCATTACTCTGCCGCAAGCTGGTGCTGAGGTCTATGCCAACCTGAGTATGGTCTTGTCTGACCTAGATAGACTTGACGATGCTTTAGCTTCGGCGAATAAAGCACTGGAAATTGATAAAAACGTGGTTTCCGCCTTAAATAATAAGGGGCTAGTTTATCAAAAGCTTGGTAGAATAGTACAGGCGATTGATTGCTTTGATAAAGCATTAGCTATCCAACCCACGTCCCCTATTTTCCTACATAATAAGCTTTCATGCGCCAATTATTCGCCTAATTTGGAACGGGGAGAAGTCTCGCGGCTTACTGACCGTTACTGGAAAGCTAAGGGCAGCCAATCGACGCGATATGCTAAAGATAGTAGAGGTGGTGTGTCTAATCGCCCGCTTAACATTGGCTTTATTTCCGCCGATATTCGTTTTCATGCGGTGGGTATTCTCTTTAAGCCGTATTTTGAGAATAGAGACCATAAGAACTTTAGTGTATCCCTTTATTCCAATCACCTTACGGATGATGAATTTGTTCAGGGCTTCAAGCAGGGGAGTGATCGCTGGAGAGACATCTTTGGTGTTTCAGATGAACTCGTTGCGAGACAGATAGCGGCTGACGGTATTGATATTTTAATTGACCTCTCCGGGCATACTGATGGCAATAGGCTCGGTGTCATGCAGCTAAAGCCGGCCCCGGTTCAAGCGACCTGGCTAGGTTATGTGGCGACTACAGGAGTCCCTGAAATTGACTTCATTATTTGCGATAAATATGTGTTACCTGTTGGCGATGAAGATCTATACGTCGAAGACCCGATACGTCTTCCAGGATCATATTTATCTTTTTCTCCGCCATTTAAAGACCTGAGACTGACGGAGGCACCCGTTACGATCAACGATCATGTGGTGTTTGGTTCACTAAGTAATGTGCTTAAAATGAATATTGAGGTGTACAGCGCCTGGGCAGAAATCCTTCAGCGGGTTCCAGGCGCTCGTTTACTACTAAAGTGCCCCCAGCTTTCAAATGACTGTGTGCGACGAAGCGTTTTGCAGCAATGCGCTGAATGCGGTATCTCCGATGACCAGCTTATTTTGATTGGAAATACATCTAGGCGCGAACACCTTGAAACTTATGCACAGGTGGATATCGCGCTTGATACATTTCCATATGGCGGCGGCGTAACGACTGCTGAGTCCATTTGGATGGGGGTACCGGTTATCACTTTGGCCGGTGACGGATGGCAAGCGAGGGCAGGTCAGTCTATTCTAGAAGCCATTGGATTGCCGCACCTCATTGTCCATTCTATTCCGGCCTACATAGACAGAGCGGCCGAACTTGCCGGTGATCGTGACGACATTATTTCAATGCGAAGATCTCTAAGAACTATTCTTCAGGCATCACCATTTTGTAATGGAAAGAAAATAGCTAGGGATGTTGAGAACGCATTTACAGAGATGTGGCGGAAAAGTTTTTCTATACAGAATTAGGATTAGGGCGTGTAGTGTTGCTTATTGAGGGCTGCGTATTCTTTCTTGCCAGCCCTAATTAAATCATAGAAGTCGACCGCACCCACTCCGACCTGATCGATAACCTTATCGAGAGCCCCTAAGGTTTCCTTGCGCCAGTCTTGGCGTTCTTGCGGTGATAGATCATAGACCAGGACACCTTTCTTTCTTGTCTGCAACAGAAGGTCCATCGTTTGTGCGTGCATAATAGGGTAAGCTTTCTCGGCTTTCATGCATGCCTCTCTGAGGATATTCTGACTTCTAAGTGAGAGTCCTTCGAACCATTTCTTATTAGCGGTAAAGACGGTTAATGAGAAACCATGGTGGGTACGGGTAAGGTGGGGTGCTTCGGTAAAAATTCCACCTTGAAGATACATTAGTGTCGTTGACTCTCCGCCGTTTATCAGTCCTGTTTGAAGCGATTGGATAATATCGGTGAATGGAATCTGGATTACATCAGCTCCAGCAGCACTAAAAAAAAGAGCGGCGTTTGGCTCAAGGGGTACGCGTATTCTATAACCCTCAACGTCTGATGGTCTCCTGACCGGCTTCTGTGCGTATACATTCTCCCATCCATTCGCTGTCCATTGCAGATGGACCATACCTTTTTCAAGGAAGAGTTCTTCCAGTCTTCGTAATAAAAAGTTGTCGTATATGAAGGCAAGCTCTTCAAAGGAATCAAAGAGGAACGGAGCGCGAAGGAGAGAGTATTCAGGCACTGCTGTGCCAACGGCTTGTCCAGATATGGCGGCCAACTGGATGCGTCCGCGTCTCATGGCATTGAAGTAAGTTTCCTCTGGACCGAGCTCGCCATTAAAAAACGGCTCAATGGTATAAGCCCCACCTGACTGAGTGGTGACGTTTTCCACCAAGTTGTCATAGACAAAACGACTTGGGGAACCGACTGGCGACATTGTGGCCATGCGGACGTCTTCTGCATAAACAGTACCTGAATAGGAAGTGACTAAGATAATGAGACGTAAGAACCTGATCACTGCCTCAAGTACTCGTTGAATTCAATTAATGCATCCTTCGGTGACGTGAGTCCGATAGCTGTCATTAACCTGTATAGTGCCATTTTTAACTGTGTAGTTTCTGCATTTGAGTTATTAAGCAGTGATTCGTGCACTTTGGCATCTCTGGTCGGTCGCTTCATGCCGCATCTTTTTGGTTTGAAAGTTCCACCGTAGAGCACACCCATTTCAAAAATGTGAGTAAAAAAATGACCAATTAATCGATTTTGGCATGCTGATTAGAACTTTAGAAAAGCCTGGGCTGTTGCGTGTAGATTGAAGCATGATTGGTAGTATCTACCCTTACATGTGTTTAGGCGGCTTTATCGTACTTGGAATATCGCTGCATATGAAATTCGAATGAGTTAACCGTGCGCTTGTGGCTTTCTTGGTCCTGCATGGTTTTAATCCAGGCCCTAAGACGACTACATTCTTTGGGTATAGAGGCCCCCCACAATTCTTTATAGCAAGGTAAACGCTCTATGAAGGGCATAAATTGAAGGTCAACTAGTGTAATGTCTGGTCCCATAAAGAAAGGGCCACCACCTAGCTTTCTGAGCCCTTCCTTTTCGATAAACAAAAGTTTTTCTTCAATGCTTTTACGATTTCTAATCACCTTTTCATCATTGTGTCGGTCAGCGATGAGGTTATGTAAGGCTGGAAGAAGGTAGGTATCGCAGTAATCAATCCATATGCGTGCTTTCGCGCGATGCATTGGGCTTTCCGGCAGCAGGGTCGGTTCAGGAAATACTTCTTCTAAATATTCGTTGATTACGCGCGATTCATAAACAAGGCCTCCGTTATGACGGAGTAATGGAACCTTTCCATGTGGTGAGAGTTCTTTCCACCAGTCGGGCTTGTTATAGAGATCGACTTCGGTCAGTGAGTATTCGATTCCTTTTTCTATAAGCATCATTCTGGTGCGCTGGGCGTAAGGGCAGGCCTTAAAACTAAACAACTCGACATCTGGCATAATTCTATCACCTCGCATTATTCGTCGCTTAATCATATCAGAAGAGATTTAACCTTAAACAGAACCTGTATAGTTAGGCATTTAATACCTCGAAATGAATTGATTATTGCTAAGGCACTTCAGGGCGTCTGAAAAAACCGAAAGAAAAAGACTAGTTCCTGCTAACCCAGAAAACCAGAGAAGCCAAACCGTCACTGATATTGGGGGTGGAATAATTTCTGCTATCAACGCGACGGCTAAGGCTAACTGCAATCCTGACGCCAAAGTTAGGGTGCGCCGTATTAGTTTGGGCCACATGCGGCGGGACCTCGGCCAGAAAATTAGGATTGTGATCGAAATAGTGAGGCCAAACAGGAGGGGAAGCCAACTCCCATTGAGCCATGGTTTTGAAACTCTAAAATTAATTGTAAGCGAACTAGTTAAAGGTTTCCCCATACGAAACATTTGTGCAGTTAGCTGAGATTGTCCCAGTTTTAGTGTTTTGGGATTTATATTTACTGCGCATGTGTTGTCGACCGAATGTTTAGTAATACGGGTTTGGTCAAGTTCTTCAATACTGATTGTTGTTCCTGATTTTGTGCATTTGGTATGCCAGTCTAGTACAGAAAAAGTAAGCGTCACGGTCTCGTCTGAGCGAGTTAAGGTGATTGTTTCAGGCGGCCCTTCACCCTGATATATATCGAGGTCATCGATGGAGGCGCCACGAAGATTAAGTTGGGCTAGTAGGGTGCGTTCCACCATACCTGTAGCTGGCATCGACGTAATACCGTCTGGTGTGCCGAATAAAACACTTTCTGTAACTTCATCTATGAAGACGGTGTTGTATTCTGATGTGCCGTCAACGGATTGGGGTAAACTCTTTGTAGTATTATCCGAGGGAGAAATGGCGTGAGACCCACTATTTGTTTGAAGCCAAAGGGTTCCGTCGTTGTGCGCCGTGCTGTACCAAGCTGGATAGCTCTCGCCAAATGTTCGCGTAATTTGGTTGTTTAAATTGATGTCAATTGTGAATTTTTGATCTTTGTCATCCCATCTAACTGGAGGGCCCGTATTAAAGAGATAAATTTGGCTTTCGGTTCTTACGAAGTGCGGATTTGAGGCCCCTGTGTTTCTGCGCGAGAAAGTTTGATACGAGATTGGAACGACGTTTCTAAGGTTTCCGTCTCCAAGCCATTTATCAGCCGGGAACATTTTGATTGTGCCGTTTGTATAAGTCGCGAGAAGGGTTCCATCAGTAGTTTCCGTAAAGTCAGACACTAGCGCTTCTTTGGTTTCCCCAAGACGGCTTACGTCATGCCATTTGCTTCTCCTAAACTCGAACAGCCTGATAGAATCCTTGGTGCCCACGGCAATGCGAGACGGCTGTGTTTTGGATATAAATAGCGCAGTAGGTTGTGCGTCGGTTATCTCAGTGAGCTGGTCGTCAAATAGATCAAAAACCCCGTCACTACGTGCCAATAATAATGAGTTATGGTTTTTAATTGAACTGCGCCTGAAGACCTTTGCGATTCGAATAGGAGACGTTCCAACGCTGTTTATAGGGCGCATGCGGCTGCCAGACAGAGAGCGATATAGACCAGCATTAGTTCCGGCATACACATAAGCACCATCTCTTGCGATGGTCTTAACCGCTACTGGCAAGCCGTTTGTCTGGTCCCAAGTGCGGCGCAAGTCACTTAAGTCCAACCATACAAATCCGCCGTCAAAGAAAGCAAAGGTGTTCCCATCGGACCTGACACTAATCCCACGTATGGCGTTTAAACGCAGGCCATTGCGTTCATCTAAAGATCGTATAACTGTCCCGTCTGAGTTTAGGTGAACTAATGCTCCAGCATCGGTGCCCAAAAGAAATGTGCTGTCTCCATATGTGGCGCCAGCAGTAACATTAGACGTCTCGATGATTGGTGGTAGAATGTCCCACACCGGTTTGATGTTAAACCTGAGACCTTCGAGCGAGAGGACGAATAGTCCTGACCGCTTCGTCAAGAGGATAATTTCACCACTACCCGACATAAAAAATGATACTGGCTCTAAATCGTTCCAACCTGGGGGTGGAAGTAACTCTATGGGTTTTTCATCTGAAAGTAGAACCAAGCCGCCTTCAATGGAGAATATGATTCCCTGTTCAGTATGGAAGCTGAGGCCTGTCGGAAGCCCGGCGTAAACCTGAGTTAAGCTTTCGTTTTTCCACAGAGAAACGGACTGATCTGTAATCACAAGAGGGCCGGTCTCTGTCGGTATTAGGCTAGTCACCCCTTTTATAGTGGAACCAACGCCTTTAGTTTGTTCTAGGATTGGGTTCCAACTCAAATTGCCATTTTGTGTTGGCCGAAATATGCCGAGTGATTGTGCGCCGCCTGCTAACCACGAGCCGTCTACCAATGGCAGGATTGATTGAAGCTGCATCCGCTTGAGACCGGCTTCATAAACGCGCCAAGTGAATCCGTCAAAAGACACGAGGCCTGCCTCGTTGGCGGCGTAAAGAATGCCGCGGTCATCAAAGGCCATCTCGTAAGTACGCTGCATCGCTCCTGTTTCTCTGGTGTCATATGCACGCCAAAGTGCACGACCCGTATGTGGGGCCTCTTGCGCTAAGGCAGCCGGCATCCAAAGAAAGGATAGCAGTAAGATTACAAGCCTAGTCACTATCTATTTGCGCTCGATAAGTTCAATCCATTCACCGTTCGGCCCGACAGTAAGTCCAGAACGATTGCCGTTATAGGGTCTGCCTGCAGGTTTCAGGAACTTCGATCTATAGTTGACTGGAATGGTATCTAGGTCTTCAACGACGAAGGATACAATTGAGATGCCTGGCGGAATATCGCCAGGTAAAAGCGGTCTATCAATAGTGCCTTCGGGGTATTGATCTAGTTCGATCATGAAGGGGCCACCAATATTCGCTGTAGAGAGTGGGTGCTCGCGCTCTGAATCAAAGCCAAGAATTGCATTGAGTGCCGACATTCGAACTGGTTGAGGTTTAGAGACTTCTATTCCCAATGTTTTGCCGTAGAAATTAATATGGCTATCCATACTTTTGCCGCCGTTAATTACGATGAAAACGCGGTCAACATATGACTCGGCTTTTCCAAGTCCGAATGAGGTACTCTTCACGGTTGTGAAATAGGTGAGTTCCTTCGCTGGTCCAAAGGCCTGCATCGCTTTTATGTCGTCGGTTGTAGATAGATTGCGGGGCATCGCAATGATTTGAAACTCAGAGTTTTCTAAACGAGTTGGCATGGAGTCCACATCTTCCACGAGAAGCTCGTTGGCATTCCAGCCAAAGGTCTTGAGTGGCTCATAGCCAGGGACTGGCGGAGATTCTACGAAACGGAAAACCATATCAGCGCCACTGGCTGGCTGCATGATTAGGTATGGCCGACCAGCGGTGATGGGGGCGTTCCATACGCCGGATACTTCAGCACTAATTTCACCGCGCTCTACAACCTGATAACCTAGGGTTTCCCCATATGCGCGCTCAATTACCGCAAGGTCCGGAACGGCTAGCGTTACTGCAAGAATTGGTCCGAGCATTTGTATATCCTTGAAGGTGATTTGAGCCGTAAGAGTGACTTAGAATCTATAGTCTGAGTTTATTTGTCAGTTAGCGCAATAACGTCGTTTGCAGTCATTGATCAGCCCTGGTCAGTTTATCCTCGAGAAAAGACCGGCCAAGGGTGGCGCCAACCTGCTCAATGCCATGGCCGTGGTTAGGAATAACGTGTGCAGAGTATGGAATGTCTGCCGTGTCCAACGTTTCCTGCATGTGGGTTAGCGCGTTGACCGGTACAACGTCATCTGAGGATCCATGGACGAGCAGTAGGGGCGGTGGCGCGACAGTTTCGCGCTTAATATACTGTGCGCCTAGTAGCGCGCCAGAGTAGCCGATGACGGCCCCAAGAGCTTTGGTTCGCCGCAATGCGACATGGATTGCCATCATAGCACCCTGTGAGAATCCAATTAACGCAAGCTTGTTAGGGGGCAGGCCTAAGTCTTTAAGTATAATGTCTAAGTAATCATTCAGTGGTTCAGCCGCTATCTTTGCCCCTTCGTACATTATCGAGAAAGCATCCCCCATTCGAACCGGATCTCGTCTCATTAAATCTGGGTCGTAGCCTTGGAGTGTGAACCATTGGCATCCAAGCCCTGTCTCACCAGGTTCGGGGGCGTTAGGGCTGAAGAATTTGGCATCAGGAAGGCTTTCGGCAAAGTAGGGTGCCAAACTGATGAGGTCATTGCCGTCAGAGCCGTAGCCATGAAGAAAAATAACGGCTTGTACAGCGGGTTTACCAGAATCTGGATCCCTGCGAGGGCCATCAAGGCGTATGCTATTGATCATGTTAGTATACCTACCCCAGGTTAAACTTAGCTCATGATAGGATATGTATAATTACCATGCACTACGTGGTGTTCAGAAATGAGAGAGACTTATATGGGCGAAGAAGAGGCAGTTTTGTTTGCTAACGACCGCTTCTATGCGGCCTTTGCGGGTAACGACTTTGAAGCGATGGATCGGTTGTGGGGGCCGAAAGGCGTGACGTGCATTCACCCTGGTTGGCAGGCTCTTCATGGACGCGACGAGGTTATGGCGAGCTGGGAAGCAATCTTGGGCGAAGGCGGTGCGCCAGATGTAAAGTGCAGAGTGCCTCGTGTGACGATCCACGGCGAGATTGCGATTGTAATCTGTTTTGAAGAATTAGGATCAGTCTATCTGTCCGCTACGAACGTATTCACGAGAAATGGCAATGAATGGTGCATAATTCATCATCATGCGGGCCCAGTTAATGTCGATCTGGAAGAATTACCAAAGGAACCTGACGTCGCTTTTAATTAAACGCTAAACGCCAAGTTCTTAGCTAGCGGGTTGTTCAATCGTGCCTGTAGGCTCTGCAGCATCTGCGACGTACGGTTCAACCTTTAAAAAGCTTGGTGTATGGGCACCAAAGGCCAGAACATCTTCTCCGTGATCCATGACGCCAACGTCTGGGTCATGTCTGCTTCTATCCCGTTTCTGGCGCCGAGGAGCCTGTTCTTTCTTTTGAAGCTCTGGCATTTTCGTCTGAGAGACGGTCGGTTGTTGGATAGTCACGGCCTGAGACGTTTCAGGTTTATTTTCTTCGATAGGGGCAGCAGAAGGTTGGTCCTTTGTCTTTAAAGGTTCAGAAGGAGCACTATCCTTAGTCCCACCGTCTATTTTATCTCGCTTTATTTTATTTTCTTGCTTGGCGCTCTTTTTCTCGACTGGAGTGGCGGAGGTCTTTGAATCGCGTGCCGGGCCGACTGGAGGAATTGGACCTCCAATTAGTTTCTCGATTGAGAGTAACATTTTACTATCTGCTGGAACGGCTAACGTGAATGCTTTTCCTTGCATGCCAGCGCGGCCCGTTCGTCCGATGCGGTGCACGTAATCTTCCGCATTATTCGGGACGTCAAAATTGATAACGTAGGGTACTGCGGCGACATCTAATCCGCGTGCTGCAACGTCAGAGCAGACGAGCAACCCTGCGATTCCTGTCTTAAACGTTGCAAGCATTTCGGTTCGCTTGGACTGTGGCATATCACCATGAAGTGCGATCGCATTGATGCCGTGCTTCGTTAGGGATTTGAATAGAATATCCACGTCTTTCTTGCGATTGCAAAATACGAAGCCATTCTCAATTCCTTCTTCGCGAATAAGTTTTCGCAAAGTATCGCCCTTGTCTGAAACGGTCGTTTTAATGAGCGCCTGTGTGATTGTGGTCGCAGTTGTAGAAGGGGCGTCAACTGCAACTTCTTTTGGGTTCATTAGGAATGCTTCTGACAGGCGCTTAATCTGTTTGTCCATTGTTGCAGAGAAGAATAATGTCTGACGAAGTGTAGGCACCAGCTTGGCAATGCGTTCAACATCAGGGATGAAGCCCATGTCGAGCATGCGATCAGCTTCATCAATTACGAAATATTTAACATCATTTAGAAGAATTTTTCCTCGTTCGAAAAGGTCGAGCAATCGCCCTGGAGTAGCAATTAAAACATCGCAGGTCTTGTTGAGGGCTCTTTCTTGGTCGGTAAAAGATGTGCCACCAATTATCAGGGCCATGGATAAGTCTGCGTACTTCGAATACTTAGCAAAGTTATCGGCAGCCTGTGCGGCCAACTCCCGCGTTGGGCATAGGATTAGAGCGCGGGGCATGCGAGCTTTAGAGCGCCCCGAACTAAGGATATCAATCATAGGAAGAGTGAAACAAGCAGTTTTCCCTGTTCCAGTCTGCGCGATACCCATGACATCTCTGCCCATGAGAGCGATCGGAATCGCCTTTTCTTGAATCGGAGTTGGCTCCGTGTAACCGGATTCTGCAACTGCTTTCAGTGTGCTCGGCTCTAGGCCCAGGTCTTCAAAAGTCATGGAAATTGAAAAGTCCTTGCGGGGGTCAAAAAGTGCGATTTTGTCGCGCCGCCACGCTCATTAAGGCGCACTATATGATGCAGGAGCCGCACAAAGTCAACCAAACCAGGCTCAACAGTAGACTTGTATAAGGAAACTAGCTCTGCAAGATAGTTCATATTGTGTTTCTGCTAGGGTTGCTTTGTTAAGAAGCGCTCTAGGTGCGCCAGGCGCCAGGCGGCAGACCAGAGCGATACGGCTGGGCAGTATTTCGGATATGACCGAAATAGTTAGCAGGATGGTTTTGTCCTCCAGTAATCGTCAATACTAGGGCGCAAGATAGTGTGGGGTGGTTCACAGGCTATTCGAGTGTCAATTAAGGGGCGGATATTTTTAACTCCGCCCATTCTTCATCAGTAAATGGCGGACCCTATCCATGGGGCTAGGTTGGTTATTGTTGAGAAGTCTCGGGACTTAGCAGCCTTGAATAGCCTATCGGGGTCACCGCATTGCTGCAGTTTTGGCTAGTGTAGTGCGAGATTGGCCGCTACAGCACCTTTCCTAGGCTAGCCCGGTATTGTGCCCTTGCACTGTGGCATGGGGTTGGGTATAAGCCGTCCTTCTTTCGGTTTGGCAAGTCGCTAAGCCGCCAGCGAAGCAAGGAATTGCACCATGAAAGTGCGCTGCTCACTGAAATCCGCGAAGAAGCGTGATAAGAACTGCATCGTTGTACGGCGCAAAGGCCGCGTATACGTAATTAACAAGAAGAACCCACGGTTTAAGGCTCGCCAGGGTTGATCTTTATTTTTAGCTCTTTACGCCGCAAAGATAAAAAAAACCGCAGTATAATGCGGTTTTTTTGTTTTAACCGGGGATTTTTAAACGCTGTAGTTTAGGTATCCTCTCCAATCCGAACGACCCGGATCATGTTGGTCGATCCAACTGTGCCAAACGGGATCCCAGCCGTAACGACGAGTATGTCCCCGTGCTCAGCCAACTTTTCACTCGTAGCTGTTTCTATGGCCATTGCACCTATGCTCTGATCTGGTGTGTGTGTCGTGTTTACGACGCTGTGAACGCCCCAAACGAGAGCAAAGCGTCGGGCAACGGTCTCGCTTGGTGTCAAACATAGAATGCGTGCCGGAGGTCTTTCCCGTGCTGCTCTAAGTGTCGTTGAACCCGAAGTTGTATAGGTAACAATGGCCTTGGCCTTTAAGGCGGATGCGATTTGTCTGGCAGCTGCGGTGATTGCCTCAGGCGCTGAATCACCAGGAATATCTTGCCCTGCTGCCATTAGGCTTAAATAGTACTCATCAGCTTCTACCTGAGAGATAATCCGATCCATTGTAGCAACGGCGCGAACTGGGTAGTCTCCTGCTGCGGTTTCGGCAGACAGCATCACAGCGTCAGCGCCGTCGTATACCGCCGTTGCAACGTCTGACGCTTCAGCCCGGGTCGGCACCGGTGACTTGATCATTGTCTCAAGCATCTGGGTGGCAACAATCGAAGGCTTTCCGGCTTTCCGGCAGGCTCTGATAATACGCTTCTGAAGAACGGGTACTTGTTCTAGGGGCACCTCGACGCCAAGATCCCCGCGCGCAATCATTATACCATCGGCTTCCGCCACGATTTTATCTAGATAATGGAGTGCTGCTGGTTTCTCCAGCTTTGCAATAACTGTCGCTCTTCCGTTTACTCGTTCCTTCAGCTCCACCACATCCTGTGGGCTTTGAACGAATGAAAGCGCAACCCAATCTATCCCTAGGTTAAGCCCAAATTCGAGGTCAATTTTATCTTTCTCTGTCATGGCGGGCAGGGGAAATGTTACATCCGGAACGTTCACGCCCTTGCGGTTGGTTAAGGCGCCGGGAACGATGACCCTTGTTTCGGCCCAGTCTTCTCCGCAATTCAATACTTGGAACCGAAGGTGGCCATCATTAACGAGCAGAGAAGCCCCTGGCTTTAAGGTCTGAAAAATTTCTTTGTGAGGAAGGCCAACTCGGTTTTGATCTCCTGGTGTTTCATCCATATCCAGCCGGAATGTGGCCCCTGCTTCTAGGACAACACCACCTTCACTCGCGAAAACACCAATGCGCAGTTTGGGGCCTTGAAGGTCCATGAGAATGCCGATGGGATGGCCGACCTGTTTTTCTAAGGTACGTATGTCAGCAACCCGAGCGGCATGGTCCTCGTGACTGCCATGGCTGAAGTTGAGCCTAAAAACGTCAGCTCCTGCATCATAGAGATCTGCGATGGTCTCTGCCGAACTAGAGGCAGGGCCAAGTGTTGCGATTATTTTTCCGCGGCGTTTTCTAGTCATATGGATATTGTACGCGCCTGATGACATTCCCGCCAGTGGGTTCAAGATGGTTTTAGCACTCTTCTAGTCCTTGGTTATCGTTGGCGTACCCTTCTATAAAAACCAAATGCCCCTAATGATGGCAGCCATTACTATGACTTTATCAATAGTGATTGCCTCCGCCAAAACGATCCAGAAAATAATCACTGTGCTGGCCGGCTGTGCGAGAAGTGCGACGGCCCATAAAAAAAGACGCCTTGTTTTGTAAATGGAAACGCTCAGGATGACCTCCTTATAGAATTTGTATGACAGGAAAATGAATGGACGCCATGAGTGCTTACCTGTGCCCAGACGTTCTGGCAGGCGATGACTTAGATCCAGTTTCAATCCTTAACCCGGCGAGCACGCGTGCTGTTCTTCTGATCGCTGATCACGCAGGAAATGCTGTGCCGGCAGCTATGAACGGTCTGGGGATCGGAGAAGAAGACTTGTTACGCCATATTGCATGGGATCCTGGCGCTGCGATGGTGGCCACTGAGCTCTCGAGGCGATGGTTGGCAGCGGCTGTGCTGAGTCGATATTCGAGGTTGATCGTCGACCCCAATCGCCCGTTGGGTGATGCGTCTTCGATGCCACATGAAAGTGACAATACGGTTGTGCCGGCTAATCAAGATCTTATGGAGGAGGACAGGCGGCGCCGGGCCGCGTTATTTTATTGGCCGTATCATCTAGCTATATCCGAACAGATTGCACGGTTGCGCCGAATAGGTCCTGGGCCGCTACTTGTATCAATACATTCTTTTACGCCAGATTTTGGTGGCGAAGATCGACCATGGCACATTGGGGTTATGTCTACCGCGGATCGGCGATTGGCTGACGTCCTCATCTCAAGGCTGAGCAAAGCGACGAACCTTGTAATAGGTGATAACCAACCCTATTCGGGAGTGGAGTATGGTTACACCCTGAAGGTTCAGGCTGGGTCCCAAGGCCTTGCGAGTGTGCAGATTGAAATACGCCAAGATTTGTTAGTAGATGACGGTGCGGTGTTAGGCTGGGTAGATGTTCTCGATCACTCTCTATCGCCTTTTCTTGACGACCCCGCGCTTCTGGAACTCGAATTTCACTAACTTTTAAAAACACTAAGAAACGAGGAAGACATGGACGAAGAAACTCGAACAAGAATTGAAGCTGCGGCATTTCGTGGGCTGGTGCAGCACTTGCAAAGCCGCACCGATGTCCAGAATATTGATCTAATGGGGCTTTCGGGTTTCTGTCGGAACTGCTTGGCAAAGTGGCTAAAAACCGCGGCAGAGCACTATGGAGCTCATTTGGACTATGATGAGGCCCGGGAGGTAGTCTATGGGATGCCTTATAGCGATTGGAAGGATAGGCATCAGGCTGATGTGTCGGGTGCTCAGAAACAGAAATTTGAAGACAGCAAACCAATGCATGCGAAGATTAGCGTAGTCGAGTAAGTCTCCCTTTTTTCTTTAAATTGTTTGCCTCTACAAGCGAGCACATCCAATAAAAAAGCCCCGTCTCTGGCATCAACCGAAGACGGGGCTTTGGAAATGTATAACTTACTGCTCAAGCTCTAGTTAAGTCGTCTTCACTGAGTGTCTAGCTCCAAAGCCTGGCTGCGCAGGCTTTGTTTCACGATTAATAACAAACCCAGCTTTTTCGATTTCACCTTCGAAGTCAAAGGCAACAAATTCGGGAGACCATGGCTCGCAATTCCAGCGGTGGTCCCACCACCGGCGGTACTGATTAAGGACAACGTCCTTATCGCTTCCTGTTCGGAAATCGATTGGATAGTAGTAGCCGCCCTTGCGGGTCAAACGATAGGCCTCAGCAATGACTTTTTTATTATCCTCTGAGGGGATTTCATGATTGATAATGGATGAGAGCACCATGTCAAAATAGCCGTCTTCAAATTTTGTATCTTCCGCCAACCGTTGAGCGAAATTAACATCGATACCTAGGTCATTTGCGCGCATGTGGGCATAGCGGACGATGGGCCCTCCAGCATCAATTCCCCAGACCTCGGCATCCGGAAAGCGCTCTTTAAGAGCGACCGTCATCCGGCCAATACCGCAGCCCATGTCGAGAATACGTATGACCTTTCCGTCCTCAGGCAGAGGAAGACGGTTCACTGTTCTTATGGGGATTTGATCCTGCTCATTATCACCCAGGAAAGAAATGGCAGCAGAGAAACTGTTGGTCCCATGATGATAGATGTGGCCTGCGAAGGCATCGCCTACATAGCCGCCCGGCTGAATATGAATCTCATGGCGAATGTAAGTTGGAATTTCCATACCAGGGTTGAGTTCCAAGGTGCCCGGGCCGGCATTGTCAGCGGCTTCCATTTCGTCCAGGTACTCGTCAGCATGCTCGTGGTAGTAGTCTTGAAAGATCTTCCACGTGATTTGTTGATTGCTGACCCAGGTCCGACCGCTGGTCTGAATAAGAAGGTCATCCTCAACGAGCTTTAGAGCGTGTTCATAGGAGAGCTTGGCTTTGGGGTCGAGCCCGTTAGCTTCCATGATTTTATTGACGCGTGCACGGGCCACGGGATTAAATCGTTGCTGAAAATGCCTAAATCCAGTGACGAAATCCCATTTACTCTCAAGGTCCAATTCCGGGACGCGTTCAAACCGACCCCTAGTGCCGCGTTTGTTGACATCCCCTTTAGGAGATAGGTTTTTTGTCGTGTAGGTGGTAGCAGCCTCGGCCTTGCGGCCACCAAGTGCTGCACCGACAAAAGATCCTACTGCGGCAGTCGCTGCAAATAGTGAACGGCGATCTAGCATCTCTAAAACTCCTGTATTCTCTATCGTCTACCTGTGAATAGCCCTTGATGGAACTCTGACATTGTAAGTCTGGGAATCTAACTTAGTATAGTCTGAAAACGTGCATTAATTTGGCAGGTTTTTAGTTTTTTCATGGTTTTACTGCAGTTTTGACCGATTTGTAGAATTTAGCTGGGCAGAAACCATAGAAAAACCCCGCCTCAGTCTCCTGAGACGGGGTTAAACCGAAAACCATAAGAGATTATTTGTATTTAAGCCTTCTTCACGGCGTGCCGGGCACCAAACCCAGGCAGAGCTGCCTTCGTTTCTTTATTCATGGTGAAACCAGCTTTCTCTATTTCACCGTCGAAATCTAATGAATGGTACTCACGGCTCCAGACTTCAGTGTTCCAGCGATGATCCCACCAGCGGCGGTATTGGCCATAGGCACGTCCTGTATCGCCACCAGAGCGGAAATCGACGGGGTAGAAATACCCACCTGGACGAAGGACACGATGAGCTTCCGCGATCATCGCACGGCTGGCGTCTTGCGTCAGTTCGTGGTTGATGATGTAAGATGTCACTATATCGAAGTAGCCGTCGTCAAACTTTGTATCTTCCACAATTCGCTGGGCGAAGTTGACCTTAACGCCGAGGTCGTTGGCGCGTAGGTGTGCGTAGCGAACCATTGGAGCACCAACGTCAATGCCCCAAACTTCTGCGTCAGGGAAGCGCTCAGCCATCGCGGTGGTAAGTTGGCCTGTTCCACAACCCATGACGAGAACGCGTTTGACTTTGCCGTCTTCTGGAAGTGGCAAGCGGTTAGCTACGCCTATGTGAATTTGGTCCTGCTCGTTATCGCCGATCGCGCCGACGTAAAAGCTATTGGTACCGTAGTGATAGATATGACCTGCAAATTCGTCGCCGACATAGCCACCTGGCTGAATATGGATTTCGTGTTTTGTATATTTTGGAATTTCCATATCCGGGTTGAGTTCTAATGTGCCCGGACCAACATTATCTGCTGCTTCCATTTCTGCAATGTAATCATCTGCATTCTCATGGAAATGGTCCTGTAGAATTTTCCAGGTAATTTGCTGGTTGCTGATCCAGGTGCGAGCACTCATCTGAACAAGTGGATCTTTCTCTACCAGTTCATTTACTTGTTCCATGGAGTATTTCCCCTTTGGATCAAGGCCCTTTTCTTCAAGAAGCTTTTCTATTCTTTTGCTAGCTGGGCGATTAAATTTTTTGTGAAACGTCCGGAAGCCAGTCACAAAGTCATGCTTGCTTTCAAGATCAAGAGTGGGAAGGCGCTCAATACGGCCCTTTGAACCACGTAGCTCTACGTCACCCGCTGGGGTGCCGTTAACGTATGTATGTGCTGATGCAGCGGCGTTGGCTTTGCGGCTGCTAAATGCGGCGCCGACGAAGGAACCAACCGCTGCCGTAGCAGCAAAGAGGGAACGACGGTCTAACATATCTATTTCTCCTGAATACTAGTCGTTTTTCTTACTTGTTTTCACGTGTGAAGGCTGCTGAGACGGGAAGGTCGCCTTCGCGCAGCAATGGTGAATAAGTCAGGTCGATGAAGCGATCGCGGTCCTTCTGCCATTCGGCATCTTGCTCTGTCGTTGGCATGTAAGTTTCGATCATTTCAGCTGTTACGCCTTTTTCGGCCAGAAGGGCTTCGACCACTTTCATCCGCCGGCGGTTTGACCAAACTTCGGCGCCAAGGGCGATTAGGCTGGTCATCATGTTATCGAGGACTGGATTTCCTAGGAATACTGCGCGTTCTACATCCGAGGCGATGAAGTCAGACGCGTAGGTTGGGCGGTCGGTCTTAAGTTTGCTCGTGGCCATCAATTTGCCTCCTGGTTATGTCTTTCATACCCACTATCTAAAAGTGGGCTGGCGATACAGTTACACATAGTACTGCAGTGCCTGATTGAAAGAATTTTATCTATCTTTTAATTCTTACGATCTTTGAGGCCAGTTAGGATCAGTCAACGCCATAATAAATTGACTCATTCCAGACTTCTAAAATCGTTTCTAAGCGATGTTCTACTTTAGCTCGCCTGTGCCTGAAAGTACCTTTCCTTTAAGGGCGGCTGAATTTTCGCCAGGCTGGCTCACGTTTTCCTCACGACCGCAAAGCACGTTCGCATAAGATATTGTTATTAAAAGGAAAATTTATTTTGGTGGCTCGGTTCGGAGTTAAGGTTTGATAGGCTCGGTCATTCAGCGGCTATATTTTGTAATTGGCTGTTTGGGCTATGTGAGGAATTGGTGGCTTATTGCTCTTCCTTCAGCTTCGGTTTTCTGGCGAACCACAACCCTGAGGGTGTCGATATGAGCACGATATATTTGAATATTTGAGCCACCCCCGCGGCAGGCACACCCTGCTTTTTGTAAATTTTTTTGCTAATAGGGTTATTGGTGGGTAAACGAAACCCCCACCCTGACCGCCAAGTTAATGTGCGATGCGGTTAACCTCGACGATGTATTCAGCGCGTTTAGACAGGTCGCGATGGCTAATACCTATATGTACACGCCCAAACTACAGGCGCTAATTTAATATATGAAACCACTCATTTTTGCGCTTGGGTAATATAAATAGCCTGTAAAAATACAAAATTGTTCCTCTTTCTTTTCGACCACCTGACCTGCTATATCCAGCGGCCCTGGGCGATACGCGTCCACTACAATTGTAGGAGAAAATTATGTCAGATACCGGCGGATTGGCGGCAGACCGGCTTAAGTCATTTATTGAACGCATCGAACGCCTTGAGGAAGAGAAGAAGAATCTGATAGCTGATACGCGCGAGGTTTATTCTGAAGCTAAGTCGTCTGGCTTCGACACCAAGATCATGCGCAAAGTCGTGGCACTTAGGAAGTTAGACCAGGGTGAACGCCAGGAACAAGAGGCTCTTTTGGACACTTACCTCAGGGCTCTCGGCGAAGCTTAACCAACTTAATAGCGAGATAATAAACTCGAGATTGCTGCGGCATGCTGGGAAACACCGGCTAAAGGCTTAAGCCCGATGTGAAGTCGTGATTACCATATTAGTATTATTTAGTATCTTACCACATTGGCGTAGGTCAGTCAGTGAAGAGGTAGTGCAAGTAGGGCTGAGATTGCTAAGAGAGCTTAGAGATAACTCTGAACCCTTCACAACGCTGAGAAACGAAACCTAATACAAAGCTTCAAGACCCACTCTAAATTCTCTTAGTATTGCGTGACGCCTGACTTTTAGTGTAGGGGTCATCTGCCCATTTTCGACAGTGAATGAGTGATGGGAGATAACAAATTTTCGGACTTTTTCGATCACCGGAACGGTCTTGTTAGATCGTAATACTGCCTCACCTATGGCTGAGATCAGTTGCATGTCCTTGGCCAATTTCTCCAGAGAATTCTCTTTGCCGTTGGATCTTGACCATTTTTTTAGCCATTCTTCGTCGGGAACGAGCACAGCTGTTAAGTAGGGGCGTTTGTCTCCAAATACCATTGCTTGTTCGAGTTCCTCTTCGAGGCAGAGGGTACCCTCAACCCGCTGTGGAGAAATATTATCGCCACCTGAATTTACAATTAAATCTTTCTTACGGTCAGTAATGATAATGTGACCGTCTTCGTCTAAATACCCTATATCCCCAGTATGCAACCACCCATCGTCATCGATGGCTGCAATGGTTGCGTCAGGGTCGTTCCAATAGCCGAGCATAACCATTTCGCCCTTAGATAATATCTCGCCGTCTTGAGCAATTTTGACGCTAACTCCGCGCGCGGGTGGCCCAACTGCATGCAGTTTTACGTTGTTTGGTACATTCGCGCTAATAACAGGTGAGGCCTCGGTTTGGCCATACCCTTGAAGAATGCGGACGCCAAGGGCGGTGAAAAATAGGCCAACTTCATAATTTAGTGGCGCGCCGCCTGAAACAAGGGCTTTGAGCCTCCCGCCAAAGCGTTCGCGTATCTTTTTGCGGACTAAACGTTCGCAAACCGCGTCGACTAGTTTATCCCATAGCGAGAGGCTCTTAGGGTTCTTGTATCGTTTGGTTCCAAGCTCGACGGTTTTTTCGAACAGCCGTATGCGAAAGTTACTTTGTGTCTGAACGCTTTGGTGTATGCGACTGCGCATCGTTTCATAGAGGCGGGGGACAGCCGTCATAATTGTTGGGCGAACTTCTGCCATGGTGTTGATCAACGTATCTACGCGCTCGACGTAAAATACTTGGGCACCTAGGCAGATTGGAAGGTAGATGCCACCGACGTGCTCGTAAGCATGGGATAGCGGCAGAAAGGAGAGAAAAACTTCTTCGCCTAACTCAAGCTCTTTTACGATCTGCGTTGCTCCATCGCAGTTACATAGAATGCCGCCGTGGGTGAGCATGACGCCTTTTGGTAAACCGCCCGTACCGGAGGTGTAAATGATGCTGCACATGTCCTCGCGCTTTGCCGTAGCGACGTGGTCCGGTATATCGTCACCCCGGCCAGCTTCAAGAACATCGGACCAGGCTTTTGTCTCAATATCTGAGTGAATGACAGAGTTAGGGTTATCGAAGATGATTACCCGGAGTTTATGGTCTGCCTCAACTGCAGCGGCGATTAGCCGGGCGGCTAGCGCAGGATTAGAAACGATAGCGAGTTGCGCACCTGAATCGTTAATTACGTGGAGATGGTTGACGGCTGTATTAGTCGTGTAGGTTGGCACTGAAATTGCACCAATGGCTTTGATCGCGATATCGGCTATGAGCCATTCAGGCCGATTTTCACCGACGATGATGACACGGTCTCCTGTCTTAACGCCCAGTACGGATATCAGACCATTCGCTGCAGCTCTTACTTCGTCAGCGGTTTCCCTCCAACTCAGAGAGACATAGACGCCATCTCGTTTTGCCCATACGAAAGGTTCATCGGCAAAGCGTGTGGCTTGGTCGAAAAACAATGTTACTAGATTGCGCACTTCCCGTGCATCGATCGCCCGCTCGGTCAAAGTTTCCCCCTATATCGAGTCTGCACCCCCTGCACTAAGTTAAGTCTACGACGGGAGCGCGGATGAAACCAGTATGAGAAAAGCGTAAGGTTGGCGAACCGCTCCAGTCCGCCTATATCTTTAGAAATTAGTGCCGCTTCGGCCGGCAAAGGAGACGCTATGAACGAGATAACCCTTCCCCAGAACCAAAGTAAGGAATTTGGTGAACTCCCTGTTTGGGAGCTATCTGATCTTTATTCAGGACCGGAAGGAGATGATCTAGAGGCAGCCTTTGAAGAGGCCGCGCGTCAGATCGGTGTCTTTGCCTCATCTTATGATGGTAAAGTTGAAGAGTTAGACGGCGAGCTCTTCGGTCAGGCTATTGTCGCCTACGAATCGATCAGTGATTTACTGGGGCGAATTGGATCGTTTGCCCAGCTTTATCAAAGCCAAAACATCGGCGATTCTGATCGCGGACGGTTTTATCAAAACACAATCGATCGCATGACGACGCTCTCGAGCCGAACTCTGTTCTTTACATTGTCCATTAACAGGCTTGATGACGAAGCCTTGGAGACTAAGCTATCTGACCCAGTGGCGGCTAGGTACCGGCCTTGGCTGAGAGACCTGAGAGTGTACAAAGACCATGAACTGAGTGATGCACTAGAACGACTGCTGCATGAAAAATATGTCACAGGTCGTGCTGCGTGGACACGTTTGTTTGATGAGACAGAGGCGGGTATTCGTTGCGCTGTTGACGAAGAAGTGTTGACGCTAACGGAAGCTTTAAATCGTTTATCTGACACAAAATCTGAGCGCCGCAGGTCTGCTGCTAAGGCTATCGGAAATGCCCTCGGAGAAAAGGGGAGTCTGTTCGCTTACATCACAAACGTGATGGCTAAGGATAAGTCTATTGAAGATGAATGGCGCAAGTATCCGCGCCCTGTGTCATCTCGCAATATGGCTAACTTAGTAGAGGATGAAGTGGTAGATGCTTTAGTCGCCGCAGCCAAGGGTGCATACGCTGATACGTCGCATCGCTATTATGCTCTGAAAGCGCGATGGCTTGGCAAAAGTAAGCTGGAATACTGGGACCGGAATGCGCCGCTGCCGTCTGCGGAAAATCGGGTAATACAATGGGACGAAGCGAAGGCGACGGTGCTGGATGCCTACGCGGGCTTTACACCTGAAATGGCAGAAACAGCGGCGCCTTTTTTTGAACGGGGTTGGATTGACGCTCCAGCTTTTCCCGGCAAAGCATCCGGCGCGTTCTCGCATCCCACCGTTCCTTCAGCACACCCTTACATTTTGCTAAACTATCTCGGTAGCCCTCGCGATGTCATGACACTGGCTCATGAACTGGGGCATGGTGTGCATCAGGTCTTAGCCGCTGGTCAGGGTACGCTGTTGTGTGACACGCCCCTCACGTTGGCAGAGACGGCATCCGTATTCGGAGAAATGCTTACCTTTCGTTCCTTGCTAGAAAAAGAGGGGCGAGCTGAGCAGCGCCGTGCACTCTTGGCTGGAAAAGTTGAGGATATGCTGAACACTGTAATACGTCAGGTCGCATTCCATGAATTTGAGCGGCAGGTACATGATGAAAGAAAAAAGGGTGAATTATCGCTCCAGCATATTTGCGAGATATGGATGGCTGTTCAATCTGAGAGCCTCGGACCAGCTTTTCGGTTTGATGAGGAATACAAATATTATTGGACTTACGTCAGCCATTTTGTCCACGTACCTTTTTATGTCTATGCTTATGCCTTCGGGGACTGTCTCGTGAACTCACTCTATAAAGTTTACACAGAAGGGGCGGTGCCTGACTTCGAAGGCAAGTATCTTGAGATGCTTAAGGCTGGTGGCACACTCCGCCATAAAGAACTATTGGCGCCCTTTGGTTTAGATGCATCGGACCCAGCGTTTTGGGCGCGGGGCATGGAAACCCTGACGGGGCTCATTGATGAGCTTGAGATGGTCGCTTAAGTTTTCATGGCTTCTCCTAAAAAGCCCTCGTCGGAAGGCAACAGTTTATCTGGCCGTGTACAGCGTTACGCGAAGGTTGGTAGTGCGGTAGGTGGCTTTGCAGCTCGCTTGGCTAGTCAGCGTTATCTTGGGCTTAAGGCAGACCCAGCGAAAGGCGCAGAAAACTTACGTGCGGCCCTCGGCGGGCTGAAGGGTCCGTTAATGAAGGTGGCCCAAATTTTATCTACGATTCCCGAAGCGCTACCAAAGGAATACGCCCGGGAACTATCTCAACTTCAAGCGAACGCTCCTCATATGGGATGGCCTTTTGTGAAGCGCCGGATGACTGCGGAGTTGGGTACTAATTGGCAGGGCTGCTTTGCGACCTTCGATAGAGAAGCCGCGGCCGCTGCATCTTTAGGACAGGTGCATAAGGCAGTATCACTCGACGGTGAGGCATTGGCATGCAAGCTGCAATATCCAGATATGTCTTCAGTTGTCGAAGCGGATTTAAAACAGTTGAAGCTAATCTTTTCTCTGTATCGGCGCTATGACGAGGCTATTGATCCGTCAGAAGTTTACGCTGAACTTAGCGCTCGGCTACGTGAGGAACTCGACTACGAGAACGAGGCGCGTAATCTAAGTCTCTATCGCCTCATGTTGGCTAATACTGATGGCGTTTCTGTACCTACCGTTCATGATAATTTATCAAGTGAACGCTTACTCACCATGAGTTGGGAGGAAGGAAGAAACATTGCCGATCTCCAGGGCCTCAGCCTAGGAGACCGAAACACCATTGCCGAGAATATGTTCCGGGCTTGGTACATTCCATTCTATCAGTATGGCGTTATTCACGGCGACCCACACCTTGGAAATTATTCAGTGCGAGATGATCTCTCGATTAATTTGATGGACTTTGGCTGCATTCGAGTTTTCCGGCCAGAGTTTATCCGTGGTGTCATCGATCTCTATCGTGCGGTTGAGTCCGGTGATCGTGAGTTGGCTGTTCACGCTTATGAGACATGGGGATTCGTAGGGCTCGATGACGCAGTGATCGATGCCTTAAGCCGTTGGGCTTCCTTTATCTACGCGCCGCTAATGGAAGACCGGCCGCGCCTGATAGAAGAAACCAATGGCATAGACTATGGCCGTGAAGTCGCCATGGGGGTGCAGATGGAATTGCGCCGTCTTGGTGGGGTGAAGCCACCGCGTGAGTTCGTGTTAATGGACCGTGCAGCTATTGGCCTAGGTTCAGTATTTTTACGCCTCGGGGCGGAGGTGAATTGGCACCGGTTGTTCCATGACACTGTTGCTGCGTTCGACCCCAGAGTCTTGGCTAAGCGCCAAAAGAAGTTGTTAAAGCAGACGGGGCTTGTTCACTGGCTGGGGGAAGGGGCTTAACTCCCCTTTGTACTCTCATAATGCTGGTCTAGGCTTTTGCTAACTTTTTTAGGGGATAAAACTATGTCGATACTGCCAACATTAAGCCGCCGTGATACCTTTCTGTTTGCAGCTAGCGCTGCAGCAGCCTCCACGCCATCTATGCCGACATTAGCCTCGAGTGTTCCTGCGGAACTTAATTGGGACGACCCTGCGGAGCGGGTGCGTATACAGTCCGCCATGAAAGGCTCTTCTGGCGAAGAGACAATCTATTCGTTCTTCCGGCTTCATCTATATGGCTACACTCATTCGGGTAACCTCATTCCATTTGCCACGATGAGCAACTTTAATGTCGGTAAATGGCGGACACTGCCAAACGGCAACCAAGCTGCGAAAGTGTTTGAGGCAGGCGTTTACACGAAGTTTGATTCTGATGAGGTGCTGGAGGTTTGGGAAAACCCGGTTACCGGTGAAAAGCGTAAGCCTTGGCGATTTATCGGTGGACCGCTATCAGTAGAAATAGGACCCGACGGTATGGTTACAGGGGAGCTAGCGACCCTCAAACCAAAGCCGCTTCAGTTACAGGTGTTCGGCGATACGGTCATGATACCTAGTGCGTCAGCCTTTTCGTTTCCAAACCCAATGACACCAGAGGTATTCCCAAAAGAATCGGCGGGAGACACGTATTGGTGGGATTCTCATTATGTGTATTTTGCCAACCTCAAGGACGTAGTGAATCGAGAAATCACAAGCGTCCAGTCTCATATTCAGTTTCAGAATCTTGTCAGTTGGCACCCGTGGTGGGGCATGGGTGACCAACCTGGGCGGACCTGGGGGCGAGCGTATGGCGCAAAGATTAGCGGGCCGGAACAAATTCCAGCAGCCTACCGCAAGGCTTTTGAGGAACAGACCCCTGAGATTTTTGATACGGACAACTGGACCGAACCGCGGGATGATTTCCCAGAATATATGGCTGATCGGCATGGTTAATCTAAAAGCCTGAGTTGCTAAACGACCTGAGTTATGGAGATCGTGATGTGAGCTAACCTTAACTTTCGGGGTGCAATACCATTGGCGATGACCCGAAGATATGGTGAGTTAGGTATGTGAGACCCGTTTTTTTATTAATCTGGCTCTAAAGTGGAGCCTTGGGGGAGAATATCTATGACTTTTAAAACCCGTTTAATGACCACTCTTAGCAGCACAATTCTGTGCGCTGGTTTATCTGCAGGCGCCGTTGGTTCGGCAATGGCGCACAATGTATTGAATGTTAGTGAAGCACCAGCTGGGCATTTGTTCCCGATGGTGCTCAACGTTAACCATGGCTGCAAGGGGGCACCTGTTGTTGGTGCCCGCATTCAAATTCCTAATGGTATTGTTGATGCAAAAGCTGTCGACAAACAGGGCTGGGAGATTGAATACAAGATGAAGCAACTGGAAACGCCAGTTGTGCTTCATGGTCGTGAAGTGAAAGAGGTTGTCGGCGAGATAGTATGGAAAAACCCGACTGATACGGTGCCATCTGATGGCTGGGCGACCTTTGAGTTCCGCGGCACGATTCCAAAAGATGCTGGCCGGGTTATGCACTTTAAGAATATTACCGTTTGTGAAGGTGGCAAGACCGACCCTTACGTGGATTTGCCCGAACAGGCGTTAGACGTGAACGACGCTGAGTTTTCAAAAAAGGCGTGGGCCTTTATGACGGCAACTTCAGGGCCGGCTCCGATGGTTATTGTTCGTGAGTCAAAAGGTCAATATCCATGGGACTGGACAGCGGAACAAGCCCGCGGTGATGCGCCTTAGTAAGAATCTATGGCACGCTGACACCAAATTTTTACCGTGTTGTTGAGGGCCCCGTCTCAGATTTGAGGCGGGGCCTTTCTTTGGGCAATTTGAAGTGTGTTTTATCGACGTGGACGGTCGCAGAATTCATCAAAGGCGGCGGCATGACCGGCCATACCTTTGTCGATCATGGCTCGCAGTAAATTATCACCAAGATCTGCAATGCTAACAAAGACGCCTGCCGGTGAACCTAATACGCTTGCGAGAGCACTCGCCTGTATCTCGGGCGAATGAGAGTCAAACACGTCCCGGCATTTTACAATCGAAAGCCCATCAAGATGTTCGTCATGTCCGCTCTCTGATAAGCTTTGAACGCTAATCGTATAGGCTGCGAAATCGAGTATACCTGGAGACAGACCTTCTGCACGCATCAGGATTTTTCCTGACGCCGTACGATTCAATTTTGTCGTAACCGCCACGTAGGCCTTGGCCCGCTTAATGCGTCCGTAGATGACTTCATCTTGTCCGCCGGATCGTCCCATCCATTCTTGTTCATTAAATAGAGTGTCCTCTGGAAAGTCCGTTTCGGTTCCGTTCGTCAAAGAGCAGTATACCATACCTCCAGCAACCTCCTCTACGATATAGGGGTGGCCGTCCTTGGTGTAGGCCTTGGAACCAACTGGAAACCGCTCGGTCATGTTCTGTCTTTCTTAAGGGCTTTCTATTCTTACGCCCGTGGTTCATTCCATTTCATTGAAGCAGGAATACTAGTGAAGTGCACACCGATTTTTATGATCCCAAAAATGGGCAAGGCACACAACGTGTATTCTATAAAAATCAGGTTTTCTCGTGGTTCAGTTGTTTCGAGGACCTGAACGCACTCCAAAACCTGAAATGGTAGATAGAGGCCGGGGCGCGGTAACGGTAACCCGTATGACATTCTGACAACTCTTAGAAAGCATCGGTTAGGTAACAATTTTGAGGAAGAATAAAATAAAGTAGGGCTTGGTTGTAAGTCACACTATTAATTTTCCAGTGATGCCACCCCACCACAAGAGGTTGAGCATTGGCAGAAAAACCCCAATCAACCGCTACGCCTTGAGCCAGATCTTGAAACAAATTGGCCACTAGATCATTAGTACTTGAGGGGTGGTAAATCGTGACAACTTTTAATGCTGACGGCTATGATTAGGACTTCGGTGGCAGGGAAGGTTATCTTTTTGAAGAGAATATTCGTGGCTGTGGGAGCGGGGATAAGCATGATTTTCTTCAATAATACGCCACAGTTTAAGGCGCTTCCGTTATTCGTGTCTCTATCGATGCTCTAGGTCGGCCTTCTGGAGGGTGCTGCGGGACCATGGCTGAGGCAGGTCCCCAGAACGGTGGAAAGCGCATAATTAGCGTTGATATCGTTAAGGCGACGGCTTGCCCCAGCAAAAACACATATGGGTTAGCGAACAGAGCCAAGTGTAAAAGGCTAACGATCAGATTTGGGAAATGTGCGAGAAGAATTTTTTTTCGATTGAATTCCAAAACGTTATGGTCTGGAGAAACACGAACGTCCCAGTACTTAGAATGCCACAGACCATTGAGAGAGCCGCCGATGAGAAATGTCCCAGTTGCAGACGCAACTGGCCCGAAACCAGCCTTCTCAATAATTGACCAAATGCTTAGGAGGAGTTCTCCAGTGGCAAATCCCCAAGTAATTCCAAAGATAAGAAGAGGGGTAAGTGATAGGGGTCTGTTGTGAGTCACGGTTCCGCCGCGCCAAATGACGCCGTAGCCGAATAGGATAATTACGGCTAATCCAGTCGTCGCCAGCCACCACAAGGGATCTCCGATTTGATCTGGACGGACAACCGGGACAGACCTAAGAGTTGGAAGCACACCGGCAGTCCACGAAACCAAGAAACAGAACATAAAATACACTGCCGCGCGCAGCCATGCTCGCTGTGGATCGTATGCGTCAGCGGGCCTGAGCCGGTTAAGACGAAGAAGTGCAAGGGCTAGGATAAGAATGCCCGCACTCGCACTGATAACAAAGCGGATTTCCCACGGCTCGCTAAACCAAACTTGTGGAGGAAAGAGAAGGTTAGATTCCATGGTCAGTCCGTTGTGGTGTCACTGGCATCCGAAATTTGCTTGCATGTCGCAGTATCAATCCGGCAATCGGCGGTAAGGTTCATCACACTGGTGAAAGCGCGCCCTTCAAGCATGATCTGGACCGGGATAAAACGGTCGTCCGGGCTAAATAGGATTTTACCGCTGCTGTTATGAATTGATTCCTTGCGCTGAGGGTCGAAACCAAACACTGGCTCGATGCTTGCCAGTACCGGTACAAGTTCAACATCCTGGCCGCGGATCCAAAAAAGGCGAGGGGCTTCAACGCGGCCGACCAAGTCATAACGTCTTCTGCCATCGTAGATGGGAATTCTGAAAGTGTTTTGGCGATGATGGATGATTTCTCCACGGGCTGCCACAAAGGCCGATATTGGGTCAAACACGCCGGTGCGCATATCACTGGGGACCGGTTCGGGAACTTTACGGTCTCGATTCCATTCTAGGTCACTGAGGGAAAGCGCTTCACCGGTTTGCGGGTTAAAGGTGCGCTCTTGTGATCGCGCCAGCCTAGTTAATGGATCGTAGGCTATGGTTAAGGATGAGGAAATTTCTGCTGTTGCCCATGCCCGGTCAAATTGTCGGGGAACTGGCGTGGGGCCTTTTCCGGTTTCGATGATGAAGGTACCGCCGCCTTTAACCTCAGCCCGGAAATTCTGAAACCAGCGCGCTATCCCTCGGGTCTCCATGGTCAGTGCGGTTCTATAACTGGTCTCGTTTTCGTCGAATTCAGCTAGGAAATCTGCGACATGAAGTCCACCAATTTTCAGATTGTAGGCTAACCGCTCGGACTGTCCGTCTAGCGAGGCGGCTTCAACTGAGCCGCTTGTCGCGCCCAAACACAGGCTGATGGCTAAAAATGTAATAACCTGATTCATATGAAATGTTCGCCGAACTAACTTATATCGATACCTAGGAGGGTTTTACTGTATTGGATTTCTGGCAAGGGTCCACACATGTCTCCCCTGCCTCCCCTGCCTCCCCTGCCTTCTATTCCTTTCTTGGATGTTGGTCGCCTTGTGGAGAACTAAAACCTGCTCGATATCGGCCCCCTTCACAAAGCGCAGGGGATAGGGCATACGGGATGTCTAAGGTGAAGGTGAAGGGTAACCATGAAGATCGCAGTATTGAAGGAGCGACGGCCTGGGGAAAAGCGTGTTGCGGCGACCCCGGAGACGGTTAAGAAATTTATCGCCCTGTCCTGTGACGTTACTGTGGAGAGTGGTGCCGGACAGGCATCCCATATCTCGGACTCTGCTTTTGAAGAGGCCGGTGCCAGCATCGCCATATCGACGACAGAGGCGCTAAAAGAAGCCGATGTTGTTCTCAAAGTTGCGCGCCCGATGTCTGGTGCAGATGCTGAGGATGAGGTCGCAGGCCTGACCAAAAATACGGTACTTATCTCGGCTCTTCAGGCTTTGACGGAGAAAGATACGGTAGACGCACTTGCGAAACAAGGTGTGACGGCCTTTGCCATGGAGCTGATGCCGCGCATATCACGCGCCCAATCAATGGACATTCTCTCATCGCAATCAAATTTATCCGGTTACAAAGCAGTGATTGACGCGGCGGCAACGTTCGGCCGCGCCATGCCGATGATGATGACTGCCGCCGGAACTATTGCTCCGGCGCGTGTACTGGTCTTCGGAGCGGGAGTTGCTGGCTTGCAGGCCATTGCCACAGCCAAGCGGCTTGGCGCTGTCGTCATGGCGACGGACGTGCGCTTTGCTGCTAAGGAACAAGTCGAAAGTCTTGGTGGTAAGTTTATCGTCGTTGATGAAGAGGCGATGAAGGCCGCCGAAACGGAAGGCGGCTATGCCAAGGAAATGAGCGACGAGTTTAAGCAGAAACAGGCTGAGGCCGTGCGGGCAGAGGTGGCTAAGGCGGATATTGTTATCACCACCGCGCTCATTCCTGGGAGGCTGGCTCCTATGTTAATCGCGGCTGACGTCGTGGCTGAGATGAAAGCGGGCTCAATTATTGTCGACCTGGCTGTTGAATCTGGCGGTAATGTTGAAGGCTCTAAGCTTGATGAAACGATAATGACGAGCAACGGCGTCACAATTATTGGTCATGCCAATATGCCGGCTCGCCTTGCTCGAGATTCAAGCGCTCTCTACTCTCGGAATCTGTATAACTTCCTGTCTCCGATGATAGACAAGGAGTCAGGTAACCTTTCTATCGATTGGGATGATGAGGTTGTCACTGGAACCCTGGTGACGAAAGGTGGCGAAGTCGTTCACCCACGCCTTACGGGCGAAGGAGGCACGTCATGAATGCGCAAGCGGTTCCCGAGGCGGCAAAGGGGCTAGCGGACCAAGCTGAATCTTTGGCTCAAAACGCGGAAATGCTGGCAGTGCAGGCTGGCCAGTTGGCGATGCAGGCAGAAGCCGCTGGTGGGGGCAACGAGTTTTGGTATCTCGTGACGATTTTTGTGTTGGCCGTCTTCGTTGGTTTTTACGTGGTATGGAGCGTAACACCTGCGCTGCATTCACCCTTAATGGCCGTAACCAATGCGGTGTCTTCGGTCATCATCGTTGGCGCTCTTATTGCAACCGGTCCTGAAGCGTTTACCACATCCAAAGTACTCGGATTCTTTGCCGTTATTTTGGCATCGGTAAACATATTCGGTGGCTTCATTGTCACCCAGCGCATGCTGGCGATGTTCAAGAAAAAGGCGAAGTAGGAAAGCGTTATGGCACAAGGAGCTACACTGCTCGCCTATCTGATCGCGGGCGTCTTTTTCATCCTCACTTTGCGTGGGTTATCATCTCCAGAGACGGCGCGCCGAGGAAACAAATTCGGCATGGTCGGTATGACTATCGCTATTCTTACGACTTTAATTTCGCCAGAGGTCACGGCCTACGTCTGGATTGTTGTAGGTTTGGTAGTCGGTGGAACAGCTGGCACAATTATTGCTAAGCGTATCGAAATGACGGCGTTGCCTCAATTGGTCGCGGCCTTCCATAGCCTGGTGGGTATGGCCGCTGTGCTAGTTTCATTCGCCGCTCTGTTGGCACCGGAAGCCTATGGTATTGGCGTCGTCGGTGAGATTAAAACCGGTAGTTTGGTAGAAATGTCGATCGGCCTTACCATTGGCGCGGTAACCTTTTCCGGGTCAGTTATTGCCTTTGCTAAATTGCAGGGTCTTATGTCGGGCAACCCTTTGGTTTTCCCAGGTCAGCATGCTCTCAATGCTCTGCTGGGTGTTGCGTTGCTCGTGTTGGTTATCTGGTTCTGCAATACAGAAAGTGTGTCGCTCTTTGTGCTGATCGCTCTTTTGAGTTTCGCGCTCGGCTTTCTGCTTATTCTTCCCATCGGCGGGGCTGATATGCCGGTCGTAGTGTCCATGCTCAATTCGTACTCTGGTTGGGCAGCGGCCGGCATCGGGTTCACGCTTGGTAATTCTCTTCTTATTATTGTTGGTGCATTAGTCGGCTCTTCTGGGGCTATTTTATCCTACATCATGTGCAAGGGCATGAATCGCTCTATCGTTAATGTGATCCTTGGCGGATTTGGCGGAGATGCCGCAGCAGGACCAGCAGCGGTAGCTGGTGACCGAAGCGTGAAGTCAGGCGCGGGGGAAGACGCAGCATTTATTATGGGTAATGCCTCGAAAGTCATCATCGTTCCTGGCTACGGCATGGCGGTTGCACAAGCACAACATGCATTGCGTGAAATGGCAGACAGGCTGAAGGCAGAAGGCGTGGACGTTCGGTACGCCATTCATCCCGTGGCTGGACGGATGCCTGGACATATGAACGTGCTGCTCGCGGAAGCAAACGTACCCTATGACGAGGTCTTCGAGCTGGAGGAGATCAATAATGAATTCAGTACGGCTGATGTGGTCTACGTGATCGGCGCAAATGACGTAACCAATCCTGTGGCGAAGACCGATCCGAAAAGTCCGATCTATGGCATGCCAATTCTCGATGTAGAGAAGGCGAAGACTGTTCTATTTGTAAAACGCTCTATGTCTGCCGGTTACGCTGGCGTTGCAAATGAACTGTTCTTTCGCGACAACACGATGATGTTGTTTGGTGATGCAAAAGAAGTTACGGAAAAAATCGTCCAATCTCTTTAAACGTTTGTATAACGAGATACTGTTATTCCAAAAGGAATCTCACCATGAGTAAAGACACCCAGTCCGGCCTATCGCGCCGCCATCTATTCACGGGCACTACTGCCCTTGTTGCTGCAACGTCCCTATCAGCCTGTGGCGGGGATGAGGAGGCCCCCCTGATTATTCGGCCGGATGGTGTGCCAATGAGCAACTTTGGGAAAGAGTCGACAGCGGAGGAGGTTACTGCCGGACTTGATTTGTCCGGAAAGACCGCGGTCATCACCGGTTGTAATTCAGGGCTTGGCTACGAGACTATGCGAGTGCTGGCCTCTCGCGGGGCACACGTATTTGGTGTCGCGCGGAGCATGGAGAAGGCGACGGACGCATGCAATTCTGTAGTTGGAACCACGACACCCTTCGCCGGCGATCTGGAACAGTTTGAAACCATGGCTGTATGCGCGGACGCTATCGGGGCGACGGGTGCACCTATCGATATGTTGATTCTCAATGCAGGTGTTATGGCGCTGCCGGAACTTCAACAGGTCAACGGCATTGAACGTCACTTCGTCATCAATCACTTGGGCCACTTTATTCTCGCCAATCGCCTGATGGAACAAGTGAAGTCAGCCTCACAAGGCCGTTTTGTGACGGTCGGTTCACAGGGATACATGTGGGCACCAGACACCGGAATTCAGTTTGATAACTTGGACGGTGCATGGGGCGAATATGTACCAAATACAGCTTATGGGCATTCCAAGCTCGCGAACGGTCTGTTCTCGCTAGAATTGGCTCGCCGGTTAGGGGAATCAACAGCGACGGCCAATGTGATTCATCCGGGGGTCATCAATACCAATCTTGGCCGCCACTATCCGTCGTATATCCGGATATTTGCCAATCTATTCAGCTGGGCGCTGCCGTTCTTTAAAACTGTTGAAGCGGGTGCAGCCACGGAAACCTATGCGGCGACTGCACCTGGGCTCTCAGAAATCAGTGGCTTCTACTTTGAGGACTGCAATCCCGTAGTCGCTGGTCAAAATATGGAAAACGCGGCCATGGCCGAACGGCTTTGGACCGTCTCGGAAGGCCTTACGCAGCCTTATCTTGTTTCATCAGCTAGCGTCGTCGACACTGATATATCTGCGCCGCGAACTTGGGCGGAGCCGATGCCTTCTGGGGCGGTACCTTTTCGGAAATAGTACTCAAAGGCTTCGTCGAAGCGTCCTGAGCCATAAGGCACGAAGTAAAGGGTCGCCATGCCCTCAAGGACATGCGCCTGTTCAATGCCGCCAAGGATTATGGTTTGAAAGCCCATGGCTTGAACAATTTCTGACACGTGCTCCACCGCGGCTTGATCATTGCCGACCAGAGGAACTGTGACGGGTCCACCGGCGTGTTCCGGGTCGGCGACGACATGATAGCCAACAGTATTGAATGCCTTCACGACTTTCGCGTTAGGTGCCCAGGCCTGGATCAGCGCGCCTGCAGAGCTGTCCACCGCGCCCTCTCGATCTGGCTGTAATGCTTTTAGAGTTGCGTTGGTGATGTCGAAGATGATCTTGCCGTCGAGCTTGTCGACATTCTCCTTAATTAAATCCTCTGTGGCGGACCAAAGCAGCGCTAACACGATGATGTCAGCCTCTGCAATAGCCTTCGCCGATGTGTCTGCGCGCGCACCGTGTCCTGTTTGCGTTACCAACGCGTTTACTTTTTTAGAAGCCGGGTTGCGTGAGCCGTAAATTACCTTGTGACCTGTTTCAGCAAAGCGAGGCCCAATCGCGCCTCCCATTCTACCGGTACCTATAATGGCAACGACTTCTGCCGATACAGGTATGGTGACGAATACAAAAAGAGAGACTGCTATGGCGGCAAAGGCACGGCGCGTTGTCATGGAGTATTCCTAATTGAAGTTATGCGGGCTTGTCGCAAACGCGATCATGCATCCGTGCCGGGTTGCCAATAGAGCGAATCACGAAGCCTGTATCCTCGATGATTTTTTCAACCCCCATGGTCACGAATCCCGGTGCGTAGGGCTCGCCATTATCGGCCGAGTCCATGAGGCCTAGGAAGCCCCCGTAGCCAGGCTTCTCGTCCGAGGCGCTAGAGAAATCCCATAACACAAAGGTACCACCCGGACGCAGGACGCGCAGCGCTTCAGCAAGCGTCTTCTCAATTACTGACCGGGGAATTTCATGGAAAAGAATATGAGCTGTGACGAGGTCAAAGTGACCGTCTGGAAATTCCAATGCCTCAGACGCCATTTGAGCAAAATTGACATCTAGGTCTTGCTGCATTGCTCGCCAGTGCCCGTAGCGAACCATTGGTGCAGAAATATCTGTGGCCCAAACTTCTGCATCTGTGTTGCGTTTTTTTAGCTCGCAGGCTAACTGACCAACGGAGCATCCAATCTCTAGTATGCGATCGAGATTACCATCTTCTGGTAACGCTGTGCGTTCAGCCAATTCACGATGCCAGGCATCACCAGCATTATTTCCACCAAAGAACACTTGCGTACCACAGTCGTAGTAAAGACCTGCTAGGTCATCGCCGACGTAACCTTTCGGCTGAATATGTATCTGAACCTTTGCATAGTCTGGCATGGGGAAATGTGGGTCATAGGTGAGTGACCCCGGCCCAGCGGTTTCGGCCTCATCGAGCTTGCGCAGCCATTCGTCGCGTTGAGTATTAATGGACCCAATAATGCGGTCCTTATAAATTTCTTGATAACTGCGTTTGATGCGCATGAAACTCGACAGTTCCATATCCCCAGCTATCACGTCTCTAACCTGCTCGACACAATCGGCGCTATACTTAATTTTTATACCGTGATTCTTAAGTTTCTTGTTGCCGTGCTCACCCATTTGCTTCCAACGCGCGTGCAGGAGCGTGTTGCGGGCCTCGCACACGTAATCTACAAAGCTCTCGTCTGCTCGAGACGGTAGGGCAGGGGTGTTACCATTCATGCCGCGGTCGACAAAATAATTTGATTGGGTCATGTCGCGCCTCGCTATCATAAAAAACTATGTGAGAATTTAACCCTCCCGAGCCTGGACAGCAAGCTGCCGCCAACAGGCTGTTTAGATGAGCTATGGAGAGCAAAAACCCGAATGGCTGTGGTGCGCCGGAACACACACTAGGTGTCCCTAGTCTAAGGCTCTCCTTGACCCATCCTTGAGACAGCCATTAATTCGGTATTAATTTCCGCGAGCCAAAGATATTGGCTACTATTAGCAATTAGACCGGAGATAAAATTCTCTGCAGTAAGTATTACGATTGTTGCAGCGGCAAGGGCCCTTCGTTGGATGCTGTTTAGGCCAATTCGGGAAGATTGGCGGTGCGAGAAAGATCAGTTGATCGGGTACCTCTGTTCTTCAGATGTCTAGGGATTGGCTTGCCACCGCCAAAGGAACGCTGTCGTGAATTGAGAGCCCAATATTAGAGTTTTCCGATTTAGGCTATCTAATACGCAAACGGCGCAGCTAAGAAATAGCTACGCCGGCATAAGTTTTTGGAAGGCTAAGTACGCTCACCAGCAGAGAAAAGGCCTAAAAGCCCTCTCGTTCGATGCGTTTACGCTCAAGCTTACGGGCACGACGGACGGCCTCGGATTTTTCTCGAGCGCGTTTTTCCGACGGTTTCTCGTAGGATTTACGAAGCTTCATCTCGCGGAATACGCCTTCCCGCTGCATCTTTTTCTTCAGGGCTTTTAGCGCCTGATCGACATTGTTATCGCGTACGACGACCTGAACCAGGGTTCGTCTCCTTTTTTAACTAAATTGTTCGCTTAGATCTGCCAAAACACTAGCAACATAGAAGGCGCGGTATATATCATAGGGAATCTACATTGTGAAGGCCCCTTAACGAAGGTTTTAAAGGTCATAACCGCTTGAATTCTGCGGAATTTGGCATTTGCTCTTAACCCATGGACACTTATATTAATCACCTAGACAAAGTAGCGCTCTTTAGCATTTCTGCAATAAAGTAGTCGGCAATATATGGCCATCTTAGATATCGCCCTTATGGGTCACCCAATTTTAAAGGGGCAGTCTCAAGAAGTTACGAACTTCCGTGACCCAGAACTCCGCGCTTTCATAGAAGATATGAAAGAAACGATGGTTCATTCTGGCGGGGTTGGTCTTGCTGCGCCGCAGGTTTATGTGCCTCTAAGGATTGTTGTTTTCTTTGTTCCTGAAGGACGGGATGGCGAAATAGAAGTTCCATTAACTGTCATGATTAATCCTGTTATCAAGCCAGAATCGGATGAAATATCGGAAGCCTGGGAAGGCTGCCTGTCTGTCCCAAGCCTAACTGGTGTTGTCCCACGCTGGACGCAGATCAAGTATTCTTACCAAGACGTGGATGGATCCTTGCAAGAACGCTCAAGCCAAGGCTTCCATGCGCGTGTCGTTCAGCATGAATGTGATCACCTCGACGGCATTCTATATCCGATGAGAATGACGGATATCTCTACACTGTCTTTTGTTGATGAAAGAGATGAACCCGACGCGGGTACAGTGGCCGTTGAGGCCGATGACCCATCGGATGAAGGAGAGGCTTTCTTTGCAGAGCCTGACACATCTGAGACGGCGCTATGAGCGCTAAAGAGGGTCTCTGTGATGACCTTACTCTCGCATCGTTGATGCACGTCCCCTTTGACGGCTGGACAGCTGATTCTCTCATAAGAGGGGCAGACGATATTGGTCTGACATGTGACGACGTGAATGTCTTATTTCCAAATGGACCCCGTGGTGTAGTTAACCATTGGTTCGATTTGGCTGATCGTTTCATGTTGGAAGATTTAATGGCCGTTGATCTCGGGTCTCTTCGAATTCGAGATCGAATAGCGACAATCGTTCGAGTGCGTTTGACACGTTGGACACCCCACAGAGAGGCTGTTCGCCGAGCTATAGCGTTGTCTATTCTTCCTGGATTTGCAGAGAATAGTGTTCGTAGTGGATACGCTACCATAGATGCCATATGGCGTGCCGCTGGCGACACTGCAACAGACTTTAATTTTTATACTAAGCGTGGATTACTAGCCGCTGTATATTCCTCAACCCTCTTGGTCTGGCTTGACGACCGGTCTGAGGGCTGCGCGGATACCTGGGCATTCCTTGACCGGCGTATTGCTAATGTCATGAAAGTGCCAAAGATTCAGGCACGTCTCGAGGAAGCGTTCTCTCGCTTGCCTAACCCTCTAAGCGCTCTGAGGCGCGTGCGCCAGGCAGTATTACGCTAATACACATTTGGTTTTTCCCGTTAAAATACTTGGTTATGTTTGCCAAATTATACAAGGGGTGAGGGTATGCTATTTCAGGCTAAGACTTCGGCTTTACTACTGATTGATTTACAGGTTGGTTTTTGTTCACCCGCGGGTCACACAGGGCAGAGGACTGATGTTTCAGGATTTGAACCAGTCCTGCAGTCGGCTAAGCGATTAGCAGATTCATCGCGCAAAGCCGGTATGCCTGTGATCTTCACGACGATGGCTTTTGCGTCAGATTATTCAAATGGAGGTCTGACGACATCAGAACTGAGACCTAACCTTTCTGAGGAGAATGCTCTTCGCGCTGATCGGCCGGATCGAAATATAATGCCCAGTCTTGAAGTGCATTCATCGGATATTGTCATAGAAAAGCAGCGATATTCGGCAATGATAAAATCGCCACTTCCTGATCTTCTGCAGCAACAAAAAATAGAGAGTCTGGTTGTCGGCGGTGTGACTACCTCTATGTGCGTAGAGAGCACAGTGCGGGACTTAGCCATGATGGATTATCGCACTTTTGTGGTTCCCGAGGCCTGTGGCGACTTAAAGCGAGACTTTCACGATCGAGCAATGGAGCTCTTTGCTCTAGCGTTTGGTCGTGTAGTACCAGAACTCGATATGGTAGATGCGATCAAAGCAGGGGTGGCTGACTTCGCACATCAAGCGCGATAGCCGGCGGCACCTGGATGTCTCTATGAAGGCTTGCGGAACTTTAGAACAAACCGATGGGTTTTTCCGCGGATGGTTGGTGAAAACACACTGACATCCAGGGGGTCACTTAAATTCTCTAGGAGATCAGTTTCGCCAGCTAATTCAAAACCAGCCTTCAATATATCTTCGACAACGAGGTGCCGTTCTGTACGGTGGTTTTTAGTCAGATCTAAAAGGCCCATGCCAGGCGCGGCATGATGTTCGATAACGCCATAGATGCCGCCGGGCTTAAGGGAATCGTAAACAGCCCTGTTCATCGCATCTGTGTCAGTGTTAAAGCCGCCCATGGCATCGTGATAGATGAGAACGATAAATACCGCATCCATTTCCCCGCGGGGTAACTTTGGATCTTCGAGTTCGCTAACGAGATCAACTACGTTCTTTAAGCCTTGTTCAGCAATGCGCTTTTCAATAGGTGATTTTCCGTCCTCTTGGCGCTTCATGATCCAATCGTTGTTTTGCCCGTAAACGACACCGGTCTCGCCCACGATTTCAGAAAGAACCCCTGTGTAGTATCCGCCGAATGTAAGGAGTTCAGAAACGTTATCACCGGGTTTTACGCCGAAGAAGGCCATAACTTTGCCTGGTTTACGGTTAGCATCCCGAGCTTTCTCTTCTTCTGGTCGTCGGTCGTTCTCAATGCCGCGAGAAATGTAGCTGGGGACAACGATATCGTTTGCAGAGATAACCTTGTTTGCTAATTGTGCATTTGCGGTTAAGGCTGAAAAAACGAGTGTCGCTGTCACAAGACCAAAAGAAATTCGTGGCACTATTATTGTCCTCCAATGAGTTTGGATCACTTTAAGTACTCAGCCTACGCCAGGTGCCAGCTCTTGAAAACCTTACTCTTAGGCGACTTTGGTCGCACCACTTTCTATCATCGAGTCGATAGTCGCTTGGTCTAGGCCAGCTTCAGACAATATTTCTACTGTATGCTCGCCTAGCAATGGCGCGTGCCGGCGGATATCGGCAGGTGAATCAGAGAAGGCAATGGGGAACGCTGGAGTGCGCAGTGTACCCTCGGTTGGGTGTTCTATTGTTTTCCAGAATCCGACCGCATTGAGATGCTCGTCATCGATCAGGTCCTCCAGGCTATTGACGATGATGGTCGGGACGCTGGTTTTTCCAAATATATCCATCCACTCTCTTGTCGTCTTCTTCAGCATTGTTTTGCCGGTTTCTTGATACGTATCATCGATATTAGCAACACGGTCAGATAAGGATTTGAAACGTGGGTCTTCGAGCAGTTCCTCACGCCCAGCAAGTTTGCAGAAGGTCTCCCAGTGTGCATCCAAGTAAGGAAGAATGGCGATATAGCCGTCTTTGGTTGGGTAGGGTTTGCGGTGTTCGCTCATTAATCTTATGTAGCCAGGTCCACCGATGGGAGGCTCGAAGGTGCTACCCCATAAATGCTCCGCCATCACATAAGAAACCATAGTTTCGTACATAGGGACTTCGATTTCTTGACCGCGACCTGTTCGTTCTCTGTGGAACAGCGCGGCGAGCACGGCTTGTACGACGGCCATTGCCGTTGTCTTGTCGCAAACGATTGTTGGAAGGTACCGTGGTTCGCCAAGCACTAGCTTGTTGAGCATGGCAATGCCGGAAACGGCTTGGATAGAGTCATCCAAGGCTCCCTTTTCGCCGTAAGGTCCTTTCTTGCCGTAACCGTATGAACCGCAATAAATAAGTTTTGGATTGATTGCCTTCAGGGTGTCGTAATCTAGTTTCAGTTTATCCATCACTTGCGGCCGGTTGTTGTGGACTAATACGTCTGCGGTTTTCACAAGCTCCAGTAGTGCGTCGCGAGCCTCTGGCTTCTTGAGGTCAAGCACCAGGCTGCGCTTGTTTCTATTACAGGTTAGGTATAGCGCAGCCATACCTTTGGTATTTCTGACGGCGCCCAGAGATCTGTTGCTGTCTCCATACGGCGCCTCAATCTTAATGACGTCTGCCCCCATGTCGCCAAGCATCTGACATGCCCATGGACCCAGCACGACAGCTGTAAGTTCCAGTATTTTGATACCGTCAAGGGGGCCGGGCATAAGCTCAATCCTTAAGTTGAAATATGACGTTGTCCGTTAGTTTAGGTAACAGTTGCCATGAGGCTGGGCAAGCGCTTCGCTATGCTCTCTAGCTCTCTAGCTCTCTAGCTCTCTAGCTCTCTAGCTCTCTAGCTCTCTAGCTCTCT
>JAPKDQ010000024.1 GCA_028822445.1 Rhodospirillaceae bacterium | reverse complement strand
CTTTTGCCATCAACGGCGGCGTGCTGGGTCGTCAAAGAGCTGCCTCAGAGCCAACAACTCGATGCTTCCCGCTGATGCTTTTCACGGCTCAACCGCTTGTGTTATAACCGATACATTACTAATTTCACTAAGGGATGCGCACCATGGTAGATCAGTCATTACTTCCAGGAAGGCTAGGCAACGATGAGCTGCGGTTCGAGACGGATAGCAGAGCGGATCCCAGAATCGCTGAAGTCGTCAAATTGTTAGGCGGCTTCGGCGCAGGCATCGAGCCTCTGCCGGTTGACGCAACGTATGAACAATGTCTGGACCATTGCATGGCGTTTGAGAATGCCCAAGCGGCAGCCCACCCCGAAATGTTCGCCAATATGCGAAAGTTTGACGCTGTTGTCGTCACAGAAAAGACTATTTTGGGTGTTGATGGAAACGACATCACCCTTCACATCCATCAGCCAAAAGACCGAACGAGCGACTTGCCCGGCGTAGTTCATATTCATGGTGGGGGTATGGTAATGATGACCGCTGCAGATCCTAGTGCTGTGCTTTGGCGCAATATTTTGGCTGAGCAGGGAATAGTTGTCATCGGTGTTGAATATCGAAACGGCGGTGGGCAATTAGGCAATCATCCGTTTCCAGCGGGATTAAACGATTGTGCCGCGTCGTTGCGCTGGGCGCACCAGCAAAGACATGAATTGCAGCTGAGTTCAGTGACTCTTAGTGGCGAATCTGGCGGTGGTAACCTTTCGATTGCGACCGCGCTTAAGGCTAATGTCGAGGGCTGGGTCGATGAGATCGATGGCGTTTATGCGATGTGTCCTTACATTTATGGGGGGTATGCTGCGCCCAGCGAGGAACTGCTATCGTTGTTTGAAAACGACGATTATATGCTTGGCTGTTCTACGATGAGATCGATGGCTAAGGTCTACGACCCAGAAGGTGTGAATAGTCTTAACCCTTTGGCGTGGCCGTATCACGCTAGCATTGCCGAACTCCAAGGTCTACCCGCGCATCTGATCTCGGTTAACGAGTTGGACCCGCTGCGAGACGAGGGCCTGGTTTTTTATCGTAAATTGCTCGCGGCCGGCGTGCCAGTCAGCGCGCGGACAGTCAATGGAACGCCGCACGCAGGGGACATGGGGTTTGTTGATGTTACGCCCGAGATAACCGCAGATACGGTGGCCTCAATTGCAGCGTTTGTCCGCGCCCGTTAAAAAAGAGGCAGGTGATCGACTTTTGACTGGAGTCGATCGCCCTTATTATAGTTGCCGCGTAACGCAAATGGCGTCGATTGAGTTGCCCCGGAGCAGTAAGGATGTAAACAGTGCCTGAGGCCAAAGAAAGCAAGGCCTAGGAAAGCTGGAGCCCGCCGAAGCGCACTCAAAGGTAACTGCACATACGTTGGCCTCTATTGCGGCGCTCGATCTGCTCCGAAAAATCAAACGAAAGCGAAGGGTCTTGGTCGACCGGTTCGGGCAATCGTAAGCTAATGGTGATGGATAAATGGCCGGTGCCATCACTCAGGCCTTCAGCAACGAGGCTAAGCCTCGTCATCTCAAAGTTCTCCTGCTGATGCGGGAGGCAGGTCATCTAATTCCTCAATCTGGGCATTAGACGGAAGTCGCCTTGCCTGTTCTGTTCGGGCCACGATTTCAACCGCTTGCATGACCCGTAAGATATTACCGCCGGCTATTTTTGCAATATCTGCATCGCTGTAACCGCGTCTAAGCAGTTCTGTGAGCAGCGCAGGGTAGGTTGACACATCCTCCAACCCAATTGGTCCGGGCGGCATGCCATCATAGTCGCCACCCAGCCCAATGTGGTCGATGCCGATTAGGTTGCGAATATGGTCAATGTGGTCAGCGACATCCGCAAGGGTTGGGCGCGGCAGCGTTAATAGTTGTGCTCTATACAATTTTGTCTGTTCCTTTGGATCTTCGGTTTGGGCATTGACCATTTCTCGCAGCCTGATCCAGGAAAGCCGAACGGTCTCGGACACATAACTAGGGAAAAAAGTCACCATCGCGACACCGTTATTCGCTTGTAAACGCAGTAGCACCTCATCAGGAATGTTCCGTTTGTGAGCGGTGAGTGCGTAGGCGCTGGAGTGCGAAAAAATGACCGGTGCGGTTGATACATCCAGCGCATCATTCATCGCACTAACAGACACGTGCGAAAGATCGACGAGCATACCTAGTCGGTTCATCTCACGAACGACTTCTTTGCCAAACGGCGAAAGGCCTCCAACCCGTTCTTCGTCCGTCGCAGAATCCGCCCAGCGCAATCCCTTGGAATGCGTGAGGGTCATGTACCTCGCGCCAGTTCGGTAGAGCATTCTTAGGTTGGCGAGGGAGTTTTCTATTGAGTGACCGCCTTCAATGCCCATCAGTGACGCAATCTTCCCTCGATGGTGTGCACTAATGATCTCATTGGCGGTTAGTGCCAGCTCAAGCTGATCCGGATAAGTGGTGATCATACGGTGCACGACATCAATCTGTTTCAGTACACGGCCAACGTCGCCGCTGGCGCCGGGATAGGCAGTGATAGGGATGTACACAGACCAAAACTGCCCACCTATCATGCCTTTGACCATCCTTGGGTAGTCTGTGTGCGTTGGTCGCTCGATGGCGGACAGATCTGAGGTGAACGGCATCTGATCTAGATTGCCTTTAACCCGGTTCGTGTACTCCATCGGCAGGTCATTATGGCCGTCGATTAACGGTGTCTCTTTGAGGACGCTGGAGACACGTTTGCGTAAAACTTCGTCCGAATCAGTGGCAAAGGTGTTTCCTATAGACAAAAGGATTAGGGCTAACAAAATTTTGCGAGTAGCTAGCTTGTGGTGGTTAAGTTTTCCCAAGCGCATTGAGGTTTCCTTAGGCAGGTCAAAGCATTATGGTAACCGGAAAAGAGGATTCACTCATGTCTGACTATGAATGCATGATCCTAGAAGTATCGGATCATATCGCCACGGTAACCCTGAACCGCCCTGAGATCATGAACGCCATCAATTGGCTGGCGTACGCGGAGCTCGAGGAAATTTTTGTTAACCTTCAAAAGGACCCTGATGTCAGGTGCATTATTCTCACGGGTGCTGGAAGGGCTTTTTGTTCTGGGGACGATGTTAGAGAAGTCATGGTACAGGGCGGCGGGAGTAAAAGGCTTAGAGATGTGCGTCCAGGAACGACGCCCGCTGCGAGAGCTATTCTGGATTGTGACAGGCCGATCATTG
>JAPKDQ010000002.1 GCA_028822445.1 Rhodospirillaceae bacterium | reverse complement strand
GGGTGCCGGCCTCTTGGGTGCCGGCCTCTTGGGTGCCGGCATCATGGGTGCCGGCATCATGGCTGCGGAATTCACAGTGATGATGGGCCAGGTCAATCCCCAAGCCATCCGCTAAAACACTAGTCAGCGGTGGGGAAATCAAAAAAGCAGCCATCAAAAAAAGAGTGATGCTGCGGCTATACCGTCTAGTTGCCATAATTTCTACTATACCATGTACACCCCCTTAGAACAGTCCGGACGGCAAAAGCATTTTTCAAACACCCCCGAGACGCAAACCAGCATCTACATTGCGGGCTGGAATGAAGCTGCACACATGAGTATGGTACGGCTCACGCGCGCTCAGCGGGGCCGCGCCAGAAGACAAACGTCCGAATAAAAAGACCAGGAGCTTGGACACGAGCATGAACCGCTTCTTTTTTAATACAATCCGAAATCTTGTGATCCTTTTTGGTCTGGTGGCGATGACCGCCCCGAACCAAGCCGTCGCACAACAAGACGCCGTGCGGATTGCGGCCGTGGTCAATGAAGACGTCATCACCCTGTTTGACGTTCAATCCCGAATAGCACTATTCCTCATAACGTCTGGCATCGAAGACACTGTGGAGGTGCGCCAACGGCTGCTGCCACAGGTCATGAACGCGCTCATCGAAGAAAAACTGAAGCTTCAGGAAGCCCGTCGCGAGGAAATTGAAACAGAAGAAGCCGAAGTCCTCGGCGCCGTGCAAACCATCGAACAGAATAACGGCATGCCGTCGGGCGCATTTTTATCCATGCTCAGCGAACAAGGCATCGACCCCGGAACGTTTTACTCTCAGGTTGAAGCCGACGTGGTTTGGTTACGTGTGGTCAGGGAAGTGCTGTCGCGCGACGTATCCGTCTCTGAAGAAGAAGTTAAGGTCGTTATCGATCGCCTAGCAGCCAACCAAGGAAAGCCTGAATACCTTTTGGCTGAAATATTTTTACCGATTGGTCTTGGGTCCCGCGACGCTGACGTGCGCGAATTCGCCGGCCAGCTTGCCGAACGCGCAAGAAGTGGCGCGCCATTTCAAGCCTTAGCCCAGCAGTTTTCGCAAAGCCCCACGGCTGCAGTCGGTGGCGAGCTTGGCTGGATCCACGCTGGCGAACTGGAAGCGGAACTTGAACGCGCGATGGTACGTCTGAAAACGGGCGAGGTTTCTGAACCCATACGCACGGTATCGGGATACACCATCCTAGTCGTTCAGGATCAACGGGCAACGGCGGAGGTGTCGCCTCTGATGGCGGGGGTCACACTCAGTCAGGTTTACTTACCTACCGTTGGTCGGGCCGCATTAGCTCCGGACCGTCTAGCGCAATTAACAAACGCCATTCAGACCCAAATATTAAGCTGCGGTCAAATGAATGAATGGGCAGCTGAGGTCGGTGGGCCCGGGTCAGGCCCCGTGGACCTAATCCGTGTTGGCGGTTTACCTGAAGCAGTTCGCAATTCAGTAATGGACCTTCCCGTAGGCCAAATGAGTGAGCCCGTCGACATAGCCGGCGCACGCCTCTTTGCAATGGTGTGCTCACGACAAGAAGACAGCGGCTTACCATCTCTCAACCAGGTCTATTCCCGTCTCGAAAGCGAGAAACTCGATACCGTTTCACGCCAACGCCTTCGTGACTTGCGCCGTCAGGCTCTAATCGACATTCGTCTGTGATGTCTAAACCGGTCGCCCCGGTCGTTGTCACCATGGGGGACCCTGCGGGGATTGGTGGGGATATTCTTCTCAAGGCCTGGACAGAACACCGACACGACCTGCCGCCCTTTTTTGTCATCGACGACCCCGCACGCCTCGGCGCCCTGGCCTTGCAGCTCAAGTTAGATTGCTACATCCAAAGCATTGCCAGTCCTGGCGACGCTTTGGATCATTTTTCCACTGCGCTACCCGTATTGCCCGTCGATCCACCCCTAACGAAGCCAGCCTGTAACGGTCAGCCCGACACAAAAAACGTGGCCGCCGTGATTGGAGCCATCGACACCGCCGTTCGACTTGCCATGAATGGCGAAGCGAGCGCCATGGTCACCAACCCCATTCATAAGTCGGTCATGCAAGATGCCGGATTTAAATTTCCTGGCCACACCGAATATCTTAGGCACCTCTCCGGGCCGCACGCGCAGTCTATAATGATGTTAGCCAGCGCAAACGTCCAGAATGGACTTCGTGTGGTGCCTGTCACCATTCATCTTGCGCACGCGGATGCGGCGTCATCCCTCACAACTGAAGCCATCATCCGCTGCGGAGAGATTACAGCACAGGCCCTAGTAAAAGACTTTGGTATAGCCTCACCACGCCTAGCAGTCGCTGCCCTAAACCCTCATGCGGGCGAAGACGGGAAATTCGGTGACGAAGAAAGCCGTATCATTGCACCAGCCATCGCCGCGCTAAAATCTAGAAGCATTAAAGCATTTGGCCCCTTGCCGGCTGACACGCTATTTCACACCGATGCCCGCGCAAACGCAGATGCTGTTTTGTGCATGTATCACGATCAGGCTCTCATCCCCCTTAAGGCTTTGGATTTTTATGGCGGGGTCAACGTGACGTTGGGTTTGCCGTTTGTCCGCACCTCTCCGGACCACGGCACTGCGTTAGATCTAGCCGGCACCGGAATTGCGCGATGCGATAGTCTAGTTGCCGCGATAAAAATGGCTGCCGACATAGCTGCCAAACGCATACAGACATAACGCAAACATGACAGCCGAACCTCCAAAAAACCTACCGAACCTGCGTGATGTTATCCGCATACACAGTTTACAACCTCGCAAAGGGTTGGGGCAGCACTTTCTGTTGGACCTCAGCCTGACGGCCCGCATAGCAAGGGTGGCAGGAGACATTACAGCAGGAAGCACAATCGAAATCGGACCAGGCCCCGGCGGACTCACCCGATCCCTATTGGATGCTGGCGCAACAGTGATCGCCATTGAAAAAGATGAGCGCTGCCTTGCACCATTGAAAGAGCTGGCGGGTGCTTGGCCTGACAAACTAGAGGTCATACAGGGCGACGCCCTGAGGATTGATGCGTCGGCGCTGGGATCTGCACCAAGGCGGGTGATCGCTAATCTTCCCTATAACATCGGCACTGAACTTTTGGTTCGGTGGCTCTCTAAGCCCGAAGCCTTTACCTCAATAACCGCGATGATCCAAAAGGAAGTCGCAGACCGCATCGTTGCCGAGCCAGGCAGCAAGACCTTCGGCCGTTTGTCCGTCCTTACAGGCTGGCGTTGGGAAACTAAGCGAGCTTTTGATGTGCCGCCCGAAGCCTTCACACCGCCACCCAAAGTCGAGTCGACGGTGATTCATATGGTACCCTTAGAACGCTCGGTTGCAGAGGCGGATGCAAAAATCCTCTCACGCGTAACAGCGGCAACCTTTGGTCAACGTCGAAAAATGCTGCGCTCAAGTCTCAAGGCACTTGGCGATGCCAAAAGCCTCTGTGCTGCAGCCGACATCGACCCAACACTCAGACCAGAACAAATATCGGTGGGGGATTTCTGTGCGTTGGCACGAGCCGTTGCCGAAGACGAACAAAGTAAAGGCTGAATTCATCTTACCTAGAGAAGAAAAATTGAAACCATTATTGCCAACGCCATTATTAAACCCAGAGGTCCGGCTTTGTTAAAGAGGTTCAAGTGCCGCGATTAGTGCTGTAAAAATTTTAATGCACTTCGAGTATGAACTATAGTCTAGGCACTCAGTCTTCCAAAAAATCTTCGATCAAAGGAATAATTAATTCCGGCGATTCAAGCGCGGGAAAATGCCCGACTCCTGGCAGTTCTTTAACGGTCAAAGGAGCTTTTGTCATGCGACTGGTTAAAGCTTCTAGTTGGCTCGGCGGCAAGACAGGGTCAGACATAGCCCAAATGACCAATGTGGGCGCAACAACTCCACCAAGATTTATGTCCGCTTGTTCAGGCGAAAAATTTGCCGGGATCAGCTGGCGCGCCATGGGTGCACGCACCCGACGGTTTTGATCATACATCAATGTGATTAGTTCTTCGCCCAGCATTTCCTGTCGGCCCCAAAGATAGGAATAGTAAGTATGCCAGAATCCGCGGGTTCTAAATTTTAGGTAATCATCATTCAATACCATTGCGCGGCGCACATTACCTGGGCGTGCACTGCGCGGCACACTAACCGGGGACGATGGCATATTCATCACTACCAGCTTAGCAACCCGGTCGGGATAGTACTTCGCAATACGTGTCGCAATCGTTCCGCCACTAGACTGGCCAACAAGGTGAAAGGGACCCTCAACACCGAGCCCATCCAGTAGATCAATTACCATGCCATGAAGCGTTACATCATCGCTAACCGTGCCTGGCGCGCCAGCCGCCGAAAGGCCGCGCCCGGCCAGCTCTAGCCGGATCATGCGGTAACGGTCTTTCATCGCACTCACGACAGGGTCCCAGGTCCTAAGGGTCCCTTCTGACCCATGAATGAGCACAATGGGAAAGCCCTCGCCTTCATCTTGGAAGTGGGTGTAGACACCTGAGATTTCAGTGAAAAGAGACTGGTCTGTTGCATACAAACCCTTCAAGTCAGCAAGAGATAGCCGGAACGTATCCGCCCGAAACGCCAAGAGCACCGCCAGCAATATCGCCGCAGGCGGGGCCAATATTGCGATTACTATTATTACTCTAGTGCTCACACCTTCGACCGATTTCGTTAAGGGCGTTCCACGCACATGGCAATGCCCATGCCGCCACCAATGCACAATGTGGCAAGGCCCTTTTTGGCGTCTCGCTTTTGCATTTCATGGAGCAGGGTTACAAGCACACGACAGCCAGAAGCGCCAATAGGATGACCAAGCGCAATCGCACCGCCATTGACGTTCACCTTTTCAGCGTCAAAACCAAGATCACCGCATACCGCCAAAGATTGAGCGGCGAACGCTTCATTGGCTTCAATCAAATCAAGGTCACCAGAAGACCAACCGGCCCGTTCCAGCGCATTGCGTGACGCAGGAATTGGCCCCGTTCCCATAATAGCGGGATCAACCCCGGCTTGCGCCCAAGATGCGATACGGGCGAGTGGTGTGATGCCACGCTTCGCCGCTTCGTCTGCAGCCATAACCACGACGGCCGCAGCACCATCATTAATGCCGGATGAGTTGCCTGCTGTGACCGTGCCATCCTTTGAGAAGGCTGGCCGGAGCTTGCCAAGGGACTCAGCCGTGGAACCGGCACGTGGGTATTCATCCAACTCAAAAACTTTTTCTTCCCGTTTAACCTTAATGGTGACTGGCACAATTTCATCTTTGAACCGGCCTTCTGCCATGGCCTTTTCGGCCTTCTGTTGAGAATGGGCCGCGAACTCATCTTGTGCGTCACGCGTTAGCTGCCATTGCTCAGCAATATTCTCAGCGGTCGCACCCATATGATAGCCATTAAAGGCATCCCAAAGACCATCTTTGATCATGGTATCTATGAGTTGAGTGTCACCCATCTTTGTCCCATCGCGTAGATAGGTGCAGTGCGCTGAGTTGGACATGCTTTCCTGACCACCAGCTACGACGATTGAATTATCACCGGCCAGAATTCCACTGGCCCCAAGAGCGACGGCCTTTAGGCCTGAGCCACAGACTTGGTTAATCGTCATTGCCGGCACTTCTTTCGGAACACCCGCGCCAATAGAAGCCTGACGGGCTGGGTTCTGTCCGTTGCCCGCAGCGAGGACTTGTCCCATTACAACTTCCGACACATCAGCCGCCCCAACCTGCGATCGCGACAAAGCATCCCGAATAACGATTTCTCCAAGATCGGCGGCTTGCAAGCCAGCCAGGCTGCCAGAGAAAGACCCAATAGGGGTGCGAACGGCGGAGGTGATGACTATTTCGGTCATGAGAAAGTCCTGTCAAAAAGCGCTGAGATCAGGCTTGCCATCAGATACTGCAGCGCGACATTAATTATCGCATTGCAACATTCTTAATCCAGTCTGCGACCGGATCATAGACCTCTTTGTCCGCACGGCTGCCCACTATCACGCCGATATGACCAGGGTCCACAGACTGAACAACGACGGACGGGATACTCTCAGCAAGCAATGCTGCGGGGGGTTTCGGCGCTCTCGAACACACACCGCTAGGCCTCTGTGATCGACGAATCAGCTGAAATCTGTGCCAGTTGACCCTACCAAAGATCAATTTACCCCTTGGCAAGGGCGTCCAGACCTAACGAATCCTGCATGTTTTTAACTATATCTGCACGGGCAGCACGGGGGCTATAACTCAGTCGTTTGAGGGTAACGTTGTGCAAAGCACACTTTGACTCATTACGTTGTGCAGCGCACAATAGAGCTTCATTAAGACACTAAGCCCTAAGGGAATCCGTTAGGAAGGACGCAGGCTATGGCTGCAAAGCCCGCCGATTCAGACGCAACCACGATTAAGAAATACGCTAATAGGCGTCTGTACAACACGAAGACGTCGAGCTACGTGACCCTCGATCACCTCGCGGAGATGGTTAAGCAGAACGAAGACTTCGTTGTTGTAGATGCAAAGACCAGTTACGACCTGACACGATCAGTCCTCACACAAATCATTGTCGAGCAAGAAGGCAAAGGTCAGAATCTTCTACCCATCAAGTTCCTGCGGAAAATTATTGGCTTCTACGGTGATTCCCTAGGCGGCCTTCTGCCACGCTACCTAGAAGAAAGTATGAATGCCTTTTCTCAGAACGAAGGCCGCATGCGTGAAACAATGCAGAATGCATTTAAGGGTTTCTTTCCGGTCGAACAGTTTGAAAGTATGACAAAACAGAACATGGTAATGTTCGAAAATGCCATGAAAATGATGACACCTTTTACGTCGCAAGCCCCCGGCCGAACGCTAACCGAGCCAGAGCCATCGCCAAAACAGCTAGCGCCCTCTACAGGGTCTGCACCAACGGACGGTGTTGATGATTTAAAGGCACAGCTTGACGCTATGCAGAGTCAACTTGAAAGTCTGATAAAAGACCGGAGCTCATAGTCTAGGAAGTATCTCAAAGCGTAAAACCTGCCCAAAAAACCGCGCCAACGAGGTCGATAAGCATGTTGACGCGTAGACTAGAGTGCGCCGCATCATGATGCGGATGAGCCAACAAAAAATGGCCGAGGTGATTGGTGTCACTTATCAACAAGCCCACAAGTATGGGCGTGGCATTAATCGGATTTCTGCCGGTCGGCTTTACGAAATCACAAAGCTTCTCAGTGTGCCCGTGAGCTACTTTTTTGGTGGACTAGAAGAAAGCAAAGAACAGGTTGTTCTACCCCGGCAACGCGTGTGTTTAGAGCTTGCACGTAATTTTTCCAATATTGACAACTAGCGCCATCAAGAAGCGCTGGGTCAAATGGCCCGTGCTTTAGCAGCAGCATAAGTCTCAAGGTGATCCCGGTTGATAGGCTAGTCAGAGAGATCAGGAGCCACACAATAGCTAACCGTACCACTCCACAAGTTCGGAGCGTTCTGTTTTCGTGCCGCTAAGGTCGAGAGAATAGACACGTAATGCCATCCCCATAGTGACGCGGGCGGTCGCGATCGGGTTGGGCCCAGCCTAATCGAGAGCTAGGCCGTATATCTCACGTTGATCGTCTACGCCTATAATAAAGTGACCCGCAGGACAGAGTGAGCATTGTCGATAATCAGCCCAATCCTGGAACACCGGCACCTCAGTGTCATATTGGAAGTCCCGCGCCCACGCGACAAAGGATAAAAAAAGGTGGGCGCCAATGTGATTAAACTGCAGCCCATTCGCCTCTCACATATGGATCAACCTCGTGCTGCATCAAGGACTCCCTCACTTGCATGGCTTTGCCCTTGTCCAAACGGTTCAAAGCCCAGACCACCATCGCGCGAACAAGCGGGGATTCATCACGGCATAGGGGCTCGATTACTGCACACATCTCAGCTAATCCGCTGTTGCCGATGGCAATGAGGACATTCCGCACAAATCGATCCCGGCCAATTCTCTTGATAGGCGATCCCGTAAAAACAATACGGAAAGACGCTTCGTCCAGGCACACGAGGTCGGTCAATAGTGGCGCCTCAAGTTCGACCCTCGGGTTTAAAACAGACGGAGATGCGACTTCGGCGAACTTGTTCCAAGGACAAACAGCAAGGCAGTCATCACAACCATAAATCCGGTTACCCATAAGTGGGCGCAGATCAACAGCAATGTGACCTTTATGCTCGATCGTCAGATAAGAGATACACCGCCTCGCATCGAGACGGCGTGCATCAATAAACGCATCCGTTGGGCACACGTCCAAGCATTGCCGGCATGATCCACAATGGTCTTCCATCGGCTCGTCTGGCGGTAGGTCTAGCGTCGTAAAAACCTCTCCTAAGAAAAGCCATGACCCGTATTGCCGTGAGACTAGGTTGGTGTGTTTGCCTTGCCATCCGAGACCCGCGGCCTGGGCTAGCGGCTTTTCCAAAACAGGCGCCGTATCAACAAAAACTTTTACATCTACGCCCTTTGCTTGATTAACTAACCAGCGTGCTAACGCTTTTAGGCGTTTCTTAAGTAGGTCATGGTAGTCACGGCCACGAGCGTAAACACTGATAGCCCCGTGCTCTGGTTTATTAAGCAGCGCCAGAGGGTCCGTGGACGGCCCATAGTTCACCGCAACCGTGATGACAGAGCGCACATCGGGCCAAAGCGCTTGAGGTGAGCGACGGCGCTCTGCCTTTTCTTCCATCCAGGCCATATCACCATGAAGGCCATCAGCAATAAATGAGTCTAAATTCTTCGACACATCCGCAGGCAAAGACGCCACAGTAATGCGGATATCATCAAACCCGAGACGTCGTGCCTCTTGCAGAAGACCTTGCTTCAGATCCTCTTTAAAGGGGCTCGATGTCACCCCTGGACCAGTCGGCCTGGAAGGCCGCTGCGAAGTTATCGAGGGAACCGGCTCGGATCGCGTCACGAAGCCCCACCATAAGCTGTTGATAGAAGGCGACATTATGCCACGTCAGCAGCATCATGCCGAGAATCTCGTTAGACTTTATCAAGTGATTGAGGTAAGCGCGGCTGTAAGCCCGACTAGCGCCGCACGGGACGCTTTCATCAAGCGGCCTGTGATCATCCGCATGTCGTGCATTACGGAGATTGACGGTTCCGTATCGTGTAAAAGCTTGCCCAGTCCGGCCAGATCGCGTGGGAAGCACGCAATCAAACATATCGATGCCCCGCTGAACGGCCCCAATGATATCAAGTGGCTTTCCAACACCCATTAAATACCTAGGTTTATCGGCAGGCAGGTGCGGGGTTGTCACGCCTGCAATCTCAAACATGAGGCCCTGGCCTTCACCGACAGCAAGTCCTCCCAAAGCATATCCATCGAATCCGATATCGATTAGAGAACGCGCAGACTCGGCCCGCAGGTCGGCGTAAATACCCCCCTGAACGATTCCAAAAAGCGCATGACCTGTCCGTTCTTTAAACGCGCCTTTGCAGCGTTCCGCCCATCGCATGGAAAGGTGCATGCTGTCGGCCGCCTCTTTTTCCGTGGCGGGGAACGGCGTGCATTCATCAAGAATCATAGTCACAGTCGAGCCCAGTTTATTCTGGATGTCGATGGCCCGTTCGGGTGTTAGCATGTGCTTGCTGCCGTCAAGATGAGATTGAAAAGTCACACCCTCTTCAGTAATTTTACGGAGCTTCGACAAAGACATTACCTGGTAACCACCAGAGTCTGTCAAAATAGGGCCGTCCCAACGCATAAAGTTTCTTAAGCCGCCAAGAGATTCGATGCGCTGCGCTCCGGGCCTTAGCATCAAGTGGTACGTGTTCCCAAGAATCATCTGCGCTCCGGTGGATGCAACAGAATCAACGGTCATTGCCTTGACCGTCGCGGCAGTGCCAACAGGCATAAAAGCGGGGGTATCGACAACGCCATGGGCTGTTGTGAGTTGACCAACCCGAGCCTGGCCATCAACGGCTTCTACTTTTAAAGAAAAACCCGGGGCGGTCATGGTAGCCGCCCACAATCAAGTAAACAGGCATCGCCATAGGAGTAAAAGCGATACCCAGACTTGATTGCATGATCGTAGACCGCCTTCATACGATCCGTTCCAGAAAAAGCAGAGACAAGCATGAACAGCGTAGACTTTGGTAAATGAAAATTGGTCATCAATACGTCTACAGCCTTGAAGCTATACCCGGGCACAATAAACAGGTCGGTCTCTGCATCGAAGGGGCGTATCTCTCCATTCTTCCCAGCGGCTGATTCTAGTGTCCGCAAACTTGTTGTCCCGACAGCGACAATACGTCGCCCCTCTGCTTTTGCTTTCGTAAGCTGCCAAGATACGTCCTCACTCACGTACGCCCGTTCTCGGTGCATAACATGGTTATCAGTGTCGTCGACTTTCATGGGCTGGAACGTTCCCAATCCCACGTGCAAGGTCAGGAAAGACGTCTCAATCCCTTTCGCAGAAAGAGCGGCCATAAGATCGCCCGTGAAATGCAGCCCGGCCGTGGGAGCAGCAATTGCACCATCATGGGAGGCATAGATGGTCTGATAATCTTCGCGGTCTTGGGCGTCATCTTCACGCCCCATGTAAGGAGGCAGCGGCATGTGCCCATGCTCTTGCAACGCGGCTGATAGGGCACTTGGGTCTAAATTAAACTGAATCCGGACGGACCCATCGTCAGCCCTACCGAGAATCTCCGCCGCAAACGTGTCAGAAAAAGAGACTGTATCGCCGGGCTTTAGTCGCTTTGCGGGGCGAGCGAGAGCGTGCCAGACACCGGCCGCCTCAGGGCGATGCAATAAAATCTCTATGTCGGACTCACCCCGCTTGCCATAGAGACGGGCGGGGATTACGCGCGTATCATTGAAAACAAGAACATCGCCATCCCTCAGTAAGCCCGGCAGATCACAAACTCTACGGTCTGAAAGGCCGGCATCATTGACGTGAAGTAACCGTGCAGAATCTCTGGGATTCACAGGTCGGTCAGGGATGCAATCTGCCGGAAGAAGAAAATCAAACTGATCGACGCGCATGAGGGTCTATTCAGGCTCCAGGGGACATAGGGTGGCTATAGTTAAGTTATAGATGTTGGTTTATAGACTGCTGATCGATAGATTGGAATGAACGGCACACAGTCAGTTACCCTCCTAGACCGCAACTCACTCATAAACCAGGGCCGAGCATAACCATGATCGAACTTCTCACTGCGCGTACACCGAACGGCTATAAGGTTTCAATTGCACTTGAGGAGATGAAACTGCCCTACACGGTTACAACAATCAGCCTTAAAGAGAAGGAACAGAAAGCGGCGACATTTCTCGCGCTCAATCCAAACGGTCGCATACCCGTTATTATTGATCACGACGCCGGCGACTTTGCAGTGTTCGAGTCTGGCGCCATTCTGGCTTACTTAGCTGAAAAAACTGGCCTACTCATGCCCAGCAATGCAAAAGGGCGCTCCATTGTTATGCAGTGGTTGATGTTTCAGATGGGTGGAATCGGCCCCATGATGGGACAAGCTAACGTTTTCTTCCGCTACTTCCCGGAAAAAATTCCCCAAGCGATCGCGCGCTATCAAAACGAAAGCCGCCGACTGATCGAAGTTCTTGATTCCCACCTAGAGAGCAACGAATGGCTCGCCGGAGACTTTTCAATAGCGGACATAGCCAACTGGGCTTGGGTCCGCACCTACGAATGGTCCGGAGTATCAATAGATGGCCTAGATAATGTGCGGCGTTGGAATGACACGCTGGCCGCGCGGCCAGCGTGTCAACGCGGTGTAGAAGTGCCGGAAAAACGGGAAGAGGTCGCACCGGCAGATCTCATCAAGACCGGACAGGGAATGGTAACAACCTAAAGGAGACGCAGCGCTAAGCTAAAGGGCCGCCCTAACCGTTGTTTCCAAGTAAACATTTCGCAGACATATCGGTCAACACGGCCGATCCAGCATTGTGGATTGTATGCTGTAGATAGCCATTGAAGTCTCTGGAAAGTTCCACATTCAAGTGAACCGGCAGATCATCGAGCACAACCAGAGACCCTTCGACGAGTTCGATGCCATTAATGACCTCGGTCATTGATGCTTCGTATGCCGCGCCGGCCTCAATGGGTGGGCTAACCCATTGCCCAACGGACTCGCCCGTCATCGCGTTAAAGACTTCAATAATAGCGGTGCTGATTGCCGACCCGTCGTTATAGACCCGCACCGATGACTGGTACTCCAAGATGGAGGCGTTATGAACATTGAGAAGTAAACGTTCACCGCCAGAAATGCCATCAGAGCAGCTAGTCATATTCGAGAGCACACCCGCAGCCTGCTGCCACAGCACGTGTTGCATGGCCCCATCAAAATCAGATTCAACAACCAAATTATAATAAGGACGGTCATCGCGCGCGATCACCGTGCCAGAAACAGCTTCAGTTTCCAGACGACTAACGTTGAATTGAAACGACGCGTGTACAGGAATGTTTGGGCTGGTCCAGTTGCCTAGTTGAGCACCCGTCTCTGCATCACGCAGCGTTACGCGCGCACTCCCGGCTTCAGATGAAGAATTATACAAACGGATATATGCTTCGCCGACACCGGTCGTGCGAGAACTAAGCACATTGTTGAACACCTTAATATTGATGCCTTGAAGCTCAAGAATAGCCTTGTGAACTTGAAGTCTTGGCAGTGTAAAGTTCTGCCCCGTTCTCGACACATCTAAACCAGTCACAGCAATTGCGTTGTCAATCTCGTCAACCGTCGCCTGCGCAAGGGCAGAGCGAATCACAACGTAGGCGCCCGCAACGTGTGGTGCCGCTACCGATGTGCCGCTACGAGAGATCAATCCGCCATCAGGGTCCGCCGCCCTAACGTTAACACCCGGCGCCATCACGTTCATAAACGAAGAAAAATTAGAGAAAGAAGCAACTTTCGCTCCATCATTTGTCGCCCCAACCGCGACAGCCGAAGAGATACAAGCCGGTGCGTTGATTGAACCATTCGAACCCTGGTTGCCTGCTGCCGCTGTGGTGACAACACCCTTGTCACGCAGCATGTCGATCACCAGCCTTCGAGGATCTGAATCACAGGGCCCGGTGTTGGAGCCCCCACCAAGGCTGAGATTAACGGCAACTACATTAAACACGTCGGCGATTTCGTTGACATAATTCAGGGCATCGAGGACCACCAATGAGTCAGTTAACTGGCAAGGTGCGGGGTCAGGGTCGCAAACACTCGCACTGCTTACTTCAGAGAAAACATCGATCGGCATCAACTTCGCTGCCCGCGCAACGCCAAAATTTACGCCGTCATTGCCAACTGCAATTGAGGCTACGTGGGTCCCGTGGTCACATCTATCGGAACCAAATGGACAGTTCGATGCTGCGCCATAGCCAATTTCAGGCGTTTGTCCCGACGGACATTGGGTAACCGTATCCACGCCAAACGTCCCAGAAAAACAAGCCTCCCCGACGACTTTGCCTGAAAGCATGGCATGGTTCGTAGCGATGCCGCCGTCAATAACTGCAACTGTCAGGCCCTCACCCAGAAATCCGCGCGCCCACGCGTCCTCCACATCGATAGAAAAGACAGATGATGCCAATGACGCACCTTCAGTCAACACCGTTGCTTCAGTCTTCGCTTTTCGCTCGACGGTAACCGGATAGACACCCCCGACGCCGTCTAGCGTGAGGAGCTCGAATAATTCTTCGCGATTAACTTGAAGGCCCACAAAAGGCAAGCTGGAGAACGATTGCTCAACTATAAGGTTACGCTGCACCATCGCGGCATCAATACGCTCACGCATTTTACGAACAGCAACCTGCTGACCATATACGGAGGACGCCTGCGCCCACGAGTGACCTTCAGTTGCTTCTTTCATGCGCACGATCACTCGTGCGTGACCGGCGGTTTCTATCTGGCTTAAAATACTCTCGAGCTGTGCCTGGGCAGGGTTTGTCGCCATTGCCATCGGCATCAAGACCGCGCCCCATTTGATGGAGCGGGCGATAGCACTCTTAAAAAATATTGTCCAACGCTTCATATCAGCCGCTTACCATTCACTCATACGCAGCTAAACAACACTAAAAGGCGCGTTACGGTCTTTCCGTCGCGCGCCAACACCAAGTCTAACGTGTCCCAATCCTTCGGGCTGGGGTCTCATGTGATCTAGAACAATATGGACCAAGGGCGGGCCTCCTGTCTACAAACGCAAAGATTAGAATCATATATATATATCTAGAACAAAGGCTTAGCAGGGTATCCTTAAGAGAGAATTAAGACTAGGAAGATCTAAAATTCTAAGGTTTCAACGGATTCAGGGAATCGGGCTGATCAATTCACCCCGCAGCGGCGCCCCTCCATCGCAGGAAAGCAAGGCTAAGGCCTGGCAGAGATCTGATCGTAAGGAAAACCCGACAAATCGATAGGTCCCATAACTACCCAGAAGCAGCTGTACATAACCACGGGCAAAAGAATCCAAACCCATACAGATTGGATGGATGGCATCACGAACCGCATCCACAGGACCATCGGCAACGATGCGAGCACACCCAGAACCAGAACCGCATTGAATGAAACGCGCGGATCTACGCTCAAAGGTGTCGATTGAAGAGCCCACCAGACAAGTGAGATTAGAAATGCACCCCCAGCACGTATACTCCGGCGAACGTTCGAGGGGCCCATTTTTAGACGAAGCGCCTCAGACCGCCAGAGCGCGAAGGCGCTAAAGAAAAGCGCCAACCACAGCATAGAGAATGAGCGCAAGAAACCGTCCTGGACTATTGAATTCTGGGCAACGCCCCAGCCCAACGCGAATAAATCTGGCAAGGGGTTTGAATAAAAGAACCCTTGAACCACCAACAACGCAACTGCTGTACTCGCTGAAAGAACCCAGAAACCTTTGTCTCGGCCCTCGCCCACAATCAGGAGCACTACAGCAAGGACAAGACCGGCAGCACCAAGAAATGGCAACAAGCCACAAACACCTCCGACAATGACAGCCGAGATATTAGTCCCCAATTGATCACGCTTTGTCGCGTACATTACCCCCAAGATAAAGACAGCCGAGAGCAGCGCGTGGGGCGTCGATAACGCCAACGTAAACGCAGTTTGAGGAAACAAAACCAACCCCAAAGGCATCACAGCACCGGAAATATAATCTCCGGACCAGGCAACACAGACGCGCGCCAACGCAGCGACAGTGATGACTGCACACGCAACTGATAATGACCGGACGGCGAATTCTAACGGACCGAAACAAGCCTGCCAGAGGTCAAGAATTACCGCATACGTCGGCGCAACATTGGGGTTATTCAGATACAGCGCTTCAAACGCATTTGAGCCTACACCCGCAGAAAAAAATAGAATGTGCCCAACTAATGTAAGCGTTATCGCCCCAAACAGAATGAGAGCAATAGTGTAGCTTCCAGAAATACCGTGCCTATCAACTGCGTCAGCTTGATCGGAAGTCATGAGTGGATGGTGGCTCCAATTGAGACCGTGACGCCCCTGTGGGATGTTGAAGAGGGTTGGAGAGTGGCATGGGCGCAGCCTTCCTAGCAAGAAAACGGCACATATTGGCTCATCAATACTCTCCGTCCGTTGACGCCTCTGTGTCAATCAGGCACACCGATACTAAGAGCTTATTCTACACTCGAACATGATTGAAGTGCTGCTGTGATATGATCGAATTAGACCCAACTCTGGCACCATGGCCATTCCACGCAGAGGACGAGATAGAGGCCGCCACCTCTGTCTTGCAGTCCGGCCGGGTAAATTATAGAACGGGCACGGAAGGTCAAAGTTTTGAAGCCGAGTATGCGGCTGCAACGCGGTCCAAGCATGCCTTAACCGTTGCAAATGGCACGGCGGCGCTCGAACTCGCCTTAGCTGCCCTTGAAATAGGCCCGGGAGACGAAGTCGTTGTGCCCGCCAGGACGTTCATCGCAACGGCATCCGCCGTGGTTCGATGTGGCGCAACACCTGTGGTTTCAGACATCGACACTGTTTCTCAGAACCTGAACTCTGAAACGTTATCCGCTGTGCTTAGTGACCGGACACGGGCCGTAATTCCGGTTCACCTCGCTGGATGGCCGGCTGACATGGATGAAATCCTTGCCGTCGCAAAAACTTATGGCCTAGCTGTAATCGAAGACTGCGCACAGGCACACGGGGCCCTCTACAAAGGACAGCCCGTAGGCACAATCGGCGACATTGGATGTTTTTCGTTCTGCCAAGATAAAATTATTTCAACCGGCGGGGAGGGAGGCCTTGTCCTCACAAATAATACAAGCCTTTACAAGCGTATGTGGTCGTTAAGAGATCATGGATGGGATTTCGATCGCGCGCATCAGACAGAGACAAGCCCTGGATTTAAATGGCTGGTTGATAGCTTTTCGACCAATTGGAGATTGACGGAAACACAGTCTGCAATTGGCCGCGTGCAACTTCGAAAACTAGACGGCTGGATTCAGACACGTCGACAAAACGCTGCGGCTCTCACAGCCGCTGTCGCAGACCTGCCCTGCCTAATAGATTCGACCCCACCTGAAACCGTCAGACACAGTTTCTATAAATTCTATGTCCAAGTTAACCCTGAAGCCTTAGCGAACAATTGGACTAGAGATCGGATTGTGGATGAGTTGGCCTTACTCGGCGTGCCAGCTAGAGCGGGAGCTTGTCCCGACATATCAAATGAGAGTGCGTTCGCGACGGCATCCATCAACACATCTAATCCCAGACCAAATGCCGCGAAAATTTCTAATAGGACAATCATGCTCCCAGTTCACCCGACCCTCACACCGGGCAATATTTCCTTCATGGCCGATGCGTTGCGATCGGTAATTAAAACCGCTTGCCGCTAAAGGCCACCGGACTTGTAAGCAAAGGCTTTCGGACTTTCCGCATTATGGCGAATAACACTACAGAAAATACCGCCCCCATTCTGATTCACTTTTGGGGCTATTTTGCCGAAAAAACCCAGCTATATTGTCAGAATCTAGCATGGGGAATCTAAGGTCTTCGCAAGGCTGTAGATAGAACAGCACGTATCTAGTTTATTAGAAAAAATACAACTAGGGGCTAAAAAATGACTGAATTTGAAGCGGATTGGCACATCCAGGAAGTGCTCAACGAAGTTGCCAAAGGGGTAATCAAAAGCTACCTACGCGGGATAAAGGGCGACGTTGCAGAGTTTGGCACCATGACCGGCCGATCAGCGACGACCTTAGCGGGATCCATCTCTGGTTCAGAAAACGTCTATGCAAAAAAACTGCCCAGTCTCGGCATAACACCCCGAAATCTACACTTGTTTGATAGTTTCGAAGGGTTGCCGGAGACGACCGAAGACGCTGACTTAAAATCACCAATGGTTGCCAGTGGCGCATGGGCACCAGGCCGATGCTTTGGAATCAATCCTGAACAATTGAGAGACAGTTGCGCCCAGTATCTGTCAACGGACCGTATCCACATTTACGAAGGATGGTTCAAAGATACTATTCCCGTTCTGAGCGACAGCACTAAACTCGGCTTTGTTCATATTGACTGCGACCTATATTCGTCGACGAGGGACGTACTCGACGGCCTCCTAAACAGAGCACTCATATCTGAAGGGGCATTGCTCTACTTCGACGACTGGGATTGCAATGCATCAAGCCTAGATCTGGGGGAACGTCACGCTTGGAGTGAAGCCGCAGAAACATATGGAATTAAGTATTCAAACGCCAATTCTTACGGAGCGGCTGGACACGCAATTATCGTGCACAACTACACGGGAATGGCCCGGAACGCTTAACGGCTATACCAAAGCTCGGCGCAAAAGATCGCACCCGACTATAAAGAGCAGTCCAAGAACAAGCTTACGATATCGCTCCTCATGAAGGCGGTCTCTGATCTTTTGGCCGATTAGGATCATGACGCCGATAATGGCAGCGCCAAAAACGCTTATAATAGCGACCTCAAGCGTCAGAATGCCGCCAAAAGCCAAGCTTCCGTATAGGGGAAATGACCCCAAAAAATACATCAAGGCCAAGGCAGAAACAAACTCGTCTTTAGGAATGCGTAGAGCAAGCAAATAGACAATGAGGGCCGGCCCATACAGACCGGAGAGCCCACACAGAACGCCAGCGGCCATACCCACAACTGGGTTAAGCAGGCGTTCGCGACCAGCATGAATAACGGGTTTTATCGGCAAAACCTGTGTGGCAACAAAAGCCAAACAAATAAGACCAAGGATTAGCAGCCCTGTCTCTTGCTCTATACTTAACAATATCTGCGCCGTCAGAACGATGACGACCAGCATAGGAATAATAAGCCAAAGATAGCGTTTTAGATTTTGTCTCCAAAGGCCCTTGCGCATAGCTTGTTGAAAGTTTGCCGTAAAGTTTGGGACGAGAAACACCGCCACAGCGACTTGATAAGGCAGTACAGTCACGAGCACGGGCAGCGCCAAAAACGGCATCCCAAGGCCAAATATCCCTTTGGCCAAACCACCGACAGCAAATCCGAAAGCAATAATCAGCAGCGTTGGAATATCAAGTTCAGGCATCACTGGACTGCACCGCCAGCCGACTTAGAGCGTTTTTTCGAAAAACTTAAGCACCCGCGAAAGCGCGAACTCAGTCGCAGCGTGGTTAAATTGCGGACGATCCCCACAGCTAAAGCCGTGATCAGCACCGTCATACACAAAGTGCTCACCCTCTGGCTGCTCCGACATCACCTTCTCTACGGCATCCATCGGGAAAGATTGGTCAATTTCCCCATAGTGATACTGCATCGGCACTTTCGGCTTCATGTCAGGACTGTATTGAATGATGCGAGAGCCATAGTAAGACACCGCACAGTCAATATTGGCATCGCAAGCTCCGAGAAAAGACATAGAGCCACCCCAGCAGTACCCGATGACCCCAACCTTTCCAGCAGAACGAACATGATCTGCGGCAGCATTTATGTCGGCCACTACGGCGTCATTAGACATCTGACCAGCGATCTCTCGGCCACGACCAAAATCCGTGTAAGACAAAACAGCCCCCGGCTCGACGCGATCAAAGAAGGATGGGCAGATCGCCGCATACCCCTCAGCCGCAAAGTTGTCGGTCACATGCTTCATGTGATCATTGACGCCAAAAATCTCTTGAATGACGACGATGCCTGCCTTCGGTGTGCCGTTCGGCTCAGCCACATAGGCTTCGATTGATTGGCCGTCACTTGCCGTCAGTGTAAGTGTGGATCCCATGCCATCTCCGTTGCGCTGTTGTGTTTTGATTAGAACCCGCTTAACCCGAGGGTAGCACCGTACCTAATGTCAAAGTAGCCCTGCCGCTCCGAGAGCTTCATCCATCGCCTCAACATCATCTACTTCTGGTGGCGGCAAAGGTAAGCGGCACTCGCCCGACGTGATCAGTCCCATTTTCCATGCCATGTACTTCACACCAATTGGACTCGTATCGCGAAAGGCGACGTCATTAAGCTCTTGTAGTTCATCACGCAAGGCCCTGGCTTTACCCAATTCACCTTCTTCAGCGTGTACGAAAATTTTCGCGATTTCCCCGGGAACAATATTTCCAAGCGCGACAATTAGTCCACTTGAAAATTTTGGGATGCGTTCAAATGCTATTTTCGGTAACCCCATAAACAGGCGGAACTCATCGCCCATGCGAGACATGATGTCACTATCGAAGTTGTAGTCTTCAGACGACTGTTTCAATCCGACGATCGAGGGTACCGCTTCACAAAGGTCTTCAAGGGTATCCACTTCAATGGTGGATGCCGTTCTGCTCGGTATTTGATACAGCAGAATTGGTTTCGTTGTTGCGCGAGACACGTAAGAAAGAAAGGACTTCAATCCGCGCTGAGGCGGCTTAACGAACGGCGGCATCATAAGCATGATGGCGTCTGCACCAACCTGCTCTGCATGCTCGGTCAACGACCAGGTATCCGCCAACGACACGCCACAAGTTTGCGCAACCACCGGTACACGACGGCGTGCCGAACTAATAGCAATACGCAGAAGATTCTGACGCTCCGTTAGAGATAACGAAAAGGGCTCACCCGAAGTTCCACCAACAACGAGGCCCTGTGCACCATTCCCTATTTGCCAATCCACAAAGCGGGCGTATGCGTCATAGTCGACCGCCCAGCCGTTAAACGGTGTGATCAGCGGCGTGTAAGCTCCACGCAAAAAATTTTGGCCTAACTTAATCATGATTGTCTTTTATACAGGCACACAGCCCAGTCAGTCCTGTTTTAGCCACGGATTAAGTCATCCGAGAGAGCATAACATCATGGATTCTAATAAACTTTTGGAAAAGGAACAGCCCCCAAGATCCAGGCGTCATGAGCAGAAAGAAAAACAGAAACCCTCGATTTCTGCCAATTCCAACGGTATCTGAGGCTGACTAGAACTGCAATCCGGCTGTCGTAACCTGTCTGAAAACGACGACCGTGGTCGGCAATGCGACCAGTGTGGCGGCTCAATATGTTATTTGGGGCATATGTTCCCTTAATTCCAAACTCGATCTATGTCTGATGCCGCGCCCACAGCAAACCCTGTTCTGCGGTACAAGACTAAATGATTGTTAACGGGGAACGAAAAAGGCGCCCCACGCATAAACTGTGGGGCGCCTCGGAAACTATCAGGTGAAGAATTTCAGGTTAGGTCGCGAGCATCTACCAAGTGACCTGTGACCGCCGCGGCTGCAGCCATTGCAGGGCTGACCAAGTGCGTTCTACCACCTCGGCCCTGTCGGCCCTCGAAGTTACGGTTTGACGTAGAGGCACACCGCTCACCCGCTTCTATTCTGTCAGGATTAATTCCGACACACATGGAGCATCCAGGCTCGCGCCATTCAAACCCAGCATTCAGAAAGATCCGATCAAGCCCTTCGTCTTCTGCCTGCTTCTTTACAAGACCCGAGCCCGGCACAACCATGGCGCCGACACCCTCAGCAACCTTACGTCCTTTTGCCACGGCAGCAGCAGCCCGCATATCTTCAATCCGGCCGTTAGTGCATGATCCGATAAATACGCGATCGACTTTGAGGTCCTGCAATGCAACGCCTGGCGTTAGCCCCATATACTCTAGGGATCTTTCAACAGCTTTTCGTTTGTCAGGGTCCTCATAGTCAGCGGGACTGGGAACAACTTCCGTGATCGGTGCAGAATCTTCAGGGCTTGTCCCCCAAGTCACACGCGGCGCTATGCCTGGCCCGTTCAAGGTGATTTCCTGATCAAATACGGCATCATTATCGGTCGCCAGAGACCTCCAATACGCAACAGCGCGATCCCAACTTTCTCCTGAAGGAGCGTAGGGGCGGCCCTTTAGATAGGCAAACGTCTTATCGTCTGGCGCCACCAGGCCGCTACGGGCGCCCGCCTCAATCGTGAGATTACAAAGCGTCATGCGGCCTTCCATCGACAATGACCGTATAGCTTCTCCCGCGTACTCAATCGCATAACCGGTACCACCAGCCGTGCCGAGTTTTGCTATAATCGCTAAGGCCAAGTCCTTGGCCGTAACGCCGAGTGATAAACTGCCATCAACCGTGATCCGCATAGTTTTTGATTTACGCATGATATGGCATTGAGTTGCTAAGACATGTTCGATCTCCGACGTCCCGATACCAAAAGCCAGCGCGCCCATCGCACCGTGTGTCGAGGTATGAGAATCCCCACAAACTAACGTCGAGCCAGGAAGTGTGAACCCCTGCTCCGGCCCAACAATGTGAACAATACCCTGTCGGCGATCTGCAAGTTCGATGTAAGGCACATCGAATTCTGACGTGTATTCAATCAGCGCCGCCAATTGAGCGCGCGCTTCTGGGTCGTCAATTTTTTCAAGGCGGTCGGGCGTCGTCGGCATAGCATGGTCTGGCATGGCCAGAGATGCGGTCGGGCGATGCACTTGACGCCCAGCCTCACGTAATCCCTGGAAAGCTTGGGGACTGGAAACCTCCATGACCAGGTGTCTATCTATATAAAGTAGGCATTCTCCAGTTTCCGATACATGGACAACATGTGAATCCCAAACCTTATCGTACAGGGTCTTGGCCATTTCTCACCTTTATATGCAGCACTGAACTTTCTAGGGCTCTTTTTATTATGCTGGCGTTTAAATGTCTTCTTTTTGATTCGGCCATGGGAAAATTTCGTCCAGTCCCTTCGAACGCCCCGTCTCGGTGACAACTCTGACATGTCGCCGCCTAAGCTGCCGCGGCTCTGGCACACCACAGGAATGTGCAATCACACCGACTTCATAAAGAACGGTTTCCACATATCGTCGGACCCGTTCAGCTTTATTCTCCGGATTTAGCCCTTTCTGAAGCCGACTGTCGTGGGTCGTGATCCCAGTTGGGCAGGTATTCTTGTTGCACTGAAAGGCTTGGATACAACCAAGGGCGAACATAAATCCACGCGCCGAGGTAATAAAATCTGCTCCGACGCACAGGGCCCATGCAATTTCAGCCGGGTTGATTAACTTGCCGCTAGCGATCAACTTGACCCGCCCCTTTAAGCCATGCTCACGTAATTTATTTGCAACCGCGGGTAGGCTTTCAGACAGAGGTAGGCCCATGTAGTCCATCAACGCTGGCGGCGCCGCCCCCGTACCGCCATCAGAGCTATCGATAGTGATAAAATCAGGTGCCTTGTCTAAGCCGCGCTCAACGATGGTTCGGCACAACTTATCCATCCATTCGTAGCCGCCGAGCACCATCTTAAAACCTGCAGGCTTACCCGTAACGGTGCGGATGTGATCTACCATATCGAGCAACGCTGGAATGCTATCAATCTCCGGGTGTCGATTAGGACTAATAGATGCTTGACCCACAGGAATGCCACGAATTTCAGAAATCTCCTTGGAAACTTTGGCAGCTGGGAGGATGCCGCCTTTACCTGGCTTAGCGCCTTGACTGATCTTAAGTTCGAACATTTTGACTTGCTCGTGCGCCGCTACGGCACGCAGCTTCTCATCACTCAGAGCGCCGTGCTCATCGCGCACACCATATTTCGCGGTTCCGATTTGAAACACGATGTCCGCGCCACCTTCCAAGTGAAACGGCGACAGGCCGCCTTCACCCGTATTCATCCAGCACCCTGCCATGCGCGCGCCATTCGAAAGCGCGCTAACAGCCGGTTTAGAAATAGCGCCGTAGCTCATACCAGAAATATTAAACAACGACCGCGCTTCGTAGGGCGCCTTTGCCGTAGGCCCAATCGTCACGATGGCTGACTCGACCGCATCCGTCTCTAACGTCGGGTACGGCGTACTGACGAAGTAGATATTGCCAACTCCACGGATGTCACGTGTAGATCCAAACGCTGCGGTAGTATCCACACCTTTCGCCGCGCGATACACCCAGGAACGTTGAGACCTGTTGAAAGGCATCTCTTCGCGGTCCATCGCAAAGAAGTACTGGCGAAAGTACTCGCCGAGCTCTTCAAAGAGATATCGAAAGCGACCAATGACAGGGTAGTTGCGCCTGATCGCGTGCTTGGTCTGGGTTTTGTCTACAACGTACATAAACAAAACGGCGATGAGGCCAACGCCAATCAAAAGAATCAATGCAAGGACGAACAACTCAATAAACGCATAGGCTGTCGAAGTCGCGATGTCTTGAATTAAAGAGTTCATTTTAAATCCCCCTGCCACTGCTCTTGGAGCATTACAGACCCTTATAAAGCGCCACACTTAAGAGTACGGCCGACAGGAAGGAATTGCCATGACAACAAATGCCGTAACCATAGAGCGCGAGGGCGCCCTAGCCCGGACTCAATTCGACCAAAAGGGCAGCTTGAATGCGTTTGACCAGGACACGACCCTGGCCCTGACCGAAATCGCCCATGGATTTCAAAGGGGTTTGAGTATTCATGCTGTAGTTCTAACCGGTGCTCCCGGCGTCTTTTCTGCAGGAATCGACCTGAAAGACTGGCGGATGTGGCAGCAAGAGGGCATCTCAGATCTGGAAAAGCGTGAGGTGTGCTATTGGCGCGGATTGCGCCCTCGTTGGTCCTGCGAAAGCCACACGCATTTGCCTGGTTTGTGGACGGCTTCTGGCCGACGGAGCCCTCGATTGGGGTCTGGTAGATGATCTAGCCGCTCCAGGCCAAACCGTCGCGTTGGTGCGCATGGTTAAAGAAGGAATCAACGCAACCGCGAATGCTCCACATAAAGTTTCGTCTTTCGCCGGTGCCGGTCAAAGCCAACTGTCTGGCGCTTTTGCAGAAACCCTTACGGCCCGCGATGCCTTCACGAGAAAAAGCTAAAACGCGGCCATAATTCGCGCATACACAACACGACCACGTGGATCGTGTACCTTTGAATCGAATCCCACGTTCGTGTTGACCGACGGAGGGTCCTTGTCAAATAAGTTCGTGACACCGAGGGCTAAAGTTGGGCTGCGTGTTTCAGCCACCCTAGACCGATCCAAGGAATAACGAACCTGGCAATCAATCGTTATATGGCTTTTGATTGGCACCCTACTTTGATCATCGAAGTAACCAGAGACCGTTTTTAGGTGCGATGAAAAACCGAGCGCGCCCATTGACCAATTAACACCAAGTGTTGTTTTCCATTTTGGTAGCGACCGTGCAAACGTACGAAAGTTGCGGCCACCAGAAACGTCACGCGCTATGGCGTTTGACGTTTCTTGGATCACATACTTGTTGATGTACGTAACATCCACAGACAGAGCCCAGACGCCGCCGGGTACCCCGTTAAATTCGTAAGCAGCCGCAACATCCAGGCCGTCCGTTTCGACCGACGGTGCATTAATGTAATTGGTATCAACACGCAGAATTTGGCCGGCCTCACGGATAACGCGAGGATCAAAAGAATTAGCATCAATGATCGCCTGTGCATTTTCCTTCACGATAATATCAGTGTAATCGAACCGCCAATAATCGATGCCAAAAGACAATCCATTTGATGGGCGGACGGTCGTTCCAATATTGAACACATCAGCCCGCTCTGGCTTTAAGTATTCCGTTCCGACGGTTCGCACACCACGAAACACAAGGGACCCCGTCACCGGGTCCGAAATATTTTTCAACACCGTTTGTGAAGAAAACTGCTGGAACACACTAGGCGCTCGAAATGATGTACCGAAGGAGGCCCGCATAGACATCCAACCTTCAGGGCGCCACGACAGCGCAACCTTAGGGTCCGTCGAGTCTAGCCCACTGCCATAGGATTCATGACGCAATGCCAACTGCACATCAAGCGTCTCCAAAACCGGAATGTTCAATTCGCCAAACCCTGCAACAACTGTGCGTGTGCCAGCGAAGTCCGGGCCACCGATAAAGAATAGATAATTCTCTGCGTTAAACTGATCATCGAGATCACCATTGATTCTTTCTCGGCGCACCTGGCCGCCCACCGCAATCGAGACAACGCCGTTTGGCATGTCCATCAGCGACCCAGAGACATGGCCATCAACGGTGAAAAGCGACGTTCGGTAGTCATAGGTCGCAAGGGATAGAAAGTCATTAATGACGGCAGGGTCATTGTGCGTCGCGTCTCCCGGTTGGGATAGGGCGGCTGATCCGAACGGATTGAAGAACAAATCATTGTTAGGCCCCCCGATTCCGTTCAGCGCCGCATCGAAGCGATCAGCCAACGCGTTGCCGACTTTCACCACATGCCGGTTGGCGCTGTAGGTGGCAGCAAGGTCCCAGTTCCATTGATCCCCAACGGTGCCCCGTGCTCCACCCACCGCACGCCAAGTCTCAGACGTATGAGTGACTAAGTTCACAGGAGCATTGGCCCCAAGCGGGCGACCTAAGAATAATGCAGGGACCTGAAAGACGTTGCCGGGATTATTTGCGGGGACCATTGCGAGGTTTAAAATGGGGAAAGACGGTGACGTGCCACGGAGCAGATCTGAATGGGCATAACCAGCCTCTGCAAAAATCTCGGCGTCATCTATGTCTGCTGAGGCATTCGCGAAAGCGAGCCAGCGTCGTTCACGCGGCACTAAGTGGTAATAGGGCGCGAAATCAAACGTGCAGGTTCCCAACCCAGACCCCACTACAGATTCATTGGGTGACCCGCCCGCTGCCGCACAATCCGGATCAATGATGCTTTGTGGGCCTTCTAGTCCGGATGGCAAACCAGGGAAAATGGTCGATGGCTCGAGCAAGATAAACGCGCCCGGCTGACCAAACCCAGAGAAGCTTTTGTCCTGCGTGTAATCGCGCTCCGGAGACGGTAACCAAGACCGCCTCAAATAACTTGCGGCAATGGTCGCTCGCACGCGATCCTTCTGCAGGCCGTAGATGCCGCGCAACGCTAAATCACGTTGTGAGGATCGCGTTGTCGTTCCGAATTCGCCATCAATCTCCAACCCATCTGTTTCGGTTCGCGTGATCACGTTCACAACGCCTGCCACGGCGTCGGTGCCATACAAGGCGGCAGCTCCATCCTTTAAAATCTCAACCCGCTCTACCGCATTCAGTGGCACCAGCGCGTTAAGGTCAACGAAGGTAGAGCCATCGTCAGCGACACCCCCGGACACGGTCTGACGCCGTCCGTTGAGCAAGACCAACGTAGAATTCAGCCCAAGCCCGCGAAGATTGAAATTGGACGTCCCCGTCGACAGATTTTGGGTAAACACATCGGCATTAAACTCGGAGCCGCTATTAAACGGCAGGTAACCGATAACGTCGGAGAGGCCCGTTAGCCCAAAGGCCTCCAAATCATCGGCGGTAACGATGACAGCCGGCAACCCGCTGTTGAGCAAATCGCGCTTGATATATGAGCCGGTCACAATGACTTCTTCAATCGAATCGGCTGCCCGCACAGTCAAGCCAACCCCGCTAAAAATAAGGGCCATGGTAACGGCAAGAAAAAACTTAGAGAGCATCAGGGGGTCCCAAAGATATAGCGAGCCAAAGAGTATAATAATTCTGGGGCTGCCTAAACCATGGCGAACACGAAGGCCAGTAACGAATCTTTATTTTAGCCGTAAGCCGCTGGGCGGTTCGCCGGCCGCTTAAGAATTAGATTTCAATGAGCTTACTGCTTGTTTAGGTAAATTACTGCCAAACACCGAATTCGTATGCACCATCCCCCACAACTCGACCGTCGCTGTTCCTATGAAGCGAAAAACCAGTCACGCGACCGAGCCTTTAAAAAAGGTGTCAGGGGTTAAGGTGGGGTCAAGCCAATCCAGTACCGGTAGAATACTCGACAGGGCCCAGTCGATATCACGTTAACAGTCTCCAACCCACGCTCCTCCTCCCCTTTGTTCTTGGTTATCCCAAAATACTATTCTGTATTCTACTGAAAGGTGGTTCAATTGAGAACATGAAGGTAGGCTATAATGGCAGCAGGTGGGCGTTGTGAACATTGATCGAGAGTTCATAAGATTAGACGAAGGCCTTGTGCATATTCGCACATGCGGCAACCCGAACTCTGAGCACCTTCCCGTCTACATTATTCATCCATCTCCGGCATCAGCACGAGGCATGGAACCCATCATTCGGTTATTTGGTGAAACTCGGCAAGTCATCGCGCCAGATACGCTCGGGAATGGGGACTCAGCCGCTCCGTCAGAAGAGGCGCCAGACATCACCTATTTTGCAGACAGCGTGGTCCGCCTGCTTGATAAACTCGGCATTGATAAAGTGGATTTTTACGGTAGCCACACGGGTGGACGCATTGGGTGTGAAATGGCCGGCCGTCATCCGGATCGTGTGAGGCGGGTTGTGATCGATGGGATCGTCGAATACGGCGCTGAACTGAAAGCACAGATTCTAGAGAATTATGCACCGGCAATTGCTCCAGACGATCATGGCGCCCACCTCCCATGGGCCTTTCAGTTCGTCCGCGACCAAGCCTTCTTCTTTCCTTATTTTATGCGCGACGCCGAGCACGCCCTTAATAATCCGGGCCGCACGCCAGAACATCTGCACACACATACAGTCGATGTCCTCAAAGGGCTGACGACCTATCATAAACCCTACCTTGCCGCGTTCCGGTATCCCGCACGCGAGCGCATGCCAAGAATTAAGGTGCCGACCTTAGTAATGGCGGGCGAAAGCGATCCGCCACCTCTTATTACAGGAACGAAAGAAATGTCGTCGCTCTCGAACCTCGCACATATGATTGTTGTTGGTCGTGATCCGGCCGAGAAAGTTGCAGCCGCGACCGCTTTCTTTGACAAGCATTAACCATACAGACAAAGAAAATTTCACAAGTATATCTATCAACGCCGGGCCTAATTTTTGAACCAGGACCGGAAGGGTGGTTGGGCCCTGAACGCGGCGTATGCCTCAAAGCTCTGCGCGGGGAAGGCGTTGCATGGGAGTCATGTCAGTCAGCGATAGCGCGGTATTGCCAAATGGGGGCGTTGACCTGACTAAACCAAGGTTCATTAGAGCTGGTTAAGGTCGAGATCAGAAACATCACCCGCCCAAGCCTTACTGAATAGGTCTTTGATGTATCGCGCTGCCGTATAATCACCCATAGCCACGTAAGTTTCGGCAAGGCCGAACAACGCGAGGCCATTGTTGGGTGCATCGATAAGGCTGGCCTTCAGCGCCTGTTCCGCATCTTCGTCTCGACCAACGGCTAAGTACGCGGCGCCCAAGGATTGGCGGACCGGGTAATACCAATAAGGCGGCTCCATATAATTGACCGTGTCTTGCAATGCGGCGCCCGCTTCAAAGTAACCAACGGCAGAAAAGTGATCACCCCTGGCCTGGGCAATTCGTCCGAGCGCAACATTTTGTGCGATCGATAACAATACCGGTGCTGGAATACCGCTGCCAACTAGGCCTCTAAAGTTTCCTTTTTCGCTCACCGCCGCGATGGCGTCGACTTCGGCTAAGGCGGCTTCTGTATCACCTTGACGAGCCAAGGACACGGCCCGGGCGTAGTGCCATATCGCCTTAACGTACGGGGCTTCCATGCCCGGGTCCGGCAGGGCTATAACCTGATCATGCGCGCCGAATTCAGCATAGGTAAACAATGGCGATACTTTTACAGGCTGCACTCCAGGAACGGCCGCCGCCAACTGAATCGGAATCAATGCATCCAGTTTAGCCGCATATTCCAGGCTACGCGTCCGGTCACCTGCCATGTGCGCCGAGACCAAAACGAAGTGGACGTTATGTGGGTAGTAACCGAATTGATACATACCGCCTTGTATTGAATCGGGACGTTGGAAATAAGCTTCATCAACCTCCACCGCCTCTACATTGGTTTCTAATGACTCTAGATACCGACCAATGCGATAGTAGATATGCGAAGGCATATGAACGATGTGCCCCGCGCCAGGCATTAACCCACGCAAGTTCTCCGCGTAAGGCAAAGCTTTCTCTGGCATCTGAGACGCTTCCAACAAATGAATATAGAGATGGATAGCGCCGGCATGGGAAGCGTCGTTTGCTAAAACCCCCTCGATTAAAGCAACGGCTTGGCCGTTGCGCCCGGCAGGCGTGCGTCCATTGGGTTCCCAATAGACCCAAGGCGACTCATTCATGATCGCATCTGCTGTGAAGACGGCAATTTGATGATTGTCTGGGTATCGCGCTTGCACGTCGATCATCGCTGTCGCAAACGCTTCGTTATAGGACGCCGAGCGCTTAGCAGCATCATCACCGTAGCGGGTGGCTAGTGCATCAATAAGCGCCTGCTCTTGCAGTGAAACATTATCACGGTTTGCCGCGGCCCGCCTCAATGCGACTAGGGCCTGCTCCACTACGTCGGGTGACATGGGCTGATTGATGTTAGGTCCTAGCGCATACGCTTCGCCCCACGCACATAACGCGCACTCTGGGTCTAACTTCTGGGCAGCTTGAAAAGAACGTACTGCCTCTGCGTGATTAAATGCATAAGTAAATCGCAGGCCCTGATTAAAATAATCCTGAGCCAAAGGTGAGTTGGACGTCACGGTAAACGTCAAAGTTCCCAAGTCAGAATACAATGGCGGGCGTTCAGGATCTGCGGACGATTCACCAGCCGCTTGCGCCTGGCTCATAGAGGCGGCCGCCAAAATTTGTCGAAGCCGGCTAGGATCCGCTTGGCCAGCGGGACCACACATGGCGCTATTGATAGCGGCCGGACTGAACAATTCAGCCATCTTAGCGGGAGCTTTAATCGATTCTGGAGCTTGGCCCATAAGGCTAAAGCTCACTGCAAATGCAGCGGTCGAGAACATCAATATGGCGCGCGTTGGTGTCTGCATGGTCTTAAATTTCCCCTTGGTCAGGCAATTCTGATCGCAGGTGGGCCGACGATCAACTGGCATCTGGACGTAATGACAGAAACATCCGGGCCACACCTTGGGCCGTAAGGCCGGAAAATGCATGGCCGTAATACACTTTCTTTTTCTAGCCACGGCGTAAATTGGCGCTTTAGCGCGCTTCCCGAAAACGTGACCAGAATAAGCGCTCCAAAATTTTGCCTTAATTCGCAGACACTATAATGTTTGAGGCATAGAAGTATTTGGGTGCCCAAACACGCAAGCATACGGAGCTGGAAATGAAAATTTACCCCAAAAGCATCGCATTCGCGGCCGCAGTAGCACTTAGCCTGGCAGTAGGCTCACCCGCATCTGCCGAACCAGAAGATACGGACGAAGTAACGCAACAGTGCATTCGCTTACAGTCTATTAAGCAGACCCCTGTCATCGATAATAAAACCATATTAGTTGAGATGAAAGGCAACACCTACAAGCGTATCGATTTACGGAACCGCTGTAGCGGCTTAAAAATTGAAGGTGGGTTTAGCCACGCGACATCAATCAACAAGCTCTGCATCCAAGACACCTTGCGTGTCCTGCGATCCGGTGGAATTTGCATGATCGATAAAATCGTCAACATCACAGAAGAAGAAGCTATCGCTCTTCGAAAAAGCTAACGCCGCTATTTAGCACTCGACTGATTGTCTTCTGGCCCGACGGTGAAATACAGTAGCGCCGCTTTCTTACATGTGAGTGACCGGCGCTGCACACCAGGCGGGTTAAAGCTATAACACCCGTCCGCATATGCGTTGCCATCGGTGCAACTCAATGCGCCATCTAGCACAAATACTTCTTCGAAGCGGGCCAGCGCCTCACCATCTACGCCAGATACCCAGCCTGGCTTTGTCCTAAGAAGCACAGACCCTTCTCCAGTATCCGGATCAAGACTGAGCGCGAATCGCTGCGCGTTCTGTATTTCTTCCCAAACCTCGGCCGCCGGTTCAGCGTGATACACAACCCCACGCGCTGGCGGTTCAGCACAAACGTAATACGGAGAAAGCTGCAAAGGCTCATCGACAAAGTTAAAATCCAGCTTTTTACCTACCCGCGACAGAAACCATGACTCTTCTGGTACAGCACTCTTAAAACCGTGGACCGTTTCCGGCGGATGAAAACAATAAGACTGCCGCGTCAGCCACACCTGACTATCAAAGGACATCCGCCCCTTAACGATCAGAAGTTCTTCTGTCGTGCGGTGATAGTGCGCGGCTCCAGGCGGGTTCATACCCTCTTCTGGCAGCAACCGATTCAACGCCGTACGCTCACCCGTCTCCGGGTCGCGGCTTAGCAACTTGGAATAAATACCTGGCGGCCCAGGCCTCACCCACGCGATGGCATTGGTATCAAGGAAGGGGACAGGGTCACGCATATCTAAACCGATACTTCTTGGTAAGCATTACTACAACCGGGCTGTGTGGCACGCCGCCTCTCATGCTTTTCATGATATGAAGTTTACAGCCCAACGACCATCATGCCACTCAAGAATTGTAGCCCCACCTTTGGAATGTTCATGATAGCCGTGCACACCAAAAGCCGGGTTATGAAGATACGTCCCAGGCACCATAAGGCGCGAGTCGTCTGGCCCGATATCGCCGTCTAGGCAGTAGATCTCCTCATGGACCGGATGCCAATTAGGCCCTTGCCCCTCAAAGCCTGCTGGCACCGTCAACAAACGCGTGTCAGCGCCGGTGCCTGTATCCTCCCACAACACACGACGTGCGAAGCCATCGAGGCGAACACCATCGACAACAGGAACGATCGGTTCAACCTCATAGGCCGACTTCAAAATCACGGGATTGACGGAGTTCGTTTTGGCGGTCGTTGCGTTATCAAAAATGACAATTAGCTCAGCCCCCGTCTCAGACACTAACCCGGGGAAATCCGCGCTGGATGGAATGACAAAGAAACCACCCGCTGGCAATACAGCATCGCCAAGGGTTATGGTCCCTGACAGTACAAACACTTGTACGTTAGTTAACGCTGTATCGATAGTAGCACCAGTGTAGTTTGGTTGCAGGCGAACAAGCGCACTGCGCACAGAGCCATCATCTAAGGCTCTTAATATTTTGCCTTCGCACCCGCTCAGCCAACCATCACCGACTTTATGCCAAGGGATATCCCCGACAGGAAAACACCGGGACAAATTATGAGAAAGAACCGGAGACATGCCTAATTCTCAGCTTTGGTCGAGAATTTCAAACGCGGCGCGTTCGCCGGATTCCATGGCCGCTTCCATGCCGTATTCGAGCCGTCGAGTGTGCTCTCCGGCAAAATGAAGCCGGCCGTGAGGAATAATCATATCGCGGGCGAACTTGGTCACCTGGCCCGGCGCAAACATAGGGCTACAGCCCCTCTGGAGTGGCTGGCGGCCCCAGGAATGGAATCGCAGCACCTCAACTTGGCCTTTCGACGCAGGTCGCAGCCGCGCCAATTCATCCACCAGAAACTGTGACGCCGCTTCCGGTGACAAGGCTGCTACCTGCTCGCCCGAACGACCACTGAGCACGAACATCCCACGGTGCTCACCCCCACCTTTGTGATTATCGATCGCCCAAAACATGCGGACGGCACCATCTGAGAAAAGCCCTGGCTCAAACCCATCCTCTTGCCAGAATGGTTCTTTGATCCGACAGAAGGCCCGCGTTGTTTCTGCATACTTCAGAGTTTGAATGGCTTCGTACTGTGGTTCTGGCGGCTTAGGCCAGACCGAGATAGAGCGCAAAACGGAAAATGGGATAGCAGCGACAACAAAACGTGCGCGGTAGCGGCCACCATCAATGGTTCGCACGTCGACACCATTCTCTTCGACGTCAATGGCCATCACCTGCTGTCCGATGAGCACAGCACCAGGAAGTTGAGAAGCCATCGCCTGGGGTAGCACTGCTGTGCCACCCTTAATGTTCTTCGGTGTCGGAACGGAACCATCCTCGGAGGCAAACTCTAGCTCAAGGGCCCCCCGGGTGCGTTCTTGAAACAAGCGTAAGGCGGACACGCCATGGAGATCGGCACCGAGACCTGAAACCTCGGTGAGACGAATCCCCGCTTCTGACACACCGTTTCGTTTCAATAGGTCATGGATCGACACATCATAGTCGGTAAACTTCGGGTCGAGCCAATCGTCCAATTCGATGAGGGGGTTGAGCCTGGCTAGCATGGTAGAGCCAAACTGCATCGCTGGAATGCTGCGTTCATCTCCAACCAACATGTTGGCGGGAGAGTTTGCCCAATCCTCTGCCTTGATATGCAGACCCTTAAGGTGGGCGGAAAACGGCAACAACTCTCTGTCTTGATCAAGTAGCTCAAGCCCTAAACGATCTACGGCGTCGAGAACGCGAGCGTAAGAGGGACTGATCTGCGAGGCACCCAACTCGATTGGCACTTCACCCGCATTCGTCTCCCAGGATTCTTCAGCAGACCAAACCCGGCCACCGATCCGTGAGCTGCCTTCTAGCACCATCACACCCAATCCTGATTCAGCGAGAATTCCAGCCGTGTTCAAGCCCGATAATCCAGCGCCAATCACAACCACATCTACCTGCTCATTGGCACGCGCTTGGCGGGTATGAACAAAGGGACCGGCTGATGCCGCAAGTGTCGATGCGACGGCTACCTTACCAAGAGCGCGGCGGCTTAAAGTCTGGGGCATACTTGTTCTCCGAAGAAATGCGCGACTGTCTCCAGCCACTTAACGGACTTAATCATAATCCCGTAGGCAGTGCACAGGGAAATGGAACCGAGCGCGTTCGCCAGTTGGTGAGGCCTTACCCAGAGGTGCAAGGTCTTCCCTTACTCTATCTTTACGAAAGAGGAAACGGCCTATTTGTGCCAGAATGAGCTGCGCACCGGCTACAGGATAAAAATAACCTTCAACGCGTGGCCCCGCAGAACGCCCAATAAAAAGCCCGGCTCCTCTTATGAAGGCCGGGCCTTTCAGATAGGATCAAACCCTAGGGCCAGTGACTTCCGTCAGGCTGAATAACCTGAGCCGTATCAGCTTCCATAGGATCAACGTGATCGTGCGGATTTTCAAAGTCATGGGGTACGTGATTATGGTCCTGCGTGAGAATCCACTTGTACATGGCCGGTTTCTGACGGGCCAAACGAGACGCCGCCCGCTCTGCGTTCTCCTGCGGTGAGGAGTACGGGTCATGGTGGAAGTGATTATGCAAATCACCATCCGTACGGCCAATAGCAAGAATGCCGTGCTCAGACGCGAAGCAACCGTGGTTGATGTAAGCTGGACGCCAGAAGTAGCCACCCGTCGGTAGATTACCGAACTGCATCATCCAGGACGTTCCCCAGACGTGATAAGCCTCTTCAGCAACATCGTGATAGCTGATGTTGTCCTGCCAAAACCCAGGCACCATGCAATACAAGAAGGTCATGCCGTGGGTTTTCTCATCATAATGTAGCATCTTGAGCAAGCAGCCAGGCGCGGTCGCCGGGTACAAAGCATTGCCCGTCCAATCCAAGCCTTCGTAGGAGTTCACGCTGGCAAAATGCTTTTCGTTGCATTCGTCATGGTTCTCATCGGATTCTTGGAAGCTGGGCTGACCATAGTTGTAGAAGATCAAGCACAGAGCACCTTCGTCTGATGACATCGCTGGCATCGCTTTGCCGGCTGGAACGAAAAGGTAGTGACCTTTCATGCAGATTTGGTCGCCGTACTTCAGCGAGCCTTCCTGCACGAAAATTTCCATTTCGTTGTAACAAAATCCGGGGGGTTGTTTGTACCCGGCATCATACTGCACGGTCATTGTCACGGCACCGTCATCGGTATCCATGCTCAATGTTTTGTACTGCATGCCGTTGGGCATGCCAGCCATAGTCATTTTTTTGAACCCGACGTCGCGATCAACAAACGGTTCAATATGTGGGCGAGCCATAGTGCGTCTCCTATTCTGCAGCGCTAGATAATGAATTCAGACTTAGTCAGCGCGCATCAAACAAAAATCAAACGGCGGGAAAGCCGCGCTTAGTAAATGACCTGCAGAGGCCTGCCATCACGAGGTCGAATTTCCTCTTTCGGAATGACTCGCCGGTTTTCAGCATGCCAATGATAGCCGCGGGTCTGAATACGGTGCAGAAAGTCTGCGACCCACTTCTCCCGTTCGGCTGTCAAGTCTTCCTGTTCTTTAACAATGGTTTCGTAGCGCAAAATTTGCTCTTTGAGCTCTCCCTCAAACCACGCCTTTTCTTCAGCCGACATTTCCGGCCGTAAGTTGCCTTTGCCTATTAGGCTTCCAAGTGTCACACGCCCCTCCTTCTTCTTTATCGAATGCTATTTATAGCAAGAAATCTTGCCCTGAATACGGAGAATAGGAAGAGATTTTCTACAATCCGAGAAAAACAATAAAACTACCTGAGATCGCGACTGCGCCACCCGCCAGGGCGTGGCTGAACCGCGCCAGGGGTACAAAAGAGACTCTCTTAAGCCCAAACAACGCAAACGCTACCACGGCGGTCATAGTCACAAGTGTAGAAATACCGAATATCGCTGCGACCGCAAGAACCCCACCCCAGCTCCCTTGAGACGCCGGATACATGAGAATCGGAATAAGCGGCTCACACGGCCCAAGTACAAAAACGATGAATAGAGCCAAGGGCGTAATGCCAATTTTGGATTGCGACCCATGCATGTGAGCATGGTCAGTATAATGGCTATGATTATGTTGGTGTACGGTCCCATCGCCATGATCATGAACATGAATATGCGGTTTATTCCTAAATGCAGCCTTAAGACCCCAAGCAAAGTACGTCAGGCCAAACGCGATCAACGCCCAAGCAGCCCAATCACCACGAACCGCTTCAATGGCTTCTATATTTCCGACGGCAACGCCAAGACCAATACCGATAGCGCCAAGAAGAACCGAAGTCGCCACATGGCCCAAGCCACAGAGGCTGGTAATCGCCAACGCCTTTTTCCGGGACCACCCGCGCGCCTTCGCCATCACGATGAAGGGCAGGTAGTGGTCCGGCCCAAGCAGCGTATGGATAAATCCTATTGAAGCGGCGGTCCCCGCCAACACCAAGAGTTCGGGTGTCACAAATCATCCCTAGAAAGCGTGTTGTTGTTTTCTCTATATCCTCGGTAGCGGGATTCTGAGGGCGACGCAAGCACAACAGGACAAGTCAAACCTAAGTCATGCGAGATTGTTTAAGGCGGTCCAGTCGTAACCGGTGACAAACGTCAGTTAGGTAAGAGAGTCCGCCAAAAACTGTCTTCAGAACGCCGATTCTAGTCGCACCGGTAATGAGAAACATTACCCATATCTGGTAACGCACAGCTTCACTTGGCGGCACTGCCAGCCATAATTTTCCCCCTCATCATCCCGGGCAGAGACACCAACCCGGCGTTAGCCATAGCATTGATCATGGGCATCATGCCGGTGCGAATCGCGGCCCGCATCACCGACCCACTGACCGTAAGGCACGCACCCAACGTCAGGTCAACGGGGCCAAGACCCGCTGGTGCGAGTTGCGCAGGCGAAGCATTTAAGAGAGGTCGCCGCCGACGCGAATGACAGCGCGACCCCGCACTTGTCGGTTTTCCAGCCGTCGGTGAAGGTTGACCACATCAGCCAGAGCAACTTCTTCGGTAACAGGTACGCGCCATACGCCGGTCGCCACATTATCGATAATGGCTTGGTCAGTTTCGCTGTTCGGCACATCTTCGATCGGCGCTAGATTCATACCTACAACACTAACGTTCTTAAAAATCAATGTAGACACGTCGATGGGATCGGGCATATCCCCGGCTGTTGCGCCGATGTAGACCAAACGCCCAAGCGGTGCGAGCACATCGATATTGTGAGCGGCATTGGGGCCGCCGTTGCCGTCGACAATCACATCAACGCCACGGCCGTCCGTTGCCCCTTTGACCTGATCCACCCAACCGTCTTGGGTGTAATCGAACACATGCTCAAAACCGAAGCCCTCGGCAAAGCTGACTTTGTCCGCGCCGCCCGCCAGACCGATCACCCTGCAGCCATTAGCCTTGGCAATCTGCGCGGCCATAATTCCAATAGGACCAGCTGCTGAATGAAGCAAGCAGGTCTCACTGGGCTGCAACCGTCCAGCCTTATACAAAGCGTGCCAGGCGGTAAAGGAGCAGCCGCGATAGACACAGCCGGTTTTAAGGTCAATGCGGTCATCAAGCAGCAGAAGCATGTCGGCTTTTGCAATGGAGTAATCCGCATAGGCGCCGAAATTAGAACGAGAGATCACACGCTGCCCAACCAAGCTTGAATCAACGCCCTCGCCGACTGCATCAACAACGCCCGTATGTTCAAGCCCTGGGGTAAACGGAAAACTAATCGGCATAAATCCAATTTTGCCGGCCCGGGCCATAGCATCGAAGGGATTCATGCCCACATAAGCGACTTTTAAACGGGCCTCCCCCGCACTAGGGTTAGGGATAGAGATCTCTGCGAGAGACATCACCTCAGGTCCACCAAAGGCGTCCATTTGTATAGCTTGCATCGTGTCACTCATCAGTGCGTGCCTTCTATTAATTCCATTAAGGCGCCTGAGCCCGGATTGCGCACCATAGCCGCCAGTTGACTGCCGACCCCTGGCATCATGATCTCAACCGGTTCGGAATAACGGTCTGCGCCGACCGCATCGCAGGCCTCAAGCGCAGCGCTCAGGTCCGGAACAAGAAACCCTTGCGCAAGGTATCCTATATTCGGTGCCACCTGACTGTCGCCTTTGTTTGGCGCCTTGTAATTCAAGGGGCAGGACAACGCGATTTTACCGAACGGGTGATCGGCAGATACAAACGTCGCGCGCGTTTTTGCGCCGTCAGGGCGATCAAGAAAGTGGTTAGTTTCCGGTTTGTCTAAAACGTCGTCAATAATGACGTGTAAACCGAGCACCTGCTGATAGAATTGCAACGCTTTTTCGCGATCAATAACCGAGTGCGAGGTTGTTGATACGGCAGTGTACCCGGTTTCGGTTTTACCTTCTGCGTCCACCTCTAGGCGCAGCTTGCCAATCGCCGTCTCATCACCACCGGTAAGCTCGACCAGATTAATAGCCAGGCCATCCGGGCCATCAAACAAAACCTCGACCGGTTGCCCGGCCTCCGCACTGACCTCATAGCCAACAGGCTCCGACCAAAATTTATAGCCATCAGCCTTCAACGACCTTGTGGTCGCAAGGATATCATCCACATAGAAATTGAGGTTCCACAAACCCCGATAGGTGCGGTCTCCTGGCTGCGAAATCGTAATGCGATTTTCTGCATCAAACGCAATCGCTAAGACTCGCCCAACCCGAGAGACCCCCGAAGAGAACATCACAGCCTCAGCTGTCGACCCAGGGCCTAATTGCCAATGGGTGTCGAAATTTGATCCAGATAGGGTCACCGGATAGCTGGCACTCAAACCAACAACGCCAGCATAAAATTTGTGCGCAGACTCCAAAGACGAAACGCCAAGCACCGCAAGTGAAAGCGGGCTTCCGATCATTCAGCCGTCTCGTCAATATCGAGACCCGAGGCTTTGTTCTCCATAGCCAGAGCAGCAAGCCCAGCAATAAAGAGAGGAGGCACCGTCGCCAGAGCAAACGCCCACTCCCAGCCCAAGGGCTCAACCGCAAAGGCGACGCCTAACGGAAACAGAACGTGCCCCAGGTTCATGGCAAATGTTCCTGCAATGGCAGACCCGGTCGCCCGCATGTGGGTTGGGAACTGTTCCGTTAAGAATGTCCCCATCACCGCATTGGCCCCGTAAAAAAATGCGGCCATCAAACTGAACCAAAGCACGTCGCCTGCGAAGGTCGTAGGAATCCATATCAATCCGCACATGGCTAAGGCACCAAGCCACAACCAAATAACAATGGTGTTGCGGCGTGTGGTTACGAACTCTCCAACCAAGGACGAGCCGAGATACCCTAGAATGCCAATGCCGTATGAGATTCCAACAACGAGCGTTGCCGTTTCTGCATCGTAGCCACGCACTTCAGCAAAAAAGGACGGGAAGTAAAATGCTGTGCCTGCGTACGCCCCACCCACCATAAAATAAATGGTCGAACACAATAAGGTACGGCGGCGAATCTCCGGTGCGAACACCGCCTTAATACGTGCGGTCCAGGACTGAGCATTCTGCGCGGTATCAACCTTCGCATTTTTAGCGTCTTGGAAGCGGCGACTCTCAGGCAGAAAGCGCGACAAAATAATTGCGATTGGAACCACAGCAAGCGCCGGTAGAAAAATCGCGCGCCAACCGTAGTCCGCCATAATAGGGGCCGCAATCATCGCCGCTAGAAACCAGCCGATGGGATATCCACATTGCAGGAAGCCGGTCATCAATCCACGGTAGCGCGCAGGGGCTGCTTCTGACGTGTATGTCACGACGATAGGGGCCAGGCCGATCGAAACGGCAAAACCGAGGACACGCAAAATTTCCAAAGTAAGAAAATTCGGGACCCAATAGTGCAATCCGACGAGAAGAGCAGACGTTCCCAATGTGCCGACAAAGACGTTCTTACGCCCATACTTGTCTGCAAGTATACCCATAAACACAGCGAATACGGCAGCTAGTAGAAAGGACAGCGACAAAATGCGGCCAATGGCCGTTAAGTCCTTATCAAATTCGGCGCGAATACCGGTAATAGCGTAACTAAACAAAGACTGATCAATATTGGTCAGCGTCCACCCAAGGAGGCAGACAGTAAAAATCATCAGCGGGTAGCCGCGGACCTGATTGAAAAAATCGCCGACGCCACCCGAAGGCTCGCCGGTTGCGGCACGATCGCTTTGTATATTCATGAAGACCCCTTTGCGCAGCTTGGGTGAGTGTGGCCATGGCAGTAGACAAGCGCAAGGCTAGCCCTGTGCGCCAAACCCCGGTAGCCGGTAGCAACCGGCTGGTGATTAAAAAGGGCGCAGCCTAACAGCTAAATATCGTCTCTGACGCGACACGATCACTGTGCTGAACAGCATAGGCCTTCATATTGACCCCAGACATATATTTGTCCTGTTTAACCCTTCGGGATTCAACAAGAACACCCTATTCCACTGCATTACGGGTCTGGAACGACCAATCTCAGGCCAAATTAAAATTGAAGGCACACCCCTCTAAACGCAGATAACGGGATTTTTATCTCATCAGAAGACCGTCCACTAGTAATGGCATTCAATGCCTGCGCCAGGTGGCCCCACATGGCCGTGTTCGACAACGTGAGCTTCCGGCTCAAAGCAGGGTGCCGTCACATACCAACCCGCGCTTAAAGCTAAGTGACATGCGGACAAGCATTTCCGCTTTGGGCTGAAGATTTAGAGTTTAATAGCCCGCGGTAAGGGTATGCACGGTGAGCAAGGGTGGCGGCTAACTCCTTCCAGCAGCATCAGCCTTAATGGAGGCCAACTGATAGCCCGCGTCATCACCCATAGACTTTAGGGTCATGGATAGCTGGCGCCACGCCCTCACGTTCCTTGGCTTCAACGCGGTACGCTCAGATAGCAAACTCCGGGCCAACGACCACTGTTCAGATCGAATCGCTGCATCGATGAGAATTTGCGCAAACAAATCTCGCTGCGCATTCGAGCCACCAATCAATTCAACATGATCCCGCACGGGCTCAAGCGCATCGACACAGCCAACGAAGTCCTTGGCGCGATAGGCCACAAGCGCGTCACACAAATCATACCCAACCACCTGAGCAATATGCGCATAGGTGTCATCTTTTGAGTCACGGTAGTCGTCAATGGAAGACACGTAGTTGCGCGCGGCCTCGTTGTCTATTGTACCTAGCGCTAACGCAAAGTGCGCATCAACGAAAGCTAACAATTTATCATCAACACGACCCTTGGCTTTCTCTCCAAGCACGTTCCAACGGTCGCCGACATCGATACCCTCAAAGTCGAGGCGCGCCAAAATCGAAATGTCGTTGGTCAGGTCCAGATACTCATTTGAGTCAGGGTCGAAAATGCCGTCGTCGTAGAGAGCTAATACCTCGTCATGCCGTCCGACTTCAAACAACATTAGACCTTTATGCCAGGCCAGGTGATGGCGGAAATTATTCCAGTTTCGGTATCCACCCTTAGCATTAAGCCAGACGATTCCGTCAGTCTGGCGATCTTCCATCTCACAGACATGGGCGACGGTGTGAACCGCCCAGGCGTCCGATTCATTGAGATTGTTGGCCGCGCGTCCGAGGGACTCAGCCTGGGCGTAATCCCCAGTTTCTTCTAACCCAAATGCCCGCATAGACAACATATAGCCATAGGTTTCTAGGTCCTCGCGCCCCTCCCAGGCATGCCAAACTCGGCCAACGGAATTGCGCAAGTTTATAGAATCGCCCACATAGAAGTGTGAGTAGTGCAGCATCTTTACCGCCAACACATCCATGGGATAGTCACGGATGCATGCTTCCCAAGCCTCTGATGCTCCGAAGAGATCAAGGTTGCACCACGCCTCCAGAGCCTTCACGTGCAACTGCTCTCTTGGCGTTGCTATGGCCGTGCCACCCTGCGCCGCCTCAAGCGCTTGTTGCGCCTTTGGCACGAGAGCCCGTACGCCCATCATCTGCATAAAGTATCCGCGCAGAACATTGGCGAGTAGCATTTCACTATCAAGAGAATATGTGGCCTTCAGTAAATCGCCTATATCATTACCGAACCGAAGATAGGCGACGAGGGTGCAATCAAACGCATCAACGGCCTCTTGGCTTGCGGCCGTAACCTCCAAACCAACGTGATCTGTCAGGACTGACATGCCCCTAAACCTCCTGCATCGCTTGACCCCAGGTAGGGTTCCGAGACTGATAGTTTTCCGGCCCAATGCCATCCGGCGTGCAGCCCGATAATAGGGCAGCAGCCGCGATCAATGATCCAATCGACTTCGTTCTCATAGAAAACCCTCTCCGAAAACATCAACTTCACCGCCATGACACCCGAGCGAGCTTCGTCTGGCAAGACCTTTGGGCATAACGTCGTATAAGGTGGCCCCAGACTGCGGCCAAACAATGGAAAACCAGGACATGACGCGAATCCATATACTATTCGGCACACTGGGCCTAAGCGCTGGCCTCGCCTTCGCGGACCAAGCAACAGCAGGGTCGTTTCAGGACTGCGACGATTGCCCCGAGATGGTTCAGGTCCCGTCCGGCACCGCAATTCTGGGATCAGAGCCCTGGGTCGCAAACCGTAAAGGGGGAGACGGGCCGATTCGAGAAGTCACCATTGCCTACACGCTAGCCGTAGCAAAAACAGAAACGACTCGCGCCCAGTACCGCGCCTTCATAAAAACTACAGGTTATCGAACGATCAACGAACCAGGCCGGGAAGGCTGCAACACCTGGACCTTTGACCGGGTCTTGGGATTCATCCGCGATCACGATTGGGATGCCCCAGGATACAACCAGCGTGAAGACCACCCGGTTGTCTGTGTCAGTGGCATAGATGCAGAGGCCTATGCTGCGTGGTTGGCCAAAACCACGGGTAAGCCATACCGATTGTTATCGTCAACAGAATATGAATACGCCACCCGTGCTGGCACGCGGGGGCCTTGGTACTGGGGCACTTCCAGCAGCGACGCCTGTGCCAACGCCAATGTAGCCGACACAACCTTTCGCCGCTTGTATGATTACGCGCCCGTGTTCGCCTGTGACGATGGCCAAGAACGCACAGCACCTGTCGGCAGCTACAACGCCAACCCATGGGGTCTGCACGATATGTTAGGCAATGCGTGGGAGTGGACCGCTGACTGCACCCATGCTGACATGAACCAAGCGCCGGCAGACGGAAGCGCGTGGCGCGGCGAGGATGATGGCGACTGCACCAAACGCGTCCCGCGCGGTGGCTCATGGGCATCGGGCACTGACTGGGTCCGTGCAGCTGCACAAGCCAGCGATGGTGCGCTGTATCACAGCCAATTGCTCGGCTTCCGTGTTTCTTTAACGGTTGAAAATTAAGGCGCCTACATAAAATTCAACAGCCCAGCCATACCTCGACTTAGGTCATGGAGCAGCAGCGCTAGCCAATTCCAATGCCGTCGCACGCGTTGTTTGTGCAAACAGACATGAATAACAGAACACGAAACTGAATAAATGGGGCGGCGGCAAACAGAAATTGACCGTCGGTAGCGTCCTGAATAATCTCTTTTAACCAGCACCCACCGTGAGCGCAACTCCAAGGCTTTGAGCGTTACCCCAGCACATCCAGCACTTCGAACGCCGCCCGTTCGCCGGATTCCATTGCGCCTTCTAGGCCGCGCGTGGACTGCGATGTGTGCTCGCCAGCGAAGTGAATGGGGCCGGAAGGTTGAGACATGGTTTCTTTGTATTTGGCGATCATACCTGGCCGCCAATAAGCATACATGCCGCCGGCGTAGGGGTCTTTCGCCCACGACCAGGATCGCGCGACACGCACCTTGCCTTTAGCCGCCGGTCTAGCTGCAACAAGATCTGCAATGATGCGCGCTTCAGCTTGCTCCTTCGTAATGCGGTTAAGAAATTCTGCCAGCCGGCCCGTCGAGAATATGTACATGCCGACGGCTTCATCCCCTTCGGTTTGCGGGCGCACCCGACCCGGAGACGTGTCCATCCACATACCAGCAGGCAGCCCATCGTTTTCCCAATAGGGCGCGTCCGTCTCGATAAAAGCATGGAAGCACGAGCCATAGGGCATGGTTTGAATCGCTTCCGCTTGCAAGCCCGTGATGCGCGGATCAAAGGAAACAAATTTCAAGGCCGAGAATGGCAGTGTCACAATCACACGCTTGCCGGTAAACACGCGGCCATCTTCAGCAACAACTTCGACACCCGCACCACCGGTACGAATTCCGGCAATGGGCGTGTTGCGATGAATAGCACCGGTCATAGCGCTAGCCATCGCGCTCACCAGGCTCGAGTTGCCACCCTCAATTTTCCAGAAGTGCGGCAGTTCCGGTTCAGATTGAGCTTTTGAAAAATTCCACACATGCATCATGTGCACCGATGATAAATCATCAATGGTGTGGCCGTAGCCTGGATTGGTATCCATGCCTAAACGGATTTCCGCTTCGCTATGACCATTGGCCAGCATCATATCTCGCAGGGACACATCCTGTGCCGTAATCTCAGGCTCCCACCAGGATTCGAGGTCATCAAACAAACTATACCTGTCAATCATGCGAAACCGGTAGGCGGAAGGCGTTAGAGTTTTAGCAGCGCCCTGGAATGGATTGAGCTCATGGTCAGCCCAATCCTTGTTCAGAATATTTGCACCCTTGATATGGATGTGACTACCAAACCCGCTAAATGTCGTCGGGGATCTCTTGACGCCAAGGCGATCACAGAAATCAATAAAGCGTGCGTACATAGCGCCGACCGACGATCCACCGGCCTCGGGCTTGCCCGGTAAGTCGGTCATGGTGTAGCAGCGCCCGCCGATACGGCTTTTGGCTTCGACAATCGTTGTCGTGAAGCCCTCGCTCTCGAGCCAACTAGCAGCGGTCAGTCCAGAGAGGCCCGCCCCAATAATCACCACATCCGCACTATCAGCCGCCATCGCGCGCTTAGACGTGAGCGTAGACGCAATAGCAGTGCCTGCCATCAAGCCAAGGCTTGTTCGACGTGCGAAGGATCGCTTGGCAGAATGAGTCATGATGATCTCCGTATCGGGGCCGTTAAATGAAGCATTACGGAATTTTCTATGTGTACCCGCAATGCAATTTTTTCTTGCTAACTTTTAAAAGCGACATTGTTTCGTGCCGTTTTTAGTGGCGCATGGGCCCATTCCTTAGAACGAACAGTGCATGGGCCCGATACACTTATTTTCGACTTTTTTAACTACCTAACCGCCCGAGTCGACCTGCTGCACATTGATCCGCATTCCATCTGGCGTGTAAACAGTACCCGCATATCCAACCACGCTGGTCATCTGCCCTGACAGACGTGACGGCTTCGATGCAATGCGCACACCCATGGCTTCCAAAGCCTCGAACGTTGCAAAAATGTCCGGCACCTTAACGACCAAGAGCGACTCACCCGCGCGGGGACGCTGCGTGCCCTCACGTTCAATCGGTTTGAACTCATCGCCACTGGACCCAAGTAGCCCAATCATCGGGCCGACATCATTGGCCGGGGTCATCATAACAAAGTGCGCTCTATTTCCGTCATCCAGGCTCAACGATTCCGCCGTTTCTTCACCACCAAACGCGGGGTCTTCAAAGGTCACGCGATATCCCATGGCATCCGCCCAAAAAGACTTCGACAATTCAACGTCAGAGGTGAACAATGTCATGCGGCGAATACTTCCATCGTCACCCACTTCACCAAGGTCACGCGCGACCCGGAATCCAAATTGGGTATTGCGTTTCTCGATGGGGTCGCGACCAGGCCATGCAATGCGGTTTCGTTCAGGCGCAGAGAGCCAACCGCCACCGCGGGTCGTATGACGGTCACATCCCACATCCCATTTCCAGGCTGAGCCATCGCGCGGGCGACCAACATGCGTCGCCGCCCAACAATCTTCAGTCCACTCCCAGACGTTGCCTATCATGTCGTACAAACCAAAATTATTCGGTTTGAATTGTCCGACCGGCGCAAGGTCCGCGTAGCCATCGCGGCACGTCGCGGGGAACCAGGGGAACGGGTACTCTTCAGCGCCATCAAGGTCAAAGGTGTTGGCCCAAGCACAGGCCTGGCCCGAACTATTGCCCCAGAACCGAGAAGTTGTTGTTCCGGCTCGCGCTGCATATTCCCATTCGGCTTCACTCAGGAGGCGGTAGCGCTTTCCTGAAACCTGCGCCAGCCAATCCACATAAGCCTTCGCGTCATTCCATGAGACACAGCCGACCGGGTGCACACCTTTGACCCGCTTCGGCTGCCGACGATCTTGCCAACTCGCTGTCGGGTCATTGTTAAAACCGGCGTCATCGTTCCAGACGCGGCACTCGTCTTTCACCACATGCCCGGTCGCTTTAACGAAGGCTTTAAATTGACCGTGGGTGACTTCAAATTTGCCTACAGCAAACATGTAATCAATCGTGACTTTGACTTGCGGCCCCTCGCCACGCACGAGATCAACCTCACGGTCACTGATCGGCGTACCCATCATGAACGTCCCGCTTGGGAGCACGACCAGCTCTGGGCAATCATCACAATCTTTAACGACGTCGCCAGCACTTAAGCCCTCGTCGGACTGAGCCAAAACCGCTGGCGACAACGCCATAGCAGCCAGCAAGATCATTGATCGAATCATCACACGCTACACCCCAAAGGTATGCGCACCTCAGCGCACCTAACAATGTTTAACTCTAGAGAAGGCCTCCGCAGGCCGCTAGGAGGGTCTCGAGGTTATTATGCGGTTCCATAACCCGAGGTTGGCAATGGAAGCCGGCGTAGCCTTTGCCCGGTCGCTGCAAAGATTGCATTAGCGACGGCAGGCGCAGCAGCCGGCACAGCGGCTTCGCCAACACCACCAACAATTTCTTCGGATTCGATCAACTCGACCTCAATCTCAGGCATATTGGCTAACCGCATCACGTCATAGTCGTGAAAATTAGACTGCTCGACCACACCATCTTTAAGTGTAATTTCGCCAAATAGGGCCGCACTCAGAGCATAGGTGATGCCGCTTTCCATTTGATGGACGACGTTAGACGGATCAAGTGCGAAACCACAGTCGTACGCACACCAGATCTTCACCACTTCAAGATCACCGCCTGAAATATCAACTTCAGCGACCTGCGCGTTGACCGAGCCAAAGCCAGGACAAAAGGCGATGCCTAGGCCACGCCCCGCAGGCAACTCCCTGCCCCAGCCAGCCATCTCGGCGACCTTGTTCAACACGGCAAGCTCACGTGGCTTGTCGACAACCAAATTACGCCGGAACTCATACGGGTCTTTGCCAGCAAAATACGCCAACTCATCCATGGCGCTTTCAGAGAAAAACCCATTCTGGGATGACGATACGCCGCGCCAGAATCCAACCGGCACCACCGGCTTGTATTCGACGTAATCTATGAGTGTGTTTGGAATGGCATAAGAGCCCCCAATGGCGCCACTAACGGATGTCGGATCAGGAAAATTCTTCGGGCGATTCTGGAACTGAAGAATCGACTCACCTGCGAGGCGGCTATGCATCGCAATTAAATTGCCATCGTCATCTAGTGCGGCTTTTATTCTTGCGACATACGCCGCGCGATAGAAATCATGTTGAACGTCTTGCTCACGGGTCCAAATGAGACTAACCGGACGACCAGTGACAGCCATGGCTGCTTGGACCGACTGGCGTGCAAAATCCGGCTCCCATTTTCTGCCAAACCCGCCGCCAGCAAAGGTGTTTTGCAGTTGCACATCTTTAAGCGGCAACCCAGTAATTTTAGCGGCCTCTTCCCGCGCCCTATCTTGCTGTTGATGAGGAGACCACATCTGACATGTGGTATCCGTCACCATCGCCGTGGATGCCATTGGCTCCATGCAGGCGTGGGCGAGAAACGGCACTTCATAGTCCGCCTCAAATACCTTCGTCGCGCTTTCGATTGTGGCTGGCGCATCTCCTTTGGTACCAAAGAAGGGGCGCGCTTCGTCGGTCAAAGAGGCGCGCATCTCTTCCCACATATCATGAGAATTGAGGCTATCACCGCCCTTAAAGTCCCACTCAACATCGAGCAATTCAGCCGCCTTCTTCGCCTGCCAAAACGTGTCAGCAATAACGGCGATGCCACCATCGACATTTGTGATTGCGACAACACCAGGGTTAGACAAGAGAGCGTCTCTATTGTCACTGACGATCTCACCGCCATAAACCGGTGACGTCCTAAGCGCTGCAAATAACTTGCCTTCAAGCGCGACATCCGCACCAAATTCTGCCGAACCGTCGACTTTGGCTGGCGTATCTTTACGCGGCACAACCTTGCCTAACAGTTTAAACGAGGAGCGGTCCTTGAGCGCAGGTTCTTCCAGCGGCACGAGCCTGGAGGCAGCGTCAGCGACGTCCCCGAAGCTCAGAGCCCGGTCAGATTTCCTGTGCAAAATAATTCCGCGGTCAACGGACAGCTCAGCCGCATCAACCTTTAATTTTGCCGCCGCTGCGCGGACGAGCATTTCTTTTGCTGCTGCACCAGACTTACGGAGAACATCGTAGTAGCCACGCGTGGCGTCGGACCCACCAGTGGCTTGGCGGCCCTCTTTAGCGGGATTACCATACGCCGGGTTCGCCGTCGCCAGCCGAACTTCTACTAAATCCCAATTCGCATCCATCTCTTCCGCGACGATCTTTGGTAACGTCGTGTAAACGCCCTGGCCGATCTCAACGCCTGGCACAACGATGGAAACCCGATTATCGGGCATCACCTGAACAAAAGCGTTGAACTCAGAGCCCTCATCCGTTGCCGCAGCCGCTTCCGATTGTGGCAATCGAACTCCAAGCACAAGCCCACCAGCAGCCGCAGATGTCACGAAAAAGGTGCGTCGACTTAATTTTGGGGTCTTAGGCGTTGGGAGAGACGGATGAAAAGTCATAGTCAGTTTCCTAGGATGAGCTTGGTCTGCATTTCAACTCAATCTAGCTTTATCATAGCGGCGCGAGGAGACCAAAGAAGACCGTTAGAAAGCCCGGCATTTGAAGCACTGAACGCATACTTAGAAGCAATTAGTCATTGTACGGCTCTTTCCATGGGTTTCCTGGCCCTTATACGCGCCGGTTGATAAATTCCATCATTCTTAACGTCTACGTGAGGTCTCCTCCCATGATGGATTACACTCTTCGCCAACACGGTCGCGCGACTCTAGATTTTTTGTCTTCGTTTAGCCCCTCCATCGCCCCCTTAATGGAAGATCAGCAGGAGGCTCTCGATAGCGCTGGCCTCAACGATGAGACCCTGGCTGGTGATCTTGACGAGCGCGCCAAGCAGATCGAAAGCGTTCTAGCGAAAGTGCCGGCATTCCGAACCGCTAATTTGGTCGGGGAATGGCATGGTGAACATCACGGGCGCACGGCTGCGGCAGCCTTTGAAGAGATTAAGGAAGAACTCGCTCCTTATTTCGAAAAATTAGCGTCTGGTGGGACAACCCTTGCCTACGAGCCTGATCTCGACGTTCCTAAGTACTGGCCATACCCCATTCACCGCACGACGGGAGGCTGGGACGGCCACCGGCACATGGGCTTCATTCATGGCGAACTTGTTCACCGGTATATCGTTAGCAAAGCGACTAAACCACCTGCCGCCGGTGGCAAGGCAACCGATATTTATGCAGACCGCAAGAACTTTGCCGAGCAAGCGCCGCGAAGAGACTACGCCCATGTCGTAGAGATTGGCTGCTCGTCGGGCCCCTATACAATGCAGCTGGCTGAAGTCTTTCCTGAGGCAAAAATTTCGGCCTGCGATATCTCCATCGCCCAACTAGAACAGGCACAGCGGAATGGAAATTTGGCTGGTCACAGCTGGAACCTGCTACACGCTGATGGCTGCGCCACTGGCCTAGACGACGACAGTTGCGGACTATTTACGTCCTACATCCTTCTTCATGAGCTTCCCGTGAAAGTGATTGAAGGCGTTCTCCGGGAAGGGTTTCGCGCGTTGGAATCAGGTGGTGACTTATTGTTCGGTGACGTCGCCCCTTACAACGCCCTCAGCAAGACCGGTGCATGGCGAACGGATTATATGGCAACATACGGCGGGGAACCGTTCTGGCGCGGGTCGTCTACCATGGACATGGTCGGCCTGATGGAAGAGATCGGTTTTGTAGACGTTAAATATGAGGGCATGCCCCCCAATAATTATCCATGGCTCACCTATGGTCGGAAACCGTAAATCATTATGGCAGATAGAAAAACATACCCCGCTACAAAAAAACCGCGAAAACGCGAAGCACTTCGCCCTGAGGATATGGACAAGCTTGGCCAAGCGATTCTTTCTCTGACCCAAGAGCTTTGGGCCGTCAAAGACCGACAAGCTGTGACCGAGGTCATTCTTAAAGAACGGGGCATCGATATCAGGGAAGCAATCGATACGCACAAACCTGACGCAGATTTAGAAGCGCAGCTTGCCCTAGACCGTCAAGCCCTCGTGACAAAAATCGTACAAGATATCACAGGCGAATACGGCCCTCTGGAATAGCCTTAACGGACAACCTCAAGAACGATCCACACGCAAGATGTCTAGCTCTGGATGTTCACGCAGAAGTTTCATGCTGATATAGTGATTCGTGCCGCGATGGATATGTTTTGCTGACGCTGCAGCAAGGACATGTGTCGATCCTAATAGACCATCGATCTCCCTGCGGTCTATTTCAGAATGATATTCCAGATAGATTTGATCGATACTCTCAAACCTCTCTGACAACGAATTGAGAACCGGCAACTCAGCCCCTTCGGTATCAACCTTTAAAATAGAAATTTGATTCAGCTCGAGTTCATCAAACATGCGCCCAGCATGACGAAGCTCAACCGAATTTCCAGAAGCCGGTGTTTCAGCGCTACTGTACAAAGAATTCTGTAAACTTTGTGACGCGCCTTCATACAAGAGCATGCTTGTGTCTTCAGAATACAAACCAAACGGAAACACCTGCGCATTAGGAAACTGAGCAATATTCTCTCTCAAGAATGTCACCGCGCCTAACGATGGCTCAAAACAGAAGTACTTTGCCGCGTTAAAATGGACTGCCATGTACGTCGTAAATGCTCCCACGTTGGCACCAACATCCACGACCGTTTCAACCTCATAACCACGAATGGGGAGGATCGGGTAGTCCTTACCTTCAAGAATGCTGAGGACGTGCTCTCGCGTGTTCGCCCCGGCTGGGTAACAAAACGGAGAAGACCCGCTTGTCGCGTCAACTTGAATGGCTGAGATGTTGCCGTAGTGGGACTCTTGGTTAGTTGCGGTGTTAGTCATAGCACCGGCATAGAGGCGACCGGAGCCGCCACGCAAGAGTGACTAGGTCCAACACAACTTTGAGATTAGCTTATGTAACATTTTTAGACTAAGTAGGCGTCGAAAAACCAAGCCTATCCGCCTCTCTCGGGCAACCAAAAGAACCCTTATTAGTTGTAATTTAACCGTTCTACATCATAAATAAGGCGAGATTGGCGGCGTAAAGGCGGCCAACGCCCAAAGATAAAGGAACGTACTTAATGCCATTGGAATCTGATTTTAATCACGACCACATCCGGATTCTGGTTGTTGGGTGCGAAGGCGCTCAAGTCGACGCATTGGTAAAAAAATTAACTAGGGCTGGTTTTCGTAAACAGAATATCTTGGTCGCCACATCATTCGACGATGCAGTTAGCGCTGTGGAGAAAGAGAAAATTCACGTCACCCTGATCGATTACGACCTTTTGCCGCACACTGGGTTCGAATTGATGGAAGAGATTATACGCATGGGTAACACCGTCCCCGTGATCATGACGGCAGAGGTTAAAGACCAAAAGATTGACACAGGGGCGATTAGCCGTGGCGCCTATGACTACCTTGTGCATGCTGATATTGAGCCGGAACTCTTAGAGCGTACGATTCGCTACACCGTTATTCGGCGCAAACTTGAAGACAGATTGGTACACACCGCACTTTATGATGAACTCTCCGGCCTACCGAATAGACGCGCCTTCTTCGATGGATTGAAACAGGGCATTTTCAGAGCAGACCATCACAAACAAGAAGTCTCGCTCGTCTATATCGATCTCAACGGATTTAAAGCCGTCAACGACACGCACGGGCATCAAGCCGGTGACGAAGTTATTCGTGAAATAGGGCGGCGCCTAAAAATTTGTCTGCCGCGGACTGATACACCAGCACGTTTGGGGGGTGACGAATTCGCCTGCATCTTAGAAGGTTTTCGCGACCGAGAAGGCGCACATGCCGTCATTGATAAAATCATGGGTATCTTCACCAACACCATTTCATACGAGGGTGTTGAGCATCAGATCGGTGGCAGTCTAGGCGTCTCTTTCTACCCGGAAAGCGCAACAGAGGCAGACCTACTCATCCAGCTTGCTGATGAAGCAATGTATCAGGCCAAAGTTAAATCCCGCCGCACAGGAAGACCAGAAGTCATCATTGCCAGGCCTGACGAAGACAAAGCCTAATCAAGCTTTTGATCTAGCGGCATTGGACCATCAGCCTTAACAGCGCAAATACGCTGGCGCACGGATGGGCGAGGCTCGTACTCGGCACAATGCTCGTATGCCACGACATGAAGGTAATCGCTAAAGGCGTCCAGCAACTCTCCGGGCTTCAGGAGAAATTCTGGGTTTCTGGGCCGGCCCAGCTTTTCATTCCCCTCACCAAAGGTTTCAATCAGGAGCACTCCTCCTGGCGCCAAGGCCTCCATCAGATAGGGAAGGTGTGGCCGATGAAGGTAGTTGGTCATAACAATTCCATCGAAGCTTAATGGCAAGAACGGCCATGCGCCGGTTTCCAAGTCACTTTCCATACGCTCCAAGTTTGGTTGATCAGTGAGTGCAGACATATCAACATCGACAGCTGTAACTGCGTGGCCACGCTCGAGCAACGTTCGCGCATGACGTCCATGCCCGGCGGCAACATCTAGAACACTACCTCCAGACATAATTAAATGCATAAAACGCAGGACCCATGGCGAAGGGGGTATGTCTTTATTAATCGGGCGGTCAAAGCTAGCCATCTTTTCTGAATTCTCCGCCTCGCCTGTGTAACTCGCATCTGTTCATCGACACTTACCATCTGACAAAGGTAGCATGCCAAAAAATCGGGAGAAGTGCTTAATGCTATATTCGCTATTTCTAAGTTTCAGCCTTGTAACCGTTTTCATGGCAGTTTCACCGGCTTCAATTGCACAAGATGCAAGAGCACTGCACGATCGCGTCATCACCTTTGATGCCGAAATAGACATTCCTTTCGATTTCATGGAAGGCGGCAATAATGTTGGCCAAGAAACAGTGATGCAAGTTGATCTGCCAAAAATGGATCGTGGCGGATTGGACGGCGCTCTTTTCGTGAACTGGGTTCTGCAAGAGGGGCGGACCCCATCGGCATACGCAAAAGCGCGCTCAGACGCAGAACAAAAATTCTCCGCCATCGAGAAAATGGTTCAAACCTATCCGGACAGAATTGGACTGGCTCGCACGGCCGACGAAGCCGAGATGCTCGTCGCGGAAGGAAAGCACTTTGCCGTCATGGGATTGGTTAACGCCTGGCCGATCGGTCCGGACCTCACATGGTTACCTGAATTGTTTGATCGCGGACTACGAAATATCACCCTCACGCATGCGGGACACAATCAGTTCGCAGACTCATCCCGACCACAAGAACGGCTCAATGATGGCAAGCAAGAACATGGGGGCCTCTCTGAGTTAGGCCGCAGCCTCGTCAGAGAAATGAATGACCTTGGCGTCATAGTTGATGTCTCCCAGGTCACGCCACAAGCCGTGTTTCAAACCTCTGAACTCTCCAGCGCACCAATTATTGCATCACATTCCGGCATTAAGGCGATCATCAACACTTCGCGCAATCTGAGTGATTCTGAGATGGTCGCAATTAAGAACACTGGCGGCACCATTGGTATCGTTGCCTTTTCGAGTTATCTGAAAGCATCCCCACCAGGTAAGAGGGAAGCCTTGAGCAAACTAACAGCTGAGTACGGAACTACGAACGTGGCTGCAATTACAGCCGCGTTATCACCCGAGAAAGTCGCCCAGTTTAAGGTCGACTTCGCAGCATATGGAGATGCTTTTCCCCCAGCAACTGTTGCAGATTATGTCGACTCGATTACCTATGCTGTGAATTTGCTTGGCATAGAACATGTCACAATCAGTTCAGACATGGAGCATGGCGGCGGCATTGCGGGCTGGATGGACGCAGGCGAGGCCTTTCACGTCACCGAAGAGCTTGTTTCTCGCGGCTATACAGAAGATCAGATAGCTAAACTATGGTGGCGTAATTTTGCTCGCATGTGGCGCGCTGTAGAAGCTGTTGCAAACGAATCGTGAGATTTGACGCAGTGCAGCAAAAAGCCTAATAATTTAAGGATAGTAGGCGTTTAGCGCCCGTTTTCCCAGATTCTCTTAGATGGAGCAAAGCGGTGACCAAGCCGACAGCACTCGATACAAGCCCATTGGATTTAGCCGCTGATTTTCCGGCAGTAGACCCGCAAGCCTGGATGGCCCTCGTTGAAAAATCTTTGGGTGGCCGCTCCTATGAAAAACTAACCTCAAAAAGCTACGACGGCATAGATATCAAGCCCCTCTATACACAATCGGACCCTGCCGCTGACGCAACATTACCAGGCATGTCCCCGTATACGCGCGGAGCGTCTTTTTTGGGAACAGCAACAACGGGCTGGGACATTAGATGTTTGTCATCTCACCCCGAACCCGCTGAGGCAAACCGGCAAATTTTGGAAGATTTACAAAAAGGTGCCACGTCGATCTGGCTTAAGCTTGATCCGACAGGCAAGACCGGTACAGTCATTAAATCGCGAGCTGACCTAGAAACACTTCTCGATGGCGTTTTTCTCGACCTCGTACCTATTGTGCTTGATCCCGGTGGGCCATCTCTGCCTCCAGCCGCGTATTTAATGGAGTTGCTCTCTCGCAAAGGTGTAGATGCCTCCTCCTTCTCAGGGAACTTCGGTGCAGATCCACTAAGCACTTTGGCCACCGCCGGCAAAGTCATCGTGCCCATGGACACCTTATTTGGACGCATGGCTGACCTGATGGCGTACGTGGCCAAGACCTATCCGAATGCCAAGAGCCTAAACATATCGACGGCCACTTACCACAATGCTGGTTGCTCTGAGGCACAAGAGTTAGCGATCGCCATGGCGACGGCGGTCGAATATTTACGTCACCTGTCAAAAACGGGTTTAGCAATCGACGATGCCTGTCGTCAGGTCGCTTTTACGCTAACTTGTGACACTGACATTTTCTTAACCATGGCAAAGCTGCGGGCTGCTCGGCAGCTCTGGGCTCGCATCGCTGAGGTGTGCGGGGCGTCAGAATTAGGAAAAATGGCGCCGTTTTATGCCGTGACGGCACCGCGCATGATGAGCCAACGAGACCCTTGGGTTAATATGCTGAGAACCACTGCGGCTTGCTTTGGTGCAGGCGCGGGCGGCGCCGAAGCCGTAACCATCTTGCCGTTCGAGCATGCCGTCGGATTACCGACAGCATTGGGGCGGCGCATTGCCCGCAACACGCAAATCATTCTTCAAGAAGAGAGCTCTATCAACAAAGTTGTCGATCCCGTGGGCGGGTCATGGATGGTAGAATCTTTGACGCAAGAGTTGGCTGAAACAGCGTGGTTGATCTTTCAAGGAATTGAAAAAGATGGCGGGATGGCAGCAACCTTGCGAGATGGAACGATTGCGGCACAAATTGCAGAAACAGAGCTGCTCCGTGCAAAAAACATTTCCACCCGAAAAGATTCATTTACGGGCGTAAGCGAATACCCAAACCTCTCAGAAAGCCCAGTTGAAATTGAGACCCCTGACGTTGCTAAAATCGTCTCTGCTGCAGACGCTCGTGCCGCGGGCGCAGTTGGTAAAGCCAAAAACTTACCCGGGCACAGCGATGGCGCGCTTATGGTAGCGCTCGTTCAAGCCGCCGTAGACGACACATCGGTAGCAAGCATAGGTGCGGCGCTTAAAGGAACACCGACTAAAATTACGCCCTTACCGCAGCACCGGCTTACCGAAGATTACGAAGCTCTACGAGATGCAAGTGATCGCCACTTAGAATCGTATGGCGCGCGACCAAAAGTATTCCTCGCGAACATTGGAAAGGTTGCCGAGTTTACGGCTCGCTCCTCCTTCTCGCAGAACCTATTCGAAGCCGGAGGAGTTGAAGCTGTTTCGGGGGCCGGTGGCGAAACACCTATCGCAATCGCTGATAATTTTAAATCGAGCGGCGCAGACATTGCCATCATTTGCTCCACGGATGCACTTTATGCGGATCATGCAGAGGCTCTCGCTACAGACTTAAAAGCTGCTGGTGCTAGCCGGGTATACCTCGCTGGGCGCGGCGGCGAACGGGAAAGCGCGTGGCGCGCATCAGGACTTGACGGTTTTGTTTACATGGGCTGCGACGTACTTTCCATTCTGAAAGAAGTCCACCAAAGCTTGGGATTAGAAACATGAATAATATCCCAAACTTCGCAGAGGTTCCCTTGGCCGCGGGCGACCGAGATTCGAGCAGCCTACCTGACTGGACCAAGGCCGCCGAGCGGAAGGCAGGTCAATCGTTATCGAGTATGGCCTGGGCCACACCAGAGGGCCTTAACGTCAAGCCTGTATTCGGCGCAGAAGACTTACAAGGCCTCGATTTCCTAGAAACTAGGCCTGGCATGGTTCCATTTCTGCGCGGCCCATACCCGACAATGTATACCAGTCGCCCTTGGACCATTCGGCAATATGCTGGGTTTTCAACAGCGGAAGATTCGAATGCGTTTTACCGGAGAAACTTGGCGGCGGGTCAGAAGGGCTTATCTATAGCATTCGATCTTGCGACACATCGCGGATACGACTCAGATCACCCTCGCGTCACAGGCGACGTCGGCATGGCCGGCGTTGCTATTGATTCAATATATGATATGCGGACTTTGTTTGACGGCATTCCACTGGATAAAATGTCTGTCTCAATGACCATGAACGGCGCTGTCCTGCCCGTTCTAGCTTTGTACATTGTGGCCGCAGAAGAACAGGGCGTCACACCTGATAAATTAACTGGCACGATTCAGAATGATATTCTGAAAGAGTTCATGGTGCGCAACACTTACATCTTCCCGCCAGAGCCAAGCATGCGCATCATCTCTGACATCTTTTCGTACACGTCAAAGAATATGCCCAAATACAACTCTATTTCTATTTCGGGCTACCACATGCAAGAAGCCGGCGCGACGGCCGACCTAGAACTCGCCTACACCTTGGCTGATGGTGTAGAGTATGCCCGGGCTGGACAAGCCGCCGGATTAGACATTGATGCATTTGCTCCGCGCCTGTCCTTCTTCTGGGCCATCGGCATGAACTTCTTTATGGAAGTCGCAAAGATGCGTGCCGCGCGATTGCTCTGGGCCAAGCTTATCAACCCCTTCGACCCGAAAAACGATAAATCATTGTGTCTTCGCACACACTGTCAGACATCCGGCTGGTCGTTGACGGCGCAAGACGTCTACAACAACGTCACACGAACCTGTGTTGAGGCCCTTGCTGCTACACATGGGCATACACAGTCTTTGCACACCAACGCACTGGATGAAGCTCTTGCTCTGCCGACAGATTTCTCAGCCCGCATCGCTCGTAATACGCAGCTCTTTATTCAGCAAGAGACGGGAGCGTGCCGCACTGTCGATCCTTGGGGTGGCAGTTACTATGTAGAACGCCTAACCCATGACTTGGCCAAACGCGCTTGGGGGCACATTCAAGAGATTGAAGGGCTTGGCGGTATGGCGAAAGCCATAAAAGCCGGTGTACCGAAGCTTAGAATTGAAGAAGCGGCTGCGCGAACTCAAGCGCGCATTGATTCAGGCCGACAAACCGTGGTCGGCGTTAACAAGTACCGTCTCGATGAGACCGAAAACATAGACGTTCTCAAAGTCGACAACGCAGCGGTTCGGGTATCTCAACTAGAGAAACTTAAGCGCCTAAAAGAAGAACGAAACGAGGGTGATTGCCAAACCGCTCTAGCGGCCTTGACCGAGGCAGCAAAAACCGGCGACGGTAACGTTCTCGCGCTAGCTGTCGACGCGGCGCGGGCAAAAGCAACCGTCGGCGAAATCACGATGGCAATGGAAGTCGTGTACGGACGTCACGTTGCCGATATCAAATCAATCTCGGGGGTTTATCGTAAAGAAGTGGGTGAATCTGACAAAACCTTATCCAAAGTTGCTGGCATGGTTGACGACTTCGAAGAAAGTGAAGGGCGCAGGCCTCGCATTCTCATCGCTAAGATGGGGCAAGATGGTCATGACCGCGGACAAAAGGTCATTGCAACAGCTTTTGCAGACCTCGGGTTTGATGTCGATATCGGCCCTCTGTTCCAAACACCCGAAGAAGCTGCTCGGCAGGCCGTCGAAAATGATGTGCATATTATAGGCGCAAGCTCTCTTGCTGCAGGGCACCTGACGCTAGTGCCAGCCTTAAAAGAAGAGCTCAAGAAACTTGGTCGGGCTGATATTATGATTGTGGCCGGAGGCGTGATCCCACCCCAAGACTACGAAGAATTGGAACATGCAGGCGCGGCCGCAATTTTCCCACCCGGCACCATCATCAGCGAAGCCGCGGTCGGGTTGCTGGAGAAACTTCGTCAGAATCTCGACCACAAATCAGCTGCAGCGGAATAGGGCAAAAACAATGTCGTCCGGCGCCGCAAACCTCTCAGTTTCTCGACCTCGCCTATCCATCGGTGAGTATGTCGCGGGGGTCACATCTGGTGACAGAGCAAAACTCGCGCAAGCAATCACATTGATCGAAAGCCGCAAGCCCGAGCATCAGGAGCAAGCGCAGGAGTTACTCCTTGAACTAGCACCACTGTCAGGTAAATCGATCCGGATTGGCATCTCAGGTGTGCCAGGGGCAGGCAAGAGCACCTTTATTGACACTCTGGGCACCAATCTAAGCGGTGACGGGCATAGAGTTGCTGTTCTCGCTGTGGACCCAACATCAGCACGCACTGGTGGCTCGATCCTCGGCGATAAAACCCGCATGGCTAACCTCGCGACGAACCCTAACGCCTTTATCCGACCGTCGCCGACATCGGGTACGCTCGGCGGCGTGACACGCACAACCAGAGAAACGATCCTGGCTTGCGAAGCTGCCGGTTTTGATATCATTTTGGTCGAAACTGTAGGTGTAGGTCAGTCAGAAGTAGCCGTCTCGGAAATGGTAGACTTCTTTGTGGTACTGTTAATTGCAGGTGCCGGTGACGAACTCCAAGGCATTAAGAAAGGCGTCCTTGAGATTGCAGATATGATCGCGCTGAACAAAGCGGACGGCGACAACGAGACCAAAGCCAAGGTGTCTGCCGCAGAGTACCGGCACGCGCTCAGGATCATCACGCCGAAAGATAAAAGTTGGACTCCACCAGTCATCACCATTAGCGCGCTAGAAAACCGTGGCTTGGACGACCTGTGGTCCAGGATCACGCAACGTCACGGGCAACTCACAGACGGTGGCGGCTTGACCACCATGCGTCGACGACAACAGGTGCGATGGATGTGGGCTATGGTCGAAGACCGGCTAATCGAAAAGCTCAAGTCACACCCTGACATCAAAGCAATGGTGCCAGACTTAGAATCGGCCGTGACGGGTGGGGGCACGACGCCAGCTCTAGCCGTAGATAAAATGCTCAAGGCGTTTGGGGTTTAAAGTATGACATCTTCTCCATCCCAATGTGATGACTGCTACGTTTTAACCATCCAGTGCCCCGACACCATTGGTATCGTCGCAGCCGTTGTAACGTTTCTTGCCGAACAGAATGCTTTTATTACGGAGAGCGCCCAATACGGAGACCCAGACACTAGACGATTCTTCATGCGGACGGTCTTTAAGGCGGGCGCCACAGAACCACTTTCACGCGACGTAATCTACAACGGTTTTTCAGGTTTGGCGGATCAATTTGACATGGCCTGGGACCTTTTTGGATCACAGGAAAAAGTGAAAACAGTTATCGCGGTATCCAAGTTTGGCCATTGCCTCAACGACCTTTTGCATCGTGTAAAAATAGGGGCGGCACCCTTAGATGTGACAGCCGTTGTATCCAATCACGAAAATTTTCGCGATCTAGTCGAGTGGCACGAAATACCTTTTCATTACCTACCTGTAAAAGCTGAAACGAAAGAAAGCCAGGAAGACAAGCTTCTGGAAGTCATATCTTCAACAGAGACTGAGCTTCTGGTGTTGGCTCGCTACATGCAGATTCTCTCGGCTGAAACCTGCTCTAAATTACCCGGACGAGTGATTAACATTCACCATTCCTTCCTACCAGGCTTCAAGGGCGCCCGGCCCTATCACCAGGCACATGCCCGCGGCGTTAAAATTATTGGAGCAACAGCCCACTACGTGACCCCAGACCTCGACGAAGGTCCGATTATTGAGCAAGCCGTTGAGCGCGTGGATCACACACTGAGCCCAGACGACCTCGTTCTATTGGGACGCGACATCGAAAGCTCCGTGCTATCGCGCGCTGTCCTCTCGTATGCAGAACGGCGGGTCCTCTTAAACGGCACAAAGACGGTGGTCTTTCGCTAGATAAGGTGGCCATTATTGCAGTCCATTTGACCTTAACTGCGATGGAGCCTGCCATGCGCGTCATGGGTTTAACCATACCACTTGCGCTGTTCGCATTCAGCAGCCTCGCAAGCGATACCAACCAAAACATTATCGATAGAGCGCGCGGTATTCATAAGCGGGTCATCACAGTCGATACTCATGTTGATATCCCGCCCAACTTCGCAACCACAGCCTACGACCCCATGAAGCCTGGGCCCCGTGGTCAACAGGTTCATATACCGACAATGATTGAGGGTGGTCTAGATGCCACCTTCATCATTGTCTTTGTCGGACAGGGCCCACGCACAGACGCTGGGTACGCCAAGGCGTTGTCAGATGCCTTTGTGAAGTTTTCAGCTATCCATCGTGTCACAAGTGACATGTACCCAGACCAGATTGAACTCGCGAGAACGGCGGACGACGTGCGCCGCATCGATGCTGCGGGTAAGAAAGTCGCCCTTATTGGCATCGAGAACGGCTACCCTATGGGTAAAGACCTCAGGTTGCTGGATCAGTTCTACGATTATGGCGCCCGTTACTTGGGCCTCATTCACACAGGGCATAACGACCTTGGTGATTCATCCGTCCCCAACCGGCGACGTGGTGAGCCTGACGAGGAGCACGGTGGAATTACGGACTTAGGTCGTCAGGTCGTAAATCGTCTTAACGAGCTTGGCATCATGGTCGACGTATCCCATGCATCGAAACAAACGTCCTTAGATATTATTGCGGAATCAAAAGCCCCCGTAATCGCATCCCACTCAAGTCTCGAAGGGGTTTATGACCACCCGCGCAACATGAGCGACGAAGAGCTCATGGCCATCAAAAAATCAAACGGTGTTGTTCAGGTTGTCGCGTTCGACAGTTACTTAAGAGCCGTCCCCCAAGGCAAGAAAGATGCGATTGCGGCGCTTTGGAAGGAACTGGGTATTATATCATTCGCCGACTACCGGAAGCTGGCCGGTGACGACCTGCAAACATATGACGCAAGAATGGCCGAGATTGAGCTCGCGTTCCCCAAGGCTGGGGTTAAGGACTTAGCTGATCATATAGATTACGCAGTTGAGAAAGTAGGCATCGGGCACGTCGGTATAGCGTCCGACTTTAATGGCGGCGGCGGCATAGCCGGTTGGTCTGATGCCTCGGAAACGTTCAACGTTACACTGGAATTGGTGCAGCGGGGCTACAACGAAGAACAGATAGCCAAACTATGGGGCGGAAACCTACTCCGCGTTCTCGCCGACGTTGAAGCCTATGCAAAAGAGGCAAAGGGCTAACCGCTCTTTTAAGACGGTCGCACAAAACTTTCTCAAATTCACATCTGAATTCGACGCGCCTTAATCAATCAGATCTATTTCATTGTAGTTAATATAGCCGTGCATTTGGCGGTAGCCGGTCACCCGAGGTGATAAACCTGCAAACTCAGGCGATTCGTGAAGAAAGATCGCTGGTGCAGAATCACGCGTATACGCCATAAGCTCATGGCGCAACCTTAATCCTCGTTCTGGATCCCACTCTGCCAGCGCCTCTTTAATCTTTGGCTGAATTGCCTCATCACAGTGCCAAGCCGGATTGCGGAGGCATGAATGCATCAACAACGGCCGCAACGCGTCGAAAGTAGGCCAAGCTGGCCATATAACAGCATGGGCACCAGCACCGCCGTGGTTAGGGTCCCGCAGAATTGCAGTTAGGTAAGCAGATGCAGGTAACAGGCGGATCTCCATGGTAACGCCGATACGCGCCAAATCTGAAGCAACCTGTTGAAATAGTAGCGTGCCTGACCCTAGGCCCGTTTGAGCCAGAAACTCAAACGCGAAGCCCTCTGCATAACCCGCATCTGCCAGCAACGACATAGCCTTGTCGGGGTCATAGGGATAGGGCTCAAGATCCGGATTGTACCCATAGGCTTGGTGGGACACACCCTGGGTAGCAGGGGTCGTTGCGCCGCCAAATAAATTGGTGATGATCGCCTGCTTGTTAACGGCGTAGTTTAGGGCCTGACGCACCCGCACGTCCGCCAATGGGCCTCCATGAACAGTAACAAAGGTAATGGCCGTGACTGACGGATCAAGCCAGCCCTTTGACACAGCGCCGCCGGCCTCAACAGATAAACGCTCGTCGGGTCCGAGACCAATCGCCACATCAACGCGCCCTGACAACAAGGCTTGGACACGGCCAGAAATATCAGGCACTGCAAAAATTTCCAGGCGTTCCACCTTAGGCGCATTCCACGAACTTTTGTTGGCCGTCATCGTAATCTTTGACGCGCCCCAGTTCTCAACTTTGAATGGGCCCGTACCAACGGGTTCCTCCGCATAACCCTGACGACCGAGCTCTCTGAATCTGGGTGCATCAACCATGATGAGAGACCCGGTATAGTTAGGCATATTAGGTACGGGTGTCGTCGTTGTTATCTCGGCGGTCAGGCCGTCTATAATTCTCACACCCCTTAAGAATTGTATTTCCCCCCGCACGCCATCTCGAGCCGAAGCGTCGCTGGTAAGCCAATCAACTGCCGCTTTGATTGAGTCTGACGTTAGAGGGGTGCCGTTAGAAAAAGTAACGCCGTCGCGAAGGGTGAAGCGCCAAGTGTATTCGTCGACATTTTCCCAAGCCACCGCGAGCCATGGCATGAGGTTCCCATCACCATCAAACTTCACTAAACCGTCGTAAATAGCGCCCGTAGTAAAAACAGTGGGCCGCGCCGTAGAAGCGAAGGGATGGCCAAGAAACTGAGGAAGCGCATTGACCGCCATGCGCAGGGTCTTCTCAGACTGGGCGGGCACGACCCACATCACAGTCATCATGAGACAAGTTTGAAGCACGCACTTAATAAACTGCTTTAATCTCATAATTCTCCACTAGCCTTGGAACTACGGCTAAACAGAATGCTAGGCTGACACGCACGCCACTCACGTTGTGCCGGAAGTATAGGCAGATATACTTCGCCAACAACCAGGCAGTTTGATTTTGATCATTCTATGCGAAAGCGTTCTTGCGCGTTCTAAGTTCTCATCGTACGAAGAGAAAACGCATCCATGAGCACGGGGAATACAAGATGCCGGATAAAAAAGAAAATCGCAGAGACCTCAATGAGGGGCTCGACTACGTAAAAGAACTTCCCGGATTTGAGAAGGGGCACCCTCACTATTTCAAGGAGGAAATGATCGACCATTTGCTCGAGGTTTGCCTGCAGCTAGCGGGGGAGATTTGGGTCAACCGCGATCGTCAGACAGTGACAGAACATCTACTCGCGACCAAAGGCAAAGTAACGCCAGGCATGATCGAAGAATTCAAGCCTGACTCTGAGATGAAGCAAGAGATGCGCGACGCACGGTTACTGTTCTCACAGAGGATATTTGGGAGTCTTTATGCAAATCTCGACGATCCCGGCGATTCGGGCTTTCTGTCAGCAGTTCTGAAAGAAGAAGACTAAGAACAGAAGAATCGGCGGTATGTACGGGTCAAAGAAGGAACCGCGAAATTCAAGTTCTCGCCGAAGCTCGCAGCGACGCAATATTTTGGACTTTTCCTGCACTGGTGAAAGCGTTGCCGGCAGAGTTTATTTGATAGGCGTTCCTTGAGAGTGGAGTTTCAGTATAACCACCTGTGAATAGTGCGGGTTGATAACTTATGCAGGCAGCTCAGGACGCTATTCCGGCGAAAGCCACAATTCCAGTTGTGATTTTTTTGAACATTTAAGTACTCCACCTTGGACGTTAAGGGACGGCAGGGTTCAATTCAATGGGCCGGGTGGAGTCGTATTCTGGATGTCCTTTATCGCGTTGAGAATGCGCAACCATACTCTGACCATCTAACTCGCCAGCTTCCAGCAAAGCGTCCACTTTAGTCGAAGCCTGGAAAATTGAGTCGTCGCCATACTGATTGATCAGAAGCTTCGCGGTCATATAGATGTCCCCCTCTGAAGTCTCCATTTCGCAAAGACCGATTCAGAAGGTGGGTATAAAGATGGTTAAGGCAGCTAATCAATACATAAGTAATTGATATTATTGTATTTATTATAGGTAATGGCGGAGGGAGTGGGATTCGAACCCACGATACGGTTTCCCGCATACACGCTTTCCAAGCGTGCGCCTTCAACCACTCGGCCACCCCTCCTGCTCTGAAGGCGCGGAATCTAGCGTAGGGATTAAGGTCTGGCAACGCCCAACAATTCAATATTTATTCGAAACTAAAGAGAAAAGGGTGGTGGTTTGAGGGCCTTGGACCGTATAGTTTGCGTCACAGGGGAACTAAACAACTCGGGGACTAATGGCACCAATGTTTATTGGGCGCACGCTAGGTTGGACTATGGTGCTCGTCGCTATTATTATGGCTTCAGGCGAGGTCGTTATGGCTCTTGGTAACGGAAACTACCAAGGCCTAGCCACTGCTGACGTCTGGGCCCTTCTGTGGGGCAAAACCTTTAATTTCCTTGAAGCCGGGCTATCTGGTGACCTCTGGCGGTTTTCTGTGGCTCTATTGCTCGCTCTTCCAGCCTGGGCTGTCCTTGGACCAAGTGGGGTTATTATTGCCCACACCTGCCGTCGTCGCCTTCCTCATGGCCGCATCTTCCGCACCACATAATTTAAGAAACTAAGTTTCTGGCATTTTCAGCGCTTCAATAAACGCTGTCTGTGGGATATCAACGCGACCGAACTGGCGCATCTTTTTCTTACCCGCCTTTTGCTTGTCGAGCAGTTTCCGCTTTCTGGAAATATCACCACCATAACACTTAGCTGTCACGTCCTTACGCATAGCGCTGATGGTTTCACGCGCAATGACCTTTCCACCGATGGCCGCCTGGATTGGAATCTTAAACAGATGTTTAGGAATCAGCTCCTTCAAGCGTGCGCATATCTGTCGGCCGCGCGCCTCTGCTTGTGATCGGTGCGCAATGAACGCCAGCGCATCAACCGGTTCTGCATTCACCAGAATACTGATGCGCACGAGTTGGCTTTCAACGTATTCGTCCATCTCATAGTCAAAACTGGCGTAGCCTTTTGATATGGATTTAAGCCGGTCGTAGAAATCGAACACAATCTCGTTGAGCGGCAATCGATAGACAGCCATGGCACGCGAGCCAACGTAGGTAAGGTCAATCTGCACGCCACGGCGCTCCGTGCACAATTGCAGCACGGATCCTAGATAATCGTCGGGCACCATGATGGTTGCCCTCACCCAAGGCTCCTCCATAGAGACGATCTTCGTCACGTCCGGCATGTCGGCAGGGTTATGAAGCTCTATAATATCTTCCTGCGTTGTATGTAGCCGGTACACAACACTCGGCGCCGTCGTAATGAGTTCCAGTCCGAATTCACGGAATAGTCGCTCCTGCACGATCTCCATATGAAGTAGGCCGAGAAACCCGCAGCGGTATCCAAACCCGAGCGCAGCCGAGCTTTCTGCCTGGAACTCAAAACTCGCGTCATTGAGATGAAGTTTTCCGAGACTATCTTTCAGGTCTTCATAGTCCGATGCATCTACAGGGAACAAGCCACACCAGACCACTGCCGTCGACGGCCGAAATCCATCCAACGGAGTATCTGTGGGACGCTTATCATCGGTAACCGTGTCTCCAACTTGACAATCAGACACAGACTTAATGCTAGCGTTTAAGAACCCGATCTCGCCTGGACCAAGCGCAGGCATATTTACCCGCTTAGGCGTAAACACGCCAACCCCGTCGAGTTCGTAGGTTGCGCCGTTTGACATCATCCGCACCTTCATACCCTTACGCAAAGTGCCCTCGACGACACGGACGAGGATAACCACGCCAAGGTAGGTGTCATACCAAGAGTCGACCAGTAGCGCTTTTAGCGGCGCTGCAGGGTCACCCGTTGGGGCCGGCAATCGCTTGACTAAAGTCTCCAGCACTTCAGGAATTCCAACACCCGTTTTAGCAGAGACTTCGATTGCCTCAGACGCATCTAATCCAATAACATCTTCGATCTGTTGACGAACACGTCCCGGCTCTGCAGCCGGAAGGTCGATCTTGTTCAAAACAGGAACAATCTCGTGGTTCGCATCCAGAGCCTGATAAACGTTGGCAAGAGTTTGCGCTTCAACACCTTGTGATGCGTCAACGATCAATAACGAGCCTTCACAGGCACGGAGAGACCGGCTTACTTCATAGGCAAAATCAACATGTCCTGGTGTATCCACGAGATTAAGCTGATAAACGGTTCCATCTTTGGCCTTGTAAGATAGACGAACGGTTTGCGCTTTGATCGTAATCCCACGCTCGCGTTCCAAGTCCATATTATCAAGGACCTGTTCCTTCATTTCCCTATCAGCCAATCCGTCACAAAACTGGATCAAACGGTCAGCGAGTGTCGATTTTCCGTGATCAATATGAGCAATGATCGCAAAGTTACGAATAAGCGCGGTGTCGGTCATTGGGTTCCAGCAGCTCTAATTACGTTCGCAACTGGCCGCCGACGGCCTTATCAACCGCGGCTACAATCCGTTGGGATACATCTTCAATTTCTTTGTCTGTCAGCGTGGCCTCTATCGGCTCAAGCCTAACCGACAGCGCAACAGACTTCTTACCAGGCTCGACCTTATCTCCTACATAGACGTCAAAGAGATCTACAGACGCAATCAGAGCCTTGTCGGCGGCGATCACGGCCCGAATCATGTCATCAACGGCCACGTCGTCATTTAATAGAAATGCGAAGTCACGCTCGACAGGCTGGAATGAAGATGGTGAGAACTTCGAGCGCGCCGGGCCAGATTTACGTTTGCGTTTTGGAAGGCGGTCCAAGAATACTTCGAAGCCGACAACCGGACCATCAACATCTAAACCCTTTAGTGTGAAGGGATGAAGGACACCGAATTCTGCCAGAACATTTGGGCCCAAACAAAGTGTTCCGGACTGACCAGGGTGATACCAATCTGGTGTCTTAGAGCCAGTCACGACTTGCAGACGACCTGTCGGCACACCGACCGATCTAATCGCCGCGATTGCATCCGCCTTCGCCTCAAAGACGCTCACAGTCACTGATTGTGAATTCCAATGACGGGGTGCGCTTCGTCCAGCTCTAATTCCACCGGCGACTAGCGTTTGCTCTCCGGGCCCCCCGCCTTCAAAACGCGGGCCAATCTCAAACAAAGCGACATCTGGCATGGCACGGGCCGCATTACGCCCCGCAGCCGCGATAAGGTTTGGCAGAAGGGACGGGCGCATAGCATCCAGGTCGCTACTAATCGGATTCTGCAGCGTGACGAGTTGCCCCTCACCCAAGAACAAGTCTGCATGAGCTGACGCGAGGAAAGACCACGTTGTGGTTTCAAATAAGCCGCGACCGGCGAGCGTCCGTCGAACCACGCGGGTACCGCGCTGATCATCTGTAAACGCCGGTTTAGTAGTGGGCGGCCTAGGAAGAGGCTCGACGGGGATTTCATCGTACCCGTTTATTCGAAGCACCTCTTCGACCAAATCATGTTCACCTTCAACATCTCGACGCCAAGTTGGCGCTTGAACCGTCCACGTTTCTGAGTTCGCACTGTCGACATGGAAACCAAGGCGCTCAAGAATGCCTTGAATTTCGGCTGATGAGAGCAACACGCCGCCAAGCTGTGCCACACGGTGAGGTCTAAAGGATACGACGTCACCAGCAAGTGGCGCTGCGCCACCAATGACAAGGTGAGATGCCTCACCGCCACATATATCAAGAATCATCCGGGTCGCAATTTCAGCCCCGTTAAGCGTAGACGCAGGGTCTACGCCGCGCTCAAAGCAGTATCGCGCATCAGACACGATGCCCAGCGCCCGCCCCGTATTGGCAACCGTAATGGCATCAAACAACGCGGATTCAAGAAATACTTCCGTCGTGTCTTCGTTACAGCTTGAGGGCTTTCCGCCCATCACACCCGCAATCGCCTGCGGGCCGCTATCATCAGCGACGACAAGTGTCGCATCAGTCAACTCATACTCTACCCCATTAAGGGCTAGAATCTTTTCGCCGCTTGCCGCTAGCCTTGGGCCGACGTTGCCGGTCAATTTTGCTGTATCGAATGCGTGAAGCGGTCGACCAAGGTCAATATTGATGTATTGGGTAACGTCGACGAGCGCAGACACAGGCCGCAAGCCAATCGCTGTTAGGCGGTCTTTCAGCCACTGAGGGCTCTCACAATTTGTCAGACCCGATATTGTTCGGCCAACGAAGTGCGGACACAGATGCGCCTTATCATCTGGTAGGCCCATCGCAACGGACGTCTTACTATCAAATCCACCAGAAACTGGCGCTGCATCAATCAACTTCATTGTCCCCAGGCCCGCTGCTGCCAAGTCACGGGCAACACCACGCACACCTAGGGCATCAACACGATTGGGCGTCAAAGCAATATCTATCACAGGTTCCAGCGCTAAGGCGTCAGCAGCAGGCGTTCCCACGACTGCATCAGAGCCAAGCTCGATGATGCCCTCATGATCTTCACCAAGCTTGAGCTCACGGGCGGAACACATCATGCCCTGGCTTTCCGCACCTCGGATCTTACCAGTCTTGAGAACAGCGCCTGACGCGGGAATAACGTCTCCAGGGCGCGCAAGCACCCCCTTAAGTCCTGCTCGCGCATTTGGCGCTCCACAGACAACCTGGAACGTTTCCGTACCTGTAGAAACCTGGCAGAGCTTAAGACGGTCAGCATCGGGATGCTTTTCAGCGCTCACGATTTCCGCGACCACAAAGGCCGATAAGGCTGCGGTCGGATCTTCAATTCCATCAACTTCCAGACCGACCGCCGTTAGCGTTTCAGAAATTGTCTTTACGTCAGCATCTGTATCCAGGTGGTCTTTTAGCCAGGAGAGCGTGAATTTCATCGACTTAACCCTCCAGCAAGGGTCGGTACGTCTAGCGCGGCAAAGCCATAATGGCGCAGCCAGCGCAAATCACTGTCAAAGAACGTCCTGAGGTCGGGGATGCCATACTTGAGCATGGCGATACGCTCGACACCCAGGCCGAACGCAAAACCTTGGTACTCATCAGGATCGATTCCACTTGAGCGAAGAACATTGGGATGCACCATTCCGCATCCTAGAATCTCCAGCCAGTCGGCTCCCGCGCCGATTTTCAGTTCACCATTTTCTCGCGAGCAGCCGATATCAACCTCTGCTGAAGGTTCCGTAAACGGAAAATAAGACGGACGGAAACGGATCGGAAGATTTTCAACCTCAAAATACGCTTTGACGAATTCAATGATGCAACTCTTCAAGTGGCCCATATGAACCGCTTTATCAATCACCAAACCTTCGACCTGATGGAACATCGGGGTGTGGGTGATATCGTAGTCACAGCGATATGTTCTACCCGGTGCAAGAATGCGAATAGGCGGCTTTGTATTTTGCATAACGCGCACTTGCACGGGAGATGTGTGTGTCCGCAACAGATGACGTGTTCCGTCTTCCTTGAGCGGCAAAAAGAACGTGTCGTGCATCTCGCGCGCTGGATGATCAGGTGGAAAATTCAAGGCAGTAAAATTATGGAAATCGTCTTCGATGTCAGGCCCTTCAGCCACCTCGAATCCCATCGGCGCAAAAATTTCCGCGACCTCTTCAATCGTTTGACTGATCGGATGTAGGAGACCTTCTTGCTCTGGCCTTACCGGTAGTGAAACATCAATGGTCTCTTCGGCCAGCCGCACCGATATTTCGTTTTCTTCTAGAAGGGTTTTTCGCGCCTCTAGAGCATTTGAAATTTCGCCCTTGAGAACATTGAGAGCTTGGCCGGTAGCCTTGCGGGCCTCAGGGTCCATCCCCCCCAAACCCTTCATCATCGCCGTCACGCGGCCTTTCTTGCCGAGCGCACTCACCCTTACAGCGTCAAGCGATACCGAGTCGGACGCATTAGCGACTTCGGCTAGAAGCTCTTCTCTTAGCTGTTCAAGTTGGTCCATGTCTCTGTCTCGTTTCGAACTGATATAGGTCCATAGCGATTGGGGGCCGACCCTCTTGGTGGCCCCCTCAGAGACAATCCTCTTGTGGGGTAACAGGCGCTCTCTACCCGAGCACCTGCAGCCTTATCCGAGCGCCGACTGAGCCTGCTTAACCAGACTCGCAAAAGTTTCGGGCTCACGAAGAGCAATATCGGCCAGCACCTTACGGTCAAGCTCGACACCGGACTTCCTTAGCCCGTCCATAAATCGGGAGTACGTAATGCCGTGCTCTCTTACACCAGCATTAATACGCTGGATCCATAGAGCGCGGAAAGTACGCTTCTTCGCCCGACGGTCGCGATAGGCATATTGCAGCCCCTTCTCGACCTTCTGTTTGGCAATACGGAAGTTCTTCGAATTACGTCCTCGGTAGCCCTTGGCCGCCGTAAGAACTTTTTTATGACGGGCGTGAGTGGTCACACCCCTTTTTACACGTGACATAGCTGAGCTCCGTTACGACGATGTGCCATAGGGCAGAAACTTCTTAACAATCTTGGCATCGGAAGCCGCCAAGAGGAAAGAACCCCTCGCCTTACGTTTCATTTTCTGAGATTTGGATCCTAAGCAGTGGCTCTTATAGGCAAAGTTACCTTTAAGTTTTCCAGATCCAGTCGTGCGGAAGCGCCGTTTTGTGGAGCTTTTCGTCTTCATTTTGGGCATTTTTGGTCCCTCGAATTAGAGTTCTTATGATGACGGATGGGCATGCCCAGGCACTCGAAGTGCCTCTTGCCGGACCGTCCTTGGCCTTAAAGAAAGGCAACCGCCCAGCCTACGACTGAGCGGAATTTTCGGCTTATACAGGTAGAAATCTTGGTTTGCAAGCCATAGGCAGAGCAAACAAGCCTTAAAAACTGAAGCTAGGCCTAGCGTGGCGAGATCACCATAACCATCTGGCGGCCTTCCATTTTGGGCTCCAGCTCAACCTTGGCAATCGCATCCGTATCGACCTTCACGCGTTTCAGAACATCAAACCCGAGTTCCTGATGCGCCATTTCTCTGCCGCGAAACCGCAAAGTCACCTTCACCTTGTCACCATCATCAAGAAAACGACGCATATTGCGCATTTTCACGTCATAGTCGTGCTTATCGATGTTCGGTCGAAGCTTAATCTCCTTAACGGAGATCACTTTTTGCTTCTTCTTCGCTTCGTTCTTCTTTTTTTGAGCTTCGAATTTAAACTTGCCGTAGTCGAGTATCTTGCAGACAGGTGGGTCAGCACTTGGCGAAATTTCAACCAAATCTAAGCCCGCGTCATTGGCGTGAACCATGGCTTCTGCATGCGAAACAACTCCAACATTTTCGCCCTCAGCTCCAATCAATCGCACGTTTGGTACGTCGATCGCATTATTGACGCGCGGCCCACCCTTGGACGGCGTCGTCGTCATCATCGGTCTAGCTATGGACGTATCTCCTGTTTCAATTTTCAGTAAGTAGTGGTGATCTGCCTGGGGTTCCGATCGCTTGGCCTAAAGCAGCCTACGTCAGCCTCCCGAAGTCTAAATTGTCCACGCGCCCCTCATGAGCTGGGCGCTGCCGCCTCAGAAGATAGTGTATCGGTTGCCTCTGCGAGGGCAAGGATTTCTTGGGTTTTTCCACCCAACCGGCGCAAGGCCACCGTCTTAGCCTCGGCTTCCTTCTGGCCGACAACAGCGATCACCGGGACTTTGGCTTTGGAATGCTCGCGAACTTTGTAGTTAATCTTTTCGTTCCGAATATCCAATTCCGCCCGGAGTCCTTGGGCCTTCAAGGTTTCTAGGACTTCCATCGCGTAGGCGTCGGCATCCGAAGTAATGGTTGCCACCACGACCTGGACCGGGGCTAGCCACAACGGAAATTTTCCAGCGTAGCTCTCGATTAATATCCCAATGAAGCGCTCAAGACTGCCAAGAATCGCCCGATGCAGCATGACGGGGCGGTGTTTCTCGCCGTCTCGGCCCACATACGTTGCATCGAGTCGTTCTGGCAGAACAAAATCCAATTGAATAGTGCCGCACTGCCAGGTCCGCCCGATAGCGTCTTTTAGATGAAACTCTAGTTTGGGCCCATAAAAGGCCCCTTCTCCTGGGGTGATTTCATAATCCAGGTTAGCAGCCTTAACCGCGTTCTCCAGCGCTTCTTCCGCGCGGTCCCACATAATATCTTCACCCGCCCGAACGTCAGGCCGTGTCGCCAATTTAACTTCTAGCTCTTCAAATCCGAGGTCTTGGTATACAGACTGCAACAGCGCACAGAACGCGGTTGTCTCTTCCGTGACCTGGCTTTCCTCACAGAAGATGTGCGCATCGTCCTGGGTCATCTGACGCACACGCATCAACCCATGCAGCGCGCCATGGGGCTCATTACGGTGACAGCAACCAAACTCCGCCATGCGCAGCGGCAAGTCGCGATAGCTGCGAATATCATTCTTATAAATCTGAACGTGCGCAGGGCAGTTCATGGGCTTTATGGCCATGAGCTTGGGATTATTTGACACTACTGGCGCATCAGCTTCCGTGCTCGGGATTTCATCTGGCACAACGAACATATTTTCGCGAAACTTAGACCAGTGGCCAGACTGCTCCCAGAATGTGGAATCCAGAAGCTGCGGTGTTTTTACCTCAACGTATCCTGCCCCAGATAGACGTTTACGAATATAGCTCTCCAACGCCAGCCAGACGGTGTAGCCCTTGGGGTGCCAGAAGACAGAACCCTGGGCTTCTTCCTGAAGGTGAAACAAGTCCATTTCACGCCCAAGCCGCCGGTGGTCACGCTTTTCCGCCTCTTCCAGCATCAGAAGGTGGGCCTTGAGCTGCTTCTCATCGGCCCAACATGTGCCGTAAATCCGTTGCAACATTTCGTTGCGATGATCACCGCGCCAGTAAGCACCAGCCAACTTCATCAGCTTAAAGGCTTTACCCAGCTTGCCAGTCGACGGCAGGTGTGGCCCGCGGCATAGATCAAGCCAGTCGCCTTGCTTGTAGATCTTTATATCTTCGCCTTCCGGAAGACCCTCAATAATCTCAGCTTTGTACTTCTCGCCCGCCTCATTGAAGTATTGGGACGCTTTGTCACGAGGCCAGTGTTCACGAACAATTTCTTCGTTCCGGTCCACGATCTCGCACATACGCTTTTCAATTTTTTCTAGATCCTCAAGCGTGAAGGGGCGTTCACGAGCAAAGTCGTAGAAAAAACCATTCTCGATGACCGGGCCAATTGTCGCTTGGGTATCAGGAAAAAGCTCTTGCACGGCTTCAGCCATAACGTGAGCGGCGTCGTGGCGAAGCAGCTCGAGCGCCCCCTCATCCTTAGCCGTTACTATGGCGACATTGGCATCCTCAGCGATCTCAGTCTTGAGATCATCCAGTTCGCCATTCAGACGAATAGCAAGTGCGGCCTTAGCAAGGCCGGGCCCAATGTCAGCCGCAAGTGCGGCGCCGGTCACTGAGCCGGAAAATTCCCGGATACTGCCGTCTGGCAGGGTGATGGCAACCATGAGTTTCCCTTTACGCGTCAAATCAAGCTAAACGCGCGCAATCTACGGCGATAGGCCACCAAGTCAAGCGACAGCGCCAATTGCAAGCTACTGTATGACTTCTTCAGCCGAAATTAAGACCAGGTTATGCCATCTCAGAATAGTGATCCGGGCAGCGGTGACCAGACACCGCTGCATCGGAGCCCGGACCCTACAAAACCACACTTCGACGTCCCGAAGCAGAAATCAGATACATAAGAACATTGTCATTACCCACTACCGCAACAGCGGCCCAGGCGAGAAGTATGCCCTCCACATGCGATGCCTTGCCATACAGGTAACGGCGCATCAGGCACAAGCTTACGAACCGCTTCCGTATCTCATCCTCAAGCTCTTCGCTGACCAAGCGCCCCCACACATCAGCCGATGCGCCGCCAAGCACTGAGGGTTAACATGGGGAAGCAAGCTACGCTTTGCGGTTCCGCTCTCTTCGGCTTCGGCCATCTAGCCAGATACCGAACCGTGCTTGGCAAGTAAACTTTCGTAAATGTCTATGGTCGAAGCCGTCATACTATCTCGACCAAAGTTCTCGATGATATGAGACCGCGCTTGCACCGCAAGCTCTTCTCGCCGCTCTACCGGTAAATTCATGGCTTGTTCTAAAGCCCCAGCGAGAGACGGCGCGTTACTCGGCGTAAACAGCCACCCAGTTGCGCCAGGCAACAGAATTTCGGGAGCCGCTCCATGTGAAGGCGCTACGACAGGCCGACCCATCGCCTGCCCCTCCGCAACAACACGACCAAAAGCTTCTGGCCGTGTAGAGGCTGAAACCACGACATCTGTCATCATGTAGGCCGCGACGATATCGCGACAATCCTCGATGATCTGCACATGGCCATCGAGACCAGTTGCAGACAGCTTGGCCTTAAGCCTATCACGATAAGACGACCCTATAGAGCCCGGCCCAACCATAAGGCATCGCAACCCGTCATGGAGGCGACCTGACCGCGCCAGAACCGACAACGCATCTATTAAAAGGTCGTGTCCCTTCCAGCTGGTCAAGCGACCAGGCAGCATAATCACCGGGCCATCGTCTGGTAAGCACCACTCGGTCGCAAGTTTCACCATGCGAGCGGGTGAGACGGTTTCTGGATTAAATGTTGTTAGGTCGACCCCTCGCGGAATGATCCGCAATCGATCCTCAGAAACGCCGTATTCGGTCATAAGGTGGTTCGCTATGAATTTGGAAATCGCGACAACCACTTCACCGTGCGTCATGACGCGATTGTATATCTTCTTTAATCCTGCTGGTCCTAACCCGTAAACGCCATGAAACGTCGTTACAAATGGAGTGCCCGTCTGTTTCGCAGCCCAATAGGCGCTCCATGCAGGCGCGCGCGAACGAGCATGAACAATAGATACCGACCGATGCGTTATGAGGTCAGTCAGGCTTTTAATATTACGGCGAATGACCACCGGTGACTTAGACGCCAACGGCATCTCAATATGTTCAGCCCCAACACGCAGGAGTTCGCGGACTTGTAAGCCGCCTTCCGACGCCACTAAAGCGCGCCAGCCAGCAGCAACCAACGCCTCTGCGACTTCAATTGTGCCACGCTCCACGCCGCCAGTGCCCATTGCTGGGAGCACTTGCAGACATACTTTCCCGCTGTGGCGATACCCTGGTTCGGTGGTAGTGTTCGGCACCTGATGAATTAACCGGTTTGTAGCGCTCGTTGCGCGTTGGAGACCTTCACTGGAAGAACGCACTGCTCCGATGAATAGCCTAGAGAACTCTCAAAAAAGTATCCTATCACGCTCAGACAAAGCGACAATTGCCTATGATCAGATCGAAGGCATTGGACCTGGGATTGTATTCTTGCACGGGCTGAAGTCTGACCGACGCGGGACCAAGGCCGCCCACCTCTTCGACCACTGCAAGGCTTCAGGGTACCCATTTCTTACCCTTGATATGTATGGTCACGGAGATTCCTCTGGGGACTTCATAGACGGGTCAATCACTCGATGGACCGAGGATGCTGTCGCGGCCATTGATCAACTCACAACCGGTCCTCAAATTCTTGTCGGTTCCAGTATGGGTGGATGGGTCATGCTCAAGACAGCATTAGCGCGCCCCGACCGCATCGCTGGATTGATCGGCATCGCTGCCGCCCCTGATTTCACTGAGACGTTGATATGGGGTGCCCTATCCGAAGATGAAAGGATCGCGGTAGAAAATACTGGACGTCTCACTATGCCAACCAGTTATGAGGAAGACCCATACGACATTGGCTTCACATTGATTGAAGATGGGCGCTCAAACCTTCTTCTCACAAACCCAATTCCCTTCACTGGCCCCTGTCACCTACTGCATGGACTTGCGGATGAAGACGTGCCGTGGACGGTAAGTGTTCAGATCGCTGAATGCCTTGAAAGCACCGATGTTCGCACAACTCTCGTTAAGGGTGGAGCGCACAATTTATCGCGGCCCAAAGACCTTGGTCTACTCACCAGGTCACTAGAAGTAATTTTGGCAAAGGTGACTGAATCGTGAAATCTCCTGACCCCCATGTCCAAAAAGCTCTGGGTCTCCTGAACTATTACAAGACAGTTCAAACGGATATACATAGCGCAGAACACAAAGTCGGGATCGATGTTTAAGCGCGGACTCATCATCGCTCTAACGCTAACAGCATGGACCTATGCTGCGAGTGCACAAGACGCAGATGCAGAAATCACGCTGGACACATCAATCATCGCGGACAATCTCGAAGACACATATGCCCGATGCCTTGACGCAGCGCGGATGGAACCGGAAGTGGGAATGGAGATGGCCCTGCGTTGGACGCGGCTATCGGGCAATGAACCATCAGAACACTGCCAGGCCATAGCCCTTATGGTCCTGGGAGATACGGCAGAGGCTGCTAGCCGCTTGGAAGACTTGGCAGGCCAGTCAACAGCAACGGCGCCCGTGAGAAGTGGTCTTTACCATCAAGCTGCAAGAGGGTGGATGGATGTTGCCTCCTATGACCGGGCCCTAGAAAATCTAGATAAGTCTGCAGCACTGAGTTTTGCCAACACAGCAATCCTGCTTGACCGGGCTCTTGTGCATGCGGCGCTTCAGAATTACTGGTCCGCTGTAGATGACCTCAACCAAGCTCTTGATATCGACCCAACTGCAATAGATGCCCTTGTTTTACGAGGTAGTGCCTATCGGAAATTGAAGGTCTCAAGCTTAGCGCTCGACGATATAGAACGCGCCCTCGCCGCAGACAGTAGTAATGTGGACGCCCTATTAGAGCTTGGTCTCTTAGCCCGTGGTCGCGATGACAAAACCGCGGCACGCCTGGCATGGGTAAAAGTTTTAGCGCTCGCTCCCGAATCGTCTACTGCCGATGCAGTGCGCCGCCATATACAAAATATGGATGTAGCCGAAGACCCTTAAAAATCTAAGTCTGCATAAACCGTTGCGGGGACGACACCAGGAAGCATTTCAGATAAGAGCGGCCTAAAACTCGGCCGAGACTTCAAGCGTACGTACCATTCTTTGGCAAGAGGGTGGTCTGACCACGGCACATCGCCCGTGTAATCGATTAGGGATATGTGCGCGCCAGCAGCAAGATCAGCAAGAGATAGAGCGTCACCGGCAAGCCAGCTCCGGCGACCTGTAAGCCAGGCGATATACTCCAAGTGCGCGTGGATATTTTCTCGACCGGCCCTCATGGCCCTTGAATCTGGAGCGCCGCCATGAGCCACACGCTTGAACAGCTTCTCACCTGATAGCAATTGAGTCACTTCTGTCCCGAACTTAACTTCAAACCAATCCACCAGGCGTCGCACTTCCGCTCGCGCTTTAACCCCCACCCCCAGCAACGGCACTTCTGGGTATGCGTCTTCAAGGTATTCACAGACGGCTCGCCCGCCGCAAACCACCGTACCATCATCTTCCACAAGGATTGGAACCTCTCCAGAGGGGTTGAGAACCAAAAGCTCGTCACGCCTGAGCCAAAACGGCTCTTCACGTTCATTAGCCTCAAGGTGTTTCTCATAAATAGCAGTTCTAGCTAGCCGGGACAGAGAAGACAGGGGGTGTTGATACAAGGTGCGCATATACTCTATTTAAGCGATAGAGACTGATCGGACTAGGAAAAGCATACTAGTCCGCAACCAATTCTGGATCAGACACCTTCAAGTCCAAGGCTGCAGACAATAGCGCTCGAGTGTAAGGCTGCTCAGGGGTTTCAAAGACTTTTGCTGCAGCGCCTTGCTCCACAACCTCCCCCGCTTTCATGACAAGAATCTCGTCTGCAAGAGCCCGCACCACACGAAGATCATGGCTTATAAATATATAGGCCAATCCATAACGACCCTGCAGGCTATGCAGAAGGTCGACCATCTGAGCCTGGACAGAAACATCCAGAGCACTCGTTGGCTCATCTAGGATCAACAACTTAGGTTGCAATACAAGAGCCCGCGCCACAGCCACCCGCTGCCGTTGTCCGCCAGAAAACTCATGCGGGTACCGGTCCATACTGTCTGGGTCGAGCCCTACATCGGCGAGAACATCAGCGACGCGTGCGCGCCGGTCGTCTCTGCTCGGCTCCATGCCGTGGACAGCCAGGCCTTCCTCAATTATTTGCCCGATTGATAATCTGGGACTTAAAGAGCCATAAGGGTCCTGGAAAACGATTTGCATTTGCCGACGCAAAGGCCGCACTTCTGACCGCGACAACCCATCAATGCGCTTTCCCTGGAAACGAATCTCGCCATCACTTTCGATCAATCGAAGCAACGCTAGCCCCAACGTCGTCTTGCCCGAACCGCTTTCGCCCACGATGCCAAGCGTTTGTCCAGGACGGAGTGAAAACGTGACACCGTCGACTGCTTTGACGTAACCAACTGTTCGCCGAATGACCCCCTTCTTGATTGGGAACCAGACCTTGAGGCCTTTGGCACTGATGAGTTCTTCGGTTGGTGTATTTTCACGTGGCATACCGATGCGTGGCTGGGCTGCCAACAATCTCTGGGTATAGGGATGCTTCGCACCCTCAAAGATCTCCTCGACCGACCCTTGCTCGACAATCTCACCCTCTTTCATGACACAGACCCGGTCAGCGGCACGGCGAACAATCGATAAATCGTGGGTAATGAAAAGGATCGCCATACCAAGGCGCGATTGCAAGCTTTCCAGAAGGTCGAGGATCTGGGCTTGAATTGTCACGTCCAGCGCGGTGGTCGGTTCATCTGCGATCAGAATATCTGGCTCTAGTGCGAGAGCCATTGCAATCATCACACGCTGCCGCTGACCACCGGATAGCTCGTGCGGCAGAGCCGTGAGACGTCGTTCTGAATCGCGAAGGCCAACCAACCCCAGCAACTCTAGGACGCGCGTTCGGATTGCCGTCTTGTCTAGGCCAAGGTGAACATCAAGCACTTCGCCAACTTGCTTCTCAATCGAGTGCAGCGGATTGAGCGACGTCATTGGTTCTTGAAATACAATACTGACCGCATTGCCACGAACACTACGCAAGACCTCTTCCTTAGCCCCGAGGACAGAGCTACCGCAGACTGTGATTTCACCTTTAGGAAAACGCGCTGTCTCAGGCAATAATTGCAACGCGGCCAAGGCCGTGACTGATTTTCCGGACCCGCTCTCGCCCACCAATGCAACGGTTTCGCCACGCCGCAAATCGAACGAAACGCCCCTTACGGCCTTAACAGAAGCCTCTCCCATGCCGAAGGTCACGTGGAGGTTTTTGATCGATAGAACCGTAGGCATTTCGATCATGAACCACTCCGGCGTGGATCGAAAGCGTCACGGACGGCCTCACCAATAAACACCAACAGCGTCAACATACCAGCCAACGTAAAGAAGGCCGTTAGACCTAACCATGGCGCCTGAAGGTTTTCTTTCCCTTGACGCAGAACTTCCCCCAAAGATGGTGAGCCGGGTGGTAGACCCAACCCCAGAAAATCCAACGACGTTAGCGCAACAACGGATCCTGACAAAACAAAAGGCAAAAAGGTGATCGTTGCCACCATGGCATTGGGAAGAACATGCCTCAACATGATCTTGGCATCCCCCATACCGAGCGCTTTGGCCGCGCGGACGTAGTCAAAATTGCGCGCCCGTAAAAACTCAGCACGCACCACTGCAACTAGCGCAGTCCAGCTAAACAACAACAGAATAATGAGTAGGGTCCAAAACCCAGGAACCACAAAGGATGACACGATAATGAGAATGAATAATTGCGGCAATCCATTCCAAATCTCAATAACCCGCTGGAGTATTAGATCCAACCAACCGCCAAAGTATCCCTGCACGGCCCCGGCTGCCACACCAACGACCGACGAGACAATCGTCAACGCCAACCCAAAGAGAAGCGAGAGCCGGAACCCGTAGAAGACACGAGCGAAGACATCGCGCCCTTGGCCATCGGTTCCGAGCCAATTTTCAGAGGTCGGGGGAGATGGAGCCGGAACTGTAAGGTTAAAATTTATCGTGTCGTAACTAAACCGGACGAGTGGCCAGACCATCCACCCCCGTTCCTCAACGAGCCCTACAACAAACGGGTCGCGATAATCCGTCGGGGTTTCGAAATCACCGCCAAACTCGGTCTCTGGGTAATCGAATAAAACGGGGTAGTAGAGATCGTCTTGGTAGGACAAGAGAATCGGGCGATCATTAGCAATGAATTCTGCAAAAAAAGAAACGATCAAAAGCGCAAGAAGAATACGGAACGAGGCGTGGCCCCGTCCGTTCGCTTTAAAGTTCTCAATACGGCGACGGTTTAACGGGGAGAGCCAGCGCATTCCAATTTTAGACCCGTTACTCACGTCGACTGCGCCTCAAAATCGATGCGCGGGTCAATGGCGTGGTAGGTCAAGTCACTCAGCAAGTTCAGAACGAGGCCAATAAGGCTAAACACGTAGAGCGTGCCAAACACGACAGGATAATCTCGATTGATGATGGCTTCGAAGCCAAGCAAGCCGAGCCCGTCGAGCGAAAAGATTACTTCGATCAACACCGAACCGGTGAACAACATGCCCACGAGCGTTGCGGGGAATCCGGCTATAACAATGAGCATAGCATTACGGAAAATGTGGCCATAAAGGACGCGATTAGGGGACAAGCCCTTCGCGCGCGCTGTCAAAACGTACTGTTTATTAATCTCTTCTAAGAACGAATTCTTAGTCAGCATCGTGAGTGATGCGAACCCTCCGATCACCATGGCCATAACCGGTAGAAAGAGATGCCACGCATAATCAATTATCTTCCCAACCGCGGTGAGGTCGTCCCAATTATTAGAGGTCAAACCCCGCAAAGGAAACCAGTTCCAATACTGACCGCCGGCGAACAACACGATGAGTAGAATCGCAAATAGGAAGGACGGCATCGCGTAGCCAATAAACACGGCGTAAGACGTCACAGCATCGAAGCGTGATCCATCACGTACCGCTTTGGCGATGCCAAGTGGGATCGAGACAAGGTAGATAATCAGCGTTGACCATAGACCTAGAGAAATCGAAACCGGAAGTTTATCGACGATCAACTCACTGACGCTCTGGGACCGGAAGTAACTCTCACCCAGATCAAAAGTGGCGTAGTTACCAAGCATCAAAAAGAACCGCTCCAGCGGCGGCTTGTCAAAACCGAACTGCCTTTCAATCTCAGCAACAAGGTCCGGCGACAAGCCTTGAGCGCCACGGTACGTGCTGGTGGTAGATACGGAATCTCCAGCAACTCCTGAAATTCTTGCCGTCGCACTCACACCCAAGCCCTGCAGTTGCGCCAGCACCTGCTCAACGGGGCCACCAGGCGCGAACTGCACAATGGCAAAATTAAGCGTAATGATCCCGAAGAGCGTGAGGGGGATGAGCGCCAGTCGTCTAACAATATAGGAAAGCATGTCGGTTTATCTGACTCTTAACCGTTACCGATTGCGTCGCCGCATGAAGTTCCAAAGCAAAAGCATAACACCCACAATCGCCAAAATAATCATCCAGGGTGCATTATATTCGGCGGGCTCATTTATTGCCTCAGCCGCTTCAGATTGAGAAGGCGAGACAGCTGCTGAGGCGGTTTCTTCAGCATCCAAAACCACTGCCTTCGAGACGTCCAGCCACCAGGTTGATATGGCAATGCCACGAAGCGGTACAACCTCCGGGTGGGAAAACTTATTCCATGATGACACGCGAATATCGGCTGAATGCCAGTTCGGAATCACGTAATGACCCCACTGCAAAATACGGTCAAGCGCTCGCGTATGTGCGATCAGTTCTTCACGACTCTCAACGAGAATAAGTTGCTCAATAATCTCGTCTACAGCTGGAATCTTAATTCCGGAAAAATTTCGCGAGCCTTCCTGGTCGGCCGCAGCAGAGCCCCAGTATTCTCGCTGCTCATTTCCAGGGGATATAGATTGGCCCCACGGAAAAACAATCATATCGAAATCAAAAGCTTGGATGCGATTAACCCATTGCGAGGCATCAACAGTACGCATAGTCACCTTAACCCCAAGGCGCTCAAGATTCTGGATGATGGGCCCAGTAATGCGTTCAAACGAAGGTGACCTTAGAAGAATCTCAAATTCAAGGACTACACCATTCTCGTTAACAAGCCCGCCTTCTGTCTGTTTCCAACCCGCCTCCTCCAAGATTGCGCGCGCCACAAGTAAGTTCTCCCGCGCATTACCGCTGCCATCCGTGGTTGGCGGGTTGTATTCCTCAGTGAAAACCTCTGGCGGTAAGACATCTCGGTAGCGCTCAAGAATTTCCAGCTCGTGGCCGTGCGGTAGTCCAGTCGCACCCAGCTCAGAGTTTTGAAAATAGCTGCGTGTCCGCCTGTACTGATCGTAGAAAATCGTCCTGTTGGTCCAAGGAAAATCAAACGCATATGCCAAGGCTTGGCGCACACGCTCATCCGCAAACATGGGGCGACGCGTATTGTAGATATACCCCTGCATGCCAACCGGCGTAAAATCTTCAAAAGATTCTTTGACAATACGGCCGCTGTCTAAATCTTTGCCATCGTAGCCGATCGCCCAGTTCCGGGCCGAGTTCTCGTATCTAATATCGTATTCACCCGCGAGAAACGCCTCAAAGGCAACAGTCTCGTCGCGATAATAGTCAAACCGAAGGGTATCAAAATTAAACCGGCCGACATTGGTGGGTAGATCCGCACCCCAATAATTCTCAACCCGCTCATACTCAACAAACCGACCCGGTTCAAAATCTTTAATCCGGTAAGGTCCACTGCCCAGCGCGCCTACAAGTCCACCTTCTGAAAACTCTTTGTCCGCCCAGTACGCTTCAGACAGTATAGGCATCGATCCCAAGATCAACGGTAACTCAGTGTTTCCCGCTACCTTGAAAAAGAAGGTGACTTCTCGATCGCCTGTCTTTTCTGCGCGGTCAACATCACCGTAATAAGATTGATAAAGCGGTTGACCTTCCGCCATCAGAATATCGAAGGAAAAGATTACGTCTTCTACAGTGATTTTTGAGCCGTCTTGAAAGAGCGCTTCTGGCCGCAAACGAAAGCGAACATAAGATCGGTCTTTGGGAATCTCTATGAATTCGGCAATAACCCCATACACAGTAAAGGGCTCATCTAGGCTGCCCACCGCTAGCCCCTCAGAAATAACCGGGTAAATTCCAGGCAAAGCACCATGTTGGTACAAGCCTGCGAGCCCTGCGGCCGGCGTTCCTTTGAGAATAAACGGATTCAAAGAATCAAAAGTAGATGATCCCGCACGAAGTATGATTTTTCCGCCCTTCGGGGCGTTTGGATTCACGTAGTCAAAGTGTTTGACGTCGGGGCCGTACTTCGGCACGCCATGGAGCGCAAAGCCGTGCACAGGCTTATCGTACTCGGCCAAAACCGGCGCCACCCCAATAAATAACGAAGTGACAATACATAGGCCAAGAAAGTGACGCGGATCAATTTGGATGAGTCTCACGTTACGCAAGCTCCTGTGTAAGAACGCTGACGGCCGCATCATGTACACGACGATCTCCGGACGCCAAAACCTGGCGCTCGGCTGTTCCGGTCAAAGCGGCGCCAGACCAATCAGTCATAACGCCTCCAGCACTTTCAATAATCGGCACCATGGCACCAAATTCGTAAACGCTGAGTTTTTCGCAGGCTACGTCAGTCCAGCCGCTAGCAACCATGCCGTAGTGATAACAATCGGCGCCACCAAAGCGCCGAAGCTTGACCGCTTTCGTGAGCCGGTCAACGCTGATGAGTTCTTCTGCCGTAAAAAAGTCTGGCGCGGTAATATATACAGACGCGCGATCAAGGCTATCACAGGGTCGAACTTTAGCTGGCGCGCCGTTCAGCGTTGTCACCAACCCGGCGCCACCGGCCCACCGGTCTTTCAAAACAGGCTGGTCCACCAAACCGAGCCATGGCACGCCGCCCTTCAGGACGCCGACAACCGTCGTGAATAGAGGAACCCCGTTTATAAAAGAAACGGTGCCATCGATAGGGTCGAGCACCCAGACAAATTCTGCGTCTTCGTTTTCCGCACCGTATTCTTCGCCAATAATCCCGTGGTTCGGAAAGGTCGCATTGATCAGGCGGCGCAACGCCGCTTCCGTCTCGCGATCAGCACGCGTAACCGGGCTCTCATCTGATTTATCTTCTATGGTGAGATTGGTTCGAAAGTAAGGCAGCGTTATCTCGGACGCCACATTAGCAAGCTTGTGCGCCAATTCGACACACGCTTCTACCTGAGCGGCTTCTGACATAGGGGATACTGTTACGGCACACCCACCGACAACGTGGCATCGCCCGCAGCATCCATAACACCCTCAGCCACTGCCGCTATTTCTTCGGTCACGGCCTCAACCGCGTCCAAGACAACTTCTGGAGGGCTATCAGTCTTGCTCATTAGGAATTTGATGATGCTGGCACGGTCTTTCGGCTTACGAAGGCCAATAAAAGACATCGTGCCCTTGGGCGCGACGCTCTTCGGATCTTCTAGGTACGCGTTCAACGCGTCATAGGTCCAGACATCCGCACCCGCAAGAATCGAGTCAGATAACTTAAAGTCACCACGATCACGGGACGCCAGATTAGAGCCAACAATATTGTGAAGATTCGGGCCAGTTCCATTGCGCTCACCCGCTGCAAAAGTGTGACAGGACTGACACTTCCTTGCCACCTTCGCGCCATCTGCAATACTGGCCGCAGCCAACAATGGTTTAACGTCAACGATGCCCTCGTCTACGACTTCTCCACCAACGCCGGCGCCAAAGCCCTCCGGAATCTCAATCTCGTAGCCGAAGGTTTCAACGTCTTCGTCTTCAGGCACCAGGAAGTGACTGACTTCATTAGCTCCAACCGTGAGCCAGATAGCGGCAAAGCCAGCCATCATGGCGGAGTTGGACTTAAACTTGTCCGGTGACGGTTTTTCAGACATTTTTCGGTTCCCAGCGCGTAAGATTCGCTTTTCCCATAAAGGGTTCAGAGGTGAATCTCAACATGTATCCTGTAAGTTGGCCTATTATCCCGGTATCAGGCAAAAAAGCGAAGCATTTCCGTGACTTGGACAAAAAAGGGACGCGATGCAAATAGTTATTAAAAAGGGACTAATTTAGCCATGACACAGAACAGAACCTTGGTTGTGATTCCCGCACGGTTGGCCTCATCCCGTCTTCCAGACAAGCCTCTCGCGCTCATTGGAGATGATCCGATGATCATTCACGTCTGGCGCCGAGCCGTTGAGGCCGATATAGGGCCAGTTTTAGTAGCCTGTGGCGACAAAGCCATTGCGGATGCGATCGAACAGGCCGGTGGCACAGCGATCATGACGGATCCGGCCCTGCCCAGCGGCTCGGACAGAGTTTGGTCAGCCGCGCAAGCCTTTGATCCCGACGGAACCTACGACTGTATTGTTAATGTCCAGGGAGACCTTCCGTTTCTGGAACCCCGGCTCGTACAAGCCGCCGTGAAAGCAATGAAACAGGGGCATGCCGACATCGGAGCCTTAGTTTCAAAAATCACGGACCCCGATGAAATCAAAAACCCGAGCGTTGTGAAAGTCGCCATCGACTTTTCAAGCAATATGACTTGCGCACCCGCTTTGTATTTCAGCAGAAGCGCAATCCCGTCAGGAGACGGACCGATGTATCATCACATCGGCATATACGCGTACACGCGCGACGCCCTAAAGCGCTTTGTATCCCTACAACCGGGCGGCCTAGAGATTCGGGAGGGCCTGGAACAATTGCGCGCCCTGGAAAACGGCATGCGCATCTCAGCTGGTCTCGTTGACACTGTTCCGTTCGGCGTCGATACTCACGCAGACCTTGAACGGGCTAGACTTATTCTAGCGTCTTAGCTGGTCTCAGAGCTGCTCCTATGACATCCAAATTAAACCCAGAAAACACCATCTCCTTTCAGGGCGTGCTTGGCGCAAATTCTCACATGTCTTGCCAATCCGCTTACCCGGACATGACCCCTTTGCCATGCGCAACCTTCGACGAAACCTTCGCGGCGGTCAGAAATGGAAATTCTCGCTACGGCATGATTCCCGTTGAGAACTCGGTCATGGGGCGGATCGCAGACATTCATCACATTCTTCCGGACTCTGGGCTTTATATCGTTGGCGAGCATTTTCAACGTGTGAACCACCACTTGCTCGCCGTTAAGGGAGCGACATTGGAAGGCCTAAGGACAGTCGAAAGTCAGCTCCCAGCGCTCTCTCAATGCCGCACGTTTATTCGTGAGAACGGGCTGAGACAAGCTACGGCCGGCGACACAGCAGGCGCCGCCAAAGATGTCGCAGAACGCGGCGACCCTACTGTTGCGGCGATCGCATCCTCACTAGCCGCTGAAATTTATGGTCTAGAAACACTAGCCTCAGGTATCGAAGACGCCGAGCACAATACGACACGCTTTATTGTGATGGCCCGTGAACCAGTCACGCCACCCTTAGACGGCAACACCGTTGTCACCTCTTTCGTGTTTCGCGTCCGCAGCGTACCGGCCGCCCTGTACAAAGCACTCGGCGGGTTCGCAACCAACAGCGTGAACATCACCAAGTTAGAAAGTTATTTGGTGGATGGCCATTTTACTGCCGCCCAATTTTACGCGGATATTGAAGGGCACCCTGACGACCGTTTAGTTAATCTTGCGCTTGAAGAATTAGCATTCTATTCCAAGGAATTAAAAATACTTGGCACCTATCCGGCTCAACCGTATCGACTTGAGTCCCCGCCGCCAGAAGACGCCTAGGTCTGGTTATTTTTGGGTACGCCAATTGTCCAGCAACATACGAGCGATGGAATGCCGGTTCGGTAACTTCGGACCAGGCGTTTCGTCACCCATTTCTCCGTAAGACGCTAAGTCCTCACGAGTGACCCACCGGATATCATCCAGCTCGTCATCATCAGGCGCAAAGTCTGTAGTCGTCGCTTTGGCGTTAAAACCAAGCATGAGGGACGATGGAAACGGCCATGGTTGGGACGCCTGATAGACAACATCTGTCACCACCACGCCAGTTTCTTCCTTTACCTCCCTAATCACGCACTCTTCAAGGGATTCTCCAGGCTCAACGAAGCCAGCAACAACGGAATACATGCCGTCAGGCCAGCCGCCCTGACGACCAAGCAGACACCTTTGCCCGTCAGGATGTTCTACAAGCGTGATGACGGCAGCATCGGTTCTTGGAAAGGCGCGATAGCCGCAGTCCAGATCAGAGCAACGCCGAATATGACCGCCATCTCGCGATTCGGTGGGCGCACCGCACCGCCCACAATGCAGATGATTTGCATGCCACAGAACCATCCCGCGGGCGTAGGCCAGCATGGCTGCTTGATCTGCGTCTAAAGATCCAACGCGCGGGTGGAGCGACTCGAATACGCCATTAATCTCAGGATGGTCGGGAGCCTCTTCCCCATAGACCCTAAGAGCAAACCAGGGCGTCTGATTAGCCAGCCCGAGGAAAATAAAATCTAAAACAGACCCGCCCAGGAGGGCCGCCTCTCCTGAGGAAATAAATCGAGCACCACCCTCATGGATATCGAATAAGTGGTTCCCGTTCCAGATTGGCAGAACTCTCGCTGCTTCACTGACACGTAAGCGCTCAACATCTGACTCAACTGGCCGGATCGACGCTGCACGGTCCAAATTTACCCCTGTATAAGTGAGACGCCAGGGTGAATTAGGGTTCGTCATAAAGTCATAGACCTAGTTTAGTGGCCGCGATGATACGGGTGACCGGTGAGAATGCAGTGGGCACGATACAACTGTTCCGTCAGCAAAACCCGCACCAACATATGCGGCCAGGTGACCGACCCAAACGATAGTACCAAATGCGCTTTATTAATGACCTCTTCGCTTAAACCATCCGCGCCGCCAATAACGACCACAAGGGTTCTCTCACCTTCGTCTCGCCACCGCCCGAGCCGGCTTGCAAATTGCTCGCTATCGTATCCTTTGCCACGAGAGTCTAAACAAAGAATCTTTGCACCTGCTGGGATCGCGGCTAGCAAGCCATCTGACTCCTGCTTTGCTTGTGCCGGAGGGTTGTTCTTTGCGCGCGCTTCAATTTCGCGCACCTCAACGCTCCATGGTAGCCTTTTAATGTAGGAGTCGATCAGAGCCTGCTCTGGTCCAGAGCGCAGCCGTCCAACAGCAGCAATGATGATATTCATTACTCAGGCTCGCGTAATTTTAACATAGAGAAAGCCGGTAAATGACTAAGCGGTTTGGATAGACGGTTGGCTCTTGCCCTCAGTCTCAGGAGTAAGAGCCCATATTTTCTCAATATTGTAAAAAGCACGCACTTCCGGCCTGAATAGATGAATAATGACGTCGCCTGCGTCGATTAAAATCCAATCGCTTTGCCCCCGCCCTTCCGTCTTGGGGTAAACACCAAAAGACTTCAGCTTCTCAATAATATGTTCCGTCATAGCGCCCACAAGACGCCCTGAAGTGCCCGAAGCAACTATCATGCGATCTGCGATGGAGGTTTTGCCGACAAGGTCGATAGTAACCATGTCTAAGGCTTTATCATCCTCTAAGGATGCTTCGATGCATTCGACCATTTGCTCCAGGTCGACCAGAGTATGTGGTGAGTTAATTGATCCCCCCCCCTTGTGAGTCTGTCACGCTGGCCTTAGCCCTTTGGGCCCTAACCATTGTAGCGAGACCGAATTTCTGAAGACGATGCACTATGCTGCCGTTGCGACACATAAACCCACATGGGCTTTGTCTTTTGCCACAAAGCCAAAGGCTTTGAAACGCGCAGCCGACGAGAAGCGAACCGCCACGAAGCCATTCCAGACAACGCCTTATGAGAATAAGGCGAACGGTCGAAAACTGCAATGTGAACAGTTTCAAAGAGTCTTGACCATCGCGACCATGCAGGGATTTGCACAAGGTTATCCGCTCCCATGAGCCATACGAACTGCGCCTTGGGGAACCGTCGCTTCAACAGGCCTAGCGTTTTCCAGGTTCGGTCAGAACCCAGACTACGCTCAAGGTCCGTCACTTTGATCCAAGGTGGTGGGCCCATTGACCGCGCCGTTGAAACGCGGTCATTAAGGTTTTCCAGGCCTTTCGTCGACTTTAAGGGGTTTTGCGGACTCACCAGCCACCATACCTGCTCGAGACCCAATCTCCGTTTGGCCTCCATACTGATATGAAGATGGCCCTCATGCGCTGGGTTAAAAGACCCGCCAAGCAGGCCAATTTTTATCCGGCGGCTGTCCCCCCACCGTGATGGCATGAACATTTCCATACCCGCGCCTTAGGCTCGCGTGGTGCCGTCGCCACGCACCTTGTATTTAAAGGTGGTAAGCTGCTCGACACCAACCGGGCCGCGTGCATGCATCTTGCCAGTCGCAATACCAATCTCTGCGCCCATACCAAATTCACCGCCATCGGCGAATTGTGTCGACGCATTGTGCATGACAATCGCACTAGACAATCCATTCATGAAGTCTTCAGCGACCTCCGCGTTTTCCGTGATAATCGCATCCGTGTGCTCAGACCCATGGGTATTAATATGAGCAATAGCCTCATCAACGTCACCAACCACCTTTACGGACACAATGGCGTCTAGGTACTCAGTGTCCCAATCAATGTCCATCGCCGCCACAACCTTACTGTTAATGGCACGAACCGAATCATCGCCTCGCACTTCGCAACCTGCCGCTATTAGGTCGCCGACAATGGGTGGCAGAACCGAACCAACAATAGCGCGATCCACCAACAGCGTTTCCATAGCACCGCAAATACCGGTACGCCTCATTTTAGCGTTCAACGCAACACGGCGCGCCTTATCTGCGTCGGCGTCCTTATGGATATACGTGTGACACAGCCCAACGAGATGCTGAAACGTTGGTACGCGACTTTCGCGCATGACGCGTTCTGTCAAAGACTGGCCGCCACGAGGAACAATAACGTCGATGTGATCCGTCATAGTCAGCATCTTGCCCACTGCCGCACGGTCTGTCGTCGGGACCATTTGGATGCACGCCTCAGGAAGCCCAGCCTCTCTAAGTCCTTTGTGCAAGCAGGCGAGAATAGCGTGCGAACTATGAAAGCTCTCTGAGCCGCCCCTCAAGATACAAGCGTTGCCCGATTTTAGGCAAAGCGCACCGGCATCTGCTGTAACGTTCGGACGAGACTCATATATGACACCAATTACGCCCAATGGCATGCGAACGCGTTCGATTTTTAGGCCGCTGGGCTGCTCCCAATTAGCAATTATCTCGCCGACGGGGTCTTTAAGGCCAGCCACGGCCTCTAGGCCTTTTGCCATGCCCTCAATACGGTCTTCATTGAGCTCAAGCCGGTCCATCAGTGCGGCGGTTAGACCCTTGGCGCGACCGGCATCCATGTCGATATTGTTTTGAGCAATAAGCGTGGCCGCATCCACACGAAGAGCGGCAGCAGCAGCCAGAAGTCCTGCGTTTTTAGTCTCGGTAGGAAAGTTAGCCAGCGCGCGTGACGCTGCAACGGCATCTCTACCAACCGAATCCATAACGACACCTATGTCTCCACCCACCGTGTCTTCTTGTCCGGCACCATCCATGGCGTTTCTCCTTATCGGTGCTGTTAATCCGAACGGACTCCGTCACAGCGCCTATTATAGTCCAACCTCATGCATCAAGAACGAGATCGTCTCTATGCACGACCTCTGATCGACCCTGATATCCCAGAACACCCTCTAAGGCATCAGAGCGAAGGCCCTTTATACGCCTCACGTCATCGGCACTGAACGCGCTTAATCCCTTACCCAAAATACGGCCGGCGTTATCTGAAATAGCAATAGCATCGCCGCGCTCAAAGTTACCTTTAACATCCGCGACTCCTGCAGGAAGCAAGCTCTTACCTTCAGCCAAAGCGTTTGCAGCACCTCCATCGATGACCACGGTTCCCGTCGGATTGAGTGTCCCCGCAATCCATGTTTTTCGGGCCACGCGAGGCTCTGCAGCGCTGATAAACCAGGTGCATCGTGCCCCGTTCTCCAGCGCTGAAAGCGGATTATTGACCGTTCCACGGGCGATCGCCATGTGGCACCCAGCCGACATGCAAATATCAGCGGCCATCAGTTTCGTGACCATGCCGCCAGTGCCGTGACCAGGCTTAGCTGCCGCAGCCATACTACGAACCGAGTCATCAACAATTTTTATCTCGGGGATATGTATGGCATCGGGGTTGTCGGTAGGGTCAGCCGTGTACAGTCCATCAACATCGGATAGTAAGACACAGACATCAGCGCCGATCATTGCAGCAACGCGGGCCGCTAGTCGGTCATTATCGCCAAATCGAATTTCGGTTGTTGCCACCGTATCGTTCTCGTTGATGACGGGCACCGCGCCGAGGCGAAGCAAAGTATCGAGCGTAGTCCGCGCATTGAGAAAGCGTCGGCGATCTTCCGTATCATCGACCGTCATTAAGACCTGCGCCACGGTTAAGTCATGGCGGGCTAGTGATTCTTGATAAGCCTGCGTCAGGCGAACCTGGCCCGTCGCGGCGGCAGCTTGCTTCTCTTCCAAACGCAGGCTTTGGCTTGTGAGCTTGAGAGGGCCGCGCCCGATTGCGATCGCACCGGACGTAACAATCACGACGTCTTGACCGCGGGCACGCATAGTCGCGACATCATCGCACACCGCATCAAGCCAGGGGCGATGCAAAGCGCCTGTCGTCTCATCAACCAGTAGCACGGAGCCAATCTTAACAACAACGCGTTCTGCTTTAACAATATCTAGCGTACTCACGGCGTCCATAAAACGACCTCTTCAGAGTCCTTTTCGTCGACAACCTTGCGGTTGGCGGGAACTGTCTCAAACAACGCCCGTAAAATTCCTGTCCGGCCCTGACCAGAAATACCAGACAGTTCGAACACGTGCGCAACACCTTCAGCTTTCAGAGCCGCTATCTTCTCGGCAGTTTCTTCATCAGAAATTGAATCGCATTTATTCAGCGCAACAATCTCCGTCTTTTCGTCTAGGCCAGCGCCATAGGCTGCTAGCTCCGCTCGGACCGTCTTGAAAGATCCCACCACATCGTCAGCAGTTCCGTCGACAAGATGAAGTAAGGCACGGCACCGCTCAATATGACCGAGGAAACGTGTGCCTAGGCCTGACCCTTCATGCGCCCCTTCAATGAGTCCCGGAATATCGGCCAGCACCATTTCACGCCCGTCGAGATAGGCGACCCCTAAGTTGGGGTGTAGTGTCGTGAAAGGGTAGTTCGCAATTTTGGGTCGCGCACTGGTGACAATAGAGAGGAACGTCGACTTGCCCGCGTTGGGCAAGCCCACCAAACCGACGTCAGCTATCAGCTTGAGGCGCAACCAGAGCCAGCGCTCCTCTCCCAGGTGACCGGGGTTAGCGTTACGGGGCGCTTGATTGGTTGAGCTTTTAAAACGAGCATTACCCCAGCCGCCATTGCCGCCATCAAGCAATACGATTTCCCGATCGGCTTCGGTCAAGTCGACCAGAACAGTCTCACGGTCTTCCGCTAAAATTTCAGTGCCGATGGGTACAGCGATCCGCAAATCATCGCCACCCTTTCCGGCGCGGTCTTTACCTTGGCCGTCTTGCCCTACAGGCGCCTTGAAATGCTGTCTGTAGCGAAAGTCGATCAGCGTGTTGAGATTAGCGTCCGTATAAAAAATGACGTCACCGCCACGCCCGCCGTCGCCGCCGTTCGGACCGCCGTACTCGATATTCTTCTCCCGACGGAATGCAACGCAACCATTGCCGCCCTTGCCGCTTTTTACGAAGACCTTGGCTTGATCAAGAAACTTCATGGTTGGTCTGCCGAACTCTCATCACGGAGAAACAAAGAAAAAGGGGAATGGACGTCCATTCCCCTCGCATAACTTTGTCTGGTGACGGAACGTCGCAGTTAGATACGTTAGCTCGCTGGGTCAACAGACACAAAGGTACGTCCCTTGTATCCTTTACGGAAACTAACTTTACCTTCAGTCAAAGCAAAGATTGTAAAGTCTCGGCCAAGCCCTACGTTTTCGCCCGGGTGCCATTTAGTGCCGCACTGACGAATGATAATGTTTCCAGGAATAACGTTCTCTCCGCCGAACTTCTTGACGCCAAGCCGCTGACCCGGTGAATCACGGCCGTTGCGGGAACTACCACCTGATTTTTTATGCGCCATGAGTCAGTCTCCTACTTGCTGTCTTCAACCGACGCGTCTGCCGCATCGTCTTTTTTAGCTGCAGCCTTTTTGGCGGGCGCCTTTTTCTTTGCAGCTCCACCGACATCAGTGATCTGCACAACTGTGAGGTCCTGACGATGACCGGCTTTACGAACATATCCCTGGCGGCGCTTCTTCTTGAACACCACGATCTTATCGCCGCGGGCCTGTTCAACAATCTTGCCTTGGACAGCGGCACCCGCAACATGGGGGGTGCCGATTTTGTCGCCAACCATAAGCACTTCATCAAATGTAACACCTGCACCGGCGTCGCCCTTAAGGCTCTCGACAGTGATCACGTCATCCTTGGCTACACGGTACTGTTTACCGCCGGTCTTAATTACTGCGTGCATAATTGATCTTCCGAAAAACAAGACGGCGGGCCATAGCCCGCGCGGTTGGGCGGGAATATACGCACCCGCGTCGCCGAGTCAACGCCTTTGGTAGCGGTTTTGCCCTATTTATCAAGCAAATCAGCGCTTTTTAGGGTCTTTATAGCGCGGGGTGACTGTTCCAAGAACCAATGAAAAACCGCCAATAGGCTAGTTCTGACAATTGCAGGCGGGACAGCCTTGCTGTCCTTGAGCATTGCAGTCTTTTCGAATAAACCTCTCGGAAGCGGAGAGGTGGCAGAGTGGTTGAATGCGCTAGTCTCGAAAACTAGTATACTTGTAAGGGTATCGAGAGTTCGAATCTCTCTCTCTCCGCCATATACCCATAGCATCAGGTTTTATAAGGGTTCTAACCTTAACATTTATTAGCACCCTCACGCGCGCATGCATTTAATATCCCGGTTCACAATCAAACCTATCGCCAGCCGCATCTACATAGGCTTGATACTCAGCCGGTAGAGTTGGCGTATAATCAGGCGACCAATTTGGGCCGTCTGTTTCTCGCAAGTCCGTAGAAAAAGGCCCGCCCCTGCAACGGCATAGATGAAGTGTGCCGCCCCAGGTCGCGAATGGGCCATGCTCAATGCCTGGTGGACGCCAGAAATAACCGCCGTCGCGCATCACACCCATCGGAAAACAAATATCCCCTAAGATGGCAAACTCTTCTTCCACCACGGGATGGGTCTCAGATTTATTGTACCTCCACCCCGGCTCAAGACCGATCAGCCAGGTCAGCTCTCCGCTATCTGGATCTTGATAAAGTTTCTTATGGCTGGTGCCTGAGGGGTCCCAATCACCAGAGTTCATATGCTTCCGCTCTCCCTTTTGTGCCGCCATTGTTCGGGTGTCGATAAACTCAACCAAGCGACGGTCATCGAACTCAAAAGTTGCGGTAGCGGCCTCGCTCGCGTGCGGCTCACCAGAAAAAAACGTCAGGACAACAGCGCCAGCTGATGAAACGTGGCTTTCTCTGAGGTAGCCTTTGGGCAAGTGGGCGTAAGCATGTTTGCCATACATACGTCCGTTTATTTCCATCACCCCTTCAAGAACAAAAAATTCCTCGTCCACATCCAACGTATGCGGCCTGGTGCGGGACCACCCGGCGGGATAGCGCAGCACCGTGCTCGCGCTCCCATCCATGTCGTCCTCACTGAGCATCCGTGTTTCGATTTCTGGTCGTGCCCCACCATAGAGACCCGACTTAAAGGGAATGACCTGACTTTGGATGAACTCGATATGTGGCCTGGCCATCATGCACCTCTAACTTAGCGGTTGACTGGTAAATTTACCCGGTTCTGACTTTAGTAACCATACGTTTGAGTAGCGCTACCTAAATCACAATAGTTTTGTCACTAAAAGTTAACACCTCACGCCGGCTTCGTCGCAACATCGACCCATGGGTGTCCTTGAGGCCCGAGATTGTGGAACTGAATATCGACAAAGCCAGACCGGCCCCTTTGAGACAACGTCAACATGACTTTAGGCCCTTTTCTTTATAACCAGGAAGACAACTCTGAACGGCTTAGCCGCGCACCTAAAGAACTATGGCAGCGCGAACCCAGCCGCACTAGACTATGGTAAAGCGAAATCAAACATAGGGGTCAGCATGTCAGACAATTGGGATATTATTTGCGTCGGCGCAGGGTCAGCCGGCTTGCCACTAGCCATTCGCGCAGCCGAACGCGGGGCAAAAATTCTACAGATTGACGCCGACAATCGCATTGGTGGCACAATGCATTGGTCCTCAGGGCAAATCGCTGCAGCGGGCACACGCCTGCAAAAAGAAGCGGGCATCGTAGATAGCCCTGACGAACATTATGAAGACGCCCAACGGGTCGCCCACGGTAATATCGACCCAACGGTGATGCGCTTGTTTGTGGACAACGCTGCACACACCATCGATTGGATGATGGATATCGGATTTAAACCTGCGGCGGGAACACCTGTGGCTGGTGAAGCCCACGAGGCTTACAGCACACGACGGTATCTGTGGGGTGACAACGCGGCCATCTCAATTCTCGACGCCTTCCGGCCAGTGCATGACAAACTCGTGGCCGAAGGAAAGATCGACCTCCGCCTCGAGCATCGCATGACTGGGCTCGTGACAAATGACAGTGGCGCAGTGACCGGCATTAAAGCCGACACACCCAACGGCGAAGAAATTTTCCACGGTAAAAACGTTGTCTTGGCTTGTGGCGGCTACGCCGCAGGGCCGGAGATGTGGAACGAACTTAACCCAGAGATCCCCCTGTGTTCTCACTGCAACCCCTACTCCCGCGGTGATGGGCTCGTGGCCGCGCGCGAACTCAATGCGCAGATCGACGGCAAAGAGAAATTTCTTTGCACCTTTGCTGGCTACCTTGAAGACCCGAATGATCCGACCTCAGGCGAATTCCTCGTGATGTCACCCAAAGCCCGCAACATCTGGGAAATTTTTATCGACGTAAACGGCAAGCGCTTCATGAAGGAAGACCATCAAAGTATCGACTATCGCGAACGAAGCCTTCTTAAGCAGCCGGGGATGCGCATGAACATCGTGTTCGACGAGGGCATTCTTATGAATGCGAGCCCACTCACGATGCTCGAGCCTGACGCCTACAAAGCAAAATTTGGCAACCACCCAAACTTTGTAAAGTCAGACACCATTGAGGGCTTGGCGAAAGAGCTTGGTGTGCCTGCCGATGCCTTGAGCACAACGGTTGTAGATTACAACGCGGCCGTTGATGCGAAAAAAGATAAAGAATGGGATAAATTTTTCTTAATTAGAAAAATTGAGACTGGACCGTTTTATGGTATAAAATCCATGGGCATTACTGTGCTCAGCCCGGAAGGTTTGCAAGTTGACGATAACCTGCGGGTCCTTAATACAAGCGGCGACGCCATTCCGAACCTCTACGCTGCTGGTGAGGTGCTAGGCTTTGGCCGCACCTCTGGTGACGCTTTTGTTGGCGGCTTATCGCTCACGCCAGCGCTAGCATTTGGTAAAATTCTCGGAGAGCGCCTGCTGTCTTGGTAAAGGTTAGGCAATACCATGGCAGATGAGAAACCAAAGGCGTTCGATGCAGCGGCATCTGCCCGCGTTGACCGTATATACCAAAACCCAGACATCGTCGCGCAGCGTGCTTTTGTGCGTCAATATCTTGACCTCCAAGCCGGCGAGCATGTCATGGATATCGGGGCAGGCCCCGGCCTCTTAGCACTTGAGATGGCGGAAGAGGTCGGCGACGGCGGTCGTATTATAGCCCTTGAGCCCAGCACCGATATGCGCACGCTCGCTGAGCAACGGTGCGAGGGCAGGCCCTGGGTGTCGATCGTCGACGGAGACGCGGTTTCTCTTCCCGTAGACAACGAGTCCCTTGACGCGATTGTAACGACCCAAGTCTATGAATATGTGCCGGACATCGCCGCTGCACTGAGAGAGGCGCTTCGGGTTTTAAAGCCGGGCGGGCGCCTCCTAATATTGGATACTGACTGGGATAGCGCCGTGATCAACACTACAGATCGCGCGCGCATGGCAGTCGTTTTGGATTCCTATCGCTCACATTTTTTTCATTCCGACCTGCCGGGTCGCCTGCCAAAGCTCATCACGGACGCAGGATACCTGCTCAGCCACGCGGGCGGCACACCGCTAGTAAACACCCGCATGGGCGAAGACACCTATGCGGGTGGAGTAGTTTATGGGATCGCAAAGTATGCAGAACGCAAAGGTGGAATCGACACCAATATCTGCGCCGCATGGCTGCAAGAACAAGAAATTTTAAATTCGGATGGCGCGTTCTTCTTCAGCATTACGCGGTTTCTGTTTGTAGCCACTAAACCGAAATAGGTCTCACCCCGCGGTCCTGAGTTGAACGAAATTTATGGGTCTGCTTGGCTATTCTCAGCAGTCTATTTCTGATCCAGACGGTTTTCCTAAGCGTGCTCACTCTTCTTATCCCCCCATCTTGGCAACTCGGTTGTATTGGCAGCTACGCTAACGCGAATGTTTGTGTTGGGTGACCCCTGAGACGACAGGCCTAACCTGGGAGAGCGCGGCCGCCTTCTTTTTGAACTCAGGGTAGCGCCACGCGGCGTTGCGTTCCCCCGATATTTGAAGGCGTGACTATCACATGGACCGCGGCAAAAATGTAACTAGGTCAGGCACTAGCGCGATCATAATCACCATGGCAAACATAATAAGGAAGAAGGGGAGCGACGCCCGTGCGATGCGGCCAATAGGCGCGCCCGTTAACCCTTGCACCACAAAAAGATTAAATCCGACCGGCGGTGTGATTTGTGACATCTCCACGACGATTACCAGGAAAATCCCAAACCACACCTGATCGAACCCAGCTGCAGAGACAAGCGGAAGCACCAAAGCCAAAGTCATCACGATGGCAGACAGGCCATCAATGACGCAGCCCAAAACGATGTAGAAAACAGTAAGAAGAAGGATAAGACCGAAGGGGCTTAAATTCAGGCCGCCGATCGCGCCAGCCACAGCTTGGGGAAGGCCTAGGAATGCCATTGTCTTCGATAGAAACAAAGCCCCAGCGATAATCAGACCAATCATAGAGCAGGTCTTAATTGCCCCAAGAAAAGCGAGGGATATGGTTTCTCGCGTTATCGCCTTTTGTAGTGCGGCCAAGACCAACGCCCCGGCGACACCAACAGTCGCCGCTTCGGTGGGGCTGGCAATACCCGAATACATGGATCCGATGATGACACCAATGAGACCGAGAATAGGTACAAGGTCCTTTAGAGCCCGAATCCTGTCGGCCCAAGACACACCAATTGGTTCAGTTGGAATGAGGTCTGGCGTCAACACAGCTCGTGCTGCGATGTAAGCCATATAGGAGGCCGCAAGGATGAAGCCTGGAACTATGCCAGCGACGAATAGATCAATGATGGATGTCTCTGATAAGACACCATAGAGAATCAAAATGATGCTGGGTGGAATGAGGAATCCCAGAGTTCCGGCCCCACACAAAGATCCCATCGCCAGGTCTTCGTCGTACCCACGCGCTTTGAGTTCAGCCAACGTCATGCGGCCAATTGTTGCTGTTGTCGCAGCCGACGAGCCTGACACTGCCGCAAACAACGTGCATCCGACAACGTTGACGTGGAGCAATCGTCCAGGAACGTTTCCGATCCACGGCGCCAACCCACGAAATACCGTCTCAGACAGCCGCGTGTGGAAAAGGATTTCCCCCATCAGAATAAACAAAGGTAATGCAACCAGTTCTGGCGTATTCAAGCTGTTCCAAATATCAAATGCAAGAAAGGTCGCCGCGGGAATGTCGCGGAAAACAGTCAGGCTGATCAAACCGACGCCCATCAGACTGAATCCAACCCAGACTCCCGCACCAAGCAGGAGGGTCAAAGAAGTTAAAACGACAGCGACAGGCGCGCCCATTACGACACCTCACTGTTAGAGACGTCAGATACCTCTGATCTAATGTCAGCCGGTCTGCCGGACAGCAAGCGAAGCGCGCGCGCAATAAGCGCCAGGGTTAAAATAATCAGGCCGACGGCTAATAACGCCTGCGGATAGGCAAGTGGCGTTTCAGACGAATAATACGACAGCGTGCCACGCACCCAAGTTCCATAGGTATACTGGATAAGTGCAATACTCAGGATTACGGATACAACCAAAGCGACGGTCGTACAGACAACATCTAAGACATGCGCCGCCCGGTCGGAAACAACTTCGCTGACAAGGGTGACGCGGATATGGCCAGCATTCAACAGGGTCCAACCAGAACCAAGAAACAGAACCAAAACAAGCAGGTATCCAGAGTACTCAACGGAGAACGAAAGGCTGATGCCAAACCCACTGCGCAAGACTATCTCAGTAAACCCCAGAAGAAATAGAGCCGCCAATAAAACGGCTGCGGCGTAAGCCCCGCCCAGACACAAACGGTCGATAACTTTAAGAATGGTCTGCATATCTAGGAAGGCTTGCCAACTGCAGCAAGAAAGGCCGTGAGTAACGGTCCAGCTTCGGGTACACGCGTAACAAAGTCATCCCAAATGGGCTGGGATAGCGCCCGCATTTCAGCAAGGAGTGCGGGGGGCATCTCTTGAGTGGTCATGCCGTTAGCCTCGAGGACACGGAGTTCTTTGAGGTCATCACGCCTTGCAATTTCCCAGAACTCGGGCTCCAACGCGCGGGCGACACCTGCAACGCCGGCTTGAGTCTCCCACGGAAGCCGCTGCCAGACTCGCTCATTGACGGCAAGAATGTTACACGACCATGTGTGATTGGAGCGCAACGTGTACTTGAGGAATTCCCAGTATTTTTGAGCGGACGCAGTGGTCGTAGATGTCATCACACCGTCCAGCGCACCAGATGCTAATGCAGGCACAACATCGGGCGATGGCATTTGAATCGGCGTCATATTCAAACCCCGGACGAGATCCGTTGACGATTTGTCATATGACCGCATCGTCAGACCTTCTAAATCTGCAACGCTCGTGATGAGTTTATCAAAGAAGAAATTCTGGTTTGGCCAGGGGACAATATAGACCACGCGAAGACCATGCCGTGCATACGCCGCTTCGACGTCGGGTCGAATGATCTCATACAACAGAGCCAACTGATCGATGTCATCAACAAGGTAGGGGAGAGATTCAAACCCTAATAGCGGCTCTGTTCCAACTTGATGGAAGCTAGCGGCATCGGCCATGTCGACGATGCCTTCTTCCACCGCACGCATCGTTTCTGGCCCCTTAATACCAAGAACAGCGCCAGGGTGAACGTGGATCGTGAGATCGCCCTGGGTCAGCACCTTAACCTCGTCCGCAAAGCGAATAGCGTTCGCGACGTGATACTCACTGGGACCCCAAGGCATAGACAAGTCCCAATGGGTGCCTGGCTCTAGTCGACCACAAGCCACAACAGTCAATGCCACGCCTGCTCCCAGGACGTCACGCCGTCTCATCTCTCGTATCATACGAGCAGGTGTCCTGTTTTCAGGTGCACCGTTACAGCAGCTTCGGCGGCAAGAGCGCGATCCTTTTCGGTCGGCCAGCGCAGCCAGTCCTGCAGCGTAGCCGCGGTCATCATGGTTTAGCTAGGCCTGTTGAGTGGCTCGTTTTGCACGGGATCTGGCCCACGCCTGGGCCAAGCCCCGATCACAGCCTGCACGACGACGGCTAGGGGGATGGCAAAGAAAACACCCCAGAACCCCCAAATTCCACCGAAGAATAGAATGGCAACAATGATCGCAACGGGGTGGATATCAACAACTTCTGAGAACACGAAAGGCACCAATACGTTGCCGTCCAAGGCTTGAATAACGCCATAGGCTATCATCGCTACCCCTGCATCGCTGGTAAACCCCCATTGCAGAACGGCAACAGTGGCGACCGGTAACGCCACGACAGCTGCGCCGATATAGGGAATAAGAACGGAAAACCCGGTGATCACTGCAAGCAACAAGGCGTACTGCAAATCGATAAACGAAAACGTGATGTAAGTGACACCAGAAACAATAAGAATCTCGAGGGCTTTACCGCCTACATAATTTTGCAATTGGCGGTGGACCTCCACCCAGACTCGACCTGTCAGCTCACGGTCGCGCGGCAAGAACGAGGCCAGCCAAGACACAACCTTGTCTTTGTCTTTAATCAGAAAAAACACCATGAGCGGAACTATGATCAGATACACCACCCATGTCATCAGACCAACGACCGTGCCGCCTAGAGATCCAACCAAGGCCTGCGAGAAATCAAGCACCTCAGTCTGCAATTGATCCATCACTTGAGACGCCTGGGCGGGCGTAATGAGCGATGGATATTCGTCGGGTAGGTGACTAACCGTTTCTTGTAAATAGGCGATAAATTCCGGTGCCTGGCGGGTCAACTGTGTGACTTGCCGAATCAACAACGGAATCAAGCCGAATACAACGGCCAGAGTCAGGAACACGAAGACCACAAACACCAGAGCAATCGACAGCCACGGCGAAACACCATGCCCCTCGAGCCGGTCCACAAAAACTTGCAACAAGTATGCCAGAACAACGGCTGCCAAGAACGGGGCAAGAATACTCGCCGTTAATAGAATCGACGTAGTGACGAACACCAACAACAATATCAACAGCGTCAGCTGCGGGTTTTCAGAAATCGTCTTAAACCAGTTGCTAATGATATTCATGGGTCACAGCCTAGAAAGTCAGGTTAATGTGCAAACCTACGATGTTGGAATGCGTTTGTCTGCCTGCCCGTTGAGAAGGGGCACTCAACTCATCTCCACCAGGCCCATTGACCTTTATGGTGATCGGGCAAATCACAACCCAGAGAATCAACGTGCGGAGAATAACCACCCCCGTTAAACGCAAAGAACACAGCATCACTGCCGATATCCATCAGGCTTTTTTTCATAACGTTAAGCGCAACCTTCATAGGCGCACCTTTCTTAAAGCGGTTTCGAATCTAATCTGCCACCTTAACTAGCGTCTTGCCGAAGTTATTACCGTGCATCAGTTTGCTGAATTGGGCAGGAGCGGTTTCTAGTCCTTCTGTCATGTCTTCTTTGAATTTGATTTTGCCCTCAGCATACCAGCGCTTGGCATCAGTCAAAAACCGTGCGCGCATGTGTTCGAAGTCGTAGACGACAAAACCAAAGACGGTCGTTCGCATCTTGCAGAGATTACCCAGGTTCGGCCCAGGGGGGGATTCAGCCAAATTGTATTGGGTGATTAAGCCAGAAAGGATGACGCGGCTGTTCAGGGCAAGGTGCTTGGTCATCACCAAGCCCTGGATCTCACCGCCCGTATTATCAAAAAATATGTCGGCACCATCTGAGGCCAACTCAGTTAGACGAGCATGGAGGTCGTCGGTCTTGCGATTTAGACAGGCATCGAAACCAGCCTCTGTTTCCGTCCACGCGCTCTTATCGTCTGACCCAACAATGCCAATGGCCCGGCACCCTTTGATCTTGGCAATTTGCCCAACCATTGACCCAACAGCGCCTGACGCCGCAGACACCACAACCGTCTCCCCCTCTTTGATTTGAGCTGGACCCAACAATGCTGCATAGGCCGTAAGCCCCGGCATCCCAAGAACACCCAGGGCAGTAGAAACGGGAGCGGTACCGGTGTCGGCACGATGCACATCCCCACCATTAGAAATAACATAGTCCTGCATGCCTGATTCCATCACTACCACATCACCTTCGCGATACTGGGGGTGACGCGACGCGTCCACCCGGGCAACAGACCGGCCCCGCATTACATCGCCTGGTTGTGGCGCGCCATAGAAGTGTCGGCCGGACATGACAGCCCGGATATAGGGATCCAACGAGAGCACCAGTGTACGGGCGCGGAATGTGCCCTCAACTGGGTCGGGGATAGGCGAACCGCCCATCTCGAAATCATCCTCGGCCGGAATACCGTTTGGTAACTTCTTCACAAGAACCTGGCGATTGATATTATCTGACATTACAATTCATCCTAACTTTATTGATTGATGGCTTGCTTAATCCAGACCAACACATCTTCTGCCACAATGTCCTCATAACCTTCAAAGGAATACGGTGCGCCATCAGGCCCGCCATAAAACACTTGCTTAGCGGGGCCATTCGAGGCCTGAGTGAAAGTGATTAGATACGCGCTTTGCATGAAGGGGTCTCGTGATCCACCGAGCGCTAGAATAGGAACATTTGTCTCAGCCAGGCGATCCACATGGACCGCCTTAGAATTTGGCCCCCAATAACTCAAGAAGCTATCAGCATAATAATACGTAAAACCCGAACCCGGCGGGGGTAGGTACATCCTCTGGCGTGGATCATCAGGGTATCCGGCCTGCGGCAGCGGATAGTCGATTAGGTGTGTGCTTCCTTCACCGTCCCGCACTGCCTCCTGCGCTTCGAGAACAGCCCGCGCGTACAAGCCTTCTCCCATTCCGGTGCGCGCATGCATCGGCATATTTCGCGTCGGCGATAGGTACGCCATCGCCTTGACACGCGCGTCTTTAGTTTCACTGAGATAATACGTCCACCACAGCCCACCGACCCCATGGCCAGCGCCGACGACGGATGAATACCCCCGCGCAGTAACGAGATCGATCCATGCGTCTATGTCTGGGGGAATGTCTTCGAGTTTCCCGGTAACAACGCCACGGTATCCCGACGAACGGTGTTGGAAAGCCAAAGCTGTATACCCAGCCTGCGCAAGACGCACGCCCAACCAATGCGTAGAAGAGCGCATGACATCACTGGTCCAGCCATGCATCAGCATAACAATGGGCTCCGACTTATCTTCCCCAGAGGACGGCGTATACAAAATGCCAGACAAGGCGCGCCCATCGGGTGCCGCTACATCAACGACTTGTGTCTTGATAGCAGGCATAGGTGAAAACCCAATATCGCTGAGCCACGCCAGCGTGTCGGTCACCACATCATCGCGAGCGCCACCAAAGGACCGACCGACGCCAGGATAATATTTGATGTCAACTTGGGGGCTTCTAAACGCGGCGGCTTGCAGTTCTTCTAAACGACCCTTGGGCACCAAAGGGTCTGCATCTCCAGCAAGCATAAGCATTGGGCGGTCGATGCCTGCGACGTTCTCCGACAACGAAGTCTTGGCTTGTGGCCCAAACCAATCAAGGAAACTCGCAGGGATAAAGATCAATCCGTCGCCGAGATCAATAAAGGGCTGACGGCCACCCTCCTCAACCGCACGCGCGGCTTGATCGACTGTGGCCCAATAGACATCTTCACCAACTCGGGCTCGCCAACTGTCAGCCATGTTCTGTGTTGGCGAATAATGAATAACAGCTTTAACGCGGGGGTCGTCGGCTTCAACCATATACCGAGCAACGCGCAAGGACCCCAAACCAGCGCCAGCCAAGATTATTTGGCTAAACCCACGGGCCGCAAGCATATCGACGCCACCGCGAATGTCCTCAATCACTTCATCGAAACGCGCGAACGAGTATCGGGTGGCATGGCGAGTTTCGATCGATAGATTGGTATAACCAGCGCTGGCCAAGCCGGTAGCCACATATCTAGAGACACTATTAACGCGGACGGGCGATCCACCCGGCCCACCATGAAGATATAAAACCGCGGGTCCGTTTGTGTTCATACCAGAGGTTGGGTAAACCAGAAGAGCGGCGAGAACGACGCCATCCGCGGTTGTGAACGACACAACGTCTTCTGTAATGCCCTCGGCACCTTGAGTGGGCGGTACCGATGCGAATACGTAAATCAGCGGTAGTAGAAAACGAAAACGCATGGCGCCCTTCGCGAAAGAATTTCACACTCACAGACTAGACCAGTAGAACTTACACTGGGAGCTCAACAATATCACAGCGCGAAAACGCACAGAACTCTGAGGCACGTCGCAACAATGGTCGAACAAAGCGATAATATGACTATTGGCGAAGCGGAGCTTGAGTTTATGGTCAATGGCACACCTAGGTCCAAGCGGTTCAACGACACCTATTTCGATACGGAAGGTGGCCTAGCGGAAAGTCGGCGCGTTTTTCTGGATGGAAGTGGGCTACCTTACGCCTGGGCCGGCCATAACACCTTCACAATCGGAGAAACCGGCTTCGGAACAGGGCTTAATTTCTTAGCGACGTGCCACGCTTGGCGTACTTCAGAAAGTAAGCCTCACCATTTAAACTACATGGCCGTGGAAGGGTTTCCGCTGAGCCGGGATGAACTCGAGGTCTGCCATACGCACTATCCAGAACTCTTCCCATATACCGAAGAGTTGCTAAGTACCTACCCCACACCGCACCCTGGATATCATCGGCTACACTTAGCTGGTGGACAGATCACTCTAACACTCTTGTTTGGTCCGGTATTGCCTGTCCTCAGAAACCTAACCGCAAAAATAGACGCGTGGTTTCTTGATGGGTTCGCCCCGGACCGCAATCCAGACATGTGGCACCCTAGTGTCCTCGCCGAGATCGGCCGGCTTTCATCAAAAGGCGCTCCAATAGCGTCATTTATAGTTGCCAGTAAAGTGTGCCGCGATCTCGAAAGCGCTGGGTTTAAAGTCGAAAAACGGAAAGGCTGGGGTGCCAAAAAGGAGAACCTGACCGGACATTTTATTAGCCCGAAGACGGTTTCAAAAACAGAACCATGGTTTATGGCTCCGAAGTCCGTGGTGTCAAAAAACAAAGCCGTCGCCGTTATTGGCAGTGGCCTCGCGGGGGCTAGTGTTGCGCAGGCGTTCAGGCGACGTGGGTGTTCGGTAACAGTCATCGAACGACACGCAGATATTTCCTCAGAAGCATCAGCTACACCCTCAGCCGTATTAATGCCGCGCCTAACTGCGGGCGAAAGCACGGACGGAACATTTTATGCCCATGCCTGGCATACGTTACTGGCCCTTTTAGGCGACTTGTCTAGAAGTGGAACGGACATCGGCCTGCGGCAATATGGCGTTTTACATCTCGCCACCACCGAAGAGGAAACCGCACGGCAAAACGCAGTTATAAAGTCTGGCGTGCTACCGAACTCTCTGGTCAGACAGGTCACCCCCGCGGAAGCGACAGACTTAGCTGGAACCGACCTTAAGGTCGGTGCCTTGCATTTCCCCGGGGGCGGCACGATTTCACCGAGACAGTTCTGTGCTGCTCTTTTGGATGGTTCGACCCTAAGAACAAACCAGGCGGCTGCAGGACTCGAAAGGGATAAAGATCAGTGGCGCGTGGTTGATGACAACGGCACAACGATTTTACATGCAGACTGCGTCGTCCTAGCTGGCGGGCTAGACAGCAATATTTATGATCAATCAAACTGGCTGCCCCTAACACCAAAGCGCGGGCAACTCAGTCGGATACCGTCAAATAGCGCCAACGACACCCTCACCTGTGTGCTTGCGGGAGAGGGACACATCACACCTTCACTAAACGGACAGCATGTGATCGGCGCAACCTTTGACCATGTGCGACCTGAAGACTTGAACGAGCGCAAACCATCGCCTGAGCCAGAAGCAGACAGTCGTAATTTAAAATTAATAAAAACTCTGGTTCCCGGTTTAATTGAGGCTTCAGTCGAATGTATTGGAGAAAGTTGGGCTGGACTGAGGTGCACGACACGCGATCATCTCCCGCTCGCGGGGCCTTTACCAAACCAGGCATCCTATCTTGAAGATTTTGCAGCGATAAAGCATGGCCATCGCTGGGCCCAGTATCCAAGGGCGACCTATCACGAAGGACTTTACGTGCTAACTGGGCTTGGGGCTCATGGCGTTGTTGCAGCACCCCTAGCGGCTGACCTCATTGTTAGCCAGGCCTTTGGTGATCCGTTGCCGGTACCGCGCGCCATCGCACAAGCGCTTCATCCCGGGCGATTTATTGTGCGGGAGCTTAAGCGCGCCAAGAGCTAATTAAACCTTTTGCGCCCTAGTGGAGCACCGTCTTGGAACCGCCACAGATTTAACCTGCAGCGATGACAGCGCTGTTAGCAGTTTAATTTCTAGCCAGCTCCCCTTACATGCAATTCAGTTGGGCTGACCGGTCGGGCCGGATTCAGTAAACGACATCTGTGGAGCAGTATCTGCTTTGCGAGTAAGGATACCTCGCTGTTCTAGCTGGTTTCGCATTTGCAGCATGGCTTCTGCCGCGTGCGCGAAACCCTCAATAGGGAAGATGAGCCTTTGTTTAAATTGTGGCTTGAGGCGCCCCTGTTCGTCTTTATCGGATACCGCCATTGTCAGCAGATCAACGCGAACGACGCTTCCCGTTACGGTGATTTCACCAATAGCATCTGTAAATATTTCTTCTGACATGGCCTGTACCTATCTTTGTGAGACGCAAAGTATGCGAACGCGCACTCGTAATAGAAAGGGACGTCATAACGAAAGAAAGCTGCACCAGCCACAAAAACCGTGACCCCAAAATGCCACCTCCCGCCCTTCCAAGTCGATCGCTCGTCAGCAATCTTCAAGATAAAGCGGGAGGCAACTATAGCTTTCTGTCACCGGGGTAGAAAATGACTCAGGGACGGTGACAAGAAAGCAAGATCACATGGGGTACTGAACACATTTTCTCTGGGTTGGCATTTCCTTGTTGGTTTCAACTGCTTCGTTACGATTTATATTCGTGGGAAATATTCCCACGAATATAAATAGGTTACCTCCACTTCATCAAAGAGGTCAAGAAATAATTGTGGGAATATTTCCCACAATGTGTTATTGATGAATAATGAAAATGCGGAATGCCATATATTTATCTGTGCGCGGCTATTTTGAGTAACCCTGCCGGCCCGCCAGACGCACTTATTGCAGCCCTACGCCGCATGCTAAGGCCGCTAGTGCGTTTGATGATAAGCAAGGATGTAACGCTCCCAACACTAATAACTATCCTTAAAGAGACATTTGTTTCTGTCGCCGAAGACGAATTCCCGGTCAAGGGAAAGCGCCAGACGGATAGCCGAATCAACCTGCTAACAGGGGTCCACCGCAAAGACGTAAAGCGGCTTCGGGCGGAAACAACAACCGAGAGAGAAATGCCTCACGCAGTCGGTTTGGGCACCCAGATCGTCTCTCGTTGGGTCAGCGACCCCTTAACAACGGACCCAGAAGGTCGCCCCATCCCATTGCCACGAAGGGATAAATCAGGCTCATCGCTCTCATTTGACGGTCTTGTAGAAGGGATATCAAAGGACGTGCGTCCGCGCGCCGTGCTTGATGAATGGCTCAGGCTTGGGGTTGCAAGCATGGATGACAAAGGCCAGGTGATTCTGAACCGCCAAGCTTTTGTGCCAGAAAAGGGGTTTGATGAAAAAGCCTTCTATTTTGGACGCAACATCCATGACCACTTAGCGGCGACCACCCACAACTTGATTGGCGACGGCAACCCCAGGCTAGAACGCAGCGTCCACTTCGGGGGATTAACCGATTCGTCGGTGAAAACCCTCGCCGCAGAGGCGGAAAAAGTTGGTATGGAGGCCCTTTTGGCTCTAAACCGACTCGCACGGGAGAAGGTAGAGGTAGATAAAGGCAAGACGGATGCCAACCGTCGCTTCAATTTTGGCTTGTATTTCTTTGACCAGGAACGCAGCCTAGACGAACAACAGGGTAACGAGTCGGATATATAATGACTGAGGGTCTACTGCAGATAGGGGAAAAGGCGCTGCGACACGCTGTCGCGGCAACCCTCTTGCTCGCCCTGACTGCAGGTTGTGCCTCTTCCCCGGCTGAGGAGCAATCTATCGCCCACTCAGATGACGGCATTAGCGGTACCGGCCTTGTCGCCCACTCAGGTGACGGCATTAGCGGCACCGGCCTTGTCGCCCACTCAGGTGACGGCATTAGCGGCACCGGCCTTGTCGCTCAGCTCGGTGGCGATGGAATCGGCGGTACTGGAATTATCGGAACCATCTCGGGCTTCGGCAGCATCATCGTGAATGGGCTTAAGCTTGAGTATAATAATAAGACAATGGTTGAGAGTGATGGCCGCCCTGCCGCTTTGGTCGACCTTAAGGTTGGGCAAGTAATTGAAGGTATTGCCTGGCGTGATCGACGCGGCAACCTACGTCTTGAGAAGCTGGAAATTCGTCACGCTGTAACAGGGCCCATCTCTAGTATCGACTATGATAGTGAACGCCTGGTCGTTCTTGGCCAGACTGTGCGTGTCAATTTGGCAGGCGACAACAATCAGAAATCAGAATTCTCGTCACTAAAAGTCGGTGACATGGTTCGGGTATCAGGCCTGCGCATGGACACCGGTTTGATCATTGCGTCACGGCTTGATCAAACAGATGACGATGGCCGGGTCCTCGTCCGCGGGCCGGTGACAGTTGCGGAAAATGGTGCCGCCAGCATCGGAGACTTGAACATAGACCTTTCGTCAGCTGCCTTGGCCGATACGCTGTCAAACGGCACCACAGCATTCGTGGCCGGTCGGATGCTCGACGAGATCTTTACGGCAGACGTTGCCATCAGGAAACAGGGCATGCCCTTTAGCGATAGCGTCACGGATATTTACCTTGAAGGATACGTGCCTCAGAACTCAGATGGAGGTCTTGCTGTGCAAGGCTTTCCAATAATCGGGCTGAGCGTTCCGTCCAATATAAGGCCTGGAGATCGGGTTGTGGTCACCGGCCAATTGGGGGCGGATGGCAGCATCGCAGCACGAGAAATAAAACAGGTCAGAACTGTGGTTACCTTGCTTCGCCCAGCCCAATTGATGCGCCCAGCACGCGTCCGTCCGACAACGATTGATCGACCACAGAGAATTGAGCGGGCGCGCCCAGTTGAACGGCCAAACTCCGTTATTCCAGAACGACCTCAGCGGGAACGGCCCGGAAACTTCCGTCCGCCCATGGTCTAACGAGCTCGGCTCATAATATGGCTAAGCAAGCTAGCGCGTCGGGCGACCGCGCTGAGGAAAGCGGTACGTAAACGATACACCGCCACCAGCATCTGGGCTGTTCTCTGAAAATCCCATCACCGTATAAAGATTGACGGACCAGTCATCAGCAAAGCGGATATTGAGATAGGCCATGCCATCTTGGGGGTCTTCCGATGTCTCAAGAGATGCTTGTCGGTAATCATAAGCGACGCCGGTCGCAACACGGTCTGACCATGAGTACTGTAGACCTACACTTCCGTAGGCAGTGTTGCGAAATTTAAACCCATCGGGCACGCCGGCCCATTTGTAGCCAAAGGTGGCAAACGGAATGAACGGGCCAATGGCCTTCGCGACATCAAATTGCAGCGATGCATCCGCCCTACCGGTCCCAAGTCCAGCCTCAAAACTGGCTGTTGGGATCTTCACGCGCGTCGAAACATCAACAAACAAATTATCTTCATAGAACTGTTCAAAGCTGTACATCAGCGACAATGAAATATCGCCAAGGCCAGAATCCGATGCGTTTTCTCTCTTTCCAATACTTCCACTATCGGCACCGTCAAGAATCAGCGCGGGCCCACTAACATGAAGCCAGGGCAACACAGCACGAATAATCCAGGGGCCACCGTCCACGCGTAAGGAAAGGGGCGCATAAAGAATTTCCGTGTCCCGGTCGGTGTCACCGTACGAGCCGGTTGTGTAGTCCACCCCGAGGCTCATACTAAACTTTAGGTCATCTGACTGCGCCATAGCTGCAGTGGAAACCGAACAAAGGGCCACCACCCCAAAAAGGGCTGGCTTTAAAGAAGGTGGATTTATCATAGGAGAAGTATAATCAATTGAGAGGCCGCCTGGACAGATGCTGTAAACCCTCCGTACTCTAAGTTTCCATGAAACATTTATCAAAATTATCTCTTTTGTGTGGCATCCTTGCGACGGCCCTGTCGCATACGGCGGCTTCAGAAACGACATTACGCCTGGGCTTGGGGTCTTTGCCCAATGGTAATGGAAACCCCTATTTTTCGAGTGCCCGCACCGGTTGGTATACGTTACGAGCAATATTCGACACACTGACCCATCTCGGCCCGAACCTGTCGATACAGCCCGCTTTAGCGGTCTCTTGGGAGAACACAGACGACCAGACTTGGGTCATCACGCTGCGCAACGGCGTTACCTTTTCTAATGGGGAAGCGCTAGATGCAAACGCGGTTATAGAAAGCTACGCCTACCTACAGTCGGAAGAGGGTATGCGAGAGTCCCTTGCCCAAGACGTCAAAGATATCGAAAGCATGGAAGCTCTCGATTCCTTAACGCTACGCTTTGTTACGACCGGGCCAGCCCCCGAATTTCCGCGTTTGATGGCAATCATTCCCATCGTAGCACCAGCCCATTGGAAAAAGGTTGGGCGTGAAGGCTTTGCCTTTGATCCAATTGGCAGCGGCCCCTTTGCGGTGACGGAATGGAACCCAACCCAGGTTTTACTTAAGGCACACACCAATGCCTGGCGTCCGCCGAAAGTCTCTACGCTTGAAATACTGGACCTCCCTGAGGCCTCATCACGTGTTGCCGCATTGATGACAGGCCGCATTGATGTCGCCTCGGAGATTGGGCCGGATGATGCGTTCAACATTGAGGCTTCAGGTTTCAACACCTACCAACGGCCGGCAACTTCAACACAGGTTGTTTCATTCAATACGTTGGTTAAATCGCCCCTCCAAGATGTCCGCGTGCGTCGTGCCCTGAACTACGCCGTCAACAAAGAGGCGATAGCAATCATGATTATGGACGGCCGTTCTGCTGTCGTTGATCAAATGAGCCCCAGAACACACCCTGAACGAGACGATGCGCTAAAGCCGTATCCTTATGATCCAGACAAAGCGCGCGTGCTCTTGGCTGAAGCGGGGTATCCGGATGGCTTTTCCTTTATCTTCGAATTTAGCTTCGGCACCGGCGGCACACATATGGCAGCAATGTATCAGCAGGTCGCCGCCGACCTCGCTAAAGTGGGGGTCGGCATGGAAGTGCACCCCCTACCCTTTAGCCAATACGTACAAGGTATTTTGCAGGGTAAATGGAGCGGGCAGGCCTTCGGTTTTGAATATGAAGTTCTTCCAACCGGCGGCAGCATGAGACCGTTCCGCTTACACTCTTGTGCGTGGTCATATCCGTGGTACTGCGACGAGACAATCCAACCCTTTATTGAGCAGGCCAAACACGCAATGAATCCTGCAGACCGGATCGCCGCCGTGCGCAAGGTTCTCAAGCATTATCGCGATGAAGCGGTATCATTGATGCTGGTCGAAAACATGGGGCTAGACGGCATTAACCCCCGCGTGCATGGATACAATCAAGTCGGCGGTATCATTCCCTTCCACGCAATTACTTTGGAAGACTGACCTGTGAAACGTGCCACGGTCCTTTTCGCCGCCTTGCTTGGCACAGTACCCGCCCAATCTACGGCGCAGACGGAAAGCCTATTACGCATTGGCATGATTGCGATGCCGCCGGCCCGAGGGAACCCGTTCTTCACCACCGGTACAACGCCGCACATGTTCTATCCAGCAATTTACGACACGTTGACACAGGTCAATGAACAAGGTGCCGTTACCCCCCAGATCGCAATCTCCTGGAACCGCATCGATGACCTTACCTGGACCTTCGACATCAGGCCGGACACACAGTTTTCGAACGGCGAACCCGTCAACGCAGAAACCGTCGTCTCGATGGTTGCCGCTTTTGAGCGAGATGACTTCATTCCTTTCAGTCTGCCCCGGGAATTCGATTTCATCGCTGGCGTCCGCAGCCTCGATAAATTAACGGTCGAGATCACAACAACCGCACCGCACGCCTTATTACCCCGTTACATGTCCTTCTTTTATCTCGTTCCACCAAAATATTTGAAGGACAACGGACCCCAAGGATTGGTGTCGGGCCCCATAGGCTCTGGGCCCTTTGTGGTGGACGACTGGCTGGCCGAACGCATCCTGCTAAGCGCCAACACGACATCCTGGCGCGCACCAAAAATAAGCAGGCTAGAAGTTTTAGTTTTACCTCAAGCAACATCGCGGTTGCAGGCTTTATCCTCCGGCCGGATCGACGTCGCGATCAATCTAGGTCCCGACGATGAACCGCGACTGAAAGCACGAGGCTTACGCTTGGTGCCGCGCAACCCGGTTCGCATTTCCGTAATCGCCCTAAACACGATGGTAGACGACACACCGTTTCAGGATGTTCGCGTGCGACAAGCCATGAACTATGCGGTCAATCGGGAAGCCATCGCGGCAGCCTTATTGGGCGGCTACGTCAAGCCAGCGAGCCAGCCGACGCCGGAAAACGCGATCGGCTTTGACCCAAGCCTGGAGCCCTACCCGTACGACCCTGATAAAGCCCGCGCCCTATTAGCAGACGCTGGCATGGCGGATGGGTTTGACGTGGTGTTTGAAGTGGTCACCGGCGCTAATAGTTCGACGGACGCGGTCATGCAGCAGGTTGCTGCCGACTTAGCCCTCGTCAACGTGCGCGTTGAAGTGCGCCCGATCATGTACAACCAAGTTGTATCGCGCATGACCAAAGGCGGTTGGGCTGGGTCTATGTTCAGCGTCGATTTTGCCACTGGCCCCACCATGGATGGCCTGAGACCGTTCCGTTTACACTCCTGTACCTGGAGCGCCCCCTGGTTCTGTGACCCGATAGCGGAGGCTTTCTACCAAGAGGCTAAAATTACCGCCGATACGGAAAAGCGGCTCGACCTAACGCGACAAGTGATCAAGCGGTACCGAGATGAAGCATCGAGCATTCTCCTGTTCCCAATTCTTGGCCTTGATGGCTTAGGTAAACGCGTCAAAACATGGGCGCCAGTCAACGACCGATTGATGCTACATAATGCTCAGGTCTTTGCCGAATAGGCGGTTCTTAAAAATTAATAGGTGTTCTCAAAGCGCTAACCCAAAATATGAACAAGTGCCCGCCAACCAGAAAAATAGGTCTTTCACCAGAACTTTAGATTTTTGTGCCGTGGGGAACGGATCTCACGATTAAGGTATGCACGCGCACAAAAAGCACTAAGGCCCGCCTAACAAATTCCGCACATGGGTAAGGCGCGCCTCAACAACTCGCTCCATGTCGTCGGTCAAGACAAACCCATCATCGCGTTCGCCGGCCTTCACTTTGGCATTCCAATCGGCCATGGACATACCAAACTTGTCACGCTGACGATCTAGGGTGTTGCCCGGCGACACAAATTGTTCACAGGTTTCCACGTCGAGTTGCTCGTGGGCGACAAGGTCTCGCAAACAGCGACGATACAAGGTGTCTTCCGTACGATAGTTGCGAAAGTCGGGCTCTTCTGTAAACCCAAGAATCATATCGTGCCACACGCGACGGACACAAAAGTTGATTGGGTTGTTTTCATCCAGGTGGCCCCGCCATTGCTTATGCATCTGCATGTCGACATGGAGCTTGGTAAAGACGTAGCCGAGATCATCGTTCTCAAGCAAGCGCCGCACACACAGATGAACGTGGTTGGCATAGAACACATCATCGGAATCGAGGAAGAACAGAAAAGACGCCGTGGTTTTGCGCACACCCTCGTTACGGGCGAAACCGGGACCTTGGTTTTCTTCGCAGGTCACCAGTCTTATCTCAGGGGTTTTTTTAGACCAAGCCCTGATGATATCGCGCGTGTTGTCGGTTGAGAGGTCGTCGACCACGACGATTTCAGGGATCAATTCTGGGATCTTATCCCGCGCGGCTGCAACGCTATCAACGGCACTTCGCACCGCACGGTCAAGCGTCTCCGACGCGTTGTGGGCGGGAATGATAACTGCAACGGAAGGCGCACGTACACGGAACATGAGTAAGACTCCAGAAGCCCTCGAAAGACCTACATATGGATCGGGCGCTTGTGAACGGCCAACGCCGCCTCCTTCACCGCTTCACCCAATTGAGGGTGAGCATGGCAAGTGCGGCCAATGTCTTCGGCTGACGCGGTAAACTCCATCCCCAGAGAGATTTCCATAATCAAATCACCGGCAAGCGGCCCAATGATATGGCAGCCCAATACTTCGTCAGTCTCGGCATCGGCCAGAATCTTCACAAAGCCATCCGTATCGCCATTAGCGCGGGCGCGGGAGTTCGCGGTGAACGGGAACTTGCCGCTTTTGTATCTTGTGCCCGCCTCTTTGAGTTGTTCTTCGGTTTTTCCGACACTGGCCACTTCGGGCCAAGTGTAGACGACCGAGGCGATAGCACCGTAGTTGATGTGCGGTGTCAGACCGGTGAGTAATTCAGCAACCACAACCCCTTCGTCTTCGGCTTTATGTGCCAGCATCATGCCGCCAATGACATCACCAATGGCGAAAATCCCTTCCACGTTAGTCTGGAAGTGATCATCCACTTCAACAAAGCCGTGGTCGGTTAAGTTAACGCCTGCTTTATCCAGGCCCAGCCCATGGGTGAAGGGGCGACGGCCAATAGCAACCAGCACTACGTCCGCCTTGAGACTTTCTGCATCGCCACCAGTAGCCGCTTCGACCGAGACTGTTGCGCTGGATGTTCCCGCCCTCACGCCAGTAACCTTGGTGCCGAGCCTAAACTTGAGGCCTTGCTTTTCGAGAATGCGCTGCGTCTGCTTGCGCACTTCCGCATCCATAGGCGGCAGAATGAAATCTAGGTATTCGACCACGGTGACATCTGCCCCGAGGCGACGCCAGACCGAACCCATTTCTAGGCCGATGACACCGGCGCCAATAACCACCATGGACTTTGGCACTTCCTTGAGATCAAGCGCGCCGGTGGAGCTGATAATGGTTTTCTCATCGATGTTGACGCCTGGCAGCGGCGTGACTTCCGAGCCCGTCGCAACAACCACGTTCTTAGTGGTGATCTTCTGAGCCTTGCCCTGATCGTTTTTCCCTAGGCTATCTAGCTTGATGGTTACTTCATGAGCACCGGGCTCAGCTTTAGTAATGCTGCCTAGGCCTTTAAAGTAATCGACCTTATTTTTCTTGAATAGAAACTCGATGCCCTGAGTGAGTTGGGTCACCACATCATCTTTACGTGACATCATGGTCTTGAGGTCGAGCTTAACATCCGACACCTTAATACCGTGGTCGGCGAAATGGACATTGGCCTCTTCATAGAAGTGCGAAGACTGCAGCAATGCTTTGGATGGGATACAGCCAACGTTGAGACATGTTCCGCCAAGGGAGCCGCGACTTTCGACACAGGCTGTTTTCAAACCCAGCTGAGCCGCGCGAATGGCACAGACATAACCGCCCGGGCCGCCCCCTATAACAATGACGTCGTATGAAGAATCGCTCATGGTCGTCCCTCTAGCGCTTTAAGTGCAGGCTAAGTCATCCTGGTAGTATAGGTATGCGTTAAACGTCGTAAAGCATGCGAGCTGGGTCTTCGAGGCATTGCTTAACGCGGACCAAGAAGGTGACAGCTTCGCGGCCATCGATGATCCGGTGATCATAGGACAAGGCGAGATACATCATTGGCCGCGCCTGGATGGAGCCATCGAGCATCACCATGGCGCGCTGCGTAATGTTGTGCATACCCAAGACTGCTGACTGCGGTGCATTCAGGATAGGCGTTGACATCATAGAGCCATAGGTGCCGCCATTTGAAATGGTGAATGTCCCGCCCGTCATTTCTTCCATTGTGAGCTTACCGTCTCGGGCCCTCACCCCATAGCCGGAGATATCAGCTTCAATTGCGGCTAGGCCTTTGAGGTCACAATCGCGCACCACGGGCACCACGAGACCTTGCGGCGTGCCGACGGCAACACCGATGTCGTAGTAATTTTTATAAACGATCTCATCACCTTCGACGGACCCATTCACGGCGGGGAGTTCTTTAAGCGCGGTGACGCATGCCTTGGCGAAGAAGGACATAAAGCCAAGCTTGATGCCGTTCTTTTTGACAAATGCATCTTGATACTGTTTACGCGCCGTCATCACCGCCGTCATGTCGACCTCATTAAAAGTGGTCAGCATAGCGGCTGTGTTTTGAGCATCCTTCAGTCGAGCAGCAATACTGCGACGCAGGCGGGTCATTTTGACCCGTTCTTCGCGCGGCCCACGGTCGGGCACGGATGGCGCCACGACGCCTTCACCACCGGATGCTACATACTTGAGAACGTCACCCTTGGTTAGGCGGCCATTCTTACCCGTTGCCGGGATAGTTTTGGGGTCGAGGTAGTGCTCATCAACCAACCGGCGCACGGATGGCGCCAGCGGATAACCAGCCCCAAGAGACGGCGCAGGCGCTGAGGGTGCGGGAGTAACCGCAGAAGTAAACGCTTTCTTTGGCTCCGCCTTCGTAGCCGCGCTTTTGCTCGGAGCTGCAGCAGCGCCGCCAGCGCCTTCCGCGAGAACTGCGAGAATAGCGCCGACTTCAACATCCACCCCTTCTTCGGCAAGAATTTCTAACAACGCCCCTGCAGCCGGAGAATTGACCTCAAGGGTTACTTTATCGGTCTCCAATTCAACCAGGGGTTCATCAAGGGCCACGGCCTCACCCGGCTTTTTAAGCCATTTAGCCACGGTGGCTTCACTCACGGATTCACCGAGCTGGGGCACTTTAATTTCTGTCGACATAGCGTCCTCGATCCTAGCGGATGGGTTATTCAGCAGCCAGCTTAGTGCGGCGGCGGAAGGGTTGAGGGATGTCACCGAGCGGTGTGTTCAAGGCCCACTCGACCAACTTATTTTGTTCTTCAACGTGCACCTGCATAAAGCCAGTCGCGGGCGAGGCTGCGGGGAGACGCCCAGCATAGACTGGCCGCTTGGCTTTAATGTTGATGTCTTCGAGCGCGTACTCAATGCGGCGGTCGACAAAGGTCCAGCTGCCCATGTTGGCGGGTTCTTCCTGGCACCAAACGACTTCAGCATTTTTGTACTTCTTTAGCTCTTTGTTGAGCGTTTCCTTCGGCCATGGATACAACTGCTCAACACGAATTATGGCGACATCTTTAGTACCATCACCTTCGCGGGCTTGCAGAAGGTCGTAGTAAACCTTGCCGGTGCAGAGCACGACGCGGCGGACTTTGTCAGCTGCGTCGACCTTCTCGGTTTCACCAATGACGCGCTGGAACTGCGACTTCGTATTCATGTCAGACAGCGGACTAATGCATTTCTTATGTCGCAGTAAGGACTTCGGGGTCATGATCACTAAAGGCTTGCGGAAATCGCGGCGGACCTGACGACGCAGGGCATGGAAATAATTTGATGGCGTTGTGATGTTACATACTTGCCAGTTGTCATTGCCGCACATCTGCAGATAACGCTCAAGCCGGGCTGACGAGTGTTCCGGACCCTGGCCTTCGTACCCATGGGGGAGCAAAAGAACCAAGCCAGATAAACGTAACCATTTACTCTCACCGGACGAGATAAACTGATCTATGATCATTTGAGCTGCATTGGAGAAATCACCAAACTGAGCTTCCCACACCACAAGGGCATGGGGTTCAGTCAGTGAGTAACCATACTCAAAACCAACGATGGAAAGCTCCGACAAGGGGCTATCAATAACTTCAAAGAAGGCCTGGTCGTTACGAATGTTATTGAGCATGACGTAGCGCTCTTCGCTCTTTTGATCGACCAATGACGCATGACGCTGCGAGAACGTACCTCGTCGGCAATCCTGCCCCGAGAAGCGCACAGGCGCACCCTCAACCAATAGCGTACCCAAAGCCAAGGCTTCTGCGGTCGACCAGTCGACCCCCTCGCCGCTATCGATGGTTTTGCGTTTGGCTTTGAGCTGACGCGCTATCTTTGAGTTAACCTTAAAGTCGTCGGGCACACATGAGATAGCCTGGCCAACTTCCTTGAGTACTTTGTCCGCCACACCAGTTGCGTGCTCTTGATACTCTTCTTCGCCAGCAAGCTGATCGAGGCCCTTCCATGCACCCTCAAACCAATCGGCTTTGTTAGGGCGGTAGGACGACGCAGATTCAAAATCCACTTCCATCATATGAAGGAACTGGCTCATCTGCATGTCGACCTGTTCCTGCGTCAACGTGCCTTCAGCGACCAACTTATCAGCATAAACCTCGCGGGCTGTGGGGTGGTCGCCAATACGGTCGTACATCAACGGCTGGGTGAACTTAGGCTCGTCCCCTTCATTGTGGCCATGCCGGCGATAGCACACGAGATCGAGCACAACGTCGACTCCAAATTCCTGACGGAACTCTGTCGCGATGCGGGCGCAGTGAACAACGGCTTCTGCATCATCACCGTTCACATGGAAGATTGGAGATTCCACCATTTTGGCGATGTCGGTGCAGTACAAACCGGAGCGACTGTACTGCGGCGTTGTCGTAAAGCCGATTTGGTTGTTAATGACAAAATGGATCGTGCCGCCAGTGGTGTAGCCCTCAATTTGTGAGAAGCCAAAACACTCAGCAATCACGCCCTGACCAGCAAAAGCCGCGTCGCCATGCAACAATAGACCCATGACCTTTTTACGGTCAACGTCCTTCATCTGCTCTTGCTTGGCGCGCACTTTTCCGAGCACGACCGGGTCGACTACTTCAAGGTGAGACGGATTAGCGGTCAACGAGAGGTGAACGTTATTGCCGTCAAACTCTCGGTCCGCGGACGTACCGAGGTGATATTTAACGTCACCAGAGCCTTCGACATCGTCTGGATTTGAAGAGTTGCCCTGAAACTCTGAGAAGATCGCCGTGAATGGCTTATGCATCACATTCACGAGAATATTCAAACGGCCACGGTGCGCCATGCCAAGCACGACCTGCGAGATACCTAGCTTGCCGCCGACTTTGAGAATTTGCTCAATGGCCGGGACAGAAGCTTCACCACCGTCCAAACCAAAACGCTTGGTGCCAGTGTATTTTGTGCCGAGGAATTTTTCGAACCCTTCAGCTTCAGTGAGGCGTTCAAGGATTGCCTTCTTGCCGTTGTAAGAAAAGTCGGTCTGATTGCGTTCGCTTTCGATACGCTTCTGCAGCCAGTACTTCTGATTCGGATCTTGGACATGGGTAAATTCGACCCCGATGGAGCCGCAATACGTATCTTTGAGAATTTGCAGAACCAGGCGTGGCGTGGCGTGGTCCATGCCCATGACGCCACCGAGATAAATCTCGCGGTCCATATCAGCCTCGTCGAAGCCGTGAATCTTGGGGTCAAGCTCTGGGTGTAGCTCTTGCTCTTGCAGCTTTAGGGGGTCGAGGTTAGCAATCTGATGGCCCCGCGCCCGATAAGCGCGGATCATTTGCAAGGCGTGAATGGAGTCTTCGGTTTGCTGAAGAAGATCAGCCTGATTGACAGCGGGCCCCTTACCCGAAGGCTTTTTTGCAGCAGCACCTTCGTCAGTGGCGCCAATGACGATTGCTTCCGATGGCGCCCAACTGGCTCCATCAAGCTCCCCTAGAAGGTCATCAACTTCGTCACCTAGATCCTTAAAGAACTCCGTCCAGGACGGGTCTACAGAAGATGGGGCGCGCAAGTACTGAGAGTAAAGTTCAGCCACGAACGTAGCGTTCGCGCCAGTCAGAAATGTGGGGTCCACGACGTATCTGTCCCTAGGTGAAACAACCGACCCAAAAGGGCGGCTTCCGCTCTTGTGAGCTTTTTAGACGAAACAAAATGTTAAAACAACGCGTACCGAAGGTAACTTACCGTGACAAAAGGATAATTTGACCTCGATTACACTTCAAAAGGATAGCAACCTGGCACTCCTCTGCACGGATCAACAGCCCTGACCTAAAGTTCGCAATAGCATAAACAGGTTAAAAAGCCTGGGTTTTAAAGTGAATAATCAAAATTCAGGGGGCTACACAACCAATTTCCTGGAGCGTGTGGGCTAACAATTAGCTGAAAATGCAACGGCACAACTCTTTATGCCAAAGTCTTCGCAGATTTTGAGCTGGCGCCATTCTTTTAAGGACAGCAATATGGAGCATAAGCATCGGTCACAGGCCAAATTCCTAGCCAGCGCTATGGGCGGGTTTGCTTCAAACGTCAAAACCTATATGCGCAATCCCCGTCAACCTTTCGTCGAGAAAATAAACCTAAACGAAACGCATTTTGGTCTCATCGCGCTGACATTTAGCAGCGACCGTGGAAGAACTTGATGTAAATGCGGACACCGCTGATAAAATCTTAACCGATGCGGTAAGACTGCAAGACATCGTTCTTGACCGCAAAGTCTCCGCTGCAGTCTAGAGCGTTATTCGGCAGCAACATTTTCTTGACCGCCACCTTTGATCTTGGCGATGGTTTCATCAACCGTCAGAACCTGGCCAAAGGCTAGGCGGACAGCTGCGAGAGTTGCATCCTTAATCACTTCAGCAGATAGCCCCTGCATACCGTGGTTGCCCGTACCATCGGATAAAAAGAAGACTTTGTAGTCCCGTTGGTTCGCTTCCCGCGCAGTTGTATCGCAACAAACATTAGTGGCTATGCCACCAATGATAACCGCCTCGATATTATTGGTGCGCAGAATGAGATCCAGGTCCGTGCCGGTGAACGATCCGTAGCGCGGCTTCGACAGCAGAACATCGCTAGGCTCGACTTCAAGGGAATCATGAAGCTTGGCCCCGTCGGAACCAGCGGAAATCCCGCCCTTGCGGCTGGTTCCTGTGCTTTGCAGGTACGCGGTTACCACCTCAGACGCTACCCCACGATTAGAACCATCGGCGCGGATTTCATTGATAGTGTGAATCACCATCATGCCGTGATCCCGACAGACACGGGACAACTTATTGAGACGTTGCACCACCTCGGGGCCATCGGTCGCAGAAATATCGAACCCTTCAACAAAAACATTTTGAAGGTCAACGTTGATCAGCGCAGTGCGCGCTGGATCGAGAGGCCAATCAATCATCGATATCGTCCACATCAATCTGGCCGGTCAGCACCTGTGTCGGCACGCCATCGCTCGGAAAACTGTCATCTACCATTGCCGCGCGCCCCTTTAAATATGAGCCAACCTTAACGCCGGAGTTTTAGAGTGGATAGGGGCGAAAGAATCATTTGGACACCACGCGACCGCGGGGGGGGGGATTAAACAATGCCAACAAGTAGAGTTAATTGGGTGCGCGTTCTCATTGTTTACGACATCGCGGGCGGTCAAAAGGGAAAATCGCCGCCCGAATAAGCACAATGGATGAATTACTCGAGCATGGCGTCATATCGGCACGGCGCGCCGAAGACCAAGTCTGCGTAGAGCTTTGGGAGAGCGTGAAACAGAAATTCGTTAAACTGAACAAGGAAGGCGCAACCAAAATAGACGCCAACCTATGTGGCAGCGACTTTAAGGCTGGGTAATTAACTTTTTTCTACTGTCTCGAAATTATAGCCCGTTGAATCACCGGTAATGCGAACGGCTGTCGGCGTTCCAAAGTGTGCGGGCATTACAAGGGAGTCTGTCTCAGCCACCGTATTCAAAAATTCTTTGCGCGTTACGCGGGATAAATTGGGGTCGGAGCAAAAACTGCTCGACCAATCTGGGTGCTCAATTTGCAGAGGGTGGTGAATAGTGTCGCCGATAAGATAGGCGCGCTCTTTGCCATCGCTGACATGCAGGATCACGTTACCCGGCGTATGACCTGGCGCTGGGATAAGATGAATTCCATGTTCAATTTCATAATCTGAATCGATAACTAGCGCCTGGCCCGCATCAAGGATGGGTTGGACGCTATCGTCCCACGACCGGTGGTTTGCAGGCTTATCGGATGTTTTACGCACCTCGTTCCAGTGTTCAACTTCGGTACGCGCCATCAGGTACTTCGCATTCGGAAATGTCGGCACCCAGCGTCCATCAAAAAGTTTAGTGTTCCAGCCAACATGGTCAGCGTGTAGATGGGTACACAATACAAAATCGATGCTTTCCGCTGGCACGCCGGCGGTGGCGAGATCAGCCAAAAACGGACCGGTGCGCTGATGCCAGTCCAATAATTCGGGGCGTTCTTTGTCATTTCCAATACAGGTGTCGACAAGAATGTTATGGCGTGGCGTCTTAATCACCAACGTATGGAAGGACATGACCAGCTTGTGGGTCTCGGCATTGTAAAACCGAGGGTCAGTGGCAACTTTGGACGCACGTACTGCTTCTTCAGTCGCCTCCGGGAAAAGAAACTCTGGTGCGCGAAACGCGCCCTCCATTTCTACGACACGTACAATGTCAAAAGGCCCTGGGAGATGCATACCCTTATCAAAGACCAGGAAGAACGGTCTGTCTAGAGACTAAGGTTTGCAAGTCGGCTAAAAAAGATCCGGGTCGGCAGGACCAACGGTACGGCGGACTTTGCAGTTACTTCAAAGCCATGGTTCTCGTCAAAATGGGCTTTGCTCGCAGGCGGGGCTGCATATTCGTCGCCGGGGGGCACCCGCGCCCTGCGCAGTAGCCCTGACCCGTTTTAGCCCTTCATAGCTTCAAGCATCGTAGACCCAAGCGCTGCAGGGCTTTCCGCAACATGGAAGCCCGCCATCTTCATGGCATCAATCTTGGAGTCTGCTGTGCCCTGACCACCGGATATAATCGCCCCTGCATGGCCCATGCGTTTTCCTGGCGGGGCGGTAACCCCAGCAACAAAACCACAGATAGGCTTTTTGATTTTGGACTGAGTATAGAACTCAGCTGCTTCTTCCTCAGCCGTGCCGCCAATCTCACCAATCATGATGATGCCTTCGGTTTCGTCATCGGCGAGGAATGCATCAAGGCAATCGATAAAGTTGGTGCCGTTAACCGGGTCGCCACCAATACCAATACAGGTTGTCTGCCCCAGGCCTGCTGCAGTTGTTTGGCCAACTGCTTCGTAGGTCAACGTACCGGAGCGAGACACCACACCAATCTTACCCTTCTGATGAATGTGACCAGGCATGATACCGATCTTACATTCACCCGGCGTAATGATGCCGGGGCAATTCGGGCCAATGAGGCGCGTCGACGAACCCGTCAGCGCTCGCTTTACGCGAACCATGTCGAGCACAGGAATGCCTTCAGTGATGCAGACTACTAAAGGAATTTCAGCGTCGATCGCTTCGAGAATGGCGTCTGCCGCAAATGGTGGTGGGACATAAATAACAGAAGCATTTGCGCCCGTATCTGTGGCCGCTTCAGCAACCGTGTTGAAAACCGGCAAATCGAGATGCCTGGCGCCACCTTTTCCTGGCGTTACACCACCAACCATTTGTGTGCCATATGCAATTGCTTGCTCTGAGTGGAAGGTTCCCTGGCTGCCGGTAAAACCTTGACATAGGACCTTAGTATTTTTATCAACGAGAACGGCCATTACGCTGCCTCCTTCGCTGCTGCCACGACTTTTACTGCCGCATCGCCGAGGTCATTGGCAGAAATAATGGGAAGGCCAGAGTCGGCCATAATCTTCTTGCCAAGTTCCACGTTAGTGCCCGCAAGGCGCACAACTAAGGGAACGCTCAAACTAACTTCCTTAGCGGCTTGGACCACACCTTCAGCAATCACATCACAGCGCATGATGCCACCAAAGATGTTGACCAAGATGCCCTCAACGTTGGGATCGGACAGAATGATCTTGAACGCCGTTGTCACTCGCTCTGCCGTGGCGCCGCCACCAACATCGAGGAAGTTCGCCGGCGAGCCGCCGTGCAGCTGAATGATGTCCATAGTCGACATAGCCAAACCAGCGCCGTTGACCATGCAGCCAATCGTGCCATCGAGCTTAATGTAGTTCAGCTCGTGCTTGGACGCCTCCAACTCCATGGGGTCCTCTTCGTCTTCATCACGAAGGTCTTCGATGTTAGGCTGGCGGTACATCGCGTTTGAATCGAAATTCATTTTGGCGTCGAGAGGGATCACATCCCCAGATTTGGTAACAACCAATGGATTGATTTCAAGCAGTGACGCATCTGTTGCCAGAAAGGCTTCGTATAGCGCGCCGAGAAGCTTGGCGCAGGCTTTGATCTGACCGCCCTCAAGACCCAATGCAAAAGCGATTTTGCGGCAATGGAACCCCTGAATGCCCGTGGCTGGGTCAATCGACTGCAGTAGGATTTTTTCAGGTGTTTCGGCCGCAACTTCTTCAATATTCATGCCACCTTCCGTTGACGCCATAATCGTCACACGGCTGGTTTCCCGGTCAATCAGAATCGACAAGTACAGCTCACGCTCAATGGCACACCCTTCTTCAACATAGATGCGCTTCACTTCCTTACCCGAAGGTCCAGTTTGGTGCGTGACTAAGGTCTTGCCAATCATATCGGCTGCGTTCTCTTTAACCTCAGCGATAGACTTACAAACGCGCACTCCGCCCTTACCATTACCTTCGTCCTCTTTGAAGGCGCCCTTGCCGCGCCCGCCCGCATGGATTTGAGCCTTTACAACGAACACCGCGCCGCCCATGCCGGAAGCAACCTTTTCGGCTTCAGCAGCAGTGTAAGCCACACCGCCATCTGGAACAGGCACGCCGTATTTCTTTAAGACCTGCTTGGCCTGATACTCATGAATATTCATGGTTTTCCCCTGCAGCCGTGATTAAGGACAAGCCGAATTCACCTTGCCGCCTTCTTATTTTTCGCGTCTTACTTACCTAGTGATTTATCGATTTTCTTGCAGGCCGTCACTAGGCCCTTCACCGACTTAACCGAATTGTTGAACATCTTCTTTTCTGACGCGTTGAGATTAATCTCAACAACACGCTCAACACCCTTGGCGCCGATGATGCATGGCACACCGACGTAGGTATCTTTTAAGCCATACTCACCATTAAGGCCGGCGGCGCAGGGCAGGAGGCGTTTCTGATCTTTAAGATAGCTCTCCGCCATTTCGATAGCAGCGGCAGCCGGCGCATAAAACGCGGATCCGGTTTTAAGAAGGCCAACAATTTCTGCGCCACCGTCGCGGGTGCGCTGAACAATTGCATCGAGCTTTTTCTGATTGGTCCAGCCCATCTTCACCAGATCAGGCAGTGGGATACCGGCAACAGCAGAATAACGAACCAGCGGCACCATGGTATCGCCGTGGCCGCCGAGCACGAACGCCGTAACATCGCGAACGGCGACTTTGAATTCTTCAGCCAAGAAGCAACGGAAACGGGCCGAGTCAAGCACACCGGCCATGCCAACAACCATGTTGGGTTTAAGGCCAGAGAACTTACGCAGCGCCCAGACCATGGCATCCAGTGGGTTGGTGATACAGATCACGAAAGCCTTCGGCGCATATTTCTTAATGCCAGCGCCAACCTGCTTCATGACTTTCAAATTGATGGCAAGGAGATCGTCGCGGCTCATGCCGGGCTTACGGGCAACACCTGCGGTCACGATGATCACATCGGCGCCCTTAATACCAACATAGCTCTTGGTGCCCTTGAGAGTGACGCTCGCCCCGTCGATCGGAGCACTTTGCGCCAAATCCAGCGCCTTGCCCTGAGGGATGCCATCAGCAATATCAAAAAGCGTGACATCACCGAGCTCTTTGAGAGTAGCGAGGTGGGCCAACGTGCCACCGATATTTCCAGCGCCAATTAGTGCGATCTTATTGCGAGCCATAACGTCCTCTTGAAAATGTGTTCCGAACAGCGGCGCTACTCAGAAAAGGTTAATTCTTGGGGGTCAAAACCCCTTTCGGGTTGGTAGCGCGAAAAAGATGGCGGAGCAAGTGTGCGAAAAGTTCAGCGGCCCGGAAAATGGCTGTTTCTCTGCATTCTGTGTTGTCACGACATCAAGACCGGGGGACAGCCCTAACAGAGATCGGTTTATCGCGTTTATCCACGGCAATGTGGGGCATAGTGAAGCAGAGAGCGCTAAAGAAACATTGAGCGAGGCCGCCCTGCGCAGGTTTCGCGCGAAAAAACCATGGCCGAGATCATTGCTTCGCACATCAACGCCAACCCAGGGCGCGCGCAGCCCAACTCAATAGCTCATTTTATTGCGCAGCATTTCTAGGCACGGCGGACAGGTGCAATGGAACCGACCTAACCTCAAGATGGTGGTTCCAGAAGGTACGCACGATGGTGTCAGGCTTCTGTTACTCATCCAGCCGCCCCCATCTAAGACGAAGAAGAGAGTGCCGCAATTATGGAACAGATGAAGTTTCGCAAGAGCGTCGACACCGCGCTCTAGCCGCCTACTCCAAGTGGTGCTGGCGAATGTAATCTTCCGCTTGCATCTCTATCAATCTCGACGCCGTACGTTGGAATTCAAACTTCCAATCATCGCCTTCGTAAATCGTATCTGGCGGCGTCGCGGCGGAACAGATCAACACGGACCGATGTTCATAAAGCGCATCGATGAGCGTAACAAAGCGACGAGCAGCATTACGCTCGTCTGGGCCAAGCGCTCGAATATCATCCAGAATAACCGTGCAGAACTGCGCTCCTATCTCCAGGTAATCGATCGGCCCCAAAGGCTGCTCACAAAGATCAGAGAATGAAAAGCGCGCCACTTGGTGTGCCGCAGCGGGGATTGCGATTCTCCGACCCTTAACAGTAATGCTGTCCGGTTCGGGCACAGCATCATCAGTCAGCCGGCTCCAGGCCGCATCAAGAGCGGCCGTCGCTGCCTCACCTAGGGGGGCGTGGTAAACCGCATCTCCAAGAATGCGGCCCAAGCGGTAATCTTGCTGCGCCTCAAGTTGCAGCACATCCATTCGGTCTTTCAGCAACTCAATGAACGGTAAAAACTTTTCCCGTTGCAAACCATCTTTGTACAGATCATCGGGATGACGGTTGGATGTGGTGACGATAACCACACCCCGCTCAAACAACCGAGCGAACACACGAGCAAGAATCATCGCGTCCGCAATATCGCGCACTTCCATTTCGTCAAAACACAACAAAACCGCCGCATCAGCAATGCCGTCCGCAATACGTGGGATTGGGTCACCATCGTAAGTGCCTGGCAACTGACGCGCGCGGTGCACTTCGCTATGAATGTTACGCATAAATTCGTGGAAATGCAGCCGGGTGGCCCGCTCGGGCATAGAGTCGACCAACAGGTCCATCAACATGGACTTGCCAACGCCAACGCCGCCGAACAGATACAGGCCTAAAGGCGGCGTTGCTAAGTCATGTTGTCCGGTTAGACCAAAGCCACCCATCCACCCCTTGCGACTACTTTTTGGCTTATAGGACTGGAGAGCGCCATGAAGGCTATTGAGTTTTTCCGCTACAAGCTCTTGCGCCGGATCAGGCTTTAATGCGCCTTCTGCAACGAGCGAGCGGTATCGCGCAAGAGGGCCGTTAGTCATGATTAAAGACTTCACCTATTTCGCACCTATGTTAGCGCTAAGTTTACACTAATGAAGCAACCTAAGGGTTGGTGGACTTGATCCCATCGATCAGGTTGTTTCCTTCAGGATAGAGGCGCAAACCAAGCTATCGAAATTACTTCGTGTAACAAGGCGATACTTCTCGCCCGAATTTAGTGGGTCGTCAGGGCTGACAATAATGGAAAATTACCCTCGACTTGTGCGCGCCCCGCGCCAAAGATAAACAGTACCGCTTGGGCGTGATAACGCCTCTTGCATGCATGCCCCATCGAACTACGACGGATCACAACACGGTGCAACCGAGAATACACTTTTTGACCCATAGAACGTGCGAGATCGCTCGCTTCGCGACTGAGAAGAGGCCAGTAAATCTCTATATTTTAGTGGGTATTCTAGCTTTAGTTGGACTCAGCGGCTGCGCCGCTGGCCCATTCATCGATGGTCGACGGGAAGCGGGTTCAAACCGCACCGTCGGGCAATCAAACGCGAATACGGTGGCAATTTGCTACAACAGCCGCTCCGCCACGCCGGCCGCCGTGATGAAAATGGCGGAATCCGAATGCGCAAAAACGGACCGGGTGCCAAATTTTGATCGCGAAGACATCCTATCATGCTCGATCTCGAACCCGACGCGCGCTTATTTTAAGTGCGTATCACCAGCAGGGTAACCCATATTTAGTAAGAAAAATGGCCGCCGATGAAAACCGACGGCCATTCATATGAAAGAAAAGATACGGTTCCGGTTAGCCCATGCGCTCCACCATCTTGGATTTGATGTCTGCAATGGCCTTAGCCGGGTTAAGACCCTTTGGGCAGGAGTTCGTGCAATTCATGATTGTATGACAGCGATACAGGCGGAATGGGTCTTCTAGCTCGTCCAAACGCTCGCCGGTCGCCTCGTCACGACTGTCGTTAATCCAGCGTGCGGCTTGCAACAACACAGCTGGGCCAAGATAGCGGTCACCATTCCACCAGTAGCTTGGGCAACTGGTCGTGCAACAGAAACACAAAATGCATTCCCACAAACCATCGAGCTCGGCACGCTCTTGCGGAGATTGCTTGCGCTCTCCGTTGGGCGGTGGCGGTGTGTCAACCTTCATCCACGGTTCAATCGAGGTGAGCTGCGCGTAGATATGGTTGACGTCTGGCACCAAATCTTTAACCACTGGTAAGTGCGGCAGCGGATAGATTTTGACGTCACTCTTACACTCTTCGATTGGCTTCAAGCAGGCCAGCGTATTGCGGCCATCGATATTCATGGCGCACGAACCACAGATGCCTTCACGGCAAGATCTACGCAGCGTTAGTGTTGAATCCATCTCATCCTTAATTTTAAGGAGCGCGTCCAACACCATGGGGCCACAACTATCCATGTCGACTTCATAAGTATCGAGTTGCGGATTGCTTTCCGTGTCAGGGTCATAGCGGTAGACTGAAAACTTTCTGGTGTTTGTCGCGCCTTCAGGCTTTGGGTGGGCTGTGCCCTTCTTGACCTTAGAGTTCTTCGGTAGGGTAAATTCAACCATCCATACTGCTCCTAATACACCCGAGCTTTCGGCTCAATATACGCAACGTCCTCAGACAAGGTATACGTGTGGACCGGCCGGTAATCGAGATTGATGGTCCAGTCTTCCTTCAAGTACGCCAGCGTGTGTTTCATCCAGTTCGCATCATCACGGTCTGGATAATCTTCGTGGGCATGGGCGCCGCGACTTTCATGCCGCGCTTCAGCACCAACGATGGTGGATAGCGCACAGGCCATCAAGTTTTCAAGCTCAAGCGCTTCGATGAGATCAGTATTAAAGATAAGGCTGCGGTCCGAGACCTTGAGGTCGGAAATAGATTTGGCAATCGCATCTAACTTATCGCAGCCTTCTTTGAGTGTCTTAGATGTTCGGAAGACAGCAGCATCGTTCTGCATCGCATGCTGCATCTTACCGCGAATCTCTGAGGTCGTTGATCCACCGTTGGCATTGCGCGTTTTATCAAGGCGCCCCAACGCATAATCAGCGGAATCTTTAGGTAAGTCTGGCAGAGACGCGCCTGGCGTTATGGTTTCGGCGCAACGCAGAGCCGCGGCGCGACCGAAGACGACGATATCAAGAAGCGAGTTGGTGCCAAGACGGTTGGCACCGTGCACAGAAACACTGGCACATTCTCCAACAGCCATGAGGCCTGGGAACACGGCATCTGGATCGTCCGCCGTCGGACACAAGACTTCACCGCGATAATTAGTCGGGATGCCGCCCATGTTGTAATGAACCGTCGGCAGCACAGGAATGGGCTCCTTGGTCGCATCGATGCCAGCAAAAATCTTCGCTGTTTCAGTGATCCCCGGCAAGCGTTCCCACAAGACATCAGATCCCAAATGCTCAAGGTGGAGAAGAATGTGATCGTTGTTGCTGCCGACACCGCGCTCTTCGCGGATTTCCATGGTCATGGCACGAGAGACAACGTCACGAGAAGCCAAGTCTTTCGCCGTTGGCGCATAACGCTCCATAAAGCGATCACCTTCGGAGTTGGTGAGATACCCACCTTCGCCGCGCGCACCCTCGGTGATGAGAACACCAGCGCCATAAACACCGGTCGGGTGGAACTGAACAAATTCCATGTCCTGAAGCGGCAGCCCTGCCCGTGCGACCATTGCATTACCATCGCCTGTACAGGTGTGTGCAGACGTACAGGAGAAATAAGAGCGGCCATACCCGCCGGTTGCAAGCACAACTTGGTTGGCGCGGAAACGGTGAATTTCACCAGTGGCCATATCGATGGACATGACACCAACGCAGCGCCCTTTATCCATAATCAAATCAATAGCGAAGAACTCGACGAAGAACTCAGCGTTATGCTTCAAGCTCTGTTGATAGAGAGTGTGCAAAATCGCATGGCCTGTGCGGTCAGCCGCAGCGCAAGCGCGCTGCACCGGCGCTTCACCAAAATTGCGCATATGGCCGCCGAAAGGACGCTGATAAATTTTACCGTCAGGAGTACGCGAGAACGGCACGCCGTAATGCTCCAATTCGCGCACAGCAGGGATGGCCTCGCGGCACATGTACTCAATAGCATCTTGGTCACCCAGCCAGTCCGACCCCTTAACGGTGTCGTACATGTGCCATTCCCACTTATCTTCAGCCATATTGCCCAGCGCAGCACCGATCCCGCCTTGCGCGGCAACCGTATGGCTGCGGGTTGGAAAAACTTTGGTGATACAGGCGGTCTTAAAGCCCTTCTCAACCATACCGAAGGTGGCCCGTAATCCAGCACCGCCCGCTCCAACAACGATAACATCGTAGTCGTGATCAATAATGTCGTAGGCAGCCATACTGTCTAAGCCCCGAACGCGATTGTAAGAATGGAAACGATAGTCAAAGTCGCCAAGCCATAGCAGGCAAACTTAACCAGGACGTTTAGCGTCACGCGCCAGGCGTGGCGGCTAACGTAATCTTCAATCACCACCTGCATACCGAGTTGCGCGTGATGAAACGCAACGCCAAGGAAAAGAATCATCACCGTGGCATTGGCCGGCTGACCGAACCACAAGATGAAAGCATCATAGCTAGCACCTGACAGAGTAACGATCGAAGCGACCAGCCACATAGTTAAGGGGATCAGTGCAATGGCCGTAAGCCTTTGCAGCCACCAATGATGGGTACCCCCCTTCGCAGAACCTAAGCCGCGCACACGACCAAGAGGGGAACGAAAAGATGAAGAATTCGATGTCATATTAGCCCCTACCTACCAAACCATGACCCATGTCGCTGCAGTCAAAGCAGCGGCACCGATCAAAACGAATACATCGGCTCGTCGGGTCTCATGGAGCTCAAAGTACCGCCCGAAATCCCAGAACAAGTGACGCAAGCCGTTACAGAGGTGAAAGAACAGCGCGAAGGAAAACCCGAGCAACAGGGTCAGCCCAATCCATGACCCTAAGAAGGCCTGGACCTGCTCAAATTCCGGTTTTCCATAGGATGCTGCCGTTACCCACCAGGCCAGAAGTAGCGTGCCGAAGGTGAGGCCAACGCCTGTGATGCGATGGGTAATGGACATCAGGGCCGTCAGCGGCAGGCGGTAAACCTGCAGGTGCGGTGAAAGAGGTCGGTTTTGAGTCGCCATAATCGGCTAATGCCTTTTGTTTTCAAGGGGTTCATACCCCGGAACGGCACGGAAGTGCAGTGCGGCATTCCTACTCCCGGCCCCGCATCAAGTCAACGCAAGGCGCGGCTTTGCTGGTTTTATCCAAAATTCCAGAATCAGTTGCACCCAACCAACTGGCGCGCGACCATACAGCCGCCTTTTCAATCAGAATAACTAGAAAAACGGGGGTCTTTGACACCAAACACTTTAAGATGGGAGAAGGATCCGACTTCTGGGTAGACGTGCGCGACGGGGTTTTGGTGCGGCTAAGTTATGGACCGGCAGGCACGCGCTACGACCTAACAGCCTACGAAAGGAACAACTGACATAAAAATTCTTACCCGTTTCTTTCTGCTTTCTACTGAAACACAAACAGCTTAGGCGGTCGATAACGACAGCGCCGCCCGATGGGCCAAAGGAATAATTAAGTGCCGGTCACCCTCAATCGACGAAGGCCCAGGATCAGAAGGCTGCCATCGGGCTATCCATCCCGATGGCTCCCAAGCCATGCATGCCCGAAACCGACTAGAAGGCACCAGCCTTCAGCGTCAAGTCACCTATCGTGTAACAGAAATTTTTTGTCGCCTCTGTGTGCTGGGTATAAGGAACTTAGCGCGGCACGGGATTGCGTCGTAATGCCCCCTGAAACGGGTTCCTGAATCGGTCAACTGATGACCACCTCAATGAGAACAAAAGAAATAGTTCCGTATTGGAACGGTCTTTATAGACTTACGGTCTTAATCATCCGTTATAGTGGGGTATGAAGAATCATCTAATCCTACGAGGGATTACGCTATGACTGAGTCCATTGATCACGACCTTAAAGTCAATCATACCAAAGACGAGTCCTCACGCCAGAACTTTGTCCAAGGTATGCGGTCCTATGTTTTGAATGACCTCTCTGGCCACATGAAAACTGTTTGGGATCGTCGAGCCGAGCCCGCTTTCAAAAAAGCAAGGGGTCGCAAACCTGCCGATGGGCCCGAAGTTCACAAAACGATCAAATCCGAAACCCTCTTTAAATTCTATTCAGCCATGCGCTGCAACACGCAAGAAATGGTCTGGCGCTCTGTGATGCCAGCCATAGAACGCGAAGGGCGAGATTTATCTCGGCGCGCGCAAGTGCTCAGCCAAGCCGGTGACAAAGCTGAAGGCACCGTAACCACTGATTCAAATTTCCAGGTACCCCGTTACACCTCTGAACTCGACGTTCACATGATGCCCGGGAATTACCACGAAGAACGCATCGACTATGATGTCACCCAAGGCGCAGTATTCGACAACGGTCTGTCAGTATTCTCATTCGGATTACTCGGCGACCGGATGGAAGACATCACTGATTCCGTATCAACGTTCTACCAAGCACGGTATACAGAATCACAGCCCAAGAAAATTCTCGACCTGGGATGCACGCTAGGTCACTCGACGCTACCGTGGAAAGCGCGCTACCCGGACGCAGAAGTTCATGGTGTAGACGTTGGCGGCCCGTGTGTGCGCTATGCTCATGCCCGCGCTCAATCCTACGGCGTGACGGCACATTTCCATCAAATGGATGCAGAACACACGGATTTTGAAGATGAGTCTTTTGATATCGTCTATTCCTGCATGTTCCTCCACGAAGTGCCGCTCAAGAACATCAAAGGTGTGTTCAAAGAAGCCCACCGGCTGTTGAAGCCGGGCGGGGTGATGCTGCATTACGAACTACCACCGAATTCCATGACATCGCCCTACGACGGCTTCTATTTGGACTGGGATTCTTACTACAATAAGGAGCCGTTCTATAAAGCCTTCCGCGACGCCGATGCGAAGGCTGAAATTGAAGCGGCCGGTTTTGAAAAAGACAGCTTCTTCGAGCATGTTGCACCAAGCCGTAATCTTTATGGCCAGGACGCTCTCATGGCAGCCGCTCAAGACGACGGCGCAAAAAATGACAGCCGTGTTGGCCGCTTTGGTGATGGCGTGATGTGGTACTTCTTCGGAGCGCACAAATAATGCCCGACGATTCAGCCAACGCTGAGAGCACACCGCTCCGATACAGTGTAAAAGGCAAACGTATGCGGTTCTTCGACGCCCAAGGCATCGATGAACTAGTGGCTATTTGCATGGGCATGGCTCAAGAAATGTGGGTGATTAAAGAACGACAAGCGGCGCTAGAATTCGTTGCCGCGGAAAAAGGCGTCTTGCTCCCTGATGATATTGAGGGTCATAAATTCTCTACCGAACAACGCACGGCTCTTGACGCAGAGAAACAGAACTTTATCGACCGCATCTTCTTCACCCTACGGGAAGAAGCGGAATCTTTAACTGCCGAGCCCGAAGAAGAGCCCTCTGCACCCTCCATGCCATAACGCCCGTTACGCATACATCCGATATACGATAGGAGCTCTGGTGACTGATCACGCGCATGTTGACGGAGCTGCACCGACTTCATCAAAGTTATCGATCTCATTCCAACTTGGGTTTGGTGCAGGACAAATCGGCGGCTCTATACTCGCCAACACACCAGCGCTTATCTTGCTGTTCTTTATGACCGAAGTGCTGGCCATTCCACCCGCATTAGCTGGACTCGCTGTCTTTATTCCAAAAGTCTGGATTATAGTTTTTGACCCCCTGATGGGGCGCATCTCAGACCACACCAATAGTCGCTGGGGGCGGCGGCGGCCGTACCTCTTGGCCGGCGCACTCGGCTGCGGGGCCGGGTTCTACTTTCTCTTTGATGTTCCAGCCTTCGACACAGTAACGGCACGGTTCATCTACATGACCGTCATGTTTACCCTCGTCTCCACCGCGTTTTCTATCTTCTCGGTACCCTACTTGGCAAAAGCCGGCGAGCTAGCGCCGGACTACAAGGGGCGCACGACGGTCATGGCCTACCGCATGGCGTTTCAATCTATCGGTATTTTAATCGGCATCGGCCTCGTTCAGTACTTGGTGCAATGGGGTGGCGGCGGACTGGCCGGGTACACCTTCATGGGTGCAGTTCTTAGCGTAGTCTGCATGGTAACAATGCTGTCGCCATTTTTTGCATCCCGCAATGTCCCAACCGAAACTGCAGTCGCAACACGAATTCCATTTCGCGAGCAAATGCGGACAGCCCTAGATAATAAGCCATATCTCATTATTGCTGCGGCCGTGCTTCTGTATTGGGTTGCGGCGAGCTGTGTCTACGCTGGCCTGCCCTACATGTTTACATATATTGTTATGGGGTCACCGAGCCTGTTCTTCGACCTCGCGTTCTACATGACGATTGCTGCGTTTGTTGCCATCCCTGGTTGGACGTGGCTGGCCGGGCGAATTGGCAAGAAACCGACCTATTATATTTCTACCCTAGCCTACTGCCTAACCGTGTTGTCATGGATTCCCGCTGCGCCAAATGAAGACTTCTTAGTTATTATTAGGGGTATTTTTGTCGGCCTGACCAATACAGGTCTGCTCATGACCGCCGTTGCGATGCTGCCGGACACCATCGAATACGACCGCATCAAAACCGGGCTGCGGCGCGAAGGCATCTTCTCGGGGTTTTGGATGGCCATCGAAAAATGCGGTAACGCCTTGGGGGCTCTTGTCGTAGGGCTGGTGCTGTCTCTTATGGGTTTTGTCGAGTCCGCAGGCGGCGCACCCGTGGAACAAATCGACACTGCGATCATAGGTATTCTAATCGCCTTCTCAGGCGTCCCAGTCCTGTTGATGCTCCTGGGCTTGGTCATATTGAAGGCTTACCACCTGGACGAAGAAAGCCTGCGGGCTATGAAAAACACTGCAAAGCCTTAGGTTTAAGCCTCAGGAACACCAGGCCATTTCTCTGGCTTATCTTCACGACTAAGGTCCCATTCGATCAAATTGACCAAAACACCATCCGGGTCTCTAAAAATCATCTCGCGCTGTTTAACAAAGCCACGAATCCGAAGCGGAGCTGCGGGACTAACAATCGTGTGACCCCCGGCCTCTAGTTTAGCAGTCACGACATCGAGATCATCGCAGTAGAAGACGATGCACACTTCCCCGCGGTTCATGCCTGTACTGGCCCGTGTGATCGGCTCGGGCTGGGGGTTAGTCAGCTCGAACAAACCCACCATGCCGTATTCGGGCTGATTAGGCCGCTTCAAGATGCAAGCGCGAGTATGCGTAGAGTTTGGCACGGCCAGAACTTCTGAGATATTGCCCTCGCTCATTTCCCCCTCAACGAAGACATCACCTAGCCCAAGAACGTCCTCGTAAAATGCGCGACTGACATCCAAATCAGAGACCATCAGGGCCGCGCGAATCATAGGGCTAAAATTGGGCACCAGTCTTCTCCAACAGTTATGCGGCGGTAGGCTGTTTTTTAAGGCTAAATGCCTCCGACACCAGCTCATAAGACTTTATACGGGCTTGGAAATCGTGCGTGATAGTAACAATCATCATTTCATCTACGCCACAGCGCTTCGAAAGACCTTCCAGCTCATGTTTTACTTTGGCGGGCGGGCCGACCAGACCCGTGCGTTCAGCAGAGTTAGCAATGTGCCGCTCTCGATCTGTATAGGGGTAGGCCAGCGCCTCTTCTGGAGTTGGATACGGGCCTAACTCACCCTTAGTGAGCTGAAGACGCCAAAGCTTACGGCTCAATGCAAGATGATCCGCTTCTTCCTGACTTTCGGCGCACACAACACCCACACACATCGTCGCTTTGGGCTCCGATAGCACATCAGACGGCTCAAAGGTGTCGCGGTAGAGGCTGACAATTTCTTCAGCGCCCTCTGGATAAATAAAATGTGCAAATGAGTATGGCAAGCCAAACTTAGCTGCCATCTTCGCGCTTTCATCAGAAGACCCGAGCAACCACATCTGCGGAGGGACCTCGGGCTTGGGTGTGATTTTTACATTGGATAACGCGGGGTTTGCCAACTCACCGCCATGCAAGAATGCCTTTAAGTCGATAATTTTCGTTGGATAGTACTCAACGCCTATTTGGGAGCCGTAGGCCATACCCAGAGTGGTTAACTGATCCCCGCCTGGCGCGCGGCCAAGGCCAACATCAATGCGATCAGGGTACATGGTCGCCAGAAGTGAAAAGTTCTCAGCAACCTTGAGCGGGCTATAATGGCTCAGCATCACGCCACCAGACCCGACCCGCATGTGGGACGTAACGGCGGCTACCCGGGCAATTAAAATCTCGGGCGAACAGCCAGCCAGACCTTGCGTTCCGTGGTGCTCTGCCAACCAATACCGGTGATAGCCAAGGTCTTCGGCAGCCCGCGCTAGCTCCATGGTTTCTTCAATGGCTTGGGCGGCGGTGCCGCCAGACCGGATTGGGGTTTGGTCGAGAACACTCAGGGTAAGCATGTTGTTAATCCGCCCCGTCTTGTGAAAGTGCCGCGATCATATCGGCCTTAGCAAGTAGGAGCTTTGCTTCCACCACATGAAGAACCTCAACTAGCCGCCCATCAAGGGTCGTGACGCCAGCACCCTGGGCATCCGCTGCTTCATGTGCCGCGATCAGCCGTCGCGCATACTCAATGTCGTCTTGACTTGGTGCGTAGGCCCTATTGGCGCCCCCTATCTGTTTCGGATGGATTAAGGTTTTGCCATCGAATCCGAGGTCCCTTCCCTGTCGACAGGCTGCTTCAAACCCAGGGTCATCGTTGAGTTCCACATGCACACCATCAAGCACAATAAGCCCGTTGGCTCGTGCGGCAAGAATGACCATCTGCATCGCAACGAGCATAGGTGATCTATCCACCGGATGAGCGCATTGCAAATCTTTGGATAGATCCGCCGTACCCACACACACACCCGCAAGACGCGTTGACGATTTCATAATTGCGTCAGCAGAGAGAACACCCCGCGGCGTTTCCATCATGGCCCAAACCGGGAAGTCTTCTGCAGCACCCGCTCTAGTCAAAATCGCGTCCACATCCGCCAAATCTTGAACGCTGGATACTTTGGGTACAACGACCCCATGGGCCTTGGTCTGCGCAACCACTTTCAAATCGTCCGTGCCCCAAGGGGTGTCGAGTCCATTCACCCGAATCATCAACTCCCGTTGACCGTAGGAACCTGAGTTGACTGCGGCTACGGCGGCATCTCGGGCCGCACTCTTTGCGTCGGGTGCAACAGCGTCCTCAAGGTCGAAGATCAGCATATCGGCCTGGAGTGCTTTGGCCTTCTCTAGCGCCCGAAGATTCGATGCCGGCATATACAGTGCACTGCGGCGGGGTCTGTCAATGGCGGTCATCGCGCAGCGGATCCTTATAAACAAACGTATTCATCACACTGGGTATAGGGCTGGGCCAGGATGCAAACAAGGGCAGACGAGTGGTGTAGCGTGTCCCGCCATACAACACCCAGGCTAACCCGTTCTCATAGAGGGTTTTTCCAAACGTAGGTGGATTGTTTATCGCGTTCGGCGCACTTCTTGTGGCGCTGACTGTAACCGGTAGATTCCGGCAGACCCTACCGAAAGGTTACTTCTACCCCTTAACGCTGAGATGATCGCGAACGAGAAGCTCGGCAATCTGAACAGCGTTCAAAGCAGCGCCCTTGCGCAAGTTATCAGACACACACCAGAACGATAGGCCATTATCGATTGTTGCGTCAGAACGAATCCGAGACACGTACACGGCATCTTCTCCGGGAACTTCTGCAGGCGTCACATAACCTTCTTTGATGCGGTGGTCGACGACCGAGACGCCAGCCGCTTTTTGCAGAATCTTGCGGGCCTCTTTGTCGTCGATGGGCTTTTCAGTTTCAATATTGACGTATTCAGCGTGACCAATGAACGTCGGAACCCGCGCACAGTTGGCGTGAACTTTAATCTTAGGGTCGAGAATCTTCTTGGTCTCGGCCATCATTTTCCATTCCTCTTTAGTCGCACCATCATCCATGAACACGTCAATTTGAGGAATCACGTTGAAAGCGATCTGTTTCGGGAAAATCTCCTGGCTCTCAGCCGTCGCCTGATTGACGTAGATGCCCTTGGTCTGATTGAATAGTTCATCCATCGCGTCTTTTCCAGCGCCAGAAGTCGACTGATAGGTGGACACAATGACCCGTTTAATACCAAAGGCTTTATGCAAGGGCTTAAGAGCCACTACCATTTGAATCGTTGAGCAATTTGGGTTGGCGATGATGCCCTTCTTCTTATAGCCAATAATCGCTTTCGGGTTCACTTCCGGAACGATCAACGGAACATCAGGATCCATGCGGAAATGGGACGTATTATCGATCACAACAGCACCAGCGGCAGCTGCCCGTGGACTGTGCTCAGCCGACACTTTCGCGCCTGGTGAAGACAGCACGATATCGACGCCTGAAAAATCAAACCCCTCAAGGTTCTGGACTGGAATGACCTCGTCTTCGCCATAAGACACATCAGCACCAACAGATCGCTTAGACGCCAGAGCAATAACTTTATCCGCAGGAAACTGGCGTTCCCACAACGTATTTAGAACCTCGCGCCCGACATTGCCCGTGGCACCAACCACAGCAACCGTATAGCCCGCGCTGTTTTCACGTCTGTTTGGATCGTCTAACATAGTCTTGCTCACTGTTATCGCCCGGCGGTTTTATGTTGCAACAGAAGGGCTCGAGTTTGGGGCGTCTCAATAGCGCCAACGCCCTAGAAACACAAGGAAACCCTCGGCGAACGGCCGAATTGGACCCGGTATAGAGTCTAATACGGACCCAGACAGGAGCATAGAGAAGACCTCTAAAACATACCCATATTTTTAGTCCGGTTACCTGCTAGAACATCGTAGAGCTAGTGCCCGTGGCTTGCACCAACTTAGCTCAGCCTTGGCCTTGAGTTCTTTGCCATAGGCGCCGCTATTAAACCGGATCTAATGTTTTTTATCCCGACCGCTGGGTCTGCAGTTTTCTTGGCTAGTTCACTTTTGTTACAAAAAATTAAAACCGGTTGAGAATACACCATACAATAATTGTACGCTGTGCAATCGTACGCGTACTTTGGTAATGTGCACAGACTACCTGCATCACAGTCCACCCCATAGGTTTCGAGCGAGTAACGCCACCAAATACAACGGGGATTTAACAATGAAAAGAAGAGGTTTTGCGACCAAGCTTTTGACCATTTTGGGTGCCGCTGGTGTTGCGTCTAAAGCAATTTCTGGCGCATCACTTTGCCAAGAAAAAATTGTAAGAGCGGGATGCAATGCCAGCCAATTCTGCAGGAAAAGTAAAGGTAGGGCAGTTTAAGGGCGGCATAGCGCAGGCTAATTAACCTTAGCGCTGGGACTAAGCGGTTTAGCTTTTCTCCAACCAAAACTAAGCGCTTTGAGTTTAGCTTTAGTCGAAAAAAATAAACCGGCGGCGGTCAACTGTCCCCTGTAGTCGATCTGCAGCGACTTCCGGGTGTCTGGCTTATGGGTCGCCATCACGGGGCCATCTCAAACCAAACCTAAAAAGAGCGGGCGTGCTCGACTGCACCTTATCCTGCGAGAGTAATCATTTCTTCCAGGACCGCGTCGCCCATTTGCATGGTCCCGACGGTGGCAACACCGTCAGCGGCAATATCACCAGTTCGGATATGCTTACTCAAAACTCCCTCGACCGCGTTCTCGACAAGATCCGCTTCTTTCCCCATATCAAAGGAGTAACGCAACATCATCGAAGTTGAGAGAATCTGCGCAAGTGGGTTACCCAAGTTCTTGCCAGCGATGTCAGGGGCCGAGCCATGAACCGGCTCATACAAGCCAGGCTGGCGGCCGTCGTCTCCCACTGCACCAAAACTGGCCGACGGCAACATGCCGAGCGAACCTGTAAGCATGGCCGCCAAGTCAGATAAAATGTCGCCGAAGAGGTTGTCAGTCAGGATGACGTCGAATTGCTTTGGTGTTCGCACCAGCTGCATGGCGCAATTATCAACAAACATATGGCTTAGTTCGACATCCGTATACGATTCTTCACGCAGGGTCGTTGTCACATCGCGCCAAACCACACTACTTTCCATGACGTTGGCTTTGTCGACAGAACACACACGGCCATCTCTTTTACGCGCCAAATCAAATGCAACATGCGCAATACGTAGAATTTCGTCAGTTGCATACGCCTGCGTGTTGTAGCCACGTTGACCGCCACCTGGCAGTTCTTCAATGCCTCGCGGCTCGCCAAAATAAACGCCGCCAATGAGCTCGCGGACAATCATGATGTCCAGGCCTTTGACAAGTTCGCTCTTCAATGAAGAGGCCCCGGCAAGCGCATCGAAAACAATGGCCGGGCGTAAATTTGCAAAAAGGCCCATGGCTTTACGTAAACGCAAAAGGCCGTTTTCTGGCCGAAGGTCGTAGTCTACGCCATCCCACTTCGGCCCGCCGATTGAACCAAACAATACGGCATCAGCCGCATGCGCAAGCTTGATGGTGTCATCTGTGAGTGGTGTGCCGTGGGCATCATAGGATGCGCCGCCGACCAAGCCTTCTTCAAACTCAAAAGCCGCGGCGCCAGTCTGGTGCAACCAATCGAGCACGCGGCGCGCCTGCACCATAACTTCAAGGCCGAGGTAATCTCCGGCGAGAACGAGAATCTTCTTCGTGGTCATAGCGCTGCCCTTGGGCTTACGTGTAGAGCCAGGGTTGACCTGTCTGTTGCTTAGACTCGAAGGCCTTAATCTTGTCGATATGTTCTAGAGTAAGCGCAATGTCATCGAGACCATTCAGCAAGTTGTGACGGCGGGTTTCATCCAGTTCGAACTGGGTAACCGTGCCATCGGGCGCTGTAATTTTCATGTTTTCAAGATCAATGCTAAAATCACTGCCATCAGCCTGAGCTGTGAGGGCTTCGACCTGCGCTTCAGGCAACGTAATACACAAAATGCCGTTCTTGAAGCAGTTAGAGTAGAAAATATCAGCGAAGCTTGGCGCTATGACGCAGCGGAATCCAAAATCCAACAATCCCCAGGGGGCGTGCTCACGCGAAGAACCGCACCCGAAGTTTTTGCCCGCGAGTAGAATTTTAGAGTGGCGAAATTCAGTTTTATTCAGAATAAACTCAGGGCGCTCGGCTTCATTTTCATCGTAACGCATGTCATAGAAAACGGAGATGCCAAGTCCTGTGCGCTTGATTGTTTTCAAAAACTGCTTCGGCATCATCATGTCGGTGTCGATATTGACCATCGGCATCGGTGCAGCAACACCCTTGAATACAGAAAATTTTTCCATGTCTTAGCCCCTTTTGCCGTTTGCCCAAGTAGAAATGATTGAAAATTTACCCATGTCTTCCATGGCATTCCCATAATCTAATTTCAGAGAATTGTTAATAGCCACTCCGACACCACGTCCTTCGCGTTTAGCTTTTGTCCACAAGGCATTGACATCGATGCGGGTCATGAGTTCACCACTTTGCGCACGTCCGTAAGGTGTCCGGTTACCGCAGCAGCTGCAGCCATTTCCGGACTCACCAAATGCGTGCGCCCACCACGGCCTTGGCGGCCTTCAAAATTACGGTTGGACGTAGATGCGCAGCGCTCACCTGGCTGTAGAATATCTGGGTTCATACCAAGGCACATAGAGCAACTGGGCTCGCGCCATTGGGCGCCCGCCGCCAAGAAAATTAGATCAAGGCCCTCTTCTTCAGCCTGGTACTTAACCAACCCTGACCCTGGAACAACCAGCATCTCAACTGAATCAGCCACCTTGCGGCCTTTAATCACTTCGGCCGCCGCGCGCAGGTCTTCGATCCGGCCGTTGGTGCAGGATCCGATAAATACCTTGTCGACGGCAACGCCCTCCAGGGCTTCGCCTGCCTCAAGGCCCATATATTTAAGCGACCTACTAATCCTAGATTTTTTATTAGGATCATCAAAATCGTCTGGGTTCGGAACCACAGATGTGATCGGCAACACGTCTTCAGGCGACGTCCCCCAGGTCACATGGGGGATGATATCTTCGGCATTAATGACAACTTCTTTATCAAAGATAGCTCCGTCTTCAGTTTTTAGCGTTTGCCAATATTTAACTGCCGCTTCCCACGCCTCACTCTTTGGCGCCCGCGGCTTGCCCTTGACGTACTCGAATGTTTTTTCGTCTGGCGCAATCAGGCCTGCGCGCGCACCGCCTTCAATGGTCATATTGCAGACCGTCATACGACCTTCCATGGACAAGTCGGAGAACGCCTCGCCCTGGTATTCAATGACGTGGCCGGTGCCCCCGGCTGTTCCGATACGGCCAATAATCGCCATAATTAGATCTTTAGACGTCGTGCCCACCGACAACTTACCATCCACACGGACCAGCATGTTTTTCGATTTCTGCATACTCAGCGTTTGAGTCGCTAAAGTATGCTCCACATCAGACGTGCCGATACCGAAGGCAAGCGCGCCAAACGCGCCATGGGTTGCGGTATGGCTATCACCACAAACGATGGTTTTGCCTGGTTGCGTCAGCCCTTGCTCGGGTCCAATGATATGCACAATACCCTGACGGATATCGTCCATCGGAATGTACTCGACACCAAAGTCATCGCTGTTCTGCTTCAGGGTATCGAGCTGCAGCCGGCTTTCAGGATCATCGATTTTTTCGAGCCGGTCAGGCGTGCTAGGAACATTATGATCTGGCACAGCAATTGTCTTGTCTGTGCGATGCAATTTGCGTTGCGACAAACGCAGGCCTTCATAGGCCTGAGGTGTCGTGACCTCATGAGTCAGATGCAAATCAATATAAATCAGCGAGGCGCCACCCTCGTCCTTATGGACGACGTGACTATCCCATAGCTTGTCATAAAGCGTACGTGGCTGAGCCATAACGAAGCACCCAGTTAGAAAAAAATCGAACGCTTTTAAGCGTTAGCTCTTTGCAGCTTTGGCCTTGGCGGCTTTGGCGGCTTTGTTCACTTCGCGCTCTTTTAGCACTGCCGCTGTATCTTCTGCGATACGAGCAGATTTACCGCGACGGCTACGCAAGTAATAAAGCTTGGCGCGGCGCACACGGCCGTGGCGAACCAACTCGATGCTGTCGATGATAGGCGCATAAAGTGGAAAGACACGTTCGACACCCTCGCCAAACGAAATTTTTCGCACCGTGAAGGCAGAATTCAAACCTGAATTTTTACGGGCGATGCAAACGCCCTCGTAGGCCTGAATACGTTCACGTTGACCCTCTTTCACCTTAACATTGACCCGAACTGTATCGCCGGGGGTGAAGTCGGGAATGACCTTGCCTTCGGTTAACTGAGCAATCTGTTCCTGCTCAAGTTGTTGGATTGTGTTCATTGTCCTCAACCTTTCTTGTTCGTCTCCGCTGCGACAAACCGATCCCAAAGATCGGGCCGCCGAGAGCGGGTAATTGTTTCAGCCTGGTCCTGACGCCAGGTTTCTATATTTTTATGGTGACCAGATCTCAGGACCTCAGGCACCGTGCGACCATTCCATTTTTCTGGCCGCGTGTAGTGGGGATACTCCAGTATCCCCTGTTCAAAACTTTCTTCCGACAGCGAATCCGGGCTACCCATAACACCGGGCAACAAACGAATCACTGCATCTAGCACAGTGATAGCTGCTGCTTCACCCCCAGACAGAACAAAATCGCCAACGCTGATTTCGTCCATGTCCCAAGCCTCAATTACGCGCTGATCGACACCCTCATAGCGTCCACACAACAACGTCACCCCATCGGCCTTGGCCAGGGACCGCGCAACGGACTGATCGAACAGGCGTCCGCGCGGTGTTAAATAAATCAACGGCCGGCCGTCGGAATGGGCTTGATGAAGCGCTGCGTCAATTACATCGGGTCGCATCACCATTCCTGCGCCACCCCCAAAGGGAGTATCGTCAACGGAACGGTGTTTATCGCTCGCAAAACCTCGAATGTCTACCGTTTCCAGGCTCCACAGCCCTTCTAAAACGGCCTTTCCAGCCAACGAAGCACCCAATGGGCCAGGGAACATTTCCGGAAAAAGGGTCAATACAGAGGCGCTGAATGAAGCGGGTCCGGTCACGGGTCGTCCTCCTGCTCCACATCGGTTGCGGCTAACGCCTCGGCCGCAACCACTAGCCGTCTGGCTGAGACATCCACGGTCGGCACCGCTGCGGCCGTAAACGGGATCAGCACGGCACGTCCGTCGAGAAGACACATATCGACCATGTCGCCCGCCCCGAAATCGTATATGGCCGTCACTGTTCCGCATTCTTTACCTTGCTCGTCTACCACTGTTATCCCGACCAGGTCAGCGTGGTAAAACTCTTCTTCGTCTTCGGTCTCGGGCAGCACATCGCGCGCCACGTAGAGCCGCTTCCCCTTTAAAGCCTCGATAGCTGTTCGGTCTTCAGCGCCATTAATCCTTGCGATAACCACGCCTTTGGCCTCGCCTATAACTTTTAGCTCTAACTGCGCACCGTCATCGGTTGCTAGTGGTCCGTACGCTGCAACGTCCGCAGGGTCAGCGGTGAAACTCTTAATGCGAGCGTCACCTTTAAGCCCACGCGCGCCGACAATAACCCCAAGACAAATTTGTGAGTCGCCAGAAGACATTGCGTGCAGCCCGGCCACTAGGCCTCGGCTTTTTCCTCTTCCGCGGCTACCTCAGCAGGGGCTTCTTCAGCTAGTGCTGGCGCAGCGACTTCAGCAGCGGCAGATTCTGCAGCAGCCTTAGCTGCTTCTTCAGCTTCGCGAAGGCGCTCTTGCGCTTTTGCCCGTGGCTTATCTTGCTTGGTCTGCTCAGGAATCGCAGCCGCTTCAAGAATACCGGCCTTCGCTAGGAAGCGATGAACACGGTCACTCGGAAGCGCGCCAAGACCCAACCAATGACGAATGCGCTCTTCTTTCAAGATAACGCGGTCAGCGTGATCACTGGGAAGCACCGGATTGTAAGCTCCGAGCTTTTCGATGAAACGGCCATCACGGGGAGATCGGCTATCGGCCACAACGATCCGGTAATACGGGCGCTTCTTTGCGCCACCGCGGGATAAACGAATACGAAGACTCATGCGTCTTACTCCTTAATTGTTCGACGTTTATTTAAAGTGTTTCTGTTTCAGGTTCTGTTATCTCCCCCGGAACGGAATGCCTTGCGGCATTCCCCCAGGGAGGCCCCCGCCAAGACCTGCCCCTGGCATACCGCCAGAGAACATTCCTGCGAGACCCTTCTTCTTCATTTGTTTCATAACCGTCCCCATTTGCTGGTGTTGTTTCAGCAAACGGTTGACGTCTTGCACCGACATGCCCGACCCAGCGGCAATGCGCTTTTTGCGGGATGCTTTAATCAGCGCAGGCTGACGGCGTTCACCCGGCGTCATCGACAACAATATGCCTTCTTGGCGCTTGATCGCCTTAGGGTTAACTTCAGCGTCTTTGATCTGCTTGGCCATCTTTCCCATGCCAGGAAGCATGCCGAGTAGGCCTTTCATATCACCCATCTTCTGAAGCTGGCGCAGCTGCGACAAAAGATCGTTGAGATCGAATTGACCTTGCATCATGCGCTTGGCAAGACGCTCCGCCTCTTCCTCATCAACAGTTTCAGCCGCCTTCTCAACTAGGCTAACAACGTCGCCCATGCCAAGAATACGGCCGGCAATACGATCCGCGTGGAAGCCTTCCATGGCATCAGTTTTTTCACCAACACCCATGACTTTAATAGGTACGCCAGTCACCGCACGCATAGAGAGCGCAGCACCACCGCGAGAATCACCATCAACGCGCGTTAGGGCAATCCCTGTGATGCCGACTTTCTCTTGGAACGCAGTTGCCGTGGCGACAGCGTCTTGGCCGGTCATTGCGTCTGCAACAAGTAAAGTCTCAACCGGAGAGACTGCATCACGGATTTGCGTAACTTCATCCATCAACACCTGATCGATGGTGGTCCGGCCGGCAGTATCAAGAACAACGACATCGAACCCGCCCTTGCGGCCTTCGTCCATGGCGCGCTTAGCGATATCTACTGGCTTCTGACCAACAACAATAGGTAGCGTGATTACGTTAGCTTGCTGCCCTAGGGCTGCGAGCTGTTCCATAGCAGCGGGACGGTACACGTCCAATGACGCCATCAACACGCGCTTCTTTTCTTTGGTCTGTAAGTGGCGGGCGATCTTAGCGGTGGTTGTGGTCTTGCCGGAACCTTGAAGACCAACCATGAGGAACGGAACCGGTGGCGTAGACCTTAGATTAAGTTGAGCGTCAGCTTCATCGTCACCCGTGAGCATATCGACCATGCAATCATGCACGATCTTGATAACCATCTGCCCAGGCGTAACCGATCGGGTAACTTGTTCACCAATCGCTTTCTCCGTAGCCTTTTCAATAAAGTCTTTAACAACCGAGAGTGCGACGTCAGCTTCAAGCAGCGCAATGCGGACTTCGCGCATAGCAGCGCGCACGTCATCTTCTTTCAACGACCCTCGTTTGGTGAGGGCATCGAAGACCGAGCCAAGGCGTTGTGACAGACCGTCAAACATGCCGTACGAAGCGTCCCTTTAGCGGGATCCCTTTGCCCAAACGAGTAATGCGCCAGTGCGCGAACCCTCGCGGACTGGCGGACCCCCTCAAGAGTAGGATGCCCGAAGAATAATGAATTCGATGCCTAGCCTATCGTGACTAGACGGGCGGGATTTACGGACTTAGGCCCTCTGAGTCAAGGAAAAGTGCCAATTCTAGTTAAAGGCGCTCATATGTGACCCTTTGCACATTTGGGGGTTCTTGTTGGTCCTAGTGCCCATAAAAGACCAGAAAACCAACGTTTTTTTGGTTATAGTCAAAAAAAGTAGGGGGCCTAGGATGCACGATGGAAAGAAACACCAACTAGAATTTCGGCAATTTTCTCCATTGAGCTATAAAAAGCTCCGATTTAACGACAAAATAGGGATTAAATGCGGTTTGCTGGACTTTGGCCCCAGGTGAGCCATATAACCCGCTCATGACAACCGGATCGAACATAGAGGGCTTACCCTTCCGCAAAATGCATGGCCTCGGCAACGACTTTGTCGTGCTGGACGCACGCGTCCGGCCACTGGAATTAAGTGAGTCCCAGGTTCGCGCCATCTCAGATAGGCATACGGGCATCGGGTTTGACCAACTACTCATCATTGAACCGGCACAATCTGGTGGCGATGCCTTCATGACTGTGCGCAATGCCGACGGTGGTATTGTCTCTTCCTGTGGAAACGGTGCGCGGTGCGTTTCCGCCGTCGTAATGGATGACCTCAATAAGGCGTCGGTCATCATTGAAACACTGTCAGGCCCAATAACTGCACGACGCGCCGATGGGGGCTTAGTGTCAGTCGACATGGGTCCAGCCCAATTGGATTGGCAGGACATTCCTCTCGCTATGGAAGAAGACACCAATCACATCAACCTTGTTGTTGGCGCGCTTTCGAATCCCGTCGCGATCAGCATGGGAAATCCACATGTGGTGTTCTTCGTCGATAGTGTCGATAGTGTCGACCTAACGGATCTCGGCCCAATAGTTGAAACACACGCATTGTTTCCCAAGCGCACAAACGTAGAGATTGTGGAGGTCATCGACCGCAGTCATGTCCGCATGCGGGTATGGGAGCGCGGCGTTGGCGTTACGCAAGCTTGCGGCACCGGCGCTTGTGCTGTTGGTGTTGCAGCAGCCCGCCGCGACCTGACAGATCGCGCGGTACGCGTCACACTGGATGGCGGCGACCTTCACGTTTTATGGCGCGATGACGGGCATGTGATTATGACGGGCCCCGTTGCAGAAACATTCTCGGGCTTACTCGACCGAGACCTTCTCGGATGACCAGCTTAAGAAATAACGCCGTGGATAAAACTGCCCGGCCAAAAGTCGTTAGCTTCGGTTGTAGGCTAAACACCTACGAATCGGCAGTGATACAGGAACATGCGATAGCGGCAGGTCGAAACAACACAATCATCGTCAACACCTGCGCCGTGACCCAGGAAGCTGAGCGGCAAGGACGACAGTCACTCCGTCGTTTGCGGCGAAATAATCCAGACGCAGAAATTATTGCGACAGGGTGTGCTGTTCAGCTGAACCCACAGGCCTACGCAGACATGCCCGAAATTGACCGTGTGATCGGCAACGAAGACAAGATGAAAGCTGAGAGCTTTGCGGCAGACAACAATCAGCCCATTCTGATCAGCGATATTATGACCGTGCGGGAAACAGCCTCACATATGGTCGAAGGGTTTAACGGAAGAACCCGCGCTTTTGTTCAAATACAACAGGGCTGCGACCATCGATGCACGTTCTGCATCATTCCGTTTGCGCGCGGCAACAATCGGAGCGTTCCAATGGGACGGTTGTTTAAAGAGGTCCGCGAACTCGTCGCCAACGGCCACAAAGAAATCGTTTTGACCGGCGTAGATATCACTGGTTATGGATCAGACCTTCCGGGCACGCCGACACTTGGGCAATTGGCACGGCGCCTGTTAGCGGCCGTCCCCGACCTGCCCAGGCTGCGGCTCTCTTCACTAGACCCAGCTGAGGCAGACGAAGACTTGTTCCATGTTATTGCCAATGAACCGCGCCTATTGCCCCATTTCCATATTTCCGCGCAGGCGGGGGATGACCTCATTCTCAAACGCATGAAAAGACGGCACCTACGCCAGGATATTATATCCTTTTGCGACCGTATCCGATCAGCACGACCAGACACCGTGTTTGGTGCAGATATTATTGCCGGGTTCCCAACCGAGACAGATGCACAATTTAAGAACACCCTGAACCTCTTGGCAGATGCTGGGCTGACCCACCTGCACATCTTTCCATACTCTATTCGAGTCGGAACGCCTGCCGCTCTCATGCCCCAAGTGGAGAAAGCTGTTATCAAACAGCGTGCCGCAGAGCTGCGAGCCGCCGGCAAGAGTGCAATGGGTGTATTTCTGGAAAGCCGCGTAGGCAGCAGAGCATCGGTATTGATGGAAGATAATGGCCTCGGCAACAGCGAGCATTTTGTTCCCGTCAAAGTCGGGGCAGACCTTCAGCCAGGCGCGCTCATTGACGTGACAATCGAGGCCGTTCAGGACGGCCAATTGGTCGCAGCCTGACGCGTGACTAACCCATCGATTTATGACCCATCGGAAAAAAAGGGCTGGCTAGGCCGCCTCACGGCAGGCCTGCGTAAGTCGTCTGCCAAGATAGCCGGCGGCATCGGCGACTTGTTCACAAAACGCAAGCTCGATGAAGCTGCACTAGAAGGTCTGGAAGAGCTCCTAATCACGGCCGACCTTGGCGCTGCCGTGGCGGCACGCCTGACAACTAACCTAGCAAAGACCCGGTTTGGTAAAGACGTGACTGGCGACGAGGTGCGCGCTGCTTTTGCGGAAGATATTGCAACGTCGCTGGCCCCCGTCGCCCTACCCCTCGTGATCGACCCGACCAAAAAACCATTTGTTATTCTTGTCGTTGGGGTAAACGGGTCTGGAAAAACGACAACCATTGGTAAGCTGACAAAACAATTTTGTGACGATGGAAGGGCCGTGACGCTGGCGGCTGGAGACACCTTCCGCGCCGCAGCAGTTGAACAACTGCAAGTTTGGGGGCAGCGCACAGGCGCGCCCGTTATTTTCCGCGAGACCGGGGCCGATGCTGCAAGCTTGGCTTTTGATGCGCTGAATGAGTCTGCGGCACGGTCAGACGATGTTCTACTGATTGATACTGCAGGGCGTTTACAAAACAAAGGCAACCTGATGGCTGAGCTGGCAAAAATTGTCCGCGTTATTAAGAAAAAAGATGAAACGGCGCCCCATTCTGTGCTTTTGGTTCTAGACGCGACAGTTGGTCAGAATGCACATTCACAAGTCGAAGCATTTAGTGGCATCGCTGGGGTCACGGGATTGGTGCTGACTAAAGTCGACGGCACCGCAAAAGGCGGCGTTGTCGTCGCTCTAGCCGAAAGATTCGGCTTACCCGTTCATTACCTAGGCGTTGGTGAAGGAGTAGACGACCTTCGACCGTTTACAGCTGGGGACTTTGCAAAGGGTCTGCTGGGGTTCCCGTAAGGTAAGGCCGAGTCTGGTTTTGCGGTGTGATGTAGCACGACGCCAGCAACCATTTTAGATTCAGCCCGACACTGGTTTCTTCCGGCCCCTTTCTAATCGCCATCCGTTAACTCCCGTAAACGCTATAAACGCACAAATCAGCGCTCGATCGTTACGTTAAGCTAAAGGGCCTCTCCATTCCGGTCAAAACCGCCTCAATCCCGAATTCGGTTTTAAACTTTCTCGGTTTCGCCCCGAGATCCAACAACCCCGTGACAATGCTTGTACTTTTTGCCTGAACCACACGGGCACGACTCGTTTCGCGAAACCTTACCCCAGCTTGATGGGTCATTTGTATCCCGGGAACCGGCGCTTACACGGGGCATGGCTCGCTGCTGACCAATCTCTTCGATACGGGCCCTTCGAGCCTGTGCCTGTTCTGGAGAAACTCCTTTCTGGCGTCCCAGTGGGCCAAGCTGTTCTCGTGTCGGTTCGACCTGAATATCGACCCGGGAAAGAATCTCCGTGACACGTTCCCGCAGACCTTCAAGCATCTGCTGAAACATCGAGAACGATTCTTTCTGGTACTCCAAAAGCGGCTGTTTCTGAGCGTAAGCGCGAAGATTAATTGAAGCCCGTAAATAATCTAATTGTTGAAGGTGGTCCCGCCACCCCGCATCTATCATCTGAAGCATCAAACTTTTCTCGACGCGACGCATCACGTCTATTCCGACATTGACGCTTTTCTCTGCCATTTTACGATTAGAGGCCTCGATCATTCTGTCGCGAACTTCTTCTTCGGCAATACCTTCTTCCGCTGCCCATTCTTTATACGGTAGGTCGAGGGCTAGGAGGCGTAAGCTTTCTTCATGCAGGAGGGCAATGTCCCACTGCCCTGCCATTACGCGATCTGGCATTGCGCGAGCGACAAGGTCTTCGATGACTTCATGGCGCATGTCAGTCACAAAGTCTGAAACGTCTTCTGCTGACATAACTTCTTTGCGCTGATCAAAAATCGCCTTGCGCTGGTCATTCATTACATCATCGTATTGCAACAAGTTTTTGCGGATATCGAAGTTGCGCGCTTCAACTTTTTGCTGCGCTTTCTCAATCGCCTTATTGATCCAAGGATGGATGATGGCTTCTCCGCGCTCAAGACCGAGGCGCTGCAGCATGCTATCCATGCGCTCCGAACCAAAAATACGCATAAGGTCGTCTTGCAACGACAAGAAGAAACTGGACGAACCCGGGTCACCTTGACGGCCTGACCGGCCACGCAACTGATTATCGATGCGGCGGCTCTCATGTCGCTCAGTCCCAAGAACACAAAGGCCTCCGGCCTCCAACGCAATCTTCTTCTTGACTTCAATTTCATCGAGAAGTGTTTGGCGCTGCTCATCAGTCAGCGGCTTGCCTTGCTCACGCTCCTTCTCTTCAATCATGAAGTCAGGGTTTCCACCCAGCTGAATATCAGTGCCGCGGCCGGCCATATTAGTCGCGATGGTTACCGCACCAGGCACGCCAGCTTGGGCAATAATGTAAGCCTCACGCTCATGTTGTTTGGCGTTGAGAACTTCCGCTTTTACCTTCTTCTTTTTCTTCAGAAGCCCGGCAAGCTGTTCAGACTTCTCGATTGAGACCGTGCCGACCAGCACGGGTTGTTGGCGCGCATGACAGTCTTCAATCAATTCAATGATCGCCTCGTTCTTCTCTTCTTCCGTCCGATACACCTCATCATCCGCATCAATGCGGGCTTGTGGAACATTCGGCGGGATTTCTACGACTTCGAGCCCATAAATCGATCCGAATTCCTCCGCCTCGGTCATAGCCGTGCCGGTCATGCCAGAGAGTTTGGGGTACATGCGGAAATAGTTCTGATAGGTAATAGATGCCAGGGTTTGGTTTTCGTTTTGAACCGTAACACCTTCTCTCGCTTCTATCGCTTGATGCAAACCGTCCGACAACCTCCGCCCCTCCAGCGCACGGCCCGTAAATTCGTCGATCAGATGCACGCGATCATCACGCACGAGATAATGGACATCTTTCTGAAAGAGGTGGTGGGCGCGCAGGCCTTGGTTGACATGATGAATGAGCGAGATGTTCTGAATGTCATACATGTTACCCTCGCCTAGAATGCCATGCTCGCGTAGAAGGTTCTCGGCGTGTTCCCCACCTTCTTCAGTTAGGGAAACAGAACGCGTCTTTTCCTCTTTTTCGTAATCATCTTCGACCAGAAGGGGAATAATTACGTCAACTTTTCCGTAAAGGTCTGTTTTATCTTCTGACGGCCCAGAGATAATCAAAGGCGTTCGGGATTCATCGATGAGTATTGAGTCTACCTCATCAACAATCGCGTAAGAAAATGCGCGCTGCACCATATCGGCAATCGTGAATTTCATATTATCGCGCAGGTAGTCAAAGCCGTATTCGTTATTGGTTCCATACGTTACGTCACAGGCGTATGCAGCCCGGCGCGCGTCATCTTCCATTAAGCTTTGAACGCATCCGACCGTCAGGCCAAGGAAACGGTATATTTGTCCCATCCACTCAGCATCACGACTGGCGAGATAATCGTTTACAGTAACGACATGCACGCCCTTCTCTTCTAGAGCATTTAAGTAGACGGGCAAAGTCCCGACGAGGGTCTTGCCTTCTCCAGTTCCCATTTCCGAGATCTTGCCATTATGAAGAACGACGCCACCCATGATCTGAACATCAAAATGGCGCTGACCTAAAGTGCGCTTAGCGGCTTCACGAACGGTCGCGTATGCATCAACAAGGATGTCATCGAGAGTTTCCCCACCCTTGAGGCGAGACTTTAGCCAACCCGTGCGCGCACGAAGAGCGTCGTCATCCAGTTGCTCGAGCTTGGGCTCAAGAGCGTTGACGGCATCGACGACTGGCCTCATCTGCTTAATGAAACGGTCGTATGCGGTCCCAAATAGGCGTTTAGAAATTGCGCCGAACATGGGCACCTCAGAGTGGAGTTAAAATAAAGCGCACCGGAAGCAGGTGTGACTGCGAAGACATAGGAACCTGACCGCCGCGTGTCAACGATAGCGAAGCCGAATCTGACGGTTTTCTAGGGTTTTAGGCCTTTCGCGTAAGATGAGAAACTGGACCCGAACGCCCGACTATGCGAAGAATCGGCCAACATTCAGGATTGAGAGCCATGGAACACCCGCCCTCCCCCTTTGCGCCCGCTCGTTTCCCCGCCTTGCCGCCCGTGAGGGGCGTGAGACTATCCTCTTGTGAGGCAGGAGTTCGATACGCTGGGCGGCTAGATCTAATGCTGACCGAATTTACGCCGGGTACCGTTGTCGGCGGAGTGATGACCAAATCTGTCACTGCCGGAGCGCCCGTCGAATGGAATAGGGCTGCCATCTCCAATGGCAAAGCTAGAGCCCTGGTCGTGAACGCTGGAAACGCCAACGTTTTTACTGGTAAACGCGGCCGTGACGCCGTTGAGAAGACGGCACACACAGTTGCGGAAGCCCTCTGTTGTGACAAGAACGATGTATTCGTGTGTTCAACCGGCACCATTGGTGAATACCTCCAGGAAGGCAGGATTACAGATAGAATCGAGGGCTTAACCTCAAAGTTGTCTGGTTCGGCCTGGGAAGAAGCAGCTAAAGCAATCATGACGACAGATACCTATCCTAAAGGTGCGGTCCGAACAGCTGAGATTGATGGTGTAACCGTGACATTGGTGGGTATCGCAAAAGGGTCTGGCATGATCGCGCCAGACATGGCGACGATGCTAGCCTATGTGATGACGGATGCCGTTCTCTCTGTAGAGGTCACACAAAGCCTCATCGCGAGTGGCGCAGATAAGAGCTTCAACGCCATTACGGTCGATGGCGATACGTCGACGTCGGACACGCTACTTATGTTCGCTACTGGGAAAGCCGGCCATTCACGCGCAAACTCCATTGGCGAAGAACGTATTGAAGGCTTTAGGCGCGCCTTAGACGGCCTGCTTATCGACCTAGCCCATCAGGTCGTAAAAGATGGCGAAGGGGCGCAAAAATTTATCGAGATTCAAGTTTTAGGCGCTGAAAGCGACGATGCAGCGCGGTGCATAGGGCTTTCAGTCGGGAACTCACCGCTGGTTAAAACAGCCATCGCCGGTGAAGACGCGAATTGGGGCCGAATTGTCATGGCGGTTGGCAAGGCCGGAGAGAAAGCAGACAGAGATAAGCTTGCGATCGCGATTGGCGGCACCCAAATCACAGAAAATGGAGAGCCAATTCCAGGTTATGACGAAGGCCCGGTCACGGCTCACATGCGTGGTCGAGATATTACGATGACTGTGGATGTTGGAATAGGAACTGGCCAGGCGACCATTTGGACCTGCGACTTAACCCACGGCTATATCGACATAAATGCAGATTACCGCACCTAATGTCAGCAATCAAAGTCGTCACAGTCGTTGCCGTTGGATTGATCAGAGACGATGGCGCAATTTTGCTAACAAAGCGGCCTGAAGGCAAAGCCATGGCTGGCCTTTGGGAGTTTCCAGGCGGAAAACTGGAAGAGGGGGAAACACCCGAGCACGCATTGGTCAGAGAGTTGCGTGAGGAGTTGGGCATTTCGGTCAACCCACCCGCTCTACAACCCCTCACGTTCGCGTCTCATACCTACGATTCATTTCACCTGCTAATGCCAATATACACTTGCAAAGAATGGTCCGGAAAAATATCACCGCAAGAAAATCAAGCAATGGCGTGGGTAATGCCAGATCAACTCTCTGACTACCCAATGCCAGAAGCTGACTTGCCACTAGTTCCATTTTTCAACGAACACCCCAACGGCGTTGCCTCCGGACACGAGCGACCGTAGAGTAGGGTCATGCTTACCGAGCCAACAGCTGCCCTGATTATTATCGGCAATGAAATTCTTTCGGGTCGAACGCGCGATGCCAATATTCAATTTTTGGCATCGGGACTAGGGTTGCTTGGCATTCCGTTGCGCGAAGTTCGCGTCGTGCCAGACATCGAAGAAGAGATCATCTCGGCCCTCAATATTCTACGTAACAAATTCACCTACGTATTTACCACTGGCGGTATTGGGCCCACCCACGACGACATCACGGCTGACTCTGTAGCGAAAGCATTCGGAGTGACACTAAAAAGACATCAACCATCTGTGGATAAAATGGAGCGCTACTATGGCGACAGCCTCAATGCGGCGCGCCTTAAAATGGCACACCTTCCTGACGGTGCAGAACCGATCGAAACGCGCGCAACATCAGCGCCCGGATTTAAAATTGAAAACGTGTACGTCATGGCAGGTGTTCCCAGCATCGCTCAAGCGATGTTCGATGAAATAGCGCCATCACTGACGCATGGCGCACCCGTTCTCTCCCGATTTGTAGAAGCCCATTTAGGTGAGGGAGACATAGCCGATGACCTCACGGCTATCCAAAACGAATACCCCCACGTCGATGTCGGGAGCTACCCTTTCTTTCGCAGCAAACGGGTTGGTTTGAGCGTTGTCGCCAAAAGCACAAACCAAAACGACATAGACGCTGTCATTAAAAAAACCGTTGCAGCGATTCAGCGACTTGGGCATACAGCATGTGTTGATCAAGAAGTAGACGACTGATCTCCGTCAACAGGCCCCCTCACTTCGGTGGTCGGCCTCACAACTTTGTGTCCTTGGGTTTGCGCCGTTATCCTGGCCACGCCCCTTCAGCACGGTGGGTCTAATTAAAAAATTAGCTCCGGGGTCACCCATGACCGAAGCCTTTCGGTTTTCACCCCGCTGGTACTATTGGCAGTGAAAGGAACAGGCTTTATCACTGAGAAAAACCAGGTTAGAAAAGGCCGGAACTAGGAAAGGTTGCATGCTTTTTGTATGTTGGCCGTCTAATAGTTTGTAAGTATAAGTAGTGGATCTCTACCTAACCCATTGCAAATAAACGATTTGCCCGCCTGGCGGAATTGGTAGACGCAACGGACTTAAAATCCGTTGTCCGAAAGGGCGTGCCGGTTCGAGTCCGGCGGCGGGCACCAACACCTAAACTTCTCCCATGGTGGGCTCCCGGCATCTATCGTTTAAATAGATCAACCGCCTGAGCTAACACGGGCACAGTGGAGATCATTTTGATGCGCTTCGTCATTAGCGGAATCCTCGAGGAGATTAGACCCGTTCAGCGTTAAGTATCGATCTACAAACCGTTACCGGGTTTTAATGTTATCCATCTTTGCGAGCTTGTCTTCGGCACCGGAGCGTTTGTAATAGGGCGCATCAGCAGGCTCGCGAGGTGGGATGTTGCCATCTCGAGGACGTGTGGCACCCTCACGCTCATTCCCACGCCCCTCAACCAACGAAATTATGTCTTCTATATGATCTCTTGGGACAACGACGACACCGTCCTCATCCCCAAGAATGAGGTCTCCTGGGTTAACGATGACACCTCCACAGATCACGGGCGAGTTGATCCAACCAGGGTGATCCATCCCTCGGGAAATGGATACCGATCCGCGGCAAAAAACAGGGACCCCCTCGCGTTTTCGAATCACCTCAGCCGTTAAGACGTATCCATCTGCGACAACACCAGACGCTCCCATTTCTCTATATCCATTAGTCATGCTTGCCCCAAGACACGCCGCGTTAGCTTGCCCCCCGGCATCAATAACCAAAACGTCTCCCGGCTTTACGTACTTGCCAGCAATCTGAGCCATTAAAACATCATCCGTTTGCTCGGGCCTGACGGTGACAGCTGGCCCGCAAATACGCCATTCTCTTTCAAGCGGATTGATGCCGCCATCCATGACGTAACGTGGCCCAACCCGACAACCGACAATGCAAAAATAGAGGCTTAAAGCACGCTCTATCAGTTCAGGGTCTGGCCGCTCAAAATCTGATACAATTTCATATAGTGACATTGCCTTAACCCCCTTAGTCAAGCACAGCAGTGGCGTGGGTTTCTAACATTGCACCCGCAAGGTATAGACTCGCAACACCAACCCCTGTCACGGCGGGTATCGCAGCGCCTGCATCTTTATAGATTTTTCCCCGCACCCAGGACGCGTCACTCAATGCCGGCGAATTGGTGATAAAGTTAATCTCGCTTACAACATGGCGCAGGTCCGCACCGCACTTCGTCAAAACGAATTGCAGGCGTTTATAGATACAGCGTATCTGGGCCTCCATGTCATTCTCGCCAACCAACTTAAAATCATCGTCTACAGATAGCAGTCCCGAAAGATAAATTGTCTTGCCTGCTTTTACCGAATAACTAAGTCCAAAGCGTTCTTCCAAATTTAGAAAGACAGTGATTACGTTTTCTAGGCGCGCCATATCTCTGCTCCGCACAGATACTTATTAAAAAACCTATCTTAGCAGCTATGAAGGCTTTTGTTCAGGTCGACAGTTCAGCCGTAGCCTGAATTTCAAGCATCGCACCAGGCAGGTACAACGCTGACACCTGAACCGCCGTGGCGACCGGAGGCGCGGCCCCTGCTGCGCGATAAATCTCGTCACGCACATGCGATGCTCCAGCCAAAGCCTGAATATCCGTCGTAAAACTAATTTCACTGACAACGTTGATCAGTGTGCACCCAGCATTGGCAAGCACGCCATTCATGCGCTGATAGATACGTTGAATCTGTGCGGCCATATCCCCTACTCCATAAGCTTCAAAGTTTTTATCTGCGGACAGAATCCCGGCCATATGCAGTGTCGGCCCAGATGATCGGATGAGGTAACTCATGCCAAACCTCTTCTCAAGTTCCGCGTTGACTGAAATGACGTTATCGAAATGAGCCATGGAGATCCCCCGTAATAAGAGTTCTGGTTTTCCTACCGTCGCAAGTTTGCAGCATAAAGAATAGCCCCCGCAGCGCACTGCGGGGGCTATCTGGATTTTCACGAGGGGTGGCGCTAGATCCAGTTAGGCAGCCTGTTTGTCAGCAGCTTCTTCCATTCGCTTCGTCAAGGAAGCTGTTGTGACAGAAACCACACGCGGCTTTAGTGCTTCGGGCACTTCACGCTTAAGGTCGACATGAAGGAGCCCATTTTCCATGACGGCATCGGTCACTTGAATATGGTCGGCGAGTTGGAATCGTCGCTCAAACGAACGCCCAGCAATGCCACGATGGAGATAGGTCGCGCCTTCACTGTCCTGAGACACCCCCCCCTTCACGCTAAGGGTGTTGTTTTCAATCACAACATCGATGTCATCCTGACTAAAGCCAGCGACTGCAAAGGTAATGCGGTAGTCGTCGTTTGACGCTTTCGCAATATTATATGGGGGGTATGCCTGCGGGCCGTCTTGGCGGCTCGCAGAATCAAGAACGCGCGTCAGGTTATCAAATCCAACTGACGCACGAAACAACGGGGCAAGATCTAAACTACGCATAAGATATCCTCCTAAAGCGATATCAATCGGCGCGCTACTGTGGCCCCAAAACGCACCACAGTGGCCACGCCTGGTTAAGGTATTTATCGGACCCAAAAGCGGCATCCGACATCCACCACATAGTGTGGGTTCTATTTAGGTCAAGGGGCGAGTATGCGTTTTTACTTGAAAGTAGCCGCTACTATTCAACCTTTTGCCGAGAAGCATTGAAGGCTGACGCCGGCTAAGCATATAAATAGTCATTGAGCGTGAAAGGGGTTGAGCTCAGTTTTCTCAGACACACCTCCTAAGCTGGTTTGCACATTACGGTTCTCAATAACTAATTCGATCTCGTGCTACACGCGCTCGCAGTCACGGGCGCTGGCCGCTTGATCTTTTAGGAATGTCGCGTCTACTTTAGGCATCCCACAGCCTGCGCTCCGGATAGCGAAAGAGGCGACCCGGTTCTTGCTGCCACCCCCTAAACGTCAATCGGTATAGAGACTAGACGCCATCTTTAAAGGGCTGCGGGTCCATCTCACGCTCATAAACCTCATAGCTAGAGACGTTTGGCTCCTGCCATTCGGTCGGCGCCGTCAAATAGTCTGGGAAATTCGCTTCCGTATAATCACGAATGTGCTGAGGCAGACCCCCAACCCCTTCAGGCATACGCCGCGTCACTGTTTTATAGAAAAGATGGCCTGGCTGCGTTCCCATCAGCATCCATGGGAGCCATGGAGATATACGCTGCCATGAACCCGAGGCCTGAACACTGGTCTGCTTCGGATCCATTAGGTCTGACAAACGAGCGTGGACCTGAATAGCCTCTAGAACCTGCGTGGTTTCGCCATGTGACTCACGCGGCCACTCTTCAGGCTGCAGAACGGCCCGGTGAGTTGTATTAACACCAAAATCAACAACCGCGTTGTCACCCATGATTAACCAAGGGAATTTAAACGGGTACGTGACTTTGGTTGGGCCAACACCGAAGGAATACGTTGGCGCCCATGTGGAGTTTACCACATCGTTGTGCACTTGAACGACCTTAACGGTTTCATCAAGAAACGGGTTATGCCATTCATCCATGACCTCACCCGTCTTGAGATCAGTGTAATAAGAAACTTCATTGTGAAGCTTCTTCCAAGAATAGTCGCCAACTTGATACGTTCGGGTCATCCCGAAACCTTCATAGCCGAACAGAGGCTCTAGACGTTTGTCTCCACCAACATATGCCAGCACATTACCTTTGAAATAACCGCACGATTCCACACCATCCTTGGTGTCAGACATCAACTTACAGAAGGCCAGCGTATTGTGCTCTGCCCTTTCAGGATCAAACTCCCCATCAAAATCCAACGCTGTATCAAAGCCATTGGACTTAGCCTGGGTAGGTGACGTAGCCAGCCCCGCAGCAGCCGCGGCCAAGCCTAAGCCCGCCCCCAAAGCGTTACGGCGCGCCATTAAAAAGCGGTCAACGGAAGAAATAATCATGAAGCGTCTCCTTAGCATTGTTCAATTTATTAGGGGTTTTATGGTCTCTATTAATCGTGCGGCTTCCATGTTGAAATTCTGAAGCATTCGCGTGGGAAAGCGAAAGGCTTATATTGCCACGGCTTTTGGTACGCGAGTGGAGATAAATTTTTATTCGCGTTGCAGGTGCATTTCTGGCACGGCCCCGTCAGTCCTGCTAGAAACGCTTAAGGGAGGATTTAAGTTGGTTAACGGACTCGCGGCCTTTGTAAAAGTTGTGGACACGCTTAATGAATGTATTGGTCGCGCCGTTGCTTGGTTAACTCTGGGCTGCGTCGTCACGTGCTTCCTGGTAGTCGTATTGCGATACGGTTTCTCCATCGGCTTCCCGTGGCTACAGGAACTCTACGTCTGGCAACACGCCGTCGTTTTCATGGTTGGGGCCGGGTTTACGATGCTCCACGGCGGACATGTCAGCGTGGACATCGCCTACTCCAGGTTCGGCCCACGGACGAAAGCCTGGGTGGACATTCTTGGAACGCTAATATTCCTTCTACCTTGGATGGCGGTTCTAGCCTGGACGTCCTCTCAGTTCGTACTCTCATCTTGGGAAATTCTAGAGAAATCATCGACAGCAGACGGAATGCCGGGTCTCTACATCCTAAAATCAACAATATGGGTGTTTTGTGCAGTCGTCTCGTTGCAGGGTGTGGCTTTAATTGCACGGCGCACCCTGTTCTTAAACGGGCACGACGAGCACTCTCCAGGTAATGTTTCTAGCCTCCTTCACCACACTGAAGCGGGCACGTAGTGGGAGAAACCCTCTCCGCATTGATGTTTGTAGCGACCATCTTGGTTGTTCTTGCCGGATACCCCGTCGCGTTCACCTTAGCCGGCACAGCTCTCGCCTTTGGTGCATTGGGGATAGGATTGGGCTTATTTGAACCCAGTTTGCTCACAGCCTTGGCAGCGCGCTACTTCGGCACAATGACTAACGAAATCCTCGTTGCGGTCCCATTGTTCGTATTTATGGGCGTCATGCTCGAGCGATCAAAAATCGCTGAGCAGTTATTGATGACAATGGGTGAGTTATTTGGCGCAATGCGCGGTGGGCTTGGCCTCTCAGTTATTCTTGTCGGTGCCTTGCTTGCAGCGTCGACCGGCATCGTCGGCGCCACGGTTGTCACGATGGGCCTGCTGAGCCTACCGGCCATGACCCGGGCTGGATACGATCCAAAACTCGCCAGCGGTGCAGTTTGTGCTTCCGGCACTTTGGGGCAAATCATTCCACCCTCAACAGTTCTAATATTCATGGGTGATATTCTACAGGGCGCTAATCAAGCCGCACAGCTGGAGATGGGCAACTTCTCGCCAGAGCCCCTTTCTGTGGGGCAACTGTTCGCAGGGGCCATGCTCCCAGGCTTAGTTCTCGTAACCCTTTATATGTTGTGGATCGTATTTAAGGCTATCACAGACCCTGAGTCTTGCCCCGCCCTTGAATTGGACCCTGCACAACGCGCGACCCTGCCCCGTCGCGTCTTCGGCGCTTTAATACCGCCTCTCGTTTTGATCTTAGCCGTTCTGGGATCAATCCTGACGGGTGTTGCCACTCCCACAGAATCCGCGTCCGTCGGCGCTGTTGGTTCCATGATTCTTGCCGCTTTCAAAGGTCGCTTAACGAGCCCGGTACTGAAAGAAGTGATGCGCTCCACCCTAATGATTAGCTCAATGGTCTTTGTCATATTGCTCGGGGCGTCTGTATTCAGCCTGGTCTTTCGCGGCCTCGGTGGCGACGATTTAGTATTCGATATCCTTACGTCCATGCCGGGTGGCACAGCAGGCGCTGTGTTTGTTGTTATGCTCGTCATTTTCTTTCTCGGGTTTTTCTTGGATACCTTTGAGATCATCTTCATCACCGTGCCAATCGCAGCTCCTGTCCTTATTCGCCTTGGAGTAGATCCGGTTTGGCTGGGCGTTCTCATCGGCATGAACCTACAAACCAGCTTCCTAACGCCACCCTTTGGGTTTGCGTTGTTTTACCTCCGGGGCGTAGCCGATTCAGCAATTAAGACGCTGGATATTTACAAAGGTGCGTTGCCGTTCGTCGGCCTTCAGGTCGCTGGCATTGGCTTGCTCTGGCTGGTTCCAGAACTGGCAACATGGTTACCTGACGTGCTGTTTAATAATGCTGGGTTTGCCTTACCAACCGAGACCATCAACTCGATACCAATACAAGCGACCGGTGTAATTGACCAGTTCGATAATTTGCTGAGCGACCAGCCTAATGGTAAGGTTATGACGATTGATTCGTTTGAAAACTTACTGCCAGAATAAGGCGTTAATTATGACGGATGCCATTAGGGTTAAGACTAACCCAGACCCACTTGAAGCCTTCCGCATTGCACAAGGCTATCGGGTCGGGGGCCTGATCTTCATGTCGGGCCAAGCATCAATCAACTCAGCAGGCGACTTAGTCGGCGTCGGGGATTTCGATGCTCAAGCGGAACAAACATTCCAAAACATTACATCTGTTTTAGAAGCGGCCGGGTCGGATATGAGCCGGATTGTGAAGGTCGTAATCTACATGACCGATATCACGCTATTTCCGAAAATCATTGAGCTCCGTGAGAAGTGGTTTACTGCGCCCTACCCTGCTGACACGATCGTCGAGGTGTCATCTTTGGCACTGCCGGAACTGATGGTCGAAATCGATGTAACGGCATTGGCCAACGGGACGGTTATTGATCCGTGAGAGCTGAGTACCCAGAGTTTACCGACGCCATAGGCTTCGAGACCGCAAGCCAATCTAGGGCAACGCTAATATTTTGGCTGTTTAAAAATTCAAATTGGATGACGATAGACCTGCCGTTCCGGGGGACGCTCGGCAATACCTTAGGCTGGCCTCTCTAACTTTTCAGGCCAAATTCAAATGGCAATCGCCGCGCATTAATGAACGCCTGCTCGCTGATGCGGGTCCAGGGCATGATGTCCTTTCTAAACTTTAGAAAGTCTTCGCAAATCTTGCGCACTGTAGGCGTGCCGCTTTCATAAACTTCATTGAGCACTTCGTTGGCCGCGCGGCCACTAGCCAAAAGCACTTCTTCAGGGAGAGCCTTTACCTGCACCCCATGTTCTTGAACCAACGTGCGCAAGGCTGGACCTGACCTCGCATTATATTCTGCGAGCATATCTTGATTGGCGACATCAGCGGAAGCTTTAACAATAGCCTGAAGCTCGCTGTCCAAGGATTGCCACGCCTCTTCATTGACCATCAGCTGAAGCGCTGCGCCTGGCTCATGGTAGCCATAGGAATAGTAATATTTACAAACCTGATAAAAGCCGAGGGACAAATCATTGTATGGCCCAACCCACTCTGCCCCATCTATAGCGCCCGACTGTAAGGCCGGAAAGATCTCACCGCCTGCAAGGACCACAGGTGTCGCACCAAGCTTTCGAAGAATTTTCCCTTGGTTTCCGGGTGCGCGAAATTTAAGGCCCTTGAGGTCATCGATCGAATTAATTTCTTTACTGAACCAACCCAGCATCTGAGTGCCGGTGTTACCCGCTAAAAAACCACGAATACCAAACGGCTTGTACAACTCATCCCAAAGCACCTGTCCATCCCCATGCCCAACCCAGGCTCCGATTTCGTTGGCCGTGAAGCCCCAGGGGAACGACGTATAAAAAGCGCAGCCTTCCGATTTCCCAAGGTGATAATAAGCAGCATCATGACCAAGCTGGGCGACACCCTCTGCAACAGCATCGAAACAGCCGAGTGGGGGGACAAGCTCTCCAGCAGAGTAAACTTTAACGGTGATACGGCCACCCGACAGGACCGTAATGCGTTCTGCGAGCCGATCAGCGCCTGTACCAAGGCCAGGCAAGCCCTTCGGCCAACTGGTTACCATCCGCCATTCTCGCAGTCCTTTAGAGATCGCAGGCGCAGCAATAACAGATGACGCAGCGGCAGAACCACCGACAGCGGCCGTCTTCAGGAAAGACCGGCGTTTCATCGGAGGGCTTACGACACAGTCCATGTGCTGCCTTTACGCAGCAGAACATCTAGATCACCAACGCCGTTTGCGGCAACGGAAGCCTCGACTTGTGCCTTGACTGCCTGTTCGTATGGCGTCGCCGGGTCACAATAGATAACACCTAGCGCCACTGGCATTTCTGGCGGCTTCATTGCCACGAGCAGGCCAGCGAGAACACGGTTAGTCTCGTCATGAACCAAGATATCATCTTCAGTTATACCATTCTCACCAATAGTAACTGCCTCAAGTTCAAACGCGCCGGGTTTAACCCGAATGCCCTTATCAGACGCGGCACCATAAATAAGCTTCTCGCCATGCTTAACTATAATCTGTGAATTCTTGGCAATACTCTTTTCAGTAAAGTGCGCAAACGCATCATCATTGAACACTATGCAGTTCTGGATAATTTCTACAAATGACGCGCCCTTGTGATCACGGGCACGGGTAAAGACGTGGCCTAGTTCTTTCGCTTGAATATCGATGCCACGAGCGACGAAGCGAGCGTTACAGCCCAGCGCGAAGGTGCAGGCGTCAACTGGCGCATCAATCGACCCTTGCGGTGTTGACGGTGATTTCTGACCAAGCCCAGACGTCGGCGAATACTGCCCTTTGGTTAGCCCATAAATTTCGTTGTTAAACAACAGAAACTGAACGTCGACATTACGGCGCAGAATATGAAGGAGGTGATTGCCGCCAATCGATAAGGAATCGCCATCGCCAGACACAACCCACACGTCCAGGTCAGGGTTTGCAATCTTTACGCCTGATGCAACAGCTGGCGCTCGACCATGAATGGTATGAAAGCCATAGGTTGCCATGTAATACGGAAAGCGCGCGGCGCAGCCGATTCCTGAGACGAATACCGTGTTGTCTGGCTGAGCCCCCATGTTGGCCAAGGCCACTTGCACAGCTTTCAGAATGGCGTAGTCGCCACATCCTGGACACCACCGAACCTCTTGATCCGACGCAAAATCCTTGGCTTTTAGTTTGGCTGGTTCGACTTGAACGTTCATATTACTTCTCCAATAGCCAACGTGGCTTAATTTTGCACACGGGCGCGGATGGCATCTTGCACTTCGCGAATGGTCAGCGGCTGACCGGTTACCTTGAGGTGGCCGTCAATGTCCTGTCGCGTTTGACTGCGAAGGAAGGTCAACATTTGGCCGTTGTTCATTTCCGCAACGAGAACTTTTTCATAGCTGCCCAGTAACTCGATTAAGTTCTGGGGCAAGGGCCACAAATTACGGATGTGGATATGAGCCACATCTAAACCAGCGTCTAGCATATTTGCGACGGCACGATTGATCGGGCCAAAAGTTGACCCCCAACCGACCACAACCAGCTTCCCGCCTTCGTTACCCAACTCAACAGCTTGCTTAGGGATATCCTTAGCAATTCCATCTATTTTTGCCGTCCGTAAATCCGTCATGCGCTGATGGTTTTCAGGGTCGTATGAAATATTTCCCGACCCATCTGCTTTTTCAATGCCCCCGATGCGGTGGGTCAATCCGGGCGTGCCCGGTTTTACCCAGGGACGAGCCAGGGTTTCATCATCCCTGCTAAAGGGCTGAAATCCCTCTGTTTCAGACCTGAAGGAAACTGGGAACGGTTCATAATCGGACATGGAAGGAATCAGCCAAGGCTCAGCCGCATTAGCAATGTACCCGTCAGAGAGAAGGAAGACCGGTGTCATATATTTCGTTGCCAATCTTACGGCTTCGATCCCCACCTCAAAACAATCCGCAGGTGACTGAGCAGACAACACGACCATCGGCGCATCACCGTTCCGTCCCCACACTGTCAAAAATAGATCCGACTGTTCTGTTTTCGTCGGCAAACCGGTCGAAGGACCAGCCCGTTGCGTATTAACAATAACCAAAGGCAACTCGGTTGAAATCGCCAACCCAATAGCTTCGGTTTTCAACGCAATGCCCGGGCCCGAACTGGCCGTGATTCCCATATTACCGGCATAGGATGCACCGATAGCGGAACAGGCCGCCGCAATTTCATCTTCAGCTTGGAATGTCGTGACACCGAAATTCTTAAGCTTGGACAGGATATGCAAGATGGGTGAAGACGGCGTAATGGGATACGAGCAGAACGTCATATCCAATCCAGCAAGCCGGCAACCTGCAACCAACCCCCATGAGAGCGCCTCAGCACCAGTCACTAGCCGGTATTCACCAGCCGGGAATTCTACATCACTAACCCGCGTTTGCTGAATATCACCGGAAACTTCAGCGGTCTCACCATAAGCATGCCCCGCCTTTAGTGCCGCTATATTTGCCTGCGCGACAGGAGAGTCGGCGCCAAACTTTCCAGCGACAAACTTCTCGGTAGCGGCTGTAGTTCGGTCGTACATCCAATAAATCAGCCCGAGCGTCCACATGTTTTTTCCACGGAGCGCTTCCTTCTGGGTAACATCGAACGGCTTCGTCGCTTCTAGGGTCAAAGCAGATATATCTATCTCAAGTGTACGATACTCACCAAGCGTTCCATCGCCGCGAGGGTCAACCTCAAAGCCAGCTTTTTTCAGATTGCGCTCTGTAAAACTTCCGGCATCGAGCACGATTAAACCGCCAACACGGACGTCTTTATAGTTCACCTTAAGGGCGGCCGGATTAAGAGCAACGAGGACGTCCGGCGAATCGCCCGAGGTTTTGATCATGCGCGACCCAAACTTGATCTGAAACGCAGAAACCCCGTAGGTCGTCCCTATCGGAGCCCGAATTTCAGCAGGAAAGTCTGGGAAAGTGGCAAGGGAGTTATGGTCGACCGCCGTTGCCTGGGCGAATTGCCCGCCCAGAAGTTGAACGCCATCACCCGAGTCTCCGGCAAAACGAACGACGATTGAGTCTGTGTCCGTATCTAAAATTTGCCCTCCATCCGGAGTATCCCCTTTGGATGGATCAGTTTGCAGGTTCATTAACCATGTCCTTTAGGATGTCTAGGCGTGCTCAGAAACGCCGGTAAGCTTTGAATTCGAACCATCTATAGGGGTTTTAAGAACACAAAAATACCGAAAACACGGCTCGACCAACTAGTAAAACAACGAACCAGCCCCAGTCTAGCTCGATACCCATAATATCAAAATTACAGACACCATACTCGCTCACACGAACTCCTTAGCCGACGGTTAGTGCCGCATTAAACCTGGAAAGGCCTTCTTCAAGATCGGCGATAAGGTCATCTGGGTCTTCGAGACCGATGTGCAACCGTATGCCCGGCCCAGGGTGCGGCCATGTCGTTGCTGTGCGCGACTTCGCTGGAGAAGAGTGGCTGATAAGACTTTCATACCCGCCCCAGGAAAAACCTAAAGCAAAATATTTCATGCCGTTGATCATTGCGAACACTGCATCATTGGAGGTTTCTTTAAAAATCACACCAAATAAGCCACTAGCCCCCGTGAAATCGCGTTTCCATATTTCATGCCCAGGATCCTCGGGTAAGGCGGGGTAGAGAACACGGTCAACTTCTGAACGCGCTTGAAACCACTTCGCGATCTCTATTGTGTTTTTCTCGTGTTCCCTCAAGCGCACACCCAAAGTACGCAGCCCGCGCGTGGCGAGATAAACATCATCTGGACTCGCAGCGACGCCAAGCTCCTGACGACCCGAATACAAAGCGGGGAAATGTTTTTCTAGGGCAGTGATACTTCCCAGCATGACATCTGAATGGCCGACGACATACTTGGTGCAGGCTTGTATCGAGATATCAGCCCCAAGCGTCAGAGGCTTGTGAAAAAGTGGTGAAGCCCACGTGTTGTCAATCATGACAACAACATCTTGGTTGATTGCGTGCGCCGCGTCAGAAATAGCCGGCAGGTCCTGCATCTCAAAGGTATGGGAGCCAGGACTCTCCGTAAATACAACCGTCGTATTTGAGCACATCAGCGCCGCAATGCCGCCACCAATAAGAGGGTCATAGTACGTCACCTCGACACCAAAGCGCGCAAGCGTGACGTCACAAAATCTACGCGTCGGCTCATAAACAGTGTCAACCATAAGAAGGTGGTCGCCCGCCTTAAGGAACGAAAGCAACGCTGTTGTGACGGCACCCAAGCCCGATGGGGCCAAGACAGTGTCATACCCTTGCTCAAGGTCTGTTAGCGCCTCTTCCAACGCCCAAGACGTAGGTGAGCCTTTGCGACCATAAAAATGCACCTTCTTTTGCTGAACGATCGCCCCTTCGGCCGCAGCCTGCATCTGGTCCGTATCAGAAAAAATGACAGTGGAAGCCCGATAGACCGGTGTGTTCACGACACCATGCTTGAGAGCGTTCTTGCCGCCGCCATGGATGATTTTTGTATCTTCTTTCATTGCGCAGATCCTATGATTCGAAAACGTTAGTGCATGGTAAAATTTATATGGAGAAAAAGGTCAACCTTTACGCCCCATGTAAACCCCATGACCGTGGTTTAACTACCTAGGGCATGCGCCGACAAGAGAGGGGCTATACGCGTTGAAAATAGAATAAGTAGCCATTCTGCCAGAATAGCTGTCTAAAACAGAGAAGATAAACCAAAGGGATTAAGACCATAAACCACCGCCCGAAAGGGCAGGCGGCAACACAAGAAAAAGGCCCCCAGATCACTCTGGGGGCCTTAACTTTTCGGCCACTAGGCCTGAGTTTTTTATTCTCGTTCTAGAAGTTGTGAACAACCTTTACGCCGAATTGGCGCTTTTCAGCTGGTGTCGCTGCAACACCCTGACTGAACAGGAAGTCAAACAACTGAGAACCCGAGAAATCGGACCAGCGTGCACCGGCAAGGTAGCTATCATCATTGAAGATGTTGTTGACGTAGCCTTCGATGCGAAGGTCGTCCATCTCAAATCCGGCACGCAGATTGAAGCGCCAGAACTTACCAATGTAGGAGTAGTTCTTCTCTTCGTTGAAAGCCTTACCGAAGTATGTGCCATCAAAACGAAGGAAGTAATCCCAGTCGTCGCTCAACTGGTCGGTCCATGTAGTGGAGAATGATCCGCTCAACTCTGGGAACCGAGCCGGCGCATTACCCGAGCAATCAGAACGTGTTGCTGACGGAGCAAACGGCGAGAAGCCACAGGTCAATTCACCGAACTTACCTTTGGCTAAGTTGAGACTAAAGTTACCCGCTAAATTCTCGTTCACCACAAAGCCGCCCTCCAACTCGAAACCATCGAGTTTGGCATCGCCGGCATTGAACTGAAGGTTCAACACACGGTCAGTGCCTGTAGAATCGGTGATGGCTACGGCCTGGCGCGTTTTCAGGTTTGACCAGTCCATATGATAGGCGACTAAAGAGAAGTAGGCCTGGTTATCAAACAGCTGTTGCTTCCAACCTAGTTCGTAGTTTTCCAAACCTTCTTCCGAGTTAAATAAGCTCAAGCCTCCACCGGTTGCTGCGGAAACCTTGTCAAAGTCACTTTGCTTTAAGGGTGCCAAATCGGTGTTGAAGAAACCTGGTATATTTCCTTCAGAATAGGTCGCCCAGACGGTCGCCTCTTCTGTCGGATCATAGGATAAGGTCACACGCGGCAGGAATGCTGTGAACTTATCTTCAAAGTCGATTCCAGGGGTTCTAGTGTTATCTTGACTAATACTGTCTTCCTGATACCGCCATTCGATATCAAGGGTCAGGTCATCCGTGAAGTCATAGGCCAGAGACCCAAAGACACCGATGGTTTCGCCGGCTTCAGCAGGGAATTCATTATTACCAAGCGTAAAGGGACCGGGCAGAACAACACCGTTAATCCTCTGGGTCACGCCACCATCAGATCCCCAGATGTTGATCCCGCCGTTACCAGCCTGAATATACTCTACGTCAAAATAGTTAACGCCGACGGAGTAACGAAACACCTGATCCTGTGGTGATTCGATAGTCAGTTCCTGCGTGAAATCCGTATGCTTTTGCGGATCTTGCGAAAAGAAGTTTAAAGAACGTGTTAAATCGAAATCACGTACCCAGTTGGCGCGCATGTCGCTAAAGCCGGTGACCGACGTTAGTGTGTGGCCATCAGCAAATTCGTAATCACCAATCAAAGCGAAGCGCCATGACTTACGACGCAGGCCGACGAAATCAACCATTGGTACGCCAGTTGGTTTTAACCGCGCAATACCGTTGCGTGGGTCGGTCCAGCCAGGCGCCCGGAACGCTGCAATATCAAATTGAGATAGCTTCGTGTTCGGTGCAATAAAAGAATCCACATCAACCTGCGGAACAGCGCCACAGAAGTAATCAGCCAAGGTGTCAGCCTTAGAAGTAATACCCTGTGAACGACAGTTCGGCCCGGCATTAGCTGAGCCATCTTTGCGAGAAGATATAGGAGAACCAAGCAACATGCCTGCAGCAGCACCATCGTTATCGCGTGAGTAAAACGCTCTAGCCTTGATTGTGAAATTCTCAGCCGGCTGCGCAAATAATGTCAGTTGCGCCGTCTCAGTGCGCTCGGAGCCCAAACGACCGCCATCAGCATTTGAACGATACTGGCCATCGGTGCCGTAGCCGCGAACGTTGACCCGGTAAGCTAATTTCTCGTCGATGATTGGGCCTTCATGAGACAGTGAGACGTCATAGGTGCCATCTTCAGCAAACTGAGCGGCTGCCCGGCCTTTGTATTCAAAGCCTGGAGTCTTTGTCACATAGTTAACTGCACCAGCAAATGTAGAACGACCGTAGGTCGCAGACTGCGGGCCTTTAATGACCTCAACGCGTTCAATGTTCGAGAAATCGATACTGGAAACACCCGAGGAAACGTACACACCATCCATAAACACGGTGCCAAGCTGCTGAGATGCGGCCGACTGGTTGGAGTCCATACCACGGAAACGCACCGCTGTGTTCACACGGCCGGGGATCTGCCCGCCTTGCTTATTAAAGTGCAAGCCCGCCGTTACAAAAGACAGGTCTTCGAGGCTGTCAAAACCGCCACGATCAAGCTGTTCGAATGAGAAAGCAGTAATAGCTACAGGAATGTCGAGCAGCGACTCTTCGCGCTTACGGGCTGTAACCACAATTTCTTCAAGCGCTAGGTTTTGTGCTACGACGGCGTTTTCAACCGCCAGTCCCGTTGTTGCTATTGCAACCCCAGCAACCCCAGCACCTAATCGAGATAAAAAGGTCATGTTAGATCCGTCCCCAAATATTATAAATGGCGGCAATATGGCCGCATCTATGTGTCTTATACCTGTAACTGTTCCTAGAAATTAAACCTAGTAGGATTTAATTAAGAAAAAAGATGCTCTTTATCGTCACTAGATGCAACCCTGAACAGAGACAGGAATGGGTGTTTAATGTGCGCTAAACATCCCGTGCAACAGGGTCTCCACGCGCAAAAAATGCTGAATTTATGAACTGCTCCTTCTTAGAGTAAGTCCAGAATATGTTGGAAAAGCTGACTATTTCATAAAATTTCGTGCCATAATAATTATTAGTTGTGTTCAGCTTAGGTTTTTACGTGTTGCACAAATGCATCATGCTGGAGCCTTTGTCTAAGAAGCCCCTAGTTTTGAGTTCTCTGCCTGCCTCGCGCAACACTGCAGTTCCAAACCAGCGACGAAACTAATGTCTGGGTGACGTACTCGAAAGGCAACAACCCGGGCTTCTTTAACCTTGATCTGATCACCAGACCTCAATCGAATATTGACATAATTCTTGCTCAATTCCCCGACTCGGCTCTGTTCGCAGACGAAGAAAGCCTTAAAAACTATGAGTTAGGTTGGAAATAACAACTCATGGAAAACCGGGCCAACTTCTCGATGGTTGGGTGCTTCATGCAATGGTCTAATCAGAAGACCCGCACATCTGCAGCATTTACACGGCCAAATCAAACTCAAGGTATCGCTAACGGCATTGCACTGACCGCACTTAAGAGGCGTCAGTTTGGTGTTCGTTCCGCCTACAACTTCTAGACTTCACAGTCTAACCTGAGAACAACGCGCCCCGGCTTCGGCCCGGGCGTTTTCTTCTGCCTAAATTAATGACTCTGTTTGACGCGACCCGTCGCAGATGCCTACCCTCTAAGCATGAACCTTAGAAACTTTGCCGCGCTTATATTCAGCCTGTTGGTGTCATTAGAGACACAAGCCCAGGACGTGCTTCGTATTGGCACAACGGCGTTGCCGCCCACGTTAGGCAACCCATACCGAAACACCGGCACGCCCCACATTTTCACCTGGTCGGCAACATTTGACGGCTTAACGCGCATCGATGCCGGCGGTACACTGCAGCCGTGGTTGGCTACACATTGGGAATCGATTAACCCGCTCACTTGGCATATCAAGCTCCGTGAGGACGTAGTCTTTTCCAACGGGGTTCCCTTTAATGCAGACGCCGTCGTCAACGTTCTTGACTATTTAACGAGCGATGCTGCAATCCGTGAGGCCGTTGCCCGCGAGTTCTCATTTGTTGACTCTGCGCGGGCCATCGATTCATTTACCGTAGAGATCGTCACCAATGTTCCAACACCGCACCTCCCTAGAGCGCTGCCACTCCTACATATTGTCGAGCCAGAACAATGGAATCGACTAGGTCCAGAAGGCTTCTCCCGAGATCCAGTTGGCACGGGCCCTTACCGGCCCATCAACTTTAGCGCCTCCAAAATTAAATACCGGGCCGTGCCGACGTCATGGCGTAAACCCTTTATTTCTCGCATGGAAAAAATCGTGGCGCCGGAAGCTTACGTGCGCACTCAAGCCGTTCTGGCTGGGCAAATGGATATTGCTCTCTCCCTAGGACCGGAGGAAGCAGACACAATCGCCGCTATGGGTGGGCGCAGCCTGAGTTGGTCAACCGCAGCTCTTTGGGCCATCAACTTTCATCACGGGCGTGGCAATCCACTCGATGATGTCCGCGTGCGCGAGGCCCTCAATTTAGCAATCGATCGCGAAGGTTTGGTGGACGGTCTTCTAGCTGGTATCCCGGAATTACCAACACAGCCGGCAACGTCTATTGTTTATGGGTTTAATCCAACCCTCCCACCAATCCCTTTTGATCGCGCGCGCGCGCGCGCGTTACTTGCCGAAGCTGGCTACCCAGGCGGTTTTAAATTCGTAGTTCAGGGAGCAATTGGTTCGGGTGCAAACGATGCCGCCATGTACCAAAAGGTCGCCCAGGATCTTTTAACCATCGGCGTGACAATGGAAATTCGCACTTTTCCCGTAAGCCAGCTTATTCGCAGCGTGATGGAAGGCGAGTGGAGTGGCGACGCATTTGGGGTAACCTTTGCCTCAGAACCGACCGTCGATGTCCTTCGGCCTCTACGTAACCATTCATGTCTTTGGGTTCATCCATGGTACTGCGATGAGCGAATCATGCCGGCCATCGAAGAAGCCCTAATCACCTTTGACGAAGACAGGGGGCTCGCACTACGGCATGACATTATGAAATTCTATCGCGACGAATGGGTCGCGCTCTATCTTTATCAAATCGTTCGTTTTGCTGGCACACGCGGGAACGTTCGTGGCTTTTCTGAAGTACACGGTTTTGTCAGCTACGAAGATATCCAATTCGTAGAAGAGTGATGCGGGCCGTATTATACGCCGTATCTCTGATCTGCTTACTCGCTGCTGAACTCAACGCGCGCACAGTCCGTATCGCCGTTCATGAACTCCCGCCCGGTCGCGGTTACCCCTATCGCGTCATGACGATGCCCAGTTTATATACGCTGTCAGCCGTATTCGATGGCCTCACACGGATCGACAAAGACGGAAACGTGCAGCCGTGGCTGGCAACATCGTGGACGCAAACCGACGCCTTTACCTGGGTCCTGGAATTGCGCGACGATGTCGTCTTTCATAATGGTCGCCCTTTTACGGCAGACGCTGTCGTTCATGTCGTATCGTATTTGACGAGCCGCCACGGGACCGGAGAAGCTGTCGCCACGGAAATGGCGTTCTTAAAGAAGGCCCGGGCCCTCAATAACCATACGGTTGAAATCAAAACCCATATTCCAGTACCGATACTGCCGCGGTTTCTGCCCGTCCTGCACATGATTGAACCAGAAAGCTGGAACACCCTTGGACGCGAGGCCTTTACACTTAACCCCGTCGGAACTGGTCCATTTAAGGTGGAATCTTTCAGCCCCACGGCAGTCACGCTCAATGCACATGAACGATCTTGGCGGCCACCCAAGTTGGACCGGTTAGAAATTTTAGCCGTTCCAGATGCCACTGCGCGCGTCCAGGGGCTGACGTCAGGGTCAGTGGATTTGGCTCTAGCCCTGGGTCCAGATGACCGGGAAACAATAGTTCAAATCGGCGGAACGTTTCTGGGATGGCGCAGTGAGATGGTACGTACGATTTCGTTTGTTCTAACCGAAGGGCCAAGTCCGCTCGACGACCTTCGGGTGCGGCGAGCCCTAAACCTAGCTGTAGATCGCGAGAGTATTATTGAAGGATTGCTAGGCGGCTTAACGGTTCCCGCTAGCCAAGGTGCCACGCCTGCGGCTGAAGGCTACAATCCAAATCTAGAGCCTATCGAGTACGATCTCGGTCGGGCCCGCGCTCTTCTTGCGGAGGCGGGCTATGAAGATGGCTTCTCTTTAAAAACGGAAGCTGTTATCGGTGCCAACGGATCCGACAGCGCCATGTACCAGCAAGTTGCACAGTCACTCAGCAAGGTCGGCGTTGACCTTACAATCGCTCCAGTCAGCATCGCTCACCTCTTCGATCATTTCGAGCGCGGCGGTTGGCATGGGAAATCATTCGGGATGGTTTACACCATGGAGCCCATTATTGACGTCATCAGAACGCTACGAAACAATTCCTGTGATCGACGAGCCCCTTGGTATTGTGATGCAAAAGCGACCCCCATGATTCAAAAAGCTCTGACCGAGCAAAACAACGAAAAACGCATCGCATTGAAGCAGGAGTTGATGGCACGTTACCGCGACCAGGCAGCAGCGATTTTTCTGTGGCCAGAGTTGCGTTTTGCGGGATTGGCCCCTGGTGTAACCGGTTACGACGACGTCCATGGCTTCATCAGCTACGACACATTGGACATTGATCACTAGAACGAAGCTGACCCGCCAGATTACATAAGAGTCTGGGTCTTTGCTTAGTCGCCCATACCCTAGGCTGTTGTGGTAACGCTGTTAGCGACACAGCCACAAGCACTGCGCGCTGAATCTATTATCTCGAGATGGGTATGTCGAACTTACCACTCTCTCAACAATCCCTTCCGGTCAGGGCCACTCCAACAATCTATGTCACAACAACATTATCTGATGGCCTGCCGCACATCTGCACAGACGGCGCTATAAAGCCGTGGCTTGCAGGTGTCATGAGAAGCGCTAGACGGGAACCCTTTGCGCGTTCGTTCACGAGGGGGCGTCACATTCTACAACAGACCCCCCTAACGTCAGGCTCTATTGTCTTCGCTAACAATTACCTTTCGAGTGAGTGCCATCTGCAGGAGATAGTGTGCGCAAATTACCTCTCGCATCATTTCGGGAGCAGAAGCATTTACCCGATGGGGAAATGGAACTGTACCAGCCTGGTTTTGATACCTATAGCGCCAGGATTACCCCGGTTGAGAATCTCAAAGGCCTATCCGATACGGCGCAACGTGCAGAGAAACGGTTTTATCAGAACGGTCGTTGGAGTTAGGGCGATTGCCGCCAGATATTGTTCTGGTGGCCCATAGTGGGATGCCCGCTTTGGTCGATGAGCTTGCGCATTTGCAAGTCTTCAAAAACAGATAGAAAATGAGATGCCGCGCCTGGACGGTCTACAAGCTCCAGCCAATTCTGCTCGCAAAAGGCAATGATCGCGGGCCCGCCGAGCTCCACCTCCCACAAAACCCCCAGCAATGACGCAAGGTTTTCTTCTTTCTCTTTGGTCTGTTGATTGACACGGCAGGCTGCATTGGAGATTTCGTTTCTTCCAGTTTCAGGCCCGGCACCAAGCCCGAAGTCAGGGAGACACCGACGGGCACCAGGCGCGATTTGCCAGTGCGCTAACTCGTGAAGGAGAACTGCGGTCTCTGTTTGGGTTGCGATAGAACCGCCGTCCCAGCTAAACCCATCCTCCGGACGAGCATCTAGCAAAGGAATCCCAAAGGAACGACAGGTTTGCTCAGCCTGCGCATGATTCGCATACAAATCTATATTTAGGGGTTGGGTAGGGGTTTTCGTTTTAGTAATGCGACGGAAGGCTATCTGAGCAGATGGAAAATGCGCCAATGCCTTATCTAGACAAGCGATGGTGGTGTCGAGCTGTCCTAGATTGAGATTAGAAAGGTTCATTGCACAGAAGTTTTAACGCGCAGGCGAGCTGCAGTCTAGGATGGCAGGGCACCGCAGACCTTCATTTCGTTGCATTCCAACCGGACGCCGGGTAGGTCTTTCTGATGATGTTCTTGTCTCCCGCACGAAAAACGAGTGCTTATGCCAGAGGTATAGGCCGTGCAATGTTTAGCTTTGTGCGTTTGGACGAAAAAGAAGCGCCTGACCTTAAACCACTGCGTCTTAATTGCTGTGCCTGTGAACTAAAATGACACTGCTACATCAGTTCTCAGAACCATGCCGCACCGTTCGTTAAATGAAGCATGGTTTAGAATATTAAATGACCCCGCGCCAAATCAACCGCCATTAGGAGCGCTCAGGAGCTTCTCGAGCTTAGCCGTCGCTATCTCTGGCTCAATCTTCTCTACAGCGGCGATTTCATGAGCGAGACGTTCTAGCGCTTGCTCATAAATTTGGCGCTCGGAATAGGACTGCTCTGGTTGGCTTTCACCACGATGCAGGTCTCTAACGACTTCAGCAATAGACACAGGATCGCCGGAATTAATCTTGGCTTCGTACTCTTGCGCACGACGACTCCACATGGCGCGCTTCACGCGTGCGCGACCTTTAAGCGTTGTCAACGCTTGGTCCATCACTTTCCGAGTAGATAATTTGCGCAGGCCGGAGTTCTCTACCTTTTCGACCGGAACACGTAACGTCATGCGGTCGCGCTCAAAGCTAACGACAAACAACTCTAGCTTTTGCCCGCCTATGACCTGTTTCTCAACATCGGTCACTTGGCCGACGCCGTGTGCAGGATAAACGACGAAGTCGCCTGTAGAAAATAACATCGTTTTAGTTGCTTCCTTGATTACCGGTTTCTTTGCTTCTGAACTGGTCTTTTTCGGCATTATTTGGCTCTCTGTACAGTTATTATCCTGATCTTCTGAAACCCCGGTAAGCCCCCAGCCGCCATTAGGGATAAAGTGCCGTAAGCGGCCCTTATAGTTCCAGTTATTTCCTCGCTGACCCCATTTAAGTGGCGCCAAATATAGATTTAGCCGCCATGGGTTTGTGCTGGTTTATCGCGCGACTGCTGCAGTGCACACAAACCAGACTTAGCGAAAAAATAATCCGCCAATTTTATTGGCGGATTAGTTTCTTATACTAAATTTTTAGCTCAAAAGACAGCCTAAAGTAGACACCTCAATGGCGCCTACTAAGCCCTGTCATAGGTTTGAAATCAGCCTGTAGTGCCTGGATTTGCACTGAATTGCTCTTTCTTACCCGGCTTTCCGTTCCACTCTTCCCCATCTTCTGGAGCTTCACCCTTAGCTGTAATATTAGGCCACTTCTCTGCGTACTCGGTGTTCAAACCAATCCAATCTTGTGTAGAATCTTCCGAATCCGGAAGAATGGCCTCCGCTGGGCATTCCGGTTCACAGACTCCACAATCGATGCATTCATCCGGATGGATGACCAGCATGTTTTCACCTTCGTAGAAGCAGTCCACAGGACACACCTCCACGCAGTCCATAAATTTACACTTAATACAGTTCTCGGTGACGACATATGTCATTACGCATTTCTCTCCACTTTGCTCACCTGGATCTCTTCCCTACGAGAGGTTTTCCAGGTCGAGCCCCAGTTGCTCCAAAGCGACCTTGCGAGCCCGGCCGCTATCTTGATCAGTAACATATAACAGGCCGCTGACTCGACGTACTAAATTTGCCTCAAAGTCGTCAAGCTGGCCATCAGAAAAGACTACTTCCCACAACATTTGCATCAGTTCAACGCGGCTTTCGTAATCCAAGTTATCCTTCACCGTACGTGCGAAGCCATACAGCTGATTAGACTCGGCTACGTTTTTCTCAGCATCCGCAATTATGCTGTCGAGATCTTGTTCAGCGAGCGAAAACAAATGCACCAAAACATCTTTGATCTGACCGCGCTCGTCATCATCAAACGTGCCGTCAGCCAAGGCAGCCTCAACCAATAAGGCCGCGGCTGCGCTGTGAACCGTAAGCCCCGCGGGCGAAGAATCGCTTTCACTGGCCGACTCACTGATAAATAACTTTAGGGCATTCAGCATGACAATGAGTTAACCGTTCATTCACTTTGGATCAAGGTTGTTAACAGCCTGTAACCATCAGTCAGTGGAGCTCCGGAGAAAAAACTTCTCCAATGCGCGGCGCTCACGCTTGGTCGGCCGCCCAGTGCCTGGTGGTCTATATAAAGGAGCTTCTTTCTTCGCTCCATCCAAACGTTCCGGTTCCCCTTGCTCTTCGAACAGCAGCTCTGCTTCTGGCGCCGGTCCACGCCTCGTTCCAAGAGCTTTAACGGCTACGGTTCGCCGCACCGGGCCAATGGTGATTACAACAGTGTCGCCAGGGCGGACAAGAACCTTAGATTTCCTAGCCTCAATTCCATTTACTAGGATGCGGCCGCCGGCACAGAGCGTTTGCGCCAGAGAACGGGATATACAAAACCTTGAGAACCAGAGCCACTTATCAACCCTAAGGCCGTCGCTCACGATTTTACGAGGCCCTTCAAGACTGCAAAAGGCGAGTCTGGATCAATGGGTTTTTCTTTTGGTCTGCTTAACCCCAACTTTGGAGACTTTTTGTCTGGCTTTCCGTCGTTGCCAGCCAACTTTTTCTTTACTGACGTCTTTTTGCTACGCTGGGGTTTGCGCTTAATCGCAATCGCGACTCCCTCTTCGCCAATGCTTGAAACATACCCAAGAGAAGCTATCAGCGTGACGGCATTCTCAGCGCCAATTCCAAGGGGCGGTAATTGTGCAGGCGGCAATATGCTCGTTCCTTCGCGAAGCAAGCGCCTTACTTCTGCGGAGAAGCGTTCAACCATATCGACGCGATAGGCCATGCCACTCACAGCATAAAACCCAGAAGCTAAGTAATATTCAACGGGCACCCCCTCTTCGGTGGGGAAAGAGACACGACCCGCCGGGGGTAACATCGGCGTAGGCGTGGATGGTGTGTTTACCATCCATAAAATCGCTCTAAGACGGACTGGCTCTGCCTTTAGGGCATCCGGAACGTAGACAAAATTGATCCCAAATCGAATGCGGCAGGCTGCCAATGCCTTCTTATCGTCATCAGACAAAGCGCGGACCTGCGCTTCTGCAACTGCTCTATTTATCGTCCCAAGCGCTTCCGTAACCTGATAAGCAAGACCGCGCGGCGCGCCTTTGAGTGGCGCAGATTCGGCGCGCACCAAAGAACCTAGTAGCTTTTTAATGTGGGCGCTAACCCAGGCCTGATGACGAACCACCAGCTTATCACAAAGGCTGGCGTCTAGGCGGCCATCAGCCCGCAATGTAACTTTAGGCGACAAAGGCCGCGCACCGGCGCTCAGCGTCGAAACGACAGAACCCTGCCATATGACGTTAGCGTCATCGTCGAGAGAAAATGCTCCGTCATCAGCTTCAATCTGCTGCGTTGCCCGCTTGTCTAGCTCGGGAACCAGCGCCGCATTCGCAGAATTTTCAATCGCCCTGTCGGCGGCCTTGAGCCCCGTTTTGTCTGGGACAAAAACCAGCCCCTTTAGTTCACCGATGAAATGACCATCGACTTCAACGCGATCAGCTTCGTCAACGACAGCGACCATGCGATCTGTACCCTTAAGTTTCTTTACCAAGTGTGCGATGCGCCGATCAATAAACTGCTCAGTTAATTTCTCGTGCAAAGAATCTGACAGCCGATCTTCTACAACGCGCGTCTGGTCTTGCCAATAACCGGCATTTTCGACCCACATTGGGCGATTGGCGAGGTAAGTCCAAGTCCGAATGGCGGCGATGCGGTCCATCAACGCGTAAATATCGCCGTCCGTCCGATCAACCCGGCCGACTTGTTCCGCTACCCAGTCCTCAGGAATACGTTCGCGCTCCCCACTGAGGTGCGCAAACACCTGAGATAATATCCGCGCATGATTCTCCGGTCGCAGTTTTCGGAAGTCGGGAACTTGAGTGACATCCCACAACAATCGAACACGCTTCGACCCCTTAGCTCGATCGCGCACGTCAGCGTCATTTAACAGAACTTCTAAAACCAATTGATCCTCTGGTGCTGGGGACCGAATAAGACCAGGCCCAGGCGGCGGCTTATTTAGACCTGACAATAATGTTTGAACCGTCGCATAATTTAGGTCCGAGTTGCGCCAATACAGAGACTTAACAGCATGAAATTCATGCGTTTCAATGCGCGCTACAATTTCAGGGTCCAACGCAGACACGTCAGCAGTAACGCCGAACGTGCCATCGTTCATATGTCGACCGGCACGACCGGCAATCTGAGACAGTTCCGCGGCCGTTAACGCACGCGGCGCACGACCGTCAAATTTCGACAGCGACGCAAACGCAACGTGATCTACGTCCATATTGAGCCCCATACCGATGGCGTCCGTCGCCACCAAGTAATCAACCTCCCCAGATTGGTAAAGTGCGACCTGAGCATTCCGTGCTCTTGGACTGAGAGCCCCCATGACTACCGCCGCCCCACCCCTTTGGCGCCGCAACAAGTCAGCGATGCCATAAACTTCCGACACTGAGAACGCCACAACAGCGGCGCGGCGGGGTAGGCGGGTCAGTTTCTTGGATCCGCTGTAAGTTAGCTTAGAGAACCGTGGCCGAGTAACAAACTGAGCGTCGGGGATGAGTCGACGCACGAGCGGGCGTACAGCCTCAGACCCAAGAAACATGGTTTCAACGCGGCCGCGACTATGGATAAGGCGGTCCGTAAAAACATGCCCGCGCTCTCGGTCAGCGGCGAGTTGGATTTCATCAACTGCAAGAAACGCCACATCGCGATCGACCGGCATACTTTCGACCGTACAGATAAAATAACTCGCCCGTGGGGGGATGATCTTTTCTTCACCCGTAACCAGAGCAACGGCCCCGGCGCCCTTTGCAGAGACAGCACGGTCGTAGTTTTCACGAGCCAAAAGGCGTAATGGGAACCCTATAGTGCCAGAGGAATGGCCAAGCATTCGCTCCATAGCCAAATAGGTCTTGCCCGTGTTCGTTGGTCCAAGGACAACTGTAACTGCGTGATCTGATTGTTCGGGCCGGAAGGTCAAGGCGATAAGAACCGAGGTTTGGGAATCGAGACGAACTTAAAAAATATCGAGCTTTGGGCGACTACACCCTAAACCTCTCCAGCAGGGACCTCGTGACCCTGACGCCGATCGACCCGCTTGATCTTCTGTGTGTAATCCTTAAGCCGCCGTTCCATGGCTTCGAATGAATCACGGAGGGCAATCTGCATGTCTTCGTGCGCCCTCATCTCTTTCGGGTCTCTTCGCACAACCAGGTCTTCGCCCGGGACAGAGAGGTGAATGGTGACATGGAATGGCGCAGCATTCGTATTGAGGTTGGAGTGGCTTTTGTGATGTGATTCGACAACAACCCGGCATCCAATGATGCGATTAGAATATTTCCCTAGCTTGTCGACTCGCTCTTTAATTTTACCTTCAACGGCATCGGATTTGTCAATTCCATGAAACGTAATCTGAATAGGGATCTGCATATACGCCTCCAGTTTCTAACATATGCAACGTTAGTCGGCCTTGGCCGCATTTAAAACCACATCTGAAACTATATTATGGCGCGATAGAGAAGATGGAACAATGCGCAGAATCAATCCATTGTCTTTCCCTGAAGAATACTGGAAGAAGTTTCATTTTCCTCTTGCCAGCGACCGCCGTAGACCCAATATGAGATCAAATTTACTTGGGGTTGGTTTCGACGCCCCAAACACACCACACCAAGAAAGCAATAAGACATGAGCGAAGAAAAAAGGTCATTTGAAGCAGAGGTTTCAAAACTCTTAGATATTGTTGTGCACTCTCTGTACTCCAATACGGAGATTTTCCTGCGCGAGCTGATTTCTAATGCGTCAGACTCCTGTGACAAACTGAGATATGCAGCCTTAACCGACCAAAAATTGCTCGACGACGGTGGATCGGAATTCTCCATTCATATTGCCGTCGATAAAGAAAACCGGACGCTCACCATTAGCGATAATGGCATCGGGATGAATAAAGACGACCTAGTCGAGAATCTAGGCACGATCGCTAAATCAGGCACATCAGAATTTATGAGCTCCCTCACGGGTGATAGCTCAAAAGACGTGTCCCTAATCGGACAATTCGGGGTTGGATTCTATTCATCATTCATGGTCGCTGAAAAGGTTGAGGTTTATGCCCGTAAAGCTGGGGAAAACCAAGGCTGGCTTTGGGTTTCAGACGGCCGTGGTAGCTACACTATTAATGAGACTAATGATGTAGGTCGAGGTGCAAAGATTATTCTTCATCTGCGCAAGGAAGGAGATGAGTACCTTGAGGCCGTCCGCCTAAAAACTGTCGTCACGACCTACTCAGATCATGTTGCCCTGCCTGTGATCCTCGCGGCAATTCCGGGCGAAGAAGGCAGTGAAGAAGAGACACTAAACTCTGCATCGGCGTTATGGACACGACCAAAGAATGAAATTACCGAAGAGCAATACATAGAATTTTACCATCACGTCGCCCATGGCTACGATGAGCCCTGGCATACACTACATTTCAGGGCGGAAGGCGCGATAGAATATACAAGCCTCCTATACTTGCCCTCTAATCCTCCATTCGACCTATTTGAACCAAGCCGCAAAAGCAGCGTGAAGCTCTATGTCAATCGCGTATTCATCGCAGATGACCTGGAGGGGCTCCTCCCCCCCTATCTGAGATTCGTAAAGGGTGTGGTTGATTCACCTGACCTACCCCTCAACGTAAGCCGCGAAATGCTGCAGGACAATCCGCAGCTCAAGAAAATCCAAAAGGGATTAGTCAGCAAGCTGCTCAAAGAGCTCAAGGAGCGCAGTAAAAACGCAGAAGAATATAATGCATTCTGGTCGAATTTTGGCTCTGTCCTTAAGGAGGGTCTCTACGAAGATTTTGAGCGCCGGAACGAAATCCTCGAACTCAGCCGGTTCCGAACCAGCTCCGGCGAAGAGTGGAGAAGCCTCAAAGATTACGTATCGAGCTTCAAAGAAGGCCAGGATGCGATTTACTATATTACCGGTAGCGATGTCGCCGCCCTGAAACGATCACCGCAGCTTGAGGGTTATATTGCCAAGGGCGTAGAGGTCATTCTGCTCACAGACCCTGTCGACGAATTCTGGGTTACCTCTGTCGGTATCTATGACAAGCGCCCCTTTCGGTCTGCTTCGCAATCAGCTGACGACCTAGACGCAATTGCGAAGAATAAATCAGACACTGCTTCCGACGAAAAGAAAGATAATGAGGAAACGCAGACCGACATCGACGCCCTCATAGTCAGCATGCAAAAATCGCTTGGCGAGATTGTTAAAGAAGTCCGAGTCTCTAACCGACTAACAGAAAGCGCCGTCTGCCTAGTCGGCGAGCAGGGCGGCATGAGCCTTCACCTGGAGCGTATGCTGAAACAACACGGACAAGGAGATGGGCTCACCAAGCCCAGAATTCTTGAAATCAACCCGACGCATGCGCTGATTCAAAAGCTGGCCGGTCAAAGCGACGAAATTATAGGTGAGACAGCCCACCTCCTGTTGGATCAAGCGAGGATTGTTGAAGGCGAAAGCCTGCCGGATCCGATCGCCTTTGCCCAACGGCTATCTAAGGCGATGGAACGTGGCCTTCTATAGTCCCAGCTGGTCTTCCTTATCGGAGAGCAGGCCGCTTTACTCGGGTCTAAGTTAACCGACCTGAAGGAACCGCAAGAAGCTCTCACCCCACTTAGAGAAATCTTCGTCAAGGTATTGAAACTGACAATTGGGCGCAGCTTTTGCGGCCGCCAGGGTATGGGGATTGTTTGGATCCCACCTTGACGTTGCTAGCAGGGTCGGTACGCGCGTCATCGCAAGTTTTTCATAGGTTGGGTAAATGAAGTGCGCCTGATACGCCGTGCGATACATGTTGCCTGCTTTCAGCAAAGAACAAACACGCTCATGCACCATATCTGTCGCAAGAAAAGGGTCGCGCCAAATCACACCCTGTTGGGTCCGGTTAAACCACGGGTAGTAAATTCCTTGATCACGCATTTGATGCCAACACTGCATCAAGTGGCCTCCATGCCAGACCGGGGAAACATCTGGCGTATAATAGGCCGCAATGTCCGCCAGCTCCGCTCCCGTGTGCTGGAACACATTGCTCATAATAAGCTTGCGGACCTGGTCTGGTTTTTGAATAGAGAGGTCTAGGCCTACAAAACCACCCCCCCACATACCGTAAAAATCCACCCGCAATAAACCCAGCTGTTTTAATGCCTCCGCCAACGTTGCGGCATAAACCTCAACCTCAACATTTTCTGAAGGAATAATTCGATCAGAATCACCGGAGCCTGGCATGTCGAACGCAAAGACTGTGCGTCGACCAATAAACGATTGCGTAATAGCCTCGACAGTGCCGATTGAACTTGCTGCATCGTGCTGGACGAGTAGTGGCACCGTATCGGCGTCGGTGTTACATTGATAATGTAGTTGGCCACCGTCAATGGAAACATAATCACGCCATAAAATACCTGAGACCGGCGTCACGGTTGGTGGCGGTGGGACCTCAGACTCGACCCGGCGCTCTGCCAGAAAAGATAAACATTGAGCTTCACCTCTTGTCCGCTCATCAGCTGTCGATCTATGCAGATCATTGGAGACGGACGCTATACCGCGCCAGGGGTCTTTAGCTTCATGCCGTTGACGCGCAACAACCAGCGCTGGCTTGTTAACGCTGCTAAGCACGTTCGGGGCATCGAAAGTCCGCGCTGCGTTAAAGCCAGACTCGTACCCTCGACCATGCTGGCCAGCGTTTAGAAATTGAACAGCCCGCCGGTGCAGTTCAGCTGGACCGGGCATGTCTGCATCAACGCGTGTATTGAGAGCCGGCGTATGCCAGGGGTGGAATGCTGTCTGCTCGCGCAGCATTGCCCAGAGCCAAGCAAAGTGACTGCCGTCCCATTTAGGTTCGAACGGTGGAAGCGAAGCCTTCGCGCCCAGTGGCAAATCTAACGCGCCCGGCAGGTCAAGGTCCCAGGTCGCTAGCGCTACAACATGATTTGGATGGCGACACGCATACGCAAGGGCAAGAGCTGCCCCTGCTTGCTCGCCGTAAAGAAGAATACGTCCCAAACCAAGAGCAAGACGCAACGCCTCTAAGTCATCACACAAAGGATCAAGACTCTCTGGCGGTGCATCCAAAGCAAACGAATTGCCGTACCCCGCCAAATCCGGCGCGATGACAGTAAAGTATTTCGAAGCCGATTGAATAAAAGCGGCAAGGTCTTCGGAAGACCTTGGTATACGATGCAGCGCGATCAACGGTGGGCCAGAGCCTGCTCGTCGATAATGGAGTTGCCGCCTGCCTATAGTAACGTAGTGACGAGTCACGCCGGGGTTTGCAGGCTCAGTCATCGCCCCCCCTAAAGCCCCGGGTCATTCTCTACTCAGGGTGCCAAATTACGAAGGACGTAATGCAGCACACCACCGTTTCTAAAGTAGTCCATTTCACCCTCTGTGTCGATGCGACACAGGGCGGAGAACGTATCCGTTGACCCATCTGGGCGCGTGACTTTGACGTCGATTGACCCGCGTGGCACAAGCGCCGAGAGTCCGGAGATGTCGAACAGCTCGGTGCCATCCAGCTTTAGAGTGTAGCGCGTAACGCCATCGGTAAACTGTAGCGGCAGAACGCCCATGCCGATCAAATTGGAGCGGTGAATGCGCTCAAAGCTCTCGGTGACCACCGCTTTGACGCCCAGCAAGTTGGTGCCCTTCGCAGCCCAGTCACGGGATGACCCAGTGCCATACTCTTTGCCACCGATGACAACCAAAGGCACACCATCAGCTTGATATTTCATGGCGGCATCGTAGATTGGCATGACCATGGCGCCCGGGTGGTGCTTGGTTACGCCCCCCTCAGTCCCCGGCACCATTTCGTTCCTGATACGAATGTTGGCGAAGGTCCCCCTCATCATCACTTCATGGTTACCCCGGCGAGAACCGTATGAATTAAAGTCTTTCTGATCCACGCCATGCTCAAGCAGGTAAGCGCCGGCGGGGCTGTCTTTCTTAATAGCTCCGGCGGGTGAGATGTGATCCGTCGTTACGGAGTCTCCAAGAATGGCGAGAGGGCGCGCACCAACAACATCCTGAATAGCATCTGGTGTTTTCGACATACCCTCAAAGTATGGCGGATTACGCACATACGTTGAGTCGCTCTGCCAGCCATAAGTTTCACTAGGCACAGCCTTAACGGCTTGCCATTCTTCAGGGCCCTTAAACACATCAGAGTACCTAGTAGAAAACATTTCCTGAGTTAGGAACTGCTCGATACAAGAAGATATTTCTTGTGGGCTTGGCCAAATGTCTTTCAAGAAGACATCCTTGCCGTCTTTATCTTGACCAATAGCGTCTTTGCTAATGTCGATGCGCATCGACCCGGCAATGGCATACGCCACCACAAGCGGTGGGCTCGCCAAATAGTTCGCCTTAATGTCCGGGCTAATGCGGCCTTCGAAGTTTCTATTACCAGACAACACCGACGTCGCAACCAAATCGCCATCATTAATGCTCATGGAAATGTTTACGTCGAGTGGGCCAGAGTTTCCGATACAAGTGGTGCAGCCGTATCCAACATTGTGAAATCCAAGGGCTTCAAGGTCTTCTGTCAAACCCGCCTTGTCGAGATAATCTGTTACGACTTGAGACCCTGGCGCCAAAGACGTTTTGACCCAGGGTTTGCGCGTCAGGCCGCGTTCCCGCGCCTTACGTGCGACCAGACCGGCGGCAAAAAGAACTGAGGGGTTTGACGTATTGGTACACGATGTGATCGCAGCGATCACAACGTCACCGTCGGTTAACGTATCTTTTGCGCCTTTGCCACTCAAACCAGATATTGGGGATGACTTTGGAGACCCATGATCGAATACGCTGCCAAGTGCCTCGGTAAATGCTGGCGCAGCCGATGATAATGGAATGCGGTCTTGCGGCCGCTTCGGCCCAGCCAAAGATGGCTCTACAGTCGCGAGGTCCAGCTCTAGCGTAGATGTGAATTCCGGATCTGGAGTATCGTCTTCGCGCCACATCCCTTGTGCTTTCGCATAGGCCTCAACCAAAGCAACACGATCAGCATCACGCCCTGTAAACGCCAGATAGCGGCATGTTTCTTTATCGATCGGGAAAAACCCACACGTAGCGCCATACTCAGGGGCCATATTTGCAATCGTTGCGCGGTCTGTCAGTGACAATGCGCCCAAACCAGGGCCATAGAACTCGACAAATTTACCAACAACACCGTGAGCACGCAGCATCTGGGTCACGGTCAGAACCAAGTCCGTAGCCGTCATGCCCTCCTTGAGCTTTCCATTTAATTTGAACCCAACGACCTCGGGAATAAGCATAGAAACCGGCTGACCCAACATCGCTGCTTCTGCTTCAATACCACCAACACCCCAACCAAGGACAGCCAGGCCATTGACCATAGTTGTGTGACTATCTGTTCCGACTAAGGTGTCTGGATAAGCAACCGCCTTTCCATTGTCGTCACCAGTCCAGACCACTTGGGCGAGGTACTCGACGTTGACCTGGTGACAAATACCTGTGCCAGGAGGCACGACACGGAAATTATCGAAGCCCATCTGACCCCACCGTAAAAACTCGTAGCGTTCTCGGTTGCGACTAAATTCAAGTTCAATGTTTTTCGCCAGCGCATCTTCCGATGCGTAGGCATCAACCATGACCGAGTGATCGATGACCAAATCGACCGGAGAAAGCGGATTAATTTGCTGTGCGTTTCCACCAAGAGCTTTCATGGCTTCACGCATCGCTGCCAAATCAACAACAGCAGGGACACCCGTAAAATCCTGCATCAACACTCGGGCCGGGCGATAGGCTATCTCTTGGTCAGATTTTCGATTTTTGAGCCACTCTGCGAGAGCCTTAACATGATCAGTTTTGACTGATTGACCGTCCTCGTACCGCAGAAGATTCTCAAGTAAAACTTTAAGGGAGAACGGCAGGCGAGAGACATCGCCAATGCCCGCCTCTATAGCCGCGGGAATGCTGAAGTAATCGTAAGGTTTGCCCGCGACATCAAGTGTGCGGCGAGTTTTCAGCGTGTCATGACCTGTAAGCGCCATAGCAGCATTCCCTTTATCTATGTGAAACCAGAGTTCAACGGGGCGCTTAATATAATTGCCCCGCTTTTTTCGGCATCATCCACATCCCTCCGGGGTTGTCTAGTCCCGGGCAGAGCAGGTGACCCCTGTCTCAGAAACAGTTTATGGCGATTTCTTCGTGAGTTTATGACGGGTTTCGCTATGGTTCCCGCCATGTCTAATCAAACACAGTCATCTGTAACCCTTAACGTCAGCAATCTTTCGGCGCGGCGCGGCGGCCGGACCATCTTCGAAGGCCTCTCTTTTGAGCTCCAGAACGGCCAGTCTATGGCTGTGGTTGGCCCGAATGGCAGCGGAAAATCGACCTTACTGAGGGTTCTGGCCGGACTGCTCCGGAGTGAAACCGGAACTGTTCAAATTAATTCTTATAATACTCAGGATATTTGCTTTTCTGGGCACCGCGATGGCCTGAAAGGCGCCCTTACAGTCCATGAAAATCTAACATTCTGGGCAAACCTTTACAGCGCGGCAGAGAATGCTGTGGAGACCGCCATAAGCCTCATGGCCCTTGAGGCCGTCTTGGACATGCCAGCCGATATGCTGTCCGCGGGATGGCGTCGCCGTGCGGGCCTTGCGCGGCTCGCCCTAGGAACGGCATCGATCTGGATGCTCGATGAGCCTTATACAGCGCTAGATACAGAGAATGTGACCCGCATCGACAACCTCTTAAGCGCCCACGTGGAAAGCGGCGGAATAGCCCTTCTCGCAACACATCAGGCTCCCGGATTTACTCCGACGCAACGGATCGATATGGCCAACTATCGGGCTAAAGCGCCCGAAGGGCCGGAGATGGACTGGTGAACACCTTCTTCATCCTCGTCGGACGCGATTTACGCCTTTCCGTGAGACACCGGGCAGACACCGTCATGGTTGCTGGGTTCTTCGCCATCACCGTGATCCTCTTTCCATTTGGCATCGGACCGGAACCGGGCATTCTTGAGCGAGTTGGCGCCGGCATTATTTGGGTGACGGCCCTACTTGCCTCGCTCTTATCTCTAGATCATCTATTTTCCGATGACGAGCAAGATGGCGCGCTAGACCTGTTGCTCACGTCTCCGGCGGCACCCACATTGGTTGTCGCAGCCAAAATTGTGGCGCATTGGCTCACCACAGGGCTGCCGCTGACTCTTTTGGCCCCCATTCTGGGTGTTACTCTGCAAATGCCGGTCGGCTCAGCCGCACCCATGATGACAGCCCTTCTCATTGGCACCCCCACACTCAGCTTGATCGGCGCTGTCGGCGCGGCCCTCACGCTTGGCGCACGCCGCAGAGGTATATTGATGCCACTCGTGGTTTTACCCCTCTACATCCCGATTCTAATTTTCGGGGTCGGCGCAATTGATACAACTAGCATGGGCTTCGACGCTGGGGGCTTGTTTACCGTTCTCGGCGGATTCCTGCTCATCGCTGCAGCGCTTTGCCCATGGGCCGCAGCTGCCGCACTAAAAATTGCTTCGGAATAGCTTAATAACCAATGCCAATAAGCTGATAAGCAGCCCTAACCCGCACCCGATTCCGGTTGGCAAAATATAGCCAAGCAGGTAAGCCTTTATGCTATGCATGCACTTGCCAATCCAACACGTTTCTTGAAGTTAGCCGCGACCATCCAGCCGTGGGCCGCCGGACTTTGCATTCTTTGCTTTCTGTTCGGACTACCGATAGCGCTGCTGTTTTCCCCGCCCGATTATCAACAGGGTGACACGGTTCGAATTATGTACATCCATGTCCCAGCAGCATGGATGGGACTGTTCTGCTATGGGGTCATGGCCGCCGGTAGCGCCTCATATCTAATATGGCGCCATCCTGTTGCAAACATGATTGCGAAGTCCTCCGCGCCAATCGGCGCAATGTTTACGGCGCTCTGCCTGCTCACAGGCATGCTATGGGGTCAACCCATGTGGGGCACGCCCTGGGTTTGGGATGCCCGCCTAACCTCGATGCTTGTACTATTCTTTCTTTATCTCGGATACATTGCCTTAGGCGGTGCCTTCGACAGCCCTGAGCAGGGTGACAAAGCGGCTGCGATCCTAGCGCTCGTCGGGTCTGTCAATCTGCCCATCATCAAATTCTCGGTAGACTGGTGGAACAGTTTGCATCAACCGTCCATTTTCTCGATGGCTGGCATCTCCGTTGATGCCGCAATGCTGCCGCCTTTGTTCCTAATGGTAGGCGCGTTCCAGCTGTACTATGTGGTGGTGGTTTTAATGAGCGTGCGGGCTCAAGTGCTGACGGCAAAAATTAGAGCCGCAAAACTTATGCGCACCACCTAAAAGTGACCACGCAAAGATGTTTGTGATGATAACCGTAAAAACAAGATTGGCATGACCTGGTGATCTCTCTCGAAGCTGTAATAGATATGGGTGGATACGCAGCCTTTGTTTGGCCCGCTTACGCTTTGGCTGTCGTTGGTCTCGGCGTCCTGTTTATCCTCACGGCCCGGTCCGTGAAAATGCAACAAGCTGAATTGGATCGCTTGCGCCTACCCCGTTCCGGGCCCACATCAGGGTCATCAGGTCAGGCCGGCGGCACAGCAGGCAGTGGAACATAAAATGGCGAAACGAAAAACACAGCGACTCTATTTTATTTTGCTCGGCGGCCTTGCTGTCGCAACCGGCGTTGCCCTGGTGCTCACTGCATTTGAAGACAGCATTGTCTTTTTCTACAGCCCAACCGAAATCAGCCAACAGACGTTGTCACCAGGACAACGAATACGCATCGGTGGCTTGGTTGAAACTGGAAGCGTGAATGCCGAGGGCGAAACAACCACATTTTCGGTCACGGACACGGCAGAAAGTTTGAATATCGTTTATCGCGGCATCCTCCCCGACTTGTTCCGCGAGGGGCAGGGCATCGTTGCAGAAGGATACATGTTGGCGTCCGGCACATTTCAAGCCTCCGACGTACTCGCTAAACACGACGAAACCTACATGCCTCCCGAAGTAGCCGATGCAATTAAAGCTGCCGGCGAATGGCGGGGTGATGAACCACAACAAGAAGCGACGTCCAACAGCACCATGGCTTCACCGTGAATCCTGAGATTGGTCACTACGCCTTAGCGCTCGCGCTACCCGTTGCGCTTGTCCAAGCTTTCGTGCCGTTGTTCGGGGCAGCGCGACGGGACGCCGCGCTCATGGCTGTGGCGGGGCCTGCCGCTCTACTTCAAATGCTTCTGATCGGGACGGCATTCGCCGCCCTCACCCAAGCCTTCATTGCTTCAGATTTCTCGGTGATTAACGTCTACCAAAACTCACATACAGCGAAGCCGCTTCTATACAAAATCTCGGGTGTTTGGGGAAATCATGAGGGCTCTCTACTTCTCTGGGTATTAATTCTCGCTGTATTTGGCGCAGCCGTTGCCGCTTTCGGCGGCGCCTTACCGGACCGCCTAAAAGCCCGCGCCCTCGCCGTACAAGGCATGATTGGCACTGGTTTTCTGGCCTTCATCTTATTCACGTCAAACCCGTTCCTGCGGGTCAACCCAACGCCCGCACAGGGCCTGGGTCTAAACCCATTGCTGCAAGACCCTGGCCTCGCCATTCACCCGCCCATGCTCTACCTCGGATACGTCGGCTTCTCGATGGCGTTCTCTTTCGCTGTTGCTGCCCTTCTGGAAGGGCGCGTTGATGCCGCCTGGGCACGCTGGGTGCGTCCCTGGACTTTAGCCGCGTGGTCTTTCCTCACTGTTGGGATTGGCCTGGGCTCTTGGTGGGCCTATTACGAATTAGGCTGGGGTGGCTGGTGGTTCTGGGACCCCGTTGAAAACGCATCCTTTATTCCGTGGTTAACCGGAACAGCCCTCCTGCACTCCCTAATCGTTGTTGAAAAGCGCGAAGCGTTGAAGAGCTGGACGATATTACTTGCAATCGTCACGTTCTCATTGAGCCTATTGGGCACCTTCCTCGTGCGCTCAGGTATTCTCACATCGGTGCATGCCTTTGCCTCCGATCCAACACGTGGGGTGTTCGTTCTCGCCCTTCTTGCCATCGCCGTTGGCGGCTCGCTAACACTTTACGCGATTAGAGCGCCCAAACTTGAGCCCGGTGGGTTATTTTCTCCGATCTCACGAGAAAGTGGATTGCTAATTAACAACCTGTTTCTCGCAACGGCCGCGGCAACCGTTCTCCTAGGCACTCTTTATCCCCTAATTGCCGACGCGCTAGAGCTGGGCAACCTCTCTGTCGGGGCGCCCTATTTCAACACCGTGTTTATTCCTCTCATGGTGCCACTCGTTCTTCTCATGGGTATTGGCCCCATGATGGCATGGAAGCGCAGTGACTTGGCTGGCGTTCTGGCTCGTTTGAAGGGCGCGCTCTTCGGCGTAGGCCTTGTCTTCGCTCTTGCTCTGTCGCTTAGCGGTATCGACGCTATCGACATAGCCGGCTCGGCCGGCATAGCCCTAGCAGCGTGGTTGTTCTTTGCGTCTTTCACAGAATGGGCAGGGCGTGTTCGCCTCTTCAAGTTGTCACCCGCTAACCTATGGAAACGGGTAAGAGCTTTACCGCGCGCCTCCCACGGCATGACAATTGCCCATATGGGGATGGCCGTTTTGATTGTTGGTGTGTCGGGCTCAAGCGCATGGAAGCAGGAAAATATCCTGACCATGGGCGCAGGGGAAACCATCACGGTCGCTGGTTTCGATGTCACCTTTCATGGCGCTGAGACAATCCGTGGGCCGAACTATGAATCGGTACAGGGCACATTTTCAGCCACACGTGGTGACGGAAAAGCAGTAACTCTAAAACCCGAACGACGAATCTACGATCAGCCTGCACAACAAACAACAGAAGCAGCAATACACACGGCCTTCTGGGCGGATTTATATGTCGTGCTCGGCGAAGGGCCCGCTGACACCGGTCGGTATGTCGTGCGCGCCTACTTCGAGCCCTTTGTTCCATTCCTCTGGTACGGTATTCTGATGATGGGCTTGGGTGGGCTGGTTTCTTTGAGTGACAGGCGTCACCGTATCGGAGCGCCACTTAGGGCAGCTTCGATTGTAGAGCTAGCCAAGGGCTAACGCATGAGCGACGGCACACCTAAAACGAATTCTGGTCGGCTCACTGCTATTGCACCGATCCTCATCGCCTTACTGTTGGTCGCCGTGTTCGCAAAACGTCTTATCGATATTCAGGGCGGCCTAGACCCCAACCAAGTAAAATCCGTGTTGCTCGATACGCCCGTGCCAGAAATAGACCTCCTCCCGCTCCCGGGACGTGGCCCGGGGCTGACGACCAAGAACCTCAAAGGCGAGGTGACTGTGGTTAATATTTGGGGGTCTTGGTGTGTTGCCTGTTTATCTGAACACCCCCTCCTTATGAAGGTCGCGGCAGAAAACACAATCCCTCTTCATGGCATTGCTTGGCGAGACGAGCCGGAAGCAAGTCTGCGCTGGTTAGCCCGCAATGGCGATCCTTACAATCTCATCGGACAAGACCCCATCAGCGAAGCCGCTATCGCATTCGGTGTCACAGGGGCACCGGAGACATTCGTCGTCGATCCCGAAGGGGTCATTCGTTACAAACACGTAGGGCCGATCACAATCACGGACTGGGCTGAAACCATCGCCCCCTTGGTGGAGCAACTGCGACAGTGAAGATTTACGCCGCATTGAGCGCTGTCACCTTAACCGCGCTTGTCGCAACCACATCCTTCGCCGTAGAGCCAGATGAGATGTTGGCGAATCCTGTGCTTGAAGAACGGGCGCGCATCATCAGCCAAGATCTAAAGTGCGTCGTCTGTCAAAATGAAACCATTGACGAATCAAGCGCACCCTTAGCCCAGGACATGAGGCGCCTCGTCCGCCAACGCATCCTTGCCGGAGATAGCAATCAGGCTGTGCTTGATTACATGGTGGATCGCTATGGCGACTTCGTCCTTCTCCGCCCGCGCGTAACGGGCCAAACGCTTCTGTTGTGGTTCGGCCCCTTCGTCCTGCTGCTCTTAGGTGGGCTCATCGTGGCCCGTTACATTAGACGCCCGTCCATCACGACGGTTCAAGCTCTAACACCTGAGGAACTAGCTGAAGTCGAGGCCCTAACTAGAGATCCAAATACAGGGAACGAACCATGATTTGGCTTGGCTATACAGCCCTCACACTGATCTCGGTTGGAATTTTAGTCTGGCCAGTTCTGCGCAATGGCGGAACGGCGGCGCAGGAAACGGAGGCTGATCAAGCCCTGTACCAAAGCCAAATTAAAGAGGTCGAGGGTGACGTTGCGAATGGCTTGCTCACGGACCCTGAAGCCGAAGCAGCGCATACGGAAATCAAGCGGCGCCTGCTCGCAGCAAGTAGGCGCGCCACGGGCGATAAGGGCGTAGACGCCCCGATGACTCGCATGGGCGCTGTAATTGGAATCGCAGCTTTAGTACCGTTCTGCGCCCTGGCAATCTACGTCACCATTGGCGCGCCGGGATTGCCCGGCGCGCCGGTCGAACAACGGCGCGCAGATGCTCTGGTAAACCCTGAGGACACAGATTTTGGCGTTCTCATCGAAGACTTAGCTGACCGGCTACGCCAGAACCCCGAGAAAACAGAAGGCTGGGCTCTACTGGCTCGCAGCTATCGCCAGATTAACCGGTTAGAGGATGCCGCGACGGCTTACCGCCGAGCGCTCTCAACGGGCTCAAAAGACATAGATATATATACAGAGTTTGGAGACACGCTGACGGCGATGAATGGCGGAACCGTTCCCCCAGAAGCCGCTAACATTTTTCGTGAAGTGTTGCGTACGGATCGAGATGAACCGCGCGCACGGTTCTATTTGGGGTTAGCGGCAGCCCAAGCTGGAAACGTCGCAAACGCTATCGCCATCTGGCGAGACTTGACAGCCAGCGCCGAGTCAAACGCACCATGGTTGGCAATGGTGCGTGGCCAAATCAATCAGGTCGCGATGGCAGCGAACATCATGCCCGTGACAATTGCACCGCGTCACCCCTTAGATGTGCCCACGACGACACCATCCAGCGTGGGTAGCTCCAACACCGCCATGGTTCCAGAAACCGACGAAGACGACTTCCGGCCGGATGTAAGTGCATTAGCCGATCGCTTCTCAGGCGATGAAATGACCATGATTCAAGAGATGGTCGGCGGACTTGAGGCGAGACTCGAGTTTGAGCCAGATGATTTTGAGGGCTGGATGAAACTCGCACGGTCCTACGGCGTTCTTGGCAACGCCGGAAAATCAGCCCGCGCCTATCGGAAAGCATCCGCACTGAACAAAGACGCTATTGAACCACGCACCAAGTTAGCGGAGGCCCTTATTCGCGCAGTCAAACCAGGCACGCCCGTTCCTAACGAGGTGGGCGAACTCACGAATGAAATTCTCGCGCTTGACCAGAGCAACCCGGACGGTCTTTTTATCTCGGGGCTTGCCGCCGCAGGCGAGGGTCAGTTCGACTTGGCGAGGGACTACTGGACGACCCTGCTAGAGCTTCTGCCGCCAGATAACGCAGCGTATGAGAGCGTTTCACGCCGGTTGGCCGGTTTGCCAAACCCGTAAAAAGATATATGTCACGACGGCGGACCTAATGTACGATCGACCAAGGATAGTTTTATGACGCCGGCTCTCGCAAAAAGACTTGTCATCGGTGCCATGGTGGCACTTAGCACTTTGCTCATTCTTGCGCTTTATTTGCCTGTGTTCCGCCCTGACCCAAACAACAACACGGTTAATGGGTCAGCGGCTATTGGCGGCGCATTCACTCTCGTTAATCAAGCAGGCTTAGAAGTAAACGAGCAAATCCTGCTCGGTCATTATAGCTTGGTTTATTTTGGTTTTACGTATTGCCCAGACATTTGCCCCATGACATTGCAGATCGTGGCAGATGCGATTGATATATTGCCCGAGCAAAAAAGCGAGCTTGTACAACCCGTCTTTATCTCTCTTGATCCGAAGCGAGACACATCAGAAACGATGGCCTCCTATGTAAGTAATTTTCACGAGCGTATGATTGGGCTGACAGGAACGGCGGAACAAGTTCAAGGTGCGGCAAGCGCCTACCGCGTGTTCTACCGTGAGACACCTATTGGTAAAGGGGGCGGCTACACGGTCGACCATTCAGGGTATTTGTATTTGATGAACCGCAGCGGGCGGTACGTCGACCATTTTGGAAAAGATGTCACGACAGAGGAACTCACCTCCAAACTCAGAGAATTGCTTTGACAGAGTACCCAAAAAATAAGACTGGTGAGCCTTTCTGGCGCACCAAGAAACTGTCGCAGATGTCGGGTAAGGAGTGGGAAAGTCTTTGCGACGGATGCGGAAAGTGTTGTCTTCACAAACTCCAGGACGCCGATACTGATGAAGTTTTCCCAACTAATGTTGCGTGTCGCCTACTCGACCTAAAAACATGCCAGTGCACGGATTACAAGAACCGAAAGGTTAAGGTTCCGGACTGCGTACAGCTTTCTCCGGAAATAGCGGGTACGCTCAATTGGTTGCCATCCACATGCGCCTACCGACTGCTTTCCAATGGCGAGAGCCTAGCAGATTGGCACCCCCTAATATCAGGGGAAAATAACACGGTGCACAAAGCAGGGGTGTCTGTTCGAGGGCGCGCCGTCTCAGAAGTAGTCGCAGGGGCGCTGAGCTCTCACATGGTTGATTGGTCAGACGCCTAAGTATGGCAAGAGCGCCCGCGTCGCCTCAGACATTAACGCTGACCGTAAACGGTCAAGACCTTCAAGTGCTGCTATCAGAGCACGCCCGGGCCCGTCGTATAAGCCTTAGGGTCGACCAAATTCAGGGCTGTGTGGTTCTGGTGAAGCCACGCCGGACAAGCAAGGCAACCGCTCTCGCTTTCGCACAAGAGAAAGCCTCTTGGATTTCAGACAGACTAAGTGAACTCTTACCGCCAGTGCCATTTTCTGATGGTATAGCTGTGCCAATACTTGGCTCTATGCATACGATTTGCTGGCAGCCTGACGCGCGGCGGGGTGTTTGGCGCGAGCCCGACACACTTAATGTGTCTGGATCAGTGGACCACATGTCGTGTCGTGTACACGATTGGTTCAAACAGGAAGCTCGGAAAATCATATCTCCAGTCGCGCACGCTTATGCCGAGAAGTTAGATAAAGCTGTGACAGCCCTTTCTTTCCGCGACACCAGATCTCGTTGGGGTAGTTGTACGATAGATGGAAAATTGTCGTTCAGCTGGCGGCTCCTGATGGCCCCAGCAAGCGTTTTAAATTACGTTGTGGCGCATGAGGTGTCACACCTTTGCGAGCTCAATCATTCCGCCCGTTTTTGGAATACCGTCGATAGCTTAGTGGAAGACAGACACACACCAACCGCCTGGCTCAAAGAGCATGGTAGTCAGCTTCATCGGTATGGCTTAGCGCCTTGGGGCAGCCAGGCTTAGCGACTTGCTATTGCAGTTTGGCGCGCCTCACGGGATTCAACCCACTCTGCAAAACGATGCAGTGCAGGAACCATTGGGTCATGTTTAATGGCCGCCCTGGCATAACGGCTACCTTCGTGGTCACGATAGAAGATGTGAGCCCCTACTACACCCGAGACCTGCAGGTTATCTGCCCAAGTCGGGTGAACGAATGACGCGTGATACCACAACGCACCACCTGTTGGATCAGAGATGCTGGAGTCCTTCTGCAAGACAGCAGCGGAGAGCTTCAAGGAACGAACCCAAGAAACACGATTGTAAGGGGTGTCGGGACGACCGTCACAATACCAAGAAAATTGGCACCGGTGCATAACGCGCGCTTTGTTTTGCTTGATGACATCACAAACATTAGTCGGGTACCGCTTATCCATTGCGCGATTGATAACAACCTTTGCAACAGCAAGTCGCCCAGCAAGACTTTCACCCCGGGCTTCAAAATAGTCGTTAAGTGCAAGGCAAATAAACTCTTCTTCTGAAACGGTGAGGCTGTCCAAATCGATCATCAGATCATCTGGGATGTCAGCTGCATGCAGTTGTGCAGAATGCAAAACCAGGGCGGCAACTAACGCAACAACATATGTTTTTAGAACACGCACGGCCAGAGGCTCTGTCTTACTGATCATGGTTTTACTCCTCAAATATGCATGCCGTACCAAAGCGTTGGTTGACATACTGCCTATCTTTTTATGCGTCGCCCTTATGGTGTCTAGCCCGGGTTAGACGTCGTTTATATTTTGTAGTGGCGGACTTTATAGGAGTGAGGTTTAAGGAAGTCCTAACTCATGGTTACGAACGTGTATTGCAATTTCTTTTGCACTCAGCCAACGGCGTATATGTAGTGTAAAATGCCACAATCTCAACGTTTATTAAGTTGCGTTGTTTGCGTTTTAGAGTTCTGAAAATTACATAAATTGATCAAATTGAGTTATTTATGCTCAAGGTTTACGCCGGGACACAACGAGTTTGACGATAAGTCAGTGCGGCCTTTTCTTTTTTCTTTTGGGTTCCTCGCAGTTTGCATAGGGTCTCCCCATCAAGCCTGTGCCCTGACAGGTATTAATTTATATTTGGTTCACACCTATCGGAGAAACACCCTAAATGGCGCCTAAAAACGACCCCAAGGATATAAAAGTTACCCTACTTCTGACCCTTATGGTTGCCCTTGGACCGTTATCGACGGACCTGTACCTGCCATCATTACCGTCTCTTACAGAAACCTTCGGCACGACAATCTCTCGGGTCCAGGCGACCATGAGTGTTTTCATCGGTGGTTTTGCCTGTGCAACTGTAATTTACGGGCCTTTGTCAGATCGCTTTGGCCGACGGCCGGTCCTGATTGGCGGAATGGCTATTTTTGTTGTTGGCAGCCTCGGGTGCATGGCAGCCTCGTCGATCGAGGCTCTGATCTCCTGGCGGTTTGTACAAGCGGTTGGCGGATGCGCCGGCCCCGTACTTGTCAGAGCGGTCGTGCGTGATATTTATGAAAAAGAAGAGGCCGCAATATTTCTTGCTTACATCGCGTCTGCGATGGCGCTCGCCCCCGCGGTCGCACCGATGATCGGAGGATGGCTACACGTATTGTTCGGATGGCGTAGCCACTTCGTCGCTCTCACAATACTCGGCGGCCTATTTATTTTAGCCGTTTACATGATGATCAAAGAGACAAACTCCCACCGCGATCATTCAGCCACACAAGCCAGACAGATAGCACAAAACTTTTCCCGCATCTTGATAACACCTCAGTTTATCGCGTTCTCCCTGATGCTCATGTTTTCCTATGGCGCACTATTCAGTTTTATCTCTGTCGGTGCATTCGTCGTCATTGGTGTTTTGGGCATCGCGCCAGATAAATTTGGGTATCTCTTTTTCTTCGTCGCAATTGGATACGCATGCGGAGGGTTGTTAGCCGGAAAGTTAGTGCACAGGATCGGGGTCGTTCGCATAATTGGCGTTGGCATCAGCCTCGGACTCACACTCGGCATTTTTGGGTTTGGCTTTGCCATCAGCGGCGCGGAGACGACGCCAGCGGTGATTATTCCAATCGTCGGTGTGTTCTTTTCTTGTGGTTTTGTTTTACCGACGGCCACAGCCGGTGCTTTAGAGCCCTTCCCACAGATTGCAGGAACGGCATCCTCTGCTGTTGGGTTCTTACAGATGAGTGGCGGGGCAATTATTGGATTCGTTGCAGGCTATCTCCACAACGGAACAACCGTTCCTCTATTTACGGTCATTTTACTCAGCTGGATATGTGCCGCCGTTGTTTACATGCGCGCTAGGGCGCGTGGCATTATCCGCCCGTGAGGTTCCGCCAAAACCGCGTGAAAGAATCGACGGGCTTGGGCGGGACCCATCCAGAAAGAGCCGTTACCGGCGCACCACGATGAGCCTCTAACATCACATCACGCCAGATACGCGCGGGAAGGCCGCCCCCTGTAATTCCCTTCATACCTTTGCCGGCATCGTTCCCAACCCAAACGCCAGCGACATAGTCTGACGTATAGCCGACAAACCACGCATCCCTAAAATCTTGGCTGGTTCCAGTTTTACCGGCAGATGGGCGATTAAGTTTTGCGCCTTTTCCTGTTCCCGACATCATAGTCTTGGACAACATGCGGTTCATCATGCCCACATGCTCCGGATCAGCGGCCCGGCCGAGACCACCACCCTGACGCTGGTAAAGAACACGACCATCGTTCGTTACAACATCAAGAATGCCATAGGGCACAATTGCGATGCCACCATTAGAAAACGGTGCATAGGCGGCTGTGAGTTCAATTAAACTGACTTCCGAGGTGCCAAGAGCCAGGCCGAGGTCAGGTGAAAGAGGCGTTGAAATTCCAACCCGCCGGGCCGTATCTGCAATCGCGGATGGCCCAGCCTGATGGGCGACACGAACAGCAACGGTATTAATGGATCGTGCAAGAGCATCCTCAAGAGAGACATCCCCTTCATAGGTTCCGGAAAAATTTTGAGGCCGCCATCCATTAATATTGACCGGCGCATCTTTCATAATATCCGTTGGCTTGAGGCCAGCTTCTAATCCGGACAAGTAGACGAAAGGTTTAAACGCTGAGCCAGGTTGCCGTTGTGCCTGAACCGCGCGATTAAACTGACTAACTTGATAGTCACGCCCGCCAACCAACGCTCGGACCGCGCCATCAGGCGATAAAACAATAATGGCGCCTTGCTCTGCGCCCCGCTTCACTGCATCACCCGAAAGCGCGGATAACAAACGACGCTCTGAAGACGATTGGACATCTGGGTCTAGAGTTGTGTGGACGACAAGGTCGTCTTCAATGGGTCCGATAAGACCATCCAGCGTCGCGAGAACCCAATCGGCGAAATAACGCCCCCTGCCAGAAACGACTTTACTCACACTCACCTGACCGCCACTCTTGGCCGCTTCTGATTGCGCGGACGTCAGATACCCTGCATCGACCATGGCCTGCAGAACAACCGCCGTGCGCGCACGCGCAGAATCGATGTCCGTTTTTGGGTTATAGCGGGATGGGGCTTTCATAAGCCCCGCAATCATCGCCGCTTGATACACAGAGACGTCACGAGCAGAACGCCCAAAATAAGTTTGGGCGGCCGCTTCAGCCCCGTAAGTTCCGGAGCCCAAGTACACACGGTTCAGATAGAGCGTTAAGATTTGCTCTTTAGTAAATTTTTGCTCAAGCCACACCGCCAGGAGAGCTTCTCTAATCTTCCGACTAATCGTGCGTTCCGGCGTCAGAAAGAGGTTCTTCGCAACCTGCTGAGTGATTGTACTGCCGCCCTGAACCACAGACCCAGCCCGTATATTCGCGAGCATGGCGCGTGCAAAGCCACGGGGGTCTATGCCAAAATGGCTGTAGAAGCGACGATCTTCAATTGCCATCACAGCAGCAGGCAAGGCGGGCGGCAAATCAGAGACAGAGATCGCTTCGCCGTAAAGAGCACCAACGCGAACAATGTCCCCGCCTTGTGCGTCCCGAACGGTCAAGATGGGTTGGCGTCGGGTCGAGGCGACAACTTCATCAACATTCGGTAAGCCGAGCGCAAAATAGCCCAACACCCCGCCGCCCAGCAGGATCATCCAGATGAAGACTGATAAGCCGTTAGAGAGCCAGAACCACCAGCCGCGCCGCGTCTTCCGCGCTGCTAGTTTTTTGGTTTCCTTAACGTTTTTGGTTTTCTTTGACTTAGCCATATCCCTCACCGGCCATGTGATTTAGTCAGGCACGAGCAAAGTGTTGCATATCTATGGTTAACCACACCAAAGACTGGTCAAGTTGTGGCCAACGCGGCAGGCCTTTGAATTAAACTAGCCCAAAGAATTCCGACATACGCTAAATGCATAGAATTTCTGGCCCATTTTAAAAGACGAAATTTGCGCTCACTGAACCCATCCCCATCTCTATATGTCCAGATTGGTGACGTTTAGGGCATTGTCTTGAATAAACGCGCGGCGATGCTCAACGACATCGCCCATCAATGTTGAGAACACTTCATGGGCTTCGTCGGCATGGCTGACCTTCACCTGAAGAAGACTGCGCACTTCAGCATCGAGTGTGGTCTCCCACAATTGGTCTGGATTCATCTCACCCAAACCTTTGTAGCGCTGCAGACTTGTGCCGCGCTTACCTTCAACCAACACACCCTCAACCAATGACACGGGTCCATGCACTTGCACTTCTTTGTCTTTAATCTTCAGAATTGCTGGGTGTGCGTAAATTTCCTGTAGCTCCGAGGCCCAGGCATCCAAATGCCGCGCTTCGCTTGAATCCAAGGTCGCCGCATCAAGCACATGGGTCTCAGTCACGCCCCGTACGGTGCGCTTAAAGATCAACCCGCCCGCATCTGCAGCCTCACCTGACCACCCTTTTTCATATTCGCTTTCCAAGGTGTCGAGGCGACGTGCAATGTATTCCGCAGACGGCCCGGCGGTTGCTGGGTCAGAAAGCGCTTCAGGATTAAAAGCCCCCGCCACAGCAACCTGTTCAACAATCCGCATGGGAAAAGCGCGGCTCATCTGCACGAGCGTGTTTTTGATATCACGCGCCTTGAGAACCAACGCTTTAAGATCGTCACCCGCAATTTGCCCACCAGCTTGGGTAACCAGAACAGCGTCGGAGAGGCCACCATCAATAAGGTGGATTTCCATTGCCGGGTCATCTTTAAGGTAAACTTCAGAGTTACCCTTCTTGGCGCGATAAAGCGGTGGCTGCGCGATGTACAGATAACCAGCTTCGATCAGCTCTGGCATTTGGCGATAGAAAAAAGTCAACAGAAGCGTTCGGATGTGACTTCCGTCAACATCAGCATCGGTCATGATGATGACCTTGTGATAGCGCAACTTCTCAATATTAAATTCTTCACGGCCGATGCCGGTTCCCAGCGCTGTAATCAGAGTGCCAATTTCATTGGATGACAGCATTTTATCGAATCGTGCGCGCTCAACGTTTAGGATTTTTCCGCGCAGCGGAAGAATGGCCTGGGTGGCTCGATCACGGCCCTGCTTAGCAGACCCGCCCGCAGAGTCACCCTCAACCAGGAACAGTTCGGAAAGCGCAGGGTCTTTCGACTGGCAATCAGCTAGCTTCCCAGGGAGTGACGACACATCGAGCGCACCCTTTCTGCGCGTGAGTTCGCGCGCCTTGCGTGCCGCTTCACGCGCCACAGCCGCTTCGACCACTTTACCGATAATCTTTTTGGCTTCGCCAGGGTGCTCTTCAAACCATTCACTGAGTTTTTCTCCAACCACGCTTTCGACAACAGGTCGAACCTCAGATGACACAAGCTTGTCTTTGGTTTGCGACGAAAATTTCGGGTCAGGCACTTTCACTGAGAGCACACAGGTCATGCCTTCACGCATGTCGTCGCCCGTCAGGTTCACCTTCCATTTTTTGGTGAAGCCGAACTCACCCGCATAGGTATTAATGGTGCGGGTCAGCGCTCCCCTAAACCCAGCTATGTGCGTGCCGCCATCTCGCTGCGGGATGTTATTGGTGAAGCACAGTGTATTTTCGTGATAGCTGTCGTTCCATTCCAAAGACAGCTCCACAACGACGCCGTCTTTCTCACCCTGAACCGTCACAGGCGGTTCATGTAAAGCCTGCTTGGATCGATCCAGGTACTGAACAAACGCCTCGATGCCGCCTTCGTAATGCAGCTCTACCATTTTGGCCTTGCTATGCCGTTCATCGATCAACTGTAAACGAACCCCTGAATTAAGGAACGCAAGCTCGCGCAGGCGGTGCTCAAGCGTCCCAAAATCAAACTCGGTCATCGTGAAGGTGCCGGTTGACGGCAAGAATGTGATTTCCGTACCTGTCTTGGATTTTCCATCCACATGTGGCGCATCACCAACTACGTCAAGCGGTGCGACGGCTTCGCCATGGGCAAAGCGCACATAGTATTCTTTGCCGTCACGCCAGACACGAAGGTCCAACCAATCCGACAGCGCGTTTACAACCGACACACCAACGCCGTGTAAACCGCCAGATACTTTATAGGAGTTTTGGTCGAACTTACCGCCGGCATGAAGCTGGGTCATAATAACCTCTGCCGCAGACACACCTTCTTCCTTGTGTATGTCAACGGGAATACCCCGGCCATTGTCTCGGACCGTGACAGAGCCATCGCCATTAAGAATGACTTCGTTGCGATCACAGTGGCCGGCTAGGGCCTCATCAATGGAATTATCAACAACCTCATAGACCATGTGGTGAAGACCCGATCCATCGTCAGTGTCACCGATGTACATACCAGGGCGTTTGCGCACCGCCTCAAGGCCCTTAAGAACCTTGATGGATTCGGAATCATAAACGTCGGGATTAGCAACTTGTTCACTCATAGGGGTACTCAGTTGGGTTTGGAATGAGGGTGCGAAAGAGACGAGGGATAGGACACAACTGTCGCAGAAGAGGCGGCGGACACTTTTCCGTCGGAGACGGAGAACAATTGCGCCGCGTCACCAAAACCAGAAAACACAGAAATGTCTGTTCCGGTTAACCAGGCTTGCGCACCAGACCTCGTGATTCGGTCAAACAAATGTTGGCGACGATCTCGGTCCAAATGCGCTGCGACTTCATCGAGAAGCAAGAGAGGTGGGTATCCCCGCCGGTCAGACTGCAACTGCACATGAGCGAGCACGATAGAAACCAGCAGCGCCTTTTGCTCTCCGGTCGAGCACTCTGAAGCCGCGCGTCCGGTCTTGGCCATCACAACAACAAGGTCGGAGCGATTGGGGCCTTCCGGTGTCGGAATATCACCTAATTGTGCCCACCCCAGGCGCGACGCAATCAACTTTTCTCGAAACGCGTCTTCAGCGTCCAAAGCAGCCAGGGACTCAAGCCACAGATCAACCTGGCCGGATAGCGATAAATGCGCAGAAGGAAATGGGCCTTCAGCAGCTGCGAGAACTTCGTTGAGCTTAGCAATAGCGTCTCGACGCGCCGCCGCAATAGCGACCCCATACCGAACTAATGTATCCTCAAGCGCCTCATACCATGCTGCGTCTGTCACGCCATCTCGGAACAAGCGGGCACGCCGACGCGCCGCTTGGTCGTAGGCCGCACAACGAGAAGCATGCGCGGTATCAAGGACCGTAACAAGGCGGTCCAAGAACCGACGGCGCTCTCCTGGCGACTCTGTAAAAATTTGATCCATTGCTGGGGTCAGCCAAATCGCACCGACGTATTGCGCCAAGGCCGCCACACTTTTAACGGCCTGACCATCGACATGAACGGAGCGACGGTCAGGAGTTGCAGCCTCAATACCCGTTCCGAGCCGGGTCGATCCGGCGGGCGTTTCGATTTCAGCTGAGACGGCCCAGGGGCGGTCACTGGATTCTTCTGGCGCACGACGACCAACGTCGGCAAGCTTAGCGCCCCGCAAACCACGGCCTGCCGTTAGAAAAGACAAGGCCTCAAGAATGTTCGTTTTGCCAGCACCATTACCCCCGGTCAGGACAACCGGACGAGTGTCTAGGTGTAGGCTTAAATGATTGTAATTCCGAAAATCGGTCAGCACGAGGCGTGCAACACCAATCACCCCAAGAGCGGGCGGTGACGCAGTCAAACTTGGGCGAGCGGTGTCCGTCAGAGCGGTCACACCCGCATCGGCATCAGAACGTAGATAGCCGATCCATCAGACACGTCACGAATGACAGTTGGCGAGGCCGCATCAGCCATCGTAAAGCGAGCAGCGTCCCCTTCAATCTGCTGCATGATATCGAGCAAGTAACGAGAATTGAATCCGATCTCGAGCTGACCCGCGTCGTACGACGCCTCAACCTCCTCAACCGCGCTGCCATTTTCAGGGCTGGATGCAGACAAAGTAACCAAACCCTTTTCCATATTCAGTTTGATCGAGCGAGACTTCTCAGAACTAATGGCAGAGACACGGTCCACAGCTTTGGACAGAGTTTTACAATCCGTTTCAAGTACTTTGTCATTACCTTGCGGAATAACTCGTTCGTAATCCGGGAAGGTGCCGTCGATGAGCTTCGACGTTAAGACCGTATGCCCGATGGAGAACCTAATCTTGGTGTCGGACAATGAGATCATAACCTCGCCCTCAGCGTCTTCAATGAGTTTGCGAACTTCAGAGACCGCCTTTCTAGGCACAATAATGCCGGGCATGCCCGCCGCACCATCGGGTAGCGGTAGCTCGACCCGCGCCAAGCGATGACCATCCGTCGCAACGGTACGCAAAACATCAACGCCGCCGCTATCTGCTCCGTGTAGATAAATCCCATTCAGGTAGTAGCGGGTTTCCTCCGTTGAGATCGCAAAGCGGGTGCGATCAATCAAAGAGCGGAGGTCCGTCGCCGATAGGCTAAACGTGTGTGAGAAATCACCAGACGCCAATGCCGGAAAATCATCGACCGGCAAACAAGCAAGCTGAAAGCGGGAGCGGCCAGACGTCAGGGTCAATTGCCCATCACCACCAAATGCCAGTTCCACTTGAGCGCCATCGGCCAGCTTGCGCACGATATCGTACATGGTGTGCGCTGGGGCGGTAGTTTCACCCCCTTCGCTGACCTCAGCCGCCGCAGATTCGACGATCTCGAGGTCCATGTCCGTGGCGTTAAGGCTGAGGCTGCCTTTGGCAGCATCAAGACGCACGTTCGAAAGAATGGGGATCGTGGTCCGCCGCTCAACAACGCTCTGGACGTGACCCAGAGATTTAAGGAGCGCAGACCGTTCAATAACGAGTTTCATAAGCGGCCGTATTCTTTAGTTTTCAACAAAAGACCGCTAAGCGGAACGCATCGCTGGTCTCTACGAGCTTCCCCCTCCCTCAAGGACCCCCTAGCCATAAAAACGGCAGAAAATAAGGTCTTTCCGAGCCCCTGCCGATGAATTTTAGGGGGGGCACAACAATCGAAGAATCGACCACCGCACGACAGGTAAATCACTATATCACAGGGAGCGGCAGAGGGTAGATAAAATGGCTCTATCTAGGCCCCAGAGGTGGCCCAGAGGACCTATCTAGGGTGCGGGCTACTAGGCCCCTAGTTCTCAAGCATCCGGGTCAATAGATCAACGTCCTCTGCGAACGCCACGTCACCCTTCATGAGTTCTTCGACCTTACGGACGGCATGGATCACGGTTGTATGGTCCCGGCCACCAAAAGCCCGGCCAATCTCTGGCAAAGAGCGGGATGTGAGCTGCTTAGATAGGTACATAGCGATCTGCCGGGGACGAGCGACGGTCCGAGATCGGCGAGCAGAACTCATATCAGACAATCGAATCTGGAAGTGTTCTACCACCCGCTTCTGAATCTCATCCATCGTAACCCGACGGTCATGAGCCCTAAGCAAGTCATGGAGCAGAGTATGCGCCAGCTCGAGGGAGATAGTCCCGCCAACCAGCTGCACATTGGCGCTGAGACGAATCAGCGCGCCTTCAAGTTCGCGCACGTTCGACGTGATCCGGTGCGCTAGAAACTCTTTAACCTTCTGCGGAACCGCCACAGCAAGTTGCTCTGCCTTGGCATCGAGAATGCCGAGTCGCAGCTCAAATGTGGTGGGGTGCAGGTCTGCAACCAGACCAGACGAAAGTCGTGACCGTAGACGGTCTCCAATTTCTTCGAGATCAGACGGTGACTTATCGGCAGACAACACGATCTGGCGGCCCTGGTCAACCAGAGCATTAAACGTATGAAAAAATTCTTCCTGGGTCGAATTCTTACCGGAAATAAACTGCACGTCATCGATCATCAGAACGTCAGCCGAACGAAACTGCTCCTTAAAAGAAACCGTGTCGTGACTTCTCAGCGCCCGGACAAAGCTGTACATGAATTTCTCAGCAGATAGATACACCACCCGACGCTGAGGTGACCGCAATCTAATTTGCCACGCGATTGCATGCATCAAGTGGGTCTTACCAAGACCAACGCCGCCATAGAGGAACAGAGGGTTGAAACTAGCCTGATTAGAATCAGCAACGCGCTGTGCAGCAGCGTATGCAAATTCGTTCGGCTTACCGACGACAAAATTATCAAATGTGTAACGTGCGTCTAATGGGGCAGATAGCGAGTCGGCAAGCACATCGCCACCAGCGGCATTGGTATTACCAACCAGCACATGTTGAGCCGGCACAGACTTTTCTGAAGGCTCGCCGCCACAAGGCTTAACCTCGGAGGGGACATCAACATCGACAAGAACACGCCGTACATCAGGGTTCTCGCCGCTCCACAGCGCACGAATACGGTCTGCATAATGAGTCAAAACCCAATCGCGCATAAAGCGCGTGGACACTTTTAAATTCACAGCGCCGCCGTCAACGCCACTGAACTCGATAGGGTTCACCCAACTCTTATATGCTGACTCACCAAACTCATGCTTTAACCGGAGCTTGACGCGATGCCATTCCGCGTGACCTGTCGATCCCACTTCCTCTCGTTTCACCGCCACGTCCTTGTTTTCTTTCTCAGGTGCATCACTAGCGCTGATAACTCCCCAGCAAAATTATCAGCTAACGCGACCAACGCTGAGTTGTTGTATGTCCATTTTCTAGCTGCAATCACCGCGCTCTTCTTTGAGGAGAACATGGGAATCGGATGACTGCGAAGACCCGAACTCTAGCTGCAGGCGGACGAAAGACAAGGCGAAAGATAGCTTGACAGTTCAGAGTGAAAATCACCGTTTTGAGTTGCGATTCCCATCTACATTTAGTGTTGCCAAAGCACCGGCACACCCCTCACTGACACAAGAAGGTATGGTGTGTTTAAATTCTAAGAACCAAGCCGCAAAAAACTTACCCCCAGAAAGGCGCCGGGGCAGAGTAGAACAAAGATGGAGCTGGTTTTTGATGTTTCCGGTGCTTAGATAATGGTCGCCGGCGGAACATTCAGAGACGAAAGGCTTATGCAGCCATCGCCTTGATGCGTGCATTTAAGCGAGAGATTTTACGTGACACAGTATTGGCGTGCAAAACGCCCTTAGTGCGGCCCCGCATCAATTCTGGCATTGCCAACTTGAAGGCATCCCTGGCGGCGGAATGGTCGCCAGACTCGATAGCAACTTCAACCTTTTTCAAGGATGTGCGAATGCGGCCCATGCGCGCATGGTTAATCTCGAACCGGTGGGCATTGCGACGAATACGTTTCTTGGCCGAAGCGTGATGGGCCATTTGGCAATCCTATAAAAACTGGAAATCAAGGCGCGCCTTATAGTTAACGCGCGGCGTTTCGTCAACCTTAGAAGCAAAATGATCGATGAAACGTTAACGGTGCTTAAAGGTCGGCTGACGCTTATCAACAAAGGCCGCCATGCCCTCTTTCTGGTCTTCAAGGGCGAAAGTGGCATGAAACATGCGGCGCTCGAACCGAATACCTTCAGCCAGAGAGGACTCAAAGGAACGGTTTACGGACTCTTTGGCCATCATAATAGACGGCATGGACATATTGGAGATTTGCTCTGCAGCCTTCATCGCTTCGTCAATGAGGTCATCAGCGGGGAACACGCGACTTACCAGACCGACTCGCTCCGCCTCCGCAGCATCCATTGAACGCCCGGACAGAACCATATCCATTGCCTTAGCTTTCCCAACGGCACGGGTCAGGCGTTGCGTTCCGCCGGCACCGGGAATGATGCCCAAGGTGATTTCGGGCTGGCCGAACTTGGCGTTGTCCGCAGCGAAAATAATGTCGCACATCATGGCGACTTCGCACCCACCGCCAAGCGCGTATCCAGCAACTGCAGCAATAATGGGTTTGCGGCAAGTCGTGATGCGCTCCCAACCCTTAGTGATGAATTCGCCAATGTAGCAATCGACAAACGTCTTATCCGCCATTTCCTTAATGTCGGCTCCGGCGGCAAACGCTTTTTCACTACCTGTAATCACCACCGCACGAACACCGTCATCGTCTTCAAAGACGTCTAAGGCCACGCCCAAATCAGCCACGAGACCAGATGACAATGCGTTAAGTGCCTTCGGTCGGTTAAGGGTAATTAGCCCAACGTGTCCGCGGGTTTCGACGAGAATGTTTGCATAAGCCATTGGAGCCATGTGTCCTTGCGTAAATTGAGTAAGATTGAAATGGGAGGGAAGAGAGCTATGAGGTTACTACTCGTTTGCGGTGGGCTCCACGAGGAATCTAACTTCGAGCCTTTGGTTTAGATCTGTGAACTCAACCTTGAGCGTTTCGCCTTCTCTCTGAAATTCAGCGTCGTCGACCCGCGCCCACCCCAGCTGAGGCAACGTTTCAGCATAGAACTGCATTACAGAAGATTGACTAACCGTGCCGACAGCAGAGGCCTGTACAATGCGGCCTTGGGGGGTGTCAAACAGGATACCGTTACCGACCACCTGGGTGAGCCCCGCCATGAGTGGCAAATCTTCAAATCCCGACAAAAAAACGTCTGCGGCGCGAATAGGAAATGCCCCGAAAAAGGCGATTGCTAGAGCAGAAATTAGCGCTGTGTTTCGTTTCTTCATCTTTGACACCTAGAGCAAAAGAATGTGGACCGACCCGTCTGGACGATCCGTTTTACGACAATGCCATCTTTACCGCTTGGATCGCAGGAGCAAGACTCTCCCTCTTGGCCATAAACTTTCCAACTGAACTTAAAGTACCCAAGCTCCCCAGAGGGTTGGGCGTAGTCCCGCAATGTCGAGCCCCCGGCCGCAATGGCTTCGGTCAGCACCTCTTTAATAACAGGGACCAATCGCGCGGCGCGTTTGCCAGCCACAGAACCCGCTTTACGTCGCGGAGATATGCCAGACCGAAACAGAGCCTCGCAGACATATATATTCCCCAGCCCGGCCACTAACCGTTGATCCAGGAGAGCGGCCTTGATGCTTGTTCCCTTCCCGGAAAGAGCGGCCGAGAGAACAGTCGGTGTGAAATCATCACCAAGCGGATCGGGCCCCATGCGCGCCAGAAGCTTGTGAGTTGCCAGCCCGTCTTCCGTGGTTAGCGTCAAAAGCCCAAACCTTCGGGGATCATTAAATAGCACGCGCACGTCGTCATCGGTATCAAAGACAACGTGGTCATGTTTCCCAGGTGCCGTGGTCGGCCGGGTAATCGCCATCCGCCCAGACATACCAAGGTGAGCCAATGCGACGTGACCGTCGTCGAGATGAAGGCAGATGTATTTTGCCTTTCGTGAAACACGGTCGATGGTGCGTCCGGTGAGCGTCTGCGCTAGGCCCTTGGGAAACGGGATCCGCATGTTGGGCCGGCGAACCTCGACTTTGGACAAACGTCGCCCTTCAAGAACGGTCGCCAGACCACGGCAGGTGGTTTCTACTTCAGGTAACTCAGGCATACGAATGAGACTGCTCTAGCCCCAGGGCTGTGTCGAGCCCCAAAGGAGGTGTGGCCCGGTCTTTTCTGTTCGGCACCACGACCACCAATAGGGATGGTCCACGCTAGGGGCTTCGTTTAAGATGTCGATAATTATGAATACCAACGAACAAACATCTAACAACCCGACCCATTTTGGGTTCGAAACGGTGACAGAGTCTGAAAAAGCAGGGCGCGTTCGAGAAGTCTTTGACGCCGTTGCACCCAAATATGACCTCATGAATGATCTCATGAGTGGCGGTGTACACCGCCTTTGGAAAGACGCCATGGCGGACTGGCTGGCCCCACAAGCCGATTGGTCAATCATCGACGTCGCGGGTGGAACAGGTGATGTCGCGTTTCGCCTTCTCGATCGCATGATTAGGGACAAGAGCGTTCGCGACCTGACCGGCTCCGTTACCGTGTGCGATATTAATCAGGCCATGCTGGAACAAGGCCGCGCCCGTGCCCTCGACAAAGGCAAGCTAAATGGGCTGGATTGGGCCGCGGGAAATGCAGAGTCTTTGCCGTTCCCAAACATGCATTTTGATGCATATACAATTGCCTTTGGTCTCCGCAACGTCACCGATATCCCGGCAGCCCTAGCTGAAGCCCGGCGCGTGCTCAAACCCGGCGGTCGACTATTATGTCTTGAATTTAGCACCGTCGTTTTGCCGGTACTCAACAAACTTTATGACACCTATTCCTTTTCTATCCTGCCGCGGCTCGGCCAGGTGGTCTCCGGTAAGGGTGATGCCTACCGCTACTTAGCAGAGAGTATTCGGCGCTTTCCCGCTCAGGGCGCTCTCGTCGACCTCATCACGGATGCTGGTTTCGGCCAGATCAGTTATCGCAACTTTGCAGGTGGTATTGCTGCCATTCATTCTGGTTGGCGGCTATAAACACACCACACGCTGGCGCGTTCTTGACCTCTCAATGAAGTGATTCGATTTTTTATGTTTCGTACAATTCGCAATCTCAGCCGTCTGTTCTTAATCGGCCGGACCCTCGCCAAACACGATGCGTTGTTTCTGCTTGATGGGTATGCAGAAGGCCGAACGATCGCAGCCCTTGCTAGGCTCACGGCCAAACCCGTCCCAGCCCTAAGTGCGCTCCGACCCGGCCAAAGGTTGTCCACCGCCTTAACCACGCTGGGTCCGACTTTCATTAAGCTTGGCCAAACCCTATCGACCCGACCAGATTTGTTGGGGCAAGGCGTCACGGATGATCTGACCAACCTGCAAGATCAACTCCCACCCTTCGCCTATGAAGACGCAACCAAAATTATGGCGGCTGATTTTGACGGTGGGGCAGATGCCTTGTTCGAGTCCGTGGACCCGAATCCGGTGGCCGCTGCGTCAATTGCCCAGGTCCACTTTGCAACCACGACGGATGGAAAAGATGTCGCGGTCAAAATACTGCGGCCTGGCATCAAGGACGCTTTTGCCCGCGATGTTGACCTTCTGTATTGGATCGCTGAATCGGTAGAGCGCACACAGCCAAAATTGAGGCGGCTGCGACCGGTCGAAACTGTGCGCACGTTTGAAGAATCAGTGCGCATAGAAATGGACTTACGCCTTGAAGCCGCTGCGGCAGAAGAGTTGCGCGAGAATTTTTCAGATGAACCGAAGTTCAGCGTCCCTCAGGTCGACTGGCAGAGAACGTCCGAGAATATCTTAACGCTGGAACGAGTCTCCGGCATCCGCGTGGATGACCGGAGCGCCATAGAAGCCAAGGGGCTAGATCCCGTAGACCTCGTAAAAACCTCAGCGGAAGCGTTTTTCCGCATGGTGTTTCATAATGGGTTTTTTCACGCAGACATGCACCCAGGGAATCTTTTCATAGCCGACGACGGCACATTGATCGCCATCGACTTTGGGATCATGGGGCGCGTTGATCCACGCACACAGAGACACCTAGGGGAAATGCTGCTTGGATTCCTCACTCGCGATTATAAGCGAGTCGCTGAAATTCATATGGAGGCGGGCTTTGTTCCCGCCACAAAAGACGTTGGCGCGTTTGCTCAAGCCTGCCGTTCTATTGCGGAGCCTATTCTGGGGAAGCCATTAAACGAGATTTCACTGGCGCGCCTGCTCGGCCAACTATTTCAAATTACCGAAACTTTTGAGATGCAAACGCAGCCACAACTGCTTTTGCTGCAAAAAAGCATGCTTCTCGCTGAGGGTGTTGGTCGCGCTCTAGCGCCGAACGTCAACATGTGGGAGCTGGCCCGCCCCCTTATAGAAGAGTGGATGGTGCGGGAACTAGGCCCGGAGGGACGCATTCGCGATGTCGTCTCAGACGCCACGGCGACCCTTGAAAAACTGCCGCGACTCATAGACAGCGTGGACGCGGCAGCCCAGCAAATTCAACAACACGGTTTGCGGCTAACCCCCGAAACAGCCGCCGCCATTCGCGGGGGGGTGGCCGGGCAACGACGTTTTTCATGGTGGCCTTGGGCTGTGGCTGCCCTAGCCCTCCTTCTTTGGATAACGTCTTAAAAGCACATATACCGGGCATAGGTGACGGGTGGGGGCATTTTCGTATAGGGTCCCGTGCCAAATACACAGCCATAGCCTAAATAAGGCTCCGCACAGGAAGGCACCGAGTTGTGCTTGAAAATCGCCACATCCTATTGATCGTTTCTGGTGGCATCGCCGCAGTGAAGGTGCCGGATCTCATTCGTCGTCTGCGCGAGCGCGGCGCCATGGTGCGTTGCATCCTAACAAAAGCTGGTGAGCAATTTGTAACCCCCATGAGTTTAGCCGCACTTTCAGGCGAAAAGGTCTTTCAGGACTTATTCTCACTGACAGATGAAAATGACATGGGGCACATCAACTTAAGCCGAGAAGCCGACATTATTCTGGTTGCGCCGGCTACAGCAAACATTATGGCAAAGATGGCCTACGGCATCGCCGATGATCTAGCCACCACTGCGCTGCTAGCTGCAGACAAAACGGTCATGATCGCGCCATCCATGAACGTGATGATGTGGAACCACGCCGCAACTCAATCCAATTTAAAGACGTTGCAAGATCGCGGCATTGAGGTTGTCGGACCCGGCGCCGGAGATCTAGCCTGTGGTGAAATCGGTGATGGCCGCATGGCTGAAGTGGCTGGTCTCGTTTCAGCCTTAAGCACGTTCTTCCAGACAAGAAAAGAATCTGGCCCGTTGTCTGGTTGCTCGGCTCTGGTCACAAGCGGGCCGACGCACGAGCCGATTGACCCTGTAAGGTACATCGCTAATCGGTCATCGGGTAAACAAGGTCACGCCATAGCTGCTGCGCTCGCGCGCTTAGGCGCCAAGGTGACGCTGGTCACCGGCCCCACACAAGAACCGAATCCAAGCGGCGTCACTGTGGTGGCCGTTGAAACCGCTCAGCAAATGCTCGGCGCCTGCATAGCCACAAAACAGACCGATGTCGCCGTTTGCGCGGCTGCCGTTTCGGATTGGAGGGTCGCACAGGCAAGTGACGCTAAGCTCAAGAAAGTAAGTGGCGACCCGCCCCCAGCGCTAAGACTGAAGGAAAACCCAGACATTCTTGCAACCTTGTCTCAGGCCAAAACAAACCGACCAAGGCTCGTGGTTGGGTTTGCCGCCGAGACAGAGAACGTGATTAAAAACGGCACAGCCAAGCGCGCGAAAAAAGGCTGTGATTGGATTGTCGCCAATGATGTTTCTGCTGGTTTCGGAGCCGATACAAATACGGTACACGTGATCACCGGTCAGGGCAGCGACAGTTGGCCAACGTTAAGTAAGAAAGCTGTTGCTGAGCTCCTCGCCCTGCAAATTGCCAGACATATAAAACAAACCCTCTAACCTCTAAATTTTTAAGAGAACTCATGACCAACTCCGTTCCCATCGCCATTAAACGTTTACCTCACGGCCTCGACCTTCCTCTCCCCGCTTACCAAACAAACGGTGCCGCTGGTATGGATTTGTATGCCGCCATTAAAGACCCCGTTACGCTCGAACCTGGAGAATATGGATTAGTTCCAACAGGACTGTCCATGGCGTTGCCGTCTGGCTATGAAGCACAAGTTCGGCCGCGATCCGGGTTATCCGCAAAACATGGCGTAACGGTCTTGAACTCACCGGGCACGATTGATGCAGACTATCGGGGAGAAGTGAAAGTGATTCTGATCAATCACGGCCAACTGCCATTTGAGGTCGCGCGCGGAGAGCGGGTCGCCCAAATGTTGATCACCCCGGTCACCCGTGGCGTATTGGAAGAGGTCGGCACTTTGCCTGACACCTTGCGTGGCGAAGGTGGATTTGGCTCCACTGGAACCGGTTGAACCGGACCATACACAGCCATGAATTACGATACGGCGGACTTATCGGAAGACCAAATAGAACGCTACGCCCGTCACATTCACTTGAAAGAAGTGGGCGCCAGTGGACAGCGGAGATTACTGTCAGCAAAGGTCTTGGTTATAGGGGCAGGGGGGCTTGGCTCGCCGCTCATCCAATATCTAGCAGCAGCCGGCGTGGGTGTCATCGGCGTGGTCGACGACGATACCGTGGACCTATCAAACTTACAGCGCCAAGTTCTCCATACGACCGCCCATGTCGGCGCGGCCAAAGTCGATAGCGTGATTGATGGCGTGCGAGCGATTAACCCAGACATCCGTATTGTCCCGCACAAAGAACGCTTAACGGCTGCCAACGCGCGCAACCTGGTTCAGAAATACGATCTTGTTGCTGATGGGAGCGACAATTTCGAAACACGGTTTCTAGTGAACGATGCCTGTTTTTTTGAACGCAAAACTTTGGTGTCTGCCGCCGTGTTGCGCTTTGATGGGCAACTATCTACCTACAAACCGCGGCACGACGGGCCGTGCTATCGATGCCTATATCCAGAAGCGCCGCCAGAAGAGGGCGTCTGGACGTGCGAACAAGCTGGCATTCTAGGTGCGGTAGCAGGCGTAATGGGCTCTTTGCAGGCCACAGAAGTGCTCAAAGAAATACTAGGCGTTGGGCAAGGGATGTCTGGTCGCCTTTTAATTTACGACGCCCTAGACGTGTCGATACGGGTCGTCAAATTGCGCCCGGACCCAGGCTGCGCCTTGTGCTCAGATAAAGCGACGATCACTGACATAACTACCTAACCCGGAACTTTATTTTTTAAAGATGACATCAACGTAGCGCTTCTCTTTCGCACGTGTTCCGTCTGCCTTCCCCTTACGTGGGCGCCCGCTCATCACTCAGTGACTTGGGCTCGTGACCAGGTAGACCCTTAGTTGGTTAGGGCTTCCGGTGAGAACGTCTCACCAGAGGGGTGCGCACCCTACAAAAAATCTGGCGCACGTTCCAGGAATGACAAGAACCCTTTGCGAGCCAGCGGATTAAGCGTAAGAGGACGCATGCCGGACAATGACCTCCATGACCTAACCGAGTTAGCCGCCAATAGCACCCTGTCTGCAGATGGCCGCCTGCCCTTGATTGGGCTAGATAAATCAGAATTGGCAGCTTTAGCGGTGGGAATAGGAGAAAAGCCTTACCGTGGCACCCAGCTGTTTCACTGGATTTACAGCCGAGGCGCCCGCAATTTTGAGGATATGACAGATATCTCCAAGGAGTGCCGCGCCCAGCTGGCAGAAAAATTTACCCTAGAACGGCCTGTTATTGACCAAGAGCAGGTCTCTGAAGATGGCACCCGTAAATGGCTCCATGCATTTTCCGACGGCCAAAAAGCCGAGGCGGTGCTCATCCCGGAAGATGACCGCGGCACATTATGCGTTTCCTCTCAAGTGGGCTGCACGCTGACCTGTCGCTTCTGCCACACGGGTACTCAGCGCCTAGTGCGCAATCTGACCCCCGGCGAAATTGTTGCCCAGGTGATGGTGGCCCGGGATGCCCTTGGCGAATGGCCGACCCCAAAGGATGGCTCGCGCGCCCTGACCAACATCGTGCTGATGGGTATGGGCGAGCCGCTCTACAATTTTGAAGCCGTTAAAAAAGCTATGCAAATCGTTATGGCTAGCGACGGCATCTCCATTAGTCGACACCGCATTACATTGTCGACATCGGGTGTTGTGCCAGAGATTGAACGCTGCGGCGAAGAGCTACGAGTTAAACTGGCCATCTCACTGCACGGGGCAACCGACGAAATTCGATCCAAAATCATGCCCATCAATAAAAAATATCCGCTAAGGGAACTAATGGAAGCCTGCCGAACCTATCCCGGCGTCTCCAACGCCCGGCGGATTACATTTGAATACGTCATGCTAAAAGACATTAACGATTCAGAAGCGGATGCGCGGGCGTTGGTGGATTTGGTTAAAGATGTCCATTGCAAATTTAATCTGATCCCGTTTAATCCCTGGCCAGGAACACCGTACGAGTGCTCAAGCAGAAAAACCATAGAACGGTTCCAAGATATACTAGCTAGCGCAAGCATCACCTGCCCCATCCGCACACCACGCGGACGCGATATTCTCGCGGCCTGCGGACAACTAAAAACGGATTCAGAAAAATTATCCGCCAAGGAGCGGCGGGTTCAAGCCGAACAGGCCTGGGCCGACAAGGAAGCGCGGGTCGCGCTATAATCAACGAAACACGCGTTGCGTTGCACTAGCGCTCTGGCTTTTCATCCCCTAAGTTTCTAACCACACGAAAATCAGGGATGCAATTGGTTTTATTATCACCGTCAGGTTGTGTAGTAATTAGGGTCGACACGTCTTTGGTCGGCTGTTCTCGGCCGCGACAATTCAAGCCTCCCTGGTGGTCGCAGTCATCAACGTTAACCTCTTGTTTTATAACCTTCTTAAAGCGCCCGGCCGCCTTGAGGATAGAGCTATGTATGACATTGAAGGGTCTCGACGCCACCTCAATGTCGGCGAGAAAGGCCGGATGAACTTTTAAAATCCCCGGGCGTCTCGGTGGATTTAGGGTGGCGGTTTCTCTAGTGAATTCTCCGGCAGTGGCGGTGCGGTTGGTGACACAGGGTCGTCATTGGGTGCTTGCCCTACCCCTGCGTCTCCCTATACTCCGCCGCAAATTGACCGGGCTCCTTAGGCAGACTAGGGGCTAACCTTAGATACGGGAAAAGAAATCATGAGCCGCGAAAAAGTTGTCCTCGCCTATTCGGGCGGATTAGACACCTCCATTATTCTGCGGTGGCTGCAGGAAGAAAAGAACTGTGACGTCGTCACCTTTACCGCTGACATCGGTCAAGGCGAAGAACTAGAGCCTGCCCGGAAGACAGCCGAGAAGATGGGTATCGAGCACATTTACATTGAAGACCTACGCGAAGAGTTTGTGCGCGATTACTGCTTCCCGATGTTCCGCGCCAACGCGCTCTATGAAGGGGTCTATCTCCTCGGGACATCGATCGCTCGGCCGCTCATTGGTAAGCGTTTAGTAGACATCGCCAGAGACACGAATGCCGCCGCAATTTCTCACGGTGCCACCGGCAAGGGTAACGACCAAGTTCGTTTTGAGCTTACGGCCTACGCGCTGGAGCCTGGAATTAAAGTTATTTCCCCGTGGCGAGAATGGGATTTGAACTCCCGCAGCAAGTTGATCGAGTACGCTGAGAAACACGACATTCCCATTCCAACAGACAAGCGCGGTGAAGCGCCCTATTCGATGGATGCGAACTTGCTACACATCTCCTACGAGGGGAAAGCGCTTGAGGACCCCTGGACGGAACCGGATGAAGATATGTTCCGTCTCAGCGTTTCACCAGAAGCGGCGCCGGACACTCCAGAGTATATCGAGATCGATTTCGAAGGTGGGGACCCTGTTGCCATTAATGCTGAACGCCTTTCACCAGCGGCCTTCCTAACCAACCTAAACGAGCTGGGTGGCAAGCATGGGATCGGCCGCGTCGACATTGTAGAAAATCGCTACGTTGGCATGAAAGCGCGGGGGGTCTACGAAACTCCCGGCGGGACCATTTGGCTTACCGCGCGGCGCGCCATCGAGAGCATCACTATAGATCGTGAAGCCGCCCATCTAAAAGATGAGTTGATGCCCCGTTACGCCAAGCTCATTTACTCGGGTTACTGGTTTGCACCAGAGCGGGAAATGCTTCAGGCGGCCATAGACGCAACACAAACACATGTCACCGGAACGGTACGCCTCAAGCTTTATAAAGGAAATGCCATTGTCGTCGGACGGAAATCTCCATGCACCCTCTACAGCACAGAGCACGTGACCTTCGAAGAAGACGAAGTTTATGACCAGCATGACGCAGAAGGCTTCATCAAGCTAAACGCCCTACGGCTCCGCCTCGGAACGCTGGCTCGCCAAAAATAAAGCAGGAACCGGAGCCTCAAGGTATGAGTGATCAGATCAAAAGCGCCATTGAGAACAGCATTCTCCTGCTCACTATTGCCAGGCCCGAAAAAAAGAACGCCCTGACGGCAGATATGTACGCGGCAATGGCAGACTCCATAACCGATGCAGACAATAATAAAAATATACGGGTCATTCTCATAACGGGTAGCGAAGACAGCTTCACAGCTGGAAATGACCTTAAGGATTTTCTCGACAACCCTCCGATAGAAAGCTCAAGCCCAGTATTCCAATTCATGCATGCTATCGCGGGGACCAAAAAGCCCGTGGTCGCCGCAGTTAACGGATTAGCCATCGGCATCGGCACCACTATGTTGCTGCATTGCGACCTAGTTTACGCCGTTGAAACGGCGCGCTTTCAGTTGCCCTTTGTGAACTTAGGTTTAGTTCCCGAACTGGGGTCTAGCCTTATCTTACCGGCCCTCACAGGACGCACAGCAGCAGCCGAACTAATGATGTTTGGCGACATGTTCAACACCGCCAAAGCGACAGAGATCGGATTGTTAAACGGCACCTGCAGTGCCGAGACACTCTTAGGTACGGCACGCTCTGCTGCCCAAAAATTAGCGACTAAGCCGCCAGCGGCCCTACGCAAAACCAAAGCACTTTTGAATTCCAATGTAAACGAAGTCCACGCACGCATAGACCAAGAGGCGCAAGTGTTTGGTGAGCAACTAAACAGCGTAGAGGTGAAAGAGGCAATAGCCGCCTTCTTTGAAAAACGCGCGCCTGATTTTTCGAAATTTGAATGACCCAGTTATGGCCACACAGATGAACACGAACTTTAGTTTTTACGACATTGTTCCCGATTTACCGCCCCTGACGGTTGTCGACGTCGGTGCGCTGCCGCTTGACGGTTTACCAGAGGTCTACTCACCCCTCTTAGAGCGGGGTAAAGTGAGCTTGATCGCCTTTGAGGCCGATCAAGCAGGGTGTGTAAAATTGGCCACCAAACTGGGGCCAGAACATGAAGTTTTCCCAGTTATAGCCGGGGACGGATCAGAAAGAACCTTTTATCAAAATAGTCATGAGATGACGAACTCTTTGTTTCCGCCGAACCTGGATCTTATCTCTCGGTTTGTTGGGATCGCAGAATTTATGCAGCCCATTGGAACAAAAACCGTCAAAACATGCAGGCTGGACGACACGATCGACTTGGACACGATCGATCTGCTAAAAATGGACGTTCAAGGTGGAGAACTTCTCGTTCTGGATGGGGCGCCTAAACTCGCAACATCCGCCCTTGCGATCCACACAGAAGTCGAGTTCGTACCACTTTATTCCGGGCAACCCCTGTTCGCAGATATAGACACGAGAGTGCGGTCTCTAGGGTTCCAGTTTCACACATTCAGAGGGATCGCGACGCGCTCCTTCGTGCCCCTAAGATCGGCAATCGATGAGTTTAAAGGCGTCAACCAAGCCCTATGGTCAGATGCCGTGTATGTACCCGACTTATCCAACCTCTTAAATTATTCGGACGAACGGCTACTGAAGCTCGTCGCCATATTACACGATCTATACGAATCCGTGGATTTGGCGCTTCATATTTTGAATTTAATGAGCGAAGGAAGTGATAGAAAAATCTTTAATGAGTACTTCAAAAAACTTGGGCTGACTTGAAGACAAGACTGCGAAGCAGCAGCATATATTCTTACACCTAAAAGCTCGTCGGTATTTTCACGTCATCCAGGCCGTTTTGTAAACGCGCCGCTCTGAGCGCGTTGAACATAAGGCAGGCGATGGTCATTGGGCCTACACCTCCAGGAACAGGGGTGATCGCTGAAGCCACGTTCGAGACGGCATCAAAATCAACATCGCCAACCAACCGTTCTTTGTCGCCTTCTCCGGGCAAACGGTTGATCCCGACATCAATCACAACAGCGCCGGGCTTAACCCAATCTTCTTTGACCATCTCAGGACGACCGACAGCGGCGACAAGAATATCCGCCCGGCGGCAATGGTCAGCTAGATCCGCAGTGCGCGAATGAGCCGTCGTCACCGTGCAGTCTTCGGCCAACAGCAACTGAGCCATCGGCTTACCAAAAAGAAGCGAGCGACCAATGACCAAAGCATTCTTGCCGGTCATGTCGCCCAATTGACGACGGAGTAAGAGCTGACAGCCCAGCGGCGTGCATGACACCATGCCGACTTCACCGGCCATGAGGCGTCCGGCATTTTCAGGATGCAAGCCATCAACATCCTTCAACGGATCGATCGCTAGAATGACCGGCTTCTCATCTAAGTGCTTTGGAAGAGGCAGCTGAACCAGGATGCCATGGACCTTTGGGTCACCGTTTAGTTTTTGGACCAGAGCCATCACGGTTTCCTGTTTCGTGTCAGCTGGCAATGTGTGCTCAAAAGACTCCATACCTAATTTAACAGCGGCCTTTCGTTTGCTGCGCACATACACTTGACTGGCCGGGTCTGCACCAATCAACACAACGGCTAACCCGGGTCTGATGCCGTGCTCAGCGGTAAGTTGTCCAATTTTTTTGCCGATCAAGATTCGTAGTGCAGCGGCCGTCGCTTTGCCATCGATAAGGGTTGCCTGGCTCATATCAAACTCCATCGGTCTGTAATTGCTGACAGTTTAGCGGGATCGCCGGCCACACGCACGACTTTGCGATAAGCTTTGGGGGACCCACACACATGCACGGTAATGCAATCACCTTCAGCGCAGCAATACGCCAACGCGACAGCCACCTTATTAATTTACCATCCACACAATGAGGATATTGAGATATAGCTGGGCCAACCAAAGACCCAACAGAAGAACGATTGGTGAAAGGTCGAGGCCACCCACTATCGGCACGTAACGTCGGATTTTCAGAAAGACGGGTTCGGTCATCTGACGTAGGGTCGACCAAATCATGTGGACAAACTGATTGTGAGTATTGATAACACTGAAGTTGACTAACCAACTCAGGATGACGGCAGCGACGACCACATGCCAGTACATATCGAGTATGATTTGAACAAGCTGAACTATCGGAACGAGTAGATCCACCTAATGTCCTCCGGGTTGCCATTTGCAGGCGGTGTGTGCGGCCGCACCGTACTGAGCAGAGACCCAGTAGACAAGAGCAATGGGTGGGGGCCCTTGGCACATCCACAACAGCGCTTACAACTTATGTTTCCGCGCTAACAGTACTAGCGAGCTGCACAAGTAGCCCTGCAGCTTAGCGCACCGAACGGGTGCTCTCTGGGATTTCCTTTCATGATCTGCGCGGCCTAGCCTTTGGTCCGGATGGAGGGCTTTATGTTGAGAGTGTGATGGGGCAATCCATCATTCCTGTTAATACGGACACTAGAACTAAACGATATGAAGAGTTATTTCTGCACCCGCTGGAGAAGCGGGTGCTGTTGCCTTGGTTTAAATGGCTCCATGCCGTGCGCCCGTCTAGACCTAGGAGAACTGAGAGTGCTCGATCCCAAAGGTTCAATAATCACCGTTTCGTCAGGTCTTCCGTTCGTGAGGTCAGGCGCTTGACTTAGGGCACCGCTCCGCACAATATCCGCGCCCTTCCTCTGGGGGGCCGTAGCTCAGTTGGGAGAGCGCGACGTTCGCAACGTCGAGGTCAGCGGTTCGATCCCGCTCGGCTCCACCAAAAATCTTATTTTCTTCGTTGGTCAGATTGACCAACCGGCAACCGGGCTATGAACGGCGGATGGACGCATCCGGATAGAGCCGGTACAACTCGCCGCAATATGAAACGATCCCTGCCCGATTTTTCAGGCCTGCGTCAGGTCTTCGCCATCCGCAATTTTGCTCTGTATACTGCCGGGAACACCTTGTCGTTGACGGGAATGTGGGTGCAGCGCCTAGCCGTCGGTTGGCTGATGTGGGAACTCACAGAATCTGGTGCCTGGCTTGGCGCCATAGCGATCGCTGAATTTTTACCGATCATTATTTTAACACCGCTCGGGGGTGTCGTCGCCGACCGGTTCGATCGGTTGCGCGTCTCAATGATTGCTCAAGGGTTTGCTTGCGTTCAGGCGACTGCACTGTGGCTCTTGACGCTCACCGGGCACATATCTCCAGAGATGTTAGTCGTCCTAATGTCAATCGGCGGCATCACAAATGCGATGAACCAAGCCGCGCGTGTGACGCTGGTCGTCAACATGGTGCCCCGTGAAGTGATGTCGACCGCCATTGCAATCAGCTCCATCATCTTCAACGTCGCACGCATTATCGGGCCGGCCATTGCTGGGATTCTAATTGCGACCACAGATATTGCCTGGGCGTTCTTCGTAAATGCTGGGTCTTACGCGGCGTTGATAGTCGCCATGGCCATGATCCGCATGCCCCGCCTAGAGCATCGCATTCCGCCTAGCTCGTCTTATTTCCGAGACTTGGTGGAAGGCGCGCGCTTCACGTTCACTCACACGGGGGTGGCCGCGATAATCGCGTTAACGGCGGTGAACTCTTTGTTCGCACGACCCTTGATCGACCTACTCCCGGGTTTTGCCGGTGAAGTGTTCAAAGGTGGGCCACAAGGCCTCGCGATCTTGACGTCTGCTATGGGGCTGGGTGCCATTTGCGCGTCTATCTGGCTAGCCCAGAGAGGTCGATTAACCGGACTGACTAATATCGTGTTTGTCGGCGTTATGATTAACGGCGCCGCGGTGTCGGTCTTTGCCATGTCGACAAATATATGGACGGGCGCACTGCTCCTCGCGGTGTCCGGATTCACGCAAGCCTGCACTGGCACAGGCACTCAAACACTAATTCAATCGTCCGTTACAGATCGATTGCGCGGACGGGTCATGAGTGTCTGGTTAGTTATTGGGCGCGGCGGACCAGCGTTAGGTGCAATGGTCATGGGAACTGCAGCAGAGATTTTTAGCTTCGGCCCACCACTTCTAACGGGCGCCCTAGTGACATTCTTCGCCGCAGCTTACGTGATGCCCCGACGAACCAAGGTTGCGCGCATGCTAGAACGCACGAGCACAGACTAGCATTAAACCGGAACAGATCCAGCAACCGTAGTCCGATTCATGTGGCGAATGCTATGGGCCGGATAAGGCGTCGCGTGGTGCATTAGGCAGCGGTTGTCCCAAAATACGAGATCACGGACATTCCACCTATGCCGATAAACGACAGCATCATCGGTTGCATAGCTGAACAAAGTATCAAGTAATTTTTGGCTTTCGCCCTCCTCCATATCAACAACCCGATCTGTGAAGCCGGGGTTCACATAAAGCCCCTTCCGGCCTGTATCGGGGTGCGTCCGCACAATGGGGTGGACAGCACCAACCAACTGCTTCTCTTGCTCTTTAGTTAGCGGTTTGCGGGCGCTGCCGTCTTCAGCCTGGATCTGTGTATAGTTAAAGCGATGATGCGCTGTTAGATCTGCAACGCGACCCCTCAGGTCCTGGGGTAGGTTGTCGTAGGCCCGGTGCTGACTTGCAAATAGCGTGTCACCGCCATGACACGGGACCTCTAAACCGTAGAGCAGAGACCCCATCGGTGGCACCGATTCATAGCTAACGTCGGTGTGCCAATACCGACCAGCATCTTCAATCCCAACCGGGTCGCCGTTGTCATCCTTCTTGTTTGAAACAACCAAAAGCTCAGGGTAACCCGGCAAGAGGTACTGGGTAAGAATATGACCTTTGATGTCTCCCCAGCATTTGGAGAATGCAATGTGTTGATCAGGTTTTAGGTGTTGATCACGAAAAACCAAAACAGAGTGTTTATTAAAAGCAGATTGCACCGCCTGAAAGTACTTATGGTCAATATCACCACCACAGTCGAAGCCAATAACCTCGGCGCCGCAGACGTCTGAGAGAGGTGTGATAATCATCAATGCATCCTAAAATCAGACAAAACATGCTTTACAGTGTAGCGACATTTTTCTCTTTTCACGCTTTGACCCAATAAAAAGAGGCGCTAGAAAAGTCTAATGGCAGACTTGTCAGTTTCCGGTTTTATTGTAGAGGGGCCCGTTGCCCAGCGCCACCTTTGGCCTACCTGGTCATTCTAAAGCTTTTGTTCCGGTCGACCACCATGCAATGGAGCGACCCCACGGACCAAAGCTTTGTAGTGTTGTAGTTCATGAGCAGTCTCAATATTGATGCCTGATCTGAGCAGGTTAGACCTCTACACCGCTTGACAGTAATGATATTGGCCCCCTACTTCACGGGGCCGGTGACCTTGCGGAAGCGCCTAATGAGGCCGCTTAACGAAGACGCGGATTGAGAGCGTCACGTAGCCAATCCCCAAGCAAATTCACAGACAGGGCAAGGAGAATGAGTGCCAGTGAAGGAAACAGAGTTATCCACCATTCTCCAGAGAACAGGTAATCGTTACCAATCCGAATCAGGGTGCCAAGAGACGGCGTTGTTGGCGGCATCCCAACACCTAGAAAACTCAGCGTCGCTTCAGCGATAATAGCGAGCGCCAAACCCAATGTTGCAAGCACAAGGATAGACGTCATAACGTTCGGAAGGATGTGGCCGAGGACAATCGCAACATCAGGCACGCCGATAAGTTTTGCTTGCGTGACGTATCCCATTTGTTTTTGAACCAACGTTGCAGAACGCACAACGCGCGCATATTGCGGCCAATCAGAGATCCCGATGGCAAAGATCAGCATATAGAGCGCAACACCGTCGTGGACCTCTGGCGACAAAACGGCTCTTGAAAAACCATCTACCATCAGCGCGACCAGCAGCGCTGGGATTGTCAACTGAACGTCTGCTAGCCTCATTAGTAGGGTTTCCACCCAACCGCCCATGTAGCCAGCAACAAGGCCAACCGTAATACCGAGCGCCGCTGCAAAGGCAACCGCTGAAAGGCCAACCGTTAACGATATCCGGCTGCCGTACAAAATCGCGGACCACATATCTCGGCCTTGATCATCGGTTCCTAATAAGAAAGCAGGGTTACCCCCACTCGTCCAGGCCGGCGGTAGGAACGAATTCATCAATTCAAGATTGATGGGATTAAACGGGTCCTGGGGGGCCAACCAAGGCGCAAGAAACGCACACAAGAGAAAGCCGGTCACAAAGCACGACGCTGTTATCGCAAGAGGACTCTGGCGATAACTAATCCATAGCGCGGCACGCGGAGCTATCGACGACACACCGCTCACAGTATGCCCCCAGCTCTGGTTCGCAAACGCGGGTCAATAAAAACGTACAAGATATCAACGGCGAGACTAATAACGACAAACACCAGCGCTACCATAATCAGATAGGCAGCCATCACGGGAATGTCGGCGAACGCAACGGCCTGAATAAATAAAAGGCCAAGGCCGGGCCATTGAAAAACGGTTTCCGTCACAATGGAAAATGCAATCAATTCGCCAAGCTTGAGGCCAATCACGGTGATCACCGGAAGTAATGTATTCTTCAGTGCATAAACATAGTGAATGCGGGAACGCGACACGCCCATCGCACGCGCCGTCCGAATATAATCTGTACCGAGCACTTCGATCATTTCAGCGCGGACAAGGCGCTGAATGAACGTCATTTGGAAGAGCCCGAGTGTGACCGCAGGGAGAATGATCGCCTTTAAGCCCGCCGGGGTTAAAAAACCTGTCGTCCATAATCCTAAGGCAACTGTTTCACCCCGACCGAAAGACGGGAGCCAACTGAGACTCACAGAAAACAGGTAGATCAGGCCAATACCAATTACAAAGGTCGGTAAAGACACACCGATCAAAGAGACAGATAAGACCAGTCGGCTGACAAAACCCTCACGGTGAATTGCGGTATACACACCCATGGGGATACCAAGAAGAAACGAAAACAAGGCCGACGCAATGACAAGCTCTACCGTCGCAGGCAGGCGCTCTACAATAAGCTCGGATACTGGTCTCTGCATTCGGTAGGAAATACCGAAATCACCCGTTAAGGCGTTACCCAGAAACCGGACGAATTGAACCGGCGCAGGGTCGTTCAATCCGAGACGGTCGCGCAACGCTTGTCGGTCTTCAAAAGACGCTTCTTGGCCAACAAGATTATTAACCGGGTCACCAACATAGTTGAACAGCACAAAAGCAGCCGCACTGACCAAAACCATGACCAGAGCAGCTTGAACGATGCGACGTATCAAAAAGGAAAACATGAAGCGTTTGTGGCACGCCATCACCTCAAGTCAAGATATGCGTCCTTATTGGGAGGGCAAAGTAGAACCGATAATAAGGACGCATTCCAGCATCTCTAGCGCAATAAGGTCGTCCGCCACCACTCAGCCCCGCGCGCGCGGCGATAAGCATTCTCTCTTGCATGCCAAGGCAGCATCAACGATTTAAACGGCCGCATCTACAGGCAATGGCCCAGTATCTCTAATGGGCATCGCAGATATTGCTCGGTGACGGTTAGTTCAGGAATCGCCGGACGGGGGTCGCCTTTCCGTAGCCGTAATCAAGAATGGTTGAGCTTTGGTTTCCCGCACTCAAGGTGCGCGACAAGCGGCACTGCAGCATGGACTGCGCGGACATAATCTGGATTGCTACGATGAAGCTTCAAGTTTGTCTCTCGATATTATAGAGAGATTTGCATACTTAATCTGCCACCTTCGCTAAACGAAATTGCGGTAGGTTATCCGGCTGAATGGGAAGACGGAGGCGGTCTTTCATGGCCCAGGCCAGCCCTTGGTGGTGGAGCGGGATATAAACCTCAGCCGCCTTGAGACGCAGCCACGCTTCATTAATCATAGCGTTGCGTTTAACCAGGTCAGTTTCGATGGCAACATCGTCGATCATAGAAAAGAGATCAGGGTCATCAAATCCCGTACGATTCCAGGCGCGATCCGGCATCGCTAGAAAATTAAGGTGGTAGTGACTGTCCATCGTCCCGGAGCCCCATCCGAGCAGATAGAAGTCCGTCTCATTATTTTGAATCTTAGGGAAATGTAGGGCTTTCGTTTTTGCATCAAGGCGAACGGTGATGCCAATCCTCGCGAGCATGCCAACAACAGCCTGGCATATAGCCTCATCATTCATGTAACGGTCATTGGTGCAATCCAAAGTCACGGAAAATCCATCGGGATACCCAGCGTCTACCATCAGAGCCCGCGACGCGTCTGGATCGAGCAGCGGCAGCGCATCAATTTCTTTTGTGTAACCGCCAATGCCAGGTGACAACAACATCCCAGCAGGCTCTGCCATGCCGCGCATGATGCGTTGCGTAATTGCTTTGCGGTCCACGGCCATATTCATAGCTTGGCGTATTCGAATGTCAGAGAAAGGGTTTTTACCCTTAATGTTGGATGACCGGAGTTCTGCTCGCCCTGTATCAAGCCCCATAAAAATAGCGCGTACCTCAGCCGCAGACTGCACGGTAAGGCCAGGTGTTCGGCGAATGCGCGCCAAGTCTTGAACTGGCGTATCCAACACAAAGTCCAACTCGTTGGACAACAAGGCAGCAACACGCGTCGCAGCATTTGAGACCGGCGTGAAAATGATTCTGTCGATATTATGGGCGTTATCTTCTTTAAGACCCCACCATTGCGAATTCTTAGTCAGTACCGTTCTAACATCTGGCTCGCGCGCCTCTAACACAAAGGGTCCCGTACCATTCGTATGCCGCACTGCATAGGTTTCTTCACCGGATGCGACATCCTGAGGGCCCGTAACTCCGTTTTCCTCTGACCAACCGCGCGACATAATGAAGATGTCGGTGATCTGCTGCGGCAATATGGGATTCGGCCCATCGGTCACGATCTGCACCGTGAATTCATCGACAGCAACAGCTTCAAGGACCGTGCCGATGATATCCTTCATGTCGGATGTAGGCATCAGTGCGCGAGCAAAAGAAAAAACCACGTCATCAGCCGTAAAGGGCCGGCCATCATGGAACACAACGCCTTGACGCAGGATGAATTCCCATACGGTGATGTCGTCCATTAAACCCCACGACAGCGCAAGACCCGGCGTTAGCTTCATGTTTTCATCGCGGTTAACCAGGGGCTCATAGATTTGTTGCGCTGTGGCAAGGGTCATACCCTCGTTCTGAGCCTGGGGATCAAGGGTAATAGCGTCACCTTGGGCCGACCACCGAATGACAGTCTCCGCATGAAGGGTGGCGTCAGAAAAACTAAACAGAACAAGAGCAACGATAAGAAAGCGCATGAAATAGTCCAAGTCGTTATGGGAATAGGCCGCTATTTCTGTTCAAAAAATTCAATGCGGGCGCCGTTCGGGGCTTTTAAGGCCATCATCTTCACCGGTCCATAGGGTGGCAACGACAAAGCCGTAATAGGCGCGTGGATAGGGTACCCCTTTTCTTCGACCCTGCGCGCCAAACCTTCAATATCACCAACCGGGATACGGGTCGTCAGCACACCGAGGTTTGGCGGCTCAGCCCTCGCACGGAAATCTCGGCCCGCCAGCCCTTCGGCTTTCAAGATTTGTAGCGAGCCGTTGCGGTCTAACTCACTATTCGCGAATGCTGTAAATTTGCGCGGCAACGTGCTGGCAAGATTGAGCGGGATAGCCGTAGGGTTTAGGCCTGGGGGAGGGGTAATGGACTCACCACTGAGATGGACCGTCCACCCCAAAATATCGGCGAAGAAGTTATAGTTGGCTTCGTAATCAGACACGATGAGTGCCGTGTTAAACGGCCAACTCATCCCGCTTTCTGATCCCGCAGCTGCCTTATCATAAGGCGGCGCGTTGCGTTGCATGAGAACTAGTGCCTCGCCGTTCGGGCCACGGGCGATCGCTTCTGTAATATCAAAAACCTGAAGCGTATAATTGACGGGGTCTGTATAGCCCTGCCAACCCCGCGCACGCAGCTGCTCAAATACAGCCTCAACATCACTGACATAAACATAAAGGTCGAAATACCCGCCGTGATCCCAAGGCATACCGGAAGACCGAATTTGCACCTGAGGCACACCATAAATTTTAACGAGCCGAACGAGGCCGCGGTTTCCGCTTCCCTTGCGCAAAACAACTTGATGTATCGGCGTTTCAGCAGAAAGGCCCCAAAATTCGGCGACGCCCGGCTCAACCGGGCCGTCACACAAGACGTCAAACCCACCCACTATTTGCCAGGTTTCACTGGACGCATCGAGATCAAAAACACTCAGAACTGCCTCTTGGAAGCCCGTGACACCGACTGACGACAAGTCATCTACTGTGCAAGTCGCCTGGACCGAGCTAGAAACAAGACACAACACCAGGATAGATAGAAATCTCATGGGGTCTCCCTTACACTAAGCACATCAGGCAACTGTAATCTCACCTCGGGCATTGCGCCCAATACGTCTACATTTTTTTAGCGGCATACCAGATAGTAATCAATTCCGCCTGAACCTGGAAATGCAAAGCAGCCTCGCCCGGCACAGTATGAGTAACGAAGGTGGTGGCGCCCTGACCAACATGCCGCCCAAACACGGCCTTTAGTTCACTAAGAATGCATCACAGCCCTTGGACATAACGCAAATAACCTTCCATACTTGTACAAACAATATCGATAACGAGACAACTCTCAGTGGTACAAAATCAAGTGAGCAACAGCCCGGGTCTGGTATCCGTAATAATTCCTCTATTCAACGAAGGGGGTAACGTCACACCCTTGTGTGAGGCCCTAAGCCCAGCTTTAAATGACTTAGGTCGCCCCTATGAGGTGATCTTCGTTGATGACGGCTCAACCGATGACACTGCCGAGAAGCTGGCAGTCGCCTCAACGAGTAACAGCCGCTTTAAGGTGCTGTATTTTAAGCGCAACGCCGGACAGACACCAGCAATGATGGCAGGGATCGACCACGCCAAAGGCGAAGTCATAGTGCCCATGGACGGCGATCTGCAAAACGACCCGGCAGATATCGGCAAGCTACTGAAAAAACTGGACGAGGGCTTCGGGGTCGTCTCCGGTTGGCGCAAGGATAGGCAAGATTCTTTTTGGTCACGCATCCTCCCTTCTCGAATCGCTAATCGGATCATTTCGTGGGTGTCCGGTGTGCGATTAAAAGACTATGGCTGCACCCTAAAGGCCTACCGCCGCGACGTTCTGGAAGATTTCCGCCTGTATGGCGAGATGCATCGCTTCGTCCCAATTTATGCCCACTGGCAAGGTGCAAAAATAGCAGAAATTCCAGTCAGCCACCGCGCCCGCAAGCAGGGGGCATCCAGCTACGGGCTCAGCCGCATTTTTAAAGTGCTTCTTGATCTTTTGGTTGTAAAATTTCTAACCCAATACGAAGCAAAGCCGATTTACATTTTTGGCGCCGTTGGGTTTTCCTTTTTTGGCGTTTCATTTATTGCTGGCCTATGGGCGCTCTATCTAAAGTGGTTTGAAAACACGTCTTTCGTCGAAACACCCCTCCCACTTTTATTCACGTTGGGTTTTATCACAGGGGTGATGTGCATTCTCATGGGACTGCTCGCAGAAGCAATGGTGCGTGTCTATTTCGAGTCACAGGGCAAGCGCCAGTATACAGTGCGCGACAGCATCAATATGGATGATAATCCGTGATACTGAGCCGTCATAGTGTATGTGCGGCCTAGCGGGATTCGTCGGTAGCGGCGACGAAGACATACTGCGCTCGATGACCGCTGCCCTTGCTCATCGCGGGCCCGATGAAGAGGGGTACTATCGCGACCACCACGCACCAGTTTTCCTCGGTCACCACCGCCTCATTGTTCTCGACCCGTCCGGGGGGGGGCAACCGATGTGGGATTCTGAAGGCACAGTGGCTGTTGTATTTAATGGCCTGATCTACAACCACCGCGCCCTTCGATCGGAACTGGAGGCGCTTGGTCACCGTTTCACATCGAACCATGCGGACACGGAAGTCTTAGTGCATGGCTGGAAAGAATGGGGCTGCGGTCTATTCATCCGGATCGACGGGATGTTTGCTCTCGCAATCTACGATCGAAACAAAAACACCATCACCCTGGCCCGAGATCGCTTTGGGGAAAAACCACTTTACTACGCGGGTCTATCAAACACATTCGTGTTTGGCTCAGAGCTCACAGCCCTACTCAAACACCCCGCTTTAGAACATGTTAGCGTTTCAAAAATAGCTCTGCAGAAATTTTTTTCCCACGGTTTCTTTCCTGCGCCACACACGCCCTACGAAGGCGTCTCAAAACTCTTGCCGGGCCAATACCTTACCGTTGACACCAAGACGTTATCGACGAAATCGCATGCCTATTGGCGCTTCTCTCTCGACGGCCAGGCCACACCACCTGGAACCCCTGACGACTGGGCTGCAGAATTAGAGGGCGTCTTGAGTGACGCCGTAACGTCTCGGTTGGACTCTGATGTTCCCCTGGGCTTGTTTTTGTCTGGCGGTATTGATTCAAGCGCCATCCTGTCGTGCGCTGCAGACGTAAGACCGCCGTCGACCCTGGACACGTTTTCCATCGGCTTTAGAGAAACCAGCTTCGATGAATCCCCATGGGCCGAAGAGATGGCATTACGCGTCGGCAGCACACACCATGTTGAAATATGCGACCTTGATGCAGCTCAGGGTAACCTTCCCTCCTTGTTATCGAAGCTCGATGAACCGCAGGGCGACCCATCAATATTGCCGACATACCTTCTCTGTGCCTTTGCGCGTAAACATGTAACCGTTGCGCTATCCGGTGACGGTGGTGACGAACTATTTGCTGGCTACGATCCATTTCGGATTCTCAACAGAGCTGCACTATACGATAAAGCCGTCCCGAAGCCTGTCCATGATGCGATCAAACAGGTGGCTGGTTGGCTCCCGCGCTCTGATGCAAATATGAGTTTTGATTTCGTTCTGAACCGCGGACTACGCGGGCTAAAACACCCAGAAAGCCAATGGAACCCACGTTGGTTGGGCGCGTTAAGCCCTGAAGATATAGGCGACCTCTTTCGTGAACCCGTTGCGGCCGAATCCCTATACAGCGAAGCCATAGCGGCTTGGGAAAGTTGTCCAAGTTCACACATCGTAGACAAGACGCTCGACTTTTATACCCGCTACTATTTACCAGATGGCATTCTGGCAAAAACTGACCGAGCAAGCATGGCCGTCGGCCTTGAGGTGCGGAGCCCCTTTCTCGCAAACGGTGTCGCGGAGCTTGCTCAACGCCTACCTTGGCAAGCCAAGCTAAATGGTCGCACAACAAAGTGGGTTTTGAAGCGCGCACTTAAAGGCAGACTACCTGGCGATATTCTCAATCGTAAAAAGAAAGGGTTTGGAATACCATTATCACGATGGCTGCGCAGCATGGACCCACCCGACACATCAATTCCACACGCGGATGCCTCTTGGCTAAAAAGCCGCTGGGCCGACCATAGGTCGGGTAATCGTGACGATCGCTCCGCGTTATGGTGTTGGATGGCGTTGTCCCATGGCCTAAAAGCTTCAGTATGATGAATGCGGACAGCTTATCTACGCCAGACTGCCTCATAACCAACGAGGCATTTTCCCGTGTTCGCCAAAGCCAGGGCACCTATTTCGAACCGCTTCAAGGCCTGGACCCAGATCAATTTGCGGCGGACACACTTGACCCTGCGCGCGCCTTAGAGGCCGCAACAATCTTAAAACGTGTCACAGATGTAGACGGAAAGCGCATTCTTGAAATCGGTGCTGGATGCGGCGTCACACACATTGTTTGGACAAAACATTTTGGGATTGATGGTACTGCCGTCGAACCGGAAGGTGAAGGATTCGGGGAGTCCGCCTCTATTGCACGCGATTTAGTCGCCGCAAACGGACTAGACCCATCAAAAATCGTGGGCGCGACGGGGGAGAAACTACCCTTCGACGACGATCACTTTGATGTTGTTTATTCATCCAATGTTCTCGAGCATACAGCCGAGCCAGCCGCGGTTTTGCGGGAAGCAATTCGAGTTGTGAAGCCCGGCGGCATCGTTCAGATCGTTTGCCCGAATTATTTGTCATACTTCGACGGACACTACGCCGCCTTCCACCCACCAATTTTCTCCAACCGGTTCTTTTGCTGGTGGATAAAAACGGTCTACGGTAAGGACCCGGCTTTTGCCGCGACCATTCGCACAGAGGTTAATCCCGTTTGGGCTCGCCGCACACTCATTGAGATTTCAGAGTCAACGCCGCTGGAGATTTTAGGCCTGGGTCAGGATGTCTTTCGTGAACGCATGCGGAATTCTGCCGTGGGACGCTGGATGGCGTTAGGAAAGGTGGGGCGGCTTGTGAAAATTGCGTCAACACTGAAGCTCAATCGTTTAGCGGCAAGTGTAGTCATTGCCCTACAAGGCTGGACGCCACTCATCATCACGTTGAGAAAACGGCCCTAATCGTTTAGGTGGCCCGTTTGCAGCTCAAGAACGAATTAAGGCTGTGGGGAGACCAAATCGATTTCGGTTTCCGCAACAACCCGGTGATGGCCGATCGCGCCACCCCGAATTCGATACTGAAGCGCCGTGCCATTAGGTGGCAACAGCTGCATAATTTCGTAATTTTCTTTCGGAGCATCAGGATCAGCAATGCGCGTGGTCATTCTGATTGATGGCGCATCAAATTTTACGTGTTGCCCAACTTTAAATTTGTGGTGGCTCACGGAATGTCTCCTTCGAAAGAACCAAAGAACAGGCTCAATGTCAGACCCAAATGGCTGCGGTTTGCAGCGCGGCCCAACAGAGCGTGCCCCTTACTAAATAAATAAGGTGACTGCCGATTAGGCGAGCCACCTTGGATGATCATGAATGTAAGCCTATACAGTGATGTCGGCACGCAGTCGAGGAAAGGTTTGTCTCAACGGCTACAAAATCCAGAACGGCGGGTATTATTGCGAACGTGTTCGGCCGGTAAAATCGGCTACAGCACCAAGTAAGGCGCCAAATGCGGTGTATCCCAGCAATGCAAAGGAGAGGGCGACCGCGTCCGTAGGCAAAACGTCGGCAAAGCCCAGAAAAATAACTAGCCCCCCCTCACGCAGGCCGACTCCGGCCACAGTCACCGGTAACAGCAGCACTAAAGAGATCAAGCCAACGACGGCGACCCAGGCCGGGAATGATAAACTTATGCCCATCCCCGTTCCGATATATGCGACCACAATAACGGCAAGAACCTGAAACGCGATTCCTGTCAAAAGAGACGCAAACAAGGGGCCCCAATCTCGCGCGGAGGCACGCCATGCAAGGAGAAACCGGCCCAGTGCATTATCAAGCAGGCTAGGGATGCTGGGTATAACAATTGGTAATAGAAGCGCTAGCACAAGACCGGCGAAAAGAGCGAAAGATAGCGCTGGAAAAGCGTCTGGAAAGCCGCTTGGGTCAATCAAAAGTGCCGCGCCGGTAATAAAGACCAACGCCGCGAGGCCCGTAATCTTATCCACCACCACCGCCGCAACGACTGTGGCACCGTCATCGCCCGGCCGGACCAGGCGATAGGCCTTCATAGCATCACCCAGCAACTGCCCTGGCAATACGGCGCCATAGAAAAGAGCGACAAAAGTATAACGAACCAGATCAGACAGTGGTCGATCAGTCATTAGAATCTGAAGTTTTAGGCCGTTAAGAGTATGCGCAAGGACATAAAGACCGGCTGCAATAATGAGGGTTTCTGAGGTTAATCGGCCTAAAGCCTCCCCAACGAGGGCTAAATCGAGGCGTCCCAGGATGAAAATCAGCAGCCCAGCACTAACGGCTACTTTGGTCACAAAAACGAGTGAGCGGTTTGACCACATCTTATCAACGACCTTAGGGTTAGACGGTTCGCGCTTGAGAAAGTCGGGTATAGTCTGCTACTTCTGCCGCGACAACGCTTCGCGTCTTAACGCTTAACCACAGAAGAGCCATGTCCGCGTCGCGACCCCCAAGCTTTCTCTTTCTGAACTATGAATATCCACCCATCGGTGGTGGTGGTGGCAATGCCACGCAACAGATCGGCCGTGAACTGATAAAACGAGGCGCTAAGGTTACGGTTTTGACCGCGGCCCAAGGCAGCCTGCCGCGTCGCGACAACGACAGAGGTATTCAAGTCTATCGGATTTGGGCTGCAAGACGGCACCAAGACCGCTGCTCAATTCCAGAAATGCTGATGTTTATGGCGCATGCCATATTCATCGCGCCCAGACTGGCACGGCAGATCAAGGCCGACGCAGCGTTGGTCTTCTTCGGCTTACCGACCGGCCCTGTTGGTTGGTGGCTTAAAAAAGTAATCGGCCTTCCTTATATCGTTTCCCTACAAGGCGGAGATGTTCCAGGCTTTATGGGTAAGGAGATGGCGATCTATCACCGCCTCACCGGACCCGTTATCTCGCAGGTCTGGGATGCCGCCCATGCCGTCGTCGCCAACTCAAGCGGGCTTGCAGATTTAGCGCGGTGCCACGCATCAGATATCAACATTGATGTGATTCCGGCAGGGGCAGATCTCAACGCAGCGACACCGTCAACACACCCAACTGTAGAACAGCCGTTGAGACTTCTTTTTGTCGGGAGGTTAGTCAATCAAAAGGGTTTGGATGTTCTGCTCAAAGCTCTCGCCAAGATGAAAGGCCGTGTAGATTGGACTCTGACGATCGCGGGGGAGGGGCCGCTTAGGGATGGGCTCGCGCTAGCCTCTCGCAAACTTGGGCTGAGCGATCGAGTGGTGTTTAGAGGCTGGCTTAAGCGCGACCATTTACCGGCCGTGTACGAACAAGCAGACGTTTTTGTTCTGCCGTCCCGTGACGAGGGCATGCCGAACGCCATGCTTGAAGCCATGGCTGCTGGGCTCCCCGTGATCGGAAGCAAAATCTCCGGACTAGACGAGGTCGTGATCGATGGTGAGACCGGCCTTCTTGTTCCGGTCGAAGACACCGACGCACTAACCCACGCATTGCGTACCGTAATTGAAGACCGTGATTATACATTCAAACTTGGGCAGGCCGCGCGAGAACGCGTTGCCGCACAGTTCAGTTGGGCCCATGCGGCAGAATCCTACCTTACCCTCCTATGCAAAGCTGCAGATATCGAGGAGCCCAACATCGTTGATGATGGCGGACCAACATGAAAGCAACCCCCATTAGCGCGGAAGCCTATGACGACCTATGGGCAGCAGGCTGGGACGATACTCGGCTCTATGGCCCAATGGCCCGCCATAGCCGTCGGTTATTTAGACTCCTGGCTGCAGATTTATCACCAAAGTCCATCCTCGACGTGGGGTGTGGAGAAGGCTCTTTGTTAAGCACACTCATGGCAGAGCACCCTGGCGCTCAAGGCACAGGCCTTGAAGTATCGGATCGCGCCATCGCCCTAGCACAGCGCGTCACGCCCGCGGCGGCGTTTAAAAATTGTGACATAGCGACCGGAGCTTTGGATGAAAAGTTTGACCTCGTAGTCTCGGCAGATGTAGTTGAGCATATTGCTGACGACTTCACCGCAATTAAGAATATGGCCGCTATGACGGCACCTGGTGGTCGACTCATTATTTCGACGTTGCAGGGCCGGATGAGAAAATTTGAACGACAAGTCGGGCACGTACGAAACTACGAATATGGTGAATTGGAAGAAAAGATTCGAGCCGCCGGCCTGACCGTTGAACGCGTTGTCGCCTGGGGGTGGCCGCTCTACTCCCCCCTATATCGCGACCTTCTCGACATGATGGGTAACAAAGGCACGATGGGCCGATTTGGCTTGGTCCGAAAAACCATATGTCACATGCTCTATGCTCTATTTATGCTGAACCGCTCGACCAAGGGTGATTATATTTTTGTACGTGCGGTGAAAAACGACTGACTGCGCCCAATGCCTGAAACCCAACACTTCATTTTGCGCGCGTTCAAACCTAATAATATTGATGCCTACGCGGCGATCGATAGGTATGAAAATTAATCAGTAGAAGCTGCGCGGCTTCGGGTAATGCACCGCCTGCGTGCTGCACTAGCCCTGATGGACACCTCTATTGCAGCACTCCAACATCTCTAATTCGAGCCGCTTTAGCTCTTTCGCAAAACCGCAACGTAGAAGCCATCAATGCCGCCGCGCTGATGCCAATAGTAAGGAAAAGTCCGAAGTGCGCCGGCCGCATCAATCCAACTTGAATCGATGCCCAGTTGAGAAGGGTCAATCGTTTGTCGCGACAAACCGGCCTCTTGTAGGACCGCATCCACAACACCAGGGCCCTCTTCCGGTTCCAACGAACACACGGCATATACAAGCACTCCACCCGGCGCGAGGAACGTCGCTGCGCGTTTTAGTAGCGTTCTTTGTGTTTCAGGATAGGCGACGACATCGCGGCGTTTCTTAAGGTAGCCCAAGTCAGGGTGGCGCCGGAGCGTGCCAGTTGCAGAGCAGGGCGCATCAAGTAATACCGCATCGAAAGGCTCGGGTGGCGTCCAGCGCATGACATCAGCGTGCACGATGTCGGAAGACAACGACATTCGATCTAGATTCTCTTGCACGCGCTCTAATCGTTTTTCAGAAGAATCTATTGAGGTCACAGAGCAACCAGCCGCCGCCAACTGAAGTGTCTTACCGCCAGGGGCAGAACACAAATCGGCAACCCGTGATCCGGCTGACGTGCGGGCCGCTTGCATGAGAATTTTTGCGGGCAAAGCGGCAGCAGCGTCCTGCACCCACCATAAACCGTCAGCAAAACCGGGAAGGTCTTGAACAAGGCCGGACTCCGTCCTACGCAGCGACCCGGTCGGCAGCGCTTCAGCGCCGAGATCTTCTGCCCATACCCCTGAAACGGATGGGTCTTTCAATGTAATATCAAGGGGCGCTTCTGTGAGATGCGCTTCGCCAATGCGATGAGCCACAGTTTCGCTGTAGGCTTTCGTCCAGCCATCCCACAACCAGCCAGGTGTGTTTAGACGTGGCCAATTTTGCTCGGCGACAATATCTTTACCGGTCGCCGCAACCTTACGCAGCACGGCGTTTGTCAAGCCGGATAAACGAGGCTGACGAACACGCTTTACAAGGCCAACGGACGTATCAACGGCCGCATGAGGTGCAGTCTCAAGAAACAAAATCTGTGCCGTACCCAAACGCAATATGTCCTCAACCTGGGCTGGAGGTGTGCGCGTGGTAAATGTTTTGAGAACGGCGTCAATTTGACCCAGCCTCCTCAGCGTCGTGGCAACAAGGTGCCGAACAAACGCGCGGTCTCGTGGCTCTAACTTTCCAGCTATTTTCTGAAAGCGTTTGTCGATCGCCTTGCCTTCACGCACAGCGCCGGAAAGCAGTGTCAATGCGGCAGCACGGGAAGCTAGGGCATCCGTTTTATCGTCTGAGTCCGAGTGACGCTGGCTCATGCCGCTGTATCAGTATCCGGCAGGTTTAAGTCTGTCGGCAAAACCGCGAAGCGGTCTAGCCACGCATCAGATGGGGGGCCTTCCGCATTGGTCGAAGTGAAAACCCGGCCACTCGCATCAGCCCGGCCAGCAGCGGCAATGATAACCGTCGCCATATCTTCACGGCCGATAAACATACCGCTTTCGTATTCACTACGGGGGATCAAGCTTATGGCCTTTTCACCGCCCGGACTGTCATCAATCCCAGCGGGGCCGACAATGACGTATTCCAAGCCAGAGCCCACCAACACCTGTTCCGCTTTACCCTTCCAAATCAAAACATCACCACCAATTTTATTGAGAAAGTGATCCTTTACGCCGGAAGACGATGAAGTGATGATTACGAAGCGTGTAGCACCTGCAGCCTTAGCCGCCTTGGACAAATTGATCGTGCCCTCGTAGTCGACTTTCTCAGAGCGAGAGCTGCCCATGGGCCATGCCGTGGCAACCGCAGAAATCACGATATCGACGCCCTCTAATGCTTTAGTTAGCGTTTCGGGGTCGGTGACATCTGCTTCAACCCAATCATACTGACTACCGAACTCGTATGCTGCGTCTTCAATGTCGCGACTCATAGCGCGAACATCTAATCCGAGTTCGCCCAAACGCTTGAGAACATAACGGCCATTTTTACCCGTTGCCCCGGCGAGCAAAATCTTTTTGCCTTGGAGGTTGGAGAGGGCCTCCTCACCAATCGAGGCTTGTTCAGCCTGGGCCGCAAGAGGGGCAAACATCAGCATCACCGCAAGTAGGGTTAACCGCATACATATCTCCATAAGAATCTTCGGTGTGGGTTGTAAGCGTTTAGTCTTTGTCTAGGAAGCCCCGAATCAACACGGCGGCTTCTACCGTTTTGAGATCAAGGAACCCATGGCTCCATCCAGGAAGGTCGTGGATATGGCTGTCTGGATGCACCATCAGACCGTTCGCCCGAGCCGTAGCGTCCCACACATCATCTTCAGGCCGGAGAACCAAAATAGGGCTCGTCACTTTAGACAGCGCTCCTGCGCTGTCATAAGAAAAAGCCGCATTGTGACCCCACCAGGAAATAGCCGGGTTTAAGAGCTTCGCCCAAAACACCCGCCCGATATCATCAAGGGTGCGGCCGTCCATGCTCCAACGCACGGCTGATTGCCACCAAGCTTGAACGTGAGAGCCGTCTTCACTGAGCGGCTCGGGGCCGTATTCCCGCCTCACCTTTGCCAGCTCATCGTCCGTATACAGGGGCGCTGACACCATGACGATACAGTTCACGACTGTCGGGTTTTGAAGGGCTACCTCTAGAGCAACCTTCGAACCGGTGTGGTAGCCCATCACATCAACAGAGCTAAGGTTTAGCGCATTCATTAGGTCCGCGGCGGCGCCAGCATAGTCTGAAATTTCCGGCGGCGTTGAAGGTGGGTCGGACTCACCGAAGCCGGGCGTATCCATCGCGATGGTCATGCGGTCCAGCCCCATCTCACTGAGGAAGGCCTCATAGATGATGCTGGAGTAGGGGCTCATGTGGAAGCAAAGCAATGGCCGCCTTGTCGTCTCAAGATCAGGTTTAGCGATACGATAATGAATCTGGCCGAAGCGGCCGTCCACATACCCTTTGCGAACAGAAACGCCCGTCATGCTGCATCCCCGCTCGGCGCATCAAGAAACTCGCGGATGATTTCACAAGCTTTTTCCGTATGAAGGTCAAGATAGCCATGCCCCCAATCTGGTAGCTCTAGAATAAGGCCATTCTGCATGATGCCCTCAGCGCGGCGAGATTGCTCGACCAAATCATCGTTAGGGTTAAGGACAAGGACGGGCTGAGAGACTTCGCTTAGTCTCGCTTTCATAGGAAAGTCAAAAGCAGCGTTGTGGCCCCACCAAGAGATATCGGGTCGACGTAAAGCATCTGCGAATTGAACTGCGACGTGGTCTTTGCTCCAGCCCGGACCAGCCCAGTGAAGATACGCCCTCCACTTCGCCGCAACATGACTGCCATCTTCAATAGGTTCAGGTTTGCCATAATGATCCCGATGCGCCGCCAACTCCTCATCTGTAAAAATAGGGGCGGACGTCAGCACCAATTTACGTACGCGGTCCGGATGTTGGAGAGCGAGTTCCACACACGTTTCAGAGCCGGTGTGGTAGCCTATAACGTCGACTTTTTTAAGTTCCAGCGCATCCATGACATCTACCATAGCTGCAGCATAGTCAGCGATAGACGGCAGAGAGGACGGGGGGTCGGATTCGCCAAAACCCGGCGTATCTGGTGCAATTGAGAGCCGGTCAGTGCCAATTTGGCCCAAGAACGTATTGTAAATACGGCTTGAATTGGGGCTCATGTGGAAACATAGAAGCGGGATTTGTCCCGCATCTTTCTGGGGTTGCGCAACCCGAAGGTGAACCTGGCCGAACCGGCCATCAACGTAACGACGTCGCACAGGTGTGGTTAAATCTATCATAGGTTCACGGTCGACCGCTGACACGCCCGGGTCAAGGGTAAAGGCTGCATCACCGCCATCGTTCGGTCAGGGACTACACACACGTGGAACCGTGACGGATAAAAAATCAACCGCTATGATTGCATAATAAAATTAAAAGGAGATACACATGAGCCAGGACTGGGACGTCATCATTATAGGGGCCGGGACGGCAGGATTGCCCGCAGCCATTTTCGCCGCCGAGCGCAGCGATAGAATTTTAGTTCTTGATGCTGCTCCTGAAATTGGCGGCACCCTTCATCTCAGTTCCGGCCAAATGAGCGGGGCCGGAACACGGTTGCAAAAAGAAAAGGGGTATGAAGATTCACCGGCGCAGCACATCGAAGACATCATGCGTATTTCCAAGAATACGGCAGATAGAGAGATCGCAGGGCTGGCTGTTGATAACGCGGCAGAGACTTTGGACTGGATCGAGTCTATTAATTTTAGGCCGCTACCCGAGCACCCCGTTAAAGGGCAGGCCCACGAACCCTATAGCGTGAACCGTTATGTTTGGGGCGAAAGCAAGGGGAAAGCGATTCTAGCGGTGTTGAGGCCACTATTTGAGAAGTTGGTTAAGAGCGGGAAGGTGACCCTAAAACTCAACACACGCGCCTCGGAACTCGTCCAGAATAGTAATGGGGCCATTACAGGTGTCATCGCGCAGTCAAGGTCGGGCTCAACCGAAACACACATGGCAGGCGCGGTTTTGATTGCCGCCGGTGGCTACGTCGCTAACGGCGCGATGTATAAAGAACTGAGTGGTGGGCACCCTGCTTATGGGGACCATTCATACCCCTACTGCATTGGCGATGGATTGAAACTAGGTTTGGATGCTGGCGGAACGGCCTGGGGCCACAAGAATTATCTGACGAGCTTCGGCTGCGTGATGCAAAGCTACGATGTGCCAAGCAAGGTCCGTTGGCGCCAAATTCACTGGCCTGAACGACGCATGCCATGGGAAATTTATGTCAACGCACATGGAAAGCGCTTTATCCGCGAAGACGAGCCAAGCGTCGACGTCCGTGAGCACACAATTCAGGATCAGCCGGGTTTACGGCACTGGATCGTCTTTGACTCTGAGACGTTGAGAGAGGCGCCAGCTCTGTTTGCAGATGTTAGTGCAAGTGACATTCAGTCTGCTGCGGAGAAGGGCGAGCCAATGTTTTATGTGGCAGGTAGCATCGCGGCCTTGGCAGAGAAAGCGGGATTGCCTGCGACAACTCTCGAAGAAACCGTCAACTCATACAATATTGGGCAAGCGTCCGAAAAAGATTCGTTTGGTCGGGAAATAATGCCCCGCCCCATAACCGACGGCCCCTTCTATGCCATTCGGTCGCAGGCGATGTCCGTGTCCAGCACAGTTGGCCTCAAAGTGAACACCAACCTTGAAGTTGTTCGTGGAGACGGCTCCCCGGTTATCGGCCTCTACGCAGCCGGGGAATCCCTGGGGCAGGGCGCCATGATGGGCAGTTCTTTCTGTGGCGGCATGCTGGTAACCCCAGCGCTAACCTTCGGCAAAATGCTCGGGCAACGCTTGCTGCCCATAGGCGACCCGGGGCTGTCGCGGAGTGACAACTAATATACAATTTTTAGGCCGTGACCTGAGAGTTACGGTTACATTGGAGTCTTTAAACGAGGTATAGAAGTTAGTGGCATTTTATATAATTTTTTTATCTTCCTATCTCGATTATACAATTAAAAAGTTATTGATATGGCAAACATTGCGAGTGGTTACGTAAGCATTGAATCTACGGATCAAGAATTTCTAGACGATCTCAAGAGCAAGATTAATGATGGACCGTTTACCTATGGCGGGCCGGCAGACATTATGGGGAATGAACATATTTTAGAGGTGGGCTTTACGGGAGCCTGGTCTTGTGAAGGTGCATGGGTGTTTCTCGAAGATCTAATGGCAAATGCCGATTATGCTTTCCAGCAAGCTCTGATTGACTCAGAAATATCGGGCAGAGAAAGTGAAGAAGGTGCCAGGGAAGCAAAGGAAGTTTCCAAGCAATCGGGTGAATCCTTAATAACCCGCAGAGATGTTTCCGATGAAAGAGAGTGGGAAGATGAGGAAGATGAGGAAGATGAGGAAGAGATAGATTGGACAGACAAGGAAGTGGTCATAGCGGCTGTTAAGTCGTCTGAGTTGCCAGACGGCGATGCACTTGATTATGCCTCTGACGAACTGAAGGCGGACAAGGAAGTGGTCATGGCAGCTGTTAAGTCAGACGGCGATACACCTCAGTATGCCTCTGACGAATTACAAGAAGATCCAGAGATACTAGCGCTTATTTGATGACAGGAGGTGTAATTAAACAAATGCAGAAATTCTATTGCCTAGTTGTTCGGGCGTGAGTCCGGCCCTAAAGGTCTCCATCACGATTTCCTAGGTGGTTAAATAACGACATATTTGGAATTATGTGCAGCATACAGAAACACAAGAGAACCCCATGACAAAAACTGCTGGTAGCAACTCTAATAAGGTGAACCCTAGCTCCCCCAAGGAACCCAGGGCCGGTGGGGGAGAGCCAGGCGCGACGTCAAGCCCCGAGAAAGAAACCGGCGGACCGAAGGGCGCTGAGCCTACCCGGTTTGGTGATTGGGAACAAAAAGGCCGGTGCTCCGACTTCTAGATGGAAGCGTTTTAAAACCAACTGTTCTTAAACTCTTCGTTAAGCTAAGGACCCTTGGTTTTGTTTCGAAAATAGGGTTTGGTTTGCTCGCAATATGGTTTCCGGCGACGTCGCTTTAACGGCCTAGGGGGCGCTCTTTTGTTCTAGGGTGAAGCAAGCCCTGATCTCTAAAACCCTCGCGAAAGCGGGCTGCCCTTACACCCCATGAAGGGGCCACGGATTAACGGCGCGGCGCGTATCTGGGCTTTGACAGAACACCGTGTGCGGCGTGCCAACATCCAGAAATCACCCGGTGGCCTTACTCCCGACCATAGCAAATTGAATGAGGGCCACTCAGGGAAGAACGACAATTCTATCAAAATCGGTCGGCGCTCTTCAACAAGCTGATGAGGTCATCACCAAACCCACTATAGAACACTACGTCGCCACCGTTGACGCAGCAGTGGAAACAATTGAACTGCAGCTAGAAACGAATCCAACAACATATTTCTCGTCAGGCACCCGCCCGGTTATTCACGAGGTCATCCACTACATTCGGGTCAGCTAGTGTTGACGTATCGCCCAGCGCATCAAGTTCATTTTCTGCGATTTTACGCAATATACGGCGCATAATTTTACCCGATCGAGTCTTTGGCAAGCCAGGCGCCCATTGCAGGTGATCCGGTTTAGCGATGGCGCCGATATCATTGCGCACCCATTGGATCAGTTCATCATGAAGACTTGGCGTCGGGTCCGCACCCTCCATCAACGTGACATACGCGTAAATACCTTGGCCTTTAATGTCGTGCGGGAATCCGACAACGGCAGCTTCAGCGACGGCCTTATGGGCCACCAGTGAGCTTTCGATTTCAGCGGTACCCATTCGGTGCCCAGACACGTTAAGCACGTCATCGACGCGGCCTGTAATCCAATAATAGCCATCCTCATCGCGACGGCAGCCGTCACCCGTAAAATACTTGCCCGGATATTGAAGGAAGTAGGTGTCGATGAAGCGTTTATGGTCGCCGTAGAGCGTGCGCATTTGGCCCGGCCATGAATCCTTAATGCATAGATACCCCTCAGCGGCGCCCTCAATCTCTATGCCGTTCGCATCAACCAAGCAGGGCTGCACACCAAAGAAAGGGCGCGCGGCAGATCCCGGCTTTAAGGCCGTTGCGCCCGGCAATGGGGAAATCATGATGCCGCCGGTTTCCGTCTGCCACCAGGTATCAACAATGGGGCAACGGCTATCCCCAACAACACGATGGTACCAAAGCCAAGCTTCTGGATTGATTGGCTCCCCCACCGACCCCAACAAACGTAATGTCGCGCGCGAGGCTTGCTTAACAAGGCCGTCACCTTCACGCATCAGAGAGCGCAGGGCTGTCGGTGCGGTGTAGAAGGTATTCACACCGTGCTTGTCTATCACGTCCCAGAAGCGCCCCGCGTCAGGATAATTAGGTACGCCCTCAAACATTACAGAAATCGCGCCGTTGGCAAGCGGCCCATAAACAATATAGGTGTGCCCTGTAATCCAACCGACATCGGCCGTGCACCAATAAACCTGGCGGCTATCGTAATCGAAGACGTATTTGTGTGTCATGGCTGCGTAGACCATGTAGCCGCCCGTGGTGTGTAGAACACCCTTCGGTTTTCCGGTCGAGCCCGACGTATACAAAATGAATAACGGGTCTTCCGCGTTCATTTCTTCGGGCTCACACCAGCTTTCCTGAAATGCCGTGATGTCGTGATACCAAACATCGCGCAGCGACGTCATCGGTACGCCAACCCCCGTGCGCTGAACAACGAACACGTGTTCAACCGTATCGCAGAGCTCCAAGGCTTTATCGACATTGGCTTTGAGAGGTACGGTTTTGCCACCGCGCACGCCTTCGTCTGCCGTAATTACAACCGTTGCGCCGCAATCGTTAATGCGATCTGCAAGGGATTGAGGCGCAAAACCACCGAATACAACAGAGTGCACCGCACCGACGCGAGCGCAGGCAAGCATCGCCACCGAGGCCTCGATGATCATCGGCATATAAATACAAACACGGTCACCCTTTTTAACGCCAAGCATGCGTAAAGCATTTCCTAATTTACAAACCTGTTCGTGCAAAGCTTGATAGGTAACGTGCTTGTGTTGATTAGGGTCGTCCCCCTCCCAAATGATCGCGGTTTCTTCACCAAGGGTATCAAGGTGACGATCGAGGCAATTAAAACTCGCGTTGAGCGTGCCATCTTCAAACCACTTAATGGAAACATCGTCGGCGCCGTAGGAAACGGACTTCACGGTCCGGTACGGGGTTGTCCAATCAATGATCTGACCGTGCTCTCTCCAAAATTCTTCCGGGTCGTTTATCGACTGTGCATACATCTCTTGGTACTGAGCATCGGAAACCAATGCAGTTTTCATCCAGTCTTCAGAAACGGGGATTACGGTGGCATCAGTCATAGGTATCTCCGGTATACGTCAATCAAAGAGCGTTTTAGGCGCTTTCTTATCGGTGATTGTACGTCACGAGGTTGGTCTGCGTCACCACCTAGGCCTTAGGCACGACAACAATGTCAGTGCCCACCACCTCAATTGGAAACGGGCGGAGGCTTTTGCCACGACAGGGTCCGCGCGTACAGTACCCGTCAGTCGGCCGAAAGTGCGCGCCGTGCGTCGTACACAGCAAATAACTTCCGGTTAAATCGAAGAACGTATCACCGAGCATATTCAACGGTACGCGGGCATGGGGGCATGAATTCACAAACGCGCGAATGTCACCTTTCCATTGCACAACCATAATTGAATACTGCTCATCACCATTCTTGATGATGACGTCTTTGGCTTTAGTCGTGGCCAAGTCTTTAACCTGGCACAGCACCCGGCCGGCCAACTCATCTGGGTCAGGAAGCATGAGACAATGAACTAAGTAAGAGGGAAAATGTTTTTGCTGGGGCGCATGATGACCGACTCAAATAGGTCAGCCTTGTAATAGGGCTCGTCAGCGACCCAGGCTCGGGCCGCAGCAATGTCTTCAAAATCGAGAATGTAGAGGCTGCCCTTAAAGGTTTCACCATCATCGTCAAACAGCGGGCCAATATACACCCCATCCGGCACATTGGCCTTGATCCATACCAGGTGTGCTGGTCGTGTAGCCATGCGCAAATCAAGATGATTGGGTTTATCAAGACACATGATAGCGATGAGCATATTTTATAGTCCTATTTAATAAACGGCGGTGTTAGGCGTGAAATTACATGAGACCAGGCAACGTGCTTAGTGCGCCCCTAACCCGGGCCAAAACCCCGACTGTTTGTAACGACATTTTCACGACATCGCCAAAAAACCAATTCGCCACATAAGCGCAAGTTTGGTCAATTCCGTGGGCGGCCATCGTCTTCCAAGGGGGCTTCCGAAACAACGCCTCAATATTCGGTCAGCTTCGTGCCCAACGGCATGACGGGCCTCTCCGTTCACTCACCTCGCTCGCTTTCTCTTCCGTAGTCATCGTCCACGCGAACAATATCATCTTCGCCGACGTATTCACCAGACTGCACTTCGACCATCTCTAAGTCGACCTTGCCTGGGTTCTCCAGGCGGTGAAGTGTGCCTGCTGGAATAAACGTCGATTCATTCTCGCCAAGCATGATTGTCTCCTCGCCATTGATCACCATGGCCGTTCCCTGAACAACAACCCAATGCTCGGAGCGATGCCGGTGTTTCTGCAATGACAATTTGGAGCCTGGCTGCACGCAAATGCGCTTAACCTTAAAGCGTTCCCCTTGGCCGACGGTCTGAAACCACCCCCAGGGACGGTAGGTTTTTGCATGGGCCGTCGCGGCCTCATTCCCAGCCTCTTTTAGCTGGGTAACCACATCCTTTACTTTTTGATCGTGCGCACGATCGGTGACTAATACCGCATCGTCAGTTATAATAACTATAGCCCCATCTAATCCAACAACAGCCGTTGTCTGTCGTTCAGACCGCACATACGTATTTCTGCTGTCGATGGAAACAATGTCACCGATATGCGTATTACCATCGGCATCTTGTTCGCTTTCGTCATGTAGCGCCGACCATGATCCGACATCGGACCACCCCATATCAACAAGCACCACTGCGGCCTTGTCCGTGCGCTCCATGACACCATAATCGATGGACTGACTCGAAACCTTGGCAAAGGCTTCAGCATCAAGACGGAAAAAGAAAAGGTCATTAGAGCCTTTATCGAGCGCGGCTCGGCATGCTGGTGCGATGTCGGGTTCAAAACGATTCAACTCTTCGAGAAATACCTTGGCCTGAAAAAGGAAAATACCGCCATTCCAAGAGTGATTGCCTGACTCTATAAATTCTCGTGCCTTATCCGAGCTTGGCTTCTCGACAAAGGCTGCAACGTCAAAGGCATCTCCGTGAAGGGGTTCACCCCGCTTGATATATCCGTAAGCGGTCGATGGTTCCGATGGCGCGATTCCAAATGTTACAAGACGACCCTCTTCCGCCAACGGGACAGCGGACCTGACAGCGACACGAAACGCTTCCGGTTTACGAATAATATGGTCTGAGGGCATCACCAAGAGTAACGCGTCTGGATCGTCGGCAACCACCTGAGCGGCAACAGCAATCGCTGGTGCTGTGTTGCGGCCTTGGGGTTCAATAATAATCGCTTTTGGCTCAACGCCAACGGCACGCAATTGCTCAGCGACGATGAAGCGGTGTGCGTCGTTGCACACGACGATTGGAGCTGAGGCGGAGGGTCTCGTATCCGGGCCAAGCCGCAACGCGGTATCTTGAATCAGCGTTTGCCTGCCCGTCAAGGCTTGTAGCTGTTTAGGAAACTGCTCTCTCGACAGCGGCCACAATCTGGAGCCGGAACCACCGGAAAGGATGACAGGATAGATGGTCGGCGCTTGCCCCACGTCTAGGTCCTCGATGTCACGCTCGGCGTCGCCAAGCTGGTGTCGTCTATGGTCATAGCTCAAACAGACCTAAGTAAGCCAGTTACGGCGCCGATTTCTTAGCTAAAATCGAGCTCTTCTTTAATTGGGCGGTCGAGTAGTTCATGGATCGCCTCATCAACAGCAACGCCCCGATTAAGGATTTGATCCATCGCATAGCAAATCGGCATGTCAACGCCCTTGGATACAGCAAGCGCGACAACGGCTTCGGCGGTATGGACGCCTTCTGTAACGGCCCGGCGGGCACCCAAGACTTCATCCAACGTTCTGCCTTGGCCCAGAGCAACGCCGAGAGAATAGTTGCGAGATTGAATTGATGTGGCCGTAAGGAGTAGATCACCCAAACCACAAAGGCCCATCAAGGTTTGCGATTGCCCACCAAGCGACAACGCCAAGCGAACCACCTCGACCAAACCACGGGTGATCAGGGCAGCCCGAGCGTTGTCTCCAAGCTGTTTACCTTCAACCAACCCGCACGCGATGGCGAGAACGTTTTTAACGGCGCCGCCAATCGCTGCGCCAACAAGGTCCTTAGACAAATAAGGGCGGAACGTCGCTGTGCCAATAGCATCGGCGGCCCGTTGGCCAAGGACTCCATCTTCACAGGCTAGCGTAACAGCCGTCGGTAGACCGGCTGCCACTTCTTTCGCAAAGGTCGGCCCAGATAGAACCATCGGCGACGCAGCCGGCAGGGATTCAATTATGACCTGGGTCATAAGCGCCTTTGAGCCCTTTTCGATACCCTTTGAACAGATGACAGCTGGCACACCGCCTTTCCAGTGCGGGGCCAGTTCAGCGCAAACAGTGCGTAGGTGCTGGGCAGGCGCAACCAAAAGCACCAGGTCAGCGTCAACCGCCTCAGCATAGTCGCCCGTCGCACGAATTTCTGGGTCAAGCGCGACCTCGGGTAGAAACGCCTCGTTCACGTGGCTGGCATTGATCCCCTCAACCACCTCCTCTTCACGAGCCCATAGGACGACATCGCGTCCGGCACGGCGCGCCATCGCAGCCAATGCTGTGCCCCAGGCCCCCGCCCCAATCACTCCGATACGCTGCATAACCGGCCTCCAAATTAATCCTTTATGGCTCTTGTGTGACACGATGAGCGGGACGGTGTCCATGGCAAGCTAAGGCAGTAATTAACATCACAGGCCCTTGCATTGAGACAACTGGTCAGCCACAACCGAAGCCATGAATGTTCTAGTTACAGGCGCAGCCGGTTTTATTGGCTTTCACACCGCACAGCGGTTGCTGTCGGACGGCTATTCTGTTGTTGGGCTCGATAATTTTAACTCGTATTACGACCCGGACTTGAAAGACGCCCGCTGGAAAATTCTTTCAAAGTCAGGCCAATTCCAAGGTGTGCGCATGGATATTGCGGATCGGACAAACCTCGACGCCCTGTTCAAAGACATTAAACCAACGCAGGTCGTTCATCTTGCCGCACAAGCGGGTGTTAGACATAGCGTCAGCCATCCGCATGATTATGCGGATGCAAACTTGATCGGGATGCTGAATATCCTGGAGGGCTGCAGGCATAGCCAGGTAGACCACTTGGTCTACGCATCGAGCAGTTCGATATACGGCGCCAATACGGCGATGCCGTTTTCAGAACACCACAGCGCAGCCCACCCGATCTCTTTATACGCCGCGACGAAGCAAGCCAATGAATCCATGGCACATGCCTATGCCCACCTTTATAAATTTCCAGCAACCGGCCTAAGGTTTTTTACGGTTTATGGTCCTTGGGGACGGCCCGACATGGCACTATTCATGTTCACAAAGGCGATCCTTGCAGGTGAACCAATACCGGTATTCAATGACGGAAATCTGGCCCGCGATTTTACCTACATAGACGACATCGTAGAGGGCGTTGTTCGTGTGCTGACCCGCCCAGCCGCACAAAATCCGGCGTGGATCGGCGCACCCGCCGATCCAGCAACCAGTGGTGTAGCGCCCCACAATGTGTTCAATATCGGCTGCGGAAACCCAGTCAAGCTGATGGATTTCATTTCAATCTTAGAAAAGGCCCTTGATCGGAAAGCGATTGTAAACTTTCAGCCGATGCAGGCCGGCGACGTCGAACAAACCTGGTGCGACGTAACGGCACTCGAGGCCGCTGTTGGATATCGCCCCGCCGTCAGCATTGAAGAGGGTGTTTCCTCTTTTGTGGATTGGTATCGCGCATTCTATAATACCTGACGGCCGGATTTCGGCTCACACTGTTGCAGCGTCGAGGGGCCACCGCGGTCTCGGTTTAAAATTAAGCGGGTCAGTGAGACCTAACGCTAAACGTTCCAAACCAGCCCAAGCGATCATAACGGCATTATCCGTGCATAGATCTACCGGCGGCACCACGAATGCGACATCTTGATCTGCTGCCAAATCGGACAGGGCCTGTCGCAACGCAGTGTTTGCTGCGACGCCACCAGACACAACAAACATCGTCGGGCGTTCTCCAGACACCATCGCAAAGGCATTTGAGCAGCGATCGACAATATGGGCGACGATAGCCTTTTGGAGCCCAGCAGCGATGTCATTGGCGTCTTGCGGCTGAATAGACCCTGGCGGCAAAGCTTCTGCAACATGCCGTACGGCCGTCTTTAAGCCTGAAAAAGAAAAGTCGCACCCTGCGCGCCCCTTCAACGGGCGCGGGAGAGAAAACCGATCTGCCTGGCCGTTTTCAGCCGCACGCTCAACTGCAGGCCCACCCGGAAAACCAAGGCCGAGCATTTTTGCAGCCTTATCAAAGCACTCCCCCGCCGCGTCATCAAGCGTAGTCCCAAGGCGCCGGTATTGCCCAACGCCACGAACCTCAAGAACTTGGCAATGGCCGCCTGAGACAAGAAGCAAGAGAAATGGGTACTCGACGCCGTTTGTAAAGCGAGCCGTCAGCGCGTGCCCTTCAAGGTGATTGACCGCGATAAATGGCTTCCGGTGAACAGAAGACAACGCCTTCGCCGTCATAACGCCAACAATGACGCCACCTATAAGCCCAGGGCCAGCTGTTGCCGCTATGCCATCCAGATCTTCATACCGCAAACCAGCCTCAGCCATCGCTTGTCCCACCAGCTTATCAAGTCGATTAAGGTGAGACCGCGCCGCAATTTCCGGCACGACGCCACCGAAAGGCTGGTGCTCGATAATTTGTGACGACAGGGCGTGAGCAAGGCAGCGACGACCATCAGCGCCATCTTCGACTATGGCAACAGCAGTTTCGTCGCAGCTGGTTTCGATGCCCAGAACCCGCATAAACTGGCTTTCCTTGTTTTGGCTATAGTCAGCATCTACAACACACTAACCGCCATGCCTAGTCCCTACCCAGGCTGGCGCCGAAACAGAGCCGTGATACGATAGTGAAAAATCTATGCGTATTCTGATTGCCAGTCCCGACGTTGACCTACTGCAACAGGAAAAGGCCCCGCTATGACCGCAGAAACCGATAAGGGGCGTGGGCAGTCACCTATTCAACCGGAGCCAGGCGTGTCCAGCAAGCCCGAAATAGATCAGAACGATGTCGACAGAGAGGTGCCGGACCGGTCGAAACTAGCCCCCTCCACGACGAGCCAAACAGCCAGGCTTATGGACGACGCCGCTTCTGATCAGCGGTCTCAATCTTCGAATGGCCAGGACAGACAAAAAGAAAATGCAGCTGATAATTTAGGTTCAGAGCCAATCCCCGGCACTCCGATACCAAGAACCGAACAAGCAGCACAGAACAGCACAGCGTTAGCTGCGAAAAAAAACGGCGCCGCGAAGAGTACAGCAATTCCGCGACCTGGCGGTTTCAGAAGGTCTACAATCCGCTTGGTCGCGCTCCTTATCGTTGTGGCGGCAACCTTTGGAACGATGCCGTGGTGGTACGGATGGATGCCGGCAATGGTGCAAGACATAGTGCCAGAAAGCCTGCGCCCACCCAGCGGGGCTGTCTCTGAGACTGCGGTTGAAAGTATTGCTTATCGCCTTTCCAAGGCCGAAAGAGAAATCGCAGCCCTGCGGCAGTCCATAACTGCCGCATCGTTGATGATGGCAACAACGCCCTTTTTACCGCAGGCGGAAACGAACACGCAAACAGCTACAACGCTAACTGCTTTGCGGCACCGTCTCACAGCGCTCGAAACCGGAACCGTTCAAACGGCCACCAGCGTTGGAAGCAATGGCATTGACGCGGCAGACGCACTGAGACTTGCGGCCCGCATTACCCTAGTCGAGGCCACCGCCAATACATTTGTCAATGAACAAACAGGAGCAATTGGGTTGCTCTTGGCCGCGTCTCAATTACGTGAGGCGGTTGCCACTGGCCGGCCATTTAAACTTGAGCTCGAGGCCTTACTAGCCTTCGCCGTTAAACAGCCACAGTTAACAATCGACACAACCGACCTTGCAACACATCAACGCAGCGGGGTGCCGACAAGGGTAAAATTACAGAACCAGTTTCACGGGATTGCACCGTCCGTCGTGCGGGCTGGCTTGCTACCAACAGACTCAGCATCTTGGTTTCAGAATACGCTCGATCGCATTCTCTCGGTCGTGACCGTAAGAAGGCTCGACGATGATGGAAGCGCCTCTGTCGGCGCCATCGTCACTCGCATCGAGGATCACCTAAGTAACGGAGACATTGAAGCGGCTATTATAGCAGCAGAAGATTTAAAGGGGCTAGCTGCAGAAACACTAGCCCCGTGGTTGTCTAACGCGCGCATCATCACAACGGCCGAGCGCTCCGTCACAGCTGTAGTCTCGCAAGCCATAGGTCAGATGAATGTCGGACGAGATATCGCGCTAGTGCCTAGCGAAGCGCGTGAATAGGCCATGATAAAGATTATACTCTATGTGATGAGCTTAATCGTTCTAGTCACGGTTTCCGTTTGGTTTTCTAATGAACCTGGCGCCGTGACCATCAATTGGATCGGGTGGCGCGTTAACACATCAGTCGCCGTGCTCTTCGCCCTCTTAGGCGTGCTTTTGGTGATTGTCACGTTTCTCGTGCGTATCTGGTCGACCTTGGTTTGCGCTGGCCGTGCGTACAAAGATTCTCGAAGAGACAAACGGATCGACAAAGGTTTGAGAAGTTTGATGTCTGGCTTCGCCGGCGTTCGAGGCGGTGATGTCGCGGCTGCTCAAAAGGGCGTCCGAGAAGCGTCCGCGGCGTTCGCAGAGCACGACATCGTGCGCTTACTTCGCCAGCAAACCATGAACGTTTTGAGCGGCGTCAGAACCACAAATACGGAAGTTCTGGAGCTTCTGTCGGATCCAGCAACAGAACTGGCCGCGTTGCGAGATCTAACGGAAACAGCCGCATCGGCAGATGATCTTGATGGTGCACTTTCCCATGCGGAGCGCGCCCTCACGAACAATGCAGCGCCGCTCTGGGCGCTGAAGACAGTTTTAGATTTACAAGTTGCGCTAGGAAAATGGGGCGCCGTTGCGACCACGCTCGATCGCAAGGATGCGCCAAGACTTTTAGGCGATGTAGATCAATTACGACTTCGCGCAGAAGCCTGCCTCCGCGCCGGCGCGGCTGCGTTAGCCAATCAAGATTCTGCGGCAGCCATTAAATGGGCATACAGGGCCCTAACAGCAGGGCCTTCGCGCGCAGAAGCGTCAGCCATTCTTGCGTGTGGCCTAATGGCCGAAGGGAAATCCAAAAAAGCGGCGTCAGAACTGGAGAGGGCTTGGGCAAAAAACCCTCACCCCAGCGTGCTTTCTACATACTTGCAACTTGCACCCGGTGAAGCAGCTCTAGAACAAGCTAATCGTGTCGAGAAACTCGTTGCGGGAAATTTAAATCATCCCGAAAGCCGGTTGGCGCAAGCCGAAGCATGGCTCAACGCCAAACTTTGGGGGCAGGCACGAAGTCGCCTCGAATTACTGCTTGATAAAGGGATGAAACCTTCTATCCGTGCCAAGGCAGCAAGCCTGATGGCGCAAATTGAAATTGGGGGCAGCGGTGACACAAAGGCCGCAACTCAATATATGGTGATTGCACTAGAAGGGCGCAGCGAAGCCAAAGACTTGCCTGCGCCGACATGCATTGCAGAACTTTTGTCACAAACACCCTAGTGGCTTAGAGACCATTCTTTCAGCGCATCATTGAAATTGGCAGCACACTATCGTCAAGAACGGGGTACGTCTCGCGCGGACTAAAGAGTTGATAATGCCACCACTCATTACGAAAAAAATCCCAACCAGCAGACGTCATAAGCCCCAGAAGCACTGCGCGGTTCCTCTGAGCTACGGATGAAATACTGAGATCACCGTGAAAGGCCTGAGCACTAAAGTCGTCAAAGGCCGTTCCCATATCTAATTCAGCGCTAGATGCATCGACCAACGTCAAATCGATAGCCGCCGCCATAGAATGCGGAGACCCTCGCTCTGGATGCGCCAAGAAATCGGGATCTGGCGTATGCTCCCACAGAACCCACTGCGCTTCAGATGGACGAAACGCGTCAAAGATTTTAAATCTCAGGCCGAGCGGCCTAGCCAACGCAATTGCACGTTGCAGAACCTCCGCAGCATCCGCATGTAAATAACAACCCGGCCTGGAATAAACGGCCTTGCCCATAAAATTGTTTGGCGTGGCGTAGGCAATCTCAAGGTCGACGTCAAACTTAGGCGCCACTATTTCAATAAGCATTCTTACCCGATCTCCGATTTGGAATTACCGTCACTTTAGCGTACCTCTACTCCAACATCTCATTAACCCAGGTGCAGTATGCGTATCCTCGCCTTTGATACCACCACCAGCGCATGCTCGGTTGCTATATGGCTCGATGGAAAAACCATCGGTTCGTATCACGGTACGATGGTACATGGGCAAGCTGAAGCCCTGCTGCCAGCTATTGAACAAGCAATGACCGACGCAGGAACCAGCTACGACGATTTGGATCGAATTGCCGTAACAGTCGGGCCTGGCTCGTTCACTGGGGTTCGTGTCGGGTTGGCCACAGCCCGCGGGATAGGCGTAGCAACCGGCCTTCCCATTATAGGGGTTCTTACAACTGAAGTCATTGCGACAGAAACCTTAGGCACATCCAACACACCGGTCGCAGTGGCCATTGATGCCAGACGTGCTGAAGTTTATCTGCATTGTTTTGACCCTCAAGGAAACGCACAGACTGAACCTGAATGTCTATTGCCCGAAGTGGCTGCTGAGGCAATTGGTGCCGGAACGTGGGTTTTGGCGGGCGACGGTGCTGAGCGCGTTATTCCTTACTGCGGACCATCGGTGTCACAGGGCACTCCAGACGTTGCCAACGCAGCTGTTCTCGCGCGCATCGCCGCGGTTCGGCCTATTCCCGACTCCCCGCCTAATCCAGTCTATGTACGGCCACCCGATGCCATTGCTCCAAAACATGGTGGCCGCTTAAGGCCATGACCCACGACATTGTTCAAGCAGGGATCGCACATGCCGGAGTAATGGAAGCGCTGCATCGGGATAGCTTTGAGGCACGCTGGTCTAAGCAGTCGTTCTTGGACTTGCTTGCACAGTCCAACGTCAACGGCTGGATTGCGGGCTCAACAGCTCCCATGGGCTTCGTATTAATCAGGACGGCAGCGGACGAGGCCGAGGTCCTTACTCTCGCAGTGGGTATGCCGTACCGACGGCAAGGTGTAGCGCAAAGCCTAATACTTTGCGTATTGAAATGGCTCAAAGAAAGTGCCGTGGAGTTCTGGCACCTTGAAGTTGCAGACGACAACGATGCGGCTATAGCGCTGTATCAGAGCCTTGGATTTAGTGAATCTGGCCGAAGGGCCAAATATTACCTAAGCCCCAATGGACACGCTGATGCAATTTTGATGACGAAACAGGTCAGTAATTTCAGTTCGATCAGTGACCGAACACGTTAATAACCCTTCGATTCATTGATTTTATGGCGCACGAGACCTATACAATCAACACTTAGCGACGCTGCCTCAATAATCCTTAAATTTAATGACCCGAACAGCTGAAAAGACTGCTTTCTCAAAATGACTTCAGAGATTTCACCGCTTGAACGCCGCTGTATTGATCAGGGCATGAAAATGACAGGGCAACGCCGTGTCATTGCACGTGTCCTCTCCAGTGCAGAGGACCATCCAGACGTTGAAGAAGTCCATAAACGATCAGCTATTGTAGACCCGCGCATTAGTATCGCTACAGTCTATCGGACAATGCGTCTTTTCGAAGATGCGGGAATTGTCGCTCGACACGATTTTGGTGATGGTCGCGCGCGGTATGAAGAAGCATCTTCCACACACCATGACCACTTGATTGATATTAAATCAGGTCAGGTTATCGAATTCCGTAACGAAGAAATTGAGCGCTTACAGAGTGAAGTAGCAAAGACTCATGGCTACAGACTTGTGGATCACCGCCTCGAACTATACGCGGTCCCTGATGACAGTGCCGATAAGAGTTAGGGCGGTTCTTCTCGTCTAATTCTGGTGAGTGGGCGCAACACAAGGTTCCCGTTTTACAGATCGGCAGAACCATGATCGAGATCACCCTCCTCGAGCCTATAGATGCTAATAATATGGGTCAGAAGGCCCTAGAGTGAGAGCCGGAACAGGCTGCGCCTGGGGAGTTTAGCAAGCTTCACTAAGAACAGATAGCTGGGCTTGGCCTTGTTTTATATTGCCTTGAGACTTTGCGTTCATACGCTCAAGCAGGTATAGATCGAAACTATGCCTCAAGAACAAAGCGGGACTCCATCGAGCAGTCCCATTCGTCGCAAAAAGCTGTTTATCAAAACATACGGCTGCCAAATGAACGTTTATGACTCCGCACGAATGGCGGATGTCTTGGCGCCGTTGGGCTATGAGCCAGCGGACCAGCCAGACGATGCAGACCTCGTGGTGCTGAACACGTGCCATATTAGAGAGAAGGCGGCGGAGAAGGTATTTTCAGACCTTGGTCGTTTGCGGCCCATGAAATCCCATCGCGCCGGCACCTCAGAGCCGATGTTAATTGCGGTTGCTGGGTGTGTAGCCCAAGCGGAAGGCGCGGCGCTAGTCCGGCGTGCGCCCTACGTCGACATCGTGGTCGGGCCACAAACGACGCACCGCCTGCCAGAACTCATTGCCAAAGCACACCGCAGCGCCAAAACTGTTCTCGATACTGATTTCCCAGCAGACACAAAGTTTGATCATCTTCCGGCGCCTCGTGCCGACGGGCCAACAGCATTTCTATCAATACAAGAAGGGTGTGACAAATTTTGTACGTTTTGTGTCGTTCCCTATACGCGAGGAGCAGAATACTCACGTCCCGCTAAAGATATTTTAACAGAAGCACGCGGGCTAGTTTCTGGCGGGGTGCGTGAAATCACCCTCCTAGGTCAAAACGTCAATGCGTATCATGGCGACGCAAAGTCCGGATCTGGGGTTTGGTCGTTAGGTCGCCTGGCTCGGGAGCTCGCCGATATTGGTGGCCTCGATCGCATTCGCTACACAACATCCCACCCTCGCGACATGGATGACGACCTGATTGATGCCCATGCAACTGTGCCGGCCCTCATGCCATACCTTCACTTGCCGGTGCAGTCCGGTTCTGATCGAATCTTAGGGGCGATGAACCGCGGACACACCCGAGAAGCCTATTATCAGATTATTGATCGGTTACGTTCTGGTCGTCCGGACTTAGCCTTATCATCTGATTTTATTGTCGGTTTTCCTGGCGAAAGCGATCAGGATTTTGCCGACACAATGAAGCTCATAGAAGATATTAAGTTTTCCCAGTCATTTTCCTTCAAGTACAGCCCAAGGCCCGGAACACCAGCGGCAGAAAGTTCTGACCAAATAACCGAAGATATAAAGTCAGCGCGCTTAGCAGCATTACAGTCCTTGCTGTCCCAGCAGCAAAAAGCCTTCAACCTAGCCACAGTCGGTCAAAAACTTCCTGTTCTGTTAACCGGCCCAGGCCGGCATGCGGGCCAAATGGTTGGTCGCAGCCCCTACCTTCAACCCGTTCATTTAGATGCTCCAACCAAACATCATGGCATGATCGTGATGACGGAGATTACCGCTGCTATTTCGAATAGCCTATCTGCCGTGGCCGTTAACGCGCCACCAGGGCCCAATCCACCGTCGGAAAAAGTGAACTCGCATTGACAGATAAAACAGCAAGATTGACCTGTGAGTTTGAAAAAAATGGACTCATTCAGCAGCTGTATGGCCCCAACAACTCGCACCTTGATCAAATTGAATCCCGGCTAGGTGTCACGCTGCATACGCGCGGCAATACAATCACAATCGAGGGATCCGACGAGTTGGCGCTAATGGCACAACAAGCTTTGGAGAGCCTTTATGGGCGCCTGGAAGCAGGGCAGACGATAGACAATGGCGATGTCGACGGAGCCGCGCGTTTAGCGGAAGGTGGACGACCATCAGCTGCAAACGAAGATGAGCTGGCGATACGCACCAGCAAGCGTCACGTCCGACCGAGGTCCGCCGGACAGGCAACATTCTTCGAGGCCCTAGCCAACAAAGCCATGGTGTTTGCATTGGGCCCTGCGGGGACTGGAAAAACCTACATAGCCGTTGCCAAGGCTGTTGAGTTGAAGCTTTCTGGAAAAGTGGATCGCATTATTTTATCGCGCCCGGCCGTTGAAGCCGGCGAACGCCTTGGGTTTTTGCCGGGTGATATGCGTGACAAAATCGACCCCTACCTCCGGCCACTATACGACGCACTCTACGATATGATGCCGGGGGACCTTGTCGTAAAGCTTTTAGCGTCGGGTGAGATTGAAGTCGCGCCCCTCGCTTTCATGCGTGGCCGCACACTATCAAACGCTTTTGTGATTTTGGACGAGGCGCAGAATACAACGCCGGTCCAGATGAAAATGTTTTTGACTCGAATGGGCGAAAACTCTCGCATGGTCGTTACCGGGGACATGAGCCAAGTCGACTTACCTCTGGGTGTAAAGTCTGGATTGCGTGATTCGCTCGGTATTCTCGACAGCATCGATGAAATCGGACAGGTCACGTTCACAAGCAAGGACGTTGTTCGACATGATCTCGTGACGCGGATTGTCACAGCTTATGATGCCCGCGATGCGCGGTTGCACGCCGCCCCAAAGCCGGGGAATAAGAACAAACCATGACTGCAGCAAGGTTGCGTACAGTTGTGCGCGTAGACCATAAAGGCTGGTGCGGCCAGGTTCCTGACACGACACAGTTTACGCGCAAAGCGGCGCAAAGCGGCTGGGCTATAGGCCGTCGCAGCCTAGCGACTAGCCACCCGCTAGCTAAAAAAAAATTACCCGGACCGATTGAAATCAATGTTCTGCTCAGCGACAACGCAGCGGTTAAGAGCCTAAATCGAGATCACCTTGGAAAAGACAAGCCGACCAACGTCTTGTCTTTTCCGGGAGATACGAGCCCTGCATTTCAAGGCGCAGGCATCTTGCTTGGCGATATCATTCTCGCGTGGCAAACAGTTGAGAAAGAGGCGAGGCGAGCGGAAAAACCCGTCGCGGAACATCTGGCGCACCTTGTCATCCATGGCGTTCTGCATCTTTTGGGTTATGATCACGAACATGAGGATGATGCCGCCGTGATGGAAGGCCTAGAAGTGGATTGTATGGCACGCCTGGGATTCTCAGACCCCTATGCCACTAACGACAAAACACCATGACTGACACAACTCGATCTGACCTTGACCGCACTAAAGATGAGTCCGGCGGAAACTGGCTGCGTAAAATCCGTGCCTGGGTATCTCCAGGCACCACAGATACCGGATCTGTACGCGAGGTTATCGAGGAGCTGATCGAAGAGCAGCCGGATCACGAAGATGCAATCGACGAACACGAACGCGTTTTGCTCTCTAATGTTCTGAAACAACGCAACGCCACCGTCGAACAAATTATGGTGCCACGCACCGACATTGCTTCAGTGGGCCTAGACACACCCCTTATCGATGTTATCGCTCTTTTAGTAGCGCAGGGTCACTCACGAGTTCCCGTCTACCGCGGCTCTCTCGATGAAGTCGTGGGTATGGTCCACATCAAAGATCTCTCCGGCGCCCTAATCGCGGGAAAGGCCGATCAAGAGGCCAGTACCGATCTTTCAACGACTATGCGGCCCGTAATTTTTGTTGCGCCAACCGCGCGCGTCCTGGACCTTTTACTAGAGATGCGCTTGAAGCGCACACACATGGCCATGGTCGTCGATGAATATGGCGGCATTGACGGCCTAGTCACGATTGAAGATTTAGTGGAACAGATCGTCGGTGAAATTGCAGACGAACATGATGAGGACTCAGAGCCAGAATTAACCGACCGGGCCGATGGCACGATTATGGCCGACGCACGCGTAACGTTGAATGACTTCACAGAACGTTACGGGCCAGTATTCTCCGAAGAGGACATGAACGAACTCGATACGCTAGGTGGCTTAGTCATTAGATTAACGGGCCGCGTTCCGAGTCTTGGTGAATTAGTAACCCACCCCAACGGTTTAGAATTTGAGATTATTGATGCCGACCCGAGGCGCATTCGCCGCCTTCGTTTACGTCATTTGCCTAAACCGGCCGGTGGGGCGTGACGTTAAATTTCACGGCCCTAGTGGCACGCATTCGCAACTCCACAAAACACAAAAAAGCCGCTGTCGCATTCATAGCAGGTGCTCTAGCAACATCTTCGATGCCGCCCTGGAACGCTTGGCCAGTGCTATGGATAGCTTTTCCGGCATTTCTGATTTTACTGGAGGCGTCCAAGTCCAATCGTGAAACTTTTTATGTCGGGTGGAGCTTCGGCTTTGGCTACTTTGCGATTGGCTTTGCTTGGATTGGCAACGCTTTCTTCGTCGACAGCGAAACATTTGCGGCTCTCGCGTTGCCATCAATTGGCGGTTTGGCTGCAGGTTTTGCACTATACGTCGCCTTCGTTGGTCTCGTGGTCCGCGCGCTGACACCGATGGTAAAAAACATTTGGCCCAGTTTGAATTTCACCCTCGCAGTCTGCCGAGTTACAATTTTTGCTTCTGGGTGGGCACTAGTAGAATGTTTTCGAGGCTGGTTCATGACGGGCCTGCCATGGAATCCGATTGGCAGCACATGGGCAACTGTCCCGGCAACACTGCAAGGCGCAAGCATATTCGGCGTTTATGGTCTATCATTCCTAACCGTGTTGGCGGCATCGGCACTAGTGCTCGTCACAGCACCGTCATCAAAACTACTGACACGCGTAGCGATCATCTTTTTTCATGCTCCACTCATCGCCATTACCGTCTGGGGTGCAGCTCGCCTGTCCTCCGCTAACGTCGAGTTTGTTCCGAACATCATGCTGCGCCTCGTTCAGCCTAATATTGCCCAGGTTGATAAATGGCGGCCGGGGTTGCGGGAGCAGCATGTTCTTGAACAGGTAAGACTAAGTACAACCAACGCCGCCGACGTCACACACGTTCTGTGGGCTGAAACGGCGGTGCCGTTTCCACTTAATAAGGCCTCCGGCGCACTGGCAGCAACTGCGCAAGCTGCGCCAAAGAATGGCTACGTTTTGACCGGTGCCCCCCGCGTCATCGGGCAGCGGGCTGACAGGCAAGCCTTCAATAGTTTTTTCGCGGTCGCTCCGGACAGCACAATTAGGGCTGTCTATGACAAAACGCACCTTGTCCCATTTGGCGAGTACATGCCACTTGGCGAGTACATCCCCCTTCCCCAGATTACGGGCAAAACCGGATTCACGCCCGGTATTGGCCCGGCTACGATTACTCTGCCCGGCATTCCTAGTTTCAGCCCGTTAATTTGCTATGAGGTGATTTTTCCAGGCGCAGTGACATCTGACAAAGATCGACCCAGCTGGCTACTTAACCTAACCAATGATGCATGGTTTGGTGATTCAAGTGGCCCTCACCAGCACTTGGCAGCAGCGCAGATGCGCTCTGTTGAAGAAGGGCTTCCGATGGCTAGGGTTGCCAATACTGGAACCAGCGCGGTTATTGACGGGTATGGTCGGATTTTAGGTACTATACCCCTAGGCGAGAAGGGCTTTTTAGACCACCGCCTACCCAGAGCCTTAAGTCCAACACTGTTTTCTCGTTTTGAGCACTGGCCATTTCTTGGGTTCGCCAGCCTTCTTATGGCAATCGCAATATGGATTAGTCGGCGTCACTCAAAAAACTTATGAACTAAGCCTGTTGCCTGTGCGTTCATAGATGGGGCTTTCCATCACTATTTATTAAAAAATTGGGTTAAAAGTAGTATTCAAGATAGGGTATTACAACTTTTAGTAATCTGGGCTGAAATAGCCTTAGCTGCAGACAGACCAATTGCAGCCTTTGAGTAAATTAAAGGAGCAACCCTATGCGTTTTGAAGAAAGACAAGTCCTTGACGGCACAGTAAGTCGCTCATCACGGGGCCGCATGCCATCTGGAAAACCAAATCCCGTCGACGTATATGTCGGCAGCAGAGTGCGCTTACGGAGGGCTTTGCTTGGTCTGAGCCAGGAAAAATTGGGTGCGGCCATAGGCTTAACGTTTCAGCAGGTTCAGAAGTATGAGCGAGGGGCAAATAGGATAGGTGCCAGTCGATTGTGGGACCTGAGCCGCGTTTTGGATTGCCCTGTCTCTTATTTCTTTGAAGACATGGAAGATGATGTTCAGGCTGCCAGTCCCCGAAATTTAACGGGGCGGACAGACGAGCCCGAGTATAAAGACACAGACCAGATGACGAAGAGAGAAACCTTAGATCTAGTAAGGGCATATTATAAAATCACCAGCCCCCAAGTGCGCCGCCGAATTTATGAACTAGCGAAATCTCTCGCGACTGCCGAAGAAGCCATCCTCGAAGACGGCTAATACCTTCGCGTGAACCGCCGGGCTCTCGCAAACCTGATAGGTGTACAGAGCCTCGCTTGAGAAAGCGGGGCGCTTTTATGATCGTATTCAGAGGGTTCTGAAACCAGGAGATGCATGATGACTTGCAAATCCTAAGGCGTTCCAGTACCTCCGAGGCATATTTGTCGTCTACAGACGTCGTTGGTTAAGCACTGAAGGAACCTATTTGTGTCTCTATCTAACTATGTTTTCACCAGTGAATCTGTTTCAGAGGGCCACCCCGATAAAGTGAGCGACCGGGTGTCCGATGAGGTTGTCGATTTGTTTTTGAGTGCTGACCCTCAGGCAAGGGTGGCCGTGGAAACATTGTGCACCACCAATCTTATTGTTCTGGCTGGCGAAGTCCGCGGACCAGGGTCCGTGACGGCAGATGCCATAATCTCTGCAGCTCGGAATGCCGTGAAAGACATCGGCTACGAACAAGAAGGCTTTCACTGGGATAACATGCAAGTTGACTGCCATGTCCATTCCCAATCAGCCGATATCTCAGTCGGGGTCGATTCAGCAGGCAACAAAGATGAAGGCGCAGGCGACCAAGGCATCATGTTTGGCTACGCCGTTACAGAAACCCCTGAACTCATGCCAGCCCCCATACATTATTCACATCAGATTTTAAAATCGCTTGCTGATGCGCGGCATGCCGGCGACGCACCGTTTCTTGGCCCCGACTCTAAGAGCCAGGTCAGCCTCCAATATCGCGACGGAAAACCAGTTGGCGCGGCGTCCATAGTTGTTTCAACACAACACACAGAGGGCGTGGACCAAGACACAATTCGCGCGATGGTCCGTCAACATGTAGAGGGCGTTTTACCAGGGGGGTGGATGTGCCCTGAAGACGCCTTCTATGTGAATCCGACAGGGCGGTTTGTGATTGGCGGCCCAGACGGAGACTGCGGTTTAACCGGGCGCAAAATTATCGTGGATACATATGGTGGAGCAGCACCACATGGCGGTGGAGCATTCTCGGGCAAAGACCCCACTAAAGTAGACCGGTCAGCGGCCTACGCCTCTCGCTATTTGGCTAAAAATGTTGTCTCCGCCGGACTTGCAGACCGGTGTTTAATTCAGCTGTCTTATGCCATAGGCGTATCAAGGCCCTTGTCAGTATACGTTGACACCCAAGGCACAGGGAAAGTCGAAGAAGACAAGCTCGCTAAAGTTCTTCAAGACCTGATGGATCTAAGCCCACGCGGCATTCGAGAGCACCTGGGCCTCAATAAGCCAATTTATGGGCGCACAGCTGCATACGGCCACTTTGGTCGGAAAGCAGATGGCGACGGCGGATTTTCATGGGAGCGCCTCGATTTGGTTGAGCCTCTTGAATCCGCGTTCGGTGTTTAAGCCACTCTCGGACGCTTCAAAAAACCGAGTTCATCTGTTCGGGCGGCGCAAGGGTAAGCGCCTCAGAGACAGCCTGCGCCAGGCTATAAAGCATGACCTTCCAAACGTCCGCATCGATGCGGCCTCGATTAATTCACCCTGCGACCCTAAGCAATTTTTTGAGCCTAAGCACGAGACAATATGGCTAGAAATCGGGTTTGGCGGTGGAGAGCACTTAGCCGCCCAGGCTAAGGCTAACCCACAGGTCGGATTCATCGGAGCTGAGATTTTCGAGAACGGAATTGCCTCTCTTCTGCGTCAGAGCGCCACAGCAGCACTTAAGAATATACGAATACTAGATAGTGATGCCCGTGAATTTCTACCTATGGTAGGTGACAATAGCCTAGACCGTGTTTTTTTACTCTACCCTGACCCCTGGCCCAAAAAAAAGCACGCAAAACGGCGTTTTATTTGTCAGGCTACATTAGATCAATTGGCCCGCATTATGAGGCCTGGGGCCGAGTTCCGTATCGCAACAGACCACCCAGAATACGCACGATGGTGTCTTCGTCACGCCCCGGTTCACCCAGCTTTCCAATGGGTCATTTCAGGGCCAAACGACTGGCGATGCCGTCCGGAAGACTCAATCGCCACTCGCTACGAACAAAAGGCCATCAGAGAAGGCCGCACGCCTATGTACTTCTCGTTTCTCAGAAACCCGGGCTAAGCCCTTGCCTGAAAATAGGATTCCGATTATACGAGTGAATTAACTTCACATGTCGACTGACCTGAGGGGTGGGCCACTGGCCCACTTTTTTTGTTTGTGGGATACGAATTCCACCAGCCCCGGTCATCAACGAATGAGCGCAAGCGCTATGGAACGACTGACCTGGCTCGAAGAAAAGATTGCCCCAACACTTGTGTCTATGGGCTTTGAAGTCGTGCGCGTTGCCGTCACCGGTGAAGGTGGCCGGCGCTCACTGCAAATTATGGCGGACAGGGCAAATGGCAGCCTAATTAATATTGATGACTGCACAGCCATTAGCGCGGCCCTCAATGATATTTTTGAGGCTGAGGATCCGTTAGACGGCGCTTACAATTTAGAGGTCAGTTCAGCAGGCATTGACCGCCCGTTAACCCGGCCTAAAGATTTTAACTCCTATGTTGGTTTTGAAGCTAAAGTTCAAACACGCCGGCCAATTGATGGCCGTAAAAAATTCCGCGGCCTCATTAACGGTCTATCGGGCAGCGACGCCGTGGAGCTTATGGTCGATGGGCAACAAGTGGCATTGCCATTGTCAGAAATTGATCGCGCGCAATTGGTCCTTAACGACGCGCTCATCGCTGCAACAGAAAAAAACCAAGGCCAAACACAACAACAGAACATAAACGCACAGAGTGAGTAGAAGATCATGTCCCAAAGCATAGCAATGCCTCGACCGGAACTGATCCAGGTGGCTGATGCAGTTGCCCGCGACAAGTCGATTGAACGCGAAGAAGTGTTCATGATTATGGAGCAAGCGCTGCAAAAAGCCGGGCGCTCAAAATATGGGCAAGAGAAAGACATCCGCGCCACAATCGATCGCAAGAGCGGCGAAATTCGCTTGGCTCGTTACCTTGAAGTTGTCGAAAACCAAGACGCCGTTGAGGACGAAAATATTCAGCTCACAGTTGATCAAGCCAAACGAAAAAAGAAGGATGCCGAGATCGGCGAATTCTTGATTGATCCGCTACCCCCTATCGATTTCGGACGCATCTCTTCACAAATGGCGAAACAAGTTATTGTTCAACGCGTTCGTGAAGCAGAGCGCGCACGCCAGTTTGAAGAATATAAAGAACGTATCGGTGAAGTAGTCAACGGCTTGGTTAAGCGGGTCGAATTTGGCAACGTAGTCGTAGACCTCGGACGCGCCGAAGGGCTTTTACGTCGTGATGAACTAATCCCGCGCGAACATTTTAAGAATGGTGACCGCGTCCGCGCATACATCATTGATGTCCGTGAAGAACCAAGAGGACCTCAGATCTTTCTATCACGAACATGTCCTGAATTCATGGCCATGCTGTTTGCGCAGGAAGTTCCTGAAATTTATGATGGTATTATTGAGATTAAAGCCGTTGCTAGAGATTCAGGAAGCCGCGCAAAAATTGCTGTTATTTCTAAGGATAGTTCGATTGACCCAGTTGGTGCATGCGTAGGCATGCGCGGTAGTCGTGTCCAAGCTGTTGTGGCCGAGCTGCAGGGTGAGAAAATCGATATCATTCAATGGAACGAAGACCCTGCGACCTTCGTAGTCAATGGCCTTGCTCCCGCTGAAGTCAGCAAGGTCGTTCTAGACGAAGACTCCGGGCGGATTGAAGTTGTCGTGCCTGATGACCAGTTATCGCTTGCGATTGGTCGGCGTGGTCAGAACGTGCGGCTAGCATCTCATTTAACAGGCTGGACCATCGATATCCTGACAGAAGATGAGGAAAGCGCGCGGCGACAAGAAGAATTTAAGAGCCGTAGCCAAGCCTTCATAGATGGACTCGATGTCGACGATGTCATCGCACACCTTTTGGTGACCGAAGGCTTCACCTCGATTGAGGAGGTTGCGTTTGTTCCCGACAACGAACTCTTCAGTATTGAAGGTTTTGATGAAGATATTGCCGTGGAACTTAAGGCCCGCGCTCAAGCAAATATTGAAGAGAAAAATCAGAAACTCATGTCTAAGCTTTCAGAGCTTGGAATTGCTAAAGACTTGCTGAATGCCGGCATCGATGGCCTTGAGGTCGAAATGCTAATTGCTTTGGGCGAAAAGGGCGTGAAAACGCTAGATGACTTAGCAGATCTCGCATCCGACGAACTCATCGAGGTGCTTGGCATTGGCTCTATGTCCATGGATGACGCGAATACTATGATTATGGCAGCTCGCGCACACTGGTTTGATGATGAAGACGGTGAGGGCGCCCAAAGCGCCGACGCTGACGGCGAAACGAGTGCGGAGGAATAAGAGCTAGGGTGACTTTCGGCGCCACACAAACTGGCACAGGTACCCGCGACACGGGCGCCTTGAGCGGTCAAGACAGCAGCCCTGGCGCTGACAGCACGCCACTGCGCAGGTGTTTGGCAACGGGAGATCAGGGGTCAAAGGATGAGCTATTGCGTTTCGTGGTTAGCCCTGATGGCATTCTTGTCTTTGACGTAGCGGGACGTTTGCCGGGACGTGGTTTGTGGTTGAAGGCCGGGCGCGATATGATAGACACCGCTACGTCTAAGCGTTTATTTTCTAAAGCCGCCCGGGAAGCCGTTAAGGTGCCTGACAACATTTTGGCACTAGTCGTAGCGGGCCTCAAACGCCGCTGTCTTGATCGCCTTGGACTAGCCCGTCGCGCCGGGCTTGTTGCGGTTGGGTTTGAAAAGGTTCGTGCGCAAGCCAGCACTGGTCGGACGGTGTTGATATTAGAAGCGATAGGTGGGGCAAAAGGCGGTCGACGTAAATTGACCAGCCTTGCTCCCGAAGCGCCGGTGATTGATGTGTTCACCGGGGAGGAATTAGGTCAGGCCTTAGGTCGAGATCACGCAGTGCACGTCAGCCTCGAGGCTGACAGCCTAACTGACGTGCTCGTGACAGAGGCAAAACGATACACCGGTGTCGCCTTTTGATGGCACCTGAGATCTTGTGGCGCCGTAATTGGATTGCTGGCGCTCTACGAGAGACTATGAACGACGGTTTAGGGAAGCATGGGCTTCCGGAACAGAATGGTACAAAACGGTATGGCGAACGAAGCAAAGAAGCCCTTGACCCTTGGTCGCGGCAAGCTCGAATTGAAAAAAACGGTTGAGACCGGTCAGGTCCGCCAGAGCTTTTCGCATGGCCGCACCAAAGTAGTCCAAGTCGAACGCAAGCGGAAACGCCAGTTCGCCATGGGCGCTGACGGCAAGGTCCAAGAGGTTAAACCTCAAGCACCAAGCTTGCATAACAAAGCTAGCGCCGAAATCGCTGCCGATACTGTTCAACGCAAGTTGAGCGCTGAAGAGACAGCACATCGACTTAAAGTGCTGCAAGATGCTAAACGTACAGGAGAAGACGATCGCAAAGAAGCTGACGAGCTTCGTCTAATCACTGAAGAGCGTTTGACGCAAGAGTCAAACAAAGAAGTGGACACAGGAGCTGAGGATCAAGGCGCGGTTGCGGGCAAAGAAAAGGCTGCGCAAGCAGCGGCCCCGGTAGATGTTCCAGTTGAGCCAATTATACCGCCAGACCCGGACAAGCCGGTCGTCAGGCCTTCTGCACATCGCAGGCCGGCTGAAACCGATGAAGAAAAAGCGCGTAAACAAGCAAAATTAGGCAATAAACAACCTGCCAAGAAGGGCGCCGACCAGCGCCGCCGATCCGGCAAGCTGACAATTTCTGCCGCACTCGAAGGGAACGATCAAATTGAACGGGGCCGTTCATTGGCCGCCCTGCGTCGCGCTCAAGAAAAAGAGCGCCGCAAACAGATGAAGCAACAAAAAACTTCGATGCCATCTGAAAAGATTGTCCGCGAGGTAACAGTGCCCGACAATATTACGGTACAAGAATTTTCTAACCGAATGGCGGAACGTTCGGGTAACGTTATTAAGACATTAATGAAGCTTGGTATTATGACGACGGTCAACGAAGTGATTGATGCAGATACGGCAGAGTTGGTCGCACAAGAATTTGGCCACAAGATCAAACGTGTTTCTGAGGATGATGTTTTAACCGGCCTGAGTAACGGGGCTGACAATGACGATACTACAGACACACGCCCTGCCGTAGTAACCATTATGGGCCACGTTGATCACGGTAAGACATCCTTGCTTGATGCTCTACGGAAAGCTGACGTTGTTTCAGGTGAGGCCGGCGGCATCACACAACACATCGGCGCGTATCAAGTGCGGCTACCTAACGATAAAAGACTCACTTTTCTCGACACTCCAGGCCACGAAGCTTTCTCAGCAATGCGTGCGCGCGGCGCCCAAGCCACAGATATCATCGTCCTTGTCGTCGCTGCTGATGACGGGATTATGCCGCAAACCATCGAAGCGATTAAGCATGCACAAGCGGCCGAAGTGCCGATGATTATTGCCATCAACAAAATGGATAAGCCAGATGCGACGCCGGATCGCGTGCGCCAAGAACTACTTAGTCATGAAGTTGTCGTTGAGGAAATGGGTGGCGAGACGCTGACTGTCGAAGTTTCAGCCACCGAAAAACTAAACCTGGATAAGTTGCTGGACGCTATTCAGTTACAAGCAGAGCTTTTGGATCTGAAAGCGAACCCCAGTCGTGCCGCTGAAGGTGTAATTGTAGAAGCAAGGATGGAAATAGGTAAGGGTTCAGTCGCAACCGTCCTTATCCAACGCGGAACGTTGAAAGTTGGCGACATCTTTGTTTCTGGTTCTGAATGGGGTCGCGTACGTGCACTTGTTGATGACCAGGGCAAACAGATTAAATCTGCTCTGCCTTCAGCTCCCGTCGAAGTGCTCGGCTTTAATGGGACACCTCATGCTGGCGACGACTTCATTGTTGTCGAAGAAGAGGCGCGCGCACGCGAGGTTGCAGACTTCAGGGCCCGCAAGAATCGCGACGCTACTGCGGCCGGAAGCGTAAGCACGATGGAGCAAATGTTCGCGAAAGCCCAAGCAGGTAAAAGCGAAGACTTGCCTGTTGTTGTTAAGGGTGACGTCCAGGGTTCAGTGGAAGCACTTACGAGCACACTTGAGAGAATCAGTACGGAAGAATCGCAAGTAAAAGTTATCCATGGTGCTGTCGGACCGATTAACGAGTCGGACATTACCTTAGCTGTAGCCTCTAAGGCTGTGATAATTGGGTTTAACGTCCGCGCAAATACTCAAGCTCGCGCCATCGCCAAACGTGACAATGTTGACGTACGGTACTACTCAATCATCTACAATGTTGCAGATGACATTAAGGGCGTATTCTCTGGCCGGTTATCTCCGAAATACCGCGAGAACTTCATCGGTTATGCAGACATCAAAGAAGTCTTTGCTGTATCCAAGGTTGGTAAAGTCGCGGGCTCTATCGTCACTGAAGGTACGATCAAGAAGGGCTGTAAAGTGAGGCTTCTCCGCGACAATGTGGTCGTACACGAAGGTGACCTATCGCAGCTCAAGCGCTTCAAAGACGACGTTAAGGAAGTGCGAGAGGGTACGGAATGTGGCGCCGCCTTCGCGAACTATCAGGACATACAAGTGGGCGACCGGATCGAGTGCTTTGAACTCGAGCAAATTGCAGTAGAGCTTTAGCCCAGTCCTGGCACAGTGTGCCGGGCATAAGGAACTCACATGGCACGAACTGGAGCCCGCCTGCCAAGTCAGCGGCAATTGCGCGTGGGGGAAACTCTGCGACACACGTTAGCTGAAATTATCGAGAGAGAAACGTTCCGGGACCCCGACCTACTTGGCATCACTCTCACCGTGACCCAAGTAGACTCAAGCCCGGATCTAAAACACGCGACAGTCTATGTTATGCGCCTCGGTGGGGGAGATATGACAACGGTTCTTTCTGGTCTAGGTCGCGTTAAATCTTTCCTCCGCCGCGAGCTCGGTAAGCGAATCAGATTAAGGCACGTGCCGGAGCTGCATTTTGCATCAGACACAACATTCGATGAGGCTCAGCACATCGATACCCTTCTTCATCGCCCGGAAGTCGCGAGAGACCTGAAGAGTGCCAACAACATCTCTTCTGAAGACGAAACCGGCTCAGAGGATCCGGTCGATGGCGCGTAAGCGACGCGGCCAAGCGATATCAGGGTGGCTAGCACTCGACAAACCACTTGGCTTGTCATCAACCCAAGCCCTAGGTAAGGCAAGACGTTTTCTAGATGCCGCTAAAGCAGGTCACGGTGGGACGCTGGATCCTCTGGCAACCGGGATTCTGCCCATTGCCTTTGGGGAAGCCACAAAAACCGTCTCTTACGCGATGGACGCTAAGAAAAGCTACGCTTTCGAGGCTATATGGGGCGTCGCCACAACAACTGATGACCAAGAAGGACGCGTGACAGAAACGTCAGATGTTCGTCCCGCGCTTTCAGCTATTGAAGGCGCTTTGAGTAGTTTTTTAGGCGAAATTCAGCAAATTCCCCCACAATACTCAGCCATAAAAGTTGATGGTGAGCGGGCCTATAACCTTGCCCGCGCCAACAAAGGGGTGGACCTAAAGCCAAGAGCGGTCCGGGTTGATCGTTTTGAGAGAATAAATACCGATTTAGGCCCAGACCGTGCTCAATTCGAGGTGGATTGCGGAAAGGGAACCTATATTCGGTCTCTCGTTCGAGATTTAGCCCGGGCGCTGGGAACCTGCGGTCATGTTGCGACCCTGCGTCGGACCCGTTGTGGGCCCTTTGATGAAAAAATGGCGATTTCCCTGGATAAACTAGAGTCGTTAGGGCATAAAGCCGTTGGCTCTGGGATCCTTCTCCCTGTTGCGACCGTGCTGGACGACATCCCGGCTCTGGCCCTGACTGAGGAAGAGGCCCGCCGCATGAGCCACGGACAATCTATTTCTTTATTTGCCGTGGCCAACCGCAACCCCATAAGCGGGCTAACGCCAGGCGCTACCGTTCAGGTGGTGTGCGGGGATAGGTTGATTGCAATTGCCATGGTTGCGGACGGTCTTGTTAAGCCCGTACGTGTTTTGAACACCTGAGTAGATTTAAGGAGTCTCCGATGTCGATTACAGCTGATCGCAAACAAGAGCTAATCAAAGAATATGCCGCAAAGGTCGGCGACACTGGGTCACCAGAAGTACAAGTCGCAATTCTGAGTGAGCGCATTGTGAACCTCACCGACCATCTAAAAACCCACGGCAAAGATAATCACTCTCGCCGTGGCCTTCTCATGATGGTGGGTCAACGTCGACGCTTACTTGACTACACAAAAAAGAAATCGCAGAAGCGTTATGAAACGCTAATTGGGCGCTTGGGTCTCAGGCGCTAAACGGTTGCGCTCACGCGAACCGAACACCCGAATGAACTGGCCTGCCAGAGTCGGATTAAGCAGTGGTCAGGCCCGGGTGAGCCGGGTCTGGTTGACGCTGTTTGCCGATGTGCAGCGGACGGCCGGGCTTCAAAAATATATAGAAAACCGCTGCCTGTAGGGGGCTGATAATCGCGTGTCATAGAGACACTGCGGTACGCACATTTTGGTGCCGGTCTGTAGGAAAAGGAAATCCTGATATGTCTATGTTTAAAACGTTCCGCAAAGAAATCGAATGGGGTGGACGCACGCTGGTTTTGGAAACCGGAAAAATTGCGCGGCAAGCCAACGGGGCTGTGATCGCGACGTACGGAGAAACATCTGTATTGTGCACAGCAGTCGGACAGCGCTCACCAAAGCCTGGCATCGACTTCTTCCCGCTCACAGTGAATTACCAAGAGAAAACATACGCCGCTGGCAAAATCCCAGGCGGCTTCTTTAAACGTGAAGGGCGGCCGACTGAAAAAGAAACCTTAGTCTCCCGTTTAATTGACAGACCATTACGCCCGCTATTCCATGAAGGCTATCGCAACGAGACCCAGGTCGTTTGTACTGTTCTCTCCCACGACCTAGAAAATGACCCGGACATCATAGCGTTGATCGGCGCGTCAGCAGCGCTCACTATTTCAGGCATACCGTTCCTTGGCCCAATTGGCGCCGCCCGTGTTGGACGTAAAGATGGTGAATTTGTTCTAAACCCGCTGATGGGGGATGTGGCCAATTCCGAACTAGACCTTGTGCTCGCAGGAACGCGCGAAGGCGTGTTGATGGTCGAAAGCCAAGCAAATGAACTCTCAGAAGAAATTATGCTTGGTGCCGTCAACTTCGGCCACGAGCAAATGCAAGCAATCATAGATGGTATTATTGGCCTAGCCGAAATGTGCGCCAAAGAGCCATTTGATATCGCGGAACCGCCAGCAGAAATCAAGACAGTCAAAGAGAAATTTGCCGTATTCTCTGGTGATATTGAAGCCGCCTACCAGATGCAGGTTAAACAAGACCGTCAAGAAGCGCTATCAGCTGCTAAACGTAAGGCTACTGAAAGTCTAGGCGACAATACTGCAGAAGTAGCCGTTGCTGGAAAAGTCTTCAAGTCAATGGAGCAAGACATTGTCCGCGGTAGCATTCTCAAGACAGGCAAACGCATCGACGGCCGCACGACCGTAGATGTCCGTCAAATCGAATCGGAAGTCGGCGTATTGCGTCGCGCCCACGGCTCAGCACTATTCACCCGTGGTGAAACACAGGCACTCGTAACGGCAACACTCGGTACGGGAAGAGACGAGCAAATTATCGATGCTCTTGAGGGTGAATTCCGCGAAAACTTCATGTTGCATTACAACTTCCCCCCATACTCAGTGGGTGAAACTGGTCGCATGGGTGGAACCGGCCGTCGTGAAGTTGGGCACGGTAAGCTGGCATGGCGCGCCATTCGGCCGTTGCTGCCGTCAAAGGAAGACTTTCCTTACACCTTGCGAGTCGTTTCTGAGATCACCGAATCTAACGGCTCGTCTTCAATGGCTACGGTTTGTGGCACCTCACTCGCACTTATGGATGCAGGTGTGCCCTTAGGTCGCCCAGTCGCCGGTATTGCGATGGGCTTAATTAAAGAAGGTGATGATTTTGCTGTCCTGTCAGATATCCTCGGAGATGAAGATCATCTCGGCGATATGGACTTTAAAGTAGCGGGCACAGATCAAGGCATCACCTCTCTGCAAATGGACATCAAGATAACATCCATCACCAAAGACATCATGGAGATTGCCTTAAATCAGGCCAAGGGCGGCCGCCTCCATATTCTTGGTGAGATGAGAAACGCCATCACATCGTCTCGCGAACAAGTCTCAGGTCACGCTCCGCGCATTACCACGTTGAGCGTGCCTAAAGACAAAATTCGCGACATCATCGGTACCGGCGGAAAAGTCATCCGCGAAATTCAAGAAGAAACCGGATGTAAAATCGATATCGATGATGATGGCACCGTCAAGGTTGCATCAGCTGACCAAGCGGCGACGGATGACGCAGTCAGCCGGATTCGTGACATCATCGCGGAAGCGGAAGTTGGCGTCATCTATACCGGCAAGGTAGTTAAATTAATGGACTTCGGTGCATTCGTGAACTTCCTCGGAAAACGTGACGGGTTGGTTCATATTTCTGAGCTTGCGCCGCGTCGTGTCGAGAAAGTTTCTGACGTTGTCAACGAGGGCGATACAGTCAAGGTTAAATGCCTGGCCGTCGACGATCGCGGCAAGGTTAAGCTGTCGATCAAGCGCGTGGATCAAGAGACCGGGGAAGATATAGACGGTAAAGAAACCGAGAAGGCCGTAGCAAACGCGCCTACTGATGGCTAAAGCTCTGCAGTAACGCAAACGCACGCTATGAACTTTCTGCCCCGTATCGTTGGCCATCGCGGCGCGCCTCACTTGGCGCCAGAGAACACTCTGGCGTCATTTAGGGCGGCGGCGGCGGCTGGTGTTAAGGCTGTCGAATTTGATGTCGCTCTGACATTTGATGGTCGCCCAGTAATCATTCATGACTCCAGTTTAGAGCGAACAACTAACGGCACAGGGCTTTTATCCGAATCGACTTTAGAATCTGTAAGTGGCCTAGACGCAGGAAGTTGGTTCGACCCTACATTCTCTGGGGAAGTCGTGCCGACACTTGAAGAGGCAATCGATCTCATAAACTCGCTCGGCCTTAACGCAAACATAGAACTCAAACCTGACCCTGGGCGAGAAGTCGAAACGGCTCAAATTGCACTTTCTGTCGCTTCAGAGTGTTGGCCGTCCGACAAACAACCGCCTGTAGTGACAAGCTTTTCCAGGGTTGCTTTAGCGGCTGCAAAAGAAGCCATACCAGAGTGGCCCCGTGGCCTTTGCTTCGAGCTATTACCAGAAGATTGGACGGATGCAATTGATTCCCTTGGGGCAACCATTGCGTGTCCCAACTCAGACCGCATGACCTCTGATCAGGCAGCATCTATGGTGGCTTCAGACCTAGAAGTGATGGCATGGACGGTGAACGATGTAGATCAGGCAAGTAAGCTGATCCAATGGGGGGTTAGTAGTCTGTGTACGGACATTCCTCAAGAATTGAGCCCCGCCCTTGTTAAGCGCGGGTTGGTTTAGGGGTGAAAACCCTAATGTTTTGAACACAACAACGGGACGGGACGATAGAACGTGAATCAGGAAGCTAGAGAGGACGCCGCGTGAAAACACTCAACCCATTTATGATTTCTGGCACAGAAACCCTCCCTCTGATTGAAGGTGGGAAAGGCGTCGCGGTATCAACTGGTCTGAGTTCAGGGGCCTGGGCTGCTGCAGGGGGCGTCGGCACGTTCTCTGGCGTGAACGCAGATTCTTTTAAGGATGACGGAAATATATTGCCTCAGACCTATAGTGGCAGGACTCGCAAGGAACGCCATGAGGAACTGGTTAAATACGCGATCGATGGCGGTATTGCACAAGCACAAATTGCCCACGACACCCGAAGTGGTGCGGGACGGCTTCACGTTAACGTCTTGTGGGAAATGGGCGGCGCTGAGCGCGTGCTCCATGGAATTATGGAGAAGTGTGGCGACATGGTGCACGGCGTAACGTGCGGTGCTGGAATGCCCTATCGGTTGGCCGAAATCGCGACGCAATACGGCATTTACTACTATCCCATTATTTCATCTGCTCGGGCTTTCCGTGCCTTGTGGAAACGTGCCTACCATAAATGTTCTGAATACTTGGGGGGTGTTGTTTACGAGGACCCTTGGCTTGCTGGCGGGCATAACGGTTTATCGAACTCAGAGGATCCACTAACCCCTGAGGATCCGTATGTGCGCGTCGTCGCCCTCCGCAAAGTTATGAATGAGGCGGGCCTCAAAGATGTACCGATCGTTATGGCTGGGGGTGTTTGGTGGCTTGATGAATGGGAAGGCTGGCTCGATAACCCAGACGTTGGGCCTATATGTTTCCAATTTGGCACACGCCCACTTCTCACCCAGGAAAGCGAGATCTCTGCCCAATGGAAAAAGCGTCTTCTGACTCTCGATCCTGGAGATATCATGCTGAACAAGTTCAGCCCGACTGGGTTTTATTCCTCAGCTGTTAAGAATGATTTTATAGAGGAATTAGCGCAACGGTCTGGCCATCAAATTTCGTACTCTCCCGAGCCTTCTGAGGCCCATGACACACCCCTGGGCATCGGTGCACGGAAACGAGAAGTATTTGTAACGGCGGAAGACAAAACACTTGCGGACAGTTGGGTCTCCAAAGGCAGAACCGACAGCCTTAAGACTCCAGATTCTACTTTGGTCTATGTTTCTTCCGATAAAGCGGCGGAGATTCGAGCGGACCAAACCGCGTGTATGGGTTGCCTCTCTGCATGCCAATTTTCTAACTGGGCAGAAAACGAAAAGGGGTCTACCGGTCGCAAAGCTGACCCGCGTTCTTTCTGTATTCAAAAAACCCTGCAAAACATTGCCCATGATGGCAAAGTAGACCAAGAGCTTATGTTTGCAGGCCACAATGCGTACAGGTTTGCTCAAGACCCTTGGTACAAAGACGGATTTGTTCCAACAGTAAAGGAGCTGGTGGATCGTATTAGGACCGGTCAGTAGATCAATTTCTGCCCGGTTTATCTGGTCGTATTTGTATTTTTTCTCGTGCGCATGCGCATAGAATAAAGCTTGAGCGTCTATTCAAGCAACGCTGGCCCTCCATTCTGTGCCTTGATAATTATCGAGTCAGGTGCTTGGAGATGAACGCATCTATGTCATTGCGCGACCAGCCTTGAGCCTCAAGGTCTGAGCGAATGGCTCTAACGTCGACATTAGCATAGTTGTGTACGCTAACGGGCTGTTTAGCCTCACCAAGATCCGTTATCCGGAAGTCGTGTTCAAAATCATCACTTTTGAAGACGTCATATTGCAAAACCTGGTCGACTTCGTTACCCGGCGCGAATGTCAGTATTCGGGGGCTGTGATCGTAGAGCTTAGACGGTTCCATATCGCAGCTCGCAGCAAGGATCAGTTCATCGCCCATTTGGCATGTCCGCGCCGCAGCACCGTTTAGGATGCAGCATCGGGATCCAGGCTCTCCATAAATCACATACGTCGTAAGGCGGGCACCAGAGTTTTTATTCCAAACGTCTACGAATTCTGTCGGATAAAGCCCCGCCTTGGCGCAATGCTCCGGATCGAGCGTTATAGACCCATGGTAGTGCAGATCTGCCCCGGTTACCCGAATTCCATGCAGCTTAGCGCGTAACACTTTAACCACAGCCGAAGTCCTTTTGAGGATCGTAAAACGCGGCGAACCATAAACCTTTTAGACGCTAGGACAAGTGGTGGTGCCGTCACTAGAAACGAGAAACTGTCATGTGACGCAATGGCTATCTAGGCTGCCCCCACAGGAACATACGATAAACAAAGCACTTGTCCGGCAAAAGAACAGGGGCCTCGTTAGGCTGAAGATACCGCAATAAGAGCAAGCTTAACTTGAGGTGTTTGCCGATGGCTTAGAGGGCCGGGTTTATGCAGCCCTAACAGAATTTAAGCTTGGCGGCGGCGCGGCGACCAACACTCACCCAGGCCGTCGCAGGCTCTCACAGATCCATCGGTGGGCGATTAGACACCCTAACCGCAACGCAAATTAACAATGCGATTGTTGCGATCAATATTGATATTTAGGCGTGATGGCACAATATCCATTGTCATCGCAGCGCCAGGCGAAAGAACACGGTAGGGTGGCGTGAGGCTTTCCTCACGAAGGAATTGACCGCTCGAAGGGCTTTGTCCGCCAAACGAGACAAGGGTCATTCCAATCGCCGGAGTTAAAACATGACCGCGGCAACCTAATAGTGTTTCGGGCCGGGCCGAGCCTATAGCCGCCGCAACAAGGCCGCCCCCATCATTCATCGTAGGTGCCCCGTCCCTATTGAACGGATTATAGTCGGCGACAAACTCACCCATAGCTCCACAGCCCGACAGGGCCACAGCCAACCCGAACATAACAACAAAATTACGCATGCTTCATCACTCCTTTAGGGAGGCAATTGTCGCGGTTGTCGACACAGAGTCAACCAATTCAGCGCGAATTACCCGTCCACCGTACGCTTCAACTTGCTCCGAACCGACGATATCAACCTTTGCATAGTCGGCCCCCTTGACCAGAACGTCCGGGTGTAAACTCTCAATAAGAGAGAGTGGCGTGTCATTATCAAAGACAACGACCAAATCAACCGCCTCCATCGACGCCAGGACCGTAGCTCTTGCGAGCTCATTTTGAATAGGCCGGTCAGAGCCTTTAAGGCGACGAACGGAGCTATCAGAATTCAGCCCTACGATAAGTTTATCACTTGCCGCTTTCGCTTGTTCGAGCAATGAGACATGGCCTGGATGTAAAAGATCAAAGCACCCATTCGTAAAACCGATCTTCAATCCTTCTGCCCGCCATAGAGCCGCCCGGGCTGATGCAGTAATATCATCTGCGACCTTTGCTTCGACCGCCGTCAAGCCACGGCGCAGCAGCGCAGCAGTAAGTTCTCGAATTCGGACAACAGCGGTTCCGCGGCGCTTCACAACAATTCCAGCCGCGGCGTTAGCGAGCCGCGCGCTATCCAAAAGCCCAGCACCAGAACCCATAGCCGCGCCGAGTGTTGCGACCACCGTGTCACCAGCTCCAGTTACATCTGCAATCTCGTGACTTTCAGCACTTAGGTGATCGACTTGACCATCTCGCTGCACAAGCGTCATCCCGTCTGCAGATCGTGTGACTAATACAGCACCGAGGTCAACTGATTCGAACAATGCCCGCGCCGCCGCAACCAGATCTGACGCTGATTCAACAGAACGACCAGTGACCAGAGCCAGCTCCGCGCGATTTGGCGTAACCACCGTCGCGCCAGCGTAGAGTTTGTAGTTTGCACCCTTCGGGTCAACGACAATGGGCTTTCCCGCATCACAAGCTGCTCCAATTGCTGCGCGCGCGAAAGACTCGGTCACTACCCCCTTACCATAATCTGACAAAATAACGGCGTCTGCTTGACTAATTTCACGGGTAAGCGCTTCCGTAAGGCTGTCTTCATCTGCGACAGTCAGAGGGTCCGCTGTTTCGCGATCTGCGCGCAAAAGATGATGACCATTCGCCGAAAAGAAACGATTCTTGATCGTTGTTTCACGGTCCGCATTCACCCTTAAAAAGGTCTCTGTAGTTTCAAGCTGAGATAATAAATCTGTTACCTCACGTCCGGCACGATCAGATCCAATGACAGAAAAGAAAGAAACAGAAACACCGAGAGCAGCCGCATTACGTGCCACATTGCCAGCGCCACCAAGTTGTGAAGACTCACTCGTAATTCGCAAAACGGGGACCGGAGCCTCTGGTGAAATACGGCGCACATCACCATGAACAAACCGGTCTACCATAACGTCACCAACGCAAGCCACGCGTAGACCCTTAAATCGAGCTAGGTGATGCGATAAATCGGCAGCATGTTGCGTCATAGGTGGATGTAGCCCTATGTCGTCGCAAGAGATTTAAAATAGTGTACGGTTTTTTCTAGGCCATGCTCGAGGCACACCTGCGGTTCCCAATCCAGCGCCTCCTTGGCGAGTGATATATCTGGCCGACGCCGCACCGGATCATCTTGTGGCAAAGCCTTGTTAACAATCTTCGACCGTGACTTTGTCATTTTGATTATGAGCTCAGCCAACTCGAGTATTGTTGCTTCAGACGGGTTACCTAAATTTACAGGGCCAGTGAAGGCGTCAGCAGAGCCCATTAGGCGAATAAGGGCGTCTACTAGATCATCAACATAGCAAAAAGACCTAGTCTGGCTGCCGTCACCATAGATTGTGATGTCGTCTCCATTGAGGGCTTGGACGATAAAATTCGAGACCACTCGGCCATCGTTAGGCAGCATGCGTGGTCCATAGGTATTAAAAATGCGCCCAACTTTTATTCGAAGGTTATGTTGGCGGTGATAGTCAAAGAAGAGCGTTTCCGCGCATCTTTTTCCTTCGTCATAACAGGCTCGAGGCCCGATAGGGTTGACGTTGCCATTATACCCCTCCACCTGGGGATGGACATCCGGGTCGCCATAAACCTCGCTCGTGGACGCTTGTAAGATTTTTGATCGGGTGCGCTTGGCTAGTCCGAGCATGTTAATTGCACCGTGCACACTGGTCTTAGTCGTTTGCACGGGGTCAAACTGGTAATGCATCGGCGAAGCTGGGCAGGCTAGATTGTAGATTTCGTCCGTTTCCACATAGAGTGGGAATGTGACGTCATGGCGCATCAGCTCAAAACTAGCTTGCGACATCAAGTGAGCCACATTATGGCGGCGACCCGTAAAATAGTTATCAACGCAGAGAATCTCATGATTCTCAGCCATCAACCTTTCACAAAGATGAGAGCCGATGAAGCCTGCCCCACCGGTAATTAGAATGCGTTTCACAGGGACTCCCCTTACTCTCACCAAGTTCGAACCGCACAGTACACAATTCGAAGGTCAGATCACTGTATTACTTAAGCTTTTACAAGCGGTTACCATAGCGCCGGCTAAGGGTGTTTTGTGCCCTAGACCGATAGAATTTGGACGCCATATCGAGAACTTGATATGAGGACGATACTAATATTAAGTGAGTGTTTATATAACTTGGTCGTTACTCGAAGCCTACATTTATTGCTAAATACCACTAATAATCAAGTGCGCCGGCGCAGGTGTATTAACCGCAGAGAAGGGGTTAAAAATCATCTCGCCTTTGTCAGAAAATTAAGCCGACCGACCCAGGTCTTAAAATGAAAAATAAACCTGCGGCCTGTTCATTCACACCAATGAGGTCCGTAATGCAAAATGCACCTGTCACTTTTCGCGCAATGATCACCGCGCTTGCAACAATCTTGCTAAGCATGACCACTCCGGCGCGCGCAGACGACACTATGGATGCTCGACATACTATAGACACTGCAAAAGTGGCCGTCGAAAGAATCCGAGCAGAACACCGGCCATCCGAACAGCTGGATTCCATGCTTAAACGAGCACGTGGGGTAATAGTAATACCGTCATACTATAAAGCGGGCTTCATCATTGGGGGTAGCTTCGGCGACGGCGTCCTAATGAAAAGAAATGAAGAAGGAATGTTCGGTGATCCTGCTTTCTATCGCATGACGTCGGGATCAATCGGCCTGCAAGCAGGCATACAGTCCGCAGAAATCCTCTTTATCATCTTGACTGATAAAGGCATGCAAGCCGTTCTAGATGACGAGTTTAAATTCGGCGCGAATGTCGGCATAAGCATCGGCGCAATAGGGGCTGGCGCAGAGGCAGCAACCACGACCAATGTGGGTAACGATATCGTTGCGTATTCTCGCAATGCCGGTTTGTTTGCCGGTGGCAGCCTTGAGGGCAGCCTTATTAAACCACGCAAGGATTGGAACGCGGCGGTATACGGCATTGATTTAGCTGGACCAGATGGAATTGTTGGGCGGAACCAACTGGTATATGCAGATGAATTAAAGGCAACATTGGTAACAGAAATTTACTCCCAGGAACCCTAGCTCAATTGAACGTTTCCATAGGGAAAGCCGACTTGCCGGCGGGGCAACCGATCGCGATTCTGTCCTGAGTATTTTCGGCACTGGTCTTTTGACAACGGCCGCCCGGAGGTTTGGCACCGGAGGGATAAAACCCCTGGTTTTAGAACTGAGTCGCTTCGAACGTTACTGGTGCAGGGTCTATTGGCTCAGAACCATCGCGGGTGATTTCCAAAACAGCAAGGCCGCGCTCAGAAAGTCCCGTTGGGAGTAGGCGAAACACGCCATCAACGCCTGAGAAGCCGCTTGGTGATGCTAAGCTATCCGACGAAAAGGGTTCATTAGACGGCGTTCTGCCCAGCACTGCCGCCAAGGCAATGGCATCGTATCCATGCGTCGCTATGGCAGGCGGAGTAGCATCGTATAATTTACGGTACCGACTATAGAAACTCGCATTACCTTGGGGTGATGGTGCCGGATACCACCCCCCAACCAAAGCCGGCTCTTTTCCCAAACCAGGGGTATGCCAAACCATTGTGCCAAGCAACTGCACACGACCCGGATCTATATCGTAAAATGGTAGTAGCGCAGCAACCTCTATTAATCTGCCACCTTTGGCCGGGATCAGAATAGCGTCATAGGGAACTTCACCAATCGTATCCAACCGCTCCAAACGCCGCAGAGCAACTCGGGAGACAGCATCGCTACGAGATTCCAACTCTGCACGCTGCACAAGAAGCGCGTTGTGTCTGCTATCATAGTCAGCAAGTGAACGCACGACATCGTTCAGGTTCTCACCCGATGGGTCATAGTAAGCGACCCGCGTCAACACAGCGCCGGTCGCAGGTATAAGCTGTGACATAGCGTCGACGACAGTTTCACCGTACGGGGTAGCCGGTGCCAAAACGGCAAAGCGCTCAATACCCTGGGCTCGACTAAACGATATGATGCGCCGGACTTGCTCATGAGCAAGAAACCCGATGACAAAAACGCCCGGTGCGGCAACGGAAGGGTCAGTGGTGAATGGCACCATGTTGATTCCAGCCGCCCGGGCCTGGGGCGCGACCGCCTTAGCTGAGGCTGAGAACACGGGGCCTAAAAGAAGTTGCGCGCCATGCGCAACAGCCAAAGCAGCAGCCAAAGCAGCGCCACGTGGGGTGCCCCGCGTGTCGTAGGGCTGCAATACAAACCGTTCGTCACCCACGTCAAATAATGCCATCTGCGCTGCATTAAGGAGAGATTGGCCAACATCAGCCGCAGGCCCGGTTAATGGCAATAAAAGACCAACGCGCACTAATCCGTAGGTGTCACGGGGAGGGGACGGAATAGTCGCTTCCAAAACGGCATTAAGGCCTGGAATAAGCTGTGTGCGGGCTAAAACAGGGAAGCTTTGTTGCCCAACAACCTCTGCGGACGCAATTACCGTTTGGTCACGCGCTTGTTTTGCCTGAGCCGCAGAGCGTGGTACATCGTTGCTTCCACACCCCGACACCATCAAACTGGCCAACACAAAAAATGGCAAAACACGCCAAACGGTCATCCAATGTACCTCGCAAAATACGCCCCCACAATGAGCTGGACGGTAGCGCCAGCCTCATGGGAACGCAACCTGTGACACCGCCCGGCTCCATTTCGAACCAACATTTGGAGTGTGGCCTTTATGTGGTGGCCACACCGATCGGTAACCTTATGGACATGACGTTCCGAGCCGTCGATGTACTCCGGCAAGCAGATCTGATTGCGTGTGAAGACACGCGGGTGACCGGAAAGTTACTGAAACACTTTGGCATAAAAACTCCGATGATTAGTTATAACGACCACAACGGACCGAAAGTCCGGCCAAGACTCATAAGCGATATGAAAACTGGGAAAATCATCGCCATCGTTTCAGATGCAGGCACTCCCCTGATTTCAGATCCAGGCTTTAAACTGGTTTCTGGGTGCGCTGACGAAGGAGTTAAGGTCATCCCAGTACCCGGCGCCTCTGCTTTTTTAGCCAGCTTAGTCGTATCCGCCTTGCCTACAGACAGGGTTTTATTCGTCGGCTTTCTCCCATCGAAACAGAAGGCCAGACAAGACTGCCTGGAGTCCCTAGCGGGCATCGATGCAACACTGGTATTTTATGAAAGCGGTCCTCGATTAGCAGCAGCGTTAGCGGCCCTATCTATGTACCTAGGGGATCGACCCGCAACCGTCGCCCGAGAACTAACAAAATTATATGAAGAAGTAACCCGGGGCACTTTGAGCGATCTGGTAGTGTCATACGAAAAATCTGTGCGGCCAAAAGGCGAGCTCGTAATCATCGTTGGGCCGCCCACAGAATTAGAAGAGATGAGCTCCCAAGACATAGACGAAGCCTTGCTAAAGGCACTAAATACTATGACGGTACGTGACGCAGCTGCAACAGTTGCCACGCTGACTAGGCTAGCGAAACGTTCAATCTACGCTAGGGCGCTAGAATTGAAGGCAACACAATCGAACGGCCACTAACGGGTTCTAACGAAAACCGCGGGTCCAAAGATATGGCTGGTGGGGAGAGCCCTTGTGCCGGACCCCCCACCCTAACCGGCCAGCGGATTCTCGCTGATGGATGCGCGAGTAAGGGCGGAAGTGGTCCAAGTTAAATAGATTTTATCGCACATCGAGCAAGCTTGGTCGCTTTATAAAGGTCAAAGCCCTGCCAGACAGAGAGGCTAGCCTTTTAGCTGTTTCTAAAGGGCAACAACGATGAATTATTCGAGGCACCGACTGCTTTATTTCGGTAAGCCCGCGCTTGGCTCAGAGGGGCATGAGGCTAGATATTATGACTGTCTGGCCCTGGCGGGCGCCAACGCGCTTAATAAACGCGTGGTAAACGTGATCGATCTTAAGAAGGACAACAATTGACCACCGTACATGTATGACTAGTGTGTCGAGCATGAATGTGAAACCTAAATTTGGCCTAATAGGGCTACTAATCAAATGAGCCCTAAGAAAGTATCATCAATTACAAGCGCCACCTCTCTCGCAGATATACTGACCCGCGGAGATGGTGCATTTGACCTCGCCGAAGCGGCACTTTTGTTAGCCTCGCGCGATCCATCAGCTGCTGACATCAATACTTATCGAATCCATCTCAAAAGTTTGTATGCCGCGGCTGAAAAATGCGCCGAAGAGTTATGGCCGGGTGAAATTAATCCAACGTCACACGAGATGGCCGGGGTGCTCTCCACCGTAATAAGTTCGACTTTCCGGTATCACGGAGATGAGGATAATTATGACGACCTGGATAATGCTAACCTTATGCGTGTCATCGACAGGCGTAAGGGCCTGCCGGTTGCCCTTGGAATTTTATATATCGCAACAGCACGGTCTCAGGGCTGGCGTGTTGCCGGGTTAAATTTTCCTGGCCACTTCCTTGTTCGACTAGAAAGTCATGATGGCACCCGTGTCATTCTCGATCCTTTTCACGGTGGGCACGTTCTTGACGCCCAGGCATTGCGCGACCTGTTAAAAATCGTGACAGGGCCTAATGAAGAATTAGAACCGCGTCACTATAAAACAGTAAGCGATCGAGACATTCTCGTGCGGTTACAGAATAACGTTAAGGCGCGCCGCCTCGGCCTCGGTCAAATGGAAGACGCTCTGGATACTCTAAAAACCATGCAATTGCTTCTGCCAGACAGCGTCGCATTATGTCGCGAGGCCGGCTTTCTGCATTTGCGCCTTGGGCAACCCACACAAGCGTTGAGGACACTTGAAGGATACCTAACCCGCGCACCTGCCGGGCCGGAAAGGTCTCGTATCGAAACTGTGGTTAAAGATTTAAAACAACGCATTCACTAATGTTTACAGAACAACAAGGGACACTCACGTTATGACGCGCTCCGTTGCAATACAAATGGACCCAATGGACGGGATAGACATCAATGGTGATTCGACATTCGTCTTAGCCTTAGAGGCCCAAAAACGAGGCTTCGGACTATTTCACTATGTACCAAACCGGCTGTCATTGAGGGACGGGCAGGTGATTGCCAAAGCGAACCCAATGGAAGTTCGGTACGAAGCCGGGAATCACTTCACCTTTGGTGACACACAAGAGGTTGACCTGTCCTCAATGGACGTTGTCTTGATGCGCCAAGACCCACCTTTTGATATGGCATACATTACTGCCACTCATATTCTTGAACACATCACGGATAGCACTCTCGTTGTCAATAATCCGGTTAGCGTTAGAAACGCGCCGGAAAAATTATTGGTCACGCATTTCGAGGGCCTGATGCCGCCTACATTAATCACTTCTGATCCGGATGAAATCAAAGCGTTCCGGGCAGAACAGAAAGACATCATTATAAAGCCTCTCTACGGAAACGGTGGCGCGGGTGTCTTCCACCTTCCGCCTGGCGACGAAAATTTATGGTCTCTGGTTGAAATGTTTAAGGAAAAATTCCGCGAACCCATGATCGTGCAAAAATACGTATCAGCTGTGCGCGAAGGCGATAAACGCATCATACTTGCAGATGGGGCTGCTATTGGAGCAATCAATCGAGTCCCAGCGGTGGGAGAGGCGCGGTCGAATATGCATGTTGGCGGTCGCCCGGAAAAATCAATCTTAACGGCTCGAGAAGAAGAGATCTGCGAAGCCATCGGGCCATTCCTTAAAGACAAAGGGTTAATCTTCGTCGGCATCGACGTAATCGGGGATTACCTCACCGAAATTAACGTGACATCACCGACTGGTCTGCAAGAGATTAATCGCTTTGATGGTGCCTGTTTAGAAGCGCAGATTTGGGATGCGATCGAAGCAAAACTTCAGTAGATATGTCATTAGATTGCACACATCGAGAACCTGGCCTGGCTTAGCAAACCAAAAGAATTAAACGGGAACGAACATGGACCTTGAAGAGCAGGTGCGCAAACAGCCGGCCTCAAAATGGCTATCCTCACGACCCATGGCCTATCGGTTATCGGATGTGACCAGCCTCAGCGCTCACGGCGCAAGCATTCTTGGAAGCGGCAGGCGCTGACGTTATTCCATTGACCTTTGCAGATATCATTCCCGCACTGAAGGCTGGATTGGTAGGTGGTGAAGCCACCAGCCCGTTTATATTTTTACCCGGCGAACTCTATGAGCACGCAGCAGAGCTGACATTGACACGCTACGCGTTTAATCCTGGCAGCATCATCGGTGCTGCGCGATGACACACGCCGCCAGACCTGCAAGTCCTATAACATTCTTAGAAACCGGGCATCACCATCCGCACGCTTACTGCTAATCAGTAGCAAGCATGAAAAAATGCCGTTATCCCAAACCATCAAGCCATGGTGGCCGACATTGGGGGCAGGAGGATATGATTTATGCTGCTATCCTGGACGGAAAGGCTAACTTTGCCGAAACGAGGTTCACGGCGCTACCGCCCTACGACTAGCCATTAGCGGCGTGCCCACAACTTAACTATCGTGTGAAACAAAAAAATGAACTGCAAATACCTATCTGATCCAAATATCCATACCGTATTCAGGGGGATACATAATGGGCAAAGTTAATCGACGGGGGGCACTAGGAGTGGGCGCCGCCATTGCTGCGGCGCCTTCCCTTTTAGCGCCGCAAGGTGCTAGGGCTCAGCTGCAAACACAATTAATCCCCGCGCCTAAAGAAGCCATAGAGGTTCAAGGAGACCCCTTCACCGCCCGACAAGATTCCAACCCACTTGAAGCCAAAGTCACCGCTTTCACAACAGTGTCGCCAGATGTGGATGCTAGCATTCGGTTTTATAGAGATGTCATCGGCATGAAGGTGCATAGCGACGCGACCTTGAAAACCAGGATGACCACTGCGCCTGGGGCCGGCGACCAAGAACGCCGGCTTGTCTTATTGACCATGCCAGAATCAGCCTTCAGTCAAACCGTGCGTGTGCTCGAAGCGCCACCCGGCGCAAAACCGATCCGGCCACGCCCGGACTCCGGCCCGAACGATCCCGGCCTTCTAGTTTTAGAAGGCGGCACCCGCGATCCCGCGGAGTCGTATCACGCTCTTTCCAGCGCCGGCACACCAATGATTTCACCGCCGCGCTATTACTATTTCCGCAACACAATGTGGGGCACTGACGTGGATTCCATGAGCTATGCGCCGTTTGGCCCAGGCGGCGAACAGATGTTCATAACCGCCAGCATCCGCAGTGATCAAAAGTTAGTCCGCTCTGTTGGCGTTCACAACGGCTTTGGCAGCGCCTCCATCACCACGTTAGATCAACGCCCAGTCAATACGTTCTTTGAACAAGCACTCGGCCTCAAACGCACATCACAAATGGAGTGTTATCAAGACAACGTTAGCGAATTGATCGGCGCGCCGCCAGGTTCTTATTTCTTATGGGGCAACGTTGGTGCCGGAGTAGGTATTGAAGTTTGGGAGGTCAAAGCGGAGTCCGGCACTGTTCGTCCCTGTTCATTGGATAAGACTGGCCTCGCCATGTTGACCTTACGTGTTAATAACTTAGGAAAATGCCGCGCCATGTGCGCAGAAGCGGGCATTAAACTGGTCGGTAACGGTGCTTTGCCAAATTCCACCCATGCCCGACCTGATGGATTTACCCTGCGTGGCGCAGTCGGCGAATTATATGAAGTAGTCCAAGCCTAATAGAAGAAAATAAGCTGGATTTCCGCTGATATACTTTGACTGTTATAATGTACCCTTAATTTTTAGGCCTCGGCAGACATAGAGAAACCCAGTCCGCATTTAGGTAAAAACCATGCCCATGAAATTCAGCGCCACGCGCCATCCGTTCTCACCTGAAGCGTTAAGCCGTCGCCAAATATTAATTGGAGCGTCGTCTGCAACAGTCGGGTTGACTGTGACGCCGGGCGGGCGGTCAGCTGTCCATGCCGCTGACCCCTGGGACCTAATCATTATCGGCGGTGGCACAGCAGGGTTGCCCGCGGCCATATTCTCAGCACGCCGTGGCGCTCGTGTTCTTGTCATTGAAGCGTCGCTTCAACTGGGTGGCACGCTGTTCTTGTCAACGGGACAAATGAGTGCGGCTGGAACACGCCTACAAAAGCAGAAAGGGATCTCTGACTCCCCTCAACTGCACTTCGATGATGTGATGCGCATCAGCCAAAATACCGCTGATCCTGAACTCGTACGATTAGCGGTTACACATGCGGCCGACACTTTTGACTGGTTGATGGATAGCGGCCTGACGCCGCCGGATGAGCACCCGGTCTTGGGACTCGCCCATGAGCCCTATAGTGTTGAACGTTATGTCTGGGGTCCTGAGGGTGGCCTTTCTATCCTTGATGCCATTGAACCCTTGGCCTTGGCGGAAGAACAGGCCGGACGCCTGACAATTTGGCGCGGACACCGGGCCCGCGAACTACTCATGCGCGGCGGCGTTGTTACGGGCGTGCGCGCCGAGAATGATAGCGGCAAGATGACCGACGTCTTCAGCCAATCAACTCTTCTGGCTAGCGGCGGCTACGCCTCTAACCCTGAACTGTTTTATAAGCTCAGTGGTTACAAACAATATGGAAAAGGGTCTTATCCCTATAGCCAAGGTGACGGGTATTTGATGGCGCTCGCTGCCGGGGGCTACACCCGCGGGAAGGAGAATTACAGATGCGGTTCACCACAGATCATGGCCAGTGCTGATGAACCCGCTGCGCCAGACACGCGTTTCCTTATCTACCCAGAACGACGTCAACCTTGGGAAATTCAGGTCAATGTAAATGGCGAACGATACGTCGCGGAAGACAGTGAGAGTGTAGATGTGCGAGAGCATGCGCTCTTACGTCAGCCGGACTTGCGGACATGGCTGATATTCGACCAAGCCATTCTCGATCAGTCTCCTAGTGGAATTGAGGGGTGGGACAAGTCAGATTTTGCTGAGGCCTTTGACACCCATCCCATGTTCTTCAAGGCGCAAACTATAGGGGAACTCGCAGAAAAGAGTGGTGTTGACAGCAATGGCCTTGTTGCAACGGTTGAGCAGTACAACCGTGCCCACGCCAGCGGAATTGATTCAACTTTCGGGCGCACCCACATGCCGCTGGCGATTCAACAGGCACCATTCTATGCGATCCGCCAACAAGGGTTTTCGATTTCATCGACGGTGGGTGTCGCAGCAGACGACCAGCTGCGCGTGGTTCGACAAGATGGCCATGCCATTGAGGGTCTCTATGCAGCTGGCGAACTGCTGGGTTCGGGCCAGCTTATGGGGAACACGGCGGTCGGCGGTATGATGGTGACGCCCGCACTAACGTTCGGGCGCGTCTTCGGGGAAATGCTTCTGAAACTTAAAGCCTAGCGCGATATGAGGCTTGGTATGCAACTACAACAGGCCCCGCTGTTGATTGCCAGAGGTGTGTTACCCTCGATATTCTTATTGGGCTAATTAAGATGATTACTGGGGTTCACTGTCTGATGAAGTGGCTGTTGATAAGGCATTAGGGCTGAACGGCAATCTCATATTTTTCAAAACTAAAACCATGATTATGGCTACTGCCGCAATCATTTCCTGGACTCAGTTAGGGGGCTGGTTACAGCTGGAAGCTTTAGTGTAGGCTGAAAGAATAGTAAAAAACGACTCTCCAGAACTGGCGTGCCCGTGCCCGCATCAAACATAATGCATAGCCTTCTTTAGGGGATAATCTATGACCGAATTCGCATACGATCTCTTTCTCATCTTGCATATCTTAGGCTTTGTTTATTGGCTCGGCGGCGACGTGGGAGTCTTTTATTCGAGCGGCTTCGTCATCGATCCCAAATATTCAGCGGAAACGCGGTTGGTCGCCTCGAAAATCATGATGGATCTGGATCTTATTCCAAGAATTTGCATGACCCTCATGCTGACCATTGGTGGCACGTTAGCCAGCATGCAAGGCGTTGACCATTATCCGGGCCAAATGCTGGCCCTTTGGATACTCGCGCCCGCTTGGCTTTTCATGGTGGTGTACATGCACTTCAGGCACGGTAGCCCACTCGCCAAAAAATTAGGGGCGGTCGACACTTGGCTCCGTCGTATTTTAATCGGCGGAATTGCCGTTTCTGTGATCTACACACTCTATACTGGTAGGCTATCTGACACACCCTGGCTGACGGCAAAAGTGGGCCTATTCGGCATTTTGATTTTATGTGGTGTCATGATCCGCAAATACTTACCCGACTATATTGCCGGCATTCAGGCATTAGCAAAGGGCTCAATTACCAGCGAAGAGAATATTAAAATGGCCGCCGGTCTGAAAAGTGCAAAGCCTTGGGTCTTGACGATTTGGGGTATCGTCTTTCTTGAAGCAGTTTTAGGAATCACCAAGCCAGGCAACGAATTAACGCTCAATTTTGCTGGGCTTCTTTAGTCTAGCTAAACTGTCTGCCTTTAATTTATTTTCCCGGGAGGTGTCGCGATTAGGGGCCATGTCCACCGTTCTCATCGGTCGCAAAGGCAACAACCTAGCGATACAGGTTGACCACAAAGAACGCAAAAAACACTGGCCGAGCCAAGCGGTTAATCTGAAAACATCTAGACTGGAATGCTGCCTGGATCGTAGCCCATAAGAGGCATGCGCATTTCACCCGTGCCAGAGAATCCCTTAAAATTATCGGGATTAGACGTTTGGTACCAAACCCCCTGCTTACGCGAATCTAATAAGACGCCCTTGGTCCGTTCTTTGCGGGCCGCTTCGTAAGAGGCAAACGCTTCCGCAGGAGACTTATATTTTTCTATACAGCGCGCAAGAACAACGCCATCCTCTAGCGCCATCGCCGCCCCCATACCAAGGAACGGCAGCATAGGGTGAGCAGCATCCCCAAGCAGGGTTGCGCGACCAACTGTCCACTCCGGAATTGGGTCGCGGTCAAACAAAGCCCACTTAAAAAGTTTGTCTTTTGGTATCGCGTTAATGATGCCGATGACGTTCTCGTTCCACCCGGCGTACTCCGTCAGAAACTCTTCACGCGTTGCAGGAATTGACCAGCCCTCTTCTTTCCAGGCTTCTGTTTTAGTGATTCCGACAACGTTGACCAGTGCTTCGTGACGCAAGTAATAACGGGTAAAGAGACGTCCAGGGCCCATCGTCGTCGTGGAATTAGCGATGGTCATATACGGCTTCACCGCTTCCGCTGGCACCATGCCGCGAAACGCTGCTTGCCCTGTGAACTTGGGCGCGATGGTATCAATAATCGAGGCTCGAACAGAAGACCTAGACCCGTCAGCACCAATTAAAAGGTCGCCAGTGACCGTTTCGCCATTAGTAAAGGTCGCAGTTACGCCGGTCTCATTTTGAGTGAGGGTGTCAAAGTTATGGCTCAGTAGAATGGCATCTTTGTCATTCGCGCACACCGCAGCAACCAATGCATCATGCAAGTCGGCACGATGGATCTGATAATACTCCGCCCCATATTGCTCGAGAAAGCTGCCATCACGCTCTGTCTTAGTTAATACGTCGCCTGTTCGATAATGAACCAAGGCACCAGACGATGGCTTGTCTGCTGCCTCCGCCATGAAAGGGCCAAGCCCAATAAATTCTAGGGCGCGCGTTGCGTTAGGGCTAATGGTCAGGCCGGCACCAACCTCGCCGAGTGCCAGAGCCTGCTCGTAAAGCTTAACCTTAAAACCGAGCTTCTGCAGAGCCAAAGTAGCGGTTAACCCACCCATGCCGGCACCTATAACTAAAACTGATAGATCGCGCATACCCTACTCCTCTTTACTGATGGTTAAGTACGCTACACTAGGGCTGCCAGCAAGCGGTCTGTCGCCCGGGTTAATCGCTTACTGGAAAGTCTGTAGAATGATTAGGCCCTTTGATTACGTATGCGTTCTGGGCGCTTGGCGGAGATGGAAAGGCGCTCTCGGCGCCGACAATTAATAACGGCGTGGCATCTCCAACCACAGCCGTGGTGTGTGCTAGGTTTAGAAAATAAATCCGTGTCGACCCACGCCCTAAACATCAGATTGCAACGAGACATTATTTAACGAGTAAAGGACCGAGTGGTTTGCCGCCACAGACATGAATATGAAGGTGCGGCACTTCTTGGCCACCATGGTCTCCGTTATTCACAAGCGTGCGATACCCCGAATCCCGCAGCCCTTTTGCATCGACTACTTTCAAAATTGCACGATTTAAAGCAAGAACTTCGGCATCAGATGCATTTTCAATGAATTCGCTCATGGACGCATACTTACCTTTAGGAATAACCATGACGTGGACTGGTGCCTGGGGCGCAACATCTTCGAATGCCAGCACTTGGTCATCTTCATACACAGTCGTGTTTGGGATTTCACCACGTAGAATTTTAGCGAAAATATTACTGTCATCATATACGGGCATGTGTTCTCTCACCACTAACCACCAGATTGCTGGCGGATGCCAGTCTTTCCAAAACGATTGTCGAGAATGGTAAAAACTTCTTCTGGCTTCACGTCTTTTGCCGCCCATAACAGAAGTAGCATATACAGTAAGTCTGCGCTTTCATTGAGCAGCTCATCACGCCCTTCTGCAACAGCAGCCAGTGCGGTTTCAACACCCTCTTCTCCAACTTTTTGAGCAATCTTGGTTAAGCCTTTGGCATACATTTTTGCTGTGTAGGACGTAGAAGGGTCTGCGTCCTTGCGCGTGACCAGCACGTCATACAAACGTTCAAGAATAGATGCATCTATCCTATCTTTTTTCTTACTCATACCGCCTCCGTATGTCTTGATTTCACTGGCCGCACAGGAAGTCCAGCGGCAGCAAGGTGAGCCTTCGCGTCACCAATTGAAAAATGACCAAAATGAAAAATCGACGCCGCTAATACGGCTGTCGCATGCCCCTCTTTCACGCCCGCCACCATATGGTCTAATGTACCAACGCCACCCGACGCAATGATAGGAACATGTACAGCATCAGAGACGGCCCGCGTGAGCGGGATATCATACCCGTCTCGGGTTCCATCGCGATCCATCGATGTTAGAAGAATTTCTCCGGCACCGTAGTCCGCCATACGCCGCACCCAATTCACGGCATCCAGGCCCGTCGGTTCGCGGCCACCATGGGTAAAAATTTCGTATCTTCCAGGCCCAGTCGACTTTGGGTCAACTGCAACGACAATACATTGACTCCCAAATTTCTCGGCCGCTTCACGCACGAATTCAGGGCGCTCGACTGCGGCTGTATTGATTGAAACCTTGTCGGCGCCAGCCAAAAGTAACTTGCGTATATCTTCTACCGTACGCACGCCACCCCCAACAGTAACCGGCATAAAACAGTGCTTGGCGGTTCGCGCCACCACATCGTAAAATGTGTCTCGCTTTTCATGACTAGCAGTGATGTCGAGAAAACATAATTCGTCGGCGCCGGCCGCGTCATAAATTTGAGCTTGCTCTACAGGGTCACCGGCGTCGCGGAGGCCAACAAAGTTCACCCCCTTAACGACCCGGCCATCTTTAACGTCAAGGCAAGGGATGATGCGAACAGTCAACATCTTCGATACTTACTCCGCCAGCGCCAAAATGGCTTCTGATAATTCTATCCTACCATCATAAAGGGCCCGTCCAGAAATCACACCGGCGATCCCAGGCGAATTTAGAGCGCGCAGCTTTATCGCATAGAGGTCTTTAATCGTGGCAACACCACCGGAAACAATTAGGGGTATTTTAACAGCATCGGCAAGAGCAGCGGACGCGTTAAGATTTGGCCCGCCCAAAACACCGTCGCGATCAATGTCTGTATGTACAATCGCCGCCACACCCGCATCTTCAAATTGTTTCGCAAGATCAACCGCCGTGACGTCTGAGGTTTCAGCCCAGCCTTCAACAGCAACGCGGCCATTGCGCGCGTCAATGCCAACCGCAATCTGGCCTGGAAAAGCAGCGCAGGCGTTACGGACGAGATCCGGGTTCTTGATAGCGGCCGTACCAAGAACAATACGCTCTACACCAGAACTCAGCCAATGGGACACCGTCGCCAAATCTCGAATGCCGCCACCCAGTTGCACAGGCTTGTCGACGGCATCGATAATCGCCTCTACCGCTGCAGAGTTAACCGGTTTTCCCTCGAACGCACCATTGAGATCAACGACGTGAACCCAGTCCGCCCCCGCATCCGTAAATGCCCGCGCCTGAGCTCCCGGATCATCATTAAATACCGTCGCACGCCCCATATCCCCCTGCGCTAAACGCACACATTCTCCGTCCTTGAGATCAATTGCAGGGTAAAGAATAATTTTTGGCATGACTATGGCGCCCACTTTAGGAAATTAGCGATAAGTTTCAGTCCAACGCCCTGACTTTTCTCTGGGTGAAATTGCGTTCCAAACAGCGTGCCCCGACCGATCGCAGCTGTAACGGTTTGACCATAGTCAACCGTCGCACAAACCATCTTTGGGTCATCAACAACAAACTGGTAACTATGAACAAAGTACGAAAACGGGCTATCACCTAGGCCATCCAACACAGGGTGAGGGGTGGTCACATTTAGCTCATTCCAACCCATGTGCGGAATGCGCCTACCTGTCCCGCCGGGCCCAGCATCGATGGACGGCTGCAAAGCTTCAACTGTTCCAGAAACCCAATCAAAGCCGCTCGTCTCACAGTGCTCTAAACCTTTTGTCGCCATTAATTGCATGCCGACGCAGATACCAAAAAATGGGCGCGCCTTAGTGATAACCGAATGGTTTAAGGCCGCCCTTAATTCGGGCACCGCATCCAGCCCCGCCTTGCAATCTGCAAATGCACCAACACCTGGAAGCACGACGCGGTCCGCCTTAGAAACAAGGTCGGCGTCCGATGTCACGATGATAGATGTGCTTACGGCTGAGTCCGCCGCAGCGCGCTCAAAAGCGTTGGCGGCAGATCGTAAATTTCCCGACCCGTAATCAACAATAACTGTTTGCATGATGAATCTTTCGCGGAGACTCAAAGCTTGAGGGCGCCCGATATAAAATAGGGCTTATAGCTTGCCCTTGGTGGAAGGAACGGCATCTGCCTTGCGCGCGTCAATTTCGATAGCTGTTCGTAAGGCCCTCGCCAATCCTTTGAAGCAAGATTCAACAATATGGTGATTATTATCACCATATTTATTCCAAACATGCAGCGTTACCCCCGCCGCTTGGGCAAAAGCCTGAAACCACTCTTTGAAAAGTTCGGTATCCATCTCCCCCAGCTTGGGCTTAGAGAAATCAACCTTCCAGATGAGATACGGTCTATTGGATAAATCGAGCGCAACTTCCGTCAATGTTTCGTCCATCGGAATAGACGCCGAGCCATAGCGGTTAATGCCCATTCGGTCACCCAGGGCCTGCGCGACAGCTTCTCCAAGACAAATGCCGACATCTTCAGTGGTGTGATGGAAGTCGATATGAAGATCACCCTTCGCTTCAACAGTGATATCCATCAAACTATGCCGGGAGAGCTGCTCAAGCATGTGATCCAGAAAACCAATCCCCGTCGCGACCATATATTGACCGTTTCCGTCCAGATTCACTGTGACGGAAATATCTGTTTCCTTAGTGCTTCGGGTAACCGTTGCCGCGCGCATTGCGATACCTTTTTTCCGTTTATTCCGCGACCTTTTAACAGGTAGCACTAGCCAAAGCCACAGACAGGCTGTTCTAGGTTTAGTTCAGTGTCGCGACAAATTATAACCGGCAATTGGATACGGCGGCACTTATTAAATAGCGACACACTCAGACGGAGAAGTTAGAATTAAATAACCCATGTGAAGTGGGCTCTAATAATACAAAATATGTAAAAAATAAAAACCAAGTGGAACAAATAGCGGTGAACAATATAGCAGAAAACCGGGGGGACCGACCTCCAGGGTCTCGAACGGGACCTTCTGATCCTATCGACGTGCATGTTGGGCGGCGGGTAAAGCTCCGTAGAACCCTTTTACGTATCAGCCAAGAACAACTGGCCGGTGACATTGGTGTGACATTTCAGCAAGTACAAAAATATGAGAATGGGCATAATCGTGTAAGCGCGTCACGCCTCTATGATATCTCTCGTGTTCTTGATTGTGCGATCTCATACTTCTTTGAAGACATCGGTGAAGAAGTCACAGCAGGCCGGTACATGCCAGAGCCTCGCGCCAATAAAGGCCGCTCAGGGTCTCAGGCCGGCTTAGATGATGGTGACCCGATGCAGCGGACTGAAACCCTTGAATTAGTGAGGGCTTACTGGAGATTGCATGGTACAGAACTGCGCCGCAATGTGCTTAACCTTCTCATCAATATGTCAAAACGCGGCTAAGGCGGGCTTACTTTCGACTACAGTAAGCTGGTTCTTTAGGGCTGGTCACCGTCTCAGATCGCCCTGAAGACGTTGTGCTCAACCGTTTTAGCTAGGACTTAAGGCAATACCCGCCTGGCTCAGTAATAAGCAGCTGCGCATTAGACGGATCTGGTTCGATTTTCTGACGTAATCTGTAGACGTGCGTTTCCAGAGTATGCGTGGTGACCCCTGCGTTATATCCCCATACCTCATCTAAAAGCGTTTCTCGGGGCACGGTTTTATCTCCGACGCGAAGCAGATACTTTAGTATGGCTGTTTCTTTTTCAGTTAGGCGTATTTTCTTCTCCGTCTCGTCGTGGATCAGCATCTTCGCTGACGGCTGAAACTTATATAGACCAACAACAAAAATGACGTCGTCTGATTGAGTGTTCTGTCTCAAATGCGCGCGCACGCGGGCCAGAAAAACGACAATTCGGAATGGCTTGGTCAAATAATCGTTGGCGCCGGAAAAAAGGCCCGTAACCGTATCATCGTCACTATCTGCAGCAGTGAGCATGATGATCGGCGACCTCACGCCTGACTCTCTTAGTGTACGACAGACATCCCGCCCATCCATGTCAGGTAATTCAAGGTCCAAAATAATGACGTCAAACACCTTATCCTTAGCTATTTCAATGGCTTCCGCGCCAGTCGACGCCTCGCTGATCGCATCAAAGTCATCTTGGTCTTGGAGTTGCTCTACTAAGGAATGCCGCAGCATTTCATCATCATCTACAATGAGTAGTGATTTACCTGACGCCATGTGAATCCCCTAATGGGTAAGTGCGAATTAGGGCTAGATATTACGAAAAACCAGCCAAGACACCAGTCATGTGCCGACTATTTCGACGGTAAAATCGCCAGAGTAGTACTCACAATAAGGTCAGGCGGGTTGTTTTACAGCCTTAAACAGATCAAATCTCCTATCTGCACAAACCAGAAAAACAAGCTATAACAGATACATGAGTGTCAAAATCAAAAAAGGGTCTGAGGCCGAGATGGCGACCGTCCTCGATACAGTCGACCGCGCTGTGGCAGAGCTACGTCGAGGATCAGCTGTTGTTGTCTTGTCCGGCACAGGCTCGGTCTTGGCTAGGCCTGCAGAGACTATAAATTCTGGGCCACTCCCGTTCTTTGCACGTCCCGGTATCGGCAAGGTCTCGGTCGCGGTGACTGGCCGTAGGGCAGCCATTCTAGGGCTTGCGAGTCCAGCAGCCCCGGCCGTCATACTTCAGAAAAACGACGGCTTTAGTCCGCAGACGATCCTAGAGCTGATTGACCCCAAAGCTGGTGATCAGGGCCCTATTCCTCCAGAAGGTGTAACTAGTCAAATTAAAGGCCGGGAATCTGCCGAACACACGGCGATACGCCTGACTAAAATTGCGCGATTGTTGCCGGCTGTCGTTGTTGCTCCCATCACAGCTGATGATGCCGCGGCATGGGCCATTGCCAACAACCGCGCAATCGTGTCCTCCACGGCCGTGCAGGCATACGATCGTCTACAAGCGGATACATTGGTTCCTGTATCTGAAGCGCGCGTTCCATTGGCCGGTTGCGAAAATACGAAAATCATTGCTTTCCGGCCACGGGATGGCGGAGCCGAACATTTAGCCATCATAATCGGCGAAACAGACGCCAGTATACCTGTTCTGACCCGGCTGCACTCGGAGTGTTTCACTGGTGATTTGCTTGGGTCTTTAAAGTGCGACTGTGGTGACCAACTGCGCGGCGCCATCAGCGCCATCGCTGAAGGTGGATCGGGCGTATTACTTTACCTTGCTCAAGAAGGCCGCGGTATAGGTTTAGTGAACAAACTGCGAGCCTATGAACTCCAGGAGAAAGGGTTTGATACTATCGATGCCAATGAGCAACTGGGCTTCGATGATGATGAGCGTATCTACTTACCCGCAGTTCAGATGCTTGCAAGTTTGGGGATTAATAAGGTCAAGCTTCTGACTAACAACCCAGCAAAGGTTGGGGCCCTGGCTCGACATGGCATAGCCGTAACGGAACGCGTAGCCCATGTCTTTCCATCCAACCAACACAACTGGTCCTATCTGGATACGAAGTCCAAACGCTCTGGCCATTTGTTTTAGGGCGCCCGTTCTTAAGGCATCCCGCGGCATAGCACCGGATTCCAATGCCGCAATTCAAGCCTCTGTCTCGGTTGGGCTGTCTTAAAATTCAAATAAATTAGGCCCACCACTGGAAGTAACGGGGTGCCCACCGGAGAACTAACAGAGTGTCCGCAGCGGGGCGCGCTGTGCAGCCGAAGACGCTGGTCCTTTGATGGTGCCTGCTTGGTTCGATTCTGCGATGATAGATGCCGTCTGCAAATATGAAGCAATACAGAACGTCGGCCCGTGACCTAAACTATCCTTATGGAAATTATTCTAATTCCGGACCCGCTCAAACCAACCAGTGGCTCTATGTATGTTGGACAAGATGTCTTTGACTGTGCCCTTGGCCGCGGCGGCTTCTCAAGGGCGAAGCAAGAGGGGGACGGGACCACACCTCTGGGTCGGTTTGCCCTGAGGCGCGTCTTGTACCGCGGAGACCGGGTCACAAAACCAAAAACCGGCCTGCCAATAACCGCGTTAAGACACACCGATGGCTGGTGTGATGATGCAGACGACCCGCTCTACAATCAACCGGTCACTCATCCCTATATGGCCAACGCTGAACGGCTATGGCGAGAGGATAACCGATACGATGTCATCGTGGTTCTAGGTCATAATGATAACCCTGTAATCGTAGGCGCGGGGAGCGCCATTTTTCTTCATGTTGCGGCCAAGTACTTTCGCCCGACCGAAGGTTGCGTCGCTATGCAGCACAATGATTTGATTGACGTCCTGTCACAATGTGAGCCCGGGGACACCATAAACATACGGTTAGTTAGGGACGCTTAGCGCGATCCAAAGATGGCCGTCCCGAGGCGTATTTGGGTTGCCCCCATTGCGATCGCTATTTCGAAGTCAGTGGACATACCCATGCTCAAGTTATCAATAGAGTTCCGCGCCGCTATCTCTCTTAGAAACGCAAAATGAAGCGAGGGTTCTTCATATTGAGGCGGAATACACATCAAGCCTTCAACCCTAAGGCCCTCTTTATCGCGACAATTTGATATAAATGAGTCACTTTCCGCTGGTAAGATTCCGGCCTTTTGATCTTCTTCACCAGTATTAATCTGAATAAAGCACGGAAGCATACGGTTTTGCTTTCTCATCTCTTCACTGAGTTTATTTGCCAGCTTGGGGCGGTCAACAGTCTGGATCACATCAAACAAAGCCACGGCTTCTCGCACCTTATTGGTCTGTAGCGGCCCGATAAGATGGAGGCGAACGTCAGGATACTCTGCTTTTATAGGTGGCCATTTATCCATCGCCTCCTGAACACGGCTCTCACCAAAAACCCGCTGCCCAGCATCGAGCGACGCCCGAATTGCGTCACCCGAATGCATCTTTGAAACGGCAACCAACAAAATATCTAACGGGTCTCGACCGACACCGCTCGCCGCTTTTGCGACACGAGTCTTAAGTGATTCTATATTCTCAACAATATTCACGTTTTCAGGCGCATGTGGGACAGACACAGCAGATCAACCTCGCTTAAGATAGGGCCCGATGAAACCAAACACAAAACTGCTAGCACGATCAAGTCAGAGTGAAGCTCTGATGGGAAGATTATAGCCTTGCCAACGTTGCCATCCACCTTTGTCTTCACAGATGATATGCGTCTACATGACCCGGTCGATGTTGCGGCAACACTGCCACAACATTGGGGTATAGTTTTCCGCCACTACATCTCTAATAAACGCAGGTCATTAGCTCACGAATTAGCCAAAGTCTGTCACGCTCGCAGCCTCGTATTCCTGATTGCAGCAGATTGGCGCCTGGCCTGCGAAGTCCGTGCTGATGGCGTACATATGCCAGAGGGCGTTTTGAGATCAGGCACCGTGTCACCAATGCTGAATGCAACCCGGACCATGTTGTTGACCACGTCAGCACACGGCGCGGCCGGGCTTCATCTTGCATCATCACTCAATGCAGATGCTGTATTTTTATCACCCGTCAGAGCTACAGTAAGCCACGATGAAATTTCGCCCATCGGCGTTCTTCCGTTTGCTGCCATGGCTCAAGCCAGCCACGTTCCAGTTTATGCATTGGGAGGTGTGGGCTCTTCCGACGTCCTGAGATTACAGGCTCTTGGCGCAGCTGGGGTGGCCGGGATCAGCCTCTATAAAAAAGACTTCTAGAAACGAAGCTGAAGCCCAACACGCGCACCTGTCCCGGGAGGCTCAACAGTAGGCATGGTCAATTCGCGATCAACGATAAACGCATTAGCGTTCAACAGAATAGATGGGGTGACTTGCATCAATCCACCGATCATCCATTGCTTACCTTCAAGCTCTGTCGGGCTGCCCTGAACAAATGCTGATTCGACATAAGTGAGACGGAAATCAAAGTCGCCGGACCCATATCCAAGGCCCGCCTGCCACGCACGGCGACCGTCCAATAAGCCGTCTGGTCCAGCGTCCTGATACGCACCCCGGAGGTAAAACCCAGCATACCCTAAAGACGCACCGACGGTCCGAGACGTTGTGAGCCCCATCGAAAAAGCACTCTTCCGGTCTTTGACACCGCCAAAAACTCCAAGATGGCCGCCCATAAACGAAGTGACATAACTACCAGAGGCGCTGTCCCCAGACATCCATTGCGAATGTCGAGTAGCGGCCCCGCCCCAATATTGATGCGCACCGTCTACATCCAGAGTGACAAGACTCAACGCTGGCAACGGCTGACCTATAGTTAGATCCGTGTCAGTCACAACATCAATACCAGCTGTGAATGAAACTGGCAGCTCAGCTGACTCGCGACCAGTCGCTCCAAAAACTTCTGTTGGAACCATCCCGTTATCATCCATGGCGCCCCATGCTCCACCGACGAAGAAACCGGTCGATTGGGCAGGGTTTACGAACAGCACTGAAAACATGGCAACTGAAGCTGCCACACTCAATCTTTCCGTTACTTTTCTATACGCATCCATAGTCAACAAGGAATTCCTTGGTCTTTTTACTAATTGTCAAACTGCCCCGCAGAAGCGCCATGGGTCAAGGCTTTGAATATTAAAGATTTGCTATGTTTAAAAGTTGTGACATTTGACCCACATCACAGTTGGTTTTAGGCATTAACTGTGGCTTAAAAGTCATAAATAGGCCATTTTGCAACAATTAAGGTAAGTTCAATCTTGCCCAGGCCAGTAAGCTACCGAGGCGGGTGCGCCAGAGTTCTTGGCCTCTCGTTCGCCCACAACAGGGGCTATACATTCAATTTCAGGCTTCTTTTTACGTCGTGCCCGATGGATAAAAACGCAAACGTATGTCGCGTTACCTTTAGTAAATTTAGTAATGCGGCGAGCATGCAGCGCTGAAGTCAGTGCACTCATGCCGACCTTAACTTTGGTTTTATCAACGCCGGCGCCTAGCAGGCTAATCCACTCCCACCACTCAAGAACGGGGTGCGCAGACGACTTCTTTTTCTTGGTGGCTTTCTTTAGGTGAACATCAGTCTTTGGTATTCAATAAGGACATATAGTTAACGTTCAGGGGTGTCCCGCTGAATGAGGTTTACGCCAATGCCATCATGATCGAAGAAGAACATTTCATAAGACTGCGTGTTAGAACCCTCTTGAGGGAACAGCACCATGGGCGGCGAGACAATAGGATAGCCCGCCGCTTTAACCTTTTCATAAACACCAAAAATATCGCTAGTTAAAAACACCACAGCAGCGTCACCGGTTTTGACATAGGTCCGCTGCTCCGGGCGCGGCGAAACATCATCTTCGACAAACTGAAAAAGCCCGACGTTGGCGTAGACTAAATCTCCGGCCTGTAAGATGGCGACCTTTACGGGTTTGCCCGTTGTGCCCAAGATTTCGTCCGTGAGATCACCTTTCAGCGTTCTCTCTACCCGTGCTCGAAGACCAAGAATGTCACGATAGAGCTTCAGAGATTCATCGAGGTCACGTACAAAATGCGTTGACCTCATGAGAGGAGATAGCACAAAGCTATCCGGAACACCGGGCTCTTGGGTCATAGCGGCGCATTCCAACTGAGACAAAGAAACAAAAACGTTTTTTATAGTGGGCTCGAGAAATTTAGAGGCTTGGCTTCAAAGCTTGCAGCGTCGGTCTTGTCGCCCCTGCCCGAGTAGCGCGCAGAATAAGGGTAGTCATAAACAGGTCGAGATTTAAGCACGGTCACGGGTTCTAGCGGCCACGCTTTAGCCCCCGGTAATGACGTGTCCCCATGGCGGCGGTAGCCAATAACTGTTTCCGGCCCAACACCACCTTCCACCCAAGTCTGAATTTCTGAGACCCAATCAAAAGTATCAACACCGGCGCCGCCCCGACAATGGTTCATGCCTGGAACAAGATAGAGCCGTAAAAACTCATCGGCCTGTTCCTCACCTCCGACAATCCGCTCCGTCTTTTTCATGTACTCGATCAATGGTTCCGCATTCAACATATCATTGAGGCCCTGATACGTGATGAGTTTGCCACCCCGTCGTTTAAAGTCTGTCAGGTCTGGGTTATTTGGCGCGGGTAAAAGGCCACGGGTAAACAAGCGGGGGTAATCTCGATTAAGATCAAAGGTTCCTGCATCGTAAGTTGGGCCAGGGTCATAATCGAACCACGTGTAGCGAAGGCGGTCTTGCGCCATAGGTTCAAAAGTTCCTGTCTCACCCGCTTCGTTCAAGATATAGCGCATCAATCCAAGCTCACCGCCCTTAGGAACACCCCAGCTCACGCGCAAACCATCAGATAGAAACGCCCCGGCATAAAGCCGTTCAACGACGTCCGTCTGATCATCAGATAAACATCGGCCCAATTCAGCATTAGGTTGGTCGCATTTGAGTATGGATAGGTCTGGCGTGCAGGCCCACGGATCATCAATCACGCCGTCCTTGAGGCCATCTGCCGCATCACATTGCGCCATCACCTCAGTGTGCACGGCCGGAATTTGGCTCTGACCAAGAATGGCGCGACCATCAGCAGTAAGGTTCGTCAGGGTGCGCCAAAAAATATTAATATAGGCTGGTTCAATGCCTGCAGGGGCTCCAGCGACAATCCCGTCGAAGTGCCAAGGGTACCTTTGGGCCAACATTAATCCTTGTCGGCCTCCAGTCGAACAGCCCCGCCAGTATGAATGGTCAATGTCTGCGCCGTAGTACGCAGCAATAATAGCCTTTGAAGCCAACACGGCTTTATGGGTTCCGCGATACGCAAAATCGAGCTCTTGTTCCGTATTGTTATAGGCCCACTCTCCTGACCTCATAATGGTATTGTAATCGGGGTTGCCGCCGGTCCATTCAGCAGTCGCCAACGGTGCGGACCGCCCCATGTCTGTCGTGGCGACCGCGGTCCCGCGTGACAATGGGTCATCTGCATTCTCAATAATACGGACGCCACACATGGTGCCACACCCCTCCATGTGAAACCTTCCGTTCCAGTCTTTGGGTAACCGAACGTGCAGGCCAACCTGTGGAGCAGTGTAACCAATAACATCGCAAAAAGCGGGAAGGCCATCGGCCGCCTCCACAAACCGTGTGCCGGTAATCTGTGTGGGAGCATCTAGCAAGGCTGAGAAGCTACGGCCCGCGAGATCTTTGCACGATCCTGCATCAGCCTCGCCGTGGCTTGAGGTCAAACTAAGAAAAAGTGCAGCTAAAACTGGAAATTTTAAAAAGCTGAGATTCATGTAGACCCCACCCGAAACCATAAAAACATATTCAACACTAGAGGGCGCGGCGACTTCTGTCACGAACCTACAAAATTCCTGTTATTTGCATATAATTTTGTACGTGTAGCTTTGAAATTGTATTTATGGCTGGCATATAGGGCGTTACACGCTGAGCCTGCTCAAACTAAGAAAGCTCTAAAAAGTATCGAGACCCAACTCAAGGAAGGCCGGTATCAATAGGGCCTCGATTGATGCTGACCAAACTTTCCCCCGACATTCAGGGGAAGTGATCAAAGGCTATGACCAGGAATTAGGCCCTTAATCAAGACAGCCTAACGACGTACCACTTTGGCCGCCGTCGCAATTTGCATAAGTGCGCGTTCGATAAGCGCCTGGCCTGGCATGTCCGTTGACTTTGCCTGGAGCTCAGCAGTGGTTAAAACCTCAAGGCCACGGGCAAGCAGCTTTGGGTTCCAGCGGCCAGCCTGGTTCTTAAACTGACCTTTACGCTTAAAGAAAACTGGTGGCCGTAATTTCATCATCGCCTGATCAAGAGACCCAGACTCGCGCATACCACACATTTGATGCAAGCGCATGAGATGACGAGAGGCCGCCGTCAAAACAGAAATCGGGCTCGTGCCCTCTGCCATCATGCGACCAAACACCCGCTGGACGGTTTGTTGGTCGCCGTCTGCCATGGCGTACACGAGATCATCGAGATCAAATGCTGCCGTATCGCCAACGCAGGCCATGGCATCATCCAAGGTCACGGTCTTGTTACTGTCGCTAACTTTGAACAGAACAAGCTTTTCAACTTCTCTCCGGCTGAGCGCGCGGTCACCGCCCATATGAGAGGCCAGCCAAGTCAAAGCATCGGGATCTGCGGTAAGGCCCGCCCCCGTTAACCCTTCACGCACCACTTGGTCTAACGCGCGGGCATCGTCCGAGTAACACGGTAAAGCCGCCGCGTTGTCTGCCCCTTCAAATAATTTACGCAAAGACGATCTAGGGCCGAGCTCTCCAGCTGCAAAAACGACCAAAGCATCGCCGATGAGGTCATCTAGAAACCCCTCAACAAGCTGGCTCAAAGCATCTGTTGCATCACGCACCTTTACGACCCGTCGACCGCCGGTAAGGGACATGGACGCAACTTCATCAGCCAATCGAGCCGGATCGGATTTGAGTGTCGCCGCATCCAAGTCTGCAATACGAAAGGGATCGTTATCGCCATTGAGTACAGAATTCAGCAATATTTTGGCGCGTTCTCGAACAAGGCCTGAATCAGGGCCATAGACCAGGATAGCTTGTGTCTTTTTATCGGGGGATTTGGCAAAAGAATCAGCCCGCCCCGCTTGAACCTTCACCATGACAGAGCACCAACAGGCCTGGGCATCTTGGGCCTATGGCCCACGCATTTGCGCAGTAGAAGACCGTTCGAAATGCACCGCCAGTCGTGTGCGGATTTCATCACTGATCTGTCGCAAGGCACGAGCTTCAGCATTTCGCTCTGAGGTAATCGTGGCGTATTGATCGTCCAAAATATTGTAGGAGGCCACAGCCCTTGCACGATCCCGCGTTACCCTGGTGGTGCCGTCCCAAAGTGTATAGTTAGCAGTCAGAATAAGGTTCGCGCGTGATCTCGTGGAATCTTGGCGCACGCCCAGCTCCTGGGTCTCCGATGACAAGCTCACTTGCAGTTCATATCGATTGCTCGACACACCGCTTGGTCTTAGTTTTTCATTAAGTTGCTGTCGCAGCACCATGCCCCGTCGCTCAGCAATGGGCCGAATGTTGACCTGAGAGAGCCTGGCTACAACCGAGTCTGACGCTGAGAACCCATTCGAGCCATACATGGGGCTAAAGCCGCATGCACCGAGCCCAAAACTAAGAACTAGGGTTGACAATATTCTCATGGTTCGTTTGGAACGCTCCCAAGCTTCACTGTCAAGATCAATAGCAGCATGCCATAGTTTTGAATGTACTTGCATCTCACGGGGACCAGTTTTATTGGTCATATAATGAGAGTTTTCTAGCGCCGAATCTACTTATAATTGAGGTGCTTCGAAGCAAATTATCCGTTAGCAGGCTTACGCCTCGAGGCCGGACGTCTCATCTAACCCAAGCATAATATTGAGACACTGCACCGCTTGGCCCGACGCGCCTTTGCCAAGGTTGTCTAAGAGAGCGACCAACACCGCTTGTTGCCGGTCTTTGTTGCCAAATACATGTAGTGCCATCCTGTTTGTACCGTTGAGTCCCTCGGGGCCCAGGTGAGCCATCTGCGCCACGTCTTCTGAGGACGCCACAGAAACAAAGGTCCGATCAGAATACCAAGAGGAAAGACACTCCTGCAGATCGGCTGGCGAAACTTTGCGGTCCAGCATCCACAAATTAAGCGGCACCTGAACCAACATGCCTTGGCTATACCGTCCTTCTTGAGGCAAAAACAACGGGTCGTGCTCAAGCCCTGTATACTTCGTCATTTCAGGCACATGCTTGTGCTGCAGGGCTAGGCCGTATGACCGGATAGGGGTGTCAATAGGATTTGGCGTATTCAGGTCTTCATAGGCCGCAATGTTTTGCCGCCCTCCTCCAGAATATCCAGAGACCGCATTAATGGAGATTGGAAAGCCTGCTGGAACCAGCCCAGATGCAATAAGGGGGTGGAGCAAAGCCACAGCGCCGGTTGGATAGCAGCCAGGATTACTGACCCATCCGGCGTCTGCAATCCGCGCAGACTGGCCTGCATTTAATTCGGGAAAGCCGTAGATCCAGCCATCGGCTGTCCTATGGGCCGTGCTTGCATCGATGACTTTGACATCATTGTTTTCGATGAGGGCCACGGCTTCTCGCGCAGCATCATCGGGCAAACACAAAACCGCAACGTCACATGAATTGAGAGCGTCTTTGCGGGCAAGCGTATCCTTGCGGACAGCATCATCTAACTGCAACAGGGTCACATCTGATCGACTTAGGAGACGATCCCGAATTTGCAGGCCCGTCGTGCCTGCCTCACCATCAATGAAGATTGTTGCGGTCATTACTTATCAGCCCAGAGTTTTTTCTTTTCCGAGGTCTACGCCCAAATAGGTTACCCGGTCAAATTGTCACTATCCAACGACCACATTCACTATTTTACCTGGGATCACGATAACTTTGCGGACTTGTTTGCCGTCCACCTGCGCCTGAACGGTCGGCAGGGCCAGCGCTGCAGACGCACACGTGCTTTTGTCAGCTTCTGTAGCAACTTCAATTGTGCCGCGCATTTTGCCGTTCACTTGAACACCTAGGGTAACAATGTCCTCAACCAGTAAAGCTGGATCGTGTTTTGGCCATGCCTGATCAGCAAGCAAGCCATTGCAACCCAACGTTGCCCATATTTCTTCAGTGATGTGGGGGATTAGTGGATTTGCCAAGATCGCTAACGTTTCAACCGCAAACCGACGCGCTGGTAACGCACCAGTCAGCTCGACGTTTAGCTCTCCGATCGCATTGGTGAACTCGCGAATATGCGCGACAGCAGCATTATAGCGAAACGTCTCAAGCGCTTCGGTCACATGGGCAATCGCTTTATGCGTTGCCTTAATAATCTCCACTGCAGCAGTATCCATTGTATCGAGTGCCGGAAGTGAACCAGCATCTATCGGTGTTTCAGCAACCATGCGCCACAACCGATTGAGATACCGCCACGCGCCCTCGATGCCAGAGTCCGTCCACTCCATGTCGCGTTCAGGGGGGGAGTCAGACAACATAAACAAGCGGGCTGCATCGGCACCATACGTTCCGATGATATACGCTGGGTCGACCGTATTCTTTTTAGACTTCGACATTTTTTCTGAACGGCCAATCAAAACCGGTGTGCCGTCGTCAATATGGATAGCGTCGCCCGATTCAGATTGGGTGACCTGGTCTGGAGACAACCATGACCCATCAGGGTTTTTATACGTTTCGTGACCAACCATGCCTTGCGTGAACAAGCCATCAAACGGCTCAGCCACATCTAGATAACCGCATGTTTGTAGCGCACGCGTGAAAAAACGCGCGTAGAGAAGGTGTAAGACAGCGTGCTCAACACCACCAATGTATTGATCTACAGGTAGCCATTGGTTTGCCGCTGCTTTGTCAAAACCAAGGGTCTCGTTTTTGGGATCACAAAAGCGAGCAAAATACCATGAACTTTCGAAGAACGTGTCAAAGGTATCTGTTTCGCGCTCAGCAGCCTTGCCGCAACTTGGGCAAGACACGCGTTTCCATGTAGGGTGGCGTACGAGTGGGTTTCCGGGCAAATCAAACGTCACATCGTCGGGTAGTATCACCGGCAAATCTGTATCCGGTACCGGTACTGCGCCGCACGAATCGCAATGAATAATTGGAACTGGGCAGCCCCAATACCGTTGGCGTGAAACACCCCAGTCACGCAGACGATACTGAACGACACCTTCGCCATTTTTTTCTGCTTCAATTTTTTCGATCGCCACACGTTTAGCGTCTTCACCCGTCATGCCATTAATAAACTCTGATTTAACGGCCACGCCATCACCAGTAAAAGCGTTCGTGCCCGCTTCCAATTCCGTCGCGAAGGCGGTTGGGTCAGCGTCTTTTGGCGCAACGACACAAATCACTGGTAAATTATATTTGCGGGCAAAATCCATGTCTCGCTGATCATGTGCGGGACAGCCGAATATTGCTCCAGTACCGTAGTCCATAAGCACAAAATTCGCGACGTATACCGGCACTTCCCAGTCGGGATCGAATGGGTGCTGCGCCGTAAGCCCCGTATCAAACCCTTTTTTTTCAGCTTTTTCGATCGCCCCTTCTGACGTACCAAGACGGTTACAATCAGCCACAAAATCAGCCAGCGCGGGATTGTTCTCAGCGAGCTCTGCCGCAAGAGGGTGGTTAGGCGATATGGCACAAAACGAGGCGCCGAATAACGTATCAGGCCGCGTTGTAAAGACCTCGAGCTTGTCAGGGAGCTCGGTCCCTTCTGGCTTTAATACAGACCACTCAAGTCGCGCACCCTCTGATCGACCGATCCAATTGTGCTGCATTAAGCGAACTTTGTCTGGCCAGCGGTCAAGCGTTTCGGTAGCTGCTAAAAGATCTTCCGCGTAATCGGTGATTTTCAAAAACCATTGATTCAGCTTGCGGCGTTCGACCGCAACACCGGAACGCCAGCCCTTACCATCAACCACCTGTTCGTTAGCCAGAACAGTGTTCTCGACAGGGTCCCAGTTAACCCATGACTCTTTTCGATACGCCAAACCTGCTTTGACAAAGTCCAAGAAAATTTTTTGTTCGTGACGGTAGTACGCCGGTTCACAGGTGGAGATTTCCCGGCTCCAGTCGAGCGACAATCCAAGTGGCTCAAACTGTTCCCGCATATCGGCAATGTTTTGGCGCGTCCATGTTCCCGGATGAATGCCGCGTTCCAGCGCTGCGTTCTCTGCCGGTAAGCCGAATGAATCCCAACCCATAGGATGCAACACGTCAAAACCCTGAGCTTTGCGAAAACGAGCGACCACATCTCCAAGCGTATAGTTGCGAACGTGCCCCATGTGAAGGCGACCAGAGGGATAAGGAAACATCTCCAATACAAAATATTTTGGCTTCGACCCGTCGCCGGATGAAACAAAGCTCTTGTTGTCGGCCCATGCCTTCTGCCAGCGAGGTTCGACTTCTTTGAAATTGTAGCGCACGTCAGACATGTGGACAGCGTCTTAATAATTTAGGGTGAGTAAGGAGAGGGGCCTATGCGGATTGCATGCACTTAGCTTTCTTCAGCAACCGCTTGCATGCGCAATTGACGTGCACGCGTGAGCACCGCCTCCTCGAACTCACCTTGAACTTCGGCTCCTACTGGTGCATCGGCCCAACGACCAGCCCCATCATCTTGCTGACGAAAGACGGAAACCTTTAGGCCATCAGCACGTAGTGACCGCCCTAGAATATACATATTAACTTTAAAGCGTTCCCCCGGCGTTTCCGGCGGAGCATACCAATCCGTTATAATTACGCCGCCGAACGGGTCTGCTGAGGCCAGAGGCATAAACGAAATAGTGTCCAGAGAAGCGCGCCATAGGAAAGCATTAACTGCTACTGCGCCTTCCGTTCCTTGCGAGTTTGAATCTCCGAATAAGGTGATCCCGAGACCAGCTTCCGGAGGGGCATCAGATCGAAACTCAGGAGAGGTCCGATACGCCGAGCCGTTATTGTCGTCGCCCGAGCAGGACGTTACGGCAAGGGCCAGAACAGCGGCCGTGCCCACCCTGTATAGGGTGGCGATAGAAGACGAAAACGCCATACCGTAGATCTCCTCGGTTGGCCGGTTATTAACCCGGTCAGACTATTTAGGCCAAGCAGCCACTATGAGGCGGGATTTATAGCCAATCACAGGCCCTGGCCACAATGGAAAGTAGGAATTTCAGGAAAGGAATAACCCTATCGCCTAGAATTGGCGACTAGAAATACCCCAAAGGTCCAATAAATGGACTTTTCTTTCCTCCCATTGAGAGAATACAACAAAAGGAGGTTGATCCAGGATCGGAGTGTAAATCATATTGCACTGATACAGATATGACCTATTTTTAGCGAATATTATAAATACAAAATTAACTGTGTGGAGCTTTGGTCCAATGGTCACACGACTTTATCTCATCCCCATTTGCGTTCTTTTTATAGGTCTGGGCGCCCCCTTGGCCCAGAAAGCCGGTGCCGCGGAACAAATTAAGCTCTCCTTAGGCGGAAAGATGGAGCAGTACTTCTTCTTTGCGGATGTGGACCAATTACCGGGTGAATCACTCAACTCATCCGGGGCTCTGTCCGACGTTGAAGTCTATTTCTCCGGAAAAACCGTGCTCGACAACGGCGTTGAGATTTCTGCCAAGATCGAAATGCGCGCCGAAAATAAGAACAGTGGCGAAGTAGACGAACAGTACCTAGATGTTAAAACGGCGTTTGGGAGACTAAATATCGGTGAAAAGGAGGGTTTTAACCAAAATTTCAGCTATGAAACGCCGTATGTCGCTTATGAAGACGACGAAATTATTGGCCGGATCGTTCCACAGCGCACGATGATTGGCGTCAAAGACATTATGACCTTTGAAAGGTTCACGGGCGATGCCTTCCAGATTGGCTATGAGTCACCAACAATTCGTGGGCTCACTGTCGGTGCCAATTACTTCCCGACGACCACCCAGGGGGAAGATGGATACTTCGATAAAAGCACCAGAGACAACAATGCTTGGGAGGTCAGCGCCGCTTGGGAGGGTCGAATTAAGGCCGGAAAGTTAGGTCTTGTAGGCGGTTATTTTGATAGCCAATCAAGAACACTTGGCAATGACGGCGAGACAGCCTGGAATGTCAGCGCCCAGGCTGAACTGGGCGGCTTTACAGTTGGTGGAAGTTTCATTCGGTCAACTCCGGATGACAAACTAAACTCGTCTACTCTTGGTCTTGCCACGACCTATGAAATTGGGCCGTGGGGAATTGGCGCATCCTACCTTCGAGTGCGGGCCGGTACTACTGATAATGCTGCTGTGAAAGACAAGGTCGATCAAGGCAAGCTGGAGGCGTCTTACATTCTTGTCCGCGGCGTCAAACTTGGGATGACCGGGTTTTGGGTTGGTCAAGAACCCGCTGGAGGGCCTGAGTTCGATGATATAGGACTCATTAGCTCTGCAATTTTACGCTTTTGAGTCGTATGGGCGCCAAACGTGAATGACGATCTAACGCTAAAACCAATTTTATGTGACTGGCTCACGAGACAATGTGAAACGTCACCAGACGCACTTGCGCTCCATGACTTGGCGACTGGGCGACGCACAACCTATCAAGGCATGCTCGACCGGTCACAAAAGATCGCCTCAATTCTCGCTCATCAGTATTCCGTTGGCTTGGGCGATAGAGTGATGGTGGTGGCCTACAATTCAATTGATCTCTATGAGATTCTTTTCGCCTGCTGGCGGCTAGGGGCAATTTACATGCCTGTAAACTGGCGTCTTGCGCCGCCAGAACTCGCGGCGATCGTTGAAGATGCCATGCCCACAGTGATGATTGTCGACACAGCTTTTGAATCGTCGGTCCGCGAGCTCAATCTGCAGAGTTGGTGGAGAAACGATAGAGATGACAGCCCATTCGAAACCGATATTGTAACCGCCGATACATGGGAGGGCTTTGCCAAGCTCGATCTCAATATGACCGCTAATCTTCTTTACACCTCAGGGACGACAGGTCGGCCAAAGGGTGTCATCAGCACATGGCGAATGCAGGCAATGGCCGTTAATCAAGCAGCGCATACAATTCTGGGAAGCGCAACGCGGACATTAACAGCAGCCCCTATGTTTCATACTGCGGGGCTAAATTCCTTTGCACTTCCATTGTTTTACTACGGCGGCACAGTTCACATCATGCGGCATTGGGATGCCGAAGAAGCCCTATCCTATTTATCTGACCCTAAACTGGGGATTACCCATACTTTAGGGGTGCCAGTCCAATTTCAGATGATGGCTCAATGTGCAGGGTTTGATGATGCCACTTTTCCATCCCTGGTCCGGGCAGGTGTCGGCGGCGCACCGGTTACAGAAGAATTACTGACGCAATACCAAGGCAAAGGCCTCATGCTATGTAACTCATACGGTATGACCGAGGTCTTTGGTGTTGCAACGCTTCCACCAGAGCAAGCGCAAAAGAAACTGGGGTGCGTTGGGTGGTCAGTAATCGGCACAGAAATTCGGATTGCGGATGACACCGATGCCCTTGTGCCGCAAGGCGAGAACGGTGAAATTCAAATTAATAGTGAAGGTGTCACACCTGGATATTGGAACGCGCCCGACCTAACCGCGGCAAGTCGCACAGCGGACGGCTGGTTTAAGACCGGAGATATCGGCCACCTGGATGAGGAAGGTGCGCTTTACGTGGTTGACCGTAAGAAAGACATGTTCATTTCTGGCGGCGAAAACGTTTATCCAGCAGAAATTGAGAGCACACTAGCATTGCTTCCTGAGATCTCTGAAGCCGCCGTTATCGGTGTTTTAGACGAACAGTGGGGAGAGGTAGGACACGCGATCATCGTACTAAAAAATGCTGGCGCTCTTAACGCAGCCACTGTGAAGAAACGTTGTACAGAATACCTGGCCCGGTACAAAGTGCCGAAACACGTTTCATTTACAGATAAGTTGCCGCGTAGTGCACAAGGCAAAATTCAGAAAGCAGAATTGAGAGACACCTATGCCGGATAGTTCTTCTCCAGCGGCGACCGTCGCCGACAAGGTCGCAGCCATCAAATCACGCCTGACGATTCCCGCCTTTTCCGCGCCCATGTTTCTCGTGTCAGGTCCAGATTTGGTCATCGCAGCGTGCAAAGCTGGTGTGATCGGGTCATTTCCAACCATGAATGCTCGGCCGATCTCGGCGTTAGAAGAATGGTTTGAGCGGATCACCAAAGAACTAGCTGAGGCGGAGAAAAACAACCCGGGAACAATTGCGCCGTGGGCGGCAAACATCATCTGCCATTCCACCTCCAAGCGTTTCGATAAGGACTTTGCGCTACTGCAGCAGTACAAGCCCGAGATCGTTATCACGGCGCTGGGATCACCAAGGCGCGTGGTAGAAAAAGTGCACGACTATGGCGGGCTGGTTTTTGCTGATGTGAACTCCGTGACCTATGCCAAGAAAGCTGTGGACGCGGGTGCCGACGGTTTAGTGCTGGTCTCAGCAGGCGCTGGTGGCCACACAGGGTTTGTCACCGGCTTCTCCTTCGTTCCTGCCATCCGGTCTTTCTTTGGTGGCCCAATCATCCTCGGTGGCGGTATTGTCGACGGCGCTGGCGTGCGTGCGGCAGAGGTGCTGGGGGCAGATTTTGGATACCTAGGAACCCGCTTCATCGCGACGGAGGAAAGCCTCGCACCTGAGAGCTATCGCGAAATGCTGGTCGAGGCGACAGAAGAAGACATCATGCTGACCGCTCACTTCACCGGTGTTCCAGCCAACTACTTGAAGTCCTCGATCATCAAAGCAGGTATGGACCCCGCCGCGCTCAAACCTCGCAAAGACAAAAGTTTCGAAAGCCGCCACGATGGGCCGGAGAAAAATAAAGCTTGGAAAGATATTTGGTCTGCTGGCCAAGGCGTTCGTGCCGTCGACAAAGTGCAGCCGGTCGCAACCTTAATCGCCCAACTCAAAGTCGAGTACGACGCAGCGAAAGCAAAATTGTGATCGAGAAAACGCCCCCCGTCAAAGGGCGTGCGCTCTTGGGTGGTGAAGCAATCGGCTTTGATAAAGCAACGGGTATTGGCTCAGTCCGCTACGTTCCCGATAAAGAGCTAATGAATCCGGCTGGCAGAGTGCTGGGCGGATACCTCTCCGCCATGCTGGATGATGTGGCCGGATTAGCGACCTGGTACGCAGGTGGCGGACGAATGTTCACAACGGCACAGATGTCGACGTCTTTTTTGCGGGGCGCTAAACTCGACGAACCCATAATCGGAGAATCGACGTTAACCAGTCACGGTAAACGACAGGCCTTTGCAGAAGCGACATTGTCCAGAGAGTCCGATGGGCGCGTCATAGCAAAAGCAACGCTTGTACAAACATTTCTAGATTGAGTTTTTAGTTCACCCCAAGGAATACCTCTATGCGGTTGACCTGCACCCGCCACAGCTCATGCTTTCAACGGGAATAAGAGCCTTTGTCATGAACGATGCCCCTAAAAAATAGCCCCATAATTTTAGTGTAGAACCGGGCGCCAACGACGCAACAGCAAAGCATTAGCCACAACACTCACGCTAGACGCGGCCATAGCTGCACCGGCAACAGCCGGACTGAGATAACCAAACGCGGCAAGCGGAATGCCTATTACGTTATAGATAAATGCCCAGAATAAATTCTGTTGGATCTTTCGCCACGTCGCGCGACTGATACCAAATGCCGCCGCGACGAGACGGGGGTCTGACCGCATAAGTGTAATTGCGGCTGTTTCCATAGCCACATCCGTCCCGCTCCCCATAGCAACCCCCACATCAGCGATGGCTAAAGCAGGCGCGTCGTTGACACCATCGCCGACCATGGCAACGATATGGTGTTTAGCATGAAGTTCGCTCACTGCAGCGGCTTTGTCTCCAGGAGACACCCCACCATACGCATGATCAATACCAACTAATTTTGCGGCAGCCATTGCGGCGGCCGGTGCATCACCAGACAGAAGAAGCGATTGAATACCGAGTCTTTTCAGAATGCTCACAGCAGTTTTGGCTTCTTTGCGCACAGGGTCTGCCAAAGCAAAGACAGCGGCGAGGGTGCCATCAACGGACATCCAAATAACGGTATGGGCGTTTTGTTCCCACTCCATCACCCGACCTAAAACAGGCTCGGTATTGATACCGGACTCATCTAGAAACTCGCGATTACCAAAAAGGATGCCCCGGTCTTTAACGCGACCAGAAACTCCACGACCGGTGACACTTTGAAATTCTTTAAGAGGCAAAACAGAAATATTTTTCTGGTGTGCAAGCGATAGTATTGCTTTAGCGAGAGGGTGTTCGCTACCCGTCTGTACTGAAGATGCAAGAGCAATCACATCGTTCTCACTTCCACTCAGAATTTGAAAATCGACAACGGCGGGTTGGCCTTTAGTTAGGGTTCCCGTCTTGTCAAAAATTACCGTGTCGACACGATGGGCGCACTCTAAAGCTTCAACATCTTTTATTAGAATCCCCGCGCGCGCGGCAGCGCCGGTGCCGACCACAATCGCCGTTGGCGTTGCAAGGCCGAGAGCGCAGGGACAGGCAATAACCAAAACCGAAACGGCTGAAACCAGAGCTTGTTCAAACGTTCCACCAGAAAACAACCAGCCTGCAAAAGTAGTCGTTGCAATGACGATGACAACGGGAACAAATACAGCAGAAACTTTATCAACTAAACGCTGTACCGGCGCTTTACCGCTTTGCGCATTCTCAACCAGTTTAATAATACGCGAGAGTGTTGAGTCTGCGCCTACCCGCGTCGCACGAATAGTCAAGAGAGCAGTTCCGTTGATGGAGCCGCCGATCACGTTGTCACCCGGGGCTTTTTTAACGGGTAAGCTTTCTCCTGTCAGAAGCGACTCATCAACAGCAATCTGTCCCTCTTCAATGTAGCCATCGACAGGGATCTTTTCACCAGGACGAACTAGAACCATGTCTCCAAAACGAACTTGATCAACAGGCACTTCCATAACATCTCTATCGCGCTTCACCCGCGCGACATCGGGACGCAACGTCATAAGAGACCTAATGGAAGCGGTAGTTCCACGCTTCGCACGCGATTCTAAAAATTTACCAAACAGGACAAGCGTAATGATAACGGCCGAGGCCTCGAAGTATAGTTGCCCGGTGGCGGCATTACCGAGCAAGGCAAGAAGATAAACGCTATAGCCAAACGCAGCAGTCGTGCCCATTACCACAAGCACATCCATGTTGGCTGAGCTTGCGCGCAAAACATTCCACGCTCCACGATAGAATCGTGCACCGGCAAAGAATTGCACTGGTAATGCAAGCGCAAGTTCGCCCCAGGGTGAGAGGTGGAACCCAATTCCCATAACATGGGCTCCCATTTGCGAGACAAGAGGTAGCGTCAGCACGGTGGCAAAAATTAGGGTTAAGAATTCTTTTGAGAGCGCTTTTTGTTTTTTGTTTAGAACATCGACGCTAAGGTCACTAGAAGGTTTACGCGCGTGAAAGCCAGCCTTAGAAATAGCATCGGCCAGCACATCAAACGTAACCGTCCCCTTTGGCGCAGACACTGTCGCCCGCTCGATGGCAAAATTCACAGACGCCGACGAAACACCTGGAACACGGAACAAAACCTTTTCAGACCGTGCGGCGCAGGCCGCACAGGTCATCCCATCTAATATAAAAATAAATTCATCGTCGGGAACCAAAAATCCCGCTCGCCCAACCGCGGCAACAACATCAGAAATCAATGCCTTGTTTGGGTCGACGTCAACGCTTGCTTGTTCCAAAGCAAAATTGACGGAGACCGATTCAATGCCCGGGACGCACAATAACGCCTTTTCTAAATATGTCGCACAAGCCGGGCAGGTCATACCTTCAATAGGAAGACGGACAGGTTGTGTTTTTAAAACGGGGCGGACAGTAACGGACATGCTGCCTATATGGGGGTTCCAGAAGCTGGAAGGTCAAGGTGCGGCTCTGCGATGACTACGTCCGAGCTGGATCGACCGGGGTAATGCCCCACCGAGTAGTATATTTTCTGGGTGGATCGAAGAAAAAAGGCACAGAATTTGGTGCCCTTGCATCTGGTATAGCCGCGAGAAACTTTGCATATGCGCCATAAACGCCGCCATGACTAACGAATAAGAGTGGCCCAGGGTAACGGGTGAGTGAATCTGATAACGCTAAGACGACACGAGTATGAAAGGGGGACAGAGCTTCGGATCCTTCACCGAGGTCACTGTCAACAAAGCCGGGCGCCCAAGGTTTACCTTCCGCTGCTCCAAACCCGCGCTCCACTAGGCCGGAATGGAGCTCAATGGGCAGAACAAGAGCACGATTAACTATTTTTGCCGTTTCATAGGCCCGCCTAAGGGGGCTTGAGACTAGTTTTGTGATGCCATGGCCGACGAGCAACGACATTGCTAAAGACGCCTGATCTTGGCCAGTATTATTAAGAGGGATGTCCGTGCGGCCTTGGGTAAGGCGGTTTTTATTCCAGTCTGTTTCCCCGTGACGCATAAAGAAAAAGGGTTTGGCAGGCAGCGCCGAAACGACCGCTTGAAGGTCCATTAAAACAGGCATTTAGGTGTATATCAATATATAAAATTATATGAAAACAACGTGTTATAAGTAAGTTTATTCTTGACCTATTGATCCATCGCTACCCGTTCCGTCTTGGTGAGGGTCTAATTGAGGCCTTGCCACTCGCTCTTCTTCACTATGACCGAGCTTGAAGATTCCGCCACGCTTAGCCAACACTTCTTCGATGTCGAGCACATTCGGATCACGGTCCGCCACGAATGGGCGGGTCGCCTTGGCCCGGGTCAAACGGCTCACGAGTTCGTCGAGTTGCTCCAAATCTGAATATGAAAGCGACAGCACGCCGCCCTTGCCGTCAAAGCTGACTTCGGCCTTCAAGCCGAGAGCCTCTTCGAGCCTGTTTTCTAGGTCACGTGTATCCGTATCCTTCTCGGCCGCAGCCTGAGCGACCTTAGAAACGCGTGGACGGCTTACTTTTCCGTGCTTTTTAACCAGTTTCTCAACCTGGCGGACCGATAGGCCCCGGGCCAAAATTTGTTTGGCAAGGTCGCCCGCGTCTGCCACGCCGATCAGCGCCCGGGCCTGCCCCATAGACAGAGAGCCACGATCAAGCAGGTGTTTAACGCTCTCAGGTAAGGTCAGAAGACGGATCATATTAGCTACATGGCCGCGACTTTTACCCAGAACTTTAGCCAGCGCTTCTTGCGTATGACCAAATTCATCTGACAGGCGTTGATAGCCCTCGGCCTCTTCAAGTGGGGTGAGATCAGCACGCTGAAGGTTCTCAACCAAGGCCACTTCAAGGACCTCTGTGTCTGTAAATTCTTTAATGATAACAGGAACTTGGTGTATTTTTGCCCGTTGCGCAGCGCGCCAGCGCCGCTCACCTGCAATGATCTCATATGTGCCGTCGGGCGCCGACCGAACCAGGAGGGGCTGGAGTACACCCTTATCTCGAATAGAGGCCGCAAGCTCATCTATCTGCGTCTCATTAAACACGCGGCGGGGCTGAAAACGCGATGGCGCCATGTGCTCAACGGGAATTTCCGCTAGGCCCTTAGAAACAGCCACACTTGGCTGTGAGGCGGGCGGGGTGTCAAGTTGGCCATACGGTGCAACGGTTACCGGCGCCACCTCAGCAGTTTCACCAAAGAGGGCATCCAGGCCCCGGCCGAGGCTCTGACGTGGCTTATTGGCGCTCATGCTGCAACAGCCCGTTCGCGCTTCAGCACTTCTCCAGCTAGGCTCAGATAGGCCTGGGCGCCTTTAGATTTAAAATCATAGAGAAGAACGGGTTTGCCATGGGACGGGGCCTCTGAAACCCGCACATTTCTGGGAATAACAGTAGTGTAGACCTTATCGCCAAAGAAGCCACGGACGTCTGATTCAACCATTTCTGATAAGCTATTTCGTTTGTCAACCATAGTGAGAACGATACCCTGGATTACGAGGTCTGGATTGAAAGACTGCCGAACACGCTCGATAGTGCGTACCAGTTGACTGACCCCCTCAAGGGCTAGAAACTCGACCTGGAGTGGAACCAGCACTGCCTGGGCAGCAACCCAAGCATTGAGGGTCAGCAGGCCCAGAGAGGGCGGACAATCGATCAGAATGTAGTCGTAGTCGGCAGAAGCCCCGCTGACGGCAGCCTTTAAGCGCCCCTCGCGGTTATTCACATCAACCAGCTCCAGTTCCGCGCCGGCCAGGTCAGCGCCGGATGGCACAATACTGAGGTTGGGGACGTCCGTGGCGACACAGGCCCGATCTAGGCCAGCATCACCCATCAAGACATGATACGTGTTGATTTCCCTCATATTAATAGGGATGCCTAGGCTGGTAGATGCGTTGCCCTGAGGATCGAGATCAACAATCAGAACCCGCTTATCAACGGCCGCGAGCGCTGTGGCCAAGTTTACTGCTGTCGTCGTTTTACCAACACCGCCTTTCTGATTAGAAATAGCAAGAACGCGCGGCGAAACCCCCCCATCAGATCGATAGGCTTGGGGGGGGTTAGAATCGATCTGGCTTGACACGGGACACCTCGCACACGCTCAAAACACTACCTTGCGGATCAGTACTACTGGGTATCAGATCCACCTTTATATTCCATATTTTGTGTGCCTTGGTCAATTCATGCCCCACATGTTGTCCCTTATGGTAGAGGTGTAGGGTGTTTGGTCCCGAAAAAGGGGCGGCATAATTCAGCAATTTATCCAACGGCGCCAAGGCCCTGGCAGTTATCACGTCGGCTATAAACGGCCTTAGGGCTTCAATGCGATCATTATGAATTTTTGCGGAGATTCCTGTTTCGTTGACAACAGTTTGCAGAAACGACGCCTTTTTGCCCGTCGATTCGACAAGATGCACCCCAGAAATTCCCATAATGGACATCAGTAAGCCTGGAAACCCAGCGCCCGAGCCCAGATCAACCAGTGTTTTAGTGCCCACTGGGATCAACGGAAACAGCTGGGCTGAATCCAACATGTGCCGGTGCCAGACCTCATCTAAGGTCGACCGCGCAACCAAGTTCATACGCCCACTCCACTCATGGAGAAGGTCCACATAGATTTTGCAGCGATCCAATGTTTCACGTGAAACATTGGTGGCGGTTTGAAATTCAGCGGCGGCGAAGAGCCTCTGTTTCACGTGAAACAATCCTGTTCGACAAATTTTAAGATTAGGGTTTGTTGGTCTGGTATCGCGTCGTTGGGGGTGGCCGTCAAGCCCTCAACAGCTGCGGCTAATTTCGGGTTTTCTAAATTAATAACGAGGCTAAAAAACGAAGGCCCCATAAACAGAAAATAGGGTTGCCAGGTCCATCGGGCTATAATTCACACGAAACAGCTGGGCTGGGCTTAGCCTGCCTGAGCCAGCGCCCCGGGTGAGGGTGGTTTACGCACATGGCGCAACAGAGTGGTTAGCCCGGCGGGCGTAATCCCAGGAATGCGGGCAGCCGCGCCCAGCGTGGCGGGCCGTGCATCTGTAAGTTTTTGACGAACTTCGTTCGAAAGGCCCCCGACGTCTGCATAGTCCAAGGCTTCGGGTAGGGCTAAGGCTTCGTCTTTCCGAAAGGCTCGAATATCCGCGTCTTGGCGCTCCATATATCCAGCATAGCGACCCTCAATCTCGAGCTGTTCGCGGACATCGGCCCGGATGCCCTCCAGCTCAGGCCATAGGTCTTGAAGCTGCCACCAGCCAATATCTTTGTAGGAAAGGAGGTCAAAGCCTGAGCGGCGAACGCCATCCTGATTAATCTTGTACCCCCGAGCCGCCAGGGACGTTGGCGTCACCACTAGGCTATCCAAATGAGCCCTGGCCTTGGCGAGCGCGTCCTTCTTTTCGGCAAAAGCTGCTGCCCGCTCGGAGCCAACACAATCCGCCGCGATCCCCAAATCCGTTAGCCGGAGGTCTGCGTTATCGGCTCGAAGCTTAAGCCTGTACTCTGCGCGAGAGGTAAACATACGATAGGGTTCAACGGTTCCGCGACTGGTCAGATCATCCACCATGACCCCCATATAGCCTTCCGCACGATCGACGGTGAAGACATCAGAGCCACCAACAGCCCTCGCAGCATTGACCCCAGCTAACAGGCCTTGGGCACCGGCCTCTTCATATCCAGTTGTGCCATTAATCTGACCGGCGAAATAAAGGCCGCCCACCTTGCGGGTTTCCAACGTCGGCCGGAGTTCACGTGGATCAACGAAGTCGTATTCGATAGCATAACCAGCCTGAATCATCTCCGTCTGCTCAAGGCCTGGTATTGTTTTGAGCATGGCTAACTGAACATCCTCTGGAAGGCTGGTCGAGATGCCATTGGGATAAACCGTGTGGTCCTCTAAGCCCTCAGGCTCGAGAAAGATCTGGTGCGCATCTCGCCCTGAGAACCGAACCACCTTGTCCTCAATAGACGGGCAATAACGAGGGCCGACGCTTTCAATTTGCCCGTTGTAAATGGGCGCCCGATCCTTATTCGCCAGGATTAAGGCATGCGTCTCCCGTGTGGTTGCAGTGATATGGCATGACATCTGCGGCGTGGTGATCTTGTCCGTCATAAAGGAGAATGGAACAGCAGGGTTATCACCGGGCTGCTCGGTCAGGCGATCATAGGCGATAGTCCGCCCATCCAGCCGGGGCGGTGTCCCTGTTTTAAGGCGGCCAAGAGAAAAGTCTAATGTTTTCAGTGTATTAGAAAGGCCATAGGCCGCATTTTCCCCAATCCTCCCCGCCGGGATCCGTTCTTCTCCACGATGAATTATGCCACTAAGGAAGGTCCCTGTAGTTAACACAACGGCGCCGCAGGGGATGCGTTCACCGCCCCCGGTGATTACGGCCGTGATGTGTTTGGTCTCGGGGTCAATCTCCAGGTCTTCCGCCGCTCCTGCGCGGCTGGTGAGATTGGATTGTTCAGCGAGAAGAGACTGTACTGCTTCGCGATAAAGTTTTCGGTCAGCCTGAGCGCGAGGCCCGCGCACCGCAGGGCCTTTCGATAAGTTCAGCATACGGAATTGGATGCCGCCAGCATCAATTGCCTTACCCATGACGCCATCCAGCGCATCGATCTCACGGACCAGGTGTCCTTTTGCCAACCCACCAATGGCAGGATTGCAAGACATTTCACCAACAGTCTCAAGCTTATGCGTGAGCAGCAAGGTCTTCGCGCCAACGCGCGCGGCGGCGGCGGCGGCCTCGGTGCCAGCATGTCCGCCTCCAACGACGATCACATCATATGATAGGGTGCCTGACGACATAAAGCGCGCAATCTCCTGAAGATTTGCGACCTATATAACGGACTATTCCTCAACCGTCACCGGCTCTGAGCTGTCCGGCCTCAGCGCAAAGAGTAGCGCGGCAAGTGACATCGTGCACGATGTCACCATGGTGATTGCAACGGCCAATGGCCCATCAACCAAATAAGGCGCGACAATCTGCGTGCCTAAAGCTGCCATGCCCATCATTGTGAACATCATCAAGCCTCCGGCAGATCCCGTATGCTTTCCACAAAACGTCATGGCACGCGCGAAACCCGGCCCACTGCGAAACCCTAAACCAATCGCCACTGGCAACATGACGAGGGTCAAGCTTACGGCACTGAGAAGATCAGGACGGGAGACGACGAGCAACAACATCGCAACGCCGCCAATCATCTGACAGATCGCGCCGGCGGTAATGACAGCATCAATACCAAAACAATCGGTCAGTTTGCCAGCAAGGTTTGCCACGATCACAAAGGGCACAATGAGGCATATCTGCATAACGATGAAGGCCATCGTCGTGTGGCCAAGATACGTCACCAACAAATACGGCGCTGCCATGATGAAAACAACCAGGCCCGTAAACGCAAAAGCGTGGCTCACTTGGTGACCCATAAAACGCCTTGACCTCAATAGCCGCCAATATCTTACCGCCGCCGCCGGACGGTCTGGGTCGGGAGGCGGTGCAGGGGGGAAAGCTAAGTTTTGAAAAGCCAGCATGGTCAGAAGCGCAATAAGCGCCATGAACCAAAATGTTGATTGCCACCCAAATGCCGCGATCAACCAAGCACCTAGGATTGGCGCCATTGCCGGCAACGCCGCTTCCATGGATGATACAATAGAGGTCAGCCTGACGACGACACTGTCGTCTCCCGCTTCGCGCAATAACGCTGGCGCTAATGCGGTGCCCGCACTTGCTGCAAACCCTTGAACGGCACGCAACAAGATCAGCGTTCCCATATTGTCAGCCATAGCACAGGCAACTGAAGCTGCAACAAAAGCAGCCAACGAGCCAGTCAAAATCAGGCGGCGATCATACAAATCTGCAAGGGCGCCAAACACCAGCTGTCCAACAGCAAAAGTCGCAAAGAAAATCGCCAACGTATACTGCGCACCGACCGCATCACCGTTGAGCATCTCTGGCAAACTGGGAATAGCCGGCAGATATAAATCTGTCGCCAGCATAGAAACACCAGTCGCGAGAAAAACTGGGAGAGCCAAAAGGAAAATCGTGCGTGTCATTCTTCTTCCCCGGGCATCACCCCATGTCTTCTCAGACTATAAACGATCGGATAAATCAAGCTGGTGATAACAGGCGATCATTAGCACAACAAGATGCTACATTCTTTGCTGCAATGCCGGCGAGAGAGAACGTGTGCGCTATGTTTAAGTCGGACTATTCCAGTGGAATAGCTCTCAGTATAGAATATTAAATCAGCCCAACACGAAACCACTACTTGCCTATACAAAAATCACGGAAGACGACGTCCAACAACTCTTCCACATCAACGTGGCCCGTCAAGCGCCCCAACGAACGCGTAGCTAAACGCAGATCTTCTGCAGCGAGTTCTGGAAGGTCGACGTTGCGCGCGCGCGCCATTGAATTACAACAATCTTCCAAAGCATGGCGATGACGTGCTCGTGTGATCGGTGCGTCATCCGCTACGTCACAGAGGTCGGCAACCTTTTGCGTCAGTTTTGCAATGAAGCTTTCAATGCCAAATCCGTCTTTGACGGAAATAAAATGCGTTGCCTTCCAATCATCATCGACATCAATCTCTAGCTCCCGCGCCTGGTCTAAGAGGTCTGCTTTGTTGACTGCGACTAAAGCTCCAGCATTGACCATAGACTCCGTCATACCATCGCGCTCTGGGTACGTTGCGCCATCAAACAAAACAATAACGAGGTCCGCATCTTTCGCACATATTTTTGCGCGCCGAACGCCCTCACTCTCAATTGCATCTTGAGCGTCCCGCAAACCCGCTGTGTCAGCTACCAAAACCGGATAGCCATCCAGGTCGAGATGAACGTCTATAACATCGCGTGTCGTGCCGGCCATTTCTGAAACAATGGCCGCATCTCGTTTGGCCAATAGATTAAGCAAGCTCGACTTTCCTGCGTTAGGTGGGCCAACGATGGCAACCTGAACCCCGTTACGCATTCGTTCTCCACGGCTATCGTCTGCAAGATGGTTTGCAATCTCCGCCTCTAAAACATTCACTGTCGACCATAACACCTCAGCTGTTTCACCTGGCAAATCTTCGTCGGGGAAATCGATTACCGCCTCTAGGTGCGCTAAGGCCTTAATCAGCCGTTCGCGCCAATCGTCGTACCGCGTCTTCAAAGCGCCGCCCATTTGTCGCAACGCCTGACGAGCCTGAGCACGAGTATCCGCATCAACAAGATCAGCCAGCGCTTCCGCTTGAGTGAGATCAAGCTTACCCGCGTCAAAGGCGCGTCGTGTAAATTCCCCAGGCTCTGCCGGTCGCAACCCACCAATACTATTTAGAACGGCCAAAATACTTTCAACAACGGCACGGCCGCCATGAACATGAAGCTCCACAACATTGTCGCCGGTAAAACTATTGGGGCCCTCAAACCAAGCAACCAAACAATCATCCAGCACATCTTGTGAAGTCGGGTCCTGAAGCCTGGCTCGCGTCATCACGCGCGGACTGGGAACCGCTACACCCATGCAATCCAGGGCTTTATTGGCCATCGGACCAGAGATTCGGACCATCGCCACACCCGCTCGGCCTGAGGCAGTCGCTGGAGCAAAAATGGTGTCTATATTCATAAGTTAAGCATTATATACAGCGTTATTTCTTTTTGCCGGACGTATTCAGCCCACAGAACGTCGACCAAAATGCTTTTTGTATGGGGGCCATCTGACACCCCCAAAAACGCCTGAGCTTCCTCTGACGTACATTCAGCATTGATCTTCGCATTCATAGTTAGTTCCCGACAGGTGTTTCATTTAAATCCGAGCTTAGCCCGCCTACAGTAGAAACTGATCAAAAGAAACAAAAGCCTTCAGAAAGAACCCTTATGGCCGACGACCCAGACAAGACAACAGTAAGCTCGATAAGCAGAAATCGCCTTGGAGCGGAAACCAGCCCCTATTTGCGCCAGCACGAAGACAATCCTGTTCACTGGTGGGCTTGGGGTGATGATGCTTTTGCTGCTGCAAAGAATGAAGACAAACCCATACTCTTGTCAGTGGGATACGCGGCTTGCCATTGGTGCCACGTCATGGCGCACGAAAGTTTCGAGGCGTCGCCGATTGCGGGTGTTATGAATCGACTATTCATCAACATAAAAGTTGATCGCGAAGAACGGCCTGACGTTGACGCCATCTATCAAAAAGCACTCGCAACAACAGGCGAACAAGGTGGCTGGCCGTTGACAATGTTTATTACGCCCGACGGCAAACCTTTTTTTGGCGGCACCTACTTTCCACCAGAGCCACGCTATGGACGTCCGGGGTTTACTGAAGTCTTAGAGCGCGTTGCCATAGTTTATCAGAACGATCGCAAAACTATTGAGGAACAGGCCGGAAAAATCACGGATCATTTAAATCGTAGAGAGGGCGGTGAACTAAATGAGCCCCTCTCCTTAGCATCGCTAGACGATGCAGCGGCGCGCATCGTCGATCACTTTGATTTCGTTGATGGCGGCCTAAACGGTCAGCCTAAGTTTCCCATGACCGATGTATTTGAATTTATGTGGCGTGCCTTTTGCCGCTCTAGTGAACCAAAGTACAAGACGGCGGCCACTCTGGCTCTCGATCGAATCTGTCAGGGCGGAATTTATGATCATCTGGGTGGCGGCTTCTCACGCTACTCTACCGACAGCACGTGGCTCGCACCACACTTTGAAAAAATGCTCTACGACAACGCACAACTGATCGACATTATGAGTTTGGTCTGGTTGGAGACAAAGTCTGACCTTTACAAAACGCGCATAGAAGAAACCATCGGTTGGTTAACACGAGAAATGGTTGGCGAGAACGGAGCCTTTGCCGCAACGCTTGATGCAGACTCTGAAGGTGAAGAGGGAAAATTCTACGTTTGGACTGAAACCGAAATCGATGCAGTATTAGACGGAGAAACCCTTTCACTGTTCAAAGATATCTATGATGTTTCTGAGCACGGTAATTGGGAAAGCAAGACGATCCTGAACCGTATCAATAGCGGAGAACGCATTCTCTCTGATCAAGACAACAAACGCCTAGCAGACGCGAGGTCTAAGCTCTTTGATGTTCGCACGCCGCGGATACGGCCCGGTCGAGACGATAAAGTTTTAACCGATTGGAATGGTTTATTGATCCAAGCCTTAGCGAAGGCGGGCGCTATTTTTGATCAGCCGGAATGGGTCTCCCTTGGACAAGCGGCCTTTGAGGCCATTTTGTCGACCATGCTTTGGCAAGATGCCGAAGGTCGAGACCGTCTCTCACATTCCCTTTGTGGTGGGCGCCTGCAGCCCGTCGACATGCTCGATGATTATGCAAACATGATCGCAGGTGGCATCGCCCTACATAGCGCTACTGGGAATTCTGTGTTTCTTAGCCAAGCCATAGTGTGGTCTGATCTTGTTCATGCCTTATTTTGGAATGAGGATAGCCATGGGTATTTTTTCACAGCCTCCGACGCAGAAAACCTGATTGTTCGAACGACCCAAGTGACTGACGCGGCCACACCTTCTGGAAACGGCGTCATGCTCAATAACCTTGCCAGATTATTTTTCTTAACCGGCGATGACCGGTTTCGTATCCGAGCAGAATCGTTGATCGAAGCTTTTGATGTCGATGCCATGCGTGATTTCCCACACACCTGTTCATTCTTAAATGGTTTCGAACTATTCACAGATTCATTACAAGTTATCGTCATTGGGGATCGGTCCGACCCTAATGCCAAGGCTTTGTTGTCCGCGGCCCTAAGCTCTTCGCATCCAAACCTCATTTTATCGACCGTAAATGATAAAGATGCCCTTCCTGCAGACCATGCGGCTTATGGAAAATCGACCATTGATGGAAAAGTGACAGCTTACGTTTGCCGGGGGCCGCTATGCCAAGCTCCCGTAACATCGCCTGATGACTTGCGCGCTGCGCTTGTTGCATAGGATTTAAAATGCCCCAACTTTCGTTTCACTCCCCAGTCGGTGAAATCACGGTCTCAGAAGAAGATGGGTTTCTGGTCTCGGTGGACTGGGGTTGGGGGCAAGATCAACAGAAAACGCCTTTATTGATAGAGGCAAGAAATCAGCTCATTGAATACTTCGATGGGAAGCGGCGGGCCTTTGCCCTTCAATTACATCTTGCTGGAACGCCGTTTCAAAAAAGAGTTTGGCTAGAGATGCAATCAATCCCGTATGGCTCGGTTCTTACATATGGCTACGTAGCCAAAAAAATTGGCTCTGCGCCACGCGCCATTGGAATGGCCTGCAGGGCAAACCCTATTCCACTTATTGTTCCGTGCCATCGAATAGTCTCAGCTTCTGGCCTTGGGGGCTATTCGGGAGCCGGCGGAGTGGTTACAAAGCAAACATTATTAGATCATGAGGGGTGGGGTAGTCACAACTAAACACCCTCTCAGACCAATCCAGAGTGAACGGGGCAGTTATGGCACGAGCGATAGTAGTAACAGAAACAGGCGGGCCAGCCGTCCTCATAGCAGCTGATGTTCACATCAGCGATCCTGGGCCTGGTGAGGTGCGCTTACGGCAAACAGCTATTGGCGTGAACTTTATCGATACCTACCATCGCTCTGGATTGTACCCGGTAGCAACATTGCCCTTTACTCCAGGGATGGAAGCTGTGGGTGAAATTGAGCAAGTTGGCGAGGGTGTAACAGACCTTAAAGAAGGCGATCGTGTTTGCTATGGCAACGGTCCAATAGGCTCCTACGCATCCGAACGCATTATGCCTACCTCTACGTTAATCAAAGTCCCCGACGGCTTACGCGATGAACAAGTTGCCGGAATGATGCTTCGCGGCTTAACCGCGTGGTATCTCTTGCGCAGTTTGCACGACCTGAAAGCTGGAGAGACCGTCTTATTTCATGCAGCAGCCGGAGGCGTAGGGTTAATTTTTTGCCAGTGGGCAAAACAGATCGGTGCAACTGTGATTGGTACTGTTGGGTCTGAAGAAAAAGCGGCCCTCGCAAGAGCAAACGGCTGCACCCATACTGTTCTTTATAAAAGCGAAGACTTTGTCGCCAAGGTTAACAATATTACAGACGGCAAAAAAGTTTCTGTCGTCTATGACGGCGTCGGAAAAGACACCTTTATGGGATCTCTCGATTGTCTTCAAAAACACGGCTTAATGGTTTCATTTGGAAATGCATCCGGGCCACCGCCGGCCATTGATATTGGCAGCCTTGGACCCAAAGGTTCACTCTTTGTTACACGGCCAACGTTATTCGATTACACAGGAACACGGGACCAGCTTGAACAAGGATGTCGTGACTTGTTCAGAGTCGTAGAATCCGGCGCCGTAAAAATAGAGGTCGGGCAGTCCTATGGACTAGACCAGGCCGCCCACGCGCATAACGATCTAGAAACAAGGAAAACAAGCGGTTCAACTATTTTAAAAACTTAATACAACCCTCAGGCTTTCCGCAGTATTTAGGTGTTCATACGATCAAAGAAATCATAGTTATTCTTTGATTCACGGAGTCTCTCAAGCAAGAACTTCATGCCGTCTTGCGTGCCCATTGGATCAAGAATGCCGCGCAACATCCACATCTTGGACAGCGCCTCCTTACTAACAAGAAGCTCTTCCTTACGTGTGCCAGACTTCGTGATGTCAATGGATGGGAAGAGACGCTTATCTGAAAGCTTTCGGTCCATAACAATTTCAGCGTTCCCGGTACCTTTGAACTCTTCGAAGATTACCTCATCCATACGGCTGCCTGTATCGATCAACGCCGTCGCAATAATTGTCAGCGACCCGCCTTCCTCAATATTACGAGCCGCGCCAAAAAACCGCTTTGGTCTTTGCAATGCATTTGCATCAACTCCGCCTGTTAAGACTTTCCCTGATGATGGAACTACAGTGTTATAAGCCCGAGCCAAACGAGTAATCGAATCAAGAAGAATAACTACATCTCGTTTGTGTTCGACCAACCGTTTAGCCTTCTCAATAACCATTTCAGCCACTTGAACGTGTCGCTGAGCTGGCTCATCAAAAGTAGAGCTAACAACTTCTCCCTTTACCGTTCGATCCATATCGGTAACTTCTTCAGGGCGCTCATCGACCAATAATACAATTAAATATACTTCTGGATGATTAGCTGCGATCGCTTGAGCAACATTTTGCAACATCACGGTCTTACCAGCACGCGGAGGAGCCGTTAAAAGGGCACGCTGTCCCTTTCCTAGCGGAGACACTATCTCGATAACACGCCCCGTTAACTCCTTACCAGTAGGATCCTCGATCTCCATATTTAGTTTTTCATCAGGATAAAGCGGCGTTAAGTTATCAAAATTGATGCGGTGACGAACTGCATCGGGTTGTTCAAAGTTGATCGTATTAACTTTCAAAAGGGCAAAATATCTCTCGCCATCTTTTGGCCCTCGTATTTCCCCCTCTACAGTGTCTCCTGTTCGTAAACCAAAGCGTCTAACCTGACTGGGCGAAACATAAATATCATCTGGCCCGGCAAGGTAGTTTGACTGAGCAGATCTAAGAAATCCGAACCCATCTTGGAGAATCTCTAGAACACCTTCACCAGAAATTGCCTGATCCTGCTCGGCAAGCTGTTTAAGAATTGAAAACAACATGTCTTGCTTGCGCAAAGTTGACGCATTTTCGATACCAAGCTCTTCAGCAAAAGCTAAAAGCTCAGGGGGTGTTTTACGTTTAAGATCTTGAAGATGCATGGAGAAAAAGCTCCGAAACCTAATCAAACATGATGTTAAGAAGGCTTGTTGACGTTGAGGGTAAAATTCAAAGTGACAAATTATATAGAAAGCTGGATATGAGCTGGAATGTCGTTTTGAATTTAAAAGGAGGGTAAACTATAAAATCGTTACCGTAACTACAGTAAGCCTGTCAATTAATATTTAAAAGTAGCTTACGAAAACTCTCATCTAATTATCTTACTACTTAAAATAAGAATCTTAAAAATATGTAGTAGTTGTAGGGGTTGTTTAAAACGGGGATTATTTTTAATGCCCTAAATAATCCTCAGAATTAAAGAGACCCAAGATAGTTGAAATGCTGGGTATAAGACTGCTTACGAGAACAATGCGCTACTGTAATCAACGAGTGATGAGTGGGTTGTTTTCAATTTAATATAATGAATTATGGGTATAACCACGTTCTTCACAGTATCTATACTTATAAATAGAAACTTATCCTCCGTTTGTAATTAACTAGGTGAAATACTAATAGTGAGGATAGAAAAGTTCCTGCAGGTTAATAAAGGTGAGTTGTCCCCATTATTAGACATAAAAAAAAGGGTTTAGCGCGGTGGTAGAGACACCCCTTAATCTTCATCTCGTGTCTGATTCTTCTGGAGAGACCGTTAGCGGGATCGCCAGGGCTTGCCTCGTTCAATACGATGACCAGGAGATCACGGAACATTTTTGGTGGTTGGTTCGGACGAAGGGACAAATGAGCCGGGTTATTGACGGCATCAAGGCCTCTCCGGGGCTCGTCATATTTACGTTATTAGATCCCATGATACGAGGGCCTCTGGAGCAAGTCTGTAGAGAACTCGGAATGCCGTACGTTTCAGCGCTAGACCCTGTCATGGATGCTTTAAGCAACGTCCTTGACAAGGAGGGAGGGCATGAAATTGGCCGTCAGCACATGCTTGACGACGACTATTTTGATCGCATTGAAGCAATGCATTTTGCGTTAGCCCATGATGATGGACAAGCGCTTGATGGGTTAAAAGACGCCGATATCGTTCTTATAGGCGTGTCGCGCACATCTAAAACCCCAACCTGTATGTATCTTGCTAATCGTGGATTTAGGGCGGGAAATATCCCCCTCGTTCCTGGGGCCGTGTTACCTGATGATGTTGCTACCGCTAGCAAACCTCTTTTCGTTGGCCTTACTCGAGAGCCAAAGAGCTTAACCGACATTCGGCAATCTCGCCTTCGTCTGATGAACGAAGATAGAAGTATGGATTACGCGGATGTAGATCTTGTTAAGGAAGAGGTTGCGGGGTCAAGGCGCTTGTTCCGAAAACATGGATGGCCTGTTATTGATGTCACACGGAAATCAATTGAAGAAACAGCTGCCTCTATTATTCAGCTTTATAATAAACGGCACGCTTCGTGACGCAGTCGGAAGATCAAACCCGCCCACCTCTTATTCTTGCTTCTGCAAGTCAAAGCCGCGCTCGAATGCTTAGTGCTTCTGGAATAAAATTCACGGCTCAACCGGCGTATATTGATGAGGATGCGGTTAAACAGTCTCTAAGGTTGGAAGGAGCTGAGTCGATACAAGCTGCAGAGACGTTGGCAGAATTAAAAGCCGTGAAGATTTCTCTCGGTAATCCGCTATCTCTTGTTATTGGTGCAGATTCTATTCTCGATTTACAGGGCGTTTGGTTTGATAAACCGGCAGACGTTGATCATGCGAAGGCGCATCTTATGACCCTACGCGGACAAACGCATTCTTTGGTAACGGCGGCTGTTGTTGCTTTAGGAGGCAAGCGGATTTGGCATTATCGAAACCGGTCCAATATGACAATGCGTAACTTCTCAGATGATTTTTTGGATCGCTACATTTCTTCTGTTGGGGAGGATATATTGTCATCTGTCGGCGCATATCATCTTGAGGGGCGGGGTGCTCAGCTCTTTAGTGAAGTTGATGGTGACTTTTTTTCTATTCTTGGTTTGCCGTTGCTTCCTCTACTTGCCTTTTTGCGAGAACACAATGTGGCACAAGCATGACCCTGACAAGCCATACTCCATTGGCAGGTGTGATGGGATGGCCAATTTCTCATTCTCTGTCTCCTAGGGTGCATAGTTATTGGTTGAAAGAAAATGGGCTAGATGGAGCCTATGTTCCGTTGCCGGTCTCCCCGGATAATCTTGAACATGCCTTGAGGGCTTTGCCAAAGCTCGGGTTCAGGGGTGTTAACCTTACAGTTCCTCACAAAGAAAGAGCCCTTTCATTTCTTGATTATGTTTCAGATGTTGCGGCTAGAATTGGGGCTGTGAACACAGTTTTTGTTTCTCAAGACGGAGCTTTATCTGGAACGAACACGGATGCTTTTGGGTTTTTGGAAAACCTGAGACGCAATGCACCGCAATGGAACGAAGCAAGAGGACCTGTTGTCGTCCTCGGAGCTGGCGGTGCCGCCCGTGCTGTTGTTGCAGCGCTTTTGGATTTAGATGTTGTAGAAATTCGACTACTAAACAGGACAAAAGAAAAAGCAGACGCTCTGGCTGAATCTTTAGGTGGACCCATAAACATAATAGACTGGAGTGAAAGAGAAGATGCTCTAGATGGCTCTACATTGCTCTTAAACACTACAACCCTTGGGATGGTAGGTCAGCCTAGGCTAGAGCTTTCTTTGGCGGCTTTGACCAAGATGGCAGTAGTTTATGATCTCGTATATGCACCCCTTGAAACAGAGCTTCTTTCGACAGCGCGCAGTCTAGGTTTGTCTACGGTCGATGGTCTTGGCATGTTGTTTTATCAAGCGGCGCCCGGTTTTGAAGGATGGTTTGGTGTTCAGCCTGTCGTAACAGACGGGTTGCGTGATTCTGTTTTATCAACGCCGTAGATAAGAAAATGAAATACAGGCCACTTTGTTTGAGACAAACACGTAGACGTAATCGTCATCCATATGCTGTTCAAATAATTGGTCTGACAGGATCGATTGGTATGGGAAAATCGACCGCTGCCCGAATGATAAAATCTATGAGGGTTGCTGTTTTTGATGCAGATGCGACGGCCCATCGGTTAATGGGCCCTAATGGAAAAGCCCTTTCAATTATTGAAGAGCGGTTTCCTGGAATAGTTAGTTCACAGGGCGTTGATCGGGAACGTTTAGGCGACATAGTCTTTAGAAATGCTACGGCATTGTATGATTTGGAGAACATTCTTCACCCCATGATAGGGAAAGAAAAGGAGTTGTTTCTAAGACAGCACGCGTTGCGCCGATGCCGGCGCGTAGTTCTAGACGTCCCGCTGTTATTTGAAACCGGCGGCGAAAATCGCTGTGATGCGGTATTGGTTGTTACAGCGCCAAAATTTTTGCAAAAACAGCGGGTTCTTGATCGTGTTGGAATGACAAGTGAAAAGCTGGCCAGTATCCTGTCTCATCAAATGCCAGATCAACATAAGTGCCGCCTCGCTACGACAATTGTTACAAGTGGTTTGGGGATGTCCGTGACTTGGCGCAAACTAAGACACGCTTTGGTCAATGATTTGCGCGTAATTGGGAAAGTGGGTTAACGCACATGCGTGAAATTGTGCTCGATACAGAAACAACGGGTTTGAACCCTAAGACAGGGGACCGCGTTGTTGAAATTGGATGTGTAGAACTTCTAAATCATATTGCGACGGGCGAAACATATCATACATATGTCAACCCTGAGCGTGATATGCCTGCTGAAGCTGAGGCTGTTCACGGATTAAGCATCGAGTTTCTGTCTGACAAACCACTGTTTGCAGACATCGCTGATGATTTCCTAGCGTTCGTTAGTTCGTCGCCAGTTATCGCTCACAACGCGCCGTTTGATCTTGGTTTTCTAAATGCTGAACTGGAGGCGGCTGGGCGACCTATTTTGCCAAAAGATAGATCCATAGACACAGTGCCGCTTGCACGTCGAAAGTTCCCAGGCGCCCAGGTTAATCTCGATGCACTTTGTCGGAGGTTCAACGTTGATCTGTCTGCCCGAGTAAAACACGGGGCCTTATTGGATTCAGAACTCTTAGCTGAAGTTTACCTAGAGCTGGTTGGGGGTCGAGAACCAGGATTAGTTTTAGCGGCGAACGGTAATGTTGGAAAAGCAGAGGTTACGATAGAAACAGACCGAATTGTTCACCCAGCCAGACCACATACTCCGTCATCCCAAGAACTCTCGTCACACGCTCAATTTCTTGAGACGATTAAGAATCCTATCTGGAAGGCTTAGACGTTTATAAATTCTGTCCGGAGACTGGGCCACCGGTCATGGCAGCCATACTCTGAGCCTCTGCCTCGCGTCTTAGTTCTTCATCGCCCGCATATTTTTTACGATATAAATCTTGGAAGTCGACCAACTGCAACATGAGAGGCGGAAAACCCCCCTGTACGGTTACGTCTGAAACTATTTGCCTTACAAAAGGGAATATTTGCCGGGGCACTTCGATCATTAATACAGGTCTAATATGTTCATCAGGGATCGCACCAAGCAAGACGACACAGCCATAGGCGACTTCTAGAATGAACGCCGGCTTTTCTCCGACAGTTGCCTCTATATGAACTGTAAGTGTGACTTCGTGTTGCCGCTCTTTTAGTTCTCGAACACTGCAGTCGATTGATATGGGAATATCTGGAGCAGCTTGACGGAGATCTTGGAAAATCTCTGGCGCATGGGGCGCTTCAAAAGACAAGTCTTTGATGTACTGGCCGATAAATTGTATCGGAGCAACTGGTTGTTCATCAGCTGCTGCGGCGCCAGCGTCCGTTGACGTGTCGCTCATAAAATCTCCTTAAGCTTAAGCTAGAATTCGTCGCGAATTAGCATGGATAATCATGGGCGACAAGCTGTGTAGGTTTCTGAGGGTTGATTATTTGCTATTGTATTAGTCATCAGGTTTCGTTTTATCGGGCAAAACAGGCGGATATGCCGCAGTGATGTCTTCGTAATCTCCATCTACATCATATCTTGATTGAGGAGCGGAATTGGAGTGGAAAACGCCCATATGTGAAGTTTTTGAGATGAGCCAAGCAAGGAGAAGCGTTCGAAAGGGAGGTGCAAATAGCACTAAACCGATACTATCGGTAATAAACCCCGGCGTTAACAGCAGTGCGCCTGCAATCAGTTGGCATGCGCCATCAAATACTGGACGAACAGGCATTTCACCTCGATTTATACCCTCACTTACTTTGTTGAGGGTTGCGAGGCCTTGAGCGCGGACGAGAAACGTTCCCACGATCGCGGTTAAAATAGTGATGCCGATCGTTGCAAACCCCCCAATCTCGCCGCTGATGCTGATAAAAACACCAATTTCCAGGAGGGGAATTGCAATGAAAAAAATAAGGATTATGAGGGGCATGCTTGCCCTTGTTCGGTGAAATGCCTATGTTCGGCAAAGGTGCCGACGCTATGATCACTTAATGGTCGTTATGCTTTCGGTCAACGTGTTCAAAGATATTTTTATTTTTGGTGCGTCGGAATGGTTCACCTAATAATAGCGTAGAACAAGAACGGTTAAGGCGGCTTATGGAAGGCTTTCAGTTCGTCGATGTAATCTTGCTTGCAATGGTGGCGGGATTCCTAATCCTTAGGCTCCGTAGTTCACTTGGTCGTCGCACAGGCCATGAACAGGGTCAGGATGGCTTTGACCAAAGTGACAATGTGGTCAATCTACCGGCGCGTAATTCATTAGATCCAGACGCGCCCGCAGCGCTTGATGTTGATCCAGCTTATATCGGGACACCTTTTGAAGAAGGCCTTGCTCAGATAACTCTTTCAGACCCGAATTTTTCAGTCGAAGACTTTCTTTTTGGAGCGGGGAGAGCATTTGAAATGATCGTGATCGCCTATGCTAATCACGATACAGATACCTTGAGACCTCTATTATCAGACGATGTTTATTCTAATTTTGCTGCGGCTGTGCAGGACCGAGAAGACCGCGACGAAGTCCTGCAAACAGAGCTTGTCGTAATTAAGCCTTCTAAGCTTGAAGAAGTTTCAGTGCAAAATCGCACGGCTACGATTGCGGTGCGTTTTGAGAGTGATCAGGTTAACGTTATCAAAGATGCAGAAGGCGCTATTGTTGATGGTGACCCAAAACAAGTCGAGAATGTTACAGATATTTGGACCTTCGAGAGAAATTTAGCCAATGCAGATCTAAATTGGCAACTTGTTGCCACGCGTAGCGTGGACTGATGTCTGACTAAGGTGTCAGAAAAAATATTTTCTAAGTTTATAAAAAGCCAAACGACGGCGTATGCTGTCGCCACCTTTTTCGGCTTTTCGATTGGGTTATTTGTTGCGGCTGTTTTTTTCCCGCCCCGTGTCGAGCGTATTGAGATCGTTAAGTCTGAACCAATTCAAGCTCTAGTTTCTCCACCCGGTATAAAAGTTCCTATTAACCCATCCGTCACATATACGCCCGTATTGGTGAATGATTTACCCGGTTGGGCAGAAGACGATATTTCTTCGGCATTGCCAGCGCTCAAGAACGCGTGTGTTGCCTTTAATGGTAAGTCTGATGCGGCCCCTGTTGGTCCTGGCGGACTTGGGGGGCTTGTTGAAAACTGGCGCGCTCCCTGCGCTGCTATTGAGCGAATTGACTCTGAAGATGACGAAACTGTACGAGCAACACTGGATGAATTTTTTATCCCTTACAAAGTTTCGTCTGTAAAAAAACCTGAGGGTAAATTTACAGGATACTATGAAGCATCACTGCGTGGATCGATGAAGCGAACAGATGTGTTCTCAGTACCGCTCTACGCGCTGCCAAAAGATCTCATCGAGCTTGATAAAAGGGCATTTGGCCTACCATCTGATTTACCAGCGGTGATCGGTCAAGTGGAAAGTGGACAACTGATCCCATACGACGCTAGGCGATCAATAGAACAAAACAATGGCTTCAAAGACCGCGCTGATGTTTTGGTCTGGGTGGACGATCCCGTTGATGCACATCTTCTTCACATCCAAGGGTCTGGCCGGGTCAAAATGCCGGATGGCACAGAAAAACGTATTGGATATGCTGGTAACAACGGGAGAGGGTTTCGGGGCATAGGCGGGATTTTGCTCCGTGCCGGTGTGATTGGCCGAGGACAGGGCTCGATGCCATCGGTGGCAGATTGGTTGCGGGAAAACCCTCAACAGGCGCGACAGTTTATGGAAGATAACCCGCGGTTCATATTTTTCAGGTGGATTGAAGGACCGGGACCTATTGGTGCACTAGGGGTTCCACTTGAACCGCGGAGAAGCTTGGCTGTTGACCCTCGCTACATTCCTTACGGCGCGCCACTTTGGCTTGACGTCAATGATGCCGATGGCGAACCTTTGGATGGTCTCGTTGTAGCGCTTGATACAGGGTCTGCCATTCGGGGCGCTGTGAGGGGGGATTTCTTCTGGGGGTCTGGAGAAGCCGCGTTTTATAAAGCGGGCCGCATGAATTCGCCGGGCAGTTATTATCTTTTTTTACCTCGTAGTGTTTCTCAGCCCTCACAGATAGAAGAAAAGTCTCTATAATGAATTCAGTTAAAGTGCTGCTTTCTCTTGCGGTATGTACTCGGAATTTAAGGGTGAATTAGGAGAGCAATCTTTAGAGGCGTGATACGAGAAGACAACATCGACATGCTCTCAGTAGAGCGCTATCTCTATTTTGAGACTCACTCCCATCGGATTCAGGCGTGGCAAAAAATCATCGAAAGCGTATGCTGACTCAGGCTGAAAGATCTTTGTGGTCTCGTGCAATGTCCTCTGTTTTACCTTCAGCGCGCCCTCAAGATTTGGCGATGTTGACCCCTACCGTTGACGGCAAGGTCGTGGCGCAGCTTCATACAAAAAAGGTGCACAGAGATTTTGGCACCCTACCGACTGGCTTCATTAAGCCCATGCGGCGCACTGCAGATCCCTTTCTTTCTGTCAGTAAGGCTCTTCACACACATTTATCTCGTGTTGAAATTGGTCAGGTCGGTGACACAGATCGCCGCACAGCTAACAAGCTTAAGCGTGGCAAATTAGATATCGATGCACGCTTAGATCTTCATGGATATACCGAGGATCAAGCGTATAGACTTCTTATTAGTTTTATTCAGACTGCCCGTGTATCAGGCGCGCGCTGTATTCTTGTTGTTACCGGTAAAGGCCGCAAGACGGATATGCAGCCTGGGAAACTCAAGACGGCCGTTCCTCGTTGGCTAAACGAACCTGAATTCCGACCATCAGTATTGTCCGTAACCTATGCTCAACAGCGCGATGGTGGCGATGGCGCATTATATATCTTGCTAAGAAAGGGGGATCGCGCGCGGCCTGCCAATCGTGGCGGTGGTCTTCGATGACTCCATTCGGTGCTCGTCTCCGTGAACTACGGTCTAATCGGGGCATGACCCAGAGCTCTCTGGCCGAGCGACTTAATGTTTCCTCCGCTTACCTTTCAGCGCTGGAACATGGCCGTCGTGGTCGACCTGGTCCCGGCCTTGTTATGGAAATCTGTGGCCACTTTGATTTGATATGGGACGAGGCTGAAGAACTAAAACGACTAGCAGAACACTCAAAGCCAAAAGTTACCCTCAATACGGGCGGGCTATCACCGCGTGCGACCGAATTGGTCAATTTATTAGACCGCGGGCTTTCCGATTTGTCAGACTTAGACCTTGATCGGTTGATAGCGATCCTTAAAGGCCTGGAAACAAACTCTTAGGGCGGATGAAAACCGCATATCAGGTGCGCGTTGACACTGATTAAAGCTTGAAGGGCCGTGAGCAAGCTATTCATTGTCACGGAATTAAGAATTATCCGCAAAAAAGAACTGGACTAGTGCAACCAGTCAATATTAAGACTGCAAATCATTCTCATTAAGATTTTTATTCCATCCTGGATTGAAACATGATGTCATCCCAAACATTACCTTTAGATCGCCTCCCGCAACGGGTGAAAGCTAAGATCACTGAAATTAGCGCGGGAACCGAGAAAACGGCTAAATCGGAACAAAACCTAGAAGATCTCCTTTTAGGGCTCGGGTTTGAGGAAGGAGCGGAGATCGAAGTGCGCCATCAAGGCCCCCTTGGTGGACCTCTGGCAGTTAATGTCGATGGTCGATTGATCGCATTACGTCCAGTGGATGCGGCTGCCGTTCTTGTCGAAACGTTACATCCTTTTTCTGGTTCTGTTCTGGGGTCTTAGGTGATGCAGGCTGATCTAAGGCTCGCGCTGGTCGGAAATCCGAATAGCGGAAAAAGTTCTTTGTTCAATGCTCTAACGGGCAACCGCCAAAAAGTAGGCAACTACCCAGGCGTTACTGTTGAGCGCCGAACGGGCACAATCGAAGCGCCTGACGGCCGCCTTATTAGCATTATCGACCTACCGGGGACCTACAGCCTTACGCCGAATAGCCCAGATGAAGTCGTAACGCATGATGCGCTGGTTGGAATGAGCCACCTCGAACAGACACCGGACGCGGTTGTTTGTGTTGTCGATGCGACCAGTCTTAGATTACACCTCAAGTTTGTACTTGAGCTTAAACGCCTCGGTCATCCAATTCTTGTTGCGCTCAATATGATGGATTTAGCGTTAAGGGATCAGATCGAATTAGACCCTGACCGGTTATCCGAAGAACTCGGGCTACCTGTTGTAACGACCGTTGCTGTCCGGCGCTCGGGGGTTGAGAAACTGGTTAATATGCTCCGCGTTTCGGATTGGACTGAGCTCTGGAAGGGATTTGAACCCGCAGTTGATACCAGCAAGCCAGAGTTATCAGTTCGGGATTTACAAAAAGAGGCGCGCCGCATTGCGCAAGCGGCAACAATCAGAGAAGGCGTAGAGCATGCGCTTACACGACGCATTGATGCTGTTGTCTTAAATCCCCTAGCTGGCCCTATGTTTCTCTTGGGTGTTCTATTTTTAATGTTCCAGGCTGTGTTCGCTTGGGCTGAAGCGCCGATGGAATGGATTGATGGGGGTATAGTTACCCTTCAACAGCTCTCGCTTAGTTCTATCCCCGAAGGATTGCTCCAGAGCTTGATTGTAGACGGTGTGCTCGCTGGCGTCGGGAGTGTTATTATATTCCTCCCACAAATTCTAATTCTATTTGCCTTCATTCTTATCCTTGAAGCGTCTGGCTATATGGCCCGTGCTGCATTCCTTATGGACCGCGTGATGACAATGGCAGGCTTAAACGGGAGCGCTTTTATTCCTCTCTTATCCAGCTTCGCCTGTGCGATTCCAGGTATAATGGCAGCCCGCACGATTGATAATCCAAGAGATCGATTAACGACCATTATGGTTGCACCATTGATGACATGCGCGGCACGCTTGCCCGTGTATACCCTTATTATCGCCGCGTTTATTCCGAATACAGACGTCTTTGGCGGTATTGGCCTGCAAGGCTTGGTCATGTTTGCTCTCTACATGATTGGTATCATTAGTGCGCTCATAGTTGCGGCAGTCTTAAAAAAAACACTAACCAAAGGCGCGCCACCGAGGCTCTTAATGGAGCTTCCAAAATACCAGGTTCCGCGCCTCAGAGATTTGATACTTGGCTTACTTGAAAGGGCGCGCCTGTTTATTCGTCGAGCGGGAACTATAATCCTATTTAGTATGATTCTGCTTTGGGGTCTCGCATCGTTTCCGGCGTCGCCGCCAGACGCTACCGAGCCAGATATATTCTATAGTGCCGCAGGTAAAATTGGCCGTGCTCTTGAGGTCGTTTTCGCGCCCATAGGGTTTAATTGGGAAATTTCAGTAGCGCTAGTTCCGGGAATGGCGGCTCGCGAAGTCGCCGTCGGTGCTTTAGGAACGGTGTATGCTTTGAGCGGGTCCGAAGACGCCGTAGCCTCTAGCCTTGCTACCACACTTCAATCGGCGTGGTCACTGCCGACAGCGCTGGCTTTCTTGGCTTGGTATATTTTTGCGCCGCAGTGTTTGTCGACTTTGGCTGTTGCCAAACGTGAAACGAATTCGTGGGGATGGACAGTCTTTATGTTTAGCTATCTTTTTGTTCTAGCGTACATAGCTGCGGGCGCCACCTATTGGACTACTAAAGCCCTTATCTGACACATTCCCCCTGGCTGGTAAGTTGACCCTCAAAGAATAAATTTACTGAGATCACCCTTCTTGGCTAGATCCCCGACTTGGCTTTGGACAAGGTCCGGTGTGATTTTTATTGTCTCTCCGCTGCGATCAGTCGCTGTAAAGCTGATGTCTTCGAGCAGCTTTTCCAGCACCGTGTGTAGTCGACGTGCGCCTATGTTTTCTACGTTCTGATTAATCTCTGCGGCGATGCCAGCGATGGCGTCGACTGTGTCATCTCCAAACTCTAAAGTTACGTCTTCCGTGCCTATAAGAGCCTTGTATTGAGTGATGAGGCTGGCTTCCGTTTCTGTTAGTATTCTTATGAAGTCCTCTTTCGTTAAGGCTTTCAGCTCAACGCGAATCGGTAGGCGACCTTGCAGCTCAGGTAAGAGATCTGACGGGTTGGCTAAGTGAAATGCCCCAGATGCAATAAACAATATGTGATCGGTTTTAACTGTCCCATGCTTGGTCGCGACCGAGGTGCCTTCAATCAACGGAAGCAAATCTCGCTGCACCCCTTCGCGGGAGACGTCACCGCCATGCGCATCACTTCGAGCGCTAATCTTATCTATTTCATCTAGAAACACGATACCGTTGTTCTCAACTGCGTCTATCGCTTCGCGGACGACAGTGTCTTCGTCGAGTAACTTGTCACTTTCCTCACGAATAAGAACTTCATGAGATTCTTGGACGGTGAGTATTTTTGTTTTGGTTCGACCGCCCACCATACCGCCAAGTATGTCATTTATATTAAGCATTCCAACCTGAGCACCCGGCATTCCGGGCACGTCCATTGTTGGCATACCGGCGGTGCCAGTGTCACTAATTTCAACCTCAATTTCTTTATCGTCTAGATCACCATTTCTAAGCTTTGTTCTAAAAATTTCCCTTGTTGCCGCGCTTGTTGTGTCCCCTACTAAGGCATTTAGAACACGCTCTTCAGCTGCGATCTCTGCTTTAGCGGTGACCTGCTTGCGCAATCGTTCGCGATTTATTTGAATGGCTATCTCAACGAGGTCGCGAATAATACTCTCTACGTCTCGGCCGACGTATCCAACCTCGGTGAACTTTGTTGCTTCAATCTTTATGAATGGGGCGCGGGCTAATTTTGCGAGGCGGCGCGCGATTTCTGTTTTGCCGACTCCAGTGGGACCAATCATGAGGATGTTCTTAGGCAACACTTCTTCTTTGAGGGAATCGGGCAACTGTTGTCGCCGCCACCGATTACGTAAAGCGATAGCAACGGCACGTTTTGCATCATCTTGTCCGATTATGAAGCGATCGAGTTCGGAAACAATTTCACGCGGGGAAAACGAGGACATAAGCTTTAAAGACTTTCAATCACCAGAGAGTTGTTAGTGTAAACGCAGATATCTGCCGCAATGCCCATCGCTTTGCGTGCGATTGTTTCGGCATCCATATCCTCGAGGTCTATGAGCGCGCGAGCGGCCGAAAGCGCATAAGATCCACCAGAGCCTATGCCGATCAATCCGTCTTCAGGCTCTAAAACATCGCCTGTTCCTGTCAGCACAAGGGAAGTCTCTTTGTCTGCCACTGCCATCATTGCTTCAAGTCGCCTTAGGTATCTATCTGTTCGCCAATCTTTAGCCAACTCTACACACGCCCTTGTTAACTGACCGGGATGTTGTTCAAGCTTGGCTTCCAATCTTTCAAACAGGGTGAACGCGTCCGCTGTCGCCCCGGCAAATCCAGCGATTACAGCGCCACCAGAAAGTCGGCGCACCTTACGTGCGTTAGATTTTATAACCTGGTGGCCCAATGTCACCTGCCCGTCCCCGGCAACGATGACAGAATTGCCCTTACGCACGGATAAAATAGTAGTGCCATGCCAGATGGCAGTATCAGAGGCCATGATGTTTTCTTTCTGAAAAGCGGCGGTGATCTGTGTATTTAAAGGATGGGGCCCTACGATCAAGAGTTCAAGTGTCACCAGATAGCACCAGCGCATAGTCGGGTGGAGGTCAAAAGGTTACTGTAAAAAAGGCACTAAAAATAAAGTGACGTCTGATGTTTGTGGGGATATCAGGCGTCTTTGCTTTATGCTGGATAGGCAGGGAAACTCGGTGATCCGGCCCGCCACGAACCATTGTAGTTGCCGCGCTTATAATCATAAACATGGGGTCGCAAAGAGGTTATTTCAAAGTGCAGAAACTGCATATCAGTTACGCAGACCCTGCCCAGAAATGCTGTATAATGATACTTTGCTATTTTTGTGTGGGCTTAGAAGTAAAAGCACGGCAAGTAATTGGGGTAATATTTATTTTCAGAGACCGTTAATATTACTGTTTAGTAAATTCCTAATCATCGTCAAAGACGTCGCTTTCTTCATAAATGAAAAGGCCGGGGTCGAGGCTCAAACCGGTTCTGGTTTCAAAAAGAGTGACGGTGATTTCCTGGCTTTGGGCGTCTTTGACTCGCCATTGCCGCAACTCGAAGGGCCCTTCAGAGAATATAAACGTCAGCTCACCTGACGTTGCGCCGCCGCTTTGGGCTGCAGTAATTTCAATAATTCCGGGCTGCCGGACAATCTCCTTAACGTCTACGCCATCGTCGGAAAAAGCCCAATTAGGTTTGAGTAAAAAGCCGGCCGGCGTGTCGTCAATGTCTAAGTAGCTTGGTTCCCCGAGCTCTAAGTCTACATAGATAACGTAGGCCCCATCCGCGACTATAAGAACAGGCGTCGGGGGATCGTAAACCAGCCGCATTTTTCCAGGCCGGTCGACATAGAGGTCTCCCTCCGCAACACCGCCGCGGCCATCAACCTGAAGAAACCGTGCCTGCAAAGTATCAATAGCGTTGAGATAGGAGGATGCTTTCTGGAGTAACGCTGTGTCGGAATCCGATACAGCGTCATTTGCCAAAGGCTCACTTAAACTGATAACTGCGATTGCGAGTGCTAGAAACGTTTTCATACTGTGCATGATTGCCACAACTTATGGCCGGAATGCGGCAGATACACAAGGCTATGGCTCAACGCATTTCAGCCATATCTGGAAGTAAGACCTCACGTTTACCCACATGATTTGGTTTTCCGATCATGCCTTGCGCTTCCATATCTTCAATGATCCGTGCAGCCCGATTGTAGCCGATCTGTAGGTGGCGTTGAACGAAACTGGTCGACGCTTTGCGCTCACGAGCAACCAAGGCTACGGCTTGATCAAAAAGACGGTCGCCGGTATCGGTGTTTCCGCCTGTTGTACCAGTGAAGCCTGGAACATCTGAGACATCAGTCGCCTCTTCATCTGTTACTGCCTCTAAGTAGGCCGGCCTGCCCTGATCTTTAAGGTGCGCAACAATCTCTTCAACTTCCTCATCAGTCACAAAAGGTCCATGGACACGCGTCACGCGCCCACCCGCCGCCATGTACAACATGTCGCCTTGCCCAAGAAGTTGCTCGGCCCCTTGTTCGCCAAGAATGGTTCGGCTGTCGATTTTGGATGTCACTTGGAATGAAATTCGTGTGGGAAAGTTTGCTTTAATGGTGCCGGTGATGACGTCCACGGATGGGCGCTGTGTCGCCATAATCACATGAATGCCTGCTGCCCGAGCCATTTGTGCTAGTCGTTGAACGGCAGCCTCCACATCTTTGCCTGCGACAAGCATAAGGTCGGCCATTTCGTCTATAACTACGACGATATAAGGCAGTGGAGTTAGATCCAGCTCCTGTTCTTCGTAAATTGGTTTCCCCGTGTTCGGGTCAAAACCAGTCTGAATAGTTTTGGTTAGTATTTTACCGTTCTTAGATGCCTCTTTGAGGCGTTGATTGTAGCCCGCAATATTACGCACACTTAACTGGCTCATGGCGCGATACCGGTCTTCCATTTCGCGCACGACCCATTTCAAAGCGACAACGGCTTTACCAGGTTCTGTCACAACGGGTGATAGCAAATGTGGAATGCCATCGTAGATGGACAGCTCCAACATTTTTGGATCGATCATTAAGATACGCACATCGTCCGGTGTATGCCGGTACAACAACGACATGATCATTGTATTGATGGCTACTGATTTACCCGAGCCTGTCGTGCCTGCAATTAGCAAGTGAGGCATACGCGCAAGGTCTGCATATACCGGTGCGCCACTGATATCCTTACCAAGGGCGAGGGTGAGCTTTCCGCTAAATTTATCGCATGCTTCAGATGACAGCATATCACGGAAAAATACGGTTTCACGCCGTTCGTTTGGAAGTTCAATTCCGATAACGCTACGTCCTGGAACAACAGCAATGCGCACTGCAATGGCGCTCATTGAACGTGCAATATCGTCTGCTAGAGAAACAACGCGCGCTGTTTTTGTTCCAGGTGCCGGGTCAAGCTCATAAAGTGTGACCACCGGCCCCGGGCGGACTTTGATGATCTCGCCCTTAACTCCAAAATCTTGGAGCACACCCTCAAGCATCTTGGCGTTACTTTCGAGCGCTTGCGTATCAACTTGAGCTGTAGTTTGCACGCGGGGCATACTCAGAATATCCAGCGGCGGGAGCTCGAAGCCTTCAGGTGTTGCAGGCAAGAGTGACCCTTGGCGGGCAGCGAGCTCTTTCTTGGAAGGCTTAGTTACCTGTTTTCGTGCAACGACAATATCGGTGTCACGGGAAGGGGTGGGCGCAGGCCTCGTAAAGACGCCTTCTGCGTTATTTGGCTCTTCTATGTTAAACTCGTCGTCTTTGAGTTTTGGTTCAGCACGTTCTCTGCGTTGTATAGGCGCCTTGAATTGTTTTCTAGCGCCACGCGCCGCCTTACGTTCAATGTGCCCGCCATGGATACGCCCGACAATTTCTCTGAGCCAAAATATCGTACGTATGATTTTGCGCTGCGTCCACAAGATGACGGTGACATAGGTTGACAATGGGACGGTTGCAATCCAATGGCTCAACGAAATTCCACCGAGCAACCCAAACAGCACGGCAAGCCAACGAAGGCTTTCTATATCCCCGATACCACTAAGCGAAATAGCGAATAGATCCATGAGAATATGCCCAGAAAAACCACCCAAACCTGCAGGCAACGACCATTCTGTTGGTTGAGAGAATCCGGAAAGACCAATCGATAATAAAAGCGCGGCGACTGGAATGGATGCGGTGCGCAACCATAGCCACGACACTGTCTCAGCACGCATCACGCGCACCCCCCATGAGGCAATGATGAAAATAGGCACGGTCACCGCTAATCCGAGAGCTTGCAACGTAGCGTCTGCAAAAATAGCTCCGGGTGCCGCGAGCCAATTCTGAACAGTCGAGTCTGTTGCTGTATTGAGAGAGGGGTCGCTATAAGAATACGTCACCAGAGCGATGGTTGCGGCGAGCACGACGCCCAGGATACCAAATCCCGCAACTGCCCAAAGCCCACGCTTTAAAGCGGCGACCACAGATGGCGGCAAAAATGTCCCTGTTGCGACTTTTTTTGCTGACGTTGCCATGATGCTCATACCTCTTTGGATAGAATTTCAAACATGCGGGCTAGCCCACTTTCGGTTGTCACTCGGTTATGAACCAAAGCGACGCGAATATATTGATCACCTGGACTTACGCCGTCTGTTCCTGGTCGACTTAAATACGCGCCTGGCAAAACCTTTATGCCGCCATCACGCCATAGGGCTATGGTTGCATCTCTGCTGTCACCGACATCAAGCCACAGGAAAAACCCACCAGCTGGTTTAGAAAAACCAAAGTGGGTTCCGAATATCTCTTCTGCGTCTTGAAATTTCTGGCGATAGAGAGAACGATTTTCATTAACGTGTCTTTCATCCTGCCATAGGGCTGTTGCGGCAGCCATGACTGGCAATGGCTGAACGGCACTTGCATGAGACCGTAGACGTTGAAACTTTTCGATTAGGTCTGGATCACCAGCGACAAAACCAGCCCTTAGGCCAGGTGCGTTTGATCTCTTCGAAAGAGAATTGAAAACTAAGACGTTGGCCAGTCCGTCCCCGATATCATCACAAGCCTCTAACAACCCTGGAGGTGGATCGACGCCATAAATTTCCGAATAGCACTCGTCGCCAATAACCACAAAATCATGTTTGCGCGCTAATGCAATGGTGGCCTTGAGTTGGTCGAGTGTTGCGACAGAGCCTTGAGGGTTCGCGGGGCTGCATAAGTAAGCAAGCGCAGTGCGGTTTAGGAGCCCGGCGTCAAGCTCAGTGAAGTTTGGGATAAATCCATTTTCGTTCGTCGCTGGGACAAAAATTGGATCTGCCCCAGCCATCACCGCAGACCCTAAGTAGACCTGGTAGAATGGATTAGGCATCAGAACAGCCGGGATCTGACCGTTTTTTAAGGGTGGAACTATAAGCTCACCCGCCATGAACAAGGCCTCGCGTGTTCCTGCAACCGGGAGAATATTTTTATCCGGATCGATTAAACCGGCTGAAAGGCCGTAGCGTTGATAAAGCCAGTCGGTGACGGCTACGCGGTATGATTTTGTTCCGCGTGTTGGTGGGTATTTATTCCAGTCTTTGGCGTGGCGAGCCAATTCAGCATGAATGAGATCTGGTACAGCGTGTTGAGGTTCTCCGATGGACATGGCAATCGGTTCCACGCCTTCTGGCGGGGATATGTCCACCAAAAGTGTGCTTAGACGCTTAAATGGATAGTCAGTCAGCCCATCAAGGCGGCTGTTATACATCCGTACCGTTGTCCTTTTTGCGCTGGCTCGTATCATTTAATCAATGTGCTTTGCCAGCGTGTCTCACATCGATGCACTAAGTGGCTTTAAAATTGGCAGCTCCTTCACAACCGCAGAGTCGCCTGCAAAAGTAAATGGGGCGTTAACAAATGGCATTTTACTGTTAAGATTCAGTCTGTTGAGCCTAATTTATCAACATACTCCCTAAATATGACACTGGATGAGATTAGAGGGACCAAAAAAATGGTTAAATCCGTCAAAAAGCCCAGTAAATAAGCTATTTTTCTATATATTGGGGTACACACCTTATGTTACCCGAAGGCCATGGCCCAAGGAATATCAGATATGATCGCTAATGGCTCACGGCTAAAACGTATTAAGATGGTAACGCTGGGGGCACCAAACCTGGACGATGTGGAATCCTGGTATACCGCGTGGCTGGATTATGCTGTTGTGGAGCGTGGCTCAGTCTCTAAAAAACTGTCAGAATCCTGGGGTTTAACGGCCAGCGCCGGTTGTCGATTTATTACTCTTTGCCCAGGAAGTGGCGAAGATGTTCATATCCGCGCCGTTGAGATCGACCCCGTTCCAGACTTTAAAACGTTAACCACATGGGGATGGGCAGCCGTGGAAATTACGGTAGCAGATGTTGATTATGTATTGAAAAAGCTTGAGGGGTCACCCTTCAAAGTCTTAGGTTTACCACGGGAATTGACGCCCGAATCCCCTATTCGTGCCATGCAGGTGCTTGGGCCGGCAGATGAAGTCATTTACCTGACCGGTAATGTGGGAGACCGGGCCTCTTCAAACCACCCTGATCCAAAAACCATGATTGACCGTGTATTTATTATGGTCTTGGCTGGCCCAGACCGTGGCGCGTTGAAAAAATTCTATCTTGAGACATTTAGTCTTTCTGACCAGGGAGACTATGCGTTTCCGGTGAAAGTCTTGTCAGATGCGCAGGGGCGGCCCTCAGATCATAAGTTCGACTTATCTGTTCTCGTCGCGTCGGAGCGTGGTAACAAACTCGAATTGGACCAATATGATGCGCCCACTGGCGCGCGGCCTGGACCGGAAAACCAACTTTCACCTGGCGTAGCGATGACGACATTTGAGGCGGACTCTTTGGATGATCTCTCCGTCGATTTCATAACGGCCCCATCTGCGCTTTATGCGGGCTATCTCTCTGCAACGTTTATCGGGCCTGCTGGCGAACGCACGGAACTGGTCGCGAAAGCCTAGTAATTCAGCACTTATGACAGACCCCCACTCAAAAAATATTTTAGTTTTTGGTTCGACAGGGGGGGTTGGGAAAGCGTTCGTCGAACAGGCCCTTGCCAAAGGCCATAGGGTGACAGCTTTTCTTCGTGACCGATCAAAACTCGCGGTTGATGATCCAAACTTAACAATTATAGATGGTGATTTGTTTCATGAGCCCTCTGTTAAAAGCGCCTTGACGCCAGACCTTGATGCCGTGTTTACGGCTTACGGGTTCTCTAACAAGAAACCTGATAACAAGCATGAACGGGTTACACAGGCAGTTGTTGAAGGCATGACGGCTTCTGGAGTTTCTCGCTTGGTCTCTGTGAGTTCAATGGGGGCGTCAGATAGCGCTGGCATTGGCCCTTTTTGGGTGCGATTTGTGGCTAAGGTTATTCTCAAGCACATCATTCCAGACAAAACGCTACAGGAATCTGTGCTGAAGACATCCGACTTGGAGTGGACGATTTTACGTCCCCCTATGCTAGTTAGAAAACCAGCAACGGGCGAGTACACAGTCTGGGAAGGCCAAAAGCCGCCCAATAAAATCGCATGGAAAGTTCCACGTGAAGACGTTGCGGCGGAAGGTCTTCGCTGCATCGAGAGTGGCGACTATACTCATAAGGCGATGCAGATTTCGTCGTAACAGGCATACCAATTAAACCCGCCTTTATGGGTTACACCGTGAACAATTTTAATTCAGGCTATCCTAAAGACAACAGTACAAGCGTAGTCTGAACTAAAGTTTGTAACGTAAAGATAAGAAATAATAGGAGATACGCATGGTTGCGCTACCAGGCCTTTTTGGGGCGAAAGAAAAAGTTTGGATCCCAAAAGGGCGCCCATCACCCTTTCACGATGGCCCAACTAATGATCAGCTTCTCTCTATGGTTATGGCATTGACCGTCGAAGTTTCTGTCTTGCGTGAGCGCCTTGATACGCATGAGCGTGTGTCTGAAACCAAAGGTGGTTTTGGAGCGGCCGACGTTGAAGCCTACAATGCGGATAACGATGCCAATGCAGCGCGCTCTAGTTTGCGTAGCCGCATCATGCACAAAGTCTTTCGAATTCTGCGGCAAGAAACGGCCCGGCTTGAAAACGAAGATCAAGATTACGATAAAATTATGAAAGAATTTGACGACGTTTAAGCACGTTTAAGTGTCGCGCTACTTTTTTAAGTGAAGGAAATATACATGGACGCTCACCGCCCCCACCCAATGATGCCAGCATCAAACCACGATGAGATTGCTGAGCAGCTCGCTATCGTCGATATGAAAATGTTTTTGGCGACTAAGCTTGATGCAGGTCAGCGGATACTTTTGGAGAATAAGGTTCTTCCAGAGTTCCAGAAAAAACATGGCCGCGAACCCCGCAATCATCAGGAACTGCGTAAAGAGATGGAGCCAGAAACAGCGTATCAGGCATACCTTACGATGATCTCCACGTCGCAGGACATGATGTGGGATGCGGTTGGCACCTGTGTTGATCGTCAGCTCGATGATTTAATGGACTTGGCGGAAATTAAAAACCCAAAAGGGTCTGTTCGCGTAAACCCAGACTTTGAAGTGCCACGGTATATTGCGGCGCAAGATATTCACCGCATGCCCGGCAATTATCATGGCACATACGGGGAGCGTGATGTCCGCCAAGGGGCGGTCTTTGATCGTGGCGCAGTCGTTTATCAAATGGGCCGCAACGGCGGTTACATGAATGATATTCGCGGCCATACCATCATTTCGCACTTTTTATCCCGCTGGCCTGAGGGCATGCCCCTTCGTATTTTGGACATGGGATGCACAGTCGGCCATTCAACACTTGCGATCGCTGGTTATTTTCCGGAAGCAGAAACACACGCACTAGATGTCGGTGCGGGAATGATGCGTTATGCTCATGCCCGGGCTGAGCGACTAAACATTCCCGTGCATTTTTCACAACAGAACGCGGAATGCACAGACTTTGAAGACGAGAGTTTTGACCTCATTACGTCGAGCGCGATGTTACACGAGACGTCTGGAAAAGCGCTGCCGAACATCTTCAAAGAATGTCACCGCTTACTGAAGCCAGGCGGTGCTATGGTGCATTTGGAAGTTCCGGGTCGCTATGAAGAAATGGACACCTGGAGTAGAATCCGTGGCGATTATGAAATCCAATATAATTACGAGCCATTCTGGAAGGGTGCAATAACAGCTGATTTTGACAAGCTTTGCAAAAATGCGGGCTTTAACGATATCGCGGTTGGTTATCAGGATGCGACTGTAAAAGCGGAACCGGGCAACACCCAGTTTGGCGGACCATCTAAGGGTGTCCACCGGTCTTGGCTGATGATCTCAGGGGTGAAGTAGGCGGGCTCGGCCATAGCTGCGGATGCACGATGTTAATATCGAATAATCGAGCTAATCTGTCCCAGATCAGTAAGGCCGGGCGGCAAGGCAAAAAACAAGGGATGGAGCTGCTTCCCTCAATGCTCGCCCGCGCCGATATGGCGGCGGTCGAGTGGAGTGACAACAACTTGAGGTCTAATAAAACCGGTAGCACCGACAACAAATTTGGCTATATGTTTTTCTAGACTTGTCTATCGAAGGGCAGTCTGGATAACCGCGTTTAGAACAAGACGTCCGCGCGACGTGGCTTTTACCCTATCAGACGTAATGTTGATAAGGCCTTCGATTTCTAGGAGCGCTAAATTTTCTTGCGACATGATGTCGTACCGCGGCAAACCCGTTAGGTCTTCTAGTCGGCTGAGGTCGAGACCTTGGGTCAGGCGCATCGACAGCATCACAAGCTCTTGACCCCGTTGTTCCGCTGTAAGGGCAGCTTCACTTTGACTGCCGTGCCCCTCCTGAGTAACCCGTTTCAGCCATTGCGCGGGCGGTTTAAGGCGCTGGGTTGCGTGTATTGTCTCGCCTTGGCGAATCCGTCCGTGAGCCCCAGGCCCGATTCCTGTATAAGAACCACCTTGCCAGACATGAAGATTGTGTCTGCAGGCATCGCCCTCTTTCGCGTGGTTCGATACTTCATAGGCGGGGAGACCCGCAGCGACCAGAATATCCTGTGTCAAATCAAAAAGGTCTGACCCACCGTTTTCATCAGGCAATATAAAGACCCCTCGGTCATGATCCCTCTTGAACGGGGTGTGCTCTTCGATCGTCAATTGATAACAAGACAAATGGCCGCCGTTCGCGCTGCTTAAGAGTTCAAGTGCGTTAGATAATTCCCTTTCCCACTGCGCGGTGGTTTGATTGGGGCGCGCGTATATAAGGTCGAAGGACAAGCGGTTAAATGTTTGCCCCGCTTCTTTGATTGCCGTGCGCGCTTCAGTAGCGGAGTGACGCCGACCTAGAAATTTCAACTGCTCATCGTCCAGGCTTTGTACACCGAGAGATAGGCGGTTCACCCCCGCATCATGGAATGCTGAGAAGCGTTCTAGGTCTACTGTGCCGGGGTTAGCCTCAAGAGTAATTTCTAGATCATCGATGGGCGCCCAGTGCATCTTAGCTGCATCGATAACCGCCTTCGTCGTTGTTGCATCCATAAGAGATGGCGTGCCGCCACCAAAGAAAATGGATTGAAGGGCCGCGCCAGGGTTACGCGCTGCTTCGAACGCGAGTTCCTTCAGTAGTGCGTCGCGCCAGATGCCGTGATCAACATGGTCAACAACATGGCTATTAAAGTCACAATAGGGGCACTTGGAAACACAGAATGGCCAATGCACATAAAGCGCGAGGTCGGTTTTCGATGCGGTCATGCAAAACAAGCCGCGACTAATTTTGAAAAGGCATCTGCCCGATGACTCAGGCTGTGTTTTTTGGCGGGGCTCATTTCGGCGAACGTAATGTCAAAGCTGTCGGGAATAAATATGGGGTCATATCCAAACCCTTTATCACCACGCTGAGGAAACGTGAGTGTTCCAGAAACCGTACCTTCGAAGGATTCGCAATGACCGTCTGGCCAAGCGAGCGTCAAGGCACACACAAATTTTGCAGAGTTATCTGTCGCATGACCGATTTCCGCTTCGATTTTACGCATAGCCATATCGAAGTCCTTTTCAGGACCAGCCCACCGTGCAGAATAAATTCCCGGTGCACCATTCAACGCGGCGACAGCCAACCCAGAATCGTCTGCTAATGCGACCGCGTTTGCAGCGCGCGCTGCCGCCAATGCTTTTAGTTCCGCATTGGCGACAAACGTCGTGCCTGTTTCCTCTGGTTCAGGAAGACCGAGGTCGCCAGCAGAAATAATCTCAGTGCTAAAAGGTGCCAGGAGACTACTGATTTCATACACCTTGCCGGCATTGTGGCTGGCAACTATAAGGCGGCCGCCTTTGAAATGTCGGTGGCTCATAATTTCAACCTGGACTTAGGCCTTCGCCGTTAACGCATCAAGGGCCGCTTGCTGCATTTGGATGAGGTCGGCGCAACCGGATTGGGCCAGGTTTAGGAGGCTCTGGAATTCTTCAGTTGTGAACGGGTCTTCTTCTGCAGTCCCTTGGATTTCAACAATTTTTCCAGAACCAGTGAGCACAAAGTTAGCATCTGCCTGGGCGTTGGAATCCTCGGCGTAATCCAAATCCAGAACGGGTGTGCCTTTATAGAGCCCGCAAGATATGGCGGCGACTGGCTCTGAAAAGGGCATCTCAGTCATCACACCTAAATCGATCATCCTGGCGAAGGCCTGGTGCAAAGCGAGATAGGCGCCAGTAATGGAGGCCGTTCTGGTGCCGCCGTCAGCTTGAAGCACGTCGCAATCAATTCGGACTTGAACTTCACCAAATCCATCCATGCGTGTGACAGAGCGTAAAGCCCGGCCGATCAACCGTTGAATTTCTTGTGTTCGGCCAGATTGGCGCCCCTTAGCAGCTTCTCGGGCCATCCGGGTGTTGGTCGCACGCGGTAGCATGCCGTATTCTGCAGTAATCCAACCTTTTCCTGTCCCCCTCATCCATCCCGGCACATTTTCTTCTACGCTTGCGACGCAGAGAACATGGGTGTCGCCGAATTTTACCAGGCAAGACCCTTCAGCGTGCTTGGCAAAGCCAAGCTCGAAAGATACAGGTCTCAGGTCAGTGGGCGCACGGCCGGAAGGGCGCATAAACAGTCTCCTTTTTGGCGCCGATGATCCGGCGCGGTTCTCCTTACCCGGTCCAAGGCCCCCCGAACAAGCCTTATGATTTGAGTTAGCAATCCCCATGAACCAGGGAAAGATATTTGACCATTCATTGACGGTTGCTCGCCCCTTCACTACATAGCCGATATGACAACAGATCATGTCCACCACCGCAGCCCTGGTGCGGATCCCGTCGTTGAGCTCAATGAGCGGTCGCGCGCGGTTTTTCGTCAGATTGTTGATGCTTACCTCGATACTGGTGAACCCATTGGCTCACGGACGATTGCGCGCAGACTGGATGGCAATTTATCTCCTGCGACAATTCGCAATGTCATGTCTGATCTAGAGCTCTCGGGCTTACTTTTTGCCCCCCACACGTCTTCTGGGCGGTTACCCACCGAAGCGGGAATGAGATTGTTTGTTTCTGGATTACTCCAGGTTGGTGGACTTGATTCAGGCGAGCGCCAAGAAATTGAGGCTCAGTGCGCAGCGGCTGGCAGAACCGTGCAAGAGGTTCTTGAGGGGGCGTCGACGACGCTGTCTGGGCTGACCAGCCAGGCGGGTCTTGTTATGGCACCGAAAGCAGAGGATGCCCTCAAGCACATTGAGTTCGTTAGCCTTGGGCCGGGCCGCGCGCTGGTCGTTATGGTTTCGGAATCGGGGCTGGTTGAAAACAGGGTGATTGAAGTGCCCAATGGCCTTCCACCCTCTGCGCTTATTGAAGCCGGAAATTATCTTTCCTCACGGCTACGGGGTCAAACTCTTAGCGAGGCGAAGGGTGGCATTCTAACTGAGCTCGAACAGCGCAGAGCGCAGCTTGATGAGATTACAACCCGGTTGGTCGCTACCGGGCTTGCGACATGGTCTGGTGATCAATCTGCTGGCAGTTCGTTGATTATTCGGGGTCAGGCTAATCTCCTAAATGATGTGACAGCGCTCGAAGACCTTGAGCGCGTCCGTCATCTGTTCGAAGCCCTAGAAACACGCGAGCAAATAATCCGTTTGGTCGATCTTGTCGGCGATGCAGAAGGCGTTCAGATTTTTATTGGTGCTCAAAACGAACTCTTCAATTTGGCGGGCTGTTCAATGGTCGTTGCACCATTTAAGAACGGCAGAGAACAAATTGTAGGCGCTGTTGGTGTCATTGGCCCAACGCGCATTAACTATGCCCGAATCATTCCGATGGTTGATTACACGGCGCAAGTCGTTGGTCGCATGCTCGGACAAACGTAAACAAGAAAACACAGGATAAAACTAGCATGTCAGACACCGAAAACGAAGAGCTTCAGCCCGAGGTGGCGGCAGATCAAACACTTCCGGGCGATGCGTCAGGGGTCGAGGACTCTACAGCTGAGGCGGTTGAAGTGGAAATCGCACCGCCGACGCCTGAAGAACGGATCGTGCAATTAGAAGCGGCATTGGCCGACGCGCAAAGAAAGCGCCTTCTGGCCCTTGCCGAGGCGGAGAATGCTGGAAAGCGTGCTGATAAAAGAATTTCTGATAACGCGAAATATGCGACATCTAATATTTGCAAAGCGATTCTCCAGGTTGCCGACAACCTAGACCGCGCCCTGCTGGCTGCGCCTGAAGACCTGCGTGTAGATAATGATCTCGTAAAAAACCTGGCGGTCGGCGTTGAAATGACAGGCAAAGAGCTCAGCACGGTTCTGGAAAATCAGGGTGTTAAGAGGTTCGCGTCTCTTGATCAACCTTTTGATGCCAATCTCCACCAGGCCATGCAGGAGGTCGAGCGCACAGATGTGCCATCCGGCACGGTCGTTCAGGTTATGCAAGAAGGCTATATGATGGCGGAACGCCTTCTTCGGCCAGCGATGGTGCTTATTGCTAAGGGCGGGCCAAAGCGTGGGGTACAGGCAGAAACGGACGGAGACCCTGGGGTCGATACGTCAGCCTAGCGCGCGGCGGCATAAAACCAAACACATGTGATCACATTTTAGAGGCCTTGCGCCTGGTTTGCTTGAACTGACTTCGGGGCCGTGCCACGATTCTTATCCTGTGTTGGATAGGAGAAACTATATGCGCGTTGTACAGAGATCAGTTATTGGCGGGTTTATTGCCTTGTGCGGTTTATCGATGACGGTTATTGCCGCGCCTCTGGATCAAACTGTGGGCCAGAAACTGCGCATAGATCTCGACAGGCTTGCAGAACCAGACCCAGATACTGAACGCCGTCCTCGTGAAATGAATTTTTCGCGTCCCCGCCCTCGCACAGCCGATGATATTCCGAACGTACCTGAGGGGTTTTCAATTGATATTTTTGCCGATGGCCTTGAGCATGCTCGGAACATGGCGGTTGCACCTAATGGCGATGTGTTCATCGCTGAACCAACCGCCGGCCAGATCACCGTTATGCGTGATACAGATAGTGATGGCGTGGCCGACGAGGTATTCACATATATCGACAACTTGAACATGCCTCATGGCATTGCGTTTATCGATGGCGCTGTTCTCATCGGCGACAAAGTCGGCGTCCATAAATATCCCTACAGTGATGATGGTAAGGTGACGCCGTTCTCAAGCGTTTTGTTGACGCCGCTTGGCGCTTTGGGCCCTCCAGACATGAGGTTCCATTGGGCACGTAATGTTGTTGTGCATCCAGATGGCTTAAAATTTTATGTGGGGGTGGGGTCTGCCAGTAATATTGGAGAAAATCCCCTGCCCCACGGAACGATTCAAGAATTTCCCATTGAAGGCGGTGTCGGACGCGCCTTTGCATCTGGAATGCGTGTGCCGACGGGGGTCTTATTCTATCCGGGCACGACGGACCTCTACACCGTCGTCAACGAGCGTGACCGTCAGGGTGACGAGCTGGTTCCCGATTATTTCACCCGCGTTCCTGAAGGCGCGTTTTTTGGCTGGCCGTACAGTTATATGGGTTCAAATCCGCAGCCAGGGTTTGCGGATAAGCGCCCTGATTTGGTTGCAAAAGCAATTAAGCCTGATGTCCCGTTTCTTTCGCACTCAGCACCCATAAGTTTCGCGTTTTATACGGCGGACCAATTCCCTGAGAAATACCGCGGCGGAGCCTTTGTGACGTTGCATGGGTCGTGGAATGCTAATCAGCCTCGCGGGTACACGGTCGTTTACGCACCGTTTAAGAACGGTAAGCCAAATGGTGATTATGAAGTTTTTGCCACAGGGTTTTGGAATGGCGACACAGAAAACAGTCAGGTTTGGGGGCGGCCAGCGGGGATCGTGACTTTACCTGATGGTAGCCTTTTGTTGTCCGATGATGTTGGACAGACGGTATGGAGAATCACGTATGAGGGTGGTTCTTAATGGAAAAAACAGCAGAAACGGACGCGTATTGGAACGAGGCCAAGGCCTCGGGCACATGGATTGGAGAGAGTTATTGGGTTCGCCGTATCGGTGCTAATAAACCGATCGTTGATAGTATTCTTGACCTTATTCTTAGCGGTAAAAAATGCGGTACATTTGGCTTAAAACTCCTGCTGGACCGGCAGCCGGGGAGCTTCCCAACTATGGGCGGTGAGGCGGTTATTGTTGATATGGATGGTGTTCCACATGGCATCGTCCGGACATCGAAGTTAACGCCGGTCGCATACAAAGATATTACTGAAGATTATTTGACTATCGAAGGCCCCGGAGCCCGGCAGCTTGATCGATGGCAAGAAATTCATTGGCCTTATTGGTCGGCACTATTAGATCGGCATGATCTTGACCCAAGCGATGACATGGTGGTGATGGTTGAACACTTTGAGCTGGTCTATTCGAAGACCCCGTCTTGATATGTCGTCAATCCGACGACTTGGGCCGGGCGAGCGACCCAGGTCGGTGATTATGGTATGATGGAATTAGCTCCCGCCTCACGTGACGAGCGGGCATGATCAAAACAATGGAGGCAAATATGACACGAACTCTTGTGATTGGTGGTGGCCCAGCCCTTCCTAATGATTCTGATTTGGATCTTTTTTGGTCGGAAGCCTGTGCGGCGGTTCCCGATCTTGGTGGCGACCATCAGGTGCGATCACTCGGGATTGATGAAGAAACGACGGGCATGATTTTGGACTTTATTAACGCCAAGACGAAGGTTGCCACGTTTAGTTTGCCTTGGGTCATGGGGGCAGAGGGGCACCCTGAAACAAAACCTGGCACGCCTGTCATTTTGACTGGTTATGACGGCGCACCACGCGCAGTTGTGCGCATCACAGATATTCGCGGCACGACGTTTGGTGAGATTGGCCCTGCTGAGACGGGGCTTGATGGCCCGCCTGTTCAAGACCCTGAAGTTTGGGTGCCGCTTCACCGTGACTATTGGAATGGACTCCTTGAGAAGTATGGCAAGAGTTGTACCGACGACATGCCAGTCTTGGTGGAGCCTTTTGATGTAATCTATTTTAAGGATACGTAGTGATGCGTAAACTTTTTTTCACGGCCCTACTTCTTAGTTTATCACCGCCTACCGTTAGCGCGGGTTCTGTTGCAGAGTTTTGGCAAGGCTGTGAGCCTAAACTGACTTCAAAGTCCGTCGATGGGTTTTATCGTGTGCGGTCCATTGGGGGCACGCCGAAAACCACGGACGTGATAACCAAACTCATACTGAAGGGCGATAAAATCGGTACGTTTACGTCTCCCTGGGTGTTTCAGGGCGACAGATCTATAACGCCTGAGATCGGGGCGTACTCGGTTTTGACCGACGCAGAAAATACTCCTCGTGCGGTCTTGCAGACGACAGAACTCCTTACGTTGCCGTTTAATCGTATTACGGAGAGAGAGACTGCAATTGACGGCCCAATGGTGCGCCCGATCGAGATCTGGAAGCCTATCCACGTCACTTTTTTTAGCAATGAGCTTGAAAAAATAGGCAAGACGTTTGTTGAAGATATGCCTATTACGGTCGAGAAGTTTAAAGTGGTGTGTGATGGTTAAGCATCTTAGTTATTGCGAGATGATAAGTTATTGCTGACCCTCGCGTCCCTGATGAGTCTTGATTATTTAAAGGGCCTTACGAAAGGTTAGGCTAATCCGCCCGTCTAGATTAGCGAGCGGGCTGCTGCCGGGATATATTTTACGTATACTATGAAACCGCATGCGGCTTTTGCCCCCCATAATCACAATATCCCCACTTTCCACTATGATAAGTTGAGGCGGATCCGATCGTTTTTCGCCGCCGATGAGGAAGTCAGCGGTTGCCCCAAGGCTGATCGTAATGATTGGGTGAGAAAAATCCGCCTCATCCTTATCTTGATGCAGGCCCATTCTCGCGCTTTTGGCATAGTGATTGATTAGGCATGCATCAGGCTCAAATCCCTCTGCTGATGTGCCGTACAGCGCAGGTTTTAGACTTTTCAAAAAGAGTTTTGGCATTCCGGGCCAAGGGTTCCCCGATCGAGGGTCATTTTCGGTGTAACGATACCCTTCGGCGTCACTCCACCAACCCATCGCTCCACAGTTCGTGATTTTTGCTGAGTAGGCGCCTCCAGATTTCGTCGTTGGATGGCTAAATTCTGAGCTTTTTGCGACCAATTGAGTGGCGTTAAACAGTTCACACTGGAGGGCGCTATTAATGCGGTTTTTTAGGTGAGAAGTACCCATGGGCAGCGCGACTGGGAATAGATCGTCCATTAGCCTCATTAAATGCGCCTAAGCTCTTAAAAAAAGAGTCTTTTCCCCTGTTGCGGGGCTTTCCGCCACCCCCTATATACCCCTCGACCATAGTGGACGAACAAAACTCTTAAAAACGGGGTGGTTTGAAAGCTTTAACAGACCTTTGGGGGATACCCCACAGCGCCGTAACCGGGCTCGGGATGTCCGCCTTAACAAGAAGGAATAAAAAACCTATGGGCAAAGTAATTGGAATTGATTTAGGAACCACCAACTCCTGCGTCGCTGTCATGGACGGCTCTGATCCGCGGGTGATTGAAAATGCAGAAGGCGTGAGGACAACGCCGTCTATGGTGGCATTTGCTGAATCGGGTGAGCGCCTTGTTGGCCAGTCTGCAAAACGCCAGGCCGTGACTAACCCAGAAAACACACTTTTTGCGATTAAGCGCCTTATAGGTCGTCGCTTCGAAGACCCGACCGTCAAACAAGACCAAGGCCTCGTTCCCTACTCCATCATTAAAGGTGAAAATGGTGATGCGTGGGTTGAAGCGAACAAAGATAAGTATTCTCCGTCGCAGTTATCGGCCTTTATTCTTCAGAAGATGAAGGAAACGGCTGAGAGCTATTTGGGTGAGAGCGTCAGTGAAGCCGTTATTACAGTTCCTGCCTACTTCAACGATAGTCAGCGCCAGGCCACTAAAGACGCCGGGAAGATTGCTGGCCTTGATGTCCTGCGCATTATTAACGAACCAACAGCTGCCGCCCTTGCTTACGGGATGGATAAAGAAGCAACTGGCATCATTGCGGTCTATGATCTTGGTGGCGGTACGTTTGACGTTTCCATTCTGGAAATTGGTGATGGCGTGTTCGAAGTAAAATCCACTAACGGGGATACATTCCTGGGCGGTGAAGATTTCGATGCCCGTATCATGGATTACCTTGCCGACGAATTTAAGAAAGAGACCGGCATTGATCTGCGCCAAGACAAGATTGCGCTGCAGCGTCTCAAGGAAGGGGCTGAGAAAGCCAAAATAGAACTTTCCAGTTCCGGTCAGACTGAAGTCAACCTTCCCTTCATCACTGCCGATGCCTCTGGGCCACAGCATCTAAATATCAAATTGACTCAGGCTAAACTTGAAGCGTTGGTTGATGACCTTATTCAACGTACCGTTGATCCCTGCAAGAAAGCACTCAAGGATGCTGGCCTAAAGGCAAACGAGATTAATGAAGTGATCTTGGTTGGCGGTATGACCCGGATGCCCAAAGTCCAGGCAACAGTGAAAGAAATCTTTGGTCGCGAGCCCCATAAGGGCGTGAATCCTGACGAAGTTGTTGCGCTTGGTGCTGCAATCCAGGCCGGTGTGCTTAAGGGCGATGTGAAAGACGTCTTACTTTTAGATGTCACACCCTTGTCATTGGGTATCGAAACACTTGGTGGTGTTTTCACACGCTTGATTGATCGCAACACCACTGTGCCAACCCGCAAAAGCCAAACGTTCTCTACAGCAGAAGATAGCCAGCTAGCCGTGACTATACGTGTCTTCCAAGGGGAGCGCGAAATGGCAGCCGACAATAAGTTATTGGGTCAGTTTGATCTTATGGGTATTCCGCCTGCACCGCGCGGCGTCCCCCAGATTGAAGTCACATTCGATATTGATGCCAATGGTATCGTGAACGTATCTGCGAAAGATAAAGCCACGGGTAAAGAACAGCAGGTCCGTATTCAGGCATCTGGTGGTTTGTCGGATGAAGATATTGATCAGATGGTCCAGGATGCTGAAGCTCATGCTGACGAAGATAAGAAGAAGCGGGAACTCGTCGATGCACGCAATCAGGCGGACGGTTTAGTTCACTCCACCGAAAAAACCCTAAGTGAACATGGCGACAAAGTGGATGCCGAAGAGAAGACAGAAATTGAAGCGAAGATGCAAGACGTCAAGGATGTTCTAGAATCAGAAGACGTGGATGACATTAAGGCGAAGAGTGAAGCTCTAATGCAGGCGTCAATGAAACTTGGCCAGGCGATGTATGAAGCTGAGCAGGCGTCTGCAGGCGAAGCTGACGGTTCTGACGCTGGCGACGCATCCCCGGATGATGCTGAAGTTGTCGACGCTGACTTTGAAGAAGTTGATGAAAAAGATAAGAGCTGACGCGTTTATCGCTTAATCAGATCGTGATCATTCTATGACGTGTTCACCCGCATTGACGCACACCGTACGGCCAAGTCGTGGCCAGATGGTGCTGCGAGCCAGTAAGTAGGAATCCTCAGGATGTCGAAGCGCGATTATTATGGCGTGCTTGGTGCTACTAAAAGCGCGTCTGGTGATGAGCTAAAAAAGTCCTACCGTAAGCTGGCGATGAAATTTCACCCAGACCGGAATCCGGGTGATCAAAAAGCCGAGCAAAATTTTAAAGAGCTAAATGAAGCTTATGAAGTACTCAAGGACGAGCAGAAGCGGGCTGCCTATGATCAATACGGACACGCGGCCTTTGAACAAGGTGGCGGCTCCCGTGGCGGCGGCCCCGGTGGATTTAGCGGCGGATTTTCGGATATCTTTGATGAAATGTTTGGCGATGCCATGGGTGGGCGCCGCGCCGGTCAAGGCGGTGGCCAGTCCCGTGGTCAAGACCTCCGGTATAATATGGAGGTCAGCCTCGAGGATGCCTTTAATGGCAAGAAGGCCACCATCACGATTCCGTCATCCAGCTCGTGCGCGTCCTGCGAGGGTACCGGCGGTAAAGATGGAGCCGCGCCAGACACTTGCTCGTCTTGCGGTGGCGCTGGAAAGGTGCGGACCCAACAGGGTTTCTTTACTGTAGAGCGCACTTGCCCAACGTGTAGTGGAGCTGGCCGAGTTATCAAAAACCCATGTGGTGAGTGCCGCGGCGCCGGCCGAACACGTAAAGATAAAACCCTAGAAGTTACCATCCCACCAGGCGTTGAAGACGGTACGCGTATCCGTTTGACGGGCGAGGGCGAGGCGGGCTTGAATGGCGCTCCGTCAGGTGACCTCTATATTTTTCTTGGCTTAAAGGCACACCGATTATTCCAGCGTGACGGCGCAAATTTGCACATGCGCGTCCCAATATCAATGACGATTGCTGCCCTTGGCGGCGATGTCGAGGTCCCGACAATTGAGGGTGGTAAGGTCCGTGTGTCGATTCCGCAGGGGTGTCAGAACGTGCACCAGTTCCGCTTGCGTGCAAAGGGAATGAACGTTCTACGATCGACTTCTCGTGGCGACATGTTCTTAGAGGCCGCCGTCGAAGTTCCAGTCAACCTGACGTCGAAGCAAAAAGAACTTTTGCGTGAGTTTGAAAAAGATAGCGATCAGAAAACCTACAGCCCAGAGGCCCAGGGTTTCTTTGACAAGATTAAAGACTTCTTGAAGACCTGACGGGATAACTAGAACTTTTCAGTTAAGTGCCGTGACTAAGTTAACTTTCGACGCGTGCTTTCTTCCCCGGCCGGCTGCGCCCAGAAAAATAATATTGCACACGTCGCCTCGTTTGTCGGACTGATACCTTGGTGTAAATGCATCCAGTATAATGGAAACACGTCGACCTTGCCCGCCTTAGACCTAATTTTAAGGCCGTTATGTGCAAATTTCTTTTCACTGTCGTCTTTAATTTCAGACAGGCACAATAGGCATGCGAACGTACGTTTTATGGAACCCACCCCAGCATTATCTGTATGCTGTTTGAATACCTAGCCCGCACCAACTCGCTCAATATGAGGGCAACGGCATTCAAAGCGACTAGATTCTAGGTGTCCCCATAACAGAGGGGGCCGCGACGCATATTCCGCGACCGCTTTAGAAATGGCGGCATCTGTTCAGTATAGACACCTGAGTTGCAGATAAAACCTTTTAGACTTGTGCTATAGTGTTCCAGTTCTTTTTGTCATTCCCGGAGTGTTTTTATACATGACTATCGCCATAGGAATTGTTGGCTGTGCCGGACGTATGGGACGTATGCTTCTGAAAGAAGTGTTAGCGACGGACGGGTATGTTTTATCCGGTGGTACGGAGCCGCCAGGTCAGGCCGTGGGTAAAGATTTAGGGGTTCTGGTTGGTGGCGACAAACTGGGTGTTACAGTGACCGAAGACGCTGTTGCGTTATTTTCGACTTCTGATGCGGTCATTGATTTTACGGTTCCAGCAGCGACACGAATACACGCCGAGGCAGCGGCCCAAACGGGCACGGCCTATGTTGTGGGAACAACAGGACTGTCAGACGAGGACCAGGAAGGGATCAACGAGGCTGCACAAAAAGCCCCCGTCGTGCAGGCGGCTAATTTTTCTATTGGAGTGAACCTTTTGTTTGCACTCACCAAGCAAGTGGCAGCGACACTTGATACGGATTACGACGTCGATATTCTTGAGATGCATCATAGGCACAAAGTCGACGCACCATCTGGCACCGCGATTGAATTAGGTAAGGCCGCAGCGTCCGGACGGAATATTTTGTTTGAAGATGTCGCCCGTTATTCCCGTGAAGGCCAGACAGGTGCGCGCCCAACGGGTGAAATCGGCTTTGCTGCGCTTAGGGGTGGCGGGGTCATCGGTGATCACACGGTTTTATTTGCTAATGAAGTCGAGCGTTTGGAGCTTACGCATAAGGCCGGTTCGCGGGAAATTTATGCCGGTGGTGCCGTCCGCTCAGCCCTATGGCTGCAAGACAAAAAACCAGGCTTGTATGGCATGGTTGATGTTCTGGGCCTCAACTGAGGGGCGATAAATGCGCGTTAAAGACATCCCAGAATTCTATACCCGCCTCCAGGCGCTCGATCCAGAGCCAAAGGGCGAGCTCAATTATGTGAACGATTACACGCTACTGGTCGCTGTTGTTCTTTCTGCGCAAGCCACGGACATTGGCGTTAACAAAGCGACGGGCCCATTATTCGAAATCGTCGACACGCCTAAGAAAATGGTCGCGCTCGGTGAAGCGAAGTTGAAAGATTTTATTAAGACGGTCGGCCTCTTTAATTCCAAAGCTAAGAATGTCATCGCGCTTTCTAAAATGCTTATTGCAGACCACAGCAGTAAAGTTCCGGAAGACCGTGAAACGTTAGAAACGCTGCCGGGTGTAGGCCGCAAGACCGCTAACGTTGTGCTCAACATTGCATTTGGCCACCCAACCATAGCTGTCGACACGCATCTATTCCGGATTGGAAACAGAACGGGCATTGCGCCTGGAAAGACACCGTTAGAAGTTGAGAAGAAGCTAGAAAAAAGAACACCGCCAGAGTTTATGCAGCATGCGCATCACTGGTTGATTCTGCATGGCCGTTATCTGTGTAAAGCTCGAAAGCCAGATTGTTGGCGTTGTCCTGTTGCAGACTTATGCAAGTTTAAGCCTAAGACATCGTCGCCGGACTCACGGCCCGCCAAGAAGGTGACAAAAGCGAAACAGAGCAAGAAAAAGGGAATTTAGGCCGCTCGCGTTCTAGGCAGCTACTTCCACTCGACCTTATCGATTGCGTCGCTGGATCCTTGCGCTTCACTCTACGGTCTTTTCTGGTCTAAGGGCCGGAAAACGGCGTTTTTCAAAGGCTTCTAAGACTGATTCAAGGAATATGGGCGCAAAGGCACTCACAATTCCTGAGAATACGGCAAGCGTCAGTCCTAGAGTGACCGGAACCCAAGGCCGTCGACGGCCGTTTCAATCCAACTAATCTAAAAACAGAGGCATTCTCGAGCGCTCAACCGATACTTATAAGCGTCGAAAAAAAGACGAAAACCTTTCCAGCGACACTTTTCCTGATAACCGCGTGGACCCAGGGGTCTGATAATTGCGCAAAGGCTTTGGCAAAGGCGGTAATCACGTGTATTAGGCCTCCAGCGCTTGGCTTCTTGTGTCCATAGAAGTCGCCGCTATACTGCGCCACCGCCCGTTTAGCCGTCCAACATAAGACCTGGAGTTCCCATGTCCGAAGCCCGTTTTGATGTGGTTGGAATCGGCAGCGCGATTGTCGATGTCATAGCCCACGCTGAAGATTCGTTCCTATCCAAACATGATGTTTCAAAAGGCACCATGCATCTTTGGTCTGAGGAATCCCAGCCTGACGCTTTGTACAAAGATATTGGTCCGGCTGTTGAGGCTTCTGGAGGCTCTGCGGCCAACACCATGGCTGGCGTAGCGTCGTTGGGCGGAAAACCAGCGTTTATTGGGAAAACGAAAGCAGATCAGTTGGGCCGTATTTTTGCGCGCGATATCCAGTCCATCGGTGTTCATTATGAAACTGAGCCTCTTTCCGAAGGCCCAGCAACGGCGCGGTGTATTATTTTGGTAACGCCGGATGCTCAGCGCACAATGTTTACTTATCTCGGTGCCAGTGGGGCTCTCTCCGCGACGGATATGAACAAAGACCTTATTGCCGCGTCGAAGATTCTATACATCGAAGGTTATCAGTGGGACCTTCCCGAGACAAAGAAGGCGATTGTTTCTGCCTGCGAAACTGCGAAACGCTCAGGAGGTAAGGTCGCCCTCACGCTTTCAGACCCGTTTGTTGTGGAGCGCCACCGCAATGATTTGTTCGACCTTGTGAACCAGCACGTAGATATCATTTTTGCCAATGAGATAGAGATCAAAACATTGTTCCGCTTGAACAGTTTTGATGAGGCTGTAGAAGCCATTGAAGGTCGCGTTGAGATAGCCGCCCTAACTAGGGGCGCTGAAGGCGCGGTGACGGTTACGAAAGATAAGCTCATACAAACACCGGCCTCACCTATGGGTAAAATTATCGATACGACGGGCGCTGGCGATCTTTATGCTGCCGGGTTCCTGTTCGGATATACTCGCGGTGATGATTTAGAAACTTGTGCCAATATAGGTGCGCTTGCTGCGGGTGAGGTTATTTCTCATCTTGGCGCCCGCCCGGAGGTTTCCTTGAAAGGCCTTGTAGCTGAACACGGCTACTAAAATATCAACCCAGTCGTTTTAACTTGGATCAAACTTATGTCGCTTCGCAACATTGCGATTATCGCTCACGTCGACCACGGTAAAACAACTCTGGTGGACGCTTTATTCCGCCAATCTGGAATGGTTCGGGACAATCAACGCATCGAAGAGCGAGCGATGGACTCTGGCGAACTTGAACGCGAGCGCGGCATCACGATTTTGGCTAAGTGCACATCTGTCACGTGGCGCAATACTAAGATTAATATTGTCGATACGCCGGGGCACGCCGATTTCGGTGGCGAAGTCGAACGTATTCTGTCGATGGTCGACGGCGCTGTGTTGCTCGTCGATGCTGCGGAAGGCCCTCTTCCTCAAACCAAGTTCGTTGTATCCAAGGCGCTCGAACTTGGTCTCCGACCTATTGTGATTATCAACAAAGTTGATCGTGGTGACGCCCGTCCGCAAGAAGTGCTCGATGAAGTCTTTGATATGTTTGATGCGCTGGGCGCCGATGAACATCAGCTTGATTTTCCTGTGCTTTACGCTGTTGGCCGTGATGGTTGGGCTGTTGAGGATTTAGAAAAGGACACGGGGGTTAATCTTACGCCCTTATTTAATCTTATCGTGTCACATGTTCCGTCGCCCAAGCATGATACGGAAGCGCCCTTTGCCATGTTGGCGACCACCTTAGAGGCAGACCCATATCTCGGGCGCGTTCTTACGGGCCGCATTTCTACGGGCCGGGCCAAAGTGAATATGCGCATCAAAGTTTTAGATATTGATGGCAAAAAACTGGAAGACGGCCGTGTGACCAAGCTTCTAGCGTTCCGCGGTTTGGAGCGGGTTCCAGTCGACAGCGCAGATGCTGGAGATATTGTTGCCGTTGCTGGCCTGGCAGACGCAACCGTCGCCCACACAATTTGTGCACCAGAGGTCTCCGAGCCTATATTCTCACGCCCGGTTGACCCACCAACGTTAGCTATGACGTTCTCTGTGAACGATTCTCCGCTCGCGGGTCGTGAAGGAAAAAAGGTTACAAGTCGCCAAATTGGAGAACGGCTTTTCAGCGAGGCTGAAGGAAACGTAGCGATTAAAGTTAGCGAATCTGACGGCAAGGATGCTTTTGAGGTCGCTGGACGTGGCGAGCTACAACTTGGCGTTCTTATTGAAATTATGCGCCGAGAAGGGTTTGAGCTGTCGGTTTCTCGACCACGCGTTTTGTACCAAACGGGTGAGGACGGAAAGCGAGAAGAACCGATCGAAGACGTTGTGATCGATGTTGATGAAGAATTCGCCGGCGCTGTCGTTGAGGCGATGTCAGGGCGTAAAGCGGAAATGCAGGGCCTTAAGCCGTCCGGCAGTGGCAAAGTCCGGATCAGTTTTCTAGCACCATCACGTGGGTTAATCGGGTATCACGGCCAATTTCTAACGGACACGCGTGGAACCGGGATCATGAATAGGCTGTATCATGGTTACGCTCCACATAAGGGCCCTATTGCGACCCGCCGTGAAGGCGTGCTGATCTCAAATTCAGATGGTGAGTCGGTTGCCTATGCTTTGTTTAACTTGCTGGACCGTGGCCCGCAGTTCATTCCTTCTGGAGTTAAAGTGTATCGCGGTATGATTATTGGCGAGCATACGCGTGATAATGACCTTGAGGTTAATCCGATTAAGGGTAAGCAGCTGACCAACATTCGTGCGTCCGGTAAGGATGACGCTATTAAGCTATCGCCACCCCGCATGATGTCACTGGAAGAAGCCTTAGCGTACATCCAAGATGATGAGTTGGTTGAGGTCACGCCGTCGAGCATCCGCTTGCGCAAAATGCACCTCGACCCGAATGATCGCAAGAAGATGGCCAGAAAAGCTGCCGCAGCGTAATCTCGCTGCATGACCGGAAAAACATCACGTAATTGGTTTGCCGCTAGCAGCGTTTACTTTGAACGCCGTATCATTATTGTTTTTCTGCTCGGCTTCTCTGCGGGGCTTCCGTTTCTGTTGATGTTCGGCACGCTAACGGCATGGCTGGCTCAATCTGGCATTGATAAAACGTCGATCGGCCTATTTGTTTTGACGGGCACGGCATTCACTTTGAAATTTCTATGGGCGCCTTTGGTTGACCGCTTGCCGCTTCCATTCGTGGCACGCTTGCTTGGCCAAAGGCGTAGTTGGCTCGCGCTTGCTCAGTTGGTTTGCATCGCAAGCCTTGTGGGGATTGGCTTGTCCGACCCGACGACCGGCCTCAGGGTAACTGTTTTGTGGACCGTCGTTCTGGCGTTTGCATCGGCCACCCAAGATATAGTCATCGATGCCTATCGAATTGAAACACTCCATGAGAACGAACAGGGCGCTGGTGCCGCCACGTACCAACTTGGTTATAGGCTAGCTCTTATTTCTGCTGGTGCGGGAGCGCTAATTCTTGCAGATACACTGGGTTGGAAAACGACTTATATCATCATGGCGGGGTTGATGACACTTGGCTTACTGACGACGCTCCTCAGCCCTGAACCAAAGCGCCCCGCACAAAAAGACAGCAGCCAAGGAAACCGATTAACGCGCTATAATGAATGGCTCAAAAACTCCGTTGTTGCCCCATTTTCAGAGTTTTTTAGTCGGCCTGGCGCCTTGGTTATTCTTTTGTTCGTTGTCTTTTACAAGTACGCAGATGGTATTTGGGCGGCAATGGCGAATCCTTTCTATCTGGAACTCGGTTTTACCCTAACTGAAATAGGAGTGGTTTCAAAAACCTATGGTGTGGTGATGACCATCATTGGCAGCGTCCTTGGTGGCGTTATGGTCTTACGACTAGGTATACTGAAGTCAGTCTTATTTGGCGCTGTATCGATGGCGTTGACCAACCTACTCTATGCCGCCCTTGCGCTCTCGGGTCCCTCGATTCCTGTGTTGATGGCTGTGATCTCGATTGAAAACCTTGCCAATGGAATTGGTGGCACGGCGTTCATCGCCTATCTGTCGAGCCTTTGTAACCTTGCTTATACGGCAACTCAGTATGCATTGCTGAGCTCCTTTATGAATGTGGCGCGTACGTTCCTCGCATCCGGCGGCGGTTGGCTTGCTGACCAAGTTGATTGGGTGACATTCTTTGTGATCACGACGATTGCCGGCATTCCTGGCGTGGTACTTCTGCTCTATCTGATGAAGCGTTTTCCAACCCACACAGAGACTGCACGGCAACCTGAGCCTAGCTAACCAGCCAAAAGGGTTGTTGTTTGGCTTGCAATAACTGCTGCTTCAAAGGCCGTTCGCCCATTTTCAGTTGCTGCTACAGGCGACACCCACCGCCCGAAAAAAGAAATTTTCACACCGCTTTTTTTAAACGGGAAGGGGTCCAAAGCGTAGGTTCTGTGTATCCCTTCTGAAATTGTTACGGTGACATCATCACCGTTATGAGTTGGCACATCAGGAAAGCGCTCGGTGCCGCGTGACCCTTCAGCTCTGCTGTGAAAGTAAAGAGACAGCATGTCAAAGAACTGAAGGTGCTTGTATGCGTTCCACACGAACGTTTCGTCGACACTGATTACGGTTTTTAATTTGTTCTGCCGCGCAAGTTCACCTGCAAGCACGCTCTCAGCGAACGGTTTCTTGTCGCCTTCGAGGCGCGCCATGATCCCAGGCGGTGCCAATCCATAGCGACCATTTAACAAACCGGTCGTGTGCATACTGGATAAAAGTCCTGAAAGCGCGCCATGTTTTGCATTAAAATCCGGCGACCCGCGCATGGTTAGGGAGGCGTATTCAAAGGGTGTTTCAGAAAGGTGATACGGAAATCCTGACGCGGGGTTTATATGCACATCTGGGTCGACCTGTTTCCACCCTGCGTCGTGGTTTGCGATCACGTACCGCAAGGGCTCGTTTTCTATAGATGCAAACTTATCGTTTCCGAACTCTTCTGCTAGTCGGCTCGCGAATGCTGTGTGTTGATCCATTGTCATGACAAAGCGTTCGGTGCCCGTGGGGTTGTCTTGCACGATCATGATTGCTTCCAGGCCCTAAATTCAGCGTCTTTTGCAAAACGTCTATACAAGAGTGTCCGCTTTGGCGCCGCCGCGTAAACACATGACGCCACTTGAATAAAATCCGAGACGGCTGCGCGTTCATAGAACCCACCTGAACAGGCTCTGTGAGCCCCATTAGAATCGGCTCGATCGTGGCCCCTAATCTATATTGGGGGCGTGCATTTTCAGAAAATTGAGACTTAGGGTGCGCGACGTTGGGTCATTCATAAAACCTTTCTACACCTTATTTACGGCGGCAACCCCCTATAAACCTCATCCGCACTAAGGGCCGCAAGATTATGGGTAAGCAAAGCTTTTTCTGCGTCCCTGGTCTGGGGTAGTGTGTTCCCACTGTGCAAGATGAAACCCACCCCATTCCTGACGTAGACCCAGTGACGCCTGCCGTCAAAGCAGCTTCGTCGAAAGCGCCTAGAAAGACCACCATCACTCCTATGATGGCGCAATACCTATCTATCAAGGAAGGCTATCCGGAAGCCCTCTTGTTTTATCGCATGGGCGACTTCTATGAACTTTTCTTTGATGACGCCGAAAAGGCTTCTGAAGCGCTCGATATTACGTTAACGAAGCGCGGCCAGCACGCTGGTAAAGATATCCCCATGTGTGGTGTGCCCGCCCACTCGCACGAGAGCTATTTGTCTAAGTTGATTCGAAAAGGTTTCAAAGTCGCCGTTTGTGAGCAAATGGAGAGCGCGGCAGAGGCCAAGAAACGAGGGCCTAAATCGGTTGTGAAGCGCGATGTCGTTCGTCTTATTACGCCGGGCACTATTACCGAAGATGCTCTTTTGGATGCTCGGTCACATAATGCACTGGTCGCCATAGCCCGCGTTGGTGGCGGCTTCGGCCTCGCCTGGGTTGACGTCTCCACGGGTGACGTAGAGTTACAGGAGACCTCGGTTGACCGTCTTGGGGCGGCGTTGGCTCGCATCGATCCAGGAGAAATTCTCTTGTCTGACGCCCTTCGGGCTGACGCCGCTGTGTCCTTAATGATTGAAGACTGGGATGAACTTTTGACGGAACTGCCTTCTGTTCGGTTTGATTCCGACAACGCGCGCCGACGAATGGAGTCTCTTTACGCAGTAAAAAGTTTAGAAGCGTTCGGTTCCTTTGGCCGCGCGGAGGTTGCGGCTGCTGGGGCGTTAGTAGACTACATTGACCTGACCCAGAAGGGTCGCATGCCCAGACTCAAGACACCACGCCATCTTGGCGATGGGGCCGCCATGGAAATTGACGCTGCAACACGACGAAATTTAGAACTAACGCGCACGCTCACTGGTGAGCGTCAGGGTAGCCTTCTTGGTGTGATTGATGCGACGCGCACCGGCGCTGGCGCACGGCTCTTATCATCGAGACTTGCGGCTCCCCTAACGGACCCTACTGAAATTGCTAAGCGCTTAGACCAAGTGGATGTTATGGTGGGTTCTCCCTCTGGCCGTATTGCCATCCGTGATGCCCTCAAAACAACACCAGATATTGAGCGGGCTTTAAGCCGCATTACTTTAGATCGCGGCGGGCCGCGTGATTTGGCCGCCATCCGTGATGCGCTGGCAAAAACCCCGGGCCTTAAAGAAACAATAGAAGTTGCTGTATCCGCCTCAACCAATCCAGAGACGACAGATCCCTTTGAAGCGGTCAAGAACAAGCTCGGTGAACATAGTGTGTTGGTTAATCGACTTTCTTGTGCCTTAGCGGATGATATACCGATGTTCGTCAGGGATGGCGGGTTTATACGGTCGGGATACGACGAAACACTCGATGATCTCCGCGACCTCCGTGATAATAGCCGTAAAAATATTGCCGGCTTACAAGCCCGGTATAGTGAAGAAACTGGTATTCAGGCCTTAAAGGTCCGCCACAACAATGTTTTGGGTTATTACGTTGAAGTGCCCGCTCGCCATGGCGATGGCTTACTTTCTACCAGTAGAATGGCCGATGGCACTGAAGCAGTGGTTATTCAGACCACCTTCATCCATCGTCAGACAATGGCCAGCGCCATGCGCTTTTCAACGATAGAGTTAGGTGACCTTGAGGGCCGAATCCGATCTGCTGCCGATAAGGTTCTGGCTCTTGAACTTGAGCTGTTTAAAGCTCTTATTCAAGAAGCCCTAGAACGGGTCGACCTGATTGCTGCCACGGCAGAGGCGCTCGCCGAAATAGATGTGGCCGCAGGCCTGGCGCAAGTTGCCGTGGAAAGGCGCTACACTCGCCCTGTCGTAGACACTGGAACGGCTTTTGCAATTGATGACGGCCGCCACCCCGTTGTTGAGGCTGCTTTGTCTCGAACATCCGATGCGGCATTTGTGCCCAATGGATGTGAGCTCGGAAGTAAGGGGGGCGCTAATGATGGCCATGTTTGGCTCGTAACCGGGCCAAATATGGCTGGCAAGTCTACCTTCCTGCGTCAGAATGCGCTGATCGCAATTTTAGCCCAAATCGGATCTTTCGTTCCTGCAGGTGCGGCGACGATTGGTGTGGTGGATCGCCTATTTTCTCGCGTTGGAGCGGCAGATGACCTAGCCCGCGGCCGATCGACGTTCATGGTAGAGATGGTTGAAACAGCGGCTATTCTAAATCAAGCAACATCTCGCTCTCTCGTCATACTGGACGAGATAGGCAGGGGAACCGCGACTTTTGACGGCCTCTCTATTGCTTGGGCAACGCTCGAATACCTTCATGATAGCAACGCCTGTCGTGCCTTGTTCGCGACGCATTACCATGAATTGACAGCATTAGCTGAGAATATGGACCGTCTCGAGCCACACCATATGAAGGTTCAGGATTGGCATGGTGATATTGTATTTCTTCATGAAGTTGCTCCAGGAGCAGCCGACCGGTCCTATGGAATCCATGTTGCCAAACTTGCTGGGTTGCCCGGACAAGTGATTACGCGAGCACAACAGGTTCTTGAACAACTTGAGAGCGGGGAGGCGGCCGGAAATGCAGGCAGGCTTGCAGAAGACTTGCCGCTTTTTGCGCTTACTTCTCGCAGTACGGCGTCGCATTCCCCGCATGTAGGTGCATCTCAAGTAGAGGAGGCGTTAGCGGCACTCGCGCCGGATGAGATGACGCCAAAAGAAGCTTTAGACGCGTTGTATCGTGTAAGAGGCTTGTTAGCTGATAGGGACACTTAACCCTCATTAATGCTATAGTTTATGCAAATGTATTCCTGATTTTTGAACCATTATAGGGGCTCCATCATGGCCTTTGCCTTTAATGAAGACCGTATGAGCCCCCCAGCCACCGCCCGCATTCTGAACTTTATGTGTTGTATCAGCATCATCGGCTGTGCGTTTAGCGTTGCGTTGGCATTCTTCGGTTACCCCTGGGTCAATGATGTATATGCAATGGCGGGGCCTAGGACAGCTATTGTTTTGGTTGTTTTATTCATAGGTCAGGCTGGGGCCCTCGCAGCCTTAACCATTCTCAATGCGCGGATAAGGGCAAGCTTTTGTTTTGAAGGCATCATGGGTCCGGGAGCGCTCGGTGGGTCAACAAGCAGTTCAGCCTTTATCCCGCCTGTCATTCCTCAGAAGAGCAGGGGGCGGATTGTAAAAATACCAGTAGATGGTTGCGCGACGATCTGGAGTGACGCCGCCATAGCTGTATAAGCAATGTGACCTTGATTACCCCAAAACCAACTGTCGATAAGTTGTTGAAAGCCCTTCGGTGACAAACGTTCGCTCTCCCCGCAGCCTGATAAGTCGTCGCGCCATATCGGAGCGGTTGGACGAGCGTCTTTCTTCAGATGTCGCCAGCTCAGCCGTTCGCCCTATATTAATAGACGAGCTATCTTCCGCGTTGAAAGCTGGGCGCGCAGAAGCGCGTAGACGTCTAGAAAGTGGCGAGGGGGTAGGGTCAGACACGGTCGTTGAACTCTCGTATCTGACGGATCAAATTTTGCGCGCGCTATTTGACTTCGCAACAGTGCGGGTCTTCAAGCGCGGCGTTGCGACCACAGGTGAGAGATTAAGCCTGATGGCGGTCGGTGGCTACGGCCGCGGCGAGTTAGCACCAGGGTCTGATCTCGACCTTCTTTTTCTCCTGCCCTACAAAAAAACACCGTTCACTGAAAACCTAGTGGAGTACATGCTGTATGTACTATGGGACCTTGGGTTCAAAGTTGGTCATGCAGTGCGCACGGTCAACGAAAATATAAAACAAGCTATGGCGGATATGACGACCAGAACCGCTTTGCTTGAGTCCCGTTGGATTTGGGGAGACCAAGACCTCGCGCATGATTTACAGACACATTTTCGTGCAGACGTGGTTGAAGGCACAGGCATCGCTTTTGTCGATGCTAAGCTGTCCGAACGTGACGCTCGCCATAAAAGGCTGGGTGATAGCCGGTATGTGCTCGAGCCAAATGTAAAAGAAGACAAGGGCGGTTTACGTGACTTACACACTTTGTATTGGATCACCCGATATCTTTACGGTGTGTCAACCGTTCAAGATTTAGTAGACCTCGAAATCATCCATAGCGGTGCGGCGTCACGTTTTCTGAAAGCCTACGACTTCCTGTGGACTGTTCGGTGCCATATTCACTATGCCACTGGTCGCGTTGATAACCGGCTGACGTTCGATCTACAGCCCCGGCTTGCAGAGCTTATGGGTTACACGGACCACGCTGGTGGCTCTGCGGTCGAGCGATTTATGAAACACTACTTTTTAATCGCCAAAGATGTCGGGGACCTGACCCGTATCATCTCCGCCGTTCTCGAAGAGAAAGAGCGCCGCAAACCTTTGTTCCGCCTTCCAGCAGTCTTTCGGCGCAAAGCACCTGACGGGTTTGCTATTGAGGGTGGGCGGATAACGGTTAGAAACGATGATGCTTTTGTCAAAGATCCGGTAAAGCTCGTTCGAATTTTTCATGTCGCCCAAGAAAATGGGTTCGACCTGCACCCACATGCGTTAGAGCTCATCACGCGCAATCTTCACTTAGTAAATAATATTCGTGATGATATTGAGGCAAACCGCCTGTTTGTAGACATTATGACCTTCGTGAAAGGTCCAGAATCAATGTTGCGCCGAATGAACGAGGCTGGAGTATTTGGTCGGTTCGTGCCCGATTTTGGTCGCGTTGTCGCTCAAATGCAGTTCGACATGTACCATGTGTATACGACGGACGAGCACACGATCCGGGCCATCGGCATTCTGCACCGAATTGAGAGTGGGGCTTTGAAAGGTGAGCTTCCCATTGCTTCGGAGATTGTCGGAAAAATTCAATCGCGTCGCGCCCTGTACGCCGCGGTTCTTTTGCATGACATTGCTAAAGGTCGTGGCGGCGACCACTCTGAGCTTGGCGCGGATATCGCGCTTACGCTTTGTCCTCGTTTCGGATTGACAGATGAAGAGACAGAGACCGTTAGTTGGCTCGTTCGGCAGCATTTATTATTGAGCAATACGGCGTTTAAGCGGGATCTCGATGACCCAAAAACCATCGTCTATTTTTGTGCGGCTGTGCAATCGCCAGAACGTCTGAAACTTTTATTAGTATTAACTTGCGCTGATATTCGCGCCGTTGGCCCGAAGGTCTGGAACGACTGGAAAGCGGTACTTTTGCGCGATCTCTATAACCGGGCGGAAGAACGCATGTCTGGAGTCTATTCGACAGCGACGGTGGATGCGCGCGCGGGCCGAGCGAGAGAGGCGTTGGCTGAACGACTGTCTGATTGGCCCGTTGCAAGTCGCGACGCTTTTGTAGGGGCTGGTTTTTCATCGTACTGGGTGGCATATGACGTCGATACCCACGAACGACATGCCCGATTTATACGATCTACTAAGAACAGTGCCCAAGACATAGCAATTGAATTCGTAATTGATAAATTTAATGCCGTTACGGAAATGATGGTCTATGCACCAGACCATCCCGGCCTGTTTGCTAAGATCGCAGGCGCCTTAGCGCTCTCTGGCGTTTCTATCGTCGACGCAAGAATTCTGACGCTCTCTAACGGCATGGCTTTAGATACTTTTACTGTACAAGATTTCGACGGCACCGTTTTAACGGCTGAAACCAAACTCAATAGAATTAAGTCTCGTGTCGTGGCCGCATTTGAGGGGCGCATCCGCTTGGATCGCGAACTTAAAAACGTCCAGGCCAGACGGGCAGGTCGCGCCGAGGCCTTGGAGGCCCCGCCCCGCGTTATTATTGATAACGCCGCCTCTAAATTTTTTAGCGTTATCGAAATAAACGGGCATGACCGGGCCGGGTTTTTGTTTGATATCACTCAGGTCATTTCCGACTTGGCACTGCAAATAGGCTCAGCCCACGTTTCCACGTATGGAGAACGCGTCGTTGATGTTTTCTATGTCAAAGATATTTTTGGTATGAAGGTCGAGAACGAAGCGAAGATACGCCAGATCCGTGAGGCCCTTAGCAAGGCCATCGGCGTTCCCGACGATTTCTCGGTTCTTCGCTTAAAACCTATAGCTGTTCAGTCGACTGCTGTAGAATAGACCGGTATCTATTTTTGTACGCAGTATCGTCATCTCTATGCCGTGAGGCGCGGGTGATATAAACTTTACCCATGGCAGTTAGAAAATCACTCCTCCGCGCCTTTGCGACCGTCAGCGGCATGACTTTGATCAGCCGCGTGACAGGGTTTGTGCGAGACATCCTTATTGCGGGTGTCCTGGGTGCCGGGCTTACAGCAGATGCTTTCTTGATTGCTTTCCAGTTTCCTAACTTGTTCCGAAGGTTGTTTGCGGAGGGGGCGTTCTCGGCCGGGTTTGTTCCTATATTCTCCGAAATCCTAGAGAAGGAGGGGCGTGAAAAGGCCCTGCGGTTTGCTGAGCAATCCTTTGCAGTGTTGGCGACCACACTCTTTATATTTGTGCTGGCGGTGATGGTTTTTATGCCTATCGCTTTGTATGCAATAGCCCCTGGATTTAGCGAGATACCCGGGCAAATGGAGCGCGCAACAGATCTGGCTCGAATTGCATTCCCGTACTTATTTTTTATCTCTCTGGTGTCTCTTCAGTCAGGCGTGCTGAACGCGCTGGATCGATTTTCTGCTGCTGCGGCGACACCTATTCTTTTGAACCTGACTTTGATTTCTGCCGTATTATTCGCGTTGTCCTCAGGTATGGATGCGTCCACGGCTTTGGCCTGGGGTGTGGGGCTCGCGGGCGCCATCCAACTTGCTTGGCTGGCATGGCACGTGCGCGCCGCCGGCATGCCCCTCGGCCTTATCAGGCCACGGCTATCTCCTCGGGTGCGTCAGTTACTTAAGCGCATTCTGCCTGTTGTCTTTGGCGCCAGTCTTTATCAATTAAACCTTCTGGTCGATAAGATCATAGCGACCCTGGTCGCGGTAGGTGCCGTCTCATGGCTGTACTATGCGGACCGGGTGAATCAGTTACCGCTCGGTGTGATTGGCGTTGGGATCGGGATCGCGTTGCTGCCCATGCTATCGCGATCGATTCAAAGCGATAATCCGGAAGAGGCTCTTCAAGCTCAGAATCGGGCAATCGAAATCAGCCTGGTTCTCACTCTGCCGGCCACTGTGGGCCTGTTGATTCTGGCGCACCCGATTGCAGCCGCGTTATATGAACGGGGTGCGTTTACGGTTTCTGACCGTGAAGCTGTCGGAGCTGCACTGGCAGCCTTTGCCGCTGGATTGCCAGCCTACGTATTGATTAAGGCGCTAGTGCCAGGTTTCTTTAGCCGCCAGGATACGGCGACGCCAGTTAAAATTTCTGCTGCGGCGATGCTTGTGAACGTCGCCCTAAACCTTATTCTTATGCGGTTTATGGGACATGTTGGAATTGCTTTAGCCACCGCTATATCTGCTTGGCTTAATGCGGGCCTTCTTGGTAGCGTCCTATATCGGAGGGGACACTTTGTCCCAGATGATCGACTCTTAAAGCGCCTACCAAGAATTTTATTTGCAAGCGCATCCATGGGTGCGGCGGTATGGATTGGTCTTGTTATTTTAACCGTAATGTACGGGCCGCTTTTTGGGGTTTCAGGAGTAGCGGCAGGGCCAGAATTGCCACGGTCTCTGGGCTTGGCTACTCTCATAGGCGTTGGGGTTGTTGTTTATGGCGGCATCTTATTTGCGACAGGCGGTGCGGCACGCAGTGATCTCAGAAGCTTGCGTCGCAGCTAGCAAAAATATCAAGCGCCGATTGCTTGACCCTAAAGAAACGCTGGGCTATCCCCGCATCTTAGTCTTCATTCAATTCAGCGGCGTGACACATGGCGTTCCCTCAAAACCGTATACTCTCTGGCATCCAGCCCACGGGCAATCTGCACCTTGGCAATTACCTTGGCGCGATAAAAAACTGGGTGGCGATGCAGAACGACTATGAATGTCTTTTTTGTATTGTTGATTTGCACGCCATTACTGTTTGGCCGGACCTAGGTGACATTGCCCAGTCCTCCCGTGAAGTGGCGGCCGGGATGATTGCCTCTGGTATTGATGTTAACCAAAGTACGGTGTTCATTCAGAGCCATGTTCCAGCGCATGCGCAATTGGCGTGGGTGTTTAATTGTGTCGCCCGCCTTGGCTGGCTCAACCGTATGACCCAATTCAAAGATAAGGCCGGAAAAAATAAAGAAAAAGCGTCGTCGGGTTTGATGGTTTACCCGAACCTCATGGCGGCAGACATTTTGACCTATAAGGCTAGTCATGTTCCGACCGGAGAAGACCAGAAACAACATCTGGAACTTGCACGTGACATCGCCCAAAAATTTAATGTCGACACCGGGAAAGACGTCTTTCCCTTGCCCGAACCGGTTATTCAGGGGCCTGGAACCCGCGTTATGAGCTTGCGTGACGGCCAACGAAAAATGTCAAAGTCAGATATCTCCGATATGACCCGCATCAACATGACAGATAGCTCTGACGTCATCGCAGATAAGATCAGGCGAGCGAAAACCGACCCTGATGCCCTTCCTGGCTCCAAAGACGACCTAGCAGGCCGCCCTGAAGCAAACAATTTGATTAATATCTATGCCGCCCTTTCCGATCGTTCCGTTGAAGATGTGATCATGGAATTTTCAGGCCAAGGGTTTGGCGCGCTCAAGCCGAAGCTAGCTGAGCTAGCTGTCTCCGTCCTCGGCCCTATTGCTAGCCGTATGTCAGAGTTATTAGCCGACCCGGCTGAACTTGATCGTTTACTGGCGCGTGGCGCAGAAAAAGCGACCAGTTTGGCTGAACCGGTTCTTGCCGAGGCGTACGAGGCGATAGGCTTCTCACCGCGGGCGTAACCTATGCTCTTCCGGTGCACACCTAACCAAAGCTGAAGCACAGCAGGCGTAAGTGACCCCTTTTGTCGCCGGCATTTCGCTCGGGAAGAGTTCGTGTGAACTGTACACTACGTTCTAATTTACCAGAGACGAACGAGTGGTGGCATTCGTTTAGCGGGCCGATGGTTACGGCTTTAAAAACTGAAGGCGTGGCGGTTCATCTACGCTACCGCTAGACCGGATGAGTAAGATCAGCCTAACTTGTGCTAGCCGTTTTTCATGGTATCCGGCGTTACAAGCTCTGCATCATCGAGAGACTGTAAATGATTGACCCGCATGATGGTGTGCAAAGATTCAACGTAACCCTCCCCCCGCTCTGAATATCTTTCCAAAGTTAGCGCCAAGGCCCAGCCGTCCATTTTTTTGGTTGAATTAAGCATTTCAGCGCGCTGCTCACGGAAGCTGGAGTAAGCCCAATGCGTGTTTAAATTCCTTGCGTAGGCTCTCACGGAATCCAAAGGAGCATCAAATGCCCGGATAGAGTAAGCCTGCCCTGCGCGCTGTTCTTTTGGTACGATGCCCGTATCCTCATTCCAGACCCATTGCCCGAAAAGTGCGTTGCCTTCGCGTGCGAATCTGGACGTTCCCCAAGCGCTTTCTTCGACGGCTTGGGCTAGGGCTAAAGAGGCGGGAATAGGTGCAACCCTGAGCTTCAAGAAGCTGATTAATTCCGCCATACTCAAATCATCTTCTAATGGGTCGACACCGTATTGGGCTGAGAGACCTTTGACCCAAAGAATGTTACCTGGAATCATGTCGTTTTCTCCACCACTGCGTGCGTTCATGGCCGCATCGATTTTCAGTAAGCGAACTCGCTCAGATTGGATGCTTTCATTGGCCGTTAGAATGAGAGGGAGAATCATTCTAAAGAATAAGCGTTTCCGGCGGTCGATGACACGAATGTCTTTAAGTTTGCTCGGCACTGAAGACACGATGAGCCGGGGCACAGCGACGTCACCAGAGCGCACACCAGCAAGTGAATACTCAAAACTGGAAAAAGTTTTTTCCAACGCATTGGGTTTAAGGGCATCACCAGAAATAATGATGCGACCGTCGGTCTTTCGAGGCGAGTTATTCTGGTCCTGAATGGCAGCAGCCATCAGAATGATGCTAACAAGCATAGCTTCCGCTTCTAGCGGACTCTTACGCGTCTTAAAGTAAAGCGCCCGCAGGCCTCCAAGCGGGGCCAATGCAAAATTTTTATAAGAGCGAAGGTGGGTGACAATGGGTGACTTAAGAGAACGACAGGTCAATTTACATTACGGCTTCGACCTGGGTTACCTCTGGAACGTAATGCCGCAGCATGTTCTCAATGCCTGATTTCAACGTCATTGTTGAACTTGGGCAACCTGCACAGGCGCCGCGCATGTGAAGAAAGACCGTTCCACCTTTGAAGCCCTTATATATGATATCTCCACCATCTTGTGCCACAGCTGGCCTCACCCGTGTTTCAATGAGCTCTTTGATCTGCTCAATGACGTCAGGGTCCGCATCAGCATCATCAAATATTTCTTCTTCGGCGGCGCTGGACGCTCCATCTAACAGCAATGGATGGCCTGATGTGTAGTGGTCCATGATCGCACCTAGCACGAGGGGCTTTATCACTTGCCACTCCATGTCATCTGTTTTCGTCACGGTGATAAAATCAGTTCCGAAAAAGACGCCGGTAATGCCTTCAACATTAAAGAGGCTGTTCGCGAGTGGAGATTGCTGTGCATCCTTAATTGTTGTGAAGTCTGCGACACCAGACTCCATGACTGGGCGACCGGGAAGAAATTTTAAGGTCGCCGGGTTAGGTGTCGGCTCAGTCTGAATAAACATAGGTGTAATCCTGACATGGAATGAGGTTTTGTTGATGTTAATTAGGACTAATTCGGTCTAGTCTCAAGGGCCAAATCAGAGAGAGTCTGTGATTTAAACTAAGTTCTAGGTCAGGGCGTCAATCTCTTCGGTTGTCAGGTTGCCAGGAACAATTGTCACCGGAAGCGTGATTTGGCCTGCTAAACGTCCAGAAAGGGCAGAAACTAGGGGTCCAGGACCCTCTTCTCCCGTCCCCGCCCCGAGCACAAGGACCGAAATATCTTTCTGTTCATCAAGCACAGCCAGGAGTTGTTCATTAGTGTCGCCTTCGCGCAGAAAGAGGCTCGGCATTTTACCAGTAAGGCGTTGAACATCTGCGGCTACACGCTGTAACAGCTTCTCGGCTTCAGACCGCGCCTCTGTTTCCATTAGACCAGCGATGGACGCAAAGTGATGAAAATCTGACGGTTCGACAGCATGGAATAAGGCGACGCTTCCGTTTGTGTGTAGGGCGCGCCGGCAAGCAAAGCGCAGTGCAGCGCCGAGTTCCGATGAAAAATCGACAACGAGTAGAAAGGACCGATGGTAACCTTGATTGACGTCTGGTTTATTTACCATTGCCCCCTACCTTCGCCTAAACGCGGCTTCTGCGGCCCAACCGGCAAGGACGGCAATAATGATGGCAAGGATACCATAGAGCGGGGCAAAGTTGTGTGCGAAGTCATAGACTTCAGCGCCAATTCCAGTTTTTGAAATAATTAGCGGAACAAATTCACCGCTAACAACGTCACCATTTCTAAACAAATAGATTCCAACTTCGTAAGGTCCCGTCGGTACATTAGATGGGAAATGCAGTTGTGCTCTGAAGAGTCTGTTCGCTAAGAGCGAGATCTTCCCATTTTCTAGATTGTACAGGCCGCGATCTGCATTGAGTCGGATTAGCGCGTCTGCGTACTCTTTTTGAACGCCGTCAGGCTGGCGGGGATCGACAAACTTTAGTTTTAGATTCTCCACACCGATTTCGTATAAGGCGCGCACGCGCTTTGACGTGAACTCCGCAATGTCTCGGTTACTTGCGACATGATAGAACGATGGAACATCTCTAAATGCCAAAGCATCCGAGTTTACCCAAATAGGCCCAACACGATCTTTGCGTCGAATGGTGACATCTTTTGAAGGGCCGCGAACAACGATGACCACATCCCCGGGGCCATCTGTCGCCCCAAAGAGCAAAACGTCCGTTCCCGTAAAGCCTGTTGTGATGGCAACAAGATGGTTTGATAGATCAGCGACTAACGGAACGGTTTGCGCATCTACCGTTCGGAACATGCCGAGTCCAAAGAGGAAGGCAAGCGCTACGATCCGGGCCGTCATTCGCCGAAACCACCAAACGAAAATGGTTCGCTGGGCGTCACGACAAGATCGAAAGCCAATTTAAAACAAACACCAAGGACGATCATCGCGAGCAAGACGCGCAATTGTTCACCGCGGAGTTTGGCACCCATCCGCGCCCCAATCTGCGCGCCGATTACACCCCCTATGAGCAAGAGAAGCGCGAGGACGACGTCAACGGTTTGGTTAATCGTTGCCTGCAAAAAGGTTGTATTAGCTGTTACGAAAATGATCTGAAAGAGCGAAGTGCCAATTACGACCTGTGTCGGCATTCCAAGAAGGTAAATCATGGCGGGGACTATAACGAAGCCACCGCCGACGCCCATAATAGCCGCTAAGATGCCGACCACAAATCCGATCGCGAGAGGTAATAGGGCTGAAATATAGAGCTTTGATTTACGGAACCGCATTTTGAACGGCAGGCCGTGCATCCAGGTGTGTCGGCCTGGCCCACGGGTAGAGCTTGTTTTACGGTCTGCTGGCGCACCGCGTCGTTTCAGAATGGCTTTGACGCTTTCATAAAACATCAGCCCACCGATGGCTCCAAGAAAAACGACATATGAGAGCGAGATCACTAGTTCAATTTGGCCAAGTTCGCGGAGGAAAGAGAACAGGGCCACGCCGAATGTGGAGCCGATGAGGCCCCCTACAGTAAGGACAGCGCCCATGCGCAGATCGACATTGCCTCTGCGCCAATGGGCAAGAACTCCGGAGACAGAGCTGGCTACAATTTGATTGGCTTCGGTGCCCACAGCTACGGCGGGGGGGACGCCAACAAAAAAGAGAAGGGGGGTCATGAGAAACCCACCACCAACACCGAATAGACCAGACAACATACCGACGAGCCCACCCATGCCTAGGATTAGGAAAACATTCACCGACATCTCGGCGATCGGGAGGTAAATCTGCATGCCGGTGGTCCGGTCCCTCCGGGCAAAGAGTGATATGGCGCAAGGCTTTGTACGGCCCAGGCCTTAGCTGATCAAGGGAAAAGCCGTTCCGGGGACTAGTTTGATTGATCTACGGCGAGTGTTTTGGAATGTGTTTAGGCCTCGTGTTCGAGATACCACGCGTAAGTCTTCGCGATCCCGTCCTCTAGGCCGGTCGACGCGCGCCAGCCGAGAGAATTGATCTTTGATGAGTCCATCAGTTTGCGCGGCATGCCGTCAGGCCTACTGAGATCATTCGTTATTGCACCGCTAAACCCGACGGCCTTCGCGACAGCCTGCGCCACGTCCCGAATGGCGATGTCTTCTCCATATCCGACATTAATCGGCTCATCAGCTGAGTAGTGTTCCATAAGAAAGACGCAGGCCTCGGCCATATCATTGACGTAAAGAAACTCTCTCTGAGCGCCGCCCGTGCCCCATACTTCAAAGCTGTTAGTGTTAGCTTCCTTGGCTTGATGTGCCTTCACAATCAAAGCGGATAAAACATGGCTATCTTGAAGATTAAAGGTATCGCCGGGCCCATACAAGTTTGTGGGCATACACGAAATGTAGTCTCGTCCGAATTGGCGCCGATACGCTTGGGCCATCATAACCCCAGCGATTTTCGCTATGGCGTACCATTGGTTGGTTGGCTCTAGTGGACCTGTGAGAAGAGAGTCCTCCTTCATGGGCTGCGCCGTTAGCCTCGGATAAATGCAGCTAGACCCCAAGAACATCATGCGATTAACGCCGCATGCATGTGCCGCCGAAAACACGCTGGTCTCGATCTGCATATTTTCCATAAGAAAATCGACCGGATAAGAGCTGTTTGCGAGAATTCCACCTACCCGCGCAGCTGCCATGAAAATTGCATCGGGCTTGCTTTTCCCCACCCAGATTTCGACATCTTTTTGGCGCGTTAGATCTAATTCGGCGCGCGACGCCGTTAAGATTTCGCAGTCGATATTTTTCAAGCGCCTGACAATTGCCGCGCCAACCATACCGCGGTGACCCGCCACCCAGACCCTCTTTCCGGCGAGTGAGTAATGAAGATTAGTCATAATTTTAGTCAGCCATCAGGCTGGTATCGACGGTTCTCGTGCCGAAGGAGCTTTAAGTCCTCGGCTACCATCTCTTTTACCATCTCTGCAAAGCTAGTCGTGTGACTCCACCCTAATTTTTCACGTGCTTTGGTGGGATCCCCAAGCAAAAGATCAACTTCTGTTGGCCGGAAATACCGTGGGTCAATCTCAACAAGTACGACCCCAGATTTTGCATCGATACCTTTCTCGTCAACACCGGACCCATGCCATTCTATAGGGCGCCCAATTTCTGCAAACGCGAATTCAACAAAGGATCGAACAGAATGTGTTTCGCCTGTGGCGAGAACATAATCATCGCTCTCGTCCTGTTGAACAATACGCCACATTCCCTCGACATAATCTCGAGCATGACCCCAATCCCGTTTGGCGTCGATGTTGCCCAGGTAAATTGTTTTCTGCAGTCCAAGTTCAATTGCGGCGACCGCACGGGTGATTTTCCGTGTCACGAATGTCTCGCCGCGAAGTGGACTTTCGTGATTAAACAGTATGCCGTTGGATGCATGAAAACCGTAAGCCTCGCGATAATTTACGGTAATCCAATACGCATAAAGCTTTGCTACCGCATAGGGTGAGCGAGGATGAAACGGCGTTGTTTCAGACTGCGGCGTTTCTTGGGCCTTGCCGTACAGCTCAGACGTTGAGGCCTGATAGAAGCGTGTCTTATCCATTCCAAGAATACGTATAGCTTCGAGCAAGCGAAGCGTGCCCATCGCATCCGAGTTGGCTGTGTATTCCGGCATTTCAAAAGAGACTTTGACGTGACTTTGCGCAGCAAGATTGTAAATCTCAGCAGGCTGGACTTCTTGCACCAGCCGAATGAGATTTGTGGCGTCCGTTAAGTCACCGTAATGCAGAAAAAACTGCACACCTGACTTATGGAAATCCTGATACAGGTGATCAATGCGTCCCGTATTGAAGGACGAAGACCGACGTTTCACGCCGTGGACAGTGTAGCCTTTGTCCAACAAAAGTTCTGCGAGATAGGCGCCGTCTTGTCCTGTAATGCCCGTAATGAGGGCTGTCTTTTTTGTCATAAATATTTCACAAACGTTATAAAACTAGTCGATCATAGGCACGCGACCCTGATACGAGCAAGGCGTCATTATACGAACGTAAATAGAGGTGGGGTCGCGCCAGCACACTTCTGCGATATACTCGTTTCTTTGCCAATCTATGCATACGGCGCTGGCGATTGAACCGCAAAGGAGCGGAGCAACATATGACTGTTTTAGTGGGAGACCGTGAGATCATCGTGATCGGCGCTAGTGGGCATGCCCGGGTCTTAACCCACCTTCTGCAAGAATTAGGCACGCCCCCTGCCGCTATCGCCGATATTGATGGCCGATTGCATGGGACAGACGTTTATGGCGTCCCTGTCATTGGTGGGGATGGTGCAGTCATGGCGCTAAATCCGTCGGATATTGTCTTAGTCAATGCAGTCGGAAATGCCCCTGGATCGGGGCAATCTGGACTAAATCTGCGCCGCGCTTTGTATGAGACCTTTAAAGAAAAGGGTTTCGAGTTCGCCAGCGTTGTTAGCAACGACGCCGTTGTCTCAGGGAAGGCTGCGCTTGGAGAGGGTGTGCAGGCCATTACCCGTGCTGTCATTCACCCAGGGGTGAATATTGGCGACAATACGATACTGAATACAGGCGCAAGCCTGGACCATGATTGCTCGGTAGGGGTCCATAGTCATATTGCCCCATGGGCTGTGTTATGCGGCGGCGTTGCGGTCGGTGACGAATGCCACATTGGTGCCCGGGCGGTTTTGGTGCCTGGGGTTAGGGTTGGGGATGGCGCGGTTGTCGGCGCCGGGGCAGTTGTAATCGATGACGTCGCCCCCGGCACAACGGTGGTCGGAAACCCGTCTCGCGTCATTTCTGTTTCATAGTGGTGCGCTTGCCATGGAACATCTTGGGTGTTTCGTGGGCATGGTGAAAGTGAGTCTAATAAGGTATTCTAGGGAATCGAATTGTTTGGATTCAAAACACTGCTGTGAAAACCATCAGTAATATCTTCGCCCAGCCACGAAACCTGCTTGTTTTATTGCATGATACCGCCATGGCTTTTCTCGCCGTATGGGTATCGTTCTACTTTCGTATCGGTGACGCAGTTTTCAGCCGGCTTGATATTATATTTGATCTTGCAGTCGCGTACTCCTTAATTGCCGCAGTAATTTATTTGTTTACCGGCCTTTATCGGCACGTATGGGCTTATGTATCATTTGTTGATGCAGTCAATATTGTCCGTTCAGCGGTAGGGGTTGCGCTGGTCTTCATCCCACTGATGTTTTTGTTCACACGTTTGGGTGATGTGCCCCGATCCGTTCCCTTTATCGGTTGGTTTGTGTTGGTGGTCTTTTTGGCTACGCCGCGTCTCACGTTCCGCCTCTTTAAGGATAGGAGGTTTGGTTTTCTTGCGGCGGCTGAGGCGGTAAAACCCCCGGTTTTATTAATTGGTGCTGGCGATGAGGCGGCGCACTTTATTCGTGCCACGCAATTGAACATGAATAGCCGCTATCGCGTTGTTGGGTTGGTGACCGCTACGCCGGGCCGGGTTGGGCAGGTGATGAATGGGGTCGATGTGCTCGGTCTTGAGATTGATATTGACTCAATTATCGAAAAATTAGTCGCTCGGAACCTAACGCCAGAGCGTCTTATCCTCACGCGCGAGCAAAATACGCGGGAGACCGTTCAGTCTCTTCTTCGTACGGCGCGCTCTATAGGCGCCGAGCTCACTAAACTGCCTCCTCTTACGGACTTGCGGGCGTATGATGAGCCTGACTTTGCACCAAGGCCGATCTCCCTGGAAGACCTGCTCGGGCGCCCGGCCAGAACGCTAGATCGTGATGCAATGGACGCCTTGATCCGTGGCAAACGGGTTATGATTACGGGTGCGGGTGGATCTATCGGGTCAGAGCTGGTGAGGCAAATAGCGGCGGCTGGCCCCTCTCATGTCTCAATGCTCGATCACGGCGAGTTTAATCTTTACTCTATTGAGCAAGAGGTGAGAGTGTCATGGCCAGACCTTGATGTCCGCCCCATCATTGCCGATGTCAGAGACCATGGCCGTATTAATGCAGCCTTCAGTTCTGTGCAGCCAGACATCGTTTTTCACGCCGCCGCTTTGAAGCATGTGCCGATGGTTGAAGTTAACCCACTTGAAGGCTTGGCGACTAATGCTCTGGGCACGCGCACGGTTGCTGATGCGTGCATCGCCAACAATGTTCCAGAGATGGTTCTTATTTCCACTGATAAAGCGGTTAACCCCGCCAATGTCATGGGGGCCGGTAAGCGTTTAGCCGAGATTTACTGCCAAGCCGCTGACGTTGCCGATTGCGGTACGCGGTTTATCACAGTTCGCTTCGGCAATGTCTTGGGCTCTACGGGGTCCGTGGTGCCCTTGTTCCAGAAGCAGCTTGCTGCCGGCGGCCCACTCACGGTGACACACCCTAAAATCGAACGTTATTTTATGACGGTGGGGGAAGCCGTTGAATTAGTTCTGCAAGCAGCCGCGCTTGGCCCGGGCCGGAATGATCGCGGTGCGATCTACGTTCTTGATATGGGCGCGCCGGTTAAGATTATCGACCTTGCTAGACAGGTTATTCATCTCGCAGGAAAGATTCCAGACGAAGACATCAAGATTGAAATCAGTGGTTTACGGCCAGGGGATAAGTTGACCGAAGAGCTGTTCCATGGCCAAGAGCCGCCCGTGTGTACGAATATGGATGGTATATTGATCGCCCGCCCGCGTGTCAGCGCTATCGAGACCGTCAAAGCGCGCCTTGATGACCTCCGCGACGCTTGTTCACGCCAAGAAGAGTCGGCCGCGCTTAGGGTGCTCACGGACTTGGTGCCAGAACTATCTCGGCCAAGCCTGTCCTCGGGTGTGTCTCCCTCACCACGCCTAAAGGCCATCAAATAATTTGGCGACGTAGCCCTACCTAAGCCGTTTTCCCTCGGCAATAGCCATGCTAAACCTCGAACATTGCGTTTAACTGATCGACCAATTTGAGGTGACCATGCCTACTTCTGCCGTGCGCCGTGCGCTGCTATCCGTTTCCGATAAGTCTGGTCTCGTGGACTTTGCGATATTTCTCAATGGACAAGGGGTCGAACTGATCTCTACGGGTGGCACGGCCAAGGCCATTGCTGATGCAGGGCTTCCTGTTCGTGAAGTTTCCGACCTAACGGGCTTTCCCGAAATGCTCGATGGGCGGGTAAAAACCTTACACCCAATTGTGCATGGTGGATTGCTGGGGGTTCGGGGCAACGGAGAGCATGAAGCGACAATGGCAGACCATGACATCGCGCCGATCGACCTCGTGGTTGTAAACCTTTATCCCTTCGAAAAAACGGTTGCCGCTGAAGCCGACTTTGATACCTGCATTGAGAATATCGACATCGGTGGCCCGGCGATGATTCGATCTGCTGCCAAAAACCATGCCGGTGTTGCGGTCATCGTTGATCCGCAAGATTACGGCGAAGTTCAGGCCGACATGAGCGCCAACGCCGGCGCTGTGTCCGATGACCTTCGTGCGATTCTCGCAGCCCGCGCCTTCTCAAGAACGGCCGCGTACGACAGCGCTATTTCCACATGGTTTTCTGAGCAATTGGGCGAGACTTTTCCACGTTGGGTGTCTGTCGCCGGGACTAAGAAAAAAGACCTTCGTTATGGTGAAAACCCCCACCAACAAGCGGCCCTCTATCTATCTGGTGAGGGGCGTCCCGGAGTTGCAACGGCGGAGAAAATTCAGGGCAAAGAGCTCAGTTACAACAACATCAATGACACCGACGCAGCGTTTGAATTGGTCGCCGAGTTTGACCGCCCAGCAGTTGCGATCATCAAACACGCTAACCCTTGTGGTGTTGCTATCAGCGATGACTGCTTGTCCGCTTATGGTAAGGCCTTAGCCTGTGACCCCGTATCCGCGTTTGGTGGCATTGTCGCTGTAAACCGCACACTTGACGCGGCACTTGCTACAAAAATAACCGAACTATTTACTGAAGTTGTTATCGCGCCCGATGCTGACGATGCAGCCCGCACCATCTTTGCGAAGAAGAAAAACCTGCGCTTGTTACTGACGGGAATGATGCCGGATGCGTCGGCAACGGCGCGTATGGTGAAGCCTGTCGCTGGTGGTTTGTTGGCGCAGACAAAAGACACGGGCCACATCACGATGAATGACCTCAAAATTGTAACTAAGGTCGCGCCGACAGCAGACCAAACCACTGATATGCTATTCGCCTTCACTATCGCTAAACATGTGAAGTCGAATACGATTGTTTACGTCAAAGATGGCGCGACAGTGGGGATCGGCGCGGGCCAAATGAGCCGCGTTGATTCGGCGCGCATTGCAGCTGCAAAAGCGGTTGATGCCGCGAAAGGAGCGGGCCTTGATACGCCTGCGACCTTTGGGTCTGTTGTAGCATCAGACGCGTTCTTTCCCTTCACAGACGGCCTCCTGGCGGCGGTTGAAGCTGGTGCCGCTGCTGTTATTCAGCCGGGCGGGTCAATCCGTGATGATGAAGTGATCGCGGCGGCTGATGAGAAAGGCCTGGCGATGGTTTTTACCGGGATGCGCCACTTCCGCCATTAATCGACCGCTGCGGCTTAGGCTAAGTTTTCGTGCTTGGGTCTTTAACTGCTTGTAGCAAGAAAAGACCGAGGATCAGAAAAACTAAAATGCTAGCCATGCCGATGCGTTGGCTCCCGGCCATAAGGGTAAGGGCTCCGACGGCGAAGGGGCCCATGAAACTTGTGATCTTTCCCGAGACAGCGAATAGCCCAAACATTTCCCCTCGCAACTCGGTCGGGGCGAGGCGTGCCATAAATGTTCGGCTAGCCGCCTGTACCGGCCCGACGAACGTACTCATAAGTAGAGCGCTGAACCAAAATTGAGGGATCGTTTGAGCTAGAAGAACGGCAATGGATGACAGCGTTAGGGCCCCTAAGCAAATCGTAAGCGTTTTCTTTGAGCCAAAAGCATCGTCAACCCAGCCAAACGCGGCCGCACCCAAGCCTGCCGTTACATTCAGCCCGATGCCGAGGATAATTATATCTTCTAGGGTCATTCCGAATGTCCCTGCGGCAAACACGCCACCAAACGCAAACAATGTGTTCACCCCGTCCGTGTAAAACATGCGCGCGAGAAGAAATCGGAAGCAATTGGCGTGCTGTCTCATGTTTCGGATTGTTGTAATGAGTGTGTGCAACCCTGTTTTAACAGCGACCCCAAAGGATGTGGTGGCTCGCGAGGTGTCGGGCGTGAATGCAAACAACGGCCACGTAAATAAGGTAATCCAACCAGCGACGAATAGAGCCGTCGCCCGAATATGTTCAGCGTTATTGGTGTCTAGGTTAAAGGGTGCTGGGTCCGCTTGAATAAAGACGACAAGCACAATGGCCAGGCAGAGCAAACCGCCGCCATACCCCATACCCCATGCAAGGCCCGAAAGCCGCCCAATACGGTCTGGGGTCGTTAAGTCGGGCAACATAGAATTGTAGAACACCAAGCCGACTTCAAATCCAATGAGACCGAAAACCACGGCAACCATTGCGAATGGAATTGAACCAGGCGCCGGCGCTGCAAACCAAAGAGCTGCTGTGGACGCAACACACAAAACCGTAAAAAACGCCAACCACGGTTTTCGGCGTCCAGTCTGATCAGCAATCGCACCGCAGACCGGGCTTAGAATCGCTATAATGAAACCGGCGATTCCGGTGGTTGTTCCCCAGAGCGCTGTTCCTGTTTCAACATCAGCAGCGATAGCCTGGGTAAAATATGTTGCAAAAACAAACGTGAGAACCACGGTGGCGAAAGAGGAGTTGCCAAAATCAAACAGGACCCAAGACCAGAGTCCTTTACGCCCAACGGACAATGGCCTGGCAAGGCCGTTCATAGGAGCCCAGCCTTGCGGCGTATGTCCTCGGCTAGTTTAAGGGCCGCCAAGCCATCTTGTCCTGTTGCAACCCGAGAGGTTCGACCCTGACAGGTTGCGGCAAAAGACTGCAATTGAGAGCGCAATGGATCTTGGGTCCCTACGGGGACAGGGGTCGCTGACCCGTCGACTAACCGAGTCACGGTTTTTTCGGTGAAGTTGACATGCAGGGATGACAGGGTTGTTTCGACAACCATTCCACGGTCTTGCTCTGTAGCAACTCGGCTGACGTTGAAACTGGCGACAATACCTGACACTAAAATAAGCTTTGCAGTCACTTGATCTTCCGTCGCGTCTTGTCCTGTTTCTATTGTTTTTACTTTACCGAGCTTGAGCGTGTTGAAGAGGTCTAGGTCGTGGATCATCAGATCAAGAACAGCATCGGCGTGATAGCTGCGATCAGCTTTGATGTTGATGCGGCGTGCTGAGAGGCCCGTTATTGTTGCTCCGTCTTTGAGATCGCTCTCTATAGCTTGGGCCAATGCTGAAATTGCCGGATTGAAGCGCTCCACATGACCAATGCTTAGGTGGGCCTGACCTATTGCCGCGGACTCAATCATTGCCCGCGCTTCGTCGTTAGTCGCTGCCATTGGTTTTTCTACAAGACAGGACACGCCAGACTTCAACAAAGGTATGGCGGACGCTGCATGAACGAGTGTTGGGGTGGCGATGACGGCTAAGTCGGTGTGTTGAAACAAGGTCTCCAGCTGATCGATTGGCTGGGCGCCTGTTTTTTCCGCAACGTTCTTAGCTAAGTTGGCGTCATGGTCAAAAACGGCGACCAAATTTATATCTGACACATCCATACAGGCGCGGACGTGATGCATCCCCATGCGTCCGAGCCCGATCACTGCCGCTCGCAACGTCTCGTGATTTGGCATTATTTTTCGGCCTTAACGCAGTGCTGTGCGGACTGCGGCGATAACGCGATCTTGTGCGCCCGGCTCGATATAGGGGTGCATAGGAAGGCTTACGACACTTTTGGATAGCATTTCAGTAACTGGAAGTCCGTTCCCGGCTATCGGGCAGTCACGATAGGGTGCTTGGCTATGAAGCGGCAGTGGATAGAATAGGGCAGTCGGTATATTCTCGTTCGAGAGTGACTCTCTGATCGAGTCACGGCGCTCCGAGACCAACGTGTATTGCGCCCAGACAGATGTCGCACCGTCGATAACCTGCGGCGTTTGAACGATATCTGATAAACCGTCGCTATACCGCTGGGCGACCGAGTTTCTCTTTGCGCATTCATCATCAAATATTTTTAGCTTCTCAAGCAACACGGCTGCCTGAATGGTATCAAATCTTGCCGTGAGGCCAAGGCATTGTGCTTCAGCGCCTCCTCCTCCGTTGCCATGGACACGAACACGTTTCATTTGCTCGTAAAGCTCTGAGTCGTCAGTGAAAACGGCGCCGCCATCGCCATAGCAAGAGAGTGGTTTAGAGGGATAAAAACTAGTGCTGGTGACACGGCCAAATTTTCCAATTGGTATCCCTTTATAAGTAGCGCCAAAACTCTGCGCCCCGTCGTCTAAGATCCAAAGGCCGTGTTCATCTGCAATGTCACGGATGGCGTCGAAGTCTACGGGCTGCCCAAATAGGTCAACTGTCATGATTGCCCGGGCGGTAACGCCAGCCAGCTCGGCTGCAATCAGTCCTTGCCGAACACTGTCCGGGTTCATGTTGAACGTATATTTATCAACGTCAACAAAGATCGGCGTAGCGCCGCGCAGGGCCACCACCTCCGCTGAAGACGTAAACGTAAAAGAGGGAACCAGAACCCCGTCGCCCGGTCCTATGTCTGCGGCCATTAAGGGGATAATTAAGGCATCCGTGCCGCTGGCGCAGGAAAGGCAGTGGGCTGCGCCAGTCCGCCCCGCTAATTCCCGTTCAACCTCAACAACTTCAGGCCCCATAATGAAGGCGCCGTGGTCGAGAACCTGTCCAATGGCAGCATCAATACGGTCTGAAATTCTGGCCCGTTGGGCTTGCAGGTCGATAAACGGTAGCGGCGAAGACGCGTTATCGCGCATGTTGCAAAGCACCTTGATTACGGGCAGAGAAGATGACCCGGGACAACACGCCATCGGATCGTTTAATAATGTGGACAATCTACAACCAAGGCCTGACCCTTGTAAATGTGAGGGCGGGTAATTAGAGGACCTAATTAGCTGCTCTGGACAAGACGTAGTCTGAGCCGTTAACTGCTCTGTAGCTTTATGTCAAAAATTGAAAAACATTCTCAATCTGGCCCACTCCTTCGACGCTTAGTGCGCGAAGCCGTGGCACCCTACGGCTCCCGTGTTGCGCTTGCCGCCGTTTTCATGGTGCTGGTGGCGGCGACGACGGCCGCTTTGGCATGGCTCATGGATCCGGTCGTGAACCGTGTGTTTGTGGAGCGCCGCAGTGATCTCTTGTGGTCTGTTGGTGGCGCTGTATTTGCGGCGTTTATGGTCAAGGGAATGGCAACCTATGCGCAGACCGTTCTGATGACGGGGGTCGGCCAAAGCGTTCTGATGGATATGCAAAACCGGTTGTTTCGTCACCTGATGCATCAAGACCTTGCATTCTTTCAGCGCCAGAGCACTGGCGGGTTAATGTCCCGGTTCACGACAGACATTGGCATGATGCGTCAAGCGGTCTCGACGGCTTTGACCGGCCTGGGCAAAGACAGCCTCTCCGTTATTTTTCTTGTCGGCGTCATGTTCTATCAAGACTGGCTTCTCGCGACGCTTGCCTTCGTTGTCTTTCCAGCAACAGTTATTCCCATCACCCGGTTAGGTCGGCGGCTTCGCCGGGTTACGGCGGATACGCAAATGCAGACCGGCGGATTGATGACGGTGCTGCAACAAACGTTCACGGGTATGCGATTAATTAAGTCCTATCGCATGGAAGAGTATGAAACCAATCGCGCTGCAGAGATGACCCAATCCGTGCGTGACCTTGTCATGAGGGCCGAACGTGTGAAAGCCCTTTCTAGTCCGTTGATGGAAACCGTCGGGGGTGTCGCGGTTACGATCGTCATTGTGTATGGTGGTTGGCGGGTGATTCAAGACACTACGACGCCAGGCGCATTTTTCTCGTTCATCACCGCGCTCTTGATGGCGTACCGCCCTATGAAGGCACTTGCGAACTTAAACGCCCAAATTCAAGAGGGCCTTGCGGGCGCTGAACGACTTTTCGCAATTCTTGATGAGCAACCAGCGCTCAAAGAGTCGGGCGACGTGAGGCCGCTGTCGGTTGTTGGTGGAGGCATTCAATTTGACCGGGTCTCTTTCACGTATGCTGATGGTAAGGTCGCGTTGAAAGAAATTTCACTTAACGCCGAACCTGGTAAGACAACAGCTCTCGTTGGGCCGTCGGGCTCGGGTAAGACAACGCTCCTCAATTTAGTGCCGCGATTTTTTGATCCTGACTCAGGACATGTCAGCATTGATTCCCAGGACCTAAGGGGTGTCACGTTTGAGTCATTACGGTCATCTATCGCCCTGGTGTCGCAGGACGTTGTTCTGTTTGACGATACTGTGCGCGCTAACATCCGATTTGGCTATCCAACAGCAACAGACGATGAAGTAAGCGCTGCTGCCCGTGCCGCTGGAGCCGAAGACTTTATTCTTGAAATGCCGTTGAGCTACGACACCCGGCTCGGCGAGCGGGGTGAAACGTTATCGGGTGGTCAACGGCAACGCATTGCGATTGCCAGGGCCATTCTAAAAGATGCACCAATCTTATTATTAGATGAGGCAACAAGCGCGCTTGACGCGGAAACTGAAAAACAGATTCAGGTGGCAATGGATGCGCTTCGTAAGGGGCGGACGACTGTTGTCATCGCGCATCGCTTGACCACGGTTCAGCATGCAGACTGCATCCATGTGATTGTTGATGGCCAGGTTGTGGAGACTGGAAAGCATGCCGAGCTTTCTAATGCCAAGGGGCCGTATTCAAGACTTAGCGCCCTTCAGTTTGACAACTACGGCAGCGAAGCGACAAACCTAGCTTAACGGCTTTCTAGAATGAGTTGTTCAAAGATATCTGATATTTCACCGATTGCGGATGTGTCATTAAAAAGTTTCGGTGCGTTGGCCCTTATTTTTTCGCGAACAGATGTTCTAAAACCCTTATCGTGAACCAAACGGTAAGCCGTCTCGGCATAAGCCTCTGCGCTATCGACCACACAATCCATAACCCCCATCTTTTTATAGAACGCGAGTGTGTGGCGGCCCCGCATGAACGCGCCTGGCCAGTGAACGACCGGTGTCCCTGCGGCCAAGCTTTCTAGGCTTGTCTTGCCCCCAGCCCATTGCGGTATATCGAGCAAAACGTCGGCGCTGCTTAAGAGGCTAGAGAATTCGGCTGTTGGAACACGGGGAAGTACCTTTACACGCCTTATGTCTTGACCCACGCTTAACTTTAAACGGTTCATAAAAATATCGTCGGCAAGCGTTCTAATGCTCAGGAAGTAAATTCTCGCTTCTGCATCTTTTTTCAATATTCTGGAGATGATTTGATCGAAGTTTGGATGAATTTTATAAAGGCTTTGGGCGCAAAAATAGGCTGGGTACCCTTCGTCCATACCAAAAAATGAGCGACCTTTCGCGGGGTTTCCTGACGTGGGTTTTTCTACGCAGATGGATAATCCCTCGGTTTTAATGAGCCGCTCGGTATAGTGTTCATCTGCGTTCTCTGGTTCCATCTCTGCAACCGATAAGAATGCATCTACATTCGGGATTCCGCTGGTTACCGGGTGCCCCCAACCCATTACTTGGACGGGAGCGGACCGCGCGAATGCTAAGAAATACACGAGATTTTCCATCCCAATTTCTGGGAAATAGATCAAGTCAGCCTCGACGCTGGCGATTTTGCCGCGGGCTTTTTCAAGGTCGTCGGGCAGGTCGATCACTTGGTCCGCCAAGTCTTCGAGAACAGGGGCAAATGGGTCGCCCATCGGTAAAATAGGGCAACGCAATAAAATAACTTCAAACCTTTCCCGGTCTAAATATTGGATCATACCGTGGCAAAGGTGCCCTACCGTGTGATTGCGCAGGAAGCTAGAAACGATACCGATTCTGTATGTTTGACGTGGCGTCAACGTGTCTATGTGGGCGGCGGTTTCTGCGAGGGTCGGGCAGCATTCCAAATAGAAGGCAGCGATGCGCCGCTGCAGGTCCCGGTCGTTTTCGCCCTGGTAAGCGAGATAAAAATTCACAAATCCACCAGAGCGATATGGATCTATAACCGGTCCGCGCGGGAGAGCATTAAGTATTCTTGATATTTCTTGTCGGTTCTCGTCAATCTCTAAACCATCTTGGCTAATAACAGGTAAAGTTAGGGCGCTCTTGAGTCCCAAGAGTGTTCGGAAATCCGGTGTAATATCTAACGTCGCGACACGCAGATAATGAGTTTTTGCTATCGCCGTGCGACCAAGCCTCTCTTCAGTCTCTGCTAGCAAATAAAGCCCCAGTGGGTGATTGGGTGATTTTTTCAAGATCGATAGAAACAACTCACGTGCGGCTGATAACTTACGTGTCGAAAGGTAAGCTTGGCCTAAAGAGAGCTGTATGGCGGGGTCTTCAGGTTCGAGCTTGATGGCTTGTTCGCCTGACTGCACCGCTAAACGTGGCTGTCCGGTCATTAGGCGCGCCTCCGTAAGAAGGCGTAAAGTTTTAGTGTGCTTTGGACGCAGACTCACCGCCTTAGCCAACCAGACCTCAGCTTCTTCAGCCTTGTCGGCCGACAACAAAAGTCGCCCGCAGTTCATTGCGGCGACGGCGTGATGGGGGTCAATCTCGAAAACGCGCGCGAAAGCTGAAATAGATTCCGTGGCTCGACCGACCCGTCCGTAGGCAGCACCAAGTGTGTTTAAAATATTGAGGCCCAGCGGGTCCAAGTTATGCGCTTTGGTCAGTGCAATTATGGCTTGTTCATTGTTACCGTCCTGATAATGAGCCGTGCCAAGTTTAAACGCGATTAATGAGGAGCGCGGCGACAGATGATGTGCTTTCTCGAAACATCTCCCAGCGTCGCTATATGCGCCGCTAGAAAGAAATATGTCTCCGTTTCGCATATATTCGTTTGCACGCGCATCGTCAGTTTTTGTAGGACTGTTGGGTGTTGTGTTTGATGTTTCTGGCATGCTTAGACGAAAAAGAGTGTAAATGAGATACTCTAATTACCTTATAGCATTGCTGCCCCGACGGAACCGTAAAGGGTTAGTTTTCGAATTAGAAAAACGCGTCAGCATTATTCACGGTATGTCGCCGCCCACAATTTCATATCTGCGATTTAGGCGCGCTTACCAAGGCGTTCTTTGGCGTCTTGCGCGATAAATGGCGGTACGTTTGCGCTGCACGGCAGAGATTTCTCTGTCCCGAAAGGTTTTTAATTTCCAATATATGTTGATTACTCGAGGGCATGGGAATGACATTAAAGTGCACGCGATATACGTATATATCGATAGATTATGATTTAGTGGGCCTCCTCGCGAGTAAGGGCGCGGCTAAAGCAACCGAAGAAAGATACTGAATGGATAACGCGGAACTTATTGGTAAATAGGAAGCGGCTTCCCCGGTTACGGAGTTAAAATTCAGGGGTACGGCAGTGAAGTATACAACCCCAAGCCGGACGGCGTATTGGCGGTTAACTACATTTGAGACTAAGGAGCCCGAAACAGTTAAATGGATTGACGGTTTTGAACGCGGTGATGTGTTCGTGGATGTCGGCGCAAACATGGGTTTGTATTCATTATTTGCTGCGGTTCATAGCGGCGCCCGTCTTTTTTCATTCGAGCCAGAGTCTCAAAACTACGCCCTTCTCAATACGGATATTAGACTCAATAACGCGGCTGGTTCTGTCACGGCTTGGTAAAGCTGTGATGAGAAAATGGAGCGGGCGAGGCGATTCGAACGCCCGACCCCAACCTTGGCAAGGTTGTGCTCTACCCCTGAGCTACGCCCGCTCGATAGGCGACAGGCTATATGCCTGCCGGGGAAGGCGCGGACTATACTCATTCAGCAAGGGTTTGCAAGGGCTTGCTTGCTAGGGGCCTGGATCATTTTTCGCCCTTGTCCCTTGCGTTTCCAACCTTTTGGACGCATCTAAGGGACTAGTAAGTTTAATTGAATTGAATGATGAGGCTTTCATGTTGACCGGTGATTCGTCCGACCCCTCTGAGCCCACCCTGGCGCCACCGCTAGGTGACCTCGTAAAGGAGAGCGGAACAGAGACCTTCCAGCAAGACGTCATTGAGGTTTCCCAATCTGTCCCTGTGATTGTTGATTTCTGGGCGCCGTGGTGTGGCCCCTGCAAGCAGCTCGGCCCAGCGTTAGAGAAGCTGGTTCGAAGCTATGCCGGCAAGGTTAAAATGGTGAAGATCAACGTAGATGAAAACCAACCCCTAGCGGCGCAAATGAAGGTTCAGTCTATTCCTGCAGTGTTTGCCTTTAAGGGTGGGCGCCCGGTCGACGGATTTATGGGGGCGGTCCCAGATAGTCAGCTCAAAGCCTTCATCGAGAAGCTCACTGATGGACAAGGTTCGCCGATTGACGCTGCGGTCGAGCAGGCTGCAGTGCTTTCTGAAGGTGGCCAGTACGAAGATGCCCTATCCATATATCAAGAGGTTCTTGGACAGGACAGAGAAAATGCCATCGCTCTAAGCGGTGCGCTCCGTTGCTATATGGGCATGGACCAGGACGATATTGCGCAACAAATGTTGGGCCAACTTCCAGATGAGCTGAAGTCGGCGCCTGAGATCATCGCCGTAGCCACGGCCTTAGAGCTAAAGTTGCAAACGGCTGATGGTGGTTCTAACGAAGAGGTCGCGGCGCTAGAGCAGAAGATTGCTGCAGACCCGAAAGATATGAAGGCGCGATTTGATCTCGCAATGGCCCGTTATGGCGCGAACGATAGAGAAGGTGCTGTTGCTGATCTCGTTGAGATTGTTCGGCTTGATCGAAAATGGGATGATGATGGGGCCCGAAAACAGCTCGTGAAATTCTTTGAAGCGTTTGGCCCGACAGACCCACTTACTATTGATGGCCGTAGACAATTATCATCCCTGTTGTTTGCATAACGCAAAGGCGTCTATTTGTGTTCAGTCCAGTATCCACGAAGTACAAAGACCTTCCTAAAGACCTTCCCGTATTTCCGCTGACTGGCGCGTTGCTGCTTCCGGGTGGGCGACTGCCGCTTAATCTGTTCGAGCCCCGTTATCTAAACATGACTTTGGACTCGTTGGCCAAGGGGCGAATGATAGGTATGATCCAACCGAACTTTGATGCAATGGGTGCTCGGTTAAGATCTGAAGAATCCGAAACAGATTTAGATATTGAAGACGACGAAGACACCCCTTTGTACAAAACGGGATGCGTCGGCCGTATTGTATATTTCGAAGAAACTGAAGACGGCCGCCTCCTAATTGCTCTTCGTGGCCTTAGTCGTTTCCATGTTACCGGAGAGTTGGAGGGTATTGGGGGCTATCGCCGTGTGCGTGCAGAATACGGCGCATTCCGGCATGATATTGAACCCCGCGAAGAGTTTGAACTTGATCGCGAGACGCTACTTGAGACATTACAGCCCTATATTGATGCGCAGAGCATGCGGCTCAAGGTCGATATGATCAAGGGCTTGTCAGATCATACGTTGGTTTCATCGTTATGTATGATTTGCCCATTCGACCCCCGCGAGAAACAGGCTTTGTTGGAATCTGAAACACCGCAAGACCGAGCAGACATGCTCCTTGCCCTGCTGCAAATGGGGGTTTTTGAGGCCGGTGCGCCCGAGGGGCCAAGGCAATGACGACCAACTGTAAAACCGTGAGAGAGCAATAATGGCTGCGTCAGGCGTTGATTCTAAGTTGCTGGATATACTGGTTTGCCCTGTAACCAAAGGGCCATTGGATTATGACCATGAGGCGCAGGAACTGGTCAGCAAGAAGGCTGGGCTCGCATATCCGGTGCGCGACGGGATTCCTATTATGTTGCCGGATGAGGCGCGTAAGTTGGATGACTGAAATCTACTCCTCGGGGTTCTATGGTGCCATCTAACGCGGAAGGCTCAACCTGGCCGACAGACCTTTCTTACGACCCTGAAAGAAAATCCCTAGCCATCGCTTTTGAGTCCGGCGAGACGTTTGCTCTTCGAGCAGAGTACTTGCGTGTTGAAAGTCCATCTGCAGAGGTTCAAGGGCATGGCGGAGAAAAAGTAATCATTGGTGGGCGCCGCCACGTTGGCATTCTGGAAATAGAACCTGTTGGCAACTATGCGGTGCGTATTGTGTTTGATGACTTGCACGACACCGGCATTTACTCGTGGCGTACGCTGTACGAGTTGGGCTCAGAGTATGAGGAGAGGTGGGCGTTGTATCTTGAGGCTTTGGCGCAAAAAGCGATGAGCCGGGATCCCTAATTAGGTGAACGCTCTAACCGGGCGCCTCGCCGCGCATCAGTTTTGGTAAATCCCCAACTTGTCCCATGGCGTGCCGCATGAAGGTTTTCTTGAGAGTTGGCAGTGAATTGACCGTTGCGAGCCCTAAATCGCGCATTACTCTAAGAGGAGGCACGTCATTTGAGAAAAGACGGTTTAGGATGTCAGTCATTCCCGCCATAAGGAGGTTGTCAGCGCGTCGCCAGCGTTGATAACGCTCCAGTCCGGCGCTATGCGCTAGATCTAGACCATAGCGTTTGGCATCGACAAGAATATCGATTAGCGCTGCAACATCCCTAAGGCCAAGGTTGAGGCCCTGTCCAGCAATGGGATGAATCCCATGCGCCGCATCTCCAACGATAGCCAGGCGTTCAGCTGTGTATGTCGCCGCAACTTGAAGGCCGAGCGGATGCTGGAATCGCGGCCCGACAAGGGAGGTGTCACCTAGGAAGCCACCGACGCGTTCAGAGACCTCCGCAAGGAAGGTGTTGTCGTCTAGGGCCATAAATGACTCGACGAGAGATTTGCGCTCGGTCCAGACTAGGGAGGATCGGTGCCCGCCTTTAAGCGGTAAGATGGCAAAGGGACCACTTGGTAAAAACCTTTCGTGCGCAATGCCTTGATGAGACACAGTGTGATCTATGGTCGCCACGATGGCGTGCTGGTTATAGCCCCAGTCTATGACAGCGATACCGGCTGCCTGACGTGTCATTGAGGTGCGACCATCGGCGGCGACAAGCAATCTACCGGTAACCGTCTGTCCATCACGTAGGGTGATTTTCGCACCTTCGTTGCTGCGGGCTATAGCCGTAACTTCTGCTGGGGCGATAACATCCAGTCCCGCGGTTTGCTTCGTCAACGCAAGCAGCCCAGACCGCATGTCTCGATTCTCGATCATGTAGCCTAGTGGATTATCGCCAAGGTCAGCGTGATTATAGTGCAAGAATAGCGGAGATGCCCCGTCCGACACCCTAATTTCTCTGATAGCTTCAGTCTTACCCGCCACTAATGGCCAAAGCCCAATGCCGTCTAGAGCTACCTTACTTGAGTAGGCGATCGCCGAGGCGCGTCCGTCAAAGGACGGAGAAATACTGTCTTCTGGCGCGGCCCTATCAACCATCACCGTTTGAATTCCGTTGGCAGCCAGGCCGCAGGCCAGGGTCGCGCCCGTTAGGCCCGCTCCAATGACTATGACATCGGTTTCTAGTTTCTTAGCCATACAAAGGCTTTCGCGCATGGAGGTCATTCCGTCAACCGCGTTACACAACAATCTCTTAGAACGGCTTTAAATTCGACCGTTCATGTTCTATGGTCCCGCCGCCTTAAGAAGGTTAACGCCGACGTAGCTCAGGGGTAGAGCAACTCATTCGTAATGAGTAGGTCCGCGGTTCAATTCCGCGCGTCGGCACCACCTTCTGTTCTTTCTCAGACAAAAAACCCGCGAGTATCTCTTTCATAATCTAACATTGTAGCAACACGTAGGTTTTTTATTTTATTAGGGCTGCGCGGAAACTGAAGGCGAAAGACACACACATCATGGCAACACCGGCGCAACCGAAGACTAAGTGACTTATTGAAGTTCAATCGTGTGATAGTTGATATTTGGTGGGTTCAACGATAAGGATTTTATGTCCATTGTCGTTGCCACCCGCTGAGAGGCAGTGGTTAGGAGAAGCGCCGGTGAGATATCTCTCATGCGGCGCATCACGCTGCGAAGATGACGTTCTCGATTAGTCACATTCATAATGCGATCTGTTTTTTCGATCAGCGGCATTATGGATTTATCGCAGAAGAATGGCGCCGCTTTAGCGCATGAGAAATTGCGCACAGGCCGAATGGCATCCGCATATGCACCGGAGTCCCACATCAAAGAAAACGCATCCGTGTTGCCCCATTCATTACTATGAAATTTACGCAGCCACGTCGCGAAGGTGGGGGTGCGGAGAGTAACGTTGATTCCAATCGCTCTTAGGTCTTGAGCGACTTGTTGATACAACAGTGTATCAATCGTGCTGAACCCAACGAGGACTTCGATGGTCATTGAAAACCCATCTCCATACCCGGCGTCTTCAAGAAGGGCTTTAGCTCGGTCCGGCGCGTATGGAATAGGGCTTAGGCTTGGGTCGTATCCGAACGTACCGGGGCTTGCCCCTTGGCTGGCTGGTTCCGCTTTTCCGCCAAATAGAACGTCGGCAATGACCTTACGGTTTACCGCGTAGTTGAGGGCCTGTCTGACACGAGGGTCTTGCAAGGGTGAATCAGGATTGCCGACCGTACGAAAGGCGATGGATGACACTTGTGCTCCGCCGAACGACCAGATTTTAAAACCGGCTGATTCTAATTGTTTAACGTCGTCTATACTCACGGCCTCCAGAACATCGACCTGTCCGGTAATTAGCGCCTGCACACGCGCTGTTGCGTCGGCTACAGTTCGCAGCTCGAGAACATCAATGTTGTTCGATGCGCGCCAAGAGTTTGGGTCTGCATCAAAGATCATACGACCTGTTGCCTGCCCCCAGTCCCGAAGTTTAAAAGACCCTGTGCCAACCGGGGCCTGAGCAAACCCTTCCGGCCCCAGAGTGCGCCATGCGATTGGCTCCGGTATTGCGATCAACGCCATGCGCTTCGGAAGAATTGCGTCAGGCGTAAGGGTTTCGATCGCAATCGTTTCTGTATCGATCACTTCAATGGAGGAGATCGTATCGACTTCAGACGATATATAGAAACGGCGTCCCTCAGGGCTCCTCAGATACTCAAGCATTGCGGCAATAGAGTCCGCGGTCATGGGTTCTCCGTTATGAAACGTTACGCCGTTGCGCAGCTTGAATAGCCAGCGGGTGTCGCTCGTTATTTCCCAAGACAACGCCAAGCCGGGACGCAAAGCTCCTCCGGGACCGATGAGCGTTAAGCCATCGAAAAGCACGCTCCATACGCCTGACCCTGGCTGCCCAACGCTAGTGAATGGATTGCCAAGGCTTGGAGGGGCAGCATTACGGGCGACCCTCAGCACGGTTTCTGATGTTGCGTGTTTAGGCAGAGCAAAACCGAGAGCTAGCAGTGATGCAAGTACCAGGTAGCGCACCCAAGTTTTATGGTGTCCTAAGTTCATAGTTAGCCCGGTCCATCATGATTGGCTTTGTACGATTCAGCGATGTCATCGGCGACGATCTTAGGGGCCCCTGAAAGACTAAACCACGTCCGCCATGCTCATGGCTGAAGCAAAAAACCGTAACATAATGCAAACGAGTACGCCCCCACCCTTAATGACGAACGATTCCGCAACAAACCCTCTAGCCTACGTTGCAGGCTGAGTGCAATGGAGCGAACCGTTTCAGTCGTGGTCTTTAGGGGGAAACCCCAGGATTGAGCTAAACCCTTCACCACACAAGAAAAAAGCCCGGACAAGGCTGTCCGGGCTTTCTCACAAGACCAGAAGGTCTCCAGTTCTAATTGCGGTTCCCAAGGAACATAAGCAGAAACTGGAATAGGTTGATGAAGTTTAGGTACAGCGCAACCGCTCCCATCACCGCCGCATGCTCTTCTCTGCTGGAGCCTTGAACATCGAAATACCCACTCTTAATGCGCTGAGTGTCATAGACGGTCAAGCCTGCAAAGATGAGCACGCCGATCACGGGAATGACGAAACCCATGACTCCGCTTGGCCAAATCATATTGACGACCATGGCTATGACTAGCCCGATCAGACCCATCAGCAAGAACGTGCCCATGCCGGACAGGTCCTTCTTTGTGGTGTAGCCATACAGGCTGAGGCCAGCAAACGCGCTCGCTGTAATGACAAACGTACGCGCAACACTAACGCCCGTGTAGGTCATGAGAATGGTCGAAAGACCAACGCCCATGGTGCCAACGAACAGCCAATAGAGCAGCTGCATGGTTCCGGCGCTGCGGTTGTGTCCAGCAAAGCTCATAAACAGGATAAGGCCTAGTGGCATAAACATGGAAATCATACCTAAGCCAGTGTAGCCAGCGATCTGCCCCGCCTCGACTCGGAAGAAGAGGCCGATCAGGCCTGTATTGGCCACTGCAAAAGCGACGATGCCCGACAGCAACAGGCCTGAAGCCATGTAGTTGTAGACCCTCAACATATAGGTGCGCAGACCTTCGTGAATTGCAGCGGATTCAACACCCGCGCCGGTCATTGTTCGGCGATCAGTTTGGATAGCCATGATGCTCCTCACTTAAAGTTACGTTCGGTCCAACGTGGCCCCCAACTTTGGCGTTCCACTGGCCCAATAGATCTAATATTGGTTGTTTTGTACGCATCTTCAACGACAATCGGTCTCTTTTTGACAATGATTTAAGAAAAAACGTTTTGTTTTTAAGGTTTTTAAGGCGAAGTGGCCGCTAAGCGGGCTTAGTCGTTGCGTAACAACGGTGCCGCCTTGACCCCCAGGGCTCGCCAAACCCCAGAGAATCCGGCCATGAGGGTCACAGCTATGCAGGCTACAATCACGCCGCCGACAATTCCGGGGAATAAAATCCAATCGATTTTCATGACAAAGATCAGTACGGCCCAGGCTGAGAGGCTGCCGACTACCGCCGCAATAGCGCCTGTTGCGAGACCGAGAAGGCAATATTCGAAGATAAAGGCTTTCAGCACATCCGCGCGCGTTGCCCCAAGGACCTTGAGAACGACGGACTCGTAAGTCCGTCGTGCATGCCCGGCTGCGATCGCGCCGGCAAGAACTAGGGCGCCGGCAACAATTGCTACGGCGGCTGTGACGCGTACTGCTGTGCCTAAGGCCCCCAAAACTTGTTCCAGAATTTCCAGAGCTTCTCGCACTTGCACGACCGTTACGTTGGGTAGTTCGTCAACTACTGCGCGTTCGATGGCTTCTTCTGTACCGTCGGCGGAGCTCACGGTTGCGATGTACATGCCTGGCGCGCCCTGAAGTGCGTTTGGCGAAAAAATCAGGGCGAAATTCATTGTGCCCGATTCCCATCGAATATCTCGAAGGTTAGCGACTTCGGCTGTGATCTCGCGGCCCAGAATGTTCACCGTTAATGTGTCTCCGATACCCAGGTGCATGCCTTTGGCTACCTGAGCGTCAATGGAAAGTAGGTTTTTGCCACCGTGATCTTCTGCCCACCATTCACCTTCAACAAGGTGCGCGTTCTCTGGCATGAGGGAGGACTGTGAAATGCCGCGCTCACCCCGAGTGGCCCAACGGGCTTCTGGTGTGACGTCGGCATCGGCGACTTTAACACCGTCAATCTTGGCAATACGCCCTCGGATCATAGATGCCAATGTGATTTTCTCGACACCCTCCTGGGCTTTAATAATTTCAGAAATTCTATCTATTTGTGTCGGCTGAATGTCGATAAAGAACATGGTTGGCGCTTGTTCCGGTAACTCGCCGTTGATCTGCGCGTTGAGGTTCGATTCTAAGAGCGCGACACAAACAAGGACTGATAGGCCAAGGCCAAGCGACAACACAACAGACGTTGTTGGATTGCCCGGGCGGTAAAGGTTTGCCATGGCCAGGCGCAATGTTGGTCGACCCAACGTGATGCCGCCACGTTTATTCGACATGTTTGCCGCCAGCTTCATTACGCCACTGGCCGCGAAACGGAACAAGACGAGTGAGAGCGCCGCCCCTGCTACAAAGAAGAATGCAAAGCTTGGTTTGTCGGCGGTGAAAATGGTGAAGGCCCCAAGTGCCGCGCCCAACATGATCAGGCCAACGAGGTAGCGTTTGCGCGGCCAACGGTTAATGTCACTTAAGAACTGTCGAAATAGAGCAACCGCAGGAATGTCTCGGGCTTTTGCCAAAGGCCACAGCGTAAAGGTAGCTGCCGATAAGGCGCCAAACACGGCAGCTTTGATTAAGGGATCTCCGTAAATACCAAAGCGCGCATCGACGGGAAGCATGCCGCCAATGGAATTGGCCGCGACGAATGGAACGGTTGCACCGATCAAAAGGCCGAGCATAATGCCGATCACCGAGAGGACCATTAACTGAATGGCGTATATCGTAAAGATAAGGTCGCCAGGCGCTCCCAAGCATTTAAGTGTCGCAATCGTTGTCATGCGTCCTTCCAGGTACGCACGGGATGCGTTGGCAACGCCGATCCCGCCGGTGAGCAATGCGGTTAAACCTACTAGAGTGAGAAATAGCGTCACGTTATCGAGGAAGATTTCTAAGCTGCGGGCCGCCTGGCGTAGTCCGCGCAACTGCCAGCCCGCGTCTGGGAAGCGGTTTTTGAGAGACTCGCGTAACTCGTTAGCATTAACGCCTGGATTGATGCGCACATTGTAGATGTTTGAAATCAAACTACCGGGCTGGATTAATTCGGTTTCTGCCATCGCAGCGCGTGCAACCATCACCCGCGGCCCAGCGGTGGCAAAACTGATCACACGATCCGGCTCTTTATTGATAAATGCACGAACTTGAAGGTCTGCTTCACCAACCTTGATGATGTCGCCCAAGGAAATGTCCAAACGGGTTTTTAAAACCGGGTCAATAGCCGCCCCCCAATAGCCACCCTGTTGGGCTAGAATATCACTCAATGGGCGTTGTGGATCCAAGTCGAGCACGCCATAAAGCGGGTAAAGACTATCAACCGCCTTTAACTCAATCAGGGTGCGTTCACGCGTCGAACCGGAAGGCATGTCGATGGACCGCGCCATAGAGCGCATGGAAATCTGTTCACTAACGTCGCCTGCGGCTTCTAATGCGGCACGCTCCTCAGCAGTCACTTCGCGATAGGTTATGCGCGCCTGGACGTCGCCGCCGAGGAGTAATTGGGCGTCATCCTCTAAGCCTTTTTGTATGGCTTGGTTGAGCGACCCGGCGCCAGCGATCGCGGCTACGCCGAGCGCTAGGCAGGCGATAAAAATTTTAAAACCACCAAGGCCGCTACGCAACTCACGAAAGGCATAGCGGGCGGCAAGAGAAAATGAAGACATTGCAGGTTTACTCCGCTGCGGCGGTGTTTAGGCCTTCTCCGGCAATCACACCGTCGCCAATGCGCACAACGCGATCACAGCGTGCGGCAAGTTTCATGTCATGGGTTATCAACATCAGTGTTGTGTTGCTGGTATCATGAAGTTTAAACAACAGGTCGATGACCTGTTGACCCGTGCCACCGTCCAAATTTCCCGTTGGCTCATCAGCCAACAATAATTTTGGTTTCACTGCAAACGCGCGTGCCAGGGCAACACGTTGTTGTTCACCACCAGAGAGTTGGCCGGGGTAATGACCGATTCGAGGCCCAAGGCCAACCGCTTCCAATTGTTCTGCGGCCTGCTCAAAGGCATCAGATCGACCGGCAAATTCCATGGGGATTGCGACATTCTCAAGCGCTGTCATGGTTGGGATCAAATGAAACGACTGAAACACGACACCAATGTTGTCTCGGCGAAAGAGGGCTAGCCCATCTTCATTCAAAGACGAATAGTCTTGGCCTGCGACAGTGACGCGACCGCCAGTGATACTCTCAAGGCCAGCGGTAACCATCAGCATTGTGGTCTTACCGGAACCTGAAGGCCCAACAACACCTAGGGCCTCTCCTTCCGGCACGTTTAAGGACACACCGCGCAGAATGTTGACGTCCCCGGCAGGTCCCGCCAAGGTGAGGTGAACGTCATCCAGTGCGATGGCCGTTTGGTGACGCGTTGCGTCGAGATTATGTGGAGTATTATTCATGATTGTGCGCACCCTTACCACGCGAAGGAGGGGTTTGTTAGCCTTCGTTATAGCGCTACTGCTGTGTGGTTGCCCCGAAGGCCCCCGCGCTGAAAGCAAGCAATCAGGAGAGACTCGTTCTCAAAATACGACCCCTGATGAGGCGTTATCAATCCGTATTCTTGCGCTCGGTGACAGCCTAACGGCCGGGTATGGGTTGGATGATTTATCGCTCGCCTTTCCGGCGCGGCTGGAAGGTGAGTTGAATGCATCTGGCATGGATGTGGATGTTCTAGACGCCGGAATCTCTGGGGATACGACGGCTGGCGGTCGGTCGCGATTAGATTGGTCTCTGGCCGAGAACCCGGACGCCGTGATCGTTGGATTAGGTGGGAACGATGGCCTCCGCGCTCTTGATCCCGATGTCACCTACGATAATTTGAACGCGATTCTGGCGCGGCTGCAGTCCGAAGGGTTGCCTGTACTGCTGGCCGGCATGATGGCACCGCCCAATCTTGGCCGCGACTACGGCGAACAATTTTTTGGCGTTTATAAGCGCCTTGCGAACGAATATGACGTCGTCTTCTATCCGTTTTTGTTGGAGGGTGTTGCCGGTGAGGTTGACCTCAACCAAGCTGATCGCATTCACCCCAATCCCGACGGGGTCAACGTCATGGTCGGTAAAATTTTACCCTTTGCCCAGCAACTCGTAAAACGGGCCCAGAAGGCCCGAGCCCGCGACACGGCGTCATGACAGATTTTGTTAGCGCTCTGGAAACCCCTTCTGCAGATACTAGCGGATAATTAGCGGACACCTCTCGGGGTCGAGGGTGGGGCTTGGACGGCCTGGGTTTGATTTACACGAAAGCGCCCTTGACCTTCCATTTCATGGAACCTGTTATACTCTTAGCCACAAAAGCCGTTTTTCGTGGTCGCCCATTGGCATCTAATGGAGTTTTCTCATGCGCCTTTTGATACCTGCTATCTTATCTTCTCACGTGATCGCATTTTGTGGCGCCCTTGCGGCGTCAGGCTTCGCCCTCGCTCAGCAAGTAGATCACTCCCAAATGGATCATTCGACCATGGACCACTCTGGCCATGAGATTAGCAAGGAGGACTACCGTATTCTGCGGGAGAAGGTCATGCAGTACCGCACGATGTCCGATGAAGAGATTATGGGTAGCATGATGATGATGCCACCCACCTATGAACGCTACATCAGCGAAGCAATGGTCTCAGATGATCTCGGGGTCCTTGTTCTGGCTCACGGTGCAGGCGAGCCGGGCGACACGTTTTTTGTCAAGTCTCTTGATGGCCTAGCGACCGAGTACCCAACCGCCATTGGCTTCGGTATGGCCATGATGAATGGCAAACACTTACAGTCCGCCGTCGACCACCTTGCCGAAGCCGGCGCTAAGCGAATCGTTGTTGTACCAGCAGCCCTTTCTGCGTCTGGATCGGTGTATGAGCAATGGGCCTATTACTTCGGTGAACGTGAAGAAGCGTCTTACCTTCCAGCGCCGCGTGTTGAGCAGACCATCCCAGTGATTTTCGGTGTTCCGCAATCCAGCCATGAACTAATAACGGATATGTTGGTCGACCACGCCATGGAAGTGGTGAAAGTTCCGAAGAACACCTTGGTAATCATTCTAGGTCACGGCCCCGAAAAATACGAAGACAATGTTCTCGAGTTGGCCGTTCTTGATGCGCACGCAGACCGTATAAAAGCGAGAGGATTGTTCGCAGATGTGCGCTCTTACAATTTGCAAGATGATGCGCCTGAGCGCATCCGCGCCAACAACGTTAACGTCATGCGTAGTTGGATCGATAACGCCGATGCTTATGATAGAGAAGTGGTTGTGGTCGGTTACTTGCTGTCGACTCGTGGCATTCAAGCCAACATCGCGAATGACTTTGAAGGGCTAAACTATACGTTTAACGAAAAAGGATTGTCGTCTAACCCTAAATTTACAAAGTGGATTGAAGCTGGTGTGCGTGAGCTTGGCGGTAACATGTAAATACCCTTACTCAAATGCTAGTGTGACGGCCGGGCCAGTAGGGTTCGGCCGTCAGTTTTTGTGGGGCTTAAAATGTCAGTGACTAAAGAAGATTATATTGCCAGAGCAGAAGCCTACTTTTTTGATGTTGATCGTTTTGAAACCGATGCCATCCTGTCTCACCTCACGGATAATGTGGTTATGGAGGTCCCAACGGATGATGTCCGGAAAGTCGGGATTGAGGCCGTGCGTGAGACCTATGTAAAGCGGGCTGAAATGGTCCGGGAATCTTGGCACGGGGACTTTGTTTTTACCGCGGATATAGCCGCGCACCGTCTCGCTATTCGTTTGGTTGTAAAGCGCATAAATGTTGATGGCTCTAAGGTTGAAATGGACAACTTGACGCTTCTCACATTTTCTGGGGATAGAATTTCATCTATTGCTGTTTGGATGAGCGGCGAAAACTCTCTAATTTAATTGTGTGCCAACTTTTCGTAGGGCGCGGGTCAACAGAGTTGACCTAACTTCTACCAAATAACGGAGCGTGCACGAGCAGTGGATAGAGATTGTAGAGATGGCGCAGTGTTTTAAAAAACCAAACACAACTTTGTATCTGAGGGTTCGGTTGATCTCGGCCGCCGATTAAGGTGTTGCACTCCAGTCCGAAGAACTTTCCGGTCGCTGTGACCGCGTCACCCTTAAAAAATCTGTTATCCGTCCGCCAGGTATAAGCGCGCATTCTTTTGGATGTCGATATTGAGAATGTCGTAAATGAGGGAATGGAGCGATGGGCTCGTAGAATTTTTAGGAGCGCTACAAAAAATCGCGCTGTATAGCCTCAATCAAACCACGGCTTCCGTCTTCAATGAGGTCGAGGGTTTTGTCGAAGCCCTCGACGCCACCGTAGTAGGGGTCGGGCACTTCTTGCGCGTTTGTTTTCGAGGCGTAAGTCAAGAACAGCTTGACCCGTTCGTAGGTGTCTCCTGGCGCCATCGCCGTGAGGTGGTGTAGGTGTTCACGGTCCATGGCCAGCACCAGGTCGAATTTTTGGAAATCGCGCTCTTGAACACGGCGCGCTGATTGCCCGGTCATGTCGTACCCTCGGGCCTGCGCGGCGCCGGTAGAACGCGGGTCTGGTGGCTCGCCCGTATGAAAGCTCTCAGTCCCCGCAGAATCAACAGTGATTTCTTTGGTTAGCCCTGCTTCGGCAACCATTTTTCGGAACACGCCTTCTGCCGTTGGCGAACGACAGATGTTTCCGGTACAAACAAACAAAACTCCAACCGCCACTAGCCGTCTTCCTTTATCTAAGGTTCTTTGCGCCGGGTGTTTAGACCGCTAGAATAGCATCTGGTCTGGTTCCCGGCGGCGCGCACTATGCCTCAAAGCTTCACGCTCGAGAAGAATTCTAACATTGTCATCCTCACAGGCGCCGGAATCTCTCAGGAATCCGGCCTAGAAACCTTTCGTGACCCTGATGGTATATGGTCAAAAGTCCGTGTTGAGGACGTAGCTACACCTGAAGCTTTTAAAAAAAACCCGGATTACGTGCATTCATTCTATAATATGCGCCGAGCGCGGCATTTGATTGCCGCCGCAAACCCCAACGATGCCCATATGGCATTGGCCCGCCTTGAGACCCAATGGCCTGGCCAGGTGACCGTGATTACCCAGAATGTCGATTCGCTGCATGAATCGGGTGGAACCCAGAATCTAATCCATATGCACGGTGTTCATTCAAAGGCACGCTGTGATCACTGCCAACACGCCGTCCCGTGGGAAGGGGATATGTCGACAGCGACGGTTTGTGAAGGCTGTGGTGATGTGGGTGGCATGCGGCCGCATGTCGTTTGGTTTGGTGAAACACCGTTGGAGTTGGGCCGCATTCAAGCAGTGCTTGTCGCTTGTGATTTGTTTGTATCCATCGGAACCTCGGGCAATGTCTATCCTGCCGCTGGCTTTATTTCTGTTGTGCAACAAATTGGTCGCGCCCATACAGTTGAATTGAATCTTGAGCCTTCCCTTGGCGCCGCGTTGTTTTCTGAAGGGCGATATGGCCCAGCAACTGAGGTTGTTCCCAGCTATGTCGATGAGGTGTTGGCGACCCTATGACTAAACCTAAAACTGCTCCCGCCCTTCTTGCGGGTTTGAAATTGCAATTGCGCCTTAGTCTGTCAGTCTCAGGGGTCTAAAGAAGAGGGTAGCCACATGGTCGTAAAACTTTCACCTGAGGGACGCTTAAAAGCGCTCTCGGAACTTTCTGAATGGTCTGAGCTGGAGGGGCGAGACGCCATTCAGCGCACATTTAAGTTTGTAGATTTTAATGCGGCGTTTGGTTTCATGACGCGTTGTGCTTTGAAGGCGGGTCAGATGGATCACCATCCGGAATGGTTCAATGTTTACAACCGGATTGACGTGACGTTGACCACCCATGATGCAGGGGGTCTCAGTGAGCGAGATATTGTGCTGGCAAAGTTTATGGATGCTGCTGCTGGTTGAGGCCACAGTAGCCTGAAAATAGGCCATTTTTAACCCCGGCACTACGCGGTAAACCCACCCTATTTTTATTCACTAAGTGAGTTTCGTGAGCTTATTTAATTCTACCTCTAGTGCGTTGCGAATAAAGAAGAAAACCTCAAGATACCGCCCGCGCATTGGTTCGTTCAGAGCAAAGCCGGCACCTGGCTTAACGGGTCCGCATTCTTTTAGGGGGCCGTCAGGCGCTCGGGGGGGTTGCTGCCGGGTCTGGTGGGGTTGGCGGGGCAGCCTGCACGCGGGCCCCACGCATCACGATGTATAAGGTTGAAGCCACGATGACCGCAGCCCCAATGAACGTTTCAACGCCAGGGCGCTCGCTGAAAAGGAAGAAGCCCGCCGTGCTGCCAAGGATGATCTGCACGTAATCAATCGGACTCATGACCGTAGCATCACCAATTGCGAAGGCTTGGATAAAACAGTACTGACCGCAGCTAGCGACGATGCCCAGACCCATGAGTAGGAGCAGTTCTCCAGTGGTTGGGGCCTGCCACACAAAGGCAGCGGGAACGGCGGCCATCACAACCGTGGCAATAGAGAACGTTAGCATGATGGTGACTGGCGCGTCGTAGGGCACGATCATTTTCACGGTGATTAATGCGCCGCCGACGGCAAGGGCTGCCAAGACCCCACTTAACACAGCGGGCTCAATCGAGCTCGCGCCCGGCTGCACCATAATGAGCATACCAATAAATCCGATAGCCGTCGCCAGGCCGCGCCGCCATCTAACAAACTCGCCTAGGAAGATTGCCGCAAGGATGATCATAAAAAGGGGCCGGGTGAATGACAGTGAAATCGCTGTTGCTAGTTCAAGGTGCGTCATCGCGTAGAAGCCGCCAGACATGCCAACCACGGCGCAGGTAGCCCTGATCAGGTGAAGCCCTGGCTTATTGACCTTCAATGCGCCGAGCCCACTCTTTATTAGAAGTGGAATCACCACCAACATGCCGAACAGGCAGCGGAAAAACACGATTTCAAAGGTGTGCAGCGTCTGTCCAGCTATTTTAATCAGCACGGCCGTCACTGAAAAGAAAAGCGCGCCGCCAAGCATCCACACCGCTCCATGCAAATTATTTGTAGCGACGGTATGTTCTGGTGGTGCAACGTGACTAGGCGAGGAAGACAACGGGTATCCGATATGTGAGCACTGAGAGGAAAAGCCATGCGGCGATGTTCCCGCAGTGTACACAGAGATTGCACACATTTGTTAGGCATTCTGCGCGCGGGAGTTATTCATGTCTGTTAACGCTGAGCTCGTTGATACACCGTTATGGAGCCCATCAAAGGTTCGTGTAGACACCTCCGCGATGACAGCGTTGATGCACGGCCTTGCTGCCAAATATGGCGCGCCCTCTAATGATGATGCGGAATTTCACAAGTGGTCTGTCGGCTATGCCGATGTATTCTGGTCGGCCGTGTGGGACGACTGCAACGTGATCGGTGACAAGGGCGCGCGTGTTGTCGAGGCCCAAGACCAAATACCGGGTGCCCGATGGTTTCCTGATGCGAGACTAAATTATGCTGAGAATCTATTGAGACCACGTCCCGATACCGAAGACGCGATTGTGTTTAGACGGGAAGACGGGGTTACTCAGACGTTGACGTTTAAGTCGCTCTGCGATGACGTCTCACGTTGCGCGCAAGTGCTTCAAGGGGCGGGTATTGTAAAGGGCGACCGTGTCGCTGCCTATATGCCCAATTGTCCTGAGACCATAATCGCTATGCTCGCGGCAACGTCACTTGGTGCCATATTTTCTTCTGCCTCCCCAGACTTTGGCGTGCGCGGTGTTCTTGACCGGTTCGGCCAGATTGAGCCTAAGGCTCTAATCGCGACAAACGGGTATGTTTATAGTGGCCGTGTCCATGATCGACGGAAGCAGGTTGAAGACATCGCTCAGAACTTACCGAGCGTGTCCTTGGTTCTCTCGGTTCCTTTTGTGTCTGACCTAGAAAGCTCCTCTGCTTTTTCCACTTGGGGCCGTGAGCTTGCAAAGCATGAACCGGCGAAATTGGATTTCACACGCGTTCCGTTTGATCATCCGCTATTCATTCTATTTTCGTCCGGGACAACTGGCGCGCCAAAGTGCATCGTCCATAGCCATGGCGGTACGCTGCTACAGCACCTGAAGGAGCATCGCTATCATCTCGATATAAAAGAGCAAGACCGCGTGTTTTATTTCACCACCTGCGGCTGGATGATGTGGAACTGGTTGGTGTCTGCACTTGCCCTAAGAACAACCCTCTGCCTGTTTGATGGGTCACCTGCCCACCCACACTTTTCAGTGCTGTTTGACTATGTGGACGAAGAACAAATTTCTTTCTTTGGCACGTCGGCAAAATTCATTGATGCCCTCAAAAAAAATGGAGTCTGCCTAAGAACAAATCATAACCTCTCGTCGATACGCACCATCGCATCCACCGGGTCGCCCTTGTCACCGGAGGCGTTTGACTACGTCTACACGGACATCAAAGCCGACGTGCACCTGGCGTCCATCGCGGGTGGAACAGATATTATTGGGTGCTTCGTAACGGGGAACCCAAGGCTTCCGGTTTGGCATGGAGAAATCCAGGGGCCAGCCTTAGCTATGGATGTCGTCATATTCGGTGACGGTGGCGAGCGGTTGAGTGGTGAGCCGGGCGAATTGGTCTGTGCAAATTCTTTTCCATCTATGCCCGTTGGATTCTGGAACGACCCAGACGGGAGCCGGTATCGGTCAACCTATTTTTCTCAGTTCCCTGGCGTGTGGACTCATGGCGACTGGGTTGAGCACACGGCCGCGGGCGGCTTTGTTATTTACGGGCGTTCGGATGCGACATTAAACCCAGGCGGTGTGCGTATAGGGACGGCTGAGATTTATCGTGTTGTTGAAAGGCACCCTAGCATCCAAGCGTCGCTGGTTATCGGCCAGGATTGGCAGGGTGATGTGAGGGTTATCTTGTTTGTTGTTCTCTCTGATGGAGTTATGCTGAGCCAAGATTTGATCAACGATATTAAGGCTAGCATCCGCAAAGAATGCTCGCCACGACATACCCCAGAAAAAATTCTATCTGTGTCTGATGTTCCGCGGACGCGGTCCGGTAAAATATCTGAGTTGGCGGCACGAGATGTTGTTCATGGTCGAGTGATCAAAAACACAGAGGCACTTGCCAACGCCGACGTCTTGGATCAATACAGGGCACGGCCAGAATTGAGCGACTGATATGGAGACGGTGCGTGCGTGGGTATTTCGGAATTGGCGTCGAGGGCGTAAGCAAGCAGTATAATGTTGGGAATCTTTTCCGGACGGCCCATGCTTTTGATGCAAACTTCGTATTTACGATAGCAGCAAATTACCACCGTAAGGTTGGGGCACTGACAGACACGTCTGACTCGATTGGCCAACTTCCTTTTTATGAATTCCCAGCATTGGGTTCGCTCGTTCTTCCCAAAATGTGTTCCGTGGTTGGCATCGAAATCGATGATGATGCAGTTGAGCTACCCAGCTTCAGGCACCCCATAAGAGCAGCCTACGTTCTTGGCTCAGAGCGCGGTGGTTTGTCGCCGGAGATGATAGAGCGCTGTGACCACCTAATTCGTATTCCGACTCGATTTAGTCTGAATGTCGGAATTGCCGGTGTCGTAGTGATGTATGACCGGCTTGTCTCTCGCGGCCGATTTTCGTCGCGGCCGGTTGTGCCTGGTGGGCCGTCCGAACCGCTTCCTAAACATGTGCATGGCGGCCCCGTTCTACGACAAGAAGATATGCAACGCTTTCGCCAAGAGCCTCCGCTGGCCGAAGTTCTGGCAGCGGAAAAGGGTGGGCCTGAAGATTGAGGGGCGACTCGGCAGAAACTAGGGGTTGCGTCCGGGTCACAACATCAACACAATCTTACCGATGGTCAGGTAAGATCGCGGGTAATGTTGGCAAAGGAGTTCCACTGGATGCGCGGAGCTAACGCATTGAAGGCGCCCATAATTTTCTTCTTAACAATAATGGGCGCGACGGCAGCCTTAGCTCAGGATGTCACGGTGATTGGGACGCATGGCGCCTGGACTGCATACTCGTATAAAGAAGATGCAGGGATTGTTTGCTACATGGCGAGCGAACCAACGGACGAAGAAGGTGATTATACCCGCCGTGGCGACATATTTGCGTTGGTGACCCATCGTCCCAGTGAAGATTCTCTGGACGTCGTTAGTATTGTCGCTGGCTATGCATATAAAGAGAACTCTGATGTTAGAATCCAAACCGGGTCGACCACATACGATATGTTCACGCATGGCGAGCGAGCCTGGAACAGAGACGAAGCCACGGACAAAACGATGGTCAAGGCCATGATTCGAGGCTCAAAGTTGACGGTAAGGGGCACCTCCAGTCGCGGCACGTTGACGACAGACACTTATTCTTTGAGTGGGTTCACTGCTGCTCACCAGGACATAACCGGCGCTTGCACCGCAGGATAAGTAGCCTGTTCTATTTATAGCTGCGTGGCCAGCATTTGGGTTGTGGGTCCGGGCTCACCGTCACCGATAGGTTGGTCTGCCACGGCAATGAGCGCACGCACGCCCAGGGCATTGGTCAAAAAAGCCTCTTCCGCTTTTGCTAAATCGTCGACCACTAGTGGTTTCTCTTCTGCTCTAAAATGCGAAATCAGGTCTGCTCGCATGACCCCCGGTAGCGCTCCGTCTGAGACAGGCGGCGTTAGCAATGCGCCTTTGATCATAAGAAACAGATTTGAAACCGTAGATTCCGCCAATCGCCCTTGCGTGTTCAGAATAAGGGCGTCGTCGGCGCCATATTCGGCGGCTTCTCGGCGGGCTATGACGTTATCGACGTAGCTCAGAGACTTTATCCTCGAAGATGCGGAGAACTCGTTACGTCGCACTTTAATTGCCAGAATGGCTTTAACCGAAGGTGCTGTTTTCGGCAGAGGAGACGCAGTAATGACAAATGTTGGAGCTGCGACGTCTGGCGGTAGGAGTCCTCTTGGAGCGGGTCCATGGCTGAGTGTTATGCGGACGACGGCATTCTTCAGGTTGTTGGCTTCGACGATTCTAGTCAGTCGACTCTCAACGCCTGAACTTGTTGTGGGCATGGGAATACCTAGGATTTTAGCACCGTAACGCATCCGCGTCATGTGGGCGGTAAACCGGTCCGGCTTACCGTCTCTCACGCGAATGGTTTCAAAAATACCATCGCCCAGCGTAAAACCACGATCTGCGACGTCGATTAAAGCGTCTCTGGACTCTGTGTGTTTTCCGTTGAGATCGATGATCATATTGTTGCGGTGGGATCGAGAACGGAAAGAAGTGGTCGTAACTTTACCATAGCCTCTTCATATTCTAGTGAGGGATCTGAATCGGCAACAATGCCTCCGCCAGCCTGAGCAATAACCTGATCGTCGTCCACGATAAGGCTGCGAATAACAATGGCCGAATCCATTGCGCCGTCAAAACCGATCCAAGCAATCGCGCCGCAGTATGGTCCGCGCGCAGAGGGTTCCAGTTCGTGGATCATTTCCATAGCGCGAACTTTTGGTGCCCCTGTCACTGAGCCGCCTGGGAAACAAGCCCGCAATAGATCGATGGCAGATTTATCAGCGCGCAGTTCCCCAGTCACAACAGAGACAAGGTGGTGCACACGGGCGAAGGTCTCCACTTGGCAGCATTGTGGCACACTCACGCTGCCGCTTTCGCAGACCCTAGAAATGTCGTTGCGCATGAGGTCGACGATCATGAGGTTTTCGGCGTTGTCTTTTGGGCTCTGGGCTAGGTCCGTTGCTAGCTGTCTGTCTGTTGCTGGATCTTTATGTCTTGGCCGGGTTCCTTTAATCGGCCAGGTTTCAACTGAACCATGTCGAGTAGCCTGCAAGAAACGTTCAGGGGAGGCGGAAAGAACATGGAATTTTGATGACCCTGCCACGTACGCGCCGAATGGCGACGGCAGTGTTTTGCGTAATTGGAGAAATAAATCCCAGGGCGTTGTATTTTTTGGTTTCTGAGCAATAAATCTCTGGGTGATGTTGGCTTGAAAAGCATCCCCCGCGTTGATGAGTTCAATTGCCGCCTGGATCGAATCTTTCACCTCTATTCTTGATTGTTCAGCCGACCATTCGGCAGAGCACATAGTGATCTGACTTTCGGGCCGACTTTGTATTTGATCGATCATCCATCGCGCGCGATCTTGCGCACGGTTGCGCCGCAAACTGTCGATGGGTTCAGGAAAACCCGTCGCAATGACCCAAGTCTTTTGCTCGACATGGTCGAAAGCGACGACCACATCGTAAAGACCAACCACCAAGGCCGGATTGGTTGCTCCTGTTTTTGGCGGAGGGAGGCTCTCAACGAGCCCGCCCATTTCATATCCGAAGAAACCGACTGCACCACCCAAGAAAGGTGCCGGTCCTAGTTCCTCGATGGGGAAACTCTTTAGTGCAATATTTATGAGGTGGAATGGATCCCCTTGAGCCGGACGTCCATCGATCGTGGCCTCCATATCAGCATCCACGATTATGGTTCTGAATGGCGAGGCCGCGATGTAAGACCAGCGACCCATTTCATTGGCGCCGTCGCCATGGAGAAGTGCCGCGACAGGGTCGCCCGCAAAGGTCGAAAAGGCCTCAAGGGGTTCCAGCCACGGGACCTCGTGTACGATAAGTACGTTTTCCATTACGTGGTTCAATTCAGGTGGGGATAACGCGGTCGGGTGGGCGGTGACCGTCAAAAAACGTTTTTATGTTGATGATGACTTTTTCACCCATTTCGATGCGGCCTTCAATGGTCGCTGAGCCCATGTGCGGAAGAAGCGTTACATTATCCATCTCGAGAAGTTTTAGTTTTGTGGCTGGTTCATGTTCGAACACGTCCAATCCAGCACCCGCAAGCTGCCCGTTCTCGAGCATTCTTATGAGGGCGTCTTCATCAACAATTTCACCGCGCGCCAAGTTAACGATATATGCATCTTTTTTTAGAAGTTTAAGTCGCCGCTCTGAAAGAAGGTGAAACGTTTCAGGTGTGTGCGGGCAATGAATAGATACCACATCCATACGTGCGAGCATTTGGTCGAGATTTGTCCAATAAGTGGCTTCAACTTCTTGTTCTATATCGGGCATCAGGCGGTGGCGATTGTGATAGTGAACGGCCATCCCAAATCCGCGGGCGCGTTGGGCAACAGCAAAGCCGATACGACCCATACCGATAATGCCGAGCCGCTTACCGGACATCCTGCGCCCTAGCATGTGTGTTGGCGTCCACCCTGTAAAGAGACCCTCTTTAATAATGCGCGCACCTTCAACCAGACGCCGGGGCACCGCGACTATCAGCGCCATTGCCATGTCGGCTGTATCTTCCGTCAGAACGTCAGGTGTGTTGGTGACGGCAATCCCGGCCGCTTGAGCGGCCGCGACGGCGATATGATCGGTGCCATTACCAAAGTTCGCGATTAATTTCGTTTTGGTCTTCACCGCGCCTAGTAATTCGCCATCCAAATTATCGGTGAGCGTCGGCACCAAGACGTGGCAAGATTGTAACGCATTGCCCAGGGCCTCACGATCAAACGGCGTGTCGTTCACATTTAAGCGAACATCGAACAATTCCATCATCCGCGTTTCGACCATTTCTGGTAGCTTGCGCGTTACGATGACGGTTGGTTTCTTGAGGGTCATCCGGAACTCCCGGGGTGATGAAGCCCCTGCGTACCAGCAGCCATGCTGCTTGTCCAGAATCCAGGTAATGCGTTGCCAAGACGGCCATTCTTCGGCAAGACATGAGAGTATGACTTTGCACCAGAAAGATTGGCGCCGTTTGATGCGTTTTGTGTTGGTTCTTGGTGTTGTTGCGGCAACGCTATGGAGCGGATTCTTGGCTATTATGCCGCCCGCTCACGCGCAGCAAGGCAGGGTGTCATCTCTTCCGCTACCGCGATTCGTTTCACTTAGAACAGAGCCCGTTAACATGCGAACTGGGCCGGGCGTCCGCTATCCCGTAACCTGGGTCTATCAACGTCGAAACCTTCCCGTTGAGGTGACCGAAGAATTTGATGCGTGGCGCCAAGTAAGGGATCCAGATGGTGTTGAGGGCTGGATCCACCAAAGCATGCTTTCCGGCCAGAGAACCGGCCTTGTCACTGAGGCGGCGTCTTCGCTCTACAAGAGGTCTGTAACGTCTAGTCCCGTTATCGCGGAAATTGGTTTCGGTGTGGTAGTGGTTGTCGATCACTGTCCAAAGCAGGCAGAGCTTTGCCTGGTCGAAGCCCATGGAACTAAGGGCTGGCTCCTTCGCGGCCTTTTCTGGGGTCTCTATGACGGTGAGTTTATCGACTAATCTAAGTCACTAGCCAATTCCGCTTTTACACCACCCAACAGCACAGCTGTGTGCTGGTAGTTCTTGTGCTTAACACCTAGCGTGGCCTGTTCACCGATATTTTTGAATTCTTTAGCCTGATTGGGTGTGAACGGGAACCTGAGAAAATGCACAGCTGATGTTTTTCCATCTTCCGTTGTTCGGTCAACGTCGTCTTCTGGAACAGCGACGACGCGGTGTTCTCCAAAAGATAAAATAATCTGTTCTTCGATGTGTCCCAGCGTTGCCAAGGCTCTGCGTCGCCGGCCCTCTTCTTCAATCTCGATAAATAGTGTCGCGATGAGCTCTCGCCCTTGGGGAATGAGTGGATTGTAAGCTTCCAATTCGTCTGCGATTTGGGCCTCACCCCCTTTTTCTATGTAGAGCATTTCTTGCACTTGGGCCCACATCGTTTCGTAATTCTCAAAGTGGAATGTCGCATAAGGTCCGACATGAAGGCGGCGCTTCGCTTTTTTTGCAATTAAAGCCCGGCGATGGTCATGACGAATTTTCCCATACTCGTTAATAGGCATTAGATCTTTGGGCGTAAGCTCTTTTTTTGCGTTTGTCATAATTAAAATCCGTAGGCTTTCGCAAGAACCTGAATGGGGTGAGTTGATTGTTCGATTGCGGGTGTGTCTTCTCCGAGGGCGCGCATGCCTTGCACAATATGCTTTCCAGCAAGAGGGCATTCAGAACACAAGTGTGTCGGTTTCACATCCGCTACCTTCTTTACGGTTTGTGTTGCGAACTTTGTGGCGATGTCGAAGTTTTGTTTTTTTACGCCCCAAGATCCACCGTGACCGGAACATCGCTCAATGACTGTGACTTTTGCATCGGGAATGGCGCGCAGCATTTCCGCCCCCTTGGGCCCCATTTGCTGTGCGCGCGTGTGGCATGCGAGGTGCAGAGCAATGTTACCGCCAATAGGGCTTAACCCATCTGCCAAGCCTTCATTGTTGGCGATGGCCATAACGTACTCAGATATATCGAATGTGGCCTGGGCTAAGAGCTTGATGTTTTCATCGTTTGGTACAATTAGCGGCCATTCGAATTTCATCATTAAGGCGCAGGATGGAACCAGGGCGATAATATCTTTGCCGTTATCGATATAAGGTCGAAGGGCTGCCGCCGTAGACTTGGCTTTCTCTGCTACGCGGGCAATGTCGCCTTGTTCCAACTGCGGCATGCCGCAACAGCCGGGGTAAACGACCTCTGTCTCAACGCCATTATGACCCAGCACGTTTAGAGCCGCTGTCCCAATGTCCGGATTGTTGTAGTTGGCAAAACACGTGGCGTAAATTACAGCCTTGCGCCCATGGGCAGGCGCGTCTGTGTTTACTTTTGATGGGTTTTCTTTCGCTCGCGCCTGAAATGTTTTGCCGTGAAACTTTGGCAATTCGACGTCTCTGTGAACGTCGGCGACGGTTTCAAGAATAGAACGGGTGAAGCCGTTGCCTCGCTGCGACGCCCAATTAGCAATGCCTGAGACCCCGCCAGCTAGTTTGCCGTTGCGATCTGTTTCAGTCAGTTGCTTATCGAAAAAGGGAACACCGTTGCTGGCTTTTTCGGCAGCACGGTAGCGCAACATCAAATGCGGAAAATCAATATTGAATTCGTGTGGTGGGACATAGGGGCACTTCGTAAGAAAGCACATGTCGCATAGGGTGCAGGCATCGACGACGGATTTGAAATTCGTGCTATCAACGCCCTCGACCTCGTCTTCTTGATCATCAACCAGGTCAAACAGGCGAGGGAATGAATCACATAAATTAAAGCAGCGGCGGCACCCATGACAGATATCGAACTGTCGGCGCATTTCAGCATCTAGCTTCTCGGCATTTAGAAAGTCGGGGTTTTGCCAATCAATAGGTTGCCGTGTTGGGGCGCTCAGGCTGCCTTCGCGCATGGCCGGTGCTCACTGCTTAATTATAGAAAAAGAAATGTGCGGATCGATTGGCGTTCCAACCGATCCGCACAAGAGAAATTTAGGTGTCGAGGCTATCGAGTGCTTTCTGGAAACGGCCAGCGTGGGACTTCTCAGCCTTAGCAAGCGTTTCGAACCAGTCAGCGATTTCGTCGAAGCCTTCTTCGCGTGCGGTCTTGGCCATACCAGGGTACATGTCGGTGTACTCGTGGGTTTCACCGGCGACGGCAGACTTTAGATTTAAACTTGAATCACCGATGGGCTCTCCGGTCGCTGGGTCGCCGACCGTTTCCAAGTACTCCAGATGACCGAACGCATGTCCTGTTTCGCCTTCTGCTGTTGAGCGAAAGAGCGCGGAAACTTCGTTTTGGCCTTCTATATCAGCCTTTTGTGCGAAATAGAGATAACGACGGTTGGCTTGGCTTTCGCCTGCAAAAGCTGCCTTCAAGCTTTCTTCCGTCTTACTTCCTTTGAGTTCTGCCATGAGTCCCTCCTGAAAAGGTTCTGTTTGAAATTCGAATCCCGGCGGTCGATGTTCATCGTTAATCAACCGCTGAGGACTGTTCTACGGTAGGCGTAGAAGGGAAGTCAAGCAGTCTAGAATTATTCTAATCTTATGGGTTTGGCCCGCGTTTTGAATTAAATCTTAGGCTTAGCCGTCGACCCGGATCACTACATCCACGCGGGAAATAGACATGCCGTCTGGCGCGTTAGGCACACGAGAGAGTTTAACGTGATTGGGTTCTATATCTTCAAGTTTGCCTGATTTTTCAAAATAAAAGTGATGATGCTCTTTAGTGTTTGTATCGAAGTAAGACTGGGTTGAATCGATGGAAATTTCTCGAAGCAGACCTTTAGCCGTAAACGTGTGTAGGGCGTTATAAACGGTCGCTAGAGATACTTTAGCGCCCTGCGACGTGGCCTCCGAGTACAATGATTCGGCCGTCATATGCCTGTTGCCCTGTGACAGAAGAATATCTACAAGCGCCATGCGTTGCCGTGTTGGGCGTAAACCAACCTCGCGCAGCCTGTCAGCCAGGACAGCGTCACCCATTTCTGATTTTTTTTGATCGACTGTAGCCATTGTCTCTAACATCGTCATTTGTTCTTTGGAAACGTTCTAACAAACAACCACTAATAATTAAAGTACAAATCTGTTGAGAGAGACTGGTGGCGAAAAGTAAGGCGACGGACCGACAGCACGTTTGAGGACGCGGGAGGGGAAGGGTAACGTGTGGTCGGCCCGCCTAACTGGATTTCTTGAGCCTCATTAAAAGTGTTCAATTGTGTCAATTCTCGGGCTTAAATCTGAAAATCCTGTCATCTTTCGCTAACCCGCTCTCGCATACTCTATCGCTTGCACAGCCTGGGTTATCAGGTGTAAGCCACGGCTATGCTTAAAACGCCTTTTCTTATTAGACTGGTGGCGGCATCCGTGGCCGCAGTGGTGATCACATTTGGGATCATTGTCTTGGTCATGTGGATGAACGGCTTGATCACTGAAGATGAGCCGAGTTCAGTTTCCTATACGCCGTGTGTCTTTGGTGAAAAGGTGAGTGCGCCACCCAAAAACCCGTACGCGAAAGACTCAATTGTTTTGGATTGCGTGCCGCCAGAAGAGGTGAAGCCGCTCTTCGTGCAATGGTTCGATCGAATCTTGTCGCGCCGCAATCCCGATGGCTCGCGCGTTAGATCCAGTCGGTGACGTATCAATCCAGCGCAGCCGAAGAACCTAAAGACAATTTAATTAATGCAAACCGTGCGCGCCGTACGGTGTTGGTTCTGGCTTTTTCCCAAGCGATTTCTATGACGGGCGCCAGCATTGTTATGCTCGTGACGGCGTTAGCCGGCGCGTATCTCGCGCCGGATGTGCGGTTAGCAACTTTGCCATTGGCCATCCAATTTGTTGCCACGATGTGCGCTACTTTTCCAGCGGCTCTTTGGATGAAGAAGGTTGGGCGCCGTGTGGGCTTCACATTCGGACAGATTGTCGGGGTTTGTGGCGGTCTGACGGGATTCTATGCATTGATAGAGGGAAGCTTCGGTTTACTGATCATTGCCGCTGCTTTGCTCGGAACGCACAATGCGTTTTGGGGCTTTTATCGGTTTGCTGCCGCCGAAGCCGCGCTGCCTGAGAATAAAGCGAAGGCTATTTCATTGGTTATGGCGGGTGGAATACTATCGGCAGTGATGGGCCCAGAGATAGCCAAGGCCACGCGTGATTTGTTTTCGCCGTCTCTTTTTGCCGGTTGCTATGCCGCCATTGCTGCGCTGTCGGTCTTCACGGCCTTCTTTATGCAAACGGCCGCTTTAAAAAAGCCTGCACCCAAAACAAAGGCAGCGCCTGCCGATGAAAGGCCTTTGGCTGAGATTATGGGACAGCCAAGGTTTATCGTCGCTGCCATATCAGCGATGGCGGGCTACGGGGTTATGATTCTCGTGATGAGTGCAACACCACTCTCAATGGTCGCCTTTGGCTTTGAATTTGATGATGCGGCCTTTGTTATTCAATGGCATGCCCTGGCGATGTTCGGACCGAGCTTCTTTACGGGGTCGTTGATTAAAAAATTTGGGGTGCTTCGGATTATATTTTTTGGCATCGTGTTAAATATCGTCGGCATGGCGTCTAATTTGGCGGGTACTGAGTTAATCAATTTTTGGTTCGGGCTTGTTGCCTTAGGCCTCGGATGGAACTTTATGTTTATCGGTGGCACAGCGTTGCTGACCGAAACGTATCGTCAGAGCGAGCAAGAAAAAGCTCAAGGCGCGAACGATTTTCTCGTCTTCGCAACGATCTCTGTGGCTACGTTTTCTTCTGGTGCGCTGCAAAATGGATTTGGCTGGGCGGCCGTGAACGGTGCGGCGACTGTGCCTCTGACTGCAGCATTGATTGCAATACTTTGGTTAACCGCCCAACAGCGCCGCTCCATACCTTAAGGAATTGTATGCTTCACCCTTGCCCTAGGCTGGTGTAGTTCCGCCCTTAAGAATTTCAACTTGTGTCGCCGTCGGTCCTTTAGAACCGTCTTGGACGTGCATTCGAACACGTTGGCCCGATTCTAAACGATCAAGGTCAGATCGTTGCAGGGCACCGATTCCAATAAAGATATCGTGGCCACCACCTTCTGGAACGCCAAACCCATAACCTTTGTCTGCGGCAAAGAATTTAATCTCTCCGATCAAGATGCTTTCGTCTCCCTCCGGTACATTGTCAACGACGGTGGAGTTATCGACCTGTTCTATGACGGTGATTTGCGGACCTTTTGGCCCATCCGATAATGAGCAAATGATAGTAGCGCCTTGGCGCAGCGTTCTTAAGCCCGCCTTATGTACAATAGATACGTGGAGAAAGGCATCCGGGGTGCCGTCCGTCAGGGCGACGAAACCAAACCCTTTGGCTGGGTTAAACCACTTGACCTTGGCGGCGGCGCCCGACTTGCTGGACCCAACCGGGGGAGATGATCCCATAATACAATCAACCTTATCGAACATGGACCGATGGAGGATTCTATCCAAAATGAGGCAGGCTGTAATTCAGGCTATGGAAAGAAGATTGTTTTCAATGTGTTGCGGATTTTCTGAGCAGAGAATCCTGCATTGCGGCAGGCCGGAAAGCCTTCCGACTCCAACTTTAATCTCAGCGCGTTTTTTCTGTGATCTCTAAGTCTCTAACTCGTTTTGACGCGCTCTACAGCTCCACGCCACTCGTATGTTTGTCTAGGGGCATGGTTCGTTTTGCACGTCTGTGTAATTTCATCGAGCGATTTATGGAGCCCGTCGCCTCGCCCCGCGACCGTGCGCTGACCCCTAAATTTTTTGGCCACTCAACCAGAATATTTAAAACATCAGGCTAGAACTGCTGACGCCGACTGTTGGTCGTAATTCCTCCATCAATGCCCATGGCGTCGAGGCAAAATGCTATGGCTCGGGTGGATGCTGTGCCTTTATCAATGGCGACCAACAGGGGCTTTATTTTTGTGTCTTCAGTCTCATACCGCTATCATGTTGTGCGCAGTCACTGGGGGGCGAGGGCGTGCGCATGGTCCTCTGCTATTTTAACGTCTTCTGCTGTATTCACATTAAAGAATGGGTCAACCGAAGACTTTGGCCACTCATGCAGCGCAACCGAATGCTTTGACTGGAAATCCCGTATGGCAATGGGCCCGTCTAACAACGCGCGCTCCAGGGATGCTAAAAGGCTCGGCCTCCATGCCGCAACGGCGTAGTGGGTTTGCCCCATGGAGCGTGCGACACCGATGTCTGTATCTGTCGATGTTAGCCTGTGAACTAACCTAAGGGGCAAGAATGGCAGGTCTACGGGCGTCGTAACAACCCATTCCGGCTGAGGGTCTAATGATTGGGCCCAATGCAGTGCGGCTGCAATGCCGCCTAAAGGCCCACTTTTCGGTGTTGGCCGGTCAAGGATCAGGGGCATTGTGAAGGGTTCAGCCCACGCCTGTCGTGCGCGCAGGCTAAGCGCGACCTCTGAACATTGTGGTGTTAACCGCCCACGCACGCATTCTATCAGGCGCATGCCGTTGATCTCCACAAGAGCCTTTTCGGCACCGCCGAGGCGGCGGCCCTGTCCCCCAGCAAGGATGACGGCGGCTGTTTTTCTCATGACATTAAAATGAGGCCAGGGTGAATGATGGTCAATGCACCCTCCAGCGCGATAGGCTATGTTCACCATAGATCGTAAGGTGCGCGCGCAGCGCTTTAGGTGATTGGCGCATTTATTACACCTCGCCTGTATGTTTCACCGAATGGGAGTCAGGAACTCTAAATATATGTATATACATATATATAACCTGAGCGGCGTTATTATTGCTTTCTTTCGTCGGTAGAGCCCAGTTTTGCAGCCGATTCTAAAGCGGGAAGAAGATGCTGAACGATAGTGCCGCCCAACCGTTTAGCGATATGGCTTTGGGCTTCTTGCCACAAAGGAAGCGCCCTCTCCAATGTGGCGTGTCCAGAATGAGACAGGTTTATTATTTTGACCCTGCGATCTTCTGAATCTATGGACCCCTGGATCAGTCCGGCTCTGATTAGGGGCTTTATTGTTCGTGATACGGTTGTCGAGTCAGACACAAGCGCATCTGCAAGGTCTCCGATTCTCATAGGTTCGCGGGCACTGACGACCATAAGAAGGCTGAGTTGTGTCGCTTTTAGTCCAGTTGGCGCGAGGATGCGGTCAAAGACTTGGGTGATGGCCCGGGAGGCTTTCCGGGCGTGGAAACAAAGGCACACTTCGGCGGCCTGTGTGGCGAGTTTAGATGGTGCGCCCAGCCCGTTTTCCATACCTTATGTATATGCACATATATTATCTAGAGAGCAATAGTTACTTTATAATTCAATGCTTAGCGTCTGTTTCTTGTTTGATTGCGCCAGCGTAAAGTCGGGCTGTTTTCTCTCCGTATGTGGCCAGGACGAAAGGATTCCCGTTGGAATCAGTTTCGAAGGCCATTTGTATGACACCCTTTTCTAAAGCCGTAATGGCTTGGCTCTCATCTAATTCAAAGGCCTTGGCGATTCCGCCCATTAAGGCCGCAATCTCATCAAACATTTCACGTGCACCAGCTTCAGCGTCGTTAGCCATAATAATGGGTCTCCCGTAGTCGCCCGTTGAACGGGTGTCGCATTACAGTCGTTCGAACGGAATAAACATCACGCTATAAAGAGTGTCAAAGAAACGACACAACGTGAGCAGGGGAGATTAAGCAGATGTCCAACACATCGGCATTAGATTGTGGCGCAGACGCTCTGGGGTTTCGCGCAAAGATTGGTGTTCTCGTTCCCGCGAGTAACACAATAGTGGAACCGGAAATGGCAGCAATGCAGCCGCCTGGGGTTACCAACCATGTGTCGCGTATGAGCCGGGTTAACCGGCCAGCCCATGACCTCGAGAAATATAAAAAATTCCTTGGGGCCTCAGTCGAAATGGTTGCCGCGATTGATGTGCTGATGGCCTGCGAGCCAGACGTCATCGTCCACGGGCACTCTGTTGATAGTTTGGCGAAGGGCCTCTCTGGGGCAGACGCTATGCGTGCTAACATGCAGACCTTAAGCGGTGGCATTCCCGTTATGTTACCGGCGCACGCCATGCTGAAAGCTCTAGAAGTGCTCGGGAAACCAAAAAACCTAGGAATCTTAACGCCTTGGATGCCGCCGGCTGATGAGGCCTGCACGGCGTTTTTTAATGAGGCAGGGTACAATATTTTGGCGATTAAAGGCTTGCAGCACCCGACGCCTTTGCATATCGCTACCGCGACACCCGAATTGCTCAATCAGGCTGTCGACGAAATTAATGTTGATGGTGTGGACTGTATTATTAAGGTCGGGACGAATTCATCTATGTCATTCCTTGTCGATGATATGGAGGCTAGGCTTGGGAAGCCGGTGCTCACAGTCAACGTCATTACGTATTGGGCAGGCCTACGCCAGTTGGGTATCGAAGACCCTCTAAAAGGCTTTGGTCAACTAGTCGCCAACCACTGAGACTGCTAAACAGGTACTCGCTAGTTAGATTATCACCAAGGAGACACGCTATGCCTGGCTACGTTGTAGCGATTGCACGTATCGACAATATGACTGATGGACTTAAAGAGTATGTCGGAAAAGCTGCCGCTCTATCTGAAGAGTACGGCGCCGAGTATGTTGTGCGCGGCCCAGCCAAGGAGGTGCTTGAAGGCGATTTTTTAGCTGGACGAAGCGTAGTCGTTTCGAAATTCGAAACTCTGGAGAAGGCTGAGGCATACTATAAATCGGACGCTTACCAGAAAGAGATCAAACCCCTCCGTGAGGGTTCAGGCATCTATGATGTCGCTCTCTTCGAGGCACCGTAGTCTGTGCAAAATTTTATAAGACTCGGTGTCACGGCTCTTCTTGCCTGCACTCTATTTGCCGTGCCTGCTGCCGCGGATACGGTGTGGAATGTTTCGCTCTGGGGAAACAGTAGGGCGGTTACCGTTTCTATTGAGCACCTTGCGAAAGAAGTGGCGCGTCGTACAGACGGTGCTTTTAAGATTATCACCCATTTTGGCGAGGCCATTTCGCCGTCGCGGGAAAATATTGATGGCATTGCGCTCGGTGCTTTTGAGGCGGCTCATATATGTCCGTCTTACCACCCTGGAAAAACGCCAGCGTTACTTGGGCTCGAGCTCCCGTTTCTGCCGTTTAATGATATTCGATCAGCGCATAGGGTTGCCCTTAAAGCCCATCAACACCCAGTCATTGAGCGAGAGCTGGACCAGTTCAATGCCCGCGTTTTGCAGCATGTGATTGCGCCTCGGTATGAGTTTATGGGGCGCGGCGACGCACCTACAGACCTTAAATCTTGGAAGGGTATGCGCGTGCGTGCGCCTGGTGCCATTGGAGATGGTGTGCGCGCTCTTGGTGCTCGTCCAACGTCCGTTCCCGCCCCGGAAATTTATACTAGTATAGAGCGTCGGTTATTTGACGCTGCTGCACTACCTTTTTCATACACGTTTGCTAGTTACCGCATTCATGAGGTATCGGAGTGGTACACGTTCAACATGAATCTCGCGATCCCGAGCTGCGTTATTCTGGTGAGTAAGGATTCTTGGGCTGCGTTGTCTGAGGAAGAGCGCGCGCTTGTCGAAGAAATCAATATTGAGGCCTATGAGTTGCAGTTTGAGGCTCTGGCAGGCGCAGATACCGAGTGGATACCAGAATTCGATGCTGGCGGTATGGAGCGCATTGTCTACGATCCTGTTGCCCTCAGTACCTTTAAGGCTGAAACAGCACAGCCGTTATGGGACGGTTGGATTAAGAGGAATAGCCGGCGTTTTGAAGCCGAAGAATACCTGAGCTTTATTCTTGCAGAAGCAGAAGCGGCTAACGCGGAGGGGTTGTAAACAGTGACCCGAACGGCAATTGAACCGCAGTGGTCTCTTCCAGGCGGCACTTCAAATCCTATTAGTCCAGCTAGGGGATTTCGTTTTTATCTCTGGGCTTATGCCCAGGGGGTCAGACGGCCAAATGGTCAACGGTGATATTGCTAGCCAAACGAAAGCTATCATGGACAGCCTACATAGTGTGCTGAAAAGCGCCGACTGTGCTTTCTCAGATGTTGTGAAATGTATGGCCTGGTTGACCGATGTAGATAACTTTAAAGCGTTTAACGCAACTTACTTTGACGGCGCTTCACCAACCCGTTCTGCCGTTCGTTCAGGTTTGTTGCTGCTGGGCGCAAAGCTGGAAATTGAGGAGATTTGCCATAAGCCGCTTAGTGGCTAAGGCATAACGTCTGTAACGGCTGATATATAAGGTAGATTAATGTCTTTGTTGCCGGGTACTTTTCTGACTCAAGCCATCTCCGATAAGGTTTCTTAATGTGTTGAACCAACAATCAGTCCTTATCGCTCTAGAGCGAGTTCATTCTATTTGGTGTCGCATCGAAGATGCCTGCGCCTATATTGCTGGTGCTTTGATTGCCGTTGCAATGACGCTCACGGTTGTTGAGGTCTTGAGCCGCAAACTCCTTAACGCGCCGCTGCCGGGCATTATCGATATGTTCAATTTAGGTATGGCCGCAGTGGCCTTTCTCGGCGCGTCACAATGCCAGCGCATGGGAGGGCATGTGCGCATGGAGATGGTTGTTAGGCGGTTGTCGGGCCGTACTCTTTGGTTCGTCGAGTCCGTGACTACGCTGGTCGCCTTTGGTTTCGTGAGTGCGGTTGGGTTAGCTAGTGTCGACGGCGTTGTTCGCGCGTACCGTGTCGGTGACGCAACGATGGATTTATTGCTCCCTATCTGGCCATCGAAAGCTTTAATTAGCGTCGCCCTTGCCGTGCTTTCCGTGCGCTTGGCTTTGCAGCTCTTCGACTCTCTGCGGCTAATGATTAATCCAGACGGGGAGCCTGTCGCGGCCTTGCCTGCGGCCTCTGTGGAAGACCTTGCACGTGAAGAAATTGATGGCGCGATCGGAAAGGCTGAACCTGAGGTCCTTGGGCTCCGGGGTCGGTCATGACGGTTGATCCATTCTTGGCCGGGCTTACGGGCCTCTTAGCTCTTGCTGTTCTTGTTGTCGCTGGCATGCGCGTCGCTTGGGCGGCCGGGGTTGTTGGCCTTGGCGGACTGTTTATTCTTAGAGGCTGGGATCCCGCCGTTGGCCTCACAGGTTTACTGACCTATGCAGAGACGGCTCGTTACTCCTTATCTGTATTGCCAATGTTTATTCTCATTGGTTTTCTCGCGTTTCATGCAGGGCTGACGCAAAAAGCATTTGCGGCAGCACGAGCATGGACGGGCCGCCTGCCAGGCGGGCTCGCGGTTGCAACTGTATTTGCGACTGCTGGGTTTGCAGCGGTCTCTGGCGCAAGTACGGCAACAGCCGCTGTGTTTGCCCGCGTATCAATACCCGAAATGTTGAAAGCGGGCTACGATCCCCGTCTCGCTGCTGGCGTCGTTGCCGCGGGTGGGACGCTCGCGTCTCTGATTCCACCGAGCGCTATATTGGTTCTTTATGGCATTATTGTTGAAGAGTCTGTTGGGGCGCTCTTGCTGGCTGGTTTTGTGCCGGGCGTCCTGTCCGCGATTTTGTACGCGGGCTTTATTGTGTTGCGCGTTAAAATATCACCAGAGCTTGGGCCGGCGTCGACGGAAGCTATTCCTATTCTCGAGAAGTTTAAGGCCTTAGGTCGGGCGTGGGGCATTATTTCCGTAATCGGCGTTGTTATTATCGGCCTCTATACCGGTTGGATGACACCTACTGAGGTGGGGGGGATAGGTGCCGCGTTAGTGTTGGTGATGGCCCTTTCAAACCGTAGTACACGCAAAAAACAAATTGTCGAAGCATTCGTCGACACGGCGCGTTTGACCGCAATGGTGTTGGCCATTGTCTGGTGCATTTTGGTGTTCGTTCGATTTCTCGGCTTCACTGGGTTGCCGGGTATGCTAGCCGATTGGATCGGCAATCTAGAGGTTCCCCGATTAGTGATCCTCCTAACTATTCTCGCCACCTATATGATTTTAGGCATGTTCCTTGATGGCCTGGGTATGCTGCTCTTGACCATGCCGGTGGTTTACCCGGTCATATTATCACTCGGATATGACCCTATTTGGTTTGGCATTCTCGTCGTTAAAATGATCGAGATTGGCTTGGTTACGCCCCCAATAGGGCTTAATTGTTTTATCGTAAACGGGGTTAGGCCAGACATAAGTTTGGAGACGGTTTTTCGCGGCGTTGGGCCATTTGTGATCATGGATTTGTTCACGGTTGGTATACTTATTGCGTGGCCAGAGATTGTATTGTGGCTGCCCCGAACAATGAATATGGGTGGGTATTGACCGGCCCTTAATTATAGAAGGCTCATGACGACCGATGAAGTTTGTCTCTTATGAATATAATGAAGGCGTGAAGTTCGGTGCTGTTATCGATGATGGAATTATCGATCTGTCTGATGCCGGTCCTAGCCTTAAGGCTGTTTTAGGCGCCGGCCCTCTCGATAACCTTATTAAGGTTGCCGAGACGCGATCTCCGACAGTCGATCTCGATCACGTGATTTTGCATCAGGTTATTCCTGACACGGACCGCATTCTCTGCGTTGGCAAGAATTACAAAGATCACGCTAAAGAGATGGGCGGCGAAGTGGCGGGCAATCCAAATATATTTATGCGGACTGCCCAATCTGTCGTTGGCCACCAACAATCAGTCATTATGCCCATGATTTCGGAGCAGTATGATTTCGAAGGTGAATTGGCTGTCGTGATTGGTCGTGGCGGCCGGCATATTGATGTTGACCGGGCGCTGGAGCATGTCGCCGGGTATACTTGTTTTCTGGATGGCTCCGTGCGGGATTATCAGAAGCACTCTTTTACTGCTGGCAAGAACTTTGATTCGTCTGGGGCGTGTGGGCCGTGGCTGGTTCCAGCGCGCGAAATACCAGACCCACAAAACTTACATCTGACGACGCGCATTAATGGCGATATTATGCAGGACGCCTCAACGCAGGATATGATTTTTACGGTTCCCTTTCTTATTTCTTATATATCTGGTTTTACGCATCTCGAACCCGGAGATGTGCTTGCGACGGGCACGCCGGCTGGTGTCGGGGCTGGACGCACACCGCCTCTATGGCTTAAGTCCGGCGACAGCATTGATATTGAGATTGAGCATGTTGGAACGTTGTCCAACACGGTCAAAGCTGAGGCGGAAGTCTGATTTTTCCATTTCTTGTCGGGATATTATTTTCCGAAACGGTGATTGGTTTTAATGGCCACGGGTTTTCAGATAACCTTCTGCCGTCAGCCTTCCCAACTTTATCTCCACTAGGCAGAAAGGTTCTCTGAGCGTGCGGCAGTTAACGCACCGCACCGCGCCTCGGACCCACTAGGGATGTTGGGATGGCATAACAACAGCCTAGGCACTCATCCGTTGACGTGCTTAACGCTTGTGACAACGGCCCGAAGAAAAAGCAAGGTTTGATAAATATTACCCTCTCGTTCCAGGCCTAGCGTGCCACCCCGGACCCCGGTATGGTATTTGACGCTTTCCAGCAACAACCCTCGAACAGGATTCTCGCAAGTCTATGTGGGCCTATTTTACGCGCCGTCTAATCATTGCCATTCCCACTCTGTGGGTGGTGATTACCGTAGCGTTCTTTTTAATGCGTCTTGCGCCTGGCGGCCCGTTTGATCAAGAGGCGCCGTTGCCGCCGGAGATCATGGCGAACTTGAAAGCTGCGTATGGCCTGGATCAGCCGCTGTGGTGGCAGTACTTAAACTACCTTGGCAATCTGCTCCAAGGTGACTTTGGACCTTCTTTTAAATACAAAGACTTCTCCGTAACAGAATTGATTGCACAAGGCTTTCCGGTCAGCATCCAGAATGGCGCGGCGGCGTTGTTCATTGCTGTTCTGTTCGGTATCCCACTTGGGGCCACGGCAGCCCTTCGGCAGAACACTGTTACGGATCATGCAGCTATGACAGTTGCGATGACCGGGATCGTGATTCCTAACTTTGTGGTTGGACCGTTGCTGGCGTTGATTTTTGGAATCTACCTTAGGGATACTATGTTCGCCCTGCCGGTTGCTGGCTGGAATAACGGCGCCCTACCAAATCGAATATTGCCGGTGATTTGCCTAGCCCTACCGTTTATTGCCTACATTGCGCGCATAACGCGGGCCGGCCTGATTGAAACGCTAAGAACAAACTACGTGCGAACGGCACGCGCGAAGGGCCTACCGTTTCGCACGGTCGTTTTGAGGCACGCGTTTAAGAGCGCAATGATCCCTGTGGTGACTTACCTAGGGCCGGCGACAGTGTTTCTGCTGACTGGATCTATGGTGATTGAAACCATTTTTGGATTGCCTGGAATTGGCCGCTACTTCGTGCAGGGCGCTTTAAACCGCGATTACACTTTGGTTATGGGGGTGACGATTCTCGCGGCATCAATGGTTATATTTATCAACTTACTCGTCGACATGGCGTATGCTTGGCTTGACCCTAAGGTGCGCTATGAGTGACGTGCCAATCAATAAACGCCGATCGGGTTCTAATCTGAGTGTTCCGAACGCGGACGCTTTAGATAAGGCGGCGGACGTTGAGGGTCGCAGCTTATGGCAGGACGCATTCCGCCGCCTAAAAGCGAACCGCGCGGCCATGATCAGTGCAATTTTTCTTATTGTTTTGGCTTTTATTTGTTTTGTCGGCACAGCCTTCGTGCCGTGGTCATATGAGGAAATCGATTGGGATATTCTTGAAGCTACACCACCAAATTTTGCAACGGGTCATTATCTTGGGACAGACTCCTTAGGTCGCGATCTTCTAGCTCGCATTCTTCAAGGCGGGCAAGTTTCATTTTTGGTTGGTATTTTAGCGACGTCGGTTGCATTGGTTATTGGTGTTTCGGTTGGCGCCACTGCTGGCTTCGTGGGGGGGAGGGTTGACCAATTCCTGATGCGATTTGTTGACGTTATGTACGCCGTACCGTTGATGTTCTTCATTATTATTTTGATGGTTGTATTTGGGCGGAATTTCTATCTCATGTTTTTAGCTATAGGCTTTGTCGAATGGCTAACTATGTCGCGCATTGTTCGCGGTCAGACGCTCACGCTCAAGAACAAAGAATTTATTGAAGCAGCTCGAGCATCTGGGGGCTCAACAACGAGCATAATTTTACGTCATATTGTTCCGAATGTTTTTGGTGTTGTTATTGTCTATGTGACGCTAACTATCCCTCAGGTTATCTTGCTGGAAAGCTTTCTCAGCTTCCTTGGGCTTGGTGTTCAGCCTCCTATGACTAGTTGGGGCGCGCTCATCGCAGAGGGGGCTCAAGAAATGGAAATTACTCCGCGCACGCTTATTCTTCCGGCAGTGTGCTTATCGACAACTTTATTTTGCTTTAATTTTCTGGGCGACGGTCTACGAGACGCGCTCGACCCGAAAGACCGTTAGGTTCCATGACTTCAGTACTTGAGATAGATGGCCTTACGGTCTCCTTTTCCACGCCCGATGGTGACGTGTCTGCTGTGAGCGATATCTCGCTGTCAGTCGATGCGGGCGAATGTCTTGGGCTCGTTGGGGAGTCCGGTTCAGGAAAAAGCCAGACTTTTATGGCGGCGCTGGGCTTGCTGGCTGACAACGGCACCGCCACTGGAGAGATCCGGCTTGATGGTATTGATCTATTGTCTGCCAGTGAGAAGAAATTGAATACGTTGCGCGGCGAACGGATCGCGATGATCTTCCAGGACCCAATGACGTCGCTTACACCCCATATGAAAATTGGGCGTCAGCTGTCGGAAGTTTTAATTGAACACCAAAATGTTGATACCAAGACTGGTTGGGCGAGAGCACTCGACATGCTAAACCGCGTCCATATTCCAGCGGCGGAACGCCGCCTTGATATGTATCCCCATGAACTATCGGGTGGACTCCGTCAGCGCGTTATGATCGCCATGGCATTGATGTGTGAGCCCGAAGTGATTGTGGCTGACGAGCCGACGACTGCGTTAGACGTGACAGTTCAGGCTCAAATTCTTGATTTACTCACGGAGGTTAAAGACAACCTTGATGCGGCGATCGTCTTGATCACACATGATTTGGGTGTTGTCGCTGGCTTGGCTGACCGGGTTGCTGTGATGTATGCCGGACGGATCGTTGAGCAAGGCACTGTTGGAGATATTTTCGCGTCACCGGCTCACCCCTATACGCAAGGCCTGCTGGCTTGCACCCCTCGCTTGGATGTCGAAACGGAAGAGCTCATTACGATTCTTGGACAGCCGCCAAACCTACAGAATCTTCCGTCAGGCTGTAGTTTTCATCCACGGTGTACGTATGTGGTTGAGCAATGCAAATCAGAGCGACCCGCGCTTGAGGTGATGAACAACGGCCATATAAAAGCATGCTTTAGACCTCATGTGGAGGCCTAATAATGAGTGACGCATTCCTCCAAGTTCGTGATCTGAAGGTTCACTTTCCGATCAGAACGGGCGGTATATTAATTGGCAGATATACGCCCCTTAAGGCCGTTGATGGTGTCAGTTTTGACCTTAATCCTGGCGAGACCCTTGGCGTGGTTGGGGAGTCTGGGTGCGGGAAGTCGACGCTAGGTCGCGCAGTGTTGCAGTTGATTGGTGCTACGGATGGTGCTGTGTCTTGGCTCGGGACCGACCTCACGTCACTAAATAAGAAAGAGTTGATCGCTGCCCGGGAGAATCTTCAAATTGTGTTTCAGGATCCTCTGGCAAGTCTCGACCCGCGTATGACGGCAGGTGATATTATCGCGGAGCCATTGCTCAACTATCGTTCAACAATGTCTAAGGCCGAGCGACGCATGATGGTTGAAGGTATAATGGAGCGGGTCGGTCTCCTGCCGCGCATGATCAACCGCTACCCCCATGAATTTTCTGGTGGTCAATGTCAGCGCATTGGAATTGCCCGCGCGATGATCCTACGCCCAAAGCTCGTGATTTGTGATGAGCCTGTGTCTGCGCTTGATGTTTCTATTCAGGCACAGGTCGTTAACCTCCTGATGGATCTTCAACGCGACTTTGGTTTGGCGTTGCTCTTCATTAGCCATGACCTTGCGATTGTGCGTCACATTAGCCATCGTGTTCTGGTTCTTTATCTTGGCAGGGTGATGGAGTTGGCAGATAAGGCAGCTCTATATGCGACGCCGCGCCACCCTTATACTCAGGCACTCTTGTCGGCGGTACCAATTCCAGACCCCACCCAAGAACGCAATAAAGACCGTATTTTGCTTACGGGCGACCTTCCGTCCCCTTTAAACCCGCCGACCGGGTGTGTATTCCGCACCCGCTGTGGAAAGGCGACCGACCTCTGTGCCAGCCAAACGCCGAAGCTAGAGCGGGCCGGAGACGGCCAGGAAGTCGCCTGTCATCACTGGAAAGACTGAGTTAAATTTTTACAGAGTGTTAAATGTATAAAACCGAAGACCCTTATTACCGACTTCATGTTTTTTGCTGCACGAATGTTCGCCCTAAATCTCATCCTCGGGGCTCATGCGCTCGTAGAAATTCTGTTGCACTGCGCGACTATATGAAGAAACAGGCGAAGACGATGGAAATCGCCCGTGTTCGTGTGAATGCAGCAGGATGCCTTGATCGTTGTGAACTCGGGCCCGCGATGGTGGTGTACCCCGGTGGTGTTTGGTATCGCTATGAGACCGAGGCGGATGTTGACGAAATACTCGAAAGTCACATCAAGAATGGCGTCGTTGTTGAGCGCCTCCGCCTAACAACAAAAGACGGCCCATAGCTGATTTTACGGCGTGTGTTCGGGAAACAGATTACGGGCCTTCTGAGAGTAGGCTTTGCGAGCCATCGACATGAGGTCAAGTGGCCCCTCCATAAGATGGAAGATACGCCATCCTTCAGGCTTCTTGCGCAACAACGCGGTTACACGGACATCTGCTGAAAGTGGTTTTTTCGGTGTGTCCTTTGGTCCTGTCATAGTCGCAATCCAACGCATGTCGTACGTTGCGATAGCTATTCCGCTTTCGATTTCTCGAGCATGGTGATTTGCCGTCTGGCTCTTGAGCGATTCCATAATCACACGTGATTTGGACCAATAGGTATTAATTGCGTCCCACCCAACCAGCGGTGAGTGGGCTTCTTCCGGCATTAGTAACGGGGCAGGGTCATCTGCATCCCACATGGCCTTTTTGCCGGTGAAGTTCATTCCTTCAGAATAAGAAACGTACTGTTGAATAAGTGCGGTGATGTCTTCTGTAAGGGCGCTCATAAGGGCTGCGTTCGAGCGGGTATAGCTTTTAGCCCTTCGGCTGCGACGGATTCGTAGAATGACTGGAGTTCAAGTAATGGAGCGAGTGGCGCTTCTGCATAATGAAAGAGTCGCCACCGCCCATTGCTCTTATGCCAGACGGCGGTCACTCGATAGGTTCCACCGATTGGACCTCGCTTGTCTCGGACCATCCAGTCCAATGAGTAAAAGGCGAGGCCTGTCTTGTTAGATAAAAGTCTGCAAATGGGGCTTTTGATGCGATGCTGCACTTGATCATGCACAGCGCACATCGAATTCACATAATCGGACACTGCGGTTAGGCCGATTAGCGGATCATGGCGCTCAGCTGGCAAGTATGTTGCTTCGACGTCACTGTTATCCCATAAGCTCAGGATCGCCTGCGGGTCTCTATTTGACCATGCCCACGACCATTTTGAGAGAAGGGCTTCGATAGGCCCGGAGCCTTTGGTCACGGAACAAGCTCAATTTCGTCGTAGTTGAGCACCGTGTGGTCTTGTCGGAAATGACGGACATGCGGACCCAGCGCTTTGAACATGATGACTTCGTGCATCCAGATGGCAGGTGCGTCTTCGTGGTACATAGCCATAATCTCTTCGGTTAGTTTGCGCCGTTTATCGAGATCTGCGACGGCAAAGGCCACACTTACTTTATCCGTCAGCTCCTCGTTACAATACCAAGGGATACGTTGAATGCAGGAATGAAGCCGCACGGGGCGAAGCGAATCAACTGTTCGTTCTGCTGAATAGTTCATACCAAAGGCTTCGCCTCGCCATTCCCCCTCTTGAATGCCCCGAATGAGTTGTTGGACAGGCATGGTACGTAGGGTCATGACTACTCCAACCTCTAACAAATCGGCAGCGACTTGTTGATACGCTGGCGCGAGGGATGCGCCACCACCGATTGTTACTTGTGCTGTAAACGGGAAGCCATCTGGATACCCAGCTTCTGCTAAGAGGGCTCGTGCCCGCTTAGGGTCGTAGGGATACGCTTTAATTGAATCGTTATACCCAAAACCGGCTGCCGTTGACGGCTGACTGGCAGCTTTTGTAAGTCCGCCAAATAGGGCTTTGATATACGCATCTTTGTTGACGGCGTAGTTCAATGCCTGCCGAACGCGTCTGTCTTGAATCGGGTGGTCTTTGGGTGTTTTTGTTAAGATAAAACTTATTCCGAGAACACTTATTGTCGTGCCGACGTCACCGCGTGCGCCAGCTGACTCGACTGCCAATATGTCGTCTCGACTCATGGCTACAGCGATATCGATGCGATCAGATAAGATGGCTTGTACGCGTGATGACGCATCAGGGAGCGCAAAAAGGTGAAGTTCCTCGACCTTTGGCGGTCGCCAGCCTTCATGGTGAGCCTGTAGCGTTGCTTTTGCCTCTTCCCATTTCACCAACTTAAAGGGCCCTGTGCCGATAGGCTCCAGCGCAAAGCCTTCTCGCCCCAACCGTTGCCATTGGCCAGGTTCGACAATCATAAGCGCTTCGGTGAGCGCAGGGAGGAGTGGCGCTGCTATGTTTGTGCGAATGAGAACAGTATAGTCGTCTAAGGCCTCGGCGCTTTCGATGGCGGCAAGATCGCGGGCAATCGGCTCAACTCTTGCCTCGGGGCTTCTTAAGTACTCAATTGCAAAGACCACGGCGTCGGCTGTAAATGGCACGCCATTGTGGAATACAACATCATCACGCAGGTGGAATTTCCATGTCAGGTCGTCGATGTTTTCCCAAGACGTGGCTAGGCGCGGTTCTATAGCGCCCTCTTCCGTGACAAACGTTAGGCCTTCAAACATAGCTCTGTACGTATAGATTGTTGGCACACCCGTGCCACGATACGGGTTGCCTAGCGCTGGCGGCAGGCTGACAACACCCACGCGTAGTGTATTCGGCTCAGTTGATGGTGCGACGGCGTCCAGTTCGGGCGCTTTCTTTTCGGATCCAAAAATCAACAGGCCGCCAAAAGCGAGGCCTGCGCCAATAACTACAAGTGTAATAATTCTGATCAACGTGGCGAGCCTTTTTAGAAAACCAAGGCTGCCAGAGTAGCCGGTGTTATCGCAAAAAGGTTAGACTTTTATGTTTAATTTACAACACGGATGCTGCGCCGCGCAATTCTGCAACTAAGGTTTTACAACGTGGAAGTTGCCCCCCCTCTGTCTCTAATATGGCCAAGAAAGCGCGCGCTTTAATTTTCTGAACATCTAGGTTTTTGCCTGCGCCTTCGAGCCGTGCGGCATCAACAACAATATCAATAAGACGTTCCGCTGCATGCAGTCGTCCCCAGAGGTAATCATTTTCTCGATAGGCCCGACTGAAGAACGCGCCAAAATGGTTGAAATGCTGACCTTTGAGGCATGCGGCTGTTCCGCCTGGACGTAGGGATTGCGCATCGTCTGGGCTAACCCGGTCTACACGGATTTCATCAAACTCATCGAGGTCACGCCAATTCGTAACCGAAAATGTAAGCACATCCCATGCTGCGAATCCGATATAGGCTTGAAGCACTTCTATTCTCACGGCGGGTGGCATGTCTTTTGTAAGGGTGGCCAATATGGACTCAGCTCGTTCTGCGTGTGATTCGAAGTCCAAGGATAATCCGAGCGCTTCAATTACTTGGTCGACGGCATTAAAAATTTCTTTGCTGCCGCCTTCGTATTTCTCGCGCACACCTTTTATCAACACCTTGATTTTGTCAGCGATGGCGGCAGGGATTGAATTTTGTGTTTGATTAAGTGGTGCCATTAAGTCAAGGGCGCCATAGAGGCCCGCCTTGAGGCAATCCAGGTCGTTTGCGGTAACAGACTGAAGTTCGCCTTTGCCAAGCCGAGGATAGAGTTGGTTCACTGTGCGTATAGCAAAACGTAACCGTCTTTGCCTATATCCAGCATCAAAATTCAGCAAAAAGCGCACCCATTTAGGGCTATCTCCATTGACGGGGTCCGCGTTCAGTGTTGCTAATTTTAATCCGATACCTGATGTATTTGCCCAGCTATCTATCAGAGATTTAATCTGGTCTCTTTCCGGCCCAGCTTGGTTGTGTCCACACAAAGAGCTTATTAGATCGGCAACTTCGTCAATTACACTTGCTAGTTTCAGCCTTAGATAACCCTCATACGCGAAGCCGGTTTCAGCACGCGCTTTGGCGTTGGCGGCCAGGCGGAAACGGCTGATCGTTGCGCCATCTACTGGACCATCGAGGGCTTTCCCCGCGACGGACCCGACGATGGCTTTGATATGCGGACGCGACGCCTCAATGATGGTCTGTAGGCGCCGAACTTCCGCGTTGTATGAGTTAACCCATGAAAGATCCTCATGGATCGGCTCATTGCGGGGAATGTCTGAAAGGGACCCCTTTAGTGTTCTGAAGAGGCCGGGTGCAGCGTCTCGGCTGTTGTTGCGTGGGCCTCTCGGATGTGGATCAATATAGAGGACGCGCCGGTCAACTTGGCGGTAAGCCGGGCGACCGGCAATGGCGCCTATGGCTTGAGCGAAGGGTTTGTTGACTAGAACACTGCCATCGACAAACGCCGCATCGGCAGGGTTTAGGCCATTCGTTAAATAAGGGCGAAAGTTGTCATAAAGAAAATCGACCCTCTTTTTCCAAACCACACCCTCGCGCTGAATGAGCTGGTCACATTCTTTCAGCTGAGCGGGCGGAAATGCACCTGGAAAGGAAGAGGTTGCTCGCGAAGCAAAAGCCAGGGCTGGAATATTGTCGCGATCAAAATCTGAACTTACTTTTCCGGCAGTTGATTTCTTGTAGCTGAATCGGATGACCTGCCGGTGTTCACGCTCTATGACGGATGGGGGATCGTGAATTGGCGTTTCTTTTGTGAAGCCAAAGAAGTCCGTTACAGTAACGAAAAGATCTAACGGTAACCCGTTTGGGAGGAGGGACGGGTTTTTGGGTTTTGGGTCTCCCATCGCTGACATACCGCTGAATAGAACGTGAGTCAGTTTTGATCCATCGAAGGGCGGCCTGAACCATCGTGACCGTAAGAAAATGGAGAGCTTCTTCTTGAACTCGCGGTCACCAGAGAGAGTTTTCCGAAACGCCCACATCAGCCCCCATATAAATGGCCGGAAGAGGACCTTGTGCCAAGGCTTTGCTTGTACCTTGTTGGACATGAGCTCTGTCACATCCGTATGGGTGAGCCAAAACGATCTTACGGGATCTATATCGAGGTCGTGAGCTAATGCCCGGCCAAGAATGATACCGTTAATTCCACCAGCAGAGGCGCCGGCGATGATGTCGACGACAATGCGCAGGTCAAGGTCGGGCTCAAATGCGTTCAATAAACCAGCGTAAACATCTTCAGTGTCACGTGTATCGGCGCGCTGTCCAGGCGAGCTACTGTTTCGGTCTCGCGACGCACGGACCAGCTTTAGTATTTCTTTGGTGACGCCATGCATATAGACGGCGAGTGAAACGCCGCCATAACACACCAATGCGAGCCTAAGCTCCTTCTCTTTCACTGAAACCGCGCTCCTAAATGCCGAAAGTCCGGCACATACTATATGCCGGACCTTAGTTTACATGGAATTCGGATCACGTCTTAGTAGGAAGACCGCATTACTCAGCAGGTGTTCCATCGATAATGACATCTTCCGTGATGTTTTCCTTGCCGGGGTGTTTTTTCTCCAGCTCGACCAGGTCTGCGGCAACGGCGCCAGGCGATCGGGTGCCGCGAGTTAATAATTGGTAGAATACCGGAACAACTAGCAGTGTGATGAAGCTTGAGAAAGCAACACCAGTAAAGATTACTACACCAATGGCTTCGCGCCCTTCGGCTCCCGCGCCAGAGGACAACATCAAGGGCACGGCGCCCATGCAGGTTGCGAGCGCGGTCATAACGATTGGACGGAGTCGAATGGTTGCAGCCTCAACGAGAGCTTCGCGGAATTCGTAGCCCGTGTCGCGAAGTTGGTTAGCAAACTCAACAATAAGAATGCCGTTTTTAGCGGCTAACCCAATCAACACGATTAGTCCGATCTGAGAATAGATATTGAAGCTAATCCCAAACACCCACAGGCCAGCCAGAGCGCCCACTACGGCAAGCGGCACGGTCATCATGATCACAAGGGGGTGGATGAAGCTCTCGAACTGCGCTGCAAGAACTAGGAAGACGACGAGTAAAGATAGAGCAAAGAAGATGTACATCGCATTACCTGATTCACGATATTCTCTTGCTTGTCCATTCCAGCTGACGCGCGCAGCTTCAGGCAACCGTTCTGAAGCGACTTGCTCCATCCATGTCATCGCCTCGCCCATAGTGTACCCAGGCACTGGTGTCGCCATGACGGTGATGGACCGTAATCGATCATAGCGATTGCGCGTGCCTGCGTCAGAAATCTCTTCAATAGTTATCAAGCTTGATAAGGGCACCAGCTCTCTGGTGGTGTCCGACCTAACATAGATGTTGGTGACGTCGGTTGGCGTGCGACGGTCTTCATCCCGACCTTGTAGAATCACGTCATACTCTTCGCCCTTATCGACAAATGTTGTGACCCGCCGAGAGCCAAGCATCACTGCGAGAGTTTGCCCGACCGTGCCTATTGAGACACCAAGGTCTGCCGCCCTGTTTTGATCTATGCGGATACGCATCTGTGGGCGTGTTTCATTATAATTGGAGCGTGCGCCAAAGATCTGAGGGTTTTCGGCCATGGCTTCCAACATAATATCGCGCCAGACGACCAATTCTTCATAAGTACTCCCGCCGAGCACCATACCCAAACCTCCACCCCAGCGGCCTTGGCCGAAACTTGGTGCAGGGCTAGGGATAATCTGAGCTCCTGGGATGTCGCGCAGAAGTGGTCCGAGCTCGCGTAAAATTTCATGTACGCTTTTGTCGCGCTTCTCCCATGGCTCTAACCGTACGATCACATTTCCCATATTGGTTGCTTGGCCGCTGACGCCGGAACCCATAGGCATGATCTGAAGAACACGCGCTGCTACGCCGGGCTCTACATATTCTTTGAGAATGCGGCGGGTTACTTCCTGGCCCTGGCGGTCGGTGTATTCCAGGGACGCCCCTTCCGGAGCACGGATCATAATATTCACACTGCCCCGATCTTCGGGCGGCGTGAACTCTTGTGGCAATACGAGGAAAATCCCAATAGAACTCGCAACGACGGCAAAAAACCCCGCGAGGACAGCGTAGGGTCTATCCAGCCCTATGTTCAGGGTCTTCGCATAAAACACCTTCATCCACTCGAACGCTTTCATAGAGCCGCGCGCCAGCAATGTTTCGTCGAGTTTATCTTCCAGTATTTTAGAGCACATCATCGGCGTTAGCGTCAGCGCGACAAACATAGAACACGTAACGGCCGCTGCCATGGTAACCGCAAACTCTGTGAACAGCCTGCCCACGACGCCTTCCGTTAGTGTAATTGGCACAAAAACCGCGATCAGAACCAATGTTGTTGCAACGATAGCAACGCCCACTTGCCGCGCGCCGCGATAGGCGGCCAACAACGGTGGTTCCCCTCGTTTAATCCGGCGATGAATATTCTCAAGCATAATAATTGCGTCATCGACCACGAGCCCGATAGCGAGCACAAGTGCGAGTAAAGTTAGAATGTTGATGGAATAGCCCAGCGGCCACAGCACGATAAATGTCGCGGTCAAAGAGATGGGCACTGTGACAGCTGGAATGATGACGGCGCGGATTGTGCCAAGGAATAGATAGATCACCGCAATAACCAGAAGAGCTGCGATGCCCATGGCAAGCGCAACTTCACGAAGGGCGGCGCTGATGAATACGGATGAATCTTGATTAACTACCAAGGACATGCTGCTCGGTAAAGTGGCCTGAACGATCTCAATTTCATCCCTAAGGGATTGAGCTACAGCAAGCGTGCTTGCTCCTGGGCGCTTTATAACGCCGATGCCGACGGAGTTCTTTCCGTCCGTGCGGAAGCTGGTAGCTGTATTCGCGGGACCGATTTCAACTTTTGCTATTTCGCCAAGGCGTACGAGATAATTATTCTCGCCGCGCGCGATTACCAGACGTGCAAAGTCTTCTGGGGTATTGAAGGACCGTGCTGTACGGAGATTAAAATCGCGGTTCTTTGACTCTAGGAGTCCTGCGCCCAATTCCACGTTCTCGCGTCTTAATGTGTTCTCTACATCTGCCACCGTTAAGCCGCGCGCTGCCATGGCGCGCCGATCAAACCATACGCGCAGCGATTTTTTCCGCTCGCCACCGATCCAAGCCGATGCGACACCTTCAATTGAGGTGAAGCGATCAATGAGGTAGCGGCTTACGTAATCCGAAAGTTCAAGGCGGTCCATTTGTGGACTTGAAATGTTCAACCACATAATGGGTTGTGCGTCTTGGTCTGCTTTTCGAATGGTCGGCGGGTCAGCATCGTTTGGAAGGGAGCGCGCCGCGCGACTTAGAACGTCACGTAGGTCATTTGCCGCGCCATCAATATCGCGCCCTAATTTAAATTCTACGCTAATCCAACCCAGAGCATCCCGCGCTGAAGAGTTGATGGATTTTATGCCTTCAACACCACTAATTTGACCTTCGAGAACCTGCACGACTTTAGTCTCAACAATCGCTGCTGAGGCGCCGGGGTAGGTGACGTTGATAGACACGACCGGGCGTTCTATATCGGGAGCTTCTCTAATGGGGAGCTGCAGCATTGCGACGATGCCAAACACAAATAGCAGGGTGCTAAGCACGGTCGCAACCACCGGCCGCTTGATCGAAAAATCAGAGAGCACCATGGCTAAGGTATCCTTGTCTCAAATTAGTAATATATGTGTCCGACCTAACCCTGAGATGGGCGAATTGAGACTGATGGTGTATCGCCCCGAACATCTGCTTCATTGAGTAGGCGTACCGAATCGCCTGACGACAATGATGTATTGCCTTCGGTCACCACCAGGTCACCCAAGGCAATGCCTTCAAGGACCTCGACGCTTCCTGGGCGGCGCCGACCAATGGCAACGGGAACCCGCTCAACAGTGTTGTCGTGTCCGACAACAAATACAAATTGTTGGTTGTCGAAGGGGACCAGAGACTCTTCCGCGATCATTAGGCTTTCACGCCTGTCCTTAATAAGGTCGACGACCATCAACATGCCGGGGCGCAACCGTTGGTCTGTGTTTGTAATTTTGGCACGAATTTCGACTGATCGCGTTGTTGGGCTAACCCGCGTATCAATTGAAGTAACAACACCGCGAAAAACTTCATTTGAATAGGCTGCCGTCGTTGCCTCAATCTCCAGGCCTTCCCTTAAGGTTGATAGGTAGGTTTCAGGAACGGAGAAGTCCAACTTCACGAAGGACAGGTCATCAAGAGTTGTTATCACGGCACCAGGAGAGACAAGGGCGCCGATGCTAATGCGCCGTGTTCCTAGGCGGCCGGTGAATGGCGCGCGGATTGTGAAATCTGACAGGTGAGCCCTTGCTGCTGCAACGTTCGCTTCAGCTTTTTTGACTGCTGCTTGCTGCTCGTCGTAACGGGCCTCAGACGTTGCGTTGGCGCGGGCTAGCCCGGCGATCCGTTCAAACTGTTTCCGCTGCTCGTCCAGATTGGCGAGTTCAACTTGAAGGCGCGCGCTTTCTTCATCCTCATCAAACTGTATAAGCGCAGTTCCAGCTTCGACGGTTTTTCCATCCTGAAAGCTTATGCTTTCGATAATGCCCTGAACGCGCGCGGTCACGACGATAGACTCGTTTGCCATAAGTGTGCCGATCGCTTCTAGGCGGTCTGCAAAGACCTCTTTGCGCGCCGGCATCGCAATAACAGCTTGCACCCGATTGCCAAATCCTCGGCCACCAGAGCGATCAGCTGTAGTGGCGGCCGCATCTAAGGCGATATAGTTCGAGTAACTGAAATACAGTCCGATTCCCAACACTACAGCAACCAGAAACCCAAGAAGGGGGCGCAACAAGCTCATAGTTTAGAATCCCAGCCAGCGGTGGGCGCTGAATTTACAAAACACCATTACAAATTAATAGTTTGCCGAGTTTATACAGGGATTACGGTGAACATGCCAAGAAAACGACGTGAAAAACCGTAACATAAAAAGACCTAAAAGAGAGAGAATCCTTTTTTTTTCAATAGTTTATAGGAATCCATGCGCACCGCATTTCTGTGAGGCCTGGTTCTTCACAGGACCGCCGTTCGACCGGTATGATCGAACTATGAAAAATCAATTTTTAAAACTTTGGATGTCGAACGCGAAACCTAGGGTTTTGTCGTTTCTTACCGCTCTAGCCCTCGGTTGCTTTTTAATCGGGATCTATCCGGCTATGGCGCAATCGGCTGGGGTGGCTAACCCCTTTGGGGCCAGGTCTATAGCACCACCTGGATCTGATACTGCTCCCGCAGGGCAACGCCCCAGTCTTTTCGGTGAGAGGGCGCAACCCTCAGACTTCCAATCAAAGTCTCAGTCAGCGACTAAGTCTGCGCCAGAATTTGTTATGCCGCCTTCTTTTAGGGCGGTTTTCCGTCAAATTGCTGATTGGCAGCGGAAAATAAACCGTTACCTCGGGCAGCAGCTACAAGCGACGACCGATCAGGGTGAAACGGCAGCGGCCTTTAAGGTTATTTTAGCCAGCTTTATCTATGGCGTGCTTCATGCGGCTGGGCCGGGGCACGGTAAAATGGTTGTGGCGTCATACTTCACCGCAAAAGAGGCGCCCTTAAAGACCGGCATTCTGATGGGTGGTGTCATTGCAACCACACAGGCCGTTGTCGCGATACTGATGGTCGCGATCTTGTCGCTGATGCTTAATGGCAGCCAACTCAAAATCATTAACCAGACGACGTTGCTTGAGGTCGTCAGCTACGGCCTTATTCTCGCAATTGGTCTTTATATGACCTATGGCGCATTAACTGGAAAGGCGACGTGTGGGCACGATCATGGCGATGCAGACGAGCACCGCCACTACGTTCATAAACACGGCGCTGAGCCAGAGGCTAAAGGAACATGGCTGGCCCGCAAGGCCGGACGGTGGCTTGGTCCACGCGGCGAGGTTATTGCGGTTGGTATAATTTCAGGGATTCGTCCGTGCACGGGGTCTATTCTGGTGCTGTTGTTTGCAGCAGCTAATGGCGTTTTTGTGCTGGGGGTTGTGGCGTCATTTATGATGGCGTCAGGCGTTGCCATAACCATCTCAGCGCTTGGGATTGGTGCGATTGTACTGCGACGGTCAGTCTCAGGGCAGGATGAAGAACCGAGCGCTGCGCGGATATTTATGGGTCGCTTATTATCCGTCGCCGGCTCTTTGGCTGTCGCAGTTATGGGGGGGTTATTATTTGGTGGTGCGCTTGAGCGCAATGGGTTTCTAACTTAACACCATTTGTCTTTGGCTGGATGTCTAGCCGTTTCCGGCGCAACTCAACCATGCTTCTTGCGGCACGAAAAAAGCAGACTCGTTTGCGAACCCATCGCCTTGGCTATACTCTATGGTACACCTCAGGTCGTCCGCCCCGCTCAGTGTGACCGGTTGATCTCCATCAAGAATGAGGTCCACATATATCGTCGGGTCGAAAACGCTCAGGCCAATGTTTTCTGATACAGCGTCTATGGGCTCGGCCAGAACGAGATCAAACAAGAAGATCAGCTCGCCAGACTCTTTTTCCACTGAGAAGTTCTCTACGTTTTCAAACTTGCGCTCGCTGCTGGATTCTTTTGTTCGAAGGTGGGTGAAGTATCCGAAGTCTTTAAGGCTGGTGAAGATTTGATCCTTCATAGCCTTTGTCTCCGCAGTATCAAATGAGCCATCATCGTTAATATCGAAATCTGCGCCGAGCACCTGGCTAAAGAACGCATCAAATTGCCAGCGCATACCAACGTGCGTGATTTTGGCGCCCTCAAACTGAAGCGATGCGGCCCCTATAACCCAGACATGGGGATGGGCCGCGGGTTGTGTCGTTAGGAGGCAGAGGCTGAGTGATAGGGATATTAACAATGTTCGCATGCACACACCGTAATGCTCTACCGAGTATTGCTCAAGGTTGAGTGGCGTGGCAAAAAGCCGGAATTCCGTTGATACATAACCACACCCATCTTATCTTTATAACCAATAAACATATAGTTGCGTTGCAAACAAACGCCCAGCGAAAGGATTAAAGACAATGACCGCTGACTTAAGCCGAGAGATCAACCTGCACCCCACGCAAGATGAGCTGGCGCGGCAAGCCTTCATCGTGAACTTCAAACAGAGGGTCAATCTGGGCTTACAGAAAGATATAAAGGCGCACGTCGCGGATTCGATTGCGCCTGAATTGGAGTCAGAACTCGGCCAGCCTTTAGACGACCTAAACCGTGATCATCGGAAAGCGCTTAAGAGAAAAATAGCAGACGAACACCTCTTCCAGGCCTGGGAGACCCTAACGTGGATTGGGCAGGATATGATGTGGAACTGCGTTGATGAAACATTAGACCGAGATTTACCGCGCATTGATGAGGCGGCGGCTGAAATTGTGTCGCGCAAAGATAAAGTTGGCTCTCTTAAACTAGACCCTGACCTGGATTTGCCACCGAACGTGGCTAAGGTTGAAATTCATCGGCAGCCTGGCGGATTCTGTTTAGAGCGTGAGGGTGTCGACTATGACCTTCTGTCTGGTGCGCGCATGACGGGCGGCGGCATGATCTACGGGGCTGGCAAAGGGCGGACATCAAAGCCTGGATACTCGGCGGCACACTTCTTGATACAAGAAGCGGAAAAACAATTCGGAAAACAAAAACCAAAACGTATCTTGGACGTTGGGTGCGGAACTGGCTTCAATACAGCCACCTTTGCCAAGCTCTACCCTGATGCAGAAGTCTACGGCATCGACGTCGCGGCTGGCCTGCTGCGGTGGGGGCATGCGCGCTGTGAAAGTGAAGGGGTGCCGGTCAATTTTATACAAATGAACACTGCCGATATGGACTTCGAAGATGAAAGTTTTGACTTAGTTGCCTCGACGATCTGGGGGCACGAAACGACGCCTCAGATTTTACAGGATTCAATTTCTGAAATTTGGCGCGTTCTAAAGCCAGGAGGCATTTCATTCCACGTGGATGTGCCTAATCAGCCTGGATATCAAGGCCTGGTCGACCAAGTACTTAACGATTGGCAGATCCGTCATAACGGAGAGCCGTTTTGGATGGGCTGGGCTGAGGCTGACCTTCCGGCACTCATGACGGCGGCTGGATACCCAGAGCAATGCCAATTTGCGGGTTATCGCCCACGGACCCAGGGCGCCGGAGATTGGTTTGTTCACGGAGCTAAAAAACCGGCCTAAGGTCTCTGGGCATACAAAAACCCCCTGCCAATAAAGATGGGTTTTAAAGTAAGGCTGCGGGAATTTGTCAGCAGTCGCCGCGCCTAGAAAGGCGCGACACACAAGAAGGAAAGACTACACTGCTCTCAAAAGAGAAATGAGATAGTGTCGTGCTGTTCTTTAAAAGGCACCTGCGTCGTGACAGGCAAAGCCCGAAGGGGGCGCCTATCAAGGCCCACAGATTTGGCCATCAAATGAGTTTTAAACCGCCCAATTTATAAAAAATCGCTCGATCTTTTTTCTATCGCAGGCTGCGGAAGTCGTTGGTTGCCAAAACAAGTGCAGATCGCACGCCCTGTTCCATTGATGAGTGTCCTGCATCTGGAATAATTCTGTAGGCGGCACCGGCCCAGGATTGGGCGAGTCGACTTGCTGTTCTGATCGGGCAGACCATGTCGTAACGGCCTTGGACGATGACGGCCGGATGGTTCTTGAGTACTGATATTCCGCCCAATAATTGGTTGGGCTCGAGAAAGCCATCGTTGACCATGTAGTGCGCTTCAATGCGGGATATCGATAGAGCGCCCGCATAGTAGGTGTCGTTACGCCCTAATTTTCTAGTAGAGGGGATGAGGCGGGAGCACGCATTTTCATAGGCGCACCAAGCCGCCGCGGCGGGTCTATGGATTTCAGGGTTCGGGTCCATTAAGCGCGTGTAATAAGCCGCTAATAGACCGTCACGCTCATCCACTGGAATATAATTGGAAAAGTCACGAGCAGCTTCTGGGAAAAAACGGCCCATTCCATGCAGAAACCAGTCGATTTCTCCTACAGAGAAAAGAAACACCCCACGTAGAATGAAGCCGATGCAACGGTCTGGATGGGATTGTCCATAAGCCAGGGCGAGCGTTGACCCCCAGGACCCTCCAAAGACGACCCAGCGCTCAATTTCTAAATGCTCTCGGACTAGTTCCAGGTCAAATATTAAATGTGTCGTTGTATTGTCCTGGATTTCTGCCTCTGGCGTCGATCGGCCGGAGCCGCGTTGATCAACGAGGATAATGCGGTAGTGGTCTGGGTCAAAGAATCGCCGACAGGTCGGCGCCGTTCCTGCGCCAGGGCCACCGTGAAGAAATATCACGGGCACGCCATTTTTGTTTCCGCTTTCTTCCCAGTAAACGCGGTGCAATTTATCGACGTTTAAGTATCCAGACTTTCTAGGATCTATAGACGGATAAAGAGGAAGGTCAGGTCCGTTCTTCGCGGGGTCTTTTTGTTCAGTGGCTTCAATTTTGGGAATGGGTATTTTCTCCTAAGGGGCCCAAGCAGATTGAGATATTGGGTGTTGTCTCAGCCGGAGCAAGCTCGGCTCACCCTAGATTTGCCTCGTCGAGGTACGCTTCAATCAGCTGAAAGAGCGGCTCTGAGTGGTCGCCAGGTGTAATCGCCAGGTTGCAATTCTCGCCATACACATTGAGTACGTAGCCGCGAGCGTCGCACACCGTCACTAAACTTTGAATAAAGGGCGTAATGACTTCGTCATTTAATGTCTCTGCGTTGCTACAGCTTTCCATGCGGCCCTGTAGGTCACGTATTAAGGAAGACGATCCTTTGCCGCCACGCCCCTTCTTACTCTTTGTTTTCTTATGGTCGTTTGGTTGTTTGGGCGTAGTCATGCCAACTTCCTTGAAGTGAATTATAATAGGTTATCCTTTATATCATAGTGATTGACCCCGCTATGGGTCACGCAGCCTTTGATTTCCGTTTCTGGTGGCTCTATGAGGGTGGGGGTACTTTTTTATTTTGGAAGTTTTGCCGTGGACCGATTGAAGCAGCAACTGACAGACCTTTGGAGTGTTGTTCAGGATGTATGGGCGACTGGGATCGCCGGGGCTGATTTTGGCCGCATTCTAATGGCCTTTGGAATCTTACTTTTCTTTTTAGTTATTCGGGGCCTGTTCACCAGATTTGTGCTTGGCGCCCTAAAGAGAGTGACGGACCGTACTGCAAGCAAAATTGACGACACTTTATTTGAGGCTCTACAGGGGCCGGTTCGCCTTATCCCTATCATTGTCGGGGTCTTTATTGCCTTCGATTATCTCGCACTGTCGGATAAATACGCGGTCATGGGGGCGCTCTTGATTCGGACCCTCGTGGTCTTTGATTTATTCTGGGCGCTTTATCAGGTCACGGGACCTGTGAGCTCTTCAATCAAACGTCTTGAGGCTATTTTAACCCGTGAGATGGTCGATTGGCTCGTGAGTTTTCTTCACATTGCCGTCGTGTTCATCGGTGCGGCGACAATTCTTGAAATTTGGGGAATTAGAGTTGGGCCGATTCTTGCTGGCCTCGGCCTGTTTGGTGTCGCTGTTGCGCTCGGCGCACAAGATCTCTTCAAGAATCTCATCGCCGGCATCTTGGTTATTGCCGAGAAACGGATGCGCGTCGGTGACTGGATTATGGTCGATGGTATTGTTGAAGGCACTGTTGAACATATTGGTTTCCGCTCCACGCTCGTCCGTCGCTTTGATAAGGCGCCGGTCTACGTGCCGAATGCGAATTTATCCGATAATGCAGTGACGAATTTTAGTGAAATGACTCACCGACGCATCAAGTGGATGATCGGAATCGAATATGACGCGACGATAGGGCAATTGCGGGCTATTCGGGATGGGATAGAGGCTCATATTCTTAACGATGCCGCGTTTGCCTCACCAGCCGACGTTGCTACTTTTGTGCGCATTGACCGTTTCAGCGACTCATCAATAGACATCCTGCTCTATTGTTTCACAAACACGACTAACTGGGGTGAGTGGCTTAAGGTAAAGGAATCGCTCGCGTACAAGATTAAAGAAATTGTTGAAGCCGAGGGGACTGGGTTCGCGTTCCCAAGCCAATCACTCTATATCCAACCTGTTCCTGGTGAGGTGGCCGAGCTGTTCGTGCCCCCATCAAATGGGTAAGTGAACGATACGCCTAAGCACGCATTGTATTGTTTAGTTTGGTGCGACCTAGAAAACCGATGCTGATCTTATTTCTGATTGTTTTCGTCGACCTTGTCGGGTTCGGCATAATGATTCCGCTGCTGCCTTTTTATGTAGAGCGCGTGGGCGCCGGACCAGAGATAATTACAATCACGCTCGGTCTCTATTCTCTATTCCAATTCGTAGCGGCGCCCCTGTGGGGGAGGCTGAGTGATAAACATGGTCGCAAGCCTATTCTCGCCTGGACCCTATCTGGCTTAGCAATTTCTTATTTAATTCTGGGTTTTGCGGACAGCCTGTGGATGATCATCGTGAGCCGTGTATTTGGTGGCCTTATGGCGGGGAATATTTCCACGGCCTTCGCCTATGTTGCAGACATAACAACACCTGAAACCCGCGCAAAGGGCATGGGCATGGTCGGCGCTGCGTTTGGTCTGGGGTTCATATTTGGGCCAGTTATTGGCGGCGTTCTAGCGGGTTCTGATGCGGAGACAGCTAATTTTTTAATTCCAGCCTTGGTGGCTGCCAGCCTGACAATGGCTGCCTTCTTGGGTGTCATTTTTGTGCTCCCGGAATCATTAAGTCAGGGAATTCGTGATCAAATTCGTGCTCAACCTAAAACGACGGTCGGAGACAGACTAAAATCGGCATTTAATCGACGGGCCTTAACGCTGCTCGTCTGTATCGGATTTGCGGTAACAATGGCGTGGGCGCTTTTGGAAACAACCTTGGCGCTATGGGCGAACGCTATATTGAGCTTTGGGCCGCGCGAGATCGGCCTTCTGCTCACTTATGTTGGCGTCATTAGCGTCATCATTCAGGGCGGAATGATTGGCCCTCTGACCAAGCGGTTTGGTGAGCGGGCGCTGGTCGCAGTAGCGGTGTGCTTTCTGTTTGGTGGCTACGGGGTTCTTGCTGCGACCCAAGGATGGACATTGCTCATTGTTTCCATGACCCTATTGGCTATTGGCAACGCACTAGCCAATCCATCACTTTCGAGCCTAGTCTCTAAGGAAGCTGATGATAGAGAGCGTGGCGCTGTTCTTGGGGTTTACCAGGGCGCTAGTAGTCTCGCCCGGGTCGCCGGCCCAATTTATGCTGGTGTGGTGTTCGTTCGCCTTGGCCCGGCCACGCCATTTGAGATCGCGGCACTGTGCATGGTCCCTGCTTTGGTGATGATGATGGCGTTACCGAAGCGCCTGTAAATGAGGCCCTTGCCGATGTCCGCCTCTTTAACGAGCGCGCTGACTCCAACGTCCCGAAGAATATGGGCCTTCGCGAGCCCGTCAAAGGTAGCAACAATCGAGACTTCTGTTGCCTAGCGTTTTAACTTTCCTTTACCTTTTGCCTTGATTGGCACCTCAAAAAGCTTTCATCTGTAAGTGCTATAAAGTGTTTTAGTGATAAGTGACCGGCGGTCACTTATTGTTGATCCCAGTTTTAATCCAGATCAGTGTTGCTCAATGAGCGGCTGTAAATAAATTTCAGGAGGGCACTGCGTGCTCGAAGCGATCGATTTAAAGAAGACCTATGGTGATCATAGCGCGTTGAAGGGTCTTAACTTGTCTATCAACGCAGGGGATATTTATTGCTTACTCGGGGCCAACGGCGCTGGAAAAACAACAACGATTAATTTGTTTCTCAATTTCATTGATCCCAGTGGCGGTAGCGCCAAAGTGAACGGTATCGATGTGACTGAGTGTCCACTCGAGACTAAGCGGTTTCTCGCTTACATTCCAGAACAGGTCATGCTCTACCCTAACCTTTCAGGGCTAGAGAACATTGAATATTTTGCCCGGCTTGGCGGCCACAACGAATACGGTGATGGTGATCTGCGAGGCTTTCTTGTGCGCTGTGGGCTTCAGGCTGAAGCGGCCGACCGGCGGATCTCAACGTATTCAAAGGGTATGCGTCAAAAAGTGGGCGTTGCTATCGCGTTGGCCAAGCAAGCTAAGGCCCTTCTTTTAGATGAGCCCACATCCGGTCTTGATCCTAAGGCGTCGAACGAATTTTCAGAGCTATTAAAGCACCTTCAATCTGAAGGAGCGGCCATCCTGATGGCCACACACGACCTTTTCCGTGCCAAGGAAACGGGAACACGTATCGGCATCATGCGAGAAGGTGAGTTGATGCAAGAGCTCAATGTAGGTGAAGTTTCTCATGCCGACATTGAACGCATTTATCTTGAACACATGCATTAGCCCTTTCGTTTGGCGGCGTTTTTAATAACGGAGAGCGAATATGCTTAAATGGATTAAGCGCCTTGCCATCACGTTAATCGTTCTCGCCGTGGTAGCGGGCGGTGGCGGTTATGGCACTTTTAAGTACATGAACCGGACACCGCCGCAATTGGTCGAGCCCAACTACTTCCGCATTTACAAAGAGCAACTGGCCAGCGAAGACGCAATGACCCCAGAGGGTAACGTAGCTATTTTTATGTCAGGCTTAATTATGCCGGAGGAATTCCGTGTCGCGGATTTTCACAACCTTGCTTTAAAGTCGCGCCAATACATTCCGTGGCCAATTCGTAGTCGTGCGATGGCGGACCCTGGAGTGCTATTGCTTGATGCTGAGCGCTACTACGAGTTTAAAGAGTTTGAGCCGACAAACTTAGTCGATGCTATGGGGTCATCGGTTGATTTTGATGGAACGCCTTGGGTCGAGCGCTACCACAGTGGTGAGCTGCAATGGATCAAACCAAGCCCGACCCAGCACTTCGACCACGGCTACTTTTTATATACAGGCCGTAAGGGTGGAATGGCGGGGCCCGCGCAGAAGTTAATTAACAAAGCGCGCATCTATTATTATGGCAAAGGCAAGGGGTTCATGAATGGCAAGGTGCCTCATGAAGCGGGCAACTGGGCTATCGTTGAGGCGGCCATGAAAAAGGTCAAAGCTAAATATGGGAATGTTCCATACCGTTGGGTGACGGCTGAAGATTTTCACCTCGCGCGCAAAGCAATGTTTGAGCTTCTTGATGGTGGCGCCGATACCATAATCTTTGCGGCCCCCCGGCCAGTGTATTCTCACCATGAAGAGTTCAATGGCTCAATTAAACATGGCATGCACTACATTCACGAGTGGGAAGAAGCCAACGGCAAGCCTATTAAAGCGATTATTTCTCAGAACCTTGCGAGCTTCCCTATTATCCATGAAACCTATGCCAACATGCTCCGCGACCGCCTTGATCAACTGCCTAAGGGGTCTGATGTGAAAGTAGTAGCATCTGTTCATGGCATGGCTTGGGACGCGGTGCCCAACGAAGCCTGGATTGAATTAGCCCCCGATTACATTGACCCGGTCATGGACAAGTTGGAAAGGACGCTCTCCGATTACGATTTAGGCAGAACTGAACTGGTGCAATCCCAGGATCATTTTGCAGACCCGCATAACGATCCACTGGGAAAGACGTTGTCAACAAACAGGGCCTTCTGGGAAGGCATCGAGAATGACTACGACTACGTCATCAACCTGCCGGTTGAGTTTTTTGCTGAGAACACAGACACGATGTTCTCTCACGCGATGTTCAATTACGAAGGGTTTCCTGGTTACAATATTTATGACCCGGTCGACTATAGTGATTGGTCGGTGCCCTATACCAGAACGTTCAACATTGAGGGCACGCAGGTCATTTATAACGGCCTGCCTATTGGCAAATACAACACGCCTATTGTTGAGGCGTATTTTCAGGCCATGGACGCGATTCTTTCGCGCTCGCTGACGCCCGTTGCAGAAAAGAGCGACGTCGTACTTGCCAACTAAAAACTAGTCAGCGGTAGCGTGAAGCGCCCAGCTCTTTAGTTGGGTGGTTTGTTTGCTGTCTTCTCGTCGCCCCTATAGGACGAGGAAGATAAAATTAAAGGATTAAGAGAATGAAACGGCAGTTTGTTTCTATTGGCGATATCCAGCTTCATGTCCGGCGTGCTGGCGAGGGGCCGCCCGTTATTCTTCTGCACCCGTCCCCTCAATCCAGCGCGTTCTCCATTCCTATGGTGACGCGATTAGCAAAGAATTTCACTGCTATTGCAGTCGATACCCCAGGGTACGGTTTGTCTGATCCAATCCTGGGTGGCTACAAAGGCCCAGCGTTAGATGATTATCTGCCGCCTTTGGTTGCTTTGCTTGATTCCCTAGGGATCGAAAAAGCGGCTTTTTATGGTAATGCGACAGGTGCCGAAATTGCACATATTTTTGCGGCGGCTCATCCGGAACGTGTCGCGGTCTGTATGCTTGATACGGCTGGGGATGTGTCAGACGAATTCGTTGACAGGCTGACAGATGGTTACTTCCCTGATACGACGCCACGCCGCGATGGCGGTCACCTCTTGACCCATTGGGACATGGTTCGGTCCCTCCATATTTTTGCACCGTGGCATTTCACGAAGAAAGAGTCTCGCCTGCCTATCAATATGCCACCACCGGAGAAAATACAGACTAAATTGCTTGATTACTTGCGTGCCGGCGCCAATTACGCTGATGCGTACAAACCGGCGTTTTATACAGCCAAACATCATCTTATAAGCCGCGTGACCGTTCCCGCGACCCTAACCCGATGGGCGGGGAAACCTGATCTCACCGAGGTCGATGACCTTATCACAGCAGGTCTTCCTGATAATTTTACGGTGCTTGAGGCTGGGCCAACAATGGACGAACGCCTTGCGGTGAGTGAGCAGTATCTCATCGATCATTACTTATCTTCGGGGACCCCTGCTCCTCCGCATCCGGATCAGATCAATACCGCCGCGCCCCGTCTCCAGAAGATGTTTCTTGATGTCGACGGCGGGCAAGTCATGGCGCAGGTTTGCACAGCTGGGTCTGGCCGTCCCATCCTTGGCCTTCATGACCCGGCGGGCTCGTCCAACAGATTGGCTGGGTTGCTCTCACCGTACATTGGCAAGCGACGCGTTATTGCACTCGATAACCCGAATAGCGGCGAGTCAGACAACCTTCTTGCGCCACAAGACATTTCAACCGAGGCCTATGCCAGGGCTGCCATCGCGGCACTTGATGTTATGGGGGTCAACGAAGTTGATGTAATTGGCCGATATTCAGGTGGACAAGTCGCCATGGAGATGGCGGCAATGCGACCCGGTTTGGTTAAGCATATTGTCCAGGCCGGCGTGCAAATATTCACCGACGAAGAGCGCAAAGACATGCTTGAGAATTACACGCCAAGCATCGCGCCGCGCTGGGACGGCGGCCACCTTGTTACGGCGTGGGCGATCGTGCGTGACATGGGGCTGTATTGGCCTTGGTATAATAAAACCAAGGGCGGTGTAATTCAGCGTGACGCAAACCTTGACCCAGAATTTTTAGATAGCCGGGCTCAAGATTTACTCAAAATTGGTGATAGCTATCAAGACGCATATGCCGCGTCGTTTAATTATCCCATGGCTGAGAGGCTGGCGGAGATCGATGTGCCGTGCCTCCTTATCGATTGGCCCGGCGCAGCTTCCTATGACCGGCTGGTGATGGCTAAAAATGCTGCGCCGAATTGCGATGTTGCTGATATGCCCGAAGATTTGGGCATACTCCCTGCGTTGCTCGACCCGTTTTTTGAGCAGTAGTAGAGCGTAATGAAAATCGAAAGACGATTCCTCACGCTTCCGAACGGAAAGCAAGTTCACTATCGCATGGCTGGCCAAGGCCCGGCGATGATTCTCATGCACCCGTCACCGATTTCGTCAGAAGCTTTACTTCCGGCTATGTTGGTGTTCTCAAAGCAGTTCACCTGCATCGCTTTAGATACGCCAGGATATGGCCTGTCCGATGATGGCGTGAAGGACAAAGAAGGTTTGTGGGGATACGCAGACGTGCTCGCGCTTGTGTTAGATGCGTTTAAACTTGAGTCAGCGGTTATCTATGGCGCAGCGACGGGCGCCCAAATCGGTACGCAATTTTCTAAACGCTATCCACAACGCACTAAACTTCTCATGCTTGATGGCGCCGGACATTTCGCGGAAGAGGACCGCGCGTTATTTTCTGGTGATTATTTTGTTGACCTCAAGCCCCGGCGAGATGGCACTCACTTACTAGCGGCGTGGGACGCCAGTCGTCATCTTACCACGTTCTTCCCGTGGATGTCTGACCGTCTCGAGCATCGCGTCCATGGGGACGCAGCGCCATTGTCTTTCGTGCAGCATCACGTCAATGACATGCTTCGTGCGGGGCCGGACTACAGGTTCGCCTATTGGGAAGCGGTGAAGGTCGAAAGTCACACGAACACGGTCGGGGTTACAGTTCCGGCGTTGGTGTCACTCAACGCCAGCAGTATGATGCGGCCGCATACGGAAGCACTGATTAATATGGGGTTGCCGGATAATTTTACAGTCGTGCATAGCAATGCTGAAACGCGGTATTCGGCGCTGCTCGAAGCTGCGGCTGATTACGTAAATGATCCCCCGTGTCCAACGCCGCCAATGCAGACAAAAGCTCAACCCGCTATTCAGAACGCCATGGTCGATGTGCCGGGTGGGCAGTTAAGAGCGAGGCTCTGTCTCGAAGGCGAAGGCAGGCCATTGTTGGCTATTCATGATCCGGCGGGCTCTAGTCATCTGGTTGAGCCAGTTTTTGGCCCCTATGTCGGAAAGCGTCCGGTTATTGCTTTTGATAACCCAGGCAATGGAGAATCCGACGCTGTCCTCGACATTCTCAACTCTGAAACCTACGCTGAAGTTCTCAACGCAGCGCTTGATACGTTGGGGCTGGAAGAGGTTGACATCATTGGTCGATATTCTGGCGGCCCTGTTGCTATGGAGATGAGTTTCCAGCGGCCAGGCCGGGTTAAGCACATCGTTCAAGCGGGCGTTTCATTTTACGAGGGTGAGGAGCAACGGTCCCTTATCGAAAATTACACACCGTCTGTCGAACCGCGCTGGGATGGCAGTCATTTGATGACGGCCTGGTCGATTATGCGTGATCAAAGTTTGTATTGGCCGTGGTTCAATCAAACCAAAGCCGGGATCCTCTGGGAAGATGGGGCTATCGATGTGTCGCTGACCGATCTCCGCACGCGCGAATTGCTCAAATGCGGTGACCGCTTTCAAGACGCATACAACGCCATGTGGTGCTATCCCATGCGTGAGAAATTGCCCCAATTGTCAGCCCCCTGCCTCCTGTGCCACCCAATCTGGGAGCCGGTCGGGTACACTACCGCGCTCGCTCAAGCGGTTGACCCGCGCTGTAAGTCTGCAGTTTTGCCTGCGAGAATGGCGGATTGGCACACGGAGCTGGACGCCTTTTTTGACGCCTCTTGACGTTTAGATTCTTAAACACAAAATAAGGTTTGTATCGCGCTGAATTCGGGCGATGTAAGGTCGGTGCCTGAAAGGGCCATTTCTGGTCTCGCTCGTTGAGGAGACATAGGGGTATTTAGTTATGACGCGCATGTCCGTGTTCTCAAGCCCTCTTTTGCTGGGCTTTGACCACATAGAGCGGGTGCTCGATCGGGTTAATAAGTCATCTGCGGAAGGGTATCCGCCCTATAATATCGAGCAGACGGGAGAGCATGCCTTGCGCATTACGCTTGCGGTTGCTGGGTTCGCGGAAGAAGAATTGTCGGTTACCGTGGAAGATAACCAGCTTGTTGTGCGCGGAAGAAACACAGATGACGGCGCAGATCGTGTTTTCCTTCACCGTGGCATAGCAGCACGGCAGTTTAGCCGCAGTTTTGTCATAGCAGAAGGTATTGAGGTGAAGACTGCCGGCCTAGACAACGGTCTTCTTCACATTGACCTTCAGCGTCCCGTGCCAGAGTCTAAGGTGACCGAGATTAAAATCTCATCTGTGAGATCTGGGAAGCCTAAGCCCCAGATGATTGATATGGAGCACAAGGCTGTTGAGTAACGCTTTGGACTAAACGTCAGAGAGCACGACCAAGAAAGGGATCTATTATGTCTGAGCCCATTACACCTATACCTCTAGTCTTCGCATCCACGCGGATTGAATTTGCTGAGCTTGGCCTTCATGAGATGGCCTATGCGCGCCAGGCCCTAGTGAACAACAAGCCGGCGTGGTCAATCCATGATGCTGCTGGCGCTGCTGTGGGCTCCGCCCCAACCCGGGAACAGGCCATGGCTGCTATTCTTCAGAATGATTTGATCCCGCATCACGTCCACTAACAAAAGCCACTGCAGGGCCAGCTGAACCCCATTATCAAGCTTAAAGTTTGTGCGGGCGCTTGATATGGTGCGCACGTGTCCCCGTAGCTCAGCAGGATAGAGCATCAGATTCCTAATCTGGAGGCCGTGAGTTCGAATCTCGCCGGGGACACCACCTTCTTAGCGCTAAATGCTGAAAAATATTAGAAAAAATTATTAAATAAACTAATGAGAAGGTGGGGCCAAAGCCACACCCATGAAGTCCAAACGGGCTTATACTTAATTTCTTACTTGGAGGGAGAAGGCCAATGGTTGATATACGTTTTGGTTTTTGTGTCTTGCTGGCTTTGTTTAACACCACCCATGCTTTTGCCGAACCTGAACAGCTGCAGGTTGCCTGCGATAAACCGGTTATCATGCTGGTGATTGTTCAAACCGAAAACGAAAAACCTTTGGCAGCGTACATGGAGGAGCTCGGTAAGTTGCCCACCTATCCGGATCAGCAAGGATACTACCAGTTCACGGTGCACACAGAGGTGTTTGAAGGAAAATGGCCAGAAAACCAAGGCGTCCTCGGCGCCAATTTCCCCTGCGCGGAAGCGGCGCGTGGGTTTTGGTTTTCAGATGAATACCAGGGTATCCGCGAGGTTCGTTCAGGTGCCGGAACAGTAACCGTATCCGTTCATCCCATTCATGAAACGCCGGCACACATTACGGGCGCGAGGCCCAAGCGCTTGTTTGCCCAACAGCCCACGCAAGCGAGCCCTTGAGACCACACAGAATAAAGTATTGAGGGGGCTTGATGGGGAAAATTACCTATCCAAAAAGCCATCGGGCATGTCCCCTGTTAGGAGCGTCAGCCGTATAGACCGTTTACGCTTACTGTCCTGACTCAAACTGAGTAAGAACATATTCAATGCCTAGCGGAGGATAGCGTTGTTGAACCAAGATACGGTCCTGCTTGGTGGCCCACATTTCAAGGTCACCACTTCGGTAATGTAGGGTATCAAACGTTCCTGCTGGCACCGTTAGGCGTTCTTCACCAACAAAAGCCACTTTTCCTCTAAAAATAGTACCCAAAAAGGGCGCCTCCTGGCGCCGGCCTGCAAGATCAATCGCAAACCGCTCACGTTCAATGTCCACGTCCAGATCACCGCCCCAAGTACTCCAGGTGTTTAATACCTCCGCATGGGTGATGATGGAAAATGTATCCGGCACCTGAACCACCTGTTCGGCAGCTCCCTCTGGCCCCCAAGCTGTGGTCTTTAATTGGTTACCGTCAACGATGGCTCGGGTTGAACCCTTGTATCCAAAATCTCCCACCCAAGCATTGATGAACACCTCGATGGGGCGGAACGACTCCTCGACCCGCATCACGACATGACGATGGTTGTTGTACAAAAACGAATTGTACCACGCCATCATGGTCCGGGTGCCGTCGGGATGGACGGAAAGACGGAAAAACTCCTCTCCGGTGACCCGCTGAGACTCCACTTCCCGGAATGTCAATTTACCTGCTGCCCAGCGCGTGATGTTGGAATTGGGGCCGGGGTTTTCGGGAGGGCGGTCCTGGGCGATTGCAACAAAGCTCAGAACAAAGCTCGATGCTATAGCAGCAAGCAAAAAGAATGGCCGACGCATCTCACACCTCATATTCAATAAAAGCATTGGTGAGCCGACCTTACCCATCGTTTATAAGAAAGGCATAGCTAAAAGGTTGGGTAAGCGCATTGACGCCGGCGGCAATAAACCATAACGATCGGCGTTGCGTTTGCGCAGCCATGTTTAAAATGGCAACATCCATAACGAAAACAGGGCCTTTGTCTATGGTGTGGCGTCTGTTAGGGTTGGGTTGATTATTAAGTATGTTCTTAGTTGTAGCGGGCCCCATTTAAATAAGATGGGCGGGTTCTTTCTTTAAATACCAGGGGAAATCATGAAAAAACGTAACTGGATAGCGGCGTCTTTAATGGCATCGGTTGCCTTACCTGCAGGGCAAGGGGTAATGGCTCAGAACCTTGCAGTTGAAGAAATTGTGGTTACGGCGCGTAAGCGTGATGAAAGTATTTATGAGATTCCAATCTCCGTGTCGGCCCTTTCCCAGTCGCAGCTTGATATGAGAGGGATCGATAACCCTGAAGAATTGTCAGCCTTTATCCCCGGTCTTGATTTCCAGGGTTCCACTTCTGTAGGTAGCCGGCAAAACCCTAGCATCCGTTTCCGCGGTTTGAATCAACAACTGCTCACGCCGTCGTCTCAGATAGGCGCGTTATTTTATGACGGCTCTTACATTGGCGGTGGTGGTGCATTTATTCCGTTTACAGACCTCGAGCGTGTTGAGGTTATTAAAGGGCCACAAACTGCTTACTTCGGTCGCAACACCTTCTCTGGTGCCGTGAACATCATTCCGAAAATGCCTGGCGATGAGTTTGAAGGCTTTGTCGCTCTAGAATGGTCCCCTTCGCAAACAGACGAAATGAAAGTGGAGGGCGCCATAGGCGGCCCAATCACTGACAATGTTGGGTTCCGTATTTATGCTGGTTATGATCAGGATGGCGGTGACTTTAAAACTCAAAAGAGTGACGAGCCGTACGCTCAAACCAAGGACTTCGCTGTTAGCGGCACATTGACGGCCGATGTTAAAGAAAATTTACGGCTGAAATTTACTGGTTATTATGTGAAAGGTAAGGATAGCGGGACCTCCGGCTCTGTTAATTCTAACGGACCTGACGGTGTTGGGGGCGGCTTGTGTAACAAAACATATACCGGCACGTACCTGAATGCAGCTACGGGCGCAAAGACGCCCTTTAGCCGCAATCTTGCTGACTTCAAGGGGACGTCGTTCTGCGGCGTATTTCCAACGGGCGACAATTGGGTTGCGCCGTATTCACTAACTCCAACCGCGGCTGACACCTTCCTTCGATCAGACGACCGTATTGACGTTATGAATAAACTTCATCCGATGGCTGAAAAGTACTCCATCATCCCGCAGCCAAATGGCAAGCTTGGTGGTCAACAGCAGACATATCGCCTTCAATTCAGCGGTGAATATGATATCGGTGATCACACGTTGTCGTGGGTAACCTCTCGCGCCAATACGGGTACGCACAGCTCTGTGGATTTCTTCTTCGGCAGCGTTCCTCTCGGTGGATTTTTGGGAACATCATTCATCCTTGGCACTCAGATTGCCATTCGTGAGACCTATTACGAGGCTCGAATTTCTTCGCCTCAAGACCAGCGTCTGCGCTATCTCATTGGGATTAGCGATTATACCCAAAAATATCGTAACTTCAGCAACCCAACTAAATCCCAGCCGTTACAAGCTATTGATTTTCAAGACAGCAACACGGTGGGTATTTTCGCGTCACTGGATTATGACATCACGGATGATCTGACGCTTTCAGTTGAAGGCCGCTACACTGATGAAGAAAATGTCACTCTAGTTCAGGGTGCTCCCGGAAACCCCTGTGGTTTCTCACCTGTCTGTAACCTGACTAACGAATACTCGGATTTCATACCCCGAGCTATTTTGTCCTACACACCATTTGATGGCGCAAGTGTTTACGGCAGTTATTCCTATAGTTCGCTGCTTGGTGTGCCGACCCGGGCCGGCTTTGTGAATAGTGTTGCGCCGCTCGTAATCACCGCCGCGGATCTTGCAGTTCTTGGTGATTTCACGCCGGAGCAAGAGGCCGAGCAATTCGAACTCGGGTGGAAACAGCAGGGCGATAATTGGGCCACTACGATTGCTCTCTACACCATCAAATGGAGCCAGCAACCCTTTGCTGCGGTTATTGTTATTCCAGCTGCAGCTGGCGGCGGTACGACCGCCTTCGCTGGCCCGGGCGATTCTAAATACAAAGGGGTCGATTTTGAGGCGACGGTTAACCCATCGGACTGGCTGAGCTTGTCCGCTACTTTGGCCTATACGGACACGAGATTGATCACGTTCTCATCCCGTGGGTCCAATGAGTCTGTGGTGCTGGCTTCTGGGTCATTGTCAGTCGTCAATGACGGAAAACGCCCACGTAATCAGCCGCTCGTTTCGGCAACATTCAGCCCAACATTTTTCGGCCAAATGGGTGAGCGTGAATGGTTCCTTCGTACCGACTTCCTCTATCAGAGCGCAACCTGGGCCGACTACTCAAACTATAACCGGGCGCCAGACGACTTCGAGATTAACATGCGGGCTGGCATCGATTTATCTGAAGGAATGAGCCTAGAAATCTATGGCAAGAACCTGACGGATAGTAGAGTGCTAAATCTCAATGGCGGCACGACAGCATTTATTGCGTTGGATCGAAAAGCGTTCTCTGAACCTCCCCAAAAGCGGGAATTTGGTGTGCGTTTACGGGCTGATTTCTAGGCTTCGTAAAGGTTTGAAATGGGAAGGCCGGCTCTTAGGGGCCGGCCTTCTTTTTGCCTTTTTGGTGCTTTACCTAATGCGTGAATGATCGGGCGGAAGGTCCGATTACGGCTAACCCCAGGCACTGAAGTGATGGTTACTCAATATTTTAACTTTAGCCTAAATTTTTTCTTTGAGCCCGATAAGCTGAGGTGAGTTCTCATCACGCCTATCGCACTACCCATGGCTATTGTAGCCCCCTGTCTGATTAAACCTTAATGAAGCCGCTAATTGCCTAGTGAATTATAAGAAGCTACAAAAACCACTTAATATGTTGATTTTGGAGTTGTGGCTTGGGACAAATTTTAAAAATTGGCCTGATCGGGGCAGGCATTGGGGGAATAACGGCGGCTGTTGCTTTGCAGCAGCGTGGTTTCAAAGTTGTCGTCTATGAACAATCGTCGGGACTGGGTGAAATTGGTGCAGGTATTACGGTTGGCCCAAACGCAAACCGCGTGATTAATGGGCTAGGACTAGAGACCGAGTTCGAAGCCCTGGCCAGCGCTTCACCGCATGTCGGCGTTCTCGACTACCAAACCGGCGAGCGACTCAATTACATTCCGCGTGGGCACGACGCATACATGAGAGATCATGGCGCTGTATCTCGTCTTATGCACCGGGCCGATGTCCATGCTGCCTTGGAACGCGCGTTTAATGCCGATGAAGACTCACTCAGATTAAATCACAAGCTGACTGATATAGCGCAAGATGATGATGGTGTGACGTTGCAGTTCGCGAATGGTGAAACCGATCGCTGTGATGTTGCTATTGCATGCGATGGTTTGAAGTCGACTATTAGAGATAAAATGTTTCCTACTGAACCGCCTGTGTTCACAGGGTATGTGGCATGGCGCGGGCTGGTGGATCGTTCGCTCGTGCCGGACGTGAGCCTCGACCCTCATTTCGCAGCCTACCCTGCTGAAGGCAAAATGTTCGCGCGCTATCCTGTGCGCCATGGCACTCTGATTAATTACGTCGCTAATGCCCGGAGGTCGGGCCACACGTCCGAAAGTTGGAAAGACCAAACGGATATCTCGGAAGTTGTGGAAGAGTTCGATGGCTGGTGTGAGGATGTGGTCAGCATTATTCGCGCAACGCCGGGGGGGCTCTGTAACCGTTGGGCATTACATAGTCGTGCGCCACTCGATAGTTGGATCAATGGTCGTGTGAGCCTGCTTGGTGATGCGGCGCACCCAATGACACCGTTCCATGGCATGGGGGCCGGCATGGCGATTGAAGATGCCGCCGTTCTCGCCCGTTGTTTTGAAGCGGCCGGTGACGATTGGCAGGACGCTTTACAGCGATACGAGCGCGCTCGTTTAACTCGTGCGAATAAATTTCACGTCGCTTCACTTGATAGGGGTAAGACGTATATGAGCTCAAAGCCTGATGACCGGAAACAATCCCCGAGTGCTGGTGTTGAGGATGAGCTTGGCTATGACGCGATGTCCGTGACCGTTTAAGCCCTGTTTTCTGAGCGATTTTGATCCCGGCCGCTAAAGTGCTGGAGTATCTGCGCTTACGTGGCGTTGGCGTCGATATAGGAATTGTTGAGTGCCGCAACACGTGGATTGAAGACGTAGTTGCGAATGAGGCGCCCATGATTAATGCCGGATATGCCGTGATGGGCGCGGTCACGCATAATCCTTGGGGGTCTTATTCAGCGTATGATTAAGGGTAGACCGGCTAATGGCGCTGATGGCGCATTGACGGCTTTCTGCTGGGGCAATTGTTCAGGAGCCCTTTAGGTAGTAGCCTAGCTTTTCCTGAATATTTAACAGTCCGAGAGGCTAGTTATGCCGACGCGTCTTAGCCATGGTTTGGCAATTGAGTCCACCCGCGACGAGGCAGCCCGCCAAGGGTTTGCGACCGGGATGCGTCAGTACGTTCTGGGTGACCTCGCTGGCCATATGCGTACGGTGTATGATCGCCGAGTGCTTCCATCCTTTGAGAAAGCCAATGGCCGCCCGCCCTCAGATGGACCAGAAATTCACAAAGCGCTTCGTCCGGATACAATCTTTAAGTTTTATTCCGCCGTGCGGAACGGCACGCAAGAGCTCGTGTGGCGGTCCGTATTGCCTGGTATTTCGCGCTCGTCTAAAACCCTTGCCGAGAAAGCCTCGGCCTATAATGCGGATGACAACACGCTTCATTTAGACCCGACGCTTGAAACGCCGCGCTACATCAGCGCGCTTGATGTGCACCTGATGCCCGGTTGTTATCATTCGGAACGGTTCGAAGGAGATGTCGCTCAAGGCGCGCTTTATGACAACGGCCTCTCTGTTTTTTTGATGGGGTACCTCGGGCCGGAAATGGATGACACTGGGCGCTCTGTTTCTCAGTTTATTAAGGCGCGATACCCCGATTTTTCTCCGCAACGGATGATCGATATAGGCGCGACGGTCGGCTTTAATACTTTGCCCTGGCTCGAAGCTTGGCCCGAGCTGGAAATTCACGCGGTTGATGCCGCGGCGCCCAACGTACGTTACGGTCATGCTCGGTGTAAGGCGATGGGAAAGCCGATCCACTATCATCAAATGAATGGCACCGACCTAAAGTTCGGTGACAACAGTGTGGACATCGTTTGGTCGGCGATGGTTTTGCACGAAATGCCTGCATCAGACGTTGCCAAGGTATTTGAAGAAAGTTATCGCGTTCTTAAGCCGGGCGGCTTGATGATTCATATGGAGCTGCCGCTGAACGCTGATATGGAGCCCTATGACCAGTTTTATATGGACTGGGACGCCTACTATAACAAAGAGCCGTTCTACAAATCCTTACGGGATACCGATGTGCAACAGGCAGTAACAGACGCTGGTTTTGAAGCCGATAAATTTGTGCGGTTTGTCATCCCCAGCCAACACGGTTTCGGCGCAGGTTCTGTGCGTGACGCTGCGGCGGCGACCGTGGATGCGGTTGAAGGTAACGTTGGCAAACTGCAGGGTGGCCTAAAGTGGTTCACCTTTGGTGGATGGAAGTAGATCGAAAGTCTACGCGTAGACTTGAGCTATTGTGGCCTCAACCAAGGGCAGCCCGCACGGCCCGGGGCCGATGCCTTGATGCATAACATTGTGGCTAAACCCAAACCCCAGCTTCGTGTCTGGGTCAGCAAAAGCGTATGAGCCGCCCGCGCCCGCATAACCAAAGCACCGATCGCCCGAACCCATAGGTGTAACCGGTGGGCAGTTCATCTCAAAGCCAAGAGAGAACCTTAATTCGAGGCCGTTGACGGCGCATTGCTCTCGAACCGTTTCAGTGTGGGCCAGTGCCAGCGTGCCTTCAGACAAAATCGAAACGCCATTGAGGGAGCTACCGGGTGTCAAGGCGCCGTAGAGTTTGGCCATGGCGCGCGCATTGGTATGCCCCGTACCAGCACCGTTCTCCGCTTTGCGCCAGGCCATACTGTTATAGGTTTCGCCGGGATCGCGACCTTTCATGCTTTTAGCGAAGTTGGTGTCTGGATCGGCTTCTATAATCCGCGTGAACATCCTTGGGTCATGTTGGTAAACTGTCGCCAACCGAGGGATCACATCGTCGGGCACCGCGAAATGCCAATCGAGGCCGAGGGGTTGTGCAAGTTCTTCTTGCCAGAATTGAGCGAGGCGCCGCCCTCCGTTCACTTTGGAACACAGGCCGGCAAGCAGATACCCTTGGGTCATATTGAGGTAACCGAGTTGTGAACCGGGGTCCCAATTGAGAGATGTTTTCTCTAACGCTTCAATCATGACGCTCCAGTCGCTGACCTGTCCTTCCGCTAAATCAGCATCAACGTAGGATAGGCCGGCTGTATGATTTAGAAGATGTCGCACCAGAACGCTTTCTTTGCCGTTGGCGGCAAAGGCTGGCCAGTAGTCAGCAACAGGGGTGTCCAAATCGAGCAGGCCCTGGTCGATCAATCTCAAAGTTAAGAGCGCGCCCGTGGTTTTCGAGACGGACCAGCAACAGCACAGTGTGTCTTTTTGCCACAAGCGACGTTGTTTAGCATCCGCATAGCCACCCCAGAGGTCCACGACAAGATCACCGTCAATCACGACCGCACAGCTGGCCCCGACCTCACCATTGGTGCCGCGCCCCGTCAGGTTTTTCTCGAACACATCTGCGATGGATTGAAATTTCGGATCGCATTGCCCAAAAACATCAGGTTTTTTGCCATTCAGAAATGGGTTTAGGCCACTTTCTTCGCTTGTCATGGGAGGGTCCTCGCAGGTTTCATCTTGCATGGTGATGGGGCAATAAGGGTATCCTAAAGCTAATCAATAATCGAAGGGGCGCTGCAATGGCTATGAAGTTGTTTTATTCGCCGATACACGGGTTTATTCATAAGGTTCTGGTGACGGCACATGAGGCTGGGATCTGGGACCAACTTGATTTTGTGCCGGTCTACCCCATTTCCGATGGCTACTCGATTGCAGCGATTAATCCACTTCACAAAGTTCCGACGCTCGCACTCGATGATGGCACAGTTCTGTACGGCAGCCAGACCGTTGTGGAATTTCTCGATTCACTTTCGACGACGGGCAGCCGTTTGTACCCGGCCGACGGCCCCCCGCGTTGGGATGCCTTGCGCCGCCTTGCGCTGGCAGACACATTGTTTGAGGTAACCGTTATTATGGCGCTGGAACGCCTTGAGAAACCACCACGAGAAATTGTCTTTAAATGGCATTGGGCAAAAGTCGTGCGTGCGGTTGATCAGATGGAAGAAGACGCCGCCAAGGGGTTTTCTAGTTTTGATATAGGTCAGGCATCCGCTTTGCATGGATTGTCGTACTTGGATCGTCAGACCAGCCGAGGGCTTCACGCCCCGGTACCAGAAGGTTGGAATTGGCGTGATGGTCGGCCAGCTCTGACAGCTTGGTGGGATGACGTGATACAACGCCCCTCTGTCTTGTCGCACTTTAATAAAGAGTATGAAGGCGAAGACAGCGCGGAGTATTGCCAGCAGAAGGTCGCCGAAGTGCTCCGTGCGCAAGGCAAGCCTGCACCAGAGCCACCAGTCCCGCTTCCAGTCGACTTTGTCCCCGTAGAGGATTAGGAGCGGAAGATTGTGGTGAATTATCCCAAACTCCAGACACCGCTTAAACTCGGGCCGGTTGAGCTAAAAAACCGAGTCATCATCCCTGGTCATTCCATGGTGCAGGGTGATTCGACCGGGCACATCACAGATAAATACCGCGCATATTTGGTCGCACGCGCCAAGGGTGGCGCGGCGCTTGTTGGTATGGAGTCCGCGCCGATCCATGAGCAGTCCAAAACGTGGACCGGGCAGGTTGAGTTGTGGCGCGACGACATCGTGGGGTCTCTTACCCAAACGGCAGACGAAATTCATGCGGCTGGGTCAAAGGTGTCGATTATCCTCTGGCACGGGGGGCATAACGTCGGTCACCGGGGCGGTGCACCGGCTATGGCGCCGTCCGTTGTGCCTTCTGTTCAGATTGGTGAAATTCCGCGGGCTATGTCGGTCTCTGATATCAAAGAGATTATCCCCTACTATGTCGCTGCGGCGAAACGATGCGCGGATGCGGGGATTGATGTTCTGGAAGTGCAAACGTCCTCCGACTATTTGCTCGGTTCTTTTTTAAGCCCGCAATTAAATCGGCGGACTGACAACTATGGCGGGTCTGTTGAAAACCGTTGTCGGGTTGTTCTGGAGATTCTTGAGGCCATTCGTGCAGACCTTCCGTCGCATACTGCCCTCGGTATTCGCACTTCGATTTACCATGCCATTCCGGGCGAGCCGGATGGTTATACGATCGACCATTCACTTCCAGCGATGCAGCATATCGCAGCATCAGGACTGATTGATTATCTGAGTCTCATGGGGGGGTCGAACGCGAACTTTGCTGAATCGGTGCCACCTATGACGCTGCCGCGCCCGCAAATCACTTACCTGTCTGCCAAGTTCAAGCAGGCGCTAGACATCCCGATCATTGTTGCCGGGCGTATTGTTACGCCGGAAGAGGCGGAGGCCGTGCTCGTCAATGAGCAGGCAGACATAGTCGGCCTTGCCCGGGCGTTTATTGCCGACCCCGACTGGATGAATAAAGCCGAAAGCGGCCAAACTGATCGCATTCGCTTATGTACGGGATGTAACCAAGCGTGCCTCGGTTTTGCTGGCCGATCGTTACCCGGAGGGTGTAATTTTAATCCAGAAGCGGGCCGAGAAGATGAATTATCACCTTTGATGCCGGCTTTAAAAAAGAAACACATTGCCGTTGTCGGAGGTGGGCCTGCAGGCCTGGAATGTGCGCGCGCGGCGGCAGAGCGCGGTCATGCCGTAACGCTCTACGAAGCAACAGGGCGTCTTGGTGGTTCTTTGTACCTTGCGGCTAATTGTCCAAACCGTGGTGAATTCAAATACCCTCTGCAATGGTGGAAATCTGAACTGGGGCATCTCGGGGTTGAGGTGAAGCTGAACACGACAGTCGAGGACCCCAACGTTCTCGGGGTCGACGAAGTTGTTTGGGCGACGGGAGCAGAGCCGGCCTCTGTTTGGCAGATGCGGTTTCGTCCCAGCATGGTCGACGGCATTCCTGGCTCTGGTGACCTCCCACATAGTCGACAGGTTTTAGCGGGCACAGTGCCTGTTTCGGGATCGGTCCTAGTGATTGATGAAGAGGGGGGGTGGCCAGCCCTTAATTTCTTGGAATGGCTCGTCGCTCACAACGACGTTGATCATGTGACTATAGCAACAAACAGTGCGATTCTTGGTTTGCCAGACCTAGCCGTAACAGGGGAGCTTCCCTTGTTTTCCGCTCGTCTAAAAGAGGCGGGTGTCAAAGTCCTTCCTGGTCTTTTCATCTCATCCGTTGATGGCCGGTTTGCAGCGGCGACTGATGGCCAGCAACTAGGCCCCTTTGATTCTATAGTTTTATCCATGGGGGCGATGGCGCGCCCAGTCCCTGATGCTGTTCACGCCATTGGGGATTGCGTGGCGCCTCGGAGCATCTGGGCCGCGGTGCAGGACGGAGCCCGCTTGGCTCGACGCCTCTAATCAAAACTGTTCATTGGCGGAACATTTACTTGGCAACCCTTTCTCTTTGATGCCTTGGCGGTCATGATCCCCTCACACTCACAGGGGGTTAATAACCAATGTCGTATCCAACTCGTTTACTTGCTTTTGCTTTTGCTGCTGCTTTAGCTGGACCCGCCGTTGCCGCAGACGTAGACGTTAGCGCTGGCGCCATTTTTAAAGACTGCGCTGATTGTCCAGAAATGGTCGTCGTACCGCCGGGCAACTTTGTTATGGGCTACGACGGCGGCATTGACTTAGATAAGCCGGGGCTAGAGCGCCGGTACGAAGGCCCTGTGCGCACCGTCACTATTGATTACACCTATGCTCTTGGGCGGACAGAGGTCACCCAAGCACAGTATCGGGAATTTATAGATGCAACAGGCCATGTTTCTGGCACAAAATGTGCTATTTGGGATGGCGAGACCTGGCTGCATACCGAGGGCAGCGATTGGCGCGATGCGGGATATGGTCGGCCACCCGCTGACAACGAACCCGTTGCCTGTGTGACTTGGACAGATGTTAAAGCATATACAGTTTGGCTGGCTGAGAAGACGAGCCAGGCCTATCGCTTACCCACGGAAGCTGAGTGGGAGTATGCGGCGCGTGCTGGAACCATCGGTGAGTATACCTGGGGTGATGACCCTGATGGTGGGTGTGATGTTGCTAACCACTATGACCAGTCTGGTCTTGACCCCAAGCGACCCCACGATCCAGTCGGTTGTGATGATGGTTATGCCACGGTAGCACCCGTGGGGTCATTACAACCCAACGCATTCGGCCTCTACGATGTGACGGGCAATGTCTGGGAATGGGTAGCGGACTGCTATTTCATGCCGATCCCGCTTGTGCCAGTGGACGGAAGCGCAGTGCAGGGTGCAGGTAGTTGTGAGAATCGCGCTGTCAAAGGCGGCAGTTGGTCGTCTCCATTGTCATGGCAGCGCCCGACTTTTCGCGGCCGTGATCCGGAAGACCGCATTAGTCATCTGTTTGGGTTTCGTCTTGCGCGCGATCTGACCAGAAATTAATACGAAGGAGAATGCGGTGCGTGTCTTATTTGCTATAGCGTTTTTGCTAGTGCCTGCTGTGTCCGTCCAGGCTGATACAGTTGCCCTAGATCCGGGAAGCCTTTTCTCAGATTGTGCAGATTGTCCGCAGATGGTCGTTATCCCACCGGGTGATTTTGTCATGGGTTTTGATGGGGGCGTGAGTGACGATCGCTATGAAGGCCCCCCGCACCCAGTCACTATTGGATACAGCTTCGCCTTAGGCATGCTCGAAATTACCAATGCCCAGTTCCGTATATTCGTTGATGACACAGGCTATGTCCCGGGAACGGACTGCCGCATGTGGACAGGCAAGTCTGTCGAAAATGTTCCAGGTAAAGGCTGGCTCGAACCAGGGTATGGTCGCGATCCACGCGACGATGAGCCTGTCACCTGCGTCTCTTGGCATGACTCTAAAGCTTACGTCGCATGGCTCGCAGAAAAGACAAAACAACCTTATCGCTTGCCAACGGAAGCGGAGTGGGAATACGTCGCCCACGATGGTGGGCAGACCGTCCATACCTGGGGTGAGGACCCTGAAGCGGGGTGTGCAGAAGCCAACTACTACGACCAGTCTGCTGCAGGGCAGCGGCCCTGGAACCCGGTTTCTTGCGATGATGGTCATGCCATTGTTTCACCGGTTGGGTCGTTAACTAAAAACGATTTTGGTGTGTACGATATTATTGGCAACGTGTGGGAATGGGTTGAAGACTGCTACATCATGCCATACGGCACTCAGGCGACCGATGGGTCGGCGCATCAGGTTGATGGCGTGTGTGAGAAGCGCGGTGTACGCGGTGGTGCTTGGCATTCTCGTGCCACATGGCAGCGCCCGACCTTTCGTGGTCGTGATACGGAAGGCTTTGTCACCCAAGTGTTTGGGATACGTGTCGCTCGCGACTTACCCTAGGCTAAAACACCTAACTCGCGACCTTATGGCGGTAACCGTTTCTTCAGTTGTCTAAAAAGTCTTCTATCTGCGCCGCATAGTCAGACACTTCTTTCGCTGTAGCGGTGAGCGGGTCTCGCGTCATGGCGGGAATCCATTCAGTTGCATCCGGAATAAGAGCAAGGGCGTCTTCACCACAGACCATAGTTTTTGCTTTTATGCGCGGCAGCTTGTCCTCGACCGGATATCTGTAATAGGCCGCAAATGCGAGGTGCGCCGTGGCCGCCATTTTTATTTGCTCGATGAACGCAATGTGCATCAGTCCTGCAGACGGAAGGCTCGTCTTGCGCATATTTTTTACCTTGCGTTTAAACCAAGGAAAATAGGTGTACAGATCACGCAGCCGGCTCCAAAGGAATTGCACGTACACCCCACTTTGATCTGGCGTGACTTTTGGGGCGTGTTGATTGGCCATGTCCACATGGGATTGCCCATGCATAATCTTTACTTGTCCTAGCATCAGTCGTCGCAAACGTTTGGGGTGAGAAACCGCGATATCCATGCTAACGCGACCACCCAACGATGAGCCATATAAGTCGAAGTTATCAACTCCCAGCGTGTCTAGGAATCTCAGAACCGCGTCGGCGTAGTACGGTATCTCTGGAGGGTTACTTTCGTCATGGGGCGGCGCCGATGAATCACCCATCCCCATGATGTCAGGTGCAATGACCGTGCGTGTTTTACTTAGAGCTTCGAGCAGAGGGAGTTGAATGCGGGCTGTTCCGGGCCCAGGGTGGAGCACAACCAAAGGTGTGGAGTTCTGGATCTGCGCGCTTGAGATCCAATAATGGACCTGTCCTTCATCTAAATCTGCGAATGCTCGCTTAACGTGGCTCATTTTCTGTCTTGTCCTTGCCCACCGGGCGCGATCTCTATATTTGCTGCCGCTTATAGATACTCGAGACCGTTCCCTAAACTAATTTTAATAAGATCGTATTGTGATCTACGTCCATTTTGTCTACTATACGGTCAGTCCAGCATTGCGGTCTCTAGGTGACCGCGCCATTGTCGGTTGAAATAAAATTATACGTTTAAAGCCAATCGGGGATACACCGTCATGGGACAACAGTCATCCGTTCGAGCGCTCGAACGCGGCTTGGATATTATGCAGTTGCTTAATCGTCACAATGGATTGACGGTCACGCAGGTTGGGCAGATGGCAGAACTCCCGCGTCCAACGGCGTTTCGGCTGCTTCGCACTTTGGAATCTCTTGGGTTTCTATTTCGGGACACGCAGGACAAGAAATATCGCCTGACCCTGCAAGTTCGCACCCTGAGCCATGGCTACGATCAGGAAGAATGGATTCCAAAAGTTGTTCGCCCGATCATGGTAGATCTGTGCAAAACGATATTGTGGCCGCTTGCGCTCAGCACGATCCATGGCCAACAGATGCTGGTACGTGACACGACAGACTCAATTAGTCCTTTTGCCATTCGTCGTCACCGTGGCGGGTTCCAAATTCCTCTCTTGAGCACCGCTTCTGGCGCGGCGTACCTTGCGTTCTGCGAGCCTGATAAGCGGAACGAGTTGATTGAATTTGCCTTAGCCGAAGACAACGGCGCGTTATCGCGCTGCGGTACAAACCTAGATTTATACAAACGCTCCCTGGAGACCGTTCGTACGGACGGATATTCCTGCATGCGGGTTATCGAGGCAAATCACAACGCATTGGCATTCCCCATACTTGTAAACGGCGAAGTTTTTGCCACGGTTTCTGCTCGGTTCTACACAACCGCAATGACCCTGCAGCAGGCCGCGGAACGGTATGCTGACGATCTGCGTGAGGCTACGAAGCGTATGGGCGTAGATATTGCCGCTTGGAAGGCGCAATTGCCCGATGCTGCCTAGCGTAATGCTGTTTGGTTAGGCCACCGCTTCGGTGGCCTTGTCCGAATCCTGGGGAAACGGCATCCGGTAGGTCGCCAATAAGAATATCAACGATAAACATCCAGCGATAAGCATGCTCGTACGCGGCGTCGTGAAAGCTGCCACCGTGCCCCAAAGTGGGCTTCCCAATGCGTATCCAGTCATCAGTGTCATATTGAGAATTGCAATTCCCCTTCCCCTTACTGTGTTGGGAAGGATGAGTTGAGCTGAGATTTGCAGTGCAGACATTACGAAAAACCAAGCTGTTCCCGCGCACAGTAGGATAGCGCCCATCGCGAAAGAGTTGGCTGTTGAAGAGAGGAGTATGAGCATCGTTGCGTGAATTATGATCGCTCCGGTCACGATCGTATTGCGGGAGTAGTGGGCGGATAGCCGCCCATAATTCACTGCCCCCGCAATAGCCCCCATGCCAAAACACCCGAACACCAATCCATAATCAGCAGAGTTGGGTACAAGCATTGGCATCATGGCGAGGATGATAGATGTGACAGCAAAGAATAGTCCGCCGCGCAACAGGACGGTCCTAAACTGCCCTGACTGTTTGGCAAACTGAAACCCGGTTCGCATCGCCTTAAGAAACCCTTCTTTGGACGTGTCGGCGGCCCGCGGTGTTCTTCGCCACCAAATCAACACGATTAAAAGAAACACATAGGTTGCTGCATTGATGCCGATTACGGCGGCGCCTCCGATGATAGGCAGCAAAACACCAGCCAAGCCTGGCCCCATTACTCGTGCGCCGTTGTTGGCGACACTGTATAGGCTCACGGCAAAGGGCACGTTTTTTATGCCTACGATCTCGGGCACGACGGCTGATTGGGTTGGCTGATTGAGAGAGAAGCCGATGGCCAATAACGCTGAGAGGCCGAGTAACATCATGGGGTCTTCGTTACCCATGGAAATAAGAACTGCTAAAATTGCGGCGGCAATCATCATCCAAGTGTTGGCTATAATTAAAAGTCGCCGGCGGTCAAGGGTGTCCGCTAACGTCCCTGATGCAACGATTAACAATACCGTCGGTAAGAAGTAGGCGGTTTGTACCAAGGACACGAGAATTGGATCGCCGTCGGTCCAATCTTTCATCAGCCAAGCGGCTGTGATGGTCTGCATCCAGTAGCCGAGATTGGAAAAGCAGATGCCAATCCAGATCCATCGAAAAAGGGGAAGGCGAAGAAGGTGCCAGATACTGGTTATGGGTTGCGCTGTATTAGCCTCGTTCACGCCGCAAGACCTTCTAAAACCAAACTATTTCTCCTTGAAGCAACCGCGCGTTCTCCTGGAAGCCAAATTGCATTTGGGATTTGATCACTGGGTGGGCGGCTTAGCAGCATGCTCTATTGCCTGTGTAATAGGATAGAAAGCATGATCTCATAAGGCTAAATACACACTAAGGAAATCCCATGATTAAGAAGAGCATGACTACGACGCGTCGGACCGCCCTCAAAACTAGTGCGGCTTTCGCGGCAAGCATCATGACGAGCCCGCGAGCAAGCGCAGCGGAGCACAGCGACGTTATCGTTATCGGGGCTGGCTTCGCAGGTCTGAATGCCGCCATCATGCTGGCCGACGAAGGCTTGAGCGTCACAGTTCTCGAAGCGAATAACCGGGTCGGGGGGCGCGCCTTCACAGCTGACCATATCTACGGCAGCCCTGAACTGGGGGCCTCTCAGATTGGTCCGTACTATGCTCGTGTTCGCGACACGGCACAGCGCCTCGGGGTTGAGCTTTCTCCTGGGTCCAATATCAATGCCCCCTTCACATACGCCCTCGGCGATACATTGATCCGCAAGGAAGACTGGGAGGGTCACAACCTTAACAAAACGGTTGGAGCAGAGCGAGCGGTCCTGCCGCAGGCAATGCAGGGTTACTACATGGGTAAGTACAATCCCCTTGAAGGGTTTGATGATTGGCTCGAGCCGGAAGCGGCACGCTATGACATCCCTCTTGCCGAATGGCTCATTGAGAAGGGGATCTCTGAGGAGGCTATGCGTTTGGTCAATGCCGGTCTTGTCGCGCCGGATGCGTGGAATGTGTCTCTTCTAACGCTGCTCCAGGAGGCGACTCGTGGACGGTTAATGAGTGGCGCAGGCGACGCAAAAGGCAAGGATCAGTTTGAACAGTATGCGCTCGCTAGTGCCCATGTTGTCGGCGGCACGTCTCGACTGCCAGAAGCGATGGCACGGTATCTTGGTGATTCGGTGTTGTTAAATAAAATCGTGTCATCCATCGACATGTCTGATGGCGGCGCTGACGTGACATGCCTTGATGGAACCCGCTACCGGTCAGACTTCGTTATTTCCGCTATTCCGTTTGGGCCGCTTCGTCGAGTCTCCATCACACCTACGCTGGAAGGCGAGCAAGGAGCAGCGGTTCGTCATATGCCTTATGCGACTAACACCCAAGTTCATATGCGCTTAAAAGGTGAACCCTACTGGGAACAAGACGGGATGGATGCATCCCTATGGTCTGATGGAGCACTCAACATCGTACGACAACCCTTTGGGTATGACGGGAGCCGTGATCGATTGCTCGCTGTTGGGACTGGAAAGAAGGGTGAGCGCCTTGATCAATTAGCGCCTAAAGACCGGGGCGAATTCGTGGTGAAAGAAATTGAACGTCTACGACCCTCAACAAAAGGGAAGATTGAAGTTACGGGCGTCCATTCTTGGCCCCAGTATAATTTCGTCTACGGGTGCAGGCATTCCTATGGCCCGGGCCAGGTCACGCGGTTTGCCCATGACATGATTAAGCCGCACTACCGAATGCATTTTGCTGGAGAACATACGCGCCGACTAGAGATTGGCATGGAATCAGCCATGGAATCAGGTGAGCGTGCCGCGTTCGAAATACTCGAACGCACGATTTAGACGAGGACACATTATTTATGACCTATACTTTGAAAACACACGCCATGCTCACCCGCCGCGGATTTGGTCTCGGCCTAGGCGCAGTAGCATCGTTGCCGCTACTTGGCCGCAAAGCGCTCGCCTTTGAGTCGGCGGATGTTGTTGTCGTTGGTGGCGGCTTGGCAGGGCTCAATGCAGCGCTCAATCTGGAAGCGGAAGGGTATAGTGTCATCGTCCTGGAAGCGGCTGATTATATTGGCGGCCGGACCCGCACTCTTGATTTACCTATCGGCCCCGTCAATGCTGGTGGTCAGACCATCGGGCCATACTACGCTCGCGTGCGTGATCTTGCCCATCGCCTGGGCGTGTCCATGATTCCGGCGCCGGGCCGTGTTGCCACAGGCAACTACGTGAATGGGGAGCTGGTTGCATCAAAGGACTGGTCTGGGTCCAAAGCTAATAAAACCGTCGGCGCGGAACGGGTTATCCAACCTGGATCGATGGAATTTCATTATATGGCCAGCAATAACCCACTACCCGATGTTGAAAGTTGGACGGACGGTGGACAGGCACATTTAGATGTTTCCATCGCGCGTTACATGCTTGGCAAGGGGGCATCAGAAGAAGCCCTCCGTCTCGCAGCTGTCACCATGAACGTCTTTGATTTGTCGACCGGTTCAGCATTGGCTTATCTACGTGACCTCAAGCGCCTAGCTTGGGGCATGGAAAATACTGATGATAAAAGCCGGTCTACCTATGGCGCTAGTGCATCTGACGGGTTCGAGTATAACGAGATTGCAGGTGGCACGCAGCGTTTGTCGGAGGCAATGGCGGGGGCACTAAAAGGCGAGGTTCGCCTAAATCAACCGGTCCGGTCGATATTGATGACGGGCGAGTCCGTTGAAGTCCAGACAGCCAATGGTGATCGATTCAAGAGTAAGTACGTCGTTTCGGCTGTACCCTTCTCAGCACTTAGAAATATTGATGTATTCCCACATTTTAAAGGCACACAAAGGACGGCGGTGCGTCATTCTGGCCACGGAAATACGGTGCGAGTGTTTATGGAATATTCAGCCCCATTCTGGGAAGATGATATCGGTGAAGCTGGTTTATATACCGACACAGCAATTGAGCGCGTGTTTGCGCTCACTAATGAAGAGGGTGAGATTTACGGGCTCAACTGTTGGGTTAATGGCAACGCCGCCTATCGACTAGACCAGTTACCAACGGAAGTTGTCGGTGACTTCGTCGTTGAAACACTCGGAAAAATTCGACCAGCATCAAAGGGTAAGGTGAGGGCACTCAAGGTGCATTCCTGGGCCAAACATTCCGCGTCAGGCTGCTGTCGCCATGTCTTCGAGGCCGGGCAAGTGACAGAGTGGGCTGATGTCATGGCGAAACCCCACAACCGCCTCCATCTTGCCGGTGAACAAACCCGCAGCATTGAAAATGGCTTGGAAGCCGCGGCTAAGTCTGGCGAGCGCGCTGCTTTCGAAATTATGGAACTTCTTGGGTAGGGCCTCAAAATGAAAACCTTCGTCGCGTTTGCGCTTAGTGTTTCGTTATTCTTCGGTCACTTGGCGCGGGCGGATGCCCTTCTACCAAGCGCCACACCCGAAGATGTTGGGATGACGTCGGTTGGGCTGAATGCTTTATCTACCAGTATGCGTGGTTTGGTTGATGAGGGGCTTCGCGCTGGCATCGTTTGGGGTTTGGTCAAAGATGGCAAGCTTGTCCAATTGGAAGCCTACGGGCAGCGCAACATGGATGCCGGCTTACCGATGGAGACGGATACCGTATTCCGTCTTTACTCTCAGACGCGTGCTGTTACGGCAGCGGCCATTCTGACTTTGGTGGACGAGGGCAAGATAGGTCTGGATGACCTTGTTGCTGATTACTTTCCGCAAATCGGAGAAATGCAGGTCATTTCTGAACTGCGCCGAGGTCGCGTAGCGCAGACCGTTCCGCAAGACCCGCCCATGACTGTCCGCCACTTGTTTAATTATACTTCTGGGCTTGGGTATGCGCGAAACTGGCCCTCCGGCGAAGGCATGAAACAACGCGACATTCTGTCTCTCGATGGTGATCTCGAAGACATGATTGAGAAGTTCGCCAAATACCCTCTGTTGGCGCAACCGGGTGAACGTTGGATTTACGGGTTCCATTCCGATGTTCTTGGGGCTCTGGCCGAAGTGGCATCGGGCCGCAAGTTCAATGATTTTCTTGACCGGCGTTTACTGAAGCGTATTGGCATGGACGACACGGGTTATTGGGTCCGTCGTGGATCCAATAACCGTCTCGCTGAAGTTTATGGCCCTGGTGATGATGGGGCGCTTGTTGCTGTCCCGGCACCGCCATCTGGCCCATACACCAAGCCTGGCACGATGTTCTCCGCCGGGGGTGGTCTTGTTTCTACGGTTCCTGACTATCTTCGCTTTGGTCAGATGGTTTTGAATGGCGGCGAATTAGACGGTGTGCGCGTGCTAAAGGCTGGCACTGTAGCTACTATGGTCACGAATGCGCTAACGCCCACCCAGGGCACGGTGTCCTTCGGTGATGGTTTTAACCCACCCAAGCCGTTCAGCGGCTATGGCTGGGGGCTTGGCATTGGTGTGAGATTGGTAAACGCCGTCCATACCGTCCCCGGGTCACCGGGTGACCTGGTGTGGGGTGGCCTAGCCAACACAACGTATTTCTTTGACCCAGTTGAAAACATCGTCGCCGTCGCGATGACGCAATACCTCGGGCCCAATGCTGATGAGGTCGTCTTCCGCCTGCGTGAAGGTGTTTACAGCGCGTTAGCGGATTAGAAACATGAACTATATTTTTCGCTGCGTTCCGGCTGCTCTAGCTTTGTTTCTAATTCCTCAAAGCTGGGCCATGGGCGCCGTAGATACTTTAGACGTTGGCGTATCGCCAGCGGCAATAACCCACCTTGATGCGTCTATGACGGCTTTGGTTGAAACTGGCCGCCGGTCCGGTGTGGTATGGGCAATCTCAAAGAACGGGAAGCTGATCAGTCACAAGGCCCTGGGTCTCCGCGATATGGAGAACGGCTTGCCGATGCAGACGGATACCTTGTTTCGTTTGTATTCCATGACCCGCGCCATCACGGCGGTTGCCGTTATGATCATGCATGAAGAAGGGAAGTTTAACCTCGACGACCCTGTCTCCAATTACATACCGGCATTTTCTGATACGCCAGTTCTTAAGAATCGGAAAGGTGACCCCACAGATACGGAAGCGCAAAAAACACTACTGACTGTTCGTCACCTACTGACTTATACGTCTGGCTTGGGGTACCCGTTTGATTACGACCCGTCTCTCGGTATTGATCGAGGGTTCAAAAACACGTTGGCGCCAGGCCTTACTATTGAAGAGGGAGTTAATTTCCTCGCGTCCAAGCCGCTACTCTTTCAGCCAGGAAGGCACTGGTACTATGGGTTCTCTGGCGATGTTTTGGGTCGCCTCGTCGAGATTTGGTCCGGTCAGCCTTACGATGTGTTTTTGCGCGAACGTATTTTTGAACCACTAAACCTTAATGATACGGGTTTTCAGATTGCTGATGATCAATGGGACCGCCTTGCCAAGGTTTACGCGCCAGGTAAAGACGGGGCTCTCGTCGATGCAACTCCACGGGCACCGATGATAAATTCCTACCGAATGGGCGACACCATGTTCTCTGGCGGCGGCGGCCTGGTTGGCACGGCTATCGATTACCTGCGTTTTGCACAGATGCTTCTCAATCATGGCGAAATAGACGGAGTTCGTATTCTCAAGGCTGATACCGTCGCACTTATGTCCCGCAACCATCTCACACCGGAGCAAGGCCCTCTCAATTGGTATGTAGAAGGTCGTTTCACGGAAAATGACCCTTGGTCACGCTTAAACGGATACGGTTGGGGCCTCAGTATTGGTGTGCGTATTGACGGCCAGGCTCATACGGTTGGCGGTGGCCGGGGGGAATTTAAGTGGGATGGTCTCGCAAACACTACATTTTTTATCGACCCTAAAAACCAGATCGTTGCCGTAGCGATGACCCAATACCTTGGGCCGGGACAGGATGATTTGGAGATGGTCCTGCGCACATCCTTGTATGGCGGACTGCTGGACTAAACCGCGATCTCGTCGATGTCCAAACCGGATTTGAGACTCGGCAGCATTGCCGCCGCGAGTGTTGCGACTATTGCGGCCGGAACTGCCGCCCATGTGAAGGCTTCTCGCCAACTGATAAACTCAACAAGGTAAGATACGCCGAGCGGGAAAGTAGCGAACGACAAAAGCGCCCCTGCGAGCATCACTGCTGACGCTGTTGCTCGCGCTCGTGTCGGAAACAGTTCCGCTGCGAGGGCCCACATCGCAGCAGCCGATGCATAAAAGGTCATCGTCATAGCCCCAAACCACAAAACATTCTCACCGTAAGTTTGAGGAATCCAAATCAAGCCGGCCAACGCGGCGGTACCAAACACCATGCACCCCAGCACAGTGTTACGCCGCGTCATAAAAAACTCACCAATGATGGCAACTGCGATATAGCCGATGACGCCTATGCCGTAGGACAACCCGACGATCTCGGCAGCCTCTCGCTCCGAATAGCCATGCACCACACTAAAGAACGTAGGAAAATAGAAGGCGGTGCCAGCGTAGGCGCCGCCCTGGAAGAAAAATAATAACAGGCACCATGTGGTGCGGCCACGCAGCGCCGGTTCCCATAGCACTTGGAGTTTTGCCGTCCAGGCCGACAAATCCCAAACGCCTTTTTGGTCGGCAGTATATTCCTTAGCCTGAGCGACAAAGCGAGCGGACTCTGGCAGGGCTCGGGCGATAATAAACGCGAGTGGGACGATGGCGAGTGCTGGCAGGAAAATATAGCGCCAGCCGTAGGCCTCAAGAATCGGCCCGCCGATGAGCGCGGCAAGAAACCAACCAAGGGCATACCCGGTTTGCAATAGACTAGTCATGAGCCCACGAACACGGGCTGGCGCGGCCTCTGCCATATAGGCATTTATCAGCGGCAGGATCCCGGCGCTTAGACCAAAGGCGCATGCCCGAAGCATCGTTAAGGTCACGAGGTTTGGCGCTAACGCGTGAACACCGACTAAAAAGGCGGAGGTCGCTAGGCAGAAAATAAACAGACGCCGTCGCCCGAAGCGATCCGCCGCAACACCAATGGTCACTGCAGCAATCGCTGCGAAACCAAAAGAAACCGATAGAATGCCGCCGATTGCTGGGAGCCCCACTTCAAAGGTCGCCATAATGCCGGGGATCGCATAGCTAAACAGGGATTGGTCAAAGTTGGATAATGTTTGGCCGACCATGCAAATAGAGAATATTAATAGCGGGGTCCCGCTGACTTGGGCGACGACGCTGCGGAAACTTGTTTGTTGCAATGTCATAGTCTTCATCGCGCCAATCTAAGCTTATCGACTGCCAGTTGTTTGTGCCGGAAGGGCAGGGCGCCAAATTTATTGCTAGCCGCGATTACATCGACAATCTGTACAAGGAAGACTGCTGGCGCGAGATTATGCATAGCTAAAGATAAGTCTTGCAGCGCTGCTTCTCGTTTTACCGGATCAAACATGCCATGGGTAGAATCGATCATTGGCATTAAGTCGGGTGCGCAGAAAAATGCCCCCGTTTTTTTACAGGAGAAGATCTCGATAGCGCGAATCACGTCCCAATAGGATGCGCCGTTCCAGGTGGCGGAAATGGCGTCCCCTTTGCCCCAGTCGCCACTAAAATACTTTTGAATCCATTCAGGCCCTTGAAGAGGCTTTATCTCCATTCCGACCCCAATAGCCGCAAAATCCTGAGCTATCTTTTGGTACATGGTTGGGGCTTCTAGAACGCCAGTAATAAGAACTTGAGCCTTAAATGAGAAACCATCTCCGTACCCGGCATCCAACAAAAGCGCTTTGGCGCGTTTTGGGTCATAAGGATAGGGTGATACGTTGGGGTTGTAACCGGTCATGCCCGGAATGCCAGGCTGACCCGCTGGCGTGGTGGTGCCAAACATAATTATATCGGCGATTGCATTCTTGTCGACGGCATAGTTGAGTGCTTGCCGCACCCGCTGATCTGAAAACGGTTTATCTGGATCGGTGTTGGACAGGGCGATGGAAATAATCTGGCCACCCGGGCGGGTGACGACATTAAATCCCATCTCACTCAGGGCGTCGATATCGACGACACCGAAATTGTACCCGAGATCGATCTGCCCAGACATTAGGGCCTGCACTTGAGACGGCGCATCTTTAACAATCCGGATGTCGACGCGGTCGAATTCAACCGGTGCGCGCCAACTCTCAGCGTGAGCAACCAAAAGGGGGCGCTGTTCGTCAGACCGCCAATCCTCAAGCACATAGGAGCCAGTGCCGATAGGCGCTTGACTAAATGCATCAGGACCGATGTCTTCATACAACCAGGGCTCTGGCATGGGGATGGTACTGAACCGCCGAGGTAAAAGGACGTCGGGCACGAATGTTTCAACCTCTACCGTGAGGTCGTCGATCGCACGGATGGACTTGATCGTGCGCGTCTCTGCAGAAATCACATACCGCCTAGCCGCAGCGCTTTGTAAATAGTTGACCGTCTTAACCACAGCCTCCGCCGTGAACGGTCGACCATTAGAGTAATGAACACCTGGACGCAGGTCGATCCGCCATGTGTTGTCCGATGTAGGGTTTGCGGTGAGGGCTAGGCTTTGTTCTAAGGCGCCGTCCGTTGAAATGGTGAACAGCATATCGTGGATCATGGAGTGTGGATTGATCACACCTTGAAACAGCGATGCGAAGGGGTTGAGCATGGCGGCAATGTTGCCCGTGCCCGCCGCCCGCAGCGTTTCTGCCTTCGCGTTGAGGGCTAGAGTGCAGCTAAGCGCCGCAATGACTAAGAAACGCACAGGGTTCGTAGTTTTCTTACACAGATGTTCAGTGCAAAAAGTTTTGGCTATGGCGCCTAAATGACCTGACATCACCGGGGCTGCTGGTGGTCTGCCGGGTTCACCATGGCCGGGCTTCAGTAGGCTGCCCCATTGGTGTTGAGGCCGCGCCGCCCGCCGCGCCGGTCAAAAGAACGGAGCTGCGGGATAGCGTCGAAGTCATGGGCACGGTATTAGTGCCCTGGCCCGCCACCGACTTTCTGCAGGTACTTCATGACGCGCGCTGCGTTGGCGCCGATGTCACCAAACCCAACCCGTGATTTGGAGCGGATATCAATTTCGTAAGCCATGGGCGTTTCTTCTACACGTATCACGACGTCATCGATGAAGCCGAACCAGGCTGTTTTTTCATAGGCTTCGATGCGGCCTAACTGTGGATTGGCGGACACTAATGTCCAGTTCATGTCTTCTACGCCTTGCAGTGCTTTTTCGAAGACCGCTTCGTAGTTCATACCCTCAAAGCGTAAGGGCTGAATATCGGGATAAACGTCTTTCTGAGTTTGCATAACGTCGACTGTGCGGCCAAACCCTTTAATGACGGGAACGTATTCGGGTGGGTTTGCTGCGTTGGTTGCGACCCGTAGTGGAACGATATCAACAAAGGCAGGTGGGTTGTCGAAGTCGGTGGTAACTTCGTGGATCGGTGGGGCGTTACGGCTCATTTGGCTGTAAGGCACCAGGAATACGGCGCCGGCAATAATAATGCCCAACAAGCCGTTGGCGGCATTGCTCAACACATCGCTTTTGAACGCGATGAGACCAAAGATAAATCCAATGGTGCAAATCACTGCACCGGCCCCGAGCGCGTAGATGGAATACCGTAAAACATCGAAGGCTGGCATTAGACCAACGACGCCGAACTGATAGAGTTGACCGGATAGGGCGGCGACAATGGCGCCTAAAATAACGACGGTTAAGCCTAGCGAGCAGGCCTTCGCCGCATATTGCTCAGTAAAGCTTGGTCCTGATGCTTCAGCCATGGTTCTCTCCCTCAAATCTGAATACGCGAACACCCCCGGTGCTCGGTTTTATGAGGGGATCATAACGCTCACGCGGCTGTAGTCCAAGCCGCGCAGATGTAGCCCCGCTAGTTGGCTTTAGGCCCCAAGTTGAGGGTTGAGTGAGTGTTCTAACCGCAGTCCGAAATAGCGCGTTTTACCATCACACCGATTAAATGGGCCCGGTATTCTGCGGTTGCGTGAAGGTCGCCGTTGAGATTGTCTGCTGGGACGGAAATGTTAGAGATGGCGTCAGCGTTGAAAGATGATGTGAGCGCTTGCTCCATCTCAGAAACCCTAAAGACAGTCGGGCCAGCACCCGTGATGGCAACGCGGATGCCGTCTTTGGTTTTAGCGACGAAGGCCCCCACCACCGAATAGCGCGATGCCGGGTTTGGGAATTTTCGATAAGCCGCGATTTTCGGTGCTGGGAAAGTCACCTTGGTAATCAACTCACCCTCTTCGAGGGCGGTCTCAAATAAGTCTGTGAAGAAATCATCCGCGGCGATCTTTTTCTTTGTGGTGTGGACCGTTGCGCTAAGCCCAACCAAAGCGCCGGGATAATCGGAGGCGGGGTCATTGTTGGCAATCGACCCACCGATGGTGCCGCGATTTCGCACCTGCGGGTCTCCGATTAACGATGCCAAATGGGCCAGCGCTGGAATGGCTTTTTGAACCCCTTCTGATGCGGCCACGTCTGCGTGGCATGTCATTGCGCCGACGGTCACAGTGCCGCCGTCAACCGAAATGCCACTCAAGCCGTCAATGCCGCCCAAATCAATCACGTCAGAGGGCATGGCGAGGCGTTGCTTCATGGTTGGGATCAGCGTCATGCCTCCGGCCATAAACGTGCCGTCGTCGGCTGCATCAAACGCTTGCTGCGCTTCGTCTAAGGACGATACTTTTTTATACTTAAAATTGTACATCAGGAGCCCCCTGCATGGCTTTGGACCCGGCCTCAATCGCTTTTACGATACCTTGGTAGCCCGTGCATCGGCACAGGTTGCCTTCTAATTCTTCGCGAATAGTTTGTTCGTCGAGCGCTTCGCCGTTGTGACGTTCAACCATTGCCAGAGCTGACATAATCATTCCCGGTGTGCAGAAACCGCATTGCAGACCATGGTTGTCGCGAAAGGCCTCTTGCATGGGGTGCAGTGGCCCATCGGCGGGCGCCACGCCTTCAATTGTCGTGATGTCTTGGCCGTCAGCTTGCGCCGCCAGTAAAGTGCAGGCTTTAACGGAGCGCCCATTCATATGAATAGTGCAGGCTCCACATTGACTGGTATCGCAACCAACATGGGTGCCCGTAAGACCAAGCTCGTAGCGGATGAATTCTACCAGCAGGGTGCGGGGCTCAACCTCGCCAGTTTCTTGTTTTCCATTAATCGTGAACGATATTTTCATCGTATCTGCGCCCGTTTTTTTGCGGTTGGTGGTGTGTTTAGCCGAAGATAGTCCAAATTAAGCCAAGAGCGAAGAGACCTAAAATGATTGGCAGCCAAATCTTAAATGAAATCGGCTTAAAATTGTTTAAAGAGTAGAGCTTTTGAAGCGTTTTCGGCGAGAAAGAACCGGATTGGGTAGTTCCAGAAACGGCTATTTCTTGTGCCTCTGGCACTTTGAGTTTAATCGTAGAGCCCGCTTCTATGTCCCCAGCCGAGAGAGTCGCGGCTTTCTCACTAAATTTCGAGAAAAATTGACCAGCCATCTTTTTGGCCGTTGAATCAATGAGGCGGCTACCGATCTGTGCCAGCTTTCCGCCGACGTTGGCTTTGACCTCATATGTCAACGTTGTGCCTGCACCCGCTTCAACGAGGCTCACCTTCGCGCCGCCCTTTGCGAACCCTGCGGCGCCACCTTTTCCTTCACCAGAGATAGTGTAGCCATTTGGCGGGTCCATATCAGACAGGGTTACAACGCCCTTAAACTTAGCTTTGACCGGCCCTACTTTGGCGGACACCGTTGCTTCCAGCTCCGTGTCCGAGTGCCTGGTGATTGATTCGCAGCCCGGGATACAAGCCTTTAGGACCTCAATGTCGTTCAGCGCAGCCCAAACGGCTTCACGTGGTGCGGCGATGTCGTATGACCCATGCATATCCATAGTGTGCGCCTCCTGCGCGCAATCTTTGGCATGGTTTGCCCCTCCTTCGCATAAATTGCAACTGCTCAACCGGGCGTGATTGCGGGTCGCTTACCAGTTGGGTGAGTGATGCAGCTAGCCAAAGCTGGCCCTAGCGTTTGTGCGCGACACCAACACCAGACGGTAGTCGAATATCGTCGACAAGGTCTTGAACTGCTTTCGGAGGCGGGGCGGTTGCGCGCGCGACAAGGCCTGCGACAGTAAAGTTGAGTAGCGCGCCGATAAAGCCAATGCCTTCGGGTGATATGCCAAACAGCCAATGAGCCGCCGTGTTGCTGCCTGGACTAATGAACTTGAAGTACACGATATAACTGAAAGTGAATGTGAGCCCGGTGACCATTCCCGCGATAGCCCCCTCTTTATTCATGCGTTTCGAGAACACGCCCAACAAGATGGCCGGGAATAATGACGCCGCTGCAAGACCAAACGCAAAGGCAACAACTTGCGCGACAAAGGCCGGCGGATAGATTCCGAACAGACCAGCAAGACCAAGGGCAACTGCAATCGCGATCCGCGCGTAGAGCAACTCTTGTCGCTCACTCAAGGTTGGGGAGAAGGTTTTCTTTAGCAGGTCGTGAGACACAGCGGCTGAGATCACCAGCAGCAAACCAGCAGCTGTTGATAGTGCGGCCGCTAAGCCGCCCGCGGCTACCAGGGCAACAACCCAACCGGGCAGGGCTGCAATTTCGGGGTTCGCCAGAACTATAATATCGCGGTCGACATAAACCTCGTTGTCTGTGTCCGTGGCCGCGTTAGCTATTATGCGTTGTCCGGACTCTCCGCGCTTATCTATAAAGTCAGGAGCGCCCGCGAATGGGATCCCCGCCCGGTACTGCAACCGCCCATCATCATTCTTGTCCTGCCAAGCAACGAGCCCGATGTCTTCCCAGTTACGAAACCAAGCTGGGGTGTCTTCATAAGGTTTTTCATTTACGGATTCGACGAAATTGAGCCGTGCAAAAACGGCTACAGCTGGAGCGGTTGTGTAGAGTATCGCAATAAAAACGAGAGCCCACCCTGCTGAGCGCCGCGCGTCGGATACTTTTGGCACCGTAAAGAAGCGGACAATCACGTGCGGCAATCCCGCTGTACCGATCATCAATGCCGCCGTGATCGCGAATACGTCGATGGTTGATTTCGCTCCCGCTGTATAAGCCCCAAAGCCAAGATCAAGGAGGACCCCATCTAGGGTTTCCAACACCGCGCGGCCTGACCCATCCGCCAGGGTGCCACCAAACCCGAGTTGCGGAATGGGCGACCCAGAGACGAGGATCGAGATAAAGATCGCGGGGACCATATACGCAAAAATTAAGACGCAATACTGAGCGGCTTGTGTGTAAGTGATGCCTTTCATGCCGCCGAGTGCTGCATAGATAAAAACGATACCCATGCCGATCATAACACCAGTCGCGATTTCCACTTCAAGAAACCGAGAGAAAACGATACCAACACCTCGCATCTGACCGGCGATGTATGTGAAGGAGATGAAGATTAAGCACACAACGGCAACGACGCGCGCCGCCTTAGAGTAGTACCGCTCGCCGATAAAATCAGGCACGGTGAACTGACCAAATTTACGCAGGTAAGGCGCAAGCAAGAGGGCTAGCAATACGTAACCACCCGTCCAACCCAGCAAGTAGACGGCGCCGTCGCGACCCATGAAGGCAATAATACCGGCCATGGAGATAAAGGAAGCTGCGCTCATCCAATCTGCTGCCGTCGCCATGCCATTCACAACAGGGTGCACACCTCCGCCCGCGATATAAAAGTCAGTGGTAGATTTTGCCCGTGCCCAAAGCGCAATCGCGATATAAATGGCGAATGTGATGCCAACAAAAAGATAGGTCAGAGCTTGAACACTCATGATGTTTGCTCTCCTGTCGTATTGCTGTCCTCGTCATCATCTTCGACACCGTAAGCGCGATCGATTCGGCTCATGCCGATGACGTAGACAAAAATCAAAACGACAAAGACATAGATGGCACCTTGTTGGGCGAACCAGAACCCCAGCGGGAAGCCAAGGAATGTGTATTGATCCAGCGTGTCGGCAAAAATGATACCTGCGCCAAACGAAACGGCGAACCAGACTACAAGAAGGGCCCCCAAGAATTTCAAGTTGGCCTGCCAGTAGTCTGACAGGCGGGATTCCGAAACCGTGTCGCCGCCATGGCGGGGCTGCCCGACCGTGTCTTCCTTGTCGTCATGGCGACGTACTGACGTCCCTTGATCCTGTTGTTCCTTGGCCATTTCCACCCCTTAAATGTTTACTTGCTTAATCTTCGCCCTAATTTCTTGGGATGATAAGGTAGCGCGCTATGATTAAACAACAAACTGACATTGTGCCGTCGTTATAATCGAGAATTTTCCTGCGACCATGCCCTCGCAAATCTTAAGGTGTCGTCGCCAGTTCAAACTGGCGCTGGAGGGCTAAACAATGGCCGAAAATGATCTAGAACTCAGTGATGACAAACTGGTCGCGTACGCTGACAAAGAACTCACCGAAGAGGAAATGATCCGCCTTAAGCCATTGATAGAAGCCGATATCGGGGCAACCGAAAAGGTCGAAGAGTTTCGGAGGAGTGCCGATCAGCTCCGGGAGTATTTCTCGGTCGATACGCCAGTAGTAACGCCAGTTGAGATTGCGCAGAAAATACGGGGGATGAGTAGACCTCAGGCATCATCTGATAAAATTGTATCGCTGACGTCATACCGGCAACGTCTCTCGCGAGGTGTTAGATCGTTGGCTGCCGGCGCGGGGCTACAAAAAATAGCGGCATCTCTCATTGTAGGTGCTTTTATCGGGGTAGGAGGTGCGGAGCAGTTTACGGGATCAAATGGGGATTCCGAGCTTAAGTTCAGGGGTGCCCCCATCAACGTATCTTTAGAAGCTAATGGACTGGTTCTTAAATCTGCTGATGGCACGTTTCATTCAGGCTCAACAATTTCCAAGTCGGATGGATATAGAATCCATTTAAAGACTGACGGTGCGGACAAAGTCTGGCTGATTTATCACGAGAATAACGATGCTCCAGAATTTCTATTGAAGGATAAGCTCACTGGTTCGGCCGAAGTTATTAAAGTCCCGACTGATCAACAAAAGGGAATCAAAATTGACACCGAGGCTTCGTTTGTGACGTTCGAGGTTCAAATGCAGCACCAGGGAAGGGTCACCCGGAAATTTTATGTTTTCGGGGTTAAGTGATATCGGCGCCCCGATTTGAGCCTAATGTGCTGTTAAGAGTTGGGCTTCCAGCAGAAATTTAAGATATTTGCTTACAGCCTAACAGCGAAGTCTGCGTTCTAGGTGGGCGTTACGGTTCTCAACTTCTTAATCTCCACGTCCTTTCCGAATCGCTTTGTTGCCAAACTTTGCACGGACCGTATCCATTGCGTATTCGATGTTTTTAACGCGCTCTAAATCGTCAGATAGCAAATCAGGCAAATCAGCTACGGCAGAGTCAGTGAGGGCGTTTGCCCCAATACCGATAAGACGAAACGGGCCCTGTTTAAGCTCGCGATTAAGCATGGGGGTCACGGTTCTGTACAGCACTTCGGCTAACTGAGTTGGCGAATTCAAGGTCAGGCTTCGGGTAAGCGAGCGAAAGCGAGTGGTCTTGAGCTTCAACGTGACGGAGCCGCTGGCCACAGATTTAGCCTTAAGGCGTGTTGAGACATCCTCACAAACTGTCCAAAGTTTTTTCAGGAGGGTCGGCAAGTCTCCAATGTCGCGGTCAAAGGTTCTTTCTGCGGAGATGCTTTTAGCCTTTCTTTCGGTCGTAATCCGGCGCGCGTCTTCTCCGCGACTCAGGCGCGCCAGGTGCTGACCAGTGTCTCCATAGCGGCTTTCCAGGTCTTGTGGCGTAAGGGCCTGAAGGTCGCCGATTGAGAAAAGCCCATCCATCTTAAGGCGGCCGGCTAAAGAGGGCCCAACGCCAGGGATGGAAACGATGGATTGTGTATGCAGGAATGACACAGAATCATGGCGTCCAATAACCGCAAAACCGTTTGGCTTGTCTTGTTCAGATGCCATCTTGGCTAGAAATTTGTTGTAGCTGAGACCGATCGAAACAGTAATGCCCACTTGTTGCGCTATATCTTTCGCTAACGATGCAAGCGTGACCGACGGTGGTTGATCGTGAAGGCGGGCCGTCCCAGATAAATCCAGGTAGGCTTCGTCTACTGAAACCGGCTCGACTAAAGGTGTCGCCGAGATAAGAATGTCTCGAATCTGATGGCTTGCGACGCGATATTTTTCCATATTAGGCCGCATCACGATGGCATTTGGACAAAGCTGTAGGGCTTTGTACATAGGCATGGCGGATCGCGGCCCATACGGCCGTGCAATATAACAGGCTGTTGCGACGACGCCGCGTTTTCCGCCTCCAATGAGTAGAGGTTTATCTATGAGGCTCGGATTGTCTCTTTTCTCGATGGCCGCGTAGAATGCGTCGCAATCGATATGGGCAATGCTCAACTGTCCCAATTCGTCATGCGCGGTCATGCGACCTGATCCACATTGTGGGCAGTTGTCACTTTCGCGCGTGTTCGTATAAAGACAGTCGCGGCATAGTGTCCTTATGGGGGGTCGAGAAGCCATGGTCTAAGCCGGGTTAACCTTTGTTTGGCAATCTGCCGTTGATGAGCGGTGCTGTGTTTGGCTCTTGACCGTTCTAATGCGAAGCGCCAAACCAATTGAGCCTTATCATGATCCAGCCCGTATCTCTTCCCCCTGTTAACCCTTTAACCCGCGAGAGCTTATCGGCTGATGCGGTGAGGCAATCTATTCGCGAGACCAACCCGCAAATACCTGTGTGGACGGACGCTCAACTCGATGAGTCATTGTCGCAAACCCTGAGCGCTAAGCCGAATCGGTGTGATGTCTGGGTTTTCGGCTATGGGTCTCTTCTTTGGAATCCAATTATTGACGTTGTGCATCAGCGTGTTGGCACGGTGTATGGGTATCGTCGCCGGTTTTGTATGGTTACCCCGACCGGGCGTGGAACACGGGAGAGACCAGGCCTTGTTCTGGCGCTTGATGCTGGTGGGTGTTGTCAGGGCGCGGCTTTTAAAGTCAATCCCAAGCGGCTCGAGCAAGAGTTATCACTTCTGTGGCGCCGCGAAATGGTTGTCGGCTCCTATACGCCCAAGTGGGTTACGGTGCATCACTCTGGGGGGCGTCGGTCAGCGCTCACCTTTGTTATGAATCGTGAGCACCGATCCTACCGCGGCTCGTTGAATCCAGCAAAGACAGCAAAGATTTTGGCGCACGCAGCGGGTGTTCTTGGCAGCAATGCGGAATACCTTTTCGATACAGTTGATCACTTGAACCAATTGGGTTTGGGCGATAGACCCCTAGACGATTTAGTAAGGCGCGTTCGGCGTATTCACAAAAGGACAAGACAATGAGAAACGAACGGGGCGCCGCGCGCATGGCTCTGATGGACCGACCCAAGGGCTCCGATCGTCGCTATCTCTATCGCATGTTTGGATTTATGCGGCCGTACGGGATGGCGTTGACGTTTGCAGCAATTGCGTTGGTGGTTACTTCGGGAGCCACCCTGTCTATTGGCCTAGGCGTTAAATTTCTAATAGACAATGGCCTTTCAGCGGGGGACCCGGCGTTTCTCGATCAAGGCCTCTACGTATTAATGGCGATCGTGTTGGTCATTTCCGTCGGGACGTATTTTCGTTTCTATTTTGTATCCTGGGTGGGTGAGCGCGTTGTTGCTGACATGAGGCAAGCGGTTTACTCGCAGGTCCTAAAGCTGAGCCCCGGGTTTTTTGAGGTTACTAAAACGGGTGAAATTTTATCCCGGCTGACTACAGACACCTCTCTTCTGCAAACGGTTATCGGGTCGTCGTTATCCATCGCACTCAGAAACATGCTGACGCTTATCGGTGGAATTGGTCTGTTGGTTTACACAAATGCTAAACTTGCTGGGCTGGTGGCGTTAGTAATACCAGCTGTTGTAGTTCCTATCATTTGGTATGGGCGGCGCGTTCGTCGCCTCTCGCGCGACAGTCAAGATCGCGTCGCTGATGTGGGCTCCTACGCTGAAGAAAGCCTAAACGCCATTCGCACTGTGCAGTCTTACAGCCATGAAAACGTCGATGAGAAACGGTTCTCCGACGAAGTTGAGGGCGCCTTCTCGGTCGCTATTCGCCGTATTTCTGCGCGCGCTATGCTTGGCGGGGTAGTTATCCTCCTGGTTTTTGGTGCCATCAGTTTTATTTTGTGGGCTGGCGGCCAAGATGTCATCTCAGGCCAGATCTCGGCCGGCGAACTCACATCATTCGTCTTCTACGCCGTCTTAGTTGCGGGTGCGACGGGGGCACTAACGGAAGTCATCGGAGACCTTCAACGGGCGGCCGGTGCGACAGAGCGTCTCATCGAGCTTCTTGAAACCGAACCCGACATTCGTCCGCCTGCGGAACCCATTGCTATGCCGGAGCCCGCCACGGGGGCTGTTAATTTTGATAACGTGACTTTCCACTATCCATCTCGCCCCGACTTTGCCGCGCTCAACCACTTGAGCCTTAATGTGAAGCCTGGTGAAACCGTTGCATTGGTGGGGCCATCTGGTGCCGGCAAGACTACGGTGTTCCAGCTACTCTTGAGATTTTACGATCCACAGGTCGGCACAGTAGCGATCGATGGGGTTGACCTCAAAAATGCAGATCCGGTTGCGGCGCGCAGGCGTATTGGTTTGGTGGCCCAGGACCCTGTAATCTTTGCTGCGGACGCGTGGGAAAACATCCGTTATGGCCGACCGGATGCATCTGATGATGAGGTTCGGGCTGCGGCGGAAGCTGCCGTTGCAACAGAATTCCTTGATCGTTTACCTGAGGGGCTCAATACGTTCCTTGGCGAAAAGGGGGTGCGTTTATCTGGTGGCCAGAAGCAGCGTATTGCTATTGCGCGCGCGATTCTGCGTGACCCCGCTGTCCTTCTCTTAGATGAAGCGACGAGCGCGCTCGACGCAGAAAACGAACGTCTCGTACAAAAGGCTTTGGAGGTGGTTATGGATGGGCGCACCACAATGGCTATTGCTCACCGTCTTGCTACGGTTGTCCAAGCGGATCGTATTGCGGTTCTTGAGGGGGGCACGCTTATCGCAACCGGACCACACAAAATGTTACTTGAGACGAACCCGCTCTATGCGCGCCTGGCGAAGCTACAATTTTCGGCTAAATCATAGGTGAGTGCGTAACCCTAGGGGTTTTTACCGCCTTTTTTCTAAGGTATAGAAAGAGTTCGAGCTAAAATCACAGGTGTGTTTGTGCCGCCTTAGAAATAGTCTCTGAGCGCCGGTGTGCCAGGCGAGGACAGCTTGCCCCTAGGCCCCCAGAGAAGGTTAAGGCAGGGGCGAACAAATGAGCGGTCATGTTGGCTTTCAAGTGAAACCGAATGGCGGCACGTTGTTTTAGTTGGGCTTACCGACGCCATAAGATTGGCTCAAATTAGTCTTCGCCTGGGCGGCCTGGCCCACGTCGGAGTTGTTTGACTGTGCCGCGCTTTTTCTTCTCATTGAGCCGCCTCTTAACGGAATTTTTTGTTGGCCGGCCTTTCCGGCGGGGCCGATCGATTATTGAGGCGTCCGTTATCAATGCGATGAGCCTATCCAGCGCGTCTTCGCGATTTCTAACTTGCTGCCGGTAACGTTTAGCTTCTATGACGATCACGCCGTGGCGGGTTGCCTTCCGACCGGCTAGAGATATGACCCGTTGCTTGATATCTGGTGGCAGAGACGGCGACGTTTCTGCGTTGAACCGGAGCTGCACAGCGCTGGAAACTTTGTTGATGTTCTGTCCTCCTGGCCCAGAGGCTCGAATAAAGGAAAACTCGAGTTCTTCCGGATCAAGGCTTATATGTTCTGTAACGGATATCATCACGCTGGCTTTCGGTCAGGGCGCCCAAGAAATAAGAGACATAAATGCAAGACACACTACATAACTCAGATTTGCCAATGATCGAACCGGTTGTGAGCTTTGACGAGCTTTCTGATAATTTTCAGCTGTTTGATGACTGGGAAGACCGGTATCGTTATATCATCGACTTAGGCAAGAAACTGCCAGAATTCCCTGAGGCGCTAAAAACAGACATATACAAGGTGCGCGGTTGTATGAGCCAGGTATGGATTATACCCGGCCATGTTGAGGGCGATGTCGATCGGTTTGCTTTTGCCGCTGATAGCGATGCTCACATCGTAAAGGGCCTAATCCACGCCCTAGCGACACTTTATACCGGCAAGCCCATGAAGGATGTTATGGACATCGACGCCGAAGCGGCTTTTGCAAAGCTGGGTCTTGACCAACACCTAAGTCCAAGTCGCCGCAATGGCGTGGCCTCGATGGTGGGCCGCATTCGGAAATCTGCCGCGAGTTGAGCCGTTACTCAGGGCCTGTGGTGTCTTGATCTGAGTTCGAAGGCACCTATTCCATTTCTTCTAGCAGTGCCTTTGTAATAACTTCGTCAGGATCGAGCATCAGGGACTCATTCGCTAGGGTTCGTCCCCCGTTCCATTGGCGGGGCGCCCAGATTGTTTTCGGCTTCGGTGATCTCGGGTGACGATTCTAAGCGGCCTTATTATTGCGTGTGATTTAGTTGCAACCCTCACCCCAGAGGCACTAATCGCAACAAAATGATTAAATAGGGTCAAATTGTAACGACGCCCATGGCGCAGATGGGTTTATTTGCGTTACTCCGAAGTCGGTATGGGCAAAGCCTATTTCTCCTATCACGTGTGGTTCGGTCCACGATCAGTGTGTATGCGCGCACAGTCGCGTGATAATGAGCCGTATTGCACTCTCGTTCGTGTTGTCTAGAGTGAGGCGCACTGGCCCTGTTCATGGGCTTTCTGGTGATATTTTAGGCCAAAAGGAATAGCTCGTAATGGTGCGTTGCCTCTTAAATCGATTACATATGATGTTGGCGATCGTGTTCGTTATGGTCGGCCCCTCAGTTGGGAATATGGCGAATGGCCAAGAGACAGCGGTCCGTCGCACGACGCTACTGGTTGAAGACATTAGTAAGTCGATGGATTTCTACCAGCGTTTGGGCTTAATGCCATGGTACGAAAAAACCTCACGGGATACAGATGACGGTGGCGTGGTCGGCGCCAGCGATCTTCCTCTGACAGCTGACCCTAAGGTGGGTCGTATTGTCATTATGCGCGGCAATCACGACCGGATTGGTATGATTGGGCTGCTTGGGTATGAGCGCCCGCCCCTGGCCAGCGCGCGCGGAAATTTGATGGGTCTCGGTGTTGGCGATATCATCATCATGATCGAAACGGACGACATCAATTTTGTTTACAACCGGTTGCAAGAAACCGGAGCTCGGTTTCACACGACGCCAGAGCGTTTTGAAATTAGCAACCCAGATGGTTCAGTAAGAGACACGGGCTATCGGATGTTCGTGTATGACCCTGACGGTCACCTTATAGAAGTGTCTGAGCCAACGGAGCGGGAACCCGGATGACATGGGGGCTCGGCGCGAAATAACCTTAGCCAAGTTTAATCGCCCATTACCGAGCCTTCACGGCGCGGATCAGCGCCTCCAAACAGCATGCCATCTCGCACCCCAATAGCATGAACCCCGCTTGGGAAATTACCCATACGTACACGGTGCCCAAGGGCTTCTAATTCCGGCTTAACATTTTCTAGGTCTGTTCCGCCCTCCAGCAAAACGGTTGATCCGAATAAGAGAACGTTTGGTAAGTTGGTCGCTTCTTGCGGCGTCATGTTCCAATCCAACATGGCAATAAGTGTCTTCGTGACTAGGGGGACGATGGACATGCCGCCAGGCGACCCGGAGACCGCGACTATTTCACCATTCTCATCGAACACGATAATCGGAGCCATGGAGCTTCGTGGTCTTTTCCCGCCCTCAACACGGTTGGCGACGGTGCGGCCCTCAGCAACGGCGTCGTAAGAGAAGTCTGTGAGTTGGTTATTCAGTAGAAAACCACGCACCATCAGGTGAGACCCAAATGCTCCTTCAATTGAACTGGTCATCGAAACTGCATTCCCTTTGTCGTCAATGACGGAAATATGTGTAGTGGATGGACGTTCGAAATCACGGCCCGGGCCATAGCTGAAGGTCCCTTCTTGCGGCGGCTTTCCAGCCTCTGCTTTTTCAATGCGTCCGGCCGGGTTAATCAGTGCCGCTCGCTCATAGAGGTAGCGCTTGTCGATTAGGCCTTGCTGTGGCACGGGCGAGAAATCAGGGTCAGCGATGTAGGTTGCCCGGTCTGCGTAAACAAGACGTCCAGCCTCCGCAAAGAGGTGGACCGCTTCGGCAGACCAGGGCTCCATATTAGGGAGGTCAAAGTTCTCGAGTAGGCCTAGGGTTTGAATGACGCCGATGCCGCCGGATGTCGGGGCCGGCATGCCGCAGATCTTGTATTGGCGATACGGCGCACATAACGGTGTGCGCTCTTTGGCGCTATAGCTGGCCATATCTTTAAGCGTAAGGTCGGCAGGGTTGCGTGTGGACTGAGTAACCTCTGAGACAATGTCTTGCGCAATGGAGCCGGTGTAGAAGGCGCCCGGACCCTCCGCCGAAATGCGGCGCAGCGTATTTGCCATCTTTGGATTCTGAATCCGTGTACCGACAGTCTTCGGCGTGCCATCTGAAAGGTAATAATGCGCTGCCGGGGTTTTGATCAGTGGCAGCGCCTTGTCGACTTCAAGTAATCGGAATAGTCGCGGTGATATTTCGAAACCGTTTGCTGCAACATCAATCGCCGGCGCAAATATGTCTAGCCATGGCAAGGCACCGTGCGTGTTATGGGCAAGATGCATCACCCCCACAAGCCCTGGAACGCCAACCGACTTTCCACCGATCACAGCTTGCGGTCGACGCATCGCCGCCCCATCGTCTGTTAGAAACCGATCTTCTGTCGCTGTTGCGGGCGCCGTTTCTCGGCCGTCGTAGGCATGCAGGGTCTTAGTCGTATTGTCCCAATACAAAATGAAGGCGCCACCCCCGATGCCGGATGACTGCGGCTCAACCAAATTCAAAACAAGCTGTGTCGCGAAAGCGGCGTCTAGAGCGTTACCCCCAGCTTTTAGCACGTCGTATCCGGCTTCCACGGCAAGAGGATTGGCAGCCGCGATCATAAAGCGCGATGCCGCGCCGCCTTTTTGTTCAACCAGGCCACTTGAGGCTTCCGGGAAATCGAGACCCTGCACGTCTGTTGGTGTGGTCGCACACGCTGTCAGTGTGCTCGCGAGCCCCATCGCTAAGAGACACGTCAAGGCTAACCTGCGGCAGTTTCGCAAAATCATGGGATACCTTATTTAAGCCGAACGGGCCCGCTTCTTAACACAGGCTTTGTCGCGGGTCAGCCGAGGGTTTGGCGTACGAGGCGTTGGATCAAATCAATAATCAATTTCTCCGACCTGCGGATACGGCCTTCTGGCCCGCCGGCGCCAATGATGATCGCTTGGCCTTGCGCTGCTCTCGGATACGGGACGGCGATAGCGCCAGTGCCAGGAAGCACCTTGTCGTAAGCGATAGCGGCGCCTTTTTTTGCCACGTCGCTTACCCTATTTTTTATTTCAGAGAGGGTGATGGGGTTTACGTCTGGCTGACGGTTATAAGCCTCTACCAAGTCCTGGATGTCTTCAGGGCCCTGGGTCGATATCCACGCCACCCCGACCGCCGATTCAAACAAAGGGGCAACAGCGCCTTCGGTAAGATTTAAGGCTACGGGAAATGTGCTGGGGTAAATCGTGACAAACTGCATCTCGAATCCGGCGCGCATAGCGATGCATACGGTCTCGCCTGTGACGTCGCTGACCTCTTGCAAAATTGCATTCAGGGCCCGGTCTCGGCGAACGGACCTGATCAACCAATCGCCGAGAAGGCCGACTTTGAGCGTTGGAAAGTAGGTCGCATTTTTTGGATTGAACCAGAGGTATCCGAGCGAGACAAAGCTGGTCAGTAAGGCGTTTGCGCTTGATCTTGGCATGCCTAGGGCGCGGGATACCTCTTTGGCACCGGCTGGCCTCCTCCAATTTTGGAACGCCTCCATTAGAGCCAGTGCGCGGCCTACGGATTTGACCACTCCTGATGTCCCGCGCCGCGGTTTAACCCCGCTATTCATGTGGATATTCCTGTTCGACTGGATTTATGGCCGGACTGTTGCGTCTGTGCTACACATTCTTACAAATAGACCCCACCATATCCATACTTAGATGATGCATCTATATATGTATATGTTTAGCTATCAAAAGCCGCTAAAATATGGATTAATATTGCCAATGTATAAGGCATTATTTTGCGGATTTTATCGAATTGGAAAAGGTGGGGCCCTACAATGCGGATGACCAACACATTATCGTTGCTGACTAGCACCGCGCTATCGCTTGTTTTTCTATCAGCGGCCACAGATGCTTTAGCTCAAAACACGCTGGCTTTAGAGGAAATCGTCGTGACGGCGCAACGACGCGTCGGCACCTTGTTAGACGCGCCTATTGCGGTTTCTGCTTTTGATGCCAACGAAATTGAACGTCGCCAGTCTTTCAACGTTGTGGACATCGTCAATAACGTCCCCAACTTGATCGGTAACAACAACATTGGCCAGGGCACTGCAACTACAGTGTTCTTGCGCGGCGTGGGCACGACTGAATCAATCGTCACCGTTGACCCGGGCTTGGGCTTCTACATCGATGACGTCTACATCGCGCGCCAAGGCGTAAACAACTTCAGCCTGTTCGATGTTGAGCGGGTCGAAGTTCTCCGTGGTCCTCAGGGCACGCTTTATGGCCGGAATACAAACGCCGGCGCCATTAAGGTAATCTCGAAAAAGCCATCTGAAGAATTCGAGTTAAAAGGTGAACTCTCTTACGGCCGTTTTGATCGCCACAACACCAAGCTCTCCATAAACGGCGCCTTGTCTGACAAAGCCTTTGTACGAGCGACTGTGTTGCGTGAAAAGGGTAACGGCTACATTGAGAACCGTGGAACTGGTAAAGACGTCAACGATAAAGATGTCCTGGGCATGCGCCTGCAAGCACGCCTCCTTCCAACGGATGACGTGACTGTTGATCTCTCCTTTGATTGGAGTGAGAGCGACGCGGCTGGCCTCTATGCAAAAGACCTCTTAGGCGTCACGCGCCCGTTTGATGGCGAGCTCTTCAAGACTGATAGCAGCATGGACACTCAGAATATCGGCAAGGCCTGGGGTGTGGGTGCCAATATTTCCTGGGACATCAATGATACGACGACGTTCCAGTCGATCACTTCATGGCGCAACACATTCCAAAGTTGGAACCTAGATCTCACCGACCAGCCGGTTTCGATCTTTAATCTTTATACTATTAACGACAGTGATCAGTTGAGCCAGGAGTTCAAGTTTAACGGTACTATGGCCGATGACCGCCTCGAGTACGTTGCTGGTCTGTTTTACTTCAAGGAAGACAGCTACTCGTTCATTGGTGATGAAATCAATCTGTACTTCGGCCCGGGCGCACGCCTCCCGCTGCCGTTCTTCTCTCGTGACTACGATGTAGACGTAACGAGCTATGCGGCCTTTGCTGAGGCGACGTATAGTTTCACCGATGATCTTCGTATGATCGTTGGTGGTCGCATTACTCGCGATGAAAAAGAACTTGAAATTGTTCATAAGGTTGCCGGTACGCCGGGGCTGGTGAGCAATGGTCCGATCGTCGATTGGGATAGCTCAACGCTCCGTGGCTTGGGCACGCCTACTGAGCAAGTATTTGAACAGTTCACGCCGCGTCTTGGTCTTCAGTACGACATCAATGACGATGTAAATGTCTTCGCGATGTTTACCCGGGGCTTTAAGTCTGGCGGCTGGGCCGCGCGCACTAACGCCGCTGCTCAAGTGCAGGAGTTCTCGCCGGAAATTGTCGACAACTATGAAGTGGGTTTAAAATCTAACTTGATGGATGGCCAGGTTCGCTTGGCTCTTGATGCCTTCTACTACGATTACACTAACCTCTTTAATTCGGCGTCGGGTGCTGACGGCAACTTCGTCGTCGCTACCAACGATGCCGAAGTGTACGGCCTCGAGGGTGAAGTCACGGCTCGTATTACTGAGAAACTTGATATCTTCGGCAACTTCGGTTTCCAAAAAGGGGAGTACCTTGGTGTTGACCCCAATCTTGCCGGAGTTGTTGTCGGCGGAGATTTACAGCGCCTGCCCGAGTTTAACGCTCAATTGGGCTTCACCTATGTTCAGCCGGTCAGCAATGAATGGAACGCCCGTGTGACGGCGAACTACAATTACAGCGACAGCCACTTCACCAACCTTCAAAACTCACCGTTGGCCAAATCTGGAACCATCGACTTGGTAACAGCGGCGATCAATTTTGAGCGGGAAGATGAGAAGTTGTCGTTCGGCCTGTCTTGCCGCAACTGCCTGGATGATACCTATATCAGTCAAAGCCTGGACTTTAGCGGCCTTGGCTTCCTGACAATCTATGCCGGTGAGCCCGCTACATGGCTATTTACCATCAAGACACGCCTCTAAGATATACGCGATACCCGGCCGGAGCATTTCGTTCCGGCCGGACACCAATCGGGGGAAATGCATATGGCGGCGATGGAACTATCGCTTGATAAGACGGCCTTATTGGTTGTCGATATGCAAAACTCGTTCTGCGCCGAAGATGGTGGTTGTGGCAGAACTGGTTTGCCGATTCAGAACTTACAATCAGCCATTCAACCCTGCGTGAAAGTCGTTTCGGCGGCGCGGGCGGCTGGCATTCCTGTCATCTATACGCGCTACATGTACCGCCCCGATTACGCCGATGGCGGCGTTCTAGTGAAACACCTTTTGCCTGAGTTAAAAGATGCTGGCGCGCTTCAAGCAGGCACGTGGGATATTGAAGTTATTCCGGAACTAAAGCCGCACGCCAATGACTTTGTCGTTGATAAAAATAGACCTAGCGCCTTCTACGCAACAAACTTAGAGACCATTTTGAACGGCTTAGAGGTCGACAGTTTGGTTGTTTGTGGTGTCACCACAAACTGTTGCGTTGAGTCGACGGTGCGTGATGCCAGTCATCGCGACTACAAAACCTTCGTGGTGCAAGATGCCGTTGCCGAATTAGATGATGAGCGCCAACAGGTATCTCTAAGGTCAATGGCCATGCTCTTCGCTAATTTGGTTTCGGTTTGCGATGTAGAGGGTGTGTGGGGCATGGCGCAGGCTGCCGAGTAACAGTCACGTTGTGGCGATAAGAACGCACCACTTGAGTGGAGCCGGTGTTGAGACCGCCTAACATCGCACGCCAATAAATAAAATTAAAAAAAATAGGAAGACGCAGAATGAGTGGTTATATCGATATTGTTTGCAATCCTTACACACCGTGGGTTTTAAAACACGGTCTCATGGGTGTAGACGAAGACTTCAAAACCCAAGTGCGTATGTCTGATGAGATGCGCAATGGCGTCGAAATCGAAGACTACCTGCGTAAAATGGATGCCGCAGGGATTGAGCGTTCGTTACTGATCGCCCATCGCTGTGGTGACCTCAACGTTAAGGGCTCACACCACATTCCTTATGAGTATGTCCGTGATGTCTGCGAAAAACATCCAGGCCGGTTTTCTGGTCTGGCCGGCATCGACACTACTAAGGGCATGGCGCAACTGAGCGAGCTAGAAGTCGCGATCAATGATTACGGTTTCGTTGGGGCTCATTGGTACCCTCATTGGTTTGGCACCCCACCTGATGCGCCGCAAATTTATCCGGTTTATGCTAAGTGCTGTGAGCTAGATGTTCCCATCATGATGCAGGTCGGCCAAAACTTGGTATACTCCAAAGAGCGTCGTTTACCGTCGGTCGCAAAGCCAATCTTGCTTGATCAAGTGGCCATCGATTTTCCAGAGCTCATTCTGATCGGAATTCACATTGGTGTGCCCTGGACCGATGAGATGATCGCCATGTGCTGGAAGCATGAGAACGTGTTTATGGCGGGTGACGCATACGCGCCGAAGCATTGGCCGAAACAGATGGTGCACTACGCCAACTCCTATGGTCGCGATAAGGTGATGTTCGGCAGTGACTGGCCGGTGATTGATCCTGAGCGTGCTGTTCGTGAGGTTGGTGAATTCGGCATGCGCGAAGAATCCCATAAAATGCTGATGCGCGATAATGCTCTGCGGCTCTTTAAGAGGATCGCTAGCTAAATGGGTGTATTGGATACGAAGCTGGCCGCCATGCCGCATTCTTATGAGTCTATGACAGTAGCTAAAGGATTGCGCGCAACGACCCAGCGCAATCCCAACAAGGTCGCGATTACCCACGGCGATAAAAGTCGAACCTATCGTGAACTGTCGGGCCGAACGGACAAGTTGACGGCCGCAGCAATTTCCAAGCTTAAGCTTAACAAGGGCGATAACGTCGCTATCGTTGCTAAAAACTCTATCGAGTACGTTGAAGTGGTTTGCGGCCTGCCTGACGCTGGCGCAGCTGTGGCAACTGTGAACCCTCGTTTAACGGGTTCTGAAGTCGAAGCCATTTGCAACGATGCCCAGGCTCGTGTGGTATTTTATGACGATGCGTCAGCCGAGTCGGTGACGTCGGCCTCGTTCGATACCGTTGAGCATATGGTTCACCTTGGTGAAGAGTACGAAGCGTTGATTGAAAGGGCTATTGTTCCCGACGCTTACCCAGAGATTAATGAGTGGGACCCTTGGACCATTCCGTACACCTCGGGTACCACGGGTAAACCAAAGGGCGTAGTCCTGCCGCAGCGGTCTCGCCTTCTGGCGTTCTATCAAATGGCGCAAGAGTTCGGTTGCTACGGGCCGGAAGATCGCTTCCTCGGCACCACGCCCATGAACCACGGTGCAGGGATCGCTTTTCCCTTGGCTGCGATCATGTCGGGTGGGTTTACAGAAATTCTTGATCGCTTCGATCCGGAGCTTCTACTGAAGAAGCTCAAGGAAGGTAACTTTGCCGGCGTCTTTACGGTGCCCACGCAACACCATGCGATCTTTGAGTTGGAGCAGGCTGTCCTTGATAAGTACCGCGGCGCTCCCCTCAAGGCCGTAATCTCAAACGCTTCAGCATTGCCGCAGCACCTCAAACACAAAATTGTTCCGTACTTTGGCGAGGGTATGTTGCATGAGACCTATGGTTCAACCGAGGCTGGGTTTGTCACCAACCTGCGCCCACCCTTTCAGTTAGAGAAAGAAGGCTGTGTCGGCACCCCGTTCCCTCATACGTTCGTTAAGCTGGCCGATGATGACTTTAATGAGGTCGGTCCAGAAGAGCCGGGCGAGTTATGGGTCAAGTCACCGTCAGGCTTTTCTGGCTATTGGAATCGTCCAGAAGAAACGGCCACCGCGTTTAGGGATGGCTGGATTACCGTGGGCGATGTCGCTAAGCGCGATGAAGACGGCTTCATCTATATCGTTGACCGCAAGAAAGACATGGTCATCACAGGGGGCGTAAACGTTTATCCACGTGAGATTGAGGAGCTTTTGTTCGGCCACCCAGCTGTATCTGATGTCGCTGTAATCGGCGTGCCCGATGAGAAATGGGGTGAGCGCCTGCGCGCGTTTATTGTTCCTAACGACGGGCAGACGATTGATGCAGACAGCATTGCCAGTTTCTGTGACGGTAAGCTTGCGAGCTATAAAGTCCCGAAGGATGTTGCTGTGATTGATGCGCTACCCCGCAATGCGAACGGCAAGGTCTTAAAAACTGAACTGCGCAAGGTGGGGTAACGATTGGACGCGCCCCAAACCCAAGCTCCCCAGATGTCAGGCTGCGCTGACCCGGCGGTGGCGGCGGTCTGGGCATGTCTGGATACCATTCCAGACCCCTGTCATGCGCTGTCTGGTCATGACCTTAGCATAGTCGATCTGGGTTTAATCAACGGCATATCCCGCGACGGCGGGTCTATATGCATCAGCGTGACTTTCACCGATCCTAGTTGTGTCTTCTCCTATAAAATCATCATGGATTTGGAAGACCTGGCCGCAACTCTAGACGGCGTGTCTGACATTACTGTCTCCGCTGACCCCTATCCGTTATGGACCGAGGATAGGCTGAGCGACAAAGCGCGAACTCTCTTTGCTGATAAACGGACTAGGTTCGGATTTACCGACAAAACCAAAAGCGACGCCATTACAAACGAAGGAAGCAGGTTATGACCACGTCTTCGTCGAGCGGCGTTGGCCGCCGCGCCGTTTTGCAAACACTTGGCAGTATTGGAGCGGGGGCCATGGCCTCTGCTGGTGGGATGTCGCCCGCCTTGGCTCAAGCCGGCTGGTCGTCTGAAGCGCACCCAATGGCTGAACAGATGTTCGTCATCGATGGCGTTGCCCATTGCTACAATCATGCGCCGTACAACCGACGCATTAAGCGGGCCAGCGTCAACAGCATCAATACAACCCACAGCTACCATGTTGCCTGTACGCCGGAACCCTATCGCCTGTCCTACGACCAGTGGGAACGTGATTGGCAGCCCGATGCCGTCATGGACATCATGTTTCTCGAGAGCCACACTGACATGATGGTGATGCACTCGGTACCTATGTTCGACCTCCACTACGACGGCCTAGTATCCAACGAGAAGGGCGCTTACCTCAAAGGAAACTTTCCCGATCGCGTGTTGTGGTACGGCGCACTCGATCTCTTCGATCCTTACGATGAAATTATTGCCAAAGCAGATAAGCTGATTGACCAAGGCGCTGACGGCATCAAATTTTACCCAACGCGAATCAACTTCGAGACTCGTGAGCCTGAGTCCTGGCTAATGGATGACGAGAAACTCGCCTTCCCGGTGTTCGAGCATTTGCAAAGCAAAGGGATCAAACATCTTGCGGTTCATAAGCTGGTTGGTCACGTCGGGCCTAAGACAGCAGCGCTGGGCATTGATGATTTATACAAAGCCGGTGAGGCTTTTCCTGACCTGACCTTTCATCTTGTCCACGCGGGGTGGCAGAACTTTGAAGAGACGGCGGCTCTGATGGCGGCACGGGAGAATATCACCGCCGTCTTAGAGGGGCCGATGCTGTTCCCGCTGTTCGATTTGGATACCTTCAACAAGATGATGAACGTGTTTATGACCAAGGTAGACACCGACCGCCTCATTTATGCGTCGACCGCGGTCAATCAGCACCCCTATTGGATTATCAACGGGTTCTTTGACTTTCAGCCGCCCGAGGGCGCCCCCTATACGCTGACCGAGGAGTCCAAAGCCAAGATTCTTGGTGCCAATTTAGCCCGCTATCACGGCATAGATATTGCCGAGCAACGGCAGAAGATCGTGGGAGATAAGTGGTCGCGCGCTAAAGCTAAGAATGGGCTACGGGAGCCTTATGTCATGCAGCGGACTTGATCCGGCGCTCGCAACGCCTGATAACCCGAGACTGAACATAAGGAGCCGCTATGACTGATCAAGATAACGCTCAAGCTTTGGGGATGTTTCAAAGCCTGCTCGGCCCAGATGGGGTCGTCACAGACGCCGATGAGTTGGTCTATTACTCGACGGATATTTCAGGCGAGAGTGAGGTGTTGCCGCTTTGCGTCTTGCGGCCCATAGCCGTTGATCAGCTCTGTCAGGCTGTGACCATTGCAGGTGGCCTTGGCTTACCGATGATCCCCCGCGGCGCAGGCATGTCCTACACCAAGGGATATCAGCCAGAGCGCCCGGGTACAGTGATGATCGATATGAGCCGCCTGACCGAGATCGAAGAGATCAATGAAAAAGACATGATAGTCACGGTTCAGGCGGGCTGCACTTGGGCGGTGCTTTATGAGGCGTTGAAGGAGCGTGGGTTGCGCACACCGTTTTTCGGGCCGCTGTCTGGTTCTGTGTCCACGGTTGGTGGCGCGGCCAGCAACAACGCTATGTTCTATGGTTCAGGCTCACATGGTGCTATGGCTGATAACGTGATCAGCCTGGATGTCATTCTGGCCGATGGCAGCTTGCTCGAAACCGGGTCGTCAGCGGCAGAGGGGAGGATTCCGTTCTCCCGACACTTTGGTCCGGATTTGACTGGATTATTCCTTGGTGATTGCGGGGCGTTTGGAATTAAAGCGCGAATTACAATGCCGCTCATCGCCATGCCTGCCGCTGAAGAGCATCTCTCCTTCGCCTTCGATACGATTGATGACATCGCAGAAGCCCATACAGCGTTAGCCCGTGAAAATATTGTTGCTGAGCAATGGGGTATTGACCCTGTCGGAAACCAGAACCTTGCGGCTCAAGGGTTTACGTTTTTAGAAGGGCTTGGCATTGTTAAAGACATCGCCGCGACCTCTGAGAAGCTTGCAGGGGCCGTTACCAACGTGACAAAACTCTTGGTCGCTGGGCAGCGCCTAGCGGACCGGTCCGGCTACGCGCTGCATGCCGTCGTCGAAGGTGTTGATGCCAGGGAAGCCGAATGGAAAGCTGACCGTGTCCGCCGCATTTGCATGCCGCTAGCGGTGAAGGAGCTACCGAACGTCATCCCCAGGGTCACGCGATCGAAACCGTTCCGGCCGATCAAAGCGTTGCTTGGGCCAAAGGGTGAGAACTGGTTGCCCGTGCATGGTATCTTCCCACTATCGAGCGCCGCTGAAGTCGCTGCCGTGACTGATGAATATTTTTCTCGCCATGCGGACTTGATGGACGAACACAATATTACGTTCTCATACCTCACCTCGGCATCCGCCACGTCGTTCTTCATTGAGCCCATGTTCTACTGGAAAGACCGCTTGCACGCGTTCCACCTTCGTCATGTTACGGCTGAACAGAAAAAGGCTTACGCCAAAACCAAGGCTGATCCAAAAACCCGTGAGTTGGTGATGAAGCTTCGGCGCGATCTCTCCGGCTTGTGGGATGCCTTTGGCGCCAGTCACCATCAGCTGGGCCGCAGTTATCCCTATGCCAGCCAGTTATCGTCAGTTGGCCAGGCAACGTCGCTTGCGATTAAAGGTGCGCTCGACCCCAAGGGTATCATGAACCCCGGCGTGCTTGAACTGACGGGCGATGGCGATGGCGTGAAGAAGATGACGAAGTTCCCGGAATTCCCGCAGGACCTTCTTAACGAAGAGTGGCAAGTACGGTAAGTCGTCGATGTCGTCGTTAGATGGAGATCAGCCAAAAGCGATGACGGTGGTCGATCAACAGATCGGTCAGTTCACATTCGCCTTGAACTTCATTGCTCGGCCCGCCGGAGACTTCCGTCAGAAGGTCGCGGCGATGCAATCCACGCTTGCTGCCGACCTACCGGGAGGTGTGTTTGCCTGTCCTTTGGACTCCCTGCACTTAACGATAGCGCCGCTCATCTGGGCCCGAGGCACATACGATTTCGACGTGCGGCAATGGTGGGCGAGCAACTTAGACGCGGGGGTCCAAGACCTTGCGTGTCTAGCCGCCGAATCCTCGGCCTTTAAGCTGACCTGCGCAGGGCTTGAGGTTCACCCCGGTGCCATCGTCATCCTTTTTAACCCGTCGCCCGTGCTAGATGCGCTCCGTGACACGGTCAACGGGTGTCCGATGTTTAGGGATGTGATTGTGGAGACCATCGACTTCACCCACGTCACGCTGTTTCGGTTTACAGACGTCATGACGATATCAAAAATCGCCGATATGGTCGGGCGCCACACTGTTCCGCAAACTGATTGGGCCATTGAAAACCTGGTTCTGTGTCAGGAAGAGATTTACCCATCCTTGCAATGCAAAGATATTGCGAGGTTTGAATTGGCGGGGTGAGGCGGTATTCGCATTTTAGTGCACTTGGGATTTTCTATCCCAACGCCTTTTTTCCTAACCTCAATACCGCGCAGCGGACGCCTTTCGATGCTCCATTGGGTTCTGCGGTAGTCTGAGTAAAGTGCGTCAACAGAACACCTAGAGGCATACATCTATGACAGAGACTTTTGGTGACCGCCCAATGCTGATTAACGGCCAGATGGTCTCTAGCGAAGGTGGGGAATGGGTTACCACCCTAAACCCTGCCAATGAAGAGCCGGTTGGCCGTGTTCCAGCTGCCACGGCGGTAGATGTCAGGGCCGCTGTTTCTGCCGCGAAGGCAGCACAACCGGCTTGGGCGGCCAAGTCTATTTTTGAACGGGGTGCTTTATTGCGCGCGCTGGCGGCAAAGTTTCGCGAGCGCGCCGAAGACGTCCTCACCATGGAGGCGACCGACACCGGCAACACCGTAGCTAAGTTGGGTGCCGATGTTCAAATCGCAGCGGCCTATCTGGAATACTTTGCTGGACTCGCCACTGAGATGAAGGGTGATACCGTGCCAGCGTCCCCGGGCAACATCCACTTCTCTTTGCGCGAACCCTTTGGTGTGGTGGCGCGCATCGTGCCGTTCAATCATCCGTTTATGTTTGCAGGTGCGCATTTGGCATCGCCCCTTACTGCAGGCAACACGGTGGTGATTAAGACACCGGAGACTAGCCCGCTCACTGGATCGATATTGGCTGAGTGTTGTCGCGAGGTTTTACCGGCCGGCGTGGTCAACATCATCTCTGGGTTTGGCATGCCGGCAGGCGATGCTCTGGTGCGAAACCCTGATATTCATCGTATTGGCTTCACCGGCTCGGTACCGACCGGATTAGCTATTCAACGAGCGGCGGCAGAGGTCAGCGTTAAGCATGTTTCTCTGGAACTGGGCGGTAAGAACCCGCTCATTGTATTCCCCGATGCGGATTTGGATAAGGTTGAGGAGGCCTCCATCGCCGGGATGAACTTCTCTTGGGCCGGGCAGTCCTGTGGCTCTACAAGTCGCATCTTGGCTCATGAGAGTGTCTATGACGAACTGGTCGAGCGCGTCGCTGCCCGCACCGATGCCGTGCGCCTGGGTGACCCTCTTGACCCCACCTCAGAAATGGGGCCGGTGAACTCAGAACGTCATTACAATAACGTGCTTAAATTTGTTGAGGCTGGAAAGCGCGGTGGCGCCAAACTAGTTGCAGGCGGAGCCCGGCCCGAAGGCGAGCAATTCAAGCGCGGCTATTGGTTGTGCCCCACCGTTTTTGCCGATGTCACCATGGATATGGAGGTCGCGCGCGAAGAAATTTTCGGCCCCGTGGTCTCCATGCTCAAGTGGTCTACTCGGGAAGAGGCTGTGCGGATGGCCAACGCCACTGATTACGGCCTGACTGCCGCAATTTATACCAATAATCTGCAAGACGCCATGAAGACGGCGCAAGAGGTGGAGAGCGGCTACGTCTGGATCAATGGCGTCGCCCAGCATTATATTGGCCTGCCCTTTGGGGGTATGAAAAACTCAGGCCTGGGCGGCGAAGAAGCGCTAGATGAACTGCTCAGCTATACTCGCACCAAAACCGTTAACGTGTTGTTGTCCTAGGATCTTTATGCCGACACTAAATCAAAAAAATGATTGCATCATTATCGTTGGCGGCGGGCCTGTCGGGATGATTACCGCCCTGCGCTTAGCGCAGTTGGATATACCCGTGGTGGTGCTTGATGCCCTGGCAGAAACGCCAACCGCCCACAGGGCCGCAACCACCCATTCCTCCACGCTTGATCTGTTGGACTCGGTGGGGCTAACCGATGCCATCATCGAGCACGGGTTAACCGCCCGCTATTTTCAATACCGCTACCGCACGACCAACGAAGTCTTTGCCGAGTTTGATTTCGGGCGTCTGGCCGATGAAAGCAATCACCCTTATGCGGTGCAGTTAGAACAACATAAGACGGTTGCGATTGCGTTGGCCGCTGCGGAGAAATTCCCGCACTTTGAATTTCACCGCGAACATACAGTGATGGAGGTTGTCAACGAAGCCGACCATGCTGGGGTCGTCACTAAAGCCCCAGACGGTGAAAAGAAGACCTGGCGTGGCCGCTATGTCATCGGCTGTGATGGTGGCCGGTCCACCGTGCGTAAATCCCAAGGCATTAGCTTTCCTGGCTTCACGTGGGAAGAACGCTTCATTATTGTTGCGTCCTACTTTGATTACGAAGCGGCGGATGACTACCGCTACCGCAATTATCTAGCAGATCCAGGGCAGTGGTGCTCGGTATTTAAAATCCCAGGACCAGAAGGTCCAGACAACAAAAACGGTATGTGGCGCAATCTGTTTCCCATTATCACCGACGACCCCGATGATGTGGTCACGTCCGAACCCTACATCCGCAATATGATCAACACCTGTTTCCCGTACGCTAAAGACTTAGAGATAGTGCACAGCAACCTGTACTCCGTGCATCAGCGGGTGGCCGAGAGTTTTCATAAAAACCGAATCATGCTGGCGGGTGATGCTGGACATATTAATAACCCTCTTGGCGGAATGGGTATGAACTCGGGCATTGCCGATGGTCTCAACCTAGCCGAGAAGATGGGCCAAATCTGGCGTGATGAGATCACAGACGATCAAACCCTGTTCGCAAAGTACGACCGGCAACGCCGCCCATTGGCGCAGAAATATGTGCAAACGCAATCTATTCAAAATAAAGAAACCCTCCAGGCCAAAGATCCAGAAAAAGCTGCGGCTCGCTTTGAAGAAATGCGTAAAACTGCTGAAGACCCAAAACGCCACAAAGCGTTTCTGATGAATGCGTCATTAATCAACATGGTGCGGGAAGCGGGGGCGATAGAATAAATAGCAGGCTTTGTCTCTTAAATAGAGCTACCCTTGAAGGGTGAGGTTTTGAGGTTACGTGACGGTTTGCAAATACCAGGTTTGGGTTTCCCTATCAAAAGCGCTCTAGGCTAGTGACATGTTTTTACCCATACGCGATGATAACCCTCACAATACCATGCCCGTTGTTACGTGGGGTCTGATGGCCCTCTGCGTTGTCGTTTTTTTCTGGCAGAGCGGCCTTGATGGGCGCTCGGCGCAGCTAGCAGTATTGTCCTACGGGATTATTCCAGCAGATCTGTTTGGCACAGCGGAACTCGACCCCATCATCACACCTTTACCGGCTTGGATGACCATGGTCTCGTACATGTTCTTCCATGGCGGCTGGCTTCATCTGGGCGGCAACATGCTCTACCTTTGGATCTTTGGCGACAATGTTGAGGCGTCTATGGGTAGTGGTCGCTTCCTGCTGTTCTATGTCGGGTGTGGCGTGATTGCCGCTTTGACTCAGAGCGTTGCCGCACCAGGGTCGACCATACCTATGGTTGGCGCATCTGGTGCTGTTGCAGGTGTGCTCGGCGCATACCTCATTTTGCACCCCCGGGCGAATATAAAAGTTCTTATGTGGTTGATTATTTTTATTACCGTTATAAATGTTCCTGCTTGGATCGTGTTGGGCTTTTGGTTCCTCGGCCAGCTGGTTAGTCAGGCTGGCGCTGATATGGGCAAGCCCGGCGTCGCATTTTTAGCCCATATCGGAGGTTTTCTTGCTGGCCTCATTTTGATCTTCAAAATGAGAAAACCAGGCGTGCCGGTTTTCGGTAAACGAGCATCGCGCGCCTTTGCCGTCGAAACCCGCCGCGCGAGTGCGCGGCGAGGCGGCGGCAGCGTTCCGCCATCTGGTCCGAAAGGACCCTGGCGGTAAGGATATCAGGCAGATTAACCATTACGCCTGCTACACGTATGATGCAGATGGTGTAGTCGTTGCGTTCTTTGGAGCCCACCCCCAATCCAAAGAGTTTGCGCCCCTGAGGTTAAAGCCTACTTCCGCGCGCGAGGGTGTGCGTCTTCGTACACCGTCCATAACCGCTCTTCATCAACGGCGGTATAACGTTGCGTTGTTGAAAGAGACGCATGCCCTAACAATTCTTGTATTGTTCTGAGGTCGCCGCCTTTTGCTAGTAGGTGTGTTGCAAAGCTGTGACGAAAGGCGTGTGGCGTGGCGCTGTCATTTAAGCCTAGCAGCGCGCGCACTTTGCGCACTTGCCGTTGTACTACGCCGGCGTTTAGCCGGGCGCCCCGACTACCGAAAAATAGCGGCGTCTCTGCTGTGATCGCGTGTGGGCAACTCTTGCGGTAGGTTGAAATGGCTCCTGAGATCACCGGCAACACGGGAACGATCCGTTCTTTGTTGCCCTTGCCGATAACTCGCAGCGTGCCGTCTTTGCTACTGGCAGGGCTCATGTCTTTTCCGTTGAGCCCAAGCGCTTCGCCAATGCGAAGTCCGCAGCCGTAGAGCAGCAACATGATCGCGACATCCCGGTTTGCCAGCCAGGGTTCATTTTGCATTTCACCCGCGGCTTTAACGGCGGCGATGGCATCGTCTGGGGTCAGGGCTTTTGGAATACTGCTCGGTGTCTTTGGGGTGCGCACCGAATCGATCGAGGGGTTGTGGACTTTCCCCGTGCGATCAAGGAACCGGAAAAAGTTGCGTAACGTGCTCATGGCACGCGCAATTGATGTGCGCGCCAAGCCTTCGGCAGAGCGCCGAGCTAAGTAGCTACGAAAATCCGGAGGCTTTAAGTCCTGCAGGTCTTTTAGTCTTGGTGCGTTGCCTAGGTGTTCATTTAGGAATGTGAAAAAGGCCGAGAGGTCACGTCGATAGGCATCTATGGTGTGTTCCGAAGCGCGGCGTTCGCTTACCAGCCAACGGTTCCAGTCTGCGATTGCATCCGTCACATCCTGTGCGACGGAGAAGGTGACTAAGCTTGGGTTGGCCACCAGCGTGCCACGGCGTAGCTCACGACTTCCGCTAAGAAACCAAGCAACTCCGTGCCCTGATCTTGTGAGAAGCACCCCTCGTCGCGACTTCCAACCGCGAACACACCAACGGGCATTGTATCTGTCGGTGTCAGCCGCACCAGAGCGTCTGAGGTGACCAACCCTTCTGCTGCGCCGTAGAGTGCCGTGCCACCGTCGGTCTTCGCGCGTAGCCGGGTGGGGGCGTCTGTACCAATTAGAATATCGACTGTACCAGGCGTTAGTAATCGCAAGGCTGCATCCGCACCTGCTGGCAACATGGAGCTCTCTTCTGGGCTCACTTCGATGCCAATCGCGGCGGCATCAAGACCGAGGAATAACGGAATGTCCTCCGACAGCACAGCACTTAATGCGTGAAAGTCTTTGGCGTTGAGAACCGCGAGCGCGCAGTTGTGGGTTCGTTCTAGGATTGACATATTATCACGTGTTGTCGTCACAAGGTGGTTGCTAGATGCTTTCAGTTCATCGACTTGAAGACGTAAGCGCTTAACCACAAAGCGCTGCATGTCTACCACCGTTTCCGAATTAAAACGTCGATCGGGTGGGGTTTCTGACAGGAGCTTTGGATTGTCCAAAAGTAATTTTGGATGCGCCTCAAGGTACTTTATAACCTCAAGTTCTGTCGGTTCTGACTTCTCCCTAGTGGACTTATCTTTAGTCTTCTCTGTCACGACTTAGCTGCCTAGAATCGACTGGCCAGACTTAGCCCAATCGTCCATGAATGACTGTAAGCCTTTGTCCGTAAGTGGGTGCTTGTAGAGTTGGCGCAACGTCTTTGGTGGCATCGTTGCCACGTGTGCGCCCATGCGGGCGGCTTCAAGAATATGCATTGGGTGACGAATGGAGGCGACAAGGACTTCCGTATCGAAACCGTAGTTGGCATAGATGCCACAGATGTCGTCGATTAAGCCCATGCCGTCGGTGCCGATGTCATCTAGGCGTCCGACGAAGGGAGAGATGAAGGTCGCCCCTGCTTTGGCTGCGAGCAGCGCTTGGGTGGCAGAGAAACAGAGTGTGACGTTGACCATCACACCGTCGTCGCTAAGCGCTTTGCAGCATTTTAAGCCGTCGGGAATCAAAGGCACTTTGATTGTGACGTTGGGCGCGATATCTCGCAGCACCGCAGATTCTTTCATCATGGTGTCAAAGTCAGTCCCGGTGACTTCTGCGCTAACTGGCCCATCAACCACATCACAAATTTCAGAAATTAGATCGAGGAATGATTTACCTGAAGCTGCGGCCAACGAGGGGTTGGTCGTGACCCCATCCACCATGCCGGTTGAGGCCAAATCTTTGATTTCTGCGATGTCTGTCGTGTCGATAAAAAATTTCATGGCGGTTCCTAAATCGATCCCTATGTCCTGAATTGCTGCTCGGTATGATATGAACAGGACACCATGATCCAATCAAGCCCCCCATCCGTTCCAAACTCTCTGTCAGAGGATATACCAGTCTCGTTCGGTCCTGGCGACCGTGTGGCGGTATTACTGCAGTTGCCCGTTGAGGGCGCCTACGACTATCGCGTGCCAGAAGGCCTTACCGTGTCAGTGGGTGACCTAGTTGAGGTGCCCCTCGGGCGGCGCTATGATATCGGAGTGGTTTGGAGCGCTGGCGCCGGCGATTTGGCCGAGGCGAAAATCAAAGACGTCGCCCACCGCCTTGATTTGCCGAGATTGCCGCGCGCGTTGTTGTCCTTTATCGATTGGGTTGCGAACTATACTATTCAGCCCAGGGGTGTTGTTCTGCGCATGGCGGTGCGCTCTGCTAAGGGGCTCAAACCACAGGCGCCCGAAACCCATCTGTCTCGCGCCAAGCCGGAGCCGACGGGCCTGAAGGTCACCGCCGCGCGCGACAAGGTGTTGTCTGCCCTTGGCGACACCACGTTTATTGGAGCGGCGCTGTTGGCCAAAACAGCAGGGGTAAGCGCTTCGGTTGTGAAGGGGTTGGTCGACGCAGGGGTCATACACGTCACCCTGGCTGCGCCTAAGCCGCTTTTTTCTAGCCCGAATCCAGATCAACCAGGGCTCGCATTAGAGCCAGATCAAAAGGCAGCGGCGGCAGAATTGTCATCGGCTGTCGGTCATGGTTTTTCCGTGTCCTTATTAGAAGGCGTGACCGGCTCCGGAAAAACAGAAGTGTACTTCGAACCTATCGCGGCTGCTCTTAGAGTAAAGCGCCAGGTGCTCGTTCTTGTGCCGGAGATATCGCTTACTAGCCAATGGCTTGATCGTTTTCGGGCTCGCTTTGGTGTTGAGCCAGCAGTGTGGCATTCCGACGTGACCGGCAAGGTCCGGCGTGAAACGTGGCGTGCAGTTGCGACAGGCGAGGCGCCTGTGGTCGTCGGCGCACGGTCTGCTTTATTTCTTCCGTTTTCCGACCTTGGTCTGATTGTTGTGGATGAAGAGCATGACGGTGGTTTCAAACAGGAAGAGGGTGTCATTTATCACGCCAGGGACATGGCGGTGGTCCGGGCGCGGGAAGGGGGAATCCCGATAGTGCTGGCCTCGGCTACGCCGTCCCTAGAGTCGATCTTGAACGCCCAGTCTGGACGATACCAGCATGTCCGCCTTGATGAGCGTGTCGGTGGTGCGGTGATGCCAGACGTATCGTTGATCAACATGCTGCGCACGCCTCCGCAGAAAGGCCCCTGGGGTCGGTCTTGGTTGGCTCCGCCGCTGGTTGAGGCGGTCGACGAAACATTGGCAGCCGGTGATCAGGCTCTTTTGTTTCTAAACCGGCGTGGTTATGCGCCGCTGACGCTTTGCTCAACTTGCGGGCATCGGCTGCATTGTCCAAGCTGCACGGCCTGGCTGGTTGAGCACCGACTGGTTAAGCGTCTGCAATGTCATCACTGCGGCTTTGTGGCGCCCCGCCCCGATGCCTGCCCGTCCTGCAGCAAGGAAGATTCTTTTGTGCCTTGTGGTCCTGGGATTGAACGTGTGGCTGAAGAGGCCACCGCTCGATGGCCACAAGCGAAGGTGGTTGCTGTTGCTAGTGATACGTTGGAAAGTCCTTCAGCTATGGCAGCGCTGGTGGATGCGGTCGAGCGCCAGAAAATCGATATCATGGTTGGCACTCAGGTTCTGGCCAAAGGCCACCACTTTCCAGGCCTGACGCTCGTCGGCGTCGTCGACGCTGATCTCGGGTTGTCTAGCTGGGATCTGCGCGCTGGTGAGCGGACCCATCAACTTTTAAATCAGGTTTCTGGCCGGGCGGGACGAGCGACCAAAAATGGGCGGGTTTTCCTGCAGACCCATGACCCCAACCATCCCGTTCTGAAGGCTCTTGTAGAGTCGGATTCCAAGGCTTTTCTTGAGACGGAAGCGGATGGGCGTCGGGGCTTAGGGATGCCCCCCTTCGGCCGTCTGGTCTCTCTAATCCTCTCCGGACCGAATGAAGACGCGGTGCGTCAGGCCGGCAGAGACTTGGCGCGAGCTGTGCCCCCAGCCCCCGGAATCGAGGTGCTGGGGCCAGCACCCGCCTCAATGGCTTTACTCCGGGGCCGCCATCGCCACCGCTTTCTTATTAAGGGGCCACGCAACCGGCTCCTACAACCTTTCGTCAGGGCCTGGTTAGACTCTGTAAAGGTCTCTTCATCGGTGCGCATTCAGGTTGATGTGGACCCCTATAGTTTCTATTAAAACCCTTGCGTACGGGGACTCTGTTGCAACGCACACCCTGGTATGATACCACCCCAATCGCTGTGGCCGAGGGACCTATTTAAGGTTCCGGGTTCGCTAATAAAATCAAACGTTTAGTTCTCATTATGGTGAGAAAAAAGACGGTTCTTAGACGGGTCTCGGACGCGCCTCGCGCGGCCAGGCCAGCCCCGTCGACTTGAAGGGACTTTTGGGATGGCATCGGACGGAGCAGGTGTTGGTGGATTAGCCGTCCGATATGCCTCGGCCCTCTATGATCTTGCGGATGATTCTGGTGCAATTGATAACGTCGCCAGCGATCTCGCCGCATTGGATGTGCTCGTTGATGAAAGTGCGGATTTTGCCCGTTTTATCAAGAGCCCCGTACTTAGCCGGGAAGACCAAACCAAAGGTGTGGCGGCGATTGCTGCCAAAGCCGGTTTATCGGACATTATGGCTAAGTTTCTGGGCCTGGTTGCGGGGAACCGTCGCCTCTTTGCTCTTAAGTCTATGATTCGGGCCTATCAGGGCATCCTGGCTGCACGTCGAGGCCTGGTCTCGGCAGAGGTTACGTCTGCCAGCGCCTTGTCTGATGGTCAAAGCCAGTCTCTGGCTGACGCTCTAAAAGCCGCGGTCGGAAAGTCCGTCGCGGTTACCACTAAAGTTGATCCGTCGATTCTTGGTGGGCTGATTGTGCGTGTTGGCTCGCGCATGGTCGATAGTTCACTTAAATCCAAGTTGCAACGCCTTAAGCTATCAATGAAAGGGGTCGGATAAATGGAAATCCGCGCCGCAGAAATTTCCGCAATTCTCAAAGAGCAAATCGCAAACTTCGGCACTGACGCTGAATCCGCTGAAGTTGGGCAAGTGCTCTCCGTAGGGGACGGCATCGCCCGTGTCCACGGGCTCGATAATGTCCAAGCCGGGGAGATGGTTGAATTTCCAGGCGGTATTAAGGGTATGACCCTGAACCTCGAAACCGACAACGTTGGGATCGTGCTGTTCGGTGAAGATAGCGGTATTAAGGAAGGCGACACGGTCAAGCGGACCGGCGATATCGTTGACATTCCTGTGGGTCCCGGTCTCCTTGGTCGTGTGGTTGACGGTCTTGGCAATCCTATTGATGGCAAGGGGGATCTAGATTCCACCGAGCGCCGGTTGGCTGAATTGAAGGCGCCGGGTATTATTCCACGCCAGGGCGTGAACGAACCCGTTCAAACCGGCCTCAAGGCTATCGATTCCCTGATCCCCATTGGTCGTGGCCAACGTGAGTTGATCATTGGTGACCGTCAGACCGGCAAGACTGCCGTTATTCTCGATACCATCATCAATCAGAAAAAAACCAACGATGCGGCTAAGGACGACTCAGAAAAACTGTTCTGCGTCTACGTTGCCATCGGCCAGAAGCGTTCGACCGTAGCCCAGGTTGTGAAGACCTTGGCTGATCACGGCGCGCTTGAGTACACCTGTATCGTCGCGGCTACTGCGTCAGACCCAGCTCCCATGCAGTTCCTGGCACCGTATTCCGGCTGTACAATCGGCGAATGGTTCCGCGACAACGGCAAGCACGCGGTTATTTTCTATGATGATTTGACCAAGCAAGCGGTTGCTTATCGTCAGATGTCCCTTCTGCTGCGTCGTCCACCGGGCCGCGAAGCATTTCCAGGGGACGTGTTCTATCTTCACTCACGGCTGCTGGAACGCGCCGCGAAGATGAACGATGCACATGGCGGTGGTTCTCTAACCGCATTGCCGGTTGTGGAGACCCAAGCCAACGACGTTTCGGCCTACATTCCGACCAACGTAATTTCGATCACTGATGGTCAGATCTTCTTAGAAACAGAGCTGTTCTACCAAGGTATTCGACCGGCCGTGAACGTTGGTCTGTCGGTGTCTCGTGTGGGATCTGCCGCGCAAACTAAGGCGATGAAGTCGGTCTCCGGCGGAATTAAACTGGATTTGGCGCAGTATCGTGAAATGGCTGCCTTTGCGCAGTTCGCGTCTGACCTTGATCCGGCCACCCAGAAGCTTCTGGCCCGCGGCGTACGTTTGACCGAACTATTGAAGCAAGATCAGTACGTGCCAATGCCCTTCGAAGATCAGGTTGTTTCAATCTACGCCGGTACGAAGGGGTATATTGATACCATCGAAGTTCGTGATGTGCAGCGGTTTGAAAAATCGCTCCTCGGTTCTATTAAAGAGAAGGCCCCGGGTATTCTTGGTAAAATACGGACCGAGAAGGCCGTGAGTAAAGACACCGAGGCAGAGCTGAAGAGCTTCCTTGATGATTTTGCCAAGGCATTCAGCTGAGACTTAGGACCGGATAGGGAAAGGCCCGCGTTATGGCAAGCCTGAAGGACCTGAGGATACGAATTACCTCGGTCCAATCGACCAAGAAGATTACGTCAGCGATGAAGATGGTCGCCGCATCCAAGTTGCGTCGTGCGCAAGAGGCTGCGGAACAAGCCCGTCCCTATGCCCAGCGTATGGAGAGCATGCTCGGGAACCTTGCTGCCGGGGCTGTTGGTCAAGATGGTGCACCGGCCCTTCTCTCTGGAACCGGAAAAGACGGCTCCCACCTCGTAGTTGTCATGACTGCAAACCGTGGGCTGTGTGGTGGTTTCAACACCAACATTATCCGCAGTGCCCGCCAAATGATCCGTGATCTTCAAGCCCAAGGTAAGAGCTTTAAGATTTTTACTGTTGGTACTAAGTGTCGCGATAACATGAAACGCGAATACGCAGACTATATGGTTGGTCACTTCGATGAGTTTGGCCGCACCGTTTCATCTTTCGCTGAAGCGGAGCATATTAGCCAAACTGTACGCGCCATGTTTGATGCTGGTGACTTTGATGTTTGTACGCTGATTTACGCCAATTTCGTGTCGGCGATGACGCAGAACGTGACACGCCAACAGGTTATCCCGTTCCCCATTCCCGAAGTAGACGAGGGTGATGATGCGGCAACGGGTGGCGGTTATGAATACGAGCCATCAGACACTGAAATTTTGACTGACCTCCTTCCAAGAAACCTGGCAATCCAGATTTTCCGTGCGTTGCTTGAAAACGGCGCATCGGAGCAGGGCGCGCGGATGTCGGCGATGGACAGCGCGTCCCGCAACGCAGGCGACATGATTGATAAACTGAAAATGACGTACAACCGTACACGTCAGGCTAAAATTACAACGGAACTGATTGAAATCATCTCCGGCGCCGAAGCTATCTAGGGCAGCCCGGAATTTACGAAAGCGAACGAAAGCGTTCGAGAGGAGCAAGAAAATGGCGACCACAAGCACAGGAACCATTGCCCAAGTCACAGGGGCTGTCGTTGATGTGAAGTTCGATGGCGAACTGCCCAACATTCTAAACGCGCTACATGCAGAGAATATGGGCAAGCGGCTGGTTCTCGAAGTGTCACAGCACTTGGGGGAAAGCACCGTGCGCTGTATCGCCATGGACGCGACCGAAGGTCTGGTCCGGGGTCAGGAAGTTACTGATAGTGGCTTCCCCATTCGTATGCCCGTGGGTCCAGGCACACTTGGTCGAATCATGAATGTGGTTGGTGAACCGGTTGATGAGCGCGGCCCGATTGATGCCAAAGATTATTTCCCCATTCACCGTCCAGCCCCTGCCTTTGTTGACCAGGCAGTAGAAACCGAAATTCTCATCACCGGCATTAAAGTTATTGATCTGCTTGCGCCGTACACCAAGGGCGGCAAGGTCGGCCTCTTCGGTGGCGCCGGCGTGGGTAAGACCGTTCTTATTCAGGAATTGATCAATAACGTGGCCAAGGGTCACGGCGGGTATTCTGTATTCGCCGGCGTTGGTGAGCGCACCCGTGAAGGGAACGACCTTTACCACGAGATGATCGAGTCCGGCATTATTGACCTCGAAGGCGAAAGTCGTGTGTCTCTGGTGTTCGGTCAGATGAACGAGCCACCAGGTGCCCGTGCCCGTGTTGCCTTGTCTGCCCTCACACAGGCTGAATACTTCCGCGACGAAGAAGGTAAGGACGTGCTTCTGTTCGTCGACAACATCTTCCGCTTTACGCAGGCCGGTTCAGAAGTGTCCGCGCTGTTGGGCCGTATTCCATCTGCTGTGGGTTATCAACCAACACTCGCGACGGATATGGGTGCGCTGCAGGAGCGCATTACGTCCACCAAGAAGGGCTCCATCACGTCGGTTCAAGCCGTCTACGTGCCCGCTGATGATTTAACCGACCCTGCACCTGCAACGTCGTTTGCTCACTTGGATGCAACAACCGTGTTGTCGCGTGCTATATCTGAGTTGGGTATTTACCCCGCTGTGGATCCGCTCGATTCAACATCGCGCGCTCTTGACCCGCTCGTCGTTGGTGACGAGCATTACAACACAGCGCGTGAAGTGCAGCGTGTTCTGCAAACCTACAAAGGTTTGCAAGACATCATCGCTATTTTGGGCATGGATGAACTGTCAGAAGAAGACAAGTTGGTCGTGGCGCGTGCGCGTAAAATTCAACGTTTCTTGTCCCAGCCCTTCTTCGTGGCTGAAATCTTTACTGGCTCACCTGGTGTGTTCGTTAACCTTGAAGACACCATCAAGGCTTTCAAGGGCATCATTGACGGTGATTACGACTATTTGCCAGAGCAAGCATTTTACATGGTTGGCACCATTGAAGACGCGGTTGCCAAGGGCAAGAAAATGGCAGAAGCGGCTTAAGCCGGAACTGAGATAGGAACGCACCCCGTTATGGCGGATACTCTTCAGCTTGACCTCGTGTCACCGGCGAAGCTCTTAATGTCAGAATCTGTTGGCATGGTTGTTGTGCCGGGGATTGAAGGGTACTTTGGTGTGTTGCCCGATCATATGCCTTTGTTGTCGATGCTGCGTCCTGGTGTTGTCTCTGTCCATGCCGGCGTCAGTGACGCGCCAGCTAAACAGTTCTTTGTTGATGGCGGGTTTGCTGAAGTTAACCCTGACGGCTGCACCCTTTTGGTTGACGAAGCCATTGCTATTGAAGATTTGACGGCTGATAACATTGCGGACCGCCAGTCGGCTGCTGAAGAACGCATGCAATCAGCGGAAAATGATATTGAACGTGCTGCTGCTGAGCGGGCTTTGCTTGTCGCGGAAGAAATGACTAGCGCTATGGCGGGAGCCGCAGCCTAAATACGGGCGTGCCGAACACCCTCGGCTACCTGACTAAACCGGAAAATGCGGCAACGATCTTCTCGTATAGCCCCTTCTTAAAGTCCACGATCAGATCTGGTAGGGTTTCAAATTCTGCCCATTTCCACTCTGAAAATTCTGGGTGTTCTGTTTCGATATTGATGTCTGAATCGGATCCGGTGAACTGCATCAGGTACCACATCTGTTTCTGGCCCCGGTATTTTCCTTTCCACATCTTCGTTTGTAGGTCGGCCGGTAGATCGTATTGTAACCAATCTTCTGTGGCGGAGATTAGCTCTGCCTTAGTGGTTCCGGTTTCTTCTTCTAATTCGCGTAATGCTGCAGCATAAGGGTCTTCTCCCTTGTCGATCCCGCCCTGAGGCATTTGCCACGCGGGTTCCTTGGTGTCGATGCGCTGAGCAACGAACACTTTTCCTGCATCGTTTAGAAGAACAACGCCCACGCCCTTGCGGTAGGGTTTCTCTTCGTCGTCATCTCTGCCAAACGGACCCTGTGCTTTCTTGCCGCGTTTCAATGGGTCCGTTATAGGCGATATGGAAAAGGTCATAGCCATCCCCCAACGTTTTGTTGTTGTGCGCGGCCCCTCACGCAAGTGCTAGAACGAGGTCCTTAGTAGCCCCTTAATTGGTGTTTTGGGGCGTTTGAGCCCTAGTTGGTTAAGGTTTGCCGATACAAGGCTAGGCCCTGGATTAGATCAAGCGCCCGCGCGAGCTGATAATCATCAACATCCCGGGTCGTGCGCTCGGTTGTCGCCTCATTTTCTTCGATATCATCATCCAAGGTGTCGTTTTCTAGTGAGCCGCGGAGGCTAGATTCGCTGCGCCGGCCCCGTTGGGCGACGCGCTCCACCTTTGCTGGCTCGACCAGAATGTCTGGTTCGATCCCCGTGCCCTGAATGGACCGCCCTGAAGGGGTATAGTACCGAGCCGTCGTCAGGCGCATAGCGCTGTTGTCTTGCATAGGAATAATCGTTTGCACTGAGCCTTTCCCAAAAGACTTGGTCCCGAGAATAATAGCTCTGCCATGATCTTGAAGCGCACCTGCAACGATCTCAGACGCCGAGGCTGATCCGTCGTTGATCAAGACGACCAATGGCATTCCATCGGTCAGGTCGCCTTTTTTAGCCGTGGTGCGTTTTGTTTCTTCGCTGTAGCGCGTCCTTGTGGAGACGATCTCACCGCGATCAAGGAATGTGTCAGAAACGGATTCAGCTTGATCTAGAAGGCCGCCAGGGTTGTTGCGCAGGTCAAGAACGTAGCCCTTTAAGGCGCGACCTAGCTCGTCCTTAATGCTGGTTATACCTTCTTCTAGGCCGCGTTGTGTTTGCTCATTGAAGGACGTGATGCGGATATACCCAACATCGCCTTCTGTCCGATGGCGTACAGACCGAATTTTAATAATGGCGCGGGTCAACGTGACATCAAAAGATTCGACACCTTCGCGTCGTACACCGATGGTGATGTCCGTATCAACGAGACCCCGCATCATTTCAACGGCATCGTTTAAGGACAATCCAAGGACGCTCTCGCCATCGATTGTGGTGATGTAATCGTTGGGTTGCATGCCAGCATCGTAAGCCGGGGTATCATCAATGGGTGTGATGACTTTTACGAAACCGTTTTCCATGGTGACTTCAATACCTAGGCCGCCAAATTCGCCTTTCGTCTGCTCTTGCATGTCTTCGAAGCTTTTCGCAGATAGGAAGCTGGAGTGTGGGTCTAGAGATGTCAGCATGCCGTTGATGGCAGACTCGATTAGCTCTTGATCTGATATGTCTTCGACGTAGTCCTTGCGCACGCGCTCGAACACATTCCCAAACAGCTCGAGTTGTCGATATGTGTTATCAGAAAACTTATCATCAGCGGCGGCCGTAAAAGCGAAAGTGGCGCTTAAAGCCAAAGCACTAAAGCATATAAAAAAAGTCCGGATCATCCACTATTCTCATTTGTTCTTGTTGCCAGCCATGGCAACGGATTAATAGGTTGGCCGTCTCGCCGCAATTCGACATACAGTGAGGTGTCACCGTCCTGCGACATTATTCCCACCGGCTCTCCGGCTAAAACGCGCTGTCCGATAATGCCGTCTAGGCGGTTCATGCCAGCTAGAAGCGTATGGTATCCCTCGCTGTGTTCAAGGATCAAGAGTTGGCCGTAACCACGGAAGGGCCCAGCGAATGCTACCTCTCCGTCAAAGGGTGAAACGACCCGTGCTGAGGGCCTTGTAGTGATAATGATGCCCTTGGCCAAACCCTCACTTTCCTTGTTTTCACCATACCGTTGGGACAACAGCCCTTCGGCTGGAAATGGCAAGGTTCCGCGCGCTTTTGAGAATGAACGAGACATTTTTTGGGGGCGGGGTCTGCGGGTCGAGATGATATCAGGGGTTGGTGCTGCCCCACCCGGACGGGCCAGAATGGATTTTTGCAAAGCGGCTTTTTTTGACTCTTCCCCCTCTTGCAGTTTGCGTTCAGCGATGACCCCGTCCAGCAGTTCGCGAAGGCCCTTCGCCTCTTTAGCCAAGGTAGCGATTCGTTTCTCAGCTATACTCGCGCGCCGCTCAAAACCCTTTTGCACGCCGGATTTTTCTTTGTAGAGTATTTCAAGACGCGTTTGATCTTGAACCCAGTAGAGCGTTTCAACAGCCAGGGATGCCCGCCGGTCGACGATAGCCGTGCGTGTCGCATACAAGGCTTCCAGCTCAATTTTTAGCTGCGTCGCATGGTCGGTGATGGCAGGAATTGCTGCCGACAACACAAGGCCAGACCTCACAGCATCTGAAGGCTTGAGGGGTTGCAACATCAGAGAGTCGGTTGGTCGAATGGCAAGCCTTTCAAGCGCGAGGAGGACGCCGCGCATTTGCTTGTCTTTATTGGCTAATGTTGAGGCCATTTCTGCGCGCCGCGTTTCCAGATTTTCCAACTGAGTTTCGAGATCCGTCAGCGTTCGTTCGCGACTTTGAATGCGTCGTGCTGCGCTGATCATGTTCGTTTGAAGTTGTGTCGCGTCGGCCGCTGCTTTCTCTGCTTGTCTGGTCGCTTCTTCTTTTGTGGTTTGTTCACGGTTCAGATTGAGTTCAACGGCTTGCAAATTAGCGGCATTAGGAATGCCGGCGTCTTTTTGCCCCCATGCGTGGGTCGTTGTGATGACCGTGCAAAGAGTAAAGCCTATAAGACCGCTAAGGATGTCGCCACGCAAGCTGTTACTCTGCAGCACGGCGCGTCGCGCCGGCAGCCCACCTGAGTAATGAAGCGCCAGTCATTTCCGAGGGCTGCGGCACGCCCATCAAATCAAGAACTGTGGGTGCGAGGTCGGCCAAACGCCCATCATGCAAAGTAGCGCCAGATGTTCGCCATACCAATACTAAGGGCACTTTTCCGATGGTATGGGCCGTGTGTGGCGCTTTGGTCTCGGGATCTACCATAAGCTCACAGTTTCCATGATCTGCAGTGACGAGCATGGCTCCGTCAACATTTTCAATCGCTTCCTCAAGACGGGACAAGCATCCATCGAGAGTCTCAGCCGCTGTTATTGCGGCTGCCAGGATGCCTGTGTGGCCCACCATGTCGCCATTGGCATAGTTCACCACAATCAAATCGAACTGTTTTGAAGTGATCGCATTAACCAATTTATTTGTGACTTCGCTTGCGGACATTTCCGGTTGAAGGTCGTACGTGGCAACCTTTGGGCTCGGAATGAGGATGCGCTGCTCGCCAGGAAATACATTTTCTATGCCGCCGTTTAGGAAAAACGTGACATGCGCATATTTCTCAGTCTCAGCGATGCGCAGCTGACGGAGCCCGGCATCCGACACGACCTGGCCCAGCCCGTGCTCGGGTGCATCAGCTGGAAATAAGACCGACATATGTTTGGATAAATCCGATGAGTATTCAGATAAGCCAAGAGCTGCGGAAAACGTGGCTACGTGCCCACGTGGAAACTCATCGAATGCTGGCTCCAATAAGGCAGATAAGATTTCTCTGGCTCGGTCCGCCCGGAAGTTGGCCATAACGAGGCCGTCACCATTGGCTGTGCCAGAAAAGTCACCGATAACTGTTGGCTCAAAAAATTCGTCTGTTGTGCCAGCGGCATAGGAATCCTGAATGGCTTGCAGCGGGTCGGTGGCTTTTGCACCGGTTCCGGTTGCGATGAGGTTATAGCCGCGCTCGACCCGATCCCAGCGGTTGTCTCGGTCCATGCTGTAATAGCGTCCACTGACCGTGGCCACACGGACGTTATTGAGGTCATCTATATCGCGAAGAAAGCGTGCCATGTAGGTTTCGGCAGAGCTTGGTGGTGTGTCGCGGCCGTCTAGAAACGCGTGAACGCGCACCGGAATTCCGGCCGCAGAAATTGTCCTTGCTAAGGCCACCATATGATTTTGGTGAGAGTGCACTCCGCCAGGAGATACCAAGCCTAAAAGGTGGCAGGCCCCCCCGCTTGCTTGTAGAGCTTCAATATATTCTTTTAGTGCAGCGCGGCTATTGATCGACCCGTCGGCGATGGCTGCGTGAATCTGCGGTAAGTCTTGGAGAACAACGCGCCCCGCGCCGATATTCATATGGCCGACTTCTGAGTTTCCCATTTGGCCATCTGGCAGCCCGACGTCGCTGCCACTGGTTTCCACTAGGGCGTGGGGGCGCCCTTCTGACTCCGCCCAACGGTCCCAGGTAGGGGTTGAGGCCAGTGCAATGGCATTATTACTCTGCTCTTCCCGGTATCCCCATCCGTCGAGGATGCATAGGACAACAGGTTTTTTGGTGCAGGTTGGGTTGCTTTTGTCGCTCATGCCTGTGGATAACTCTTTTGTATCGAGGGTTCCTGCATTTATTTGAAGCGTTCGGGCAGCTTTGGCAAGTCTGGACCATAGAATCCCTTGCGTATGAAGGCTGGACGTTTGATATAATGCGGTTGAGGGACTGGCGGTGGACGGGCGCCTCGCCAACCCGGTCAGGTCCGGAAGGAAGCAGCCGTAACGAGTTTCCGCCTGGGTCGCCGTCAGGACCTCACTTTATTAATCTCGCCTCGATAGGCCTTACGGATGAAAGCGCTATGACCGACAAGCCCGCGCTCACACCTAAGGTGTCCTATCAGGTCCTTGCTCGTAAGTACCGCCCTACGACTTTTGACGATCTTGTCGGCCAGGAAACGGTTGTGCGAACTTTAACCAACGCCATTGCGTCTGGTCGTCTTGCGCAGGCTTACATGTTAACCGGTGTGCGGGGCACGGGAAAAACGACGACAGCCCGTCTCATTGCTCGTGCTTTGAACTGTATCGGCCCAGACGGTGATGGTGGCGCGACAGCTTTACCCTGTGGTGTCTGTGAGCATTGCCGTTCGATCGCTGAAGACCGTCACGTCGACGTTCTTGAAATGGATGCAGCTAGTCGCACCGGCGTTGACGACATTCGTGAGCTTCTTGATGGCGTGCGGTACCGGCCGACTTCGGCGCGGACTAAAATCTACATCATCGATGAAGTCCACATGCTTTCGAACCAAGCGTTCAACGCCCTTCTCAAAACTCTAGAAGAGCCGCCTGAGTGCGTGAAGTTTATTTTTGCGACGACGGAAATTCGTAAAGTTCCTGTTACCGTTCTGTCCCGCTGTCAGCGGTTTGACCTCCGCCGCATTAGCGCAGAGCATCTCAGTGCCTTATTCAAAGGCGTTGCTGAAAACGAGGGCGCGCAGATTGCGGATGAGGCGCTCGCGCTAATTGCTCGCGCTGCAGACGGGTCCGCCCGTGACGGCCTTTCTGTTTTGGACCAAGCCATATCCCAGTCCGCCGTTGGCGACGAAACGCCGACTGTCAGTGAAGCGCAGGTGCGCGATATGCTCGGTCTAGCTGATCGGGTGCAGGTCTTCGATCTCCTAGACTCAGTATTGCGTGGTGATGTGAAGAATGGCCTGGATTTGTTGGCCCATCAGTATACGTCCGGGGCTGACCCACTTGTTGTCCTCCAAGATTTACTTGAGCTGACCCATTGGTTGACCCGACTTAAGGTTGCGCCTGATGGTGCCGATGATGCGTTAGTCGCGGAAGCGGAACGAACCCGCGGCAAAGATATGTCAGCCGTTCTTTCGATGCCAGTTCTGACACGCACATGGCAAATGTTACTCAAGGGGCTCAGTGAAGCTCGGTCCGCCCCTATGCCTTTACAAGCAGTTGAGATGACATTGGTCCGGTTAGCATACTCTGCTGATTTGCCGACCCCTGAGGACGCGGTGAAGGCGCTTGGTCGCCAGGGCAGAACCCCTAAGGCGCCAGCGCAGTCATCGCCGGCGAGTTCTGCCACTACGGCGCAAGCCACAGCAACTATGCCTACCTCTGGGTCATCTGGCGGTGCGGCATCGGCCAACATGGCCTCGGCCCCTATGCACGATGTTTCTATTGATGAGCCGCCTGCCGTTACATTAGAGGAGCCCGCTCCCTTGGCGTCTCTGGCCGATGTGGTTGCGTTATGTGAACTGAATCGTGAGGCACACCTGGCCGGACAACTCACGCATACCGTTCACCTTGTTTCCTTTGAGCGTGGGCGTATCGAGATTCGCCCGAAGGAAGGCACGCCTCAGGATGTTGCTGGTAAGCTGGGCGCTTTTTTGAAAGAGAAAACTGGTGAGAGATGGGTCGTTAGCGTTTCAAATAACGCCGGTGACCCAACACTGCATGAGCAAGAGATCACTAAAGCGGCATCCGACCCCTTTGTGAAATCAATACTAGACTCATTCCCCGGTTCGGCAATCGAGCGGGTGACTAAGGTTGAGGACCAAGAATGAAGAACCTTGGCGCACTAATGAAACAAGCGCAGGAAATGCAAAAAAAGATGGGTGAGATGCAAGAGCGTCTCACGGAAATTGAGGTCGATGGATCGTCGGGTGCTGGAATGGTCTCTGTCACATTGACCGGGAAATCGGACATGAAACGAATCAAAATTGACCCCTCTTTGCTAAAGCCAGACGAAGCAGAAGTGCTGGAAGATTTGATTGTTGCTGCGACCAACGATGCCCGCGCCCGTCTTGAAACCAAAACACAAGATGAGATGAGCCAACTCACCGGTGGCCTCGATTTGCCATCTGGTTTTAAACTTCCGTTTTAGGGACGAAGACGCCTCGTGGCCGGTACAGATATTGAAGCGCTCATACGTCAGCTGGCAAAACTTCCAGGCTTAGGCCCGCGGTCGGCCCGGCGTGCGGTTCTCGATCTCATCAAGAAAAAAGAATCCGTAATGAAACCGCTCATTCAGTCATTGGAACGTGCGGCAGAGAGCGTGAGAATTTGTGGGACCTGCGGGAACTTCGACACTCAAGACCCATGCGCCATGTGCCTTGATCCAAAACGGGATCGCTCCGTAATTTGTGTTGTCGAGGACGTCGCAGACTTGTGGGCTTTGGAGCGCAGCGCTTCGTTTCGTGGTGTGTACCATGTCACCGGCGGCCTCCTGTCGCCGCTAGATGGAGTTGGGCCAGATGACCTCAATATTGTGGGGCTCGTATGTCGGGCCGGCGCGGACCAGGTCAAAGAAGTGGTTTTGGCACTGAGCGCTACAGTTGATGGGCAAAGCACGGCTCACTACCTCGCTGACCGGTTGGATGGTGCGAATGTTGTCCTTTCGGGGCTGGCGCACGGTGTCCCCGTCGGCGGAGAGCTTGATTATCTTGATGACGGAACGCTTTCTGCTGCTATGAAAGCGCGGCGCCCCGTTTAGTAGGAATGTTCGCCATGGCCTTGCCATATTTCCGCCGCACCACGGGCATATCTAAAAAGTAATGTATCTGTGAATTGGAAATCACTGGCCGCGGTGTAGTATGGTGACCAACTGATAAAGACAGGCGAACGTAACCAGGAGACACTGTGCCATGATAAAAACTTTCGCAAAGCACGCTTTCGCTGCAGTAGCTATAAGTTTTGGCCTTGCCGCCTGCGCGAGCCCAAAGTATGTCGTTTCAGATATCACGCGCCACCACAGTTTACCGAGCGCTCCGTCCGGCGAATCATTTTCGATTGTCGCGCTTGATGATGAACAAGAGGAAAGCCTCGCATTTGACGCCTACTCAGATCTGATTGCGAAGCGGCTCTCCGGCCTCGGATTGAAAACCTTTGGCGATGAGAGTGCAACGCCTGACCTTATCGTGACATTGAAGTGGTCTGTAGAAGGCCCCAGCCCTGATGTTAAATCACGCAACAGTGGATTTGGGTTTGGGTATGGTTTCGGATACGGGCCCAGCCATTTCGGCTATGGCTTTGGCACACCCTACGAAAACAGAACAGCAACCAGGCAGATGTACACCCGTCGCGTTGATCTCGTGTTGTACGACGGAGTGACCTATAACACCGAAAACCCAGAGCGTGTGTTTGAAGGGTCTGCAGTCAGCACCGGCACCAACGGACAGATTGATCCCGTCATGCCTTACATTGTTCAAGCAATCTTTGACCAATTTCCGGGCGCCTCTGGTGAGACCAAGACGGTTCGGATCGAGGTGCCGCCTGATTCGGAAGTTGTGAATACTGGGCAGTACAGTTCGCGGTCTTCGAAGTAGGCTTTAGTTCTTTTGAGCTAGACCGGTTCAACCTCTAAGACTGAGCCGTCAACAGCGACCACTTTAACCTTTGTTCCGGCGTCTAAGTCTGGCCCTCTGGCGAGCCATGAGCCATCCCCCACGTGGAGACGCCCACGCCCATTCTTTAAGGCGGAGTCCAGCGTAAAGGTCTGCCCGACGTATTGTTCGGCGCGCTTGTTAAGTGTCGGGTCTTCTGAATCCACAGAACCGGGCGGCCATACTTTGCGTCCAATAATAATCGCAATCACACTGAGCACGGCGAAGGTGACGAAGCTGAGTTCCCATCCCAGGTCGGGGATGATCCACGTTAGGGCTCCGGTGAGCGAGGCGGCGATTGCGAGCCACAGGAAGATGACGCCGGGCATCACCAGTTCAATCACAAACATAGCGAGCGCAAGGACCCACCAATTCCAGTGATCTGCATTTGCTAGAAACTCTTCCATCGTCCTTATGCCCCGCTGTTTGGGATGCGGCCGGTCCCTGCCTCCTGGGACCCGGCTTTCTTTTCGGACAAGGACGATTTTGCCAGCTCAGCAATTCCACTGATTGCCCCGATTACACCTGACGCTTCAAGGGGCATGAGCACTAATTTCTCGTTTGGGGAGGTTGCGAACCCGCTGATTGCCTCAATATATTTTTGCGCCACAAAGTAGTTGATGGCCTGGACGTCACCCTCCGCAATAGCTTTAGACACCATGCTGGTGGCTTTCGCTTCAGCTTCCGCCAAACGTTCCCGCGCTTCAGCATCGCGGAAGGATGCTTCACGCTCGCCCTCAGCTTTAAGAATTTGAGATTGCTTATCGCCCTCGGCGCGTAAAATCGCAGATTGGCGGTCACCTTCCGCTTCCAAAATCTCTGCTCTCTTTAAGCGCTCGGCTTTCATCTGACGGCCCATGGCTTCAACCAAGTCTCTCGGCGGCGAAATATCTTTGATTTCGATGCGGGTGACCTTGATGCCCCAAGGGTTTGTTGCTTCGTCGACGACAGTCAGCAGGCGCGCGTTGATGGCATCGCGCTGAGACAGCAGCTCATCCAAGTCCATACTGCCCATTACGGTCCGGATATTAGTCATGGTCAGGTTTAAAATCGCGAGTTCGAGCTCGCGGACTTCGTACGCCGCCTTACCAGCATTAAGTATTTGATAAAACACCACCCCATCAACTGTCACCATGGCGTTGTCTTTTGTGATGATCTCTTGCGACGGAACGTCCAAGACTTGTTCCATCATGTTCAACTTGTTGCCTACGTTTTCGATGAACGGCGTAATGAGTTGCAGGCCAGGGGAGAACGTCCGGGTGAATTTGCCGAAGCGCTCGATGGTGAAGTTCCAGCCCTGAGGCACGACGACCACCGCCTTGAAGACGATGATGATACCAAGCAAAGTGAAGAAGATGACGAAGATAGAGTTCATTTCCATGGTCTGGCAGCTCCATATGAGTGTGCCCGTAACCGATTGGGCTTAATCAATTCTTTTAGTCATTCTGATATGGGACCAGCAATAAGGCATGTCAAGTTACGCAGGCGCCACCTTAAATTTCAGTCCTATTGAGGACGGCGACTATCGAGGCTCGTGACCGAGGCGACGTCCTTGCCAAGCGACCTTTCTTTGGCCTCAGGTGCCTCGCCTTGCAGATCGACCTGTGTGATCCGATTGCCATGGAGGGCAATCTTGCGGGTCGAGGTTTGTATTTCTTCGATGTCCTTGCCGGTCTGTTCAAAGTGTCGAGATAGATTGCCGACCCGCTTATCGAGGCGGGCGACATCTTCCATCAAAAGCCCCACTTCTTTTTGAATAACGCCGGCATGCTCACGCATTTTCGTGTCACGAATAAGTGCCCGAACCGAATGTAGAATGGCCCAGAACGAGGACGGCGATGCGACGATGACTTTTCTGCGATACCCTTCTTGGATCACATTCTGAAAATTCGTATGCAACTCCATGTAAATGGATTCAGCAGGTACGAACATCAAAGCCCAGTCGGATGTCTCGCCAGGAATAATATATTTCTCGGCGATGGCTTGAATATGAATGACCACGTCCCGCGTAAAGGCTTTGCTGGCTACTTTCCGTTCATCGTCGCCCTGTGCTTCCATTAGACGCACAAAACCTTCGTGGGGATACTTAGAATCCACACCAATATCGCCTTGGTCGCCCGGGAGTGTGATGAGGCAATCGACGCGTTTGCCGTTAGAGAGCGTGGCTTCAAACTTAAAATAGTCTGCAGGCAGCATGTCGCGCACAATGTCTTCCATTTGCGCTTGGCCAAAGGCACCACGGGCTTGTTTGTTTGAGAGGACGTCTTGCAAGCCGACTATATCGGTAGAGAGGTCCGTGATGTTCTTCTGGGCAGCATCAATAACGGCCAGGCGCTTTTGTAGGTCCGTTAATGACTGCGATGTTTTATCTGTGGTTTTCTGAATGGAGTCACCAACACGTTGGGTCACTTTCTCGAGGCGATCATTCAGCGTTTTGGCAATTTCCCGCTCTTGAGCTTGCAGTTGTTCTGCGATCAATTTCCGCCCGTTCTCCTGGCTCGCCGCTATTTGTGAGAGCTGGCCACGAAGTTCGGCCTGGTCTGAAGAGAGCCGGGTTAGGGAATCGAGAAGCGTGTTCACTTGCAGCGCTGCGGCCCCATCAGACTTGCCCGCTTTAAGGACGATGGTGACCGCAAGAGTGACAACGACCATAAGAGCTAAGCCAAGGCCAAACTCCCCCGTGCTCACGCCTAAACTCGATAGAAAATTCATAGGCTTGCGCCCTGCCATACCCGTGCCATGATCCCCAGACTAGCCCAAGCAGTACCCTTTAACCACGATCGTGAGATCCTTGATCATGCTGACGCAAAAAAAACCTGCTTTGTGGGTCGTTTTAGCCCTGGTTGTTAGCCTGCCTATCTCGGCTGCAGAACTCAGCGTTCCACCGTCCGGGCGCACGGGCCTAGCGGTCACGATTCACAACGGCGACTTAGCGTTGGTTCGTGATAGTCGCCGTGTGAGGCTTCCGTCTGGCGATGCGGACCTAGCCTTTGCGGATGTGAGCATGCGGATGCAGCCGAACACGGCGTTTCTTCGGTCTTCTGCGGGCTCCTTTATAGTCCGTGAGAAAGTGTTCGATTTCGACGTCGTCAGTCAGTCCTCGTTGTTGCGGGCATCGGTCGGGCAAGAGGTGAGTGTCATTCGGGTTAACCCTACAAATGGAAGAGACATAGAGGCGCGTGCCAAAGTCCTCGCTGTCGCTAATGGCGTGGTGCTTGAGATTGATGGGCGAATCACTACCGAGATCCCTGGTCGGCTCGTGTTTGATGCGTTGCCACCCGGTGTGCGGACCCAGGCTACGCTCTTGGCGGGGATCACCAGTGAAGAGGACGGCGAAGTTGAAGTTGACCTGAGTTATCTGACTAAGGGCCTAACGTGGCGCGCTGATTATGTGGCTGAGCTGAGCTCAGACAGAAAGACGATCGATTTGGTAGCTTGGGCAACAATTTCTAATACGACCGGTACAGACTATCCGGCTGCGACTGTGAAGCTGGTCTCTGGGGACGTTAATCTAGCGCCAGGACAGCCAACGGTGATGCGTGCCATGGATATGGCGCGCAGCGCGGCTATGTCTGATTCGATCATGCCGAAAAGCTTGGCTGCGTTTCATCTGTACGCAATCGATAAGCCGGTCACGCTCGTTGACCGTCAGACAAAGCAGTTGGCCCTCCTGTCTGCGGACACCGTTGGCGTTAGAATGGATTTAATGAGTAGGAGTGATGGTATAGCAATGCGTGGCCCGATGAACGGGAAGTTGCGAACGTCGCAAGTAACGCGATCGTTGGTTTTCGACAATACTAAAGATCAAGGTTTGGGGACCCCGCTGCCGCCTGGAACCGTCCGGGTGTATGGCCAAGACCCAAGTGGTGCACGTCAATTTCTTGGAGAGGGTGGAGTTGAGCATACGCCAAAAGGCCAAGAGGCACAGTTCACGCTCGGCCGGGACTTCGACGTTACTGTTGTGCGGGAACAGACGGAATTTTTAAGAGCCTCTGAGCGCATTATTATTTCTGCGCACCGCGTTACGGTGAGCAATGCCAAGGCCGAAAAAGTCAGGGTGCACCTTGTCGAGAACCTTATAGGGGACTGGGAGGTTGTTGATCAAAGTCTACCCCACACGAAGGTGCAAGGTAATGCGGAGTGGACTGTCTATGTGCCGGCAGGTGGAGAACTTCAGGTCGATTATCGCGTGCGTCTTAGATTATAGCCTGCTGGCTATTCGATATTAGGGTGGCAATACTGGAAATTATGATTTGGATCGCGGCGCCGGTTTTGATTGGCCTTGGATTAAGCCAAGTCTATGCGACTGAGATATGGCAATCGTATTACCGGACGCTGGGGGCTTTGGGGCCAAATGGTGTGCGGCTGAACGGAATGGTTAGTCTCATTATCGGCGGGCCAATCGTGACTTTACACAACGTCTGGTCCGGCCCACCGCTTCTTCTCACGCTCTTCGGATGGTTGCTGCTCCTTGAGAGCGCAATGTGTCTCGTGTTGCCTGGTGCCGGTCTAGCAGGCTTGTCGGATATAGAGGGTGAAACCCGCGGTCGTGTTATCAGGTGCGCTGGTGTTGCGTTGATCGTCATCGGTGGAGTGCTTGCCGTTCATGCGGTGACGTCGATAGGTTGACCCTCTGGTCCGCGCAGACTATGTCACCGACACGTTAGAGGGATTGAGACCTTATTTTATGGCTAAACGTAACATTATCATAGCGCCCGATCCAAGGTTGAAGAAAGTATGCTTACCGGTCGACAACATTGACGAAGAGACGGCGATCCTGATGACAGACATGCTGGAGACGATGTATGCGGCGCCCGGTGTCGGGTTGGCCGCGCCACAAGTTGGTGTGCACAAACGAATTATAGTGGTTGATACGGCGCGAGGCGATGAGTCTCCAGCCCCACATATGATCGCGAATCCTGAAATCCTTTGGTCCTCAGATGAAACGAAGATTCATGAAGAGGGCTGCTTGTCTCTGCCTACATATTATGAAGAATTGGTGCGCCCAGACCGGATTAAAGTGCGCTATATCAACGAGAAGAACGAGACGCGTGAACTGGAGGTTGAAGGCTTGCTATCCGTCGTTATCCAGCATGAAATGGATCACCTCGACGGGGTCTTGTTTGTTGACCATATTTCCAGCCTCAAGCGGGGAATGATTCTGCGCAAACTCAAGAAGACAAAAAAACTAGATATTCAAGGTGACGATTAAATTATGCGTCTGATCTTTATGGGCACGCCGGATTTCTCGGTACCAATCCTTGATGCGCTTTGCGCCAACCATGATGTTGTCGCTGTCTATGCGCAGCCCCCACGTGCGGCCGGGCGAGGACAAAAAGAGCGCCCTGGCCCGGTATATGCCCGGGCTGTTGATTATGGTTTGCCCGTGCTAACGCCAAGCAGCCTCAAGAAACCTGAAGCAGAACAAATATTCTTAGATTATAATGCTGATGTCGCTGTGGTTGCGGCCTACGGACTTATTTTACCGCAGAAAATTCTCGATGCCCCAAGAATGGGATGCGTCAATGTACACGCCTCGCTCTTGCCCCGTTGGCGCGGCGCCGCACCCATACAGCGTGCGATTATGGCCGGTGATACCCAGACTGGCATCACGATTATGCAAATGGACGCAGGCCTTGATACGGGGCCGATGCTTCTTCATCAAACTTTACCGATCGATGATTCAACGACCGCGGGTGACTTACATGACGCCCTATCCTCATCCGGGGCCCAACTAGTTTGTCGAGCCTTGCTCGACATAGAGGTGGGCGCGCTAAAGCCGGTTCAGCAGCCGGGTTCTGGCGTCACCTATGCGGAAAAAATAGATAAGAGTGAAGCTGCATTGCGATTTGACGCGCCTGCGTCCGTGGTCGTTCGGAAGATCCACAGTTTTTCCCCGTTCCCTGGTTGTTTCGTTGATCTGGCTGGGCAGAGAATCAAAATTCTACGGACTGAATGCGTCAATCTAGAGGGGGTGGCGAAGGCTGACCCTGGAACCGTGGTTGATGATAAATTTACCGTGGCGTGCAGCACCGGGTTCATTCGTCCGCTTCGCGTGCAGCGCGCTGGTAAGGGCCCGGTGGATGTATCTAGCTTTTTAAGAGGCTTTGAGTTGCCTCCAGGGACCCGTCTCGGGTAGACAACTCTTCTTAGTTCTAATTTGCCCTTTGAAAGTTCATTTATGTTTGGACGCCGCCGCAAAGATATTGCTCGTGGAGAACGCGTCCATATATTTGCACCAAGCCGTGATGTGGCGGGCGACTATCTTGCCATGACCCAATCAGGGAAAGAGTATCACCGACCCTGGGTTTTTCCGGCGATAGATGCGCGGCACTACCGGCTCTACTTAGACCGTGTCGCAAATAGTCGAGCGATAGGTTTCTTCATCGGTCGGAATGAAGACGACCGGTTAGTCGGCGTCGTGAACATCAACGACATCGCCATGGGTGGCTTACGGTCCGGCTCTCTTGGCTATTACGCTGATATGAAGCTCTCTGGTCAGGGATATATGGGTGAGGGGCTGGCTCTTGTGCTGGACCATGCATTCACGGTGTTGAACCTCAACCGCCTAGAATCCAACATCCAACCTAAGAATGCGGCGTCGATCGCGTTGGTTCTGAAAACCGGATTTCGCAAAGAAGGGTTCTCCCCAAAGTTTTTACAAATCAATGGTGTTTGGCAAGATCACGAGCGCTGGGCCATTCTGCGCGAAGAATGGTGTGCTGCATTGGAGCAGGCCTAGACCATGAAACGCTTCAAGCTCACACTTGAATATGATGGCACGGACTTTGTTGGCTGGCAGAGACAGCTGAATGGCCTATCCGTTCAGCAGGTTATCGAAGAGGCTGCATTCGCGTACTGCCAAACGAAGATAGTTGTTCACGGGGCAGGCCGAACAGATGCGGGCGTGCATGCGTTAGCGCAGGTTGCTCATATCGACAGTCCACGCGACGATGATGGACGCAAAGTCCGTGATGCCCTCAATGCGCTCATGCGCCCTCACCCGATCGCTGTTATTACAGCCGAGCACGTTGCTGATGATTTTCATTCCCGTTTTCAAGCTATTGAGCGGCAATACGTCTATCGTATCGTGACGAGGCGCGCGCCGGTTGCGCTGGAAAAAAACCGTGCGTGGTGGCTACCGCGAGATCTAGATGAAGGCGCTATGCATGAGGCGGCTCAGGGGCTCGTCGGTCAGCATGATTTCTCAAGCTTCCGAGCGACAGAATGCCAAGCCAAGACGCCGGTTAAGACTCTTTATGCTCTCGATGTCTTGCGGTCTGGTGACTCTGTTGAGATCAGAACGCGCGCCCGCTCCTTCCTACACCATCAGGTTCGCAATATAGTTGGCACCTTGTCCTTGGTCGGCGAGGGAAAGTGGACGGCAGCGGATGTCACGGACGCTTTGGCTGCCAGAAGCAGGGCTGCCGGTGGACCAACAGCACCTCCAGAAGGTTTGTATTTGACGGCCGTTCGGTACCCAGACTGAGCCCGCCTACGTAAGCATTCTCAGCGTGACTTGGCCGACCATGAGCGTGAGTAGAATGTCGATCACGACGATTCCAGCGCTAGCCCCCATGCCAACCTTTAGCCCTACGCGGGCAATGAAAGCTGCGAAGGTTACGTAAGTCACGAAGATTAGGCTATCGAAGAACCCAGAAACCTGCACCGGCAGTAGCTGGAATTGAGACAAAATAACAAACGGCATTGCGACATAACCCACCGCCAACTGGAACCAGTTGTAGGCTACGATGTATCGAAAAAATTCAGTTTCTCGTTCAAGCAATTTTACGACGTAAAGCATAGAGAGGGGAAAGAGGGTCCAGAGTATGATGTACTCGATGCTCTCAATGGCCGCGACGCGCCAAATTAATGGCGGGTCGTCAAGTGTAAGGTAAAGGCTTAATTGGTAGAGAGCCTGGAGCGGGGCTACAAAAGCGGCGGCGGCGAAAGACCGCCAAAACCCTTGCTCCGTCGCGTTGAAGAAACTGAAGGCCTCTTCATCCCATCGGGCGAGGCGCCACAATCCATACAGGGCTCGTGCGGTCTCTTTCGTATCGATCATCCGGTGAAGTAGCGATTAAGAATGCGGTGATAGATTTCCGTTAGATCCTGTAAGTCTTTTATAGCGACGCGCTCATCGGCCTTGTGCATCGTCTGACCGGTCATTCCAAATTCGCAAACGGGGCAGAACGACTGGATAAACCGTGCGTCTGATGTGCCACCGCTTGTCGACAGCTTCGGTGTTTCTCCCGTCACATGTTCGACTGCTTCTGATACGAGTCCGCTGAGGTCGCCCGGAGGGGTCACAAAAGACTCACCGCTTACCTTAATATCTAGTTCAAAGTCGGCACCATCAGCTGCGGCGGAGAGCGTTTCCTGGAGCCAATTTCCAAGGCTTTCGCCGGAGTGGCTATCATTAAAACGAATATTAAAAGCGGCGCGTACCTGCCCGGGTATGATGTTTGTTGTCTCGTTGCCGACATCAATGGACGTCAATGTCAGTGTCGAGGGCTGGAATGTTTCAGTTCCCTCATCCATCGGCTCTGCTGTCAGCGCACCGAGTAATTTCATCATGGTGTTGATCGGGTTGTCGGCTAGGTGCGGATAGGCAACATGCCCTTGTGTGCCATGCACCGTGAGTTTGCCATTCAAGCTCCCCCGGCGGCCGATCTTGATCATGTCACCAAGGCGAATTGGATTTGTTGGTTCTCCCACAAGACATGCATCCAACTTTTCGCCTCGTCCATCCAACCACTCTAGAACTTTCTTGGTGCCGTTAATGGCGGGGCCCTCTTCGTCGCCCGTGATTAAAAAACTAATCGATCCACTTGGCTTGCCTGATGCTGCAATATGACGCGCGACGGCTGCCGTAAAACAAGCGATGGCACCCTTCATGTCGGCGGCACCGCGGCCATATAGGTAATTATCAATTACATCGGCAGAGAAAGGGTTGGTGGCCCAACCCTGACCCACGGGCACGACGTCCGTGTGACCCGCAAAACAAAAGTTTGGCCCGCTATCACCGAGGCGGGCATAGAGATTGTGCACTGGCTCTGTGCCCACTTCTTCAAACCGTAGTCGATGGCATTTAAACCCGAGTGTGCTGAGTGCGATTTCGAGGACGTCAAGTGCACCTGCGTCCTCTGGTGTGACGCTCGGGCAGCGGATGAGGTCCCGCGCTAGCTGCAGGGGGTCTGTCAGGGCCGCCGCAGACGTGTCAGCGGTCGGTGTCATTAGTCGCGCAATAATTCATTGATTGAAACTTTCGAGCGGGTCTTCGCATCCACGCGCTTTACAATAACCGCGCAATACAGGCTTGGGCCGGGCGACCCGTCGGGTAGTGGTTTACCTGGAAGATTTCCCGGCACAACGACAGAATACGCAGGGACGCGCCCCATAAAGATTTCGCCCGTGTCGCGATCAATGATCTTTGTCGATGAGCCGATAAATACGCCCATGGATAAGACGGCACCCTCTTCTACAATAACGCCCTCGACCACTTCAGATCGAGCGCCGATGAAACAATTGTCTTCTATGATGACGGGGCCAGCTTGAAGGGGTTCGAGCACGCCACCAATGCCTGCGCCGCCCGAGAGATGAACGTTTTTTCCAATCTGTGCGCAACTTCCTACTGTCGCCCAGGTGTCGACCATGGTGCCTTCATCAATATACGCACCAAGGTTAACAAAGCTTGGCATTAGAACAACGCCGGGGCCTACGTATGCTGAGTGACGCACGACACTGGTTGGTACGGCTCTAAAGGCTGCCTTCTTAAATTCTAAAGCGGTCCAGCCCTTGAACTTTGATGGAACTTTGTCCCACCAGGCTCCGTCATCAGGGCCGCCGTTTTGAATACTCATGGCGTTTAGGCGGAAGGACAGGAGAACTGCTTTCTTGCACCACTCATTAACGTGCCAAGTGCCGTCACTTTTTTCTGCAACTCTTACGGCGCCGCCGTCTAGAAGCGTGAGTGTTTCCATCACTGCTACACGGTAGTCGCCAACCGTATTCGTTGTGATGCTATCCCGATCGTCCCACGCGCCTTCGACTCGATCCTGCAAGGCCTTGATATTCATTCTTGTTTTGCTCCCAATTCCTGGCTACACGGGCAACCGACACTTCCACCTAAAGGTGGCAGACCATAGCCACAGGCGATTTCAAGTCAACGCAATCCAACCACTAGCGTGTGTAGCGTTGGCACAACCACGCAAAAAGTGATTGCGAATAAAAACTACTTCACTAAATTAACCACCATTAGTATAAAAAGAGTATATTTATCAATATGTTGCCTAACTCAAGGGGAACGGGGGCTTGTCGAGGAGCGGTTCTGGTTGAGGGTAATACATCGCTTAAGCATGATTGCTAATCCCTAGGCCGCCTTTCAACCAGCGCGTCAAGTCACGAGTTATATAATGACAGTGTTTATCAGGTTCGGCTGACGCCTCGTTGCTGTCGTGTCGAACCAGGACCGTAACCATCCCCAGATCTGCAGCCGGTTTAAGATTCTTTACAGAGTCTTCAAACATAATGGCCGCGCTTGGGTCAACGGCGTGGATTGATAGAAAGCGCTCGTATGAATTCGGGTCTGGCTTTGGAACATACGACCCTGCCTTGATGTCAAAAATCGCTTCAAAGCAGTTGTTGAGTCCTAGTGCATTCAAGACATTTTCAGCGTGCTGCTTTGATCCATTGGTGTGGATCAACTTTCTGCCTGGCAGGGCTTGAATGGTTGTTTCTAGGTCTGGGTCGGGATCAAGTCCAGCGTGGTCGATGTCATGCACATAATCAAGAAATGCGTCCGGGTCGATTGTGTGATCAATCATCAAGCCGCGCAGTGTTGTGCCATACTCGTGGTAATAGATTTTTTGTAGCTTGAAGGCTTCAACGAGGTCGATACTTAAAAGTTCAGATATGAACGTTTTCATGCGCACGTCTACCTGAAGAAAAAGCCCAGCTGAGGCTGGATACAGAGTATTGTCGAGATCAAACACCCAAGTGTTGATATGGGATAAGTCGCCTGGCTTGACTGTCACAATCTATCTATCGAATTAGTGTGCCGGCGCCGTGGGGGGTGAACAGCTCGAGCAGCACTGCGTGTGGCACACGTCCATCCAAGATAACGGCAGCGTCGACGCCTTTTTCGACGGCGTTAAGGCACGTCTCTACTTTCGGAATCATTCCACCCGAAATGGTTCCTGTTTGAATGAGCGTCTTGGCTCTTTCAACGGTGATCTCTGGCATCAATTGTTTGGTGTCACTCAATACGCCCGGCACATCCGTGAGCATCAACAAGCGGGCCGCCCCAAGGGCAGACGCAATTGCTCCGGCAGAGGTGTCTGCATTGATGTTGTAGGTTTCACCTGAGCTGCCGACGCCTATAGGGGCGATGACCGGGATGATATCCGATTCTTCGAGTGTCTTGAGGATGTGTGGATTGACATCTTCGGGTTCGCCGACAAAACCCAAGTCGAGTATTTTCTCTATATTGGAGCCGGGATCTTTTTTCGACCGCCGCAGTTTGCGGGCTTTGATGAGGTTGCCATCTTTCCCAGAAAGCCCGATTGCAAATCCGCCTGCGCCATTGATTGCTGTCACGATCTGTTTGTTGATCGATCCGCACAACACCATTTCCACGACGTCCACAGTCGCGGCGTCTGTAACCCTTAAGCCATCAATAAACGCGCTCTGAATTTTTAACCGGCTCAGCATTTCGCCAATTTGGGGGCCTCCCCCGTGTACGATGACCGGGTTCATGCCAACTTGCTTCAGCAAAACAATATCACGTGCAAAGTTAGCGGCTAGGGATTTGTCGCCCATGGCATGGCCACCGTACTTTATGACTACGGTTTCTCCTGCGAATTCCCGCATGTAGGGCAGGGCATCAGATAGAATGCCAGCTTTTTCTAGCCACTCTGCATGTTCGTTGTCGTTGGTCGTCGCCATGAACTCTCTAGGCCTTTCCGCGCGGTCTTAATGTTTGGGTCTAATAGGTTAATTGTGACAGGGCTGCACGAAGCTCGGCAAGCCCTGTCCCCTTATGAGAGCTTGTCACAGCAATTTCTGGGAACGCCGCCGCGTGTTTGGTGGCTTCGACAGAGACCGCTTCAATAGTCTTAGCCAGTTCGTTGGGTTTCACCTTATCCGCCTTAGTCATTACGATTTGGTAACTGACGGCCGCTTCGTCGAGATCTTTCATAACTTCGCGATCGTTGGTTTTGAGGCCATGACGACTATCCACAAGCATGCATACGCGGCGCAGCTGAGACCGACCTATCAGATATGATTTAACCAATCTCGTCCAGGCATCGACCTCGGTCTTCGGTGCGCGGGCATAGCCATAGCCTGGCAGGTCAGACAGCATGAGGCGTTCCCCAATGTTAAAAAAGTTAAGCTGTTGTGTTCTGCCTGGTGTCACTGAGGTGCGGGCCAATGTTTTGCGGCCTGTCAGGCCATTGACCAGGCTGGACTTCCCCACATTAGAGCGCCCCGCAAATGCGATCTCTGGAAGATTGCTGTCAGGAACTTGAATCAGTGCCGCTGCACCTAAAACAAACGTACATTCACCCGCGAAAAGCTTTCGGCCCTCCTCGAGAATGCGCACGTCATTGTTTGGGCTCGGCTGCTCTGGCATAAAGTTTTACTCAATCAGCTCTTAGCGCCGGGCTGGCGCATGATTACCCACTGTTGAAGAATACCCAATGAGTTACTCCACGCCCAGTAGATCACCAGCCCAGCAGGGAAGGTTGCTAGCAAGAACGTGAAAATTAAGGGTAGGAAGCTCATGATCTTTGCTTGCATTGGGTCAGTTGGTGCAGGGTTTAGTTTTTGTTGAAGAAACATCGTGATGCCCATGATGATTGGCCATGCCCCAATCGCAAGAAACGACGGAAGGTCAATCGGGATCAATCCAAACAAGTTGAAGATGCTTGTGGGGTCGGGTGCAGACAGATCGCTGATCCATCCGTAGAACGGTTCCTGACGCATCTCGATGGTGACAAAGAGAACCTTATACAAAGCAAAGAAAATCGGAATCTGAATCAGAATCGGCAAGCATCCAGCCGCTGGATTGGCTTTCTCTCGCTTATACAGCTCCATGAGTTCTTGGTTTTTTCGGGTGTTGTCGTCCGCATACTTTTCCTGAAGCTTTTTCATTTCAGGCTGAAGTTTCTTGAGCTTATTCATCGCTCTAAATTGCTTGTTGGCGAGGGGAAACAGCAGCAGGCGTAAACCGACAGTGAGAGCTAGAATAGCCAGCCCAAAGTTCCCAAGTATGCCTTGTAGCCAAATCAAGCAGTAAAAGAACGGCTTGGTTAAGAAGTAAAACCAGCCAAAGTCGATAGCGAGATCGAACCGGCTTATGCCTAAATCTTCAGCGTACCCATCAAGTAGTTCAACGCGTTTTGCACCAGCGAAGAGGTAGGTTTTGGCGCCGGCGGTTCTGCCCGGCTGAATGACTGTGGCTTCCGTGCTGAGGAAGTCAGTTTGAAAGTGGTCACGGGCATTCTGGTTTCTGTATCGGAAGGCAGCCTCAATTTGTTGGCTTTGGTCATGCGCTAACGCAGCAAGCCAATATTTATCTGTAAACCCGATCCAGCCACCGTTCGAGCTTACGGTTTCAAGGGGTGTGTCTTTGAGGTCGTCGTAGTCGACTTCTTTGAGTGTTTCGTCGAATACCCCAAGGGGGCCTTCGTGTAAAATGAAGAACCCTTGAATTTCTGGAATGTCGACCCGGGTGACTAGGCCATAAGGGAATAAGGATACGGCTGTGTTGGTTGCGTTCTGGACCTCATCGTTCACAGTGAACAGGTAATCGTTATCGATCGAAATGGTCCGCTTGAATGTCAAGCCGGCGTCATTGTCCCATGTCATAACGAGCGGGCGGTCGACTGACAGCTCAGCGTTTTGTGCGACCGTAGACCACTCTGTTGTTGATGATGGCAGTGCAAGTGCTGGGTCTGCACTCGCCCACCCAATTTCTGCGTAGTAAGGTGATGGGGCATCTGCAGGGGAGAATAGTGTTATCTCGTTACTCTCGGGGTCTGTCGTTTCGCGATATTTTACTAAGGTTAGATCGTCAAACCGTAATCCCGTCAGGGGCACCGAGCCGTGTAGGCTTTCGGTGCTAATGCGGGCGCGTCGATCTGCCGCGATAGCTGATGCGCGATCTGCCGCAGGGTTCGCGATCGCGGCTAAAAGGTCCTGTGTCATCGGCAGGGCTGCGCCGGCTGTCGGTGCGGCCCATTCTTGCCCGGCTTCAACGGCCCCAATGGGTGGTGGAGCGTCAGGCGTAAAGAAGTAATCCCAGCCGAACAGGATCGCCATGGAGACAACAATGGCTAGAAACATATTACGTTGATCGGTCATCACTTAACTTTCGCGTTAGTCAAAGTTGCAGGTGTTTGATCGTTTGCAGTAGGAGCCGGGTCGTGGCCGCCTTCGCTCCAAGGGTGGCATCGAACCAGCCTTCTCATGCCCAACCATACCCCAGAGATGGCTCCGTGCGTTTCAACCGCGTCGGCTATGTAGGCTGAGCACGTGGGGTGGTAGCGACATCGAGTTCCAAGAATTGGGGATGCTACCAATTGATAGGCGCGCACGATATATTTTATAGAAGTCTGTGCCACGGTCATTTTTTTTTGCGCCTAGGTTCAGATATTTTTATCACGGCATGACGCAAGTCTTTCTCAAGGGTTTCAAAAGCCATGGTTGCTGTGCCCCGTCTGCCGATGAGCACATAGTCCATCCCGGGTTTACCGAGTTCAGAGAGAACATGACGTGCTGCAACACGAAGCCGTCTTTTTGTTTTGTTGCGATCAACTGCTCCACCAACTTTGCGGCTAGCCGTAAAGCCAACGCGCGTTTCTTCGGAGCTTTGAGGGCTCGGGCAAGCTTGCAGGACGAAACCGTGCGCGACCCGTTTAGTTCGGGCAGCGGCAACTCTTAGAAAATCTTCCCGGCGCTTTAGTCGGCCCAAGGGGCGTCCCATGGTCCGAGTCCTCCGCGCTAGAGTTCAGGAGTTAGGCTGAAAGACGCTTGCGGCCCTTGGCGCGGCGATTGGCCAGGACTTTACGTCCACCTTTGGTTGCCATGCGCGCGCGGAACCCATGGCGACGCTTGCGTACCAATCTGCTCGGTTGAAACGTCTGCTTCACGAGGGTCTCTCCGCTTTCGGTCTAAAAAAGTTTTCTACCATCAAAAAGTGGCAGATTTCGGCCAAAGCCGGAGGGGTGTATAGCGGTGGTGCACCGGACTGTCAATGCATGCCAACGCGTTCATGTGTTGATTAGTGAGCATAAAAAGACTCCTATTTTCAAGCCTTTCGGGGATCCAACTCACGTAAACCTGAATGGCCAGCACCCGCCCTCGGTGATATTATCGAGGGTATGCTTAAAAATTCCCTAGAATCAGATACCCCTAAGGCCTTACTAGGCTTCATCTATTAAATAGTGTTGTTCCGTTATGACTGAGACCCAACCCACCGACGAAGCCCAAAAGGCGCTCAATACGCCAAAAAAGAGCCATGTGAGGCGCGTGTTCGCCCTTTTAGTCTTTGCCGCGCTATTTAGTGCTGTTTTCTCGACTGGGATTCAGGACAAACTTTCGCTCGAGTCCCTTCGGGCTAATCGTGAGGCGCTGCTGGACTTCGTATCGATCAATTACGTGGTGGCCGTCGCTGTCTTCATGGTGACCTACATACTGGCGGTAACGTTTTCGATCCCGGGTGCTGTGTGGTTATCAGTTTCGGGTGGGTTCGTTTTTTCTGCTGGCCCTGCGACCGCCTATATCGTGATTGCAGCGACGGTCGGTGCGACACTCGTTTTTCTGCTAGCGCGTTATGTTCTTGGTGATGTGCTTCGAAGCAAAGCTGGGGGCGCGATAGACCGCATGCGTTCTGGATTCCAAGAAGATGCCTTTAGTTACATGCTTGTTCTGCGTTTGGTCCCGCTCTTTCCTTTCTTTCTGGTGAATTTGGTACCTGCGTTCCTTAATGTCCCGATCCGGATTTATGTCGTTGGCACAGCTTTGGGCATTATTCCGGGTTCGTTCGTTTTTGCGCTCGTTGGCAGCGGTCTTGGTGCCGTGTTCGATGCTGGAGGCGATGTTGATCCTGGAGCTGTATTGTTCCGCCCGGAAGTTATAGGGCCCCTGTTAGGCTTGGCGTGCCTGGCGCTCATTCCTGTCGCCTATAAGCGACTGAAGGCAAACTCGTCATGACTGAAGTCTTAAAACCGGACCTTTGCGTTATCGGGGCGGGTTCTGGTGGATTGTCTGTTGCGGCCGGAGCCGTTCAGATGGGGGCATCGGTTGTTCTTATTGAAAAAGGCCCCATGGGCGGAGACTGTCTCAACTTTGGTTGCGTGCCATCCAAAGCGCTTTTGGCGGCAGGTCATGCTGCGCATTCTTACTCTGATTCATCAAAGTTCGGGATTTCTAGGCCAGCATCGACTGTCGACTTTCAAGCCGTCCATGATCATGTTCAAGGTGTTGTTGCGGGTATAGCGCCTCATGATTCCGTCGAGCGCTTTGAGGGCCTAGGTGTCCGTGTAATCCAAGGGGCGGGAGAGTTCACGTCGCCTAAAGAGGTAACCGCAAACGGTATAATAATTCGTGCGCGCCGCTTCGTCGTTGCGACAGGATCGTCTGCCTTTGTCCCGCCGATTGATGGTCTGGCGACGACCCCTTACCTCATAAACGAGACAATTTTTAATCTCACGGAAGCCCCCGAACACCTGATCGTTATTGGCGGGGGGCCGATTGGGTGTGAATTGGCGCAGGCGCACCGTCACTTGGGATGTCAGGTGACGGTGGTTGAGGCGATGCAGCTGCTACCCAAAGACGACCCCGAACTTGCTGATGTCGTCCGGTCTTCTTTGCTAGCTCAGGGTGTCGCTCTTATTGAAGGTGCGTTGGTCAAGAGCACCAGTTCAGAAGGTGGTGGTGTCACTGTTACCTTTGAACGAGACGGCAAGGCGGAAACAATCTCTGGGTCTCATTTGTTGGTCGCTGTTGGCCGTAAAGCAAATGTGGACAACCTTGGCCTAGGCACCGCAAATATAAAGCATACCCCTCGCGGAATTGATGTGAACTCTGGTTTGCGCACGTCTAATCAAAAAGTTTACGCGATCGGAGATTGCGCAGGCGGATTGCAGTTTACCCATGTGGCCGGGTATCACGCGGGCATCGTGATACGAAGTGCTCTGTTTAGGTTGCCGGCCAAAGCAGATCATCGCGCTGTGCCTTGGGTGACCTATACAGATCCTGAATTGGCGCAAGTTGGTCTAACGGAAACACAAGCACGCGAGCGGCATGGAGGCTCCATACGCGTTTTGTCAGGGCCCTATGAAGATAATGACCGTGCACGGGTCCAGCGCATGACCAAAGGCTTGGTAAAGGCTATTGTTTCTAAGAATGGTATCATTCTTGGGTGCGGGATTGCCGGGCCCCAAGCGGGTGAGCTGATTCAAGTTTGGGTGCTTGCGATGTCGCAGGGCTTAAAAATTGGGTCGATTGCTAGCATGGTCGCGCCGTACCCGACGCTGGGTGAGGTGTCTAAGCGGGCGGCGGGATCCTTTTACACAACTTCTCTCTTTAGCGAACGGACCCGCAAGGTGGTGCGCTTCCTGTCCAGGTTCGGATAAATCTTGATGACTGGCTTAAGTCCATCCGGTCAGGAAGCGCCCTTAGCCCAAAAGCTAGGGGTATTTTCTGGGTCTGTCCTCACGGATTCTATGGCGCACAATTGCATTCTAACGGCAAACCGTCTGGCTAAATTGATAACCTTTGAAGAGTCACGATAAACGCCGTCCGTTAATCGAACTCTTCTATTTCATTTAGTCGTCCTTTCGCAGCCTCGCTTATCTCCTCGTTTTTATGGACAGCTAGCTGATTTAGCACTTCTTTGCATTGGGTTGTACCTCTAGCCAACTCCAACAGCACAAAGTCCTGATCAGGACATTGCTTGATTACCAGCTTAGCTATTTCAGAGTCGGTAACACCCTCAAAAAAAGCACAGTAACCTGCGATATTGGCCCTTGAATCGTAGATTTGATATTCCTCAGGTTCGCCCAGCCATTCGTATTGAGAATTGCTTGGGTCAAAAATGATCTCCTTAGTCAGGATATTTTCTATCTCTGCTAGGTTCGCAATTGATCTAAATCGTGCTGTAGTAACCAAGACATTCAATACTTCCATATACCCGTCATTAACGAGTTCCCGTACTTCATCATCTTCCCAAGGAAGATCATCTATAAACGATACGGCCTTAGCTCGTTTTTCTATGTCGCCGCTTTTAAGCAGAAGATCACAAAAGGCTTTCCTGTCACTTTCAGGGGCATTCTTTAAATTTGGAATAATGTCAAATAAAGTTGAATAGTCGGTTTCTCCAGATTCAACAGGAAACGTTAACGTTTGGACCCCATTTTTTACTGTTATTTCTATTTCCACGCTGCCTCCAGTTAACTTATTTTTAATTTATGAGAAGTCTTTCTTCCATTAATAGAGTCAAACTTACGCTTTTTGCGCCTTTTTCTAATAGGGCAAATACTTTCCCATTGATAGAGTGGGCGTGCCTAGGCTTATCAACCAAGGCCATAGGTCATCTTTTTTTCCCTTTCTAGGTGGGGCGCCGCGCTCCGGCGGGTCCGGCCTTGGCTTGCCGATCTCTCGTGGGCCGATAAGGGCGCAGGGCGAAGTATGATTCTGTGCAAGTCGTTTGAGTCCGGAACGGTGTTTGAAATCCGTTTACGCGGATAGCGCGGCCCGCCTCTGGTTCTTTGCCCCCTACCCAATTGGCGGTAAATGGGCTAAACCCCGCCGCATAAACAGAGCCTCCCGTCCCGTAGCGGAGAAGATCAATGAGCACGGCCCTGCCGATAAATCATAAGCGTTTGTCAGTGCGAGATATTGGGGCCCGAAAGGGCGGCGCACCCATCGTTTGCATTACGTCTTACTCAGCACCGATGGCTAAGCTCATGGACGACCATGTCGATGTTCTTCTGGTTGGCGATTCTATTGGAATGGTGCTGTACGGGCTTGAAAACACCCTGGCCGTGTCGGTGGATATGATGGTTAATCATGGAGCCGCCGTGGTGCGGGGGTCTCAGACCTCTTGCGTCATTGTTGATATGCCATTTGGATCTTATCAAGGCTCACCCGAAGCGGCGTTTGATGCTGCTGCGCATATTATGTCTGAAACCGGATGCGCGGGCGTAAAGCTTGAAGGTGGGTGCGTCATGGCAGAGACCATCGAATTCCTGGTTTCGCGCGGTGTGCCGGTTATGGGCCACGTTGGTATGACGCCTCAGTCGGCTAATGTGTTTGGCGGGTATAAAACTCAGGGCAAATCAGATGAAGATGCACGCCTTTTGTTGGAAGATGCGAAAGCAGTCGCAGACTCCGGTGCATTCTCCATGGTCATCGAGCAGACTATGGAGCCGGTTGCACGCAAAATTACGGAAGAGGTTCTTATCCCAACCATTGGTATCGGGGCGTCGCCCGCATGCGACGGACAGATTATCGTGGCTGAGGATATTCTTGGCATCTTTCAAGATTTTACACCAAAATTCGTCAAGCGCTACGCCGAGCTTGGCGCTGTAATATCAGATGCCGTGCAGACCTATGCCGATGAGGTCCGGGCGCGTACTTTCCCATCGCCCCGGCACCTATATGGCGTAAAGAAGGGCTAGTCATAACCATGGCTGTGTCCAGGCCCGTCCTCAAAATAGTGCACGACGTTGTCAGTTTGCGTCGGTGCATGCAGGGTTTAAGGTCGTCAAACCAAATGATCGCATTTGTTCCCACAATGGGAGCGTTGCATGCTGGCCACATGGCTTTGGTGGAGCGTGCGAAAGCGTTAGCGGACAAAGTAGTTGTTTCCATCTTTGTAAACCCAACACAGTTTGGGCCAGATGAAGATTTGGCGGCTTACCCGCACCAGGGGTCTAGAGACCGGGCGCTGCTGGCTGCTGCTGATGTTGACCTTCTATACATGCCAGATGCGCTAGCGATGTACCCCGAGCACTTTCAAACCGAAGTACGTGTTTCAGATGTGAGTCAGGGATTGTGTGGTGCTCATCGTGCTGGGCATTTTGATGGCGTTGCAACGGTGGTAACAAAGCTGCTGCTTCAGGTGTTGCCAGACATGGCGTTGTTTGGAGAAAAAGATTTCCAACAATTGACAGTTATTAAGCGGCTTGTCGCCGATCTTGATATCCCGGTCGGTATTATTGGTGTGCCGACGGTGCGTGAGGACGATGGTCTCGCACTATCCTCGCGCAATGCATATTTGACTGAAGATGAGCGTGTGGTAGCCCCGAGCTTGCATCGTGAATTGATTGCGGTCGCCATAGATATTGCGAATGGCTCTGATATCAAAGAGCGCTGCGCACGTGCAGTGGATGATCTTTTAGGGGCTGGCTTTACCGCTGTTGATTATGTGGAAGCACGCGAGGCTATCACCCTGTCACCTTTGGCAGGGCATGGGCCTGAGGCGCGCGTTCTCGCGTCGGCTCTGATTGGTGCGGCGCGTTTGATTGATAACGTGCCCGTGCCTTAGGCAATCAATTCTATTTAGCCCTAAAGACACAGGCTTGAATTCGTCTGCCGTTTTTTAACGGACGTAGATATGCACTTCTGATGATTGTGCGGTCGGGCTTGCCATAGCGGACAACATCACACGATCAGAGGGCAATCCCATCTCAGCCAGAGATCCAAGCACCTGCTCCGCATTGCGGCGGGCAGAGCCAGATGACAGGTTTTGAGTTCCTGATCCTGGGGTTACCGCGACCAGGTCAAAAATCACGTCTGGGCTACGTTCGAGCGCGCTATTCACCGCTTGATAAAGGGCTGGCTCATAGGCCACGTCCTGACGATCAAAGCGAATTACCACTAACGGCCGACGCTGAGAAAAATCACCGGGTGCAGCAGAGGCTATTTGCTGGCTGGCCCTTGATGTCTGTTGCGACCCGTATAACTGGCCAGAGTTAATGTCGCTAGAAAGCTCCATTAGATTCTCACGCTCGCTAGCAACTAACTGCTGTTGCCGTCCGATATCCGTGGTCAATTCATTCAAAAGACGGTCAATGGTCACTGTCGCTTGATTGACTTCGTCTTCCAGGCCACGGAGGCGACGATGGTCATCATCGACGGCACCCGTGAGGCTATAGGCGGCGCGAACGCTATCAAGGAGATAGGACGACATAGCTGAGTCCGCGGCCACCTGGGCCGCGAGCTGGTTCATGCTGGAAATATCGCTTTCAATGCGGGTGAGCTGATCTTGCGATGACCGCCACTGCTGCATCAACTGGGGATTGCCTGGGGTTGTACCCACTTGAAGGCGGCTTTTAATACCACCGACCATACCGTGGTAGGTGGAGGCATTCCCGACCGTTCGTGACCGAATACCCTCAAGCTGATTGTTGCGGCTAGATAAAGTGCCTCGCAACTGGTTTAGCTCAGAGTTAAATTGACTGACCTTCTGATTAACGAAAGTGCCTGTGTTCGTTGTGCCAGCGGTGAATTGGCTTGCAGTTGCAACTGGTGCCGGGCGGAACTCTGAAGGCGGCGCAGAACTTATAACCGGTGCCGGCGCTGCGGCCGGCCCTTCATCTCCTCCGAAGATCGGGAATAGGGCGTCTGTTGCGAAGGAGCACCCTCCCAAACTAAATATTGCGCCCAAAGTAATTACGTGACGTGTGGACAGCCCCATTACATTCATCCTTTGCCTGCCCCCGGTGTCATTTTGCTAGACCAGACGGTTTATTGTTTTATCATTTCCCAAACAGCGATAAAAGGCGTCCGTCATTTCTCAACGGGTACCCCCAACGTGTTGAGGCAGAAATAAAAATCTATTTTATCCCATGCCTTAATGGAGTGTACGCAAAGTGCGGGAAGGGAACAAGCCGGATTTGGCCGCCTAATGGGCTGGCCTTTCTCGGATCATAAGCCCCAAACAACGGCTAACTGGCTAAATATCCAGTATTTTTCCTGGACAGAGGGAAAGTGGTTGAGTAGGACATCGGCTCCCGTCAGCGATGGGGCGCCCGTAGCTCAACTGGATAGAGCACCTGATTACGGATCAGGAGGTTAGGAGTTCGAATCTTCTCGGGCGCGCCAATCTGCCTAAGCCTCAGTTTTCTGGTGTTTCGGGCCTCAATTTCGACAATCTTAGATCGTTTCTTGATCCGCTCAATGCTATCCCCGAGTTTGGGGTCTGCATTCCGGTGTGTCTGCTCTATGATTGAAATTGAACTAAACTGTAGTCGGTTTGGTGTCCTTTGATGTGAGCCTTTGTAAGAGCGGTATGGCCTCAACCCAGCTCAAAAAACCTCGGATTCTCTTTCTGGTTACGGAGTTTTATTACTTCGCCTCCCACAAGATGGATTTAGCCGCTGCCGCGTCTAGGGCTGGCTTTGATGTGTACGTTGCGGCCCGATGTTCCAGTCTTGAGGCTAAGGGCGGGCCTGGTATCACGATCATTCCTTTATCCTGGGAAAGGTCGGGTTCGATCTTCCAGGCTTTGCTCGCCGTTATTCCTGATGTGTTCCGCGTAATGGTGGTGATGGCACAGGTTAAGCCGTCGGTGGTTCATAATATCGCTCTCAAGCCGGCGATCGTGGGGTCGATCGCAGCCCTGGGGCGGAAAGTCAGGGTGTTAAACTCTATCAATGGCTTCGGGTTTGTATTTTATGCGCGGTCCCGTATGGCTCGTATGGTTCAATGGGGATGTAAGTTTGTCCTTAAGGTTTCCGCAAAACTCAACGATGGGCGAGTCATCCTGCAAAATGCGGATGATGCGGGTTATGTGACCACGCGCATGGGCATCAATGCGGCCCAGGTGAGGTTGATCCGGGGGTCGGGGATCGATGTGGACCTATTTCAGCCCGTGCCGGAACCGCCGAGCCCGCCAGTCCGGTTTGTCATCTTGGCGCGCCTACTCAAGATGAAAGGCATTCAAGTCGCGCTTGCTGCCCTTGACGTGTTGCGACAACGTGGCTTGGAGGTGGAGCTCGTGGTGTGCGGGGCTGCTGATCCGGGCAACCCATCGTCTATTCCCGAGAGCCAGGTCCAAGAATGGGCGCTCATGCCCGGTGTTACCTTCAAAGGGCAGGTTGATGATATTCGGTCGGTGGTTTCTGAGGGTCACGCCGTGATACACCCGTCGCTAGGCGGCGAGGGGCTACCGCGGGCCTTGTTGGAGGGGGCTGCCTTGGAGCGGCCGTTGATCGCCTCCGACGTCGCTGGAAACCGAGAAATGATTATTCAAGGGGAAACGGGCCTTCTAGTCCCCCCAGATGATGCTGAAAAGCTTGCCGACGCGATGGCGTGGCTAGCAACCCACCCCATGGAGCGGGAGCGATGGGGGCGGGCCGGACGACAGAAGGTCCTTGGTGAATTTACTTCGCATCATGTGCAAGCCCAGCACGAAGCGCTCTACGCGGAAGCCCTGGAGCAAAACAATGTGCCATAGGGTCGTACCGCCCATCGAGTGCCGAGAACAATCGCCAGCTTTGGAAATTGCTTTATGTTTGGAGCAAAAATGGCTTACAAGCTTGGGTTTGTGGCTGGGATTTTTAGCCCCGAGCGATGGCGTTGGAGGATGTAGGGCGTGACGGCTGAGAATGCAGTCGGTGGTGGTGGGTCAAATGAGGGTCAGGCGACATCTGAAAGCCTCTCGACCAGTCGCACCCGCTTTGCTGACTATCTGTCGCCACTGTCTTTTTGGTCGCCAGAGTATATTGAGCAATCCGCATGGCTGGATCACGGCCCCTTTGCGTTTTGGCTGATTGAAGCACTGAAGCCGCGCGCCTTTGTCGAGCTCGGGACCCACGGTGGGTATTCCTACTTCGCTTTTTGCCAGGCAGTAAAAAAACTGGAGTTGGCAACTCGATGCTATGCAGTCGACCATTGGCGGGGTGATGGGCACGCGGGTCATTATGACGAAGATATTTTCAAGAGAGTATCATCTCACAACGAGGCGCATTATGCGTCATTCTCCCGCCTGGTTCGCGCAACATTCGACGAAGCTGTTGAGCATTTTGATGATGGTTCAATTGACCTCCTCCATATTGATGGCCGGCATTTCTATGACGACGTGGCGCACGACTTCGAAAGCTGGCGACCAAAACTTTCTGACCAAGCGGTTGTGCTCTTCCACGATACAAATGTTCGGGAAGACGGCTTTGGTGTGTTTCGATTGTGGGGAGAAATTAAAGATAAATTCCCGTCTTTTGAGTTTTTGCACGGCCATGGCCTTGGTGTGCTTGGGTACGGCAAGAATCTACCAGATGGAATTTCTGACTTCTTGAAGGTGCCACAGAGTTCTGAGGCCGCGATCGAGATTCGCCAAGTGTATAGCCGACTTGGGTCAGCATTTAAGGTGGCGTACGAAGCGGCGAAAACTCAATCTCATATGGCGGAGCAGCTTGCTGCTCAGCGTGAAAATTTAGCTGAGCATATGGCAGCCCAGCGTGATGCTGCAGTACAGCGTGAACATATGGAGGGCCAATTGGCTGCTCAGCGTGAAAATTTAGCTGAGCATATGGCAGCCCAGCGTGATGCTGCAG
>JAPKDQ010000010.1 GCA_028822445.1 Rhodospirillaceae bacterium | reverse complement strand
TCTAGCTCTCTAGCTCTCTAGCTCTCTAGCTCTCTAGCTCTCTAGCTCTCTAGCTTGTTAGGTTTCGGTGGTTGCCAAGGACTGTCGAGAATCCGTTCGCCGCTGCGTCAGAGAAAATATATTCATTCGTTCTTAATATACACTTCAGGTCTTGGACGTGGTCGGACAAGAAGACAGAAAGTTTGGTGAATAGAAATAGTGGTTGGTGCCCAAATGAAAACGCTTCCAAACTGAAGTCGGTGCTAGACTGGATCTCCGGGGGCTGGAATCTACGAGTATGGGAGGTGGACGTTTTGCGATGAACTGAAGTGGGGAATTCTTAGGCTGAGCCAACCCAACAGAATAAGATTAGATAGTTTTGGCGTTCTATTTTGACTAACGGTGCTCTTTCCGCCTATTTATTAACTTACAGAAATTTAAATCAAGCAGGGTATTATGTAATGGTAAGGATTTTTATTTCGACCTTCGCGCTTGTATTTGCGCTAGTGTCAGCTGCGCAGGCGCAAGTGCAAATTTATTGTGATGGTCAAACAGAGAACCTCAATACGTACCTTGAGATACATAAGGTACTTTTTAGCGACCGCGATGTGACCCGGGTTGAAGAGTTCTATGCAGATCAAGTGATCTCGCACAACAATGATGCTGGTGGACCGGGGTCAATCGTCCGGCCTGAGGATATGCGCAAGATGTGGGAGAGTTCTTTAAAGAATAATCCAGAGCGTATTCTTGAGGATGAACTCATTCTCTGTGTTGATGATTACGTAGTTGTTCGCACAGTTATCAAGAGTAGTTTCAACACACCGCTGGCTGGATACCCGCCTACCGGTGAGCCTTACGAAATTACGGGAATTGATATTTACAAATTTGATAATGGAAAAGTTGTGGAACGATGGGGAAATGCTGATGTTGCATTTATCTTCCGCCAACTCGGATTTAAAATGGTCAAGGGCGACGAATAGAAACTAATATTCAGTTTGTTCGTTTGCTCAGCTTGGTAACGTGGCCCATTTTGCGGCCAGCACGAGCATCCGTTTTTCCATATAGGTATAGATGACTTTTTGGGTCTTCGTAAAAACGAGCTATATCGTATATATCTTCGCCAATAAGGTTAGTCATCACTGCGTTAGAATGTCTTAGCGGCTCTGCTAGTGGGAGTCCGCAGATGGCTCGGATTAGCTGTGTAAACTGATCAGTTTGACAAGCGTCGAGTGTCCAGTGTCCCGAGTTGTGGGGACGAGGGGCCATCTCGTTTACAAGGATGCCTCCGTGAGGTGTTACGAACATCTCCACAGCTATAATGCCAATGAGGTCTATGGACTCTGCAGCTCTCTCAGCGATTGCGATTGCTGTCTTTGAGGTTGTGGATGATACGCGAGCAGGTACAGTCGTGGTGTGAAGTACGTGGTTCTTATGAATGTTTTCAGCAGGTTCAAAGCACTGAATGTCACCCCTTACGTCTCGTGCAGCTATTATAGAAATTTCTCTGGTGAACTTCACGAACCCTTCAAGTATGGCAAAAGGCGCAGGTAGGTCACCTACGGTTTGATTTAGTGTTAGGGCATTCCACGCAGTTTCAGCATCCTCAGGTGTGTTAATAAGTATTTGTCCTTTGCCGTCGTAACCCAGTCGGGCAGTTTTCAAAATGGCGGGGGTATGAATTGATTTGAGAGCATGTGTAAGTTGGCGGAGACTATTAATGGCTTGCCACGGAGCAGTCGCAGCGCCGATATCGGCGAAAAAAGCTTTCTCCTTAGCTCGGTCTTGCGCGATTTCTAGCGCTTTCCAGGACGGGCGGACCAAATTTTTCTTGGTTAAACGCAGCACCGTATCTGCGGGCACATTCTCAAATTCAAAAGTAGCCACATCAACCTGTGATGAAAAGCGGTTCAGAGCGACAGGGTCGCCATACTCAGCACAGGTAAAGTGCGTTGAGACAAGCGACGCAGGGCATTCTCTTTCCGGGCAGTATATGTGGGTGCGGTACCCCATTTTTCCAGCTGCCAAGGCTAGGAGACGACCAAGCTGACCACCACCGAGTATCCCGATCGTGCTACCCACCTCAATTCGTTTCGTCATCACTGGTATAACTAACTTCTATGTATCTGAAATTGGATATACTGCCACGGAATCAGTTTGTTCTAAGCGCCATTTATCCAAACGGGTTGCGAGAGCATCGTCTGATAGGGCTAATATAGAGGCAGCCAAGAGGGCAGCATTCTTTGCGCCGGCAGTCCCGATTGCTAGGGTCCCGACCGGTATCCCTCCTGGCATTTGGGCAATTGAAAGTAGGCTGTCCATGCCTTTGAGTGCTTTGCTCTCAATAGGCACCCCTAAGACTGGAAGGGGGGTCATTGATGCTGTCATGCCAGGAAGGTGTGCCGCTCCCCCTGCGCCGGCGATAATGACGTTTAATCCGCGGTGCTTCGCCGACTTAGCATAATCATAGAGACGTTCGGGTGTGCGATGTGCAGAGACAACCCTCGATTCAAAGGGAATTTGCAGTACCTGCAGTATCTCCGCCGCATGGCCCATGGTCGGCCAATCTGTTTGGCTTCCCATAATTATCCCTACAATGGCATTGTTCATACCGAGGATACTCCAGCCCCAGAAAAGGGGCGCACTTTACATAGGGCCTCTCCTGTTCGCAAGGCGAAGTGATCCAGTGTGTTAAAGTTGGGTTTCAGCCTTTGAATGCATACAGCGAAGTTATGTCTAATATCAGTCCTCCTGCTGGCGTCGGTAAGGTGCGATGGCAAGAGCATAAGCTCGTTGCCCATGTCGACCAAAACCGGTGCGAACTTCCGTTAGAAAAAGTGGTTAAGTAGAAGCAGAATAAGATGCATTCAAGTTATTGTTTAATCTGACAATATTCTTAGGCCTTAGTTCTCGGATGCACCCGGCTAATGCTACGCTATAATATCAGGAAGCATTCTATCTCTGAGGCCAGATATTTGATCTTTTAACATCAACTTTCGTTTTTTAAGTCTCGAAAGCTTTAGTTGGTCGACGTTACCCTGGCTTTCTAGGCTTTCAATAATTTCATCTAAGTCGCGGTGTTCAAGTTCAAGCGCCGCCACTTTTTCTTCTGATTGAATATGGTGAAGTTTACTATGGTTGTTCATTAGTTTGTCTAATCATGCGAACGCAAGCTGCTCCGAATCAGATATGATGGGCTTAGTTAGCTAATATTAGTTGTGTGTGCGGACCGGCCGATTCGTTTTGACTCATCCGTTATAGCAGGCTAACTGTGAAATCTTAAATGCGACGCTTAAGGCCTTGTTAACTAAGAACTTAATCACTTCTGTAATTCGCGCTTATCTTGATTGTGTCCATTAAGAATTATAATTACACATTTGAGTAATAATATTGCACAAAAAAAAGCGTTAAATGACGGAGGGTTATACAAGTCTCTAGCATGGGATGCTTTTGTAGCGCTAAGTTGATTTGGTCGATAGAATCTAAATAAGGAGTTTCGTCTATGGGGCAGGATGCTCGTTTAGAATCTTTGCGTACAAAGCATGAGAATCTCGAACATCAGATTGAAGAAGAGGAAAATAGGCCGCTTCCGGATCCATCAATGGTATATAATCTTAAAAAGCATAAGTTAAGAATAAAAGATGAGCTCAACCGAATGCCGGATTAGTTGGAGCTTTTCAGTCTAGACTTAATAGATATAGACAGCGACGAAAGAGCAGTTGCCAATCTATAAAGTAGTTTTTCAGTTAGATCTCTGACGGCCTGTACATTACGGTGTGATCCGTATTTTGTTAGACGTATTCTGCGTCAGCTTTCCGCCGTACTGGGACGGAAAAGATTTTCAGCGGTTATCTTAGGTGCGGGAGGCTTAGTCTTTATTAGCTGTGGCTCAGTTCTCTCATCTAAATCTACTTTTGCTTTCGGCAGAATAATACCAGCCTTTTCTGCCTTGCGTGCAGCTAACGCAAGTGCTTTCTGAAGTTCTGGTTCATTGCATAGCCCAAGCGTCACTGGATTCTGGGGCTTGATGGCTTGAATATTCCAGTGTGAACGGTCGCGTATAGAGTTGATCGTTGGTTTGGTTGTGCCAAGTAGCCGCGAGACTTGTGAGTCGGCTAGTTCCGGGTGGTGCTTGATAAGCCAAGCTATTGCGTCCGGCCTTTCTTGTCTTTTCGAGACCGGAGTATAGCGGGCACCTTTGGATCGAACTTTAGGTTTTGGAATATCGGATTTTCTCAGCTTTAAACGGTATGACCCTTTATCTTCTCCGCGCTTAATCTCTTCTGATGTGAGTTGTCCGTTTAGAGTAGGGTTTACACCTACAATACCAATTGCCACTTCTTCGTCGGCAATGGCTTGGACTTCAAGTTCGTGCATGCCTGTGAATTCAGCAATCTGGTCGAAGGTTAGGGTTGTATTATCGACCAGCCAAACTGCGGTCGCTTTTGGCATTAGCGGCAAAGCCATGGATATTTCCTTTCGATGGGGCGCTACTTAGCATAGCTAGGCCCAGCATCTTTTGTGAATTAGAGTATTATGCCATGGTATATCGGAATATGGGCGCCAGGGTCAAACTCGTTAGAGTGCTCGGTTATCTTATGTCTTCAGCAGTATTTTTCCGATATGCTCGTTATTCTCCATTATTTCGTGCGCTTGCGCAGCCTTTGATAGTGGGAGAATACGGTCGATAATAGGCTTGAATTGGCCATTTTCAATCCATGGCCATACAGTTTTTCTCACAGAGCTAGCGATATTCTCTTTTATCGCGTTTGATCGAGTTCTTAGAGTGGACCCTGTTATGGTCAGGCGCTTTAACATGACCGGCATATAATCAATATTCGCGATGGACCCACCTAGGAAAGCTATGAATGCTAATCGGCCGTCTGGTCGTAGGCATTTAATATTATCAGCGATATAGCTACCACCAACCATATCAAGGATGACATCCACACCCTTATTAGGGCGATTGCGAACTACGTCGACGAATTTCTGTTCTTTATAATTTATCGCGATGTCTGCGCCCGCTTCCAAACAGGCAGAGCATTTATCATCTGATCCGGCTGTCACGATAACTTCGCACCCTTGAGCCTTAGCCATTTGAATCGCAGTCGTTCCAATTCCGCTTGCTCCGCCATGAACGAGGAAACTCTCACCCGTTGACAAGTGACACCTATCGAAAACGTTATGCCATACAGTAAATGTAGTCTCTGGAAGAGCGGCGGCATAAATCGGGTTCATTCCATTAGGAATGCTTAGGCATGCGGTGACATTTGCTAGAGCGTACTCTGCGTAACCACCACCAGATAATAAAGCACAGACAGAATCTCCAACTGTAAACGCGAGGTCTTCTCCCCCAACCGCGAGGACTTTCCCTGAGACCTCTAGTCCTGGAAGGTCGGATGCTCCTTTCGGCGCGGGATATTGCCCCATTCTTTGAAAAACATCAGGTCTATTCACCCCTGCAGCGACAACCTTTATGAGGAGCTCGTTCGCCCCTGGCACCGGTATTGGGCGCTCTGACTGAACTAAAACCTGCGGCCCGCCGGGTTCGCTGATTTCAATACACTGCATTGTTTGTGGTACGTCCATCTTTGTTAGTTCCCGGTGAAAAATTGCTTAGAATAATTGAACTTTAGTGAGCAGTCAGAGTAGCGTCTACTAACGTTCTCTATTTGTAGAAGGGTTAGATGGCTATGGATGAAGAAGACCTAGAGCCGCTGCAACGAAAAGCAAAACTGCGTGATCTGACGGTCATGTCGATTGAGGGTTTGGAAGACTACATCGGACTTTTGTCTAACGAGATTGAGCGCACAAAAGTAGCGATTAAAGCTAAGGAAAGTGCCCGGCAAGGTGCTGAATCAGTTTTCAAATAGTGTGTACTTGAAAAGAACTATTGGTCTTCAATCTCAGTAAACGCGAAAATTCGGAAGAGGTGTTCTATAGGAACAAAAAAGCCGCCTTCCGAGGAAGGCGGCAATTATATTTTGTATGTTTGAATTTAGTTCTTGAGACCAATATTCGCAAAACGCTTATTAAACTTCGCAAGTTGCCCACCAGAATCAAGAAGGCGGTGAACGCCAGTCCACGCTGGATGAGTCTTTGGGTCAACATCGAGGCGGATTGTATCGCCTTCTTTGCCCATCGTGCTGCGTGTGATGTACTCGCTGCCATCGGTCATAACCACTGTAATATCGTGGTAATCCGGGTGAATATTTTTTTTCATTGTGTGCCTCATAAATAAAGTGGGTGGGGTATAGCGAAACATATAACGAGACGCAAGGCCTCAAGCCTCAGCTATCACTCCCTACTTCTGGTCTATTTTTAGCTCTATTCTGCGGTTTTTTGCTAATGCTCTGGCTGTCCTAGATGTCTCGATCGGTTGATACTCGCCAAACCCTGCAGCAGCCAAGCGTGCAGGTGGCACACCCTGAGTGGTTAGGAAGCGCACAACGGATAGTGCCCGTGCGGTCGAAAGCTCCCAATTGGAGCGGAATGTTGTGGTGTTTATGGGCACGTCATCGGTATGTCCGTCAACCCGCATAATCCAGTCCACTTCGGCTGGGATATCCCGTGAGATATCGAGTAGCGTTTTGGCCAGTTGAGCAAGCTGACGTTGCCCTTCGACCCCGAGTTCACCTGAACCACTCGCGAACAGGACTTCAGATTGGAAAACGAAGCGATCACCATCGACGCGAATGCCTGGGCGTTCACCCAAGATGTCCCTGAGGCGGCCAAAGAAATCAGACCTATACCTCTGAAGCTCTTGAACCTTGCCTGCGAGGGCTCGGTTCATCCGGCGTCCCAGGTCTGAGATTTGAGCCCGTTGTTCCTCTGACAAAGCATCAGAAGCGTCCAGGGTTTCGGCGAGACGCCCTAGTTCTTGTCGAAGCGCTTCTAATTGTTGGGTCATAAGTGCTGATTGAGCACGTGCTTCGAAAGAGACCTTCCGTCCCTGGGCGACCTCTCTCTCCCGTTCAACGACGGTATCGCCTAGACGAGAAATCTCGGTCTCTAGTTCTGTTCGCAGTGCTTCTAACGCATGCACGCTTTGCTGAAGAAGCGCGGCTTCTTGACGTTGCTCGTTAATTCGCTCTTGATCGGAGAGGGCTGCTGCCGTTGCAGCTTGAACGGCTTGGTGCATTCTCTCTATTTCGCCTTCGCGCGACGCAGCCTCACTCTTGAGCGCTTCTATCTGGCCTCTGAATTCGCGGTTCTCTGTCCGAACTAAGGCCATATCATCTAATTCTAGATTTGCGGCTTGAAGCTGATTCGAGAGCTGGGATACGTTTAGTGTTAAATCTGAATTCGATTGATGCTCTAGGGCGAGCATCTCGCCAAGCTCATTGACCTGCATTGTAAGGCGTCCGAGAGCTTCATCCCTACCGGATAAGGCTTGGCCCAAAAAAAACTGGCCAAGGACGAATACCATTAAGATAAAAATTATAATTATTAGTAGTGTTGATAATGCATCGACAAACCCAGGCCATATGTCTGTCGTGCGACGTGTGCGGCGTGACATAGTTGACATTGTCGCCTCGTTTATTCGGCGCTGTCGTTGCGCACGCCGGTCGCAGCCACGGTTTTTGCCAGTAATTTAATTTCTGACCTAAGGTCTTTAACCATTTGATCGCGTCCAGATGTGAGTTCTGTAACCAATCGATTGAGCGATTGATCAATATTTCGGATGTGTGTCTTCGTGCCATCATCCATTCCAGAGACTTGAGGTTGCGCAAAGGATTCGCTGAGCGCCCCTATCTTTTGTAGCAGAGGCGATAGATCTTTTTGGTTTCCAGCGACCTTTAGCAATACCTGCTGTTCAGCCTTCATTTGGTCGGTCAGGAGCGTTAACTTCTCGTTCATTGTGGCAAAGTGTCGATTGCCAACGATACGGCTTTCCTCACCGCGGCCGATTGTACGTTGGAGTTCGTCGAGGCTTTCGGCAGTCTGCTCCAATAGAGCTTCTGTGTATGCAGAGACTCCTTGTTCGTTCTCTCTAAGGTTTGTGGAAGAAGAAAGGCGTGTCATGCCAGACAACCATTCTTCAAGGTTGTTATAGAATGCGTTTTGCGCTTGACCGGCTTGTAGGTCGAGGAAGCCGAGGACGAGGGACCCTGCTAGACCGAATAGTGAAGAGGAAAAAGCAGTACCCATTCCATCAAGCGGTGCCTCAAGTCCTGCTTTAAGGTCATTAAACACAAGAGATATGTCATCCCCTGTGATTGACAGATTGCGAATAACGTCGCCGACCGACGCTACTGTTCCAAGTAAACCCCAGAACGTCCCGAGTAACCCTAGGAATATAGAGAGGCCCACGAAGTATCGGGCTAAGTCACGGGATTCTTCTAGACGCGACGCTATGCCATCCAGGAGAGTTCGCATGGCCTGTGCGCTTAGCGAAAATTTTCCACTCTTATTTCTACTTTCTGACAGCATGCGGGCCATCGAGGATAACAGTTTTGGTCCTGCGCTAGAAAGGAAGGGGGGGGAATCTTTAAGCTCCAGGTGTTCATCGACCGTTTTATCTGCACCCTGGCCCTGGAACGACTCCAGCCACTCCAATTCAGGTTTGAGCATTATCACCTGACGTATATTTAGGATGATGCCTGTTAGAAGAACTCCTAAGATGAGGCCGTTCAAAAGTGGGTTTGCCATAAATGAGGAAATGAGCGTTCCGTATAGAAACGTGGCAGCAATTGTGCCGGCGAACAGAAATAGAACCATCCGCGTTAGGAAGCGTGCTGTGTCAGTCATTCTGTTTCCGGACATTCGAAGTTGATGAATGTGCTAACGTTGCTGAAAGATAGCATCTATACGGTCAGGTGCACCGCCTTCATTCTTGTCACCTAAGGCGCGGACTTCTATGCGTGTGCTCTGAATGCCTCGATCCATCAAGAACTTCCGCACGGACAAAGCTCGACTTAGGGATTTTCGACGAACACTGCTTACTGACCCATTTGCTTTGCTGGCATAAGCGAGTAATTGAACTCGCACGTTTTGATTGGACTGCATTCGTTCGGCCAAGGGCACGAGAGTGGAATCTGCAGACGATGGTAGGTCAGTTTCATCAACGCCAAATGTGATGGAGATTGGTTCATCATTTAAACTAGGGGCAGGCAATGCTGATGTTTGCTCTTCAGTGATGCTGTCTTGAGCCTGCGCTGTCTGCTCTGTGTCTTTTAATTCGATGATCGGCGTGGGCGACTGTGGCGGTACGGCGTCGGAGACCATTTCAGGTGCGGAAGGTGCAGTTGTGACAGAAACTGGAGGTGTGACTGCCGCCGGAGCTCGTCTTGGTACTGCGATCTTAACCGCTGTAGTTAGGCGCTGGGGTGCCCCCGGGGGTGGCCTCAGAACGACGCGCGAGGGCTGCTGACTTATGCGGCCCAAGCCGGGTGGTGGTGTTAAGGCTACTCGACCATTGCGCGGTGTCATCCTGGGCATCAGTAAGCGCGGTGTTTTTGAAATTGGGTTTAGGTCATCAAGCACGTCAAGATTGACTGAAACCCCATCGGTTTGTTGCGCTTGCGCGTTATGGGATTTGGTTGCGATACTTGTTATGGCAACCGGAGCAATGAACAGAGTTAGAAAGCACGTGCCACCGATCGTTGCCTTTAGTGAAGTCCTTCGTTTCTCGGCCATGCCAGCGTCCTATCTTGAATTAGAAGTGCTTTAAGCGCTACTTCACGCTAAGTTCAAGAAGACTAACCCATGCGTGGACCTGCGGACAACGGCAGACTGCGGCAATTTTTCGCTCAGCGGGCCCTAAGGCGTTCCGTTTTCTTGCCGGTTAGCAGGTTGCTAAGTGGTTTGTGGAGCCTTGGATTGCTTGCCAAAACCGAACCTCCGTTCAAACAGTCGCCTTTGCCATCGATCTCTGTAATGAAGCCGCCAGCTTCCTTCACCAACAGGATACCAGCCGCTATATCCCAACTCTTGAGCCCGGTTTCCCAGAATCCGTCAAAACGACCCGCCGCAACATAGGCTAAGTCTAAGGCTGCCGACCCAAACCGACGAACACCGGCTGTTTGGGACATCGCTGCCGTGAGCTGAGTTAAGAAAGATGGATGATCGCCTCGACCGTAATGCGGAATGCCAGTGGCCAAAACGCTTTCTGATAACTCTATACGCGATGAAACGCGAAGGCGCCGATTATTGCAGGTTGCACCTTGCCCCTTTTCGGCGAGAAACATTTCGTCGAAGACTGGATTGTATACGAGGCCCGCAACCAATTCTCCGTATTCCATTAATGCAATAGAAATTGCGAAGTGCGGAATGCCATGAATAAAATTGGTAGTTCCATCAATGGGATCAATGATCCATGTACGGTTTTTATCTTCGCCTTCAACGACGCCAGATTCCTCCATTATGAAGCCGAATGCGGGCCTGGCTTTGGCCAATTCATATTGAAGAGTTTTTTCTGTACGCGTGTCCGCTGCTGTGACGAAATCGTTTGTTCCTTTGCGGGACACTTGAAGGTTCTCAACTTCACCAAAGTCGCGTTTAAGGGTTCTAGAAGCCTTTTCAGCGGCGCCTACCATAACATTAAGGATTGGGGAGCGGACCGCCATAAATATTCCTTAGTCTTTTGCGCGCTCGACGTAAGTACCGTCGGCTGTGTTAATTACGATCCGCGTTCCGGCTTCCACAAATGGCGGAATCATAACTTTGACACCATTTTCTAGAACTCCGGGTTTATAAGATGAGGCAGCAGTCTGACCTTTAACAACCGCATCAGCCTCGACGACTTCTAGTGTAATATGCGCCGGTAACTTAATGCTTACAGGCTTACCCTCAATAGTCTCGGTCGTGACGGCCATGCCATCCTGCAGAAACGCTGCTGTATCTTCAAGGTCTTCTGTATTTAGTGTGAATTGTTCATAGGTTTCAGCATCCATGAATGTATACTGGCCGTCATCTTGGAAGAGATATTGACTATCTCTCTCTCGGACCTCCAGTTTCTCAACGGATTCCTGCGTGCGCCAACGATCGTTAGACTTATTTCCAGTTGCGATGTCGCGCATTTCGACTTGAATAAAGGCGCCACCTTTGCCTGGCTGAAGGAGTTCAATCTTTAGAACAGTCCATTGTTTGTCCTGGTGTTCGATCACCATTCCTGGACGCATAGTGTTGGCTTGTATTTTCATAATGTCATCGCTGTTGGAAGTGTAAGGTATGAAGCGGCATAATATTTGCTCCAGCGCCGGGCTTTTATCAGTTTGCCGGAGGGCGTGCAACGGGCAGGCCCGGAATGCCCGATCGTTTGTGGAGATTTTATAGTGCAAAGGCCTTGGTGGGATCGATCAGTTTATGCGCGGCGTAAGCCAAACCTAAAGATAAGGGCCCAAGCGATCAGCGCTATTCGTCAGTATTTCAATGATCAAGGCTTTTTAGAGGTCGAGACCCCTGCCATTCAAGTCTCGCCGGGAATTGATGGCCATATCCAGCCCTTTGATGTGTCTCTTGAAGGGCCGTTTGATGAATGCAAAGTTCAGCGGTACCTTCACACGTCCCCTGAGTTTTCGATGAAGAAATTATTAGCGGCAGGAGAAGAAAAGATATTCCAAATCTGTCACGTATTTCGCAATAAGGAATCTGGAAGGCTGCACACGCCAGAATTCACGATGCTTGAATGGTATAGGGCTGGCGAAAACTATGAGGCGATAATTGATGATGTTGTGAAGCTCGTATCATGTGCAGCCTCAGCAACAGAGCAGAGTTACCTTCGGCATAATAGCTTTAAGACAGAAGTTAGTAAAAACTGGATAAAGCTAACAGTTGCAGATGCTTTTCAGCAGTTCGCTAATATTGATTTGCTGTCTCAGGTCGATGAGAATGGCTTTGGGTTATCTGAGAAATTCATAGCAACCGCGAGAGCGATTGGCATCCCCTGCAAAGCCGATGATCAATGGGACGATGTTTTTCATCGCGTCATGATGACGAGAATTGAGCCAGAAATGTCAAGCGGCGCTCCAGTCCTGCTCATTGATTTTCCGAGCCCTGTGGGTGCTCTTGCGAGGAATAAGAGGGCCAACCCGAGGGTATGTGAACGCGTTGAGGCATATGTCTGTGGATTAGAGCTGGCTAACGGATTTTCCGAGCTAACGGATGCAAAAGAACAACGTCGACGTTTTGAACGAGATCAGGCAGCTTTTACGTGCCTCTATGGAACTGCACCACCTATTGATGAGGATTTTCTAAATGCCTTAGTCGAGATGCCAGAATCCGCGGGTATGGCCCTTGGCATTGATAGGTTAGCTATGTTGCTGACTGGTGCCGATAATATAGGGGATGTTCTATGGTCACCCATCCTACTTGAATAAAGCTCTAAATTGATTTGCAAAAAAAACGGCGGATTTTAACCCGCCGTTTGTCTATATCTCAACCGAGGTGTTTTATTATTTCGGTGGTGTGCAGGCGGTTTCAACCAGAGACAAAGCAGAGGCTTGGGTGGTTGGGTCGCTGATATCTGCCGCTGCGAGTTGCATTTCGCTGCACCAGTATGTCTTGTTTGTGCCACATTCTGATGACGTCCGTTTAGCAAATTCAGAATTACTCTCTGAAGGTTTCCAAGGTGTATATTCGGTTTCATTATCCTCGGCGATCTCGGCAAGAAGCTCTTCGTATTCGTTGCGATCTTTGCGCCGTTTTCGGGTTGCTTCGATCGCGGCGCTCTTCGAGCACAGCGCGGCACCCATAGCGCCGACTTTCCAAGAGGCATCGCCCAGATCAGACACATTCTCCAGGCCATCACATGTTTTTGCGGTCTGTGGCCCACAATGATCGAGCTTCTTCTTTTTCTTTTCAGGAGGAGCTGGCGCGGCCTCCGCTTTTTCTTCTTCAAGCTCAGGGGGAGGTGGTGGTGCGAGCGTATTGGCCTCTTGAGCTGAGATATTTGTTGCGCTTAATAATAGAAGCGCTGTTGCTAGTGCAATCCCGTGTTTCATATTTTATCTGCCTGCTTTCAGGTTCTCGGTCGATGTGAGATTATTCGGATTTGTAGCTGATGGGAAGTCCCAGAAATAACCAAATATGCTTTATCCAGCCATTTGTTCGGTAAACAAGCGCACAGCAGTTTTTGGTCCGTTAGGGTGATCCCATACGGCGGATGACACCGCTAGGAAATCTGCGCCTGAGTTAATAATTGGGTTGCAATTCTCCAGAGTGATTCCACCAACTGCCACGCATGGTACATTCGTCGTCTGAGACCATATTTCTAGAATCTCTAATGATGCGGAACTTGTATCTGATTTAGTGGGTGAGGGGAAAAACGCGCCGAAAGCAACATAGTCCGCTCCTGCGTCAGCCTGGATCATGGCTAAGTGGCGCGATGCACCGCAAGATACTCCAACTGCCGCGTCCTCTCCGACTATTGCTCTTGCATCCGCGTAAGGCATGTCTCCCGTGCCTATATGAACACCGTCGCATCCGCTTTTCGCCGCCAAATCAGGCCGGTCATTTAGAATTAGTGCTACTTCTGCTCGCTCGCAGACTGGCTGAAGGAAGCCGATTGCGGTTAGAATATCTTCGTCATTAGATGTTTTTAGCCTGAGTTGAAGGCATGCAACATCACCCGCCCCAAGTATACCGGGCAGGTTTCTAGCAAAGTGAGCCGCGTCATCGAGCGTCGGTGGAGAAATTAGGTATAGCCTACAGGGCTCAGAACTGCTCACTCTTTGCCTTTGTATATATTGACCATGGTATCTAGCATTTTCATCGCGTCATCGCGTGGCCTTTGGAATGTATTGCGGCCAATTATGGAACCGTTTCCGCCACCATCCCTAATTGCGCGGGCTTCGTCGTAAAGTCCATCAAGGCCTTTTTTCCCGCCGCCAGAGAACACGACGATTCTGCGGCCCTCAAAGCAGCTCTGTACGATATGGGAAACGCGGTCGGCTAGGGTGGCGGATGAGATACTTTCTTCTTCATAGACTTTTTTTGCTGCGGCCAAGTGAAGATGATCAGTTGGCAGTTTCACTTTGATTATGTGAGCTCCAGCCAGTGCAGCCATATGAGCGGCGTATGCTATAATGTCGAATGCAGTTTCGCCTTCTTTGGAAACGTAGGCACCGCGTGGATATGACCATACTACTACTGCTAAACCGACTGATTTAGCTTCTTCGGTGAGTTCCCGTAGGTCTTCCATCATTCCGTAAGCTTGCTGAGAACCAGGGTAGATCGTGTATCCAATAGCAGAGCAGCCGAGCCTCAACGCGTCCCCTACGCTGGCCGTAATGGCTTGCGTCGGTGCGTCGCTCTCGCCATTTAGAGAGTTGGCGCTATTCATTTTTAAGATGGTTGGCACAGAGCCTGCAAATGTAGAGGCCCCGGCTTCGATCATACCAAGCGGGGCAGCAAATGCGGACAGGCCGGCGTCAATGGCTAGTTGCCAATGGTAGTGTGGGTCATACCCAGCAGGATTGGGAGCGAAGCTGCGCGCGGGCCCGTGCTCAAAGCCTTGGTCCACAGGAAGAATAACGAGTTTGCCGGTGCCACCCAGACGGCCCTGCATCAAAATACGGGCAAGGTTGGCTTTGGTCCCAGGGTTGTCACTTTCGTAACCCGCTAGAATTTTTTTAACCCGCTGGGTCAGTTTCATAGCTCGAATTCCCATAGTAGTGGAGTGCAATAGGTCTTGATCAGCGCGTGTTAGTATTGGTTTGGAACATATATCGGCATGGAACGGCCCTGAACAGGCCCAATGGACGCTCATATGAGGCGAGACCGTATTTTTTCTCTTAAGGACTATTATTGACGGCCCCTACAACGCTGCTTATGTTCCACCATCGCTTCAAGAAAAGGGTGCTAGGGCGTTGAAAGATATCGCAATCTATAAGCTTTTACGTGTTGAGAGAGCGCTTGAACGTCTCGGGACGGCTGTTTCGCGGTTGGAAGCTGCGACGGAAGGCTTAGGAACAGACAGCGCGCATGTGCAGGATGGTCCGGCAGAAGGCGAACAATTTGAACTCATCCAGGCCGAACTGGATGCTGTAAGAGCTGATTATGAGGTTTTGCGTTCTGCCGCCACCAACGCAGCGAATCGCATCGAGGAAAAAATAGAGGCCTTGGACAACGTTGTCCAAGGCGCGACAGCATAGGAAAAGTCAAATATGGCTCAAGTTTCCATAACGCTGCGCGGCCGTAGTTATCAAATTACATGCGACGATGGTCAGGAGGCACATCTCATCCGGTTGGGGGGCTATTTAGACGAGCGCGCGACCCAACTCTTGGAATCAACGGGCCCTGTTTCTGACAGTATGCTGCTCGTTATGGTATCTTTGTTGGTTGCAGATGAGCTTTCTGATGCCACTGGTGAGCTAGAAGTCCTGGGGAAAAGGGGCAATGGAAACGCTCGCGTGGAGGCAGAAGATGCCGTTGTCGATGCAATTGATTCTCTTGCTTCCCGAATTGCTGGCCTTGCTGAAAAGCTTGAAGGTCCTTAAGTTTCGCCTTGGAGCTGCCTAGTGCGTTAGGCTGTGGTTACTCCCAGGGGCGATATCGTAAGACCGGGAGCTGCCTCTCTGGGGGTCTTGGCCCCTTGATCGCGGTGCCCACATTAACCCTGTGGCCCATGGCGAGGTCACTTTGCCGACGGCTATGGCGGCTCCACTTCTTTTCATATCTGGTATGAGTTCTATGAATACTTCAGCCCTTTCGGATGACAAGGCGGCCCTGCGGTCGGAAATGTTGCGTAAGCGCAAAGATCTGCGGAGGAGTGACAGCAATGCTGTAGACGGGCTGGAGAAGCTGGTAATTCAAGCTTTAAGCGGCCTTAAAGACCAGACCGTTTCAGGGTACGTTGCTATCGGTGATGAGCTTGATATCTTTCCAACCTTAGAGGCTCTGCAAGAGATTGGTGCATCAATCGTGCTTCCGGTGGCCGGAAAGTCAGGAGAGGTATTGTCGTTTCGGCCCTGGTGCTCCGGCGATGAGCTCGAGAAGGGACGGCTTAGCACGTACCACCCGTCTGCAAAGACCTATGCCCCAGATCCCGATGTCCTCTTGGTTCCCTTGGTGGCTTTCGATCGGCAGGGTTATCGTATTGGATTTGGCGGGGGCTACTACGACCGGACGCTGACTGTGCTGCGCGAGAAAAAAAAGATAGTAGCCTATGGAATAGGGTTTGATGGCCAGGAGGTGGAGAGTATTCCTCGAGAGTGCCATGATTCACAGTTAGACGGAATTATTACGCCAACACGCATAATCCTCCCTAAAACATAACAGTTAGTATTGAAATGAATTTACTCTACCTTGGCGATATCATGGGGAAGTCCGGCCGTCAGGCCGTTATCGACCATGTTCCCGACCTCCGCACTCAATTGGATTTGCACTTTGTGGTTGCCTGTGGCGAGAATGCCGCGCATGGATTCGGTATTACCGTTAAAATCTGTGAGGCCCTCTTTGATGCTGGTGTGGATGTCATCACAACCGGCAATCACGCGTGGGATCAACGGGAGATAATAGATTATATCCCAACTGAACCTCGCCTTCTTCGCCCGATAAACTATCCGGATGGAACGCCCGGCCTAGGTTCGGGTTTATATCCAACACAAGATGGTAGGCGGGTCGCCGTTTGTCAGGTGATGGGCCGTTTATTCATGCCGCCAATTGATGATCCGTTTCGGGGGCTAGAGACCTTCCTTGCGAGTACTCAACTGGGCCGGGATGCCGATGCTATTGTTATTGATATTCATGGCGAAGCGACCAGTGAGAAGACGGCTCTTGGCTGCATTTCTGATGGCCGTGCTTCGCTTGCGGTAGGCAGTCACTCTCATATTCCGACCGCCGATACGCGGATAATGCCAGCCGGCACTGGCTTTCAGACTGATGCGGGCATGTGTGGCCCGTATGATTCGGTCATTGGTATGGACGCAGGCATTGCCGTACGCAGGTTCGTGAATAGTCTGCCCGGTGAGCGGCTTGAACCGGCGACTGGTCCGTCGACGGTGTGTGGCGTAGTTGTGCAAACTGACGATGTGACCGGCCTTGCTGAGCACGTTTACCCTCTAAGAGTTGGTGGTGAATTGGTACCAAGTTTACCGCCAGGGCCATAAACCCCGCTTGACACCCCTTGGGTGCCCGGCATTTGATGCGCTCGCACGGTTGTTGGGTGCTAAACACAACATCTGGTATAAGTATTATTAGTAGGCTGCCGCCTTTGGTGGCGATAGGGGCAATGCTATGGCGGGTCATTCCAAATTCAAGAACATCATGTTCCGCAAGGGCGCCCAGGATAAGAAGCGGTCCAAACTCTTTACCAAGCTGGCAAAGGAAATCACCGTGTCAGCGAAGATGGGAATGCCCGATCCTGAGCACAATCCACGTCTTCGAGCTGCGATGGCTGCCGCTCGCCAACAAAGTATGCCTAAGGACAACATCCAAAGAGCAATGGATAAGGCTATTGGAGGGGACGGAGAGAACTACGAAGAGGCTCGATATGAGGGCTACGGGCCAGGCAACGTCGCTCTTATCGTCGAGGCTTTAACCGATAATCGCAATCGCACTGCTGGATCTGTGCGCACAGCTTTTAACAAAGGCGGTGGAGCGATGGGGGAAACAAATAGCGTTGCATTCAATTTTGATCGCGTTGGCCAGATTAAGTATCCGGCAGACACCGGCGATGAAGACAAAGTCCTGGAAGCGGCCATCGAAGCTGGCGCCGACGATGTCGAAAGTAGTGATGACGGGCACGACATATTCTGCAATCCAGACGACCTGAATACGGTTCAAAAGGTGCTGGAGAATGTGCTTGGTGAGCCAGAGAGTGCTCGTTTGGATTGGCGACCTCTCAACACGGTGGAGCTTGACAAAGCGACAGCAGAAAAATTGTTCAATCTCCTCGATGTATTGGATGACGACGATGATGTGCAGCGGGTTGCGGGTAATTTTGAGATTGATGATGCGACCTTAGCTGAATTGGGAGGTTAGGCTCTGGAGCGAGAAGGGAACGTGACGATTCGTCTCTTGGGGCTCGACCCCGGCTTGCGTGCCACTGGGTGGGGTGTCGTTGACGCTGAGGGCAACCTGCTATCTGCGGTGGCCAACGGAACCGTTCGGACTGACGGAAAGGCTCCCCTGGCAGAGAGGCTTTATGTTATTTTCTCGGCAATTAAAGAAATTATACGCGAATACAGCCCTCAGGAATGTGCGATCGAGGAAACATTCGTGAATAAGAACCCTTTATCAACATTGAAATTAGGTCATGCTAGAGCGGCTGCCATGCTGGCTGGAGCAGACGCAAATCTTCCGGTAGCCGAGTACGCTCCGAATGCGGTTAAAAAGGCGATCGTTGGGGCTGGCCATGCAGACAAACAACAGATGGGCGCTATGGTTCGAATGCTATTGCCGGGGCACATACCTGAATCTGAGGACGCTGCTGATGCTCTAGCCGTGGCAATTTGTCACGCTCACCACCGAGTATCTGCTGAGCGACTAGCGAAGGCTATAGCTGGAGGTCAGAGCTCTTGATTGCCAAACTCATAGGGCTGGTCGATGCCATTGGAGACGATTGGGCCATCATCGATGTTGGGGGAGTGGGGTATCTTGTTTTTTGCTCGTCTAGAACGCTATTGAATTTGCCACAGGTTGGCAGCTCTGTATCGCTGGCCGTCGAGACACATGTTCGCGAAGATCACATCCACTTATACGGTTTTGGGTCTGAAGGTGAGAGAGATTCTTTTCAATTGGTGACTAAGGTCCAAGGCGTGGGCACAAAAGTTGCCTTGGCGATTTTATCGGTGCTAAGTCCCGAACAAATGGCTCAAGCCGTCGCAGCCCAAGACAAGTCGGCCTTCACCCGAGCCAGCGGCGTTGGTCCTAAGCTTGGCGCGAGGATTGTTACTGAGCTCAAAGACAAGGTCGGCCTGATTGCTGCACCGCCTATTTTTCCAAAAGGGTCCAATGTTTCGAAAGGCGAGGGAACCGGCACGGCTCCAAGTTTAATCGAGGATGCTGTTTCTGCATTGGTCAATCTGGGCTTTGGCAGGGGGGATGCTTTCGGAGCAGTCAGCAGGGCTGCGCACAACGATTCATCCGGTCAATCACTAGACGATCTCATTCGTGATGGCCTAAAGGATTTGTCCGGAGATGGTTGAAGGTCGAATCATATCTGGCGGAGAGCAGCAAGAAGATGCTGATACGAAATTGCGTCCTCAGCGCCTGAAAGAATTCGTCGGCCAACGCCAATTGTGTGAGAATTTAAGTGTTTTTATATCGGCGGCATCAGGGCGCAGTGAACCGCTGGACCATGTGTTACTTCATGGCCCTCCTGGTTTAGGTAAAACCACATTGGCACAAATTGTGTCGCGTGAGCTTGGCGTAGGATTTCGGGCCACATCTGGGCCGATGATCGCTAAGGCGGGCGACCTGGCGGCAATCCTAACCAACCTTGAAGCACGAGATGTTTTGTTTATCGACGAGATACACCGCCTCAATCCCGCCATAGAGGAGGTGTTGTATCCGGCGATGGAGGATTTTCAGCTTGATCTCATTATCGGTGAGGGACCAGCTGCCAGATCGGTGCGGATTGAATTACAACCTTTTACCCTTATTGGCGCGACGACCCGCTCTGGATTGTTAACGACGCCGCTTAGGGATCGCTTTGGCATTCCTATGCGGCTTGAGTTTTATAAACCCGAAGAGTTGGTCAGAATTGTTGAACGTGGCGCTAAGATACTTGGTTTAGATCTCTCACCGGACGGTGCTTTTGAAATCGCCAAGCGATCAAGAGGGACGCCACGCGTGGCAGGGCGCCTATTGCGGCGCGTCCGCGATTTTGCAGCGGTGGATGAGATAGCACTGGTTGACGCTAAAGCTGCCGACAAGGCTTTAAAACGCCTGGACGTCGATGCACTTGGTCTTGATGCGATGGACAGGAGATATCTTACCTGTATCGCTGAATTCTATAACGGCGGGCCGGTTGGTGTAGACACCTTGTCGGCAGCGTTAGCAGAGGAACGGGATACACTGGAAGATGTCGTTGAGCCGTTCCTAATTCAACAAGGGTTATTACAACGGACACCGCGCGGACGTATTCTTGCAGACAGCGGATATCGCCACATCGGACTGCAAGCCCCCAATCGTGACGTGGCCCAGTTCGATATGCTTGGTGACGAACCGTGAGCCTGAAGCTCCCAAGGCCGACCGCGGGCGCGATGGACAATGGGGTTCATCTGTATCCGTTGCGCGTGTACTATGAAGAAACAGATGCGGGTCGAATGGTTTATCACGCGGCCTACCTCAAGTTTGCCGAACGCGCTCGTACGGAAATGATGCGAGTGAACGGGCTCGACCATATCGAGATGATCGAGAAGTACGGATTGGTCTTTGCGGTTCGGTCTGCTGAGATCCAGTACTTAAAGCAGGCAAAACTTGAGGATGAACTTCTCGTTCAGACCTGCGTTGCATCCCTCGGTGGTGCGTCGATGGTCATGGATCAGAAAATTAATTTCATCAGTGATGCGGGCCTAGGCGTCTTAGTTGCTGAGGTCAAAATAAAACTGGTAACCGTAAATGAGGCGGGGAGACCGCAACGATTGCCAGATTATATAAAAACTGCAATTGAACGCTTACGTGATGAGAAGGGTTGACGGTTAATGGATGTAGAAACAGTTGGTGCATTGAGCGCAATAGCTGAGCAATCAGAATTTTCGCTCTGGGGACTTTTTCTCCAGGCAGATATCATTGTGAAATCAGTGATGCTCTTTCTTATTGCCGCTTCTTTATGGTGCTGGGCCATTATTTTCGATAAAGTATTGCGCCTCAGATCACTCACCAAACGTGCTGAGAAATTCGAAGAAAAGTTTTGGTCCGGTAGTTCGCTCGAGGAGCTGTATGACCGTGTAGGGCCGCGCCCTCCTGACCCAATGTCTTCCATCTTCGTTGCTGCGATGCGCGAATGGCGCCGTTCTTCCTCGAAGGGTAAGGGGGTAAAGCCAGAAAATATTGCAGGGCTAGGTCCTCGTATAGATCGTGTGATGCGCATTAGCCTGGAACGGGAAATGGACCAGCTTCAAAGTCGAATGACGTTTCTTGCGTCAACGGGTTCGGTTGCACCATTCGTCGGACTGTTTGGGACCGTTTGGGGGATCATGAATACCTTTACGGCGATCGGGGCATCTAGTGACACGAGCTTGGCAACTGTCGCGCCGGGCATTGCAGAAGCCTTGTTTGCGACGGCACTTGGATTGGTTGCCGCTATTCCGGCTGTTATCGCGTTTAACTCAATTTCGTCAGATATGAACCGGTATGCGCTTAGGCTCGAAAACTTCGCCGGAGAATTCGGGGCAATCTTGTCACGCCAACTTGAAGAGCGGGACTAGTCTATGGGCATGTTTGTCCAGCCTAACGACGGCGGCGGTCGTTCTCGCCGGAAGCCTTACCGGCCCATGGCTGAAATTAACGTTACGCCCATGGTTGATGTGATGTTGGTGCTACTTGTTATTTTTATCGTTGCTGCACCTCTACTAACAACTGGCGTTGATGTGGATTTGCCCGAGGCGACCACACCGAATTTACCTCAAGACAATGAGGGTCTTACGGTCAACGTGAATGCTGATGGCGTAACACTACAAAACACGCCAGTTGAACTGGATAAGCTTGGAGCGAGATTAAAGGCTGTGAGTGGTGAGAACTCGGATGTCCGTATTTACGTCCGTGCAGATAAGTCATTAACTTATGGAACGGTCATGGATGTGATGTCCGAAATATATAAAGCCGGACTGCGCAACGCTGCCTTAGTCACAGATCCGCCTGCTAGGCGTTAGGGCTGCCAAGCATGGGGAAAAGCTTTCTTCTTTCGATATTTTTACACGGCTTAATTGTTTTGTTTACATGGATTGGTATGCCCTTATTCAAGCGCGAGGTTGTTGAGGCTGAAACGCTGATTGTTGTCGAGCTTGTCCACATAGCCGAAATCACAGCTGCGCCAACGCGCAAGCCAGAGCCGGAACCAGAGCCGGAACCAGAGCCGGAACCAGAGCCGGAACCAGAGCCGGAACCAGAGCCGGAACCCGAACCCCAATCTGCTCCAGTATCATCTCCTCCTGAGCCAGGGAAACCTTTGCTGCGACCAGGGCGGATACCGACCCCACCAATGGAAGTTGCTGAGGCGCCGCCGGTGCGCAAAGTTGCCGCGCCGCCGCGCAAGCCACTGCCACCCATGAAAGATTCGTTCGATCAGCTTGTAAGTTTGGTTAAGGATTTGCAGTCGGAGGTCTCGAAAAGGCAGACGCCGGTCGAACCTCAATGGATACAGGAAGACGAGGACAATAAATTAAATACACTTCAGATGGCTGACCGAGCGACGTTGAGCGAACGTGATGCAATTCGTGCGCACATTGAGAACTGTTGGCGGATTGATCCAGGCAAGGAAGGTATTCGTGACCTAACAGTTGATATTCGAGTATCGATTTTACGGGATGGAAGCGTCAGGCAGGCAATTATTGAGGACACTGGGCGATATTTTTCCGAACCACTGTTTAGAACATTTGCTGACAGCGCGCGCACGGCAGTATTAAGTTGCAGCAACATCCCTATATCGCCACAAAGATACGAGACCTTTAAAGAAATCGTGTTTACCTTCACGCCGCAAGGGCGTTTAAACTAAGCCGACGACTAGATGTCCAAGGGAGAAAACTAAGCGTGAGAAGTTTATGGATAACACTCTCTAGTGCGGTGATAGCGTTCTTAGTGTCGGCTAGTGTTCAAGCTCAAGTGCAAATTGATATTACGCGTGGCCGGGTTGAGCCCATGCCTATCGCTGTCGCCAATTTTCCGGGGAACGACGAGGCCTCTGTTCGAGTAGGTCGTGATCTAAGCTCCGTCATTTCAAATGATTTGGAACGATCCGGGTTGTTTCGTCCGGTTGATCGCGATGCGTTTATTCAAGCCCTTCCTTCGTTAGATGTTCAGCCGCGGTTTTCAGATTGGCGGGCGCTAAGCGCACAGGGCTTGATCCAAGGCGAAATCGAAACGCAAGAGAATGGACAGATGCGCGTCGCATTTCGTTTATGGGACGTTTACGGCGGTCAGCAGATGATTGGCCAAGCTTATGTAACCCAACCGGAGAATTGGCGGCGTGTCGCCCATATTATTGCGGACGCGATCTATACACAGATTACAGGTGAGACAGGGTACTTCGATACACGGGTTGTTTATGTTGCTGAGAGCGGCCCAGGAACTGGGCGTATCAAACGGTTGGCGATTATGGATCAAGATGGCGCTGGTCACAGATTTCTAACTGACGGATCAGCGCTTGTTCTGACACCTCGGTTTTCGCCGACGGCGCAAGAAATCACCTATCTGTCCTATTTCAGAAATACCCCTCGGGTGTACCTGTTTAACATCGACACGGGGCGCCAAGAGTTGCTGGGTGATTTCCCGGGTATGACCTATGCACCTCGGTTTTCGCCGGATGGTAATAAAGTGACGTTTTCCATGGCGGCGGACGGAAACTCAGAAATCTACGAGATGGATCTTCGTACGCGCCGGACGCTTCGGTTGACGAATCACCCGGCCATCGACACTTCTGCCTCTTATGCCCCGGATGGGCGTCAACTGACGTTCAACTCGGATCGGGGCGGCAGTCAGCAAATCTACGTGATGAACTCAGATGGATCTGAGGCACGTAGAATTAGTTTTAGCGGTGGTCGATATGCAACGCCTGTGTGGTCGCCCAGAGGAGATCTCATCGCATTTACACGTATAAGTAGTGGAACATTCTACATTGGCGTGATGCAACCAGACGGTAAAAATGAGCGCCTCCTGGCTCAGGGCTTCCTTGTGGAATCTCCAACTTGGTCGCCAAATGGCAGGGTTCTAATGTATTTTGCGCAAGAGGCGCGACGGGCTGATGGGTCTGGAGGGCGAACAAAGCTCTATTCAATCGACCTAACCGGATACAACCAGAGGGAGATCGTGACCCCTCAAGATGGCTCTGACCCGGCGTGGTCTCCGCTGATTCCTTAGCTCTATTATTGTAAAAAAGATGAAACCAAAGGCCTTCTCGCGAGTTTTTATTGGAAGAAGAGCTTATGGAATAGCTTGCGTCCCACCAAGCACCTGATAAAACAGGTAATGAAAATCGCCATTTTGTCTATAGTTACGTCAGTCTTGATGACCGAAGGGGAAGAAAAAAATGATGGTCCGTTTCACTAGTGCGGTCGCGGCAGTCGCTCTTTTAGCAGCTTGCGCGTCTGATTCTAAAGATGACATGGGTTCAGATATAACGGCTGTGAGCCAGCCATCACCAGTCGCTGCACCAACAGGTCCAGCCATGAATTCTGCTGAATATTTCAATCAAGTTGTAGGTAACGATATTTACTATGGCCTTGATGATTATAACTTAAACGCTGCCGCCCAAGCCACATTGCGTGGACAGGCGTCTTGGTTAGGCCAAAACCCATCTTCTTCGGTCGTCGTTGAAGGCCACTGTGATGAGCGTGGCACACGGGAGTACAACCTTGGACTAGGTGAGCGTCGCGCTAACGCAGTCAAAGATTACTTGGTTTCACTTGGTGTCGCTTCAAGTCGTGTCCGCACCATTTCTTACGGCAAAGAGCGTCCGGTATGCGTCGCTTCCAGTGACGACTGCTGGAGCCGAAACCGTCGCGGCGTTTCTGTCGTACAGTAATTTCTAGCCGAAAGCCGTTGATTGGCTTTCGAGAATGAGCGTTAAAACGGCGGCTTCCTGCGGGGCAGGGGCCGCCGTTTGCCTTATTTCTGCCGTGCATGTGCGGTAGCATGCGTGCCACATCAAACAAGTTGCAGCGCTATGATATTTAATGATTATAGATTTCGGAATTTTATAGGCTTGGCGATTAGTCTAGCCCTCGTGTTCTCGGCGGTGCCGTTTGCTAACGCTCAGACACCTCTTGACTTGCGTGTTATGAGCGAGCGTCTTAGCCAGATCGAACGTAAACTGGAGTCCTTTGAATCTGCACCAGCGACGATCGTCGAAAGTCCAACCACGCCAGAAAACATCGGAACTTCAAATAAAGCCATTTCAACAGATGTGGCTAGTCGCCTTCAAGTCAGAGCACTGCAATTGGGGCAGATGGTTGAAATACTGACAGGTAAGATTGAAGAAGCGCGTTTCGAAGTATCTCGCATGCGGTCTGAGCTGCAGAGAATGTCGAACGATGTGTCCTATCGATTAGCAGTCTTGGAGCAAGCGGTTGGTGTATCCCCAGCTGTTGCAACGCCAATAGCATCGCTAATTTTGGCAGAGAACCCTTTGGCTGGCAGCCAATCCCCAAGTACTACGTCAGTTATCCAACCGGATAGTTCTATTGCGGTTCAAAGTTCGGCGGTGTCTAGGCTTAATCCTGATCTCAACATGCCGATGTCTGCGCCTGTACAGACACAACCTATAACGCAAATTATCGCTCCTGGTGTACCTGCATCTGTTACGGTTCAAGTTGCTGCTGGTACGCGTCAGACTGCTCCAATCGAGCCAGGACCTGTCAATCAAGGAAACACTTTCGGCGTTCTAAGAACAGATTCTTCGGGCACTGCTCTTCCTGCGGCTCCAAGGGCATTTAGTGCGCCTGTGATGCCAGCGCAGCAGGGCAGACTGAGTGCTCCACCCAATATTCAGGCAGCTCCTAGAACAGGAACGGTCGCGGCAGCCCCTATTGGAACTGCACCGGACCCAACGTCAGAGTTTATGAGCCTCCCTGATGGTTCGACGAAAGAACAATACGACTACGCCTTTAACATATTGCGCCAGGCGGACTACGCGCGAGCTGAAAAAGCTCTAAGGATGTTTCTGGATGCCAATGCGTCTGACGTTCTTGCCGGAAATGCGCAATACTGGCTTGGTGAGACCTACTATGTCCGAGGAGATTTTGAGCAAGCTGCCGTCGAGTTTCTCTCTGGTTATCAGACCTATCCGGTCAGCACGAAGGGCCCAGATAATCTCCTGAAACTCGGGCTCTCAATGGCTCAGCTTGGGCAGATAGATGGAGCTTGTACGGCGTTAACACGTCTGGCGACAGAGTATCCGTCTGCTAACGATACGATTCGGCGTCGTGCGCAAACTGAACGAGCGCGACTGAAATGCTCCTAAGATATGCCTTCCGCCGAAAAAGGTCCTAGAGCGTTATCCACAGGGAAGCCGGTTTCACCGGAATCTTTTGCTTGCACAATGGAGTCTTTCGGCCCGGTAGGGGCAGGAGATTCCTTCGCTATTGCGGTCTCTGGCGGCCCAGATAGCATGGCGTTGTGCCGGCTAGCGCATGTATGGGCAGCTGCAAATGGCTCTAAGGTCGTTGGTCTAACCGTTGATCACCAGTTGCGACAGGAAGCCCAAGCTGAGGCACATAGCGTCGGTGGCTGGCTGGCAGGCTTTGGAATGAGGCATGAGGTTCTGACATGGACAGAGGGTGCAAAAATAAAGCACCTGGACAGAAGCCATCAAGCAGATGCGCGTGATGCAAGGTTCGAATTGCTATGCCATTGGTGTCAAGAGAATCGTATTGAAGCCCTTATGACCGCCCACCACGCTGATGATCAGGCGGAAACTTTTCTATACAGGTTGATTAGAGGTTCTGGTGTCGACGGATTGGCGGCAATAGCAGCTGAAACAAGTCGTAATGATGTGCGATTGCTAAGGCCGCTCCTCAGTTTTCCAAAAGCAGACCTAGTCGCGACATGCGAAGACTTTGGACAAGCTTGGGTGAGTGACCCCAGCAACTATCAGAATTCATTTGCGCGTGTCCGTTTGCGCAAAATTATGGCAGCGTTTGAAGAAGAAGGACTTGAGCGCGACCGTATCCTCAAGACTGTATCGCACATGCAACGTGCTAAGGCAGCCATCGACAGCGCTGTCGACGCTTATATGGAAGCTGGGTCAATCCAGGGTCATTCTGGTTCCGTTCATCTCAATCTAGAGGCACTTTTAGCTGAGCCGAACGAGGTTACACTTCGGGTCCTTGCGCGTTGTATGATGCAAGTATCGGGAGCAATTTATCCGCCCAGGTTCGATAGTTTAGAAGGCCTTTACCAAGCGCTTGGTACCACACTGTGGTCTGATCGAACTCTCCATGGGTGCCAACTACGGTTAAAAGGCGAATATATAGTGGTGTCACAAGAGGATCGAAAACGTTAGAAATAAGACGTTTTTGGGTCTAGTGATCTTAAATTATCTCTTGAACCTTCTTTTGAGAGGTTGCTATTTTACGCGAACCAAATTTTGACTGCTTGCTTTAGGGGTTCTGTGCCCTATTTAATTAGTAAATATTAGTATTCAACGCGTGCCACCGAGCACGCAGTGAAGAGCCAATTATAAGGTTTTGAACAAGTAAAGGGTCGAGAGTGAATATTAATCGTAATTTAGTGCTTTGGGTGATCATCCTGGTTTTGATTGTTGCACTGTACAATCTGTTTCAGGCATCAACTTCAATACCTCAAAGCCGAGAGATTTCTTTTACCGAGTTTATGGCCTCGGTTGAAGGTAACGAGGTTAATAGCGTTACGATCCAGGGCAATAATATCACGGGAAAAACGCGCGACGGCACACCTTTTCAGACATACGCCCCAGAAGATCCATCTCTTGTTCCATCGCTTCGCGCCAATGGTGTTGATATTAAAGCAGTCCCTCGGTCCGATGGTGAGACGACATTGTTGAGCATTCTGATTTCATGGTTCCCTATGCTTCTCTTAATTGGCGTATGGATTTTCTTTATGCGCCAGATGCAGGGCGGTGGCGGCAAGGCCATGGGCTTCGGGAAATCTAAAGCTAAGCTGCTTACCGAAAAACAAGGCCGCGTGACCTTTGATGATGTTGCAGGAATTGATGAGGCTAAACAGGAATTAGAAGAAGTTGTCGAATTCCTTCGCGATCCTGGAAAATTTCAGCGCCTTGGCGGAAAGATTCCAAAAGGTGTGCTTCTCGTGGGCCCTCCGGGCACCGGCAAGACACTACTCGCGCGCTCTATTGCCGGTGAAGCTGATGTTCCATTCTTTACGATTTCTGGTTCAGACTTCGTAGAAATGTTCGTTGGTGTGGGTGCGAGCCGTGTTCGCGACATGTTCGAGCAGGGTAAGAAAAACTCACCGTGCATTATATTTATCGATGAAATTGATGCAGTTGGCCGTCATCGCGGTGCCGGGCTGGGCGGTGGGAACGATGAACGCGAACAGACATTGAACCAGTTGCTGGTTGAGATGGATGGGTTCGAAGCGAATGAGGGTGTAATTCTTATCGCGGCAACAAACCGCCCAGATGTTTTGGATCCAGCGTTGCTACGCCCAGGCCGTTTTGACCGTCAGGTTGTAGTCCCTAACCCAGATGTTTTGGGCCGCGAGAAAATCCTAAAAGTTCATACTCGTAAGACGCCTGTTTCACCAGATGTTGACCTGAAGGTTATCGCGCGGGGTACGCCAGGGTTCTCGGGCGCTGATTTAGCTAACTTGGTAAACGAAGCGGCTTTGTTGGCAGCAAGAAAAGCTAAGCGTGTCATTTCAATGCTTGAGTTCGAAGAGTCCAAAGACAAGGTCATGATGGGCGCGGAACGCCGGTCCATGGTGATGACAGAAAACGAGAAAAGGCTTACTGCTTATCATGAAGCTGGGCACGCGTTGATCATGTTGCACGCTGAAGGGCACGACCCTCTGCATAAGGTTACTATCATTCCACGTGGTCGGGCGCTTGGCTTAACGATGTTTCTTCCTGAACGGGATAAGTACAGCCAATCCCAAATGGAATTGAAGGCGATGATCGCTAGCTTGTTTGGCGGACGCGTGGCTGAAGAAATGATATTTGGAATTGATCACGTAACGACTGGCGCTTCAGATGACCTTAAACGGGCAACTGATATTGCGCGCCGTATGGTTACTGAATTCGGGTTCTCTGAGAAACTTGGTCCACTTCGGTACACCCCTGACCAAGAAGAGGTTTTCCTGGGTCACTCTGTGGCACAACAGAAAAATGTTTCTGATGCGACCGCAGAATTAATTGACCAAGAAGTTCGCCGATTTGTTGAAGAAGGTGAGGCAGCTGCGCGGGTCATTCTTGAAGAATACAAAGGTGATCTCGAGATTGTAGCTAAGGGGCTACTAGAATACGAAACACTGTCTCGCGAAGAGATAGAGGCCTTGTTGAGAGGTGAAAGTATCGACAAGTCGGATAAGCCGACAACGCGTCAACGTCCTCCAGGCAGAAGAACGTCCGTGCCAGAGACTGATAGCAGTAGCGAAGAAATAGACCCGGGTGGACTTGAGCCGGAACCGCAACCGAACTCGTGACAATCATTGTTACCGGCTTACCTGCGCCGAATAAGTTAGATCGTGTTCGAGCTAGAGATCTGTATTGCATTCCGCGTTCTATTTCGACTGGCGCAGTTGCGACAGCCCTTATTGAAGCAGGGCATGCACTGCCATTTTCTGGCGCTGGAAGCGCTTATGCGGCCGTAGAGCTAGTCATTCGTCAAGGTGAAGACATAGCTCGCCACACTGCTTCCGTCACGGCGTTCAATCCTTGGCGACAAATTATAAAGTCAGAACTTCAAGAACGCCTGTCCGGATTGATTATGGCGATATCTCAGCCGCGAGGAGGGTTTTCTGATATCCAGATGGATGAGCCTGTAATTATGGGTGTCGTCAATGTCACGCCAGATAGTTTCTCTGATGGAGGTAATCATGCGAGTTCGGATGCGGCAGTAGCCCATGCCATATCGTTAGCAGAGTCTGGCGCGGCTCTTCTTGATATTGGAGGGGAGTCGACACGCCCAGGGGCAAGCCCGGTTGACCCTAGCATTGAGCAGAAAAGAGTTATTCCAGTTGTCAGAGCATTGGCAGAGAAGTCCTTTACTGTGTCAATAGATACCCGCAATGCATCTACGATGGCTGCTGCTTTAGATGTCGGCGCGAAGATTGTTAATGATGTTACGGCCTTAACCGGTGACCCTGAAGCAGTTGCAGAGGTTGGTAAGCGCGGTGCATCTGTTGTCCTTATGCACATGCAGGGAAACCCTCAGACGATGCAGGTCGCTCCTGAATATTCAAACGTATTGGTGGATGTATTTGATTTCTTAGACCTCAGAATTTCTGCATGCTTAAGCGCTGGGTTAGAAATTAATCAGATATGTGTCGACCCTGGCATTGGATTCGGTAAATCGGATGGGGGTAATCTAGACCTCATCGATTCTTTGGGGCTCTTTCAGGGGCTAGGGTGTCCTGTAATGATTGGCGCATCTCGGAAAAGCTTTATTGGGCGGCTCAGCGGAGAAGAAACCCCCACGAAAAGGTTAGCCGGGTCGATTGCAGCTGCTATAGCGGGGGTTATTGGAGGTGCAAAAATTTTACGTGTTCACGATGTTAAAGAGACCCGTCAGGCACTGACTGTGTGGAGGTCACTCGGCCTGAGATAGATAAGTTCCTTGATTGAGGCCGGGGTATAGGCGAAGAAAAGCCTTACAGTATTACTCAATCGGAATAGAGGGGGGGAGCCAGCGCGATGACGATCAAATTTCTATTTGGGACAGATGGTGTGCGTGGAACTGCCAATAGAGACCCCATGACCGCAGATATGGCATTAAAGCTAGGTATGGCGGCGGGACACACGTTCACGCGTGGTAAACACCGCCACACCGTGGTGATTGGAAAAGATACGCGGCTGTCCGGTTATATGCTTGAGCCAGCTTTGACAGCGGGGTTCATAGCCGTTGGCATGGATGTTGTTTTGGTAGGACCAATACCGACGCCGGGTATAGCAATGCTTACCAGGTCTCTCCGCTGCGACATTGGAGTTATGTTGTCTGCGTCACATAATCCATTTGAAGATAACGGCATAAAGCTCTTTGGTCCCGACGGTTTTAAACTTTCTGATGCCATTGAGTCTGATATTGAATCTCTCATTGCGGGGGGAACAGAACACCTGAGGGCTGAGCCGGACCGTCTCGGCCGGGCTCAGCGCCTTGATAATGGGACGGGCGCAGTCCGTTATATTGAATTTGTAAAAAATACGTTTCCTCGAAGCCTACGACTGAATGGTCTGAAGGTCGTCTTGGATTGTGCGCATGGCGCTGCGTACAAAGTGGCGCCGTCTGTATTGTGGGAACTGGGTGCAGAAGTAATCCCAGTTGGTGTTAGCCCAGATGGCTTTAATATAAATAAGGACTGCGGTTCGCTCTATCCTAATGTCATCGCTGAAAGAGTTAGAGCGTCAGGTGCTGATTTTGGGATGGCGCTCGACGGAGATGCGGACCGTATTGTCGTTTGCGACGAGCAGGGCAATATCATCGATGGTGATCAGATCCTTGCAGCTATTGCGCGGCGTTGGCAAAAAACTGGTGAATTGGCTGGTTCAGGTGTCGTGTCTACGGTCATGAGTAACTTAGGTCTAGAACGCTATCTGGAAAGCGTTGGCCTAACCTTAGAGCGTACACAGGTCGGAGACCGTTACGTTTCAGAAAAAATGGAGGCAGGGGGCTACAATCTTGGCGGGGAGCAATCTGGCCACATTATTTTGGGGAGCCATTCCACCACTGGTGATGGACTTATGGCCGGCTTGCAATTGTTAGCCTCGCTTGTAGAAACGGGAGAGAAGGCGAGTGACCTGTTCCACTCGTTTGATCCTGTTCCACAAACCCTAAAGAACGTGCGCCTTAGTGACTTTACTAAGGCGCAATCGATCCTTGAGGAACGGAATGTAAAGAACGCAATAAAAACCGCAGATGATCGCATAGGTACTTCTGGCCGACTATTGATTCGTAAATCGGGGACCGAGCCCTTGATCCGTGTCATGGCAGAAGGCGATGATTCAGACCTCGTCGTATCTGTCGTTGATGACGTTGCAGCAGCCATCGAAGCAGCAGCGTCTTAATATGCCGTCCGCCGTTTTTCTGGGGCGAGTTTTAGCAATAGCTGGATCCGATTCAGGCGGTGGAGCCGGAATACAAGCTGATATTAAAACTGTCACCGCGCTTGGTGGATATGCAGCTACCGCGATCACTGCTGTTACTGATCAGGATACGCAATCCATTCACGGAGTTCATAGTGTGCCGCCATCCTTTGTTGCATCACAAATATCGACGGTGCTTAATGATCTTGGCGCTGATGTGATAAAGATCGGGATGCTCGGATCTGAAGAGGTCATCAATGCTGTCGCTGATGTATTGGCCATGCATGCAGACTTTCCTCTTGTAGTTGACCCCGTTATGGTTTCGAAGGGTGGCCATCGTCTAATTTCAGAAGACGCCGTGGGTGAGTTAAAGCGAAGGCTAATCTCTAACTCCACACTTGTGACCCCTAACTTACCTGAAGCGGAGATTCTAACAGGGATTGAGATCAAAACCCTGTCGGACATGTACGCCTCTATCGACCGGCTGAGGGGTTTAGGTGCCGATGCTGTTCTATTAAAGGGCGGGCACGTTGAAGGGGATACTCTCGTTGATTTGCTCATCACGAATGATAGGGTTGATAAGTTCCAAGGGCATCGCATAGCCTCAACATCTACACATGGAACAGGTTGCACCCTGGCTTCTGCGATTGCTACGGGCTTGGCGCAGGGATTATCACTAAATGACTCTGTGTCTCGCGCCCGCTTATACGTCGTCAGAGCTATCGAGACTGCGCCGAAATACGGGCAGGGACATGGTCCGCTTAATCATGGACACACTATAAATTCCAGCGCGAGATGGGCGTGGTAAGCAGGTAAACTTATGTCGGGATTTGAAACGACTATACAAATGTGGGTCGTGCTTGGTTTAGCAGTTGCACTGCTAATCCTGTACGTTACGAAATGGCTTTCTCTAGAGGTGAGCTCTCTGCTTGTCCTCACGGCCCTTCTTTTGTTTTTCCAGATCGTCCCTTTGTCTGGAACATATGATGTTAATTTGCTTGGCGCTGAAGTGTTGCTGGGGGGGTTCTCTAATCCAGCTTTGTTGGCGGTTATAGCCTTATTAGTCGTCGGGGAAGGGATTATTCGCACTGGCGTGCTCGAGGACTTGGGCGACATCATAGCTGCGATCAGGCTTCCAAATATATTATTGCTTGCATTGGTTTTGGTGATGGTCGCGATGTTATCAGCATTTCTAAATAACACGCCTATCGTTCTGATTTTTATCCCTGTCTTGCAAGCACTTGCTCACAAAACAGGTATGTCACCCAGCAGAACAATGATGCCGTTGTCTTATGCAGCAATTCTTGGTGGCATGACGACACTGATTGGATCGAGCACTAATCTTCTTATTTCTAGTTCGATGAGCCAGCAGGGGCTGCGTCCTCTGACGTTCTTCGAGATTACGCCCATTGGCCTTATGTTGGCTGGCGTGGCAATCATCTACGTCCTATTTATCCTGCCTTTTATAATGCCCGAGAGAAAAAGCTCTTCGACAGGGATGTCCAGCGGCCGTCATTATATTTCTCAGTTTGTCGTACCTGCCGATTCTGGGCTCATAGGCGAGTCCGCAATTGCTGGTGGGTTTAGGTCTCTTCCTAACGTAACGATCAAAACAATATTTACGCTGGGCGAAACGATTTTACCGCCGTTTGACGATTATTTTCTTCATGCTGGAGATATGTTGGTTGTAGCGGCTACACGTCAGGCCCTGACGGAAGTTGCAAGCAGACATCAAGGGTTATTTCACCCCCCTTTGCCGTACGGTTTGGATCTTCAAGAAACACGAGTCAGAGAATACGAAGATGCCGTGGAAGACAAGGAAGGAGATACCCCCGAAGATCATGATACGGTGCTTGTTGAAGCGATGATTACGCCGTCTTCGCGCATGGTTGGTTTGACTCTTGAGCAATTTGAATTGCAACAAAGTCAGCGCGCAATCTTCCTCGGGATCCAGCGGCGAGCTCAGATGGCTGCATCACGTATGACAGAGATACGCCTTCAATCCGGTGACGTTCTTCTTCTCAAAGGTAGGCAAGATCGATTAGAGGCTCTTAGGCCCGAACGCGATGTTGTCCTGATTTCTGGGACACGGGACATCATTCCCAAGCGAACCCATGCAAAACGGGCGGTCGCGATATTTAGCATATCAATCGGATGCGCAGTACTCGGCATTGTTAGCATAACGACAGCGGCTATTGCCGCGGCAACCGCAATGATCCTGACGGGATGCCTAAACTTAAGGCAGGCGGGGCGGTCTATCGACCGAACAATATATTTGTTAGTTGGCACATCTTTGGCTCTTGGGACCGCCATGACAGCAACAGGCGGTGCGGCCTACCTTGCCAACGTTATCGTCGGCCTATTTGACTCTGCAGCTCCCCCAGTAATTTTATCCGTATTCTTCTTAGTCGTTGCTCTATTTACGAATGTACTCAGCAACAACGCATGCGCTGTACTTTTCACGCCTATTGGCGTGGGATTAGCGGCGAGCGTAGGGATCGACCCTCGATTATTCGCAATTACATGCTTGTTTGCCTGTAATTGTTCGTTTGCGACCCCTATGGGGTACCAGACAAATTTGCTGGTTATGGGGCCCGGTCAATACCAGTTTGGTGACTTTGTTAGGGCCGGGTTACCGCTGGTTTTATTGGTTTGGCTGGCTTTCTCATTTATTGCTCCCTGGTATTGGGAGATATAACCAAAGGTCTCGTTGACGGCCACTCTTGCCCTTCGTAGTATCCGCGCCCGTTGCGCCGAATGGCTTCGTAATAGGTTAATTGGTCGCGTTCTCTGGCCACTCTAAGTTAGGAAGATACCGTATCCATGACCGTTACCGCGAAGCCAAACGCACATCCCAATAATCCTAATTTCTCGTCCGGTCCTTGTTCAAAGCGTCCAGGGTGGGATGTTTCTGTTCTATCAGATGCTTTAGTCGGGCGCTCTCATAGAGCCAAGCCAGCAAAGGCACGTATTCAAGAAGTCTCTGATCGTTCTCGGGCAATTCTCGGGATACCAGACGACTATTATATTGGTATCGTCCCTGGCTCTGATACTGGCGCTATGGAGATGGCCATGTGGTCGATGCTTGGTGCTCGTGGCGTCGATATGTTGGCTTGGGAGAGCTTTGGAGAAGGCTGGGTCACGGACGTGGTTAAGCAACTTAAGCTTAATGACGTAAGAACCCTGGGAGCTGATTATGGTTTGCTCCCTGATCTTGACCAAGTGGACTTCAGGCGCGACGTAATCTTTACGTGGAATGGCACGACATCTGGTGTCCGGGTGCCTAACGGTGATTGGATTTCAGCTGATAGAGAGGGGCTTACATTTTGTGATGCCACCTCGGCTGTTTTCGCAATGGACCTCGCCTGGTCTAAGCTGGATGTTGTTACTTATTCCTGGCAGAAGGTGCTGGGTGGTGAGGCACAGCACGGCATGTTGATCCTCAGCCCCAGAGCGGTTGAAAGGCTTGAGAGTTATTCTCCCCCATGGCCGATGCCTAAACTCTTTCGTATGGCTAAGGGGGGTAAATTCAGCGCGGATATTTTCTCAGGTGCCACGATCAATACTGTATCAATGCTCTGCGTAGAAGATGCGCTTGATTCCCTTAAATGGGTCGAAAAGGTGGGCGGGCAAACTGCTTTAGTGCGTAGATCTGAGGATAACCTTGCAGCACTAGCGGGTTGGGTCGAACAAAGAGACTGGGTCGACTTCTTGGCACAGGACGCATCAACCCGATCGTGCACTTCAATTTGTCTGACAATCATCGCTGATTGGTTTGTCTCTTTAAGTGTTGATGATCAGATTGCAGCGGCAAAAAAGATAGTTTCATTGTTAGATGTCGAAGGGGCGGCCTTTGATATTGGCGCCTATCGTGATGCGCCGCCTGGGTTGCGAATATGGGGCGGAGCAACTATTGAAACAGCAGATATTAAAGCGCTTTGTCCATGGCTCGATTGGGCTTATGGGCAAGTGATGATGGAGCAAGTAGGATAAATCATGCCGAAGGTACTAATTTCAGACAAATTGAGTGAGAAAGCCGTTCAAGTTTTTAAAGACCGCGGCGTAGACGTTGTTGTGAAAACAGGGATGTGTCCGGAAGAGCTAATTGCTTGTATCGGCGAATACGACGGACTTGCAATTCGGTCCTCGACAAAAGTGACGGCTAACGTTCTGGCTGCGGCTACTAACTTGAAGGTCGTTGGTCGTGCTGGTATCGGTGTTGATAACGTCGACACACCCGCAGCGACACAAAATGGTGTGGTGGTCATGAACACGCCGTTTGGTAACGCTATTACGACGGCAGAGCATGCCATATCCATGATGATGGCACTGGCTCGTCAAATTCCCCAAGCCAATGACTCAACGCACCAGGGTAAATGGGAGAAATCTCGTTTCATGGGAGTTGAGTTGTACGGTAAGACTCTTGGCCTTATCGGGTGCGGCAATATTGGGTCCATCGTTGCTGATCGTGCCTTAGGTTTAAAAATGAAGGTCGTTGCGTTCGACCCATACTTGTCTACAGATCGCGCTGTAGAGCTTGGCGTAGAAAAAGCTGAGCTAAAGGATCTTATCTCGAGGGCAGACTTTATTACCCTGCACACTCCATTGACGGATCAGACACGCAATATGATTGATGCTGCTGCTATTGCGACAATGAAGAAGGGGGTCCGAATCATAAATTGCGCGCGTGGCGGCTTGGTGGTTGAGGCAGACCTTAAGAAAGCGATCGAAGACGGGCATGTCGCTGGGGCAGCTTTAGATGTTTTTGAAACCGAGCCAGCAAAGGATAATGCGCTGTTCGGTATGGACAATGTGGTGTGCACGCCTCACTTGGGCGCATCGACGTCAGAGGCACAGGAGAATGTTGCTATTCAAGTAGCGGAGCAAATGTCTGACTATTTGGTTTCTGGTGCGGTCACAAATGCTCTGAATATGGCGTCAGTGAGTGCAGAGGATGCGCCTAGGCTAAAACCATATCTGAAGTTAGCTCAACAACTTGGTGGCTTTGCCGGGCAAATCACCCAAAGTAGTATTAGTAGTGTTTCGATTGCCTATTCGGGGATGGTCGCGGACCTGAATACGAAGCCATTAACTGCCATCGCTGTTCAGGGCCTATTGTCGCCGTTGATGGAAAGCGTGAACATGGTAAACGCACCTGTTATCGCTCGCGAGCGAGGTATCGAAATTAGTGAGGTCAAAAAGGAGGCAAGTGATCGTTATCACACACTGATTTCGCTCACGGTCACTACTGAGCGGCAGACGAGGACGGTCTCAGGGACCTTATTTGGAAATGGCGCGCCGAGGCTGGTCGATGTGAACGGCATTAATCTGGAGGCTGAGATAGGGCCTCACATGCTTTATTTGATTAATAATGATGAGCCTGGATTTATTGGTTCTCTTGGAACTACCTTAGGAGATGCGGGCGTTAATATTGCCTCATTCCACCTCGGCCGGCCCACGAAGGGCAGTGATGCTATAGCTTTGCTGCAATTGGACCAAGAGATAGGCGAATCCTTACTAGAAAAAGTGCGTGCACTACCCCAAGTTCATCAAGCCCAGACCCTAGCGTTCTAAGACATCCCTGGGTTTTTTATTGCTCTGATGAGGCAGTGCCGCTAAAACACCAGGAAACATGCAAGGGTGGTTCTCGCCCCTGGGTGCGTCAAAACGACACAAACATCGTTCAGGCCTAAACACCATGTCAGAACCAGCTAGTCCAACCTTGCTGCCAGAAGGCTTGCGCGACGTTCTACCTCCAGATGCGGCGGGTGAGGCATACCTTGTAGAGCGCCTTGCAGCGTCTTTTGACCTAAACGGATATGATCGTGTGGCACCGCCTCTTGTAGAGTTCGAGAGCACTTTACTTGCGGGTATGGGCGCGGTGACCGCCGCGCGGATTTTCCGTATGGTGGACCCAATTTCCCAGCGTACTCTTGGAATTCGTGCGGATGTCACAGCACAGATCGCTCGATTGGTATCGACGCGTCTTAAGAGTGCACCTAGACCGCTCCGTTTGATGTATGCGGGACAAGTCTTAAGAGTTAAGGGACATCAACTTCGGCCTGAGAGACAATTCACACAGGTTGGTTTTGAACTTGTTGGCCCAGACAGTGTCGCTGCGGATGCTGAGGCGATTATTGTCGCTGTAGAGGCCGTGGCTGAATTAGGCGTTAGAAATATATCTGTTGATCTCGCTTTGCCGCCGCTGGTGCTGTCGCTCCTGGAGCTAGGAGGTTTTAGCGAGCAAGAAACTGATGCCTTAAAAGAAGCATTGAACCATAAGGATTCGGCGGAGATACGTAGGCTCGGCGGTAAATTTTCTGATACTTTATCGTTACTGGTGGAGGCTTCCGGTCCATTAAAGATAGCGCGTCCATTAATGGAAAAGATTGATTTACCTGAGAATGCTTTGGCGCATTTGCGAAGACTTTTTGCGGTGGCCGATATTGTGAAATCCCAGGCATCAAATATCGCAATAACGGTCGACCTCGTCGAGAATCGCGGGCTGCAATATCATACTGGGGTTACGTTTTTTTTGTTTGCGAAGGGAAGCACGCGAGAGATTGGCCGTGGCGGCCGTTATAACGTCGAACATGGTGAGGGCGTGGCTGAACCCGCTACGGGCGCCACCTTGTTTATGGATTCTCTTCTAACCGTCTCGCCTAGCGCGGCGCCTAGTTCATGCGTTTATTTGCCATTCGAGACGACGCGGGAAGAGGTGAGCAGGTTACAGTCAAAAGGATTAAGGGTCCGTGTTTCCTTATCTGAGGACGAGGATCCTTTAACTAATGCGATAGAGCTCGGGTGTTCTCATATGATGAAAAATGGGCAAATCGTCGAAGTGTCCAAGTAAGGGTAACAGACATGACAAATGTAGTAGTGGTCGGAGCCCAGTGGGGAGACGAGGGCAAGGGGAAGGTCGTTGATTGGCTCTCTGAGAGAGCTGATGTTGTCGTCCGCTTTCAGGGAGGACACAATGCTGGACATACCTTGGTTATCGATGGAAAGACATACAAGTTAAGTCTCCTTCCGTCTGGTTCCGTTCGAGGAAAGCCGTCTGTTATTGGTAACGGCGTGGTCATTGATCCGTGGGCGCTCTTCGAAGAGATCGCGCGTGTGCGGGAACAGGGTGTTCGCATTGACCCTAACGTCCTTTTTATTGCGGAAAATGCCTGCTTAATTTTACCGTTGCACAGAAACCTTGATTTGGCTCGAGAAGAAGCCGCAGGTAGCGCAAAGATTGGCACGACAGGGCGCGGTATAGGTCCGGCCTATGAGGACAAAGTTGCGCGGCGGGCAATACGGGTCTGTGACCTAAAAGACCCTGAGACAGTTTCATTTAAAGTCGATCGACTTTTGGCGCATCACAATGCCTTACTTAAGGGATTGGGGCAGCCAGAATTAGATCGAGAAGATATTATTTCTGACTTGATGGAGGTGGCGCCCAATATTCTGCCGTATGCAGTTGCGGCATGGGAAAAGCTCGATGATGCCAGGAGGGAAGGGCAGCGTATTCTGTTCGAAGGGGCGCAGGGTACGATGCTGGATTTAGATCACGGTACATATCCCTATGTGACCTCGTCTAACACCGTGGCTGGTCAGGCGGCAGTGGGGTCAGGGCTGGGTCCTTCAGCCGTTGGGTATGTTCTGGGGATTACGAAGTCATACACAACGCGAGTTGGCTCAGGTCCATTTCCAACGGAACTGGATGATGAGGTCGGCAAGACTTTGGGCGAAAGAGGCCGAGAGTTCGGGACGGTTACGGGTCGTCAACGTCGGTGCGGCTGGTTTGATGCTGTAATGGTGAGGCAAGCGGGTAAGGTGGGCGGAATTACTGGTATCGCACTTACAAAACTGGATGTCCTTGATACCCTGACTGAACTTAGGGTCTGTATCGCCTATGACTTAAATGGTGAGAGAATTACCCGTTTTCCGTCGTCGATGTCTGATCAAGCCGCGGTAACGCCGATCTATGAGACCTTGCCAGGGTGGTGCCAGAGTACGCAAGGAGCGAGGTCTTGGGCTGACTTGCCAGCCGAGGCGATCAAGTACATCCGTCGCATTGAGGAACTCATTGAAATTCCGGTTGCGCTTTTATCTACAAGCCCAGAACGAGAAGACACTATTATGGTCCGTGATCCTTTTGCGGACTAAACTTTTATACAGCCTCGCCCAGAATGAGGGGGTGATGCTTCGTTAACAAAAATATGTTTGGCGATCTATTCTATTATACTATTTGTTGTCTCGACTTATCTGATCATGATAGCTGGTCGTCCAATCCATACTGCAAAGGGTCAGCAGTAATAGATGGATCTAGAATGGAGATCGAGTGTTGAACCGATCTGTGAACCGGAAGACAAAAAATAGAGCCTAGCTCGATCCATTATAGTCTAGCGTAACGTTCGAGTTCCTCTATCAGTAGTTCAAAGTCTGTGGGATGTGGTGCCTCAAATCTAAAGGCCTTTTCCGTAACTGGGTGAATGAATCCCAAAGTAGCGGCATGTAAGGCCTGACGATTAAAATTTCTAACGGCACTTCCAATGGCTTCCGGTGCGCCCCTTTTAGTTGCCCTTCCATAGAGCTGATCACCTATCAGGCTATGCCCTAGACTAGTCATATGAACTCGGATTTGATGGGTGCGACCCGTTTCCAGCTCGCATGAAACGTGGCTAGCCAGCATACCGAATGACGATACAACGCGGTAATGGGTGGTGGCGTGCTTACCGCCGAACTCGACAACTGACATTTTCTTTCTGTTTCTGGAACTTCGTCCAATTGCACCGGTGACTATTCCAGAAAGCGGAGATGGAACGCCCCAAGTTAAGGCATCGTAACGGCGTTCTATGTCATGAGAGGCAAAAAGCTCTGATAGGCCGTGGTGTGCGACCTCTGTCTTGGCTGCGACCATAAGACCCGATGTGTCTTTATCTATTCTGTGAACAATACCTGGCCGCTTAACACCACCGATCCCTCTTAGAGAGTCCCCGCAATGTGCCAGCAGAGCGTTGACCAGAGTGCCATCTGGATTTCCTGCACCTGGGTGAACCACTAACCCTGCCGGTTTATTAAGAACGATGAGGTGGCTGTCCTCGTGAACTATATCCAGTGGAATATTTTGTGGCTCAGGCCGAGCCTCGACAGGTGCGGGAACGTTTAGTCTAATGTTAGACCCTGTCTTTACCCTGTAATTCGGATCTTTAACTATCTGGCCGTCGATTGAGGTGCAGCCCGCTTCAATAAGAGACTTGATCCTCGTTCTGGAGAGGTCGGATAAATGGTTGTTAAGAAAGCGATCAAGCCTTTGAGCAGAATCTTCGCTTGCAACTAGAACAGTGACCATACTTTCAGGCACAGAAAAATCCAGACTTAGAGGTGTAAGGTCAGCGTACGTGCTAGAGTTTGTAGTCTAACAGTCTTCTATGGGGAACCGTCACGGTGAATTCGGCAAAAATACTTGTATTGGTAATGTCTGGCTTGCTCTTAGCTGGGGTAGGGGTTCTTGTCGTCGGTCTGTCTTTAGGCTGGCATCTGGATGGTGAGGATATGGGCCCGGAGCCTAGCGCGATTGAATCAATAGGGTTTATCGATTTAGAACAACCAGAGGGCAGCATTATTCACGACATTGCGATTTCTAATGGGCAGGTTGCCGTCACCGTATCGGGAGGCGGAGTGCCTCAACGGGTAATCCTGGTCGATGCGCAGAGTGGTATTGTTAACGGTAAAATACTTCTAAATGTGCCTAGCGGCGTTTCCGAGTAGTTCCAGTTTTGTTGGTAGAGCTTACAGTACTACACATACAGCAGCTTAAGGATGAGGCTGAAAAGGTGTTCCCCGCTGAATGCTGCGGTCTATTGATTGGCCGGGGTTCTGAATCGTTAGAAGTGACGGATGTGATAACTGCCGATAATATGTCTGAATCATCTGATCGGTTCCTCATCGATCCACAGGTTCAATTTGATTGGATGCGTAAGCTAAGAGGGACGGAACGCCGTATCGTTGGTCACTACCACTCCCATCCCAACGGGTTAGCGAAGCCATCAAACTATGATGAGGCGGTAGCCGTTGATCGTCATCAGGTATGGATAATTGTTCCGATTAAGGCTGGGGCAGCAGGTGATCCTAAGGGGTTTCTTTGTATGGGAGAAGGCCTAGGCTTTATTCCGTTTCCTTTTAAAATAAAGACTTAGGTCTAAATCATCCTCTGATTGTCGGTCGGCAAGTGTTCTGGCATTATTGTGATAACCTATTTCTCGTCCAGAACACACATATCAGTCTGAGAAACCGTGGATACAATAATTAGGAACAAGTGATGGGCTTGGTTAACCTTCAGAGCTTAAATCGACGAAATCTATTTCAGTCAACTGGGCTCATCGCGGCTGGGCTTGTCACTGCAGGCGTTGGCGTCGCATCCCGACCGACCGCAGCGGCGCAAAGCAATGATCCGGTTCGATTGGTTGCGAACGAGAATCCGTACGGCCCGTCAAAAAGCGCACAGAAAGCAATGTCCGATTCTCTTGGCTCCGGCTGGATGTACTCCGCGTCTGAGGGCCGTATTCTAAGGGAAATTATTTCAGACAGAGAAGATCTTAGCCAGGATCATATCTTGATCACTGCTGGTTCCGGTGAGTTACTCAAGATGGCCGGTCTTAGTTACGGAATGACCGGTGAAATTGTCTCAGCTAAGCCGACATTCTCTATGTTGGTTGCTTATGCAAAGGGTGCGGGCGCAACAGTCAAGGAAATCCCGCTTGACCAAAATATGCGTCACGACCTTTCTGCTATGGAGGCCCAGGTAACCAAGCATACAAGTCTCATTTACATCTGTAATCCGAACAACCCCACGGGCACTGTGTTAGATGCAGATGACCTTCGTTCGTTTATTGATGGTGTTGAATCGCGGGCGACCGTGTTTGTCGATGAAGCCTACGTTGATCTTCTTGATGAGCCAAAACACAATGCAATGGTGGATCAAATCAGGGCAGAAAAAAATGTCATTATTTCCAGGACATTCTCTAAGATTCACGGCATGGCGGGACTTCGGGTTGGTTATGCAATTGCGCGTCCAGACATCATAAAACGGCTGCGCCCTCTTCAAATGAGCTTCCAGAACTGTATGGGAGCGAGGGCCGCAATTGCAAGTTATCAGGATTTTGAATTTCAGGCTTTCAGCAAGAATAAGATCCAAGAGTGTATATCGGTAACGCAATCTACTTTGGAAGATTTAAGCTTGCCTTATACGCCCTCGGTCACGAATTTTGTTCTCTTTGATACGGGTGGTTCCGTCCGAGACTTTACATTAGCTATGCGGGAAAAGGGTCTTCTGGTTGGGCGCTCATATGCTCCTTATGGATCGTGGTGCAGAGTGAGCATGGGAACAGTTGAGCAGATGGGACGGTTTTCTGATGCTCTACGCGAATATTATAAGGGGTAGTTAAATAGTGTTTCGAATTGCAGTTATTGGAACAGGTGCTGGGATAAGCAAGACGTCGTGCCCTCCAACGCCGATTGCTGAGCTTGCCGGTGAAGGTTTTGCGCCGGAACTTGTCGAGCCTCGGCTACGCACATTTCCTATGACCCCCTATGATCGTGGTTTGACAGCCTTGGCCTATATTGATTGCGCTATTGAGGCTGAGAAGGCCGGGTTTGATGCCGTTTTTATCAATACGTTTGGAGACTACGGCATTGATGAGATTCGATCCGCTACGAGTATGGTTGTAGTAGGTGCTGGGGAAGCGACGATGGCGATGTCCAGTAATATCGGTCGCCGGTTCTCTATCGTTACGATATGGCCTCCAAAATTAAACTTTATATACCAAGAACGACTGCGTAGCACTGGTATGGATGCACGTTGCGCATCCATTCGCCACGTATTGTCTGATGTGGAAGTTGAAGGTCTCGAAGGTGCCGGGGCAGCTGTAACGTCCCTAAAGGATCTAAACGCTTCTATTATTGACCGGATTATAGAGCAGATTGAGAAGGCCATTCACGAAGATGGCGTCGATACGATTATCCTTGGGTGCACATGTATGGCTCCAATTTGGCCTTTGGTCTCCCGAAGGGCGCCGGTTCCTGTGTTGGAATCTATGCGTACTGGGTACAAAACTGTCGAGGCCATGTTGGCGCTCGGTCTGAAGCATAGTTACAAAGCTTACCCGAAGGCGGCTCCATCGAACTTGGGCGTTATTGGGAAATTGATTGCGGGGCAGGGAAACCTTGATTTAGGGGGTGACTGTGAAGTCTGCGTTATTACCGAAGAGCCTGCTGACTAAGCCTTCCTGACGCACGAAAGTAAACGCGGCATATGGCAAAGTTCGTTTCGACAGGACAACCAATCGGGTCATCTGAAGAGAGACCCCTGGTTAAAAATGAGCGTCTTGTAAAGGCCGTTCTTGCAACAACGATTGCCGCGAGTTCCTTCACCATACAAATATTTCTTCCGGCGTTGCCCACAGTCCAATCTGCCTTTGATGTGACGGCGACACAGGTGCAGCTTACTATTAGCTTACCACTTCTTGTGACTGCATTGGCTACACTAGTTTATGGGCCTTTATCTGACCGCTATGGCCGCCGCCCAGTTTTGATTGGTGGGATGGCGCTGTTCTTTATTGGGACAACCCTATGTCTATTTGCGCCCACTATTTTAACCTTGATCATGGGCCGATTTATCCAGGCTCTCGGCAGTGCGGCAGGCGTTGTTATCGCTCGTGCTGCTGTAAGTGATCTATACGGGCGTGAACGTGCGGTAGCTGTTCTAGCGGGCTTAGTTGCTGTCATGGTAGTTGCGCCAATGATTGCTCCGACCCTCGGTGGCTTCCTCGTGGATTGGTTCGGTTGGAGAGGGAACGTTGCCGCGACTGTTCTTTTTTCTGGCGTACTACTCGCGCTAGTTGTTTTCTGTCTTCCCGAAACTCATTACAAACGCAACGCTAATTCGTTTGGGATCGGGAGTATGATCTACAGTTTCGGGAAATTACTAGCGGCTCCGGCATATCGTGCATACGCTTTTCAGAGTGCGTTTATGATAGCGATTTTTTATGTGTTTCTTGCCGCCGCGCCTTATGCGGTAATGGTGGTTATGGATGTTAGTGCCACTGGTTACGGACTCTACTTTCTTCTGTCTACTTTGGGATATTTGGCTGGCGCAATGATTGCGAAGCGAGTTTCTCGGCGTGTGGGTATAGACCGGATGGTATGGATTGGGACGAGTGCTGCGGTAGCGTCGACATTGTTGGTCTCCATTCTCATGCTGGTTGGCGTCTGGCACCCACTGGCCATATTTATTCCGATTACAGTCATGGGGACGGCGAATGGAATAGCTCTGCCAAATGCTAGTGCGGGGGCACTGAGTGTCTATCCAGAACTCGCAGGTGCGGCATCTGGGTTAACATCATTTATACAGCTTGGAATTTCTGCTGTCTTCGCTCAGGTATCAGGCAGTCTTCAAAATGGAACTCCGAACCCAATGGCGTTGTCGATGTTTGGAGCTGCTTTGCTTGCCTTGGCTTCGTTCGCCTTGTTCAAAAGAACTGAGCGTAAACATGCTGAACGCTCCGTATCGCCCTAGCGATTAGAAAGCTTCAGGTTCAACTTTTAACTTTTATCAATAAATATCCAACTGAGTTTCATCGATGAAGCAGGAAGGACATTTTCTCCAAATAGGATAAGTGTTTTTTAGTTTTTTGACTTGGGCATGGAGAAATTGTTTGGCAGCCTGTTTCGTGTCCACCATTAGTTTTGGAGCGTTAGGAACTAAAGCTGTACTTAAAGTGTGCGCTCCAACGGAATAAGCTTGCACTTAATCTGGATCTGTCTCTAACTCAACAATAGATTCTATATCTCTGTCTGCGAGCCCGGCGGCCAAGATAAGCCTAACGATACGCACTTCTAGGTGAAGGCCCCCATGACCTTCTAGTGAGCTATCTGCCTTCAGGGCAGTATCAAAAAGGGCCGACATTTCAGTTAATCCATTCTGTCCGAATGGTCGCGCACCAAGTTCTGGCCCAAGCATGAGGTAGCCAGAGAATTTGGCGATGCTGATAAGAGTTTGGTCTAGGGCTTGCTTGCTTTCACCTGATTCCTGGGCCCATCGGTACAATAATTGCCGCACACCGCCATCGATGCGGCGAATATCGACATCCAGAGCGCTCCATTCACGATCTAGGACCTGAAAAGCCCATTTCCGCTTACTTCCCAAGCCAAAAATATCGAAATTAAAGGCCATGATAGATAATCCTAAGAATTCATTCCCTGAGTTAACGGGCCTATAAGAATATCGCAAGTGCTGGACTTCGTTTCGATAAGAAGTAAGTAACCCATCTCAAGAATCATTACTCTTGGTTACATGGCGTCTGAGAGTTTGACCGTTATGGCTTATGATAGACCGACGCGATCCTTGTCCAACGAAACGGCCTTAATAAGCGCAAAGACTGGCATGCCTGTCTTTAGGCTTAGTCGTTCGGCAGCAAAGCGCGTTACGCGGGCCCATAGGTGAACAGGACGCTTACTTGATCCAATATTGACCTGTATGTCCACGACGGGACGTTTGGGCGATGCACGAATAGCATTAATTGAGCCTTGAATAATATTGAGAACACTAATGTTCTCAGGTCTCTGAAGCGCCAAAGATACATCTTGTGGTCTTAGCTCTACCCGGACATGCGCACCTGGAGGTAAATCTAGCTGTGTTACCAATAAGGGCTGCCCCGCCGCTGATAATTTGGTCAAGCCGTGAGTGTTCATGTGTTCGGTCACGGTTGCGGCGAGGACAGTTCCCGTATCCCCATCACCGGCTAGGCTTGATGGGTCCATCTGCCCTGTAATTTCTTCTACAGACCCAAAGGCTTTGATTTGGCCTTCGTCAAGAACGGCAAGCCAGTTTGCTAGTCTGCGTATTTCGGAGAGGTTGTGTGAAACATAAATGATTGGAAGGTCCAGGCTATGCCGAAGGCCTTCTAGGTAGGGCAGTATTTCGGACTTTCGGTCCGGATCCAGAGCTGCGAGTGGTTCGTCCATAAGTAGTAGCCTTGGATTGGCAAGGAGGGCGCGACCTATGGCGATACGCTGACCCTCGCCTCCAGAAAGATTGTGGATGCCGCGATCTAGAAGTCGTTCAAGACCCAGGAGGCTGACGATGGCATCAAAGGATAGCTCAGGGCTATGGGGAGGTGGATTGAACCTGCGCCCAAACATCAAATTACCTTTAACGCTTAGGTGGGGAAACAGCCGTGTATCTTGGAAGACATATCCTATGCGGCGCTGTTCAGGTGGCACCCACGCATCGTTTTGCGTGTCACATAGAACAGTATTGCCGACTTTTATTTTTACGAAGTCTGGGCGTAACAGGCCCGCAATAATCTTGAGGAGCGTTGTTTTACCTGCCCCTGACCGTCCAAATATTGCCGTAACGCCGGTGTCTGGAGCGGAAAAACTTGCATCAATCCTAAAAATATTTGCGCCATCAATAAATCGATGTCCCGCTTCAATCGTCAACATCTTCTCAACTCCCATGAACCTTGAAGTGAGTTTTGCGGGATAGCCATTCGGAGGCTAGTAGCGCGCCCATAGCAAGCACTAGTGAAAGGAAGACGAGCCTAAGCGCAATGGAATCTCCGCCGGGGGCCTGGGTCGCGGCGTAGAGTGCGAGAGGTAAAGTTTGCGTCTCGCCAGGAATGTTGGCTGCAAAGGTAATTGTCGCGCCAAATTCTCCCAGTGTGCGGGCAAAGAACAATAGTGCCCCCGTTAAGACACCAGGCATGACTATCGGCAGAGTGACGGCGAGGAAGGCTTGTCTTCGATCAGCTCCTAAGGTGATCGCTGCTTCTTCCAAACGAGGGTCGACGCCTTCTAAGGCTTGACGGATTGGTCGCACAAAGAGGGGAAACGCGACAACGGATGCCGCTATCGCAGCTCCTTGCCAGGTGAAGACAAGGCCGATGTCGAACCAATCGTTCAGGAATGATCCGAGAATACCTTTGCGCCCTAAAAGAATTAGTAAGAGGTAACCAATAACAACAGGCGGCACGACAAGGGGGAGATGTATCACAGCGTTGAGAACAGCTTTGCCGCGGAATTTCTTGCGCGCCAACAGCCAAGCAACACCCATTGCTAATGGTAGAGTGAGGGAAACACTCCACAACGAAACCTTTAGGCTGATCTGTAGCGCTTCTAATTCAAGGGATGAGAAGCCGAACATCCAATCATTCCGCCGCAACTGCGTCCGACATTGCGGTCGCTGCTTGTTCTAAATCTGAGATCAAAAACCCGCATAAGCTACTAGGAAAGGCTAGAAGATTCTTGTAGCTACCAAGTTTTGAGATCGCTTCTTGTAACGCCCAATGTGTCGGCGTTCCAGCTCGGCCGCATGCGAGCCTCCTTGATGGGTGCAGGGAAAGACCGCGGATTTTCTTTAGGCCACTGTAGATAACGATCGAGGCTCTAAACACATGCGGATCAACTATTCCATAAAATAGCTCTGGATGAGAGCCACTATGGACGGGCCGCGTGTCTTGATATTTCTTGCCTTTACCGGCCGTCATCTTGAATTCTCCAATACATCTGATCCCTATTCTGCCCTGTCAGGGGAGAAAACTAAAGTGTCCTAAGGGATGAGCTGTCAGGGGTTACTGGCGTTTGGCCACAGTCTTTTGAGAGCGGCGAGGGGGTTTGCCTCAATGTCTGTAGCAAGCGTGGCATTCCATTTATTGAGAAAGCCAAACAAGGCAATGATGCCTACGATCTCGCAAATCTGATTGTCGTCAAAATACTTCTTAAGTTCATCGAAGTCTGCATCTGTGCATTCGACGGGGGCATGGCCTGCACCCTGGCCAACGCGCATTGCGGCACGCTCGGAATCACTGAATAACGGGCTAGTCTCGTATTCCCAAATTGCTTTGATTTTCTCTTCAGCTATTCCCGCCTTTGCAGCGCCGTGGATGGTGTGTGACTCACAGTACGTGCAGCCTGAGGCTGTGCTTGTGATGATCGAGACAAGCCGTTTAAGCTCGTTCGTGACGAGGCCGTCTTTGCCATAAATTGCCCAGGTCATAGTGCTTAGCCCTTCCATGAGGCCGGGCACCCTAGCCAGGGTGAGGACATCATTTGCGCGGAAGCCCATTTCTTGTTGGCCCTGCTTCATGCGCCCTTGAAATTCGTCAGGAAGCGAGCCGATAGGTAATGGATCAACGCGAGGCATGTTGCAGTCCTTCTATATTGATCTGTGATCTTGCAAGGTTGCAATGGGTGTGTCTGGATCGCTACCCCAGTCTACCCATGAGCCGTCGTAAATTGCGACATCATCTTTACCGAGCAAGTAGGCGCCAAGAGCGACGGTACAGGCAGTCACTCCGGAGCCACAGGTTGTAGTCATAGGTTTTGCGAGATTGGCTCCTGCTGCATCGAAAGAACTTTTAAGTTCAGAGGCAGATTTGAAGGTTTTTGTATCCGGATTAAATAAACTGCCAAATGGTAGGTTGAGGCTTCCGGGTATGTGTCCTGACCGGAGGCCGGCCTTTGGCTCTGGATCTGTTCCTTTAAAACGCCCAGCAGAACGAGCGTCAACAACCTGATAGTCCTTCTGTTCAATATTCCCCTTTATGTCGTTCTTGCTCCGGACCCTGTCCAACGCTTCGGTACCGGCGATGAACGGTTTTGGTGTTGGCATGGGCACTAATGTTTCTAAGGCACGGTTTTCTGCATTCCACTTGGTGAGGCCACCATCGAGAACGGAGACGTTTGTGTGGCAGTAGGCGCGGAACATCCACCACACGCGAGCTGCCGCGCAGCCGCCACCCATCGCGTCATAGGCAATCACGTGGGTTTGGTTGTCAATGCCAAGAGCTCCGACTTTTACACTGAATACGGCCGATGATGGAACGGTATGATCCTGGGCAGCATCTCTGTCGGCGATGTCATTTATGTCGAAGAACAAAGCATTTGGTATATGTCCCGCAGTGTATTGTTCTCTCGCAGGCGCTGTCCCGCCGGGGACGAAAAACGATGCGTCGACGACTACCACAGCCTCATCTTCTAGATGAGCGGCAAGCCACTCAGTTGAGACGAGGGCATCGGTATTTACATAATCCATAGGCTTTCCGTTTCAGTATAACCGCTACTCCATCCATGGTGGGATTGGTAAGTCCCTAGAGCGCAAAAAGTGTGGGTTGAATATCTTGCTCTGATAGCGGCTGCCATGATCACATAAAATTGTCACAACGTTTGCGCCGGCTCCTAGCTTTTTACCGACCCTGATGGCCGAGGCTACATTGATGCCCGTAGATCCGCCCATCACAAGGCCATCATGAAGAACCATATTGTAGATGGCATCGAGCGCTTCTGGATCGAAAACGCGCTCGGCATCGTCTAGCGGCGCATCTTTGAGGTTGAGTGTCACGCGACCTTGTCCGATGCCTTCGGTGATCGAACCACCCTCAGAGGTGAGTTCGCCCGTCTTAATGAAATCATGAACGATAGAGCCACCAGGATCAGCTGCGACGGTGAGAATGGATTGAGACCGTTCCTTAAGTGCAATCGATATGCCAGCCAGTGTTCCGCCTGTACCGACTGCTGTGGTGAACCCGTCTACCTTACCGTCCAAGGCATCCCAAATTTCAGGACCGGTAGTTTGGATGTGAGCATCTCTATTCGCTGTATTATCAAATTGATTGCAGAAGTACCCGCCGATCTCACTGGCCAGACGCTTAGCAACATGGACGTAATTATTGGAGTCACTGTAGGGCACGGCAGGAACTTCACGCAGCTCGGCCCCGCAGGCGCGAACGGTGTCTTTCTTCTCCTGGGTCTGGGTGTCTGGCATGACAATTAATGATCTGTAGCCTAAAGCGTTCCCTGCTAAGGCTACCCCGATGCCTGTATTGCCGCCGGTCGCCTCGACGAGGGTGCCACCTGGTTTGATCAGGCCCCGTGCCTCAGCGTCGCGGATCATGTAAAGCGCGGCCCTGTCTTTTACAGACCCACCTGGGTTCATGAATTCTGCCTTGCCATATATGTTCGCACCAGAGATCTCTGACGCCCATTTTAGCTTAATAAGGGGTGTGTTCCCCACGGCTGCAATAAAATCAACATGTACTGGTGTCTTCATAGCTCTATCCTGGGATATGAAACTGTAGATCTGCACCATAGGGTTAAGGTAGAGGTCCTCCAAGGACCTCTACCCTTTATAAATGCAACAGTCCGCAAGAGGAGAAGGATCCTCTGTCATCGCTGAAATTTATAAAAACCAATTCCTATATCATTCCTGTGTAATTGTTCTTGGGCCTACCGATATATCTGTCCCGTCAAGGCGTCTCTCTCTCTCTCTCTCTCTCTCTCTCTCTCTCTCTCTCTCTCTCTCTC
>JAPKDQ010000007.1 GCA_028822445.1 Rhodospirillaceae bacterium | reverse complement strand
TTGATGCGCTGATCGTGACTAGCCAAATTGCGGTAGACGTTATCGCGCGGAGACCGATCCCTCGTGACCTCCCTATATTGACGGTTGGAACGGCAACGGCGTTTGCTGCCAGGAACGCAAATTTTTCGGACGTCATCGATGGTGGTGGTACGGCGGAGAAGCTTCTGAGTGTTATCGACGTGACGCCCTTTCGTGCTGGTCTCTATGCATCAGCGCACCACGTTTCGCGTGACCTCGCGCTTGCTCGGCCAAATCGAATCCACCGGCTTTCTATTTATGAAATGGAAGCCGGGGAGAACTTTCCGCAGCCAGTCATCGATGCTTTTCACTCTGATGAAGAAATTATTGTTCCGTTTTATTCGCCGCGATCCTTTCAAATATTTGAATCTCTCGTGGTGAAATACCGTTTGGGCGAACACCTTACTCGCGCAACTGCGGTAGGTATTCATGAACGCGTGCTCAACAACTCGGTGCTGAGGTGGGGCCGGACTCGCTTAGCAGCAGCACCTGATGGCACAGGCATGGTTGAAGCTATGCGAAAGGCCGCTTGACGTGGCTTTCCAAGCAACACGCTTGCGGCGCACTCGTCAGGCGCCCTGGGTGCGCCGATTAGTGCAAGAAAACTGCCTTCTCCCCTCAGACCTCATTTTGCCGATCTTCGTTATTGATGGAGAGAAATGCCGCGAGCCAGTCGAGAGCCTGCCGGGCGTTGACCGTTTGACTATAGACTTGGTTATTGAGACGGGCAGGCGGGCCGTCCAGCTTGGCATACCCGCTGTCGCTTTATTTCCAGCCGTTAACGCATCCCTAAAATCAGATGACGGGGCGGAATCCTGGAACCCAGACTCTTTGATTTGTCGCGCCGTCCGGGCACTTAAGGCGGCAGTCCCTGACCTTGGGGTCATCTGTGATGTAGCCTTGGATCCGTATACAACCCATGGACACGATGGTCTACTTAAGGGCGGTAAAATTCTAAACGATGAGACTGTTGGAGTTCTTGCGTGTCAAGCTCTCACGCTCGCCGAAGCGGGATGCGACGTTGTTGCGCCGTCTGATATGATGGATGGGCGTGTTGGTGTAATCCGAGCGGCGCTTGAAGAGCACAACTTCACGGATACACTTATATTGTCATATGCTGCTAAGTACGCATCTTGTTTCTATGGCCCGTTTCGTGATGCGGTCGGCTCGTCAAATGCCCTGGGGGCAGCTGATAAGACAACATATCAAATGGATTCGGCTAACTCTGGTGAAGCGCTGCGCGAGGTAGGGCTAGATATCGCTGAGGGTGCCGACATGGTCATGGTCAAGCCCGGGATGCCCTATCTCGATGTTATTCGTGATGTGGCGCAGGATTTCGATGTCCCTGTTTTTGCTTACCAAGTCAGTGGCGAATACGCGATGCTCAGTCTCGGCGCTGAGAAGGGACTCTTCGATAGGATGAAAGCCTTCCACGAGTCTTTGCTGGCTTTTAAGAGGGCCGGTGCGCGCGGCATCTTGACGTACGCAGCTCTTGAAGTGGCGGCTACGTTGCCGGGGACCTCATAGTGCTTCCGATAATGCTGAACGTTGTAAAACTACCTGTTGCCGTTATTGGCAACGGTTTTGCTGCTGCGCAACGGCTGGGAATTCTTCGGGCCAGTGGCGCTGGAAACGTGACTACCTTTGCCACAGATCCCGAGCCCGATGTTGTGGAGCGTGCCGGAGATAATTTGAATCGACGCCTCCCACTAGAGGCGGACTTTCAAAATACTCGTTATAGCTTGGTATATGTTTGTGATATCGATGAGAGCGACAGCTTAATGGTTGTAGATTGGGCCCATGCGGTTGGCGCGTTTGTGAACGTCCATGACCGGCAGGACCTTTGCGATTTCCATATGCCTGCAATTTTGAGGCGTGGAAACCTTCAGGTGACGGTTTCAACGGACGGCAAAGTCGCTGGCTTATCGCGAATTTTGAGAGACTTCCTAGGAGAAACAACCTTAGGTCCGGAATGGGAGGCGCGTGTAACTGAACTTGGTGCTAAAAGGGCGGATTGGGTTTCTAAGGGACTTTGCTTTGATGAACTCCGTAGTCGGGTTAATGACTATGTTTCTATGAAGAAGTGGCTATAGGCCCGTATAGGAATATACCTCCAATTAAATCGATATATGTGACGTCTTTGTGACCCAGGCTTGCCATCGCATGCACTTGCTGCAAATGAAAACGCCACCAATTCGATATGTGGCATCTTATTCTATGATTTAGCTTAGCTCGTACGTCGCAGTGCGGTGCTCTGCCCAATTAGAAGCCAACTCAGAGAGTGCGCACTAGGTATGGATCCGTTAACCCAAGGGGCGCTTGGAGCAGTATTCGTTCAGGCTACGACAAACAGAACAAGAAACCTTGGGGTCGCGGGGGGGCTTGGCTTTCTGTCCGGGATGGCTGCAGACTTAGACGCCCTTATTAGATCGTCAGCTGATCCACTACTATTTTTAGAATATCACCGCCACTTTACGCATTCTCTAGCGTTTATTCCTGTGGGCGGACTGCTTTGCGCGCTGGCTATTCAGTATGTTTTAGGGCGGCGCTGGCGGCTGACGCTTTTGCAGACTTTTGTGTGTTGCACGCTAGGCTATGGGACTCATGCATTGCTTGATGCGTCTACATCCTATGGTACTACGCTCCTGTGGCCGTTCAGTGATGAGCGACTGTCCTGGAGTATAGTCCCGATCATTGATCCCTTGTTCACGGTGCCGCTCGTTACCTTATGTGCAGTAACTGCCCTTCGGCAGACGCGAGTATTTGCCTGGGCAGCGATGCTTTGGGTTAGCGTCTATTTATCAATAGGTGCCTTACAACATAGTGCGGCGCTATCTATGGCGAAGCAGACCGCCGCATCTCGTGGTCACTCACCAATCCGATTTGAGATAAAGCCTAGCTTTGCAAATATATTACTATGGAAGACAGTTTACGAAACGAGTGAGCACTTTCATGTCGATGCCGTGCGTGTCGGCCTTGCTCCAAGACATTTTGACGGCACGGTTATACCTAAACTCGACCTTGAGAGAGACCTGCCTTGGCTTGATGCAAAGTCACAACAGGCAAAGGACATCCAACGGTTCTCTGACTTTAGCAAGGCCTTTGTCGCGGAAGACCCAGAGGTCTCAAATAGAATTTTCGATGTACGTTATTCTTTCGTACCGAATGAAATCAAACCACTTTGGTCGGTGGAGATATCGCCGACAGCGGAGTTGGACGCACACGCGGCATACCGAACCCATCGTGAGAACCCTAGAGAAAGCTTAGGCCGGCTTTGGAAAATGCTTTGTTGTTCGGGGGCTGACGAATAGGTCCGCCCCACTAACATCATCGCAGCCTTTGATTTACAAACCGGTCACGTCTAGTTAACCGAAGACAAGGAATGGGCATGTCTTTTTCGTTTCGTCTATTTGAGAGCGAGTGCCTCACAACACTTGGGTTCTGGTGTAAAATTCCCTAAAAGTGAGAAGAGGAAATTTAAGTTAAGGAACGGAGAACCATTTTAGCGGGGCAGGGAGAATTAGTTTGTCTTTAGAAAGAGAAAACACGCGTATGAGATTTATCGAACGGATACAGACATGAGGCCGGTTTTTCGGATTTCATGAATACCGCGGAGCAGATTTTACAAGACGTTTTTGGCTATGGCGAATTCCGTCCGGGTCAGGAGGAAGTGATTGCTACGCTAGCGGCTGGCAAGAGCGTGCTCGCCGTCATGCCGACGGGCGCAGGAAAATCGCTTTGTTACCAGATTCCCGCGGTGATGGCCGACCGTTTGACGGTTGTTATTTCGCCATTGCTTGCTCTTATGGATGACCAGGTTTCTGCATTGCGAACTAATGGCGTAGATGTTGCCTGTATACATTCCGGGCAAACACGCGAGCAAAACATTATTGAATGGCGGAGAGTTAAAGACGGCGCAAAGCTGCTTTACCTTTCACCGGAACGATTGATGACAGAGCGGATGCTCGCGGCACTATCAGCAATCCAACCGACCATGTTCGTGGTCGATGAAGCCCATTGCATCTCAAAATGGGGAGCCAGTTTCCGACCTGATTATGAGCACTTGTCGCGGCTACCAGATTTATTCCCCGAAAGTACCGTTGCCGCGTTTACCGCTACCGCGGATAGGGCTACACGAGATGACATCGCAGAGAAACTATTCCGTGGTAATGGGCTGGCCGTCGTTTATGGGTTTGACCGCCCCAATTTGCGGTTGACGGTCGAGAACAAAGCCAGCTGGAAATTGCAACTGATGAGATTCTTGGAAGACAAAGCCGGCCAGGCCGGAATTGTTTACTGCTTGTCGCGAAAGTTTACAGATGAGGTTGCTGTTTATCTTAGAGAACAAGGGCTCAACGCGATACCGTACCATGCCGGCCAGACTGCAGAGCAACGCAAGGTCAATCAGGACCGGTTCATGAGTGAAGACGCTGTTGTGATGGTCGCCACGATTGCTTTTGGGATGGGTATTGATAAGCCTGATATTCGCTATGTATGTCACCTCAACCTGCCTGGCAGCCTGGAGGCCTACTATCAAGAGATAGGGCGTGCAGGCCGTGATGGCGCCCCGGCGGAGACATTGCTTTTACACAGCCTGCGGGATATGGGGATGCGCCGTCAGTTTATCGCCAACGAAGGTGATGACGCCCATAGGCGCCGCGAGCATCACCGCCTTGATGCTTTGTTAGCCTATTGTGAGGCGTCGGAATGTCGGCGCATTGCTTTGCTGGCCTATTTCGATGAGGTGTCAGGGGCATGCGGTAACTGCGATAATTGCTTGTTTCCACCGTCAGTTGTTGACGGCACGGAACGGGCGCAAACACTTTTGTCCACCATTCGCCAGACTGGCCAAGTCTTTGGCGCCGGCCATGTCATTGATATCGTACGTGGCGTTAAGTCACAAAAGGTCCTTGAGCGTCGACACCAAAATCTAGAGACATTCGCAACTGGAGATCAGTGGCCTAAGGATGAATGGACAGTTTTCGTTAGGCAACTTGTTGCTGCTGGGATCCTCAGCATAAATATTCAAAAATACGGTTGCCTCGAACTCAGCGAGCGCGGCTACGCGCTTTTGGCGGGCGAGGGGCCTTTCTCTTACCGGGAGGGCAATATAACTCGCTCAGATCTCAAAGCCGTGAAAAAGAAGATCGATCAGCCGGTTGGTCTGTGCGATGTCTCCTTGCTCTCGCAGCTTAAAACGCTCCGTCTCGAACTGGCACGAGCGCGAAATGTTCCAGCCTATGTCGTCTTTTCTGACTCCACGTTAATCGAGATGGCCGGTGCGCGGCCCACCACGCTTGATGGAATGTCGGGCATCAACGGAGTCGGGCCTAAAAAACTTCAGGAATTTGGGGCAATATTCTTGCGCGCCATTTCTGAAGAGGGGCCGCAGACTGTCGTATGAGCGTCCCAGAAATGAGGTGAAATATGCGGATAAAGCCCTTTTTTCTTTGACAATACCGTTTGGGAATCACCGTGGTTCGAGTGGGCTGGATCTACCGATTGACCACTTGCAACGCGTAGCGTGTCAAGCTGATATGGATCATGACGTTGCCTGGTGCGTTCAACAGGAGTTGGAGAGAAAAAACCGCCTCAATCAATCGTCCTTAGTAGTTCTGCTATTAACGCTCGGTAACTATGAGCGCCGGGCCTTGCGGGCTGCATATTTCGCGTCACGGGCCGCCTTTTGTTGGACCTTTAGAGCGGCGGCCTGGATGGCTTCCTGTTTTAATGCCTCTTCCCGTTCGGCCTTTTCGGATTCAATCGCGCGCTCTTTGGCAAGTACCGCGGCCGCTATTTCTTTAGTTTTTTGCTCGGCCTTAGCGAGCTTTTGCACTAAGGATTCCTCTCTACGCTTTTCGCGGGCAATGCTGGCCGCCATCCGCGCGGCCTGTCGTTCAGCGTAGTCAGGTGCGTTCTCAGGTGCGTTGGCTTTCGCATTTTTCAGAGTGGCTTGCCGGGCCTTTGCCGCGGCTTGAAGCCGCTCATTAAAATTCACGTCGTGCTTAGCCATTTATTCTCATACTCCATTCATTCGGTATCGCGTTGTATACTATCTTTCGCCGCTTCGCACAGCACATGCGAGCATTATCGGAGGAAATTTATTCCCCGCGGGGAAGTATTTCGTGGTGGGCGGGTTATGCAGCTAGCTGAGGCCTTTCATACAGAGCAGATGGGCCTGCCTTGAAGTCAGTGGCGTTATATAGGTCTCGTTCTCGATTGACGTGGGTGTGAACTGAAGTGTAGGTGGAAATGTTGGAGAGAGGTCTCTCTAACCCTAAGATTGAGTGGCTGTATGTGCAGCCACCAGCGAACTAATCTTATGTAAACACTTTATTAAACGTCGCGTTTACATAGCAATTTTCATTTTCTAGCCATGTTTGGGAAAACCCGATACCGATAACTCGCACAATATTGGAGCTTTAGGGTAAAATTCCCTAAACGGAATAATGGGGTGTTTGAATTCGAGAATAGGGTCGGCATTCAGTAGTGCATGGATGCCCGGCCGTATTCTTCCATGCAGGGCTCAAACGGGTCGGGTTCTCAGCAAGGGCAGTTATGGTCCAGAGGGCTAAGATAGTTTGCGCTAGCGACATCAAACAAGTATACATTTTTGTATGCAACCTTGTTTTCCAGCCCTAGACTTTCTTCTATAAATAGGCGTCGGAATGATTGCAGTCGGTTTATTGGGTAGGGGTTAGGGGAGGTTATCGTGGGCGAACAAACATCCGAAACTGAAGGCTATGTAGGCCGATCCGTGCGAACCATTGAGGGGCGTGGGCCTGTCATGGGGAAAGCCACTTATACCAACGACATAAGCTTTCCAGGACAACTCCATGCTCATATTCTGCGCAGCCCGCACGCCGCGGCAAATATTAAGAGCATTGACACATCTGGGGCAGAGAAAGTCGCTGGGGTAGTGCGTGTTGTTACGGGCGCTGAGGCGGCTAAGTACATTGACCCCATCCCGCACTATATTGACCCAGCGGTTTTTGGCGGTCGCAGTGCGACAATTCGCTGCCTTGCACTGGATCATGTCTGGTGTTTTGGCCAGCCGGTCGCTGTTGTGGTTGCTGAAGATAAACGCACCGCGCGGTACGCGGTTTCTCGCATTACTGTTGACTACGAGGTTACGACCCCTGTCATTGATGTGGAAGATGCCCTAAAAGATGGCGCCCCAATGGTTGTCCCAGGCTGGGACGCCAACATGATTATGGAGGTTCCCTTTGGTAGCGGCGACGTAGAGCAAGCATTCTCCTCCGCAGACCGTGTAATAAAGACCGATGTGAAGGTCCATCGCTTCTCGACTCAACCTATCGAAACGCGCACCTATAACGGTGTCTATGACGCCGGTACAGATAGTATCACGCTGCATGGCACGGTTCAAAACCCCCACCCTCTTAGAAATGTTTTATCCAAAATCTTACGCATGCCTGAGAACAAGATTCGCGTGCATGCGCCGGTCATCGGCGGCGCTTTTGGCATGAAAATGCATGGCCACCCTGAAGAGGGAATGGTTTGTTTTTTGTCGAAGCTTATTGGCCAGCCCGTGAAGTGGGTGGAAGACCGCGAGGAATGCCTGCTGATCGGAGCACGTGAGCAGGTCCATTCAGTTGAATTAGCGGTCACTAAAGACGGTATGATTTTGGGGCTTCGCGACCACTATCTAGCGAACACTGGCGCGCCGTCATCTTGTCCAGGTTGGGGCATGGCATTTTTGACCGGGCTGACTATGCCGGGGCCCTATTCGGTACAAAATGTTGATGTTCAATTATCGGCTGTCGTGACGAATAAGCCGGGTTGGAATGCGTCTCGAGGCTATGGCAAAGAAGTGACGGCCTTAGCCTTGGAGCTGTCGGTGGACAACGCGGCCCGTGAATTGGGTATTGACCCTGTCGATATGCGCATGAAGAACTTTATTAAGAAAGATCAGTTTCCTTACGATAGCCCTACCGGTCTTATCTATGACTCTGGTGACTACGCCGGCGTCATGCAGAAGGCCATGGATGCGATTGGCTATGATGAATGGAAGACGAAACAGGAAGAAGCGCTCAAAGAAGGCCGTTATATCGGTATCGGCGTTGGCTTTGAGCTAACCCCTGAGGGCGGTACTCTGCCTGGCACTCTTGTCGGCGGATATGATTCGTCCACCGTTAGAGTTGCGCCTGATGGGTCAGTGCGTGTGTTGACGGGTGTTACAACGCCTGGCTCGGGCAACCCGACAGGAATCGCGCAAATTGTTGCTGATGAACTGGGTGTTCGCCTGGATACCATTGAGGTTGTTCAAGGTGACACGACAAGCTGTCCATATGGCTTTGGCAACTCTTCTGGGCGATCGACGATTGTCGGTGGTGGCTCGGCGGCAAAGGCAGCCGTAGAAGTCCGCGAGAAAATTATTAAGGTTGCTGCCGCTCTCATGGAAGTGGACGAAAGCTCCGTCACCATGAAAGAGGGCGTAATTGCATCTGGCGATAAAATCATAGACCTCGAAGAGGTTTGCTACGCCTGTTACACGCGGGCGTATGATGTTGGTTCTGTCATTGAACCGCCGCTTGAAGCGACCGCTATGTTTAAGCCGGGTCTGGTTCGACATACGCCTAACGAGAAAGGGCAGATCAACCCTTACCCAAGTTATTCAAACGCAGCCTATGTTGCGATTAGCGAGGTGGACGTGAATACCGGCGTAGTGAAGCTTCTCAAGTTCTCAGTCGCACATGATTGCGGCAAGGTGATCAATCCTATTTTGGTTGAGGGCCAAGCGTGTGGAGCAATTATGTTTGGTATTGGTGCTGCGTTGGCTGAGAACATCACGTTTGATGAAAATGGCAGGCAGCTAACCAAGAGCTTGATGGACTATGTCATGCCGCGGATCGGCGATGTCCCGTCGATTACGTTAACGCATCACGATAGCCCTAACCCGGTTAACTATAAGGGCCTAAAAGGTGCTGGCGAGGCCGGTGTCGGTGGGTCAGCGGCTGCGATTGTGAATTCTGTTAACAATGCGCTGTCGCCCTTTGGTGTGATGATGACGGAAACCCCGTTAACTGCACCTCGGGTGTGGTCAGCCATCCAGGCCGCTAAGAAAGCGCAACCTCAGCGTAAGGTGGCCTAATCATGAGCTTGTATCCTGCATTTGCGCGACCTCGTGATCTTGGACAAGCAGCTGAGATCATGGGAAGTCTCTCCACCGGGGCGATGATTATTGCTGGCGGCCAGGAGCTGATGCCGAGCGTCAACTACGGCGCCTTGATGCCAGAGGTCTACATCGACGTGGGCCAGATTGCTGCTCTGAAAGGGATCAGTGAAGAAGCCGGCGCTATTCAGATCGGTTCTTTTACCGTTCACAGAGACGTGCAGAACAATGACCTGATTCAATCGAAGTTACCTCTACTCTCTTACGCGGCGGCACAAATTGGCGGGGGCATGCAAGTGCACAACCGCGGCACGATTGGCGGCAACATTGTTGCTATGCACCCACTGTACGATATTTTACCGTCCTTACTTGCTCTTGGCGCTGAGGTTGATGTCTTAAGTGATGTTGGTGAAGTGCGCGTCGCTTTGGCAGACCTCATGAAGGATGCGAGACATGGGCTTGGTAGTGAGTCTTTATTGGTGCGTGTACACCTCAAGCCGATGATGCCGGGCGCGGGTTGGTCTTATGAAAAACTAAAGATCACGGCCGGTGGATATGGTTCTGCGAATGCGGCCGCTATCGTCACGCTAGATAGCAGCAAGATCACGAGCCTGCGAGTTGTCGTCGGTGCTGTTTCGGCGCTGCCGGTTGATATGTCCGATACACTAAGTGATTGCTGTGGACAGGCATGGTCAGCGCACCTAGCCGAGGAGGTTGAAGCAAGGTCATCGGCTGAAATCAAAGAACCGTTGTCAGATCACCAAGGTGATGGTGAATGGCGTCGGGCAATGGCCGGTGTCATGGCGCGCGGCGCGATAGAAGCCGCCATCAAGAAAGCTGGGTAAGGGAGCGAGAGCAATGGAAGATATGTTGGAAGATACAGTTCTCGTTAATTTGCGCGTGAACGGCAAGCTACATGAACTTGAAATCCCTGCGCACAAGTCCTTATTGGACTTGTTGCGGGAAGACCTCAATATGACCGGCACACACATGGGCTGTATGACAGGTCATTGTGGCGCGTGCACGGTGTCGATTGATGGGCGAGTTGCAAAATCTTGTATTACGCTTGCGGCGACGTTAAGCCGAGCTAAGATTACTACCATTGAGGGGCTGACTGAAGAGGACGGAACGCTTAGTCCAATTCAGCAAGCGTTTTGGGATGAGGCCGGGTTTCAATGCGGGTATTGCGCACCGGGTATGTTGATGTGCACTGCAGAATTGCTCGAATCTAATTCTGACCCAAGTGACTCTGAAATTGAGACAGCCTTAGCTGGGAATTTGTGTCGGTGTACCGGTTACCAAAGCTTGAAACGTGCCGTTAAGGCAGCAGCCGTAAAAGCCAAAGAGAAAGCCTCTTAGTGGATAAGTAAATCTGTGAGGGCGCATTATGAATATTTCCACAAAACTTGAGCCGACCGTAAAAACTTTGAAGTTGCAAATGCCAACGCCAGATAAGCTTGCGCGGAATAACACAATCATGCGCTTTGACCTTTAAGACGGAGCGCAGAGACGTGACTGATTGGTCTCAGATTGAAGGCTGGGATCGCAATTATTACCTGCATAATACCCAGGCTAAATCTGAGCATCAATTCGCAGCTGTTGATAGGCAGGACGGAAATTATATCTTTCTAGCAGATGGTACGCGTCTTCTAGACTTTCAGAGCCAGTTGATCTCGGACAGCTTGGGGCACCGCAACCCCGGAATCTATGACGAAATTCGTCGTGCGATGGATCGCTATGGCCATGTCTTTTTTGGAATGGCTAACGAGTATCGTGCGCGTGCGGCCAAGCTTGTTATTGAAGATATTCTCGGAAGCTGCAGCCCTAAATGGGCTGGGCGTATGAGAGTTCTCGCGTCGGGCACTGAAGCAGTCGAGAATGCTCTTACGATTGCGCGCTTGTATACAGGGCGCCAGGTTGTTCTTACTCAGGCACATTCATTTCACGGTTTAACGGTCGGTGCGACGATGCTGCGGGGCTACCGCAATAATGTGACGCCTGCTGGCAGCCCTGACACGGTACGTGACGTGCCGGGGTTTCCTTCTGCGGGATACATTCCTGTGCCAGCGCCCGAACGCCAGGATTGGAACGGGGAAGGTCCTTTGCCATCTTTGGCAGCCACGGAAGCAATGATCCGTGCGGTTGGGCCAGAAAATATTGCTGCGATCATTACAGAGCCTATGCTTGGGGCAGCTGGCCTGCCAGCGCATAAAGACTACCTGACCGGAATTTTTGAGCTGAGCCGAAAGTATAAATTTCTCTGGGTTGATGATGAAGTTTTGTGCGGGTTTGGCCGTCTGGGCGAATGGTTCGGGTATCAACTCTCTCCAGGCATCCACCCAGATATTATGGCGGTTGGAAAATCGATCAATGGATCGTCCATGCCGGTTGGCGCAGTGATAGCGAGCACTGAAATATCCGAATTTATCGAAGGTGCGCGGTGGTGGAGTGGCAGCACGTGGGATGGTCATCCGATTGTGTGTGCATCCATTGTCGGAGCTTTGGAGACTATGCTGCGAGAAGATATGCTATCGCAGGTAAAAAATCGCGGGGCTTACCTTAAGGCTAGACTGGACGCGCTTGCAGATCGACATCCTAGTATAGGCAGCGTCGGCGGGCATGGATTATTTTATGCGGTCGATTTGGTTAACGGGGACGGCTTCCCGATTATTGAAGATGACCGTTGGACTGGGTTTACCGGTGATCTATCTCAGCATCCGAATAACATTGTCGCCGGTGAATGCGCCAAGCGTGGCGTTTTCCTGGGAGGGTTTGTCCCTAACACAATAAAAGTTGGCCCGCCTTTCACGATTACTGAAGACGAAATTGATACCGCTATCATGGCTTTTGACGAAGCTTTGACAGTTGTCGACAACACTTATTGTTAGCACGGGAGTACCTATATGAAATTCGGCGTGTTTTTACCCAATGGCAGTAACGGTTATATTATTTCGAAGGCTGTAAAACCGTATCTTCCGACCTTTGAACACAACAAGGCGATCACCCTTGAGGCTGAAAAGCAGGACCTTGATTTCGTCCTTTCTATGATGAAGTTTCGGGGTTTTGGTGGAGAGACAGGGTATTGGGATGCATGCTTAGAATCTTTTACGCTGATGGCAGGTTTGGCCAGCGTTACAGATAAAATCGGTCTTATCCCGAGCATCGCTTTGTTGAGCCAGCATCCCGCGTATGTGGCCCGTATGATGGCGACGCTTGACGATATCAGTGGCGGTAGGTGTGGCCTCAATATTGTGACGGGTTGGAACAAGCCTGAATACACGCAGATGGGTTTGTGGCGCGGAGACGAGTACTACGACCGTCGCTATGAGTATGCGGCTGACTATCTCACTATTCTTCAAGACCTCTGGAGAAATGGCACGTCGACCCACCACAGCGAGTTTTTTGACCTAGAGGATTGCAGTTGCCTCCCAATGCCTGGCCGTGAGCTCGAGATTGTTTGTGCCGGGCAATCGCCAAAAGGCGTGGAATTCGTTGCAAAGAACGCGGACCATAATTTTGTCATGGCGCAGCCCCCTAAGCTTAAAGGGATCAGCGATAGCCTTAAGGCGAAAGGGAGCGAGCAAGGTCGTGACGTTGGCACTTATGCTCTGTTCGGATTGATAACGGCTAACACGGACGCCGAAGCTTTTGCGATGGGTCAGAAAATTATCGACGAAGCAGACGAAGCGGCCATCAGCAATATTATCGCTAGTGCTAGCCTTGATTCAAACGCGGGAGGTACGGCCGATCATTTGAAAGCGGGATTGGCGCTCGGTCTTGAGGAAGGCAACATGGCCTTCATGGGCTTTCCCGTGATTTGTGGCTCGTTTGATACCGTTGCCCAGAAAATAGATGCCATAGCCGAAGATACAGGCGTCGACGGTATGTTATTCAGCTGGGCAGATTTCGTCGGCGGTATTCGCGACTTCGGTGAGCAAATAAAGCCGAGGCTCAAGTGTTCAGTCAGCGTGTAAACTAAAGCCCGACGAGAACGCCGCCATCTACGGTAATGGTTTGCCCCGTTATGTAGCGCGCCTTTTCCGACGCAAGGAATACTGCAACGTCAGCGATATCTGAAGGGTCGCCGATGCGCCCTAGAGGCACGCTTGGCGCGACCGCATTGAGGCCTTCTTCACCTATTGAGTTAATTGGATCGAGGGTCTGTGCGGTGCGGATGAATCCAGGGGCTATTCCATTGGCGCGGATGCCGTCTTTCGCAAGCTCAATGGCAACGCCGCGGACTAGGCCTGAAACGCCTGCTTTGGCGGCGGAGTAGGGAACATGTTCATCCCAGCCGTAGGCTGTACCAACGATGGAAGCGAGGCAGAGGACAGAGCCCGCCTTGGCGTTTCTCATGGCGGGTGCTGCCGCACGTATCATACGCATCATGCCTTTTAGGTCGATATCCATCGTGAGATCCCATTGATCATCGGTCATCGTCGTTAGTGGGATTTTTTTAGCGATGCCGGCGTTGCAAACTAATGTGGTGATCGGCCCGTGCGACTTCTCAACGTTCGCAATTACTTCATTCACTTGGTCCGTATTAGTCACGTCCATTTCGTGAAACTCAGCGTTAGCTCCTGCGCCGTTCAGAGCCCCTACGACACTGGAGCCTTCATCCACGAGAACGTCTGTTGCGATGACCCGATAGTCAGCTTCAGCGAAAGCTTGGGCCATGCCCTTGCCAAGCCCGATGCCGGCCCCTGAAATAAGAACTGTCGATTTACTCATTTTACATACCCCTCAGCCACATTATTTTGCATAGTAGAATGCATACAGTTTTGAGCAATACTGAATTATCAGTAATTGCAAAACGATATTCTTGGGAAGGTGATAGTGATGATTACAAAGGGATACGCGAACTGCTCTGAAGGTCAAGTTCACTATCGTGAGGCCGGTTTCGCTGGGAAACCGGTGATCTGCTTCTTCCATCAGACGGCAAGTTCGGGAGGCATGTTCGAAAAAGTAATGCTGTTGTTGGCTAACGACTATCATTGCTACGCCTTTGATTCCCCAGGGTTTGGGGGGTCTTATCATCCGAAGGCGATCCCAGACATTGGCTTTCTTTCTGATCGTCTATTAGAGGCCATTGACGACCTCGGTATTACCTCATTCCACGCTTGCGGACATCACACGGGTGGCTGCATTGCCATGGAAATGCCTGGAAAGTCGCCAGAGAAAGTCGCCAGCCTGTCTGTCATTGGCCCGGTGTTGGTCAACGAAGAAGAGAAGCGCGAGTACATGAAAACTTTTGTGCAGCCCTTCAAGATCGAACCGACTGGTGAATTCCTATCCGCGGCCTGGGGTTACCTCAAGATGATCGGAGCTTCGACCACGCTTGATCTCCACAATCGGGAAATGATTGATCACCTCAGCGCGCATGAAACCATGCCTATGGCTTTTACGGCGGTTTGGAATCAAGACGTCGAAGAGGTGTACAAATCGGTGTCCTGTCCGTTGATGATTATGTGTTCTAAGGACGATGTTCTATGGCCACTTTTTGAGCGCGCTGCTGAAATGCGCCCGGATGCCAAACAAATCATTGTGGGTGGCGCTGATTACCAGCCAGATAATGATCCAGAAAGCGTCTCTAACGGCCTGCAGGAATTTTACAGAGACGTGGCTTAAAAGACCATCAACAGGCTTGTCGGTGCGGGATAAAACCCACACCGTTCCATTTAACCATCTGGGCTTGGTAGCGCTGAAGCCCACTTCAAGTCTGACATGCTTCTAAATCAAACTATTATAGGTCAGCGATGCTGTTCGCTTTGGGGATTGGATAGCTGGGGTTGGGATAGCAGATGCAAAGATGGCGGAATGGTTCATCGCTGAGCACCCGCCAAACGATGCGCGCACCTTGAGGCAGAAGATAAACTGAGCCAGGCTCAGCAACTGCTTTTCCAGACTCTATCATTAAGGGCGGGAGATGGTATTCGATCTCGGCTCGTCCTGAGACAACGACATGGACTTCGTCGTGTGGCATCGACCACGTTATGTCTTGGCCTTTATAAAAATCCTCATAATTTACTTGTGTCGTTGGCTCGTCGATTCCCGTATTTACAGCGCGAAATTTTGACCCGGGGTGGAACGGAAATTCTAGATCTGGTGCGTCGTCCAAATCTGCATCAACCGGCGAATAAATCTTAAACTTGGATCATGTTATGTGCCCTAAACCCATAGCGATTCCCCCAACTCGTGTTGAACTAATTCTGTCAAAAAGCGAAAGAAAACTGACATTATTTTGAGCTCAATGTCCCTTCTTACCCACAACCGTAACCAGTAAAGGTTGGGTTGCCAAACAAATTGCATACAATATGCTCTGCGACTAATATAAAAATCAATCTATTGCAGACAGTGCATTATTGCTCGCTAGACTGTAGGGAAATTTCTCCCGAATTTGAGGGGTTATTGGAGGGGTGCCGTGAATATTCAAACCTTAACAGCCGATGAGGCCTTGGTTTCCAAGCTTAAACAAATTGTTGGAAACGATCACGTCCTAACGGAAGAGAAAGACCGCGATTTCTTCTCGACTGACCTTAGCTGTCGTGACCGGGAGATTGCCGTTGTCGTCATTCAACCGGGCAACACGGAAGAGCTTGCCGCAGGTGTTGAGGCAGCCGTAGAAGCTGGCTTGTCGATCGTCGCACGCGGCGGTGGCATGTCGTATACGTCCGGTTACACACCCGAGCGCCCTGATACAATGCTGATCGATATGCTGCGTATGAACCGCATTCTCGAGATAAATGCGGATGATATGTACGTCGTAGTTGAGTGTGGCTGCACATGGAAAACGTTGTACGAAGCACTAGCTGAGAAGGGTGTGCGGACACCTTACTGGGGCCCACTATCAGGTAAGTATGCGACCGTCGGTGGCGCATTATCACAGAACAGTCTGTTTCACGGCTCAGGTATCCATGGCACAGCGGCAGAAAGTGTTATTGGATTGGAAGTGGTGCTCCCAACGGGGGAGATCCTGCAGACAGGGTCCGGTGCACATAGTACCTCTAACGGGTTCTGGCGTCATTTCGGACCGGATATGACGGGGATTTTTACCTCAGATACCGGTGCGTTCGGCGTTAAGTCCGTGGCTACTTTGCGTCTACTCGATACGCAGCCGTCCACTGCGTATATGGCCTTCAAATTCGATACGCTTGCCGAGGTGCTGAAGGCTCAGACACGCATCGCCAGGTTAAAAATAGCATCCGAATGTTACATGTTTGACCCTTACTACAATGCGGGCTTTGAGAAGCAGGGCATAACGTTTTCTGAGGGTGTTTCGATCGTTGGAAAAGTTGTGCGTAAGGGCGGGCTCAGAGGGCTGGCCTCTGCTGCAAAGATGGCGGTAACCGGGCAGAAATTGCTCAAAGGTGTGCAGTACTCCATGCACATGACGTTTGATGCGTTGACAGATATCGTCGCCAACGAGCATCAGGAAATCGCTGCTGAGATTTGTCTCGAAGAGAATGGCACTGAAATGGATAACACCATTCCGAAAGTCTTTAGGGCGGAGCCCTTTGCCGGCGTCCGTACAATTCTTCTTGGCTCCGAGGGTGAGCTCTGGGTTCCCGTTCATGGATTTTTTCCGTTGTCACGGGCTGTGGATGCCGGTGCCGCGACGGAAAAGTTTCTTGAAGAGAAACGCCCTATCCTAGAGAAATACGATATCAAGACGTCATACTTAACCTGTTTTGCTGGCGCGGAGTTTGTCATTGAGCCCAGTTTTTACTGGAAAGACAAACTCGGTGATTTCCGCCTCAGCTTGATCGAAGAAGAGTATGCCGAAAAATGGAAAGATATTCCTGAAGACTTAGAGAAGCGCAAGATCGTGCTTCAACTGCGCGAAGAACTACGTGATCTGTTCGATAGCCTTGGTGCCGCGCATCTGCAGATCGGGAAATTCTACAATTTCTCCAGTCTCATGAAGAACGATTCGCTGTGGAAACTTTTTAATGGCGTCAAAGACGTTGTCGACCCGGACCGTAAGGTGAACCCGGGTGCTCTCGGTTTGAGATAGGGACGGTAAGGGAGATATCTATGTCTAAGTTGAGTAAAGGTTACGCCGATACGTCGGGCGGCCAACTGCACTACCACCACGTCGCCGGTGATGGCGTGCCTGTCGTGTTTTTGCACCAGACCGCAAGCTCCGGAAAGATGTACTACGACGTCATGGACCGATTGTCTGGCCGGGCCCTGTACGCCATGGACACGCCTGGATTTGGCGGGTCGTTTGATCCCGAAGACATGCCGTCCATGCCGCAATATGGCGCATGGGTCATAGAAGCGCTGGATTCAATAGGCTTGGATAAATTCCACCTGTTCGGTCATCACACTGGGGCGTGCATTGCTGCGGAGATTTATGCCGCGCAACCGGATCGCGTTAAGACGTGCATGATGATTGGGCCTGTTCCTCTCACCAAAGAAGAACGAGAAGCGTTCCGCGTACATTACTCGACGCCAATGTCTCCTGACGCCAAGGGCGAATACCTTAAAACGACTTGGGATTACTTGCAGGGACTTGGCGCCCATTCAGATATTGAACTGCATCACCGCGAGTTCGTTGATACTTGCCGCGCGTACATGGGTCGGTTCAAAGCATACTCTTCCGTTTGGGATCAGGATTTTACGACCCTATTTGAGAAAATAGATTGCCCCTTACTTCTTATGTGCGCCCCAGATGATGTCTTGATTGATTATCTCGGTCGCGCCAAGGAGATGAAACCGGATGCTGAAAGCCTGCTGCTTAAGGGCGCGAATTTCGAGCCCGACCAAGATCCCGACGGAACCGCGAACGCGATCCGAGATTTTCTCGCTAAGCATGACGGGTAAGGAGAATCAAAATGCGTAAAGGTTATGTAGAAATCGCCCAAGGGCAGGTTCACTACCGGATGAAGGATGGGGCCGGGACTCCCATCATTTGTTTCCACCAAACCGCAAGTTCGTCCGCGATGTTTGAGAAATTCTCGGCGGTGTATGAAGGGCCTGAGCCAATTTACGCGCTCGACTCGCCAGGCTTCGGGGGATCGTTTGATCCGGATGGTATGCCAACGATGAGCGAGTACGCTAATATGTTGCTTGATGCGATAAAGGCTCTTGGTTTCGATAAAGTCCACCTATTTGGTCACCATACCGGCGCATCTTTAGCCATCGAAATTGCAACCACTGATAGTGATCGAGTGTCATCCTTGATGATGATTGGACCAGTCGTGTTGACTGCCGAAGAGCGTCAGGCGTTTGGTGGCGTATATCCACAACCATTTGAGCTGAAAGCCGACGGGTCCCACCTCCAGACGATGTGGGAGTATGTTGAGAGCATCGGTGGCAATTCTGACCTTGAGCTTCATCACCGTGAAATGCTTGACACCGCTCGCGCGTGGCAGGGCCATATCAAAGTCTATTCAAAAATTTGGGATCAAGACTTCTCAGCTCTTTACGAGATGGTCTCGGTGCCAATGCTGATCATGTGTGCCCAAAAAGATATTCTTTGGCCCATGTTTGAGAGGGCTAAGGACATGAGACCTGATGCCACTGCCGTGGAAATTCCGGGCAGCAACTTCCAGCCAGATGAGGTGCCGGGGGATGTTGCTAAAGCGGTTCAGGATTACGTCTCGAGTCTCTAGCCTGGAGACACTTGGTGAATGTGAGCGAGCAATGTGCTGGTGTGCAAATTGGCACTGCGCCATTGCGATCTGTTGAGTGGCGGCCAACGTCGTGGCTCCGGCGGTGACCACTTTGAGCATTAACCGTCGATGTTAATCGCATTGCATTAGCTGTGATTCCTGACGAAAGAACCCGCACGTGACTAATTTTGAGTAGCACATGGTTAATATGGGTACTAGGCTGCTCTAGGGTAATTAAAAGACCCGGAGGATGGGAATCTGTGGCTTATTAGTCACATATATTTAGATATTGTATACAATTAATAATTTAAGGTTGAATGAGAAGAAGCCTATTTAGTAAAATTAAATTAAATTAAATTAAATTAAAGTGTAAGTGTAAGTGTAAGTGTAAGTGTAAGTTTAAGTTTTTCAGTAACATTGAATTATGTGAGCTTGAGCCTAGTCACCGTTGGTGTTTATGGCGTTCAGGCATTAAGTATAAATAGGGGTAAATCCGTGAATAATTGGATACCAAAAACGTCTATAACTGCCGTATCGTTGATGATGGCAACAACTGCATTGTGGGCCGTGCCCGCTGTTGCGCAGCGAATCGCTGTTGAAGAAATTGTTGTAACAGGTTTGAAACGCGCAGAATCGCTGTTAGACGCCCCTGTTGCAGTTACGGTGTTCACTGCGGAAGCCCTGGAAAGGGCCGGTGTTACGCGGCCGGAAGATTTCTTGAGCCTCGTACCTAACGTGAACTTCGTGACATCAAACCAACAAGGTGAGTTCTTTGTGAACATGCGTGGCCAAGCTGGCGTGCGCTTCGCTGAGGGCGCTGTTGCCATTGTTGTCGATGGTGTGCAGCTCTCCACTCAGTCAGAATTCAACGGTGATTTCTTCGACCTCCAGCAGATAGAAGTCTTGAAGGGGCCACAAAATGCCCTCTACGGTCGGAATGCAACGGCTGGCGCGATTATCGTAACAACGAAGCCTCCCGGTGACGAATGGGACGGCAGCGTTATTGCTAGTTATGGCAATTGGAATGCGACGAAGATCCAGGGCGGCATTGGCGGTCCAATAAATGACAGTTTGGGAGTGCGCTTGTCAGCGTCGAGCACTGACAGTGATGGTCCCTTCACAAATGAGTACACAGGTGAAAAAGTTCACCGCTGGACCAATAAGACAGGTCGCCTAAAATTGAACTGGCAGGGTGAGAACACGACTGCCGACTTTGTGCTTGGTGGAAGCCATGGCGACGGTGGTGGGATTGCATTTAATGCCCAGATTAGTGGCACGACTGTGGGGGGGGTCTTCATAGCTGGGCCCGATACTAACCGCGTCCATGAAATTCCTTTTGTCAATGACACGCCAGGAATCAATATTCAGGACAAGGTTAATTCCTCACTCCGAATAGTTCATGAAATGGATACGGTTACTCTGGAATCTGTAAGTTCATTCAGTTCCATTAAAGATAGCTACCAAGCTAAGGGGCTACCTTACGCTGACTACTCAAGCCCGGACACCGATTTTGGTGTTTTTGAGTTTGTTTTCGGTGATCTAACTCAGAAATGGCGTGATCAAAACCGTGCATTCACTCAGGAGTTGCGCGTTTCTTCGAATGATGATGCGGCGCGGTTGCGTTGGCAGGCTGGTGTCTATTTCCAGAAAGCCCGTAAAGCCAGAACCAACATCAACGGTCTTTACACGGGCGGCGGTATTTCTCCAAGTCTGGTGCCAAGTCCAATTGGAAGCACCAACCCATCGGTCAATCACGATAAGACAAAGTTCGGTGTGACCAACTACTCGCCATTCGGGAATATTCAGTACGATATTACTGAAGACCTACAGCTCGATTTGGCAGCACGTTACGAAACTGAAGAACGTGACGTTGAAACGCTAACTCTTCCCGGTGCGAATACGGTTACTGGAGAGGCGACCTACAATCAGTGTGTTCTTCGTACCGGCCGAGCCCCCGCAGACTGTAACGATGAGACAACGTTCCATCAGTTCCAGCCGAAAATTACTCTGTCTTACTCACTGCCCAATGAGACTGGTAGCGTCTACGCAACATGGGGTCAGGGCTTTAAGTCAGGTGGTTTTAATACCATCGGTACTCTGGAAGTATTGATCGCCGGTGCCCTTGCTGCTGGCGCTAATCCAAACACGATCTTCACCAGAGATAGTTACGAAAAAGAAACGACCGACGCCTATGAACTCGGCTTCAAGGCCCGCATGATGGACGGCCGCTTGGCTGTCAACGGTGCGGTCTTCAGAACCGATGTGACGGATGCTCAACAGTTCGAATTCTTCCCAGTCGGAAGCATTCAGGCTGTATCTCGCGTCGATAGTCAGAAAGTTGAAGGCTTTGAGTTCGATGCGAATATGGCGGTATCCGAGAACCTCACACTGTTTGCTGGTTATGGTTACGTTGATGCCAAGATCACTAAACTGAACGCGCAACCGTCGCTCGAAGGTAACCGCGTTCCTTACATCGAGAAGGACAATCTGTTGATTGGTGGCCAATTTAATGCACCAGTTAGTGGTGATATTGAGTTGGTTGGCCGGATTGAATATAAGCATCGCGGCAGCATCTGGTACGATTCTTCGAACCTTCCAGGATCTCGTCGTGATCCAATCGACTTAATCGATGCGCGCATTGGTTTCACGACAGATGAATGGAGCCTGACGCTGTGGGGCCGCAATCTCGGCAACGAGAAGTACGCCAGTGAGTCAGTGCCGTTGTTGTCAATTATTAACGTTCCATTCAAAGCGCCAACACGGAGCTACGGATTAGAAGCACGGTACAACTTCTAAAAATATACTAAATCAAAAACCCCACATCATCAGCCGGTGATGTGGGGTTTTTATTTATTAGAGCTCATTAAAGGGGACGCGTTATGCCTATAGGTCTTGCACCTAACCAAAGGTCGAAATTCCAAGTTTATCAGTATGAAGCATCCGATATGGATGGCGCAGATCTTTTCGATCTGCCGTTCAACCCTGGAACTCAGATCCGTGGTTATACGGCCTTTGACGAGCCATCATGCCAAGTGATAATTGAAGATTTTATGCCGGGCACTGAATTCCAATGGACGTTCTCGCACGACGAATACCAGTATGTCATCTCCGGTGAAATCGAGATCGAAGTGTTCGAACCGCCTCTTTATGCGGAAAGCACGAAAACCACTCTGAAAGCAGGAGCAGTTTTTTTGTTCCCTGTTGGATCACGAATGCATGTGAAAGTGATTGGCGATGAGCCATTTCGTCACATTTGCTTCTGTCCGCCAAGCCCTGGGTACCCGTTCCCTAGTGTGGACGACGTACGCAAAGCATCGAAGTAAAGAATTTTAGCTTGGGACGGTTGCGGGATAAGCGCGTTACCGCTCGTGTCAAACTGAGTATCTCTCCAACCTTCAGGGGAACCACTTAGTGGCAGGGAGCCACATAAAAGGGCCGCCTCCCTGTCTTTTTTGGAAGCGATAGATATGCCAAGCGCCCCAGATTTTGATGTCATGGTCTTTGATACCTATACGCCACGGCCTGATGCTCAGGCGCGTAATTATGATCAATGGCTCGTGGATGTAGATTGTCCATTGTTCAATAGTTTGGACATGATCGCCGCGTACACATGTTGGAAGGTTTTAAAAGCCAAAGGAAATCGTGCTAATAGTGCGCGCGGTTCGAATGATCCCTATTCGTATTTTAGTTTCTTTGGGTTAAGCGATGCGTCTGGCTTTGAGGCGATGATGGCGGATCCAAAAGCTGAGGCCCATGTTCCTCTCTGGGTGTCTAATTGGAGCAGGAATCCCGAATCGGCAGACATGGCGGAGAACTTTTTTTTTAGCTTTGCCCGTCTCAGTCATTTTAAGCCGGGTAAAATGGCTGAATGTGTGGTTTTGGTCCCGTATCAATGCAAAGCGGCCATTGATGGGCCTGGATACGAACATTGGTCTAGCAACCCAGAAGCCGTGTCGGCTTTCGCTGAGACTGTCCGTTATGAATCCTGGGTTGTTGAGAAGCAACTTCAGGGTGATTATGCCCCGAATGGTGTTGATTTATTTTTCGTTGAGAGCTTTGATCATGCGAATACTGTCTGGGATACAGCGCCGACTGCCGTTCTCGGAACCCTCGTAGCAGGGCCTACTTGCTGATGTTTATTAGTATTTGATTTGGAGCAATTATGACTAAAGTTAGCATTGTTTACGACAGCAGTTTTAAGGGGCAGACAGCTGTCTTAGCTGAATGTGTTGCTGAAGGTGCGCGCTCCGTCGAAGGCGCGGATGTTCATGTTATCCACGTTGATCAAGTAGGCGATCATTGGCCAACCTTGCATACGTCAGATGCAATTATCTTTGGCTCTCCAACTTACATTGGAAGTGTGACGGGTAAGTTTAAACTCTTCGTTGAGCAACTCGCAGGTGAAGTGTGGCTCAAACGTATGTGGAAGAATAAGTTCGCAGCAGGTTTCACAATCTCGGCCGGGCGATCAGGCGACAAACTCAACTGTGTGACACAAATGGTGATTTTCGCTAGTCAGATGGCCATGATCTGGGTGCCGCAACACGTTCTGGGCGGTAATTACTCGACTGCTGGCAGCGAGGATGATCTAAACCGTATGGCTGGATATCTTGGCGTGATGGCACAGGGCAACATTGATGAGCCTGCTGATGTCTCTCCGCCAGAAAGTGATAGAGAGACTGCTCGTCAGCATGGCCGGCATGTCACCCAAGTCGCCGCCCAATTTGTCGAAGGGCAGCGTGCGTTGCCGTTCCAAGAAGAAACGCCGTATGACGCTGAAGGCGAGGGCCGGCCTCTTGGATTAGCTGAGTTGCCTGGTTAGCCTTGACTGTCCGGTGACGCTACCAACTCTCCAAGCGCACAGCTGTAACATTCGGAAGGCCGAGATGCCGCAGCGGCAGCGAATTCGCTGGTGTTATTCAGCGGTCGCATTGCGAAGTGGCTGAAGCGTTGGTCGCCAAGGACCGTATCCACGACCTTAAACGTGCGGAGCCCTTTGGACTCTGAAACAGCGCTTTTCGCGGTCATAAATGTTGCGGGCTGCCATGGCGTCATTAGGTCACCCGACGTCATCTCACATAAATAAACCTGATAGTTCTTATCCATTGTTTCTGGCGTGGCGTCTGGATACCGGCCCCAGCTATCGGTCCAGCCTTGGGCAAATTTTTCTACATCTGGATTACCCCAAATGTCGTCGAGCTTATTTCTGTCCTCAACGTACATCAGGTCGAAGTAGGTGTAGGGTACGGCGCAATCTGCAGGGGACGTGATTTTCCAGTTTGTGTAGTGCTGAATGCCGGGCACACTATTAAAGAATGGGTTGTCGATATCTCGCAGCCAGTCATCATAATTTCGAGCTGTGCTGTCTTCTCGTGGCGTGTAGGCCAGTAAAAGTAAGTCGCGCAAATTAGATCCCATATCGGAAAACTCCCATATCCCTGTGAAAGTTAGCCCAGCTAACAGGGCTTTTTATTTATATAATATTCTGCATACAATGCTGCAGTAAACAACAGGGGATATGATCATGGCAGTCGAAAATTGGCGCAGGGACGAGCCCACTTTCTATAATTTCTTGGCTATGGATCGTGTGGCGCTCAACGCCCCAGACCCTATTGGCGGCATGGCTGGTGGCCTGATGAGTTGGGATAAAAAATCCGAGTCTCAGACCTTTGTCGTTGAAGTACCGCCAGGTTGGAAAATGCGCACAGACTCTAAGGACGCCTCGTTGGAGTACTTTGTTTTACGAGGTGATCTTGCGCTTAATGGCGACGCGGTTGGGACTGGAGGGTACATCCACGTGCCGCAGTTAGCTGGCGGTGGGGAATTAAGTTCGGTTACGGGCGCTTTAGCGTTAGCGTTCTGGAATCCTAATATACCGGCGTACTCTTACCCAGTGACGCGCAATCGTACGATTAAGACATGGGAAAAGCCTTGGACACCGAGCATTCCCGGCGCTCATGGCGTAAAGCACAAATCTTTACGCCTGCCTGATCCGACGCCCCATCCTAGTGATGAGGGGTTTGACGGTGGGCCAGGCGGTTACATTCGATTCCAGTACATTGAACCGAATATGATCGCCGAAGAGGAGCATGTGCATCATGAGTGCTGGGAGGAAATCATTCTCTTGCAGGGCGATTGCTTCCTTATCAACGAGGGGCAAATGGGTATTGGTAGTGTTGTTGGGCATCCGCAAGAATTTTACCACGCGCCCTTTGTTTCACGGTCTGGCGCACTCATTTTAGTTCACACTGACTCACCAATGGGTTTCCCGTGGCCGCCGCGGGAGTATCCAGAATCACGTAAACTCTGCGGACACTATCTGGATACTGCGCCGTTCGACGTGCCAACCGAGCATATAGCTTGGGAAGATCACCCGATTAAGGATATGCAGGAAAATTCTGCTGACTATCAGGCATGGCGTAAGTCGGAAAAAGGTCAGTTGTGGGGCGGATACGAGAAAACGACGGACGTACCCTATCGCCCAGCAGGCCGGGGTGTTTCATCTGAGTACCGTGCGAGCTGGACGAGGGATGGAAAAACACCGGATTTGGCCGGAGGCGATTAGGTCGGTCGGCTGAGCCCTAACCTCTAGCGATTGAAACAACCCATTGCATATGGCTAATGAAGGTTGTGGTTGAGACGTGTGGATCTAACGCAAGGACAGCGGCATGAATCTGTTCATAATCCCTTAGAAATCCGTCCCAGTGGGCCTGGTTAGAGGGGACCTTCTCGGCAAACAATGGGTTGAAGAAGTGGAAGGGTACTCTTCGGTAAAAGAAATCGACGTAGTAATTTCCCGATATCGCATTGAGATCGACATGATATTCATAGAGAGACCTCACGAGGGGTAAGGGAACTTTCTTGTCATAGGCATCCCGGATGCGTTGCATCGCTTGTTCCATGGTCTTGATGTTCTTTGGCACATCCATTTTTGGTGTTGCCTGCCGCACACCCAATACGCAAATCGCTTCAGTGAAATCTAAGAGGTCAGTTAGTTCCTTGCTGGATACCTTACGGACAATGGCCCCACGGTTTGGTATGAGGTCAACTAAGCCTTCCCCAGCTAAAACGTGCAACGCTTCACGTATGGGCGCACGGCTTACGCCAAATTCTTCCGCTAGGTCGGCGGCAATTAGTCTTTGACCTGGGGAGAACTCTCCCTTTCCAACCCCATCGGTGATTTTTTCGATGACATATTGAACGAGGGATTGCCCGGTTTTGCTGGCGTTCTTTGGCTTGGCGTTGGCCATTCTTTTCATATCCTAAATTAAGAAGGTTGGTGGTTAAGCCTGCTGGGACTGACGTTGCCCTTATGGGCACCTAGTAGAGGGGAAGATCTAGCCTGCCACTTAGTGTTAGAATAGCTTTGTTTCAATTTTTATCTATCTATCAAGATAGTGTTTAGACGCGGTATTTATGCGCCCGCACTTGTTTTTAGTATATATAATTACATACAATTTACTCCATTAGTTCTGGTTACTCCAACTTGCAATTGAGAAGGAAAGTATCATGCCCGATCCACACCTTAACCGCGTTCCAAGGGATCAAATGGATTCCGAAACACAAGAAGTTTGGGACCTTGGAATGGAGAGAGCCGGCGAGGCGACAGTGGTCGAGGTCTTTGCCAACAGCCCGCCCATGATGAAGTGGTATTTTGAGGGGTTCTATAAGCAGATTTTCTATAATGAGAATTCGGGTATGAAGTTAGATGTTCGGACAAAGGAACTGTTGCGCCTAAAACTATCAAAACAGCATGGCTGTTATTTCTGTAATCAGTGGAATAGCGTTGACGCTATGAGGGCGGGCATTACTCAAGAGCAAATCGATAACATCCCGACCGCATCTTCAGATCACTTTGATGTCAAGGACCTCGCCGTCATAGAGCTTGCTGAGCAGATGATGCTGCAAAACATGCATGGCGAATTAACGGCTCATCTACATAAGCGTTTGGCAGCCCACTATAGTGACGAGCAGATCGTTGAGATGGGTTTTGTTGCCGGTGTCCTGACGGGTATGGCGAAATACATATTTGTCTTCGATCTCGTAACGAAAGAGGACGTGTGTCCCGTGATCCCCCAGGCGGCTGAATAAGCTATGTGCATGACCTAAGTGCATGACCAATAATACTTCCTATTTCGCAAGCGTTTTGTAAACCGCACAAAATTAACCCGCATCTTTAAACAGCGATCTGGCTTTGTTAGCTGGGTCTATACATGGGAGTAGGCATGGCAGAGGAAGTAGTCGTTTATATTGACGGAAATTATAGGCCTCTTAGTGAGGCAAATATTTCTGTCCTCGATCAGGGTTTCTTGCTTGGCGACGCGGTTTTTGACGTTGTATCTGCTTGGAAGGGAAGCATCTTTAAGCTCGATGCTCATTTGGACCGGTTTGAGGATTCAATTCGCGCGACGAGGCTTACCCCAAAGCTCAATCGGGACGGGTGGCGTGAGGCGATTATTGAAACGGTAAAACGAAATAACTACGACGACGCTAGCATTCGATTTATTGCTACTCGCGGGGTTTCAACAGAGGTCATTGCAGACCCTAGAAGAAATAATCCAACTGAGATTATTTGGGCAGCACCGTATGTCTTTTTGGCTGATGATGAAGGCCGAAAGAACGGCATTAGATTAATGATCAGCCATCTTAGGGGTTTCCCCGCGGATACCCTCGACCCGAGATATAAGTGTGTTGACCGACTACATTTTCAGCTGGCCAAAATGGAAGCGTTGGATGCCGGCTATGACGACGTAATCTGGCTTGATCACGATGGACATATTGCTGAAGGCCCGGCGTCAAATATCTTTGTCGTTAAAGGTGGAGTGCTTCTCACACCTGCCGTGGGGGTGTTGCACGGCATAACGCGGCAAACATTCATAGAACTGGCGCTGAGGGCAGGCATTGAAGTGCGCGAAAGCAATTTATCGCCGTTCGACTTATTTTGTGCCGACGAGATTTTCACGACCAGTACGGCTGGCGGTGCTCTGGCTATTCGAGAGGTGGCCGGCCGTTCAACAGCAGTGCAGGCCCCTGGCCCGGTTACTCGTCAACTCGACGCCCTGTATTGGAAGATGAGAGAAGACGGCGAGTACGGCACGAAGATTTGCGAATAGACGGCGTCGAGGGATAGTCCATTGGATACAGAGTATGACTACATCGTCGTTGGGGCAGGGTCTGCCGGCTGCGTCCTTGCCAATCGCCTTACGGAAGATAAATCGAACCGCGTTCTGCTTATAGAGGCCGGGGGCAGGGACATTAATCCGATGATTCACCTGCCTATTTTTTGTGGGCTGCTCTACACCCGCAATATCCACAACTGGTTCTACAAAAGTTCAGCGGAGCCCAATCTCAACGGCAGGGAGATCTACGTCCCCCGAGGTAAAGTTTTGGGTGGGTCATCTGCAATAAACGGAATGGTCTATATTCGAGGCCATCAACAAGACTTCGACGAATGGAGCCAGCAAGGATGCACCGGCTGGTCTTACGATGAAGTGCTACCGTTCTTTAAAAAATCCGAGCAACATCTGGATCGTGAAGATCAGTTGCATGGGCGTCATGGCCCGCTAAAGGTGAGTAAGGGCACCATGCCTAATGAGCTTTTTGATGCGTTTATCGCAGCCGGAGAGTCTCAGGGGTATGCTGTAACTGATGATTTTAATGGCACCCAGCAAGAAGGGTTTGGGCGCTACGATTTTACTATTGCTAATGGACGTCGGCAGTCGACCGCGACGGCCTTCTTAAAGCCTATTAAGTCACGAGAGAATTTAACTATCCTTACGCGTGCGCAAGCCACGCGAGTGTTGCTTAATGGTGCTGAGGCAACGGGTGTTGAATACGTTCGTCGCGGAAAAACGCATAAAGTTACGGCGAGAAAAGAAGTTGTATTGAGTCTTGGTGCTATCAATTCGCCGGTTCTCTTGCAGCTCTCAGGAATTGGCGCTGAGTCAGACCTCAATAATTTAGGTATTCAGACTGTCGAAGACCTCCCAGGGGTGGGGAAGAACCTTCAGGATCATGTCGCCGTTTATGTACAGCACACGTGTAAAAAGCCGATCACTATCCAAAGTTTGTTTCGGCCCCACGTCGCGGGGCGCGCCTTTTTTGAGGCTGTTCTTTTTGGCACGGGCCCTGCCGCGTGTTTCCCATTGGAGGGCGGTGCGTTTCTAAAGACGAACCCAGAGTTCGCCATACCAGATGTCCAATGTCACTTTCTACCCGGTCTCGGCCCAGGTATGGGAGAGAAGGGAGAGCATGGTTTCTTTTCCAATGTATGCCAGCTGAGACCTAAGAGTCGGGGTTACGTTAACGCCGGTGCTGCGGGGCCTCTCGCCAATCCAGAAATCGTTACAAACTTCTTGTCTCATGCTGGCGATATCAAGACCTTGCGTGACGGAGTAAAAATTCTACGAACCGTTTTTGCGGGCTCTGAATTTGACTCTTTGCGCGGGCCCGAAAAATCACCTGGGCCTAACATAAATAGCGACGAAGAACTGGATAGATGGGTGAGGCAGACCGCTGAAACAATTTTTCACCCAGTTGGGACCTGCAAGATGGGCGTTAGCGACGATGCGGTTGTTGACCCAGAGCTTCGTGTGCGCGGCATAAGGAGACTTAGAGTTGCTGATGCCTCTATTATGCCTACGATCGTCGGCGGCAATACCAATGCGGGTTCCATTATGATCGGTGAGAAAGCGGCGGACCTAATCGTGTCGGCGAACGCCTAGCTTGAGTAAACTACTTTGTTCGTTTTGGTCGATATTGCGGAGTGCCGTTGTCACCATAACTGCTCGGCCATATCGTGGGTCTTCGTGTCGCGGGATGAGACACTTCTTTTTCATGCAGATACATTAATAACTTTGATGGTACAGAGCGATTCATTCTCTTTCTTCGTAAGAAAAAAGTGTTGTGGCATTAATATGAGTGCTCAATTGTTGTTTGATTCTGTAAAGGAAGTGGTAATTTAGTCATTTCAGCCTCTTTTTTTGTAAGAAAAATGTGTTGTGGCATTATAAAAAAAGACAGCAGATGCTAGCCTTATCATGCTGTCGATTTAAGTCTCCGGATACGGCTCCAGTTCATTTAGCTATTTGCAAATTGAGCCCCTAATTATGGTATTGGATACTGCGTAATGCGCCTCACAAAGGGATACGATCGGTGGGTAATTTTCTTTGCCTTCGCGTTGGCCGCGTGCGGTCCGTCGCAGCCCAATGACACGGATTCAAGTTCAGTCATTTACATAACGAACGATGTTCCGGCCGGATTGGACTATGACGGAGCAGCGTCAGTGATTCCGAATAGTCAGGAAGGGATCGTCAATCTGATGGACCCGTTGATTGACTATGCTCCAGGAGAGACAACTGAAGAGGGGGTCGGGCTCCTCAATTTCACCTCTTTCGAAGGTCGCTTAGCGGAAAGTTGGAGCTTTGATGAGGCGACGTTGACTTGGACATTTAATTTACGTCGAGGCGTTAAGAGTTGTGTTGGTAATGAGCTAACGGCTGACGATGTTATCTATACGTTTGCTCGTGCAAAATCCGTTTCAGGGCCATCTCCTACCGGCTGGTTTTTGGCAAATGTGGCGTCTATTGAATCGTTCGATGCGACAGTCCTGGCCGATGAGAATCTTCGCGGGTTGGGCGATGAAGTTAAAAAAATTGATGATTATACAGTTGAGATTCGTCAATCGACGCATAATCAGCTTTTTTTACCTGCTCTTACGACATTTGCTATTCGCATATTCGACAGTGTCGAGGCGAGGAAGCACGCGACCCCGTCTGATCCCTGGAGCCACGATTATATTAACAACGTAACTGCTCCAGCTTTTGGCCCGTATTGCGTTGAGCGATGGGAAAAAGGGAACGAGTTCGTATTGCGTGCGAACCCTCAGTACTATCGTGGCGTGCCCGAGATCGATCGGGTGGTCTTCAAGAAGGTCCCTCAGTCTTCGAACCGTTTTATTATTTTACGGATGGAGCAGGCGGATATAACGAAGGGCTTAACACCGCGCGAATTTAAGAAATTGAGAGAGTACGATCAGTTGCAAGTTGTTGGTGTCACAGGAAACGAGACCCTCTTTGTTCATATGAACTTCGATTCCCCTCCCTTTGACCAAGTTAAAGTTCGGCAGGCTGTTGCCGCGGCGTTGCCCTATAATTGGATAATCAAAAACGGCTATATCGGACAGGCCCAGATTTGGGATGGGCTTGTTCCGAGCAGTTACCCTGGCGGAAAATCGACCTTTCATGACTCGCCCGAGGGACTGGATGTTGCGCGGCAATTGCTCGCAGAAGCGGGTTATCCCGAAGGACGCGGTCTTGAAGTCTATGAGGATGCTCTCAGACTCTCTTACCCCATAGAAAAAGAAGCAATTCTTGGGCCGATTGCGACTGCGATCCGAACGGCGTTGCGTGATATCGGAATGCCGGTTGAACTTGATCCCATCCCGCTGACTCAGTACGGCGACCGCCAACTCGTCAAGAAAGACTTGCCATTTGCCCTCGTCGATCATGAAAAGGCAATCGTGGTTGATGCTGGCTATGCGGTTCAGCTTTTTTTCGTTTCGTCTGAGGCAGGTGCCGTTAACAATATGGTCAATTATAGAAATTCGCGTGTCGATGATCTTTGGACGGAGGCGCGGGCCGAGCGCGATTCTGAACGGCGCTATAACCTTGTTTCGGAGATTTACGACTATCTGCGTGATGACGTTGTTTGGTTGCCTGTCGTCGAATACCGAACGCAATGGGCTACCCGTAAGGGTTTAAAGGGATTCGTCTGGTATCCCGACAACGGCATACGCTTTGCTGATCTGAGTTACGCCCGATGATTTGGCGTTTCACCCTCCGCCGTTTGGCTGTTGGCTTGGTTCAGCTCAGCGTATTGATCGTTGCAGTATTCTTTTTGATCCGCTTACTGCCAGCAGACCCCGTTTCTCGATTTGTAGGCCTGAACGCTAGCCCTGAGGCCTACGCCTTGGCGGAACAGTCTCTCGGGTTGGATTTGCCTGCCTTAGAGCAATTCGAAGTATTTCTTTTTGGCGATGACGAAGAGGTGGGGCTGGTCGGCGGTGAGCTCGGCACGTCCTGGGTCACTGGGTCTTCGGTTAACCAGGAAATACGCCAGTATCTTCCGGTCACGTTGGAGCTCATCACGTTATCTTTTTTGATCGCTGTGGGTCTCGGCGTTCCTATCGGAGTTCTCGGAGCTGTAAATCCCGGCGGTGCTGCGGATAAAGGAACATTGATCTACGGCCTTTTTGCCGGCTCTCAGCCAGAATTCAGCTGGGGTATCATTTTTATCTTTGTCTTCTTCGTCGTCCTGGGGATCGCGCCAGGTCCGTTAGGGCGGCTATCGCCTTTGACGGATCCGCCCGATTTCGTAACTGGCGCAATCACCATCGATGCGCTGTTGGCGGGTCGCGTGGATATTTTCTTGGAAGCTCTATGGTATCTCAGTCTTCCCATCCTCACGTTGTCGTTTGTCTTGAGCGGGCCGATTATCAAGATGGTTCGTGAGAACGTGGCGCAAACAATGAACGCAGATTTTATGTTTTATGGCCAAGCGGCTGGTCTTCCGCGGGGCATTTTGGCCCGTGATGCACTCCGCGCCGCCTTCGCACCAGCCCTCACGCTCATAGGTATTCTGTTTGGCTTTATGATTGGTGGCGCGGTTTTGATTGAGAGTATTTTTTCGATCAGCGGTTTAGGCCAGTACGCGATCCGCTCTATTCTCGCCTTTGACTACCCTGCGATCCAAGGCGTTGTTCTGACGATATCGGCGCTGACCCTGCTTATTTATCTCGCCATAGATGTTTGCCAGGCGCTGCTTGATCCGCGAGTCTCGGTATGACTGACGTTGCTGTCGAAAAAGATCAAGATTCGCTTGGTGTCCTGGCGTGGATTGGCATCGGAATCGTATCCGTGGCCATCTTCTTGGCTGTTTTTTCACCGTGGCTGATTCCCTACGACCCCACACAGGCGACTGAGAACGTATCGACGCCGCCGCCGCCTTTGTCGGCGTGGCCGTCTTTATTTTGGCAGACAATCGTTGGTGATGGGCCAACGCCGCATTGGTTTGGAACCGATGCATCGGGTCTAGACGTGTTTAGTAGAACGATAGAGGCAACCCGTACCGACCTGATCATCGCGCTTAGCGCGAATATTGTCAGTGTGATTATTGGTGTCTCGTTAGGGGTCATCTCTGGTTACTTCAGAAATATCTGGACTGAAACGCTTCTGCGGACCTCGGACTTACTTCAGTCTTTCCCGGTTTTTATTACGGCGATGATTCTTGTTGCCCTTGCTGGACGGTCCTGGGTGAACATTGTTCTAGCAATGTCATTTTTATATGCGCCGATCTATCTACGTTTAACCCGCACAGAAGTGCTGGCGCTGCGGGACCGGAGCTTTATTGAGGCAGCACGTGCGCTCGGTAAAACTGAGTTCGGAATCGCGCGTCAGCATATTTTGCCAAATGCTATTGGCCCGTCTTTGATTCAGTTCTCTGTCACTATCGGGTTCGCGATCTTGTTGACTGCGGGGTTGAGTTTCGTCGGTGCGGGTGTGCGCCCGCCAACGCCAGAGTGGGGTTCGATGATTGCGACGGGTGCCACACAGTTGGTCTTAGGGGATTGGTGGCCGAGCTTGTTTCCGGGAATAGCGATTTCGGTGACAGTGTTTGGTTTTGCGGTCTGCGGCCATATTCTGGAGAAGCGATATGGCCGATAGCACCAACACTGTTTTGTCAGCGCGCGGCCTTTCGGTTCAGTACGCCAACGAAAGCCCAACTCTCTCTGACATAAATATGGATATAGCTGCTGGTGAGATTGTTGGTCTAACGGGCAGCAGCGGCTCTGGAAAATCAACTCTGGCCTATGCTCTTCTTGGCCTTACGCGTCGCGGCGCGCAGATCACGAACGGCGAGATCTACTTCGGTAGAAACGATCTGCTCGCATTATCGGATGTGGAACTCGAGGACATCAGGGGCCGAGATATTGCTCTTATAGTTCAGAATCCTCGGTCCGCCTTGCACCCCATGTACCAGGTCGGTCGTCAGATCAGTCGTGTTTACCAAACCCATAGGGGTTCTGGTGGGGCGGAGGCGCATCAGCGCGCAATCGAAATGCTGCGCTTGGTCGGCATCAACGACCCAGAACGACGCGCAGATGCATTCGTCCATGAACTTTCTGGCGGCATGGCCCAGCGTGTGCTTATCGCTTTGGCGCTGTCCACTAGCCCAAAGCTGTTGATTGCAGACGAGCCGACCAGTGGCCTTGACGTGACAGTTCAGGCACAGTTCCTCGATACTATGTGGGAGACTTCCCGTAAGACAGGAACGGCGATGGTCTTGGTCACGCAAGAGCCTGGTATATTAGCGAATTATTGTGATCGTGTAATAGAGCTCGATGCTGGTCGTGTGTCGAAAGATGTGTCTGCATCTGAATTTGTATCCACGTCAATGCTGCATACTACTCAGGCAACGTCCTCTGGTCAGGGCGAAGGTCAAAATCGTGCACCGCTGCTCAAAGTCGAGGGTTTGCGCAAAACGTTTCCTTTGCGTGGGACAAAGAAAGTTGTTCAGGCGGTCGATGATATGTCGTTATCCCTCTTTGCTGGCGAGAGCGTTGGGCTTGTCGGTGAATCTGGGTCTGGGAAATCGACGGTTGGCCGATGCTTGTTGAAACTCTTGGATTCCGATGCGGGTAAAATTACCTTCGACGGTCAGGACCTCGGCGTTGTTAGCGGCGAGGCGCTACGTCGCGTAAGGCAACGGATACAGATTGTTCAGCAGGACCCGTACGATAGTTTTGATCCTCGGTGGACCATCGAGAAATCTTTATTGGACCCGTTAGAAATTCATCAAATTGTTCCGCCGACAGAGGCGAGGGCTGCGATCGAAGAAGGCCTCAAGCGTGTTTCAGTCGATGCCTCAGTTCTAGGCCGAAGGCCAAAGGACCTGAGTGCGGGCATTTTGCAACGTGTCGCGATAGCGCGTGCTCTGCTTATGAAGCCGGACTTCCTCGTGCTTGATGAGCCGACATCAATGCTTGCACCGCAAGACCGCCACATCATCCTCGACGTCCTTAAACGCCTCCGTACTGAGCTGGGCCTGTCCTATCTCTTGATTTCCCACGACCTGACCTCGGTGGCATCTGCCTGTGACCGGGTCGTGGTGATGTACTTGGGGCAGGTTGTCGAGCAGGGCCCGACTACCGAAATCTTTGAGAAGCCGGTTCACCCCTATACGAAAGCGCTGATAGGCGCCCACCTTGAAGAGAACCCAAAGACGCGACGCGTCGACAGAACAGATCGCGTTGATCTCGAAGGGGAAATCCCAAGCCCCATCGATTTGCCGGTAGGGTGTTACCTGGCTACGCGTTGCCCGCAGGCGACCGAGGCCTGCGATAAAGAACGCCAAGTCCTTAGCTCATTTTCAAGTCACCATGATGTGCGATGCATGCGTGCCGGTCAGTTAGAGCTCGATAAAGCGAGTTAAGGCATGAGTGACAACTATGATTTTATTGTTGTGGGGGCGGGTGCCGCTGGCTGCCTTCTTGCCAATCGATTGTCGGCTGATACTGCGAATCGTGTGCTCTTACTGGAGGCTGGTGGAAAGGATTGGAACCCTCTTATCCGTATGCCTCTTGCTGCAGGCCTTCTCTATTTTACGCCATCGCTCAACTGGGGGTATGCCACTGAGGAGCAAGTCCACATGCATGGCCGCAGCTTAAAATGGCCAAGAGGAAAGGTGCTTGGTGGCTCAACCGCAATTAATGGCATGATGTCTATACGCGGTCAGCGGCAAGACTATGACGATTGGTGCCAAACAGGACTGAGCGGTTGGTCATACGAAGATGTACTTCCTTACTTTAAGTCATTTGAGAAGAATGTCAGCCATAATGGCGATGACACATATCATGGCCGCGACGGCTGCTTGTATGCGGAAAAAGCGACGGCCGGTCACCCGCTCTATGACGCGTGGTTGGAGTGTGCCCGTGCGGCTGGCCACTCCGACAACGAAGATTTTAACGGCGCGACCCAAGAAGGTGTGGGTACTTATGACTTCAATATTAAAGGCGGGCGACGCGTCTCTGCTGCTGCCGCATTTCTCGACCCCATTCGGAATCGTCAAAATTTAACAGTTCTGACTCGGGGCCAAGTTCAGCGTGTTAATATTGTTGAACGTGTGTGCACGGGGCTTGAATGTCGGATTGGCGGGCGCACAAAAACGTATACAGCAAATCGCGAAGTTATCCTGGCCTGTGGGGCAGTCAACTCACCACAGCTTTTACAGCTCTCTGGCATTGGCGACGGAGAAACACTTAAGAGTCTTGATGTGTCGATCGTCGTCGACCGACCTGCTGTGGGTCAAAATTTACAGGACCATATTGGTGTTTATCTGCAGCATAAATGTTTGAAACCAATAACTCTTTATGGGCTAATGCGGCCAGATAGGGCTATCACTGCAGGGCTAAAGCAGATGTTATTTGGTGCCGGGCCAGCGGCGTCTGTTCCCCTAGAGGTGGGGGGATTTCTAAGAACCCGTGCCGAGCTTGACCGGCCAGATATCCACGTCACGTTTGTGCCGGGCTTGTCATTAGCGACCACGCAGGCCGGCCAAATGGAGCATGGCTTTTTGACCAACGTATACCAGCTGAGACCAAAGAGCAGGGGTTCGATCTCAATCACATCTTCCAATCCTATAGATAAGCCACGCATAGACCCTAACTATTTAAGTGATGAAGATGATATCGCGTGTCTGCGTGATGGTGTTCGACTGATCAGAAATATTACTAAACAATCTGCTCTGGATGCCTATAGAGGCGCTGAAATCGCCCCGGGCGTGGGTGCTATTAATGACGATCAGATCGATGATTGGATTCGTGGCTCAAGCGACACAATTTTTCATCCTGTAGGTAGTTGTCGTATGGGCGCCGATGAGGAATCGGTGTTGGATGAGACCTTGAGAGTGCGTGGGGTCAGCAATCTCAGGGTTATTGATGCATCCGCCATGCCAAATATTCCGAGTGGAAACACTAGTATGCCGACGATGATGATCGCGGAAAAAGGTGCGGCGATGATACTCCAGTCACATCGAGCTCCGGATTGCGGCTGACGGTTATTTTAATAGCCTTAGGCCTGAGATTTAAGATAGTCGATCACTAAGCCGCATGTTTCTTCGGGATTGGTGATCATGCAGTAGGTGCTGCCCGCCCCCTTTACGGCCTGGACCTTAGCGTCGGGCTTAAGCGCCAAGAAGTCGCCAATTAGCCTTTCAAAGCTGGCAGACTCCATGGACTCTTCGTCATTCAGCGCGCTTTCGTTACCCATCAACAACATGACGGGGCATTGAATGCGAGGAATGTCTCCGGTTAGGTCTGTAGAAGACAAAGTCTCCATCAACTCTTTCATGGTGGTCATATTAACATTGGCCTCATAGTGAGGCGCCGCCCACTTCTCATACTTAAAATGATCTGTCGTGTAGAGCGTCTTGGCTGTGAGAACAACGCCAGCGAAAACACGCGACAATTGCGTGATACCGAACACGTGCGCAACCCAATAAGCTGCGTGAAACACGTCCCTCCAGTAACCATCAACCTTGTAATATGGATAGGTAATGAGTGACTTCACGCGTTCGGGATATTTTGCGGCGAACCGCATGCCGATCGGCGTGCTGGTCGACGTACACCAAATATTTGTTTTTTGTATCCCCGCTGCATCAAGAACGGCCTTGAGATCCTCAACCCACCCTTCGAGAGTAAATGGCTCTGTCATGGTCCAGTCAGATTTTCCGCTGCCCCGGTAGTTCCAGTGAATCGTTTGAATTCCAGCCTCGTGAAGAATTGGATCGCAGAACTCAAATTGATTGTGGAGTAACGCAAAGCCGCCAATTAGCAGCAATGGCTCTCCACTGCCCTGGACGTCGTACCAAAGCCGGACACCATTACGGATTGTTTCTGACATTTTAGTTCTCCTACTTTAAATCACAGGACCGCACTGCTATTGCACGATATCTTCTAGTTCCAAACCCGACCGGACGTTATCGAGAGAAAAGATTGCCAACGCCACAATAACCATCGATGGAACAACGGCCAGGGTAAACGCCCACTGCCAGCCGATCGTTTCGATGCCCATAGTGACTAGAATGGGAAATGTTGCATGCCCCATGTTCAAGGCAAAAGATCCAGCGAAGCCCGCGGCCGTTGCCCGCACCCGGGTGGGAAACACTTCGACCATTAGGGTGGAGAGCGCCGCAGCGTTGCCATAGAAAAATGCGGCCATAATGCCAAACCAGATCATGTCCTCTAGTTTGGTTTCGGGCAGCCAAAGCAGACCGAGCGTTGCCACGGAACCTAGCAAAGCCCATAGCACACAGGTATTGCGTCGGGTTAAAATGAACTCACCTACAAACGCCACAGCGATATAGCCAAGCACACCGACACCATATGATATGCCAACGATTGCCGTTGCCGTTTCTATAGGGTAACCACGAAACTCATGGAAATAGGTAGGAAAAAAGAAGGCCGTCCCTGCATAGGCACCGCCAAAAAAGAAGAAGGCGATGAAGATCATCACAGTGCGCTTGCGAAGGTCTGGTGCAAACAGTTCAGACAACCGCTGAAAGAAGGGCTCTTTATCGGCCGTAGCCGATGCCTCCCTTCGCGCGCGCTCCTCGTTGAATCGTTTGCTCTCGGGAAGGTATCGCACAATCAGGAAGGCAATCGGGATAACAAGAAGGGCGGGCATAAAGATATAGCGCCACCCGAAGTTTGCAATTATTGGCACCACAAAAAGGGAAGCGACAAACCAACCAATGGGATACCCGCATTGTACAAGCGCCACCATTAGGCCGCGAAAGCGCGCAGGCGCAGTTTCTGCAATGAACGAGGTGGTGATAGGTGACAACCCGTTACTGATGCCAAACGCAAACATGCGGAGAATAGTTAGACTAACCAACCCTACGACAAAGGCATGCAGGCCAACCAACAATGCTGATACGGCTAGGCAAAGAAGAAACATCGTTCGACGGCCATAGCGATCGGTCAATGTCCCGATAGTCGCTGACGCAAACGCCGCAAAAACGAAAGACAGCGACAGCACCCAGCCAACATCGCTGATGCTGGCGCCGAATTCCTCTTGAATACCTGGGATCGCATAGCCGAAAAGCGACTGATCCATGCTCGTTAGGATCCAGCCCAACAGGCAAGTCACGAATACGATTAAGGGATAGCCCTTAACTTGGGACCAAAACGAACCAGGGTTGGTCATAAAAAGGCTCCATAATAATCGCGTAGTAATGTTGGTGAATTACTCAATGTCTATACGCTGGGCAACGATAGGGGACAGGATGCTCTCGACGAAAGCGTCGCGGGTTTCAAGAATCTCTTTCTCATCGTCCGCGGTGGGCTTGTAGTCATCCAGGTCGGCTCGGGTCACCACACCTTTCTCGTCGAGCTTTCGCTCTACGATGCCTAACCGGTCTTTCAGCACGTATGTCTCTCGTGCCAAGGCGACGACGACTTTCATCACGCGATCAACGGATGGTTCATTACCCAAAAAATAGTCTTTCGGCATGTAGCTGCGCCCCCCTTCTTCTCGACGGCTCTGTAGGTAAATTCCCCTCGACTTCCATTATTATGACGCTTTCTATTCACTTGGACAACACAGCGAGATTCAGATTCTTTTCGGTGGTTGCGGCAGGGGCACTCGACCGATAGGGTTATAAATAAGGCAAATATAATGAGTGAATGGATTAGGGATGGATATCCAGGTTACACGGACTGAACAGGCGAAATACGATTTCGTTTCCGGTCTGATGGGGTTCAATTCAACTGGAATTGGCCCAGCCATGGTCGATTTTTATGAGAATGAGAAGGTCAAGCTTGGCCCCAATCCGAATTTGGCCGAAACAAAAGCGCTAATGAACCAATCTACGGCGTATAAGTTTGGTGCGTTCTTTGAATACAACGATCACGCTATGATGTTCGAAACTGTGTTGGGTATTCTGGACAAACAAAAGGACGACGTCATTGAATGGCTCGACACCTGTAATGAGCCAGGCACGTTGGGAAGCCTTACACTTAATCCAGACGTTCAACCCCCGCGCTATTACAAAAACGTAGAGATCCACACCCAACCCGGCAATTATCACGGCAGCGCGTTTGCTGGTCTAATGTATCACTGGATGATCGGCCCTTTTTTGTGTAATCGGGACGACAACGACGAGATGGGCTGGGACCTCGCCAACGGCATCCCAAAAGGAGATTACAAAAAGATTGTTGATTTAGGGTGTGGAATCGGCAAAAGCACGATCCCTTATTGTGACCTTTATCCAGATGCCGAAATTTACGGGGTCGATTACGCTTCACCTATGATCAAGTACGGTCATAAGTTTGCCGAGGAGCGCGACAAAAAGGTTCACTTTATTCAAGCGCGCGCCGAAGACACGCCTTTTGAAGACAATAGCGTCGACCTTGTGACGGCCATTTGGCTGTACCACGAAGTGAATCGCAAAGGTATGGATGAGATCGCGCGGGAAGCGCTGCGCATTCTCAAGCCAGGCGGCAGGTTTGCGATCATGGAATCGCCACCCTTCAAGGTGCTGAACGAGCAATACCATCCTTTGTCAGAGTTCTTATTGGACTCAACGGGGCGCCGCATGGAAGATCCATTCATTCCCTTATTTTTCTCTCTAGATCGCAAAGAGATATTTGAAACCGCGGGTTTCTCAAATATTCGTGAAGAGGGCTTGCCAAACCATCTGACTGGATGGAGCACAGACGTAAATTATTTTTTCGGTTCTTACCCGTGGTGGATGACCCTCGGTGAGAAAGCATAAACATATAAACTGGAGGTCATATGTCAGAAGATATTGAGGCACGTTTCCGCGCTATTACGCACAAGCTTTGGGGTGACGAAGAAGGCGAGGAGATATATCAATGGATCGTCGCGACCCGCCCACCGGCGTTTCATAAAAAACTGATCGAAATTATGGTTCCTGTCTGGGAAATGGACAAGGTCGACCTCAGAGTCAAAATATTATGCGCTATTTCCTTGTTCACTGGTCTCCATCGCGATGAAGCAGAGTTCTTTTTTAAGATGGCGGCCCACCATAAAATCCCACAGGAAGAGGTCGAAGAGATTCTAATGCTAACGGGGCTAGAAGCAGGCTTCCCGACCGCTGAAAAAGCTATCGTAACCATGAAGACCGTCTACGATGCCCACGCCGCTAAGGCCGCGGGCAAATAACATGCTGCTTAACCGTGAACGAGCCAATGAGATCATGGACCGCGAGGGGCTTGATGCCCTCATCGCGGTTACACCCAATAACGTGGTTTACCTAAGCGACTACGATACGGACTTCATTTACGATGTTCCGTGGCTAGCCTGCGCTATTTTACCACGCTCCCCGGATATTGCGCCGTGCCTCATCACAACTGAGATTGAGGCTGTTGTCCTCCACGAACGTCCAACATGGATGCCTGATCTCCGTCTGTATTACTTCGGGATATATGGCGGTGTTCTGAAGGTTCACACTTTTGCTGAGGATGTCGAATTTACCGATGAAGAAAAGGCCATGCGCCGTATGGTCGACGAGGTAGAAAAGAACCATTACGTCGGTGTTTTTGAAGCCGCGGCCAAAGCTCTGTCTGATATGGGGTTAACGGGTGCTAAGCTTGGGTTCGACGACACCCGCTTTGCAGACGCGCTTGGCGATACGGTTAAAGACGCAGATGTAAGAGATGCGACCAACCTGCTGTTTGAGATAAGGATGGTTAAGACACCGGACGAGATCGAGATTCTGAGGATGGCGGCCAAGAAAAACCAAGCGGCTATGGAAAAAGCCTTCGCTGCCATTCATGCTGGTGGCACGTGGGGGGACGTTGTTACCGCATATGAAGTCGGCGTTGCCGAGCAGGGCGGGCGGGTTCTCGCCGCCTTTAACGGCGCCGGTCGAAAAAGCGCCGGTGCGGGGAGGGTCTTTAAAGACTACCCGATATCAGAGGGCGACCAGGTTTGCTTCGACAGCATGATGCGCTGGCGGCGTTACATGGGGGACTGTCAACGTACAGTCGTTCTCGGTGATCCCTCTGAAAAGATGGAACAGTATTGGCGTGGTTACAAAGCGGGCGTGACAGAAGTTTATGGCGGGATGAAGCCAGGAGTTTCCACAGGTGATTTACGAAACCAAGCCATCGACATTGTTCGGAAAAGTGGTTGCCCAACGTTCGAGCTTGCGTTCATTCACGGTATTGGCCTCGACCATATCGAAGTCCCGTTTATTGCGGGTGGCACATTGGGTGATTTTCAGATTGAGGAAAACATGGTTCTCAATATGGATTTTGAGCTGCACGAAGTCGGTTGGGGCGGCATGTTTTTTGAAGAAAGCATGCTCATCACAAAGGGCGGCGCTGAGCGCCTTTATACCCTGCCGCGCGACTTGATCAGGATATAACGTCAGCCAAGCGGTTGCCCGAACAAATAGCAACGCACCCTGTTGCACTAACTGGACCATCTGCAAACGCTAGATTGCTAGGTGTAGGCCAGTCGAGATAATCGTCGGGTTGGAGCCGGATGTCCGTTTCATCTAATCGAATATTGAGGTCGCCAGTCACGACGTAGAGCCACGGATGCTTTGCGTTGGTCTTTGCCCCAAGACGAACCTTTTTACTAGCCTTCCAATCCGACGGAATGAAAACCAGGTCGACAGTGTCAGCTCCATAGTTTGCTTCTGCCAACGGCTTGAACTTCCAGCCGTCCACTTCAGGATGCGGTTGCCAGCCCAATGTCTCCGTCTGCATCAAGCGACAAGCCGTAAAGGCGTTAATTTCGACCTTTACGTCTTTGTCGAAGGGAACGTTGACGGTTTCCTGAGCAAAGGCCGCTTCCTTGATACTGGCGCCTCGCCCAGTGTTCCAATATAGAATGACTGCGCCCGCCTGAGACCGGGGCTCAGGCCTTAGGCCATGGAGGCTGCCGGGCGGGCGATCCATGAAGAGGCCGCGTCTAAATACGTAAAGGTCGCCTTCAAAGTCCTCAACACTATTAAATTCCCAATGGGGAAAATCGCCATAGAGCTGGAAACCGCGCTCGACGACAGACTTGTGGTAATGACGATCGGGCTTGCCGTCAAAAACGTCCTCTCCCCAGTTCGGCGGCACAAACCACAGCCGTGTCACGGCACCTGTCTCGGCGTCACGGGATAAAATCTTTTGTTTAAAGCCCGGAATGTCAGGGTCATCGATCCACGGCAATTCTTCGGTGCGTAGGTAATTGAAGCTGAGGTTAGGCATGATTCTGAATCCTAGTAGTTGGGTTCACGGTCGTAGTTCTGGCCAGATTTCACTGGGGCCTCATACTCCGGCGGTAAAACCGGATTGTAATCAGGGTACCAATCCGGCGGATCGCCTGTGACCCACTCAGTCGCGAACGGTCCACCCTTACATCGGACCAAGTGGAGCGAACCACCCCACGACGCGAATGGACCATGTTGAATACCAGGCGGCCGCCAAAAGTACCCACCATCACGGAAAACACCCTTGGGGAAGCACAAATCTCCGAGGATCGAGAATTCTTCTTCTACAACAGGGTGAACCTCACACAGGTCGGTTTGCCAGTGAGGCGCCATGCCGATCATCCACGTGCGCTCGCCGGAATACGGATCTTGATAAAGCAACTTATGAAACGATCCTGTCGGATCCCAATCAGGTGTGTCGAAGGATTCCGAGACCTCTTTCATTTTTTCATATGTTCGGGTTTCTATATGCTCTACCAGGCGGGCGCGGTCAAAACCATTACCTGAGGAATCTGATGGAATCGCATGAGGTTCGGAGGAGAAAAAAGAAATCGTAACTGCGCCACGTTCACTACGCTGGCTGGTTCTAAGATAGCCGCTGGGAAGATGGGCATAGTCATGCTTTCGATATAGAGTACCGTTAATCTCTAACGAACCTTCGAGTACCAGGAATTCTTCATCGCAGTCCAAATGCTCGGGCTCAGTTCGTGACCATCCGGCCGGCCAACGGATCATGGTTGACGCATCGCCACCCTCATTATCAATACTAAGAATACGCATTTCTACGTCCGGGCGCGCACCGCCATATAATCCCTGTGAAAACGGAAGAACCTGAGACTGAACGAATTCGACATGCGCCCGTGCCATAGTAAAGAAACTCCTGTGCCTATTAGAACAACGCTCGGTCAAGGGTGGGTGATGGCACCGCATTATCAACTTTGAGATCACCGGTTTTCATACCAAACAAAATCTTTCCGTTCGGTGTCATCGCTCCATCCCACTGCAATCCACCGTGGGTCGAGATTGTGCGACAATCTCTAAAATGTCGTTGTACCGGGTTACGACCGGTTTGCGCGGTCACACCCATCATGCCGGATAAACGTGTCGCGGCGGACAAGCATTGGCGCGACGCATAAGCAAGGTCTCGTTTTATGGTTAAAAGCGTAGTGCCAGGAAGTTCTCGCCCTGCTGAACCTTCATCGTGCAGATATTGGTTGATGTTATCGACGATCAAATTTGCGGCATGAATTTCAGCGGCGGATTCTCCGACCCGTGCTTGAACCGGCACTTGTTCGATAATAGATTCCCCAAACATTTGTCCTGAGCGGGTTTTGGTCAACTCGCAGTACTCCTCAAGCGCACCCATCGCTGTTCCCAACATTGGGCCAGCCACTAGCGTAAAAAAGTACGGCGAAAACTCTACATTGTAGATGTAGTTATCGTGAAGGACGGCACCGGGAGGCTTCATTCCGGTCGCCTCCTCAGTCAAGATTGTGCGGTGAGTCGGCACAAACTGGTTCAAGACTTTGATGTCGTGACTGCCTGTCCCTCTTAAGCCCTCCGAATCCCATGTATCAACCACTTCGTATTCGGACGGCAATAACATAGCCATCCGAAAGATCTGCGTGCGGCCGCTTTGAAGGTCATCCTTACTGCCGCCCACCTGGGCTGCGACAACGGCGCAGTCTGAATGATTAATGCCGCTCGAGAATTTCCACTGGCCATTTAGGATGTAGCCTCCAGCCGTTTCTTCCATGCGACCACCGCCCGCGAACGCCGTTCCGATGACAGCATCTGGATGATCGGGCCAAAATTCCTCTTGGCATTCTGGCGGGAACCGTGCGAGCAACCAAGAGTGACAAAAGACCACCGAGCTTACCCACGAGGTAGAGCCGCAGCCTTTGCCGAGTTCTTTGGTGACGTCGACGTGGACGCCCCAGTCCATTTCATATCCGCCATAGCGACGCGGTGTGAAAATCTTATGAATACCCGCCGCTTTGAGGTCAGCAACCGTTTCCGGCAACAGGTCTCTGTTTTTTTCCGTTGCCAGGGCTCGTTCACGCAGGACAGGTATCAGATCATGAGCCGCTTTTGTAATTTCATCGCGCGTCGGAATATAACTCGATTTTGCTCCAGTCACTTATTTCACACCTCTTACCAGGAAATTGTTTCGCCATTGTACCGCTTAAATGAGCCGGATGTCGCCATAGTCAAGTTAGAAATTTCATCCCGCATGCCGGCCACTGCGTCGACTACTTCTACGGATGCTCCCTCAGCTTTCAGTCCCATATCGGTCTTAACGTGACCGGGGCATAAACAAAGAACGCTTACGCCGTCATTACGCAATTGCTCAGCCATTAAGAGAATTCCTTTATTCAAGGCTGCTTTGCTCGTCGCGTAAGGGTAAATCGGATATTCGTTCATTTGGGTCAGTGAACCGACAGTACTGGACACCACAGCTATCTTTTTTTGAGCGCCCACCTTTATGTTAGAAAGAAGCGCCTCAGACACCTTCATCGGACCAAGCGTATTGGTTCGCAGAATAGCCTCCCAATTCTCGAAGTCGAACCCGCCGAGCATTTGGTGGGCAAAATCGTCACTGGCGATTCCTGCGTTGTTAATCAGGACGTCTATCGGTTGTCCGGTAAGTTGCGCAGCGCAAGCATCAACCGAACCATGGTCCGACACGTCCATCTGGACGACGCTAACCTGCCCGTTCTCGGCAGAGAATCGTCCGAGGGTCTCGGCTTCTCCAGGTGTTCGGCAACTGGCAATGACCCGCCAGCCCTCTCCTGCATATTGGGTAACGAACCCTAGTCCAAGCCCACGATTGGCACCTGTAATCAAAACAGTCGGCACGATTTACCCCTTTATACCGCCCTTCGGGGGCGCCGTTATTTAATTGAAGCGGGTACCCATAGACCTACATAGAGTAGAGGCAATATGCTGTTACATCCAACAGCCTAAAAGCGGCTGTGCTCATTGCATGACTGATTCAAAAAGCGCTTTAGTGGGAAGCACAAATGAACGTAAAAAAACCAATCCAGGGTTATCAAGCCGTCTTTGCCACACTTGCCCGGCACGTTGGGCCGGATAACGTCATCACAGACAAAGCGAGCCTTTCGCCCTACGGCAAAGATATATTCTACGAAAGCAAGCCACCAATTGCAGTTGTGCGACCGGGCACTATTGAAGAAGTGAGCGCTACTGTCCAAACAGTAACGATGGCGGGCCTATGTCTTTCGGCGCGCGGCGGAGGTTTGTCCTATTCCGCAGGATACCTGACTGACCGGGAAGATAGTGTGACACTCGACATGCGTCGCCTGAGTGAGATTGTCGAGATAAATCAGGATGATATGTATGTCCGAGTTCAGGCAGGAGTGACCTGGAACCAGTTAAATGACGCCCTCGAACCTCTCGGATTAAGGACGCCCTTTTGGGGCACTGGGTCAGGACTGTTCGCAACGGTAGGCGGTGGAGTTTCACAAAACGCGATTAACTATGGGTCCGGCAGATTTGGCACGCTGGCTGAGAGCGTCATTGGCCTACGTCTCGTCATGGCCAATGGTAAAGAACTACGGACGGGTTCTTGGTCTGCTGAAGTCGAGCCAGTTCCGTTTAACCGATATTACGGACCAGACTTAACTGGCCTCTTTATCGGGGACAGTGGTGCTCTTGGCGTAAAGACAGAGATAGCCCTCCAACTCATTCCCCGTCCTCAAGAGGTCCGTTACGCAGCCTTCAGTTTTGCCGATAGAAATGATTTTGCTGCAGCAACGGGTTCGGTTGGCCGACTCGGCCTGGTTTCTGAATGCTTTGGCCTTGATCCCTTTTTCCTTTCTGAACGGATAGCATCTACTGGGTTCGCCAATGATATCGACAAACTTCTCGGTATCGCTAAAGGGCAAAACTCCATCCTCCGTGGCATGAGAGAGGCTTTCAAAGTCGCGGCGGCCGGGCGACGATACCTGAAAGATGTTGGCTATACGCTTCACATGTCCGTCGATGGACGTAATGACAACGATGCGGATACTGCGCTTGGGTCAGTGAAAGCCGCTTGTACTGCGCACCGCGGACGTGAGATTGAGGCGAGCATACCTAAAGTCATGCGCGGCACACCGTTTCCGCCGCCGGTCATGATGCTCGGGCCCAACGGTGACCGTTGGGTGCCTATGCACGGCATATTACCACACTCCCTTCACGCAACCCTCCTCGATGACATCGACGCTTACATGGATGCCAAAAGGGACGTTATTGAAAGGCACGGCCTTGTTTGGGGGCAGGTAAGTAATCTGATCGGACAGTCGCGTGTTTTGATCGAGGTGAACTTATATTGGAAAGACCGCCGCACCGACATGATTGAAAGCTATTTGGATGACAACTTCCTTAAAACAAGAGAGGTGCATAATTCAGACCCAACTGCTCATGCCGCGGTCGGTGAGTTGCGCAAAGGCTTGGCTAATCTTTTCCGCCAACGAGGCTGCACTCATATGCAAATAGGCCGCAGTTATCCATTCCTTGAGTCGCGGATGGATGGTGCGGCTGAGTTGCTGAAGTCTCTTAAAGAGACTGTCGATCCCGATAACTTAATTAACCCTGGAGCATTGGGATTCTAAATTCCATGATCTTAACAAACGGCAATGCCTTCTCCAAGCATCACCAATATTTTAAAACGGAAAACTAGGTATAACCATGGTGAAAAGAGGGTACGCAGACGGTCCGTTTGGCCAAGTTCATTTTCAAGATACAGAAGAGGGAACGCCGCTCGTTCTTTGCCATCAAGCACCAATGTCATTGCGTCAATTCGATAGTGTGTACGGACTATTAAGTGTTAGAGGAATTAGGGCCATCGGTGTCGATATGCCTGGGTTCGGCGGTTCAGACCCAACCGAATTCACCCCTCGTGTTGAAGACTACGCGAAGGTCATACCAAGCGTTCTGGATCACTTAGGAATCGAGTCCGCGTATGTATTGGGTCACCACACCGGTGCGATGGTTGCAACTGAAGTGGCCCTGCAATTTGAGTCGCGTGTTCTTGCCCTAATTCTCAATGGTCCACTGCCGTTATCGGCTAAAGAGAAAGAAGAGGGGTTGGATTATGTCGAGACAGGTGAAAAGGGATTTTCTCCGGGCCTTGATGGAAAGCGACTATTAAGCCTCTATCAAACTCGAATGTCCGCGGCCAACGAAAATACAAATTGGGACCTCTCTGGCCGCTACATTGCAGAGTCGCTTATTGGCTACGGTCCTTTTTGGTACGGTCACCATGCTGCATTTCAATACGACCATGCTTCCACACTACCGCTCATTAAACACCCCACTCTCATTCTAACGAATACAGGGGATAGTATTTATGAGAATGCGCTACAGGCCCGAAAGATGAGGCCTGATTTCCAGTTTGCCGAGATAATTGGAGGCAGTTGGGATATCGTTGATGAGCACCCCGTTGATTGGGTTCGAGCTGTTTCCGGTTTTATAACCGCCACTTGAAACCTATGAGCGTTGTAGGCAGGGCACACGTACTTTAGATATAAACTACAGAGGAAAGAATATTGGTTTGTGAACTATCGTGTATAATTTTTCGTGTCATACCAAGCTCAACTTACTGGCCACCATTCTTTAATCACACGGTTGAACGCATTCGGATTGTTCATATTAGCTAAGTGGGCGGCATCCTTAATCGTCTTTAATTGAGCATTTGGTATGGCATCAGTCATTGCGGCCATAACATTAGGTGTAGCGGCGCTGTCTTGGTCTCCGACCACGCACAATGTTGGCGCCCTGATTTCATCGAGCCTTGAGGCGTAATTCAATTCAGTAAGAGCAGATGCGCACCCACAAAATCCATCTACACTGGTTGTCAGAATCATATCTCTCGACAAATTTAGGGTTGAGGCATTTTTAGGGTCTAAATGAAACGCACTAGTAAACCAGCGCTGAAGGGTGCCTTCTGCGACACCAGACATGTTATCTTTGCGGACGGCTGCAATACGTTGGTGCCAACCGTCGGCATAGGCAGCGGGTGCGTCAGCCCTTGCATCACAACAGATCAGGCGATTCACCCGCTGGGGATGGTCAAGGGCTAAGCCGAGGGCAGTCATTCCGCCCAAAGAAAGCCCTAGAACGTCAGCGGTTTCGATTTTAAGCGCGTCCAGCAACCGAACCAGATCGTCTACCAGCATGGCGAAAGAATAGGCACCTACTGGTGCCTGAGACTGCCCATGCCCACGTGAATCATACCTTAAGACGCGGTGTGTTTGAGTTAAACTTTCCATCTGTGGCTCCCACATGCGGTGGTCTGTCGCCAGTGAATTTGACAGAACGAGCCACGGAAGATCAGGGCTTCCGTCGACGCAATGCGCGATGTCTATGCCATTTATTGATGTGGTCTGCATGGAGAAGATGAAGCCTTCTTAATCGCTTGAACCGACTGCGGAGTTTAAAGCTGGCAGTACTTTCTCAGCCAAGAGCACCATTGAATTGCGGCCCAGGTCCCTGTCTGCCCAGTCCTTCCCCGCGTAAAGCAGGGTGCCAAAGTCACCGGTTGTTTCCCGAAAGGCGAGGAGATCGTCAGTCACTTTTTCAGGCGTGCCCCAAATCACTAAATCGTCCAGGACGCTATCAACGGTGACCGCGTCATCACCCATGGCCTGGTCTGACTTGAATAGGTTCGCCCGACCGCTCGTTTTCATCTTGGTAACAATCTGTTTGTAGTAATAGCGATATGGGCTTTGTGGACCCAGTGCGTATGCCTTGGCAGTCTCAAGGTCGTCCGCCACAAATACGCTTTTCGCGACGCGCCACTTGGCTGGGTCCGCCTCTCTTCCATCTTGCTCACATCCCTCCACATACTTGGGCCAATGACTCGCGACCCACTGGGGTAGGAGGAAGTTCGCAGAAATTGGTTCCCATCCTCGTGCTGCGGCAGAGACTAGCCCTTTGGAAAACGGCGCCACGGCGGTGACGATGATTGGCGGGTGAGGCTTTTGTAGCGGCGTTGGCAAAATGCCTTGGCCAATCTCCTGTATCATCGTGCGCTCTGTAGATACTGTCCAATACTTGCCCTTTAAGTTATATGGAGGACCTAATTTCCAGATGTCGAGCACCATATTTATGGCCTCGACAAACATTGCCGTGCGATCATTATCTAACGTTCCGAACGCTTCTGCGTCGGATAGTAGGCCGCCAGGGCTAATGCCGAAGTTCAACCGTCCATCGAGAAGGTGATCGAGCATGGCGATTTGAGAGGCCACGGCAGCGGGATGTGTGTTGGGCATATTAACAGTGCCGGTACCCAACCGAATGTTTTTTGTGGCATCCGCCAAGCTTGCGATAAACAGTGCAGAAGAAGTGATGTTTTCAGCTTGGTCGGTCGCGTGCTCACCCACATAACCTTCTGTGAACCCTAGCTCATCGGCCAGGATGAAGGCTTCGCGGTCCTCACGGAGGCATTGACGCCAATCCTTACCCAGCGGGTGAATGGGCATGGTGAAGAATCCGAGCTTCATTTTGATCTCCTAGCGAATGTCTATACATCTTTGGACTTATAGATGAAGATAGAATGAGTAAAGACCCTTAAAAGAGAGGGCTTCCGAGATATGATTACGATGATCACCTCATATGATCACGTTTGTTTCTGATCTGGGAAGAGTAATGTTCATAGAGGGGTGCGGCATGTGATGGCCGCGCTGGAAAAACAATCAGGGATGGCACCATGGCAGCGAAGCGGGCAGTTAAGAGTACGGTAAAGAAGGCGGCAAAAAAGGCGGTTAAGAAAACGCCATCAAAGCGTGCCAAAACTGCATCCAAGAAAAAGCCGGGCATTGAGGCGATTTGGCCGGGGCTTGCAGCGGGCGTGCCGAAGCCTTTGATGCCCTATAGTCCGGCCATTCGCGCGGGTGACTGGGTATTTATCGCAGGTCAGATTGCTAGCGATTTTCAGACCGGCCTAGCCCCTGAGGTCCTTAGCGCTAATTCTTACATCGGGAATGAGCTATCTCTTCAAACCAAGTTTGTGCTGACAAACTTGGCGAATACGATAAAAGCTAGCGGCTGTGACATTAACAAAAACATGGTGCGCATGTGGCAATGGTTGGTTTCGGACGACCCAACTGAAGAGGCGTTTTCTTGGGGCGACAATTGGCCGGCCATTAGCCTGAAACCGTACCTTAACGTGCGCGATGAGATAGTGAAGTCGCCGGCCCCGCCATCCTCCTATCTAGGTGTGCGTGAGTTGTTGTGCTTCGGCACCATGCTGGAAGTTGACATGATTTGTCTGGATGACGGCAACAAGCCGCAGATCATCAAGGCGCCCAAGGGAGTGTCCCCGGCAGCAGGCGGACACGCTGCTGGGCTGCGGCGCGGCGACTGGGTCTTTCTTGAGTCTGTAAGCGCTTCAGACCTTGTCGAGGAAGGTGGTGACGCTATGCAGTGGCACGACGATCCGGTTGAGCAGCAGACTGAGCACATTCTCGATAAGCTTGAAGCTATGGCGAAAGCTGCAGGCTCGTCCCTCGGCAAAGCCGTGAAGGCGGATGTCTACATCGGGCACCCTGAAGACTTCGCTGCGATGGACCGGGTATGGAAGCGCCGTTTCCCCAAGAACCCGCCGGCACGGGTTGTCACTCCATACATGGGTATGGGCGAACGCGGTAGCCGCGTGGAAATTGCACTCACACTCCTGACCAACAATGCCAAGACCAAGGCCAAAGCAATTCATACAGACGATGCGCCGACCCCGCTTGGTCATGAGCCTCAAGCGGTTAAAGCTGGTGACCTGCTGTTTTTCAGCACTCAGATGGCTTTTGACTCAAACGGAAACTTGCCTGATGGCATGGTCCGTCATCCGTCATTCCCTTGGTACGGGTCTCCGGGACAGGCGCAAATGCGATACATGATGAAAAACATCGGCGCTATTTGTGAAGCGGCTGGCACGACAGTCGATAATATTTGCCGGCGTGTTTGCTTCCATGATGACTTCCAGTGGTTTGCGGAATCCATTGAGGAATGGGCGTCTTACTTCCCTGATGATAAACCAGCGTCGACCACGATTCGTCTCGGTGGACCGTTCGTCGTGCCGGGCGCGAACACATTGCTTGATCTGATAGCGTACGCACCAGATTAATGCTGCACCTAGAACTGAAAGGCCCAGTGGGTTGAGCTCCGTCGGATTTATAGGTCTGGGTAAGATGGGGTCCGTCATGGCGCCCAGAATCCTAGACGCTGGCCATGATCTATCAGTGTGGAACCGCACACTTGAGAAATGTGCGGAGCTTGCCGCGCGTGGTGCTCGTGTGGCCTCGTCTCCAGCTGATGTTGTTCAGTCCTGCGATGTCATTATTACCATTCTTGGCGATGATGCTTCGGTGTCAGAAGTGTACTTGAGTGAAAGCGGGTTGCTCAGTGGTGGCGTGACAGGGCGATTGTTGATCGATATGAGCACTGTTCGGCCGAGCACATCCAAACATATCGCTGAGCAGGCGGCAGTTGCTGGAGCGGAATTTGTTGAAGCCCCTGTATCGGGCACCGTAGCGCCTGCTGCGGCTGGTAAGTTGTTTGCTCTGATGGGGGGCAACGAAGGTGCTGTTGCGCGCGCTCAGCCGTATCTCGACATACTGTGCCGTCGCACCATTCATGTTGGGGCTGTTGGGCAGGGCGCATTGATGAAACTAGTCGTCAACTTGCCGCTTGGTGTCTATTGGCAGGCCTTAGCGGAAGCCGTGGCTCTTGGTGAAGCGGGCGGTCTGGACCGCAAACAGATACTTGAGATCATTACTGATAGTTCAGCGGCCCTGGCCGTGCTCGGTCTCAAGACGCCGGCCATTCTAGGCGAACCTGGTGCGGTGGCATTCGATGTAGACAGCATGCAAAAGGACATCCTCGCTATGCTTGAAACTGGGAGTGGACTTGGCGTGCCGCTGCCGGCCACATCAGCTGCACTGATGTCTTACTCGGCGGCATCCGCTAGCGGGCTCGGGCAGGAAGACGCGGTCTCTATTGTGCGTTTCTTAAGCGGCAAAATGACCCGACAAAAACCAGAAAATTGAGTTGACCTGATGAGTGGATACAAAACTGAAAACCGTGACAAAATGCTCGTCGATTGGGACGTCACCATAACTATGGATGATGGCCTTGTACTCCGGGCCGATGTCTTTCGGCCCATTGAAGATGGCCAGTATCCGGTTCTTTTGACCTACGGTCCGTATGCAAAAGGCCTCTCGTTTCAAGAGGGCTATCCGAGCGCTTGGGACCGTATGGCGGAGCAGCATCCCGACGTTACTGCCGGATCGACCAATAAGTATCAGAATTGGGAAGTCGTCGACCCAGAAAAGTGGGTACCAGATGGGTACGTTTGTGTTCGTGTTGATTCCCGCGGCTGTGGCCGGTCCCCAGGATACATCCAACACTTTGCGCCACGTGAAACAGATGATTTCGTGCAATGCATCGAGTGGGCTGGAATTCAATCCTGGAGTAACGGCAAAGTTGGCCTGAATGGGGTGTCGTATTTCGGCATCAACCAGTGGCAGGTTGCCTCCCGCCAGCCGAAACATCTGGCCGCTATGTGCATCTGGGAAGGTGCCGCGGATTGGTACCGCGACATGACCCATCACGGCGGCATCCTCTCAACCTTTTGGGCTAATTGGTCGGACATGCAGGTTAAGACGGTTCAATACGGCCTTGGCACGCGGGGACCCAAGAGTTTAGTGACCGGCGAACTAGTCTGCGGGGACGAGACCCTACCCGAAGAAGAAATGGCAAAAAACCGCTGCGACTTTGGCGATGAAATACGTTCTCAGCCGCTCGATGGCTCCTATTACCGCGAGCGTTCAGCTGATTGGGATAAGATCATAACGCCTCTGCTGACCGCTGCAAATTGGGGTGGGCAGGGCTTGCACCTGCGTGGAAACTTTGAAGGATACGTCCGCGCAGCATCTAAAAATAAGTGGCTAGAGGCACACGGTTTAGAGCATTGGACTGAGTTTTATACAGCCTATGGTATCGAGGTGCAGAAACGCTTCTTTGGCCATTTTCTAAAAGGTGAAGATAATGGCTGGGGGCAGCAGCCGAAGGTACAACTGCTTGTTCGTCATTTAGATAAGTTTGAAAAACGGCTTGAAGAAGACTGGCCGATCCCTCGGACACACTGGACTAAATTTCACCTAGATCCAGAGAACATGTGTCTTTCACAAGAGGCTTCGCAGTCCGAAAAAACAATCGCGTTTAATGCCACTGGACAGGGAATAACCTTTTACTCTGAACCGCTTGAGGTAGAGACAGAAATTACAGGGCCATCGGCGGCGAAGTTGAATATTTCATCCTCGACGACGGACGCGGATCTATTTCTCGTGCTTCGGGTATTCAACCGGGATGGCGAGGAAGTTACCTTTCAAGGTGCAATTGACCCTCACACACCTATTGGGCAAGGTTGGCTGCGCGCCTCTCACCGCAAACTCGATCAGGAACTTAGTGAGCCCTACCGGCCGTACCATACTCACGATGAGGTCTGGCCGTTGGAGCCAGGTCAGCCGGTGGATGTCGATATTGAAATTTGGCCGACAAGCTTGGTCGTTCCCGCAGGGTATCGCATTGGTTTGACCATACGCGGCAAAGATTATGAACATGCCAATACTTCTGGTGAGCGGCTCTCTAACTTTAAAAACGAACTGAAAGGGTGTGGTCCCTTCTTGCATGATGATTCTATTGACCGCCCGCCAGTAATTTTTGGTGGCGAGACGGCTGTGCACGTAGGCGGCAGCAAAGACGGGTTTGTTCTTTTGCCTATTATTCCAAAATGACAGCTTAAGGTAGGGTCAACACCGAGATGTCTGATAAACCGCGTATAGCGTTGATACATGCCTTGAGGGATTCCATGGTGCCGATTTGGGGCGCCTTTGCGGCGGATTGGCCGGATGCTCAAACCTTCAACGTTCTGGATGATTCCTTATCTGCCGACTTGGCTAAAGAAGGCAGATTGACACTACCCGTTGTTGAACGCTTTCTAACTCTGGGACGCTACGCCAGACAGACAGGCGTTGGCAACGAGATGACCAAGGCCATACTTTTTACATGCTCCGCGTTTGGGCCGGCGATAGAGGCGGTGAAGGGAGATCTGGATATTCCAGTTTTAACGCCTAATGAAGCGGCGTTTGATGAAGCTTTGTCTATTGGTAATAATGTTGGGTTGGTTGTCACATTCCCGCCATCTGAATCCGCTTTGACTGTGGAATTTCAGTTGGCTGCCGATGCCCAAGGCAAAGTGTTAAACCTTACGCCTGTTGTGGCCGACGGTGCGCTGGCCGCATTGCAGGCAGGTGATGGTGAGGCGCATGATGCCCTGATAGCGGAAGCAGTCGTGAAAATGGTTGATGTCGACTGCATTGTTCTTGGTCAGTTTTCTATGGCCCGCGCAGCAACAAAGGTTTCGGGTCAGGTTGATGTTCCCGTTATCACCACACCAACCGCTGCAGTCGCACGTTTACGCGGGTTATTGGGGTCCTAGCGGCGTGGCCGAACCGAGAAACCGATGACACAGCCGTCGGATACCGTGACATCAGTTGCCGTATTGGGCCTTGGCATAATGGGGTCTGCTTTAGCGCGACACTTGGTTGCTGATGGGTTTGATGTGCGCGGCTTTGATCCTGACCATGTGGCTGCGCAAAGGGCAAGGGACAGCGGCGTTCAAGTTGCGTCTACTGTGTTGGAAGCTGTTCAAGACGTCGCTTGTATTCTGACCAGCCTGCCGTCTGAATCTGCGCTGGTGTCGACAATTAATGCTTTGACCAACCATCCGTCTGATCAGAAAGCGAAAGCGGTTCTGGTGGAACTCAGCACGCTCTCCATTGCAGCCAAACTTGAGGCGCGTGACCGGCTTATTGACTGCGGCTTTGACATGCTGGACTGCCCTGTGAGCGGCACTGGGGCGCAGGCGCAAACCAAAGATATTGTCCTCTATGCAAGTGGGGAAGAGGAACCATTCAAGTCCTGTCAGCCTGTGTTTGACGCGGTTGCCCGTGAGAGCTTTTTTCTGGGCAAGTTTGGCAACGGCACACGTATGAAGTTTATCGCCAACCTCTTGGTTGCCGTACACAATGTAGCCTCGGCTGAGGCATTGGCGCTCGCCACTAAGGCGGGGCTAGACCCGCAGCAAGTATTTGATGTGATTTCTTCCGGTGCAGGTGCGTCGCGAATACTCGAACTCCGAGGGCCGATGATGGTTGAGGAAAATTACTCCCCACCGAGTATGAAGCTCGACGTATGGCAGAAAGACATGAAGCTCATACACGACTTTGCTGAACAAATGGGAGCATTGACGCCATTGTTTGACGCAACGAGGCCGGTTTATGAATCAGCTAATCAATTAGGGCTCGGCGAACAGGACACTGCGGCAGTTTTTGAAGTGCTCAAGCGATAGCAACCCTAGGATAGACAACCGTCGAACAGACTTAGGTGTGCGCAGAGCGGGGCATGCTTAGGAGTAGTATTAATCCAACTCAACAAGATAAAATTGAAGAAGTGATCTGAAACAAAGAGCGCTATATTTTTTAAGCCCTGCGCTAGGTGACTTGATTCACTTCGTGTCAATGCCGTCCACTCAGATGTAGGTCCAACCTCTGTACTGGCGACCTGGCGCACGACCGGGCATCAGTGAAGGTAGGTCTGTCTCGGCCGCGATCTCTATAAGCACCCGCTCGGCATCACGAATCACTTCATCTTCGTCCCAAATCGTGGACTTGCCCCCATCCAAAAGTTTACGGCCTTCGACAAAAATTGTATCGACAGCATCCGCTGCCCCGGCCCACACTAGCACCCCGAGCGTTCGGCGATCTTGTTGTGTCGGGCGTAAGTTTGCGCGATTGAGGTCAGCAATGACGCAATCTGCCGCCTTACCAACTTCGAGACTGCCGGTGGTGTCATCCATAAACAGCGTGCGTGCACTGCCGAGGGTTGCCATCTCTATCAGTGTTTCGCTCACTGCCCAGTGGCTGGCGTTGGGTGCGGGTAGGCCCTCCCTCTGCTCCTGTTTGATCGCAAGATTCTGAGCGAAAAGGACGTGACGCATCATTTCAAAAATATTCTGGCTATCAGACACCATCGGCCCATCTGTGCCGATCCCCGGGAGTACTCCACGAGATAGAAAATGATGAACCGGAAGGCCAACGGCATCAAACTGCCGCAGGATTGGAACGAGGCCGACACGGCCATCGTGTTCGGCTAGGATGTCGAACTCATGGGGTAAGAGGTTAACGGCCTTTCCCGCGTACATGGGCCGTTCAAGAACGCCGAAGTCACGATAATACTCGACCTGGCCGCCTTTGTATCCGCGTGCTTCGAGCGCTTTACCACGCGTGTTGTCAGTCATATCGACGTCAAGGCGAACGCCCATAGCCGCGCTTGCATCTGCGATGCGGCTCATGTCTTCGGGGTCGGCCAGATACTGATAATTCAAAAAACCAGTCGCGACTTCAAGCCTAGAGGTATCAAATTTTGCTTTTAATCGCTCAACCTCTCTTAATCCGTCATCGACGGACTCACGGTCAGCTTCCGGGACTTTGTCGCTGTTGACGATGCAACGGCACAAAAAACCGCGTAATCCTGACTCGTCAAGGGCACGCCAACTGCCGTCCACTGAGAACCGCTGGGAATTGGTGAAGTGCTCATCGTGAGTGCCGATGTACCCTGAGCGAATTAGGTCGAGCGCATGAAGGCGCGCGAGGATGTAACTGCGCTCTTCATTCAAGCGGTCGGTAACCAGCGCCTGTTGTTTTAAGAGTTTGGAGATTGCGGCAGGAAAATCTAGGATCGGCCAGCGATCATCGTTATAGCCGCGAAAAAAAACTTGGATTAGATGATTGTGGGCGTTGGTGAATCCAGGAAAGACGGCTTTGCCGCTACAATCTATCGTTTCGTCGGCCTTTAGGTTGCGGTCCGAAATATCTGCCATGGGGCCAACAGAAATAATCCGCCCCCCTTGAAAAGCCACATAGCCGTCTGTGAACACCCGCCGGCCTTGATCGACCGTAACGACATAGGCATTTTTAAGAAGTGTATCGACAGATTGTGGCTCAGACATGATAGATTTCTAACGAATTCAGCACTGCTTGGCCATGTTCCTTTATTCTATTGCGGACTTAGCGAAGAATACCTGTTGCAGGGCCGCTTTCCAATATACTTTCAATATCTTCCCTGAAGAATGGGTGTGACAGGAAACTAGATGGTTCGAAGAATTGTAAACCCACCGCTATTTATGTTGGTGGTCCTGGCGCTTTTAGATTTTAACAAGACGAACACTTCTTTGCCCAGCGCGAGAGACCGGCCGCCCTTTTTCATGTTCATTCCGCTGGCGCTATTTAATGTATTCCAAATTTGGCTAGTTCCATGTTCACAGAGGGCGGCAGGCACTTGAACTCGTTCGCAGGCGAATGCTTCCGCTTTATAGGCGCAATGCTGTTTAGTGTGGGGCTGGTGTTCACCTCAAGCCATGCAGAAACGTTGCGTGTAGCAGCAGGGGGTGTCCCGCCCAGCCTTGGGAACCCATACACGGCGACGGCCTTGCCAGCGACAGAACTCTGGTTGGCTATGTTTGACGGACTAACCCGCCTCGATTGGCGTGGAGGGCCACTCCCCGGCTTAGCAGTGTCATGGGATAACCCAACTGCACTTACCTGGCGCTTTACACTTCGTGACAATATGACGTTTCATAACGGAAGGGCCGTTACAGCTGAGTCTATAGCGAAGGTCTTCTCCTTTCTGTTGAGTGATGATGCAGCCTCATTTCTGGTCGCCAGGGAACTGACCAATATTGCTGATGTCGTGGCCGCAGACCCCCTAACTGTTCAATTTAATTTGCGCGCACCCGATGCGATCCTACCAAAGCGTCTCTCGCTAGTGATGATTATCGATCTAGACTCCTGGAAAGAACGGGGTGTCGATAAATTCACAATCGCGCCCGTCGGAAGCGGACCGTATCGTCTCGTTGACTGGGGCCCAGGGAATACAGCGGTGCGGCTTGCAGCGTTTACCGAGAGTTGGCGCCCTCCGGTTGGGTATGCGGAGCTTGAGTACCGCGTTGTTGGCAACAAGACGTCGCGTCTTCAGGCCCTCTATAGCGGCCAAGTGGATGTTGCAACAGGGCTCAGTGAAGATGATGTGGGGGTCGTGGAGGCCAATGGATATATCCCCTATGTCACCGCCACCACACAGATAAAATCAATTGCGCTCCCGAATGTGCGCGATGGCAACCACCCCTTGAAAGACCAGCGAGTCCGGCAAGCGCTCAACTACGCTGTTGATAAGCAGGCCATCGCAGACGTGATCTTGGGAGGGTGGGTTGATGTTGCGAGCCAAGGAGCGGTATCGGGAATTTCAGGATACAACCCGGACCTCAAGCCTTATCCCTACGATCCCGAACGGGCTCGCGGGTTATTGGCGGATGCTGGTTATGCGGAGGGCTTCGACATGGACATTGAGTTTGTTGCAACGTTGACGCCACTTGATCCCGTTATCTTCCAGAAAGTTGCGCAGGATCTGAACAAGGTCGGTGTGCGGACCTCCGTTCGTAGAATACCGTTTTCAGATTACTTACGAAAATACGTTCCAAATCAATGGGGCGACGTGGATGCATTCGGCTTGTTTTGGAACTCCGCAACCTTTCAAGATGCAATTCGGCCTTTCGAGTACTTCTCTTGCTTTCGGGTGAACCCATTTTTCTGCGATGAAGACGTCACGGCAGACATCAGAGCTGTGCAGGTGATGGCTGACCCTGTCACGCGAGAAGCCAAAATGCAGGCGATCATGGCCGAGTTCCATACTCTAGCGCCAGCCATCTGGATCACCAATTCGGCTTATGTGAATGCTACACGCCGCGGCATCAGTGACTACCGCATGGGGCCTTCTGGAATCGCTTTCGAAGAACTCAAGCCGGAGACTAAAGGCTAAGCTGCCTCTCGCCAGAAACTATTTTCTTGGCTGTGATGCAGCATAAATGTTCAAAAATACGGCGGCCTCGAATTCAGTGAATGTGGGCACCCACTTCTGGTAAGAGATTCGTCCTTCTCTTATGGTGTGGGCAGTATAATTCGTTCACAGCATAGGCCCGAGAAAATAAGATCGATTAGCCGGGTTGTTCCGGCGATATCTTCTCCCTACCGCAGCTTAAGAGGCTCCGCCTAGGGCCGTGTTTCACCGCACTTGATGGCATGTCAGGTGTCGATGGATCCGGGCCTAAAAAGCTTAAAGAATATGGGCGAATATTCTCGCACGCTACTTGTGTAGAGGGCCTACAGGTTACCGAGAGGGGTCTTAGAAATGGGCCGGGCTCTCCAGAATTAAGCTGCCGCTTTCTGATATTGCCTGGAGGCTGGGCGGTGGCGGGCTGAGCCCCGCCGTTTGTCCGACCAGCGAGAGCGTCAAAAATGGCTACACCAGAGCACGCTTCCGTATGGCACGATGGTTTCACGATAGACAGCTGGTTCACAACTGAGCCCATCGTTTTCGGCGGGTGACAGGGGGAGGTTTCATGACGTCATCGCCACAGAAAAACAAAACCAATGTCGGCCGCAGGAATTTCATAAAAACTGCAGTTGTTGCAGGCGCGGCAACAACTTTACCGAGCGAAAAAGGGGCTGCAGCCCAAAATAGAACAGTCACAGAGACTGGTGTGTCGCAAGGCCTTGCGCCGCCGAGCGTAGAGCAAATGAGTATGGAGGCGTCAACGCCTGAGCAGGTTTCTGAGGTGCAATCGGATCAGGGGCCGGCAGCTACTGAGACAGAGTCTGCCAAATACTTCGGGTCCGATTTTATGATCGATGTCATGAAGTCACTTGATCTCGATTACGTTTTCTCAAATCCCGGCTCCAGTTTTCTCGGATTGCACGAGTCGATCACCGTCTATGGTGGGAATAGAAAACCGGAATTCATCACCTGCATGCACGAAGAGTCCGCTGCAGCGATGGCGAACGGCTATTACAAAGCCGCGCTTAAGCCGGCCGCTATAATGTGCCATGGGACGGTTGGTCTCCAACACGCCGCAATGAACCTGTACAATGCCTGGTGTGACCGTGTGCCGTTGATCGCCATACTCGGGAACACCGTTGATGCCTCTGACCGCATGGGTGGAACCACGTGGCGCCATTCTGCTCAAGATCCAGCTGCTATGGTGAGGGACTTCACGAAATGGGATGATCAGCCGGCCTCACTGCAGGCCTTTGCTGAGTCCATGGTGCGCGGTTGGAAGATTGCGACGACACCACCGATGGAACCGATTGTGCTCGCTGTCGATAGCACGCTCCAAGAAACGGCGGTGGAGGACCCAGAGAGCCTCAAGATTCCCCGTTACACCCCGTCGGAACCACCACAGGGAGAGCGCGGGGCGGTAAGGAAAACGGCAAAGCTTCTCGTTGATGCGGAAGAACCAGTTATCATTGTTGACCGTCTTGCGCGGACCCCTGAGGGTATGCGTTTGCTGGTCGAGCTTGCCGAACTCTTGAACGTGCCAGTGATTGATATCGCCAGTCGTCAAAACATGCCAACCAGTCACTACCTCAACCAAACTCGCCAAAGTGGACGTCTTATCTCCCGCGCTGATCTTGTTCTTGGAATGGAGGTGACCGATTTCTGGGGGCAGGTCAATTCTGTCAACCGTGCAGAGATGACCAGTGAGCCGCGGGTCAAAGAGGGTACCAAGTTGGTTACCATTAGCGTCAACGACCTTTACATGAAGTCTAACTACCAGGACTTTCAGCGTTACGCGCCGGTCGATATTTCTATTTCAGGCGATGCGGAAGCAACGCTTCCGGCCTTAATTGAAGAGGTTAAGGAGGCCATGAGCCGCAGCCGTAGGCGGGTGCTTGCCCAAAAAGAAAAGACCTTCCGTAAGATGCATGCGGACTCGTTTGAAGAGTCTCGTCAACTGGCGGCCAGAGGCTGGAACTCTAGCCCTGTCAGCACGGCACGCTTGTCTATGGAAATCTACGAGCAAATCAAAGCTGAGGACTGGGCGTTGGTCTCGGTTGGTGCATCGGAGCGCTTTATCAGTTCTTGGCCCCACCGGCTTTGGAACTTCGACGAACACTACCGCTACCTTGGTATTGGAGCCGGCGGGGGCGTTGGGTACGGATTACCTGCGGCTGTTGGTGCGGCATTGGCCAATAAGGCGCTTGGTCGTTTCTCGGTGAATATTCAATGTGACGGTGATTTCATGTATGCGAACGGAGCGCTTTGGACAGCGGCCCACCATCGCATTCCGTTACTCACGGTCATGCATAATAACCGTGCCTACGCTCAAGAGAGCATGCTGGTGCAGGGAACTGCCAATCGTCGGAAGCGCGGTGTTGAGAGGGCCTCGATCGGCACACTCATTCAAGATCCTAATATCGATTACGCGAAATTGGCGGAAGGGATGGGCGTTTGGTCTGCTGGTCCTATCGAAAACCCAGATGACCTGCGCCCCGCACTTATTGAAGCAGTCAAAGTCGTGAAATCCGGCTATCCGGCGTTGGTCGATGTCGTCACGCAGATGCGTTAGGAAAACTAACCATGAACATAAAATACTTCCCCGGCGTCTTGCTCCTATGGATCTTGTTTAGTGCGGTCGGCGTGTCTGCTCAAGAGGATGCAAACGCCGTTGAGCGCGGACTGAAGACCTTTATGCGGGTCGGCTGTTACGAATGTCACGGCACTGATGGAAAAGGCAGCGAGGCCGGGACAGCACTCACGCCCGAAACGTTACCGCCAGAGGCGATCGCTAACTTTATCCGGTTTAGTCCCGGTCGTATGCCTGTCTATCCAGTGGAAGTGCTTTCCGATGAAGAGATTATAGATATAGTCGCCTATCTTGAATCGGTTCCATTGTCGCCTGATGCTGACGACGTTGATATTCTCAAGGCACTCGCGCTGGATAAGAAATAAAGGGATGGCCTAACTCGTTGTTTTGTTGTTCATAATGGTTCCACGTTCACTAGAATTCTACTACATTTATTATCCCCTGCTGTAGGAGTTTGCTCTCATGGTTACCCGAATGTTCATTATTGGTTTTGCCGCGTTGATGACCGCCGTCATGCCGGCACACGCCGACGAGGTCATGCGCGGCACCTCCAGCGACGACTGGCAAGGCTGGGGCGTGTTAAGCGGTGGCAAGGGGTATGCCGCATCTCCTTTGGGTCAGGTCCATTACCGTGACATCGGCCCGCGCGACTACGAGCATCCTATCGTTCTGCTACACCAGTCTCCTATGTCGATGATTCAATTTGCAGAAGTGCAAAATGCGCTGGCAGAACTCGGCGTGCGTGCCATTACGATCGACACACCGGGATACGGTAATTCAGACAGGCCGCAGCAGCAGCCGACCATTCAAGATTATGGGAATAACTTGGTATATGTGCTGGACCACCTAAACCTTAAAAAGGTGCTCGTCGCTGGCCACCACACAGGTGCGCAAATTGCTGCTGCCTTCGCGGCCAATAATCCGGACCGCGTTGTTGGTGTCATTCTGCATGGCGCGGCGCTGTTCAACGCCGAGGAACTGGCGGGTTACCAATCACGCATGGGCACGGGACGCCCCCGCACACCGGTGTTGGACGGTTCACACCTCACCCGTTTTATGAATTTCCCGATGAGTTCGGAAGAACAGAAAATCCTCGACGCAAAAACCTGGCTGGCGATTACGTCGTTCATTCAGGGCCCGGACATCGGCCATTACGCAGCTTTTCATTACGACATGGAACCCGATCTCATGGCGATTAATGTCCCGGGAATGATTATGACCGACACCGAGGATAGCGTGCATTACATCGACGTGCGTGTATCGAAAATGCGCCCCGATTTTAAATACGTTGAGTTCTCAGATGGCAACCTGCTCGAGTTCATGGCTCAGCCCCAAAAGTGGGCAAAAATTGCGGCAGAGTTTTCTAACGGGATCGAGAAATAGAACAGATGCCTTTGTACTCTGACTGAATGCAGTCAATTGATTTAATCGTGGGTCGTTGAGTGGGGTCTGCCGTTCCTAATCACATGTGATTCCTCATACACCCTAAGCCAATGGGCCACTTATAGATGTTAGAGCCTGCAACTGGAGGCAAAGAAGATTTACTGGACGACCTGAGGCAGAGCCTTGGGCCTAACGCAGTAAGTGATAATTCTGACGTCCTGATGAAAATGTGTACCGATCTATTTACCTGGGACGGCTTGGAACAGCCGTCTGCGATGGTCAGCCCAACAAACACAGACGAGGTTGTTAGTATACTGGACATCGCGAAGTCGCATGGTCGGCCCATTTATGTTCGCGGTGGTGGAATGTCATACACCAATGCATACGGGCCCACCGAGCCAGATAGTATTTTACTAGACATGGGCGGGCTCAACCGTATTAGAGAAGTCGATGTAACTAACCGATACATTATCGCGGAAGCAGGGTGTACTTGGAAAGATGTTGCGGACGCACTCAAACCTTTCAACATGGTTGTTGACTTTCCGGCGCCGTTGTCAGGCAGCCATTCAACGGTCGGGGGTGCTATGTCTCAAAATATTCCCGGGGGCATGCATGGTGTTCTCGGCCTTGAGGTTGCGCTGCCTAATGGCTCAGTCGTGAGAACGGGTTCGTGGAGTTCAAAATCCCACCCGACGCCGTTCTTAAGGAATTACGGCCCCGATGTGACCGGGTTATTTACCGGCGACAGCGGTGTATTCGGTATAAAAACAGCAGCTTCGATTCATATTAAATCGCGCCTTGACGGTGCCGCGTATGGCTCATTTGCATTCGAATCCTATGAAGATATGGCTGAGGCGATGATCGAACTATCTCCTATGGATTTCATCACCCGCCGCACTGGGTTGGACCCCTATGAAACGGCTAATATTTCGAAAGTCGGGCTGGGAGATGCAATTAAAACGGTTGCAGCGACTGTAGGCGAGGGCATGACTTTGTCGTCCGGGATACGATCGGCTGCGAAGCTTGCCAGCGGCGGCTTAAACTTCTTGAAAGGTGTTAAGTGGTCGTTGCATCTCAAGATAGATGGTGTGACGGATCGGGCAGCTGAAGATGGCATGGAATGCGCGCGCAAAGTATGTTTGAAGTTAGGGCGCGAACTTCCACCCATCCTTCCAAGGGCGCGCGACGCCGTCGGTTTTTCTATCCGGAAGTTTCTCGGAAAAGACGGAGAGCGGTGGGTTGCAACGAGTTCCCTGTGGCCTATTGGACGTGCTGTAGAAGTTGCGAGGGAGATTGAAGGGTTCTTCGAAAAACGTCGTGATAAAATGGAAAAACTAGGGATCCACAATTCGTATATAACCAACTTTAGCCCACACTATTTCTTGTGCGAACCGTGCTTATACTGGAATGACAGCCTTGAGCCTCTCCATTTAGAGAATATTTCTGCCTCGGAATCTGAAAAATTCTCTAAGTTTAAACCGAACATGGAAGTCAGAGAATACGTTCGTGAGTTGCGCTGTGAATTGCGAAATTTTTTACAGGACCTTGGTTCTATTCATGTTCAGATCGGCGACTTCTATCACTTCAGGAACGTCATTAGTCCGGAGGCGGCAGATTTATTGTCGGTGCTCAAAGGCGCGCTAGACCCGGAAGGTAGAATTAATCCCGGTAAACTTGACGGTCTTGTGCCTTCACAATAATGATTGTGCCCTGCGGGTATTCGTTAATTTATATTTATCCTTCATTCTTTGAGGTGACGGTATGGCAAGAAACCTGACGCATGACATGTTAGCTCGACCGAACCATGACGAGCGCTCTTTGCAGCAATTTACATTGTCCCTCAAGGATTACGCCCGTGACCGGATGCGTAATCGGAATGCTGATGTATATAAGAACTCTGCCCAACCACGGTTTATTTCCGAGCATGGGCGGCCGCCAGAAAGCGCCCGCGAGATCGAGTCTGTTATGTGTCAAGAACCGCTCTATCAAATGTACAGCCGGGTTCAACGCAACGGTCAAGAGATGATGTGGTCTTCGGTCGCCGATACCCTTGAAAGAGAGCACGGCAGGTTGAGTAGCACCTACAAGATGCTGACCGAGGAGGGTCGAAGGAGTGGCTCGCTAGAGCTTAATCCTGATTTCGAACCGCCACGTGCTATGGCGGAAGTGGATATCCACTTGCAGCCAGGGGGGTACTGTCTCGATACAGGCCCCGATGACGTGATAGCGGGTGCGTTCTACGAGTATGGCGGTAATCTCTACGCCCTAGGGCGCGGCGTCGGGGTTAAAGAGAGCAAGGGCGAGGTGGCGATACGGTTTTTTAAGGAGCGCTTCCCGGACATGAACCCAACGGCCGTGCTCGATATCGGCTGTTCGGCAGGGTCATCAACAGTACCCTATACGCAGGCCTTCCCAGCTGCAGAGGTCCATGGCATTGACATTGGCCCCGCGATCTTGCGCTACGCGCATGCGCGTGCCGAAGCATTGGGCGCTGCCGTGAACTTTCACCAGCGCGATGCGGCTGCTACAGGGTTCGCTGATGAGAGTTTCGATATCGTGGCTTCCCACAATGCCATGCACGAATTTTCGCAGAAGACCACGGAAGCCATGATGCGTGAAAGCTTCCGACTACTAAGACCGGGCGGGGTCGCAATCCATCTTGACGTCAATATCCGCTATGCAGAACTGGATGCATGGATGCAGTTTCATCGTGGTTGGGACCAGGTCAACAACAATGAGCCGTTCTGGTCTTCCTATGCCACCAATAAACCCACTGAGATGCTAGTAAGCGCCGGCTTCCCGGAGGACAGAGTCTGGGAAGAGAAGGTGCAGCAACTGGATGGCAGTCTGCATTGGTTTATTGTCGCAGCACAGAAGCCGAGATAGGCTTATTCAAGCGCTGAGAAAGTCGAATATTGCCTTAGCTGTGAACTCCAAAAAGTCTTGATGCGGAAAAGCGCTTGCGCCGTTGACTGGGGCGCCGGCCCATTCCTTAGTTGAGAAACGGTACCCTCGATAAATCCCCGATAGCCGCGATCAAGAAGGCTACTGTTTTACTTCCAGGGATATGTGCGGAGATGATCTAGAATGAGATCTTCGGCATGATCATCGGTCTGATAGTCGATACCTAAAAGTCCTTCCGTATGCACTAGACCTACATTGCCGTTTTTGCTTGAGAGTGGTCCGTGGGGAATGCCCGGCGGCCGCGAATAATAGCCGCCCACGCGGCACGTATATCCAGGCTTGCCATCAACCGTGGCGATGTTGACATCGCCACTAATGATGATGCTCTCCTCGCGTACCGGGTGAACCTCTATGCCTTCTTGAAACCACCCTGGCATCAAGCCAGCTAAATGGGTGCCGGTCCCAGTCTCAGGGTCGGTTCGTAAAATCTTCACGAAGATTCCCGGATGAAACGCGACGCTCGGTTTTGATGCGGCGAGGGGGTCAAACCAATCCATAGTCCAGGTGTCGAGTGCCGGCACGGCCTGATCTGTCTTTGCACCGGGGGCTGAGGAAGTCGCGGCGGCGTATGCAGGCGCATGATCAAAGATGACAAAAGCCGTGCAATCCTCTTTTGCTATCCAAGGCGGTTGCACCACACCGCGTGGGTAAAAGCTAAAGGCCCCTGATTGGAGGAGATCGTCCCCGGCTTCCAGCGCGCCTTCCATCAGGAACAGGTCTTGGTCCGCGTCACACACAGCAGACTCTAGCCGCGCCCACCCTTTGGGAACGTGAATCACGGCTGAAACCGCTCCCGTATCCGGGTCTTCATTCAAGCGGCGCACCTCCAGGCCATCGGCTAATCCGGGGACGGACCAGCTGCTTGGCTCGATATCAAACGCGTTAAGGTTTTCAGTTTGCGGGCGTGTCATGAAAGCGCTTCCAGTTAAGTAGTGCGGCATGTGAAGACAAAATGCAGGAGGTTAGATTACCTTTGCATTGTCAGCTAAACCAGCCTTAATGCAGGCAAGCACTCCAGCCTGAGTAACCCTATTCCTCTTTAGCGTTTAATGCCTCACCTATCTCCTGAATCCTCATTTCAGTCCTACCTCCAAAGACCTGTGCGACATGTCTAACGGTCGCGCATACTGTTTGAATTCTTTAGACAATGGTGGAGAGGAGAGAGGCCTCTCTAACCCTAAGTCTGGTTGGCTGTGTGAGCAGTCAGTGGCGAACTAATCTCATGCGAATTTCCGATAAAGCGTACCAGGGAACTTCCAATTATAAGTGGGGGAAGGTTCCTGGTTAATAAGCAAAAGACCGTGCGGTTGAGACAAAAAGAAGGGGGTAGGCATTCAGCCTGGCGTAAAGAAAGCTGGGGTCGAATGTCCATCGTCACGGCCAGGCGGATGATCTCAGATGATGTCTTGAAATAATTTGATGGATTTTCCATCCGAAGACGCTATGAGTGTCGAAAAATGTTTCCCACTGAGAATATCGGCCTGAAAAATCAAAGAACTAGGAGCTAAAAATAAATGGACGTTGAGCTGCAAGACCTCTCCGAAGAGGCTGCCTATTCACTATTTAGCCAGATCATTATTCCTCGTCCCATTGCCTGGGTGTTAAGCGATAACGGAGTAGAACATGGAACCGAACGCTGGAACCTCGGGCCCTTTTCCTATTTTAATGGCATCACTAGTGATCCACCGATGGTCATGTTTTCAATTGGTGATGGCATGGCTGGAAAGATCAAAGATACGCATCGCAATTTGAAGAATAATCCTGAGTGCGTCATTAGTTTGGCGTGTGTAGACCAAGCTAAAGACATGCAAAACTCCTCCGAAGATTTGCCTGCTGGCGAGAGTGAAGTCAGTAAATTCAATATCGCTTTGAGCGACTGGAACTGGCCAGTTCCACGCGTGAAAGCAGCACCGGTGTCGATGGGTTGCATTGCTCGTCAGTTCACACGCGTGGGCAACACAGAACAAATCCTGGTGTTTGCTGAAATCACCCGTCTCTGGGTACGTGATGATGTGGGCGCACTCGACTCGAAAGGTCAGTTGCGGATTGATGTGAAAGCGTTTAACCCGCTAGCACGTGTGGGCAAAGGGGCTTACGCCCGGCTTTCAGAGATTTTTAGGGTTTAAGAGCCCTCATCTTGGTGGATAAAGCCCGAGAGACGTTCGAAGGCGTCTCTCATGGCATCGAATTGCGCCTCTACCCCGGCGCGACTCTCCATGTCCCGAAACGCAGGCAAAACAAGGCCGGACAAACCCGCAACCGTTTGAACTCTTTAGACAATGTAGGAGAGGGGAGAGAGGTCTCTCTAACCCTAAGAATGGTTGGCTGGGGCGGCAGGGATCGAACCTGCGAATACCGCTACCAAAAAGCGGTGCCTTACCACTTGGCCACGCCCCACCAAGGAATATCGGGACCATAAGGGAAAGTTTACTTCGCCGCAACGCCTTGCTGACAGCTATTTTATACCAGGCATTCGGTCTAAAAAGGGGCCCGCTAAAGCTTTTCTAACGCCTCCAGAAATGCCCCGGGCGTAAGGATTTGTGGCTGCACTTTGGGTTGCCCTGAGGTGTTGTAAAGAACGTAGAGCGGTACCCCATAGCGTCCAAAGGATTCTAAAGCATCAGTAATAGCGGGATCCCTGTTGGTCCAGTCTGCCTTCAGGTAGGCCACTCCTTTGTTCTTCATGGCAACCTTTACTTCTGCGGTTGAGAGGACAACCTTTTCATTGACCATGCAGGTGATGCACCACGCAGCGGTAAAGTTCATGAAAATGGGGGTGCCGCTCGCGCGTAGCTCTTTAAATCTCTTAGGGGAGTAGGGTTGCCAATTCGAATAGCCACTTTTTTCTTGAGCAGGTTCAAATGTTGGAGGCTGCGGCACGCTGGAAAGGATAAAAGCTCCAATGGTTGCTGCTGTGGCAAAGCCCGTCCCAATTAGGCGGCCTTTCCCTTCGCTCGGTGCATCTCGGCCAAGCAACCAGGTCGTGAAAGCTATTAGGATGAGGCCTGCTAGGGTCGCGGCAAGCCCCATTGCGTCAGTCTGCTGCGCGACCACCCAAACGAGCCACGCTACGGCCCCATACATGGGAAACGCCAACACTTGTTTGAACGTCTCCATCCAGGCGCCCGGTTTAGGAAGGGCGCGGGCAAAGGCAGGGATGAACCCAATTAAGAGGAATGGCGCTGCCAATCCCAGGGCAAGTCCTTCGAACACAGCTATAACGACTAGCGGAGGTTGGGTTAATGCATACCCAATCGCTGGCGCCATGAGAGGAGCCGTGCACGGTGTTGCAACAACGGCGGCCAAGACACCTGTAAGAAAAGAGCCGATTGGTCCATCACTTTTAATCCAGTTTGATCCCACACCCATCAAACCGCTACCAATATTGAACACGCCCGAGAGGCTAAGACCGACGGCCAGCATGATGTACGCCAGAATGGTTACAAAACCTGGAGACTGAAGCTGGAACCCCCAACCTATACGATCCCCTCCGGCCTTTAGCGCAAGTAACACTGCGACCAAGATGCCAAACGAAACCATTACTCCAGCTGTATATGCGAGTGTATCTCGTCGTGCGCTTCCGTCGTTGCCGTGCTTTACAATTGCAAGGGCTTTAATGGAGAGCACCGGAAGAACACAGGGCATCAGGTTCAGCAACATCCCGCCCAAGAATGCGAACAGTAGGGCGGTAATCAGGCTCATGTCAGACTCTGTTTCTGAGATATTGTCCTGTGATGCTTCGCCCAGTGTCATTGGGACGTTCTCAAAGGCGAAGGCGCGTTGCGTATCGCCAGAATTAATTGTGATTAAGCCGCCGAGTGTTTCAAGTTGATCTGGGTCCGGCACAGTGGCGACGGTCAGGCGAAATCCGTTGGCGGTGGGGGTTATGGATTGTGGCGCCGTATTATCCATCAAGTATGTGGCATAGGGATAGAACGTGATCTCTCCGGACAGTGTATCGGTCCACTCCGCATTCAATGACAACATACCCTGTGTCATTGATGCGCTGACCAAACCTGGCGGGGCCTCCGGTAAGGTAGATGCCACCATCATGAGATGGGAGCCATCTAAAGTAGAGGCGCGGGGAGCCGTGGGGTCGACTGTGATCGGGATAGAGAACGCCCCGTCTTCTGGGATGCAAATTTCTGCGCAGACTAGCCATGTTGAGCGGGCCGACAGCATTACGTTTCCGATTGGCGAATCTTCGGCAACTGAAAGTCGTGCGAGCAGCGTTACTTCACCGCTGTACCCGAAGTTCATCAGGGTATCGTATGGTTGGCGTTTGGGTACCGGCCATCGGATCGGGCCAGCAGCTATGCCTGGAACGAGGTTCCAGTCGATTATGGTGGCAAGACCGGAGTCTCCGGGGTTGCGCCAATAGGTGTGCCAGCCTTCGGCTATTTCTAGCTTCAGCCCGACCCAGATCGTCTCCCCGGGGGCGATGCTTGGACGTTCAGTTAAGAGCGTCGCAGTGACACGGTCTGTGGTGACAACGGATTGGGCGGATACCGCCGCCGGCTGGGAAAGCGCAATCGCACTAAGCAGCATTATAAAGGTGATGGCTTTCTTCATATTTCTGACTCTAGTGTCCCGACCTCAATATTCAAGTCAGGAGCGCGGGAGACGATTAACAAAATTATTGCTGGGGTATATCTATCTTGGGCTTTTGATCTGTAAGGCGCTTGGCCTGACCCACCACTCGGGCCGTGCAGAGGCCAGAGTTTGACTGGCTGCTTGGGCGGACTCTGGGGACCCAAAGAGACCGAAGCAGGTCGGGCCTGACCCACTCATACGGGCGAGGGCGCATTTTGGAAGCGCCGCTATTTCATCCAGGGCGTCCTGAATGACAGGTGCAAGGTCGATGGCCGCGGCGGTTAGATTATTCTCTAGCCCGTTGAGGAAAGTGATGAACTCCGCATAGTCACTGCCCTTAAAGTCCTGCCGACCTGCAGACCCAAATGGTTCATCAAAGTGTGAGAAAACCGAGGCGGTTGAAAGAGGCACTCTGGGATTAACAAGAACCAACCAGGCGGCGGGCCAATTGGCGGCCGATGTGATGGTTTCCCCGATCCCAGAGACCTGCGCGGCGCCACCATAGCGGCAAATCGGGACATCGGCGCCGAGTGCAGACGCAAGCTTAACGTCACTGAGTATTTCGTCATCTGAGGTGCTCCAGAGTGCTAAGCACCCTGACACAGTGGCTGCGGCATCCGCTGACCCGCCCCCCAGTCCGGCGGCAACAGGAATATTCTTTTCTAGGGTCATATCAACGCCATTTGATACGCCTAAGTGTGATTGGACCAATCGAGCCGCTTGAACAACAAGGTTGCGATCATCGCATTCGATTGTTCCGGATTCAGGCCCGACGACGGTAAGCCTGATTTCGGCGGCCTCTCGAAGAGTTAAAACATCACTTACGTCGGTGAATCCGATGAGCGATTCTAGCTTGTGATACCCATCGTTACGTCGTCCGACGACATGCAAGCTGAGATTTATTTTGGCCGCCGCAGCCAGCGTTAAGGCCGCTGTCATGGTCAAGCCCTTAGTTGCTAGCTAAGCCGCGTTGCAGCTTGGTGCGCAGCAACACTTCTTGCTCGGCATCGGGTTCTAGAGATAACGCCCTCCTCCACTGGAATCGCGCTTCGGTTTCGCGACCCACTTTCCAATAGGCGTCGCCCAGGTGTTCGTTGATCGTTGGGTCGGACGTATTGATAGACACAGCTCGCTCTAATTGAACCACAGCGCCTTCATATTCCCCCATGATGAACATGGCCCAACCAAGGCTATCAACAATGTATCCATCTTCCGGGCGTATGCTGACGGCCATCTCAATCATGCGTCGGGCTTCGGCGACGTTCTTGCCTCTATCAAGCCAAGAATAACCCAGGTAATTTAAGACCTGTGCTTGTTCCGGCTTAAGCTGCAGAGCTTTCTTGAAATCGTCTTCAGCGCGGCTCCAATCCTGGGCACGTTCTAAAGCCATGCCTCGCGTATAGTACAACGCCCACCCATCCGGTTCGCCATTTGGGTAGCGATTAAAGGCGCGGTCATAGACGTCCACTGCTTCTTGAAAACGTTCGCGATTGCGCAGAATATCTCCAACCGTAATTAAGGGCTGAGGTAAATTTGGCCGGCGGCGAGCCAGGTCTTCGAGTAAATCGATAGCTTCTTCAGTGCGACCTTCCTGTTCAAGGTTTTCTGCTAAGCGCAGTTGGGCAATGAGGTAACCAGGATCGTTTGGCCCGATGGCACCAAGCATTTCGTTAGCGGGCTTGAATTGCTTGCGCGCGGACATGACGTCGGCAATGTCCCGTCGCAATACGTCCAGCTCCGGGTTCAGGTAGAGCGCTAAATTGGCATATACTAATGCAAGTTGGATTCCCGCCGGTCGCCGGGCGCTCGACATGCGAATGCGGGTAATCGCATAGAGCGCTTCTGCCATACCGACCTGAGCGGTGATAGGTTGCTGAGCTTGCCTAGGGTCTTCAAATTGTTTGAAGTACCCTTGCCACAGAGGAGAGTCGCCGCGCTTTTCTTTAAATTTGGCAACGGCGGCAACGGCTTCTTCACTCTGACCAAGCCTATGCAGTCCAGTGGTCGTAAGCCTGAGGGTTGCAATAGGGTGAGTGTCGATCGTGCTGGCGAGGGATCGATAGTAAACTAAAGCTGCGTCGTCCCGTCCGTAGAATTCATTGAGCATCGCCGACATTATCGTGGATAAAACACGCCATTCTTGACGGCCTTCATAGGGCTCTAAGGAGGATAATGCTTCTGTGTGGGTCAGAAGTGGTGCCCGAGCCCATGCCCTCAGCAAAGGAAGAGAAAGGCCGATAGCGCTCCGCCCAGAAATTTTTTCGATGAGGTCTTGTGCCTGCTTAAAACGGCCTTTGCTGTAGTGATCAACCGCAATTAGAAGTGGGGCGATTGATAAGTTGGGGCGGTCTTCATAGGCAGACTTCGCATAGGGCAATGCGCTTTCGATATCGCCAATTTGGGCTTTTAAAAAGAACGCCCGGAACTTCATGCCCCGGTTTTCGGGATCAAGAGCCAGCGCTTGCTCTAAAAAATCTACCGCCGTTGCAGGATCAGCGGTCGTTTGAGCATGCAGTGCAGAGAGATATGACCCTGCGAGCCCCGTCGGCTCATCAGCAACGGCAAGTGTGGCCGCAGAGGCGCTTAAAACACCAGCGATAAGCGCAGCATTTAGGGTTTGATTCCGTTTAGATTTTAGCCCGCAGCGGGCGTGCTTCAGCGAAGACATAAGTATTCTCATATATCCATACTAGCGGGCCTTTGACCCTTATAAAAACCCGTAATCGTCTGGTATTTCTTCATCATTGTGTCACCGCCACCATTTTTTCGGTCACATATTCGGATAATTTGGTCCACCGCCGCCTTGTGGCACGGTCCAATTGATATTGTGACTTGGATCCTTAATGTCGCAGGTTTTGCAGTGGACGCAGTTTTGCGCGTTGATTTGAAAGCGTTGCCTGCCCCCTTGATCCGCCTCAACGACTTCGTAGACCCCTGCGGGGCAGTAGCGCTGGGCAGGTTCGTCCCATGTTGGAAGGTTCTTGTCGATCGGCAGCGATGCGTCGCTCAGATGAAGGTGAACGGGCTGATTCTCTTCGTGGTTTGTATTCGAGATAAAAACCGAACTCAGTTTATCGAATGAAACCTTACCGTCAGGTTTGGGGTAGCTGATTGGCTTTGCCTGTGCTGCTGGAACAAGGGTGTCGGCATCTAGTTCGCCGTGCTTTAGCGTGAATGGCAGGCCGACACCCAGATTATTCATCCACATATCAAGGCCACCAAGAATGAGGCCTGCAAACGTGCCCATTTTACTCCACATCGGTTTGACGTTTCGCACGCGTTTCAAATCTTTATAGATCCAAGACGCTGCATAGGCCTCGCTGTAAGAGGTGAGTTCGTCGCCACTGCGCCCGCTGGTTACCGCATCAAAAGCGGCACTAGCTGCAAGCATGCCCGATTTCATGGCGTTATGACTGCCTTTGATCCGGGGCAAATTAACGAAGCCCGCCGAGCAGCCGATGAGTACGCCACCCGGGAATGTTAATTTTGGAACGGACTGGAGCCCGCCTTCTGTAATCGCTCGTGCTCCGTATGAAATACGCCGTCCGTCGTCCAGAACGGGCTGGATTTTCGGATGGTGCTTAAAGCGCTGAAATTCATCGAAGGGAGATAGGTGTGGATTTTTGTAATTGAGGTGAACAACAAAGCCGATAGCAACTTGATTGTCTTCCAAGTGATACATGAAGGAGCCACCACCGGTGTCACTTGTAAGCGGCCAGCCCATCGTATGGGTGACTTGGCCTTCAACATGGTTCTCAGGTTTGACCTCCCACAGTTCTTTCAGTCCGATACCGAACTTGGGTACATCAGAGTCAGCGTCGAGGTTAAACTTAGTAATGAGCTCTTTAGCCAAAGATCCACGAACTCCTTCGGCGATAAAGGTGTATTTTCCGCGCAGCTCAATGCCGGGCTCATAGCTGCTAGTTTTTTTACCGTCACGACCTATCCCCATGTCGCCTGTCGCGACGCCCCGGACTGAACCGTCCTCTGCATACAGCACTTCTGATCCAGCGAAACCGGGATAGATTTCCACTTCCATGGCTTCGGCTTGCTCGGCTAGCCAGCGACAAACATTTCCTAGGCTCACAATGTAATTGCCGTGATTATTCATCAGGGGTGGCATAAGGAAATTCGGGACGCTGAAGCCGCCGGACTCGGTCAGGAATAAGAATCGGTCCTGGTTCACTTCGGTTTGTAGTGGCGCCCCTTTCTCTTTCCAGTCTGGCATTAACTCGTTGAGTGCGATGGGGTCGATCACCGCGCCGGATAGGATGTGACCGCCGACCTCGGAGCCTTTTTCGAGCACGCAAACCGATATCTCTTGCTCTTTCTCTGAGGCTAATTGTTTGAGTCGGATAGCGGCCGATAAGCCTGCTGGGCCGCCACCAACGATGACCACGTCAAACTCCATCGCTTCCCGTTCTGTCGCCCCACCGTTCATCACGTCTTCCTTTTGCACTGTATCGTCTTGATTTGGTCAGAACATAGCCGTTTGGACCGCGTCCGGTCCATGGTAAGCCTAGGCTTATGAGTGATAATCACGCAATAAATGACCTTTCTCCAGACGAGGCCTTGCGCTTCTATCTGGATGTGGGTGTTGACGAGACGATCGGCAGCACTCCGCTAGACCGCTACGCCTTGTCTAAAGCCTCTGCCAAAGCCTCGAAACCGCCCCCCCCAGGCGTTGCCGTTTCTCCAACGAAAGCGAGCGCCGTTGCGCAAAGGCCTGGAGCCGCTGCATCTGTAACCTCTCATGGGGCTCCTCAGTCAGCTGTCGGCCAATCAGCAGCGATCACCGCAGCCGCTGCAACGTCTCTTAAAGAGCTGAAAGCTGCAGTCGAGGCCTTTGAAGGGTGTGCACTAAAATCGACTGCTAAGTCGACGGTCTTTGCTGATGGCAACCCTGCCGGGCGCCTTATGGTTATCGGTGAGGCCCCGGGCAGTGATGAAGATCGCCAGGGTCTTCCGTTCATTGGTGTGGCCGGAAAACTGCTAGACCGGATGTTGAGCTCCATCGGTTACTCGCGGGAGACAGCTTACATTATCAATGTCATTCCCTGGCGCCCTCCTGGAAACCGTAATCCAACGCCGGAGGAGGTGGCTATCTGCGCGCCATTCCTTGAACGCCACGTGGCGTTGGTTAAGCCAGAGGTCATTCTCATGGTTGGCGGCTTATCAGCCAAGACCCTCCTCAATCGACCCGAGGGTATTACGCGTCTGCGTGGGCGGTGGGAAGCGGTGAGCACGCCCGGTTTGGAACAGCCCATACCGGCGATCGCTACATATCACCCCACCTATCTTTTGCGCTCGCCTCAACATAAGCGTTTGGCTTGGCGTGATCTACTTGCGGTAAAAGAGAAACTAGACTCTTTGGCGGGCGCATGATTTTGTTCGTCATTCTCTTAGAAACATCAAAATAGAATCATGGCCGGAATTAACGAAAACAAAGAGTTCGTCCTTATCAATATCGGCGTGTTGACGATCACCGATAGTCGCACAATGGAAACCGACACGTCGGGTAAAATTCTTGCTGATCGACTTGAAGCCGCTGGTCATGCGTTGGTAGAACGCAAAATCGTTAAAGATGAAGTTCCTGACATCGTCGCTCAGCTAAATGCATGGATTGATGACCCTGACGTTGACGTCGTTATCACCAATGGCGGCACAGGCCTAACAGGGCGCGACGTGACGCCCGAAGCTTTTGCTCAGGTATGTGAGAAAGACATCCCTGGTTTTGGTGAGCTGTTCCGTTGGGTTAGTTTAAAATCCATTGGAACGTCAACTGTTCAGTCCCGTGCCACGGCGGGTGTCGCGCGTGGCACATACCTGTTCGCGTTGCCTGGCTCTAATGGTGCGGTCAAAGACGGTTGGGATGAGATCTTAAAGTACCAGCTCGATATTCGTCATCAGCCCTGCAATTTTGTGGAACTCATTCCTCGACTGCGAGAGAAATAGTAGGTCTCTATTCATGACTAAGATTCGTGAAGCGCAAAGTGCGGATATCCCGGCCATGGTGGATTTGATGGAATCGCGCCGGACCCAGCTTCAAAGCTATCAGCCTGTGTTTTGGAACAAAGCAAAAGACTCGGCCGAGAAAACAGTTTCTTGGTTTGAGGAGCTTATTGTGAGCGATGAAGCCATTTGCCTGATTAGCGAAGAAGGCGACCAGTTCGATGGTTTCCTCATCGCGACTGAAACTCCACCGCCGCCAGTCTATAATCCAGGTGGTGCAACTTGGACGATCGATGATTTCGCGGTCTCACAGGACTCATCCTGGGCCAGAACCGGTGGCGCGCTGCTGCGCGACGTCAAGGAACGCCTCAAAGCGAACGGGGTCCGACAAATTATCGTAGTCAACGTAGTAAACGACTTGTATCAACGCCAGATTCTGGAAGAGGCTGGGCTAGACTCTACCACGTTGTGGTTTACCCAAACCCTCTAATCGCTCGTTGGTTAGATTGTCTTCTGATTCCTTCGTAGCTTTCGCCGTCATCCACATCGCTCATTGTGCGCACGAACGCGATGCGTTTGTTTCGGATGTTCGCTTGTGTATCAGTCAGAGCATGCGCCGTAGACCACCGCACATCACTAAAGGCCCATTTTATCGGTCGGCGATTTGCGAAACCAATGAGCCAATATCCACCATCGGCGGCGGGGCCAAATACCGCATCAGAACGTCCTAAGGCCTTAAAGGCGTCGCGAATGTGTTGGGGTGTAATGCCGGGAATATCGCTCCCTATTAATACGACGGGAACACCTCTTGGAGAGCTAGTTAGGCCACGTTCTATTCGCGCCCCTAAGTCTCCATGGCCTTGGCTTAGCAATCTGGCCGGGCTTGGCCATTGCCTGCGAGGCCGGACGTCGCGGTCTGGGGTCACTTGTAATGCGGTGGACCATATTGCTCGTCGGCTTAATCGATTGACAGTGCTTGCAAGGGTGTTGCGATAAAAACGCCAGGCATTGAGAGCGCCAATGTCCTGGGCAAGCCTCGTCTTTACTGCGCCAAAGCGAGGCGCGCGGGCCATAACAATGAGGACTCCACGTTTCATGCGTAAAGTCTCGCAATCCAGCGCGGTGGAAGTCCACACACATACATAAAAAGACAAAAGAGATTGCGCGATGGCCTTACCCACCAGCCGTCGCGTCTAAAGCGGTCTGCAGAGGTTACGGCTGCCGTTTTGAAAATATAGATCCGGTCTTTGCCGATGCGCCGAATTAAATCCACATCCTCCATCAGGGGGAGTGCCTTGAACCCTGAAAGGTGGTCGTAAAAGTCACGATGGATCAAAAGTCCCTGGTCACCATAAGGGAGTCCAAGGACGCGACACCGCCACGCGACCATCTTTTCGACACGGCGGGCCTGCGGTGAGTCGTCGTTCAACGAAAACCGAAAGGCCGCTGCGCGTTTATGGTTGGCATGGCTTTCTGTAAACATACGGACCTCGTCCACCCAGTTGGGCTCAAGCACGGTGTCGGCATGGAGAAACATCAGCCATGAGCCCTGCGCAGCGTCACCACCCCGTGCCAACTGCTCCCCTCTACCAGGACCTGACGGCAAGATGACCGCGTTCGCGTCTGTTGCGATGTGAAGGGTCGTATCGTCAGAGCCACTATCAACGACAATGAGCTGTGCGGACCCGGGCCACACACCCAAAGCCGCCAAACACGATGGCAAGTCTTCGGCAGCGTTGAGCGTCGGAATAACGATCGATAGGTTTATGTCGTTGTAGCTATTCATCTCTTGCTGTTAATAGCATCTGAATTCGGTTGGCGGCATACTGCTTTAACTTACTACTGTGAACCACCCCGGCATCTCAATTCTATAGCAGCGATAAAGGCATTCATGCACACCGACACCGGAATTCTCGGCGTAACGACAGTAATTCTAGCCGGGCTCCTTCTTGGTATGATGATGCTTCGTCTGCGTCAGCCCCCGGTCCTGGGGTATATCTTAGCTGGCGTTGTCCTCGGCCCCTCAGGTCTCGGGTTGGTGGAGGATAGGGAAGGTGTTGCCCTGCTCGCTGAACTTGGCGTTCTCATGTTGTTGTTCATTATTGGCGCTGAACTAGACCTGCGCCGTTTCCTTGTTTCATGGAAGGTCGCATTGGGCACATTAGCCGTTCAGGTTGGCGTTGGCTTGATAATGGGGTTCGGCTTGATGGCCTTGCTCGGATGGAGCGTTTCCTTAGCCGTTCTTGCTGGATTTGCCTTCGCCTTATCCTCGACCGCTGTGGTTATCAAAATGCTCGAGCAAACAGATGATTTACGTACCCCGACGGGTCGCATTGCCGTTGGTGTGCTGATCGCCCAAGACATCGCTGTTGTTCCCATGATGCTCATTCTCGCCGTGATTTCGGATGGTGTTATGAGTGTGTCAGGAGCGGTCACGGTTCTTGGCTCGATAGGGTTTATGGCGGGGCTGTTTTGGCTGCTGACCCATAGAGGCATTCATATCCCGATCCCCGAGCGCTTCACCGCGCACACGGACCTAGGGCCATTGATTGGTTTAGCCGCTTGTTTTGGCGCGGCAACAGTTAGCGGTGTTATAGGGCTTTCACCTGCCTATGGTGCTTTTTTAGCCGGGGTTGTGATCGGATCATCAACGCTACGGCACGGAGTGATCCGCCGCGCCCAGCCCGTGCAAGCTGTCCTGCTCATGGTATTTTTTCTATCCATAGGCCTGTTGGTTGACCTAGCTTTTCTCTGGGACAATTTATTGCTTGTCCTAACCTTACTGCTTTTAGTCACCGTGATTAAAGCGGTAGTGAATATCGGGGCTTTACGTCTTATGGGGCAGCCTTGGCCACAAGCGGTTCAGGTGGGCGTGGTCCTTGCGCAAATCGGAGAATTTTCGTTCCTGCTTGCGACCTTAAGTGTAGAGCGCGGCATTCTGGATGAATCCGGGGCACGTATGATGGTTGCTGTAACCGTTCTTAGTCTCGCCTTCAGTCCGGTATGGCTTATCGTCGCCACCCGTATTGATGCTGTGGCTCGTAAACAAATCCCGACGTTGCATGAAACATTAGACGTAGCCTTTGGTCCTGAAATTGCGGTAACAGTGCGCCTCAAGATTCGCAGCGTAAAACGTTGGCGCGTTTGGAACTGGAGGCGAAAGAAAAAAAACGCGCAAGCCGCAGGCGCATCGTATGGGTCCTCTGACCCCCATGCCTGATTTTTCTCTGGAACAAGAGGTTATGGGTATTGTTGCCGGCATAGACGAGGCGGGCAGGGGTCCTTGGGCGGGCCCGGTCGTTGCCGGTGCTGCTGTCCTGGATCAACACAGCCTAGAAAGCGGGTTGGTTATCGGTCTCGACGATTCAAAAGCCCTCACACCAGCCCGACGGGACACATTATTTAAGCAGCTCATCAACAGCTCCGCGGCAACAGTCAGCGTAGGTGTGGCTTCAGTCGAAGAAATCGACAAACTTAATATATTACAAGCGACGTTTCTGGCGATGTCTCGGGCCCTAGAGAATCTGCATCTGTCCGTCGACCTTGCCCTTGTCGATGGCAACCGGGCGCCCACGCTCAGCTGCCCAGTAAAAACCGTGATTAAGGGCGACAGTCTGAGTTTATCAATCGCTGCCGGGTCTATTATGGCTAAGGTTTCTCGGGACCGGATAATGGCTAAGTTGGCGGTCGAGTTCCCTGGGTTTGGCTGGGAAACTAATCAGGGCTATGGCACGGCCGCACACAAGGAGGGGCTCGATACGCTTGGGGTAACTCCTCATCACCGTCGATCTTATGCGCCGGTCCGGGCTGCACTCGAAAAAACTTAAAACTTTTTGTCGGCTGAAATGCCAACATGTAGTGTCTCGCGAATCGATAATCCCCACATGTGGATAAGGATGGGTTGAGACGGGCTTGCCTGTAAGTGATCTGTTAATCATTCTCTAACCCCTTGATTCTAATATAAGACTCAGAACAAGGTAGCTCTATAAAGAAGCTGTCAATCGTGGGGAAATTGCTTGGGCACGCCCAGAATAGGGTGCACCGGTCCAAGTTTCGGGGATGTATGTTTCATGGCCAAAGCTAAGACAAGCAGTAAATCTAAGGCTGCTAAAACACCGACACTTAAAACCAACGTCATCTATGGTGGAGATTGTATTGATGTGATGAACAGTCTTCCAGAAGGCTCTGTTGATCTTATCTTTGCTGACCCGCCGTATAACCTTCAGCTCGGTGGAGATCTGGCACGGCCTGACAATAGTAAGGTTGATGGCGTTGACGATGCATGGGACCGGTTTGATGATTTTGCAGCCTATGATGAGTTTAGCCGGGCCTGGCTAACCGCTGCTCGTCGTGTGCTTAAAGACAGCGGCTCACTTTGGGTCATAGGCAGCTATCACAATATTTTCCGCGTTGGTGCGACGCTTCAGGACATTGGGTACTGGATGCTAAACGACGTCATCTGGCGAAAAACGAACCCAATGCCAAACTTCCGCGGGACGCGCTTTACCAACGCTCATGAGACGTTGATCTGGTGCGCGAAGTCTAAAGAGTCTCGCTATACTTTTAATTACGACGCTATGAAGAATCTTAATGAAGGCTTGCAGATGCGCTCCGATTGGTCGTTGCCGCTTTGCACGGGTGCGGAACGCCTAAAGGGTGACGAGGGAACCAAGCTCCACCCCACTCAAAAGCCTGAAAGTTTACTCTATCGAATCATTCTTGCGGCGACAAAGCACGGAGATGTTGTGCTCGATCCTTTCTTTGGTACTGGCACCACAGGTGCCGTCGCGAAGCAAATGGGGCGGAGTTACATAGGGATCGAACGCGATGAAACTTACATCAAGGGTGCGCGTCAGCGCCTTAAAGGTCTCAAAGAAATAGAAGACAAGAACCTTCTCGATACGCCTTCCAAGCGTTCTCAGCCGCGCATACCGTTCGGGTCAGTTGTGGAACGTGGTCTTTTGCGGCCGGGCACAGTTCTTACAGACGTCTCGGGAAGATACCCCGCGAGAGTAAAGGCGGACGGCACATTGATTTCAGATGAACACAAAGGGTCCATTCACCAGGTCGGCGCCGCAGTACAAGGTGCGCCTGCCTGTAACGGTTGGACCTTCTGGCATATCGACATGAAAGGCTCTCGTGTTGCTATCGATGTACTACGCCAAAAGGTACGCGCCGAATTAGGCGAGGCTTTACAATAAACGTCCAACCATTTACGTGGCCAATCAAACTAGAAAATATGCCCTGGCCTATAAGTCGGCTCAGGTTTAGCGCTCTAAATTAGAGTCAGGGCTAAAGTACTCTAATACAAAATATTTTATGCATTACAGCGCTGGGAGCTATATCCTTCAGCCCGACTGCTCGGTGCTGATCAAAAATTATGCCCTCTCAATAGCCTTCCGCGCTTAGATATGATGAAGTAGCTATATTAGTGACGGGTGGGGATGCGGAATGAAGAAAGTTGCGACGGCGAGTTTTATTGGCACGGCACTAGAGGGGTATGACTTTCTACTCTATGCCAGTGCCGCGGCCTTGGTTTTTGGTCAGCTGTTCTTTCCTGTGGTCGATGACCCAGTCATGCAAACGCTTCTTGCTTACTCTACCTTTGCCGTGGGCTTTATTGCACGGCCGATCGGCGGAATAATCGCCGGCCACTATGGCGATAAGATAGGCCGTAAGCCGATGCTAGTGTTGACCCTTACGGTCATGGGCATCACCACAATGTTGATCGGATTTCTTCCCACCTATGCCCAGATAGGTATCGCAGCACCTATTTTATTGACGCTTCTGCGCTTCGTGCAAGGCTTAGCTTATGGCGGGGAATGGGGCGGTGCAGTTTTGATGGTTATTGAGTATGCGCCAGAAAACCGTCGCGGGTTTTGGGGTAGCATCCCCCAAGCAGCTGTTCCCTTCGGGTTTCTTCTCGCAACGGCTGTTCTGAGTTTTTCTATATCGATCAGTGGTGATCAGTTTTTGGTCTGGGGGTGGCGGATCCCATTTATTCTAAGCATCTTGCCGGTGCTTGTTGGTCTCTATATTCGTATGAAGATTGACGAAACGCCGGAGTTCCAAAAAATCCGAGAACAGAGTGCAGCCGCCCAGGCGCCTTTGGTCGAAGCTGTGACCAAGTATTGGAAGCAGATCATTCTTGCGACCGGTGTCTTTGTTCTCGTCAGTGGGCCTTATTACATCATCATCTCATTTATGCTGTCTTATGCTACAGGCACGCTAGGTATTGACCGAGAGGTCATATTGACCAGCGTCCTCATCGCGTCTGCTGTACAAATTTTTGCCTGCGTCGGCTTCGCTACCTTGTCCGATAAAGTTGGTCGCCGCCCTGTCATGTTCGGTGGCGGCATCTTCATGCTGCTCTATGCTTTCCCCCTGTTCTGGCTGGTCAACACGGGTGACCCACTGATCATTGGTGTAGCGATGAGCTTGGGATTGTTTGGACTTGGTGCGCTTTATGGTCCGGTCGCGGCGTTCTTCGCTGAACTCTTTGCCTCGAATGTTCGATACACTGCAGCGTCGCTTGGTTATCAAGTGGGGCAAATTTTCGGAGGTGGAATCGCACCGTTCGTGTCCACGGGATTGTTAGCGATGACTGGCGGGGCGTATTGGCCCGTGCCGGTTTACATGATGGTTCTGACAGCTATCGGATTAGCTAGTATTTGGGGTTTGGCAGAGACCAATCGGCCGAAAGCTAAAGGCTAAATAGAACGCTTGTCGACGAGGTGCACGGATTTAGCCTGCGAGGCTCTGCGGTCAACATGGTCTACTTGTGGTTCCGAGCGAGCGTCTAATTCTGAAGGGGCGACTACAGTCAATCGAGATCCGCGCTGCTAGGCAGCGCGTAGAATTTTTTGTCTTAAAGTCGCATGTTCAACTGCGCACAGGGTCACGTCTTTACGTGGGCTTGTAAATTAGGCCATGATTCATAACCATTTTGGAGTTTTCCTCGTGGCGTCAGTGCGCCCCCCGGTATCCCTATTGGAGAGATGCCGGGGGGCTTATTTGAGGTTTTGATGCTGCTGTTAGGTGTGGCCGGGACGGTGATATTCTTCGTTTGTCCAGTTTGATCCGATACCGAAGTCAAAACGCCCCTTAGGCCAACTAAGCCTGTCCTGCTTACTTCTTTTTACCTGCCGGATCGTATGATTTTTTTGGCACGAAAGAAGGCGCTGCTTCACTGGCTTTTGGCTTTTCTTTCTTTGGCTTTTTCTTTTCTTTGTTACTTTTCTGATTGTTACCTTTGCCCATTTTGGCCGTCCTTTTATGTTGCATCCGGGCGAGAGCGAGGGGTAACGCTCTTGTGTGATGCAGGAATCCCGTCACGATCTTGTTTTCTAAGTTAATCATTCCGTCTTAGTTAGCAAGAGTGATTAAGAACTAACCAAAACGTACACAACCCATTGAAAAAAGATTTGTATTTGAATCGTGTTCCTAAAACCAAACCTGTTATTTTATGAGGTTTCAGCTTGAGTTAACCTTGGGCTATCATACCTCTAAAATGGGCTAACCAACAGAGTATTAGCACCCTCAGTGTTACCTTAGTATTATTAACTAATATTATTTAGGGTTGGTTATTATTATTTAATCCAGGGATAACATTTGTCTACATTGCAATATCTAACCTTACTATCCCTAAGTTGAAACACACCATGTCGGGTATCAATGGGGACAATCATTTCACTTCCACCACCAAACTGTGCTTCAGCAGATGTTGTGAAGTTCTGCATAACAAGTGCCACCATTGCCACTGCTATAACTGTTAGAATTGATTTCGTATATTGATCTACTTTTATTGTCTTTCCTTTCAATTTTATAAAACACTACTACCTTAGAGTAATACTCAAAATTGTCCGTGGTATTATTCAGTGCCGAGTAATCCTAGGAACCATGGGTAACAAGTACCAAAAAAAATATCACAGGAGCTCATGCTTCAGAGCTGCCCTTGAAGTAAACCGTGGTTATTTGATGGCCCCAAACAGCCACCAGCGTTCGCCCTTGTAACCGCCCAGCGCGCTTAGCTTCCGGCCCGTATCGGTGAGGTCTTTGGTCTCGTGACGATGACGAGTGACGATGGTTGACCAGGGCTGAAATCGGCCCGGTTCAATATCGGCTTCGGTGCCTGCATCGAATAATTTTTCTTTTTTAAATCCGGCGTCTTCCATAGCTTGGAACACATCCAGGGTGTGCAGTTTGGGCCAAAAGGGTTCGTTATTGTAGTAGGCATCCCAATCGCGCATAAAGCGGTCGAATGCCGGCGTGTTGTCATCGAAGTTGGGTTGCTCTAAGTGCAGCATCACCCCATCAGGGGCGAGCAGGCTGTGCATATGGGCTAAGGCCACTGACACGGTTTTGGTCGACGTTTCATGCCAGAACATCACCGATATAATCAGGTCGATGCTGCCCCGTTTGATGTTGACCGTTTCCGCTAAACCCTGAGTAAAACTGACGTTGCCATAGCCCATTGACTGTGCGCGAGCATGGCCGTAGCGCAGCATGGGGGCTGCGCTGTCGACCACAATCACGTTGGCGTCTGGATAGGCTGCTGCGAGGGGGAGAGTGTTACCGCCGATGCCACCGCCGATATCGAGAATACGTTTGGGCATCAGATCGGGGAAGCGGCCTTGCACAAAGTTCGCCATTGCACGGCCGCCCCCATCGCCTTTAGCACCAAAGCTTGCGCCGCCAATTGGGAATAGGCTGATCTCATACGTTGCCGCAGCGGTCACGTCACCGGGTTGCACCTCGGTGTAGTAACTGCCGGGCATCAGATGGTTGTCGACCGCCGCTTGGTAGGGCGGGATGCGGAGGCCGTCGTCTAAGGACAAGGTGTCGCATCCATGGTTCAGCGCGTCAGCCGCTGCGGATAGGGCGTCAATCTGCCGTAGAGCGATGTCCAGGCTCGCCTGTTGGCTGGCTTCTTGGGTGTTGCGGCGCAGTGCGCCCCACTGTTGATAGTAGGGGTCGTGCAGCATCGCTTTGCGAATGTCTGTGGCCGACGTTATCGGTGCACCGCCGCTGGCTTTCTCTAACGTTGGTTTGACTCGATTTTCATAAGTCGTGCGCACGCCAGGCGAGAGCGTGCGGCTAATGTGGACGTTCAACCCGGTGAGGAAATTCATCCGCGCGGTTTCGTCGTGGTCCGTTTGAGGAAATACTGCATGGCCATCGGCTCGGTCAAAGGTGGGTGGAAGGACGCCGATGGGTTTGTTCATGGCTGCGTTCTCGTTTGCTCAATTGGTGATGTCTGAAGGCGATCTCGGTTTGTTTTTTGAGGATAGTCGTATCAGCCAGGTTGCCAACCCCGAGGCGAATAGCACCGCGAATCCTAATCCCGCAATGAACATGATCAATCGTCCGGGCAGTCCAGCGATGGCACCGGAGTGGAGACTGATTAAATAATCGGATGATATCAATCGTGTCAGCGTTAGGGAGGAAGGCGAGGAGATGCGGATGATCGAGCCCGTATAACGATTAACGAACACGGTGGTCATTTGCGGCGTGCCAGTTTCGCCGGGCGGCCATACGCGGATCATATAGAACGGGGCCGGGCCAAGCGGCCGCAGCACGAAACCAACCCATTGTCCGGGCACAGCTGCCTTGGCTGCATCGACTGCCGCTTGCCATGAGATACTCTTTGGTGGCCCGCCGCTGGGAGGTGACGCTTCTCTAGCTTGTTGACCAGTTTGTGGGGGGCCGCCTTGGGGCGTTGTGAGCTTCCAAATGATTGGAGGCACCGTAATAGCGGACAGTAGTAGGAATATGAACAGATATGCACCGCCCGCATTATGAAGATCACGCAGCACCAACCTTGGGCGGGAGGTCCAATTGATCTTGAGGCTGCGCGTCCAGGCGCCTCTGCCCGGCCACCACAAGACCAGGCCCATCAAGCATAGGACTGAAATTAAGACTGAGACAACACCAATAATATCCTCGCCTACGTCTCCCAAAGCCAGGTCGCCGTGGAGGCGCCGAATCAGAGCAATGGAAGATAATCCGGAGCGGTGGCCTATGACCTCTGCGGTGTAGGGGTTCACGAAAACCTGCACCTCTTCACTTCTAGCTCCTTGCATTGTAACAATGACAGGGGTTGTTGCCGTGTCATTGTTACGAGAAAAGTAGCCTGACTTGAGATCGGTGTGGCCATCAGCGGCCGCCGCCACCAAAACGTCGTAGGGTAGATAGGTTTCTCCAGGTTGAACGTTATATAGGCTAGGGTTTAAGGCGGTATCTAATGCGTCTTCGAACTCCAGAAGTGCGCCGGTAATACCGATCAGAACGATGAGCAGGCCCAGGATGATGCCGATCCAGCGATGGCCCAAAAGCCAGAACGTTCGCGTGCGTGGTGTCATGAGATGCCCTCACAGTGTAACCCTACCGGAATTGGGGGAGGGACGAATGTTGGGCCAGCATATGTAATAATGTTTCTCGCCGAATTTTTTGGTGCATGGGGCGATGCTAGCCTGCCTTCTATACATGACCTTTCCCTTGTGGCTGCGCAAGAGCTTGGCGTACGCTGCGTGTTCTAGTCGGCGTTCTGTCGCTTCCTCCCTGGCGCGGGGCGCGCTCATATTAGGCTAGAAAAAAAGGAGGAGATCATGTCAGAAGCCGGGTATCAACCATCAGGTTCCGTGCGGGCTCAGGTTTCAGAAGAGGAGTGGGCCCTGCGTGTCGACCTCGCGGCTTGTTATCGGCTCTGTGCTCTGTTCGGCTGGAACGATTACATCTTCACTCATATTTCTGTGCGACTGCCAGGCAATGACCGGCAATACCTAATCAACCCTTTCGGTTTGTTCTTTGATGAAATTACGGCTTCGAGCCTAGTTAAGATCGACGCCGATGGCGAGATCTTGCTCGACGAAACTGGCCTTGGCTACAATATTGGCGGCTACATTATTCACGGCGCTGTGCATGCGGCGAGAGACGACGCCCACTGCGTGGTTCATCTACACACCAACGAAGGTGTCGCTGTATCCGGCCAGAAAGCTGGCCTTCTGCCGCTCAACCAAGATTCAATGAGTTTGTTGCCAGACCTCGCTTACCATGACTTTGAAGGCATCGCGTTGGATACTGATGAGCGGGAGCGCCTAGTCGACCATATAGGCGACAAGAGCGTTGTGATTCTGCGCAATCATGGCCTTTTGACCATGGGTGCGACTGTCGCTGATGCATTCTCAAAGATGTATTCGCTGCAAAAGTCCTGCACGATGCAGATAATGACTTTGGCTGGTGGGGTTGAGGTTGGCTACCCGTCACTAGAGGCCCAAGATAAAATCCGTGATCAGATTATTGGCCGTCGGCGCCCTAAAACTACAGCGGGTGGGGCGACCAATAATATTCCTGTGCCTCAGCTGGCATGGAATGGCTTTCTTCGTAAACTCGACAAGGTTGACCAGGGATACAAAGACTAGGGGTAGTTAAGCGGAGTAAAAAATTAGCCGGGATCAAAAATTTGACGTATCTAAGATAGGCCGGTTCGCTTACGTGATATTTAAACCCTAGCCTAATAGCCTTCTGAGACACGGACTATAATACGTGTCGTTAAGGGATTGAGCTGAGATTGTTTAGCTGCACTTGGAGAATCCACAGCTTGTGCAAGAATCACACCCTTCTTGCCTTATTAAAGCATAATTGCTGCACTTAGGGCACGGTCTAAAACGCTTGTCCCTAGGTGGCGTTTCAAGACGAACAACATTTGCGGTTTCTTCTTCATTTTTGGTGACCTGAGGGCCTTCCTGTGAGCTTATTTCTAGGAACCCTATAGAAACCATGTGTTCTTCGATTACACCGCCAATTGCGGCTAGTAGGCTCGGAACGTAGCGGCCATTCATCCATTGCCCACCGCGCGGGTCGAATACAGCTTTTAGTTCTTCGACAATGAAGCTGACGTCTCCACCGCGCCTGAATACTGCAGAAATCATTCGGGTTAAGGCAACAGCCCAGGCGTAGTGCTCCATGTTTTTCGAGTTAATAAAGACTTCGAAAGGCCTAAGTTGTTTTTTTCCATCGGCGGTATCCAGCTCGATGTCATTCACAGTGATGTAAATAGCGTGATCGCTTTCAGGCCAGCGCAGTTTGTAGGTGTGGCCTGGAATGGCCGCCGGCCTGTCGAGCGGCTTTGTTGTGTCGTGCGTGCCTGCTGCATCTGACTGAATGGGTGTGTCTAATTTCACTTCTAGGACGGCCCCGCGGACAGGCGATGGCCTGTAAGTTGTGCACCCTTTGCAGCCACTTTCATAAGCTGAAGTGTAGACATCCTTGAATTGCTCAAACGGAAAGTCGACAGGGACATTAATTGTTTTTGAAATTGCGCTGTCGACGTGCTTTTGCACGGCGGCTTGCATCACCAGATGCGCCTGCGGCTCCAACGTTTGTGCGTCGACAAAGTAATCCGGCAATTCTGTATCGCCATGTAATTCTTGGAACAGTCTGTAGGCATAGTCACTAACTTCTTGGCTCTTACGGCTACCATCAGGCTGAACCACGTGCCGTGTATAGGTGAAGCTGAATACTGGTTCGATCCCGGATGAGACGTTGTCGGCGTAGAGGGATATTGTTCCGGTCGGTGCGATTGAGGTCAGTAATGCGTTGCGGATGCCGTGTTTGTAGATGCCCTCGCGTATATCCGCTGGCAAGTCTTGTATTGTTGGGCTAGCTAAATAGGCGTCTCTTTCAAATAAAGGGAATGCACCTTTCTCTTTCGCAAGCTCAATAGAGGCTCGATATGCGCTATGGGAAATGAGTGCAGCCCAGCGTTCAGCGGCAATAACAGCATCGGGGCTTCCATAGGTAAGTCCGCAGAGAATGAGTGCATCTGCTAGTCCTGTAATACCGAGGCCAATACGCCGTTTATTGATGGCTTCGTTTCTTTGTTCTTCTATTGGGTAACGAGAGGCTTCGACGACGTTGTCGAGCATCCGTGTGGCTGTTGCCGCCAAATCAGATAGTTCGTCTTCATCCATGGCGGCGTTATCTGTGAATGGGTTCTTGACTAAACGGGCAAGGTTTATAGAACCGAGTAAACATGTACCGTAGGGCGGCAATGGTTGCTCGCCGCATGGATTCGTTGCCGCAATCGTTTCGCAGTACGCCAAATTGTTACGGGCATTGATGCGGTCTATAAAAATGACCCCGGGCTCGGCGTAGTCATACGTGGCTTGCATCATGGAATTCCATAGCGTGCGGGCGCGCACTGTTCTGTATACGGCGTCTCCGAATTTTAGGTCCCATGCACGGTCGTTCTTGACTGCTGCCATAAACGGATCGGTTGCAAGTACTGATAGATTGAAATTGGTGAGTTGTCCCTGGACCTGTTTGGCTGCAATAAAATCTTCAATGTCGGGGTGATCGCAACGCATTGTTGCCATCATCGCGCCACGGCGAGAGCCGGCACTCATGATAGTGCGGCACATAGCATTCCAGACTTCCATGAAGGAGAGGGGGCCTGACGCATCTGCGCCAACCCCTTTTACGGGTGCCCCTTTTGGCCGTAGCGTCGAGAAATCATAGCCGATACCACCTCCCTGCTGCATTGTTAACGCTGCTTCTTTGAGGTTCTCAAAGATTTCTGCCATGTCATCGCCGATGGTGCCCATGACGAAGCAATTGTGGAGCGTCACCGTACGGCCAGTGCCAGCTCCGGCTAATATGCGGCCGCCAGGTAGGAGTCTGTAGCCTGCAAGTGCTTGATAAAAAACAGGTTCCCAGTTGCTTGGCTTGTTTTCAACGCCTGCCAGAGCTCCAGAAACGCGGCTCCAGGTATCTTCGACGGTTTTGTCCACAAGCTGGCCATCCGCTGACTTAAAGCGGTATTTCATGTCCCAGATTTCGTTGGCTATGGCGGAAATAGAGGCCAATGCTTGTGCTCCTAGAGTTTGGCTGTCGTATCCAAGGGCGCGCACCATAATCTTGAATCGGCTTAGAGTCCCGTAAAAGTGGGCCCTAAACGTTAGCTCATGAAGCAGGCGTGCCTGGTGCCTGGTGTTAAGTAGTATGATGACCTAATTTTTTTTATCGTAATGCTACTGTGACATAACTGACTAATAACGCTTAGAATTTGTTCTCTAGGCTGCTTGATTCGTTAAGCAGGCTCTATTCACCCACAGCCTTATCCACAATTAGGTTGTGGGGCATAGAGGTTCATAGTTTTGGTGTTGATTTTGTTGAGGAATCGCCATCTGGTTTCGGAAGGGCGTGGCTTGCCGATTCGATAGCTGAACGAAGTTCTGCCAAAAACGCATCTCGCTTCAATCCGGCAGGAATGGGTGGAAGAAATTCAAATACGATTGAGCCGGGTAGCTTCGCGATTCGCGTTTTACCCCAAATCAACCCTGTATTCAAAGCCATGGGAACAAGCGGCGCGTCGCAATGATTATATAGGGCAATAATTCCTGGCTTGTAGTCTTGATGGTGTCCGAGCGCTGTGCGGGTCCCTTCGGGAAAAATAAGTACAGTCTCACCATTTGCGATTGCCTTGTCTGCTCCTCGTAGAATCCGACGCATAGCACTTGCTCCTGCGCCGCGATTAATCGGGATTAATCCGCCTCTTCTGATGTACCAGCCTACCAAGGGAATCCATTGCAACGAGTGCTTTAGGATAAAAACAGGATAGTCGAACAGCAGAAACAACATGTATGTCTCGAATGCAGATTGATGCTGTGCGGCAACGATGCAGGGGCCGTCGGGTAAATTTTCACGGCCGCGAATTTCAAACCGGATGTTAAGGAGCGCGCGTGCAAGCCAAGCAACGCCATGTGCCCAGAATCGTGTAACGGCTATGGCGCCTCGCCTTGAGATGAGTCCCGGTAAGCCGAGTGTGACGATACCTAGCGTCCATATCAGAAACACGATTAGGTAAAGTACAGACCGCAAGAACGTCACAATTCATATTCCTACTTTAAAGGTTTTTTAAAGGGTCGGCGCCCACTGCTTTGCGATTGAATATAAGTATTTAGAGTATTCTCGTGCAAGGAGGCTTGCGGTGCCGGGGTATAGCCACCAATCAGCCTTTACTTGTTCGGGAAATACGGGATGAGGGATTATTTTGACGGCTGGCATGGTGCGCTCTAACTCAAGCAGAGCGCGTGGCATGTGATATGCTGCAGTCACTAAGCGAATCGATCGCACAGAATTATCTAGGGCCCATATTGCTGTTTCTATCGCGTTGCCTGGAGTGTCCTCTGCTTCCGACCCAACAGTAATTTTCCCACGCAGTTTCTTTTGGCTCTGTAGGCCAGCAGAGAGCAGGTCGGCAACGGTTACGGAGGGTGCTACACCTGAAATGAAAAGTTGTGATGCTAGTTCGCGCTCTAGCAATTCAACGCCCTTCGCAATGCGTTCGCTACCACCTGTGAGAACAACAATTGCATCGGTTCTTTCCGAAATATTCAGAACTGTTTCTGGTACTTTCTGGGCATGAGAAATGAGTCCAGCCATCCAAAATAGCACCGCTAAGCTGATACCGAGAATGATCAGGCGTAATGTTCTTGAAGTGCTTGGAGCCATGATCAGACCATAGACCTGAGAGTGCTAATTACGGTGATGTAGGCGGTAACCATTGCTAGCGCGGTAGCAACGAGGGACACCAATGGGAGAGAAACCCAGAATCCGAAACCAAGGTCGATGTCGGGGAGGAAGCCGCTCTCGACATTGCTTGCTAACAGACTGATAGTGATTAGAGTAAACGCACCTGCCAGGAGCCCGCCTGCAGAACCTTTTAAGGCGGCGGAAAGGGTCCTTTTCGCAAACTGCGTTGCTACGTAAATATCGCGCGCACCGATTAAGTGCAGTACAGAGATCACCTCTCTAAATTCAGCCATGCTAGCGCGAGTAGCATATACAACTGTTAGAGCGAGAGCTGTTGTTACAATGAGCGCTATACCGATGGTTAATAACCTAAACCCTTCTGTTAGATCTATGAGGTGCTCGAACCATCGACGGTGATCATCAATGATCGCATCTGGTACCACCGTTTTTACCGCAGTTCGAAGGTTCTCAATGATCATGGTCGCGTCATCCGAAAGTGAAACATCGATCAGGACAGGGATGGGCAAACCCCCAATCGCGGCTGCGTCTCCGAGCCATGGGGCAAGTAGGGCTTCTATTTCAGTTTTTTCAAGAACTTGTACAGACCGTACGCTTGGCATTGACCGTAATACAAAAACGGCTCTATCTGTTCGAGCCTGGTTCGCCGAGTCTTCATTGATCGCCGAAAGGGCTGGAATTTGAACGGTTAGCGTGCCGGTTACGGCACGAGACCACCCAGACAATATTGTATCGAAAACGGCCACGCCGCTTACAGATAGAATGCCAAGGAAGACCATGATTGCCATAAGCCATGGGATGAACCGAGACGCACTATCCCCACCCAGCGGCAAATCAGTACGCAAGGAAATCATGGTCGTTCCCCGTTAGTGCCAAGTGGCGGCAATTCTGATAGGCGATGGTTCTCTATAGCCAGCTGGTTGAAACCAAATTTTTTGACCAAGTGCTCGTTATGTGTGGCGATGATGATACTCGAACCGAGCTTGTTCATTTCTATGAACAGCTGCATGAGTCGCATTGCAATTGCGTCATCCACGTTACCCGTGGGCTCATCTGCTAATATCAGGCGCGGACGATTGACGACAGCCCGGGCAATAGCCACGCGCTGCTTCTGTCCGCCGGATAGTGTCTCTGGTTTGGCATCCATATATTTGTCTAGCCCAACCCAAGAGAGCAGCTCTGATACATTACTTTTGATTTCGGACTCTGGAGCATTTGATACCCGCAGTGGGAGTGCCACATTGTCGAAGGCTGAGAGATGATCAAGCAGCCTAAAATCCTGAAATACGACACCAACTTTGCGGCGAATTGCCGGGAGTGCGCGACGCGCAGCTGCGGTGACATTTGTGCCAAAGAGTCGAACGCTGCCATGGGTTGGGCGTTGAGCAAGATATAGTAGCTTGAGAAGCGATGTCTTCCCAGCGCCTGACGCTCCAGTTAGAAAATGAAAGCTCCCAGAGGGGAGGGAGAGGTTCAGATTTGTGAGCACGTTTGGACCATTGTCATAGCTCAAACTAACGTTATCGAGCTCTAAGGCGGCTGCCTGGTCGGTGCTTTCTAATGATTTTCTAATTTGCACTGGTAAGGCCTGCTTGTATAACCCTGTTGTATTAACTCAAAAAGAACGTCTTGCCTGTAGTATCAGGCACAGTTATCTCAGTGTCTACGCTAAGGTATACCAGGGTAAACGCCTTATATGGTATGCTCACCAACACGGGACCTTGCATGCGTATCACGTGCCAGAATTGTATCGCAGGTTATAAAATACCAACGGAGCTGCTTGGCCGTAAGGGTAGAAGCGTTAAATGTGCGAGGTGTGGTCACTCGTGGTTTCAGCCCGCGCCAGTCTCTGGAAAATTCATTCTAGAGGAGCCGGGCGCTTCCGGTTGTCTTCAGACCTCAAGTCATGGAGGAGGTTCGCTTCTGGGTGAAGGCCTGGAAGAAGTTGGCGGTGATGCTGTGTCTTGGCTAGATCGACAACCAGGGGGCGATGGTATGCCCGGGATGCCAGGTATGCCTGCGGCAATGCCAGGCGCCCCGGGGGCGATGGGTGGCCTTGTGCAAGTGAGTGCTGAAGGCGATCTAGATGGCGGCCCTCTGTCAGGAGAGAAAGCCGAAGGTGACGATGCCATCTTCCAAGCAAGTAAATATAAATCCGGTGGGGATGATGATGAAGACCTAGTAGGCCCCGATGAAGGTCACCCAGGCTTTGGCGGCACGGGGAAAAAATTAGGTGACGGTGATCATGACCTAGATGACGCCCCCCTTGCGGGTGGTGACGCGAAAGCAGCGGGAAAAGCCGAGAAGAAGAAGCCTAAAGAGAAAAGCAAGAGAATAGATCCGGCCCACATTATTGTAGGTGTTCTTGCAGTTGGCGCCATTCTGATAGGCAGCATACTTTTTCTTGCACGTGATCGACTTACTGAACTCTGGCCTGGTATTGAAGTTGTCTATGAGGCACTAATTTTTGACGAATGATTATCGCAAGGACTACGCTTGTCTGCGCTGCAACCGTTGCGGATTATGAAGGTTGAGGTGTAGGCTTTGGTCGTGTCTGGGTTCATTACGAGCTTAACGCCTGAAATTTAAATTGTACCAAATACCAAACTGATTCTGGTGAATAAGGATAATGAAGTAGTCGTAGAAACGTCTCAGGCACCGACGTTCCCAGTTATAGAACCTAACACTAGGTTGCAATGCAGGACCGGGTTTCAGCAGCTCGCTGAAACTACACAGGGTCTGGGGGTTGATTGGGATTAAAACTGCTCGAGTAGACGTTTTAAGTATTGTCTTTCTTCAAGAGATCTGACGCGCTGCCCAGCGCGCCTGCGTATTTCTTCAAGAATACCCCTAGACCGGTGTGATAACCCCCTTGTGTCTGGATCAGTCGGAAGCTCCGTTTTATCGCCGTCGTCTGGACCAAGATTTGGACCGATGGCACCGAGTGGCTGAGCCGCGTGGCCTGGCATTGGAATTAAACCAGAAAGTCCCTGTTCTGCTAACGTTTGCATAATTTGTTGAGCAGCGCTTTGCATGCCGCTCTGCAGTCCTGCTAGGGCTTCAGCTTGCGCGTCTGATGCTGCGCGCCATGATTTCTGGCGCAATGCACCTTCCGCATCCTGCATGGCCTGGTCGGCATCGCGAAGTTCGCTGGGAAGTTGGCCGGTCATTTCGGCCATACGGCTCATTAAATCTCCCAGCTGTTGCCGCAATTTATCCTGTTCCTGCGCGGCTTTCTTGCCTTGTCTTTGGGGGTTCTTTGAGCCGGTAGTTTGTGTCGAAACCCGATTCTTTTCAAAATTATTAATGTCGTTCAGTCCGGGTTTGCTTTGCTCTAGTGCGTGCTGGCGTGCCTGTTCAAAAGACTCTTGGAGCATGTCAGACTGGTCTTGCGTAATACCCTTAAGGTCTTCCATCACTTGGTGGGCGGCCGCAACGTTAGGGTCGTCCATGGGGCTCGTCGCCGTGTTGCGTAATGTCTCTAGCATGTTCTTGAGCTCGGATAATATTGTCTTCGCTGCGTCTTCTGCGCCCATTTCTGTGAGTTGACGGAGTTGTTCCATCATTTGCGCAAGGTCTTCAGACCGCATCGTTTGCATCTTACCGGCTTGGCTATTCAGCGGAAGGCTACCCCCTGTCATCTTTTCAGCCACCGCTTGATAATAATCCACTAACGCTTGCTGGAGGCGTTCAATTAACCGACTGATCTCCCCCGGCGATGCCCCATTCTCTATGGCGTCACTGAGCGCTTGTTCTGTATCGTTAAGTGCTTGTTCTGCGACAGCCATGGAGCCGTCTTCCATCCGCAATGCTGCTTTCCACATTAAGTCGATAACACTGTCTAAAACGTCTGTTGCATCTTTAAGGTCTAGTCTGCTGCGTGCGCTGGCCATTGCGAGGTGGGCGATTATATCACCATCGTATCCTTCTGGAACTTCCATGAGTCTGGTCAAGGCACGTGCCGCCATCGGGGCCGTCAACGGGTTCTCAATCAAGTCTTTGCGATACTGAATTATGCTCGCTGCGACCAAATGCGAGAAGGTTCGCTCCGGGAGGCGGAACTCTATCGATTTAGTCGATGTCGTCTGACCTGCTGCATCCTTGGCTGTTAGAACCAATGCTACGTCTCTGCCTGCCCAGGGGTGCGCTGTTAAGTCATGGAAAGATTGATGTTCGAAACTTAGGGGTGTGAGAGGTGGGACAGGGATGGAAATATGAGTGGCCCAACTCTTTGCATAAGGCCTCGTCTCTCCTGGTCTGTTGACTTGGCCTGAAACCTCAGTAACGCCATAGTCGTCTGCAGCTTTGTATTTTAACCCGAGGCGGTATCGCCCTGTCTCGCTTGGAGGGCCACTTATTTCAATGCTTGGAGGGCTATCTTTTAACGGGTCTAGAGCCCAAGCAGCTAAGGCTCTACTCGTCTGCCTGATTTCTAACCTTTGCCCCGTTGGGAGCGGTCCCTGGTAACTCTGACTTTCGTCATTTGTAGTCGTGAGTTCAATTTCTGCGCCACCCACAATTAATCGGGTTTGTCTTCTTGTGCCCGTCACGACGGCTAGAACTTGCGTTCCATCAGGGATGACAATCGGATCTTTAGAAACGCGTTCTACAAATGGATCGAGCATGACGGGCGGGCGGTTTGTGTAAGCGGGCGGCGTCAACCATATTTTTATATCTATTGGGCCTGTCTCTTTAGTAAGCGCCGGGTTCAGCGCGCGCACAAATCGGGGCCCAACGTCGCCCTTCGCACCAAGAACTCCAAAAACGCACACCAAGCCAACCAAACCGCGAAGAGCGAATGTATCCCGTTCTGCGACTATGCCAGCTGGCTTAGGAATTCGTAGTCGTTCAATGATACTCTTCATGCGAAGCCGGTGCGCCAGCCATAGTGTATTTTGCCCAGGCCCGGCCTTGTAACCCAGATTGTCCTCCCATGCGGTTAGAGGTCGGTGGTTAATTCCAGACGCCGTTTCCAGCCTGTGTCGGGCTTGTAAAAGGGATGGCCAAGAAAACGAGGCAAACCCGTTCCGCAATAACCATACGAAACACAAGGCAAAGAGCAACAGGGTGATACCGTGAATGAGCGCTGGGAAAGAGGGAAGGACGTCGAATAGTGCAGTCGCTGCGAAACAGCCTATGAGGATGATAGGAGCCCATAGCGCTGCCGTTAACTGTTCTAAGCCTAGGCTAAGGCGAGAAAACAGCAGCCGGCGAGTGATAAGGCGGCGGAGCCGCAGGAGTTCGTGCCAATCTCTAGACATTCTCGAGTGTAGTCTGGACGGTGGGTGGGGTTCAATTCCAGAACGGGCCGAACCGTTTTCTAGTCATCCATCCAATCAGGCAGGCTTTCAAGTACCCACAGGTCTTCGACCTTTGGTCTTTTCCGTATCACGGCGAAAGATTCACCGTGGACGAGCACCTCGGGTATGAGTGGTCTGGCATTGTATGTGGACGACATGACAGCGCCGTAAGCCCCCGCTGTCATGAAGACGACAAGGTCTTCCTCTTTCAGGGCAGCTAGTGATGCATCGCGAACAAACCTATCCCCACTTTCGCAGACGGGGCCGACTATATCCATTTTGGTTTTTGGAGAGCCTGCATTTTCTTCGGAAATGGGTAAGACGTCGTGATGGGCGCCATACATGGCCGGTCGAATGAGGTCGTTCATCGCCGCGTCGACGATAACAAATTCTTTCGTTTCTCCAGGTTTCACGTAGATAACTTTAGTTACAAGTATACCGGCATTTGCGGCAATAACCCGGCCTGGTTCAAATATCACTTTGCAGCCGAGATCGCCGACGGTGCGTTTGACGACTTCTCCATATTCGGCGGGGCTCGGTGGGGTCGCGTTGTCATGTTTGTAGGAAACACCAAGGCCGCCGCCAAGGTCGATGGTGCGAATATCGATGCCTGTGTCCCGTATTTTATTTACGAGGCCTGCTACTTTAGAGAAAGCGGCTTCGAAAGGTGCTAGATCAGTAATCTGTGAGCCGATGTGAACAGCAATGCCACGAACGTCTATGCCGTTCATATCGTGTGCAGCTTTATATAGGCGCGGCGCATCTTCCCATGCGACGCCAAACTTGTCTTCTCTGCGACCGGTTGCGATCTTGTCATGCGTGGCGGCATGGATATCCGGGTTTACGCGTAACGCAACTGGCGCTGACTTCCCGAGCTTGGTTGCTATTCCATTGAGACGATTTAATTCAGGTTCAGATTCAACGTTGATCTGACCAACGCTGTTTTCCAATGCTAGCGTTAATTCTTCTGACGTCTTTCCGACGCCGGAAAACACGATTTTCTCGCCCGGAATACCGGCTGCTAGGGCGCGCTTAAGCTCTCCGCCTGAAACGACGTCGCACCCAGCGCCAAGATCACCGAGCAGGCGTAAGACTGCTAAATTTCCATTTGCTTTAGCTGAGAAGCAGACGAGGGAATCTAGCCCTGCCAACGCATCGGTAAAGACTTTATAATGGCGGGTAAGTGTGGCTGATGAATAGCAATAAAAAGGCGTACCTATGGCTGCTGCAATGTTAGGTAAAGGAACGTCTTCGGCGTGAAGAACTCCACTGTGATATTGGAAATGATGCATTGATCGATGTCCGTAAATTTATCGCCGCGGGTACTGTTTCGTATACTCAGGCTCTGCCGTCGGCGTAGGGGCGCTCTTTTTGCCGCACGCAGATAGCGTGCCTAAAAGAAGAACGATAGCGATAAACGAAAGTGTGTGTCGTGCCGTTCGCATCATGTGCCATCCTTGACTAAGAAACGGGCCCGTGCGGCTGAAATTTGTGAACGTACATTATCTGGGGCAGTCCCACCGTAGCTGGTGCGGCTATTCACAGATGCGTCGACCGTCACAACGGCTAGCACGTCTGCAGTCAATCGCTCGTCGATTTCACTCAGTTCTTCCGGGGACAACTCTTCTAATTCGCAGCCTTTGTCCTCTGCCAATTTAACCACCTGTCCGGCGATGTGATGGGAGTCTCTAAAGGTCACTTCCTGTTCCCTTACAAGCCAGTCGGCGAGGTCTGTCGCTGTGGTGTATCCCGCGCCCGCTGCGTTGCGCATCCGTTCCTTGTTGACGCTAATATCTACTATCATTCCCGTAGCAGCGGCAAGGCAAAGCTCTAGCGTGTCGAAGGCATCGAATACGGGTTCTTTGTCTTCCTGCATGTCCTTTGAGTAAGAGAGCGGCAGGCCTTTCACGACGATTAAAAGCCCGTTCATCGCCCCGATAATGCGACCAACTTTGCCCCGTAAGAGCTCAGCGGCGTCCGGGTTGCGCTTTTGAGGCATCATCGAGCTGCCCGTTGAAAAGGCATCCGTAAAGGATACAAACCCAAACTGCGCGCTGGCCCAAATAACAAGCTCTTCTGCCAACCGAGAAAGGTGCACAGATAATATTGAAGCACAGGATAGAAACTCTAAGGCAAAATCGCGATCTGAGACTGCGTCTAGCGAGTTGGCCATAGGCCTATCAAAGTCTAAATCTTTGGCCGTCCGCGCTCTATCAAGTGGGAACGATGTGCCAGCAAGCGCTCCTGCGCCGAGAGGGCTTTCGTTTAGGCGTGTGCGAGCGTCCTTGAACCGGCCACGGTCTCTACCAATCATTTCAACATAGGCCAGAAGGTGATGCCCGAATGTTACCGGTTGGGCAGCCTGTAAATGTGTGAAGCCAGGCATAATGGTATCCGCATGCGCTTCAGCCTTATCTATGAGAGATGATTGTAGCCCCAGCAGTTGCTCGTCTAGCGCATCTATTGCGGCTCGCACCCAGAGTCGAAAGTCTGTGGCAACCTGGTCGTTCCGAGACCGCGCAGTGTGTAGCCGCCCTGCGGGTTCACCGATGAGGTCGCTCAGCCGGCCTTCGATGTTCATATGGATGTCTTCAAGAGACCTCTTGAATGAGAAGTTGCCGTCTCTTATCTCTTTCTCAATCTTGAACAGTCCATTAATAATGGCCTCACCATCGTCTTTCGATAGAATGCCCTGGGCAACCAGCATCGAGCAGTGAGCCCTGGAGCCTCTGATATCCTGTTCGGCGAGGCGCTTATCGAAGTCGATAGACGCGTTTATAGATTCCATTATGTCAGATGGACCGCCGGAAAACCGACCGCCCCAGATCTGGCTGGTCATGAGTACCCTCCTGCCTTCAGGGCAGTATACAAGGACTAAACGATGCCGAAGGCCTTAAATTATGCGATGCAGTGTTTAACTGCTTTTACGTGCGTCGCGGTGCTTACCATCGTGTCGGCGCCTGTGTCCAGCGCAGCAGGCTCGGGGATTCAAAAGCTCAAATGGCATAACGAGCCTAGAATGGTCCCAGATACGCCATTTCAGGACGGTGAAGGCACTACACTCACTCTCTCCGATTTCGCAGGTAAGGTGTTAGTCGTCAATCTATGGGCGACTTGGTGCGCCCCGTGTATTCGTGAAATGCCAACGCTTGATTCACTGCAAGCTGACCTTGGCGGCGATACCTTTCACGTGATTGCTTTATCACAGGATCGAGAGGGCGCACGCGTAGCGGAACCTTTCATGGCTAAGAATGGATGGGAAAACCTTAGCCTGTATGTTTCTGACGGAACAACGTTCGCGCGAGCGGCTAATATCCGTGGATTACCAACGACCCTGATTATTGGCGCCGATGGTCGAGAGGTTGCTCGACTGGAGGGAACGTCTGAGTGGAATGACCCGGAGATTAAAGAGGCGTTGTCTGCGCTGATCGTTAAGGCCGACTAATTTTTTTTAAGCAAACGCGTTGTCCGTTTCACTCAAACCATCGCCGCGTCTGCATCATTTCACTCTTCTGTTTTTTGCCACGCATCGGGATCATTAGGGTCGCCTACACCTTTGAACCTTGCGATAGCGGGATAAGGGTAAACGGGCCGCTTTTGATCGTATTCGTCTGGATCAAGCGGGTGTCTGGCACGCGGCACGCTGTATCCAGTCGTTTTCATGCGATGGACCACGATCTGTTCCGGTGCTTCGTCTTTTTCCACCCAATTTTCAATGGCTGTAATCCAATCAACCTCGGTGCCGCCGGGGCCACCCATAATGCAGTGGAGCATACTCGGAATCATAAACATCCGGAAGAAATCTGTCGTTTGATCCGGCCCGCCCATGGTCCGTGTCGAAGTTTCGTAATAGTCGACACTAATCCCCGGGGGAATCTGGTCGTCATCCCAGCCGTGATAGAGCAGAAGTTTTCCGCCGTTCTTTTTAAACTTCCGTAAATCTGGATTTTGCGCATTGTACAAAACTTCCGTTAGACCCATGCGTGGCGGATCAGTATCGAAGTCAAAGGTTGCGGCCGGTGTACCGATGGGCAGGTCATAAAAGAACGGCATCGTGGTGATAAACTCTTCACCAAAACTTTGTGGCCCCTCCAGCCAGTCCCCAATCTTGCCATCTTGGCCGATGAACTCCGGTGTCCAGGTGTATTCCGACCCCAGTGACATTCCAAAATACCATGGATCGCCATCAGAGTTTGTCGCTCCGGAATAGATTTTATTGACCACACCCACTTCGTCAGCCGTCAAACACTTGTCTGTGCTTTGTCCTAGCCCACATTGCATGTCGGATGGTTGCCAGGTGCATTGGCGAGGGTCTTGCAGAACGCCATCTTTCAGACCGTCAGCGCCGTCACACTGTTCCATAACGGCGTTGCGAATTAACGGTAATTTTTCTGGACTTAAAATTGGTTTTCCGTTTTGACCTATATTGGCGAGTGCGCTCCATAATACGAAGTAAGCGCCGTCACCGGTCTCGTCATATACCGGTGCACCAGCGACGATACCGTCAAAATCGCGGGGGAAACGTTGTGCTTCCACCATGGCTTGCCTCCCGCCCGTGGAGCAGCCCATAAAATAATTTTTGTCTGCGCGGCTGCCGTAATAGGCATCAATGATTTCCTTCGACGCGACCGCGACAGTGTGTGTGGATCGATAAGCGAAATCAATTTCGCCTTGTAAGTTGTTGTATGCGAACAACCAGCTGCTACCTTGGTGACCCATATCAGTGAGGACGACGGCGTAATTGCGGGCCAGGCCTGGGTCGCTTCTTCTAGAGTCTATGCTACCGCAATACCCTCCGCAGCCGAGCATGAGAAACTTGCCGTTCCAGTTTTTCGTTGGCATGCGGAGTTCGAAATGGGTATGCGGTGCGATAAGGCCCGACACGCGGCAGGACTCTGGCAGGCCGTCAACGGCTGCATCGATTGTAGACTTCAATATTCGAGTTGGTGCATCTGGCATGGCGACCATGCGATGCTCAATTGCAGCACCTGGAGTGCTCAATGCCAAGCACTGCTCTTGTGGGCTTTGCGCGACCACGGGGAAAGCTGCAAGCGATAGGAACAATGAAAGCGTCGTAATACCGTGCTTCATGGTGAGTACTCCATCCTCGAAGTCTATAAATTCCACATTAGGGTATAATGTAAACCTTAACCTAATTGGTTCCAGCGCCAAAACTCATTGCAAAAGACGCATACATAGTGGAGCTAATAAAGCCCCCAGTTAGAGTAATAATCAATAGGCGGCGTGCTTGTTTCCGAAGTGAATGAATCATGGGCAGCACTTCGGTATTCTGGACAACGCCACATCGTTACACAGAGGTAGTCATGGTAACCGTGGGCTCAACAGGTATTTTTTCCTAGCCTCTTCAATGTCTTAGCTTAGTCTCATCGAAGAGGGGAAGGCTTACCAGATATTCAGAAAGGACGATTGCCATTACTTGATAGCTTATAGGCATTGGCTAACATCATAACATATTTCTCCAAGCGCTCTTGCAAACGGGCCCTCATCGGCTGTTTGAATATAGGGCGCTGTTAAGACCATAAATGGGTGGAATTACTGATGTTGGGTGTTCGTGACGTCTGCAGTTTCTAGGTCCGCATGCAAGAACGGCCTCCATTGCATTGGAGGCCGCCCTTTAAACGCAAGAGAACTCTTAAGCAAACCAAATTTGGTTAGCGTGTTGGAAAGGGTTCGTCGCCTGAGTAATCGTAAAAACCCTTACCGGTTTTGCGCCCAAGCCACCCAGCTTCGACATATTTAACCAGAAGAGGGCAAGGCCGATATTTTGAGTCTGCTAAGCCTTCGTAAAGTACGGTCATAATAGATAAGCAGGTATCCAGCCCAATGAAGTCAGCTAGCTCTAACGGACCCATCGGATGGTTCGCACCCAGCTTCATAGCCGTGTCGATGGCCGAGACAGAACCAACGCCTTCGTAGAGCGTATAAATGCCTTCGTTGATCATCGGAATGAGAATGCGGTTTACGATGAACGCTGGAAAATCTTCCGAGGATACCGTCTGTTTTCCAAGCCGTACGGCGACTTCGCGAACAGCAGAAAAGGTGTCTTCTCCGGTTGCTATCCCGCGGATGAGTTCTACGAGTTTCATCACCGGAACGGGGTTCATGAAGTGTAGGCCCATGAAACGCTCGGGGCGATCTGTACCAGCGCCAAGGCGTGTAATTGAAATTGAAGATGTGTTGGAGCAAAGAATGGCGTCTTTTTTGAGAATCGGGCAAACGTCATCGAAAATTTTACGTTTGACGTCTTCTTTTTCGGTCGCAGCTTCGATCACCAGGTCAACGTCGGCCATAATGTCGAGTGCTGTTGACGTCTTAATTCTATCGATTGCTACGTCTTTGGCTTCAGCTGTAATGCGTTCTTTGCTGACCTGACGCGCCATGTTTTTATCAATACCGGAAATCGCTTCCTTGAGTTGGTCTTCGCTAATATCAAAGACCTTAACCTCATAGCCTGCCAAAGATGCGACGTGAGCAATTCCGCGGCCCATTTGTCCAGCGCCGATGACGCCAATCGTTTTTATCTCGTAATCTGATTTAGACACTCGGATCTCGTCCTTTCTGGAATCCATTGTACGGCCGCCACCGTCATTCATTTAACAATTCTTGTGAGTATACGCGACTTAAAGGGCGTCGGATAACCTTGGAACTACGTCAAAGAGGTCGCCGACAAGGCCATAGTCTGCGATTTGGAAAATTGGAGCATCTTCGTCTTTATTAATGGCGACAATGACTTTGCTGTCTTTCATACCAGCGAGATGCTGGATAGCGCCTGAAATGCCGATAGCGACATAAAGGTCAGGGGCGACAATCTTTCCTGTTTGCCCAACTTGGTAGTCATTTGGCACATAGCCAGCATCAACTGCCGCGCGAGACGCGCCGACTGCGGCGCCTAATTTGTCCGCAAGGGCTTCAATGATTGCAAAGTTCTCTGAACTTCCGACGCCGCGTCCACCAGAGATCACGATACTTGCAGACGTTAGTTCTGGGCGTTCTGATTTAGAGAGTTCCTGGCTAATGAATGTGGAAACGCCAGGGTCTTCAGAGGCAGAAATGCTATCAACAGAAGCCGACCCGCCGTCAGCAGCCGCTTTATCAAACGAGGAGCCGCGTACAGTAATTAGCTTGATGGCATCATTACTTTGCACTGTAGCGAGTGCGTTACCGGCATAGATTGGCCGAACAAAGGTGTTGACTGATACCACCGCAGAGATATCGGAGATCTGAGCCATGTCTAGAAGCGCCGATACACGCGGCATGAAGTTCTTACCGAATGTTGTCGCTGACGCCAGAATGTGAGTGTAATCGCTCGAAAGGCTTGTCACTAAAGCTGCAACTGGCTCTGCCATTTGATGCTTATACTGTGCATCATCCGCTACTTTGACTGATGTGACGCCAGCCACCTTGGCCGCTTGTTCTGCGACAGAGGCGCACTCTGAGCCTGCAACAAGAATGTGAATATCACCACCGATTGCTATGGCAGCTTGCGCAGTGCTTAGTGTTGAAGGCTTAAGCTCTGCGTTATCATGTTCAGCAACAACCAGGCAGGTCATGAGATCACCTTGGCTTCATTACGGAGTTTATCGACAAGTTCAGCCACGTCGGCGACTTTGACACCACCTTCGCGCTTCGGTGGTTCTTCAACCTTAAGCGTTGTAATTCGGGGGGTTGGATCTACACCCAAGTCTTCTGGTGTGACTGTGTCGATTGGTTTCTTCTTTGCCTTCATAATATTAGGCAAAGATGCGTAGCGTGGCTCATTTAGCCGAAGGTCTGTGGTCACGACGCAAGGCATGGAAAGGGCTACCGTTTCGAGCCCGTCATCAACTTCACGTGTAACAGTGGCTTTGCCATCAGACAATTCGACTTTCGAAGCAAAAGTACCTTGGGGCCAACCCATCAGAGCAGCGAGCATTTGACCGGTTTGGTTCGCGTCGTCATCAATGGCTTGTTTACCGACGATCACCATGTCGGGGCTCTCTTTATCAACGATGGCCTTTAACATTTTGGCAACGGCGAGAGGCTGAAGTTCATCTTCCGTTTGCACCAAGATGCCTCGATCTGCGCCCATCGCTAGGGCCGTTCGAATTGTTTCTTGACACTGTTGAACACCCATACTGACAGCTACGACCTCTTCAATCGTGCCGGCCTCTTTGAGGCGAACCGCTTCTTCGACTGCAATTTCGTCGAATGGGTTCATGGACATTTTGACATTTGCGAGCTCAACGCCGGAATTATCCCCTTTGACGCGAACTTTGACGTTGTAGTCGACCACACGTTTAACGGCGACCAGGACCTTCATGGTGAGGGTTCCGTATACATTTTAAAAAAAACCGGGAGATTTAGCGCTGCGGCTATGCAAAAAAACGTTATACACAGCCATTTAAGTGTACACACCTAATCCTTTGGTCGTGGTGAGTCAATGCTCAATATGCTGCGATGCAGCATTGCGTTCACCCTGTAAAGCGGCGTCTTAGGAGGGGTTATTTTCGATGACGTGGGTTGCTCCGAGGTCGTTTAACTGTGCGTTCAGCGTTTGCCGCCAGGTTTCCAGAGTACGTCTCCGACACTAGCTCTATTTGCGACCCTTGCCATGACGAAGAGTAGGTCTGAAAGACGGTTTATGTAGGTTAGGGCGTGCTCGTTAATTGGCGCTTGAGTGGCGAGGTCAGTCATCGTTCGTTCAGCTCTTCGTGCCACGGTTCTTCCGTGGTGAAGGTGCGCCGCGGTTGCAGTGCCACCAGGCAGCACGAAAGATGTCAAAGGCTCTAGTCCAGCATTAAGGTTGTCAATATTGTGCTCAAGGGCTTCAACTTGAGAGGTCGTCATTCTTAGGCTAGTGCCGGGTTCTTCAGCATCATGCGCTGGTACACAGAGGTCAGCACCCAGATCGAACAAATCATTCTGAATACGAGCCAGGATTGAAACGATGTCTGATTGGTCGTCAGGGCCCTCTTGAAGCGCAATGACCGCCAAGCCCAGTATTGCGTTGGTTTCATCGATATCGCCATAGGCCGCGACCCTTGGGGCGTGTTTTGGGAGCCTGGTGCCATCGCCAAGCCCGGTTTCACCCTTATCTCCCGTGCGCGTATAGATTTTGTTGAGTTTTACCATCTGTAGGGTCCATCGGATTAAATCACGGTGTAGAATAGTTTCGGCTGGCGTTCACCGTTCGTATGTTTTCCAGTATGTTACCACTCTGGCGCTCATGATATAGGCATTCTTCACTTGAATAGGCTCGCACCCACACTGTCTCTGTACATTGGCTGGCAATTTATTGTCGCCTTTGTCAGCGTGTTGCTTGTGGTTATGGGGTTAATCATGTTGTTCGACCTCATTGAACTGGTGCGCCGCTCGGTGACTGCTGGTGACTTAGGGCTGGGGACATTAGTCGGCTTGGCCGCCTTAAAGCTACCGCATACCCTGCAAGATGTCCTCCCGTTTGCGGTCATGATTGGCATGATGTTTGCGCTATTCCGTCTGGCGAGAAATTCGGAACTTATCGTGATGCGTTCTGCCGGTGTGTCGGTTTGGCAGTTTCTGGCACCGACCATGCTGCTGGTCGCAGGTCTCGGTATTTTTAACCTCATGGCCGTCAATCCGTTCTCAGCAAGCCTTTACCAGACGTATGAGCGGCTGAAAGACGAGTTGCTTCTTAAACGCGTGAACACCTTGAATATTGGTGTCGGTGGTATGTGGTTACGAGAAACATCTAAAGACAGACAAATCGTTGTGCATTCGCGCGGCGTTCGTCAAGACGGCAGTATTCTATACGTCACGGGCGTTAGCTTATTCGAGATGGATAAGGCTGATAGGTTTGTAAGGCGGTTTGAAGCTGAGACAGGACAATTGCTGGATGGGTTCTTAAAGCTTGATCGCGTGTGGGAAAGTGCTCCAGAAGTGAAGCCTGCGTTCCACGAAGAACTATTCTTACCTATAAAAATTTCGATAAGCCAAGTTCAAGAAAGTTTTGCGGCCCCTGAAACTATGTCGTTCTGGGAGTTGCCTAAGTTCATAAGGTTCTCCGAGGAATCCGGGTTTTCGACACGACCTCATCGCCTGTATTGGCACTCTTTGTTGGCATCGCCGTTTCTATTTTGCGCCATGGTGCTCGTTGCGTCAGCTTTCTACTTGACCACCAATAATCGCTTGGGTGGTTGGATGAAGCGCGGGTTAGCCGGCCTGGGTGCGGGTTTTATGCTCTACTTTTTTTCGCGTCTTACATATGCGCTTGGGTTGTCTGCGATTTTGCCCCTTCCTCTGGCGGCCTGGGCACCGACAACTGTGGCCGCCCTTCTAGGTCTGGCCTACTTATTTCATCGAGAAGATGGCTAGCCAGGGCATGACGACGGATAGTTTGACCGACGAGAACAACCCGGTTTGGTTTTCTATGGCATTGGCCACAGTGCTTACGGTTACGATGTTTCGTATCCTCGTCGTGGCATCGTCTCCGTTCCCGCTGTTCTTTGACGAAGCACAGTATTGGATTTGGGCGCAAGATTTGGCGTTCGGATATTACTCAAAGCCACCTGTTATTGCGTGGGTTATTGCTGGAACAACAGCGCTGTGTGGCGATGGTGAAGGCTGTGTGCGAGTTAGTGCTCCGCTCTTTCATGGCGGAACATCGATGCTCGTATTTTTGTTGGCGCGCGCGCTTTATAACAGTCGCGCTGGGTTCTGGGCCGCAGGATCATTTGCGTTACTGCCTGGTATTAGCCTTTCTTCGATGATTGTCTCGACGGATGTTTATCTATTATTCTTTTGGGCAATTGCATTGCTTGCGTTGCTCCGGGCTGAGGCAACGGACCGCTGGGCGTGGTGGCTTCTGTTTGGCGCGGCGCTGGGCTTTGGATTTCTGAGCAAATACGCGATGGTTTTCTTCTTGCTCGGTATTGTTGTGGATGCTGTATGGCGCCATTCAGCTGACCCAGTCTGGAAGCGAACAAAATTCTGGTCGGCGACAACCCTTGCTCTGGTTTTGTACATCCCGAATTTTATGTGGAATTGGTCAAGTGGTTTTTCCAGTTACATCCATACCGGCGAGAACATCAATATAGGTGGCGATCATCTTAATCCCTTAAAGGCGCTGGAGTTTTTCAGCAGCCAATTCGCGGTGTTCGGGCCAGTGTTGTTCACGATGTACCTCATCATTGTGTTTCGCCGTTTGGTCCTGGGGCAAGACCGCCCATTGCTAGACGACACCCAGCGGAGACTGTTCGCGTATTCTTTGCCGATTGTAGTGTTGATTACGATTGAGGCATTTTTTACGCGTGCTCACGCTAATTGGGCCGCGACTGCTTATGTTGCCGCTACGGTCTTGGTTGCCGGTGAGGCTTTGAAAATAAATCGTGTTGGGTGGCTGAAAGCGTCGCTTGCTGTTCATGTCTTTGCTGCGATCCTTCTCTATAATTTTGATCTGATTGCACGTACGTTAAATATTCCGATTACACCTATATTAGACCCTGCCCGTAGAATGCGCGGATGGGACCATGCTGGTGACTGGGCGACGGAGTTACAAATTGAGTTTCCGGGAGTAAGGCTACTTTTTGATGACCGCAAAGTCATGTCAGCGCTGATTTATTACGCGCGACCAAATCCCTTCGATGCGGTCATGTGGAATCCTACAGTAAAGCGCAATAATCACTACGAGATTATGACAGAGCTCAGCACAGCAGTTGGGGAGAACTTTCTCTATGTGGTGCGACATGATTCTCCGGAGAGAGCTAGTATGTCTTTTACCGATAGCCGCCTGATCGCTACCTTCCGGTCTAGGTCATACTCTGGTAATGCGCTTGAGCTCAGCGCGTATCTGCTTAGTGATTTTCGAGGCTACAACTAATGTTGAGTGTGATTATAGCCCAGGTGATTGCACGGCCGTGGTGGGTGGCTATCGTTTGTGCCGTGTTGGTGAGCGTCTTTCCGCAGTTGGACCTGTGGGTGAGTGGCTTATTCTTTGACGGTAGCGCCGCGGCTTGGACCCCACGTTCGAACTTAATGCAGTTTGCTAGGAGCGGTGTGCCGCCGCTTATTATTGGCATGCTTCTTTTTATTCTGATTCTGTGGGTGGCAGGGCGTGTTCTTGGTCAGTCCTTTTGGAGCGTAACCGGCCGTAAGGCCGCCTATCTCGTAACAACGCTATTGATTGGACCTGGCTTGATCGTGGAGAGTTTTCTCAAGGTGTTCCATGGCCGGGCGAGGCCGCGAGATGTCGTGCCATTTAGCGGTGATGATCCCTTCACGCCAGCCCTCTGGCTTTCGGATGCGTGTGTGCGTAATTGCTCATTCGTTTCAGGGCATGCGGCGTTGGTATTTTGGGTCACGGCATTTGCCTTTCTGCTTCCTGTTGGCCAAAGGTCTCCGATAATTTCTGCCGGTGTGGGGATTGGCTTGCTTATGGGTATCGCGCGCATGGCCGAAGGCGCCCACTTTCTTAGCGACATCATTTTTGCTGGTATCATTGTTGTCGCAGTCAATATCGTATTGGCGCGCCTTATATTAGTTTCCCCCCACGAATGTGGAGATTCTTGATGGCGCTTGTTGGCAAGTTATCGGAAAAGATTTCTGGCTCACTGGTCGGGGGGCCTAATAGAAGACCTTTGCAGCCAGCGCAGAAGGATGGGCGCCACGCTTAATGTTAATAGATTCTGAGGTGCTTGCGGGTTTGCAAGAAACTGTTGGTGTCTTTCCGCTGTGGAATACTGGTGTAAGTCCAGAATGGACCGGTGTGGATGGCGTGATAGTTTGGGTTAGGCGTTTGAGGTGCTCCAAGCGGGTCCTGATATTCTCCTGTTCGACCGCGATTAGGGTGCTTTTGTTTCGTGTTCAGGCTGCGCGAGTGAGAATAGCTCCGGAGTGGCGGAGTATTTGAGGTCTTTGCTGGAGCCCGCCATCGAGCGGATTCCTAGTAATTAAGCGTTGCCCGAGACACCGGACGAGGGGCAGTTAGAGTTTCGGGTTCCCGCTGATTAGCGTCTTTCTTGCTTGGTCTCGTGGCACAAGCCGTTATGCTCAGAGCCATGGAAAATAAATATATAGATGGCCCGATGGGTCAGGTTCATGTGCGCGAACTGGGCGAAGGTCCAGCGCTTGTCCTTTTGCACCAAACAGCTTGGTCTTCGCTCCAGTTTAAGCATGCAATGCCCTTTCTGGCTAAACGCGGTATCCGCTGCGTTGCGGTTGACACCCCAGGCTTTGGGCTGTCCGATGGACCTTATGACCCTCCCTCGATTGAGGACTACGCGGAGTCACTTGCCGAAACACTTAAGAAAATTGGGCTTCCAAAAGCTGCCGTTCTTGGACACCACACTGGTGCGTCCATTGCAGCAGCCTTTGCGTCATCCCATCCTGAGATGGTGAGCCAATTGTTGCTTCATGGCGTGCCAATTTACACGCCGGAGAAGCGTGCAGAACGCCTTGCCAAACCACATTTTGATCAAACACCAAGGGCAGACGGCTCGCATTTTACAGATCGTTGGGTTTTAGGTGACACGGTGTCCGGTGGGTCCGCGACCCCTGAAGCACTTCATTGGTCACTTGTGCACTTCTTTTGGGCTGGGTCTAACGAATGGTTCGGCCATCACGCGGCATTTAAGTACGATATGGAAGCCGATTTTAAATCGCTTACCGTACCAACAGTCGTAGTTTCAAATACTGGTGACGTCTTGCATGAACGGATGCCATATCTTCGCGAAATTCGGCCGGACATCACTTATTCAGAGTTGGATGGCGGAACATTTCACATTATTTTTGAAGAAGCGGAGCGCTGGGCATCATTCGTTGCTGACCACGTTTTAGGGGCGAACTCATGAAGCCACGTCGCGCGTATGTCGACGGTCCGACGGGTCAGATTCATTTCCAGATTCTGGGTGAGGGAATCCCCTTGATTCTCTCTCACCAGTCACCGAGTTCATCCAACATGTTTCGCAAGGCTTACCCGTTTCTTGCGGCTTCAGGTATTATGGCGGTTGGTATTGATACGCCCGGCTTCGGAGGTTCAGAAGTGCCCGCGCTGCGCCCCTCGGTTCGTGATTACTCCAGCGCTTTTGGACCTGTCCTCGACCGTCTTGGTCTCGAGAAGGCTCATTTTTTAGGTCACCACACCGGTGCTGCGAACGTTACTGAATTTGCACACCTTCACCCTAATCGCGTTAAATCTCTCATATTGAACGGGCCCCCCGTGTTTTCTGAGGCGGAACGCGATGGTCGCGTCGGTGCGCCGGGACCGATGAAGGTTGAGCCGGACGGCAGCCACTTTAAAACGCGATGGAATGCCCGTATGGCGGCAACTGATGGGTGGACTGATATCGATGCGATGCATCACAATTTTATGCAGACGTTATGGTCAGGCGAGACATTTTGGCACGGCCATAAGGCGGCGTTCGAGTACGATATAACAGATGCCTTTATGGGTCTTAAGATTCCTACGCTAATCCTTACTAATACCGGTGACGATATTTATCACCTCAGCTGCCGAGCTCGGGGTATGCGGCCTGACATGGCCTTCACCGAATTGGCGGGTGGTACTCATGATATTGTTGATGAACAGCCCAAAGCATGGGCAGAAGCCGTTGTTGCATTCATCAAAGGCGTGTGAGGTGGCCCCGTATTACTCGGCTATAATAGGCGTATTCGTTGATTTTTCTGGAAAGAAAATAAATGAAGTAGAAAAATAGAAAGAAAGACCGCAACTGCAAGAATTATATAAAAACTAGGTTTTATTTTTTTTATTAGACCCAAAAAGAAAGTTTAGTCGATCTCTGATAGTGTGGATTTATGGCTCCCCAGACCCCCAAAAGCATTGCGAATGTTTATGCGGTTGCGACCGCGTACCCTAAACACATCCTGCGCCAAGATGACGTGGCGGCAAAGGCCGCTCATATTTTTGGACATAAGCCGGAGTATTTTAGACGGATGGCGAAAGCCTATGGCAATGCGGGCGTTGAGAGGCGTCACTCCTGTGTTCCACTAGACTGGTATCTTGAGCCTCATGGCTGGCCTGAGCGGACAGCATTGTATGAAGAGCATTCCATCGCCTTGCTTCAAGAGGCAGCTGTAGCGTGTATGGGTTCGGTTAAGGTGAGCGCGGATGAAATTGGTGCAACTGTCGTTGTTTCGAGCACTGGCATCGTCACGCCGAGTTTAGACTCACTTATTCAAGGGCCACTAAGTTTAAAGCCAACCGTGCAGCGCTTGCCGATCTTCGGTCTGGGGTGTGCCGGTGGAGTTATTGGTTTGTCCCGAGCCGCAGCTTTAGCAAGCTCTATGCCGGGTCAATGGGTTCTGTTCTTGTGCGTTGAGCTATGTGGCCTAACGTTCCGCGCATCAGATGACAGCAAAGCGAATTTGATAGGTACGGCGATTTTCGGCGATGGCGCGGCTGCGATCTTGGTGAAGGCCAGCGTAGGTGGCAACGTTCAGGAAAGTGCGCCGGTAGCTACAATTAACGCTTGGGGTGAGCATACCTGGCCAAATTCTCGCGCTATGATGGGTTGGCGTGTCGAAGAAGATGGACTGGGCGTTGTTTTCTCACCTGATATTCCGAATGCTGTGCGTAAAGAACTTAGGCCGGTGACCGACGCGTTTCTCGCAAGAAATGATTTGGAATTGGAAAACCTTGATGGCGTACTTTGCCACCCTGGAGGAGAGAAGGTGCTTGCAGCCTTGGAGGGCGCGCTTGACCTTAGCGATGACGCTCTTATCCATGCACGGACTGTCTTGCGTGACCGCGGTAACATGTCGGCAGTCACAGTTCTCGCGGTCTTGGAGCAAGCAATTCAGTCGCGTGAAAAGGGACACCACCTCATGACAGCACTTGGCCCCGGGTTCACGGCCGGTATGGCCCTATTGAATTTGCTATGACGGATGGCGGGTATGAGATGTCTTGGCCTGTTCTAATTTTGCTGCTTTGTGTGGCAGGCCAAAGGCTCTGTGAGCTTGTTTTAGGTTGTGTAAATACGCGTGCGCTTTTGGAGCATGGGTGGGTCGAACACGGCCCTCGGCACTACCCCCTATTCATTCTACTTCATAGTTCGTGGCTGTTGAGCTTGTTCGTCTGGGCCCTGGTAGTGGAGCCTTCACTAAATTGGCTGCTGTGCGGGTTATATATCTTCTTACAAGTTGGTAGAGCGTGGGTGCTACTTACCTTGGGTCGCTTCTGGACAACCCGGATTATCTCGCTTCCAGATGCGCCACTCATTGTATCGGGACCTTACAAATATGCACGGCACCCGAATTACTGGATTGTCGTCTGCGAGGTCGCCCTTTTGCCCAGCGTCATCGGTGCCTGGGAGATCGCCGGCGTCTACACGGTTTTGAATGCAGTCTTACTCGCTCATAGAACTAAAATTGAAAACGCTGCCTTGTTGTCGCGTCGGTAGGCCCTACCCATCATTGGTTCTCTGAACTAATAAAGGTCGTCTTCTGTGTCGGCTTCAACGATCTTTAGAGCTGTCTCATATCGAAATCCTGCTCTTCCTAAGATTGCGAGTTCTTTCTTTTTCTTTTCTTGAGTGAGGCCGTCAATGCGGAACGGGCCTAGTCGCCGTCTCATCGCGTATGCCTCTGCCGCCTTAAGGTCAACATCTCCAATCTCTTCTCCTGCAGCAGATAAGGCGGCGCTAATTGTATCTGGATTTATCCCTTTGGACGCTAGGTAGGCTTGGACCTTTCGGGGTGATTGGCCGCGACGGAGCATTGTTAGTGCTTTTCCGTCCGCATAGCGGGTGTCGTCGATCGCGCTTGATCGCACCAGGCCATCAATAACGTCAGAAATCCAGATTTTTGCTTCGTCCATGTCAGTTTCGTGGTGTCTCGCAGTTTTGAGTACTCGTCGGTAGAGGACGTTATTGAGATTAGCCGCGCTGGTCGCATAGCGTTGGAGATGATAGAGCGCGATATTGCGCAGCCGGTCTTTGGTTATGCGGCGGGGTATCTTCTTTTGGCGCTTTTCCGCGGCATAGGCAGGCGGCTTAGGTGTTTCTTTTGCCGAGTCAGTCATGGATCTGCCTCTTGATCTCCGGTGAAACGCAGCCTAAACCAAAGTCACTCTAGAGGCACGAGGTGACAGTTGACTAATACGGTACAAGATCGCGAATTCTCTATTCCTCTTCCAAGAGATGTCGGCGTCGTGAATTGGCTAGGTATGTGGGAGTTGTATATGAAAGAGGTGCGCCGCTTCAGTAAAGTGGCGACGCAGACCGTTGGTGCCCCGATGGTTACCACAGTACTCTTTTTGATTATATTTACGTTTGCATTTGACCGCCCCCCCTTAGCCGGCGTGCCATTTAGCGACTTTCTCGTGCCGGGGTTGATCATGATGTCGATTGTCCAGAACGCCTTCGCTAACACGTCGTCATCTATTCTAATCGCGAAAGTACAGGGCAATATCGTCGACGTCCTGATGCCGCCTCTCAGTGCAGTTGAGATGACGGTTGCTTGGACCGGTGGAGCTGTAACGCGCGGGTTAGTCGTTGGTATATCTTCAGCGGTAGCGATGTCATTTTTTGCAGAAATACATGTCCACAGCCCATTTCTTATCGTCTATCACGCTTTGATGGGTGCTATCTTTATGGCGTGCGGCGGAATTATTGGTGCTGTCTGGGCAGATAAGTTCGATCATATGGCAGCCGTAACGAATTTCGTAATCACACCGCTGACGTTTTTGTCTGGGACCTTCTATACAATTGACCGTTTACCCGAGGGATTACGGTTTATTTGTCACTATAATCCGTTCTTCTACGTTATTGATGGGTTCCGCCATGGGTTCTTGGGGCAGGCCTCCACTCAGGTTGGATTGGGCATTGCTGTGACTGGATTAACGGCTCTGGCCGCCCTAATAATAACGTACTTGATGCTTAAGAGTGGCTATAAACTTAAAGCATAGGGTTCTCATGGGTTAGGCGAGCAGGCTTCCCTATCATTGACAATGCCTACCTCGGAGCGATAAAACGGCAGAACTCGGGCGGTCTTTTGGCCGCCCGTCTATTTTTCACAGTGTTTAATTGTGAAGAACGGGCATGTGACCAATGATTGATACCCCGCGGACCAACAGTGCGCGGGGTCTTGTGTTTCAACAGTGAGGGTGAAGCCATGTCGACTCAGGCTGTCATGTCCACTTATGCGAGAACGGATATCGTATTCGAGCGAGGCGAAGGGTCTTGGCTAATAGCCTCTGACGGCCAACGTTTCCTCGATTTCAATAGTGGCATCGCTGTGAATGCTCTTGGGCATGCTCATCCGCATCTCGTCAAAGCTTTGCAAGATCAGGCGGGTAAGTTTTGGCACTGCTCAAACCTGTACCGGATAGATGGCCAAGAAAAACTGGCTGACCGTCTGATAAGTTTCTCTTTCGCGGACACCGCATTCTTTTGCAACTCCGGTGCAGAGGCGTTGGAGTGTGCGATCAAGATTGGGCGGCGCTATCATCAAGCCGGTGGGCGCCCTGAGAGGTACCGTATCATCACAGCCGAAAACGCCTTTCATGGCCGGACCCTGGCGACGATCGCGGCGGGAGGGCAAGCTAGGCATCTTGATGGCTTCGCTCCGGTAGTAGAAGCGTTTGATCGTATACCTTTCGGCGACCTAAACGAGGCCCGCGCTGCCATCACTGCGGAGACGGCAGCTATTCTTGTGGAGCCTGTACAAGGTGAGGGCGGGCTTGCGGTCGCATCTGACGGTTATCTCAAAGGCTTGCGAGCCATGGCAGATGAGTTCGGGCTGCTGCTTATCTATGATGAGGTGCAATGTGGAATGGGTCGTACAGGTGACCTTTTTGCTTATGAAAAGTCAGGCGTTGCACCAGATATAATGTCGTTGGCTAAAGCTCTGGGGGGCGGTTTTCCTGTTGGAGCATGCTTGGCGACGTCTGCTGCGGCTGAACACATGGTTCCTGGAACCCATGGGTCAACATTCGGTGGCAACCCTTTGGCCATGGCAGCAGCTAATGCTGTTCTTGATGTCATGACGGAAGAGGGTTTTTGGGCGAGGGTGCAGCAAGCGGCATCTCGACTATCACATGGGCTTGAATCTCTCGTTGAGACGTACGCGAGTGTTTTTGAAGGTGTCAGGGGTAGGGGGCTTATGCTCGGACTTAAGTGCTCAGTTCCTAACGGAGACGTTGTGGACATGTTGATCAACGATAATATGTTAACAGTCGTGGCCGGGGACAATGTGGTCCGGCTTCTTCCACCATTGACCGTTTCCGACGATGAAATTGATCTAGCGTTGTCCAAGCTTGGGTCGGCCGCGAAAGCGCTGGCAGACTGAGATGACAGAGTCGGTAAAGCACTTTCTGGATCTAGATAAATTCGACAAATCAACGCTGAGAGACATCCTTGATCTGGGCGTGGCAATCAAGAGCGACCTTTCATTATATGCTAAGTCACAGCCACTTTCTGGTAAGACGTTAGCGATGATTTTTGAGAAGCCGTCGACACGTACGCGTGTCTCGTTTGAAGTTGGTATGAGGCAGCTTGGTGGCGAAGTCGTCGTGTTGTCTCAAAGTGATTCTCAGTTGGGTCAGGGTGAAACAATCGCGGATACAGCGCGGGTTTTGTCACGGTTTGTAGATGCCATCATGCTTCGTACTGATGATCCAAGAAAACTAGATGAGCTCGCTGAGTATGCGACGGTTCCTGTTATTAACGGCCTAACCGACCTGACTCACCCGTGTCAGCTTATGGCCGATGTGATGACCTTTGAGCAGCACCGAGGGCCGGTTGCTGGCCGCACTTTCGCGTGGACGGGTGATGGTAACAATGTCTCCAATAGTTTCATTCAGGCGGCGACTAAGTTTGATTTTTCTCTACGTTTGGCGTGTCCAGAGTCGCTACGACCCGATGCCAGTATTCTAAAATGGGCAGTAGATTGTGGTGCGGACATAACTGTAACGGCCGACCCGGCAGAAGCTGTAGACCAGGCTGACTGCGTGATCGCAGATACTTGGGTCTCGATGAATGATAAGGAGGCGGGGCGTGTTGAGCTCCTGACACCCTATCGTGTGACCGAAGACCTGATGGGGCATGCCAAAGATGATGCGCTGTTCATGCATTGCTTGCCCGCTCATAGAGGTGAGGAAGTCGTGAACGAAGTCATAGATGGGCGCTGGTCCGTGGTTTGGGATGAGGCGGAAAATCGAATGCACGCACAAAAGGGTATTCTTCATTGGTGTCTCAGCTAGCGCTTGCTTCATGGGTGATAACCAAATCCCTAATCGTCCTGGCATCAGCCAACCTTTTTTCCTTTACGACGGCGCGGTGCGGGGAAGGCTGGTCCGTCTTAATGGTGTCGCCAGTAAAGCACTTGGTATTCATCACAATTATCCCGAGCAGGTTACACGAATTCTGGGTGAGGCAATGGCTGCCGCAGCCGCTCTGGCCGATGGGTTAAAATTTGATGGTTCGTTCACGTTGCAGATTCAAGGCAATGGACCGCTTCATACGTTAGTTGCAGACATAACCAATGATCGGGTTATGAGGGGGTGTGCTAGTTTCAGGTTAGATGAGCTGCCTGACACTGAAGGCGTGGACGATAAAAACCTGCAGCGATTAATGGGGTCTGGCCATATTGCGTTCACGGTGGACCAGGGTCCAGATATGGAGCGCTATCAGGGTATTATAGAACTCTTAGGTACGTCGATCGGGGACTGTGTGCACCAGTATTTTCAACAATCTGAACAAATAGAAACCGCGATTAAGATCGTTGCGGGTAGGGTCGATACAGGAGATCCAGATTCTGCGTGGCAGGCCTCTGCGCTACTTATCCAAAGGATGCCAAGTGAAGGTGGTCTTCCACCAACGGAAGCTGATGAAGATGCATGGCGAACTGCCGTTGTTCTTCTAAGTAGTATTTCTGATGCAGAGCTGTTGAGCTCTGAGTTGACTGAAAAAGATGTCCTAGCTCGCCTATTTGGAACGATAGGTGGCAGGGCCCTAGACTCACGCAGCCTATCTAGTGGTTGTCGTTGCTCTAGAGAAAGGTCAGCTAAGATATTGGCGTCGTTTCCAATGGATGAAATTGTTTCCATGGCAGAAGATGGGGTCGTGTCGATGACCTGTGAATTTTGTGAGTCAGTGTACGAATTTAAAGAGTCCGAACTGCAAGACGTCGCCAGAAAAGCGAGAGAAGAGTTTAGCGCTCCTACTGCGCCTTAAAGCTTATCGCTTAGCCGCGCCAGAACCGCGGAAGGACGAGTACCAATACTGTGTAGAGTTCAAGCCTGCCTAGCAGCATACCTAAAGCGAGTAGCCATTTTGCGGCGTCAGGTAAATGGCTGTAAGTGCCTGCCGGACCAATAGCAGAGCCGAGGCCGGGGCCGACATTTGAGACAGCGCTAGCAGCGCCAGATAGGGCGGTGGTGAAATCAAGCCCTAAAGCGGCAAGGGCTATGGCCAATAAACAGACGGTTAGGGCGTATAGATAGAAGAAACCCATGACCGAAGTGGCGACGGAGTCGTCAATGGGTCGTTTATTGAAATAGGGAATAAAGACGCCATTTGGCTGCAAAAGCTGCCGTAGCTGAACGCGAGCGACTTCAAACAGGACCTGAAAGCGGAATATTTTTATTCCGCATGTGGTCGACCCTGCACACCCGCCAACGAACATAAGCATAAAGAGAACGACGACAACAAAGCCGCCCCATTGTCCAAAGTCAGCTGTCGCGTATCCAGTACCTGTGATGACTGAAACCGTATTGAACGATGCAAAGCGAAGCGCCGTGAGAGGGCTGTAGGTGCCAGTGTAGGTTAGGTAAGCCGCAATCAATGTAACGAAAACAATTACGGTGCCAACAAACCACTGTACTTGGCTATCTTTCCATAGAGCATCGGATCGACCTCTCATAACCTGGACATACAGCAGGAAGGGAATGCCGCCCACTATCATGCCAACGGTGGCTATAAAGTCGATTGTGCCACTATCAAAATGTCCTATTGAAGCGTCATGCGTCGAATATCCGCCGGTTGCGATCGTTGTCATGGCGTGCGTTATAGCGTCTAGACTGTTCATGCCTGCGGCCCAATATAATAGGGCCCATAGCGCTGTTAGGCCGATGAAGACCATTACAAGTGCAGCGGCGACCTGGGTTGCTCGGGGAAGGACTTTTTCTTGAGCCTCGAAGCCTTCGACTTTGAACATCTGCATGCCACCGACCTTGAGCATTGGTAAGATCGTCAAGGCCATGATGATGATACCGAGCCCGCCCAGCCATTGCAGGATGCTGCGCCATAGCAATAATCCAGGCGGCGCAGAGTCCAAGCCAGTTATCACGGTAGCGCCCGTTGTCGTGATCCCTGACATTGCTTCGAAAAACGCGTCAGTAAACGATAATCGGAAATCGGAGATCATGAACGGTAGGCAGGCGAATGCTGGAAGTACGACCCAAGACAATGTTGTAAGCAAGAAGGCTTGGCGCAGGGTTAATGTGACTTCCCCTGTGCGTGTTGTCATGACTGTTGCTGCACCGACAAATAGAGTGAAGGCCGCGGAGACTGCGAAGGCTGCCCAGTCTGGGTTTCCGCTATAAAGGTCGACGACGGCGGGTATTCCCATGCCTGCTGAAAGAACAATGAGCAAGATTCCGAGTACAAGAAATACTGGCCTAAAGTCGATTATTATAATCGTCATTGAGTCAGGGCCTGCTTACTGTTTCCTAATGCGCCCAGGAAAAAGTATAGCTGGGGCGCAAGCGGTTGCCTTACCATAAACCAGTCTCGTAACACCCAAAAGAGCGTTACAATTAATATTGAGGCGCTAATTCTTGAGTGTTTACGACTTGCCGATAAAGGCAAGGAACTCTTTGCGAGTTGATGGGTCTTCGCGAAAAGCGCCCAGCATCGTGCTCGTTATCATCGTAATATCCGGCTTATGAACGCCGCGAGTGCTCATGCATTCATGATTTCCTTCAATCACGACTGCAACCCCCTTTGGGGCAAGAACATTGTTTATGGTGTTCGCAATTTGTGCGGTCATCTTTTCTTGGATCTGCAGCCTCTTTGCATAGGCTTCAACAACGCGTGCTAACTTTGAAATCCCCACTACACGACTGTTTGGCAAGTAAGCCACATGTGCACGCCCAATTATAGGAACCATATGATGCTCGCAATGAGACTCATAATCTATGTCCCGGAGGACGACCATCTCATCGTAACCTTCTGTTTCTTCAAAAGTCGTGAGAAGTATGGATTCTGGATCCTGCCGATACCCCGCAAAAAACTCGCCGTACGACCTAGCCACACGATCAGGAGTGCCAAGTAATCCTTCACGAGTAGGGTCGTCACCAGCCCAACGAATAAGCGTCCGCACGGCCTCTTCTGCTTCACTTCGGCTGGGCCGGTCAGTCGCTGACTTACTCTCTCCGTGGTCTCTAACAATCCTCTCCGAGGAGCCTGGGCGGATCTGGGTCATGATGTGTCCCTTTAGCACTGCGCGTACGTTTAAGCGCTTTCATCTTTTTAATAATTCTATGTTCTTATTACGAAACCGCTAGCCTGACGGATCAATTAATTGGAGCGGAATCGTAGGGGCTGTCTAGAGAAAATGCGGGTATTTCCACGTCAAAACGCTCACCTTCTGAGCTTTCCATCTCGTAGCTCCCTATCATAATCCCTGAGGGTGTTTGAAGCGGCGTGCCACTCGTGTACTGAAAGGAATCTCCCGGCTTTAGCACTGGTTGCTCTCCAACGACGCCTGAGCCTTTTACTTCCTGCAATCGACCGAGCTTGTCGGTTATTCTCCAGTGTCTGTTAAGAAGCTGGACAGTTTCTTCACCTGAATTTTCGATTGATACTTTATACGCCCAAACATAGCGCTCTTCATCTGGCTCAGATTGTTCGTCCAGATAAAACGGACGAACCGTTATCGTAATTGCGCGTGTGGTCTTTTCGTACATTATGTTTTTGGCCGTACCCGCTATTGTCGTGACATACTACATATACTCTCATATTGCCTTGCCAAGGTAGTGTCGTTAGCCGATTTCTCAACTCTTTCTCATGCGGATAGAGCCAGATCCAAGTCTTTGATCAAATCATCCACAGATTCAAGGCCAACGGATAAGCGAATAAAGCCTGGGGTTATGCCGACTTTCACTTTGTTCTCATCGGTCAAGCGCTGATGAGTTGTAGTGGCAGGGTGACAAATTAAACTCTTTGCGTCCCCCAGATTATTGGAAATATCTATGACTTTGAGATTGTTTAAAAACCGGAAAGCCCGCTCTTTTCCGCCGTCTAATTCGAAGGCAATGACCGTACCCCCACGTTTCATTTGTTGCATTGCTAACTTGTGCTGAGGGTGCGAGGCCAGTTCAGGGTAGAGAAGTTTGTTTATGTCTGAATGGGCGGATAGATGGGTCGCAATTTTTGCTGCTGAATCGCAGTGTCTGCTGACCCGTAGTGATAATGTCTCCAAACCTTTCAGAAGGACCCAGGCGTTAAACGGACTCAACGCAGGCCCCGTGTGTCTAATAAAGGGGCTCACTGTGTCTTCAATGAACGATTTAGTGCCCAGAACTGCGCCACCTAGGCATCGCCCTTGACCATCGATGTGCTTGGTTGCTGAATAAATTATAACGTCCGCACCTAGCTCCAGGGGCTTTTGAAGTTCAGGTGTTGCAAAAACGTTGTCAACGAACACGGTTGCGCCTGCGTTATGGGCAAGGTCGCAAACAGCTGTAATATCGATTATCTCAAGGCCTGGGTTAGACGGAGATTCCAGAAATACCGCTTTCGCCGGCTTCGAAAGTGCTGTTTTCCACTCATCGAGATTGGTTCCATCCACAATTTCCGTAATAATGCCGTATCGCGGAAGCAAGTCTTCGCAAATATATTGGCACGAGCCAAACAACGCGCGTGATGCGACGAGTCTGTCGCCGGAGCTGAGATGACTCGCAAGCGCAGCGAAAACAGCTGCCATACCGCTGCCCATGGCGCGACATTCTTCAGCGCCCTCAAGGAGCGCTAATCTGTTCTCGAACATTGCAACTGTCGGGTTGCCAAATCGCGAGTATACGAAACGCTCTAATTCTTGGTTGAAGGCTGACTCAGCTTCCTCCGCACTTTTATAGACATAGCCAGAACTGAGGAAGAGAGCCTCGCTGGTCTCGTCAAATTGGCTGCGCGTGGTGGCGCCGCGAACGGCTTGAGTTTCGCTATGCCACTGGCGCTGGCTCTCATAATCGATGGTCATTGCGCGTCCTTTTCGGCACTAAAAAACCCCCGACCGGTGAGGCGGGGGCAGATCCCTCCGACCTTTTAGCGTTTTTTAACGTGGCCGCAATCCGGTCTTCAAATCACCACGGTATTTATTTTTTTAAACCGATTTGTGTTGATGGTCAAGGCCGCTAGAGGGTTGCAGGCCGCCTGAAACGTGGCTGTTCTGTGGGAGGTTTATGGGTTTTTAGGGCCGTGATTTAGCTTTTCTAGCAGTCTAGTTCTGTTTTCTATTTGAACTATTATTATCTGTTAGCTAGAACTTATCACCAATCAATCAACCCGATTCCATCTGTACATTTACTGTATAGGGGAAGCTTTTAAGTAGAGTAATAGAATGACCAAACTAGCCGTAGAGCAGGCACTAAATCTTCATCAGTCGGGACAGCTAGAGGAAGCTGAGCAGGCATATCTCGACATTTTAGTAGACGATCCAAGGAATGCCGAGGCGCTCAAGCTATTGGGAGTTCTTTCCTGCCAATTGAGCAAATTTGATGATGGAATTAACTACATCGAAGCAGCCATCGAAGTCGACGATACGGTAGCTGAGTACCATTATGTATTAGGTCGTAGTTATCTTGCCTCCGGTCGTGTTGAAGATGGCATTAAATCTCTCGTGAAAGCGGGGGAGCTGGACCCTAGTCGGGCAGATGTTTACGGGGTAATCGGTGATACATTCCAGCATCTACAGAATTTCCCTGAGGCACTCAACGCCTATGAACGCGCTGTCGCACTGGATGTGTCCAATGTGAATTACCAGGTTGGTGCCGGTTTGAGCGCGGTTTTTTCCGGGGATAATGAAACAGCCACGTACTACCTTGAGAAGGCTGCGTCCGTGAACGATACGGTCCCGCAGATTTTTTATGGCCTCTCTCTTGTTAGTAGCGCTTCAGGTGACACTAAAGCTGCGCAGGATTTGATATCAAAGGCTATCAAGCTGGACCCTGAAAACCCAGAGTATCGTCGGCTATTTGATGAGTGCGCATCTGCGTCCGCATAGTTTTTACTGCTGATTCATGTTGTGTCAGTTTTAAATTGCACTGACATTTTTCAAGATAAATGCAGTCATAGAGAATTAGTTACAAGATGCTCAAAAACCTACATGCCACGTCTTCGTCGAGGCTGCACTTGTGATCCGGTGACCAAAGTAACTATATGCGCAAGTGTCGCTAATAAGACTAAGGACATCATAACCATAATCAGACCGTAGTTCAGAATTCTTGGCTTGAGTGGATCAGGCGGTTGTTTCGAACGGTAGTAGAATAGTGCGAATAGCCCGCACTCTGCTAAGAGAATAGCTATCGTTATGATCAGTTCTATCTGATTAGTCATGATGGTTAATTTATCTAAATTCTAATTATTTTAAACATACAGGACTTGAGTCGGCCGGGCTACTCAAGAAGCGGGTCTCTGGCGCCGGGGTCGCATGTCGTAAAAAACGTCTTATCCAAATTTACAAATATCGTTGCAGGTTCGCCAGGGTCACCAGGTAGCCATTCTACCAGACCGAGGTCTATCAGCCGGCGTAGATTCCATCGAGAAAGCATGCTGTCTTGCGGGCCATCTGCTCTGCGGTACCAATTTGCCGCTTGGTCAAAATCTCGATCTAGGCCAGCCCTGCAAGATTCATGAATTTCGCCCATCGAGAAAAGAGCCTCTGCGTGCCCTTGTTTGGCTGCTTTTAGAAACCATTTCATTGAGGCCTTCCAGTCCTCTTCAGGAACGCCACGGCCTCTTGAAAGCATAAACGCATACCAGTATTGGCCAATATCGTAACCGCCTTCTGCTGACTTCTTGAACCAGTTGACTGCGATAGTCTCGTCTAGCTCTACGCCCGAACCTTGCATATAGGATGTGCCTAAGAAAAACTGGGCTCTGGCATCACCAGATTCTGCTAGCGACTTAAATATCCCATAACCGCGTTCTAGATCGCTTTCGGTGCGGTCCCCTGTCATTAGTCTTATGGCTAGCTGTATTGTCGCTTCGCGAGATGATTGTGCGGCGTTTCCAAGCTCATCAGTTGTCATGGTTTGATGAAGGTCTTGGTTGGGGAACCAAAGCTGTAGTGTTTCCTGCTGTGTCCTATCAGTCGAGCAAGCGCTCATCGATAGGCCAAGAAAAATTGTTGCGACTGCTGAGAGTGTTCTTGAGTTGTTTATTTTTTCAAGCATTGTTAATCCGATGTATGTTTATTTACCTTATGTGTTCATTCGATACCGTCAAAGGATGCAGAAAATTCTCCCAGTTGAGATCTGAATGCATCTCTCACGGATCTTGACGTGTCTCTACCGTCGATAATGTAGGGTGTCAAAAGCACTATAAGTTCAGTTCTTTGAATCGACTGAGAGCTGTTCTTGAATAAATTTCCGATCAAGGGGATATCCTTTAAATAAGGAATGCCATTCTCTCCAGTGCTAAAATTCTCAGAAATTAGACCAGCAAGCATAACAGTTTCGCCATCGTCGATGGATAACGTCGTGCTAAAACTACGCGTCAAAATGATGGGGCTCTGAATGCCTGATGTGTCATTTCCCTGCGCTTCACTTACCTCTTGAGAAACCGTGAGTTCGACGCGCTGGCTGGAATTTACTATTGGAGAAATTGTTAAAACGACGCCTGTATCTCTGTACTGGATCTGTTGAAGTATGTTGCTTGTTCCCCCGGTGATTCCGCTAGGTGCGGTTTGCTGAGTTGTGATGACGGGTACTTGCGTACCGACTTGCATGGTCGCAGTTTTACCGCTTGCAGCTATTAACCTCGGACTAGAGAGAATGGAAACGCGGCTTTCATCTGCGGCGGCGTTCAGAGCTGCCGTGAAACTTCCGGTGTCTCGTATCAGGTTCATTTGCAGGCCTGAACTAGATTGAATGACTGTGCCATTCGCTGATGCAGCGGCAGCATTATTAAAGTTAAGGACCATGCCCAAAGATTCACCTTGATCAAGGGTCACTTCTGCAACAGTCGCTTCTATTAAGACCTCAAAAGGAGCGCGATCCATTTGCTCAACCAAGGACCTGAATTGTGCGTATTCTTCGGCAGAGCCTTGGAAAATAATAGCGTTCCGTGCTTTGTCTACTATTACAGATGTTTTGGACTTACCCTCTTCTACTTGACCTGGGCCCGGACTGTCTTCTTCACCCCCGTTTAAGAGTTCTTCAATAATTAGCGCAAGTTCTTCTGCATTCGTATTCTTGACCTGGTGGTAATATACACCCGAGGCGTTGATCGTTTGGCCAGGCTGATCGAGCTCTGAAGCCCAATCAAGTACGTGTTGTAGATTTTGCTCAGTCGATGCAAAGACAATAATTGTATTGAGAGCTTGAACAGGAATAAATTTGATAGGAGCATCGGACATAGCCCCCTGGTCGACTGAATACCCTTCTGCGCGTAAGACCTCAATAAGCTGCAACATGAGTTTGTCTGCGCTCCAGAAAGCGGGTGAAATTCTTAGGCTTCGACTGCCTGCCAAATTGGGTTGGTCAAGAATTTCGATCACTTCGACGGCAGCAGATATGTCTTCGGCGTTCCCCAGTAAAAGGAGAGAAGCTGAGTAAGGAACAGAGACAACTTGCACCCTGTCACGCAGCGTTAGTTGTAGCCATACCGTCATGGTCTTCACGCGAATGTTATTAATCGTCGCGTAATAGAAAATTGGTCTCATGTCGCCCGGAACGTTACTGAAGGCGCGAGACCGTATGATTCGGGGGACCTCTTGTTGGGCCTGAGAATTCTCTACGATGCGGTAAACATTGTTCTGATAGGCGATGCTGACCCCGTAGTTCGCAAGCACCTGTGTAATAAGTTGATAAAACCCTTCTGGGTCAGTGGGTTCGGCAGTACGTAAAGTGACAAGTTGCTGCCGATCGAGGACGGCGCTGTCAATCTCGAAAGTCACATCCAATAGGTCGCCAAAGACAGTGTTGATGAAGGCCGGAAGTAAAACACCTTCGAAATTTATAGTTATGTCTTGGCCGCTGAGCGGGGGGGATTGGTTGCTTGTTACCGGAGCCGCTGATTTTCTGCCACTGGGAGTGCGCAATCCAGGTTGAGACATTATAGAATCCCGAGCTGTCGCTGCGCCCGAAAGTAGCTTGGTATCATCAGAGTCATTGCTCTTACTGATCTGCATAGTAGGTGTCATAGGGGTGCGAGGTAGTGTTGTAGTGCAGCCCGCTAAGATTAAGCATAACCCGACCGTAACGTATGAACGAACGGATAAGGTTGGGCATCTTATACTGTCTATGAGACTCATCGTGTGGCCCTCTATCTTTCAATATCTCTGAACAAAGCAATGCCGGTAAGAGCGTCGCCCGTTCTAAATTCTATACTGTTCTCTGCTATGCTGATCAAAATTTCTCCACCCGGCAAAGTATCGCCTACATGAGCACTTTGAAGTTTATTGATGGTATCGTTCATTATAATAATTTTTGTCTGACCACCTTTGGAGACAATCCCGATCAATCGCCAGTCTTCTATGACTGTTGCGTCTGGATCGACGGCTGCTGCTGAGGCTGCTGTAAGAAATGGTTCACCACCGAAAAGTGGATTAGCAAGAATTGTGTCCACATCCGATGTTAGTGATGGGATGTCGTCAGCTGGCAGAGCCCATTTGTTTTCTAAATTTGTTTCACGCAGTTTCTGGTTAGCGCTCAAAGTGGCTACGGCGATACCGAGCACCGCACACATCGCTATGCTGGTGAGGTGATAAGTATACCGGCCTACTAGTCCGCGTAACTTTAGCATGCTCGTGATTCGAACGTAGCTCATTGGTTTTGCTCTGTTATCTTATAGAGTGTAGCTAAATCTATTTCCAAGCGAGCGTTGCGGCCGGGCCTAACTATGAGCTGTTCAACAATAACCCAAGCTTTCTGATTGGCGCTGTCGTTGAGGAAATTCACAAGAGCGGGCTCGTTCAAGGGGCTGACAACTTTTGCCCGAATTCTCTGGATTGATGAAAGGTTTGTTGCCGTGAAATCACCCCTGTCCTCCAACGCAGGTCCCCGCGTTAGCTGAACCTGCCTAACTTGCACGCCATATTCTTCGAAGGTACGCCTAATCCACCTCTCGAACCCTGCCTCCGCCAGCCCGGGTGTGTCGCCAGGCCAAAGCCTTGTTTCCAAACCCACCACGAGTTTTCTAGCCTCAGCTGCTCTTTCTGGCCACTGCGTATCTTCCGTCTGCAGGGTGACCCTGGCGAGCTGAGACTGTGATAGTTGGAGGCTTCTCTGCGCACTATCAGATAGTCCGGATAGGTAGATTACGAGAGCGCAGTAAAGGGTTAGGCCACTTAGGCAAAGTAACCAACGAAGTCGTTCGTTCCCCGCGATCTCCTGGCTAACTCTGTCACTTGATTGCGAGATGAGGGTTTTGATGGGTTCCGGAATGGATATACGGATAATCATTTCTTGGCTTCCAGCGTATCGAGGACGTTCATTCTTAAGACTAGGCGTTCACCCCGGGTTCCAGAGCTTACTGATGTAAAGAGTGGGTCTCTCTCGAAATCAGAAATGAACACTCGTGCATCCATGTCCCGCTTTGATTCTAATCCAAATTCTAGTGATCCATCATCATAATCCCAATTCGATATTGTTACTGGGTGTCCTTGAAGTAGGCTATGGGCCCGTGAAAGTATCTCTAACTGGTGTGGATACCGATTTAGTGCGATGAGGTCTTCTGCTCTCTCCAGGCTTGATAGGGCGCTGGATCTGTCAGCCCTTACGGTGCGGCTGTTAGTCTCAATGGCTACAATTTCTCGGTTTATACCGATATCCAGCGTGGAGTATGTGAGCCACTGGGCCGTATAGTAGATGCAGGGTGCCAGTAATATCATCGCGAGACCAACCAGAATACGTTCATTCTTGAGTGCTCGATTAATCATCGAAGCACCGGCTTCCTGAACATGCCAGGGCAGTTCAAGCCACTCTGGCTCTGACAGGTCAGGAATGATGGTGTTTACGGTGCTGTTTGTTGACCGAGCGAATAAGGCCCATTCTTTGGCTTTTGGAACAGTCGACCACCACCGGCAAGCGCGCAAGAAACCCCCGTCCCAGACTTGAGCTTCTACCCCGGCGTCACAGGCAACAAGCCTAACGGAATCTCTCTCAGGGGCTCTTATAAACGCTTCAGGAACGATCTCACATTCTGATGGAAGGTAGCCGTGTTCGCTAATGCGTTCACTTAGTGCGTCCTGATCCCAGGCGAAAACGCTTGCGACATTGCCAGACCAGATTGCGGAAAAGCGAGTGTTATGGAAAGGCGACCAGGCACTTATTTTGAGTTCAAGAGCTGAGGTTCTTTTGCGATTGCTAAGCTGTTCTGGAACGGTGAAGAGCGTGTGTTTAAGTGTTCGGCGTGCTGGTACCCAGATCAAGCGTCTGTCAGAGCCCTCTAAAACCTCCAGTTTTTCCTGTTGCTCCAACAATCTCTTCGGGGCTGGGGAAAGTGACCTCTGGATCAATTTGATCCAATAATCGCGTGTATGCTTTGGGAATTTTAAGGACATAGTCTATTTGCCAAGGTTGTTCACGTTGCATGGGAAGTAGCGTTAGCGAAAATCGTATTCGTTCGTTCGTTTCTCTATCAATTAGGTCGACGACGATGCAGCGGCCCGGACTGAAGCTAAAGAAAAAGGGTTGGTTTACAAGTATTAGACCTGCTGCATCGCCTACATTTCTAGCGTTTCTGAACGGCATAGCCTTACGTTGCTCGACGAGCCTGTCTGCGTCTCTTATTGATAACCCGTCAATAAAGGTTGCTAGGATTTCTGGTGGTGCAGTGTTCGGATTGAATCCTGGTGAACTGCAAGTCGTCATGACTGGTCGTTCAAACTGCATGTTCCAAAGCTCAGATGATTTAGTCCACCCGATGATACGTTGCGCTTCCCATGGAGACATGAGTTGGCTATTTGCCGGTGGATATAGGTTTCGGCGAGTGTAATCTGCTTTCTCTGCGCCTGAGAGGCGTGAGAGATCGTCCTCATCTCGATAGTCCATTAAAGTGTCAATTAACAGAGAGTAATTCTCATCTTCGAGTTGAAGAGCTTCGAAGAACCCCCTCAAATCTTCAGCCGTCGCTGCGTTTATATTAAGTAGTCCCCTACCATCCTGAAGGCTAACGGCATATTGCTGATTGCTAGCCATTACGTGGACTTGGCCATCAAGAGTAACAACTCCATCCGATGTGTAGTCGGCATTCATAACCTCTTGTAAGGACGTCCCGGTGGGTCCGGACACAAGCTCTCCAACCTCTAGGCCGCGTCGTGTCATGGGTTTGCGTGCTAGGGTGAAAACCAACTCGTTGCGGACGTTTGCAAAGGACAGCTCAGCTTCAGCTTTGTCCTGAATAGCGATTGCATTGAGAACAGCTTCGGACACCCATTCAGATAGTACGGCTGCAGCAAATCCCATCGCTGCGATTATCCAAAGAGTGAGCGGGAGTATAAAACCCCGAGTATGGTTGCTATTGCGCGTCACGGCTTAGGTTTCATCGTCTTACGCCATCCCAACCATCTATGGATCTAGTTGGAACCCCTTCAAGATTTAAGCAGCCCTACCTTCGGATGCCCCAGTTTCATGTCTTCTTATGAAGTTAGGAGCTTAGCCATGAATGCACCTTACGGCCGCCGCACTTCGTCTCCCAGTTAATTACCTGTAAGGCTACTGGTAAGTATCTGAAAAGCTTATGAGTCTTTGGGTGACATCCGATATTGGGCTCTGCCAACTTCCGTTGTTTTCTTGGCGGAATAAGTTCATTTTCGGGTACCAGGGGCATTGTTCCGTCTGGTCAAACCAATACCAAAGCCAACCGGGACCTAGCCTAGGGACAAGCGTCCATGTAGGGCGCCCAAGGGCACCAGCCACATGTGCTGTCGTATTGCTTGTAGTAATAACTAGATCTAATGCGCGAACTTGGTCTGCAAACGTAGTCATATTTTTTAGTGGGTTTACGTTGGTATCTCGGATTATTTTGCCTTGAATATCAAGGGGGAGGCCTTTTTTCTCGATATCGGTCTCACCATACTGAAGATCGATGAATGTGAACCCTGGAACGCTGAGTATTGGGATTAGGTCGGTTACCGGGATCGATTTCTGCTTGCCGAAGACTTGGTTGGAACTACGCCATGAAATACCGATTAACAAATTGTCTGTGCGTCCGCGGAGATAATCGCTTCTCATGGATTTTGAGTTTTCTTCATTGGCGACTAAATATGACTCTCTCTTTGGAAAGCTATCTAAAGACTTTCTATAAATGGGCGCTATCAGTGTAGCGGGGCATTGTGTTGATGGCTGGTTATCAAAAGGTGCTCCGCCAGAAACAGCCTCCTTGCTAATGCAGTGGGCTCTTGGAAAAGTCCGGCGAGTAATTTCAACCAATCGTTCACTCGTCGCGATCACGAGTGGGCGCTCTGTTTCGTATAAATCTTTCACGAACCCTAGTTGTAAAACCTCATCTCCAAGGCCTTGGTCTGTCCATACTAATACGGGCTCGGCCATTCTCTCATCAGCATTCCAGAGTGGCAAAGAATTCCCTACTGGGCTAAACGCTATTCCGTTCGGTCCATAGCGGCAGCGATTGTATTCATGCCATGCGGCGGGGAGGGCACCCTTCAGAAACAGGGCACCAGCTTTGTGTGAAATGGCTCTCTCATACAGGGGGTCTATATCAATAGCGTGGTCAAACTCCTTCACAGCTGCGTCAAAGTTTCGTTCCATGAACCATGCAAACCCAAGCATGTCGTGGGCAGACTTATCGCCGGGCGTTAGTTTCAAAGCTTCTGTAAGGTGAGTTCGGGCTTGGCTTGGGTCGCTATACTTGAGTAAATCAGCTAAGTTTATATGTGCTTCGGCGGCTGTCGGGTCTAACTTCAAAGCACTTTCGTAAGCTGCTTTCGCCTCTGCGACTTTTTCCTGTTTTGCTAAGGAAAGACCCAAATTGACGAGGAGTTCTATAGAAAACGGCTGTTTCTCGAGAGCCTTTCTGAAAAGTATTTCAGCGTGCTCTGGAGCGTTCTGGTCAAGTTCCATGAGGCCGTAGACCATTGCTAGGCCTGGGTTTTCAGGCGCACTCCCTGCCTTAAGCGGAGGAAGAAAGTTTATCTCTTCAAGTCGATGATTAGCTCGAAGTAAGAGAGCCAGCTGAATAAGGGTATCTTCGTGTCCTGGGGTGATGCGCAACGCATTTCTATAGCTAGTCTCAGCTTCCCTAGGTGCGTTGAGCATCCGCTGTGCATGTCCCAGGTTGGCATGTGCAGCAGACATCGCGCTGTTAATGGTTAGCGCTTTCCGTAAGGCTTTGATTGCTTTTTTTGGGCGGTTTTGATCGAGAAGTATCAAAGCATAGCTGTTCAGAATAGAGGGATTATCCTTCGATCGTGACAGTGCTCGTCTAATCGACCGTTCCGCATCGGACAGCTTGCCTTGCGCCCGATAGGCAAGGGCTAGGATATGTTGAACGTCAGTTAGTTTCGAGGCGCCGCGTAATATCTCTAGGCAAAGCTTTTCACTTTCCTGAGGGTGGCCCGATTGTAGGTACCGCATTGCCTGGTCGAGCTTAGCCTCACGAGAGTTTTTCATCAGCGTCACTGACTGGTTCTAAACGGCGTGTCTTGAAGGCGTACGGGGCGATTGTGAGGACCCATTACCCTAACGACGTGAACCGGCCGGGTTTCTAACCCAGTGTCTAGGCGTATTGTTCTTGGTACCTGGAGCATCTTTTCGGCATCGGTTGGTAAAACTACTGGCCATCTATTCTTCCAAACACCTTCACGGCCAACATAAGAAAATTCTCCGACGTTACCTGGCCACCTTGCCAACTCTACTGGCTCATACCCGTTTTCTAAGTAATTGAGGACCGTCTCGTCATCTCTAGTCTTGTGCTCAAGTGCCATGGAAAATACCGTCGGCGCACCCGTTGTCCCGTGCAATGGACTTAGGGTTAGCCCCTTTAATTGCCGTGTATTTCCGGCAAAGAAGCCAAGCTCATCTTGGTGGTCCGGCAGCAAACCTCTTAGTGGCGTTACGATGATGTTAGTTTGGAGGCCTGCTGTCTCAATCCGGGTAAGTGCGCTCATTACCCGAAACCTTGTATTCAGAACAAGTGATAGCCCTTGGACAAGAATAGTAGCGATCAGGCTTGAGATCATCAGAACAACGATCACCTCCAAGAGTGTGAACCCGCGTTGCCGGTTGCGATTATTCCTTGTCATAGTCCTGACCGCTCAAATGGCAAACCATACTGAATTTTTTCATAGCCTACCTTGCGCATATCGAAGTTAAACCAAGGGCTTCCCATCTTGGTCACATCAATTGTTACCTTGTAGAAACCAACGCGGTAACCTGGCAGCCCGGCGCCAACCTGCTCTCCGTCATTAGGTGCAACAAGGAGCTCGCTGGTCCATGTAAACGAGATTGTACCCATAGAGGTTTCACCGGATGGCGTATTCATAGGATTTATAGGATCTATTATTGCGATGGCTGATTGCATTGCTGAGGCGCGTTCATTGGCGTCGGCAGACCTCGTAAGTTGGTCAAGTGATTGGCTAATGAGCAACAAAATTGGCAATGCAGCCATGCCTACGATTGCCATAGCTACAATCGCTTCAATAAAGGTGAAGCCCTGGCTTCCTTTTTTGGCTCTGGGTAGGCTTAAGCTGCTCATCTTGAATTAGGGGGTGGCTTGGCAATAGGGGGGGGCTAGGTCGTATTCGTAGCTTAGTTCTCCGGCGAGAATATCGATCGTGCCACCGGTACAGAAGCCAGAGGCCCGGTAGATGATGGGCTGTGATACCCGTATGGTCCATCCTTTAGGTATGTCGAGTTTGACCGGGCGTATATTTGGAGCCCTATAGGAGCCCTCCAGTTCTAGGTCGCTTATGTCTATTGTTCTATTGACGTCGCTCTCGTCATTCTCTGCCTTACCTGGGCTAGATTCCAGAGTACCGCTGGCTAGGACTAGATCCTGATTTGATATGAATGCTGAGTATGGAAGCGTGTTGATTTCGCGAAGAAAAGTATCCCGCTGGTTTGCGTAGACTAATCTGTCAAAAAGTAACGGAAAATTAGGCATAACAAGAGAAGCGGCGAGACCTATAATAAAGACCACGACCAGCACTTCCAACAGCGAGAAACCGTTAGCAGCGGGGTTGTTTTTATTTGGCTTTAGAATCCAGGAACCCGACATCTGCATCAATTCCTTCTCCATCAATCTTGCCGTCCGCGCCAAAGCTATAAAGTATTATGTTCGTAGAGTTCCTTGGTTTGTATTGGTAAGGATTCCCCCATGGATCCGGGGGCACTGATTCTGCAAGGTAAGGCCCTTGCCATTTCCTTTGAGTTCGCTCATCCGATGGCTGCCTCATCAGTAAGCCTAACCCCTCTTCTGCTGTTGGGTATCGGCCAACGTCGAGCCGAAGCGTGTCCAGTGCGCCTTTAAGCATACGAATTTGCGTATCCGCTGCTGTAACGCGAGAGCTATCTACGCGCCCAAGTAACTGGGGCCCCACTAAACTTGCGACAAGGCCGATGATGACAAGCACTACAAGCATTTCGAGTAAAGTAAACCCGCCTTGCTGTACTAATTTCTTAGTACGTTTCTCTGAATTGTAGCTTTTCTGCATGACGCCGTAATCCTACAATGAGACCTGATTGATGCTGGTGATTGCTAACATAATGGCCGTTACGATTCCACCGATCACGATGCCAATCAGAATGATCGCAGCCGGCTCTAGTATTAGTAAAAAGCGCTTCATTCTTTGCCGCCCAGATTCTTCATATAAGTTTGCAAGTGAACCGAGCATGCTCGCGAGCTCACCCGATTCCTCGCCTACTTGCACTAGACTCAATGCTGTATCAGAAAATGTTTCTTGTTCGCGCATCGCAATTGAAAGTGATTTCCCGCCGCGTACAAGTTTGCTGACTTGTTCCATGCGTGTGCTAATGGATTTAATCGCAATCGTTCCACGCGCGAACTCCAAAGCCTTAATTAGGTCGACGCCGTGTTTGAGCATAGTGCTCAGCATGGATGACCACCTGGCTAGTTCTGACTCTCTTAGCCACGACCCTAGTAACGGCACAGATGTCATGTATTGATGTAGTGCCTCCCGAACCGCAGATTGTTTGAGTAGCCATATAGACACCCCGATGAGTAATGCGAGGGAGAGAAAGACTAGTGAGCGGTTTTCACTTAATGCCATTCCGGTCGATAGCACGAGTTCTGAAAGAAATGGCAAGGGCTCTTTAGAGCTTGCCAACATCGCTGAAAACCGAGGCACAACGACTAGAAAAATGAATAGTACGGCTGCGAGTCCGGCTGAAACAAGAATTGCTGGATAGGTCAGCGCGTTTCGAATGTCCTGCTTAACGCGGTATTCATATTCCATTTGAGTGGCTGTATCAGAAAGTGCAGGGCCCAATTCACCAATAGACTCTCCGGCAGCACAGAGTTGGGCAGCATAAGAGGGAAGCTCGGGCAGTGTTTTCTTGAATGCGTTCGAGAAGGACGCGCCTGACCGAAGAGACTTTGACATGCCATCAAAGGCAGCCATGAGGTCTGGGTGGAGGCCTTGAGATTTCAGCGTGTCGACCGCTGCGATGAGTGGGACACCCGAGTTCAGTAAAAGCGCTAATTGCTTTACCGTTAGAATGTAATCTTGTGTCTTCGGCGCGCGTTTAAAAGTGAGGTGCCTGGAGACTTGGCGGGGTGGCTTCGACGTTGCGATAGAAACCGTGGTCAAACCCCTATCAGACAGTAGCCTTAACGCATCGCGTTGAGTGTCCGCCGATACCTGGCCAACCAGCGGCTTTCCAGCGTGGTCTACTGCCTCATAATCAAAACGTGACACGGTTACCGTCTCCCTTTCAGGCTAAGACTAACTTGTAACCTTTTGGCGACCACAATGGGAAGTTAAGCGAATGTCATAAATTGGATTTAGAGCGATTGTGGTCTCTGCGGATAATTACGGTAAAAGTATTCCCAGAAGAGTAGGCAAAAAAAAGGGGAGAGCAAAGCTCTCCCCTTTAGTCCAGCTTTCGAAAAAGCTGTTATTTTTAGAAGCCTTAAGGTGCGTTTGTACCAGCGCCCTTCCGGAAACCGGACAGATCAACAAACGTGCCAGCAGTCGAGTTGAACATGACGTGCTGTGCGTAACCAGTAAATGGTCCACTGATTGCAAGGTTGTATTGACCAGCTGGTGTAATACCAGTTGCGCCTTCAATCGTAGGCATACTGATTTGCAGTGTTCCATTGGCAACAATGTCAGCAGTTGTGAAGGTGCCGAGAATGACACCAGTCTTATCATTGCGAACAATGACGGTTGCTGCGCCAGATACTGAGCCGTTGTTAGTGATACGGACCAAGGATTGGAAGGCCGTTCCACCAGCTACGGATGAGTTAGCTGTGTTGATGGAAGTTGACATACCGCTACGTGCGATTGCGGCGAGAGCCCCACTTGCATTAGCAATACCTGTTGCAAGTGCGGAGCCTTTAGTGAACACGACGGCGACGGTGCCTGCAGCCCAGTTACCGACTGCTGTAGTGCCATTAAACGCAACGCTTATGTCATAAGACGTAATCGTTGCAGCGCCTACAAACGTAAACGAAGCGACGTTTGATTTAAAGTTCGACGCTATAACCGTTACTGCACCTGCCACGAGCTGAGTCGTCGCTGCGTCCGTGAGAACGCCGTGAGTGACTGTAAGCTCAACAGTATTTGTGATGGCAGAAGGTACTGCGGCAAGGTTTGTTGCTAGGTCAGCACCAACGGCAGCAGATGAGCTGTTTTTGATGTTGGCCAGTGACACGGTTGTTGCTGCAGAAGCAAACGTAGCAAATGGCGGTACTGATGTATTAATCAACTTGCCAGTTGTGCCAGCCTTGATCGTAGTTTCGACCGAGTCCTTACTCGTGATGATCGCTGTAGAAGCAACGGTTTCAAAAGTTGTTCCACCGTTTGCGGCTTGTACAACGGCACTCAACGAAATGCTGCTGCCTACTGTTGCAAGACCATTAGCTTCGTTGAACTGAAGTCCAGAAATCAGGAGAACGTCAGATTTTGCTGATGCCGCACTAACTGCGCAATCTTCGATCAGAATGCGATCAGTCAAGACCTGAACGGTACAACCAACCAAGCTAGTGTCGAGAACAAGCGATTTATTAGCGTCTTTTTTGTAAGAAGCCACTTTAACCGTTGATGCACTAACGAAGTTCGCACCGGTTGGTGTGACCGTGACGTCAAAGGTGCTTGTGATGGTGTTGGTGAAATCGAGAGCAATCTGTCCGCCACTTATAGAGCCGCCAAGTACGAGCGTTTCTGGAGCAGTTCCACCGAAGACCTGAGAAGATAGGCCAATAGCCGTCATTTTTGTAGCTACAATGCCACCAGCTGCTACCAGCGGAACAAATGCTCCTGCTACTGCAGCTGTTGATAGTGCCGTTGTTGCCAACAGTGCACTACCGCTTAGAAGAGTTTGTCGTTTCATTTCAAAAGGATCCCCTTGAGTTTCCAGATATCTGATTTAAAAGGTACGCGCATGCATACGCGCGAGCGCCCGTCAGCACATACGTATAACAACGTCCCAGTGGGTTAAAGTCAATAGGAAAATCTAGGGCCATGTGGCAAAAAGGCAACATTCAGTAACGGCCTTTTGAGCTCTGCTTTCGAGTGTCTGCCTAGACCATCATTAAGAAGTATATGTCAGGGCTACCAGCATTGGTACTGTAAACTCAGAACAAAAAGAATAAGTCCTTACTAATAAGGTAAGATCACAGAAGGCCTTTTGCTATGTTGCCCATAGCGTCCTCAAATGTGCCGGCCCGGTTTGGGCGATGCAAATGAACTGCCGCATACCAAGGGCCGCTTGATCCTTCAAGAAACCAGTACCAGATGCGCGCGCGCGCGCGGGGGACCATGACGTGGGTCTGAACGCCTGCTGCTCCGGCTAGGTGAGCTGTCGTGTTGCTGGAGGTTACGAATTCGTCAAGCGCGCCGAGTAAGGCCAAAGTGTCCTCAAGGTCGCCATCAAGGTTCACAGTATTCACAGTCACAATATTGCGTCTGAGTTCTGGTGGCAGAACTGCGGTATCCATTGCCGCGCTACCGTATTGTACATTTATAAACGTCACGCCAGGGCTAGATAGCAATGTCTGCCATTGGCCCAGAGGCACAGTCTTCTCCTTACCTATGATGGGATTATCGCTAGCCCAGGATATCCCAACGAATTTTCGGTTTTTGCCAAACCGTTCTTCTAAGTCCGCTCTGAAAGAGTTTCTAAGTGCTGGATTCCAAGTTAGGTAAGGCGTTGGCTTTGGAAATTTAGATAGGGACGATCTAAAAAACCGCCCTAAATCGGCTAAAGACGTCTGGAAGTCGAAATCTGAATCGGTAAATTGCGTGTGCTCACTGTTCGTAATTTCTAGGCCTGGGAAGTGAGAAAAGGACCGTTTAAAAACCAGATAGAGTTTGGGTGAGCATAATAGGGTGCAGCGGCTAGCAATTTTAGCGAGGTCAGAAAGTAGGCTAGCGAAGAGGATCTCTTCCCCTAGGCCTTGCTCATTCCATACTAAAATAGATTTATCTCTGAGGTCTGAGCCATCCCAACGCGGGAGTTCGCTCGCAACAGTGCGGTAATAAGGCGCGTCAGATTCGGCGCGGTACTTATAGTCTTTCCAACCAGCCTCTAATTTCCCGAGGGTAAGTAAAGATAGGCTTCGATTTACGCGAGCATTGATGTTGTTCGGTTCGCATGAGATTGCTTGATCGAAAACGGATACCGCTTCTTCGTGTTTGTCCTGGCCTGCTAAGTAATTTGCCCAGTTGTTATAAGCTTGAGCCCAACCTGGTTTGATGGTGATGGCAATTTTGATGTGCTTGATGGCGTCGTCATAGTTTGCGATGTCGCTGAAGGTGTTGGCGATCGCGAAATGAGCGTCATGGTCATTAGGGTTAAAGCCTAACGCTTTGTTAAATGCGATTAGGGCGTCATCGAAGCGACACTGAGCCTGGTAACATTTTCCAATGTTGTAGTGCGCTTTTTGATGGTCTGGGGCGAGTTTAATCAGGGTGTTTAAATACTTCAGTGCTTCCTCGGTCTGATCTTTCTCTTGTAATAATACGCTAAGATTAAGAATTGCGCCTGGAAACCTTGGGTCGCAAGACAATGCCATTTCGTATGCTGCTTTAGCACCTTCTATGCGTCCGTCATCGTGTAGAGATTTACCCTTGTTGAAGTGAATGCTTGCAAGGTGCGGTGCGGCTTCAATTGCTTGCTCGAATAAGGACAGCGCTTTTGGGGTGTTGCCGAGTTGCTGAGTAAGAACGCCGAGTAAATTGAGCGCGTCTGGCTGGTTAGGGTCATGCTTAAGGGCTTTTAGGTATAGCTGTTCAGCCTTCTTTAGATTGCCAGCTTGATGATGATTGACGGCTGCCTCGAGAAGTTGCGCGAGAGTTTGTGGTGCCATGAGGGCTACGGCCGTGGCGCCAGCGGTGCAGCCAGCCATTGAGGCAGTGCTGCAGCAACGTCGTCAATAACCTCTGTCCACCAGGAGTGATCTTGAGACGGTGCAGATTGCTGACGGAATAACCGAACTGATGGATACCAAGGGCTGTCACTCCGATCCATAAACCAAAACCATAATAAACCCCGGGATTTGGGCAGCATCGACCAGACAGGGGTTCCCATTGCGCCTGCGAAGTGAACGTTTGAATTTGAAGCAGATATAATCAAATCTGTTGCTGCGATTTGCGCGATCACGGGATCTAAGTCTCCCAATGCATCCACATCAGGGTCGACGAATATGTCCACGCCGAGTTTACTTTTCACCTCTTCAATTTCTTCAGTACATTCGCCATATTGCAAGTTTACAAAGAAAACATCTTCCGCATCTAGAATTGGGCGCCAACCCATTATTGGGACAGTCTTGTCTTTGCCTAATTCTGGATTCTTACTGCGCCAGGAAATGCCAATTATACGTTTGCCCTGCGCCAGTTCTTCATATTTCGAGCGGAGATCGACGACTAACTTTGGGTCTGCTCTAATGTATGGAACATGGTTCGTGATGCTATCTACTGTTGGGCGGAAAGTTTTAACCATGCTTAAAGCGGGGCACTGAAATTCAAATGGGGGGGACGCTTGATTTACCGTCTCCCGGTTATCTAACCATCTCGTAACTTTAATTGACGGAAAACTTCTCTGGAGTAGTGGCTGCATACGCTCCGAGCATTCGATGACGCATTGCGCCCCGGTTTCTAGCAGGTCTGGAATTATGCCGGCGCTAAAAACTTCCTCCCCTAGTCCTTGCTCAGTCCATAAGAGTATCTTTCTATTACTCAAGTCTTCATCGTTCCAATAAGGTGGAGGCTCAGGTCTCCGGTTAGCCTTTGCCTCTTCATGGGCAAGGAAGCGAATATCAAAATCTACCCAGCCTCGTTCTAAATTCCCAACCGAGCGGAGGAAAAACCCAAGCTTTTCCCTGTAGGCGTAATTCTCTGGCTCGAGTTCGATCGCCTTGTCCATCATAACCATCGACTTTTCGAACAATGCACTGTCAAAATATATTGCTGCCGCATTACTGTAGCCTGCGGCCATAATTGGGTTGAGCCGCATTGCAACTTCAAATGCATAGAGTGCGTCGTCTGCTTCGCCTAATTCACGTTGGACAGTGCCTAGGTTTATCCAGGTGTCTGCTTCTTTATCATTGACCGACAAAGCAAGTTTGTAACTATCCTTGGCTTCTTCGAACTTTTTTAGAGATTGAAGGGCGCGGCCTTTATTGTAGTAGGCATCGGCCAGGTTAACATTGAGCTTGATGGCGCGATCATACGCTCTGATAGCAGACTTGTACTCTTCTAGACCCCGAAGTGCTGCCCCAAGGTTGATCAACATGGCACTTGTGACCGGACCGACCTTAATAGCCTGCCGTATATAATCAGCGGCCTTATCGTATTGGTTAACCTGTAATGCGATTGTACCTATTCTGAATATAGCATCTGCATGCTTGGGGTTCTGGGTCAGGATCGCCCGATACAGGTCCCTTGCGCCCGCGAGATCACCTGCTTGGTGGCGTTTAACCGCCTCTACCAAGAAATTTCCTTCATCGATACGTGGGAGTGCGCGCTTCATATAGAGCTAACCCGCAGCGTTGGCATTTGTAATGCCGGGCAAAAGACAATGTATAACCTTCAAAGGTGCCCTACCTAATTCCTGAGTAACCCATTGCATCGCGTTCCTCGAACCATAAATCTGAGTACCCACAGTCTTTATAATCCTCAAAATACGGCCCGCCTTCAGTGTAGTGAAGGAGCGACAACTCTTCTGGCGGCAATTTAGCATCATAGTCTACAAGGTGGTTCCAGCGAGTTGGTAATTCACCAATCAGAGAATCATCATTTAGCCATTTAAACTGATGAAGCTCTAACCCTGTTGCCGAATTAACATATTCAGGCGTAAGTGCTTTGCAGCGAGCGTTGTTGAATAGTATTACGCTCGACCAATTTTTTTTCTCGTATTTGCTTTGTGGTTGATCCAGGAATTTTATATCTTCCTTTGGCTCATGTTTATGTTTGACAGCTTGGACGGAATATCGATCATCTCTGATCGACCACAGGTTGGCTATGTCGTCTAGCATGAGCATGTCGCAGTCGCAAAACAGTGACCAACCCTGATAATCAGAAAGGTACGGGACTAGAAAACGCGAAAACGAGAATTCTGTGGACTGCAGGGGGTGATTTTCGCGGTGAAACACGTCTTTTAATTGCGACAGCAACAGCGGAGAAATTTCAACGGGCTGAGAGGCTCGCGTGTGAATGCTGTGCGACAAAACATGAAAGGCTACAGCCTCTCTGCTATCATATCCGATGAAAACGCGGATCATAGTCTAGTCCCCGTGGCCCTGGTTCGTGTGCATGTGAGTCTTAAACCCTAAGCCCACACTCAAAACAAGTGTCGACCACCTCAGTTTAACCGCTTAAGCCAGTCTATGGCCTCTAGTATTGCATGAGTCCAATCTCCGGGCATGTTTTGGCGGCATATTCTCATTGACGGGTACCAAGGGCTGTCCGCCCGCCCTCTGAACCAGTACCAGAATCCGCCGTAACCGCTTGGCACTAAAGTGGCGACCGGCACCCCAAGGGCTCCAGCCATGTGCGCCGTAGAATTGCTAATCGTTATTACTGCGTCCATTGCTGCGATTTGTGCGGCGACTTGATCTAAATCATTAGCGGCATCGATCGTCTCATCACAAAAGAATCTTCCACCCGAAAATTCGGATATGGCTAGCAAATCGTCTGCCGACGCTAAATATTGAAGACTGACAAAGAAATAATCGTCGACTGCAAGGAGTTGGGACCAGTTTTGAATGGGAGGGGTCTTCAGGTTTCCTGTGCGTCCACTGCTGGTCCAGGATAGCCCTATAATCTTCCGTCCATTCGCACGCTGCTCATATCGTGATCTCAGCGATGATGTTGTAGCTGGCTCTGCTTGAAGGTAGCCGCTGGGCTCGGTCGATATATCTTTGTCTGATTTGAGATGCCTGACGGCTGTCCACGCTGGGCAACTTATATCCGCAAATTTGGTTTCGTCCGAGGGTGGGCTTTGTCGAGGTATTACACGTACCAACGGAAATGAGCGGCTCACTATGCTATAAATTCGTGGGTCGCACTCGATCATGATCGCCTGCTTATCAGGCGTGCTTAGGTGCTGACGCAAGGCGCTTAGTGACAGCAGTTCGTCGCCAATCCCTTGTTCCAGCCAGATCAGCAAAGTTCTGTTGTTTATATCGTCACCGTTCCAACTTGGAACATTTAACGGCCGTGCAGGTACGCTAAGGCTTGTGGGGTAGTGCCGCCATTCATATTCACGCAGCCCATCATCCAGGATGCCTGCCCGAAGCAATACAAGCGCTTTGATTTGGTGACACTCAGCGTCCTGCGGGTGTTTTTCAATGTGCTTGTTCAAGGCGGCTAGAGCCGCGTCAGTCTTGTTCATATCTGATAGTGTGGACCCTAGTCGCGCTGTGGCATCCAATGAATCCGGGTCGATTGAAAGAGCGTTCTCGAAGACTATGACCGCCAGTTCGGGCTTGCCACTTTCGCGCATGCACGTGCCAAGGTTTAGAAGCGCGGGTATCGATTTTGGGTTATGTGCTAGGGCGCGCTGGAAATTTAAAGCAGCATCAGAAAAGCGCCGCAGGTTCATGTAGGCCGCGGCTAAGTTACTGAGAGCAATTACTGAGCTTGGATTTAAGTCAAGAGCCTTCGACAATACAGGGATGGCTTTTTCATTTTCGTTTAGTTCTATCAGAAGGTTCCCTAGATGAAGGGTAGCCGTGTAATTTTTAGGATCAAAAAAGATTGACCGCGCATATGCATCAACTGCATCGTTTGGTTTGCCCAGTTGTTCTAAGCTCTGTCCTAGCCCTTCCCATGCGCGCGGTTCTTCTGGATGGACCTGTGTCACGACTTTGAAATCATGATACGCCTCAATGAACTTCCCGTCCTTTAGTTTACTGCGTGCATTGACGAGTTGGTTAACTATACCAGCTATAATACCATCTGACATGCTACCGTTCATTGTGCTTGGCTCAGATGATTTATTCTTTCCGTAATCTGTGTAAGTGCGTAGGTCCAATCAAAGGCACCATCAGATTCGTATACCTGCACTGATGGGTACCACAAACTCATAGGCTGATCTCTGCTCCAATACCAAAAACGGCCCGTATGCCTGGGTATCAGTAAGGCTGTAGGAATACCCAGTCCGCCGGCAATATGTGCTGTGGTGTTGCTGATTGTCACTACAAAATCCATGGCTGCGACTTGAGCAGTTGCCAGTTCCATATCAACCAGTGGATCCACAGACGTGTCGTGGATCCAACGATCGGCACCCGCGTTGGAAAGCACCGCTACGTCTTCGGCTGAGGGGCTGTATTGAAGGGAAATATATTGGGCGTCGGTGTTTTTAATTATGGATGCCGCGACATCTGGCCCAAGGCTCTTTAGGGCCCCTAATTCCGGAGCGCTGCTATGCCATGCCAACCCAATCAGCGGCCTTCCTGACGCTTGCTCTTCATAATTTCGGCGCAGCTTTTTCCGTTTTTGGGAATTCGGTCGCAGGGCCGGAGTGTCTGAATTTGAACCAAAGGACTGAATCGATGGGCGTAATAGATGCCCAAGGTCGCCGAGAGACATTTGTATATCGATGCCTTTGTCTAATGCCTCCGGAGGCAAGGGTTGTTTGCGTTCGGCAACGCGCACCCCTTTTAGACTTCTTTTTAAGACTGGCACCATTCGCCTAGAGCACAACAGAGTTATGGCTTTGGTGGTTTTTGCTAAGTCTCGCATCATAGTAGCGGAGAGAATTTCTTCCCCAATTCCTTGTTCAGTCCATACAAGAACGTGTTTTCCATCCAGGCTTTCGCCGTTCCATATAGTAAAAGGAAAGTGGGCATAAACTATATTCGTTCCGGCTCTGCCAAGGCGATGACGTAGCAATGGCCAGCCCTCCTTGAAGCGGTTGTCTAGTAACAGCGCCATGGCAAGAGAGGATGCCGCATCTGCAACGCCCTCCTTCTCTTTAATAAGCCCGCTAAATATCTCGCTGCTTTCAATGGTTCTGCCGAGCTCTAATAGGAATGTGCCGAGTGACATTCTAATTCCAACCATGCCTGGCTCTAACGCGTGCGCTTTTAGTAATGCGTCCAGGCCTGACTGCAACTGTCCGTTTTCTCGCCGCGCTTTTGCCAAGCTGTCTAAGGCTGCAATTTGATCGGGGTTAATTGTCAGGGCAAGCTCTAAATCTTCTATTGCATCGTCCAGGCGGCCGGTGGCCTTTAGCGCGCGGGCACGGTCAATAAGGAAGTCGACGGATTCTATACCGAGGCGCGCGGTGGCGTTGAGGATTTTCAGTGCGTTTTCTGGCTGGTCGATATCAGAGTAATATTTTGCTGCCAGTCGGTTGAGGTTCAGGTCTTCATGGCCGGCCTTCAATGCAGCGTTGGCGACTAGGCCGGCCTGAACTCCTTGTTGCGATTTGAAGTAGGCGAACGCTAGACTTGAAAGGTGTTTACCCAAATCAAAACCAGGTTTTTTTTGAGATCTAAGGCGTGCAAGGTCGATTGCTGCTTTAGCGATTGGTGTCGCCCAGTCACCTCTAGTTGGCTGTCTATATAGTGTTGCAGATCTATGCCAGGGACTGTCTGTTCTTTCTGTAAGCCAAGGCCAATAGAGGCCCTCGCCAATGGTGTGGTGCAAGAGGACCCAGGTTGGAACACCGAGGGCCCCGGCAGCATGTGCTGCTGTGTTTGATGTAGAGATCACTAGGTCAAGGCTGGCTATTTGCGTAAGGTGCCCATCAAGATCAGCTATGGGGTCTATCGAAGATTTGTAGTCGACATGCAGCCCTGTTGTGGACCTAAGGTTTTCGATTTCTTCTTGTACATTTCCATATTGAAGGCTGACAAATTTAATTCCAGGCACGGCGAGGATAGCCCTTATGGAATCAAGGGTTAAAGATTTCTCTGCTGCTGATTGAACGTTTATGCTGCGCCACGCTATTCCTACCGTTAAGAATTCATCGCGCGCTAGCGAACTGCTCTTGCTCTCTTTCTGACCACGGGCTTGGTCAATTTTTATATGTGGGGCACGAACCTTAAAGTCATTTAGTGACCGCCTCATCCATCTAGCAAGGTCCACTAGCGAGCATTGAAAGTCAGCGGTTTCCGGCGTCGCGGTATACGTTTCGCCATCGACAACTGTGACCCTTGGAAATGATCGTGCAAGAATAGGTTTTAGGCGCTCTGTGGTTGCGATTGTGCACAACCTAGCTGATTCTGTGACGTCATCGATCAGGCTGGAAAAGAGAAAAGTTTCCCCGGGACCCTGTTCCGTCCAGATTAGAATTGATTTGTCGGTTAGGTCTTCTCCCTGCCAGGTGGGCAGTGGATATTCGGGTGCTTGGTTTGGGTTTTCTGGAGCCCGTTTGCGCCATGAATACGCATCCCACGCTTCACCAAGTCGTTCGAGTGCGAAGCATGCATCAGCTCGGTGCATCCATAATCGACTTGATTCGGGGAGACGCCGAATGCCTCTATCCACTAAATCAATGCAGGCCAAAAATTGGCCTTTCCGTTTATGAAACGTACACCCGCTATCATAGAGGCTTTCGCTGGTTGGATTTCGTGCGATGCCTTCTTCTATGGTCGATGAGGCGTCATCAATTTGGCCGAGATCACTAAAGCATATCGCTAAATTGTTCCATGCACTTGCCCTTTTAGGGTCAAGTCGTACAGCGCGTGTATATGACAGGGCGGCCTCGTAAATTAGGCCGTTATTCTGAAGAAGTAGGCCCAAGTTAAGGAGAGCCCCTGGAAAATTGGGCCGCAGTTGGACTGCTTTGTTTATTAAATTAATGCCGGCCTGAACGTCGTTCGATTGTCCGACAAGAACACCCAACAGGTGGAGAGCGTCCGGATGTTCAGGATTACTTTGCAGTACCTGTCTATATCCTTTCTCGGCCTCTGCGAGTTGACCTGCGCCATGACACTGCGATGCGTGGGCCAAAATAGGCGCTACATTTATTTGAGGCGGGGCCAATTAACTATCCAGTCCTCTAGTTCTTGCCGTACGGCGGAAAGGGGCGCTAACTAATTCTCTGCATTCGGTTGCGGGAAGAGTTTCATCGACGGGTACCACAAGCAATCGGACCGGTCGAGAAACCAATGCCATGGCTGAGCCGGCGCCGTCTGGAACTAGGGTCCATACATCAAGGCCTATTGCACCAGCAACATGCACGGTTGCGTTACCTGGCTCAGCTTCAAGTGCAGAAGCACACTGTCGCTCCGCGTCTAAAAAACGTCGGTTCTCAAAATTCAATAGAGCGTCTTCGAGACTAGAATTCATGGTCACTCGGTATGTCGCTGTACAGAAAGGAATGCATCTGATGCTCGATCACCTAGTCTGTGGTGGAGGGCGTGATTAATGCCGTTTCTTTTTGGCGTAATCGATCCGCAACATCCTTGAAAACCCCATCCCACCCTTCGTTATACTCGTGACGAAATAGTGTCATTGATTCATACCACGGGCTGGTCTGCCCTTCTGTGAACCAGTACCAAACTCGACCAGGCCCCGTCGGCGTTAGTGTCCATGTCGGCACGCCTAGGGCACCTGCTATGTGGGCGGTTGTATTAGAAATGGTGATAACCATGTCCATTGCGGCGATCTGAGCGGCAAACACGTCAAGGTCGCCCATCGGGTCAATGTCGCGATCGTCGATAAGGTTTATTCCGGGCATGCTCTTTATCGGTTCGACCTCATCTCTTCCTTCGCCGTATTGCAGGCTGACGAATGTTGCCGGTGTATCAGTTAAAATAGACTGCCATTGTTTCAACGGAGTTGATTTGAAGTGTGCCTGACTGGTGAGCCCGCTCCACCATGAAATCCCGATTAAGGGCGCGTTGCCCGCGGAGGCCTTATACTTCTCGCGAATTGATCGTGTTAACTCGGGGTCGGCTTTGAGGTAAGGCTTTGAAGAAATATCCGCCGGGTTTTCATACAGAGAACAGGTCATGTCCAGAGTTGAACAATGAAAATCGAAGGATTTTTCGCTCAGTTCCTCAGGTGGTGGGTTGGAAGAAGAGTAAATGTCTACGCCTGGAAAGGATCGCTTAAAAAGGGCAGTAAGTCTTGGTGAGCACTCCAAGGCACAGTATTCTGTCTTAGATGCAATGATTGGAGCGCACCGCGCAAAAATCACTTGGTCCCCCATACCTTGTTCACCCCAGAGCAGGACCTTTTTCCCAGCCATAGGCTCGTTTGCCCATGACGGCCATTCCCATTCTCGACCGACGGACGGGTTTTCTTTATCAAACCGATGTCTGTGTTCGGGTACGCTTGAACTAATCTCGCCCGCGGTCATTCTTGCCAGGCTTCGGTTGTAACGGATACCGTTTGAGTTGGGCTTTAGTTCAATGGCGCGATCAAAATGCACCAGCGCTTGATCGGCCTCATCCATATATGAAAATAAATTAGCTAGATTATTGTGTGCGTCGGCATAGCTTGGATTTAATCCCAGTGCTTTTTGATAGCAGAGGTTTGCTCCGCTAAAGTCACCTCTTTGCTGCCGAATGCGCCCCATATTGGTTAAGGCGCTGTGTGAATCCGGCTTAATTTTTAGAGAACGAACTACGAGTGATTCAGCGTCCTTCCATTTTCCAGTGTCATACAAGTAGCCACCAAAGCTATTCAGATAATTTTCATTATTGGGCGCTCGCTCAACTAGTGATTCAAAGGTGGCGAGGGCGTCTTCGTGTCTGTTCAATAAGCGAAAAGTGGTTGCTTGCGCTAGTAACATGGTGTCGTTGGAAGGCCAGCGTTTTCGTGCGGTGTTCAAATGCTCTAACGCTTCATCGAACCGCCCTACATTGAGTAACTGTTGAATATAACTCTCGACCAAGCCAGGGTTTTCACGGTGGATTTTTATGGCGTCCTCGAGTACGTAAATTGCCTCGGTGATGCGGTCCAGGCCTATGAGGCAGGATGCATATGCCTGCGTTGCAACGGCGTGACTTGGTTTTAACTTTAGAAATCTTTGAAGCGTTTCTGCGCCCAAATCGAAACGCTCAGAATCAAGGCAGGCTTTTGCCAAGTTAAACAAAGTTTTCGGGTCTTCCGGTGACGCATTCGCTGCCCGCCCGAATTCCTGAATGGCCTGGTCCGTCAGTCCAAGGGCCGCGAACGCCGCACCAAGTGTGCCTAGGGCTGCAATATGATTTGGCTGAGCGCGAAGACATGCCTGTAACAAAGGAACCGCGTTTTCCGCATCGCTCCGTTGCAAGAGGAGGGCCCCTAGCAAGTACTGAACCTCGGCTTCAGACGGTTTAGCGGAAAGTATGGCGCGATATCCGCGTTCTGCTGCATCAAGGTCGCCTCGCTGATGCGCCTCAACTGCATCTGAGTAAATTTCTGAAATACCGTCAGGCACGTCAGGCTGGCACTACATAAAGGTGGCCGGGCGTTGCTCGGCTTATGGCATGGGTATTATTTGTCATCCATCCCGACCTGACCAGCGACCCTTATTACCTCCTCAACAGATGTTAAGCCCATGGCCGCTTTAATAAGGCCATCTTCTAAAAGCGTACGGAAGCCGTCTTGTTCGGCGGATTTGTGCAGTTCGTGCACAGGCCTGTTTTGCATTACCAGGTCTGCGATGCCATCAGTTACTGCGGCCATTTCATATAGGCCCATACGCCCGCGGTATCCCGTATGCTGGCAAGCGTCACAACCAACTGACGTGACCCATTCAGGTGACGCTGTGACGAGATTTGAGAACCGGCTTTGAATCGAGTTGTATTTCGCAACAATCGGCTTTGGCGGTGTAGATACAGTCTTGCACTCTGTGCATACGCGTCTGGCGAGACGTTGGGCCATAACCGCCCTCACTGAAGATGCCACTAAGAACGGTTCCACGCCCATGTCTATTAGCCTGGTAAACGCACTTAGAGAATCATTGGTGTGCAAGGTCGAGAACACCATGTGGCCAGTCAATGACGCTTGGACAGCAATTTCTGCAGTTTCTAGGTCACGTATTTCACCGATCATAATTGTGTCAGGGTCTTGCCGGAGAATAGACCTTAGCGCTCGTGCAAACGTATAATCAATTTCGGACTTGGTTTGGACTTGTGTGACGCCGTGAATGTTGTACTCAACTGGATCTTCGACCGTGATGATTTTCTTCTTGCCGTCGATGATGTGCTCGAGTGTTGCCTTCAGCGTTGTGGACTTTCCCGAGCCTGTCGGCCCTGTAACCAGGACAATTCCGTATGGCTCTTTGACAAGGGTGGAGAAGACCTCGAAATGGTCTTGAGCCATTCCTATGCGATCAAGAGAAAAGTCCTTTTGTTCTTTCAGCAGTAGCCTCATGACGATGGACTCACCCCAAACGCCTGGTAGGGATGAAACACGAACATCAAGGTCTTTGCCGCTGATGCGCATTCCAATACGGCCGTCCTGTGGGAGGCGACGTTCGGCAATATCAATGCCAGAAATCAACTTGATACGAGATGCTACCGCGTCAAACCTATTGCGTGGCAGCGTCAGGCGGGTTTGCAAAACGCCGTCAACGCGATATCGAATATCGAAGTCCTTTTCGCGCGGTTCCACATGAATATCAGACGCGCCTTCGTTAACAGCTTGCGCGAGCGTGTTGGAAACAAGCTCGACAACAGGCGCTTCTTCAGCCAACTCCCTCAGAAGCGCGACGTCGTCGCCTATATCGATCGTGTCGCCAATAATGTGCTGTTTAACGAGATCAAGCATGAAATCTAGGTCACGGCTAGATGTTAGCCACCATGTCACGGGTTCGTCGCTAAAGGCTCCACTCACGGTTTCTTGTAGGCTAGGTTCTAGGGGGTCGCGGCTGATGCAATTAGGTGTGCCGTCACCTGCATTTCGCCAAAGAAGGGCGCTGGCATCCACCCACCACATGGGGGTGATGGACGTGCCGCTTAAACAGTCTGCATAAACTGCTGGGTCTTGAGGGAGTGTGGCCCGGTCGATTATGACGAACCCAAGCTGCTCCGATAATGCGATAAGAACGTCCTGCTCGGCGACGGCACCAATTCTAATAAGGATGGCGCCGAGACGCCCGCCGAACTGCTCCTGAAAGGATAATGCTTTGGTTAAGTCGGCCGATGAGATATGGCCAGCGGATTCCAGCATCTCACCTAACGGTGGTGCAGGTGACAAGAAATCGTGTGCAGCGTCAGTCATAGTATTAGCCACCACTATTTTTCTGAAAACACGATGTCATTTGTCCAGCAGTAACCCAACATTTGCCCTTGCCGAATGATGCTGGTCTCTAACCCACTTGCATCATTAGGTTGATTTTCATAAATAATGACTGGCCTGTCATCTGCGTTTGACGGTATCGGCAAACGTCCATCCTTATCAAGAAGGGCTAAATCTGCGATCGCCTGCGCCTTTAGATCATTGAGTGCGGCAAAAGGGTCGACGCCATTGCCCTGCGGTCCGTTGGCTCTATCGGCCAAGCGGGCGATGTAATCGCCGTCTTCTGATTTCGTCACGTTTACGGGAAACTCTAGCATGGGTTTCATCTTGCATTGTAAATAGTAGGGCGGATTCTACCACGGCCTTTAGTAATCTATAATAGATGGCTAACCTACGTGGAACCAAAGGCTGTGCCAATCCCACAACCTAGCGCAATTTTAACAATGACAAATAAGTAAGGCCCTGGAAATGCATCATTTTTGACCGCACCCCGTCGTTTAGGTCATAACTGTGCAGTGTTTTTCCCGTACCGCGTGAAATGCTGCGTGTGGCGGGTAATATGGGGTTCTTTTCTTGAGAAATCTGTCACTACTTTTTTTGTCTCTGGTTGTCTCTGCTTTGTCTGCTGAGTATGTCCTGAGATTTTCAGGGTTTGAACCGCGTGTTTTGGAGGCAAACCGTTTTTTTGTCGAAGGGGATGAGGCGACTTGGTCAGAACCCGACGGTGAACTTGGGTGGGTCAACAAGCCCGGAGTATCGGTCTCTCTGGAACACGGCAACGCTCCCATGACATTTTGGGATCATGGTCGCCGTGCAACGAGGCTAAACAGTGATGCCGAAAGTAAAAACCGCCCGGTTATGATCGTTGGGGGTAGTAACGCCCAATCCTATGGTGTCGTTGATCAAGAGTCTTTCCCGTTCCTTCTAGCCCAATTGTTCCCAGCATTGTGGATAGAGAATTTCGGCAATGGTGGTTACAGCACAGCGCAGGCATTGCTAATGGCAGAGCGCGCCGTTTCTAATTTTTACAAGGATGAGCAGCCAGAATTGATTATTCTGACGTTTGCAGATTCACATGTCGCCCGAAACGTATCGGATCAATCCTGGGTCTACAGCATATCTGATTCTGAGGGCCGCTTTGTTTCGCCACCGCACTACAGAGTTGTGAACGGTGAGCTTGTGTTTCGCCCGTTCGAGACGATCGAGCCATGGGTTCTTGAAACGTCGTCTGCCATGGTTACTTTAATTCATCACATTTGGATGCAGAGCTTTCAGTTTAATTCTGGTAGTGAAGGGGTTGCTGTAACTCAAAAAATTCTGTCGCGGTTTGCTGCGTTTGCAGAACAAATAGGTGCAAATTTTCTTGTTGTTATTCTGGAGGACCGTGCTCAAGTTTCCGCTGAGGTGTTTGACGGCTTCGAGCCCCCAGTGCTGGATTGCTCAGAATTTGCAAGAGAAGCCTCGGATGACTACTTGCTAGGTGGCAATGGTCATCCTAATGCTATGCTTCATTCTCATTTTTCAACGTGTGTAGCGCGCTGGATGGCGAGCAACCTTGGTGTCCAAGAGAATCTGGAGAATCGATAAGGCCGATGCGCTCAGTTTTATCTTCCATAGTTTTGATAGCAGCGTCTTTTGCCATTGCTGTTGGTTTGTTTGAGTTTGCGTGCCGGACGATTGTTGATACCGGCATGCACTACCACCTTGAAATGTGGAAGTACGCAGTATCCGTAAAAGAGGTCGCTGATGATCCAACTATTGGACACCGCCACAAGCCTTCTAGTATGGCAAGGCTTATGGGTGTTGATGTCAGCATCAACGCTGATGGGCTGCGCGATGACAGTCGAAATGGAAGAAGTGCCGACGCCACTAAGATTCTAATGCTTGGTGATTCGATCACCTTTGGATGGGGGGTGCCGCAAAATGAAACTGTATCCCAACGCCTAGAATCATCGTTATCTCAAGGCATGGGTAGGGCTGTCTCCGTCATTAATAGCGGGGTAGGAAACTATAATACTTCAATGGAAGTGGCGTGGTTTGAGCAGTATGGCCTAGCGATGAAACCTGATCTCGTTGTGCTCAATGTGTTTATAAATGACGCTGAAGAAACCCCCACCCCAGCAGTTGTTCATTGGTATGACACGATTTTATATAGTCGCGTCATCCTATTTGGTGCTTTTGATACGGTTCGGCGCCTTATCTTTGGCGGTCATGATTGGAAAGATTACTACACGAACCTCTACCTGCCAGATGCTGCAGGATGGCAGGTGATGCAGTGGTCTATAAGTAATTTAGCCGAAATGTGCCGAGCGAATAATATTCCGCTAATTGTTGTAGATTACCCCGAGCTAAGAGAGCTGGAGCCGTACCCCTTCGACGAGGTGTCGGAGAAAGTCTCTGCGTTGGCAGCTGATCTTAATGTTGAGTATGTCTCGGTTCTACCAGCCGTGCAGGGGCAAAACCCGAGCGATCTTTGGGTAACGGTTCCCGACCCACACCCAAATTCCTATGCGAATAAGTTATTCGCAGAATTTCTTGAACCAATTATTGGCCTAGCGGCGAACCCGACTAACTAATTGTTTGCTGAGATGTTTTCTGCCCGGCTTCGCCTGTTATTTTTTTCAAACAGGTTGCGTTTGGGCGGGCCACGGCAAAAGAACATCTCTGTACCGCTAAACGCCAACCCCTTGTTTCTATGAGATAATGGACCGTTTCAGGCATAGAAAACGCTTAGAGGCTTCAGGGCGAACTGCTAGCAGATCTACAACTGTGCGGGACCGGTGATGCCAGGAATGCCTGCGATGGCAGCCAGATACGCGGCAAGAATCCCAATGGCAATTCCAGGCCCTAAGGGGATCTCGCCCTGCCAAGTTGGCTTGCGTAGAACCAGTGCGGTGAGCCCAATTGCTATAAGCGTGACGGTACCGGACAGGGCCATGATGTAGGGAAGGGCCCATGGGCCTAACCAAAGCCCTCCGACTGCGACGAGTTTAACGTCGCCTAAACCCATTGCTTCACGGCCTTTAATGCGCGTCATTATCCATCGTAGGCTCCAAAACGCAGTGCCATTGATGAGTGCGCCAAGTAAAGCGTCGGTCCAGTTAACACTGATCGGGGATCCAAGTGCGATAATTGCAATCGCCGCTACTGTTAATGCAACCTGAAGGCTATCAGGCAAGTAGCCGGTCTTAAAATCCACCCATGCCAAGGTGACTAGGCCAACCGTTAGCATCGTGACACTGGCATACAAAACAATAGGTTCAATCATGGTGACACTTTCGGAGAAAAGGCAAAGCTATGCAACCGCACTTCATGGTGGACTTAATTTTCTCATGGTTGGGGCGTGGAAGAATTCTACGGTAGAAGCAAGATCGACAGAAGCGAGTGGGTTAGCCAACCGGGCCACTTTCGCCTACACTCCATTGAACACATTCAGGGAGGCGTGCTGTGAAACTATTTTATACACCCATACATATCTTCGCCCACAAAACGCTAATCACTGCTCATGAAGTCGGCGTATGGGATCGCATCGAACCCGTCGCCGTTTATCCGTTTCGCGCTGGCTATGACATCACCGTGCTCAACCCGCTTAACAAGGTGCCGACCCTGACTCTGGACGACGGTGGGGCGCTTTACGGCAGCCAGGCTATTGTTGAGTATTTGGACAGTTTGGCGCCGGGCGGGAGGTCTCTTTATCCGGCGCCGGGCCCAGCGCGCTGGGATGCGCTACGCCGCTTGGCCTTGGCGGATATAATGTTCGAGGCGACTACGCAGTTGACCACCGATGACGACTATTCAGACGCACCGCGGCCCAAGTTCATCAATTGGCTGTGGCCCAAGGTGAAGCGCTGTGTTGCCACCATGAACGCGGACGCTGCAACTGAACATACCTTCGACATCGGGGATGCAGCGGCGATCCATGCCTTAACGTATTTAGATGTCTGTGTACCCAAGTACGTGCCCGACCCGGTGCCGCGTGACTACAATTGGCGTGTGGGTAACGCCAGCCTAGAGGCGTGGTTCGACGTGGCTGTGCAACGCTCGTCCGTGCAGTTCCATTTTCAACAAGAGTATGACGGCGATGACAGCGCCGAGAACTGCGCTGCCAAAGTGCAGGAGGTTTTAGCCTTACGTTAGGCGACTTTTTTAGCTCCAAAGAAATGCACCCGGCCGATGCCGCCACGGGCTGATGTGTGGAGGTCATCAAACGGGTCTTTGAAGAGCTTGAAGTTTCCGTGATGATCTCGGTCCGCCCACCATTCCTGCACAGTGTCCTGTTCGAAACCGCCATTGGCCATAAATTCGGTGCGGTCCCAGCTCGTCCATTGCCGCCAAAATGGCTCGGCGTTGTAATAGCAGTCCCAGTTGAGCATGAACTGGGCATGCAGGTTATATGCGCCCCCGTAAGGAATATCATAATTCATGCACACACCGCCCGGCGACGTGACACGGTGCATTTCGGCAATCATCTTTTTGGCGCCCTTGTTTGATGTTTCATGGAACACCCCACCACTGACCACCAGGTCAAAATAACCATCGGGGAATTTGATGTCGTCGCCGCTCATTTGCAGATAATGAATTTTATCGCCGAGTGATTCCGAGCGGCCATGACCGTAGCGTAGAATCGCTGCGCCAACATCAATGCCGTAGACTTCGGCGTCGGGATAAGCGTGCAACAAGGGTGCCGTCGACCAGCCAATGGCGCAGCCCACATCAAGAATGCGCTTCGGCTTCAAGTCTGGATAGAGGTCTTTTACAGCCATTACCATGGCCGTGCCGCCACCCTGGCCATGCCGCCCGACCATGCCTTTAGTGTAGTAGTAGGCACCACGGTCATAGACTGCGCCCTGAAAAACGTCATCTTCAGAAAGAGTGATCTGGTACCCGCCGGGCATAGCGTGAATGTCCACCGCTTCAAGGTATGCCGGCGTCTTGAAATCCGGATCTAGCGTTAAGCTGCCGATAGGATCGGCGCTGTTCTTTTTTGCTTCTGCTTCAATGCGATCGAGTTGCCGTTCAGCAATGCGGCCTTGGGTATCCCAAAGAGACTCCTGCATGTTGCGGGCGATACCGCTCCAGAACTGGGTGAACGGATCGTCCATCATTAAGCGATGCACTTCATCGCAATTCTCTGGCTCGCGGCCGTTCTCTTTAATGAACTTTGGCTTGGCTCGTTTTTCGTAAACGACCTCGTCATAAGGATAAAGGTGTTCCGACGCGTACAGCTTCAGCGTGACGGTAAAATCTTCGCGCGCATGTTCGTCGTGGTCGGGAATGGGCATGAGGTCGTGAGGAAATGGCTGGTCAATTACAGGGAGCATGGCGGGCCTCTCTTATGAGATAAGCTTGCAGGCTACGCCTGTTCTTTCGCACCGGAAAGGAAAATTAACCCGGCCTGCTTCGGTGGATAATCGCAGAGCCCGGCTTCAGGGCATTGCGGACTTCGTCCCAGGCTGTGCCGATGGCCCGGGTGGCCTGATCTAAAATCGGTCAAATCATGAATATAACATTCGATTCCTAATCAACCTTGACAGCCAGTCTTTCGAAGCGTCGCAAGCCGCGAGAAGGTGGAGATAGTCTATGCGACCGTCGTTGAATTTATGCTTGCGGATATAAATTATAATAATCTCGTTGCACATTGTTCAGGCAAGCTGTAGCGAATTAGATAAGTTCGGATTCACAGGATGTGGGTGACTATAAGTGCAGGCGAGAACGCAACAGGCTTGGCTCTTCTTTCACCGATGGGCTGGGATTATCCCCGGGCTTCTTATCGTCCTTGTCGGCATTACTGGTTCAATCCTGATATTCGAAGATGAGTTAGATGTCGCTTTCAATGCCGAAATGTATACGGTTTCCCCCTTTGGCAATCACTTACCTCTTGACCAGCTTGTCTCAGCTGCCGAGAGAGAAGACTCGGCTTGGAAGGCTCTCCGTGTATCCCGCCTCGACGACGCGAGTGAACGAACATTTATCGTCACACTGCGACTTGCCAACGGGGAAGAGAAGCAAATTTTCATTGATCCGTATACCGCCTCGATCATTGGCACGCGCTCCAGCCTATCTTCCATGGCGTTGATCCGACGTCTCCACGGTGATCTCACCCTGGGAGCTGTCGGAGAGAATACGCTTGGCATTTTGGCAATAGTCCTTATGGCCATGTTCGTCGCAGGGCTCGTGCTCTGGTGGCCGCGCAAAGGAAGAGTGAAGACGGCTCTATCCGTCAAGTGGAACGGTGGTTCACGCCGTTTGCTTCGTGATTTACACAATACGAGCGGTGTCTACCTGTTTGTCTTCCTCTTCATTTCGGCTTTAACCGTTCCGCCCATTGTTTGGAAACTGACGACCCCGGAAATCGGGCCGCCAGCTGGTTCTTCAGCACCCGCATCAGGCCCTAACGGTACTCGAACTAAAGGACCGTCCACTGGTGAGCAGACTGGGGGTCCGCCGCCGACCATTCCCTGGCACCAAGCCGCAGATGCTGCCTTGACTGCGGTTCCAGATACATGGCTCGGCTTCATTCTGAGACCCCTTGGCCCCCAGCCCTTCTACCTCATCCGGGTCTTTCCCGTGGGCGAAAATGCCGTAAGCAAGCAAACTACAGTTTTCGTGAACCGGTACAATGGCAGCATAATTCGCGTTTCTGCCCCAGCCGCGCCCACATGGACATCACTGCTCTCCGCTGACTTTGCCGCTAGCCTCCACAGCGGCGCAATCGCCGGTTTGCCGGGGCGACTGATCATGTTTGTCGCCGGGTTGTTTTTCCCAGCCCTCTTTGTCACTGGATTTATTCTGTGGTGGCGAAGATAAACGATAATGGGCCAACCGTTTACTCAGTGAGGCGTTACACCAAGCTAGGCAAGTTCTGCGTAGAATTCCTGCAGGCCTTTGACAACGCTTTCCGGATCATTGTCTGGTTGATAATCCGCACCACCAACGATGCACTGCCGGGCGTCAGGACGCATTTCACCGGCGCGCTCAAATAGCGGCCACAGGACATCGTCCTTGGAACACATAATCATCAACGGACAAGATATCGATTTGTACAATCCTTCGACGTCTTGGTTCCAAACCGCAGTAAACGCCATAGGCATGGTTTCGTGCGCGATGAGATGGTCCACCAATTCCCGATTGTGGAGATCGAGCGTGGTTGAGGCACCGATCATCTTGAGGTAGCCCCAAGCTGTTGAGAGAAACTCACCGGTCGGCTCGATTTTGAAAGGCTGTACAAAAGTTTTCATGTACTTAACTTTCTCTTCCTCATTGACCAACACCGGGCCAATGACTGAAAGACTCGCGACCTTCTCTGGCGCTTTCCCCGGCATTTCCATTGCGATGCAACCGCCCGTGTGGTGTCCACAAGCGTGAAAAGACGTAATCCCTAGATCTTCGATCGCCTCTAACAGGCGGTCTGAGAGAAACGCAATATCCGGGATCGCCTTAGGATGATAAGACCCGCCAAACCCAGGGGAGTCGAAGGCATAGCAGTGATAATCGTTAGCCAACGACATCATCACTTTCTCATACATTGCACTGGAACTAGCCGTCTGATGGAAAAAACAAATCACCGGTTTGTCAGCGGAACCGGCTTCCCGATAATGCACCTGACCCTCGGAGCAATTCGCATATCCTTTTGTAACCATTGTCTTCCCATTCCCTAAAACATCGCCATGCAACACCTAGCAATTCGGTATTGCTCAAAACCGAATGCGCGTAA
>JAPKDQ010000023.1 GCA_028822445.1 Rhodospirillaceae bacterium | reverse complement strand
AGTCCAGCGCCCAGTTGAACATCAACGAGGATGGCACCGCGTTGGTGATCACCGGACACCCGGATGTCGGCGGCAGCCGCGCCTCGATGGTCAACATCGCGGCTGAGAAGCTGGGCATCGACTATCGCAAGGTTAAAGCGCAGATTGGCGACACCAACAATGTCGGCATTAGCGCCGTCACCGGCGGCAGCCGGGTGACCTTCGCCTCTGGCATTGTGGTCAACGAGGCCACGGACCAAGTCATCAATATCTTGAAGGCCCGGGCGGCGGGCATTTGGGGTATTGACGTGGAAGCCGTCGAATGGCGCGATGGCGCGGCGCATCCGGCCGGCCAGAACGCCGGTGAATTTGACCCGCTCACCCTGCCGGAACTGGCGGAGAAAATGGGAGCGACTGGCGGGCCGATCCTGGCGGCTGTGTCGAAGAACACGGCTGGTCACATGGGTGTGGTCGGTGCCCACATGGTCGATGTCGAAGTCGACCCGGAAACCGGGCATGTCAAAATTCTTCGCTACACCGCCAGCCAGGATGTCGGCCGGGCGATCCATCCGGCCTATGTCGAAGGCCAGATCCAGGGCGGCGTCGTCCAGGGTATTGGCTGGGCGTTGAACGAAGAGTTCATCTATGACAAGAACGGCCGCATGGATAACGCTGGCTTCCTCGACTATCGCATGCCGGTTGCCTCTGACCTGCCGGCGATTGACCCGGTGATGGTCGAAATACCCAACCCGAATCACCCTCATGGGGTGAAGGGCGTCGGCGAAATCTCGCTGGTTCCGACCCTGGCGGCGATTGCCAGCGCGGTTGCCGGTGCCACCGGAAAACGCCTCTATGAACTGCCGATGTCGCCACCCAAAGTATTGAAAGCGCTGGGAAAATAACATGATCTGATCTAGAGTCTATAATCTCGCAGGCTGCTGCAAAAGAGCTTTTAATGGGCAGGACACCTTGAGTTTGGGTCTTCTTTGCGGAGAGTTTGTTGCGTGAACTTGCCGCCAGGCGTTGAGCGCGCAGTCTTTTTGTAACAGTTGCATCCGGCATAAAGGTGTTTACGGTGGGACCCTATACCTTCAGATGTCCAAATCAGGGGCTAAATTCCAGTTATATAAATTTATGCTCAATGAGTTATCACGGGAGATGGGATTAGGGTCGTTTACGGTCACCTGCCTAGCTAATGTTAGTGAAAAGGCGGCACTCTGACGTGCCTCATTGTCAGACGGTATCGACGCGATTGAAGCCCGAAAAATTGACCGTAGCAGGAGCATCCCAGCGAAGCAGAAAACCATTACCTTCGAGTAAGCGGTAGATTCCTATAAAGCCGCCCATAACTCTGGTTGGAAAGATGCCAAGAACGCGTTCTAGTGGCGCAACACACTCGCAGCCGAAACATAAGCAAACTTTGGGTATCTAACTCGACTACAGTGAGAGCTGCGTGGTTAATATGATTCACTAATTTTACCCTCCGCTCTGGGGGAAAGACCTCCATCCATTAAGCTAGTCCTCGTGCGAGGTCACTAATGACCCCTACCCCGGTCCGATGCTCAAGGGCCGCGAAACACGCTTTTCCAACGAGGCAAAGGGCCAAATTTCATATCCCGATCCACATATAGACACAGCGTCATGCCACTTTATCTCCGTCATCCGATATGAGGTAGTCGCCTAGGTCCACGGATCCGTATTTATATGAGAACAAAATGAACGAGGCACAGCAGTATTACCTGATACGCCTCCCTTCCTAGCTAAGACTAAGTTCTATTGAACTTTAGAAATTTAAATCCACATTTATAAGATATGAAATCGTGTAATAGAATTTTTAAGTTAATGCGGATTCTGAGTGCTATCATCATTTTGTGGAGCTCCTCGGTATATATCACCTCCGCAAACGCACATCAGAAGGCTACTGGCGTTACGACCGATATTGCTTCAGTTAGCTTACGCGACGCGTCCAAAGTAGAGAACTCGCCCCATATGCAGCATCAGGATCAGCGGTACTGTGCCAGCACCGATCATACATGTCATGCGGGTGTAATAATTTTTACTGGGTTGGGCCGATTGTTGCCGCGTCTTGCCGGGAACCCGGTTGAGCGCCTAATAGATCGGTATTCAAGTCGGTTGTTCCCGCCTCTTCACAAGCCACCAATACAAACGCTTAGCGCCTGCGCTTAAGCGAGATTAACTGTTCCGTACTGGTTACCTTCGCCGAGGATCGACTGGCAGCGGCGGTACTATAACGTTTTTCCAGACTCATTAATGAACATTCAATTAGAACCGTTAGGTATCTGATGGCCCATTCTGTCATCGTGGCTTGCGGTCTGACTAAAGTATAAGGAACTTCACCTATGATCTATCAATGGCCAACTAAACCCGTTGTCATTTCCGCTTTCATTCTTGCCGCTGTTTCACTAAATCACGCTCCGTCTTTCGCGGCAGGCGCCCACGGAGCTGGTCACGACAAGCCCACCGAGAATAAGGCGCATATGAAAGGTGGCCACGGCGGTGAAACTGGTGGTCCCGGAAATTCGCTTGATTTTGGAGAAGCTGGCAAGGCCTCGGAAGTCAGCCGCAACATCGAAGTTATCATGCAAGAAAATTACTACACGCCTGAAAAAATAGACGTCAAAGCTGGAGAGACCATTCGCTTCAAGATTCACAATAAGGGCGAACTGGTGCATGAATTTAACATTGGCACCGCAAACATGCATGCCACGCACCAGAAAGAAATGGAAATGATGATCGAGCACGGCGTCCTGGAGGCTGACAAGATCAATTTCAAGATGATGAAAATGGATATGGGTGATCAAAAAACCATGGAGCATAACGAGCCAAACAGCGTCTTGCTGGAGCCAGGTAAATCCAAAGAAGTGATTTGGAAATTCACCAAGTCAACCGAACTGGAGTTCGCCTGCAACGTGCCGGGGCACTATGAATCAGGGATGATAGGGAAAATACGGGTAAAATGAAGCAAGGTTATAGCGCACAGACTCCCAAACCTACCAATTCGAGGACTCTAAGATACAAAGTGTTCTACAGAAAACCTTCCTGTCTAGCCTAATGAGCGGCACCGCTCTGGTGCCGCTCGCCGCGCAAGCTAAAACCTACGACCTTACTGTCGATCCTGTGACGATCGACATTGGAACCTTCAAGCGATTGGGCATCGGTTATAACGGCGCTTCGCCCAGTCCGGTTCTTCGCTTCACGGAAGGCGAGGAAGTTACGAACAACGTCACCAATAAGCTTAGTGCATCGACATCGATCCATTGGCACGGATCAATTCTGCCTTACAAAATGGATGGTGTGCTGAGCATCAGCTGCGACGTAATAGCATCGGGTGAGACCTTCACCTACAACTTCCCAATCATACGGTCGGAAACACTCGCACAAAATGACGCGTTCAAATAGGTCGGGTTCATCGGGCGCTTGCCGTCAGTGCCTGAATTCCGGGAAGTAGCTCAAAACGGTGGCCCAAAAATCCCCGTGTGATCAAATTATGATGGAACGCATGCGCAGGGGGAGCAGGTTGGGCCTGATATAATCCCTTTCAGCTATTCACTAGACTTCGAAGTCAGCAACATACCCTACGCTTTCGGTCTCGAAATGACGATCATGATCGTTACATATTTGATGGGAGGTAAACGGGGCCTAAACAAGTGGGTTGGGTATAGAAGTTAACAGCTCAGAGGCAATACTCACTGAGCTGGTCCCAGCGGAGGCCAGACGTTACCCTGAACAGCTACGTACTTTTGGGAAGGACTGACTATGACCATCTACAAGGGCTCCTGCCATTGCGGCGCGG
>JAPKDQ010000022.1 GCA_028822445.1 Rhodospirillaceae bacterium | reverse complement strand
AGGCGGCGTTGTGGCAGAAACTTGCTGTGGGCATCGAGTACTGGAAACCAGCCGTCAACCGAGGCACAAAATAGCAGGTCCAAGTAAGGCGCCAGAATTGCCCTCCTGTCTCTCGTACATTTGCGGTAGTCGCTAAAGTAAGGCACTGGGCTATACGGCAAGAGGCCACACCTCTAAGAGCGCCGAATATTGGAAAGCGCATACTGCAAAAAGTGTGGCTGCCTATCACTGTGAAGAACTCAAGAATAGTCAGAATTCCTATGAGCAGACCTGCGGTAATCGGTTTGATACAGCCAACTATACGCGAACCAAGCGTTCAGCATGTCCGGTCAATTGTTCGACAAGAACCTTGTCTTTGAGTTGGAATTTTGCGACCGCCGATTTGAGGTCAAGATTGGCGTAATTTTCCTGGCCTCTCCGGAACCATTGGCTCTCACCGAACTGCAACGAGAGCTGGTCAGACGCGATCGCCGTGAGTAGCCAGACTCTAAACTCAGGTATCTCAACCTTCTGAAACAGCTCGACACACTGCTCGTAATCTTCGTTCAAGAAGTGGCCAAAAATAGCATCATCATGCCGCTTATCTGAACTAACCTGTCCTTGAGGTATAGGCTCTAACTCCAGCGCCTTTAGCGTCATCTCTAAACCAAGTCCGTATTGGCCGGCTTTGAGTAATGCCTCGCCATAACCTGAAAGAACTCGTGGATCATTACCAACAATTTCGTATGCTTTACGTCCGTGTTGGATCGCTAATTCATACTTCCCAAGTGAGATGTTTACAGCACTCACCATCCGATGACATTCAAAATCATTAGCGTTAAGTGACAGACCAGTACCTATAAGCTCTTGAAAGGTAGGGAATAGCTCTTCAAAGCTCTCGGGGGCAAAGCCTCTAGCAAGTCTTTGCCCCAAAGTGCAGGCCTTCCATGCGTAAGCCTGCCCATTTTCAGGATCTGCGGCAATAGCCTTGTCAAACATCATCAGTGCCTCGGAACTTGCTTCGGCCGAATACCTGTGGTGCAGTTCTTTCCCTCGGAGGAGAAACTCGTAAGAGCTCATGTTTTCCGTTGGTTTTCTTTTTGACCGCGATAAACTGGTAAGCTCTATTTCCCCGAGAATTGACTTTGAAATTATGCTGACGATTTCATCTTGAATATCGAATATATCTTCCATCGTACGATCAAATTTTTTACTCCAGAGTACATTTTCAGTATTCGTTTCCGTCAGTTCGACATTGATTCTAACTCGATTCCCGCTCGTGCGAATGCTGCCACTAACTAAAAAATTTATGCCATACTCATGAACAAAACTTATGGTGCTCTGTTCATTTTCTTGCGCATTTACGGCCGACTGGCGCGAAACTATCTCAATGTCCCGGATCATCGAGAATTCGGTGATGACATCTTCGAATATACCATCGACTAAGAATGTGCTGTCTTCATTAGGATTTTTGTTCTGGAACCGCATAACAGCTAACTTAGGTTTTTCTTTCAGTTCGCCTGCCGTCGACCGCTGTTCCTTTAATTCAGGGCTGTCCAGCTGCGTGGAATTTTCGTTATCTAATACCGCCAATCCTGATGGACTTGAGTCCTCACCCCCGACAGTGAAGACAGGGAAATCTGTAGAAATGTTTTTTAGCACTCGCGTCCCGGCGGCACGTACTATCGATTCGATTCGAGCACTGACTTGTTCTTGCACTATTCTTGAAATTAAAATTTGATTTGGCTCAGCTTGACTCTCTAAACGAGCAGCAATGTTCACCCCGTTTCCGTAAACATTTTCACCCTCAATAATTACATCATCTACGTGGATTCCCACTCTCCAATAGAGCTTTATCTCTGTCTCTGTATTCGCATTACGCGCGGCGATCGCGTCTTGGAATTCGACTGCAGCAGTGACGCATTCTACTGGGCTTGGGAATTCAGCGATGACCGAGTCGCCAGCGGTATGAAAGATACCTCCACCATGCTCATGAATGATCAAATCAATGATCGTTCTGCAGCTTTTTAAGGCACTGAGCGTCCCAATCTCATCTTGCACCATATGTTTGCTAAAAGAGACGCAGTCCGTTGCCAATATCGTAGCGAGCTTTCTCTTGGTATCACTCACTTAAATTCCCCACTAAAAAACCCCCACTATTTCAAATGGTTTGCCCACCCTACATGATTAGACGGCGTGACATCTGCCTTCGGTGGGCCCGTCACATGCCGGGGGCGAGGCTTTGGTAAGGGTCGGCAACGCAAAGCCTCGCAAGGCCGTGGGAATTTCTTCGTCGGGCGCGTGGGCGGCTAATCTTTCTTTGCAGCAACGGCCTCTAACTCGATGAGGACTTCTGGCACGGCCAACGCCTTCACATAAATCAAGGTGCCCGCCTGGGTATGGCCTTTGAAGTGCTTTTGGCCAGCCTTGTAGACTGCGCCGATATCTTCAGGGTTCACCATGTAGAGGTTGGTCTTGACCAAGTCGGTGACGTCCATGCCGGCTTCATGCAGCGACTCAACAACTCTCGTCCAAACGATATCGGCCTGGGTTTCTGCATCAGGTGGGGTCTTGCCGTCCTCATCTGTGGCAGTTTGGCCCGAGATATAGAGAATGCGAGAGCCCGGAGGAATCTCAACGCTGCGGTTTCGATAACTGAAGCCGCCATGTGGATTGCGAATGGTATTGCTGGTCATGCTGATCTCCCTTTCAGGTCGATTCGATTGGTTGGGGAATCGATTGTTGACCCTCCCCCGGGGGCAAGGTCAATGGTAAGTACTGGCATCCAATGTGCGGGAGAGACTTCATGCATATGCTCGCTAATCCCACCGCGGTGAAGCTCGACCCCGAACAAGTTGCGCGTCTTTCGCGCCTAACCGTCCGTGGCGCTACGATGGGTCGCCTCTTACGCAGCGAAGGAAACAACGCACCTTTGGCGACTCGCGTGCGGACCGCCTGCTGTCATAACGGGGCACCGCTGGTTCAGTTCAGCAAGAAAGAAACGCAAAAACCTATTACGTTGCTTCTCGAAAACGAGGCTGCCGGCCTGAGCGTCGGCGTGCAAGGGATGGTCGCGTTGGCTGACCCACAAGACATTGAACGGTTCTACCGCCGTCACACTGATGCTGAAGCAACGGACGCTAGTCTTGCGGTGTTTCGGATGGATGTTCAGGCTGTTTATGCGGAAACCGACGAAGGCGATGTTCGTTGGGTCGACCGCGACCGCTACATCCTGAAACTCGAACAAGGAGATCTCGCCGAAGCCGAGACCGGTATTGTCGAGCACGTGAACGGCGGCCACCCAGATACGATTCACGCGGTCCTTTCCCACCGCGGTTTGGGTGCCGATGATTGGGTGATGACCGGGGCAGACCCAGAGGGCATCGACGTCGCCCGCGGTTCTCACTCGATGCGCATTGCGTTCGACACCCCGGTTTATTCCCGCGAAACGTTCAAGAAAATGCTGATTGGATTGCGCGCCATTGGGAGCGGTACCGGCAAACCGACACAAGCGGCTACCGCAGAATAGCTCCAACGATTACGCGCCTTAGGCTACGCCTCCATAGGAGAAACCGGCGTCTTCGACGAGCGTTGCAATTTGGATATCCTCTACGTCGCCATCGACCTGAACTTTCCCACCGTCCAGTTCGACCTCAACCCCAACTGACGGATATTGGGCCGTAATTGCGCTGGTTACGGACTTGACGCAACCGCCGCATGTCATGCCGCCCACAAGATATGTCTTGGCCATAAATCACCTCCATTTGGACCGGTTTGTGAAACCTAGTATTCGGCCTCCTCCCACTGGAAGGTCAAGCTCCCACAAAAGAAGGC
>JAPKDQ010000015.1 GCA_028822445.1 Rhodospirillaceae bacterium | reverse complement strand
TCAGGCTCAGGCTCAGGCTCAGGCAGCAACTTTGAGGTAATGGACACTGAACAGCTCATTACTATCGGTCCATGTTTGACTTGGCTCGAACCCAGTTTCACGTCCGATATCGTGAAATTCAGCAATGTCGTACTTATGTGAATTTTCGGTGTGGATACTTTCATCCTGCTTAAAATTAAAAGCATGGCCACTAATCGTTACGACCTGCTCTTTCTGGCTGATAAGGTGCATCTCAACCCGTCCTTTGTCGTTAACGTAACGAGCATCATGGGTAAAAGCATTTAGATCAAAGTTGCCGTCAAGTTCTCGATTAATCCTAGTAAGAAGGTTCAGATTGAATTCTGCTGTCACGCCTTGCTGGTCGTTATAGGCAGCTTGTAGAAGTCTAGGGTCTTTTTTTAGATCCACCCCGATGACCAAGCCACCTCCTTCACCAAGCATGCGGGCAGCCATAGAGAGAAAGTCTTTAGCTTCGTTGCGCGAGAAGTTACCAATTGTTGAGCCTGGGAAGAAGCCCGCTTTAGTGCCATTGTCTACGACGTCTGGGAGGTCGAACGATTTAGTGAAGTCTGCACATACAGGAATGACTTCTAGGTCGGGATAGTCGCTAGAAATAGAGCCCGCGGCGCCTAAAAGGTGCTCTCTTGATATATCCACTGGCACGTAACTTGCGAGACCGTCTGCTGCATCCAGAAGAATGCGGATTTTGGTGCTTGAGCCTGATCCAAACTCGATTAAATGCTGCCCGTTGACTAGCTTCGCAATTTCATTTGCTCGCTCTGATAACAAGCCTACCTCGGTGCGTGTCGGGTAATATTCGTCTAGCTCGCAAATCTTGTCGAAGAGGGCTGAGCCATTGGCATCGTATAAATACTTTGGAGAAAGTGCTTTCTGCTCCATCGAAAGCCCAGAAATGACGTCATCTAGAAATTCTATGCTTCTGCCCTGGTTGTCAGAACTCAACATTACGCATCCTCCGCGAGCCTTACACCAGCGAACATCCATCGCTGATGAGAATAAAAGAAATTACGGTATGTCTTGCGTAGGTGACTACCCGGTGTCACGCAACTGCCGCCGCGCAGAACCATTTGGTTAGACATGAATTTTCCATTGTACTCTCCAACTGCGCCGCTAGCCGCCTTAAACCCTGGGTAGGGTGTGTAAGGAGAGCGGGTATGCTCCCAAACATCTCCAAATAATTGTTCGACCTCTAAGGTAGGCGTGGACACTGATGGGCGATAAGCACCATAAGGCAGGAGGTTACCTTCTATCGGTTTGTCTAACGCTGCTATCTCCCACTGGGTTTCTGTCGGGAGGTGTTTGCCGGCCCAAGACGCGAAGGCATCGGCTTCATAGTGGCTTACGTGGCATACTGGCATATCCAAATAAACCGGATGTCTTCCGCGCAGTCCAAAGGCAGACCAATCGCCGGGTGAGTCTTCCCTCCAGTACAGAGGCGCAGTCCACCCCTCAGATTGGGCACAAGTCCAGCCGTCAGCTAGCCAGAACTCAGGCCTTTCATAGCCTTTGTCATTAATAAATTCTATCCACTCGCGATTTGTTACAGTCCGGTTGGCTAGATTGAAAGGCTGAACGATTACGTCGTGTCTCGGTCCCTCGTTGTCGTATGCAAATGGTGTGTCTGGAGTTACGTCTTGTCCGATTTGATGTATGCCTCCAGAAAACTTAGTCCAAGTCAGAGCGGAGGATTCACTCGCGTCTAAGGGTATGTGATTTAAATAGCTTGGTTCTATCGGATTGCGCGAAAATGCATGCAGGATGTCCATCAATAGCAATTCTTGGTGCTGTTGTTCGTGGTTGATACCAAGCACAAGTAAAGGCCTGATGCCGCCCCAAACGGCTTCAGAACAACCGTCTATTAGGTCGCCAATCGCGAGGCTAACGTGTGCCCGGTATAGCGCTATGTCATCTGCTGTTGGTCGGGTTAGAAAGCCTCGCTCACGCCTGGGGTGTCTAGCGCCGATGGCCTCATAATAAGAGTTGAAGAGAAACTCGTACTGCGGGTCATATGGGGTGTAATTTCTTTCTGTTGTGGACAGAATGAACGTCTCGAAGAACCAGGTCGTATGGGCTCTATGCCACTTCGCAGGGCTTGCGTCAGGCATAGACTGAACGTTTTGGTCTTCGGCAGATAGTGGAGCGATTAATGCATCTGTCACGCTGCGGGTTTTTTCAAACCATGACTTGACCAGACTACGCGAAGGACCTGAAACCAGTTCAGTTGTTATCGAGGGGGTAAACGACAAGAAAATCCCCTTTTCTTTCAACTATTTCGAGAGCGCCGGACCCTAGCTGATCGAATGTCAAAACGAAACCGTGGGAACAAGAGAATTTCAGGTTCCATGTTGATTTTTGAGGAATCGAATGAGTAAGCTATTGTAATAAATTAATAAAAAGGCAAAACCGATTATTCTGTATTAATATGAGGAGTGTCTAATATATATTCACAAACGGCTAGAATCCGAATAGTATGAATTTTGTGGTGCTCTGTAAGAGGCTGCAACCCTGGCCCGACCATTTAGGTGGGCCATAACTAGTGCTCATGTTGCTCAAGGAGGATATGACAATGACATCCAGGACCCTGCTCTGTTTTTTTCACTTCCATATACATACGGTCGCTTTCTAGATCGAAAATAAATGGAATATATTTGTCCGGCCGAAAGTGCCGGGCCTGTGATGCGAGTGAAGGAGACATCTAATGACATCAACAATGCTTCCCATTTTATCCTCTGATCGAGGCTTGTCCGCGTACATGCAGGATATCAAACGCTTTCCCTTTCTTGAAAAACAAGAAGAATTCATGTTGGCGAAACGGTTTATCGATCGTGATGACACTGAAGCAGCCCATAAAATGGTAACTAGTCACTTGCGGTTGGTTGCGAAAATCGCGATGGGGTATCGTTTTTATGGACTACCGGTATCTGATCTTATTTCTGAAGGAAATGTTGGCCTGATGCGGGCCGTAAAGAAGTTCGACCCCGATCGAGGTTTCCGTCTGTCTACTTATGCGATGTGGTGGATAAAGGCAGCTATCAATGAGCATGTTTTGAATTCATGGTCGTTAGTGAAGCTCGGTACAGTTGCAGCTCAAAAGAAACTCTTTTTCAATCTTCGTAAGCTGAAGGCTAAGCTCAATATTTATGAAGATGGGGACTTGAGCATAGAGGCAGCCGACACCATTGCGGAGCGCCTAGATGTTAAAACGTCAGAAGTGCACGATATGAACCGACGCTTGTCGAGATCAGACTCGTCACTGAACGTTCCTGTCGGTGAAGATGGTGATCTAGAACGCATTGATCTTCTTATGTCTGGTTCATTGGATCAAGAATCGGTTATGGCAGAGGAAGAAGAACGTACAGTTGCCCATTCATTGCTGACGAAGGGGCTATCTACGCTCAATGAACGTGAGCGCCGGATTATTGAAGAGCGACGCCTTAGCGAGGACCCTCGCACTCTTGAAGACCTTGGCATTGAGTATGGTATTAGCCGTGAGCGTGTGAGGCAGATTGAGAACCGCGCCTTTGAGAAACTGCAAATAGCAGTTAGGTCTGCGGTTAAGAAAATTGACGAAACAACTCGTGAGCCGATGGCTCTGCTTGGTGCCCCTGCTTAGCGATGAGCGTTCGTTACAATATGCTTAGGAGGGCGGCGGGTTTTTATCCGTCGCCCTTTTTCGATCCTGGGCTAGAGCTATCGACGAATGGTTGAACCAAGAGGCTTATTAGTTTTATTGACCTTTCGTCTCTGAAGATCGGTAGTCCGATGGTCATGCCACTATTACCTCGACTTGGAGAGCTAAGGTAGGTCTTAAAAATACGGTCCCAAACCGGTATGTTGAATCCAAAGTTGCTGTTCATTTCTCTATGGATGACAGAATGGTGCACTCGATGCATGTCTGGTGTCACAACAAACAGGCGTAGAATTCTCTCCAATATGAGAGGTATTCTGAGGTTCGAGTGATTGAACATAGAGGTTCCATTTAGCACCATTTCAAATACAAGAACGGCGACAGGCGGGGCCCCGAGTATGCAGACAGCTAATATTTTTATTGCTAATGAAAATAGAATCTCAAGAGGGTGAAAACGCAATCCACTTGTCACGTCGAGATCTAAGTCTGTGTGGTGCATGCGGTGCAGTCGCCAAAGTAGAGGGACGGAATGAAACAGCCGGTGCTGTCCGTATATGAGGAGGTCCAGAAGTATGAAGGTTAAAACACCGCTCACTAGAGTTGAGATGTCTACACTATTTAGTATTCCGATGCCTAAGCTGTGAACCCAAATCGCTGCGGCAACTGGCGCTAGGGGGACTATGAGACGGGCTAAAGCTGTGCCTATCACAAGGACTCCGAAATTAGAGAACCAACGGTGGAATCTTTTTTGTGTCCGCTTTTTCTGTGGGAATAGACTTTCTAAACTTGTAAATAGGACAAGTAATACGCCAAAAACAGCGGGTCGGAGCAGGGAGTCTTCAGCAATCATTAGGATTAGCCACCGGAAAACTTTTTTGAGGCTCCTATATAGTCACAATTTAACGAAATACGGCAAATATATGCCAGCTTGTAGTCTAGAAACCCCTTGTATTTTTCAGTATTGATAGGGTGTAAATTCTTGTAGTCAAAACGTTTATTAACCCTCAGTCCTGGGTTCCAACCGCATTAGTTCAATATCTGTCTTGAAGTGCACAGATAAATAACATTTTAAATAAAGGGCGGTCGGCAAGTCATAGAAATGACTAAGCTCCAGAAGGCTGGCGACAAGCTAACATTTGTTCGGGTTATTGCTGTTACGGCGTTCGCTATGAAACGCGATAATAAAAAATTAGAATGGGGGCGCAACGGTTATATCGCCAAGCCAATTTCTATCTTTAGTCTCTGGCAGAAGATCTTAAAGTTTCTAGACGTGCCCTAGAGCTTAAGAAACCTGAGAATTCCCTACCCGGTATTCTGGTTTTGGTTCTACTGTATATTTAAAGCGAAGTTATTGAGGCAGGTGATGGCGTGCCAACCTGCTACTTGATTTTCGTTTCCTTGAAAATCACGTGCTTGCGCACCTTCGGATCATATTTCCGAACTTCCATTTTTTCTGTAATGGTCCGAGGGTTCTTTTTCGTTGTGTAGAAATACCCTGTGCCCGCTGTACTCTCGAGCTTAATTTGTATAGTTGCCGATTTGGCCATTTTTGGTCTCGCGGAAAACGATTAATAGACAAGCGCGGCAACATACTCTGCCGTGCACCCGTGTCAAGCCTGCTAGGGCAGGCGATGCCTTATTATAGCGTCCTCTGTGCGAATGTTGTCGCTGTAAGCCCTCTAGCCGTAGAATGAAAAATATCTTTTAAGATCAATAAATTAGAGATATTTAGGTGAATGGAACTCTCCGATCTGAACTGTTCTTGGCATTCACTTCTAAGCTCAGAAAGTGAATTAATAACTCCAGACGCCACTGTCATCCACTCGGCTTTTGCGGCGGTGAACCGGCTTCTAGTTTCTCCAGCTTGCCAAAGCAGCCTCTAAGGAGCCGGTTGAGCACAGCTGGGACGCGTAATAAGCCTAGGTGCTCCATATGAGTTAGCCCTAAGGGGCTAACGTGATCTCACCGTCGTTGTGTAGGCGTATGACGTTTTGACGGTTGAAGAGGGCCTTATTTGAAAGCCGCGATCGAGAGCGAAAGAGATTCTTAATCTCCAATCAATCCATGCTTAACGGGCAGGTTTTTTGCCACGGGAACTATTATTTTTCTTCAAGTTCCGCCCTCTCTTGGAGAACTGTCTAGTTTTCTGTGCTGGCAGTGCTTTGGTAACACGCTCGCGCAAAGGTGAATGGTCAACATAGTGGAAGGCGAGGCTGCCGGTCATTGCATCTGCTTCGGACAAGGTAACAGTAATTAAGTCACCTACCGAAAATGTCATTCCTGAATTGCGCCCAGCAAGCATGTGAATGTCATCAAAGACTTCGTAGTAGTCGGATGGCAGGCGCTTCATTGGCAGTATGCCATCGGCTCCGGTCTCGTCTAAAGTGATGAACAGGCCGAAGCGGCTTACGCCGTTGACGCGTCCTGTGAAGGTTGCTCCTACGCGGTCTACCAGGAAGGCTGCTGTGAAGCGATCTACTGTCTCACGCTCTGCTCCTGACGATCTACGTTCCGTCATGGAAATATGTTCAGCAACGTCTTGAAGATTAGAATCGGGCTCTTTGAGTGCACCAGAGCCTAAGTTCGCGACTTTGATCAAGCTTCGATGAACTATGAGATCTGAATACCTCCGGATCGGAGATGTGAAATGGGTGTATTGGCTAAGTGCCAGTCCGAAATGCCCTAAGTTCTCTGGTTCATATCGAGCTTGTGACTGGGTTCTAAGAATCATGGTGTTAATAAGGGATTCTGCTGGATCACCTTTTACTGCGGATAATACCGCGTTGAAGTCCTTTGCACGGATACTTCCTGCAGGCGAAAGTTTTAGATCCATGCTTTGCAGTGCAGTCCGGAGTGCCGTGACGCGTTCTGGATCTGGAGATTCATGAACACGGTATAATCCCGGCGCAGACGCTCTTTGCAAGGTCTGAGCAGCGGCTACGTTTGCTAATACCATAAACTCTTCGATCAACTGGTGGCTTGCTAGGCGCGGGCGAGGAAGCACCCCTGTCATCTGGCCTTGTTCGTTGACAAGTATTTTTCGCTCCGGCAAATCGAGGGCGAGGGCTCCGCGTCTTCGCCTCTCTTTATTAAGGGCGGTATATGCGCCGTATAAAGGCTTAATGACTTTATCCAACAAGGGCTCGGTGACGGAATTGATTTGTCCGTCGGCTGCGGCTTGTACTTGTTCATACGTTAGGCGTGCCTTAGATCTCATCAAGCCCCGAATGAACGTATGACGGGTGAGTTTTCCGTGACTATCAATCCACATATGGACTGCGAGGCATGGGTGGTCTTCATTCGGTCGTAACGAGCACCATCCATTTGACAAGGCTTCCGGGATCATCGGCACGACGCGGTCTGGGAAGTATGTAGAGTTCCCACGTTCAAAAGCCGCTCTGTCTAAAGTTGAGCCAGGTTTCACGTACCAAGCAACATCAGCAATCGCGACCATCAAGTGCCAACCGCCTTCATTTTCCTTGTCGCTATCCGGCTCAGCCCACACTGCGTCATCAAAGTCTCGCGCATCTTCGCCGTCAATCGTGACGAGCGGAAAACCGCGTAAATCTGTTCGTTTTCCGAGGTCGGCCGCGGAACACGCATTTGCTTCCTCTAACGCAGCCTCTGACCAGTCATGCGGGATGTCATGGCTGTGGATTGCTATCAGGCTTAGGGCATTTTCTATACCAGACTGATGTATCCGCTCGGCCACTCGGCCTTTCGAAAATCCACGTCGGCCAGTACTATCTATTGTCACCAATACAAGCTCACCATGCCCGGCGTCTGAGGTATGTTTGCGTTCAATATTAATGAGATTGCGTTCTTTTCGGTTAACCGGCCGAACGAGTAGGCCGCCATGGCCAGTTTTTTCGGTTATTCCTAAGACCTGTCGTGGCCCATCGGTTAGCTTTCGAATGGGACGTGCTTCGTAGACGCCGTCCTCAGTCAGTTTCAGTTTGGCGAGAAGACGCTCACCAACCCCTATAGGCTCACGAACTTCCTTTGATGGTAAAATAAAGATTGTAGGAGGTGAGCTTTCTTCTTCCCAATTGACTGGATGGGCTAACAGTTCACCGTCAGCATCAATTTTTATAGCGTCAAGGATTGCTACGTCCGGTAGCCGCCCTGATTCGGCGAAGCGCCGCTTTCCCCCGCGATCAATCGCACCGTTTTGTTCTAGCTCTTTTAATATTGCCTTGAAAGCAGGCCTTTCGGTGCCGCGGATATTAAAGGCGCGGGCTAAATCCCGTTTTGTAACGCGACGTGGTGATTTTTGTATATACGCAAGTATATCCGCCTTGGTCGGCAGAGACTGATTACGCGTGTCTTTTTTCTGCGTTGTCAAAAGGGGCTAATCATCCTCAGTTGAAGGAATGGATTGCGGGTTTCCGGGCACTTTTTTACGCGCAGTTCTCTTTTTAGTAGCCGCTTTTTTCTTTACTGGTGTCTTCTTTTTGGTCGCGGCTTTCTTCTTTGGTACACCAGCTTTAGCAGCCTTGATTGCAAGGATTTCAATAGCCTCTTCTAGTGTGACTTCATCTTTTTCTTTATCTCTAGGCAATGTTGCGCGCAGTGAACCGTGTTGGACATAGGGGCCGAATCGACCATCCCGGACCGTTACTGATTTTCCATCGTCTGGATGTTCCCCGAGAGATTTTGCGGCACTTCCACCACGGCTGCCTTTCTTCTCTTTGCCTTCAGCAATAACAACCACGGCGCGGTTTAGACCGATTTCTAGTACGCTATCGTCCGCGCCAAGCGACTGATATTTGTCGCCGAATTTTAAATAGGGTCCAAAACGGCCGATACCGGCAAGAATCATTTCACCGCTGTCGGGGTCGATGCCAACTTCTCGTGGCAGAGATAGAAGTTTCAAGGCTTGCTGTAAATCTATGCCAGCAGGGTCCATACCCTTAGGGATTGAGGACCGCTTTGGCTTGGGCACTTTAGGCTTCTTTGGCTTTTTAGGTTTTTTACCCTTTGCCGGCGGTGCTTCAACTGAAGGAGGGGCTGCCGCAGCCGCGCGGGCTGCTAGAACTTCGGCATCCCCTACTTGAACATAAATTCCGTAGGGGCCGGCTCGTAACGATACAATCATTCCTGTGTCTGGATCTTCGCCCAACTCTTTAGGGCCGTCTGCCACTGCGGCATGAGGGTCATTTCCGCTGATAGACAGTTGCCGGGTATATCTGCAATCGGGATATTTATTGCAACCTACGAAGCCACCAAACTTACCGAATTTTAGGGATAGTCTACCATCTTCGCATGTCGGGCATTTTCTTAGGTCTGTGCCGTCGTCTGTTTTCGGAAATAGGTGCGGCTCTAATAAGGCGTCTAGGGTGTCGATGACCTCTGTGATACGGAGTTCACTAGTTCCTTCGATCGCAGTAATAAAATCGCGCCAGAATTCAGATAGAACGACCTTCCAATTTAGTCGACCGGCCGAAACCTCATCCAGTTTGTTCTCCAGATCAGCGGTAAATGAATACTCGACGTATTGTGCAAAGAAACTCTCGAGAAATGCTGTGACAACGCGACCCCGGGCTTCTGGGATGAAACGTCTATTGTCCATGACCACATAATTACGGTCTTGAAGAACTTGAATAATTGAAGCGTAAGTCGATGGTCTGCCTATGCCCAATTCTTCCATCGTTTTTACTAGACTAGCTTCCGAAAAACGGGGAGGAGGCTGCGTAAAATGCTGATCTGGCTTTACATCACTTTTTGTAAGGGCTTCGCCTTCTTCAAGCGGCGGAAGAATGCGATCTGCATCTCCCTCATTCTCGGAGTCAGAGGTTGCTTCCGGGGCGTCCTCGTAAATTTTCAGAAAGCCAGGGAAGCGAATGACGGAACCACTGGCACGGAGCTTAGTTTTTTTGTCCTCTGAGGCTGTAACCACCGCTACTTGATCCATGATGGCTGGTTCCATCTGGCTTGCTACAGTGCGTTTCCAGATCAGCTCATATAAGCGCAGTTGGTCTTTTGACAAATAGGGTGCCACGTCCTTTGGTCGGCGCGCGGGATCTGTCGGCCGGATAGCTTCGTGCGCTTCTTGCGCATTCTTTGCTTTGCTTGAGTAAAATCGGGGCTTTTCTGGTCGATACTCCGAACCGAAGTCTGCACCAATGACGGATCTAATAGTGTTCACTGCGGAGGCGTCAATCTGCACGCCGTCCGTTCTCATATAGGTAATAAGACCGACTGTCTCTCCACCCATATCCGCGCCTTCGTACAATCTTTGGGCAATGTCCATGGTTTGGCGGGCCGTAAAGTAAAGCCGTCTGGATGCCTCTTGTTGCAATGTTGAGGTTGTAAATGGAGCGTAAGGCCTGCGTTGCTTTTGCTTTTTCTCGACCGATTCAACAGTAAATGACGCAGCTTCTATAGCTGCCTTCGCAGCCGTCGCCCGACCTTCATCAGGAAGGCCGAACTTATCAAGTTTATTGCCTTCAAAGTGCGTGAGGCGAGACGTGAACTTTTGCTCACTCTGTTTTGTCAAAACCGTATCGACAGTCCAGTATTCCTGCGGCTGGAACTTCTCGATTTCAAGTTCTCGGGTGCAAATGATTCGCAGGGCTACGGACTGAACCCGGCCAGCCGAGCGGCTTCCTGGCAGCTTGCGCCAAAGAACGGGAGATAGATTAAACCCAACTAAGTAGTCGAGAGCCCGGCGGGCAAGGTAGGCGTCCACAAGCTCTATATCGAGCTCGCGCGGATTATCCATTGCCTCTAGGACGGCACTCTTCGTGATCGCATTAAACGTGACACGTTTTACGTTAGAGGTATCAATAGCCTTCCTGTTTTTTAATTCTTCTAGCACATGCCAAGAAATAGCTTCGCCTTCGCGATCCGGGTCAGTTGCGAGATAGATTGCATCGGCGCTCTTGGCCGCGTTCACAATAGCGGTCAAATGCTTCTTAGATTGCGCCGCAACTTCCCAGTCCATTGCAAAATCTTCATCGGGTCTAACCGAACCGTCTTTGGGAGGGAGGTCCCTAACATGTCCGTAAGACGCCATAACGGTGTAGCCATCACCAAGGTACTTGTTGATGGTCTTCGCTTTTGCCGGGGACTCGACGATGACAATGCTATTCATCGATCTTTGTTCACGTTCCTGTCTAGTTGTCAGATGGACCTGTTAAAGGTTTAGTTCATCTGGCAGTTTTTTTACACTCATCCGATGCTATATATTTTATTGCTCGGAAGCGGTTCTATTCTGTCTGCCAGCTTAAGTTCAAGCAGCGCGGCAGCCGTAATGTAAGCAGACACTTGGCACTGTCTCCGCAGTTCGTCAACTGTAACTGCTGTACTCCTGATTTCTTGAAGGATTTGTAATCACGCTGAATCAACCTATTTTTCATTAATATTTTCAATTGGTTGAGAGGTAATGCGTGGTTGCGATAGGGCTGGGAATAGATTTTTTGGCGCAGTGGCTAGTTCGTTTAAAACGCCATTGGTAGAGCTAAAGAATGTAGTGCCATGCCGAATCAGTTTGTTCGGGCCCTGAGAATGCGGGTCTAGTGATGAGCCAGGTACAGCGAAGATTCCTGCCCTGGGTGGGCCGTGATATGAGAATGAGGTCACGGCGTGCGCCAAACGCTATCGTACTCACCTTAGGAACCACCGATTTGCGGTTCTTCGCCATGAACCAACCTTCCGATGTTGGCCCAGTGGCGTACCCACCCGAGCACTGCTAGAGCAAAGAAAATGAGGGCTGGGTTAGTCATTCCTAGCAGAATGGCGAAAAGTGGAGCGACTGCTAACGCGATTAATGCTGCCAATGATGAGTATCTAAAAATGATCGCCATTGCGATCCATGTGACACACGACATCGCCCCAATTATGGGAATGGAGCCGAGCATCATTCCTAGAGTGGTTGCTACGCCTTTACCGCCTTGAAAACGAAGCCAAACTGGGAAGTTGTGGCCAAGTACGGCACCTGCACCGGCAACAAGGCCACCGATCTCAGCTGCTTGTGGGATCGCCAACATTGCACCGATCCAAACAGCGAGTGCTCCCTTTCCGCCATCCAGAACGAGTGTGGTTGCGGCTAGTCCTCGACGGCCCGTGCGAAGGACGTTTGTTGCTCCAATGTTTCCTGAACCGACCGATCTAATATCACCTAGACCCACAATTTTTGTGAGTAGAAATCCGAACGGAATAGAACCGACCAGATAGCCGCCTAAGACAATGAGAGCGAAAGCCCACGACGTTGGTTCAAGCTGAATTGGCATGCGGTGACGCTTTAAATACTGTTCTACCATCTATGACGGTCCGCATGACTTTGCCCTGCACAGGCCGACCGTCGAATGGCGTATTTTTAGACTTAGACCTAAATTTGTCACCGATAACTTTCCATCCAATATCTGGATCAAAGAATAGTAGGTCGGCGGGTGCGCCTTCGCGTAATCGTCCGGCATCCAGGCCGAGCAAATCGGCAGGCACGCATGTTAGCTTGCTTAGAACTTCAAGCAGCGTGAGTTGTTCGTTGTGCACAAGGTCAAGCGAAACAGCGAGCAAGGTCTCTAACCCTGAGCCACCAAATGCTGCCTGAGCAAAGGGAAGGCGTTTACTGTCTTGATCTTGCGGGGAATGGTCGCTTGCTATGACGTCGATAACGCCAGTCTTAAGGCCTTCAACAATGGCTTGACGGTCTTCCTCACTTCTCAGTGGCGGTGAAAGCTTTGCAAACGTGCGATAATCCCCCACTGATAACTCGTTAAGCGCAGAGTAAAATGGAGCTGTGTCGCAGGTTACGCGTAGTCCTCTGGATTTTGCACTGGCGATTATCTTGACACTCTCTGCCGTAGAAATATGTGCAGCGTGATAACGGCCACCGGTCATTTCAACCAATCGAATATCTCGTTCCAGCATTATAATCTCTGCTTCAAGCGGGATGCCCGAGAGGCCTAGTCGTGTGGCTGTTTCGCCGCTATTCATAACGCCAGTGCCTGCTAGGGCTGGGTCTTCAGGGTGCTGGATAACCAGCAGGTCAAAGGTTGCAGCATAGGATAGGACCCTGCGCATAACCTGAGAGTTTGATATGGCGACTGTGCCATCGGTGAAGCCGACGGCTCCCGCGTCCGCAAGTAAACCGTATTCAGCAAGTTCTTTTCCAGCCAAACCTTTCGTGGCGGCTCCGTATGCATAAACCTTAGTTAGGGCCTGAAGTCGTGCGCGCCGAGCAACAAATTCTAAAGTTGCCTCGTCGTCGAGGACTGGCTCAGTATTTGGCAGGCAGACCATTGATGTCACTCCGCCAGCTACAGCGGCTTCTGCTGCGCTTCGAAGTGATTCTTTGTGCTCTTCGCCAGGTTCGCGAATTTGAACGCGCATATCAATTAGGCCCGGTGATGCGCAGAGACCATTGCTATCTATAACTATTGCATCTGATGGGGGCGAGCCACCGAAGAGGTTAGGGCCGATGCCTATGATTCTTTCATCTTCGGTCAGTATGTCGCCAGTCTCGTCAAGTCCTGTTGCAGGGTCTAGAAGCCTAGCGCCAATATATGCCGTCTTAGATGCTCGTCCCTTACTCATGATGCAGCGCTCACATTAGTTCTTGTTGCCGCTAGGTTTTTTGCTAGTAGTTCTAAAACGGCCATTCTGACTGCCACCCCGAGTTCAACTTGCTCGCGTATAACGCTGCGTTCAAAATCATCGGCAACGTCTGAATCAATTTCCACGCCTCGGTTCATAGGGCCTGGGTGCATGATCAGCGCGTCTGGCTTAGCAAGGCTGAGCTTTTCTCTGTCGAGGCCGAAGAAGCGGAAGTATTCACGTACGGAAGGTATTAGGCTTCCTGTCATTCGCTCATTCTGGACTCGAAGCATCATTACGATATCGCAGTCCTTAAGTCCCTTACGCATGTCATTGAAAGTCTGCACTCCAAGTTTTTCGACGTGGCTTGGAATTAGGGTGCGTGGCGCAATGACGCGGACTTCCGCGCCGAGGGTTAGAAGAAGATAGAAATTAGATCGGGCGACCCTGCTATGTGCGACATCGCCACAAATTGCTACTTTCAGTCCTTCTATCTTGCTTCGACGCCTGCGAATGGTGAGGGCGTCCAAGAGGGCCTGGGTGGGGTGTTCATGGCTGCCATCCCCGCCATTGATGACGGCGCAGTTGACCTTTTCTGATAACAGCTTGACTGCGCCTGATTGAGGATGGCGGACAACGAGTACGTCAGGGTGCATTGCATTCAGAGTGACAGCCGTATCGATAAGGGTTTCGCCTTTAGCGACGGAACTTGATCCGATCTGCATATTTATGACATTTGCGCCTAATCGAAGGGCCGCCAATTCAAAAGATGTCCGTGTGCGCGTTGAATTCTCAAAAAAGAGATTAACTATAGTGCGACCTTTTAGGCTTTCTGAGGCATTTTCCCGGTTGCGATTAATCTCAACATATGGATCTGCGAGATCCAATAGGTGATTGATTTCTAAGGGGGAAAGCCCTTCGATCCCGAGTAGGTGGCAGTGCGGGAAAACCGGGTCAAGCATGAGCCGAGACTATATGGAAGGCGAATACATTCGACAAGCGCGTATATCGCCTTAGTTAAAAATCAATTTTTTGGTAAATAATCGATAACACCCTGCAAAATATATGCTGCCGCGGCTCTATCGACTACTTTACTGCGCTTTTTCCGACTCAGGTTTGCCTCTTCTATCATCATGCGCTCGACAGCCACGGTGGATAACCTTTCATCCCAGAAGGTGACGTTCAGGTCCCGGAGGTTAAGTACGTTATCCATAAAGGTTCGGACAGATTGGGCTTGGCGTCCCTCATTTCCGTCCATTTCGACCGGAAGACCGACTACAAGCGCACCAACGTTGTTGTCATCAATGAGGTTAAACAGGATATCCGCATCTTTTCTGAATTTGGTGCGCTGGATCACGGTTAGGGGAGAAGCGATAATCAGGGCTGCATCTGAGATGGCGATGCCGACCGTTTTTGTCCCGACATCAAGCCCTAGCAGGGCTTGTCCTGGCTCAATGATGCTTAGCAGTTCGGCGGGCTTGCAGATCGTCATACCCAATGATACATCATCGCGGCCCTTGCTTTCTGCCATTTTTTGCCAAGTTAACAGGTGCGGTGATAACCACCTCTAAAGGGAGCCATAACCCATGTCGCTCGATGACGCCACTGTCCGGAAAATAGCTCACCTCGCTCGTATAAGCGTGGCTGAGAAAGATATAGCCCCGCTAGCTAAAGAACTGAGCGGAATTATGGATTGGATCGAGCAATTGCAAGAGGTGGATACGTCCGCGGTCGAACCCATGACCGGTGGGGCGGACATGATGTTGAATTGGCGTAAAGATGCTGTGACTGACGGTGGGCATACGGACAAGGTCCTCGCGAATGCACCTGAATCCCATGAGGGTTTCTTTGGTGTGCCGAAGGTGATCGAGTAATGACCGAACTAACACAGCTTACCTTATCTGAAGCGCGGGATGGGCTCAGAAAAGGCGATTTTAGTGCTGTTGAACTGACCCAAGCACATATCAAATCGATGGAAACCAACCGCGATTTGAACGTTTTCATTACCGAAGTGCCAGGTTTGGCAATCGAGCGGGCAAAAGAAGCAGATCATAATCGAAGCCATGGAAAGGCTGGTGCCCTGGAGGGGCTTCCGCTTGGCATTAAAGATTTATTCTGCACAGAAGGTATTCTGACCACGGCGGCGTCGCATATTTTGGACGGCTTTACTCCGCCCTATGAAAGTACGGTGACTGCGAATTTGAAGGCCGCTGGTGCTATTACGCTGGGCAAAACCAATCTGGACGAGTTCGCGATGGGGTCGTCGAACGAGAGCAGTTATTATGGCGCAGCGCACAACCCTTGGAAAAGAAAGGGCGACCCTAGATATCTAGTTCCGGGGGGCTCTTCAGGTGGGTCAGCTGCGGCTGTTGCGGCTCACACATGTTTGGGTGCGATAGGGACTGATACGGGGGGGTCTATCCGCCAGCCAGCGTCTTTCTGTGGTGTCGTAGGCATGAAGCCAACATATGGTCGCTGTTCGCGCTGGGGGGTCGTCGCCTTCTCTAGTTCACTTGACCAAGCTGGGCCGATGACCCGGACTGTTCGAGATTCTGCGATCCTGCTTGCCGTTATGGCAGGGCATGATGCTAAGGACTCAACTTCAGCGGATATGCCTGTGCCGGATTTTGAAGCGGCGTTATCTGGGGATATTAAAGGCCTTCGCATTGGTCTTCCCTGCGAATACAGGCCCGATGGCCTAAATTCTGACATTGCTGCGCTTTGGGATAAAGGGGTCGGCTGGCTAAAGGATGCCGGTGCTGAAGTGGTTGATATCTCTTTGCCGCATACCAAGTACGCTTTGCCCACTTATTACATTGTGGCCCCGGCCGAGGCTTCCGCTAACCTAGCGCGTTATGACGGTGTTCGTTTTGGTCTGAGGATCGAGGGTGAGAGCTTGGATGATATGTACGCCAAAACGCGTGCGGCCGGTTTTGGCGCTGAGGTTAAACGCCGAATATTAATTGGCACCTACGCGCTATCTGCTGGTTATTATGATGCGTATTATCTCAAAGCGCAAAAAGTGCGCCAGTTGATACACCAAGACTTTGTAAGTGCCTTCGAGAATGTTGACGCAATTCTAACGCCGACCACGCCGTCATCAGCATTCCCGATCGGAGAGAACTCCGACGACCCTGTTTCTATGTATCTAAATGACGTCTTTACCGTTCCCGCATCCCTGGCTGGGATCCCAGGAATATCGATTCCAGCTGGTTTATCATCTGATGGTTTACCGCTCGGGTTACAGCTTTTAAGCAAACGCTGGGATGAGGAAACGTTGTTCCGTGTAGCCGGTGTTCTTGAGGAAGCGGCAGGTTTTTCAGGTTTGTCTATCGGCGGAGAGGGATAAACGATGACCTTTCTTATAAAAGGCGAAACCGAAACATGGGAAGTTGTCATTGGGCTGGAGGTTCATGCTCAGGTTACCTCCGAAGCTAAATTATTCTCAGGCGCACCGACATACTTTGGCGCGGATCCAAATAGTCAGGTATCCTTTGTGGATGCGGGCATGCCGGGTATGCTTCCTGTTATCAACGAGATTTGCGTTGAACAGGCTGTTCGCACGGGCCTTGGTTTAAAGGCACGGATTAATAACCGAAGTGTGTTCTCACGGAAGAATTACTTCTACGCTGACTTGCCCCAGGGATACCAGATTAGTCAATTTGATCTTCCTATTGTTGGGAAAGGAACGATCGTTCTTGACATGCCTGATGGTGTTAGTCGTGAGATCGGTATTGAACGTCTTCACTTAGAACAGGATGCTGGAAAATCAATTCATGATTTGCACCCTTCTAAAACTTTTATTGATTTGAACCGATCTGGCGTTGCCCTGATGGAGATTGTTTCTGATCCCGACATGCGTTCTCCTGAAGAGGCTGGCGCCTATCTAAGAAAACTCCGTTCAATATTGCGGTACCTTGGTACGTGTAATGGAAACATGGACGAGGGATCTATGCGCTGTGATGCCAACGTGTCGGTGCGTCCACAAGGCGAAGAGGGGCTTCGCACGCGTTGCGAAATCAAAAATGTTAATTCGATCCGGTTTGTTATGCAGGCTATTGAGTACGAAGCGCGGCGCCATGTTGATGTTTATGAATCGGGCGGGGAGATTAGCCAGGAGACCCGTCAATACGATTCTAATAATGGTGAGACCCGGTCTATGCGGTCAAAGGAAATGGCCCATGATTACCGCTATTTTCCTGACCCTGACTTGCTGCCGCTGGTATTTGACGATGATTATGTCGCAAGGATTAAGGCGACACTCCCAGAGTTGCCGGACGAAAAGAGAGAGCGGTTCATCAGTGAGTATGGCTTAACGGCATATGATGCTGGGGTTCTGGTGGTCGAGCGAGAAACGTCCGTCTACTTTGAGGATGTTGCGAAAGACCGTGACCCGAAAGCTGCTGCGAACTGGGTGATCAGTAATCTGTTCGGCGCACTAAACAAAATGGGCATTTCAATTACAGATAGCCCGATTACTGCAGATAACCTCGGTAAGCTTATCGATTTGATTACTGACAATACGATATCCGGGCGGATCGCGAAGGACGTGTTTGAGATAATGTTGGAGGAAGGCAAAGGGCCGGACGCCATCGTAGAAGAGAAGGGCTTGAAACAGATTACAGATACTGGCCCGATCGAGGATGCGATTGGCCAAGTCATGGCAGACAATCCGGGCAAGGTGGAAGAGTACCGTGGAGGCAAAGATAAGCTAATTGGTTGGTTTGTTGGGCAGGTTATGAAGCAGACCGGTGGTAAGGCCAATCCGGGTAAGCTCAACGAACTTCTGCAGAAGAAACTTGCGCCTTAAGGCTAGTGGAACTCGATCCCGCTGACAGTCCGCTATAGAAATGAGACTGTTCAGCAAAGAAAGTTTGAACATGACCGATCAATCTGGAACAGCTGTGTGGCGTCAAGGCCGTGTGTGGATATCTGCGGTTGGCGTGATCGCGGCAATAGCTGGGTGGATAGTCTATGACGCTATGGTTGCGCCGCGTTGGATGCGAGATTTTGGGTTAGAGATGCATGCGCGCGCGACAATTACATCATCGAAATCGGAGGAAACAGCGTTCTCTACAATGCGTGGCAGGCCTGAGCCAGACAGTCCCTATATCTGTTTCTCGGATCTGGTGCCGTTTGATTGGGATCGCGTTTTCTTTATTTCTTCGGGAGGACCAATTCCTCGCGGACTAGCTGAGTTGGAGTGGTTAAGCGGTGAACCTTCAGAGCTGAATGACCGCCTGTCCAGAGACCCGCGCTATCAATTAATTGCTTTTGAGCTTGCCAGGCAGGTTATCGAGCACGAGTATTATTTTACACTCTGGGCCGATTTATCTGCTCTCGGCCAGGCGCGGGGATATAGTCGTTCTGATGCCGTATTCGTATCTGAAAGCAATGGTGAGATATATTCAGTGATGCCTTCGGAGCTTTCAGCGACGGCCGCTGGGTGCATACTGTAGCCAGACTGCGGTCACTCCGCAATCAAAGTCAGCGTATAGTGCTGCGATCACATATGGCTCAATTTTCGGCAGTGGAATACCTGATGTGTAGGGCATAGCGGGCGTGTGCCCTTAATATTCAGGCTTGTGCAAGGCCAGTTTTGCGGTCAATTGATTCGATAGACCAAGGGAGAAACCTCTGCCTGATAAGGAACCATTGTGTTCGCTCCATCAGTCCCAACGCAATGGAAATGTAGGACCGTAGCTGAGTTTGGGACAAGGCTCCTGCAGCCGGTAAGAGTACTGCCAGAAAATACAAAACGCCCT
>JAPKDQ010000001.1 GCA_028822445.1 Rhodospirillaceae bacterium | reverse complement strand
GTGCCAATGTTGCAATGCGGCTTAGTGCGTTCAAACTTTTTCTTCGACATGGCTTTCTCTCACTTCTGGAGGGCCTAACTCGTATGCCCGGTCTATCATTCCGCCCTGAGGCTTCGCCCAAGGACAGTAGCATTTGGAGCGGGTGGACGGAATCGAACCGACATCACTAGCTTGGAAGGCTAGGGCTCTACCCTTGAGCTACACCCGCTTAATATAACCACAGCGCTTAACTTGCACAGGAGTGAATGGTGGAGGGGGTAGGATTCGAACCTACGTACGCTAATGCGGCCAGATTTACAGTCTGGTGCCTTTAACCACTCGGCCACCCCTCCGTATACCAAGGCATGCCTAGGCTGCGGGGGCATCCACGTATGAAGTTTGCAAGTTGTTGTCAACTTTAAAACCTTGACCTGGAACGCTAAGTGTCCGATGCGAACAGCATGAACAACTCACACCGCGCAAAAAACAACAAACCAAAACGACGGCCTGAAGGTAACAAGGGGCACCCACCCCCCGCACCGAGGCACAAAAATTCGGCAAAAAGTGGCTCTGGACTGTGGCTTTTTGGATTGCACGCCGTCGGGATGGCTCTCGCTAACCCGAACCGTCGTATCGATAGATTCCTTGCCACACCGGAAGCAGCTCAAAAGCTGTCCGGCAAAAATTTAACACGTGAACAATTAAGTCGCTTGGAGCCAGCCGATCGCAGCGCCATCGACGAAGCCGTTGGTCCCGACAAGGTGCACCAAGGCGTCGCTCTTAAAGTCCAACCTTTGCCGGCTATGGATACCCATGATTCCCTAGAAGGAATTAGCTCAGATGAACCCGCGCTCATCGTTGCCCTAGACCATGTGACTGACCCTCATAACGTTGGTGCGATACTCCGCTCAGCCAGCGCGTTTGGGGCTCTTGCCCTTTTAACGACCAAACATAATGCGCCAGACGAAACAGGTATTTTAGCAAAATCGGCATCTGGCGCGCTTGAGTCGGTTCCAATTGTGAGGGTCACGAACCTAGGGCGCTCCATAAAAGACTATCAAGATGCAGGCTTCTGGGTCGTCGGACTAGACGCCTCCGGAAGCAACGAAATTGATAAAATGGAAATGCCGTCTCGCTGCGTCTTGGTCCTGGGAGCCGAGGGCGAAGGTTTGAGACCAGGCGTGCGCAGCGCGTGTGACTTCATAGCTCGTTTGCCCATGACCGGCCAAATGGAAAGCCTAAACGTTTCCAATGCCGCAGCCGTATCCATGTTTGAGTGGATGCGTCAAAGACGAGCCTCCTAATATTGAACGAATGGTAATATCTTAAGCCGATAAAATAAACTGTCAGATTTTAAGGCCTGCAAGGGTGCGTGATCAATCGAAGCTTATGCGTCTAGATGTAATTCTTAGTCTATGAACCATATAGAGATTAACGCGAGGCACGACCACTATATTGGTCAGCGACCTAATGATCGGCTCGACCCTAAACTGGAAAAAGTGTGCAAACCCACCTTTACAAATCATGTTCTACGGGCCAATAGTAAGATATAAAACAAGCTCTAATAAGTTTTTGTCCACTAAGTAGTCTATTTTTGAGTACGATTAGATTTTAGTTAGATTTTAGTTTTTTATGGGGACTAGCCGCATGTCAACAAAGCAAAATAACCTGAGAGCGAGAACGCCACTCTTGGCCGCAATCGCAATCTCAACGTCGCTCATAGCACCTGAGGCAATTGCCCAGCAGTTTGCCATTGAAGAAATCACAGTCACAGCTCGTAAAAGATCTGAGTCGCTTCTGGAAGTCCCGCTGGCCATTACAGCCTTCACTGAGACCGAGCTAGAACGGCAAGGCATTAACGCGTTGGAAGATTTAGCGCAGTGGACACCATCACTGCAGTTCCAGGACGTCAACGGGGCCTTCCAAAACCCAGCCATTCGCGGCTTGACGCAAACTGACCAGAGCTCACCCCAGGGAAATGTCGGCGTTTTCATCGACGGCGTGTATTTGAACAACCGGTCAGGTTTAGAGTTCGGTCTTCTTGATTTACAGCGGATCGAGGTGGTCAAGGGACCCCAAAGCGCCCTTTACGGTCGCAACACGTTCGGTGGCGCCATAAACTACGTCACAAAGAAACCGACACTCGGTGAATTTGGTGGCCGTATCGAAGGTACAGTCGGCACACGTGACCGGCACTCATTTGCCAGCAACGTTAATATACCAATCGGTGACGCCGTATCGGTTCAGCTCTTTGGTGGATTTAGTGAATTCGACGGCACGATACCAAACGTAAGGTCCGGCGAATTCCTTGGTGGCTGGACTAAAAGAGACGTGTTCGGTGCAAAGATTTATGCTGAACCCACAGAAAATACACGAATCACGCTCTTTGCCGCCCGCAACGAAGTCGATAATGAAACGCCCGCTTTGGCGTTATCACAAGCAGCCTCTAACAATTGTGGATCTAAAACCGTCGGTCGTGGCGGCGCACAGCGGCTAACATTGTTCTGTGGCGAGCACACTCGAGCGACAGAGGTTAATCTCTCCCAAGGCGCACAAGGCCTGATCGGTGCTACCGACCTCTACTATGCCAAACTCGAACATGATTTCGATTTTGCAACGTTGACGGCTTTGGCAAGTCACACGGATTCAGGATTCACACTTCAGGTTGACACGGCAGCCTTCCCGTTCGCCATTAACATTCCGTTCTTCATTCCTGGGCTCTCCGTTCAGTCCCTGATTGATGCATCAACACCGAAAGGCGATGCAGAAAGCTATGAGGTTCGTCTGGCTAGTTCCGAAGACAGTGCGATCGGATGGACCATCGGTGGCTTCCACTACAACAGCTTCGATATAGATACCTTAGGCGTTTACTTCCTGCCCCTGGGCCAGCCGAATGGCAAAGCGGTTCCATTCTTTGAGCGGCAACGCGTCGTTCGAACTAAGGCGACATCTATCTTTGGGTCTGTCGATTACGACATCTCAGACCAACTGACGGCGTCTGTTGAGCTGCGATATACCGATGAAAAGCTAACCCTGATCAATTCGAAATCGGGCGAAGAGCAAGGTTTTGACTTCTTCGCACCGCGTTTTACAATTGATTACCAAGCCAGTGACGATCAGTTGTTCTACGCCAACGCAGGCCGCGGTGTAAAAACTGGGGGCTTTAATAGCAACGTGGCCGAAGGGCTCGCGGAACGCACATTTGGTGAAGAGACCAACTGGACCTTTGAAGTCGGCAGCAAATCGACACTCTTCGACGGTCGGATGGTTGCCACAGTTTCTGCGTGGTACGTGGACTGGAAAGATCTCCAAGTCCAAACGGCAGTAGCAAATTCTCCGGTTTCGGCCGTGCAAAACTTTGGCAAAGCCCGTTCCATTGGCATTGAGGTGGACACAAGCGTCAACATCACCGAGGACTTTGTTGTCCGTGCAGCCGTTGCGGTAATGGACCCAAAATACATGAGTGGCTTTATTGAAGGAGAAGCAACCGCGGCCTGTGGTGCGTTTGTTAACACTATCATCACCACACCAGGGTGTTCGGCAGACGTTGGCGGCAACACCATCAGCCGCACCTCTGATTTCCAAGCCTCTATATCCGGCACCTACACCGTTCCTGAAATCTTCCAGACAGCCTACGATATGTACATCCGGGGTGATTTCTCTCATGAGGCGGCGAAGTTCGATACAGGCCTCAACTTTGCAAGCCAGGGTGCCATCAATCTCGCCAATGCCCGCATCGGCTTCGTCAATGAAAATAACTTGGAAATTGCATTCTGGGTCGACAATGTCTTCGATAAGAGCTGGAATAGGCGTGTCACGTCTGTCCCCTACACTGCTGAAGGCGCACCCAACAGTGGTGTGGTGCAGTATCGTGTCTACCCAGGTGACACGCGCACCGTCGGCATTGATATTCGCCTTAATTTCTAAAGTTTAGAGACAACAAAGAACTGGGCGGGACCAATTGGTCCCGCCTTTTTTGTGCCCTACTATTTACTCGCGCTTTTTGGCAGTGCATACGCCACATAGGCGTCGCTAAGTTCTGTGCCCGCAATGCCATTGCCTGTGGCAGCAATCACGACGAACTGACGGCCCTCAGGCCCAGCTTGGTAAGTCATCGGTACTGCCATCCCTGGTGCAGGAAGGTCGGTGGACCACAGCTCATCGCCCGTCTCAACATCAACTGCGCGCAACACACTATCCATGGTCGAGCCGATAAAGATCAAATCCCCACCGGTGATGATTGGTCCGCCGATATTGGGGGAACCCCACGCCTTAGGCGTCTTGAAAACACCGAAGGGTCCGACAGAGACCTGCCCGAGCGGGACACGCCATACAGTTTCTCCAGTGGACATATCAAAGGCCGTCATCTCACCCCATGGCGGCGCATTGCAGGGAATGCCCAAGGGAGAAAGCCAACGCCGCCCCTCAACGCGATAAGGCGTTCCGATCATCTCTCGCGACATACTCCAGGCGTTTGGCTTCCCTTTAGCTTCTTCGCTAGTCAGCGGCACCAATCGAAATACGAAACCATAGTTGTGCGCTTTGACGACCAACAAATTGCGTGTGGGGTCATAGGCAACCCCCCCCCAATTGCCGCCGCCACCCGTAGACGGATAAACTAAGGACCCTTTGATACTCGGCGGTGTAAAAATACCCTCGTATCTAAAGCTCTTAAAGTCCTCCATACACTTGCCACGATCCCAGAACGTCAAGCCCCAGACATCATCTTCGGTCAGAATTTGACCAGAAAATGGCTCTGGTTTGGTCGGCCACGGTTGAGTTAGTGATGTTCGCTCTTCTGGTATGTCTGTCTGAGGTACTGGAATTTCTTCGATGGGAAAAACCGGTTCGCCGGTGTCACGACGAAAGACAAATACGGTGCCCATTTTTGTCACTTGAGCAACGGCTTCAATCACTTCGCTACCCTGTTGAATGTCTATGAGGGTCGGTTGTGCGGGAAGGTCATAATCGAACACATCATGATGGACTAATTGCCGGTGCCAGACCAATTCTCCAGTAGCACCGTCTATCACAAGAAGTGCGTTGGCATACGGCACTGGGTCCAAACGATTGCCGCCATAAGGATCAGGGCTCGGACTACCAGTGGGCACAAACACCCAATTACGCTCAACATCGACCGTAAACGGTGGCCAGACATCTGCCCCACCGGTCTGGTCACGCATCGCCTCTGGAATGGTATTAAAATGCCAGCGCTCTTCGCCGGTTCGCACGTCGAATGCCCGTATAGTGCCGTCGGGCGCATTGGCGCGAACATTGTCGAGCACACCACCGCCGATGATAACAAGATTGTTCAGAATGACGGGCGGAGACGTCAGATCGATCAAGCCTTCGCCATTATATTCATAGTCGGACAACGAGATATATCCGCCTCGGCCAAAGTCTTCACAGGGGCTTCCGGTGTCTGCGTCTACAGCAAACACATTGCCAATCCGGTCGCCCTTAAAAACCCTCTTCTCGCAGACTTTCCCGGCTGAAGGCGCGTCACTCTGCCAATAGCCCACCCCCCGGCAGTGCCGGGCGAGAAGAGGCGTATCAATTAGCCCGGCATGGGGATTAAAAGCCCACGCCTCAGCTCCGGTAATAGGGTCAAGCGCGATGATTCGATTTTGAGCTGTGCACAAATACAAAAGGCCGTTCGCCAAAATTGGCGTGGTTTCATCAAAACTTGGGCCGATGTCCGCCCCGTAGCCTGTCGTTTCGCCCGTGTGATAGGTCCAAGCCAGTTCAAGTTTATCGACATTGCTGCGATTAATTTGGTCGAGGGCAGAATAGCGACCGCCTCCGGGAACCCCGCCGAAAGATGACCACCCTCTATTTGTCGCAAGCTCATCGGCGCCAATTGGAACTGAGGCGATGACGACCATGAAATAAACCGCTAGGTATGCTGCAACTGTGTAACGATGGCTCATGTAATTTCTCTTTTTCCACGCAAACTTGAGGGGGCTCAACGTCTCAAATATTAATCATATAAAATACTATGCCGCCCATCTGATGCGTTCAAGTTATGCAGCCCACCTGATACGTTCAAGTATTGAACCGCCAGGTTTCCTGGGGCTAGACTAAACCTACAATCACCGTTCATGGAGCACCGTGTTGGGATATATAGATTGCGATACCCATGCCATTGAGAGCCTACGCACCTGGTCCTACCTGGGGGCAAAGGATGAGTGTTTTCGTCCTGCAGAGAAGAAGACTGATGGAAGTCAGTCGCAGTGGAATGGCCTGAAACATTTCTGGGAATTGCCCTCAGGCCAACTCATCATCTGCGGCCTCAATGTTGAAAGCGCTCCGGGTCAGCCTCCACCCAGTGTCCGCCTACTCGATGATGTACTAGGTCGCGTAAAATGGATGGACGACTTAAAAGTCGACACCCAGGTCGTCATCCCGAGTTTTTTTCTAGCTGCCTTGTTCACTGACCGGGAAGCGCAAGTCTCACTAGCCGGCAGCTATAATCGCTGGATGGCGGATTGCTCAAAAGAGTCTAACGGTCGCCTACGATGGTCACTGGTCCCACCCCTTTTAGATATGGACGTCGTAAAAGAAGAAATAAGGTTTGGAGCGGCCAACGGCGCAGCGTCAGTCATGATGCGTCCTTTGGAATGCGGGAAACTTCTAACCGACCCCTATTTTTACCCGGTTTATCAAGAGGCACAGAGACATAACCTGACCATCGGCGTTCACATCGGCAACGCTTGCAGCCCTGTCTATGAAAATTCTGCTGCCATCATGCATGCTATTGTACCCATGACCGCCGCATTCGTGAATATTTTTACGTCCGACTTCGCGACCCGTTTTCCGGATTTGCGTTTCGGGTTTCTTGAAGCAGGCTCCGAATGGCTACCCTTCGCGCTTCGCGAAATATCCAGAGGTGCCGAAACAGCTTGGCGACAGGACGTTAGCCTTTCCGACGTGCCCCTAGCGGGTACCAATTTATTCATCGACTGCACGTTTGATGAAGACCTGCCCTACGTGCTCAATTTTTCCGGGGAGGACAACCTTGTATTGGGATCCGACTTTGGTCACGCCGATATCGGTACAGACATTGGCGCTCACGGCATCATGTGCGAGCGAGTGGATCTAGGTGCAGCGGTGCTTAAAAAAATCACGTCCGATAACGGACGACTGCTCTACGGGCTATAACCGAAACCTGTCGAGGCATACTGGCAAGAACCTGCCAACCCGCACCTTTTGAGGTTTTACTTTTGACACAATACGCCCTGTAACGGGGTGCTGATTGGCTGGCCGAGAATGTGCGCGTTATTACGCAAGCCACCAGCCCTTAGCGACTTCACGTCTGACCGCGACGCTAGCGGGAGACCCTGCGGTCTTTCACTTCCAATACATATTCTTTGGAAAAATCAGAACCCGCTTCTCTAATTGGGTGAGCGTATTTCCATTCAGGGTCTAAGGTAAACATAAGTGCTTGGTAACGAACCAAGTTTAGAAAGTGATTTCCTAATTCTTTAGTGCTCGGTTCACCGAAATATTTTAAAATAGGAATACGACCATGAAACGCGCCTTGCTCACCTGTCTTCTATTTTCTCTCTGGAGTGCATATCCCACCAACGCACAAACAACAGACATACCCGATGGCTTTATTGTGACTCCTCTGATGCGGTCTACTCACTTCGTGCGCGATGTGGGTGAGTCCCTAAAACTCTATCGCGACATCCTCGGGCTTCGGGTCCGCTTTGAACAAACGTTCAAAAGCGAAGAGTGGGACCGGATTCTCGGCCTTAAGGATAAGACTGTGCGGGTGGTGCATCTGCAATCGGGCGACTATGTGTTCGCCAATGTGGCGATGTTTCAGTTCGTTGGCGACGCCCAACCGCCGCACCCTGCGCCCCGCACTCATGTGGAAACCGGGGATCCTGCCTTGGTGTTTGTCACCTCCGATATTTTCGGCATCAATGAAAAGGTCAAGGCGGCGGGCTATTCTATCGTCGCAGAGCCCATCGTGCTGTTCCCGCAGGAAGGGTCGGACACCCAGGCCTACGAAAGCCTGTTCTTCGATCGCGACGGCATCCTGGTTAATCTGACCCAATTCAATGTGCCCAGTTCAGAAGTGCCGGATTGAGAGGCGCCATAACCAAAACTGCTTGAAGCCTAGACTGCGGACAGCCAGGAAACGGAGGCGTTCCTAATGGCTGATAAAACAGAGAATAAACTGCGTGGGCGTCCTTCCATTCGGTGTCGGTCACCCCATCCAGAAGCAATCCAGCCACGACCCTGCTTTCCTGTAGCTTCAAAGACCCACCCGTTATGTCCGCTTTGTACCTGGACTCAGGCTTCACCACTGGTATCTCCCCTAATGATTTGTTGGACATATCAACACCTCTGCTTCTCGGGAATAACACCTCGGACACCATCTTTAGGGTTATCCATACCACCTTCTCGTTTTGGGATGTAGGCCACTGAACCTTGAGCGCGGGCTTAAAAACCACCTGCACCGCAGGCCTAGGTTATGGGAGCAACGAAAGGAGTGGTCATACTACTAGGCTACTGTCACCTTTTGGCGCTATTGGCAGTGACAAAAAATAGCAACTCATTCAATTGACATTGAGCGCCTGTCAGGGTTTATTCCGCCCGCTTCAGGTCTTCTGAGCTTTAGCCTGCAATCAAAGCGACTCTGGCAGAAAATTGAGTGCCGTGATTACTATGTGATTGCTAGCGTTAATTTCAGACCTGCAGCGGTCGGATAATTTATATATAAGTCGTTGATAGTATTGAATATGCCGGAATAGCTCAGTTGGTAGAGCACCTGATTTGTAATCAGGGGGTCACGGGTTCGAATCCTGTTTCCGGCACCATTTCCTCACTTAATAAGGCATCATGTGACTGCTGTTCAGGTCGTCTCGGACTTTATCGTTGGCTATAGCTGGATGATTGCTGCCAGCTTCTGCACAGTTGGCTACGTATTAATCTTGTCCATCATGATCCGTAAGATTATTCGCGACAATGCTAAGAGTGATAACGAGAAGTCCCCACCTCGCTCACTGTTTTATCTTGGACAGGCCTATTTAGCTTTTGTTTGGCCCGTCCCATTGTTTTTAGTTCTCGAACTTCTAGACGTCTTAACGCAAGCTCCATAATCAATCACCAGCACATGCTGACTGAACAGAAAACGGTCTGGTCTAGAATAGACCCAGTCTTTTTCGCCCACAGTGGCTAGAAACAGTAATGTTAAAAAAGGCCCCAGTTCTCTCAAACCGACGCCTTAAAAAATTCTTCGTAGATTATCTAAAAACGAAAAAAGGGCTGCAGCACTTTAGCGATAATACCCGTGGGCTGAAGCTCACCCTCAGTAACAACCAAACAAATACACTCTTCACCCGCATCGGCCACCGGCTGATGAACCAAGCCGTCGTCAGCTGACTCCACATCACCACGTTGGAAATTACCGGTTGCATCTATATAGCCACCAGCAAGGACCAAGGTCATCTCATTACCAGTGTGACCGTGCATCGGCACCTTGGTACCAGGGGCTATTCGAAGAAGCCCTACCTTAGGCGCTTTAGCTTCAGTATGTATTGCCGTGTACTGAACACCAGGCCCCAGCCAACGCCAGGGTAAAGATTTCACCTCTCCGGGTAGGTAATCCTTAAGTGGACGCGGTATGGAAATCGCATCGTCTACAGCCTCATCAATCGTTTCAACCGCGGCACCAACAAACTCTTCCGGCTCATCCAAACGAGCAAGGCAAGCATCGAGGTCGGAAGTTCCAATATCAGATAGATCAATCTGCTCAATCAGTTCGCCACCAACTCCTTCAGCCAGGGCAACAACACCGCGACAAACAGGACATAGAGAAAGGTGCGTCGCGATCAAGATCGACGATGGTTCGTCCAAAGAACCAGAAGCATATGACACCAATAGATCGTCACCAGGGTGATGACTTGCATTCATTTGTCTTCTCCTAAAGACGTGCGAACTCTGCGCATCGCTAGTCTTAATCTTGATTTAACAGTACCCAACGGAAGATTAAGCTCTTCTGCAATCTCACCATGGGGTTTGTCTTGATAAAAAGACAACTTAATGACCTCAGCTTGTTCCAATGGAAGTTTCGCAATCGCAGCTTTAATTTTTGCCTGCACCTCACCAACTTCTAATGCTCTATCCGGAGACATCTCAGGCTCAGGAACAAAAGCAGGGTCTTCAGGGTCAAAATTCGGTCGCCTCTCTTTACGCAGCGCGTCTATTCTCAGATTACGTGCAACAGTAAATATCCAGGTTCCGGCAGACGCCTTCGTCGGATCAAATCTATCCGCTTTTCGCCAGACCGACAGCATAGCTTCTTGGCTTAACTCCTCAGCCGATGCCAAGTTCGCACCCTGCCGCATCAAATAGGACTTAAGGCGAGGCGCGTAATGCGCGAATAATTTAGAAAACGCATCCTTATCGCGATATTTTGCGATAGACACCAAGTATTCAGTCATCAACACTGTGACCGACGTCGCCGACACACCAGGTTTGTTGCTTATCACTGCGTGTCTTTCCCATCGCCTAGAAGGCGCCCACTTCATCAAGACTGCGGGTGATCTCGGAACGTCAAATCGTTCTTCGACACCAAACACTAAAGCTCTCCTTATTTTTGTTCTTTGCTTACTATTACGGCCGATCCTTATTAACGGATCACCATAAAAAGAAGGCAACTTAAGGAGTTGCAAGTGAACTAAATCTAGTTTCTTGCCGTACAGTCTTTGTTCAGAATGAATTTATATAGTAGCCCTCTCTGAAGTCAGATCGCGCTACCTTATCCAAAGAGATGCTTCATTATCTGCTCAAATGTCAGTAATAACAAATATAAAGGGTGTTAAGGTTTCCAGGTTTACCAACAGTTTTGATGCCACCTGGGACGCTTCAGCGGCGGAGTGTATCTAGATTTTGGACAGAGGCAGACAAAAAGTAGCAGTGATAGGTGCAGGTATATCCGGCTTATCAGCGGCATGGCTCTTGAATAAGTCCCACGATGTTACGGTTTTTGAGCAAGATCGGCGACTTGGCGGCCACTCTAATACGGTAGATGCCATCTTAACTGGACCTCGCGGACGACAGCAAATTCCAGTGGACACCGGCTTCATAGTTTATAATGAGAAAACCTACCCTAACCTCACCGCTCTTTTTGATCACCTGGACGTGGAAACAGAGAAAAGCGTGATGTCTTTCTCAGCATCAGTTAATTCTGGTTCGTTCGAGTATTCTGGCGCTGGTCTAAAGGGCCTGTTGGCACAAAAAAGAAACCTCCTCCGGCCACGGTTTTGGAGCATGGTGCTCGATATAATGAGGTTCTATCGAAATTGCGTCCCTGATTCTGATTTACCAGAGAATACCAACCTTTCACTCGGTCAGTACCTCAAGAAATCAGGTTATAGTAATGGCTTTCTTAGGGATCATATTTACCCAATGGCAAGTTCAATTTGGTCGGCCACATTTGACCAAATCAAGGAGTATCCGCTCACAGCTTTCGTTCGGTTTTTCTCGAACCACGGGTTACTCGAAACAAACCAGGCAAAGCGACCTCAATGGCGCACAGTAACTGGTGGCAGTCGAGCGTACGTGAACCGTATCTCCGCTGAGTTCTCTGATCGCATACGATTGAACGCTCCAGTGCAGGACGTGACGCGCACGCCTAATGGCGTATCAGTGACAACGAAGAACAACGAGACCGAGGTTTTTGACCACGTCGTTCTCGCAGCTCATTCGGCGCAGTCATTGAAGATTCTTGGCGATGCATCAAGTGAGGAGCAAGCGCTACTTAGTGCCATCCGTTATGAACAAAACAAGGCGTACCTGCACACTGATAACTCAATGATGCCGAAGCGGTCTAAAGCTTGGGCGAGTTGGAATTACTTGTCAGATAGTGAAAGCGAAACAGACCGCCTCGTCTGCCTGACATACTGGATGAACCTGCTCCAGAATATAGATAGCGATTATCCTGTTTTCGTAACCCTCAACCCTCATAGGGAGCCTGATCCAGAGAAGACACTTCAGAGTTTCGACTATGAGCACCCGATATTTGATCAACCCGCATTAGCGGCTCAGCAAAAATTATGGGCCCTACAGGGCACGAATAGAACCTGGTTCTGTGGCGCTTACTTCGGTTATGGCTTCCATGAAGACGGCCTTCAATCAGGGCTGGCCGTGGCCGAAGCATTAGGTGGCGTGAAACGGCCGTGGTCAGTTGAGGATGAATCTGGTCGCATTTGCATGACAGGGATTTCTGACGCACCAATTACAGAAACAGCGGCAGCATAGCGATGAAACCACCCTTAAACTCTGCACTATTCACAGGGACAGTGATGCACAGACGCACGCGCCCAAAGAAACATCGACTAACGTATAGCGTCTTCGCGATGCTGATTGACTTAGATGAACTTCCTGACCTGGAGAAAATCCAGTATGGGTTCGGCTATAACCGGTTTGGGTTATTGAGCTTCTACGACAAAGACCATGGACTTGGAACGGATACACTGCTGCGCCCGTGGGTTGAGGGTGTTCTAAAAGACGCTGGTCTATCCATTAATGGAGGGCCGATCCGGTTGCTTTGTTACCCACGAATGCTCGGCTACTCATTCAATCCATTATCACATTTTTTCTGCTACAATCAGGACGGTGCCCTCGTGGCAGTTTTGCATGAGGTGTCCAACACATTCGGCCAAAGACATTGCTACCTCTTCGATACGCGAAGCGACGACGGTTTAGTGCGGCACTCCGTTAAGAAGTGCTTCTATGTCTCGCCATTTATCGAGATGGACATGACATACAACTTTAGAATCCGCCCGCCGGGAGAAGATGTTGGGGTCTCAATTCACGAAACTGACTTAGACGGGACGCTTCTATTTGCATCCTTTACGGGCGATCGCAAAGAGCTAAGTGCCTGGTCGACAATTCGAGTATTTTTAGCCTACCCCTTGATGACGCTTAAGGTTATCGGCGGCATTCATTGGGAAGCCATAAAGCTTTGGTTCAAAGGGGTCCCGCTTGTAGCCCGGCCTCAACCGCCAGAGAACCTAGTAACACACGCGCCGAATAGAAACGATTGACCGAGGAACGTATGGACAATCCTATAATCAAAAATACAAATCTAGAACACGACAATCCATCGAATGCGAATTCCCTCGTTGGTAAAATCATCGCCGTCCTGAGTAAGATAACGGTAGGAACGCTCGATCTCACGTTACCCGATGGCTCACATCATCGTTTAGGCCCTGGTGGTGCCCCAGAAACCGTAATGGTGATTAATCGCTGGCGCGCCGTTCGCCGCCTCCTCACGCAGGGCGATATGGGCTTTGTTGAATCATACTTAGATGGAGACTGGGATAGCCCTGACCCATCAAGGGTCGTGGAGATCGCCGTCGTAAACCGGCACCATACGAAGACCAACGACCTACAAGGATTCTGGCATTGGGCGCTCAACCGCTTAGGCCACCTTCGTCGATCAAATACCAAACGCGGGTCAAAGCGCAACATTGCTGACCACTACGACCTTGGCAACGACTTCTATGAACAATGGCTTGACCCAACAATGACCTACTCATCGGCCTATTACACGGCAGAAGGCCAATCACTCGATCAGGCTCAAATCGAAAAGTACCGTCGCATCGCGGATATGCTACAACTTAAACCCGAGCACAAAGTCTTAGAAGTCGGGTTTGGTTGGGGTGGTTTCGCAGAATTTGCGGTCAAAGAATACGGCTGCCACGTTACTGGCCTAACCTTGTCTAAAGAGCAATTAAAATTCGCTAGAGAACGTATGAAAAAAGCAGGAATCTCGGACAAGGTTGACCTCCGCCTTCAGGACTACCGTGACGTTGAAGGACAATTTGACCGTATTGCATCAATTGAGATGTTTGAAGCGGTCGGCGAGGAAAACTGGCCACATTATTTTAACATGATTAGAGACCGGCTCTCGGTCGGTGGGGCAGCCGCCCTGCAAATTATTACGATTGATGAAGCGTTTTATGAGCGTTATCGCAGCGGCTCTGATTTTATTCAACGCTACATATTTCCAGGGGGTATGTTACCGTCTGTCGCTGCACTGACGAACGAGATAGACCGTGCTCGCCTAAGCCTGGCAGATGTTACAACGTTCGGAGACAGCTATGCCTCCACCTTGAAAGAATGGCGTCAAAGGTTCTTAGAGGCTTGGTCATCGATCGAGCCATTAGGTTTTGACGAACGTTTTCGACGCATGTGGGAAATGTATCTCGCTTATTGCGAAGGTGGATTCAGAGCAAAATCGATCGACGTTGGACAGTTCAAAATTGTCCGAACTTAGAGGGCAGAAAGCAACTACAATCTGGAAAGTTAAACATGGCGTCTGCCTCTAAGATAACAGCACGCCGACTTGCAGCGTATAGCATCCCAGCTTTCGCACTGGCGATGCCAACCATTCCTGCGTTTGTTTACCTCCCCGCTCTATATGCAGAAAGCTTAGGGCTAGCTACAGCAGGTTTGATCCTGCTTGGCGCCAGAATCATAGATGTGATTTCTGACCCAATTGTCGGCGTTCTAAGTGACCGTCACAAGACACGGTGGGGCCATCGCAAGCCGTGGATCTTCTTTGGTGCATTGCTGGCAGGCTTTGCATTAGTCCGCTTGTTTCAACCGCCGATTGACGTCAACGCTCCATATCTTTTTGTCTGGGCGATCATGTTGTACATCGGCTGGACGCTCATCGCTGTTCCTTACACCGCATGGGGCGCAGAGCTTAGTGACGATTATGATCAAAGGTCTAAAATAACAGGAGCAAGAGAAGGCCTAACTCTAATAGGAATCCTTGCTGCTGGAGCAATTCCTGCTTTAACCGCGAGCATAGGTTGGACGGAAGCAGAGGGGCTCTCGGCGGTCTCTTGGCTTGCGATCATTGTTGGAGCCCCTGCGATCGCCATAATGCTTTTGTGGTTGCCAGAGCCCGACATTAGCGGAAGGCAAGCGCCTCAACAGCGCATGACATGGGCGTCCACGAAACACGCTCTAGCAATTATTAGCAGCAATAAACCTTTCGTTAGGTTGCTGTCCGCCTGGTTTATTAACGGTATGGCCAACGGTATTCCAGCCGCTCTATTTCTCCTCTATTTGGAATATGGGCTAGGGGCAGACGCTGGACAACGAAGCATTTTAATCTTGGCCTACTTCCTAAGCGGCGTTCTATCGATCCCAGTGTGGCTCAAAGTCAGCAACCGTATCGGCAAGCATAGAGCTTGGTGCTGGGCTATGGTTCTGACCTGCCTTGCATTCGCATGTGTCCCATTTCTTTCACCCGGCGACTTAGCCATCTTCACCGCTATCTGCATCGTCACTGGAACAGGCCTAGGTGCCGACCTTTCTCTTCCGCCTGCCCTGCAGGCCGACGTCATCGACTTCGACCGCCTACGCAGCGGTAAAGCTCGTGCCGGTTTATTCTTCGCCCTTTGGAGTATGTCGACCAAAATGGCTCTAGCGCTGGCTGTTGGTATTACCTTCCCCGCGCTAGAACTCTTGGGATTCACGACAGACAGCGAGAATAGCCTATCCACGTTGTGGTCACTCTCGGTGATCTATGCTTGGGTTCCGGTCGTACTGAAGATTGTAGCAATTGCGTTAATATGGACTTTCCCAATCACGCGAGAGCGACAGGAACTTATTAGAAGACGCCTAGAGCGTCGTTACCGCCAGCCGACATAGGAGGCAGAAATGTTACGTACCGCCCTGCTGTGTAGCGTTTTAGTTTATGTACTGACAGGATGCAGTGGACCTATGAAAGTAGAAGATTTTTCCGGAAAAAAACCGCGCTTCGTTCTAGAAGATTACTTCGAAGGCAAGACGGTAGCATCGGGGATGTTCCACGACAGGTTCGGGAACTTGAAACGTGAGTTCGTTGTCGACATAACCGGAACGTGGGACGGGACAACACTAACCCTCGACGAAAAATTTAATTACGCAGATGGCGAAAAAGACCGTCGCGTTTGGACCATTAAAAAAATTGACCAGAACACCTATTCTGGGACGGCAGGGGACATCATAGGGACGGCTTCTGGAAAAACCAACGGCAATGCCTTGAATTGGACCTACGACATGAATCTCAAAGTTGGTGACGGATCATGGCGTGTAAAATTCGACGACTGGATGTTCTTACAGCCGGGCGGGGTTTTATTGAACCGTGCATCTATATCAAAATGGGGCTTTGAACTTGGCGTCGTAACGATTTCATTCGCACGTATTAAGAATGACAGTGATGCAACTTCCGTTAATCTACAGAAACGCGGCGGCGAATAAATCTCAATATCCAACCAACCACCGGAATGCGCTCATAAAACTGAGCTGCAGCATCCCAATGATCGATGTGAGAGATTACTTTTCCGTCCTCAGCAAAGCGTATCTCAGTCACACCACTTACGTTCCAGGGGGCCTTTCCAAGCGCCTTAACCGTTCCCGTGCTAATCCACTGCAAGAAACAAACGTCACCGTCATAAGCGCAGTTTAAAACATTAAACTTTATGTCTGGGGCAGCATAGAACATGTGCCCAAGCAAAGACGTGTAAGCGTCTATACCAGTCACATCATTGAATGGATCTTTGAACCTGATATCGTTATGCGCTACCAACTTTAAATCGGCAATCGTGCTTGGTGACAACGCCTCATAAAAACGAACATATGCCGCCGCAGGGTGCTCTGGTCTAAAAACTACGGGTGAGTCCATGGCCGTCTATACCTTCGTCATTTTCTTAACGAGAGGGAAATAAAGCCAGTAGGGCAATATCCTTAGGAACTTCAAGATCAGCACGAACGGGGTTGGAAAAGCTATTTCGAATTTCTTTCGTGCCATACCCACAAACACCGCTTTCGCAGCATCCTCAGGTTCCATCAGGAATGGCATGGGGAAATTATTCTGATCCGTAAGAGGTGTCCGAACAAAACCTGGATTGATCACAGATATGGTGACACCCAATCCATCAAGCTGCGTCTTGAGAGATTCACACATATTAATAAGGGCAGCTTTAGTCGCGCCATACCCTGCGGCGTCCGGCAAACCACTATATCCAGCTACGGATGCCACGATTGCAACGTGCCCTGTTCTTCTGTCAATAAACGTGGGGAGCACCGCATCTAAACCATTCACAGACCCCATGTAGTTCACTTCCATCAGGGTTCGAAACGGCGCAACCGAGAACTCGCCCAGCGGGGTTGGGGAATGCGTACCCGCATTAAATATAATTTGGTCTACCGAACCCTGTTCGGCCTCAATCGTCTTGAACGTGGCTTTAACAGAATCATGGCTAGTAACATCAAGAGGGTACGAAATAACTTTCCCCTCTAATCCAGCAGCACTTGCTTGAGAGGCCACGGCATCAAGATCAGAAGCCGTCCTTGCACTGACAGCAACCGTCCATCCGTGTGTCGCGTACTCAAGTGCGACAGCCTTGCCGATCCCCTTGCCAGCACCAGTGATCCAAAGGACACCTGCCATTATACCGCATCCAAGATTTGACCCTGAGCGTCGGATAACCCGCACTCTCGGCAAACGTAGGTAAGGGTTTCGCCTTTATTAGTTGTGAATTTCATACCGACCCATCGGCCATCACGATCATACCAAACCAGAACGTTTTTGAGTTCGCCTGTATACTCAAACCGCTCGGCCTCGATGACACCATTTTTGCGTGTCTCGATGGACTCAATACCCTGCTGCAGAATTTTCACTTTGCTCAACTTTCCATTTAAGGTGTCGAGTACAACATCGGAGTCCACGGCGCCTACGTTCCAATGGTTCGTCGGATACACCCATGATTCAGAAACAAACTCACCCTTGTAACCCTTTGAAAAGAATCGCCCTGAAGCGTCGACAGACCCGTCTACAGTTTGTTCTTTTCCATTGTCATTGATTTTCGCTTTAACCGACTGAAATTCTCCGTCTTGCCATACACCCACAGAATGAAACTCGTACTTGTATACTGTCACAAACAGCACTTTAACCTTGAGCTTTAAATGACTTTTAACTTTCAAACTATCGCCGTCTTTCTTGAATTCAACAGTATGGCGTCCAACACGCGCCCCTTTGCGATACACATCGAAACGCAAACCATCCGGATAGAGCGCCAACGGGTCTGCGCGTGAACGCTGTTGAGGTTTAAAGACAGGAACTTCCACCAAACCAATGCTTTCACGCTTCGGCCCAATGGAATCTGGCGGTGTTTGCGATAGCGCTTCAGGTACACTGGAGAGCCAAACAAGCCCTAAGACTAGCGTGATCCACGCTAGGGTTAGCCAGGCTCGGGTCGGTAGTTTCTTCTCAGTCATCAGCATGGTCGGACAGATACCCTCAATGATCGTTTTACTACTGTAGTTCCTTTACCTTTCAAGAAACCCAGTGGGACGCACTTCTAACGAATCTGTGATCCGCTTCCCTATCGCTCTAATTCAAGTTCTTCATATACCGGAACACGCGTCCTAACACGATAGTTCAGAACATAATCGGCAATTACTGCAATTTCGCTAACCTCTAATATGAAGATGGCCGGTACTTGCTCCCTGTATGCGCGAGACAAAGCCTGCAACCGACCACGACGTTCTTCTTCATCGAATACAATTCCTGTTTGATCTAACAATGGCATTAAGGGCTCATGGCAGAAAAAAGGCACGGGCTTGGCACAGGAATAATATTCCATCGGCCTTACCACATCGTAATAAGGCTCGCTGTTCCAGGCGAGACTGAATAGGTCTGACTCAAAAGTGCCGGTGGTGTATTTCCGTATCCAGTCAGAAAACACGACGCTGCGGAGTTCCATCTCCACGCCGATATCGCGCAAGCCTTGTTGAACGAGTTGATAGACCAGGCTCGCGTCGGCGTTTCCTGCGACAACCGCTTCAGCGGTGATTTTAAAGCCATCTGGATAACCAGCCTCTTCAAGAAGCTTCTTTGCCCGGGCGACATCATGAGAAAAAGCATCCAAGCCCGGGTCATAGCCAAACGTCAAAGGCGTGCCAGGTTGGCCCGCCGGTTGTTGGGTCCCACGAAGGGCTATGTTCGATATAGCGACCCGGTTCACCGCTAGGTTAAGAGCAGTTCTTACTCTTACATCACGGAGTGCCTCAATCTTTGTTGCAGAGATATTGAACGCAAACGCCAAAACTTGCGCCGTCGGTGTCACCAGCGTCTGAAATCCCATTGTCTCTAAATCACTCGCCGCGTCTGGCGATAGCGTCGTGGTCAGGTCAACTTGCTGCGACTGCAGCGCTTGTATCAACGCTGTCTCTTCTGGAATTTGATAGAACAGAATCCGGTCGATCTTTGGCGCGCGCCAAGATTGCGCGAAGGCAACAACTTCTGCAGCTCCGCCTTTGTTCCAATCGGTCAAATAAAACGGGCCGGTACCCGACGGCGTGAGTGCAAACGCATCTTTACCAAGAACAGACCAGGCGTCGGGCGCGACCATCAACACCGCCGTTAAGCGCTTGGGCAAAATGGCATCTGGAACACGCGTTATAATATCCAATGTCAGGCGATCGACCACCTCAACGGAAGAAATTCCTTGAACCTCGGAAGCGACCAACTGGCTTTTACCATCTTCGCTACCAAGCCATCTCAGCACTGCTACAGCTGCATTTGCATCAAAAATTTCTCCATTAGAAAATGCAACACCATCACGCAACTTGAACCGCCACCGCGTCGAACTAATCGCCTCCCATGACACTGCTAGGGCTGGCTCAAGTTCACCGCGCTCGTTCGTGCGCACCAAGGGGTCGAATAAGGCGAACCACATCAATGCACTAGGTAAACCGTTCGCCATGAATGGGTTACCCAATGATGGGGGGTGTGAGATGACGGGCATCCGCAACGTCTGGTCCTGCGCGGAGGCTGGTGTAAGGGAGCAGATAAGCAGCGCAAATAAGAACGGCGCCACCTTAAAAACTTGGTTCATATCTTGGACAAAAGATTAGTGATTGAAATGGTTCTATTATTCCGTTGCAAGTGGGGTCATAGAGAGGTCTACCTTCAAACCAAGCTGACGAATCATTGCGATACTATCGTTGTTTCCCCAACGTTCGATGACCTTGCCAAACTTAAACCTATAGGTATCTGTCGCTGATGTTTCATAGCGGCGACCGTTGGGGGGGTTCCCTTCCATTTCACCGGTCACGCGCGTTCCCTTCATGGTAACCCGAGCGACTACTAAGTCGCCGCTGCAAATAACCAAATCATTGATCAACTGACGATCAGGTGACGCGACTTTCGAATGCTCCCAAATTCGACTCATATGAGATGGATCACGGACGACTGTTCCAAGACCACCACCATCAACGTTATGGCTTATAAACTCGTCTGCATAATATTCTGCAGCACGTTCGCTCTGCCGCTCATTAAACAAAATACGCGTCATCTCAAGATAGGTGCTGAGGTTATCTTCATTGCCATCACAAACAATCTCAGTCGCTACTAACGGCGTCACACTAAATAAAGTTGCCACTAGAATAGATGCTTGAAAAAGACGCATTTGAAATCCTCCGGGAAAACTATACCTACACATGACCTCACATAGGGGCCGTGTGACATTTTCTCAAACACTCACTCAACGACTGAACAAAGTTAAAATTGGATAGGTAGGTTCCGGTCGAGCACAATCGCGACAAACACAAAGGCCAGGTAGCTCATTGAGAAGAAAAAGGTCTTACGGGCCAACACCTTTGAAGGATCCAGAACAAGCCGCCAATTGAGCCAAAGAAACCGGACACCAAGCAGGCTACTAATCACAAGGTAAACCGGCCCAAGCTCACCAAAAGCCACCGGCAAGCCCGCAGATATGACGAGCAGAACCGTATTGACCATCATGTACTTCGCACACTTTGCATCACCGACAAGAACAGGAAGCATCGGCACGCCGGCTTTCTCGTAATCGTCCTTGATCATCATCGCGAGTGCCCAGAAGTGGGACGGCGTCCAAAGGAACAGCGTAATGGCCATCAACATAGGAAGTGCAAATGCACTTGGATCAGCCGCCGCTGCACCCGCAAGAACGGGAAAACTCCCTGCAGCGCCGCCGATAACAATATTCATCCAATGGCGTCGCTTAAGCCACACCGTATAGATAACCATGTAGGTGAAAGCACCGAGAGCAAGATGCAGAGCAACAATCCAATTCAACGCATACAAGGCCAAGGCGCAGCCCGCGACCAACAGGCCGCCGGCAAGCCAGAGAGCAACGTTTGGATCCGCCATCGCACCTGAAGCCAAAGGGCGATTGCGTGTCCTCTCCATTTTCCGATCGATGTCACGGTCGTAAAAATGATTGAATACAGACGAACCGGAGGAACAGAGCAGCATCGCGACGACAACAGCCAGCAGTGGCCCCCATTGCACGGTTTCGGCAACAGCGAAGTATCCTGCCATGGCAGTTATCGCCAGCAGGACGCCAATACGGAGTTTTAAGAGTTCAATGTAGCGACGTAGAGTCATAATAAACCTTAGACCAAATGATTACTCAGGACCGACGGCTTGCCCAAGCTAACCCGGCCCTTCTTTATAAGATTGTACTAAAAGGCAACGTATTGCCAAAACGACAAATATCACGCCACCAATCACGGCAATGAGTCCGCCAAGACCCATGAGTGTCATAGATAAGAGCTTTGTCGCGCTATCCAAGCCCTGCTCAACGCCCGCGACTTTTCGGGCAACACCGTCCAGCCCGGCAGAGAACAAGCCAGCAGAATGGAAAAACTGCCCCGTTCCAAGCAGCACGTAAGAAGCAATCCGCCATTTTTTCGCAGGTACTGGCTTATCAAGCAGTGGTAAGAAAATTGCGAAATACAAACACATAAAGACCAAGGTCACCCCAATCAGTTCAGCGTGGTAATGCGCAGGGGTACGAGTATCGACCGAGCTCTCAAAGAAACCAATTAGACCACCAAATCCAAATAAAACCAGCGCCACCCAAAGGCCAATGGTCTCTGGTGTTTGACTTCTAATCGCTAGAGCCCGGCGACTGAACAGTCCGATGGTTCCTAGTAAGAAAACCCCGGTCGGTATTGGTAAGACATACCAATATAAATCCGTAAACGCCGTGACTTGCGCCGGATCATCCGCCGGAAAACTAACGTAAAGCATGGGCCCGATCGCCGCACCAGCAACCATGGCACCAGCTACAAGTTTAAAGAGCCGGCTAGAAACGGGCGTTTCACCGAGGGTCATTCTGGACAGCAAATAGATGCCAACCATGAGAAGCAACGTATTCGCAAACTGCATTACGTGGCCCATACCCCAGAACACACGTTCAGCTGCATCATTCGGCGGTATTTCGGCCGGCATGGTCAGCCAAGCGGCAGCTAGGCAAATCAAAGCGATAAGAAATATGATCCCCGAAGCGGCCACAGCAAACACCACGGGCTCGCATGAACGCTGAGCAGAAACCTGAATTACCAGTCTTAAAACTGGCAGGGCAAGGCCGACGGCGAGCAACGTAAGGCCCGCAAAAAACACAGGGTGTATGAGTACCGGGATGTAGTTGTTAGGTGAGGCGTCACCCAAATTGAGAAGTACCGGGGCCAAAATTAGCAAGAAACTCATACCAGCCGCACTCAAACCAAGACGCCCAATGAATACCGCACCCTTCGACATGGGGCCAGCGGCGGCGCTAGCCATTACGGTTAACGCTCCTTGCACACCAAGGTACCAAATAACGAAGGCAAAGGTCACATGGGCAATAAGCCCCTTCTCGAAGAAGGTTTGCGTTGTCCAAGGCAAGACTGCCTCGGCTCCTGGAACCCGCAAAAGTGCAATGAGAACGGCCATTAGGCCTGCGATCGCCAGTGCCGCAACTGGCAAAACGATCCAGCCCTTTAGTTCCCAGAGCAAGTCTTCAGACAACTTTCCTGCAAAGTGCCCGTCTACAGGAGCTTCTGGCGTCTCCAATCCATGTTCTTTTGGAGGCGGCAAGTGGAAATTCATTGGTAGGTATTCAATCCCAGTTACATCGGAGCAGGGTAAACATGATACAAGATAGCATAAACCGCGACACCTGACGTCGTCACAAACATCCAAACCGGCCAGGTCCACCTAGCAATAGCCTTATGCCGGTCGAACCGACCGTGGTACGCGCGCCATGCAGTCACCGTGACCATAGGAACCACGACCATCGCCATAACGACATGAGAAACAAGTAGGGTGTAATAGGCTGGTACCGCCCATCCCGTTCCCGGAAAGACGAAGACTGGTGCCGTAAAGTGGTAGGTAAGATAGGATACCAAAAAGACCCCGGACACTACGATCGCGGCCACCATAAACTTACGATGAGCCTCTTTCCGCCCCAATTTGATAAGAATAAACCCGATGAGAAGGAGCACAACTGACATGCTGTTTAGAACAGCATTGACGTGTGGTAAAAGCGCAGCCGTAATCATTTAAGAACCCTTATATATCGTTTAATACGGCGGGGGATATAAGACTAAGGGCCGTCAAAGGCAACTTTCAAAACAAAACTGACGTACATAAAAATTGATAGCCCTGCGAGGCATAATCCAAAGACGACTAGTTTTTTCCTATCCGGTGGTGATTGCGTCATCCTAAAACTCCTTGCTCAGGTTATTTAGCCGCTCTTCGTCAACTCGACTCGCGAGGCTTTCCGTTCTTTTAAGGGGCTGCTGAGTACCACAGGCTCGCCAAAGTGTCATTGCCTTGTTGATTATCACCCCACCACCCTAGGGGAGAACTCGCCAACCGCGCCGCATTCACAAGCCTTTGTTTTCTGGCGGTTTTCTTTACCTTATCAAGCGCTTTAGGCACTGTTTCACCCAACTAAGAGAGTAGGCAACGATCCGCCCAGTGCAATTTCTAAGATGCGCGATGCTGCATTGCAGTATGAAGACCGAAAAATCGGTTGAAACCAACGCCCTGTCCCCTTAAACGATGTTCCGATCGTTAGCGTATGGGAGAGAAAGTGTGACCCGAATTTCGGCGTTTTTTACAGGTTTGGTTTTGACAGTGGTCAGCGCCTCATCTGCCTGGGCTCAAGAAGCAATGCCCACCCCCTCATTTCCCGTACCTTGGCAGTTAAACCTGCAGACACCGGCGTCACCCGTTGCTGAACGACTGGTGGACTTCCACAACTTCCTCTTGATCATCATCACCATCATTTCAGTGTTTGTCCTAGGGCTCTTGATTTGGTGTGCCATTCGCTACAACGCGAAAGCAAACCCAATCCCGTCCAAAAATACCCATAACACGTTATTAGAAATCGTATGGACCGCGATCCCAGTCATCGTTCTAGTGATTATCGCCGTTCCCTCTTATCGCTTGATGTACTACATGGATCGCGTTGAAGACCCAGGGCTAACAATTAAGGTCATCGGCAACCAGTGGTATTGGACATACGAATTCCCTGATTACGATATCTCTTTTGATTCTCTAGCGCTGAGTGAAGATGAAATTGACGTCGCAGCAGGTCAGCACAGGCTATTAGAAGTGGACACACCTCTCATACTGCCGACAGACACAGATATTCGCATTCTTTTCACAGCGACTGATGTAATTCATGCCTGGACCGTCCCAGCGTTTGGCGTGAAGCTTGACAACGTTCCTGGCCGCATCAACGAGAGCTGGACCCACATCACTGTTCCGGGCAAATACTATGGACAATGCTCAGAACTCTGCGGCATCAACCATTCAAATATGCCGATAGTAGTGCACGCCGTGTCACCCCAAGAGTTCGAAGCCTGGCGCACTGATCAGCTTGCCGCCAACACCAACACACCAGACGACGCGAACCGCTTCGCCGCCCTCATTCAGGAGTGACCAGCATGTCCACAACGGCGATCCACGACCATCATCATAACCACGCCCCCACAGGGATCTCGCGTTGGTTAAATTCGACAAACCACAAAGATATTGGCACCATGTACATGGTGTTTTCTGTCGTCGCCGCTCTAGTCGGTGGCGGGCTTTCATTCCTTATTCGTCTCGAGCTTGGTGAACCTGGGATTCAGATCTTCGATGAACTCAGCGCTGACCCGAAGCAGTTCTACAACGTAACCGTTACGGCGCACGCGCTGCTGATGGTTTTCTTTGTTGTGATGCCGGCGCTCATAGGTGGCTTTGGCAACTGGATTATTCCGATGATGATTGGTGCGCCAGACATGGCGTTCCCACGAATGAATAACATCTCATTCTGGCTGATGCCTCCTGCTCTGGTTCTGCTCATGCTTTCTGCTTTCATGGGGCAAGGCGCTGGCACAGGCTGGACGCTCTATCCGCCGTTATCCGGGCTCGCTGGGCAGCCAGACATGTCTGTCGATTTTGCAATCCTATCGCTCCACCTTGCCGGCGCCTCTTCCATTCTAGGGGCGACCAACTTCATCACAACGATACTCAATATGCGCGCACCTGGCATGACAATGCACAAGGCGCCCCTATTTGTTTGGGCTATTCTGATCACCGCGATTCTGTTGTTGCTCGCCATGCCGGTGTTGGCTGGCGCCCTAACCATGCTGCTGTGTGATCGCAATTTTGGTACCGCTTTCTTCGATCCACGCGGTGGTGGTGACCCTCTCTTGTGGCAACACTTATTCTGGTTCTTTGGGCACCCCGAAGTGTACATCATGATTCTGCCAGGGTTCGGGATTGTCAGTCACATCGTATCAACCTTCTCTAAAAAGCCCGTGTTCGGATATCTCGGTATGGCTTACGCGATGGCATCCATCGGCGTTGTTGGTTTCGTCGTGTGGGCCCACCACATGTACACGGTAGGTATGGGTGTGAATTACCGCGCTTATTTCGTCGCCGTAACAATGGCTATTGCTGTACCAACAGGCATTAAAATCTTCAGTTGGATTGCCACCATGTGGGGTGGTTCCATTCAATTTAAGACACCAATGATGTGGGCTATTGGTTTCATCTTCTTGTTTACAGTTGGCGGGGTAACCGGCGTGGTCTTGGCAAATGCCGGAATGGATATAGCCATGCACGACACCTACTACGTAGTTGCCCACTTCCATTACGTTCTGTCATTGGGCGCTATCTTCTCCATCTTCGCAGGGTTCTATTACTGGTTTGATAAAATGACCGGAAAGGTCTACCCAGAATGGGCGGGCCAATTTCATTTCTGGACGACTTTTATCGGCGTGAATGTTCTCTTCTTCCCGCAGCACTTCCTTGGTCTTGCAGGCATGCCACGTCGTTACATCGACTACCCAGACATCTTTGCTGAGTGGAACTACGTGTCGACCATCGGGGCCTACATTTCTATGGCTAGCACAGTGTTTTTCTTGATCATGACGTTATTCGTCATGATTGGTGGTCGAAAATCAGTGGCTAACCCATGGGGTGAAGGTGCTACGACACTCGAATGGACTGTGCCCTCGCCGGCTCCGTTCCACACATTTGAAGAAACACCGGATTTAACAGGGTCTCAAGCTGCCCCGCACCCAGCTGAGTAAAATAAAGGTGCCAAAAGACGTCGATTTTTCTCAGCGTAACAAACGCACGGCAATCACAGCATTCGCTGTGGTCGCGGGAATGGTCGGCCTGTCTTTTGCGTTCGTGCCGCTCTACACGTTTATTTGCCAAGTGACTGGCCTTGCTGGTGTGCCCCAGGTCGCCGAACAAAATAATACAGAAGTATCTCAACAAGAGATTACGATACGATTTGATGCAAATGTTGACCGGAGTTTACCTTGGAGTTTTGCAGCAAATGAAAAATCGGTCACCATAAACCTAGGTGCCGAATACATGACATCGTATCAGTCTACGAACCTTTTAAATGAGCCTGTCACGGGCATATCCACATTCAACGTAACGCCCATCAAGGCGGCGCAGTACTTTACCAAGACCGAGTGCTTTTGCTTTGTTGAACAAACGCTAGAGGCCGGGCAAACAGTTGATATGCCGGTAACGTTCTACGTTGATCCAGCAATCTTAGAAGACAAACTCGCGAATGACGTTAAGACAATCACCTTGTCCTATACATTTTATAGGACATTGGATGACATTCCCGATGAAGACCCTGAAATCATTTCTAAAGCCGATCCAGTTATTCATACTGCTCAATTGAGCGGTTCCTGATTAACCGGCGCAACCTACGAGGACGCGAAAGATGAGCGCACAGGCCAAACACCCCTACCACATGGTTAATCCGAGCCCATGGCCGGCATTGGGGGCTCTATCCGCCCTTACTCTCGCTGTTGGCGCCGTGTTCTACATGCACGACGAGCCACTGTTTGGCATAAGCGGGCCAGTTAAACTATTTCCAGGTTTCTTCCTGCTCATCCTGACGATGGTCCTTTGGTGGCGCGACGTTATTAATGAGTCTGTAAAAGAACAGAGCCACACTAATGAAGTAAGCCATGGCCTGCGCATGGGTATGGTTTTGTTCATCGCCTCAGAAGTGATGTTCTTCGCTGCCTTCTTCTGGGCCTTTTTCCATCATTCTCTTGGTTTCTCAACTGCAACGGTGCAATGGCCACCAGAAGGTATTGAAACGCTCGATGCATGGCATCTTCCGTTCTACAACACCGTCATCCTGCTCACATCAGGTATCACAGTGACGCGCGCACATCTCTACGTCGAAGCTGGAAATAACAAAAAAGCAGCGAAGTGGATCTGGATTACTGCGGCGCTTGGCACGATGTTCTTAGGCCTTCAGGTCTACGAGTATGGCCATGCAGCGTTCTCTATCACCGAAGGCATCTACCCATCAACATTCTATCTCGCGACCGGGTTCCATGGCTTCCACGTCTTTGTCGGAACGACCTTCCTTGTCGTGTGCGCAGTTCGAGCACAAAAGGGGGAATTTAGTCCTGAAAAACACATCGGGTTCCAGTCCGCCGCTTGGTACTGGCACTTCGTTGACGTGGTGTGGTTATTCCTTTTCATCTGGGTTTACTGGCTCCTCGGAACACCAGTCCGCACATTCTAGCAGATACGTAGCAGTTAGCGCTCTGTCGTGACCACGGGATCACCTTCGACCCATTGTGTATCGCTAGCTAAAGCCTCCTTGGGTGGATGCTGCCCGCGCTGCGGCGAAGGACGCCTGTTCGATGGCTTTATAACAGTGGCAAAGTCATGTAGCGCGTGTGACTTGAAGTTAGCTGGTCATGATACGGGCGATGGCCCCGCATTTTTTATCATGCTGCCCTTGTGCATTATCATCGCCGTGTTAGCACTACTCACAGACGTGAGGTTTCACCCCCCGATGTGGGTGCACATGGTGATGTGGCCATTGGTCATCGTCGGAGCTGTAGCCGTTACGCTTCGGCCAGTGAAGGCGCTTATGATCGCGCTTCAATATCGCTATCGCGACGTTGAGAGCATCGATAAATCAGGCCAGCAGTAGACAAGAAAAAGGACGCTTAGCCACTCTTAACGAAGCGCGCAAATTATGTTTAGCACCTACCGAATCTGAACACCGTCCTCAGGGTTAGCGCTGATCTGATGGATTGATAGGTCTGCCCCATTGAACTCTTCCTCCTCAGTTAGCCGAATGCCAATCGTAGCCTTGAGCAATCCGTATACTGTAAACCCACCGACTAAAGCGACGACGACTCCTGCTAGCGATCCAACCAGTTGCGACAGGAACGTGACGCCTCCCATACCTCCCAGGGCTTCAAGACCGAAGACACCGCACAGGATACCGCCGAGTAGTCCGCACATCCCATGAAGGGGCCACACGCCAAGAACGTCATCAATTTTCCACTTGTTTTGACATTGATTAAAACCCCAAACGAATATGGCGCCAGCAAGCACGCCAGTGATAGCCGCGCCGATGGGATGCATAACGTTAGAACCGGCACAGACCGCAACGAGGCCAGCCAACGCGCCATTGTGAACAAATCCAGGGTCATTCTTACTGACGACCAATGCAGAAAGGATGCCGCCGACCATCGCCATCAATGAGTTCACCGCGACCAAACCAGTCACGCCTTCAACACCTTGCGCGCTCATCACGTTAAAACCGAACCAACCGACTGATAGGATCCACGCCCCGAGGGCTAGCCAGGGTATGGATGATGGCGGCATAGCCTGGAGGCTGCCATCCTTCCTGTACCGTCCGCTGCGCGCTCCCAGCATGATCACTGCGGCTAAGGCAATCCATCCGCCCATCGCATGAACGACAATTGATCCAGCAAAATCATTAAACGGCGCACCAAAATTAGCCTCCATGAAATCTTGGAAGCCAAAATTTCCGTTCCACACCAGGCCTTCGAAAAACGGGTAGACAACGGCTACCAAAATGATAGTCGCGAAAAGCTGAGGGTAAAAGCGGGCGCGTTCAGCAATTCCACCCGAAATAATCGCCGGGATTGCGGCCGCGAAAGTTAGCAGAAAAAAGAACTTAACCAGGTCATAGCCCTGTGGAGCGTATTCCCCTCCCGTATCCCCACTAATGATGGGTGCGCCGCTCAGGAAATCCACGCCATAGGCTACCGAATAGCCGATAAAGAAGTACGCCAGTGTCGACCCCGCAAAATCGACCATGATTTTCACCAGGGCATTCACCTGGTTTTTTTTTCTAACGGTACCAACTTCCAGAAAGGCGAACCCGGCGTGCATCGCCAGCACCATGATTGCACCCATCAGTACAAAAAAAACATCGTTTCCAGCCATTTACTTAATATCCCTCTTTGTGGACAAACCCGTTGATCGGACGCTTAGCCATACCCCATACAAAATTCGTGCCGCTTTATGGGCGAAAGAAAAACACTTAGATTCATAGGCTTACCTCATTCGAACTTTTATCGGGCTTAACGGTGATTAATATTTATACAAGTCAATCATCCAAAGCCCACTAACTGCTCTTTTTTTAGGCATCCCTTGTGGCAATCAGCAGGACTATCGAAAGCTTTTCGCACGCATGACAACCCGCTACGGTTTGGCTTATTACTGCACGAAAGGATGCTTCTTTGGGCCACCCCTCCTACATAAACCCGCCGACTTTCTCTGAAAGCCTTACCGTCGCCTATTCGCAAGTGACCGTAGCTAAACCAGACCAGCTCCTATTTGTCGCAGGCCACGTTGGGCGGGACGAAAACCGTGAAATGGTTAGTGATGCATCACTTCATACCCAAGAGCGCAAGGCGCTTGATAATATCCGCGTTGCCTAAAGGAACCTGACGCCACAGGTGGCGATGTCACGTATGTAAATCACGTATGTAAATTACTTCGTTGTTTGATTAACCGAAGGCCGGGTTAGCGAACTCATTGAAGCACCTGGCGAAACGGCGGCCTTTAATCATAAGCGACCGCCGAACGGAACCCTGATCAGTATCGAAAAATTAGCCGTGATACACTCCTGATCGAAACCGAAGTGCTAACTGTCATTCCAGACTAATCTTTTATACTCAAATCATAGAAAGAACGATCGCCTATGACCACTCTCCCTCCAGACCAAGTTTACTATGTTTCGCCTGAAAAAATTCATGAATGGCGAAAGTCAGGTAATGCAGTCATTATTGATGTACGGGAGCAAAGTGAATGGGATGATGCCCACATTCCAGACGCCCACCTCATCCCCTTATCTAATTTTGATCCATCCGCGGTCCCCGATCTGGAAGAAAAAAACCTGGTGTTTCACTGCCGATCCGGTCATCGCTGCGGAATAGCATCTGAGAAGATGGTCGAATCTGGATACACCGGCGTAATTAAACGCATGGAAGGTGGCTTCCTGGCATGGGATGCCGCTGGATACGACAAGGAGAACGGCTAATCGCCGTTAACGGGCATGAAAATAGCCGCAGCGTCTTCAGATAACACCACGGTCGGGGGTGAGAGCAACAGAACCTTCCTTGTCGTTGTCGACGACACCGAAGAACTCGCGAGCGTGCTCAGCTACGCCTGCAATCGTGCAAGGTTCACCGGCGGTAAGGTAGCCCTACTGTTCGTTATAGACACGGAATCAAGCCCGTTTTTCCAACACTGGCAGTTCGTCGGCGACCTAATGGAAGAAGAAACCATGGAGGCGGCAAAGCAAACTCTCAGCCGCCACGCAGCCCAAATCACCAAAAAATTAGGCTCTACCCCCACGCAATACATTCGCAAAGGCAAGACCCGCAAAGAACTGTTTGCCCTGATCAAAGAGCAGCCTGGCATATCGAATTTGCTCCTAGGGTCAGCAACAGGAGAGAAGCCCGGCTCACTAGTAGAGGCCGTTACAGGAAAATATGCTGGCCAAATCGGTATTCCAGTGACGATTATCCCGGGGTCTTTGAGCCTTAATGAGATCGATAGTTTGACCTGAGCCACTGAACAGTTAAATTCCATAGAATTGAGTACTGCTAGGCGCCTGCTTTGCAGATGCTTGGCTATGGAGAATATTTATGCCCCTTAGAGACCCAAAAGAGAATGATGGTCTCAATACGTCGCCACCGGTGGCCGACGAGGTTAAAACGACCACCTGTTACATGTGCGCGGGCCGCTGCGGTATCCGCGTTTTCTTAAAAGGCGGCCAAATTCGCTACATCCAAGGCAACCGGGACCACCCTGTCAATAAGGGCGTTCTATGCGGCAAAGGCGCCGCCGGAATAATGAACCATTGCTCCCCCGCCCGTTTACGTAAACCCCTAAAGCGCGTAGGGCCACGTGGTAGTGGCGAATTCGAGGAAATTGAATGGGATGAAGCCCTTTCCACAGCAACGACGTGGCTCGACGACATTCGCACAACAGACCCCAAAAAACTGGCATTCTTTACCGGGCGCGACCAAAGCCAATCTTTAACAGGCTGGTGGGCAAAACAATTCGGCACGCCAAATTACGCAGCTCATGGTGGCCTCTGTTCCGTCAATATGGCTGCTGGAGGGCTATACTCAATTGGAGGCTCATTCTGGGAGTTTGGTGAACCGGACTGGGACCACACCCGCCTATTCCTTATGTTCGGCGTTGCAGAAGATCACGACTCAAACCCAATTAAAATCGGCTTGGGCAAGCTTAAAGAACGCGGCGCGAAAGTCATTTCGTTTAATCCAGCGCGCACGGGCTACGCCGCCATCTCGGATGAGTGGGTCGGCATCCGACCTGGCACAGACGGATTGCTGGTTCTCGCTTTAGTGCATGAGTTATTACGCGCCGGAAAAGTCGATCTCGACTACCTCCTACAATTCACGAATTCCAGCTGGCTAGTTCAACAGGCCCCTGGTAGTGAGAAAGATGGTTTGTTCCTTCGAGATACAGACGGAAAACCGTTGGTCTGGGACCGCAATTCAGGCTCTGCCGTGCCCCAAAAACAACCCGGCGCCAAAGCCGCGTTAAGCGGCACCTATTCGGTTTTTGGCACACCTGTTATTCCTGTGTTCCAACTCATCGCTGACCGCTACACTGATGAGGCTTATGCTCCGGATACGGTTGCCGAACAGTGCGGGGTTAGCGCGGAAACAATCAAACGGCTCGCTGCAGAAATCGCAGATGCGGCCTTTAATCATCCAGTTACACTTCCAATCGCCTGGACAGACACTGACGGTAAGCGCCATGAGACGATGGTTGGCCGCCCTGTCTCGATGCACGCTATGCGCGGTATCTCAGCACACAGCAATGGCTTTCAAACATGCCGCTCTCTCCATTTGCTCCAAATGTTAATTGGTGCCGTCGATACACCCGGAAGCTTCCGCTACAAGCCCCCGTACCCCAAACCAGTTCCACCAGGACCAAAAGCCGCGGGACAGACCTCAGCGCCAGAGACCCCTCTTGATGGCATGCCGCTTGGTTTTCCGACGGGGCCGGACGATTTGTTGCTCGAAGATGATGGGACCCCGCGGCGCATCGATAAAGCGTTCACTTGGGAAAACCCCATGTCTGCGCATGGTGCCATGCACCGCGTGATTGCCAACGCAGCCGCAGGTGACCCGTACCCCATCGATACCCTATTTATGTTTATGGCCAATATGGCCTGGAACTCATCAATGGATATTCAAGGCACCATAGACGCATTAACGGCTACTAATACCGACACGGGTGAGTATTGCATTCCGCATATCATCTATAGCGATGCCTACGCGTCTGAGACCATTGCCTATGCGGATCTCATTCTGCCCGATACAACCTATCTCGAGCGATGGGATTGTATCTCTCTTCTCGACCGCCCTATTAGTAATGCAGAAGGCGCTGGCGACGCCATTCGTCAGCCCATCGTGGAGCCGGACCGCGACGTTCGGCCCTTCCAAACGGTCCTCCTCGATCTCGGCGCGCGACTTAGGCTGCCTGGCTTCGTGAATGAAGACGGCAGCGCTAAATTTCCTGGTGGTTACCCCGATTACATTGTCAATCACGAGCGCGGGCCGGGTATTGGGCCTCTCGCAGGTTGGCGTGGAGAAAACGGGGCCGGTCAAGGCAAGGGCTCAGTCAACGCGGATCAGCTTGAACGCTACATTGAAAACGGATGCTTTTGGCATTGCGATATGCCGGTCGAGGCGCGCTATTTTAAAATGGGGAACAAAGCCTACCTAGATTGGGCTGTGGGCATGGGATTCATAAGGTCCGCCGATGCCATCATAATGCAATTGTATTCCGAGCCCGTACAGAAATTCCGCAACGCGGCACGTGGCATTGGAAAAAAACAACCGCCTGAGCACCTCCGCAAGCGCGTTGAACAAGCCTGCGACCCACTTCCCAGTTGGTATCCAACATTTGAAGACAGCGCAACCGACCCAGAAGACTTTCCGCTTCACGCCTTAACGCAACGCCCTATGCACCACTATCACTCATGGGGGTCACAGAACGCGTGGCTACGTCAGATCACAGCCCAAAACCGGCTATTTGTGCACCATGCTACAGCGGCTAAATACGGGATCGCCGATAACGATTGGGTTTGGGTGGAATCACGCAATGGCCGGGTCAAAGGCCAAGTCAAACTGATTGATGGCGTCAACCCAAATACGGTTTGGACATGGAATGCCATAGGCAAACGCGGCGGATCCTGGGGACTAGAGAAAGACTCTCCAGAGGTAAAGAAGGGCTTCTTATTGAACCATATTATTCCAGATAAGTTGGATGACGGAAGCCTGTCGAATTCAGACCCTATTACTGGTCAAGCTGCTTGGTTCGATCTGCGCGTCCGAATCTCGAAGGCAGAACCTGACGAACAAGGCGAGACGGAGCCAATGTTCGAATCCACGGCGGACCTTCCGGGCGCCACACCAAATTCAACACGATTAGACTATGGCCGGGTTTTTGAGACTAAGGAACCGGTTGAATGACCTGTCTTCCAGAAAAAACCACTCGAAAACTCGGGTTGGTGATCGATCTCGACACCTGTGTCGGCTGTCAGGCCTGTGTCACAAACTGTAAGGAATGGAATACAGGCGGACACATGGCGCCGCTTACTGACACTAACCCTTATGGCGCAGGAGCCGACGGTGTTTGGTTCAACCGGGTTCATAGCTATGAAGTAACGACGCCCGAAGGCAATAGCCAAAGCTTGCACTTCCCACGCTCTTGCCTTCACTGCGAAGATGCTGCCTGCGTAACGGTTTGTCCTACTGGCGCGTCCTATAAGCGAATCTCCGACGGCATCGTTCTCGTCGACGAAGACAAATGTATCGGATGCAAACTCTGCTCATGGGCCTGTCCCTATGGCGCGCGGGAATATGACGTCTTCGAAGGCGTCATGAAGAAATGCACGTTGTGCGTAGACCGGATTTACAATGAAAATCTGGACGAAGAAGACCGTGTTCCAGCTTGCGTATTAACTTGCCCAACCGGCGCACGCCACTATGGCGACCTTGGTGACCCGCAATCGGACGTCTCCAGGCTCGTACGTAAACGGAACGGACAAGATCTCATGCCAGAAATGGGGTATCGCCCGACCAATAAGTATTTGCCTCAACGCGAAAAGATAGCAAACACTGCAACTGGACAGACCACTGCCTTGGCGCCCCTCGAAGACACGTCTGGCGCATCGGGCTTACTTGGCTGGGTTGACCGTATGCTCGAGCAAATGGACTAAGGAGCAGGACATGCACCCAGCTGCTTCCGTTATTCTTTTCACCACAGCCTCGGGCATTGGCTATGGGATCCTTGCACTTGCGCCATTGCTCGTCACATACGGCGTCTTGCCAGACGACAACCGTTGGCTCGGTGCATCCTTGATGCTCCCCGCGCTTGCCCTCGTGACCATCGGGCTTTTGTCGTCAACCTTTCACCTCGGGCATCCAGAGCGAGCGTGGCGGGCGATCAGTCAGTGGAAATCATCTTGGCTATCCCGCGAAGGCGTTATGGCTATCATCTCTTATGTGCCAGCACTCACCTATTCATATGCTTGGGTCGTACTTGGCAGCGTCGATGGACCTTGGGTCTGGGCCGGATTTGCAACTGCCTTAACGGCGCTTGCGACCCTATTCACGACCGGCATGATTTATCGGTCGCTTAAACCTATTCCCGCCTGGGCTACGAATTGGACGGTCGCTAGCTACTTAAGCCTCGGCCTTCTGACTGGTTTAGCCGTGTTGGTCTCCGTTTCGACAGGATTTGGCCTGCATCCAATACGCTTTCAGACACTGGCTGTTATCCTGGTCTTAGCCGCAGCAATTGCAAAGAACAGATACTGGGCTCGACTTCATAAAGCCTGGGAACAGCATGCACAGAACACAGGAGCAGCATTGGCATCTCCCGGCAATACAGTTCGCTCCGTCGAATGGCCACATACAGAAGCCAACTACGTTCTCAAGGAAATGGGATATCGCGTTGCCCGCAAGCATGCGGACTCCTTAAGGGCGGTCGCACGTAATCTACTCTTGGTCGTTCCGGCTGCTGTGCTTTGTGTAATGCCGTCGATCCTTCCCCTGCCTTATCTCATCTGGATGATTTTCCCCGGCACCCTCCTCACGCTGGCAGGGGTCGCTATCGAACGGTGGCTTTTCTTTGCCGAGGCAAAACATGTGGTGACGCTATATTACGGAGTAGAGTGAACCGCTCACATATGGTTTATCACCCGATATTTATTAACTATTGAGACTTAGCCTTAGTCTCAAATAATCGCATGGCCGGCACAGATTTGTGGGTCGGTAGGCGAGAGAAATGGGTATAGCTACAGCAAAATATAAAGCGCACTCTACGATAGCCGAATGAACCACAGCCATTGGGTCGTTTCTGGACCAGAATATCAAAGCTAAATGGTCGTACAAATTGGAAAATGTCTCTGAAGACATATCCAAGAAAGACTTCATCATGTTTAACACTGAGGTCGGCCGCAACGCCTTTAGAATGCAATCAACCCCGGAAAAGTATACTGGCAAACCTGGCACTCACGCTGTAGGTCACAGCCGACAACACAATCCCCACTCTATCCTGTAGTCCATCGTTATCGCTAAGCCAACCCAAGCCTGAATTGCATTGCCCCACCCTTCTGCAGGCCGCAAGTCTCTATCACTTGTTCGCGCTAGCCTTTTTCTGGCCTGGGCGATCCGCACAATTTTTTAGCCACGCCGTCATCTTGGGGTATGGTGAATAATCAAATCCGATCATGTGAAGTGAATTCACCACACAAGCCACGTTCAAGTCGGCTGCCGTGAAGCTGCCTCCTGAGAGAAACGCGCGATCACTCAGCGTTGTTTCGATAACGTTCAAAATAGGTGGTAATTTGGCTAAACAAGCCTCGGCGACAGCTTCATCCTTCAAGTCTTTAGGTTTGAATATGAGTTCAATCAACGCACCGACTGTATGAGGCTCCACTTCGGTTGCAGAAAACATCGTCCACTGCAGCACAGCAGCCTGCCCGGCTAAATCATCAGGCCACAAGGTGCCCTTGCCATACGTCATCGCCAGGTACAAATTGATGGCAAGAGATTCAAACATGACCGCGTCACCATCTCTCAAAGCAGGAACCTTTCCACCAGGGTTCATCGCTAGAAAGTCAGGCAGCTTAGCTTCACCTTTAGTGTGATCAATCATATTGCGTTCGTATCCGACGCCAAGCTCTTCCAGCATCCAGACATTGCGTGTAGCGCGTGATCTATCGTTCCCGTAAAGCGTAATCATTCCCGTAACCTTTTCATCATGTCTGCTGCGATTGGTGCACGTTGTTTTTGAATTTTTTGGTTCGCCGAGCGTCCGTATGTTCTTGTGTACCATTCCGCAACGCCTGGCCATCCGGAAAGATCAAAACCTGACCGCTCAAGATATTCTATTACACCGGCGGCGTTGAGGTCGGCCACGGTAAAGCCTTGTCCAGATAAATAATCGGTCTCAGCCAACGTACCCGCCATCAGATCAAGCATTGGACCGGTGCGCTCCGCCAAATCGGCGATCAGAGCCTGATCGCGGTCAGGCTCTTTCTTAAATAAGAACTCACGAATACGGCCGTAGGCTAATGGCTCCAGTTCGGCACCAGACCAAAAGGACCACTGAATGCATCGTGCACGCCCAGCATCATCGTCAGGCCACAGGCCTCCCGCACCGTATTTCTGAGCTAGGTAGAGATTGATCCCCAGAGATTCAGACAGCGTTGCATCGCCATCAACGAGTGTTGGAACTTTACCGGCTGGATTTATCTTTAAGTATTCAGAAGACCGGTTCTCCTGCTTTCCCCAGTCGAGCGAGACGTGCTCATACTCGACGCCCAGTTCTTCGAGTATCCACAGGTTGCGCGTCGCTCGGGAAACAAAACTGCCATATATCTTGATCATTACGCCGCTTCTTTCGCCTTAATTGCGGCGACGGCGTGATACGCGCGGCGATCTAAGCACCGTGTGATCCAGTCTTTGGTCTTTGGCCATGGAGAAAGGTCAAAACCGGTGCGGGTCAGGTATTCGATAGAACAAGCAGCGTTCAGGTCACCGACTGTAAACGTATCTCCTGCGAGGTACGCGCGACACTGCAACGTTGCTTCTAAAGTATCGAGCGACGGCTTGGCCTTTTCTCCCGCCGCATCAATAACGTCCTGCTCTCTGTCCTCTGGTGCTTTAAAAATGAACTGAACAAGCCTGGTTGCGCCGGGCGGCTCGACCTCCGTCGCGGAAAACAAAGTCCACTGCAAACACAACGCCTGACCAGCTGCATCATCTGGCCACAGGCCTCCTTTTCCATAGGCTTGTGCCACATAGAGATTGATCGCCAAACTCTCAAACAGAGCGACATCGCCATCTACGAGCACTGGAATTTTCGCCCCTGGATTAATGGCCCTGAACTCGGCCGTCTTCGCGTCTCCCGTAGAGTAATTAAGAGGCTTATGTTCGTACACAACGCCCACCTCTTCCAAAGCCCAGAGACATCTGGCCGAGCGTGAAATAGCTTTCCCTAATAGTGTGACCATCGTGTGTTCCCCTCTGTATTTATTTAAAAGCAGTTTAGAGGCTCCTTGCCAACTGCGCTATACTGAGCAAATGGCACGTTCACTAAAAGACACCCTTTTGAGCGCGGGATTGGCTTTCCTTCTGAGCATCGCTGGATACCCAGCGCAAGCGGATAAATCCCTGACGCTCGGCATTCAGATATTACCACCCACACTTGGTAATCCGCACCAAAATGTTAGCCTGCCTGGAACGCTACCCCTTCAAGCTATATTCGATACCTTAACCCGCATTGGGGCTGACGGCTCACCTGGCCCCGCCCTGGCAACGGCCTGGGAGATGGAAGACCAGAACAAATGGGTGCTATCTCTTCGCCGTCATGTCGTATTTTCAAATGGTGAGCCCTTCGATGCCGAAGCCGTCTCAGCAGCCTTTAAGTACCTGCTATCAGACGAGGGAAAGAGCGAAACCATCGGTACGCATTTGTCTCGTATTGGCGTCATCGGTGCCGAACCACGAGACAGCCATACCATTGCTATTACAACTGCCAAACCCAACGCTATTCTGCCGATTCATCTTGATTTCGTTAGAATTCCTGCGCCGAGACATTTTGCCATACTCGGCCCTAAAGCTTTTGCGCTAGACCCCATTGGCTCCGGCCCGTTTACCGTTAGAGACTGGAAGAACGGACGCATTCACCTTACCGCGAACACTTCGGCCTGGCGGCCCCCGGCTCTGGACGAGATAACGCTGGTCCAGTTGGATGACCCGGCAGCGCGTGTGCAAGGGCTACTATCCGGTTCTCTCGACGTCGCGTTCAATGTGGCCGCCGAAGATAAGTTTTCGGTTGAGGCTGCTGGTGGAAGGATCGTGACCTATGCCAATCCCTCAGTCGCCTATATTCAGTTCATCACCGCGAAGGAGTCTCCACTGGCCGACGTCAGGGTACGACGCGCCTTAAATTACGCGGTTAATCGAGACCTTCTTCTAACCGTGATGTTTGACGATGCCATTCCCCCCTCTTCGCAGGTCGCCCACCCCTTGGCGTTTGGGTTCAACCCAGCGCTAGAACCGCATCCCCACGACCCAGAAAGGGCCAAGGCCCTGCTCGTAGAGGCCGGGTATGCAGACGGTTTTGACATAGTTATGGTCGCAGCCAGCGCCGGGGCGAGCGACGATCAAGCCCATCAACAAATCGCCGCTGACCTCGCGCTTATTGGTGTGAATATGGAAATTCGTCGCACAACCTTCGGGAAGTACTTGGAGTACATGTACCAAACCGGCTGGCCGGACCCGGTTGTTGCCTTTTCTATGGTCACCAGCGGCTTCGATCCCATGCATGGCTACCGCACACGATCCTGCAAGTGGAGCCCCGTATATTACTGCGATCAGGCTATTATGCCGCTCATAGATGCGGCGGAAAGCGCAGCAGACCCAGAAGTAAGGCGACAATTAGTCGGTGAAGTGCTCGCCTATGAGCGTGACAACCCGCCCGGCTTGTTCAAGTGGCAGAGCCCCGCGTTTGATGCACTAGCAGCGCGTGTGACCAGCTATGCCGTTGAAGCTGACGTGCTGTCTTTCCACACACTCGACGTGGCTAATTAAGGCGCCATGATACCCCAGTCTTTCGCCCAGCCGAGACCAGCCTCTGTTCCAGCCCTGGGGGAATATTCCGCGCCAACCCACCCAGCGTAGCCGTGCGCATCGAGAAGGTCGAATAGATACGGCCAGTTGAGCTCGCCCGTGCGGTCAGGCTCATTCCGACCTGGCACACCGGCAATCTGAATGTGTCCGATCTTATCCATATGCCTATCTAGGAAGTCTGTGATCGCGCCCTGCCCCAGTTGAGCCTGATAGATATCATATAGAATCTTGAGGTTGTTCGCTTTCACGTCGTCCAGGACCTGAAGCGCATCATCTGGCCGACACAGAAAGTATCCCTCCATGACAATTGGCTCGATGAGGATATCTATACCGAGCTCTCTTGCCATATCAGACGCAGCGGCTAGGTTCCCTATATAAACCCCGAGAGCCTCTTCCCACTGCTCTTCTGGAACGATCCCCGCAAAAACATGAATGCGTTTGCAATCCATAAGCTCTGCGTATTTGAACGCGACCTCCATGGAATCACGAAAGTCCTGCTGTCGTCCTGGCAGAGCTGCAAGCCCTCTCTCACCCGCTGAAAAGTCACCGGGGGGTGCATTGAACAGCGCCATATTAAGGCCTGCCATAGCTATAGCATCACCGACTTTCTCCGCCGGTTCGGCATAAGGAAACATGCACTCTACGCCTTTAAACCCGCACGCAGATGCCGTCGCAAACCGCTCCAGAAATGAAACTTCAGTAAACAGCATGGAAACATTGGCAGAGAAACGTGGCATGGAGGCCTTTATCCTTTTGCGGGCCCGCCAGCGATAACCCGGCGGATGGCTTCAGCAATATTGTGAGCGGGGTTTAAGGGCGGATGAGACCAAGCCTCAAAAGTTTGACCGAGCGGTCTAGCATACCCGAGGTCATAAAGTCGCTGGTGGAGACGCTGATGTTTAGCGCCCACCGAATACGGCGGCGCATAAATATACACAGGCGTTTCTGTCGCACAGGCTTCAGCGCACATGGTGACAGAATCCCCTGTCACAACGATGGCATCGGCGAGAGCAAGGAAACCGACATACGGGTTTTCGCCCTCTTCCCCCCAAAGAAAGAGCGCGCGTGGTTCGGGAATAACTTGCGTGAGCGCGGATTCAGCATCTAGGCCTGTCCGACGCGATGTTGTCAGGAGCACGCTGCCGCCGACGGATTTGGCGAGCGCTGCGACTTGAAGACCGAGGTCAAAGGCCCTGACCTGCGAAAACGCGCGCCGTCGCGTAGACCCGCCGACCACGACGGCAATGTACGGACGCGGCAGTGAGTCAAACCTGTCACGCCAGAGGTCAGCTTCCTTTCTGAGAAGCTCCGCCGTGATGAGGTTGGGCGCGCCGGTGATCGAAACAACATTCTTCCACTTGGCCACGCCCCATTTTGCATCATGGTCAGGGACAGCAATAAGGTCGAAATCTTGAGTACCCGCTCGTCCAGGGAACATGACCTGAACCAGCTTAGTGCGATCTTGAGACTGACGCTTGATCCATCGAGCAACTGGAGCAGATCGTCTACCAGCTGAGATAACCACGTCCGGCCAGGGACCTGCTAGTGCCTCGCGGCAGTCATCTGTCAGGCCCGCTAATGTGGCCCCGCGAACCATGTTTGGCAGCCCGGCAAAGGCCGTATAGCGAATCGCTTTCTCTTCCACTGGCCAATTAAGCGCTCCGGCGACCCCCATAACCTGGACGTTGTTGCCCGGCCGGTCATCGGTAAGAGCCCATACGGTGGCAGAAGTCTGGGAAGCGTCGGTCATGCTATGGCCAAGGAAAAACGATCCGTTCGAAGGCGTTGAGAGATGGCGTGTAACTAAGTAAACATGGGGAACAGCATTCAGTAAAGCCAGCCGAAAGACTTTCACCAAAATGACAACCCGCACCCCGCGCCAGCTAACCGCCGCCCGAACCATCGCCAATATCTTGCTCGAGACCAAAGCCGTCAATTTCAGGCCGGAAGAGCCCTATACGCTGACGGCCGGATGGGCCAGCCCCGTATATATCGATTGCCGTTGGCTTATCTCGTTCCCGCGCGCCCGACGGACGATCACCTTGCTCGCCCGCGAAGAAATTGAGCAAACGATCGGATTTGAACACCTTGATAGCATTGCCGGCGGAGAGACCGCAGGCATTCCCTATGCGGCATGGATTTCTGACGCGCTGATGCTACCAATGCAGTATGTCCGTAAGAAGCCAAAAGGCTTTGGGCGTATGGCTCAGATTGAAGGCAGTTTGGAAGAAAATTCAAACGTACTGCTGGTCGAAGATTTAGCGACGGATGGCGGCAGCAAACTTTCGTTCGTGAAAGCTATTAGAAACGCTGGTGCAAAATGCAATCACACATTTGTCGTATTCTTCTACGGTGCCTTTCCGGGCGCCATAGACAGCCTTAAAAAAGAAGGTGTTTCTTTGCTCTACCTTTCTACCTGGGCAGACGTGATAGAGGCTGCTGAAGACGGCGGCTATTTCGATGCAGATAAGATCAGCGACGTTCGGGACTTCCTGAAAGACCCCATCGGCTGGTCACAGTCCCATGGCGGACGAGGCGCAGATTAAAGTTAATAAATGGGGCATGGACAAGCCTCTCTAAGGAAATTGCCATGTCAGACTTCGTACCACCACAAAACCCGACGCTAGAGTGGGCGAGCGATGTTGCGGCAGAAATGCTCCGGCGCAGCGGTCTCAAGTACATAAGCCTTGTCCCTGGCGCGAGTTATCGCGGTTTACACGATTCCATCGTCAACTATCTGGGTAACAAAGATCCAGAGATAGTTTTGTGCCTAACAGAGCAAGCCGCCGTCGGGATTGCACATGGTTACGCCAAAGTCACCGGCAAACCGATGGGGGTCGCCTTGCATGCCAACATAGGCGTAATGCATGCAGCAATTAACATCTTCGATGCCTTCGCCGACCGCATGCCTATGGTCATCATGGGAGCGACAGGCCCCATCGATGCAGCCAAGCGTCGCCCCTGGATCGATTGGATACACACGGCGGCTGACCAGGCATCGATGGTGCGGGATTACCTCAAATGGGACGATCAACCAGGATCAGCAGAAGCAATTGCCGAATCCGTCTTACGAGCGACGCTAATGGCCTCGACAGCACCTATGGGCCCGACTTACGTATGCTTGGATGCAGCACTGCAGGAAGAGCCACTAGGCGGACCGATTGCCCTACCTAATCCAAAATACTTTCCCGTCGGTGCACCGCCAGGGCCAGATTCTGCGAGTTTAGAGCAGGCCGTCACCGCCCTCAAAGCGGCAAAGAAAGTGGTGATACTAGCAGGCCGCGTTTCACGTGACGAAGACGATTGGATGCGGCGGATTCAGTTAGCCGAAGCACTAGACGCCAAGGTGTATACGGCCCTGAAGCTAGCAGCCTCTTTTCCCAGCTCACACCCAAAGCATGAAAGGTTGTTGCCACTTTTCCAGAGCAAGGGTGACCTGTCCGCTCTGTCTGAAGCAGATGTTGTACTGAGCCTGGATTGGCTCGACCTTAAAGCAACTCTAGGTGCAGTAGACCGTGCCGAGGATGGCTCGCTTACAGTTATTCAGTCGTCTTTGGATCGATATGCACATACCGGCGCGGTGATGGATTACCTCGGCCTACCCCGCACAGACATCATGTTACTGGCTGATCCAGACACAACCACACAGGCGTTGTTGACGGCGCTCGATGTAAATGACCCGGCAAGCGCGGTGAAGCCTAAGGCTGGGGTCATAGAACCGCCGACATCGCACACGATCTCCATGGCACATTTGGCAGAGGCGACAACGAAAGCGCTTCTAGGTCGTAAGGCAACATACGCCTGCCTTCCCTTCGGCTGGCCCACAACAGCCGCCCACTTCGATCATCCGCTAGATTACCTAGGCGCGGATGCGGGTGGCGTGATTGGCGCAGGCCCCCCATTTGCTATCGGAGCGGCCTTGGCGATGCAGGACACCGACCCGGGCCGCCTGGTTGTCCTTGCTACAGGAGATGGAGACTTGCTCTCAGGCATGGCGAGTCTGTGGACGGCCGCTCAACAGGGATTACCGATCCTCGCGGTGATCAACAACAACAGGTCCTTCTATAACGATGAACGCCACCAAGACCGGGTAGCGCAGGCTCGTGGCAGGCCCCGGGAAAACAAATGGGTCGGACAGAGATTAGATGACCCGCCGCCAGACCTATGCGGGCTGGCGAAGGCACAAGGATGGGCAACGGTTGGGCCGGTCGCCTTACCGGAAGATATGCCCGCAGCTTTTGATCAAGCTATGGCCTCAATTAAACGTGGGCACCCCACTCTGATTGACGTGCTCGTTGATCCGAACGCCTAACCTAAAATCCAACACAAAAAAACCAACAGGCCAAATAGCTCTGCTGGTTCATCTGTACCCCTAAAAGAACGCCGCGCCCACACAAGGTGGACGCGGTGTACTCAACTGAGATCGCCGATTATTCGACGACCAAGTTTTCGGCAGAGGTCTTGCCGTTTTGGCCTTGCACGAGTTCGAATTGAACTTTTTGGCCTTCATTGAGGCCTGACAATCCAGCGCGCTCAACGGCTGAGATATGGACAAAAGCGTCCTGGGAGCCATCGTCGGGTTCTACAAACCCATAGCCCTTGGTCGCATTGAACCACTTTACGGTTCCGCTCGGCATATATTTTCTCCAGTAGTACACACGTAGGGCCTGTCCCACAGCGGGCATGAGGCCTTTAAATACGACCACACGGTTTGGAGTGATTTAGGCGAGCAATAAAGCATTAAACGCAAAAATAACTCTAAGCAGAGACAATCGTAATGATCCTCCTACCCGAGAAGCCGTTTCAGGTCAACCGGTTGAGGCCCCGGCACCGTTTCATTTCGGGGTTTTGAAATAGAGAAGACCTCACTTAATCGGGAGCTAAAATCAGCTAAAAAAATAAAAATAGGTTTTTATCGGACGAGCCCTTTCACTTCTGGTTCGATCGGTCGAGCCCATCGCCAAGAAAAACGTTGCAAAATATAGTTGAACACAGGCTTAAGATAGACTGTCGACACCCGCCCTTGATTATATTTTTTAACTATTTTTCTTGTTATTGTTTATGTAATCACACAGCCAACATATCCGTACCACCAACCCTTAACCAACTGAACTACTTCGTCCATGGCACCGCTGACTGACCGCATGCTCTCCAAATCCTTTGGCCACACCATAGAGAGACTGAGTGTGGCCCGCATGAGCGCGAAGGTATGAAAGGCCAAGGCATTGGCATTAAAATGGGATGCCTCAACCGCTGACCCAACGTTGGAGTGGATGGGTAACCTGCGCTAAGTTTTGAAGTGGGATCGAGAACACGGTGAAGAGGGTACGTTCCTATTCTTAACCTCGCCACACATCTACCCGGACAACTGGGCCTGTCCAGAACTAACTCACCCCTGTGTGGAAGAAACCTTCGTACTGTCTGGTAAGTTAACCCGCCCCTTCGGAAAGGTGAACAAGGGCGCTTACTTCTGGCAGCCGGAAGCAAAACCCCACGGCCCCTTCGGTACGCGTGAGGGCGGGTTTTGTTTGGCCCGCTTTAAGTATGGCAAACACATCAACATATGGGCGATAAAGACGTGCCCTACTCCTTTAACTTTCCCTACAAGCCAAGACTACCAATCGAGGCACTGAGCTTTATTAATAGTCTTCAGCCTTCTTCCTAATTAGTAATAGAAGGGCACCTTCTAGCGATCCTGTTGCGACAAGAACCTCAAGAATTCGCGCCGGTTTTTAGGCCCGTAGGTTAGATAACTCGGGTCTTGCCGTTCAGCGTATTCAACCTTCGCTTTCTCGACAGGGTCGGCCTTCGTGTGTTTGCGCACATCATCAGGTGACAGTGCATAAGCGTCGGCTCCATTTAGACCAAAAACCTTCGCACGAATCTCCGGTGTGATTTTCGGATACCCGTACTTTTCCTGGAACTCGTCCGAAATTTGGAACGCGCGAAACGCCATGATCTGATCCTGAGGTGAGCCATACCAGATTGAATCTGTACCCCACAGCACGCGGTCTTCACCAACATATTTAAGCAGCTTACCCATAACGTGCGCAGCTTGATCGGGATCACGCATGAGGTAGCGCCAAGTGCTACCAATTTCCGCGTAAACATTAGAGGCCGTTCCCGGTGCGATGTCGCTGTCCATCAGAGAATTAATTAGGTCATCAACGCCTGAGCCCGAGTCCCTAGAATACTCACCCTCTGGAACGCGCATATCATAACCTGAGTGGTAGATCATGAACGTAATGTCTGGGTTCGCAACTGCTGCTGGCCCGACATCCCGTGAACTGGAGTACTTGAGGTTATCCTTGTACTGGAGAAACGGAAGACCTTTGTGAACGCACACCCTTTTGACCCCGGTGTTCCGCACTTTCTCTATGAAATGCTTGCCTAGCTCATCATCAAGGTAATAGCCCGTATCGTTTGGGCCATACTGGGTATAGGTCTTCCATGCAGAAACAGGCCAATTAGCTGCCGTTTCATCCATCGATTCTAGGTCTTCCGGATAAGTTGGCATGCAGCGACCGTGAACCATAAGTCTTTGGGTCGTACCCAGGGCTTCAAGAATACGGACCGTCTCAGCCCCTTCTGAATACTGCGGCATCATCTGATTGTCTGGCGCGGGTCCAAAGGAAAGAACAGCGATATCCGTATCGCTGTCCATGAATACCTCTTTGACGTAGGCCTCACCCGTCAAACAATCAATATGGCCAAGGTCAGGGTCATCGCCCGCGTATTCACAACCAACTTGAGGTGCGAAGAATTTAAAATTGTTACGCGCCGGGTACAACGGTGTTCCTTCGGCCCAGCTGTCAATGTTGCCGACGTGGTGACCTTGGACGTCAAAGATGAATTCATCACCATCCAGCGCGTCCTTTGCGGCTGCTTCATCTTTGCCCGCTTCCCCCGGGAGTTCATAAGCGCTTCCACGTTTCCCGGACGCGGCATTAACCTCATTGAACGCCAGCAAAGTTGTCGCCGCACCTGCGGTCGAAACTAAAAAGTCACGGCGGTGCTGTCCCGTATGACGAGCGTTCTTGTCAGCTGCGATAAGAGCCCGCTTGTTAGCTTCTAAGTTCGCCTCCGACAAAGGTCGAGGCATAAACTCACCGTTAGAAGTAGTGTCCACCTTAATAGGTAGGCGAGTGCCGTCGGGATCATTTTGAAACGTTCTCGATTTTTTACTCATGGCGTCCTCATCATTCAACTCTATGCGCTATGTCGCTAGTAACCTTAGCGCTTGACCGATAGAGCATGCTAGGAATTAGGCACTCACATCCGCATTTTCTCAGAGGCTGGCCGCCCCTCAGACAAAATAACGTTTTCAGTAGATGAGCACACAACGGCGGTATTCCATTGGTTCACAACAAACAAGACTTGCTCGAGGCCATGCACCTTAACCATCAAAACCTTTAGCGCGCAGTATCTTTGCTCGCGATAGAAAAGACGCTGGGGGAGATTAAATTTGGGGGCGCCTAAAGAAGCGCAAGTGCGTTTTGAAAAGCTGCGCGCGATTCTGCATTCACTTTTAAATCATACGCACGCTAGTAACAGGAGACCAATCGGAAAAGCCCACAGAATATTACCGAGAAAAAGCGCCTTAGCTCTTCACTGGCAACATCACCCGCACCCGCAGACCACCTTCGGCACGATCCAGCAACTCGATATCTCCACCCATTGAGCGAATAGCGTTACGCGCGATAGTCATGCCGAGACCGGTACCGCCGGTATCGCGAGACCGCGACCCTTCGAGACGAAAGAACGGCGTGAATACCTGTTCTTTCTCAGCTTCCAGAATCCCCGGGCCTTTATCATCAATAAGAATTTCAATTCCGTCTTCAGTCTTAGTCAACAAGACATCCGCACATCCGCCGTACTTGATCGCATTTCCAACAATATTGGCAAGAGAGCGCTTAAGGCCAAGGGGACGAATGATACGCTCCAGGCTTTCTGGACCAGTGTACGAGACAGCATGCCCTCCCTCTTCTTCATCACTCACGATGCGCGCAACGAGGGCTGCAACATCCGTTGGCGCTGCCGGCTCGTTAGCTGCATCTTCACGAGCGAAAGCAAGGGTCACAGAGATCATGGCTTCCATATCGTCAAGATCTGACAGCATCTTTTCCCGTTGCGCACTATCATCAACGAATTCAGCCCTCAACCGCATGCGGGTAATCGGAGTACGTAGATCATGAGAAATAGCCGCTAACATTTGCGTGCGGTCTTTGACGAACCTTTGCAGACGGCTTTGCATGGTATTGAAAGCCCGCGCGGCTCTGCGCACCTCGCCGGTGCCCCTCTCAGAAAGCGGCTCGGCATTAAGGCCAAGACCAAGGCGCTCTGCTGCCTTAGCAAATAGGGACACCGGCATAGTCGCACGGCGCACGGCGAGGATAGCAAGAATAGCAATCAGAAACGTTATCAATGTGGTCCACAAGAACGCCGTTTGTAAGAATGGCCGTGTCCGCTCCCCTGCTTCCGTCAAATCAAGGTCAACGCGGGCGTTCAACCATGTCCTTTCTCCAAAACGAATAGATGCCCTAACGAAGGGCTGAAAGCCGAGAGCAACTGGCGGAGGCGGCGGTGGTAGCACGGCACCAAGTGATCTTAACGGGTGCTGCATTGCTCGTCGCTGACGACGCAACTCCCGGCGGACTTCTTCCTGAGTTGGGAAACGCTCCTCACCTACTGACTCAGCGATGCGGCTATCCGTGTGAATTTCCGTCCCTTCGGGGAATTCGGCCATGAGCCTGCGATAGATGATGCGAGACGTAAAAACCTCATCGGACCCAACCACCAGAGGCCGGGTCGTGATGACCATGCGTAAACCTGGTGAATTTAGAGCCTGGATCAGAGAACTCCTCTCACGCAGGGGAGCTTGCTCGATCAAACGCTTAAAGACGATCAACTGATCAGCAACCTGGCTGGCTGCAGCTACTTCAGCAGATTGATCTCTATATATAAAGTAGGTCACCAAGGTCGAGCCGTAGATCAACACCACAGCGGTAACCACAACCGTGAACAGCCAGCCGCCAAGGCTATCGGGAACGATGCGCTTCATTGTGTGTGGCGCCTTTAGATCCGGGTTACGTCAGCGGTGAGCATATAGCCACCACCACGTACGGTTTTTATAAGGGTTGGTTCGCGAAAGTCCTGCTCAATCTTCTTGCGCAGGCGCCCGACTTGAACATCAATCGAACGATCGAAAGGGATAGCCGAACGCCTTTTGGCCATATCAAGAAGCTGATCCCGGTTTAAAATACGCTGGGGATGGCTCACAAAGGCTAGAAGAAGATTATATTCTCCAGCAGTCACATTGATCTCAACTTCATCCTTATGGAGAGAGCGGGTCGCGGGATCGAGTTCGAACAGATCAAAGGCATAGCGACCAGTTTTCTCGTCATCGCTGATATTTGGTGTCCCACCCTGCTCGACCCGTCGCAATACGGCTTTAATGCGGGCGGCCAACTCACGGGGATTGAACGGCTTTGCCATGTAATCGTCTGCACCAACCTCCAGGCCGATGATCCGCTCCACATCCTCCCCCATCGCCGTAAGCATTATCACCGGCATATTAGAATGCGCACGGACCTTACGGCAGAGCGTCAGGCCATCCTCTCCCGGCATCATGAGGTCAAGGACGATCAGATCGATCTGCCAGTCGGCGAGCGCCTTTTTCATCTCTCGGCCATCCTTGGCCGCGGTCACCCGGTATTCGTGTTTGACCAAGAATCGGGACAAAAGGTTTCTAATTTCTGAATCGTCGTCGACGATCAGGATATGAGGTTTGGTGGTTTCCGTAATATTGAACATGACCATGATATTATAGGCACACTAATTAGAAGCACCACTAATCCGGAAACAAACTGTAACAAACTTGGACCTCGTTACAGCACGTCACCCTTTTTAACGATTCCGGACATCTCTCCGTTACAGAGCGCTGTCTTAATGGCCACATTGAAATTTCCAATAAACGGGCCAAGACGCTCCAAACCGGACAACGAGGACAAAATAATGGACAAGGGCTTTAAAATTGAAAACGCCGTTAAGACATTTCTCACAGCATTTATACTTTTGGTCTGCTGGGCTGTCTTCACACCAATCTACGCCGCAGATGGCCACCATGATCGTGGCGACCGATTTGAAGGGCGCCTAGAGACAATTAATAAAGGCCTCTCCACTGAACAAGTCCGCGATATCGTAAGCGGTCACATTGCTCAAATGAGCAATACCAACCTCAAAGTCGGTGGCGTTACAGTAACTTCAACCGATAGTGTATTGGTCGACGTTATCACTCAAGATGGCTCCTTAGTTCAGACCATTGAGATCTCGACCCGGACTGGACGTCCTGCTGACACGGAACAACGCTTTGATCGCGGCAACCGCATGAGCGATATGGGACCGGGACAGCATCGTGGTCGCCATAACGGACGAGGCAAATTTGGTCGCGGAAAACGGAGTGGTCAATTCATAGCCTTCGTCATGGGCCGGAAAAACCATGAGCTTGCCCTGACTATTGATCAAGCCCGCACGCTAGCCGAAACAAGACTGATCCTGTCTGGCAACGACCGCTTGAAAGTAGGGTCTGTTGAAGCTATCGACAATAAAACCCTCATGGTTGAGATCGTTACAGTGGATGGTTCACTAGTGGTTCGAAGAAACATTGACCGCGGCACTGGTAAGACGAAGCGATTTCAATAAAGAGATCAAAAAAACAACGACCCCCCCCCTCTCCAAAAGCACCATAAAGAAAAGCGACAGAAGGGTATTCACAATGAAGAAGTATTTACGCGGTGAGTGGAAACGCGAAAAAGGTCTCGACAGCCATAGCCTAAGCAAAGTCTCTACGTAGCGAATACGCGGTAAGGTGCGCCAAGAACGTACCGGCATTATACTGTGTGAAGGTCTGGATGAATAAGTTGAAGAGAATTAGGCTTCTGGATGTGTTCTCAATCGGAATCGAATGCCTCGTGGCAAGGGAAATCGTTCGAGGAGAAATCCAAGGGCGGCTCTAAGGCCGCTCTTTCTTTATGGAAACCGCAGGAATGTGGTTGGCCTTTTTACAGAGCTCCAGATCCGGTCGGTGGACCGGGAACCTGAGCCGGGCGCTTTTCCTGCCAATCGTAATCTGGGTTTTCCGGTGGCACATCAGCGGCATAGCAAGACCACGTATCCACCCGAAAGCTCTCCATTTTCCACTTATCTGGCAACGTCAGATATTCAGGCGCATGCTTTTCAAGATAGGCCAGCACTTTCGGACGAACATCAGCCGTGCCAGGTAGCCCCTTGTGACTGAACATACGACCAAACAACTGGATATCCTCCATGCCACTACCGCCCATCTTCATCCACGGCCACGCTTGAGAAATACGTGAAAACCCAGCGACAAACCTAGCCGTGGGCAAACTGCGATCCTCAAGTTGGTCTTTAGACAGATGAAACGTAAAGTGCTCGGATGGCGAGATTCGCGCACCCGTTGACGACTGCGGCCAGCCCTCTGGTGTGACCGGATTGGTGTATTCGTGAGTATAATCCCAATTCAGCAAGAGATCATCGCCGAAGGACTGAAACGGCAGGATGAACGGAATGTGCCCGGTCTCGTCTGGGAAAACCGTGCCCTCGTTCATCAGCGTCGGAGAATCCGTCGCAGCGCCAAAATTGAAGGACGACATCTGGTTATCCATCTTGCGAACCAGCAACGGATTGTAGAAGTGATAGACGGGAACGGTTTCTCCGGTGATCGGATTATCCCAGGTTTCTAAGATATCACCCGAACGCAAATCGGTAAAAAACCCAGTCTCGCGTGACACTCGTGTCAGCGTTCCGTCTGGTTCCCATTGCGCCTGGAGGCACCCCGTCCCTTCATAGCCAAACACAGGTATCATGCGGCCGTTGCCAATGCGCATATACATCAAGCCATGAAAACCGCCGATTGTGGGCTGCTCAAACGACGACCAGATCTTGGCGAAGGCGTAGAGGTTGTCTTTCGGGTTGTTATAGTCGAGCCCGCCATTAGATGCCGGAGCGGCGGCTGATAACCGCGATGACGCCGATATACCAGCCACGGCCATGGCCCCCGCGCCAAAGCCTTTTAAGATCGATCGCCTTGATGCCTCTGGATTGGCAATGGGGCCTGCAATAAAGTCTGATGGCAGCATAGTAAGCCTCCCCAACATTGAGCTTCAACCCTAAGCCGACGTTAAGAGAGGTGTAAAGCAGTGTGGACGGTCGACGACTAGCTAGCGACTACAGGTAATCACCATAAGATGAACGTTGGTGCAAAGCTTGTGCCCACGCGGCATGATCCGCGCTTATCGTTGGCCAGATATCTGAAGGAACCCTATGCTGACACGGCGCACCATGATTGGAGGAACGGCAGCTACTGCTTTGCCGCTCGCATCCTCTGTTGCGTCCAGCGACAGCGCACAAGCCTCAGAGACGAATTTAAACGAAGGAGTCAAACCAATGGACCTGGATCGCGCGTTTGTCAGAATTGAAGAAGGCCTGGTACATTACCGGCATGCCGGGGAAGGTGCCGCCGACGGTTCATTACCACTTTACATGATGCATGCAGGACCTGGGTCTTCAAAAGGCCTCACCGGTTTAGTCACGGCGCTTGCCGAAACGCGCTACTGCATCGCCGCAGATACTTTGGGGTTTGGAGAATCCGTTCCACCGACACCAGAAGAACCGGACCTGATCTATTACGCCGATAGCGTGATTCGGATCTGGGATAAGTTGGGCCTCGATAAGGTTGATGTATACGGCGGCCACACCGGTGCGAACATTGGCATGGAAATCGCGATCGCCCATCCCGATCGAGTACGCAAATTAGTATTCGATGGAGTGGCGTTATTTGACCCGGCCCTCGCCGCCGATATGCTGGAAAACTACGCGCCAAAAATTAAACCACAGGCGAACGGCGAGCATTTCATTTGGGCTTGGAACTTCATGAGAGATATGGGGCTCTACTTTCCCTACTACATGAGGGACAAAGAGCATTATTTGGGTAAGGAACCTTGGCCCACTGGAAGCCTACACAGCAGCGTCATGGAAGTGATGAAGGCGTTGGACCACTACTACAAAGGCTACAACGCAGTCTTCCGTCACAAGACCCATGACCGTTTGCCACTGATCACTGTGCCCACATTCTGCATGGCCCACGAAGCCGACCCACTACATGTCTCTGTTGAAGAAGCCGCCGCCCTAGTGCCCAATTCAGAACATCTAGTTCTACCCTTTAACTCATGCACACAAGACAAAGCAGATGCCATAGCCAATTACTTGGATGCTTAAAATGAAACTTCTCCGTGCCGTTGTTACCCTTGGCTTATTCGTCATTGCAGGAAATGCATCTGCACAAGACACCAAGCTGTCGGATCACCCGTTCTGGAAAAACATGTCGGGATGGTGGGCCAGTGAGAATACCTATTTTACGTCGGACATGGACTACACAGTGCGATCCTATAACAGCCTAGTCTTTATAGAGTTGGACGGAACAAAGTTCCGGGAAAGTGAGCACCGGTTTTATCCAGCAGGGATTGCCACATCACGCTATGGCGAAGGCCTGATGGCAGAGGGCGAGGGCATTGAACTAATCATCATCACAGAGGGTGAGCTCATTGATGACGAAGGTACCTTAGGCAATATCCAGACCGATCACGCTGGTGGACCAAACGACCCAGCCGTTGTTTACAATGTGCTCAGCGACAATGACGGTGTGCGCCTCAAGCCCGACCCCAAGACCGGCGTAGACGCCTATCGCATGTACTTTAACTTCACGACCCCCAAACACCGTTTTCGCTCTAACTTTGGCATCGTCTACGATGAAGCTGAGGATGTCGGCGCACTGCGCGCGTTTATTCTATACCGGGACAAGCGGATGGAAGGGTCAGACTTCAAAGCCAAACGCGCAGCGTTTAGAGAACACAACAATGTGAAGGTGATCAGCGTCGCCGACCCAGGCAACCCCGGTCAGTCCCTCGTAACCCGATTGGACTAGTACTTTGGCTAATTTTGCACGCGGGCCTCGGCGACTTCTTTAGAAAATTCGATCGAACTCAAATATCTGAAATCCACATAAATCGTGTGCGGTGCTTGTTTGAAATATTGTCAACGAAACCCCGTATACGTTTTGAAACAAGAATACGGTTGGTCGCATAATCAAGCATAATGACGGGGTGATCATCGAGCATGATTTGTTCGGCTTGAGACATAAGCCCCGCTCTCTTTTTCATATCCAGTGTCACAGCCGCCTGGTTCACCAGCTTGTCAAAGCCGGGATTACAGTATCGCGCCCAATTCATGGGACCGGAATCACAGAGCAGAAGATATAAGAAATTATAGGGATCGTTATAATCGGCGGCCCAACCGCCGTCGCCCATTTCATAGTCGCCTTGATCCATCTTGCTGTATGAAATGCGAGAATCGTAGGCCGCAATTTCAGCAATAACGCCAGCCCGGAGAAACATAGCAGCAATAGCAGATAATCGGCGCGTGTTGTCGTAGGAGCCCCTATAGGACAACACGAAACGAAGAGGGTTGTCTTCAGAGTACCCGGCCAAAGCTAGCAGGCGCTTCGCTTCCGCAATCCGCTCTGGCATAGCCATAGAAACAAAGTCGACTTGAGCCCCAGCCTGATGATTGGCCGTTTCTGGTGGCACAAATGCGTAGGCTGAACGCGCACCGACAGACACGACCCGGTCATTGATGATTTCACGGTCAACAAGCATGGAGACCGCCTTACGCACGCGCTTATCATTAAATGGCGGCTTACTAGTGTTCATAGGCAAGAACCGATTGCCAAGACTGGGGACAACACGCGCCTCATCCGGAAGCCTTCGTGTCACCTCTTCCAGCATGGTTGATGGAAACCCTTCCGTCATTAGATTCGTGTCCAACTCTCCCGTCTCAAACATCCTTAAGCCGGTGCGGCTATCCTCAATTGGGTAATAAAAAACCGTATCAATGGCAACGTTCGCCGCATCATAAAATTTTGTATTCTTGGCCACCTTCACATGGGAGTTTGCCACCCACTCTTGCAACACATAGGCACCATTGGTGACCATATTGCCCGCCTTAACCCAATCCTCTCCATGCATGGCAAAAGTATGTTGTGGGACGGGAAAGGTAGTGTAGTGAGACAGCAACTGCGTAAAAAACGACACAGGGTTTTCCAGCGTGATCTCAACTCTCTGTGAACCAAGCGCGACCACACCTATCTCATCCGGGCTCATCTCTCCCATGTTGATCGCGCGGGCGTTTTTGATTGGAAAGAGGAGAGAGGCATATCGGGCAGCGGTTTCCGGATCCATAATGCGGCGCATACCAAAGACGAAATCGCTCGCTGTCACCGGCACGCCATCGGACCAAAGAAGGGCGTCTCGTAGAGTAAATGTGTACACCAAACCGTCGTCGCTAATCGTCCAGCTTTCAGCCGACCCGGGAATGATATCGCCATTAATTGCTTCCGTTGTCAGGCCGAGAAACATATCGCCGATAATTTCGTCTTCCCAAACACCAGCCGCTCGGTGAGGGTCTAATGTATCGGGCTCTTTGCTATTGCCGCGATGCAGCACAACCTCAGCCAAAGTCGAGCTGGTCAGCCCCAATACAAGCGATAGAGCTAAAACGGTATACCGCAACAGTTTCATAAAAGGCTCCGAAAGACCGTTGGAATTGTTGGCGGAACCATAACGGTTTAAGTTATATATGAGTCAAGGTGATTCGGCGCAACTGGTTGACACAGCTGCCAGAGCCACTCACTGTTTAGTCCTCTTCTACATTCGAGATATGGATGTGTATCGTGCCAGACACACACAGCAACCGCCGCCCCACCTTCGACGCGAAACAAAACCGCGATTACACAGCGTTTCAAGAGTTCATTCGGTGCTCCTATGTCGCTCTGAATTCCAAAGCAAACGAAGAGGCCTATCGCAGCTATTTTAATGAACGGGATACCAATCACGCCGGCGAACCTGAAACCCGCGAAAGCGCTGCCCGTATCATGGATACCCTGCCTGAATATCAATTGAAGGCCTGGGGCATACGCAACCTTCGGCGCCTAAAGTACAGTCAGCCCGATGTGGGCATCGATACAATGGTCCACGGACAGAGCGATACCTTAGAAAAAGAACTCGACGCACTCATTGCCAATGCCGGTGATGAATTACAACTGAACCCAGATATTAAGATGCCGGATTATTTCGAGTGGGTTGATTTTCATCAACAACCAGGTGGTGTTTGGCGGGATGACGTAGACGGCCTGATCTATGATTACGGTCGCCGCACCACGAATCCGAGCCAATCGGACCCCAACAAAGTGTATCACCTGATGTGGGAGCACTTGCCCAAGGGAAAAGACTACACCCGCGTGCTCGATTGGGGCACAGGGCATGGCGGCGGCATCATCGCTTGGATGCAAGAACATCCGGAATCTGAAGGATACGGTGTCGATATTGCCGCCCCCTGCGTCAAACTGGCCTATGCTCGTGCGCAAGAAGCGGGTGTGACCGTTAAATTCTCTCAACAAGACATTATGACCATGGACTACGAAAACAACGCCTTCGACATGGTTTTTCACATGTTCATGCTTCATGAATTCCCACAGCAGGTCACACCGGATTTGTTCAAGGAAGTGAGACGAATCCTCAAACCGGGCGGTGTATTTATTGGGATGGAACTAGCCTTAGTCCCCGGCCAACCGGCGCAACACGTGATGCAATTCTCAGATGCATGGCTCAATAACGAACCCTACATGCCAGCCTGCGTCGACGCTGATTATGCCGAGATGGGTAAAGGTGTTGGTTTTGCAAAGTCGGTCACGATTCCAGCCGAAATGAACAAATACGCACTGGGTCCAGTGTCGAAGGACACACCACCCAAAACAACTTGGAATTTCTACGTGATGGAAAAATAAGAAAGTTGCAGCAGTGAGAAAATCTTCGCCCTACCAAACTTACCCAACCGGTCCAGTGACCGATAAAGAGCCGGTGCTAGTCCGCGACTTGCCCCAGGACCGAATTATATCGGCGTTGGTAACCTTAGCTGGTGAGCTCCACATGGTGCGCGACCGCGTGAAGGTGCTAGAGGCAGAACTAGAGAGACACGATATTCTTCCGCCCGACGCCGTGGAAACCCATGAGGACACGCCGGACCAAGCAGCGGCAAGAACAGCTGACGCACAAGCTTTTGCGGATCGGTTCTGGCAACAGCTAACCATGTCGGACGAACCTGTCTCCCATATCAACCCCGCCATAAAGACCTACCTCAAAGGCTAGGCTTGACCGATTTAGGAAAGGAAGTTTCTCAATGATCGTTCGTACCGTTCTAAGTCTCCTCTCTGCACTAGCCATTAGTGCTGGATTGACCGGAAACGTCGTCGCACAGTCCACGGAAAGTGCTTCGACCAATATCTTGAGAAACCCTACAGGAGGCTACACCCAACGCAGTGTCGAAATCCCACCTGGCTCTCGCATTCTGTTCATCAGTGGGCAAACGGCAACTGCCGCGAACGGCGAGACGCCGCCTGATGCCGAAACTCAAGCTGACATTGTATACGCCAAAGTTGGACAAACTTTGCGGGAAGCGGGCATGGATTGGAGTGACGTAGTCAAAACTAACCTCTATATGGTCAACCCATCGGACATCGGCGCTATCATCAAAGCTGGGGCCAAGCACAACCCCGGCGGCACACAGGCCGGCACGCTCGTCTACGTAAAGGCATTAGCATACCCGGATGTGCTCCTCGAACTAGAAGCCGTGGCTGCCAAAAAAGAATAAGAAGCTCTGGAAACGCCACCAAAGTGTTTATTTGAAAAACTTACCCAACCAGGTCCTTGAAGTCCGGTTGGTCCACTGCATCAGCAGTGTCGGAAACACTCATCCACTGGCATTCCCGTTTCCCATGGCCTAGAAACTCACCTAAGAGCTGTGACCCTTCCAGTGGGAAGGCTTTCAAGTAGTGCAGGTTGCCCATGACGCCGGCCTCTTCAAAGGCCTCGAACTCTGCGTCCTGGCGAGTCGTCAACCCGGGCTCTACATTTCCCTTTGGAAAGGTCCATCTGCACATCCTTATAGACGTGATCAGCATGCCCCCTCAGTCTTGAAACTGCAGGATTCCTCCTTAGTAAAAAGGGGGTGATAGGTATCGTCCAGGCATCACAACAAATAAATAAACACTAACGTTGACCCACATCATAAACGGCGCTAAATCCGTGTTGCCATTGCATGTAAAAAGCCGGATTAAAGCCCCCATGTCTATTTTACCGACACCTCATGGCGCCCCCTCACCCGATCAAAAGAAAACTTCAATAGACAAAGACCTTAAGCGAATCATCCAGCTTGAAAAAGCGACAACCCGCTTAGGGTTGCGCAATCTAGATATGGGCTTTGGCCTGCTCTTCGTCATGGCCGTTTGGGCTTACACCTACCTGCAATCTGGTACGACCGATGGTTATGCCATCATCGCAATCGCCTCCATCATTGGCGCCTATATGGCGATGAACATCGGCGCTAATGACGTCGCAAATAATGTTGGGCCGGCCGTCGGTTCAAAAGCGCTGACCATGATGGGCGCCCTGGCTATAGCCGCTACATTCGAGGCGGCGGGTGCTTTGATTGCAGGCGGCGATGTTGTCAATACGATTTCCAAGGGAGTTGTCAGCCCTGAGGCTTTTGCCGATCAGTCGGTCTTTGTTTACGCCATGCTGGCGGCTCTCCTGGCTGCCGCCCTTTGGGTAAACCTGGCGACGCTGATTGGTGCGCCGGTCTCCACAACGCACTCTATTGTTGGCGGTGTCCTAGGGGCAGGGATCGCAGCGGCTGGCGTATCTGCCGTCGATTGGCCGATCATGGGCACGATAGCAGCCAGCTGGGTAATCTCACCGGTTCTCGGCGGCATTATCGCTGCAGGGTTTCTCCTCTTCGTTAAAGTTGCCGTAATTTTTAAAAAAGACAAAGTCGCTGCCGCTCAACGATGGATCCCGATCCTCGTAGGAATTATGGCCGGCGCTTTCTCAGTCTACCTCGTGATGAAGGGCCTCAAACGAGTCTGGAAAGCAGAGACACCTGCCCTCATCACAATTGGCGTCACAGCATTTGTGATTGCTTACGCTCTTGTTCGTTATTTTTCGCTCAAAGATACGAGCCATATCGAGAACACCCGCAAATCAGTTGGAAAACTCTTCCGCAGCCCACTGATCTGTGCGGCCGCTCTTCTCTCTTTCGCCCATGGCTCCAATGATGTCGCTAACGCGGTTGGACCTTTGGCCGCCATCGTGACAGCAGTCACAGCCGGTACAGTCTCTGCAGAGGTTACCCTTCCACTTTGGGTTTTGGCCATTGGTGCCATTGGGATTTCAATAGGCTTGCTACTGTTCGGCCCTAAAATCATTAAAGTCGTCGGTGAAAAGATCACCAAGCTCGATCCAATCCGTGCCTTTTGTGTAGCCCTATCAGCCGCCATCACAGTGATTATCGCCTCGGGTCTGGGGTTACCGGTAAGTTCCACACACATTGCCGTTGGCGGTGTGTTCGGTGTCGGTTTCTTGAGAGAATTTATCACTAACAGACAATTTGTCCCAGCGCCGGCAAAGCAAGCCAGCGCCGCAGGGGATGCGCCGCTATCACCGGACATGGTTATCAACAAATGGGCCAAGGCAAAGAAGCGTAAGCTTGTGCGACGGCGTTATCTCTTGGGTATCGTGGCCGCCTGGTTAATCACGGTACCTGCCTCAGCGATTATGGCGGCTGTGTTATTTATGCTTGTAAGCGCGTTCTTTTAAATTCTTGTGCTAGCCGATAGGCGCGGCTGCCAGCTTGCGTTCTATTAGGTCTTACACTGCTCGCTTAAACTGGTAAGCACCGGTCGGACAAAACCTTGGTAAAATGCACGCCAGAATATCGCCTTTCTTTACAAAAAAGTGCCAACGTGCTGACGCCACATGCAATACTGCAAGTCCTTCAAAAGACCATTTTTCCCTTGGCGTTCACCTAACATTTCCCAACGCCGCGCCATACGCGGCACAGCCTCGGCCTGCTTCTCATAAATTGCTTTAAAGTTCGTAATGGAACCTGAGGCTATTGCGTCGACTTAATCCTCTATGTTCTCTTGTTGCTGCTGTTAAGTGAATTTGCCTAGCACTATGGTTAACGAAGACATGGCGAAAAACGCTAACAAGGGATAGCTGGCACCCTCGAACTTCAAAGCTGCGGGGTCTTGAGCGCGAGGGTCACTCTCGAGAGTATCCTTGCATGATGGGTAACGTCAGCCGCTACGTCTCTCCTTAACCCTAATAATAGAGAGCGAGTAGCTTAGAGGCCTGGGTCGAAGGTGATATGCAAGACGCTCAAAAGTATTAGTTTGATTGATTTATGTATATTCCGGCCCTAAGGCTCTATCGTAGTTTGATCAGGGTAGTCGCGCTCTAACAGGAGAAAATCTCGTTGTTTTTAAAACCTGTCTTCATTATCGCTCTATCACTTGCCCTGTCTCATGGAACGCTGACAAGCAGCACCGTCACTGCGGAGAATCCTGTGATTTATAAAAAGGGCTATGTAGATGGCCGCTATGGCCAAATCCATTATCACTCAGCGCAACCAGCCAATAGCGCCAGCGACAAACCCCCAGTTGTTTTGTTTCATCAAAACCCGAAGTCGGCAGAAGAATACCGCCCCCTGTTAGAGGTGCTCGGCCAAGACCGATTAGCCCTGGCTTTCGACACGCCTGGATACGGTGAGTCTGATCGGCCCGGATACCCGCCTAGCATGACCGACCTTTCTGGCGCCATGGAAGATGCTCTTGTTGCGATGGGTTACGGCGACGGTGGGCTTGGTCCCGTAGACGTCTTTGGATTTCACACCGGCGTGTATATCGCCTCTGAACTCGCCATCACCCGGCCAGACCTTGTACGTCGTATCGTTATCTCGGGTATTGCCTACCGCGACGAAAAAACGAGGGCAGACATACTCGCTAACCTCCCCACGGATAAGGGGCTGCCCGAGGACGGGACATTTATCATGAACCGATGGTACCTGATCGTAATCAACCGAGCGGAAGGTGTTTCATTGGAGCGTGCGGCAAAGATCTTCCTGGAAGACATCCACTCCCTCGATAAATCGTGGTTTGCCTACAACGCCGTTTGGACCTACGCACCGGAAGAGCGATTACCTCTGATCAAGCAGCCGATTCTAGTCTTACAGCCACACGAAATGCTACTGGGTGAAACCCGAAAAGCCAGAAACGAACTTATGCCAAATGCGGATTTGATTGAGCTTCCAGACATCACTCACAATGTGTTTGATACGGGGGCTAAAGAAATTGGCAGCTCCATGACCACATGGTTGGACAGCCCCCAATGAAACGACTTCTGCTCGCAGCTTACCTTCTTTGGGTCCCGGTTTCTGCCACAGCGGAAGAGGTGCAGATCGGTGGCTTTATTATTCCCGGCTCTCGAGCCGCCGAAGTGTTCTACGACTACGCGGACCGCATTGAGACTGAATCACAGGGTGCGCTAAAGCCCCAACTTCTTATCCATGGCGAAGGCGGTCCAGAAGAACAAATACTCTCGGGCACACGCCGTGGACGACTTAAGCTTGCGACATTATCGAGTCTCGTCCTTTCAAATATTGTGCCTGAGGTCGCCTATCTCGGCGCCCCGTTCCTGTTCGATACCAAGGAAGAATTTGATTACGTGGTTGATCACGTTTTCTTTGACGTCTTCGCACCGCTGTTCGCAGAAAAAGGTCTCACCATTATTCGTTGGGTAGATCTCGGTGGACAAAACATCTATGCCAACAAGCCGGTTTTATGGCCGAAAGACGCCGTTGGAATGCGCCTACGTGCAACACAAGATATCGCCGCGCGGCTTTTCCTAGAATCAGTCGGTGCCGATGTCATTTACATCACCAGCCCGGAGACAATTCCTGGGCTGCAAACAGGTATGATCGATGGAGGGCTAACACCGACGGTCGCCTATGTAGGAACTGGTTTGGTGCCGGACGCGCCCCACTTCATGCTGACACAGCATTTTTTCCTAGGTGGTTTTTTTCTTGCTAACACTGATTGGCTTGAGAGCCTCAGCCCAAAACACCGGAGCATCATTACAGACATGTTTGCTAGCACCGATGAGCTTCGACAGGTTATAGCGCGCATGAACGCTGATGGTCTGGCCTCTGCTGATGAGGAAGGGTTCACCGCCCACCACTTCTCCCCCGAGCAACGAGCGGCTTGGAAAGCGGCGTCTATCGGCACACACGAGCGCATCGTGAGTGAGATCGGCGGCCAAGCTCAAGAGGTCGCCGACGCTATTCAAGCTGGCCGGGACGCTTTCGACGCCATGAAACGCTAGCGGCTATTCCGCGTTCTCGTGCTCTCCAAACTGGGGGGATTGGCCAAGCACCGCGTTAGAAAAAACAGCCTATTGAGAAACAACTTATTGGCCCCCTAGGCCATGGGTTTAAGGTCGGGTTCTATGACATGAGAACGCCCCCCACTGCCCGGGCAGCTCTGCTAGTAAGGAGGCCGCTTCAGAAACCTTCTCTATGTTCTCAGGGTTAGATATATGAATTGATAGACCGTATTCCCCGTCTGTAGGACTAAAATAGTGCAAGTTTTAAGGAGTCGCGGCAGAAATCTCCAAAAAGGCGCATCTTAGCAATAGCGATATTGATGTGAACTCCCCCATGAATTTTCCTACACGCATTGCATAACGTACAAAGCAGAGATAACTAGGCCGTCTGTTCCAGCGGTTAACCTAGAAATAAACGGCTTAACAGACCTAATATAAAGAGTTTTTTTCTTTGCACGGTGACGATTATTTAAATGCCCATTTATATTTGTCCGTGTTTGAACTGCAACAGTCACAAAGAAACATTTCTAACCCGCTAATTACCCTGTGTTCTCGATACAGGGTCCAGTTTTTAGCCTATATATTAAATGAAAACCAAGCCCGTCCGAAAAGCCGCGGCCGTAGTCTAAACATCCAAAAACGACGCATGAACGTATACCAATAACTTGCTTCGATACAGTAAGCCGCTTTTAAGGAGATATAATCAGTGACTCACTCATCAATGAAGAAGACACTATTGCTATCAACGAGCGTGCTTTTGATGGGTTCAATTTGGACCGCCCCGTCTCTAGCTCAAGGCTTTGCCATCGAAGAAATCATCGTAACGGCACGGCAGCGTTCAGAATCGCTTCAGGACGTTCCGGCCAGCATTACCGCTTTCACAACTGAGCAGCTTCAACGCGCTGGTGTGCAACGCGCCGCTGATTTTATTAGCCTGACCCCAGGCGTTACCATTATTGATGCTGCGGAAGTCGGCGACACCCAGGTAAACATACGCGGTATAAATGGCGCTCGTGATGCCGAAAACAGCTTCGCGCTAATCATCGATGGCATCCTCCACACTAACCCTGCCGCACTGAACCGTGAATACGCTAACCTTCAGCAGATTGAAATTCTAAAGGGGCCACAAGGCGCCACATACGGTCGTAACGCCGCAGCCGGTGCCATCATCGTCACAAGCAAAAAGCCAGGCGACGAATTCGAAGGTGAAGTTAAAATTTCTGGTGCCAATGATAAAAGTTACTATGCATCGGCATACATGGCGGGCCCGCTCAGCGACACAGTAAGCGCAAACATACAAGTCGATTGGCGTGACACAGATGGTTTCTTTTTTAATGAAACTAGAAACGAAAAAAACGTCGATGACTTCGAAAACTGGAATGTATCTTCGCGCTTCTTGCTTGAAACAAGCGAGACATCAACCCTCGACGTAAAAGCTCGGTATGGTGAAGTGGATGCCGCCGCCATTTCGTTTAACGCATCCTTCGCCGCAACCTTCCTTGCAGATTTATTTGGTAACCCTTTGCTTTTTGAGGACGTTAACGACCATACGTTCAATTTCGTGAATCAGCTCGACTCCTCCAATAAGCAAAAGACGACGGAAGTATCTGCGAAATATGACGCTGAATACGACTGGGGTTCTTTGACCGCTTGGGCGTTGTATTCAAATATTGAGAACAGCTTTACGGCTGATGGTACATCAGGTGCATTTGGCTTCTTCTTTAACGAACCAAGCTGCATTGCCAGCATTGATGCGTTGAATGCGGCTGGCGTCACGTTGCCTGGGCCACAGTACCTGGCACCAACGGCTGGGGCCTCAATCCTCGGACCCTATACAGCAACCAGCTGTGATGGCACCCAGTATCAAGAACGCTTCCAAGATGACATTAGCTTTGAGATACGCTTAGCCTCTCCCGCTGACCAAGACCTAAGATGGTTGGTAGGCGCGTACTATCTTGATCTCAATCGACGCGTTGGCGTGAATACGGGGATCGAAGACGTAACAGAAATCATTCCTAAGCTGTTTATTCCTGCAGGTCAGCCTAACGCGACAGAGCAGTTGGTCCATGACAAATTCGACAGCCAAGTCTACGCAGCGTTCGGCAATATTGCTTATGATGTCAACGATGACATAGAGGTTTCTGTCGCCCTTCGTTACGACCGAGAAGAGCGGAAGAGCAGAAGCCTCGTGCCAACGGACGCACGCTCATCCTATATCGACTTCAACCCTGCCGATGGCTTCCAGGGTGGTGACCCGATTAACCCTGGCCTAAACCCAGCCATTAACCCATCCGGCGTTCTTGCCGACCAAGAGAAGGCATTCCAGCAGCTTCAGCCTAAGATCAGCATGACTTGGGATGTTAGCAATGAAACCACTTTGTTTGCCAACTGGGGCATTGGATTTAAGTCCGGCGGCTTTAATAGCTCAGGCTCTGAGGCCACCATTGATCTATTCATCAATAAACCACTGGGTACAAACGTTGGGGTTAAAGACTTCTTCCGTAAGGAAACATCGAGTTCCTTCGAAGCTGGGTTCAAAGGTAACTATTTAGATGGCCGCTTAACCCTTGAAGGTGCCGCTTACAAAACCAAGGTTGAGGACATGCAGTTCTTCGAATTCTTCGTAGGCGCATTTGGCTTGCTACGTATCGTCAACAACATCGACGACGTTGATATCTTCGGCGTTGAGTTTGCGGCGAACGCGGCTCTGTCTGAGAACTTCAGCATCTACGGTGGATTTAACATTATAGATAGTGAAATAAAGGCCAATGCAGTCCGGCCAGATACAGTTGGCAACAAATCACCCCATACCGCCGACTACACCATCAACGCTGGTATCCAGGGTCAGTTCCCGATCAGCAACGGACTAGAACTTGTTGGCCGAGCTGATTATAGCCGCGTTGGACCAACTTGGTTTCATACCGTGCAGGACCAAGATCAGCCCTCTTTATTTGCGACAGCCAATTATGGAAAAGCGCAACGTGATGCATACAACGTTGTTAACCTTCGTGTCGGTGTTGAAGCTGAAAACTGGGCCATTACCGGTTTTGCTAAGAACCTGTTCAACGAGATCTACCTTGAAGAAGTTATTCCTGCTCCTCAGTTCGGCGGATCCTTTATCCACCCAGGTGCAGAATCTCGCTACGGGGTTGAGGTTCTTTACCGCTTCTAAGAACACCTCATGTTAGAAACGCAAAAAGCGGCGGTCCTTATGGGCCGCCGCTTTTCTTTATAAGCGATTGCTTTCGCGTGCGGCACAAAACTGCGAACCGTTGTATTCTGAGAGCGTACTTAGCGCCATTCTGCTTCAATATGCCCCTAGACATTGAAATCCTTCCATGATTTGAAATGGCTAAGCACAAAGTTATTTTTGTCGGCTAAAATCCACTATGCTTGGATAAGAAAACATGGCTATCTCAGAAATACCCCAACAATGAGCGGTAAGGGAACTACGCACGAAAATCCTTTTGTCTAGGCTTTCTTCGAAAACCTTAAGCCCGGTTAAATCTGGCGCAGTATCGACCAACCCCGAAGACAGGTGGAAACTAGCTTGTTTGAATACATCAAAAGCTTCTAAAATCGAGGCCGCAGGAATTCCGCGCCAGGCGGTTAAATCCCGCTCTAGTTTCAAAGGATCGCAGGGTAAATGTGATAAGTATCTGGACTTTTTTTGGTATAAGTTAAGTTTCCCAAAAAAGAGCATGAATATTTAACGGCATATCAGAAACTATCTGACAAATCTCAAATGGGAAAAACTATAAATATGCGAACTTTGGTAAACCTTTCTTTGGTAACATTATTGATGTCCAGTACAGAGGCGTATGCCTATGTTGACCCAGGTTCCGGCAGTGTGATCGTGACAACAGTCCTCGGGCTTATCGCTGCAGTCGGGTACACTTTTCGAAAGTATTTTTATAAACTCAGGCGCATGATATTAGGCAAAAGCTCAAACGATGAACCAGGAAAACATACCTGATATGATGGTAGTGAATGCTGGCTCTTTCCGCGACCCCGTCAATCGCGTTTACGAAGTAAGTCCACCCGGTGAAAAATCTCGAAAGCGGATATTACGAGGTGTGAACCAAGGTGCTTTGGAAGCTTACCAAGAACTTGCGAACCAAAATTTTTATAAGCGGCTGGTTGAACGCGGGCACGTTGTGAAAACCAGTATCGCGCCAAATGATGACCCTGATGCCTCAGCAATAATTGCACAAGGTTGGAGTGGCGTTCTGGAGCATGAAACGGTCCCGTTTGTATCATATCCCTACGAGTGGACCTTCTCCATGCTTAGAGATGCAGCAATGCTGCAACTCCATATTATCGAAAAGAGCATTGAGAACGGATGGACACTGAAGGACGCTACGCCATACAACATCCAGTTCGTCGGGCCAAGAGCTGTCTTTATCGATATTCCCTCCTTCGAAGTCAGAGTAAAAGGAGAGCCTTGGAGTGGATACCGGCAGTTTTCTTCAATGTTTCTCACCCCTTTGCTGCTGAAATCACACCTTGGCATCGATCAGATTCCGATATTGCGCTCCTACCTTGACGGCGTGCCGCCGACCGAAGCGATAAAATACTTCAAAGGCCTAAGCCGTTTCAAGAAAGGTGTCATGAGTCATATTACCTTTCCAGCGATGGTCGAGAATTCTATCGCCGCACGCGAACGGGACGACGCACCGGCTAAAAAAAGGACAACTAAAGGTCAATCTAATGCAATGGTTTTAGGACTCGTGCAGAGCCTTTCCCGTCTCATAAAAAGTCTAAAACCGGACACCCAACATACTGACTGGTCGGATTACGATAAGACCCACTCCTACGAAAGCGAAGATTTCGTAGTGAAAAAAACATTCGTCCAAAAATATGCAGCACATTCAGCACGCGACCACATCTGGGACATTGGTTGCAACACAGGAATTTTTTCCAGGATTTGCAGCCCCCACTGCAATCTGGTCGTATCGTTAGATGGCGACCACGCCGCGGTGGAAAAACTCTACCTCAAGGAAAAAGAAGAAAAGAATTCAAACATTCTGCCTTTGGTTATGAATCTTTCCAACATTTCTCCCGGACAGGGGTGGGCTGGTTCAGAACGGCAGGCATTTGATAAAAGAAAGGGCCCTGACCTGGTTCTCTGTCTTGCGTTAATCCATCACATTCGCATGTCGGCAAACATTCCAAACGTTCTATTCTTAGAGTGGTTAAGGTCTCTGAACTCAGACGTGGTGTTGGAATTTGTTAACCGTGAGGATGAAATGGTGGTCAAATTACTGACAAACAAAAAAGAGCAATATGAAGACTACGACATCGAACAGTTCATTAGCGAAGCCGAGCTCTTTTTTACTGTTGAAAACCGTGAGCCATTAAAAGGGGGGAAAAGAGAACTTTTCTTCCTTAAGCCTATTTAGCGCTGATGACACTAAACGTTCTAAAGCTGACCCTCGGTCCAATCATCTGGCTGATGGGTATTATCCTCGATCTCTATATATCTGTCATAGGATCCATAGGAGCTTCGGTTCTGTTGCTCAGCTTTACATTCACACTTTTGGTAGTTCCATTTCGTAAGCGAGCACAAGAACTCGAGGCGCGTATTTCCAGCCGCACCGCAGCCGTGAACTTGCAGGTGGTAAAATTAAAAAAAGAAATGAAGGGTGAAAAGCTTTTTCTCGCCACTGAGAAGGTCTATGGGAAATACGGCTACCACCCGATCCAGAGTATTGGGCAGGGTGCCAGTTTCTTTGTCATGCTCCCTATTTTAGTCTCAGCAATCTTTTTACTGTCCGACAGCACTTTACTAGGGGGTGAGAAGTTTTTATTCATAAGCGATCTCTCTGCGCCTGACGGGCTGTTATACTCGGTAAATATCCTGCCAATTATAATGACTGGCATAACAATAATTGATGCCAGGTTGCGCTTCGGTGAAGATGCAGGAGCACGCTACAAGTTCTATGGAATCGCTATTGTTCTTTTGGTGTTGGTCTACGACATGCCATCTGGGCTTGTTCTGTATTGGACGGGTTCAAACATCCTCTCTTTTGTGCAGTCGAGGATTAGCTCTGATTGAAAATACAACGACAGATTTAAATATGCAGACTACAAAGGCGTGAACATTGAACCTAAAGCCAGTGAATCATCGCCGAATCCAATTTAGGGAAAACCATCTAGTTGATGACTTCTAAAAAATGGGACCCCCGGAAAACAACTGATAGAAAGCATGAAATGAAAAATTCTGAATCACAGAGCAAAAGCTTTATGGTTGGAATTCTCCACCTTTCCGGACTTTGGGGCATCGTCATTGCCCAACCGCTTTTCAGCGTTCTAGGCCAAAGCCCAGAATTCTTTGTTGCTCATAATATAGGGCCACTTCAGATATTGCTCTTTGCGGTATTTGTGGTCATCGGTGTGCCCATTTTTCTCGCCTGTGGGGTGGGTTTTATTGCTGCGGTGTTCCCAAAATTGCGTCTGACGTTACAAAGCGGCGTAATCTGCGTATTACTTCTGATCGGTACATTAGCGTTTCTGAACCTTGCAACTAACTTCAAAGCTTTTTTGAGCATTCCATTTGCGACGAGCGTTGCAATCGCGGGGGCCTATGTCTATTGGAGATCTATTGAATTCCGTGGTTTCTTTAGCGTGCTCGCCCCGATAGCGTTCCTATTTCCGACCTATTTTCTGTTCTTTAGTCCTGTATCCACGCTCGTATTAGTCAATCTTCGGTCTGTCCCAGATGTGTCACAAATTGACGCCAGAATTCCCGTTGTGCTTGTCGTTCTAGACGAGCTTTCAGCATCCTCTCTACAGAGCCAGAGCCACAAAATTGATGCGGCGCGATTTCCTAATCTAGCTTCGGTGGCAGAACAGGCACATTGGTTTCCAAATGCAATCTCGGCTCACCCCACTACCCCGAAGGCCCTTCCGGCTATTTTAACCGGATTAGACCCGAGTTGGGGTGACTTACTGCCGCCATCTCATGTTGGGCATCCCGAGAACCTATTCAAATGGCTCGGTTCGTCTTACCAGATGAATATTTTTGAATCAGTGACTTCACTTTGTCCCCCTGAGTTCTGCGAAAAGGCTCAAAATAGAAAGACTTTAGACGCCCAATTGTTTCTTCAAGACTTGTACATCATTTTCGCTCATTTAGTGGTGCCACCACCGTATAGTGATAGGCTTCCACGCCTAGATCAGAACTGGAAGGGGTTCGCTCAGCCCGACGATTTCATCAAAATATTCCCGAAGAAAGCTGGACAACAGCAGAAAAGTGGGCGCATCAAAAGCTTCGAAAACTTCATTGCTGCAGTCAAACCCGGGACCTCAACATTAGACTTCGTTCATGTTCTTCTCCCGCACGTGCCTTACGAATTTGGGCGCGGTTTTTCTCATCAAGGTGGGAGACAGAGGGAACTACAGGACGGCGGATCGCTTATTGATGACAACTATCTCGTTGCTTACAGTCAACTTCTGTATTTACATCAGTTAAGTTCTGTTGATGACCTAATCGGCAAGCTTGTTGCACGGTTGAAAGCGGTTGGAAAGTATGAAGACGCGCTACTAATTATCGCAGCAGACCATGGCGTGTCTTATAAGCCGGGAGGTTCTCGGCGAGAATTGGGAGTCGAAAATGCGCCCGATATTTTAAACGTTCCTCTTTTAGTAAAATTGCCAAACCAACTATCACCTGTGCTCAATGAGCAGTCGGTTCTCAATTTGGATATTGTTGCCACGATCGCAGACGTCCTTGATGAAAAAGTCCCATGGGAAAATGAAGGGCACTCAATTCTTGCCGATGACTACTTGCCCAATGAAAATGTGGTTTTTGAATTGCGCGCCTCGAACTCACAACTCGGCGTCCTCACCATAAGTCAGAGGATCAGTGCTGAACTGCCCAAACGTTATGCCGCAACGGAGTCTGACCTTAACGAGTCTACTGTGAGCACAAAATACGACAAGCTCTTGGGGACGCCAATTGAAGAACTTCATAGTGTCAGCAGCGATGTAGAGGTAAAGTCAGGAGACATAGCATTCTTGAACTTTGTTAATCTCAACTCGGGGTTCTTGCCTATTTTGGTTCGGGGAGAGTTACTGCGCGTTCCAGCGGAATTTAAGGCGCAGTGGATCGCGATCGGACTGAACGGAAAGATTGAGGCGGTTGCACCACTCTATAATATGTCTGGTGATTCCGCGAAAGAATTTAGACTCGTTCTTCCTCCAAGACAAATAAAAGAAGGTAGAAACGCACTGGATTTCTTCCTCATCGAGAACTCCAGTACGGGCGAAACCTTCATACGCGTAAATTTGAATGCAGCAGATAATCAAAACTTTGAGCTCTTTACACGAAAGGGGACTGATGTCATCCGATCTGGCGAAACTCAGTTTCAGTTCGATCAGGCGCGTGTGCGAGGCTATCTTGAAATCATCAGAATGGGTCTAGGGTCCAATTACAAAGAAGGAAACTACGCAACAATATCAGGTTGGGCAACCCACACGGCGGCGACTGACGCTATTGACCTTGTGCTTTTATTTTCCGGGGATAAGCTAATTTACTATGGGAGCGCAACCGACAAGAGGCCAGATGTTGCTAAGGTCCTCGGCGACTCTGCTTTTGAGAACAGCGGGTTTAGGTTTTTGGTTCCTGGGTTCGATTGGGAATCTCGCGGTTCTATTCGCGGGTTTGCCATAACGCGCGATGGATATTTTGGGAGTCTGAATAGAGATATCGTGCACGCTAAAAATCCAAGTGCCATAACCAAATAATTATTTAAACCAAAACATACAAATACCTTTTGCGAAGAATTCGGTAGCTCAGTCATAAACACCGAAGAGAGCGTGCAGAAAGTTCTGCTCGGTATGTTCGCAATAGGGTAACGGTCGACAAGGGAAACGGCGTGGTCATCATTACAGACCCGAATAACACGGTTTTAGCTACTCTCACCAACAAGGATACTACTAACCATGAAAGTGTTCGCAGTTCTGTACTGGAATGGTGCGCCTTGCGAGATGAAACTGCGAACCCGTGACTCCTAAATGGTCCTGCACCACACCTTCGAAAAAATATTCGTTTAACCAACACATTGACCGGTGATTCCTATCACCTAGCCACACGCTATAGACAATCAGTTAAGTTTTTCTAGGCATTGCTGTTTTGAAAGCTCCCCGGATGCCGTAGAACGCATCCATGAGTTACGGCGCACTATGAACTACGATGCAATCATCCTTGGCGCGGGCGGTGCAGGCCTTATGGCTGCGGCGACGGCATGCCAGGCAGGCGCACGGGTCTTGGTCCTTGATCATGCGGATGAGCCCGGCAAGAAAATCCTGATCTCTGGCGGCGGCCGTTGCAACTTCACAAACATAGGCACAACGCCCGAGTGCTTCCTGTCCGACAACCCTCACTTCGCCAAGTCCGCCCTCAGCCGTTACACCCAGTGGGACTTCCTTGCCTTGGTCGAGCGCCACACCATCCCCTGGCATGAGAAAACACTCGGGCAGTTATTCTGCGATGATTCCGCCCGGCAGATCGTGACCCTGCTTCTGGATGAATGCCGCGCCGGGACTGTAGATATCAAACTCTCCACCACCATCGGCGAGATCAGCCATGCCGACGGACAGTTCCGGGTCGCCACGGAAACCTCTACCGCGACAGCACCCCAACTCGTCATAGCCACCGGCGGCCCCTCAATCCCCAAGATGGGGGCTACCGGAAAAGCCTACGCTATCGCGAAACAGTTTGACGTCGATGTGGTCACACCGCGGCCGGCCTTGGTGCCCTTCACCCTCGGCTCGGAAGAACAGTTGTTCCGCGATATCTCAGGCGTGTCCTGTTCAGCGGTCGCGGAAGTCCGAGACGTTTCTTTTGCAGAGGCCGTACTGTTCACCCACAGAGGGCTCTCGGGTCCGGCGATACTCCAGATCTCGTCTTATTGGAGACCCGGGCAGACCATATCGCTAAGGTTGGTGGAAGAAGCCGCCGCAAAACTACGCGACGCAAAACTGAGGATGCCGCGGGCGCACCTTAAAGCTGCCCTAGCCGAATTGCTGCCAAACCGGCTGGCCGAGGCACTGGCCGCCCGCATCGGCATTACGACCGAATTAGGAAATGTGGCAGACGCCACACTCGATGCCGCCGCCAAGAACCTGACCCAGTTGAGGTTTCAGCCCACGGGCACGGAAGGTTATGCTAAGGCCGAGGTTACAGCTGGCGGTATCAGCACAGCTGCGCTGTCGTCCAAAACGATGGAAGTGCGCCAGGTGCCAAGGCTATATGCCATCGGCGAAGCCGTCGATGTAACCGGATGGCTCGGCGGCTACAACTTTCAATGGGCCTGGTCCTCCGGCGTAGCCGCCGGTCGAGCCATTGCTGCCCGATGCGGGTGAGTCTGGCGATAGAATGGAATAAAAATCTAAAGGCCAACAGAATCCAGAAGAACCAAGTGTAGAAAAATGACTCATGGCTTTATTCGTTCGACCCAGAATATTCTTTTTCAAGGCCTAGCAAGACTTCTCCAGCCCTGCCATGGAGACTTCACAACTTAAGAAACACCGCGCCTTAAGTCAGCTCGATCAGATTTATTCAGCTGAGCCCTAGGCCCGTTAGTGACACATGAGAACCGGTAGAATGGCCTGTTCCATTACGTAGCCAGTCACACTTCCTAACATCAGCTGACGTAATTTAGACCGGGTATAGGCCCCCATCACCATCATGTCAGCGCCGGTGTCCTGGGCAGCGAAGAGAAGAGAGCGACCCGTGCGTATTTCACGCGGTAAAACTTTAGAAATAACGGTTTTGACACCATGACGCGTTAGGTGAATGTTGAGGTCTTCAGTGCCTGCGTACCACTCTTCTTCCTCAACACGGAGTATGGTTACTTCCTTCGCCGTCGCAAGTAACGGTATGGCTGCCTGTACTGCCCGTGTCGCCTCTGTACTGCCATTCCAGAACACAGCAACTCGTTCTACTGGGCCAGGTATTTCAGCGTCTTCCGACATCAAAGGCGGCGCTGCAACGACCGCACGGCCACTTTGCATCAAGGCCGCATTCAATGTCATTAGAGCCGCCGTTTCATTCTCCGGTGTCGGACGGTTGACAATAATTAAATCAGCGCGACATCCACGCAAGGCAACGATCTGCTCTTCAATACCAGATTCTTCGAGCCAACCCACACCGAAAGCATTTGCAGCGCCAGGGCTTGGAGGCTGCGATATACCGGCCGTCACACTGTTAAACATTTCCCGTGTCAACTTTGCTCTCTGGCCCGCTTCTCGTTCAGCCACCCCCATCATTTCGTCGACCATGGCACCTGACATTGCCTCACCAACCAGAGGCAAGGCAGCCATTGGGTCTGCAAGCACGTGAAGTGCATCGACCTGGCAGTCCAATTGCCTGCCTACCCTTAAGGCCGTGTGCAAACAGGCCCGGCCCGACTTCGAATCACCGATTACGGCTAAGATACTTTTGACAGCTGACATGACGTCCCCCCACGGACTCATTGTGTTGCCCATATGTTAGCAGGGCCAACTAAAAAACACTATTTCAGCCGGAATTATTGGCCAAGTTAGGCCAATGAAGAACCGACTGGTTGATGGAACTCTTCAATACCATCAGGGTCTTGGTGAATAATGATGTCCGCGCCAGGATAATCCGACATGAGCGCCATTTCGACCTCATCTGCTATCCGGTGCGCCTCTATAAGCGACAGCTCAGGATCCATAACCATGTGCATCTGAATGAATGTCTGTATGCCTGAAGAACGCGTTCTCAGCTCATGGACATCTCGCACCTTTGGGTGTTTCAGCGCAACTGATTTGATCTCCTGTCTTTGCTCCTCCGGCAACTCATGGTCCATGAGAATAGCAATTGATTGGCGCGCGATTTTTGAAGCATTCCACAAGAGAAAAAGCGCAATACCAATTGCAAACGCAGGGTCAGCCCAACCAACACCGCCATAGGTCGTTAAGATAATCGCAACGATCACACTTAAGTTTAAAAGAAGGTCACCTCTGTAGTGCAAAGAATCGGCTTCAATTGCAGTAGAGCCGGTCCGGCTTACAACAAACCTTTGAAAGATTACGAGAATGAACGTCACTACAAGCGTGAACACCATCACGCCAATCCCAAGCTCTCCCTGCACCACCTGATTATCTTTATTGATCCGAGATGCCGCTTCAAAGAGCAACAAGACAGCAGATCCAGCAACAAATGCTGATTGAGCCAAACCCGATAACGGTTCTGCTTTACCGTGGCCGAAGCGATGTTCTTTATCAGCAGGCGTTAACGCATGGCGTACAGCCCACAATGTGACCAAAGAAGAAAAAAGATCGAGAACCGAGTCCATCAGGCTTGAAAGAAGAGCAACGGAGTTGGTAATGAGAAACGCTACCGTCTTTACAATAATCAGCATTACCGCAGTCGCAACGGCAGCATAGGTGGCCACCCGCATCAAACGAGAGGGCTGCGCATTTAAGGCAGCAGATGTGAGGGAATCGTGGGGCATATCTTACGTCTCGAAAAGAACGTTACGGGTAAACCCGTTCCGTCTTCCACCCTTCTCCTTCTCTCCAATAGATCAAGCGGTCATGCATCCGATGTGGCTTATCAAGCCAGAACTCGATCATAACAGGTGTGAGCTCAAAACCAGACCAATGTCTTGGGCGTGGCACATCCTGCCCCTCAAACCGAGCAGTCGCACCCTTAACGCGCTCCATGAAAATGAGGCGATCGGCCATCGGCCGGGACTGATTGGAAGCCCAAGCGCCGATCTGACTTTCTCGCGACCTCGATGCAAAATATTCGTCCGCCCGGTCGGGCCCCACTTCAGTCAACGTGCCCTCTATGCGAACCTGCCGGCGCAGGGACTTCCAATGAAAGCATAACGCAGCGTGCGAGTTTAACCCGATCTGCTGACCCTTACGGCTTTCTTTATTCGTGTAAAACGTAAACCCCTCAGCACTCAGTGCCTTGAGGAGAACCATGCGAACCGAAGGCACACCGCCTGGCGTTGCTGTAGCCAAACTCATAGCATCTGGGTCATTAATCTCGGAATCCTGAGCGTCCTTGAACCAAGCGTTAAACAAGGCCATGGGGTCGTCAACGGTTGGAATGATGTCCATAGTCGCCATAATTTCTCTCTTACGAACGTCACAAATCCATGCTCAGGTCTGGTCTGAGATCATGCAGATGTCAACCTAAAGACACCCAATTGCGCCCTTGTTTTACGCCATTTATAGTGCGCTAAGGGTTCATATACTATGAGAGATTAATGAGGAAACTATAACCCGCTCAACACTAAAAACTGCAATCTCCACTCGATTGGTTACTTCGACGCTTGTCCTGACAGGTTTCATTCTCTGTAACATAATGACCTTTTCCAGATGATCAGCAGGGCCATTCATAGCGTCAGTCTTGCCCTTAACTTTAAGTGGTGTAGAATATATACAGTTTGTATAATCAGACTGAAATCTGACACGTTTTTAGCTTCAAGATACAGGACGTCATATGAGCGGGCAGCCCGGAATTCTATCTGGACGGCGTGGCCTAGTGATGGGCGTGGCAAATGAGCGATCCATCGCATGGGGGATCGCACGCCAGGCCGCAGAACAAGGCGCGGAACTAGCATTCACATATCAAGGCGGTGCACTTGAAAAACGAGTAAGACCGCTGGCGGAAAGCGTTGATGCCAAAATAATAGCGCCTTGCGATGTTACTGATCCTGCTTCGATGGATGCGCTGTTCGAGCAAGTCGGCAACACGTGGGACAGGATTGACTTCGTCCTTCATGCCGTAGCCTTTTCAGACAAGGCAGAACTCAACGGACGGTATGCCGACACGACACGTGAGAACTTCCTGCGCACCATGGACATCTCATGCTTCTCATTCACGGATGTCTGCCGTCGCGCGGCTCCATTGATGACAGAGGGCGGCTCGTTAGTAACTCTGAGCTACTACGGCGCTGAACGCGTTATCCCCCACTACAACGTAATGGGGGTTGCAAAGGCTGCCTTGGAAGCAAGCGTTCGCTACTTAGCGACAGATCTCGGCCGTGACAATATTCGGGTCAACGCTATATCTGCTGGCCCAATGAAAACATTAGCAGCGTCTGGTATCGGAGACTTTCGTTACATTCTCAAATGGAACGAGCTAAATTCACCCATGCGCCGTAATGTCACTTTGGATGATGTCGGCCGATCCGGTCTGTATTTAATCAGCGACCTATCAAGCGCCGTGACTGGTGAAGTGCACCATGTCGACTGCGGATATCACATCGTGGGGATGATGGCCCCAGAATCAGCACAAGATATCTCTGATTTGCTCGATGGCGCAAAACTGAAAGATTAGACAACCGCATGTCTGCAAATTCATTCGGCACCCTCTTCCGCTTCACAACCTTCGGCGAAAGCCATGGCCCTGCCATTGGGTGTGTGGTTGACGGCGTACCTCCACAGATTCCCCTAAGTGAAAACGACATCCAAGCCTGGATGGAGAAACGCAAGCCAGGTACGTCGAGGTTTACGACCCAGAGAAAAGAACCGGATCAGGTAAAAATTCTCTCAGGCGTCTTCGACGGTGTAACCACAGGCACATCAATTGGCCTCTTGGTTGAGAATATCGATGCTCGCTCTAAAGACTACGGCGATATCGCTGAGAAGTTCCGTCCAGGGCACGCCGACTACACCTATTGGAAAAAATACGGAATCCGAGATTACCGTGGTGGTGGCCGCTCCTCTGCCCGCGAGACAGCCATGCGCGTTGCAGCTGGAGGGATCGCTCGTAAAGTACTAGCGGCAGCGCTTGGAGATGCGGTTACAATCCGCGGTGCACTCGTGCAGATCGGTGCCCACAAAATAAACCGTGACAACTGGGACTGGGCCGAAGTCGACAACAATCCATTTTTCTGCCCGGACCCCGAAGCGGCCGCAACCTGGGAGACTTATCTTGACCAAGTCCGTAAAGATGGCTCCTCGGCAGGCGCAGTAATAGAAGTTACAGCTGAAGGAATCCCGGCAGGATTTGGAGCTCCCATTTACGGCAAGCTTGATGCTGACGTATCCGCCGCCCTTATGAGTATCAATGCCGCTAAAGGTGTCGAAATTGGCGCCGGTTTCGAGGCCGCAGCCTTGTCTGGCGAAGAAAATGCCGATGAGATGCGGATGACAGATCAAGGCGACGTCGAATTCTTAAGTAACAAAGCCGGTGGGATTCTCGGCGGCATCTCGTCTGGCCAAGACATCGTCGCCCGACTAGCCATAAAACCGACAAGTTCGATTTTAACGCCTCGGAAAACAGTCGATGTCCATGGCAATAATGTCGATATCAAAACGAAAGGCCGCCATGATCCATGCGTTGGAATTCGTGGCGTTCCTGTGGCCGAAGCAATGATGGCGATCGTTCTTGCGGACCATTTACTGAGACATAAAGCTCAAAACGGTTAAACGGCTCACAGCTTTTATTAAAACGGACATCTAGATTATGCGGACAATCGCGAAGTTTCTTATTGGCAGTCTCGCCAGTCTTGGGTTCTTCGTCCTCACTCTAATTGGCATCTTTATCTACTTCCTATCCAATATGGACGGATTGCCTAATCAGGCCGCAAAAGTCCCCGACAATATCGTCCTCTCTTTAAACCTTGATGCAGGATTCTCCGAAGGCCAGGGCGGAACAGATTTCTCCGCGCTTGGTGTGTCAACTAAGCGCACAACGTTACAGGATGCGGTCATTGCACTGCGCCGCGCAGGCAATGACGGTCGCGTAAAAGCCGTCGTAGCAAACATCAGTGGACAAAGCTTAGGTTTAGCACAAGTTCAGGAAATTCGCGACGCTGTCGCTAAGTTCCGGACCAGTGGCAAGCCCACCCTTCTATATACAGATACATTGGGTGAGCTGGGCAATGCGACAACAGCCTATTATTTAGCAACGGCCTTTGAAAAAATTTGGCTGCAACCCTCAGGTAGTATCGGACTAACCGGTTTGGCCATAGAGCAACCTTATCTAAGGGGATTTTTAGACAAACTCGGCGTGCGCGCAAACGTTCTACAGCGATATGAATATAAATCTGCAGCAGAGAATCTAACCAACACGGAAATGTCAGAGCCTAACAAAGAAGCGCTCGACGCATTATTCGGATCCATTTTTAACCAGATCGTCGAAGGTATCGCTCACTCACGCGACATTAGCCAAGACAACGTAAAGGCGCTGATGGCTAATGGCCCCTTGCTCGCGAAAGAAGCCATGCACGGTGGTTTAGTTGATCGTCTAGCCTATCGTGACGAGTTCAATCAAAGCCTCGATGACATGATTGAAGGTGGCAAACGCGTATCCGTGCGTCGCTACCTAGGCTTCGGATTGCCAGAAGAAACCCCAGAGGCCAAGCGCAGCATTGCTATTATAAATGCGGTCGGCGCAATTGCCCGTGGAACATCTGACGGAAGCCCTTTTAGCAGACAATCCGGGATAGGCGCTGATACTCTTGCCAAAGCCGTCCGAGACGCGGCGGAAGATAAAGGCGTTGACGCCATCCTTCTTCGCGTTGACAGCCCAGGAGGCTCTTACGTTGCCTCTGACACGATATGGCGTGAAATCATTCGAGCCAAAGAAGCAGGTAAGCCCTTTATCGTTTCCATGGGCAACACTGCGGCATCCGGTGGGTATTTCATTGCGATGAATGCCGATACCATTTTTGCACAGCCGGGAACCATAACCGGTTCGATTGGCGTCATCGTTAATAAACTCGTATTCGAAGATGCCTTGGACAAGTTGGGCATCAACTGGTCCACCCTCAAATACGGAGAGAACGGTGACATCTTCACGCCATCGCGCGACTTCAATGCCGCCGAATTAGATCGCATGAATCGAACCCTCGACGCCATTTACGACGACTTCACGACCAAAGCTGCAGAGGGCCGTGACATGCCTATAGAGGAGATGCGTGGGCTCGCTAAAGGGAGGGTCTGGAGTGGCGCTGATGCCAAGCGCATTGGGCTAGTCGATAAGCTCGGCGGCCTAAGCGATGCAATTGATCACACCAAGGTTGCCATAGGCCTTGCTCCGGATGATTTAGTGAAATTAGTCAGCTACCCCAAACAAAAAGATCCGTTTCAGAGTGTTCTGGATGCACTCGAAGACGGCAGTTTTCCATTCGGGATAGAGAGCGCCATTGAAAGTCTTGTGGCAATCACCCAATCCATCAACACATGGATTACACCTTACGCGCGAGGACCAGAGGCTGGGGTATTATACGCGCCAACTTTGATTATTAGATAGGCTATAACACTAGGAAGACCGTCGGGCGCCAATTAGGAACTCTTTGTTTCCTTCCGGTCCGGTTATCGGGCTTTCGGCAATACCAAGCACAGACCAGTCTGATTGATCACTGAGCCAAGTCGAAATCATATCGCATACTACTTGATGCAAATCAGGGTCTCGGACCACGCCCTTCTTACCAACGCTCTCTTTACCGACTTCAAACTGCGGTTTAATCAAGGCAACGAGATAGGCACCCGATCTCGTGAGTTGCATGGCCGCCGGAAGAATAGTACGCAAACCAATAAAGCTGGCATCGCAGACAACGATATCAGCCAGTACCGGCACCTGCTCCGAATTGATATGCCGAGCATTCGTGCGTTCTAAAACAGTCACGCGGTGATCGTCCCGCAACTTGCTATCCAACTGACCATAGCCGACATCTACAGCGTAAACAGACAACACGCCTCGGCTAAGTAAAACGTCGGTGAAGCCGCCCGTTGATGCTCCGACATCAATTGCTATCATTCCTTCCACGTCGATTTGGAAATGCTCAAGACCATGATCGAGTTTTAAACCGCCACGGGATACCCACGGATGGTCCTTGGTTCGAACCGCGAGGGGCGTATCGAGGGGAGTCTGGTTTCCTGGCTTATCGAGACGCTTTTCGCCCGTGTAGACCGCACCGGCCATAATCAAAGCCCGAGCACGTGTCAGAGAATCAACCAGTCCTCTATCAAACAGTATTTGATCAAGACGCGCTTTCTTTTCTGGCACTTCTTAAGCCGCACTAAGCCCGAGCAGGGCGCTCTGATGCGTCTTGACCAAGGGCCTCTAAAACAGAATTCAAAATACCTGGAGCATTTAATCCTGCAGCGTCGACTTGATCTTCTGGCTTGGCATGATCTAGGAAAACATCTGGCATGGTCAGCGTTCGAATTGTGAGCCCCTGATCCAAGCGACCAGATGCAGCGAGCGCTTGAAGCACTTGCGCTCCAAATCCACCTTGGGACCCTTCTTCAACAGTCACGAGAAGTTCATGGTTATCAGCAAGCTGTTGAACCAACCCGATATCTAAGGGCTTCGCAAATCGAGCATCGGCTACTGTTGTCGACAGACCATGAGCAGCGAGATCATCCGCCGCCTTGAGGCAATCGCCCAACCGCGTCCCCAGACTCAGGAGAGCTACAGACGTTCCTTCGCGAACGATCCGGCCTTTGCCAATGGGTATAACCTCACCCTTTTCCGGAAGGTCGAGGCCAACGCCTTCTCCACGGGGATACCGGAGAGCTATGGGACCAGTGCCGTGGGCCGCCGCTGTGGCAACCATATGAACAAGCTCTGATTCATCAGCTGCGGCCATGACCACAAAGTTCGGCAAACAGCAGAGGTAGGCGACATCAAATGCCCCCTGGTGGGTGCAGCCATCTGCACCAACGTATCCGGCCCGGTCGATAGCAAAACGTACGGGTAAATTCTGAACAGCAACGTCATGGACAACCTGATCGAAGGCCCGTTGCAAGAATGTGGAGTAAATTGCCGCGAACGGCTTGTAACCTTCAGTCGCCAGACCGGCTGCAAACGTCACAGCGTGTTGCTCCGCAATACCGACGTCAAACATGCGCTCTGGGAACTGTTCACCAAACTTGTCCAGTCCGGTACCACCAGGCATAGCGGCGGTAATCGCAATAACCCGGTCATCTTGTTCTGCTTCAGCGATCAAGGCCTTTGCAAAAACCGAAGTATAACTTGGTGCATTCGGCTTTGATTTAGCCTGATTACCCGACACAACATCGAATTTTGAGACGCCATGATACTTGTCAGTAGACTCTTCCGCTGGCGCATATCCCTTACCCTTCTGCGTGACAGCATGGATCAAGAATGGGCCACTCGCTTTGGAATCTCGGACGTTCTTAAGGACAGGCACGAGGTGCTCGACTTTGTGACCGTCAATTGGTCCCACATAGTAGAAACCCAGTTCTTCGAAGAGCGTGCCGCCCGTGACCATGCCACGCGTATATTCTTCCGCCTTACGCGCTGCCGTTTTTAGCGGCTTCGGGAAATGCTCAGCAATCTGCTTCATCACCTCACGAAGATTGAGATATGACTTTGAAGACAGCAGCCGAGATAAATATGCGCTCATTGCGCCGACAGCTGGCGCGATCGACATATCGTTGTCATTGAGAATAACGATAAGGCGACTGTCCATACTTCCAGCGTTGTTCATTGCCTCGTAGGCCATACCAGCGCTCATGGCGCCGTCACCGATTACCGCCACAACCTGATTATCACCATCGGAAAGGTCGCGCGCCACGGCCATGCCAAGCCCTGCCGAAATAGATGTAGAACTATGTCCCGCGCCGAACGGATCAAACTCGCTTTCTGGCCGGTTGGTGAAACCGGAAAGACCACCTTTCTGGCGGATAGAAGACATTTGGTCACGTCGACCAGTTAGAATCTTATGGGGATAGCACTGGTGGCCAACATCCCAGATCAACCGGTCTTCTGGCGTATCAAAAACATGGTGCAAAGCAACAGTGAGTTCCACGACACCGAGCCCCGCGCCCAAGTGGCCGCCAGTTCTTGACACTTTATGGATCAGATCAGCGCGCAATTCGTCCGAGAGCTGCGAAAGCTCTTCGATGGACAGGTCTTTCATGTCCTTTGGGCTTCTGATGCGGTCAAGCAACGGTGTTTCAAGCACCGGTGCGGCCGACTCTGTGTCCGTTCCCACGTTGCATCGCCCCTCTTTTTATGACCGCCGACTGACAGTAAATACCGCTGCAGCTCGTAACGATTCAGCTCTCTCGCCAAACCGATCTAATGCCGCAACTGCTTGATCAACCAGGGTTTTGGCCACTTTTCTAGCACGTTCTGGGCCATGGAGGGAGACAAAAGTAGCCTTTCCCGCGGCCTCATCCTTACCAGTCGCCTTACCTAAATCAGCTTCTGAGGCTTCCAGATCTAGAAGGTCATCCGCTATTTGAAAGGCCGCTCCTAGGTATACGCCGTACGAGTCCAGGTCTTTCATGGCATCGGGCTCTGCTTGGCCCAGCAAGGCGCCCATTTGGCATGAAACAGCCAACATCCGACCAGTTTTCAAGGCTTGCAGGCGTCTAGTCTGCTGCTCATCAAAGTCGGCGTCTGCCGCAAGTAAATCCAGCATCTGTCCACCAACCATGCCCTCGGCACCGGCAGCATTAGCCAGAACGGCAACCAACTTGCATCGAATTAGACCATCGGGATGAGAAGCCGCATCACTCAGAACTGCAAAGGCTTTAGTTAGGAGGGCATCTCCAGCGAGGATAGCCGTCGCCTCGTCAAAGGCTTTGTGGCACGTTGGCCGCCCTCGACGTAGGTCATCATCGTCCATGGCGGGCAAGTCATCATGAACCAGCGAATAGCAGTGGATCATTTCGACAGCCGCACCAACGCGGAGACTGTAAGGCCGTGGCACATCGAATAAGTCGGCACTAGCCGAGACCAAGAATGGCCTTAACCGTTTACCGCCATCTAAGGCGCTGTAGCGCATAGCCTCAGCCACTCGGCGTTCAGGGCCTTCCGGTAACGGCAAGAGGTCATCTAAGCACGCGTTTACCTCTTTAGCCGTAACCCGCAAGCTTTCCGTGAAGACGCTAGAACTATGAGATGCAAGGCCTGTATCATTTCTTATCTGGGTTGGTGGTCTACGCAGGAATTTAGGAATGGCGCCAACCAGGTAACGCAGGTATTTAGGCCTGGGGTCAACGTCGAACGAGGTCATTCGGGCTCCACGTTTTCCAATTTCATGGCATCGCCAAGGCCGGTGATCTTTTCAATTTTCATCCTGGCATCAGCAAGTTTAGCCTCGCAGTGTTGTTTGAGCATCGCACCACGCTCATAATACTCCACGGCTTTATCCAGTTTGACTTGACCAGCCTCGAGACCGCGAACGATCTCCTCTAGCTGACTCAAAGCATCCTCAAAATTCAGGGCTTCTATATCTTTGGGTGTTTTAGGCTCTGCCATCATTTCTGCTTTCGTCTATTAAGCTACGTCACCCTTTCATCAGGGCTTTTACATGAGCCGCTGCACTTGCACCAAGGGCGCGTAAGTTATACCCGCCCTCTAGGGCCGAAACCACCCGTCCATCAGCGTGTTTATCGGCGATGGACAGGATCCGGCGCGTGACCCAGAAAAAGTCATCCTCCTCCAGCCCCATATCGGATAACGGATCATCCTTATGGGCATCAAAACCAGCTGAAATAAGGATCAAGTCAGGCGCAAAAGAATCGAGCGCCGGCAGAATATCGCGCTCAAATGCCTTTCTGAATCCGCCACCACCGGTCCCAGGCGGCAACGGTGCATTGACGACATTGTTATAGCCGCCTATATCCTCCGCCGCCCCTGTTCCAGGGTAATGCGGGTACTGATGAGAAGACGCAAAAAACAGATCAGGCTCATTCCAAAATATATCCTGAGTCCCGTTACCATGATGCACGTCAAAGTCGACCACAGCAATTTTCCTAAGCCCATGGGCTTGCCGCGCATGCATTGCGGCGACAGCAACATTATTCACAAAACAAAACCCCATAGGGCGGTCGCGTTCTGCATGATGACCAGGGGGGCGAACCGCGCAAAAGGCGGATTCTGCTTCGCCTGAAATGACAGAATCTACGGCCAGGACGAGAGAACCTGCACCCTTCCTAATCGCATCACCAGTCCCTGATGACATAACGGTATCGGAATCAATATGACGATACCCACCGGTTGGCGCGGCTTTAAGAATGGCCGCCACCAAGTCGGACGAATGTGGCGCGGCCATCTGCTCCTCTGTTGCATCTACCGGAGCGCGACGAAGTAGGCTGTTGAAGCTTTCATCATTGAGCGCTTGTTGCACGGTCCGTATCCGGTCTACGCTTTCAGGGTGGCCCGGCCCTGTGTCATGTTTGAGAAATGTGTCATCCGTTACGAGCAGCACAGCCATTGATCAGGTATCCATGTTATCTAACCAATAGGCCACTAAACTACTGGCGTTAAAGCATAAACCTTATCGCTATTTATTATATGTTCCCGGACCCAAGCCTCTCGTTAGAATATGATTCGCGATCTATTCCGCGGCCGGCGCCAAAGCCTCACCTTTTTCAATTTCCTTAGGCAAGTCGAGTTTGATGTAAAGCTCTTTCAACTGCTTCTCAAACACTTCGTTCGGTGCCTGCATCATTAAGTCTTCTGCCTGATTATTCATCGGAAACAGTGTGACTTCGCGAATATTCGGCGTGTCGGCCAAGAGCATCACGATACGATCAATGCCTGGGGCCGCTCCACCATGTGGCGGCGCGCCAAATTTGAAAGCATTGAACATGCCGCCAAAGCGTTCTTCGATCACACTCTCTTCGTAGCCAGCAATATTAAACGCCTTCACCATGATGTCCGGACGGTGATTTCTAATAGCGCCGGAACATAGCTCAATGCCGTTACATACAATGTCGTACTGGAACGCCAAGATGTCTTCAGGGTCCTTTGTCTCCAGAGCTTCTAAACCACCCTGAGGCATAGAGAACGGATTGTGACTAAAGTCGACTTCGCCAGTGGCTTCGTCGCGCTCATACATCGGATAATCGACGATCCAGCATAGGTCGAACCGGTCCTTGGCGAGGAGGTCTAGTTCCGCACATACCTTTGTCCGGACGAGACCAGCAAATTTTTCAGCAACCAATGGTTTATCACAGACAAAGAAAACGCTGTCGCCAGGGCCAACCCCAGTTGCTTCACGGATACCTGCGACGCGGTCTTCATCTAAGTTCTTCGCAATCGGACCTTTAGCGCCACCGTCAGCTTCATACACGATGTAACCAAGCCCGCCGGCACCCTCACTCCGTGCCCACTCGTTCAGCTTGTCGAAAAAGCTCCTCGGTTGTCCAGCAGACCCGGGCGCAGGAATAGCGCGAACGATAGCGCCCTTATCAATATTCTTCGAAAATAAGCCAAAGTTAGACCCGGAAAAAGACTCCGTGACGTCGGTAATCAAAAGTGGATTGCGCAGATCAGGCTTGTCGCTACCGTACTTCAATATGGATTCGGCGTAAGGAATACGCGTCCATTTATCGTCGGTGACAGCCCTGCCATTGGCAAACTCTTTAAAGATGCCGCCGATAACAGGCTCGATGGCGTCGAACACGTCATCTTGGGTTACAAAAGCCATTTCTAAATCGAGCTGATAGAATTCTCCTGGAGACCGGTCAGATCTGCCATCTTCATCACGAAAACACGGAGCAATCTGAAAGTATCGGTCAAAGCCAGATACCATTATCATTTGTTTAAAAATCTGAGGGGCCTGCGGAAGCGCATAGAAGCGTCCGGGATGAAGCCGAGACGGAACGAGAAAGTCCCGGGCCCCCTCAGGTGACGACGCCGTCAAAATCGGCGTTTGAAACTCAACGAACCCAGAGTCAGTCATACGTCTGCGAATGCTGGATATGACCTGTGATCTCAAAAGGATGTTGTTGCGCATCTCCTCACGGCGCAGATCGAGGTAGCGATACTTAAGGCGTAATTCCTCTGGATAGTCGTTGTCACCATAGACTTGGATTGGAAGAACATCTGTTTGGGACAATACTTCAACTTCTTCGATCTGCACTTCGACTTTACCAGTTGGGAGCCGCCCATTCACAGTGTCTGCAGTCCGCTCGACCACGGTTCCAGTGATGCAAAGAACGGTCTCAGACCGAGCGTTATCGATAACCGAAAAGACTGGACTAGACGTATCGATCACACATTGGGTCACCCCAAACTGATCACGCAGATCAACAAAAACTAAGTTTCCATGGTCACGTTTTCGGTGCACCCAACCTGATAGGCGGGCTTCTGTTCCAGCGTCTTCGAGGCGCAGAGCGCCGCAATTATGCGATCTATAACGGTGCATGACCGGGTTCCTATGGCAGAAATGGAGATACTGGGCTAAAAGCCGAGCTAATGGGCGGAGAAACCACACCGAACCAGCCCATTTGTCAAGGTTTTGCCACCCTTCAAGCATCAAAATTATGAGCTTCCCAGGCGGTTGCGGCTAGCCAACAGAGACGATAAGACAGCGTGTATGGATATTATCACCACGACAGACGCTTTAGACGCATTTTGCGCCCGCCTTTCATCGGCAGAGTTCATAACGGTAGATACCGAATTTCACCGGGAAACAACCTATTGGCCACTCCTGTGCCTTGTTCAGGTTGCCGGGCCGGACGAAGCCCACTGCATAGACACACTGGCGGACGGAATCGACTTATCTCCGCTTTACGATCTGTTTCGCGACACCAAAATCGTTAAAGTTTTCCATGCCGCGCGACAAGACCTCGAGATTTTCTTTCATAAAGCCGGCCTGATCCCCGCCCCACTGTTCGACACGCAGGTCGCCGCCATGGTCTGCGGATTCGGTGAGTCTGTCGGCTACGAGACACTAGTCTCCAGGTTAACATCGGCTAAAATAGACAAAAGCCAGCGTTTCACGGATTGGACCAGGCGGCCTCTTTCGGAGAATCAAATCGAGTACGCTTTAGCTGACGTCGTTCATTTACGAGACGTATACGTCTCACTCAAAAATGAGCTTGAACGCTCGGGACGCGCTCCTTGGGTTGCAGAAGAACTGGGGGTTCTGACTAGCCCGAAGACCTACGACCTCTCGCCAGAAGAATCTTGGCGTCGCCTCAAATCCAGAGAAAAAAAACCTCGCTACCTAGCCATTTTGAAGGAAGTATCAGCTTGGCGTGAACGAACAGCGCAGACCCAAGACACCCCACGCCGCCGCGTCATCAAGGATGACGCTCTAATCGAACTGGCAGCTCTAAAACCAACTGATGAGAAGGCGCTATCTCAAACACGGCTTTCAAAGAGCCTTGCAAGGAGCAAGCATGCCCCCGACATATTTGCAGCAATTAAGCGCGGAATTGAAACCCCTGACGACCTTTGCCCGAGAGCGACTAGGGCACTAGAGAAACCACCCGGTCTCGGCCCCGTCATCGACCTCCTGAAGGTCCTACTTAAAGCCCGCTGTGAAGGCAGCGATGTGGCTGTGAAACTCGTTGCCACTGTCGATGATTTAGAGAGAATTGCATGTGACGATAATGCTGACGTTCCTGCATTATCTGGGTGGCGGAAAGAATTATTTGGCGCCGACGCTTTACGCCTAAAACATGGTGAGTTGGCTCTCGGCCTTTCGCCTGACAGTAAAAGCGTAGACGTTATGGAACAACCACGGGGTTAATTAGCATCATATCCTCTTAATCTTATCCTTCTTGCCTATATGTGCCGCTAATCGAGAAAGCCTTTTCGGATAGGAACCTCCATCAAATACAGGTTCGGAAGACGGCACAGATAACATCAGTGTCGCCCCCGCCACCTCCAATTTTGATTTTTCTAGAATGCCTGGCGCTCCGCCAGAAAGCACATAAGCCAGCCGCAAGCCAAGCCCGATGGTACGGACCCTATGGAGGCAGTCATCATCCACCATCGCATGAGCTTGGTCGACGGTCGGTATCGTGTCATCAGTGCGGTAACGATAAAATATAGCCAAGGCCAAACCTGCTCGGTCTTCATGTTCTAGCCCCATAGAAGGAAGCCGAAGAACTCTTAAAAAAGCCTGTTCCGCTCTGTAATCAGGATGCTCAGACCAATGGACATCGCGCAGCAAACAAGCTGCAAGACGAAGCTTGGCCTGTTCGGCTGACTCGCCAGGGAACAGTGAAGAAAGCCAATTATAGACTTGGTATCCTTCGCGGGGATCACGGCCGGCGCCACGACATAGTTCCTCCGCCGCGCTAATCAGCGGGTCTGCCGTCTTTAGAGACGATGGAAGGTCCTTATAAAATTGCCCTTCTCGCATACCGTATATTGAAAAAACCAGGGTATCCGGTTGGCCAAGTTCTAATAGCCTCCCCAACAGTGCCGCCGCCAATGGTAAGGCTTGTAATCTCGATTTATCAACACCACGAATTCTTGCAAGCGTCTGCGGACCCAGATTGGATATGAGAGCGAACAACGACAACGCTTGGGGCCTAGTCAGCGTGAAATTATCGAGGACATGCAGAGGGTAGTTCATGTGGGCAATACACACCCGAGCAAGGGCGCGCCAGGCCCCTCCAACGGCATAGACCGTTCTGCCTTTTACACCCGCAATCCAGGCTTCATTTTTAAGGTGTACGTTAATAATCACACTGGCCTTGTCTATTTCCCGATCAGACGATTCTGCTAAACGAAGCGTTCCCAACGGCAATGTCGCGTGATGGGCTAACTTGCCACCAGCCACGTCAACCAGCTCAAGGCTTCCGCCCCCAAGGTCAGCGACCATACCGTCTGCATTAGGAATACCGCACAACACGCCAAGTGCACTTCGTTTGGCTTCTTGCTTGCCGGAAAGGAGCTTGATGACGAGGCCTGTTTCCTCCTTCACAGTATCGATAAAACCCTGGCCGTCTGTCGCATCACGAACGGCAGCAGTAGCGAGGACATCGAGCCTATCTAGGCCCATGGCACTTGTTAGAACCGTAAACCGTTTTAGTGTACTGAGAGCCTTCGCCACGCCTGCGGAGTGCAACTTGCCCGTGGACTCGAGATCTCGGCCTAAAGCGCAAATCGATTTTTCATTATATATGGGTATTGGTGTTCTCATGACACCGCTATAGACAACCAGACGCACCGAGTTTGACCCGATATCGATGACCCCGACCGGCCGGTGACGAACCGTAAGTGTCGTGCTGTATTCTGGCACGTTAATACTCTCTCACTAACCGCTAGAGATGCGCTGATAGCAGGTTTAGCGGCGGCTTGGAACCAGTTTGAGCACCTGCATTTTTGCTTGTTCCAGAGCACTGCCCTGACCGGACAGACTCGGATTATTCATGAAATATTCGTGAGCACTGAAGGGTGAAACACCCGGTTCGTCCCGGCTGTATCTACCATCAGAATTAAGAGTCCAACTCTGCAGCGTATCATTAATATTGGCAACCATGATTTGGTCTAAGACTTGCCTATGGACTGTATGGTTTTCAATAGGCACGAAGGATTCAACCCGATTTACAAGATTCCGGGTCATCCAGTCCGCTGATGATATAAAAATCTTTGCGTTTCGAGAGGGTATCGGGTGGCCATCGCCAAAAACGAATATCCGGGAGTGTTCGAGAAAGCGTCCCACAATACTTTTAACGCTGATATTTTCCGACAACCCGGGCACTCCAGGGCGGAGGCAACAAATACCTCTAACTATAAGATAAACCTGCACACCCGCTTGAGATGCCTCATAAAGCAAATCGATTGTTTGTGGGTCGACCAAAGAGTTCATTTTCGCCCAAATCGTTCCACCGCGACCGGCCTTAGCATGGTTAATTTCGGCCTCGATCAGGCTGTCTATCTTTTCTTTCAGTCCAATTGGCGCGATGGCTAATTTCTCCAGAGAATCAGGCCGCGCATATCCCGTCATAAAATTGAATGCTCGATTGGCATCGCGGCATAGCGCTGGGTCGCAGGTAAAAAACGACAAGTCTGTATAAACTTTTGCCGTCACTGGGTGATAGTTGCCAGTGCCAAAATGGACATAGGAATTGAGAGCGCTTCCCTCCCGCCGTGTTACTAGAGAGATCTTGGCATGGGTTTTTAGATCTACGAACCCATACACAACGTTTGCGCCTGAACGTTCCAGGTCACGAGCCCACCGAATATTTGCCTCCTCGTCGAAGCGAGCCTTCAGTTCAACCATAGCCGTGACTGATTTTCCTGCCTCTGCGGCCTCAATGAGCGCCTGAACGATCGGAGAATCCTTGCTTGTGCGGTAGAGCGTTTGTTTAATCGAAACGACATTCGGGTCTTGTGCCGCTTGCCGCAAGAATTGGACAACGGCATCAAAAGACTCATACGGATGATGGACCAAGATATCTTTCTTGCGAATTGCTGCAAAACAATCGCCACCGAAGTCTCTAATACGTTCTGGAAATCTTGCATTGTAAGGCATGAACTCTAGGTCCGGCCGTTCACCGGTGATGAGCTGCCGAACGTCCGCCAAGCCAATCATTCCATCCATGCGGAACAAATCACCCTTGGAAACTTCCAGCTCGTCACAAATTAGTTCGGCTTGATCGTCTGGCATGGAGGCGCTCACTTTGAGGCGAATACAACTGCCACGACGCCGCCGCTTCAAAGCCGTCTCGAAGCTTTGAACCAGGTCCTGGGCCTCTTCATCGACTTCCATTTCACTATCGCGAATAACACGAAAGGCACCGGATTGGGTCACCTTGAACCCGGGAAACAGTCGGTCAAAAAATAACGTAATGATGTCTTCCAGAGTAATAAATCTTATCTTCTTTCCGCGCAGGCGAATAAGCCGCTTCACCTGCGATGGAATCGGAACAAGCGCCCGCATGCTTTCGCCGTTCTCAATTCGAACAAGCTGAAGAATAAGGGACAGACCCAAGTTCGGAATAAAAGGAAACGGATGCGCGGGGTCAATAGCCAAGGGCGTGAGTACTGGAAAGATATGTTCCATGAAATGCTCTTCGAGCCAGTCTTTATCGATCGCATTCAGAATATCCCGAGAAACGACAGAAATATCTTCTTTGTCCAATTCTGATCGTAAATTTGCCCAGCACGCATCTTCTTGGTGAAGCACGCCGCGAACAACTGTATTAACCTGCGCAAGCTGCTCCTGTGGGGTCAAGCCGTCAGCGCTACAGTGCGTTACGCCAGCTCGGACCTGCCCCTTTAAACCAGCAACGCGTACCATGTAAAACTCGTCGAGATTGGACGCAGAGATAGACAGAAAACGAACGCGCTCCAACAATGGGTGGTTTACGTTTTCAGCTTCTTCAAGGACTCGGGTGTTAAAGGCTAACCAAGACAGCTCACGATTAATAAAGCGATCTCCACTTTCGAGATCCATGACCGGTATAGTGTCTTGTGAGCTCACGTGAGCATTCCTTCGTTGCGAGTTGAATACCATTATTACTTACTCCCGTCTTAGCAGCCGACGCTAGTAAGACAGTCCGGCTGGGAAACAGTTTCATAAGAATGCTATGTTTCAACGCGGCCACAGTAGTATCATGACACCACATATTCTATCGATAAAATGGGAATCCATGTGCCCCTTAATCTTCTCCTCCTCCGGCATGAAAAATCGTCCCATGCTAGCCATAACATCACGGATCACGAGCGCCCGCTGAACGAGCAAGGCAATAGTAATGCAGTAAAAATATCCGAATACATGAAAGAAAATAGGCTAAAACCAGATCAGATACTGTGCTCGACAGCTTTACGTGCGCGACAAACGCTCGATCCAATTATCTCGGCTTGGCCTGGTCTGGTCGTCTCATACAAAGACGCCCTTTATCTATGCACAACAAAAACTGCGATCGAGCAACTCCGAATGGTGAAGAAGGCACAGTGCGTTATGCTTGTCGCACATAATCCAACCATGGAAGATTTGCTTCACCAGCTTGTTGACCGTACTACAGAACACAAGGTCCCGTTGGCCAAAGCTTTCGCGCCGTACGCCACAGGCACTTTGACCGAACTAACGTTTCATAAAGATAGATGGAGTGATCTTGATAGTTCATCCGGTCAACTGATCCAGTTTGTTCCACAGCGCACACTTCAAGAATAGCTCACCAGTAGACTATACCTGGCTGCGCTAAATATTAAACGTCTTCAGAACACCCCGGACGAACGGAACCGTAATTCGTCGGTTTTGCGCTAACGCCTGTCGGTCAACCTGGTCCACAAGAGCTTGAGCGGCGCCAAACGTCCGCGGAACTCTATTGCCGATATAGTCGACGAGATCGGGAGTAACCTCCACTTGCCGGTCCCGAAACAACTTCACTAAGACAGCCATAATTGTAGCATCGTCCGGCATGCCAATTTCAACGGCGGGCATGCCAGCTAGCCGTGACTTAAGATCAAGCAAGGTAACAGTCCATCGCGCTGGAGCCGCCCTACTAACGACAAGAAAGTGCTTTCCAGCCTCACGCACGGCATTAAAAAGGTGAAAGAGGGCCTGTTCATCAAGAACCTCGTTAGCGTCATCCCATACCAAAGCATTGTGCTCAGATGCTAGAACAACAGGGTTACTATAGCGTAGGTCGTTGTCATCTAGAATGTGAGCGTTCGCCTTAGCCGCAAAGACGTGACTAAGGTGCGACTTTCCGCACCCGGGAGGACCATAAAGACCTAGCCCGTATGACGGCCAGTTTGGCCAAGAATCAATCCAGCCAATCGCTTCCCGACTAGCATCGGTTACAAGAAAGTCAGTACGCCCGAGGGCTGGCCTGTGCCCCAAGTCCAAAGGAAGTTGTTCAGATGCGGTCATTATCTGATTTGTGCCTGTAAAATTATGGCCGTGATCCTGAAATGCCGTTGCTGAACAACCCGGACGGTGGATATGCTGTCTGCTCCGGAGCCATTGACCGCATTGAGCCCTGAGCTCCTAGCGTCTCTAAAGCACTTGAAGCCGACGCACGGTCTTCAATAACCCAGACCTCATCCTGCCGCACAAACCCCAGATCACTTTGAGCCATTGCGAGCTTCAGTTGGGATTCGTCACCCAAGTAATGCAACATCACTTGGGCACGGTCTCGCGTTATAGCCTGCAACTCATATCGATCAATTAGCGGAACACTTTTTAGTCGTGTTTTTACGGTTAACCAATCCTCGAGGGCTGTTAACGGTACCAGCGCGGTTATTTGGCCGGTTACATCGAACTGCAGCATATTTTCTCGCTTCCATTCATCCTCAACCAATTCCCAAGCCTGGGAGGCAGATGCTTCAAACAACTGGGGCCATGCCTGGCCTCCCGTCGCCGGAATAACGACGGTTTTCTCGATGCCGGTTCTAGTGAAATAGAGAGTAACGCGGACGGAGTCAGCGCCAAGGCTGCTAATTAAGGAGGCGGTCGCTATGACGACGTCATCGGCACCGTATCGACTTGCCCATTTCATTAACTGGTCTGCGTCTCTCGCAACGACGTCTTCAATGCTTAGCCGCGATAGATCCTCAAGGTCTCCGAACGGCAGCTGGCGCGGAACAAGACCAGTGGCGACTGCCAATTGGCCCCATGCATCGATCCATTGGTTGGAGTCGGACCAGATCACGGGATCTGAAACGACTGACTCTTGATATACGGGTATGACGGCAACCGGTTTACTCACCGTTTCCGCAAACGGGACCCCAGAGAATCGGAGAACTGACCGAACCGATTCTGGCCGAAATCTGACTGTCAAATTCGCGAGATACCGCCCCGAAGAGGTGCGTTCATCAGAAACCGAGAAGTCGCGGACAACATCGATCACCTCACGTCCAGACAGCGTGGGGAGATCGAATTGGTAACCACGTGGCACAAGCCTACGGTAGAGCAGGTCCAGCGCTTGGATTTGTCCATTCTGGAGTCCCTCAGCCCTCGCCTCCGTCGTCGTCCCCCCGCGAGCGTCAATTGGGACACCCGTTACGATAAAGACCGCTGATTGGGCTGCGACAGGACTGGAAAAGACCGTCAAACTTGCCTCAAACACAGATAAAAGGAATACAAACGCTAAGATAGTGCAGCAGGACGTTGCAAGACGCGCGTCTTTGGCTATGGTACGGCTTCTTTTCGCCGCGCTAAGTGAGGCTAACATTTCAGGGTCCTCTCAGGCCGATGGCCGCCGTTCCAACGGTTTAACCTACAAAGACGCCGGGGTCGATATTGACGCTGGCAACGCTTTAGTAGAAGCCATAAAGCCCCTCGCCAAGTCGACGGGGCGGATCGGTGCCGACTCAACGTTGGGCGGATTCGGCGGATTATTTGACTTAAAAGCTACAGGATTCAGTGACCCCGTTCTTGTCGCTGGTAATGATGGAGTTGGCACAAAACTTCTGGTCGCCATAGAAGCTAGAAAACATGACACCGTGGGGATTGATTTAGTTGCCATGTGCGTCAATGATTTAGTCGTTCAAGGTGCCGAACCCCTCTTCTTTTTAGATTATTTTGCCACCGGAAAACTCTCTGTTGAGGCAGCAACCGCAGTCATTGCAGGAATAGCCGCCGGGTGCCGCGAAGCGGGGTGCGCCCTTATCGGCGGTGAAACAGCTGAAATGCCAGGTCTCTATGGCGAAAATGAGTACGACCTTGCCGGGTTCTCTGTCGGAGCCGTGGAGAGGGACGGAATTTTGCCACGCAACATCGGCGCTAGCGATGTCGTACTGGGACTTCCATCTTCAGGGTTTCACTCCAATGGATATTCATTGGTCAGAAAAGTGGTGTCCATCGCTGGCCTGAAATATACCGACCCGGCACCGTTCGAAACGAATCAATCGCTAGGTGAGGCGCTGCTAACGCCAACACGAATCTATATCAAGCCATGCCTTGCTTTGGTGCATGCCAACTTAGCCCATGGGTTTGCGCATATTACCGGTGGCGGCCTACTTGAGAATATTCCTCGTGTTCTACCGAAAGATCTCGCCGTTGAATTAGGCGCAGAAACACTGCCCCTTCCCTCCATGATGACATGGCTCGGGGAAACTGGTGGCATCTCGGCGGAAGAAATGGCGCGTACGTTCAACTGCGGTATTGGCATGGTGGTTATTGTAGCAGAGGGCGACGAGCAAGCCGCTCTGGATATTTTGGCAGAGAACGGTGAAAATGCACGTCGGCTTGGAACTGTGGTGCCCCGGAATAACGGCGAGGCCGTGAAAATCGACGGGCTTAGTGAGGCCTGGGGGTTACCCTAGGTCATCCAAATTTATCTCACCGGACACAATCCGGATCAGCATTTCTGAAAAAAAGAGGTGCTCTTGCGCCAATACCCTGGCTGCAAGGTCTTCTGGGGTGTCTGCAGGCAGTACAGGGACCTTGGCTTGACCAACGACGGCCCCTGTATCGTAATCATCGTCAACCAAATGAACGGTTACACCTGATTCGGTCTCACGGTTTGCGATGACAGCCTTATGCACACGGCTACCGTACATGCCCTGACCACCGTACATTGGCAAAAGCGCCGGGTGAATATTAAGGATTCGGTTTGAAAAAGCGCTCAGGACTTTTGTTCCAATTTTCCGCATGTATCCGGCAAGAATGATCAAGTCGACATTTGCATTAAGCAACGCATCAAGATGGGCCTGATCAAGCGCCTCTTCTGAGCTAACACTTTTAGGACTAAGGTGAATGTGTGCAAGGTCGTTTTCTGCAGCCCAAACGAGCGCCGCACTGTTTCTGTTATTACTAATCAGAACCGCTGGTTCAGCATTTAAGCCTCCCGCCTTGCAGGCCGAGACGATCGCACGCATATTGCTGCCACGATGAGAAACGAAGAAGCCGAGACGCGGGCGTTGAGGCAGTAGCGTCATCAGCTTCTCCAACTACCGGCTAGCTTAACGTTAGCCAACAATCTCATTTTCGTTAAAGAAATACGCAATCTCTATGGCTGCGTTTTCTAGCGAATCCGAACCGTGCACAGAGTTGGCCTCAATGCTTTCAGCAAGTGCTTTGCGGATTGTACCTTCATCGGCATCTGCAGGGTCTGTCGCGCCCATGATTTCACGGTTGCGTGCGACCGCATCTTCACCTTCCAAGACTTGAACAACAACTGGTCCGGACGTCATGAACGCAACCAGATCATTAAAGAATGGGCGCTCTTTATGTACGGCATAAAAGCCTTCAGCTTTTTCCTGGTCTAGTTCGACCCGCTTTTGCGCAACAACCCGCAAGCCGCCCTCTTCCAGCATGGTGAGGACCTTCCCGGTCAAGTTGCGGCGAGTGGCGTCAGGTTTGATGATTGAAAAAGTTCGTTCTAAAGCCATGATAAAACCGTCCATTTACAGCAAAAAGGGTTAAACAGCCGAAAAGTAAGCTCGGCAGCTTTTGCGCATTTTATAGACAAGCCAGACCTGAAGGGCAACACGCCACAGCGAACCATCTCTAAGCCACGGAGAAGGCCTAGGCCTGAGCTTTTTCTTCCCACCCACCTTTGTCCGTTTGCTGCCAGTAATGCAGCTCATGGCCATCAGACCGAGTCTTCTGCCAGCGATCACGTGCAGCACTGACCGCCTCTGGATCATTGCCATCGAACAGGTCCAAGCAACGATCGTAGGCCGTTAGATCATCAACTGACATGCTGTCTGTCACGATCAAGATGTTGGCACCATTTGGGTTTTCCGGCTTAGATGTGAGCCAAATAGGCTGGTCAGACCCATGGCCGTCTTTCGCAGTTCCATTGGCCAACCATGAATTGGGGTCATGTATCCAGAGCGCGTTGCTAAGGACTTCAGCGCGCGCCTCAGAGTGCGCCAAGACGATAGCCCTATGGCCTGCTTGGCGGACTTTGTTTAGAATCTGAGGTAGAGCCCTTTCCAGCGGCCACTTCTGCAAATGATAGAAGTCGACACGCATAGATTTTCTCGTCCCTACCGCTATGCCATTAGTTTTCGGTTATTCTCACCGGCACGAGACGAAAGTCTTGGCCAGATTGAATACGCAGAAGAACAACAGAGCGACCCTTACTACGCGCTTCAGCAATAACTTCTTCAGCATCTTTAGCAGTTTCAACAGGGATCTGTTGCACCTCAGCTATGATGTCACCGCGACGTAAACCTTTTTCCGCAGCATCGCTATCACTATCAACATCAACAATGACCAAGCCTGTGATCTCATCCGGCAGCTCATATTGATCCCGGATTGAAGACGTCAGCTCTGCTACCGTCACACCAAGCCCATCGATGGTTTTGCGATCAGGCTCACCATCATCTGCACCAGAATTAACCCGCGCAGAGACTTGCAGCTCTTCTTCAAGCTCGCCGATCAGAACTCTAAGGGTCTTTTCTTTACCACCCCGCCAGACCGTCATTTTAACGCGCTTATCGATGTCCGTCTCTGCAACGATCAATGGAAGTAGACGCATTTCATCAACAGGCTTACCATCAAAATCCAGGATAACATCGCTGGGCTCAACGCCTGCTTTTTCAGCCGGACTGCCCTCAACTAGTTCCGCAACCAGAGCGCCCCGGGCTTTGTCCAGCCCTAAGCTCTCTGCAATTTCAGTCGTAACCGTCTGTATTTTCACACCCAACCAACCACGTCTCGTGCGGCCAAATTCGTTCAGGTCTCCAATAACAGACTGAGCAAGATTTGAAGGAGACGCAAAACCGATACCGACACTAGCTCCCGTTGGAGAAAAAATTGCCGTATTAATGCCGATCACCTCTCCCTTCATGTTAATGAGTGGGCCACCAGAGTTGCCTCGATTAATAGCGGCATCTGTTTGGATGTAATCGTCATAGGCATTGCCGTTACTCAATTGGCGTGAGCGAGCAGAAACAATTCCAGCCGTTACCGTCACACCTATGCCGAACGGATTACCAATCGCTACAGACCAATCACCAACCCTCATGTCGTCAGAGTTTCCCCACTTAACTGTTGGGAGGGGCCTATCCGCTTCGACCTTTAGCAGAGCGAGATCGACCTTAGGGTCACGGCCAACTACGGTTGCTTTTAAAATCGTATCGTCAGCAAGAATAACGCTTATCTCATCCGCATTTTCAATAACGTGGTTATTGGTCACAACAAGGCCGTCTGCCTTAATGATAAAACCGGAACCAAGGGAAGATGGACGGCGACGTGGCTTGTCGCCATTACCCTCTTCTTTCTTCTGGGGAATCTGATCCCCAAACTGCTCAAGGAAATCTTTAAACATGTCATCCAAGGGGCCGCCACGCGGCAACTGCGGTATCCCGCGTTTTCCACGGCTAGGCTTCTCAACCAGTTGTGTGGTTGAAATATTAACGACGGCTGGAATGACATCTTCGACGATATCCGCAAAAGATTGCGGTATCGGTTGCGCTTTGGGAATAGCCGGAAACGCGATCAACGCCAAAGCAATTAATAAGCCCATAAACGCCGTTTTTATTACATCGGCCTTCTGGTCAATGCCGACACTTAGGGTAGACAGGTAGTTCTTACGGGCCATTCAACGGCCTCCTTTGATTGAGCGGGATCGTCCTCGATACCTAACAACTACTCTGGGCGGAAATGGGGTCACGCGACAACACCGTCAACGGCAGTCAACCGTTTTCTGTCAGCTTCTTAATTTAAGGGAGGCCTGGGCCTGGGCCTGATCTTTATGGAAACAGGCCCAGAGCAACCTCTAGTTTCGTGAAGCAGGCAGCGCGTCAAAGAAACGGAAAAACTCTGATTCTGGATTTAGAATCATCGTTGTTCCCTCATTGAGAGAGCCTCGATAGGCCTCCATGGAACGCATAAACGCATAAAACTCAGGGTCTTTGCCATGCGCTTCATTCAAGATACGGCGACTTTCAGCTTCACCCTGTCCCAATTGAATCTGAGCTTCTCTCTCAGCATCAGCCAAAATAATTGTTCTTTCAAAATCGGCTTCAGCTTCGATACGCGCCTTTGCCTCTTGCCCTTGACCACGCAGCAGTGAGGCTTGGGCCGTTCGCTGGGATCGCATGCGGTTGTACACAGACTGGCTGGTTTCTTGCGGAAGGTCAGTTCGGCCAATGCGAACGTCCACGACCTCAATACCAAACTCAGCTTCCCGGCGACTTACACCACGGGAAATTTCTTGCATAACCTCGACGCGTTTCTTCGTAAGTAGGTCAGCCAGTTCTGCCTGGCCAAGAGCATCTCGCACACTACCATTCAAGATAGTCCCGAACCTGTCACGAAAACCAGTCTCCGTGCGGACAGCTTGGTAAAACTTCAGGGGGTCAACAATTTTATAACGCGCGAAGGCATCAACAATAATACGCAACTGGTTGACCAGAGGCATCTCTTGAGCAGGGGGGTCCAAATCGAGCACACGATTATCGTAGTAGATGACGTTCTGAAGAAGAGGAAGCTTATAGTGCAGCCCAGGCTCAACGATAACGCGTTTGGTTTCACCAAGTTGGACGACAATGGCTTGCTGTGTTTGATGAACAGTGAACAAAGTTCCCATAAGAACGACGGCACCTACGAGAATGATGACACCAAATGCTAATAATTTACCGGAGTTCATGAACCATCTCCCTGTGGCCGATTGCCACGCAATTCGTTGAGCGGCAAGTAAGGGACAACGCCATTCCCCTTACCACTTTCGTCCATAATTACTTTAGTTGAACGAGCATAGACCTCCTGCATCGTCTCTAAATACAAACGACGAGACGTCACATCTTTGTTGTTTTTATAGGTTTCATAAAAGGCATCAAAGCGTTGCGCTTGACCATCCGCTTCCCGAATAAGTTTCTGTTTTTCAGCAGAGGCGTTCTCGATCATCCTCGAAGCTTCACCTTTAGCCCGGGGCACAATATCGTTGCGATAAGCATTAGCTTCGTTACGCAAACGCTCTTGATCCTGGTTAGCACGCTGAACGTCGTTAAATGCGTCGATCACTTCCGGCGGGGGGTTTGCACCTTGAACACGGATTTCAAGTATACTAATGCCCGCCCCGTAACTATCGAGAATATCCTGCAAAACAGTTTGAGTTGTTTGGCCAACAACTTCTCGTCCACCTGTCGTCACGAAGTCTAGCGTGTTCTGGCCAACGACCTCTCTCATTGCACTTTCTGCAGCAAGCTTAACGGTCTGTTCAGGGGCACGAATATTGAAAAGATAAGCTCCTGCATCACGGATGCGCCATTGTACGACAAAATCCACGTCGACAATGTTCTCATCGCCAGTCAGCATTAAGCTTTCCTGCGGCACATCGCGCTTGTTCGTAGTGTTTGGTACGCCGCGGAAACCAATAGTAATCTGGTTTGTCAAAGTGACCTTCGGTGTCTGAATTTCACCGATGGGTGTCGGAAACCAATAATTCAGGCCCGGCTGTGTCGTTTTGACATACCGGCCGAATAGCAGCTCTACACCCTGCTCATCTGGCTGAACACGATAGAATCCGCTTGCCCCCCAGAAAAAAAGAAATAGAGCAAAAATAATCATAATGCCACGCGATGAGCCCATCCCGCCGGGCATGAATTGCCTTATGCGATCCTGACTACGTTGCAGCAGTTCCTCTAGGTCCGGGGGAGGCTCACCGCCGCCGCCCCATGAATTACCTCCGCCGCCATTATTGTTACGACCGCCGGAACCACCGCCGCCCCATGGACCGCTACCTTGTTGTTTCCAGAACACTGGAGTATCCCTTCCTTCTGATTAGTCGCCAGGGCTTTGGCAACCGAACATCACGTTTCCCGGCCTTATATGACATGTACCAAGGCGGCGCAACGCGCGCCACGGGCCATATCTCAGTCAACACCGAGTACATTATGGTATATCGGACGTATTTAAGGGGTTTTCAAGCGTGACCAGCGCCACCAAGGAACAAATACTCTACGCGCTGAAAAGCGTGGATTCAGGCACTGGCGGCTTAGACGTGACAGCCAGAGGCTGGGTGCAAGACGTGGTAATCAAAGATGGCCATGTCGCGTTTGCCCTCGAAGTGCCGCCAGATCTGGGCCCAAAGCTCGAACCTGTGCGAGCCCAAGCTGAGAAAGCCGTCTATGACCTGCCCGGCATAATCTCGGCGACAGTCGTCCTAACGGCAGAAAAAAAGTCGGCGGGGGGAACCCCAAAAAATAAAGGGGGTAGTAAACGAGACAGACTAGCCCTGCCCAGTATTAAATCAGTGATCGCTATAGCATCAGGCAAGGGTGGTGTTGGGAAATCAACCACGTCGGCAAATATTGCGGTGTCCCTAGCAAAGCTGGGAAAGAAAGTCGCCCTTTTTGACGCCGATATCTTTGGGCCATCCATGCCCCGTATGCTTGGTTTGGCGGGACAGAAGCCGCACTCAGATGGCACGAAGGTTTACCCTTTGGAAAATCACGGCGTCAAAGTCATGTCCATGGGCTTTATGGTTGCTGAAGATAATCCAGTGATATGGCGCGGACCCATGGTTATGGGTGCGCTCGAACAGATGCTTAAAGATGTCGAATGGGGAGACATTGATGTCATGGTCGTCGACATGCCGCCCGGCACCGGAGACACCCAACTCACCATGTCACAACGCGTCCCTCTGGCCGGAGCCGTGATCGTTTCGACACCCCAGGACATCGCCCTGCTTGATGCCCGTAAAGGTCTCAACATGTTTCGGCAAGTGGAAGTACCCATCCTCGGCATGATCGAAAACATGAGCCATTACATTTGCCCTTCCTGTGGGCATCGCGATGACATTTTTAGCACCGGCGGTGCCGAGAAAACCGCACATGAACTTGAAACGGACTTTCTTGGTGGCATCCCACTTGATTTAAAAATCCGAGAAACGTCAGACTCCGGCACGCCAATCGTATTAGCGGACCCAGAGAGTCCACATGCAAAGGCATACATTGACATCGCAAAAAAAATAGCGGCCAAACTGGATGATGGCATCGCTAAAACAGCACCAAAAATTTCTATGGGTGGTTAATTAAGAAGAGCTACCTTAGGTGCCACGACGCTCATAGGCGACAAAGCTATAGGATGGCCCTCCCTCTTCATCAGGGACAAACAGCTCGCGGGAAACTTCTTTCCACTGCGTTTTATTTGGAGCTGTAAAGCACGCGTCACCTTCGTACCTGCGATGCACTTCCGTGAGATAAAAACGGTCTGCGTCATTGAGGACACGACCATAAATCTCTGCGCCGCCGATCACCATGACTTCATCAACTGCCTCTTTTTCTGCCTCAAATTTCGCAGTTTCGACGGCATCTTTGATGTCGTGACAAACAATTACACCCGTCGCCACCCAATCGGCTTGTCGCGTAATAACGATGTTGGCCCGGCCCTTGAGCGGTTTGCCGATTGATTCAAAGGTCTTGCGCCCCATGACAACGGGCTTACCCATGGTTAGGCGTTTGAAGTTCTTCAGGTCAGAGGAGATATTCCAAGGCAACGTGTTATTAACACCAATGGTCCCGTTCTCTGCACGCGCCATGATCAAGCATAATTTGACTTTTGGCTGGCTCACCACATTCTCCTAGACCGCAACCGGTGCAGAGATGTGAGGATGCGGATCGTACTCTTCAAGAGTAAGATCTGAAAACTCAAAAGCGAAAAGATCCGTCACATCTGGATTGATCCGCATCACTGGCAAAGGCTTAGGCGCTCGCAACAACTGCTTTTCAGTTTGTTCAATGTGGTTCGAATACAAGTGCGCATCACCAAAGGTGTGGATAAACTCGCCGGGCTTGTAGCCTGTCACTTGCGCAATCATCAGCGTGAGCAATGCATAAGATGCAATGTTAAACGGCACACCTAAAAAGATATCGGCGCTACGTTGATACAACTGACAGGACAGCTTTCCGTCTGCCACGTAGAACTGGAACAAACAGTGACACGGTGGCAACGCCATCGATTCCACGTCCGCAGGGTTCCATGCTGTCACCATGTGGCGTCGCGAATTTGGGTTGTTCTTTAGGCCCCCAAGCAGCTTATCGATTTGATCGATAGAACCGCCCTTGGGATCTGGCCACGACCGCCATTGGTAACCATAGATGGGACCGAGATCCCCTTTTTCATCTGCCCAATCGTCCCAAATAGAAACCTTATTATCCCTAAGGTACTCGACGTTGGTATCCCCACGGAGAAACCACAAAAGCTCCACAATAATTGAGCGGAGATGGAGCTTCTTTGTCGTGACCGCCGGAAACCCTTTTTCCAGATCAAAGCGCATCTGATGGCCAAAAACAGACCGAGTGCCTGTGCCGGTGCGGTCGCCTTTTTCCACGCCCGTTTCCAGTACATGCTTCATTAAATCGAGATATTGCTTCATGGGGTATTTATAAACTGAGTGAATGGCGGAACAAGCCTTTGCTCGCGATTATAACCAATCATGGCAAATGTTGCCCGTAAGCATTATGTTGAGTGCGTCGCTTCGGCGACTACGGTTCTAAACCTGCTATGAAATAAGCGCTGCGGACCCGGGGGCAGTACCCGGCGCCTCCACCATTTCCGGCCCTGCTTAGGCAGATTCGGGCCATATATGGGGGCGAAACAGGATCGACGCGTGTGGTAAAGATAGTAGCTGTGCTCGGCATGGTACCGCCGTTATCGGGCCATTTTGAAAAGTGCCAACGACAATGTTGAGTACGCCGCTGCCGCTTAATTGATGGTAAGCGCGGTTCGGGGGGCACCGGGCAACAGAAGCCCCCCACTTTGTTCGAATCGTGTATATAGCCGCACTAACCCGCAAAAAATATGGCATGGCCATTGAACCCCAGGGTCAGGGCAGCCAAAATGAGTTTCGATTCGCCTTTCCACTGACATTACGTGACCATGACCGTGACCGAACCAACAGTAACGACGCTAAACTACGAACGAATGGTGGAAGACGCCTTGCGAGGTGTTCTTCGTCAGGCACTTAAAATTACAAAGTCTCAAGGTTTGCCAGGTTCTCACCATTTCTATGTGACTTTTGACACAACATTCCCTGGTGTCCGAGTCGCGGATGTACTGCATGCGATGCACCCCAAAGAAATGACTATTGTTCTCCAACATCAATTCTGGGACCTCCGCGTTGAGGAGGAGAGCTTCGACATCACGCTAAGCTTCAATGGCGTCAACCAACCGCTTCACGTTCCATTTGCGGCTGTTACCGCATTTGCAGACCCGCACGCTAAGTTCGGCCTTCAGTTTCAGCTCGAGTTCGAAGATGAAGACGCCTCAGATATGGATAAGGATGGCTGCGACGAAGATGACGATTTTGATATGCCGCCTGTTGATAACGCGATGGTCACACAGAAACTCAAAACCAGTCGGCGTGGCCGCGCCGACACTAACAAGCCTGGTAGTAAAGACGCCGCATCGAGTGACGAAGAAGGGTCTGGCAAAGTCGTGACCCTCGACGCCTTCAGGAAGAAAAAATGAGCCCGGCTTATATGGCCACCTTCCCTAACTGATAAGGACGCAGGGCTATGCTTGATGCCGCCTTCTCCGATATGTTCCCGATGACCAATGACGGAACCCCCTATAGAAAAATGTCAAACGACGGCGTCACAATCGACACCTTTCGCGGCGAACCTATAGTCGCAGTTGACCCCTCTGCCCTGACAGCCTTAGCTGCCGAAGCCTTTAAGGATGTCTCGCATTTACTGAGACCAGGCCATTTGGCGCAATTGCGCTCCATCATGGATGACCCTGAAGCGTCACCCAATGATCGGTTTGTCGCTCTGGAACTCTTAAAAAATGCCAACATCGCATCCGGCATGATCCTCCCAATGTGCCAAGACACCGGCACCGCGATCATCATGGGTAAGAAGGGTCAGAAAATCTGGACTGGTGGCGGTGATGAGGCCGCCCTGTCTAATGGCGTTGCCAATGCATACGCCAACCTCAATCTGCGCTATTCGCAACTATCACCTATCTCGTTATTCGAAGAGAAAAATACGGGCAACAACCTTCCTGCGCAAATCGACCTCTATGCAACGAGCGGAGACGCATACAAATTCTTATTTATGGCTAAGGGCGGTGGGTCAGCCAATAAAACATTTCTCTACCAAAAGACCAAAGCCCTTCTAAATCCAGACGGCCTAAAAACCTTCTTTAAGGAGGAAATTAAAACCTTAGGCACTTCAGCTTGCCCGCCCTACCATTTAGCAATCGTCATCGGCGGTACTTCTGCCGAAGCCAATCTAAAAACCGTCAAATTAGCCTCGGCGCGTTACCTGGATGACTTACCAACTCAGGGCGGTGATCACGGCCAAGCTTTTCGCGACCTAGAGGCCGAACAACAGGTTCTAGAAATAACGCGCAACCTTGGTATAGGCGCGCAGTTCGGCGGTAAATATTTCTGCCACGACGTCCGTGTCATCCGTTTGCCGCGCCATGGTGCGTCCTGCCCTGTCGGTATTGGTGTTTCTTGCTCCGCAGATCGGCAGATCAAAGGAAAGATAACCGCCGAAGGCGTGTTCCTAGAACAACTAGAAACCAACCCCGCGCAATACATGCCTGAAGTCCGCGAAGACAAAATGCCTGGTGAAGTGATTAATATAGACCTGACAAAGCCCATGGCAGAAATTCGTGCAGAACTAAGCAAATATCCGATTAAGACCCGTGTATCACTTACTGGCCCGATGGTCGTTGCGCGCGATATCGCGCATGCGAAATTAAAAGAACGTTTAGACGCCGGCGACGGCCTTCCCGACTATATGAAAAACCACCCCGTTTACTATGCCGGACCGGCTAAGACCCCTGATGGTATGGCCTCTGGGTCATTTGGCCCGACGACAGCTGGCCGCATGGATTCTTATGTAGATCTCTTACAAGCCAACGGCGGGTCTATGATCATGCTGGCCAAAGGCAACCGCTCAAAACAAGTCACTAAGGCCTGTGACAAGCACGGTGGATTCTATTTGGGGTCGATTGGTGGTGCAGCTGCGAAGCTTGCAAAGGATTGCATCAAGAAAGTTGAAGTCCTTGAGTATCCCGAGTTGGGCATGGAAGCGATCTGGCGCATCGAAGTCGAGAACTTCCCAGCGTTCATTATCGTGGATGACAAGGGCAACGATTTCTTCGCAAACATCTAAGTTGTGACACTTCCAGACTTTCTTATCGATGGGCAAAAGAACGCCCCCCTTACCATCGCATTAGCGCATGGCGCGGGCGCCCCCATGGATTCCGAGTTCATGAATGTTTTTGCTGCCGGAATAGCAGAACAAGGGCATCGCTGTGTACGGTTTGAATTTCCATACATGGTAGAACGACGGGCTACCGGCAAGAAACTGCCGCCAGACCGCCAACCAAAATTGCTGGAGTGCTGGACGACGGTGATAGATTACTTCGGTGCAGAGAATCTTATTATCGGCGGAAAATCCATGGGTGGGCGCATGGCGACATTGATTGCAGACGACACCAAGGTTCGAGGTGTTGCCGCGCTTGGCTATCCTTTTTACGGCGCAGGCCGAGCCGATAAACCGCGGATTGAGCACCTCAAAGGCCTGCAAACACCTACCTTAATTTGCCAAGGCACCCGCGATGCAATGGGTTCTCACGAAACCGTAACAGCGCTTACCTTGTCGAACATGATATCTTATCATTGGTTAGAGGACGGTGATCACTCACTCAAGCCACGCAAGAAATCCGGTCGCACGCAAGATCAGAATTGGTCTGAGGCAATCGAGGCCATCGGCAGATTCCTGAAGGAACTGTCCTGAAACGGAAAAGACATGACATCAAGAACGCGCACGGAAACAGACAGTATCGGCGTAATTCAAGTCCCTTCTGACCATCTATGGGGCGCTCAGACGCAGCGCAGCCTAGAGAATTTTCCAATCGGTACGGAGCGTATGCCACTTGAAATCGTGCGGGCCTTTGGGCTTCAAAAGCAAGCTGCAGCAATCGCAAACAAAGGTTTAGGCGTCCTCCCTGCGGAAATAGCAGCTGCGATCATTCAAGCTTCTTCCGAAGTCGCGTCAGGAGATCACGATAACGAATTTCCACTGGTGGTCTGGCAGACCGGATCAGGCACGCAGACCAACATGAATGCCAATGAGGTCATCGCGAACCGCGCTAACGAAATTCTCGGCGGAAAACGCGGCGACAAAAAACCTGTACACCCCAATGATCATGTGAATGCGGGGCAATCATCAAACGACACCTTCCCAACAGTGATGCATATCGCTGCAGTACAAGAGATACAGAACCGCCTCCTGCCAGGCCTTGCGCGCCTTCAAGACGCTCTAGCAACGAAATCCGAAGCCTTCTCCGACATCGTTAAGATTGGCCGCACGCATTTGCAGGATGCCACACCCCTAACGCTTGGACAGGAATTCTCTGGGTACGCAACCCAAGTGTCCCTAGGTATCGAACGCATTCGAACCGCTCTAAAACACCTTTATCCCCTCGCCCAAGGTGGCACAGCAGTCGGCACAGGCATTAACAGCAAAACTGGGTTCCGTGACGCGTTCTGCTTAGCACTCGGAAACCTCACCCATTTACCATTTTTCCCTAATCAAAACGCGTTTGAAGGCCTTGCTGCGCACGACGCAGCAGTTGATATGTCCGGCTCCCTCAACACCAACGCCGTATCCTTGATGAAAATTGCAAACGACATTCGTCTACTAGGGTCTGGCCCCAGAGCTGGCCTTAACGAATTGATTCTGCCAGAAAATGAGCCCGGCTCATCCATCATGCCAGGCAAAGTGAATCCAACCCAGGCAGAAGCCCTAACCATGGTATGCGCCCAGGTTATTGGAAACCACACAACAATCACGGTCGCAGGGTCACACGGACACTTGGAACTTAATGTTTTTAAACCTGTGATCGCATCGGCACTGCTGCAATCTATTCGCCTATTGGGCGACGCCTGCCCCAGCTTCTCTGAACGATGTGTAGAAGGGCTTACGGCGAACACTGAGGTCATCGCTCAGCATGTTGATCAGTCGCTCATGCTGGTCACGGCTTTGGTGCCTCATATTGGCTATGACAAAGCGAGTGAGATCGCAAAGCTTGCCCATAAAGAAGCGCTCACTCTTAAGCAGGCAGCAGAAAAAACGGGCTATATCTCGCTAGAAGACTTCGAGCGATTTGTAGACCCAAACCTTATGCTTGGGCCATCAGAGTAAATGCCATGAGTACGATTGTGAAACGGTCTTTAAAGATCGCCGGACACCTCACAAGTGTCTCTCTAGAGCAGGAATTCTGGGTCGCTCTTAAATCCATCGCTAAACATCAAAATAAATCTTTACCAGAACTCGTTGCAGCCATCGACAGAAACCGTGATGGCGGATTGTCTAGTGCGATTAGAGTTTTTGTCTTACAAGCTATACAAAAATAAGCCGCCGTATCTAATCATCAACCAGGCCACAGAATCTCTATTGAGGTTTCGTGATTTCGTTCAGTTTTTCTGGGAGGAAATCGAGAGGGTTGGACTGTTCAGGGTTTACGGGAGTGCTATTTTATAAGCCTTGCTCGGGCACGGTTTCGCTAAGCGGTGCCAGAGAGGTCGCACCTCCGTATGCATCCATTCGCACATTAGGTGCGCTCAGTGGGCCATTAATATTCACGGGAATTGTATACGGCATCTGCAATCGATTTTCGGGCAACTGCGTAATGATATCCGCCCCTAAACGAATACCCCCATCCACCTCTATCCACAATCGGGGCAGGTCAATCGCACCGGCAAAATCTCCAGAGTATACGTTGGAGCGCACGGTCGCGTCAGAGAGAACAAACACGCCAGCGTCACCCGTAAAATTTGCGGACATGCTCGCAAAACCTTTAGTCACTCCACCACCGAGCAAACCACCAAGCTGACTAAGTGCGCGTGCAGGCGACCAGGCTGCCAACAGAAATGGGGCCTGCCCCACCACACCATTCGCATCCAGGCCTGTAGCCTCAAAAGCGCCGTTGCCCGACAATGCGCTCACCCAGTCCCTTTGGTTCGCACCGATAGTTGCGAAGTTACCCTGTAGCGACACCTTTCCAGACGCAGATGACTCAGAGCCAGAACCCATTCGTTCGATTAACGCATCCTGGATATCGAAACGCGTCTGGAAATCTAGCTTAGTGTCGAAGGAAACGGCGATGTCTCCGGTCGCCGGACCGCCGAAAATCTGTCCCTTCCAGCCCGCGACCACTAACTTGCCTTCGGCTAGTCGAATCTGTGCCGCCAGTTCTTCAATAACAAGCCCACGGCCAGCGATTTTTTTGCCTGTCAAATCAATAGAGGCATCAAAGGTTTGCATCGCAGATAGGTCGATCTGTTGACTAGGCCAACGACCTGAAACGGCGCCCGAACCACTCGTACTACGGCTTCTACTCGATTGAGTTAATTCAGTGATTGGGTCAGTGGGGTAGAGCCCGTCTAAGTTCAAGGCTCCAATACTGACCAGACCTGTAACGGATGGTCTTGGTTCACTTAAATCAACAGATAGCTCAGCAGTGAGATTATTCTCACCAGCTCGTAAAACAACATTTGTGAGTGTAAATACCTGCGCCATGCTTGCTATGTCTGATGAAGCGGCAACAGCCGCAACAGAAACCGGGCTATCTGGCAGGTCGTACCCAAGGCTGGCTATCAGGTCAGGATACATCGGATGACTCAGGTTCACTTTCGCGACCATGCTAAGGTCAGGATACTTCGCCGATACATTACCAACTGCTGAGATTGCGAGATTACTTAGCCTAGCGTCCGCCGTACCTGATAAATTTTGAAGCGTCCCGCTCAATTGGAGCTTTATCGACAACGGCCCCGATAGCAATGGCAGCTGAGGTAAATTAAGATCTAAAGATCGTCCCACGCGCAAAAATTCTTGGGCCTCTAACTCCATCACAAGAGTGTCAACTTTAGCTGTGCCCTCTAGATTAGAAACAGAGCCGCTTGCGGATAACCGTGCACCTACAAAATCATCTACCGAAAAAGTTGTCACAGAGATAGCTCCACGCTCAGAAGCAGCAGACAACCGAACATCGCGCAGCACGTTCCCAGCTATGATCACTGATCCCACACTCATATCCACCTGAGTCTCAATACCCGACAGTACGGAAGCAAAGTCACTGGTCGGTGACCACGTCGCGTCCGCCCCGCCGTTCTCAGCATTCACGCCACTCCGCAATACTGCTAAACGCTCACTCAACGCTGGTAAATATGAATCCAGATCAAGCCTTGATAACTCAAAATCAAGATTGATGCGCGACTCAGTTCCGGGCCAGTAAACCATCGCCCCCGTAAGCCGCGTCGTATCGAGAGTCAGGTCTATCTCGTCAAAGGTAAGCTTGTCTATTGTCCCGCTCACATTCGACGTCAGAGCAAGCGCATTTAGTCTGCTTGGCGGCACAAGAGAGCTCGATGGTTCGAAATCAATCCAGTCTAAGAAGCCACGCAAGTTTCTCGATGATGCTGCCGTTACCAAGTCAAATACCGGCTGACCTTGTTCAGCTCGGATAAAACCCGAAACATTGAATGTCGTGTTGCCAGGCAATTGAGCCCCGACGTCAGCCAGCGTTAATTCTGAATTTGCGAGACTGACGGACACGACCCCGTTTCTAATGACCTGACCTCGCCATTCAATGAGATCGACCTTTAAATTGACGTTGCCTGATAGATTGGCTGAAAGATTAGAAGGCTGCCGATTGACCTCTTCTTGGGCATGCGCTGCGGGTGTGCCTATCAGACGGCGAACAGAGGCGTGTTTTTCTAGTGATCCCAGCGCGCCTTCAAACCACGAGTTAAGGTCTAAACGACCGAGTCTGAGATCCAAATCAAACCAAGCCTCATCGCCAAACGACAATGCTGCAGTACCTTCAGTTGTAGCGCGACCAAAAAGAACCTGAAGGTCAGCAACGTCAACTGCCTTCCCTTCAAGCGTCACTTTGCCTTGCACACTGAACGCCGAGTTCACGGGTGTTGGAAGATTTATTTTATCTGGAACAAGCCCCAGCGCTTTGAACGAAAGGGCAGCACTGTCACCAGATACGGACATTCGCCCACCGCCCCTCAGAACAGCCCCACTCAGGCTAAACTGGCCTGAAATATCAACGGCAATCCCTGCATCTTCAGAGACAATTTTTGCGATGACAGACCTCGCCTGGTCATCTGGCAGGGCGCCAACTGCGACGTCAAAGTTCCAAGGCAGGTCGAGAGCCGTTAATCCACCAACAACAACATAGGGACCAGACACACTCTCGGCACGAACGTCCGCGTTCAGTCCACTCAATACGAATTCTGTACCGGCAGTAGCGTCGCGGTAAATGACCGTGCCATCGATCAGTGTAAGGCTATCGATTCCAAGGTCGAGTACCACACCGCCACCATCTTCGGATAAACTAAATTGATCTTGCTGAGATGCAGCTGACAAAGACCATGTCGTACGACCATCGGCTAGCACTTCTGCATTAACAATCGGATTAATGATTTCGATAGATGTAAATTGCAGACGCCCAGACAACAAAGGGCCGAACGCCAAATTAACCGCAACAGCATCAGCCCGCACAAACTCTGAGTGAGAAGCGCCCGCGACACTGCCGATTTGAACGCCTGCCACTTGTAACGACGGCCGCGGCAGGAGGGCCAGACTAACGTCACCCTCGAGGGATACACTTCGCCCCGTTAGGGTTGCCAAACGACTTTCAAAGGTATCGCGATAATCGGTCCAGTCTATAAAAGATGGCGCGACGAGCACCACCGCCAGAAGACCGGTAATTACTCCAGCTGCGATAATGCCAATGCGTTTCACGACTGACCCCGATCCGCTTCTAGAACGCTTCTTCTGACAATGACATTATGGGTGCAGCACCGGAACGAACTAGAGCATCAAGGGATACGACCCCAGGCAACACTCGGGTCATGAAATACCGGCCTACTTGAAGCTTGGTTTGGTAGAACTCGCCGCCGCCCGCATCCAGAGCCTTCTCAGCCATGCGAACCCACATCCACGCAAACACGGTTAGTGCAAACATACGTAAATAGTCATTTGCCGCAGCACCTAATGCGTTAGGATCTTCTTTCGCATGCGCCTTTAACCACTCGGTTGTCGCCTTCAAGCGATCCAAGGCACCCTTAAACGGCACAACAAATTCAGAAAGGTCGTTCCGACCATCCGTTGACTCCAACGACTGATCAATTTCATCCATCAAACCGTTAAACAAACGCCCATCATGCAGCGCAAGTTTACGTCCAACAAGGTCAAGGGCTTGAATCGTATTTGTACCTTCATAAATTTGGGTGATGCGAACGTCGCGGACCAATTGCTCCATCCCCCATTCGCTGATGTATCCATGACCACCCAGCACTTGAAGGCAGGCGTTCGTGATCTCAGAACCAAAGTCTGTACACGCCGACTTTATAATTGGCGTCATCAGGGCTTCCATGTCGCCGGCACGCTCGCGCGCACTTTCATCTGTGTGCACATGCGCCTTATCAACATTAATTTGTGTCCAAATCGAAAGCGCACGTTCTGCTTCAATAATTGAACGCGAAAACAACAATTTATTGCGAATGTCAGGGTGAACTAAAATCGGGTCTGCAGCTTTTTCTGGTTGTTTTGCGCCGTCAGCAGCACGCCCTTGAATCCTGTCTTTGGCATACGCTGTTGCATTCTGATAGGCTGTTTCAGCCTGCGAAATTCCCTGCGTCCCGACGAATAAACGCTCTTTGTTCATCATCGTGAACATTCCTGCGAGGCCTTTGTGCTCACTACCAATTAGCCAACCCTTGGCGCCATCAAAATTCATAGCACACGTGACTGAGGCCTTCATCCCCATCTTGTGCTCAATGGACCCAGCACCGACAGCATTACGCTCACCGAGAGTGCCGTCATCGTTAGGCAAAAACTTTGGAACCAAGAACATAGAAATACCGCGACTACCCTTGGGTGCGCCTGGCAACCTGGCAAGAACGAGATGAACAAAGTTATCCGTCATGTCGTGTTCGCCAGCAGAGATGAAAATCTTAGTTCCCGTAATGGCGTATGTTCCATCATCATTGGGCTGAGCTTTTGCAAGTAGGAGCCCAAGATCTGATCCAGCGTGCGGCTCTGTCAGACACATTGTGCCTTGCCATTCACCACTGATGAGCTTGGGAAGGTAGGTGTCCTTCTGATCATCTGTGCCATGGACGGTCAGGCAAATGATCGTTCCCTGAGTCAACCCTGGATATAAGCCAAATGAAAGGTTTGCAGACCCGACCATCTCATCGACCATGTATTGTAGTGTCTCTGGCAACCCTTGGCCGCCGTATTCTGGGCTCGCGGTCAAGCCGCACCACCCACCCTCTGCGAATTGCTTGTAGGCTTCCTTAAAACCCTTTGGCGTAGTCACTTCGCCGTTATTAAACTGGCACCCTTCCTCGTCACCGCTTTGGTTTATGGGCATCAGCACGCCCTCACAAATCTTTCCGCATTCTTCAAGTACGGCATCGATGAGGTCAGCGGATGCATCCTCATATCCAGGCAAGGCCGTAAGCGTATCCGCAACGGCAAATACTTCGTGTGCAACGAAACGCATATCTCTAAGGGGAGCGTTGTAAGTCGGCATTCATCTATCCCTGTCGCTAAGTACTTTGTCCCGAGGCAGCCACTCTATCCAGCCAAGGTCTTGATGGCATCTATAGCCGTAACTTAAGGATTTCAGAAGGTGGGTCAACGGTGACCAAGTTGCCGTGAACTCAATCCGTCACCACCCCAGAAACCCTAGAAAACCTTGGGAAATCCAAAAGCAAGACCCACTCCGTATACAGACTGACAATTTCATAGGAGTTTGACTTTAATACATGACTAATTTAGTCCTATTTTAGTAAATTAAACTTCGAAAATGAGAGGTTAAAGGCCGAAAAATGTCTAAAAAGTCCGCAAAAAGCACTCATGACGGAGGCATCCATTACACGGCAGCAGTACCAAGCGCGCTCCACGCGCGCTCTTTTCCGGTCCTCGGCATAGAAGAAGAAAGAGAACTTGTTCAACGCTGGAAGAAAACCGGCGAGCGTGACGCCCTAGATCGCCTTATCGAAAGCCATTTGCGGCTTGTCCCCCGTATCGCTCGTAAATTCAGCGGCTATGGCATTAACGTTAACGATTTGATCAGCGAAGGTCACATCGGCCTGATGCAATCTGTAGAACGGTTTAAGCCTGAAAAAGGTTTCCGATTCTCGACGTACGCAAGGTGGTGGGTCAGAGCTGCAATCCTGAACTTTATTCTGCAGACCTGGTCCTTGATTAAAGTCGGGAACAGTGCTGGAAAGAAGAAGCTCTTCTTCAATCTAAAACGTGCCAAACGAGAGATAACTCTGGAAGGGTCACGCTACCTTACAGACGCGGATGTCGATGTGCTGGCGGAACGCTTCCAAGTCTCAGCGGCAGACGTTGTAGCGATGGATCAGCGGATGTCTGCGGTCGACCCTTCTCTGGAACAGCCTGTTTCAGATGAAGAAGGCAGCACGCTAACAATGATGGATACAATTGCAGATGGCGGTCCATCCCCAGAAGAATCATATTCAGGGCAGGAAATTGAGCGCCTTCGTAAAGAGGCGTTAAATCGCGGGCTTAAACGTCTGGATGCCAGAGAACGAGACATCGTAACGAAGCGATACCTGACTGATCAGCCAAAGACCTTGTCATACTTAGCAAAGATTTATGGCGTTACAGCAGAGCGTATTCGCCAGATCGAATCAGGAGCGATTTCAAAACTCAAAACCGCGCTTGCCCCTGACGCCTCTGCGCTTGCAACCGGCGCAGCGTAACATTCCCTGATCACAATCCGGCGGGATTGCCGCCGGTTGTAGAGACCTGTTAAATGAAGGCCCCAGATCTCCATAGGCCCTTCACTGATATGACGCCGCGCGACGCATCTCTTGCCACTATGGCTGCTCTCCTCTGGGGCTTTAATCTTATCGCCGGAAAAATTGGAGTAGATGTCGCACCTCCACTGTTCTTTACAGGTCTCCGTTTCTTGCTTGTTTCAATATTGGTCGTTCCGTTTTGTCAGGTCGAACGCAAGTACTGGCCTAGCCTATTCAAACTCTCAGTCTGTTTTGGCACCGGTCATTTTGCACTTTTATTTGTTGGGCTTGCGGGTGTTGATGCCGCAACAGCGGCTATAACGCTGCAGCTAGGCGTACCTTTTTCCATCCTTATTTCGTGGCTTGTATTTAAAGAGAATTTTGGCTGGCGCCGCAGCCTCGCCCTCCTGCTCTCGTTTATCGGCGTCGCCTTTTTAGCTGGAGAACCACGCAACACCTCTTGGCTACCATTTGCTTTACTCGTGACCTGCACAGTCTTTTGGGCTTGGTCGAATATCCTTGTGAAGCGTATGCCCGACATCAAACCTCTGGCGATTACTGGCTGGTTGTCTCTGTTTGCCGTGCCGCAAGTCTTCTTCTTGTCATTCCTCTTGGAAACCGGACAAGGTGCCGCCATCTCTAACGCAGGGTGGCCACTCATTGGCGCTTTGGCCTACACCGCCATTGCAGCATCCATTATTGCGAATGCCACGTGGTATGGCTTGATGCAGAAATATCCCATCAACACGGTGGTACCATTCAGCATGCTCATTCCTATCGTTGGCATCGGTGCGGGGTTATTAGTCTTAAATGAAGCCCTTACCTTGCAAAAGCTTGCGGGTGGCGGGCTTACTCTTTTGGGAGTAGGCATTATTCAATGGCGAATTGCGCGTGCTTCAATGTCGGGTAAAGAAACGAATGTCCATTAGCGTCATCGATAGACCTTCAACTAGCTTCGGTGAAAGACGCCGACGACCCGGCGCGCCCGTCATATCAATGCTCGTCTTGCATTACACGGGGATGAAAAGCTGCAATGCTGCCCTAGACCGCCTCTGCGATCCAGCCCATGACGTCAGTGCGCACTATCTTATTGATGAAGATGGAACAATCTACCGCCTCGTGGCAGATGAAAAGCGAGCATGGCATGCCGGCGTCTCATATTGGCGCAGTGAGACGGACGTGAATAGTACCTCATTGGGAATTGAGCTAGTCAATCCCGGCCATGAAATTGGTTATAGGCCGTTCCCAGAACCTCAAATATCCGCATTGATCGAATTGAACAGAGGCCTCATCTCTAAATACCGGATTCCTGGAACTGGCGTGATCGGCCACTCTGACATCGCCCCTGGACGAAAGATGGACCCGGGCGAGCTTTTCCCATGGGAAAGACTTGCTTCGTGTGGGATTGGTTTATGGCCAAACGCCTCATATGAAGCAGGCGACCTAGATGGGTCTGTATGGAGTAAATTGGCGGCGATTGGCTATGCGCAACCTGGCAACGAAGCCAAAGGCAGCATCATCCTTAATACAGAGAGCGCCGAAACGGACGTAATCTCGGCATTTCAGAGCCGGTTTACACCTAACACAGTCACCGGCGTGCTCGACGATAAGACACGTAAGGCTATTGCTTCAATAACCCAGTTATACGCTTGAATCATTGAAGTTAATAAATATTCAGGCTAAAAAGCCTTCGCCAGATGGTCGGACGGCCGCTGCCAGCTTCGGTTGGGAGAGGAAAGTCCGGGCTCCATGGAAACAGGGTGCCGGGTAACGCCCGGCGGGGGCGACCCTAGGGAAAGTGCCACAGAAAGCAAACCGCCTGCCTTGGCAGGTAAGGGTGAAAGGGTGCGGTAAGAGCGCACCGCGCAGCTGGTAACAGGTGCGGCACGGTAAACCCCACCCGGAGCAAGACCAAATAGGGGCAGCTGCGCCGTTTCGACGGTGCAGGCGGGTTTCCAGCCTGCTGCCCGGGTCGGTCGCGTGAGACGTTCGGCAACGAACGTCCTAGATGAATGGCCGTCTAATGGGGTTTTCCCCAAGGACAAAACCCGGCTTACAGGCCATCTGGCATTTTTCCTCAGAAATACCAATTCCACACACTATCTAGATCAGGCCTGAAAAAGACGGCTTGACATAAGGAACAAATAAGGAACATATGGGCTAAATCACTACTAAGTACCATTGACGCCCATCAAATCCCATGCAATACCATTTTGGCTAGGGTTTTGGACGCAAGAAGTGGCCCTGAATTCTGGCATTTTTTTGGTGGGTATGAGGGGTGGTCCGGCGATGAAGTCCTTCATCGGGACCTTTGTGAATAAGATTGACGCGAAGGGGCGAATATCTGTCCCAGCGCCTTTTCGTGCTGTCCTCCAAACCAAATCCCTTAGTGGCGTAACCTGCTACCCAGCCCTTACTGGACCCTGCATCGAAGGCTGTGGTCTCGACCGGATCGAAGCGATGGTCGAAAAACTGCCAGATGAACCAATTCCAAGTGTCGACGAAGATGCCATCGCTCACCTTATATTTGCATCAGCGCGCGACCTTCCCTTTGACGGCGGCGGCCGCATAGTTTTGCCCACTGATTTCCTCAAAAAAGCAAGCCTTTCCGACCATGGCGCCTTTGTCGGAAAGGGTCGTACATTCCAGATTTGGAACCCCTCTGCGCTCGAAATAGTTCAAGCTGAGATGTTCGAACGCGCAATGGCCGAGCGCGAAGCACACCTCAGGGCCAGGAAGGAGGCCGATTGATGGCACCCGTGGCGCCCTCCCCCTCCGCCCCGATTACAGACCCAGATCATATTCCCGTCCTCCTCTCCCAAGTCATCGAGGGCTTAAACCCGAAAGATGGCGGACGCTATGTCGACGGAACTTTTGGTGCCGGTGGTTATACGATGGCCCTGCTGCAATCTGCGGATTGCGAAGTATGGGCGATTGACCGTGACCCTGAGGCCCTAAAACGCGGCCAAGCTCTAGCGGATTCTTTCCCTGGTCGACTTCACTTTTTACAAGGCCGCTTCGGCAACTTAGCCGAACTTCTTATCGACAACGGCGTGCCCGCCGTTGACGGCATTGCTCTCGATCTCGGCATTAGTTCGATGCAGGTCGATGACCGCAGCCGTGGGTTCTCTTTCTTACGCGACGGTCCATTGGACATGCGCATGGAACAATCTGGAATGAGCGCCGCGGATGCCGTAAACTCAATGCATGAGTCCGAGCTCGCTGATATTATATATAAGTATGGCGAAGAAAGGTTTTCCCGCCGCGTTGCACGGGCGATCGTTGAGGCACGTAAATCCCGCCCTTTCTCAAGAACAGTACACCTTGCTGATACAATCAGAGCCGAAGTCAGGCGATCTCAAGACGGGATCGATCCGGCTACGCGGACGTTTCAAGCTCTTAGAATCTACGTAAACGATGAACTCGGTGAACTTGAACGCGGACTAGGTGGCGCAGAGCGATTGCTGACTGAGAATGGCCGCCTCGCCGTTGTCAGTTTCCATTCTCTGGAAGATCGGATCGTAAAATCCTTCATTCGTGATCGCAGTGGCAGGTCACCAAATCCATCGCGTCACCTTCCTGCACCGAAAGCCAATAGTGGGTCATCAGCATTTAGCCTTGTGAATACCCGCGCCATAACGCCCGGCAAGCGAGAAGTGCGCGACAACCCGCGATCCCGCTCAGCGAGGCTCCGCATCGCCGAACGGACCAGCGCTCCATACCTCTCTGCAATTCAAGGGGGGGGCACATGAGACTAATGGATTTAATGTGGCTCGGGCTCGTACTTGGTATCGCGACCTCCCTGTTTATCCTTAAATATGAGGTGCAAAGCCTTGAAGACATATTGGCTCAACGTAATTCAGACATTGATACGCACACCCGCTCGATAAAAGTTCTGGAAGCAGAGTGGACATTTCTTAGTGATCCCGAGCGACTGCGTCGCCTTGGCCTTGAGTATCTGGAGTTGGCAACGATCGAGCCTGCTCGTATTATTTCGATGGATACGGTTCCTTTTTCAACAAGCGCAGCCCGACAAGCGGCAGCGGCCTCCTCGCAGCAGGGAGTTCGCTAATGATTGTGTGGAATCAAGGGTCGCGTAAAATAGATTTTGCCTACCCCGGAGAAGACATTCAATCTTCACCCAAAGCGCGGGTCACGCTGGTGGGAGAAACGCAACGCGCCGTTGAAATCGGCAGAGCGCGAGTCATGGTAACGGCTGGGATATTTACTTTCGCATTCCTGTCTATTTCAGTTCGTCTTGTGGACCTAATGGTCTTGAACGGCGCTCTCGATACGGGAACAAGGTATACCGCCAACACAAGCCAGACGACCGATATTTTTCGTGCGGATATCGTTGATCGTAACGGCCGAACGGTCGCAACCACATTGCCAACCGTAAACCTGTATGCGGAAGCGACTAAGATCATCGACGCAGACCTCGCGGCCAACGCTCTGATCACGGCATTGCCCGGCCTTAATTTTGAAGTTATAAAACGCCGGTTAGAATCCAACCAAAAGTTTGTGTATCTCCGTCGCCACCTTACGCCAACACAACAGCTTAGAGTTAACACCCTCGGTATTCCAGGTTTGCACTTTCAGGAATCTGAGCGGCGGATCTACCCTTATGGCTCCTTATTCTCCCATGTCGTTGGCGCAACCGACCCGGACAACCGCGGAAAAACAGGCCTCGAGCTATCGTTTGATGGCACTTTATCAAGGAAATTATCACCCCTTGAGCTTACTCTGGATAGTGGCGTTCAAAACGCTGTACGAGACACTCTCGCTGTAGCTATGGGGCGGTTTGGTGCCGTCGGCGCAGCGGGCATTGTAATGGACGCTACGACTGGAGAGGTAGTCTCGCTCGTCTCATTGCCAGACTTCGACCCGCGGGATAACGGACGTGCTGACGGAGATGCGCAATTCAACCGGGCGACACTCGGCGTCTACGAAATGGGCTCAACGTTTAAAATATTTACAGCAGCCATGGCGCTTGAAATGGGTGTCAGAATGGATAGCGTTTATGACGCGCGCGCGCCGATTACAGTCTCTGGACACACGATTAATGATTATCACGCTGAAAAACGCTGGCTTACATTTCCAGAGGTATTGATCCACTCTTCTAATATTGGTGCAGCACAGCTTGCGCTCAATGCGGGAATGTCTGCGCAGCGAAGTTTCTTGGACAAATTGGGATTATTGTCTCCAGTAGACATTGAGCTTCCTGAAGTTGGGCGCCCCATCTACCCCAAAATTTGGCGCGATATTCACACCACTACCATATCCTATGGCCATGGCATTGCCGTGACACCGGTTCACGTTGCATCGGCCGTGAGCGCGATGGTTAACGGCGGGACTCTCAATCGCCCAACGCTTATCAAAAGAAGTCGCATCCCAGACGAAGACAGTCGGCGCGTCATCTCAGAAGCAACGTCTAAGCAGCTTCGCTCTATGATGCGGCTCGTTGTAACAGAGGGTTCTGGAAAAAAAGCTGAAGTATCTGGCTATGTCGTCGGCGGTAAGACAGGGACAGCTGAAAAGGTAGCGCGCGCTGGTGGCTATAACAAGAACAGTCGCCGAACGTCTTTTGTCGCCGCTTTTCCTATGCATGCTCCGCGTTACGTCGTGTTCGTTCTGCTCGACGAACCCCAAGGGACCAAGGAGACATTCAATTACACGGGAGCGGGCTGGAATGCCGCGCCTACAGTTGGCCGCATTATCGCCGAAATAGCGCCCATGTTGGGTGTGTATCCAACTAAAGAACAACCGATGGCTCCCGAAATCGGGAATCTAGTCGAAGCAAGCGCACGTATTTCTGAAATGGCCCTAGCCCCAGCCCTCGCCGGCTTCGGGGGTGATCGTGCGGTTGAGTGAGTTATTGGAGGACAGCGGTACAGACATGTTACGCCTAACCGACCTTAATATTACCGGATTAACCGCGGACTCTCAATCTGTGGAGCCGGGATTTTTGTTCGCGGCATTGCCAGGAACAAAAGCGGACGGCCGGGCGTATATTGCCGAAGCTGTTGAGCGCGGAGCACGCACCATCCTTGCGCCAGATGGCACAGCGATTGAATCCCAAGATGTGCAACTCATCACAAACCCTAACCCTCGGCGTCTCTTTGCACAGTTAGCCGCTAAATATTTTATTGGGCAGCCGGATACTACCGTCGCGATTACAGGGACGAATGGAAAGACCTCCGTTGCACAGTTCATTAGACAAATCTGGGAATATGCTGGTTATGAAGCCGCCGCATTGGGAACACTTGGCGTGGTCTCTGGTGTAGGCTCTGAAGTTGGCAGCTTAACTACACCTGACCCCGTCACATTGCACAGGCTTCTCTCTGACTTAGCCCGCTGTGGCGTTGGTCATCTCGCACTTGAAGCGTCGAGCCATGGCCTTGATCAGTATCGCCTTGACGGCGTCAAGATTAGCGCTGCAGCTTTCACGAACCTAAGCCGCGATCACCTAGATTACCACGGAACGATGGGGGCTTACCTCGCAGCCAAAATGAGATTGTTCTCTGAGGTTCTTATTCCCGGCGGGGTCGCGGTCCTAAATGCCGATGAGGTCGAATGTAGTGATATAAAAGATGCGTGCGCGGCACAGGGGCATTCGGTCATCACGTATGGTCGTACCGGTGATGCAATTCGTTTAATCAACACAACACCTGTTGCGCATGGACAAAGGCTTGACCTTTTACTTCACGGAAAATCTGAACAGATCACTCTTCCATTGGCTGGGTCGTTTCAGGCCATGAATGCATTGTGCGCCGCCGGCCTTGCCCTCGCGACTGGAGTAACACCTGAAAAAGTTCTCGAGGCACTACCACAACTCGAAGGTGTTCCTGGCCGTCTTGAATTAGTTGGTTCTAAAGAAAATGGGGCGACCGTGTTTGTCGATTACGCCCATACACCTGCGGCGCTCACGACGGCGCTGCAGGCGCTTCGCCCTCACACCAACGGTAAACTCTCCGTTGTATTTGGTGCTGGCGGAGACCGCGATTTAGGCAAGCGCCCACTAATGGGTGAGGCGGCTTCAGCAGCGGCTGATATCATCTATGTGACAGACGACAACCCTCGGTCAGAAGATGCGGCACGAATTCGAACCGAGGTATTAGCCGGGTGCGAAGGCGCAATGGAAATTGGAGGTCGCGCCGACGCAATCGAGGCGGCGGTCTCCCATTTAGACAATGGTGATGTCCTGCTTATCGCCGGCAAAGGCCACGAGACTGGTCAGATCATTGGCGACACAGTTTTTCCCTTCGACGATCGCGAAGTTTCTCAGTCTGCCCTCAATGCTGTGGGAGGGGCATCATGACGGCATTATGGACCAGTGACGATGTCGCTGCAGCGACAGACGGAAGGGCACCCGGTGATTGGAATGCGGATGGCATTTGTTTTGATAGCCGGTCGGTCTCTATTGGAGATCTTTTTGTCGCAGTAAAAGGTCCAAAATTTGACGGCCATAATTTTGTTGCCGAGGCCCTAGAGCGCGGTGCCTCGGCAGCTATTGTGAGCCGTATACCGGTAGACGGCGAACAAACCGTTAACGAAAACCGGCTTGTGATCGTGAAAGATACGATGGTTGCATTACAATCGCTCGCACGCGCTGCACGTTACCGTATGTCTGGCCGCATCGCTGCGGTAACAGGAAGTGTTGGAAAAACCACCACAAAAGAGGCGTTAACCTTAGCGATGAGTCGTCAAGGATTAGCGCACGCGACGTTAGGTAACCTGAATAATCACTGGGGCGTGCCGTTAAGTCTTGCTCGGATGCCAGCTGCGACCGAATACGCCATTCTAGAACTCGGCATGAACCACGCAGGAGAGATTAAGCCTCTCTCTCGTATGGTTCGACCCCATGTAGCCGTGATTACAACTGTCGAAGCTGTCCACCTTAAATTCTTCGCCTCCGTATCTGAAATAGCAAATGAAAAAGCAGAGATCTTCCTTGGATTAGAGCCTGGTGGTGTCGCAATCATCCCGGCGGATAACCCACACTTTAACCGTATCGCGTTAGCCGCCAAAAATGCTGGCTCAGCCTCAATCGTGTCATTTGGCACCGACCAAGGCGCAGCATATCGCTTGGTTGCCTGGGACGTAAGCGATGCCGGAACACGCATTGCAGCTGATGTGAACGGCAAGAGACTGTTCTATGACATCGGAATGACTGGCAAGCATATGGCTTTGAATAGCCTTGCCGTGCTTGCAGCGGTGGATGCTTTAGGCGGCGATGTTGAACAAGCGGCCAGTGATCTCAATGACATGATGCCGCCAACAGGACGCGGGGCGAGATCAATGATCTCTCTACACCATGGCACGTTCAGCCTGATTGATGAAAGTTACAATGCAAGCCCGGCCTCTATTGCCGCGCTAGCAGAAGCACTCAATGCAACGCGCAAGAAAGGCCGAGTCATTCTCGCGCTAGGCGACATGCTCGAACTTGGCGACCATTCAGATGAACTTCACGCAGACCTAGCCACTCCAATTACCTGCGATGGTATTGATTGTGTCTTCACGGCCGGGCCCGGAATGCGAAATCTGCACGATGCGTTGCCAATAGAGAAAGCAACAGGCCACGCAGAAAATTGCGAAGAGTTGGCGGCGCTCATTGCTCGATTTATCGAACCCGGCGATATCATCGCCGTAAAGGGGTCGTTCGGTAGTCGCATGTCTGTCGTCGTCAACACGCTTAAGAATTTAGGTCAACAGACGCAAACAGCAGTCAACAGCGGCTGAGGGGAAACGAATACGGATGCTTTATTGGCTATCAAATTTCTCAGGGGACTTTGCGCCTCTCAATCTTTTCCGTTACCTCACGTTCCGGACTGGTGGCGCCGTTGTAACAGCAATGGTTATTGCCTTTGTATTTGGTCCGGCTATCATTCGTTGGCTTAAGAGCCATCAGGCCACCGGTCAGCCGATCCGCAAAGACGGTCCGCAAAGTCACCTTCTAACGAAACAAGGCACGCCCACCATGGGCGGCATGATGATGCTATTGGCGATTGCGGTCTCCACCTTACTCTGGGCAGACCTTTCTAATCACTACATTTGGGCCGTGCTGGCAGTCACCATGGGATTCGGCGCCATTGGCTTTGCAGACGATTACTTGAAGGTCACAAAGAAACATTCTGGCGGACTTCCTGCTCGCGTGAAGTTGTCGTTAGAAGCCATCATTGCCGTTGCTGTAGCCATTTGGATCGTCAACGTAACGACTGACATCAATCCAACTGGTTTAGCTCTCCCCTTTTTCAAAGACATTCTAATTGACCTCGGCTGGTTCTACATTCCATTTGCAGCCTTCATCATGGTGGGCGCGTCCAATTCGGTAAATCTCACTGATGGCTTAGATGGATTGGCTATTGTGCCCGTGATGATTTGTGCTGGCGTCTTCTTGGTCATCTCCTATTTGATCGGCAACATCTTTTTTGCGGAGTATCTCCAGGTTCACTTCGTTCGCGGAACAGGGGAACTCGCTGTGTTCTGCGGCACGATTATTGGTGCCGGCCTCGGGTTCCTCTGGTTCAACGCGCCACCTGCAATGGTCTTCATGGGTGACACAGGGTCTCTTGCCATGGGCGGCGCCCTCGGGGCCGTTTCAGTCGTCACCAAGCATGAAATTGTTCTGGGCATTACGGGTGGCCTGTTTGTTTTGGAAACAGTGTCCGTCATTGTTCAAGTCGTCTCCTTCAAGCTCACCGGCCGCCGTGTCTTCCGCATGGCCCCCTTGCACCATCACTTCGAACAAAAGGGCTGGGCTGAGCCGACTATCGTCATTCGTTTTTGGATCATTGCCTGCATTCTTGCGATTGTCGGCCTGAGCACACTGAAGCTGAGGTGATAAACGCATGATCCCCCTTCTCTCTCACCGCGATGATACCATCTTGGTTGTCGGGCTTGGTAAGTCCGGGCTTTCCGCAGCCCGTGCACTGACGCAAGCTGGCGCCACCGTCATGGTATGGGATGATCAAGCTGATGAGCGCGAGAAAGCACAGGCGAGCGGCCTAACACTCTTCGATTTTGAGTCTGGCGACATGACCACGCTAGATGACGTCATTTGGAGCCCAGGCGTGCCCCATAAGCACCCGACACGCCACCCCTTGGCAGAAAAGGCTCGTAGCGCGAACCTCAACTTAAGATGCGATATCGATTTGCTCGCAACAGCCCAATCAGAGGCTACATACATTGGCATCACCGGCACGAACGGGAAGTCGACGACAACGGCGCTCACAGCGCACATTCTAAAGTCAGCTGGAAAACGTATCGAAGTTGGTGGCAACCTTGGATTCACAGCGCTTGATCTTGAGCCACTCGATGCAAACGGGATCTACGTTCTTGAACTGTCTTCGTATCAAACAGAGCTAACACCATCACTCGCCTGCTCAACCGCCGCCCTAACCAACGTAAGCCCCGACCACCTCGATCGCCACGGCGGCCTAGGCGGATACATCACTGCCAAGGCTCAGCTGTTCGACAACCAAAAAAATGGTGCGACTGCGATTATTGGGCAGGATGATGATCCGAGCCGCAGTATCACCAACCAGCTTTCCATTGGCGGGCAACACTATGTCATTGGAATTTCTTCTGAAGAAAGCATGATTGACGGCGTCTCGGTTCAGGGCGGCATTCTAACGGATACTCTTTCTGCTAAACCCGGTACGATTGATTTGCGCGCATTCAAAGCGCTTCCTGGAAAACATAATTGGCAAAATGCAGCAACAGCTTGTGCAATTGCCATCACCCACGGTGTGTCACGCCAAGAGGTTTCAGACTCCTTCGCCACATTCCCCGGCCTGAGCCATAGGCAAGAAGTCGTCGGAACTTTAAACGGCGTCACCTTCGTAAACGATAGCAAAGCCACGAACGCGAACGCGTCAGAGAAAGCCTTGAGTTGTTACGGCGCCATATACTGGATTGCCGGTGGCGTTTCTAAAGCTGGGGGAATCACCAACCTGGGTCCGTTATTCGGTCGCATTAAACACGCCTTCTTGATCGGTGAATCGGCGAATACTTTTGCTGAGGAACTCTCCCGATCCGGAGTAGCAACATCGACCCATAAAACACTGGAAGGCGCAACCATAGACGCTGGTCGCCTCGCACTCTTGAGCCGTGACCATGACGCGACGGTCCTTTTGTCTCCAGCCTGCGCATCCTTCGACATGTTTAAGAATTTTGAGGAGCGCGGAGACGCGTTTCGGAACACGGTGACTGAAGCCTGGCCGGAGGTCGCCGCATGAGCGCAGCCTTTACCCGCGCAGATACAAGTGTTGTTGGCCGCTGGTGGTGGACAGTGGATCGCTGGCTGCTATTCGCAGCGGGCACCCTTATCGTTATCGGTATGATCCTAACTCTCGCAGCTGGCCCCCCTGCTGCTGGGCGCATAGGCGCCGATACGTATCACTTTGTCCGCAAGCAATCCGTATTCTTGCCCATCGCGATTGCACTGATGTTGTCTGTTTCACTCATGCCAGCATTGTGGATCCGCCGCTTTTCCGCCATCGGCCTCTTCATCGCATTCATGATGATGCTTGGCACCCTTATCTTTGGGGCAGAGATCAACGGCGCAACACGTTGGCTGCGCCTTGGTGGATTGTCAATTCAACCGTCAGAATTCATTAAGCCTTTCCTCGTTATCGTATCGGCATGGATGTTTACCCTAAACCGCACCAAAGAAGGTGTGCCGGGTAATATAATTGCGCTCGGTTGTCTTATGATGGTGTGCGCTGTCTTATTGTCACAGCCTGACGTCGGCATGACCATGGTTATCGTATCCGTATGGTGCGCTCAGTTCTTTATGGCCGGCCTGCCAATCTTCTGGGCTGTCTTAATTGCTTTTTTAGGCCTGGGAGCGCTGGTCGGCGCGTACTTTTTGTTCCCTCACGTAGCGAGCCGAGTCGATCGTTTTCTGGATCCCAGCTCCGGTGACACATACCAGGTCACACAAGCAATTCGAGCGTTCCAGAACGGAGGTATATTTGGTCGCGGTCCCGGTGAAGGCCGCGTCAAAGAAACACTCCCAGACGCGCATACGGACTTCATTTTTGCTGTCGCGGGTGAAGAGTTTGGTGTCCTTCTTTGCTTGTTTGTTGTTGCCCTGTTTGGCTTCCTCGTCCTACGCGCAATGATCAAAGTCCTGCGCGAAGATAACCTATTCATTCTCCTGTCTGTCGGTGGTCTGTCAGTTCAACTTGGCCTTCAAGCGATCATCAATATGGCGTCCAGTCTGCACATGATGCCGACCAAAGGCATGACGCTTCCATTCATTTCATACGGCGGTTCTTCCATGCTGGCCCTTGCTATAAGCATGGGAATGATTTTGGGATTGACCCGCCGCCGTCGCGACACGGAGGGCCTCAACGCATGACAAGGTCATTTCGGGCAATTGTTCTCGCCGCGGGTGGTACCGGCGGCCACATTTTTCCAGCCGAAGCGTTGGGTGAAGTTTTACGGAAACGCGGCCATTCCCTCGTTTGGATCACGGATGAACGCGGTGCGGCGCATTCCGGGACTTTGTCTGAATTAGAAACGCACACGATCAGCGCCCGTGGCATTTCTGGGTTTGGTGCTTTGGGGCGCCTGACAAGTACTATCAGCCTGGGTGTCGGCGTGTTTCAAGCACGACGAATTCTGCGTGAATTGAACCCAGCGGCAGTGATCGGCTTTGGTGGATATGCCGCGGCACCAACGATGGTGGCCGCAATGCACCTTAAGTTTCCGACCGTGATACACGAGCAGAACGCCGTCATTGGCAAGGCCAACCGGATTTTCGCAAAGCGGATCGATCGCGTCTGCACATCATTCGAACACACCCGCCTTATTCCGGATAGTGTTTCTCCGGTTCTAACGGGAATGCCCGTCCGGTCGGCGTTTGGTACTGCACGTGCCAAGCCTTATGTCGCCCCCACAGATGGTAGCCCCATCAAGCTTGTCGTCTTAGGTGGAAGCCAGGGAGCAGCGGCATTTAGTCATTTAATTCCATGCGCTATCAAACGCTTACCTGAGACTTTGCGTAAACGGATTGCCTTAGACCAACAATGCCGAAGTGAACTTATTGATCAGACACGCCATGCCTTTTCAAACTGTGGTGTACAAGCCCGCCTCCAGCCATTCTTCGAGGATGTGCCGGGACTGATTGCCGCGGCTCAGCTGTTAATCGTGCGTTCCGGATCATCTACTGTAAGCGAAGTTTCATACACAGGTCGTCCAGCGATTTACGTACCGTACCCGTATGCCGCAGACGATCATCAAACTGATAACGCTCAGGCCCTAGTGAAGGCAGGTGGCGGATGGTTTGGGCAGCAAGACTCTTTAACACCAAACTCCCTTGCAGTCCGCCTTGAGCAACTTCTCACAGACCCAAAGGCACTGACGAAAGCTGCAGAGAGCGCCAAAGCCTTCGCCATACCAGATGCTGAAGATCGACTGGCCGATATTGTCGAGCGTCTCGTCCACGGTAACAACGACCACGCAGACCAAGCGCAGGGAGCCGCGTAATGCGCACAATGCCATTAGACATCGGAATTATTCATTTCGTCGGGATTGGCGGGATTGGAATGAGCGGGATTGCGGAGGTCATGCATAACCTGGGCTACCAAGTGCAGGGCAGCGACATCGCGCAAAACCCTAATGTCGACCGCCTACGCACCCTAGGCATTAAGGTTGAAGTCGGGCATCGCGCAGAGAATTTAGGAGAAACCCGCGTTGTCGTGACCTCGTCCGCCGTTAAATCGGATAACCCCGAAGTCACCGCAGCTCGCAAGGCTATGGTGCCGGTTGTCCGCCGGGCAGAAATGCTTGCAGAACTGATGCGCCTCAAGTGGGCGATCGCTGTGGGTGGAACTCACGGGAAAACAACAACCACGTCATTGATCGCAGCTGTTCTAGATGCAGCAAAACTTGACCCAACCGTCATTAACGGTGGCATCATCAATGCGTACGGCACCAATGCACGCCTTGGCGAAGGCGACTGGATGGTCGTCGAGGCCGACGAATCAGATGGCACCTTTATCAGGCTTCCAGCGACCATCGCTGTCGTCACTAATATTGACCCCGAGCATCTGGATTTCTACGGCGACTTCGAAGCACTGAAGGCTGCGTTCCGCACCTTTGTCGATGCCATCCCGTTCTATGGCTTTGCAACGCTGTGCATTGATCACCCGGAAGTGCAGGCCCTCATACCCCATCTTTCGGACCGCAAGATTATTACTTATGGACTTGGTCCACTCGCAAACGTACGCGGCGAGAATGTCAGCTTAGACATGAGCGGCGCTCAGTTTGATGTTGCTATCTCAGATCGCATAACGGGTGGCGAACGCCGCATCGAGAATCTTCAAATTCCAATGTTCGGTCACCACAACGTGCTCAATGCTCTGGCAGCAGTCGCGGTCGGGGCTGAACTCGGGGTGGATAACGATACCATCCGGGGGGGGCTCGGTCGTTTTAAAGGCGTGAAACGACGCTTCACAAAAACAGGGGAAGTCGGTGGCATCACGGTCATCGATGACTACGGACATCACCCTGTCGAAATCGCAGCTGCGCTTAAGGCAGCAAGAAGCGCAACATCTGGTCGAGTTATTGCTGTCGTGCAGCCTCACCGTTATTCGCGCCTCGCCTCCTTATTCGAAGAATTCTGCACGTGCTTTAACGATGCCGATCACGTTGTCGTCGCCGATGTATATCCCGCCGGTGAGTCCCCAATCGAAGGCATGGATCGCGACGGGTTAATCGAAGGTTTGCACGCACACGGACATACCCAGGTGACCGGCTTGTTAGCGCCAAAACACCTTGCTGCAGTTATCGATGACATTTCTAGTCCAGGTGATTTGGTTATCTGTCTCGGCGCTGGAAACATCACCTCGTGGGCGCAAGACTTGCCGGAAGACCTAGCAAAACTTCGCTCCGGCCAATCACAGGGCTTGGCTTCATGATGGCGGCAAAAAGTCTACTGGATCAGCTACCAGCCGTGCGCGGCAGCTACGAGCCCTTTGCTGCGCTTGCCGCAACAACGTGGTTCCGCGTGGGCGGCCCTGCTGAAGTTCTATTTACACCGGCGGATGCGAAAGACCTAGCAAAGTTCATGAATGAAAAACCAACGAATATACCGGTAACGATCGTTGGATTAGCATCAAATCTTCTGGTTCGCGATGGAGGTATTCCCGGCGTTACCATTAAGCTTGCGCGCGCCTTCAATACGATTGAGGTGCATGGCACGACAGTAATGTGCGGCGGCAGCGCGGTCGACGCCAGTGTCGCAATCTCTGCCCGCGACCATGGCGTCGCAGGTCTTGAGTTCTTAACTGGAATTCCTGGCACCATTGGTGGCGCAATTCGTATGAATGCGGGTGCCTATGGGCGCGAAATAAAAGACGTGCTCATCAGCGCAACAGCTGTGAATGACTCAGGCATCGTTCAAGAACTCACGCGTGAGGATTTGGGCTTTAGCTATCGCCATTGTGCTGCGAATGCGAATTGGATCTTTATTGGCGCAGAACTCAAAGGCATCACGGGCAACCCAGGCGAAATAACGAAACGCATTCGAGAAATCCGCGCTGAGCGCGATGAGGCGCAGCCCGTTCAAAGTCGAACGGGCGGCTCTACCTTTGCGAATCCGCCGGAAGCCAAGGCATGGGAATTAATAGATCGCGCTGGCTGCCGCGGCCTCACTCGCGGTGGCGCTATGATCTCGGAAAAACACTGCAACTTCTTAATCAATACCGGAAATGCCACAGCCTCAGATATTGAAGGCTTGGGCGACGAGGCCCGTCGGCGTGTCCGCGATATCACTGGCATCCCCCTTAATTGGGAGATACGCCGAATTGGTATCGCGGCCACCGACGAGACTGCACCCCTCCATCGTATGAGAGGTGCTGCCTAGTGTCATCGCGCACTTTCAAACGAGTTGCTGTTATACACGGCGGGTTTTCGGCAGAACGTGCAGTTTCGCTGGTATCCGGCCGTGATGCCGCCAGTGCGCTTGAAAACGCTGGGTATGACGTTACGACAATTGACGTATCGCGTGACATGCAGGCCCTGACCAGCGCAATCACAGCCGCGAACCCAGAAGTTATTTTTAACGCCTTACATGGGCGGTTTGGAGAAGACGGTTGTATCCAGGGCCTGTTGGACATGATGGGACTGCCCTACACCAATTCAGGCCGGCTGGCCTCAGCGCTTGCAATGGATAAGGCCGTTGCTAAAAAGATATTCGCTGCCGCAGGGCTGCCAATCGCCGAAGATATTATTATGACACGCAAGGAAGCGGAAAAACGGGACCCGATGCCCCGGCCTTACGTCGTCAAGCCAATCAGTGAAGGGTCTGCTATTGGCGTCCACATCATCCGTGATGGCGACAACAAAACCCCCTTCGACGATATGGGGCTAGATGTTGACAGCCTGGTGATGGTCGAACGCTACATCCCAGGGCGAGAGGTCACCGTCACTGTCATGGGTGACAAAGCGCTCGCCGTCACGGAGATCACAACTGACCATGCGTTCTATGATTACGATGCAAAATATGCGGCCGGCGGATCAGCACACATCTTACCTGCGGACTTAAGCCCATCAGTCTATGACCAGGCTCTCGACATATCACTCAAAGCGCACAATGCGCTAGGTTGTCGGGGGGTCACACGCTCAGACCTCCGTCTCGACGGTGACGACTTGTTCCTGCTCGAAATTAACACACAGCCTGGATTAACACCGACATCTCTGGTGCCTGAGCAAGCCGCTCACATTGGCATGAGCTTCCCAGAACTCGTTTCTTGGATGGTGGAGAACGCACAATGCGACGCGTAAACCCATGGCTCATTAATGCGTCGGTTGGCCTTGCCCTTGTTGCGGGCAGCCTGTGGGCGGCACCTAAGTTTATGAGTGCCAACGGGTGGTCTATTATCCCTGAACAAACAATGGGATCACTATCAGCCGTTGGCCTCAATGTTGAAGAGGTTCTTATGCATGGGCGTCATCACACGAAGACCGCCGATATTCTTGACGCCTTAGGCGCCGTCTATGGGACCCCTATTCTTAATATTGATATTTCAGGCGCCAAAACCCGTATCGGGGATTTGCCATGGGTCCGGTCTGCCGAAATCGTGCGGCAGCTCCCAAACAGTTTACACATCACGTTAGATGAGTATGAAGCCTTTGCACTCTGGCAGCATGATGAGACATACACACTAATCGATCGCGATGGCACGGCAATCGCTGGCGTCGCGGCTACGTTAGCTGAAATGCCCGTTGTCGTTGGCGCAGATGCACCCGCTCATACAGAAGCTCTATTTGCGGTCTTGGAAGAGCAGCCCGGTTTGCGGCAACGCGTAAAAGCGGCCGTGCGGTTTGGCGGGAGACGCTGGAACGTCGTGCTCGACGACATGGAAATTGGCATCACAGTCAAATTGCCAGAGACGAATATTGACCTCGCGTGGAATAGACTGGCCGCTCTTGATGCCGAAAACCAGATTCTAAGCAGAGCAATCTCACAGATCGACATGCGAATTGAAGGCCGTCTGGTCGTCGAACTCAAGGATGGCTACGCCCCTATTCCTCAACAGAGCCATTATAGCCCAAATGCGCAGGACGTCAGCACAGATGCCCCGGTAGCGAATAGCAAGGAGTTACACAAAGGTGTCTAAAGTTACCGCCCGCAACAGCGTAATCGCCGCATTGGATGTCGGCACGACAAAAGTCTGTTGTTTTATTGCAATCACGGATGAGTACGGCCAATTGCAAATCTCAGGCGTTGGCCATCATCGGGCGAATGGTATGCGCAACGGCGAAGTCGTTAACATGGACGCGTTAGAGGCCTCCGTGCGGGCAGCAGTCGATGCCGCCGAGCAAATGGCCAAGCAGCGTATCGATAGCGTTTTCGTAAACTTAACCTGTGGCAGTCCCCGCTCTTCTCAGGTCGAAGTTGAACTTGCCGTCTCAGGACATGAAATTCGCGATGCGGACGTAAGGCGCATTATGGAGCATGCTGGCGGTCATTTTGACGCAGGTGACCGCGATCTTATTCACTGCATTCCAACCAGCTACTCTATCGATGGGTCAAATGGCATTATCGATCCACGCGGAATGTATGGTGAGCGGCTAGGCGTGAATATCCATCTGGTTACCGCTGCCCTTGGTCAGAGCCGCAACTTTTCCACCGTGATTGAACATTGCCACCTAGACATTGAAGACAAAGTCGTTTCTGCCTATGCATCAGGATTGGCCTGCCTCGTAGAAGATGAAAAAGAACTCGGCGTAACCGTGATCGATATGGGCGGTGGCACAACATCTGTCGCCGTCTTCCAGAAAGGCCACATTGAGTTTGTTGGATCTGTGCCTATTGGCGGTAATCACGTTACCAGTGATATCGCAAAAGGCCTATCAACGCCGATCGCTAAAGCTGAACGGTTAAAAACAGTTTACGGCAGCGTCGTTCAAACACCATCTGATGAGCGTGAGCTTATAAAAGTTCCGTTAGTAGGTGAAGACGATGAAAACAGCGCCAATGAAGTTCCAAAATCAATGCTGGTGCAGATCATCCAGCCGCGTCTTGAAGAAACCTTTGAATTAGTCCGCGACATGCTCGAGGTCAGTGGCTATAGCCAAATCGCTGGACGGCGAGTGGTCATTACCGGCGGCGCTAGCCAACTTGAAGGTATCCGCGATCTTGCCGAGCTCGTACTAGACAAGCAGGTGCGTCTTGGCAGACCAAAAACAATCAAAGGTTTGCCGGAGTCCGTTTCGGGCCCAGCGTTCGCAACGACCGCAGGCTTACTTCGGTACGCCATTAACGAACACGTAATACTTCCCGATATAGCCGAAACCGTATCCAAAGGACGCGGCGTCGGTCGTATCGGGCAATGGTTGAAGGAGAATTTCTAATGAGGAGAGGACGCAAAATTAGGGGAAATGAATTAGGAACGGGCCCACCGTTAACACCTGAAATAAGATCCGAAACACCGACACAGAACGCCCATTCGAGCTTAAGAACAGAAACCTGGAGGAATGTATGACCTTAAACATTAGTGTCCCACAAACAGGAGCCGAACCGCTTTTGAGACCAAAAATAACAGTGGTCGGCGTTGGCGGCGGCGGAGGCAACGCAGTTAACAACATGATTGACAGCGCCCTAGACGGCGTAGAGTTCGTCGTTGCCAACACCGATGCGCAATCTTTATCCTTATCACGCGCAGACCGGCGCATTCAGCTTGGCCCAGACATGACAGCCGGCCTTGGAGCAGGCGCCCGCCCCGATATTGGACGACACGCCGCAGAAGATTGCATCGAACAGATCGGGCAATACTTAGAAGGCTCTAACATGGCCTTTGTCACAGCAGGTATGGGCGGAGGCACAGGCACAGGTGCCGCCCCCGTGGTCGCGCGCATTGCTCGTGAACTAGGCATCCTTACAGTTGGCGTTGTTACCAAGCCATTCCAGTTCGAAGGCATGCATCGCATGCGTATTGCAGAACAGGGTATTGAAGAGCTGGCGCAGTCTGTCGATACACTCATCATCATTCCGAACCAGAACTTGTTCCGGATTGCCAATGATAAAACGACGTTCGCAGACGCATTTAAGATGGCGGATGACGTTCTCTACTCTGGTGTCCGAAGCGTTACTGATTTGATGATGATGCCAGGCCTCATCAATCTTGATTTTGCAGATGTCCAAACCGTTATGATGGAAATGGGCCGAGCCATGATGGGAACGGGTGAAGCCGAGGGTGAGAAGCGCGCTATAGAGGCCGCTGAAGCAGCCATTGCCAATCCGTTACTAGAAGACACGTCGATGCGAGGTGCAAAAGGGGTGTTGATCAACATCACTGGCGGATCAGATGTCACGTTGTTTGAGGTTGATGAAGCAGCCAACCGTATTCGTGATGAAGTCGAGACCGAAGCCCACATCATCTTCGGGTCATGTTTCGACGAAAGCCTTGAGGGACGCATTCGCGTATCCGTCGTAGCCACTGGAATCGAAGCTGCCGCAGATCAAATGCCCAAGCCAATCCTGATACGGCCTGAAACCAAACCATGTGATGAGCTGCCTTTGGAAACTAAACCAAAGCAACCTCAGGTTATCCCAACCGGTTCACCCTTCATGCCTAAGAGTGTATTCAGCGAAGGCCCTAGGGATGATGCATCAACTGCACCAGTCGCACAAACGGAAGAAATTATCCGGGTCATGGAAGGTGCTCCTGCCATAACGCCTAAGCCCCAACCGGCTGAGCCACCTGCGACTTTTCAGACAGCCGACACCTTCATCCCAAAGGCACCGGTCATGCCGGAGGCAATGCCTCATGTGGTGTGGCCAAAATCTTCCGCTCCAGAAGCTGCACCAATAGAACCTGCGGATCCAATAGCCTCCACAGAAACCGACGCAGACGGACGCAAACCAGGCTTATTCACCCACTTACGCGGCCTAACCAAAGCCAAACCTGAAATCACGGCAGCGCCGGTCTCCAAGCCAACGGCTCAAGAACCAGCGCCAAAACCTATCCTGACAGCAGCGCCTCAGCCTACGGCTGGGCCAACACTAGCTGACCTCATCAATGAAAAGCCAATAAGGCCGGATCCTGTCAACCTACCCACGGGAGAACGACCTCAGATTTCTCCCGATGAATATGAAATTCCTGCGTTCCTAAGGCGACAAGCCAACTAGTGCTTGGAACACAGAGCCGTAGGGGTGGTCCGCTGAGGGGGTGGGCCACCACTTTACGGGAGGGGAAGGCCCGCCATTAGGCGGGCCTTCCCTCATTATAGGGCACCCCTTTACGCACCCAAACTCCAGAGCTGATAAGATTTGTAAATTATAGCGAAATAATGGTGTCTAAGTCTGGGGATAAAGCCATAAAGTTTTTACTTGTCAAAGTGTTACAATCTGCAACAATCATTTTGTTGCATGGGTAGTGCAGGGTTGGTAGCAAATGTTCTCGTCGCAGTACGGGTTCAGATGTGTGCCTCGATATTGTTTGTTAAAGATAGAACCGGTGACCTATGGCCCATGACGTCCGCGACCTTCGCACCCACAATGATGCTAATTCCGAATTGACACCCCAGGACCTGCCAGAGGCTTCCAATTTTCAGAGGACCCTTAAAGCATCTATAGGGTGTAGCGGCATTAGCTTGCATTCTGGCGTACGGGTCACCATGAAATTGCACCCAGCCCCAGTGAACAGTGGCATCATATTCAAGCGTGTCGACCTCGTAGGCGGTGGTTCGGAAATACCCGCCAGTTGGGATCGCATCGCAGATAGCCGTATGTGCACGGTTCTCGCAGACGAAAGCGGCGTAAGTGTCGCGACAGTCGAGCACCTTATGTCCGCTTTTTACGGCATGAGCATCGACAATGCGCTCGTCGAACTGAATGGCCCTGAAGTTCCAGCCATGGACGGCAGCGCCGCCCCCTTTATTTTTCTAATGGAATGCGCTGGGGTTTCAGAGCAATCAGAGCCGCGCAAGCTTCTTCGAATTCTAAAACCTGTTGTCCACAGCCATGGAAGAAAACAGGTCAGCCTAACTCCAGCCGATCATGGCTTAAAACTTGATTTTGACATTGATTTCGCAGCACCAGCTGTCGGAAGGCAATCCTACCAGTTCGATATTGAGCGCGGTATATTTAAGTCAGAGATTAGTAAAGCTCGGACATTTGGTTTCCTCTCAGACGTCACGGCCTTGCGTGAAGCCGGTTTGGCCCGAGGCGGTAGTCTAGAAAACGCCATCGTCGTCGATGGCGACCGTGTTCTGAATGAAGACGGTCTGCGTCACTCTGACGAATTTGTACGTCATAAGGTCTTAGACGCGATCGGTGACCTCTATCTCACCGGTCACCGTATTATCGGCCATTTCCATGGCATATGCTCCAGTCATGCGGATACGGCCACCTTACTCCGTCAAGTCTTCGCAGATGATCGCAACTGGGAGCTAGTTGACGCCACCGACGAGGTGGAAACAAGCGCTTGGGCTACCTGGAACCGTCCACTGAAACAGGCAACAGCTGGGTAATCACGCCCTACTGACAGCTGAAATCGCGGTGGTATAATGCCGCCCCGTTCATGATTGTATTAGTCGGCTATGTCTTTTGATAACTCAATATTTCGAACTCGTTTGGTTCTCGCATTCTGCGCAACCTTGGCCCTAGTCGCGTGCTCGTCTGATGACGAACTCGAGTACAAAGAACTCACGGTCTTTGAGATCTACAGTCAGGCCACCGAATACCTAGAAGACGGTCGCTATCGTGACGCATCGCTCTACTACGATGAAGTCGAACGTCAGCACCCTTATTCAGTTTGGGCAACCAAATCAAAACTAATGGCCGCCTACTCGCACTATATGAATAATAAATACGATGAGGCCACGGCTTCTCTAGACCGGTTTATACAGGTCCACCCAGGCAACAGAGACGTGGTATATGCCTATTACCTGAAAGCGCTTTGCTACTATGAGCAAATTTCAGACGTTCAACGCGATCAAGATATGACCCAGCAAGCGTTAACCTCTTTGGAAGACGTCATCACACGCTTTCCTGACACCGCCTACTCACGTGATGCCCGCCTAAAAATAGATCTCACACGAGATCACCTAGCGGGAAAAGAAATGGCCGTCGGTCGATTCTACCTCAATCGACAGCACTACTTAGCCGCGATCAATCGATTTAAGGCTGTTGTGGAAGATTACGGAAATACAACTCACGCACCTGAAGCGCTCTTTCGTCTAACTGAAGCCTACATTTCACTCGGATTGGCGTCCGAAGCAAAACGATCAGCGGCAGTCCTAGGATACAACTACCCTGGCAGCGATTGGTACCAAGATGCCTACAACCTTGCCGGTGTTGAACGCAGTGTCCGGGAAGAACGCCGAGAGGCTACGCAGACCGAAGATGACAAAGAGCCATGGTGGCGATTTTAGAAAGACGGACGGCCAATGCTAGCTTCGCTAACCATTCGCGACGTTGTTCTGATCGATAAACTCGATCTCGAGTTTTCAAAGGGCCTTGGCGTTCTCACCGGTGAAACTGGAGCTGGTAAATCCATACTCCTTGATTCTCTTGGCTTAGCGCTTGGCGAGCGCGGCGATACAAGCCTCATCCGTCACGGCGCCAACAAGCTAACCGTTTCAGCTGCCTTCGACCTGTCACCTAATCATCCGGCCAGAACAGTCCTCGCAGAACACGGCCTGACCCTTGAGGACGATACTGTCGTCCTGCGCCGCAGCTTGGGCCGAGATGGCCGCAGTCGGGCCTACGTCAATGATCAAACCGTCAGCGTAGGACTCCTTCGCCAAGCGGGAAATGCGCTGGTTGAGGTGCATGGACAATTCGATGCCCACGGATTAATGGACCCGAGCACGCATATAAGTGTTCTGGACCGCTTTAGACACGCCACAAGCGGCTCTCAGAAAGATAAAACGTGTTTTCTTTGTTGGGATGAATGGAGAGAGGCCTTTAAGGCCTGGCAGGCTGTAGAATGCCTTGTGCGTGAAACAAGGGTTGAGGAAGAAACACTGCGAGCCACCATAGAGACCCTTGAGAAACTAGCACCTGTAGCCGGCGAAGAATCAGATCTGGTAGCGAAGCGAGCTATGCTACGTCATAGCGAACAAATTCTATCTGCCATCGAAGCCGCCCGGCAAGCTTTAACAGAACAGGTCGATGTGGATAGCGCCCTCAGAACAGCACAAGGCGAACTGGGCCGAGCTGCGCCAAAAGCCGAGGGACGCTTGGACCCAGTGTGCGCGGCGTTAGAACGGGCCTCTATAGAGCTAACCGAAACACAGTCAGCCCTCAATGCAGCTGCCGACGCTTTCAACCTTAACCCAGCTGAATTAGATGCGGCCGAGGAACGTCTATTCGCCCTTAAAGCAGAATCCCGCAAAAACGGCGTCACCGTAGATGAACTGTCAGCGCACCTGGAAACGCTCAAAGAGAAACTGTCGGGAGTCGAAGGGGGGGAGGATAATCTCATCCGCCTCGCCAAGGCTGAACAGACAACCCGGAACGGTTTTGAAGCCGCCACAAAGGCGGTGACAAAAGCCCGCATAAAGGCCGGCACGGCCCTGGCCAAAGCCGTAGCAAAAGAACTACCCCCCGTGCGTTTGAATAATGCGTCTTTCCGAGTTGAAATTCACGACCTTCCCGATACCGAGTGGTCCGCCTCAGGGCGGGATCGCGTTGGCTTTGAAGTCACGACAAATCTAGGCCTCCCGCCCGGCCCATTGAACAAGGTTGCGTCAGGTGGTGAGCTAGCGCGCTTTCTGTTAGCGCTGAAAGTTGTTCTCGCGGACAGCCAGCCACCCGCCGTGATGGTCTTTGATGAAGTGGATTCTGGCATCGGTGGCGCGACGGCCAGCGCCGTAGGGGAACGCCTAGCGCGACTCGCCGATACCGTGCAAGTTCTCGTCGTCACACACTCGCCACAAGTGGCAGCGCGCGGACAAAATCACTGGAGGGTCGCGAAGATAACGGATGGTAAGAATACAGCAACACGGGTAGTAAAGCTCACGCCTGACGAACGCCGGGAAGAAATCGCCCGCATGCTGGCTGGTTCTGACGTGACCGATGAAGCGCGGGCAGCCGCAACCATGCTGATGACAGGTAGCTGAAGGCATGGCGCCTAACCTTTCGGCAGTACCTGTCGACAAACTCTCAAAAGACGACGCCATAGCAGAACTAAAACGCCTCGCTGGTGAAATGGCTGAGCATGACCAGAGCTATCATCAAGACGATGCGCCGGTGATCTCCGACGCCTACTATGACGCCCTCAAATCGCGCAATGCGGCAATTGAAAAAAAGTTTACGACGCTCATTCGCAAGGATAGCTCAAGCCTCAAAGTTGGCGCAGCCCCTTCATCCGGCTTCACCAAGGTCCAGCATAGCGTGCCGATGCTATCGCTTGGCAACGTCTTTGATGAAGCCGACGTGGCAGACTTCTTCGCTCGCATCAGACGGTTCCTCGGCCTCGGTGACAGCGAGCCTATTGATGTTATCGCAGAGCCTAAGATTGATGGCCTCGGCTTCTCAGCCCGCTACGAAGCTGGACGTTTCATTATCGGCGCGACCCGTGGCGATGGCAAAGTGGGTGAAGATATAACCGCGAACCTGCGTACCATTCGAGACATGCCCGATATGCTGATGGGCCCGGCAAAAAATTTACCCGATGTTATTGAAGTTCGAGGTGAAGTATTCATGACCAAATCGGACTTCGATGCGCTTAATAAGTCGCAGCAAGAAAAAGGCGCAAAGCTGTTTGCCAATCCCCGCAATGCGGCTGCCGGATCTTTGCGTCAGCTTGACCCTAAAATCACAGAGGCGCGTCCGCTCACCTCGTTCGCATATGCCTGGGGTGAAATCGACCCACTTAATTGGGACAGCCAGCAGGCCTACATTAACCGCCTCAAAACCTTGGGCTTTTCGACCAATCCGCTCACCCAGGTGTGCACCTCGGTGGAAGAAGCACTGGCCGCATACAATGCCATTGGGGAACAACGTGCGTCCTTGCCCTACGACATTGATGGCGTCGTCTATAAGGTCAACCGCCTCGACTACCAGCGGCGGCTTGGCTTCGTCAGCCGCGCACCGCGCTGGGCCACGGCGCACAAGTTCCCAGCTGAACAAGCACAGACCGTGCTTGAGAAAATCGATATTCAGGTAGGCCGCACAGGTTCTCTCACCCCAGTCGCGCGCCTCATGCCCGTAAATGTCGGCGGTGTCGTCGTGTCAAATGCCACTCTGCATAACGAAGATGAAATCGCCCGTAAAGACATCCGCGAAGGCGATACGGTCATTATCCAGCGCGCTGGAGATGTCATCCCGCAGGTAGTGCAAGTACTAACAGACAAACGTAAAAAAAATAGCACGCCCTTCTCATACCCGATCACCTGCCCGGTCTGTGACAGCCTTGCCGTCCGCGAAGAGGGCGAAGCGATACGACGCTGTACCGGTGGATTGATCTGTGGCGCGCAAGCGGTCGAGCGGCTCAAACATTTCGTCTCTCGCAACACCTTTGACATCGAAGGCCTCGGCGCCAAGAACATCGAAGCTTTCTTCGACGAAGGTTCAATCAAAAACCCTGTCGATATTTTCACGCTAGAAAAACGTGATGCCGGCCCAGATAACCTGACATCGCTTAAGAACCGCGAAGGCTGGGGCAAGACGTCAGCCGAAAACCTGTTCGCTGCGATAAATGAAAAACGCACAATTAGATTCGACCGTTTTCTGTTCGCCTTGGGCATTCGGCAGATTGGCCAAACGACAGCGCGGCTGCTGGCACAGGCCTATGTGTCGTTATCTGCTCTGCGTGCCGCTCTAGCACAGGGTAGAGACAGCGAAGCCTACGCAGACCTGCTCAACATCGAAAGCGTTGGGACCGCCGTGGCCAACGATCTACGAGCCTTCTTCGCGGAAGAGCACAACCAAGCGGTTCTGGATGGCTTAGTCCGTGAACTGATCATCGAAGACTTCGAAGCTCCGGACACAGATAATTCTCCTCTCGCAGGAAAAACCGTTGTCTTTACAGGCACGCTCAAGACGATGAGCCGCAGTGAAGCAAAGGCTGGAGCGCAAGCGTTTGGGGCAAAGGTAGCTGGAACCGTTTCCACCAAAACAGACTTGGTGATCACTGGCCCAGGGGCTGGATCAAAACTAAATAAAGCAGAAGAGCTGGGCGTCGAGGTCATGACAGAGCAGGACTACTTGACCCTAGTCGGCAAAACTTAGAGCTTCAATCCAAAGCTATGTATTTCTAAGGTCTTAGTTTTTTTCTTACAATATTGCGAAGAAAGAGACCATGCACAAAACTTTTTGAAAATTTTATGAGGTAGAATCGCGTTTTAAATTTTCTTACAAACGAGCATGGTTTACAAATCCACGGCACTTCTAAAAATTCATTCATGAAAGTCATCTTGGAAAAGGTGTCACACTAATAGCTCGCTTTTACACCCGATAAGCGGCAAACGTCGTAAGCAAATGCTCTACAAACGCGCGTACTTTTCCGCTGAGGTGTTCGCTGCGGGGGTAAGCCGCGTAGACGCTAGCGTCGGATGCCTCGAACTTGCGCAACACACGTACCAGGCGTCCTGACACAAGATCATTCTTCACGGTTGAATACAAACACAGGCCGATGCCGCGCCCGGCATGCACGAGTGTTGCTGTCGCCCGCTCGGTGTTCACCCTCACGCTTGAGGGAACTCTGACCTGTGAGGCCTGACCGTTGATCTGAAACTGCCACTGGTTAGTGGGGGTAACCCCGGTGTTGATGATGCAGCGATGGCTGAGCAAATCCTGCGGCGTTTTGGGCTCACCATACGCTGCAAGATAATCCACCGACGCGCACATGTAATGCGGGTGGGCAGCGATGCGTCTTGCGATGAGAGACGGGTCCTGAAGGTCGCCAACACGGATGGCGATGTCGAAGCCCTCGGCGAGGACATCAACGGTGCGATCGTCCAGTTGCAAATCAACAGAGATCTCGGGGTATCGCTCCAGGAATGAACTGATGGCGGGCACCAGCGTCTCTTCGCCAAAGGCGCGTGAGCCGGCAATGCGCAATTGCCCGCGCGGTTCGCCATGCTCATCCGCAACAGAGTCTTCAAGCTCTTCGAAGTCCTTGAGGATACGTGTGCAACGGTCCCAGTAAGCCCGACCTACCTCAGTAGTACTCAGGCTCCGGGTGGTGCGGTTGAGCAGCCGCGCCCCAAGGCGAGATTCAAGCTGGCGGACGTACTTGCTTGCCAAGGCCGTTGAAATGCTGAGGCGACGGGCCGCCTCCGTAAAACTGCCCGTCTCGACCACCCGGGCGAAGGCTCGCATGCCATCAATTGTATCCATATGGCGCACCTAAATTAAAAACTTAACAAAGTTATCAATGTATTGTTGATAGTGTAACTAAAATTTTACATATAATCAACATTAAGGAACTTATCTCCTTTTTCTTATTAGGTCGTCTTTGACCGGACCTAGCAGACCAAAAAGTACCTGAAAGTCGCACGGCCCCAAAGAAAGGAAGGTTTTCAGGGTTAAATTGGACCTGCTGCCCCCCCGCATCAAAATAAATCGTAACGCCTAGCCCCCCGCACGTGTATTCCTGACTGATGGAAACCGTCACGCGCTTTGCACCATCCCCCACTGGCTACCTGCATTTGGGCCACGCCTATTCAGCGCTTATTAATTTCCAACGCGCTCACTCTGCTCAAGGGCGATTCCTATTGCGGATTGAAGACATCGACCAAGGGCGCTGTAAGCCAGAGTACGAAGCAGCGATCAATGAAGACCTAACCTGGTTAGGGCTCGCGTGGGAGAAACCAGTTCTGCGACAGTCAGACCGAATGGCGATATACGAAGCAAACCTCACATATCTCCATGAGCGTGGTTTGGTCTACCGCTGTTTCAAGACGCGAAAAGATATTGAACAAGCCATGAGCGCCCCCCATGAAACGACGACAGCGGCCTTCCGCAGCGGGCCATTAACTGCACTAGAAGAGCGGGATAATCTGGTGGACGGAAGGCCCTATGCGTGGAGGCTTTCTCTGACAGAAGCAGAAGCGACGCTTGGGGCTACTTTCTCTACATTGGTATACTTGGAAGACACAGCCGAAGGATTGGTTAAACAGCTAGCCGAGGCCCAACGATTCGGGGATGTGGTGCTGGGACGCAAGGACAATGGCACCAGTTATCACCTTTCATCGGTAGTGGATGATGCCGCGCAGGGCATCACTCATATCATCCGCGGTCGAGACTTATGCGAAGCGGCGGGGCTCCAGGCTCTTCTTCATCAGCTACTGGGTCTAAAGCCGCCAGTATACAAGCATCACAATTTGATATTAGACGAAACCGGGAAACGACTGTCAAAAAGGGACAAAGCCGTAACGCTGCGAGCGATGCGCCAGCGTGGGCTCACTCCCGACGACGTTAAAGGACTGATGCCCTAAAGGATTATCAAAGGGTCACTCATGGTCGCCAGTGGCTCATAGCCACCCTTGGTAATCATGATCAGATCTTCCAGGTGCGTCGCCCCCCAGCCAATCTCGACCTGAGGTAGATCGATCGTCAGAGTCATGTTTTCCTGGAACGTGAGATCATCTCCAACCACGAACGGCAGACCATCCCGATACGGTTGGTCGGTGTGTTGCAATCCAACAGAATGCGGCCCCACACCCATAACCCAACCACTAGGGCTGGCTTTTTTAACCGCCGTTGTAACCGTACCCTGCAGCTCCGAGTACTTCATACCCGGCCTTACAATATCGTGGGCCACTTCACGGGCGATGCTGGTGAGTCTCATACGCTCTTGCAGCTCTTTGGGCGGTTCACCGACACACCAAGTGCGACCGAAGTCGCCATGATAAAAGTTAGTCTGGCTAACGGCGTCGACCATCATGGCCTGACCTTCGACGACTTCGCCATGACGGAACCCGCCGATGGTGCCAGAGGCAATCCACATGGCCTTAGCTCCGCGCTTAGCGGCTTCAACCATAAAGATGGTATCAAAATCGGCTTTGGTCATGCCAACTTTGATTTGGGACAGCATCGCCATGCAGGCGTCCTGGTTCGCCTGCGCAATGTGCCGCATATGACCAACTTCTACATCGGATTTTATCATGCGAATTTTGCGGAAGGTGTTATCGCCAGGGACGCAGGTAACCGTATCCTGACCGAGCGTGTTGAGAATATCCGCAACGCGCATGTCATCGACGGCAACCTTACCGTTGATCAGCCCAGCTTCCTTCAACGCTTGGACCAGCCCCCACTCAGGAGTGGCGACCTTGCCGGATTCCCATCGCTTTTCAAGCTCGTACCAGCCCTTTTCGATGTCAGTCAGGGCTTCCGTATTCTCAGGCATACGCGAAAAACTGAGGGATTCAGGCTCCTGGCTCCATATATCCCGGTCGTGATAGCTCTCCCAACCGCTCGGAGCGCCATAAGGAATAATCTCCGGGTGCTCACGGTCTGCGTTGGCGATGAACCAAAGATCCGAACTGGATACGACGAGAAACGATGGCTTGTTCGGGTCACGTGGCATGACTGCGAAACTGGGAATGGCGCGCAGCTTTTGCAGCTCGTAGGAAAAGTAGTTTCCGAGATAGAATACGTTGACAGGGTTGAGCGCGACGATACCGTCGATGTCTTCCCGCTCCATGATTTCATAGGCGCGCGCTTTGTTTACGAGAGAGCGGCCATCAAAGTCTTCGCCTGGCACAGGACCAGGGGCGACGAGGCCCCAGTTGGCATGCGCTTCCTTGCCCCCAAGCATGGTCGCGCCAATCATTCCTGCAGCACCAGCGCCGATGCCGGCGAAGAAGTCACGTCGGTCAATGCTCGGGTCAAATGGGTCAGTCATGCTAAACGTCCTCGTTGCCAGCCCTACCAGGGCCTAGGAATACCAAGTTCAATAAGGTTAACCAAAACGCCGTCGTAATCACGGAACATCATCTCCCGTGTTTGCACATCGGCCCCTGGACTGGGGAACAAAACCATCGGTGGAGACACAAGCAGATAACCTGCCGCGATGACCTTCTCCGTAATGCCGTCGATGTCATCGGTTATAAAAACCACAGCGAAGTCACCAGTGACAGTATCAACCCGGTTAGACGGTGGCGGCACAGGCGCGCGATCATCGCCGACAATCTCATAGATACCGATGTTCCCAATGGTGCTGTCTCCCGCTTGAAGAATTACAGCTTTAAGACTGTAATCCTCAGTCCCCATGATCTCGTTGATGCGCGGGCCCTCAACAATCGTATCGACCCGTATCGTAAGCCCGAGTAGATCTCGATAGAGTTTGAGCGACTCATCTAAATCACGGACAAAGATGGTGGACCGGGTCATAGATGACACGGAATATCCATCAGGCACCTCTTGAGCGCCGACTGCACACGATTGGAGAAATCCGAGTGCGAGGCAGAACGCGAGAAGGAACGATCGCATGTGTCTACCCCCTTTTGATGGGTTACCTTATTTCTTTTTCAAAACACCGGACTGAACGAGATTGACCAACACGCCATCTGGGTCGCGGAACATCATTTCAACCGGTTGCACCTCATATTCTTCACGGATAATCAACGGCACCGGCGGCGATACGATGGGGTAGCCCGCCGCTGTTATTTTAACGGTCAGGCGGTGGATATCATTGGTCGGAAAGACCAGAGCAAAGTCTCCGGTGCGCGTATCCGATGTCTGCTGTGCGGCTGGAGGGCTCGTCTCATCATTGTGGAGCTGATAGATCCCGAGATTACCCGACACCGATTCACCAGCCATGAGAACCGTCGCACGGAGCTCTAATCCATCAGTCCCCATAATGGCGTTGATGCCACTACCCTCCCAATAGTTGTCGAACATCGGACGTAAACCGAGGATGTCGCGATAGAGTTTGAGGGATTCTTCGATATCACGGACGAAGATCGTCGCCCGAGCAAGCGGTGCCACATTCATTCCGTCCTGAAAAACGGTCGGATTAGATTTTGGAATAACGCGTTCGATTAACGGGGTGACGGAGGAGTCATCCTGCGCCAAAACAGGGGCCGCACAAAGAAAAAAGGCGGCGGTCATAAGACCGCCGCCCATATTCTTTAAAATAGTCCGGCTTACGCCGACCACCTTTTAGTACCGTGCTGTAAGAGTAACCCCGAACGTTGCACGCTCACCAAGGTAAGCGTTATACGCAACGTTAGGCTGTTGGACGACAGCATTAGACACATACTTTTTGTCCGTTAGGTTCTTTGCCCACAGCTGAATACTGTAACCTTCGGCCTCAATGCCTGCACTAGCATTTATAATCGTGCGACTTGGCACGATTGAGAGGTTCACAGCTTCACCAAACATCTTGGACTGGTGTGCCAGATCAGCGCGAATGAAGTAATCCAAATCATTCGAAAGGCTATCCGTCCATTCGCCACCGAGAGTGGTCTGGAACTTTGACTGGCGTTCCATCTGGTTTCCACCGATATCACCGTTGGTGTTACAAACAACATCATCACAGACGGCTGGGGCACGGCCCCAACGACCATCGATAGTACCGTCTTTGTACTTAGCATCACCGTAGTACAAAGTGCCGTAGAGACTTAGGTTGTCGTTGGCAGCAATCGCGCCATCAATTTCAAGCCCTTTCGAAGTCACATCACCAACGTTGCGAACAATACTGCGAGACAAAGGATTAACGTTACCTTCATCAGCCGCAAGAATTTGAACATTTGTCCAATCCACGTAGAAAAACGTGGTGTTTAATTGAACCGTGCCGTTATTAAACGTATTCTTCGAACCAATCTCGTAGGTCCAGTTTTGATCATCATCGTACGTGCGATTCTTAGCTAGCGTTGCCGCTGCACTAAAGCCGCCAGATTTGACACCCTTAGCCGCAGATACAAACAGCAGGCTATCGTCACTCACGTCATACTCAAAAGTGACCCGAGGTGTGAAACTCTTGAACGTGTCCGAGAAGAAAGCACCAGCAAAGGCTCCTAAACCACCGGTGCCGCCACCGGAGGCTGCTTCACCCTCTTCCTTTTTATCACTTGAGTAACGTGCCTCAACACCTACACGAGCCCTATCGTCATTAAAGGAGAAGTTCAGCTCCCCAAATACGGATTTAGTCTTAGTTACCGTAGTGATGTTTGATAAAGCGACCTGGAAGATGAAAGCTGAAGGATCTAGGACATCAACTGCTACTGTAGGCACCGCAGTTAGCACTGCCGCAGCCGCAAAGTTCGACGTTCTGAAGTCAGAACTCTCGGCTAAGTAAACACCAAATGCGCCATTGATATTACTATCGTTATCGAAGACGACCCGCGCTTCATGAGAATCTGTCTTAAAGTTACCAATAGGGCCGCTCTCAAACACACACCACGGCACGAAGAAGGTGCACCCCGGCCAAGTATCTTTGTAGCCGAAGGTCTTGGTATTGGCTTTGATCTGGCCAAATTGATAGTCGACAGAAAAAGTATCGTTTAAGTCCCACGCAACTGAAAAACGCATGAGGTCTGTATCGAGCTGTTGGGCATAACCGCGAGGATCGATAGGGATCGCACGAGCAGGCAATTCACCACAGAAGAGGCGGGACCAATCCCCGCCGCCACCGAGACCGGAGCCAGCAGGGCGAACATCGGGGTTGTATTGGCCACAGTTCAATAATTGACTGTCGGCATTCAGCTCACCAAACCAATTCTGGGCACTGTGTTCACGATTCTTATCGAGGTGCATATAAGATGCATTGATTTCAAAACCTTCAGTAGGAAGGAACTGAACAGCACCGCTATAAGTGGTGTCGTCCCAACCGCCGAGGCGGTCATCAGTACCCGGACTAAAATCTATATCAGCAAATGGATGACCGTTCTTCCAGCTGCCATCGTATTTGGAATGGTCAACCGACGCACGAACACGAAGTTTCTCAGGAACGATGGCACCAGAAACAGCTCCTGAGGCATCAAAACGGCCAAAACTGCCCACCGTCAGTTGAGCTTCACTCGTCAACTCTTCAGTCGGCTTTTTGGAGATGTAGTTAACCGCACCCATGAACGCATTACGGCCATAACGCGAGCTTTGCGGCCCTTTAACTACCTCAACGCGCGCAATGTTACCAAAGCCAAGGTCAGTCACATAATTCCGTGGCAGATAGATACCATCGTAGAAGAACGACACGTTCTGCTCGATACTACCGGCCACCTGAGTTGCACCGCGGATAACAGGAGCTGTGGCCCCAGAGCCACCAAAATTCTCGAAGTTGAAGCCTGGTGTCGACAGGGCGATATCTGTCATCGACACCATGCCGCGCTTGTCGATGTCCGCCGCTGAAAACGCCGTAATAGAAATTGGAATATCCTGAATCGACTCAGCCCGCTGACGTGCGGTGACGACGATTTCCTCTAGGGCCAATGTCTGGGCGAAAGCTGGCGCGATGAAGCCACCCGTTGTTACAGCAAGCGCTGTGACGGCAAGCAGTGATGCCGAGGCACTCGTCAGTATCATTTTTTTATTAGTCACTGATATGGCCCTCCCTGGCCTTAGATATACTAATTAGTATTATAAAAAACTTATAAGGACGCCCTAAGGAAACCCTAAGTCATAAAATTAGAACCTTCTATCTATAAAGGATAGCACCAAAAAATATGAATTCACTGGGTGATTTATGAATTAGATTCAAATACTTATGAAGCCTTATCATTGGTTCCTAAGGGCGGACCAGGCCTTCGAGATGTCCAACGCCGCCTTTGTAACCATACCCAGGTGCAATTTAACGGCATCCGCCTTTGAAACCACGGATTTAAAGTACCGCACTGACAAGGCTGCTACCGGCACGCCGCCGAATATAATCGGCACGCCCAAAGCAGCATAAGTGTTGTCCGTGGACAGATAGCTGTGGCCAGAGCTCTGAGCCTCGCGAAGGACAGTATCTACAACAGACCGGTCCCGAAGGGATTCTTCAAAGGCATCAAATGCCGGAGACTCAAAAATCATACTGAGAAGAATGTCACGTTGACTTTCCGTACAGTGCGCAAGATACGCTAAACCGGCCGCACTGTTGATCATCGAGATAGTGTGGCCAATTGGGACCTTGACCAACACAAGCGGTGTTAAGAAATCTGTATGAGCGCGCACTTCCATCCTGATCCCGATCGGAAGTGTCAGTGAAATAGGCCATTCGGTGTTCTCACACAACGCATCCAGCAACGGACCGGCTACTTGCACCATCAGAGAATCTTCGGCGTACCCATTGCTGAGGGCGCTCACTTGACCCGTCAGCCAATAGCTAGCGCCGTCATCGCCCTTCGCGACCAGGCCACGAGAGATAAGGGTTTCCATCATACGGTAGGCCGTGGCGAGTGGCAGGTCAGCGTCCTGCGCAAGCGACGCAATACAAGCGCCGTCATTCTGATTAAGAATTTCCAGGAGGTCCAAACCACGGTTTAGGGCGCGGACAAGTTTTACCATCGTGATATCGGTAGGACTGGATACATTGGCATGGCACTAGTATCAGCTATCCGTAGCCTCAGGCAAAGCGCACAGTTTACGTGATTTTACATAAAGCCATATTCAAGGCTGAATAAGCACAACCTTGTATGAGATCAATCTTTGCCTAGAAACTTCTGTTATATAGCCCGGGTCGCATCCGCCAGCCAGGGACCAATATCCTCGCCAATCATAGGCGATAGAGTGTCTCGAACGCGGGTGTGATATGCGTTCAACCACTCCACTTCTTCTTCTGTGAGTAATTCAGCATCAACGAGGCGTAGATCAATCGGAGCCAGGGTCAGCGTTTCAAATTCAAATAAGAGTTTTTCTGCACCGTCCGGCTTGCCCCCCTCCCGAACAGCGACAAGGTTTTCAATGCGAATGCCGAACTCATCCGTCTTGTAATAACCGGGCTCGTTCGAGACGACCATGCCCAGCTTGAGCGCCGGACCGAGGCTTGCCTTGCTAATACGCTGCGGTCCTTCATGCACGCCAAGGTACGCGCCAACGCCGTGCCCTGTGCCGTGATCATAATCGACACCATCGGCCCAAAGCGCAGCGCGTGCAAAGCCATCCAACTGTCCACCCGCAGTGCCTTCTGGAAAACGAGCTTTTGCCAACGCGACATGACCTTTGAGCACTTGGGTAAATCTGCGCTGTTGTTCCTTGGTTGGCGTCCCTATAGCGACCGTCCGCGTCACATCGGTCGTGCCATCCAAGTATTGGCCGCCACTGTCGACAAGGAACAACATGTCACCCGTGATCGCCGCATCGGTCTCTTCCGTCGCACGATAATGCACGATAGCGCCATTGCCGCCAGCACCTGAGATAGTTGGAAAGCTCAAGCCTTGAAGCATGGTGTCGCGACGGCGGAACTCCTCGAGCTGATCCGCCGCAGACATTTCCGTCAACTTACCTTTGGGGGCCTCCTGGTCTAACCAAGATAAGAAACATGTTAAGGCTGCACCGTCACGAATATGCGCAGCACGAATACCATTCAACTCAACATCGTTCTTACAGGCCTTCGGCATAGAGCACGGGTCTTCGATTGATTTAATCGTGACCCCTGCTGCTTCTAAACGATCAACCGCCCATTGCGACACAGTCGCTTTATCGACTGCGATGACCCTAACCGACTCAGCGAGGGCATCGACAGCCGCTCCCAAACCATCGGCGGGCGAAAGAGTTACTCCTTCACCCAAATGCGTTCTGACTTCATCTGTGACCTTATCGGCATCAACGAACAGAGACACGCGGCCATCGGCGAATAGAAGCGCACTGGCCAAAACCAGCGGCGTGTGTTCGACGTCAGCCCCACGAATGTTCAGCAGCCAACACAAAGAGTCCAACGCTGTCACGAGATAGGCGTCGCAATCGTCTTTGCTTAACTCCTCACCCATTTGCGTACGTTTATCATCATGACTTTGACCTGCCAGAGACAACGGATGAACCTTAAACGGTGTGCGTGGCCTTTCCGGTTGATCAGACCACACCGCGTCAATCGGATTGCCAGGGAGAGCCACCAATTCCGCACCGACCTTTTTACATGCCTCGGTATAGCGCTTGACCTGGTCAGGGGTGTGCAAGTTTGGGTCAAACCCCAGCTGCTGCCCCGCCTCTAAAACCTCACGCAACCAAGGTCCAACAGGCTCATCAGAACTGTGCTTAAAGTCATAAAGCGTGTCGTCAGCCTGATCGCGAACTTGAAGGGTATAGCGCCCGTCTATGAACAGCGCTGCTTGATCCGTAAGGATCACAGCCAAGCCCGCTGATCCTGTAAAGTCTGTCAGCCACGACAACCGCTCCGCATATGGAGCCACGAATTCACCCTGATACTCATCGGCGCGCGGCACGATAAATCCGTCTACGCCTGCACTCTTAAGATGGGCACGGACCGCTGTGAGGCGTTCGGCTGGAGACATTGGTTTATCTTGGTTTGGTGTGTTGCTCATGATGCAGAGAAGCTAAGGGGCCAGCCTGGAAGTTGCAACGGCTGAAGACGCTCGGCGGAGAATGAGGGTCGCCCATTCGCCAATCACAATACTGCGCTCTAGAACTAAGTGCTGGGCCCGATACGCACTCATGACCATGGGGACTTGCGTCTCTAACAAGCCAGACAGAACAAGCCGACCGCGCGGCGCCAAAGATGCCATTAAACTCGGCGCAAGGTTACACAGAGGACGAGCGAGAATATTCGCAGTGATCACCGCGTAAGGAGCTGATTGCGCAATCACGCGAGAGTCCAGGCCTGCAGCGACGACCACACGCAACCTCGGTATCAGGCCATTGGCAGCAGCGGCCTGTTGAGCAACACGAACGGCTTCTGGATCGATATCGGAGGCCAACACGCGACCCGGCCAAAGTCGCGCAGCACCGAAAGCTAATATGCCGGTGCCGCAGCCAACGTCGAGAACGCCGCCGCCAGGGGATGCAGCGACGGCACGCCGCACAGTTGACCGCTTAGCCAAATCATTGAGCGCAAGCAGACAGCCATGAGTTGTTGCGTGCTCACCGGTGCCAAAGGCTGTCGCGGCATCCACACACAGCGGTAGCATACCCGAGGGCACTGATCCCGCGTCATGACTGCCGTGCACCCAAAAGCGACCGATCACCATGGGTTGGAAAGACTGTAACGTCTCAGCAACCCAGTCCGCCTCCCTTACCCGAGTAATAGAGAAATTTGGTTCGGCGGCACCAACACTAGTCGCGATCAACGCGAGCTTTGCGATAAACTCTGACCTGTCAGGCTGGTTAAGAAAAAGTACATCAATTTGCCATTGGTCTCCGGTCTGCCGGCCGAGGTCATCAAGAACTTCGAATGTAGAGAGCGATAATGCATCGGTTTGGAGGTGGTTCGAAAAAACATCAACGGACGATGTCGGAACACAAAAAGAGACAGTCCACATAACCAATCGACCTACCTAGAAGCGTTATGCGTTAGACAGGAATCTGCCATGCACTTATCGACCCTACTCATAGCACCAAGGAAACCCATATTACTTCGTACTAGAGACGAAAATCGATTACCCATGGACCAACAAGGATGGCGCGTTATGGTTAACCCATTGAATTTATTACGACCACCGGCATTGTCATCCTCATCAGAAGACGAGCCGTCCTATCCGGTGTCAGATAGCCGCCGCGCAATGATCCAAAAGCATGAAGACGGCGTAACAAGTTTAGTTAGTCACAAATACATGTTGATGCCTGGACGAATTCCCGGTTAACGCTGAATCCCCTTCAGATAACCGGCAAGCCTGGCGGCGGCAGCACATCACCTCCTAGCCCCCACTCTGAGGGTGCTTTCGCCGCCGGCTTATCTCTTCTAAAAATTACTGGCTTCAGGCTGGCTCAACAAAACTGTCGATCACCTTTTTACCGCCAGCTTTTTCAAAAGCAATTTCAAGGCGTGTGTCATCGATAGCTTGAATGATGCCGTAGCCAAATTTCTGGTGAAAAACTCGCATACCAACTGTATACTCGCTAGACGATTCTCGGGCTTCAACCTGCCAACTATCACCATCTATAACCGGTGCTTTGCGAGACTGCTTACCCTGCCAACTTGAGCCGCCGCCCCAACCATCAGAGAAACCTTCGTTGCTGCCACCCCCACCGCCCATCGACCCCATCAAGCCACTATCGGCGGTATGCTCAACCTGTGCTTCAGGCAACTCGCCAATAAAGCGTGAAGGCAGACTGGCTTGCCACTGGTTGTAAACGCGCCGGTTCGCGGCGTAAGAAATGTTAACCTTCTTGCGGGCCCGCGTAATACCAACGTACGCAAGTCGGCGCTCTTCCTCGACGGCCGCGCCACCACCATCATCTAACGCACGACGGTGAGGAAAAACCTCTTCCTCCCAACCGGGCAGAAAAACCGTGTCGAATTCAAGGCCTTTTGCGCCATGCAAGGTCATAACCGTAACAGCTTCATCTCCAGCCTTAGAATCATTTTCCATCACGAGACTAACGTGTTCGAGAAACGCACCAATGGTATCCCATTCTTCAAGGCCGCCAACAAATTCTTTGAGGTTCTCTAAACGCCCCGGGGCTTCCGGCGATGTATCTCTCTGCCACATTTCAGTGTATCCGGATTCATCGAGCACCTGCGCCGCGAGATCGGAGGGCGATAATCCATCTCGTAGAGACCGCCAGCGCGACATGTCACTGATCAGGGTGGACAGCGCATTGCGGGTCTGCGCGCGCAGTTCATCCGTTTCCGTTAAGCGCAGAGCAGCTTCCATCAGGCTTAAACCAGCGGACCGTGCATACACATGGATCTTCTGAACCGTCGCATCGCCAATGCTGCGTTTAGGCTTATTAACCATGCGCTCGAACGCTAAGTCATCTGTTGGTGTAGTGATGCAGCGGAGGTACGCAATGGCATCCCGTATCTCCAGGCGTTCGTAAAACCGTGGGCCACCGACGACGCGATAGGGCATGCCAGTAGTAATGAAACGCTCTTCAAACTCGAGCATCTGAAAACCGGCTCGGACCAGAATAGCCATGGATGATAGGCTATCTCCCTTAGTTTGCAGGGCCTCGATTTCCTCAACCACCCAACGGGCCTCTTCCGGCCCATCCCAAACCCCTTTGACTGTGACCAGGGCTGCGTCATCGTGATCGATGTGACCTGCCGGGACAAGTGTTTTACCTAGCCGGTCCTCATTGTGATCTATCAGCGCAGATGCCGCCGCCAAGATCGTCGGCGTAGAGCGATAATTGCGTTCCAGGCGAACGACCTTCGCGTCCGTGAAGTCCTTTTCAAACCTTAGAATATTGCCAACCTCAGCACCGCGCCAGGAATAGATGGATTGGTCATCGTCGCCGACACAACACAAGTTGCGGTGCTTCTGACACAGAAGACGGAGCCACAAATACTGAGCAACATTGGTGTCCTGATACTCGTCCACCATGATATATTTAAATTTATCCTGATACTCTTGTAAAACCTCGGTGTGGCCTTGAAAGAGCGTCAGGCAGTGAAGCAAAAGGTCACCAAAATCTGTCGCATTGAGCGTAATGAGCCGCCGCTGGTAAGACCGATAGAGATCAACCGCGCGGCCACCTGCGAGATCACCGGCCATTGATGGGGTTACACGGTCAGGCGTGAGACCTTTATCTTTCCAACGTTGGATGACGCCAAGCACGGCCTGTGCTGGCCATTTCTTATGATCGACCCCTTCCGCCTCCAGGACCTGCTTGAGTAATCGCAGTTGGTCATCGGAATCAAGGATCGTGAAATTCGATTTTAGGCCGACCAATTCGCCGTGTTTGCGCAGAATACGAACGCCTAAGGCATGGAAGGTGCCAAGCCACAGGGATTCGGCCATTGAGCCGACCAGGCCGCCAACCCGTTCCCGCATTTCGCGGGCGGCGCGATTGGTAAAGGTCACAGCGAGGATTTGCCAAGGCTGCGCCAGCCGCTTGCCAAGAATATAAGCTAGGCGCGTAATCAGAACACGGGTTTTTCCAGTCCCGGCCCCAGACAGCACGAGAACCGGCCCATCTGTGATCTCGACGGCCTGACGTTGTTCAGGATTGAGGCCACTTATCCATGGCGGTTCCGCCACGGGCGGGGCATGGCTTGGCGAAGGTGGAGTAGCGGCTTCATCGAGGGCAAAGGGATCATCTGACATGGCCGCATCCTACGCAGTCTCGCTCCGGATAAAAGCCCGAAAGTTGGCTTTATACATGTTACTTGATCCGGACCCCAGGCTCCGCACTGCGAAGGGCTATGCTCTTTCCAGTTCTATTCGGCGGGTTGATCACCTTCGGGTCGAATGCCGAGCACATGACATATGGCGTAGCTCAGGTCTGCTCGGTTAAGGGTGTAAAAATGAAACTCTGAAACGCCCCCCGCTACGAGACGTTTGACTTGTTCGACGGCCAGGCTGGCCGAGACCAACTCCCGGGTCCCAGGGTCGCCGTCCAGACCTTCGAAGAGACCGTACATCCACTGCGGAATACTTGCGCCACTGCGCTTGGCAAAATTGGTGTTCTGCTTGAAATGAGCAATCGGCATTAAACCGGGCACGATGGGCACAGTTATGCCTGCCGCTGTGGCCCGGTCGAGAAACCTGAAATACACATCCGGGTCAAAAAAGACCTGCGAGATGGCGCGGGTCGCCCCAGCATCAATTTTGCGCTTGAGGTTGTCCAAATCAGATTCGGCGCTGGCCGCTTCCATATGCGTTTCTGGATAGGCGGCAACGCTGATCTCAAAATCGGCAACATTTTTTAGACCTGCCACAAGGTCGCAGGCGAAGTCGTAGCCATATGGATGCGGCATATAAGTCTCTTCGCCACCTGGAGGGTCCCCTCGCAAGGCAACGATGTGATGCACTCCGGCGTCCCAATACCGGCGTGCGACATCGTCCACCTCTCCGCGTGACGCACCGACACAGGTCAAATGTGCCGCAGCAACTAAATCTGTTTCTTTTTGAATACGGACAACAGTGTCGTGGGTCCGCTCGCGGGTTGAGCCACCAGCGCCATAGGTCACAGACACGAACCGGGGCTTGAGCGGTGCCAGGCGTTCGATCGCGGTCCATAGTTTCGTTTGCATCTTATCCGTCTTAGGTGGGAAGAACTCAAACGAGACTTGAATGTCCGCAGGCAGACGCTCAATCAACGGCGACCCTTGGTTCTGAGATATACTGGCGTCAGACACGAAACCCTCAATCAACTGTGTTATTGATGTCACATAGTTACACCGCTTTCTAACAGGCTTCAGCCCAATGGCAAATAAACACCACAGAATCCTTAGTTAAACGCTAATTCTGCATAGCCTCTTCGCGCAAATGTGTGTGGTGTTTTCGACCCTGCTATGATACCTAAAATACTACTGTAACGCCCCTTTTTATGCTGGACAGATAGTGTTTTTTCGCGATCTTAGCCGTGGTTTTTGATGACAGTTTCTTTCAATTCTCCATCCCTTCTTAAGCTCGGCATTGTCTCGGCATTCACTATGTTTGCTTTGGGCGCATGCGCCAGCAAACCGCCGGCCACTGACACGGAAGCTTTTCGCGCCTACGAACAGAACAATGATCCGTTGGAGCCTTGGAACCGATCTATGATGCAGATCGATCAAGGTTTAGACACGGTCTTCTTCAACCCCGTAATCAGCGTCTACCAAACCGTAGTGCCAAAACCGGGGCGCCGGGGCGTCTCCAATGCCATCCGTAATTTCCGAACTCCCATAACATTGGTCAATGACATTTTTCAAGGCGAAGGCAGCCGAGCAGGCACAACGCTAAGGCGCTTTCTGATTAACTCGACCGTTGGGCTTTTCGGCCTATTTGACGTCGCTCAATATTGGGGCTTGCCCTACCATTCCGAAGACCTTGGGCAAACCCTTGCGGTATGGGGAGTTGGCGAAGGCCCGTACTTATACTTCCCAATTCTTGGCCCCTCTGGCGGGCGCGACATCACCGGATATGCAGTAGATAACATAGGAATCGACATCATGTCCTGGGTCGGTCGAGCCGACAATCCGTTCTGGTGGCAAGTCGCATACTTTGGCGGTTTGGCCGTCGATATTAAAGGCAACGCTAAGCCTACTCTTGAGGAACTCAAAGCCTCATCCATAGACTACTATACGGCTTTAAGGTCGGCATATAGGCAAAACCGCGCTAAAGAAATTCGCAACGGTGCCCCAGCTCCGCTGCCGGGGCTTGATGACTTTGATGATGAGGATGGTGATGGCGATCCGTTCTCGAGCTTAGAGACGGAAACAGCATCGGTTCAAACGGCGGCCTTGCCCAAATGATGCGCACAGTTCTAATCAGCGCTCTCCTGATCATCGGTGTTGCTCAAGCCAATGCTGCCGAAGACACGCGGAACACAGACCCCACAGCGTTCATCAATCAATTTTCCCAAGTTAGCATTGACGACATTCTCAATGCCAATATCGATACGGTCGAAAAGACTGCCCGATTCAGAACCCTGTTTAATGACAGCTTTGATATTCCAGCCATAAGCCGTTTTGTTTTGGGCCGCGCCTGGCGCCGCGCGAGCGATGCGGAAAAGCAGGACTTCTTGGCAGTCTTCGAAGACGTGATAGTCTACACATGGTCTAGGCGATTTAGACAATATATGGGCCAGACGATTAAGGTACTGGGAACGTCTCCAGACGGAGATACAGGCACGCTAGTCGACAGTGTCATCGTCCACCTTGAAGGACAGACCATCTCAGTGCAGTGGCGCCTTAGGCAGCGTGGCGAGGGCCTCCGCATTGTCGACATCATCATTGAAGGCATCAGCATGGTGATCACCTACCGCCAGGATTACACCTCGGTGATCCGGCAGAATGGTGGAATCCAGGGATTGCTCACCGAACTAAGGAAGCAGGCCGCTGAAATGCTACCGTCCAAAGCACCCTAAAATGTTGCTCGTATAAATACATTGTAAATGCGACCCCATTGAGATCGATCATGACGGGCCCCATTCAGAACACGAGCACCATCCGGCGTAAACGCTAATATCTCGCGCGCTCTAGTGGTTTTGCGGTTAAGAAAGTTGTTAGTCGAAAAATTAATGCGGACGTTTTCGAACAGACGGTGCTCAATGCTAAGAGTAAGCGAGCCGCCCTCTTTCAGCCGGTCTTGCTTATCAATGTCGTTGACGAACCTGGCGCCGAACTGGCTGTAATTGAATGAGATATGTCCGTCGATAATCGTTCTGACATCATGGCGGTATTCAACGGACGTTTTCCAATCCGGCGTGAAGCCAAAGCGGCGGGTGACGTTATCAAACGGATCAACTACTGACGTCTTACGGTGCATGTAGTCGGCGCTCAAAACACCGTCCCACCAGCCAAGTCTTGAAAAATCGAGACCGATTTCAACTTCGGCACCATACTCTGTACCGCCTCCTATATTCCCAATCTGTGACACAAGGCCATTAAAACTGAGGCGGCCACGCGCATCTTGCACGTCCCGATAAAATGCCCGGCCCGTGACAACCCCAACCCCGTCGGCCAAGCGGTGCTCCAGACCAATTTCATAGTCCCAGGATTTGACCGGTTTAAGGTCCGGATTGCCCGCCTCTAGCTCTTGATCAACTTGTGTGATGGTCGCAACAAAATTACCAAAATTTAATTGCCCGACGTCTCTCGCGACTGAAAAGAAGAGCTTATCGCGAAGCGTAACATCCCAGTACACGTTGAAGGTGGGCTTAACAAAAAATAGGGAACGCGCACTATTCACATCTGCACTGTTCTGCGTGATACGCGATGCCTCGGCAGCAAGGCCAAATTCCGCTTCTACAGTACCCCAGGGGCGCCAACGCAGTGTCGAGAACGCCTCACCACGATATTCCGTGATCTTTCCATCACTGTTGAAGATGGCCAGTGGAACGAGTTCCCCATCAATCACGGTCGAGAGATCGAAGTCTGTCTTCTGGGTGTTCAGTGCTCCTTCTAGGCCGACTTGGCCGCTTACGGTTGAGCTAATCCTCCGGTCATACGTGCCACGCGCGATGGTCTCCGTTTTCACATCTTCTCTAAGCTGGCGCGCAATTACCGGCTCATCCAGCGGCTCCAGGTCAAACACATCACGGTCGCGGTTCTCTTTTTCCCAATTTACCAAGGCAAGGAGCGTCACTGTGTCCGATTCACTCAAAGGAAAACTGTAGTCAGCGCTAAGCTCAACAGTAAATTCGTCACGCTTATCAATTTCTAGGTTGTCAGAGAGCTGATTAACCTGCCGGGGCTGGCGAGGGTCCCTAAGAACTTCGCGACGCTCCCGGTTATTGATTAGCCAGGACCAAAGCCCGTTAAATTGCAAACGCGACCCTGTGTCGAAGGAGCGCTCATACCTTCCATTAGCCTGGATGGTATAGCGGTCATGCTGCTCCGATTCGACGCTTGAAAGAATATCTTGCCCAGAAAGGTTAGACGTTACCTTGGTCCGTTGCCAAGGGCGGTAAATAGGGTTGGAATTGAGCGCGATAGAATAATTGCGATTGGGCTCGTTCACTGCATAGGTCAAGCCCACAATAGGACGGGCAGATCCATCATTGGTGTAGTTGGGCAAAGCCGCAGTTATCGTCAACGTATCACCAGAATCCTCTCGCAATATCACGTTGATGATGCGTTCGGTGGTGGTTTGAACCTCGCTGGATGAACCGCGCAGGATCTCAATACGCAGGACTTGGTTCGCCGTAATGCGCTGTAGTGCTGAGGCGCCACCGCTGTCTTTTCCAGTGATCTGCTGACCATTAATCAGGATCGCGTCTTCGTTGCCGCGCAAGCCTCTACGTTCGGAGGTCGCTACAGAATCACTAATCGAAGCTCCAGGGATCCGCTGCAGCATGTCATTGAGAAACAGTGGACTGTATTGAGCAAAAAATATGGCTTCATAGGTAGTCTTTGTGCCGTCAGCAGACACTGTACGTCCGCTAGGCTCCAAAAGCGTAGGCTGCGCCTGTACGGTGAAGGTAAGACTAAAGGTGATAAGAACCAGGGCGGCTTCAAGAACAGGGGACAGGAAACGAGACATTAATAAAACTTTACGTTGAAGCTGAGCAGGAGATAGGTGAACCAAGCAGACAGCGCAAAGAAAGATGGGACTAAGCGCGCTTCAGTAAAACCCGTCGACAAAAGGCTTGAGCACAAAAAGAGACGGCCGGGGAAAACCCCGGCCGTCTCCTTTTTAAGTCTATGTCAGCCTAGCTTAGAAGTTGTAGCTAGCCCGGACACCCCATGACCGACGGTCAGGAAGAGACACGCGGATTTCGTTTCCATTTGGTGCAAACGGTCCGAAGGTCTTCAGATCGATACCTTGACGGGCTTGGGTGAACTGACCGTGATCAAGTGCATTATTAAGAAACAGTTCAATCGAAACGTCGTCCTGGCGGATACCAGCCCTAAGATTAACCACATCGTAAGCCGATGACTTCGCAATGTTGGCTTGATCAGCCCACAAGGAACCCTGATGGGCCCAATCTGCACGGCTGAAGAAATCCCAGTCGGCATTGAGTTCATCATCATATGATGCCGACAATGACCATGACACTTTCGGTGAGTAGGGCAATTCGTTTCCGGTCGCGTCGACGCTTCCAGTAATTTCACTACACTGACTACATGAGAAAGCTGGGGTGGATGCAACGTACTTGGTATCGTTGTAACCTAGACTACCAGAAAGGGTCAGGTTTTCAGTGGCTTGGAACTGCCCTTCAAACTCGACACCCTGGAGATGGGCAACACCATTGTTGATGGTGATGCTGTACAAGTTATTAACTCCACCAGAGGACACAGGAATGAGGCTTTGGTTTTGGCCGTTCAACCATTCCATATAGTATAGAGCGACGGTTGTTCTTGCCCGACCATCAAGCCATGAAGATTTAATACCGAGTTCGTAGTTATCGATTTTTTCTTCGGCATAGGTCACGCCAGCACCAGAAACCACTGCATTAATCGCAGCAATGGTTGCTGCACTTTCATTGATGAGAAGGCTGTTAAAGCCACCGGGACGGAACCCACGGGAGAACAATGCGTAAGCTGTGGAGTTCTCTCCGTAGTTGTAGTCCAAGGTGACACGTGGCGAGAAGCTCTTAAAAGTCGCTTCTAAAAGCGGAGCATTTGGAAGTGGTACGCCACCACCGCCAACCAGCGTCTGTTCGCTGATCTTATCCCACTGATACCGAGCTTCGACACCAAGGGTCAGTTCTTCAGTAATATCGAAGTAACCTGCACCGAATATAGCAGGCGTTTGGACATCACGTTCAACAATACTGCCCGTGAAGAACGGTCCAAAGATCAGGTTACCGTAGACAGTACCACCCGGTGAGTGACCATCAAGATAGTTGAAGCCTGCTGTCCAGCGGAAACTCCCGTCTTGCGGAGACGTAATCCGAAGTTCCTGGCTCATGTCGTTTTGCTTGCCTTGGGTCAACAGGGTTGTGTTGAAGTGCGGCAATTTCGGTGCCCCAAGGAACCCAAGTGGATTTTTAATATCGTGGAAGTCACGATAGTTCAAATCTAGGACCGTCTGCTGTTTATCGGTGTGAAATGCAGTCAAAGAACTGAATGAGTATCCGGAATCATGATCGTAATCGATCCGAAGGTCAGCCTGGAACGCCGCACGTCGTGTACCGCCATGTGTGTTGAAGTTCGGATCAAAAACTTTCCAGCTGTCCGGCGGATTAAAAAGAGTGTCCTGAAGCTGAGCCCCTAAGATGTAATCGCCTGATATGAGTTCCAGACCAAATTCATTAACGCTAGGAAGCGTGCCGCAATAATAGCCACCTCTCCCGCCAAGCGTGCAGTTGTAGGATTCGTCTTTCAAAGCAGCCTGAGCCGGTGGGCCATCATTGTCTTCAAAGTAGTTGACGTAGGCCTTAATCTTCAAATTATCGCTCGGCGTTAAGACGATAGATGTAGAAAGAGAATTTGTCTCGCGCTCACCAAACTTTACAGTCGGGTTGGCAGCATTTGTATAATCACCACCTTTTGCCCAGTGACGTCCACTCACCCGCATGTTCATTTTGCCGGGAACGACAGGGCCCTCAAGAACCAAGTTGGTTTCGTTAGAACCGAAGCGTGAATACTCAGCCGAAACACGCCCACCGAATTCATCGGCCGGGTCTTTAGTGACAAAGTTGATGGCGCCAACGAAAGTTGAACGGCCAAAGTAAGCCGCCTGCGGGCCTTTTAAGATTTCAACACGTTCCATGTCCACCACACTCGGGGCCTGGGCGCCGATGATCGGTGCACCATCAATGAACATCAGGCCACCAGCCTTAATGCCAGTGTTGCTGCCCAAGAAAAGACCACGGAAGGTCAACGAGTTAGAAGACCGATCATTACGACCTGAGCCGCCTTGCTGGTTCGAGAAGAAGAAGCTTGGTGTGAAGAGCTGGATATCATCCAGCGTAGACATATCGGCAGCGTCCAAATCAGCCGCTGAGAACGCTGTGATGGCCACAGGAACTTCCATAAGGTTTTCTTCAATCTTACGGGCAGTCACCACTATTTCTTCTAGCGCTAGGTTTTGCGCCATTGCTGCAACTCCTGGGAGGACCAAGGATGTAACTAGCGCTGTAGTGGCCGCCAGGGCCGTAGTACGTTTCATGTCAGTATCTCCAGTAATAGTCACATGGCTTAATCCACGTGCACGAACTAATTAATTTCTATTATCATCTAAATAATTACCTAAACACTGCAAAAATGCACCTTTAACTAGATAGGGTGTTCGCTTAGTGGTGATATATTGCAAAATATCACAGTCTTTTAGGTTTAGTCACATTCCCGGTACGCGGCGATGTAAAAAGACACGCACGGAAGGGCTCCCAGGTTAAAGATGGCAAACAAATACATTGCGGCTCAGACCCTTGGGAAATCCGCGGCATCTACCCGCTGGTCTATCCTGCCTACTAGTGTTCGTTCGATGACACTCGATCTATTTGCAGACACCATTGGTGTCATTGCGGGGGGATCAGAGCATCCGAGCATGCAATCTCTGATGGCTTCGACGAAAGCGACCGAGGGACCAGCAACACTTATTGGCGAAAAACGCGGGGTAACAGCCCGGGATGCAGTTTTACTCAACGCCGCGACAACGACTGTTCTGCAGCGTCAGGACGGCTATGCCCATGCAAAAGGCCATCCGGCCAGCCAACTTGTGCCGGTGGTCTTGGCATTGGCTGAGAGCCGCGGAAAAACGGCCGAAGACATGCTGACCGCGATGGTCGCAGGCTACGAGGTCGCCGCCCGTGTTGGCATAGCTCTTGGCGGCGTGCCGGCCTGGCTGCACGACAACGGAAACTGGGTGACGATCGGCAACACGGTTGCGGCTGCTCATATTCTATCCAGTGGAGATGCAGACGCCATAGCCACTGCCATTGATGGCGCAGCGTCTTTGGCGTTGTCATTTGATCGATTCACCACCGCCGGCGGCGCCACCATGCATCACATGTATCCAGCCATGGCAACGACGCAGGCCCTTGCGATAGCCGAAGGTGCAATCGCCGGCCTGACAGCCCTGCCCGGAAGCCTGGAAAGGTTCTACGGACCACATCTCGGAACAGCTTTTGACGCTTTAAAGCTGCACGATGGCATTGATGATGGAACCTGGAGCCAGTTCGAAATTCTCAACGGGTATTTCAAACTTCATCCCAGCTGCGCGCATCTTCATGGCGTTAATGATGCTGTTGATGCGCTCATCGCTGAGCATGAAGTTACAGAAGCCAACATCGTCCGCGTTGATATCTCAACGTTTGGCGAGGCGATGGAAATTGATACGGATACGCCGACAAACGACCTAGCGGCTCGCTTCAGTGCAAAGGCCACTGTGGCTGCAGCTTTACGCTATGGCAGCCTTAACGACGAGGGGCTACTTGATCTTAATGCCCTAGCGCCTCTGATGGAGAAAATCACTGCACGGCATGATCCTGAGTTGGACCAATACACGCCTGCTGGCCGGCCTGGCGTCGTCACCATGGGCCTCACGTCGGGGCATAAGGTGACTAAAGAAATCATCTATCCGCGCGGCACCGCGCAAACTCTTGCGACACCTGACGAACGTAAAGCAAAGAGCCTAATGCTTCTTACCCGCCACTACGGTGAGGAGAAAGCGCACGGCATCCACGATACCATCATGTCGCTGGGCAACGAAGGAGAGATCGAAGCGTTGACCTCAAGCCTCAGGGCCTAGCGCTCAATCTTCTTGTAGCGGATACGGTGTGGTTCCACCGCGTCATCACCCAGGCGACGTTTTTTATCTTCCTCATAGTCCTCGAAATTACCCTCAAACCATTCAACGTGGCTGTCACCTTCGAAAGCAAGAATGTGCGTAGCGATACGGTCTAAGAACCAGCGATCGTGGCTGATGACCACAGCGCAACCCGCAAATTCAAGTAACGCCTGTTCCAAGGCTCGCAAGGTGTCTACATCCAAGTCATTTGTCGGTTCATCAAGCAGAATGACATTCGAGCCAGACTTAAGCATTTTCGCGAGATGGACGCGGTTGCGCTCACCACCAGAAAGTTGGCCTACTTTCTTCTGTTGATCGGACCCCTTAAAATTAAACCGGCCCACATAGGCCCGGCTGGCGACAGGAAATTTGCCAAGCATGATCTCGTCGTTCCCGTCGGAGATTTCCTCCCATACCGTTTTTTCGGGCGATAACGCTGCGCGGTTCTGGTCGATGTAACCAAGCTGAACGGTCTCACCAATGCGCAACTCACCAGAATCTGGCTTTTCCTCGCCCGTGATCATCTTGAACAATGTAGTTTTACCGGCGCCATTAGGACCAATCACGCCAATGATCCCACCAGGCGGTAAGTTGAACGAGAGATTGTCGATCAATAAACGGTCACCATAAGCTTTGGTTACATTTTTAGCCTCGAGAACCAACCCGCCTAGACGTTCGCCCGCGGGAATAACAATCTGTGCGGAATCGGGCGCGCGATCCGCTGCTTGTGCGACCAAGTCGTTGTATGCAGAGATGCGGGCTTTACTCTTTGACCGTCGTGCTGACGGGCTTTGCCGCACCCATTCCAACTCCGTATCAAGGTTTCGCTGCCGCCCCTTCTCCTCGCGCTGCTCTTGAGACAAGCGTTTTTGTTTTTGCTCCAGCCAGGATGAGTAATTGCCCTCGTAGGGAATTCCTCGACCGCGGTCTAATTCAAGAATCCAGCCCGTGACGTTATCCAAGAAGTAGCGATCGTGGGTCACGCCGACGACGGTACCCGCATACTCTTCGAGAAAGCGTTCAAGCCAGGCAACAGACTCAGCATCAAGGTGGTTGGTTGGTTCATCAAGGAGGAGCATGTCTGGTTTTGACAAGAGTAACCGGCACAAGGCAACGCGGCGCTTCTCACCACCGGAAAGTTTCTCCACCCCTTGATCGCCCGGAGGGCATCGCAAGGCGTCCATCGCAATCTCCACCTGACGCTGCACGTCCCATCCGTCGGCCGCATCAATCTTTTCCTGAAGCTCCGCCTGCTCGGTAATGAGATCATTCATCTCATCGTCGGTCATTTCTTCCGCAAACTTGGTGCTCACTTCTTCAAAACGCTCGAGCAGTGTATTGATCTCTCCAACGCCTTCCATCACGTTCGCTAGGACATTCTTGGAATTATCTAACTCGGGCTCCTGCTCAAGGTAACCAACGCGCAGCCCATCTGCGGCTCTCGCTTCACCGGTGTACTCGGTATCCAAGCCCGCCATAATTTTCAGTAGTGTCGACTTCCCGGAGCCGTTGTAGCCCAGCACGCCAATTTTGGCGCCAGGCAGGAATGACAGGGAAACGTCTTTGACGACTTCCTTTCCGCCGGGATAGCTCTTACCAAGCTTGTGCATGGTGTAAACGTATTGATAGCTGGCCATAGGGTATTTATCCGTTGCTGCGCATTAACGCTTTATATCTGGGACGTGGGTCAACTGCTCCGTCAACGCCTCTTTAACGGTATTGAGCACACCAGACCAGTCGCCAGGTTTTGCTTGCCTAAACAAACGAATGGACGGATACCACGGGCTGTCTCTCGGGTCGAGAAACCAATACCAATTTTGTCCCGGGCCCGACGCCATAAGGACCCAGCAAGGCACGCCCAGAGCACCTGCAATGTGCGCCGTCGTATTGGATATTGTGATCACTAGGTCCATAGCGGCGACCTGGGCTGCGAAAGCATCCAAATCTGTCAGCTGATCAATCTCAGGGTCAGAAAAAACACTGAGACCCGCGTCTTTTGCTCGAGCCAAGTCTCCAGACGTATCGCCATATTGAAGGTCAATAAACGTGGCCGCCTTGCCATAAAGGGTTGGAGCCCATCTCTCCAGGCCCAGCGACTGCGCCTCTCCAGTGAGTTTATTGTTGCTCGACCAAGACAAGCCGATCAGAGGACGGTCACCTGCGTCGCTTTTATAGATATCTCGAAATTTCCGGGTTAGACCATGACCGGCGACGAGAAATGAGGCACGTTTCGGAAACGCTGAAATGTCTGGCCTCACGAACTGGCCCAAGCTGCCAATCGGTACTTGGGCTACAACATTTCTTAGCAACTCTGGATCAGACTTGAGGTCGAGCATAGATACGACCTTTGTGTCTGGAAATGATCGCGAAAACAGCGGGACAAGGTTTGGAGCACAGGCAAGCGTAATATTTGGCTTAGCATAGAGGATATCGGGCAGCATGCTCGCGTACATTACTTGGTCCCCGACCCCCTGTTCGGCCCAAACCAAAAGAGAGCCACTTTCCAACCTTTCACCGTGCCACTTGGGCAAGGTATGAAAGGACTGGGATGCCGCGAATTTAGGTGTGTACCATCGCCACTCGAACTCAGCCCACCCTTCCTCAAGTCTTCCAGAATTGAGCAATATATGTGCCAAGAGGTTATGCGCTTCCACGGTGCCAGGATTCAGTTTAAGAGCGCGACGGTAACACTCTTCAGCCTCTGCCAATCTGCCCTGGGCCGTTAATGTTATGCCGAGATCTACACGCGCCAAAATATGTGCGGGGGATATTGATAGCGCCCATCGCGTCGCACGCTCTGCATCGCCCAGCTTATGCAGCGCTCGCAACGTCTGGCCATAATTATAATATGTCTCAGCGTTGTTCGGATCGGCGTCAACGGCCCGCTGAAAAGCACTTTCAGCTTGACCGTAGTCCTCTTTCTTATGCAAGAAGACACCAAGGTTAGCTAAAGCCTTGCTATGATGCGGATCTAATGCAGCTGCGATTCGAAATTGAGCCAACGCCTGGACCTCGTCATCCAATTGTTGATGAGCAATACCGAGTGTATTAAAGACATCCGCGTCATCCGTGCCCGCGGCGACGAGTTTCTCCAGATGCTCGAGCGCATCATTCGGCTGTTGAGACTGAAGCAACAAAACGGCGAGCCCATGCCTTGCGCCCGCCGAACCAGGGTCAGCCGCAAGAATGTTCTCATAGCTCGTTATTGCCTCGCGCGTCTGACCGGCGAGATGCAGAGTGATAGCCTGATTTAGCGTTGCTCTCATTAGCTTCGTATTAGCTACTTAGTGATCCCACGGAGTTTCAATATGCGCTCAAAGAAGGACGGGCCCTCGTCGAGTTCAGGCGAAACATCAAAGTGATCACTATGGGCGCGGGCCAGCGCGAGATAGTCATTATCAAGCTGCTCGGTATCGTCCAACTTAACCGCATCAAAATGCCAGTTCACATTGCCTGGTGGGATTCCCATGTCGATGTAAGGCGGGCGTGAGCCAGCCATTATGTTCCAGCCACTCGACACGCCACTCGCACGATCGAGGCTGGGGTCAAACACCTCAGAAGCCCAGGAGAACATGGATGCATATTCAATAGAAGGTTGCGGAATGATCGGCGGGAAATTATCACCCTCCTGCCGGCGTATAACGTCACCATCCAAAGTCCAATCCATATGCAGAGGCTCGTCTTTGTACTTTTCCGGGAACGCCGTCTTCATGGACCCGTAATAAGTACCCATTGGGGTGAACCATTCCCCTTCTTTGTGGCGAATAAAGCTCGCCGGCAACTTAACCGTTACCCCATTAATCGGGCTTGTGAATTCTTCTATGAATTCGTCTGTTTCTGGATCAGTAAAGAACGACATGGTCGAGTTGTAGCGCACGTATGTGGTGTCATCGATCTGGCGCCACCAGGTACTCTCACTGCCGCGCATACCGTAAAGAAGAACTACATCATCCGGCAAGATCGCGAAGATCTTACCCTTTGTTTTCCATACGACGCGCTCTTCCGCGCGCGTCCCCATCATTTTGACCATGGCATGCAATTGCTCGACTGGGTCTGTCGGTAGAGATGATATGGCAGCACGCCCCTCACTCGCCCCGACCAATCCGGCCGTAGCTGCTCCAAGTCCAGCCGCAGTTGAGCCAAACGCGCGGCGAGAAACACCCTTATCAGTCATTAATCTACTCCCGTTAAATTTGTCGGTCGGGCTCGTGAAGCCCAGAACAGGACCTTTTGTTTGATCCGGACCACATCTTTACCAATCCTTAGCGTGTCACCATAAGTAACCAAGTCTCGATCTAATACTTTTATGGAATCATCGGCCAGAACAATCGCATCAGAAATAAGGTTTTGAATTTTTATGCTATTGCTCAACGCAAGAAACGCTTCATGGCCCAATCTCCATACTTTATATTAATCGCTCATATTTAGCCCGCTGGGCATGAGACCCACATCCGCACACAGGCGAATAAGCCCACCTTAACTTAAAGCAATCATAGGTTTTCTTTGCTTCAAAGTCAGGCTCTTGGAAAAAGAAATTCCGTAAAACCAACATTAGGGTCTCAGTCACCGTCACAGCCATAGACAAGTGTATTTGCGCATGACATTCAGACGCCGTAATGAACAAGGATTCTCATGAAAAATGGACGATATAGACGCCCTTGAAGCACAAAGTATTTTTATTTTGCGTGAGGCTTTTAACAAGTTCGACCCCATTGGCTTGCTTTGGTCGCTGGGTAAGGACTCTTGCGTCATGATCTGGCTCGCCAAGAAAGCCTTCCTAGGGCGTATGCCCTTTCCCGCTGTTCACCTCGATACTGGGAAAGAGTTTCCCGAGGCTTACGCATTCAGAGACACCTACAGTAAGGAATGGGACCTCAACCTCATTGCAGATGACTGCCCACCGATAGAAGAGGTTGATGCGAGCTTACCGCCCGCCTCCCGGTTTGCGGCCCGCAAATCGCTGGGCCTACAGCAAGCTATCGATCGCTATGGGTTCAAAGCGCTTATCACCGGAATTCGCAGAGACGAGCAAGCCACACGCGCAAAAGAGCGCGTCTTCAGTCCGCGCGGGGCCGATAATTCATGGGACTTTCGTGAACAACCACCAGAGTTCTGGGACCAATACAACACCGACTTTCCACCCGGCACCCACGTTCGAGTCCACCCTCTCCTCCATTGGACAGAGGTTGATATCTGGCGGTACATACAACGTGAAAACATACCAATGGTCCCACTGTACTACGCCAAAGACGGGCAACGCTTCCGTTCCCTCGGAGAGATCGGCATCACCGAGCCAATTAAATCTAATGCAACAACTATCTCAGAAATCATCAATGAGTTGGAGGCGACCAAAGACCCCGAGCGCGCCGGACGAACGATGGACCATGAAACAGAAGATAGTTTCGAACGGCTGCGTACGATGGGCTACCTGTAAATGAAAAACGCGAATGTCAAAATCCGGGAGCGCGCATTCCCTATCGTCATCGTCGGTCATATTGACCATGGGAAATCAACTCTCATCGGTCGCATGCTCTACGATACAGGTTCATTACCCACTGGAAAAGTGGAAGAACTTCAAGCAAGCTGTGACCGGCGCAACGCACCCTTCGAATGGTCCTTCGTCCTTGATGCACTGCAGCTCGAAAGAGACCAGGCGATTACCGTCGACTCGACGCAAATCTGGTTTCATACGGAGACACGGCGCTACGTCATTATCGATGCTCCAGGACATCGGGAATTTTTACGCAATATGGTAACTGGTGCGGCAAGCGCTAACGCCGGCGTTATCGTGATTGACGCTGAACAAGGCGTTTCAGAGCAAACACGACGCCACGCATACCTTCTTCATCTGATCGGAATTCCGCAAGTCGTTGTTGCCGTTAATAAGATGGACTTGGTCAACTACTCTCAAGAACGCTTTCAAGCCGTGGAGGCTGAGATGAAGGCGTATTTGAAAGAGATCGAGCTTAAAGCCCAAGTGATGATCCCTGTCGCAGCAATGCACGGCGACAATCTCGGTCTGCGCTCCACAAATATGCCGTGGTACTCCGGCCCAACCTTGATAGACGCCATTGATGATTTTCCGCGAGCAGTCGTAGCAACGGAGCGCCCTTTCAGAATGCCGGTACAAGACGTTTACCGACAAGATGGCCGACGCCTCATCGTTGGCCGTGTAGAAAGCGGCCAGCTTGAGCTTGGTAGCGCCATTACGGTTTGGCCAACTGGCCGCTCAGCCGATGTAGTTGAGATTAAACAATGGGCCGCAGCGAAAGACGCTAAGAGCATTACCACTGGCGAATCTGTAGCGCTAACACTAAACGACGAACTGTTCATAGAGCGCGGCCATGTCCTCACTGTGCCAACTGCCAGGCCCCGGTCATCTAACTCACTTTCCGTCCGCCTCTTCTGGTTAAGTAGCGATCCATTACGGCAGGGGGAGTCCCTAACCCTAAAGCTGGCAACCGCCGAATACGATGTAACGATCGATTCCATCGACACTGTTATTGACGTCTCTGACCTCAGTCGCCATCGCGGCACCCAAGTCCCTCAGAACGGCATTGCCGAAGTCACGTTACGCTCCCGTAGCACTATAACGTATGAACTATTTCATGACCTTCCCGCACTCGGCCGGGCTGTTCTACTGGATGGATACGATGTTGTAGGTGGCTGCATCATCGAAGGTGGCCAAGATATTGAGATAGCCTCGCGCAATCTCACTGCAGTTACCCAATCCGTTAAAGCTGAGGAGAGACAGGCCACCAACGGATATCCGGGCGCCGTGTTGTGGATGTCTGGGCTCTCGGGTGCTGGAAAGTCGACACTGGCGATGGCACTGCAAAGAGAGTTGTTTAACCGCGGTTTACAAGTCTACACGCTAGATGGCGATAACGTGCGCAACGGCTTAAATAGCGACCTCGGGTTCAGCGAAGAAGAACGGGCTGAAAACATTAGGCGGGTCGCCGAGGTCTCTAAGCTTTTTTCAGATGCTGGGACAATTGTTATTTCCGCTTTTATCGCACCGACCAATGCAGCTCGCGCGCAAGCACGGGATATTATTGGTGACCAATTCCATGAAGTTTACATCAGCGCCGATATGAGTGTCTGCGAGTCACGAGATGCAAAGGGGCTATATGCCAAAGCTAGAAGCGGTGAGATCAACGACTTCACCGGAATTTCTTCACCGTGGGAGCCTCCTGAAAATCCGGATCTTGAGATAAACACAGGTGAACTCACGCTTAATGAATCGTTGGACCGGATAGTCACCTATATCGAGGGTAAAATTCTTATCGCCAAAGACAAGGCCCTCGATCCTTCAGAAAAATAAACCCTACGGATCAACTCTTACGAAGTTTGCCGCATGGTTAGCGTCACCTTTGCCGCTATACGCCACTTTTGCCGGGTAGGGAAACGCGGGTCGACTGAAGTCAACCTGCTCCTCTACCAAGGGAAGATCTGTTCCTGCACTGTCGACCCTAACATTCGGATGCACACCAATCAGAACGTCCGGCGCTTCGCCCTTCTCAACCCAATCTTCCATATAGGCCAAGTAGTCTATGGCGTAGGCTCCTGCCCCACCGGAGCAGTGGTTCATGCCGGGAATCATGAAAAGCCGATAAAAATCTTCGGTGGCCTCTTGTCCGCCCATGGTTTTGGTGACCGTCTCGTAATAGTCAATAATATTTAGCGGCACCACGGACTGGTCGCGCCAACCTTGATAAGTCAGCATCTTCCCGCCATTGGCTTTGAACTTTCTCAAATCGGGATTGGACCCCGTATAGATTGCCTCCATGAGGCCAAGGCGTTTGTAGTCATAATCAAAATCAAAGTCGGTAGGTTGCCATGACGGGCCTGGGTCAGGCATAAAATTCAAGTAGCGAAACATGTCCGCCATGAAATTCTCGTAGACTGAGGGACCACCATCTTCGCTTATGTAATTTCCGATCCAATTGAGTTCGGACCCCCGCTGCACGCCACCTGTATAGAGTGCCATACCATCTGAATTAACCGGCCCCTGATACATCTTATTGACGGTTTCTACCTGCGCCGCTGTTAAACAGTTATCTCGGTCGCGCCCCCGACATTGAAGCTCGGACGGTTCAAAATCGCAGTCGCGGGCATCGCCAATCAATCCATCTTCAATGCCATCATTCATATCGCACTTTGCGATCACAGCGTCATGGATCATCTGCACTTTGCTCGACGGCAAAACCTGTTTTCCATCTTCGTCCCGGTTCGCGACAATCGTCCAAAGCAACTCCATCCCAGCGCCAGTTTCGTCGATTACTGGAGCCCCTGCTACAATTCCGTCAAAGTCGTATGGAAAACGCTGAGCTTCCACCAACCCTTGCCGACCCCCGGTCGAACACCCCATAAAATAGGACCGACTTGGTGCGTTGTCGTAAAATGATTCCGTAATGGCTTTGCCAGCAACGGTTACAACGTGCGTTGCTCGATAGCCAAAATCGATTTCGGCCTGAATGTCGTTGTACGCCCACTTTGCGTCCAATGCCGTTGATGTATGTCCCATGTCACTCGCCACACAGGCATAGCCATCTTTGACGTGATTATCGCAGGCTGCAATGAAGACACTACCACAGAACCCACCGCACCCGCGTTTGATGAACTTCCCATTCCAGTTTTTAAGAGGAAGGCGCATTTCAAACTCAACGCTCGAACTGACATAGCCTTTAACTTGGCAGTAGTCTGGAACATCATTGGCGGCTGCAACAACGCGGCTAGACATCACATGTGTCGAGGCATCGATGATGTTTGAGAAATCTTGAGACTGAAGGCTTTGGCACTGGCCTTCTGTCGCCGCTTGAACTGGTGCAATACTCAACGTAGTCGAAATGGCCAGAACCAAAGACACCACTATCATATGGATGCGCATAATCAGCCGTCCTTTTCCATGAGAGAACGTATCGTAGCGCCTTAGCCACCCCTATGGTCAATGGCCGATTACATATATATCCATCAAAACACATGAGTATTCGGCTTTGAAACTTGCTTAGATTGACTATAATAGGCCCTTAACCGCCTGGACGAACAGAAAACCACGCTCCTTCTTCAGCGGGTTCCATTAATACCCCGGTTCTTTAAAAAATTCTGAAACAAAGGGGTATTGCTACGCTCGTCGGCTTGTCACATTGTCGACTGAAAATCTGGCATAGAGTGCCTATAAGAAACCCTTAATCACCGGCATCCCTATGGCCAACGTTATCGAGACTGCCCCACCAACTGGGCGGCTTAGAACAATACTGGTTCTATCTTTGCCAATTGTTGGCGGCATGGTGTCCCAAAACATTCTTAATCTGGTCGATACAGCCATGGTCGGGCGCGTCAGCACTACAGCCCTTGCCGCTGTAGGCCTTGCCAGCTTCACCAATTTCATGGCCATCGCGATTATTTTAGGGCTAGGCACCGGGGTTCAAGCGATAGCCTCCAGACGTAAGGGTGAAGGGAAAGAGAATGAAACCGCCATTCCTTTAAACGGTGGTCTCTTCCTCGCCCTGATCATAGGCATACCACTGACTGTGGTTCTCTATTACGCCGCCCCACTCGGTTTCCCACTTCTCGACAACGATCCAGACGTTGTCAAAAATGGTGTGCCCTATCTCCAGGCCCGCATTCTCGGCACCGTCGCCATCGCAATGAACTACGCCTTTAGAGGATTCTGGAACGGTATCAATATGTCGATGATCTACATGCGCACGTTGATCGTGATGCATGTCATAAACATCTTCCTGAACTGGGTACTCATATTCGGCAATCTCGGTGCACCCACGCTGGGGGCGGAAGGCGCCGGTCTTGCCACAACCATCTCTATCTTTGTCGGCACGGGGCTATATGCGTTTCAGGCCTGGCATCTCGCGCGTGATCGAGGATTTTTGGATCGATTACCAAGACGCGAAACACTGCTGGGCATTCTACGTATATCGATTCCCGCTTCCATTCAGCAGTTCTTTTTTGCAGCCGGGTTTACAGCCCTTTTCCTCATCATCGGCCAAATCGGTACGTCAGAACTGGCCGCCGCGAGCGTGCTGATGAACGTCTCTCAAACTGCTTTCCTACCGGGCCTTGGCTTAGGCATTGCCTGCGCCTCTATGGTTGGCCAAGCGCTTGGCCGAGGCGACCCAGACGATGCAAAAGCCTGGGGCTGGGATGTGGTCAAAGTGGGTATCGCAGTCATGGGGACTATTGGTGTTCCCATGATCTTCTTCCCCGCACCAATCCTCGCGATCTTTCTAACTGACCCTAGCGTTATAGAAATGGCGCGACCACCGTTGATCTTGGTTGGTATGACAATCTGGTTTGAAGCAGTCTCAATGATTTTGCTGAGCGGTCTTCAAGGCGCAGGGGCCGCCCAAATGGTTGCCAAAATCTCGGTCGGTTTACAGTGGCTTTTATTCTTGCCGCTAGCCTATGTGGTCGGTCCCTATCTCGGCTATGGCCTGCTGGGCGTTTGGGCATGGTTCATCATCTACCGCCTTATCACTACAATTATATATGCTGGGGTTTGGCAGTTCGGAAAATGGCAGCACATCAAAGTTTGATTCTTGCTTGATTAATCTTCGAACATAACTCGGTTTGCGAACGCGGATAACTCCGCGTTATAGCGTTCAGGGTGCTGAAAGAACGGCAAGTGTCCAGTGTCTTCATAGAACGAAAAAGTGGAATCCGTCAGCGTAACCATGGCCACGTCCGTATCGTTGGCGGGCATCATGATGTCTCCTGACCCTCGCGACAAAAGCACAGGCACTGTAACTTGATTTACGATGTCCGTATTATCCAGTTTACGGCCCGCCATAGCGCGACGCACATAGGCAGGCATCATTACCCCCATTGCAATCTGCACGTCTTTGTCGGATTGAGTCATCCTGTCTGTATAGAACGTCTTAGCCGTGTTCTCAGCTGCCAAAATATTGTCTCGAAGATTAAGGGATCGCGTCCGAGCGGAATTCTCCATAATGGCTTTAATATCATCTGACGGCGGAAATGGTGAACGCGGCACCAAACCACCCAAAGACCCAACCAAATTTATACCGGCAAGGTTATCGGTACCATAGTGACGTACATAATCAGAGAGGACGAACCCACCGTAGGACCACCCGACAACGACTGGCTTATCTAACCCAGTAACCGCCATAACGGCAGCAACATCGCCAGCCCAAGCCTGAGAAGGCACGAGAAGGTCTGGCTGCCATGGCTTGCCGGACAAACCGTGGCCACGCATATCAAAGGCGACAAGGTAGAAATTATCGGCTAGCTCTGAGTCAAACTGGAGACGAAAAGCCTGCGATGCTTGAGCCATGCCATGAATAAAAAGGATGCCGGGTTTCTCTGGGTCACCGGCGGTCATGACGTTCAAGGGAACACCACCGTAGCCTTCTACGGTCATGAATTCCACGCCTGCGCGGGTAGGCGCGTTTATGGATGCCACCAAAAAGACCAGACAGACGGCCAGTAACGATCTCATAGCGATACCTTAGTTAAGAAATTGATGGGAGTGATCTTATCTGCCTTGCATCCTGCAACAAAAGCGGCCAGATAGGAGACAGTTGCTCTTTGACCAATAAATAGTGAGTTAGGTTTATGTCATTATTAAGAATTATAAAGAGTTTAGGCTGGTTTTTAGCTGACATACTATTCTTGATCATTGGTGTGATCCTGGCTTCGATCGTATTCGCGAATACGGGACTAATTGCAGCGTTTGTTCTGGCAATCCCCGTTTGGCTTGCCCTAGCGTGGCTTTACAAAGGTGTCTTTGGCACCCGCCAAGTGTCGGCGTAAAGCAGAGCAATGATAAAATTCGGGTCGACGATTGCTGCTGCATGCCTCGTTACCTCTATACCGATGGCAGGTCTAAGCGCGGACCACGTCACCACATACGATGGTACCGATGGCCCTTACACCGTAGCATATACACGCGACCTAGAACTGAACACACCGGAACGGGTCGAACCGCTCACCATTCAAGTTGCGCGCCCAGTAGACGTCGATAGATCACCACTGATCGTGTTCTCTCATGGCTTCAGATGCGAACTAGACGGAAACGACCCACTCGTCGCTCATTGGGCCAGCCACGGTTACACCGTCATACAACCACGTCACCTTGACGCAGAGCCGGGCTCAAAAGCAGGCGACTATCCGCAACACGTTATTTGGCAGGAACGCCGCCTAGATATGGTGCACAGCCTCGATCTTCTGGATCAAATCACGACCGCTATTCCAGAACTAACGGACACACTTGATTTATCAACTATTATCGCTGCCGGGCATTCCTATGGTGGGCTAACAGCGCAGTCTGCAGCCGGAGCCACGACATACTCACGTGATGATGACAACGCCCCTGTATACGAACCAGACCCACGCTTCAAATCAGTAATCGCCGTGTCACCACCCGGTTACATGCCAGGGTTTGTTGATGAGAACTCTGCTAAAACGATCGATCATCCGATGATTGTGACGACGGGCACCAAAGACTTCATTCCGCCGATGATGCCGACTTGGGAAGTTCACGCAAATACTTACCATGACGCTGTACCTGGCGATAAGTACTTGGCGGTAGTCGACGGCGCTGACCACCGATTCGGCGGCCTGATCTGCGGCAACGATGGGTCAACGCCCATGCTAGAACAATTGAGCACATTAAAATCGGCAACGTTGGCTTTTGCCGATTATTACGTCCGCGGTACATATGCAGCAAAAGTGCATTTAGACGGCCTGGTAGATGCTGGACAAACAGCAACAATGTTTGCGTTTGAATCTAAATAGGCGGCGGGGCTAGCTGCGGCCCCCTGCGTATATTTCTTCGATCAAAGACAATGCCGGGAACACATCCATCACGTTGATGGGGAAACCTTTTGACTGCGCGAGCGATGCCGTCGCCTCTTCGACAACGACTTGATGTCCCGGACCAAAGAACAACCCCTCCCCAATCGGTTCTAGTGGTGGAGGCTCAGGCAAACCATCCACTGACATGATTTCGTGGCCATGCATCTCAAGACATGCGCTCTTTGATTCAAGGGTGCATTTAACCGGTCCGGAGCCTATCTCATGGACCGCGGTGATATTAATCTGTGCGCGGCAACTGGCCGAGAACTCCACCGCAACGTCGATTTTGTTTTCTTGTGGAGATCCCGAAAGCTTTGCATATTTAAGAGATGGTCGCCCCAACCACCAAATCAGAAGATCGATATAATGTAGACCGACCGTTCGCAGTAGGCCGCCTCCAGACCTAGTCGGGTCAGCATGCCATCCCGTCAACCTAGGTAAGTTAGCAGAGAATACGGCTTGCTCTGGCCTAAACACACCAGAGTGAACCAAACCTTTAATCCAACGACTATGTAACTGTGCTCGTTGATTAAGAACCACGCCAACTGGAACCTTCGACTGATCAGAGAACAGCGCTAGCTTCTTAGCATCTTCAAAAGAGTTGCAAACGGGCTTCTCACATAACACTGGTAGCCCGGCATCAATTGCTACACGAGCCAAAGCTAGTTGGGTGTCATTAGGCGTAGCAATGATGACCGCGGTTGGTTTGGTTTCTGCAATCGCAGCAGCAAGGTTATCAAATATTGGCGCATTTGCATCAATGTCTGCATTCGTATCGACAACGCCCACGAGTTCTGCTCCGATAACCTGATCAATTGCCGCTATATGGCACTTCCCAGCGTGCCCAGCGCCAACCACCAGCCACCGAATCACGGTGACACGCTCAAGCCGCCGTCAATTGCCAGGATTGTCCCTGTCGCCCAGGCCGCGCTCGGCGACGCCAAGAATAAGATCGCAGGAACGACATCGTCAGCATCACCTATATTACCCAAAGGTAGGGCCTTACGGAGCGCTTCGCGCATGCCGGGACGGGCATCCCAGACCGGCTTCGTGGCTGGCGTTTCCACTGGCCCAGGAATAACCGCATTGACTCGAATATTTTGAGAAGCAAGCTCTTGCGCTAGGCAGCGGACCATTGTGATACTCGCCGCTTTAGCCGCAGCGAAGTGTGACAACTCCGGCGCTGGACCTTGATGCAAACTGGAGCCGACGTGAACAATGGAAAGGCCGCTGTCTTCATCGATTGCCCGCCGAGCAGCCTCCTGTGCGCACCGCCAGAACCCACCAAAATTGAGCGCCATGGTAAGCTCCATGTGAACCTCGTTAACATCCAGTACCGCTTTACGTGACGCGCCGCCCGCACAAGTAATAAGGACCTCTGGCGCACGGTCCAAAGCGGTGAAGAACGCTACTACGGACTCCCTATCCGTCACATCGAGGAAGTTGGGAGAGCCTGGATCAGCTTTTACGTCGCCAATAACGACTGTAGCGCCTTGCTCGCTTAGAAGCTTAGCGCAGGCCGCTCCAATTCCAGAGCTCCCACCAGTGACCACGGCGAGCTTTCCGGAAAAGGGCTTGCTCACTCGGCGTCCCTAAACACTGGATACGGCCCCATAAGCAACATCATTAAGGCTCCCAAAACGAACAAAATAGCCGTCGAATAGAGGATGAACTCATAGCTTCCAGTCATGTCGTAAGCTGAACCGAATACTGCGGGAGCTGCACCGGACCCAATGGCGAAAAAGACAAACTGACCGCCATATAATTTGCCGTAATGTTTCATACCAAAGTAGCGACTGGTCATATAAGCAATAATGTCGAGCTCGGCGCCAGCAGCAAGACCCACAGCCAAGGCTGAAATGGTAATCATCAGTGGGGTGAGCTGATCTTGCGCCAGAAGTATACAAGACACCGTTGGAAGAATGAGAAAGATACAAGCAATCTTCGGCGCCCACACGCGGTCTATCAGGTAGCCCACAACAAGCCGCCCTACGATGACCATGGTTCCAACTAAACCCGCATAAGACGCAGCTTCTGTCGCCTGAAAGCCCTTATCCATCAACATCGGCACCAAGTTCGAAATCAATCCGCCAACGCCATAGCAAATAAAGAGGAGCGCGATCCCCATGACCCAAAACCGATAGCTGAAAAACGCCTCTTTTGGTTCCATGCCAAGATTCGCAGAGGGTGAATGCTGAGCAACTTCCGCGGCTCCCCGCTCTCGAAAGAAAAAATACGCTACGGGAAAGGCAACTACCAAGAGTGTCGCACCGATGGCTTGGTAAGCCACCCGCCAGCCGAATAACTCAATTAGCCAAGCTGCGTAGAGCGGCCCACCAGCAGCAACAAGCCCCGTCCCCATCATAGTCATGCCAAGCGCTAAACCACGGTTACCATCGAACCAAGTGATGACGCCACGGGTCCATGTGACAGGAAACGTTCCAGCGGCTACGACAGCCATGACAATCCACAGGGTATAGTATGTCCAAATTTGATCCGTGCTCAGAGATAAAGCAGCAAACGAGAAGCTCAAGGCAAACAAAGAGATAAGTGCGAGTTTTCGTGCGCCGTATTTATCCGTGAGGGTACCAATGAACGGCCCGGTCAAAGCCGCACTGATCATCACAAAGGAAAAGGCAAACTGTGTTGCTCCACGGCTCCATCCAAACTCCTGCGTGATAGGAACGACAAACACACCATGCGTGTAGAAGACGATTCCCGTAAGCCCAGCAGCCACACCAATGATAGCGCCAAACAAAACGCGCCAGCCGGCGCGAAATTCCCCATATGTTGATGGTACAGAAGACATTTAGGCGGCCCCCAGCCGATAGTCGTACGCTAAATAAATAAGTCTTACATTAGAGTGTAGCAGGTCGAGACCTACCGAACAGCCTTAGCCGCAGCGGTGCCGGACAGCCATCCAAATGCCGTCGCGGTTAGCAAGCCATTCCCTGCCATATAACCCCAGCATGACGGCCCGGAAATCCCTCGCGCCGCCCCGCCGCCGGCAAAGAGGTTCGGCAATAATGAGCCGTCTTCTCGTTTCACTCGACCACTGTTATCGACAATTAATCCACCTTGGGTATGAAATAAGGCTGCACTCACCTTAACAGCATAATAGGGCGCTTTAAGGACTGGGTGGCCGGTAAAATCTCGACCGAATGAGTCAGACTGCTCACCGCGCGTCATCACTTCAACTTCGGCAATGGTATCGTGTAGCACATCGGGCAGCTTTGTTAATTTTGAGAGCTCATCAAACGTCTCTGCCTTCCGAACACAATTGGCTTTTAGAGCATCGCGGTAATCATCGAATTCTTTCATCACCTCGTGGCATCGTTCATCGTAGATACTCCAGGCAAAATGGTCAGGTTGAGCGACAATCTCAACGGCCTGCTCTGAGTACCCCTTGGCCTCGTTGGAGAAGCGCTTGCCTCCGGCATTGACCTGGAAGCCCCCTTCCATGATATGCGCCCACAAGATCGGCACACCTTGGCCATATGCCAGGCCGCCATGCCCTTGATAGGCGTGAATATCACCGACTGCCGCACCTAAGTCCCGTCCCCAGCGAATTGCATCCCCCTTGTTGCCGGGGTGCCCAAAAAACTCTGCTTCAACAATTTCAGGAATATATTTCTGAAGCATCTCGTTGCTACCTGCAAAACCACAACAAGCAAGAATCAAGGCCTTGCACCCAAGGTCTTCAATTGTGCCGTCCGGTCTCGTAATTCTGACACCATGGACTCGACCCGAGTCATCGGCAAAGAGGTCAGTCACCGGCGCTTCTAACACGACATCTAAACTGTTGCGCGCCATGGCGTCATGAAGCGCCCCCATGAGCTCAGACCCAGTGCGATTTGGGGTCCCATGCATGCGCCGTTTGGTGTGGCCTGGGTAGTCAAAGGAATCGACCAACGATAATGGAACGCCGCAGGAATCAACTAGCCATTCGACCGTAGGCCCAGAAACAGAAGACATGTGAGCCGCGATATCATGATCAGTCTGGTCCTTAGTTTTGTGCAACAGGTCGGCTGTGAACAGGTCTGCAGAGTCTTCAATTCCCTTTTCCCTCTGAAACCGACTCCCCGCGCCCGGAATAAGACCCGTAGACATGGCTGTCGTACCAAGCGCCGAGGAATCCCGCTCCAAGACGAGGACATCAGCTCCAGCTTCATTAGCCGACAAGGCCGCAGTAAGCCCGCATCCGCCGCCCCCGACGACCAAAACGTCGACCTCGCCTTCGAGGTTCGCCTTATCTGGACTTAGAACGCTCATTGCCTAACCTCAATATAATCACGCCCATCGAGCGAGTACTTTCGGCACTCTAGAAGACGGCGTGCATATGGGTCTACAAAAGAGACAAAGTGCGCACTGAATGACTATTTCGCAGGCTAGAAAATCGGTCGAGAATAGACAGTTTAGTCGCTAATGCTGATTTTATCATAGTCGATATGGCCAACAGAAATACCGTACCCCTCAACAGCACTATTTACGGCGTCAAACCGGGCCGTCTCATAGAGTAGGATCGCAGGCGCCAGACTGAGCTGGTAACGCATCACGCCCTGCGTCAGCACCCGGCGCTCCTCCAAGTCAAAGGCTGCCTCTGCCTCAGCAAGGAGCGGTAAAACAGATTCGTCGCAGAACCACGGCGTAATCCAAAGACAGGAATGACGGACCAACGGCGTCAACGAATCCAGTGATGGATTGACACCGTAGTCGATACCGATTGCCTCCCCGGCCCAGTCCCCTTGGTACACGCCACGCGCATACTGGGTTGCCGGTATTTGGCGAAGCGATAGCGTAACCCCGACCCTCGCTAAATCTGCAGCAACCTGCTGATAGACCTGAGGCGAATATGACGCACTCCCCAATAAAATCTCAGCTGTAAACGAGAAGCCATCCGGATAGCCAGCCTCGGTCAGAAGCGCTCTCGCCTTATCTGGGTCATATGGCCACAGCTCCAAACTAGGATCCCAGCCAAACGCAAAGCTTGGCGTTGTCTGCGTCGCCATCTTTACATAACCACCCAACAGGCCTTGTGAAATCCCACCCCTATCAACGGCATAGTTTAGGGCCCGGCGGACCCGCACGTCTTTTAGGGGAGAATCCTTTTCCGTAATAAATGCGAGCACCTGCATACTAGGATCAACGCCCACAACCATCTGATGTCCGGCCGCCTCAACCAACGGAATTTCGTCCGGCCCCATCTGCAATCCAATATGTAGCCGTCCGGAAAGCACACCCTGAATACGCGCAACAGACTCTGCCGCCGCAATTAATTCAACGCCATCTAGTATTGGCTGACGCCAAGCAGTGGGCGAGCGAACAAGCTCCATCCGTGCAGCAGTGTAATCCTTAATTACGAAAGGCCCTGAACCTATTGGCGCAGCAGAAAACCCTTCCGCTCCAACCTCAGACCAATACTTCGGCGGTACAATTTTTAGGGCGGCGACCTTGTGCGGTAACAACGCATCAGGAGCAGATGTTCTAATGCGAACAGTAGAGCTATCCACTACCTCAACACCAACAATACCAGCGAGCTCTCGGGTAACTGGGTAGGTCTTACCCAAGTCCGTTTGCATAACCGCATACGTTGCAGCGATAGCGTACGCATCCACCGGCTCACCATTAGAAAATGTAACATTGGGCCTGAGGTAAAACAGCCACGATGTTTGGCTTTCAGACTCCCAGCGCTCCGCTAACATAGGCACGGGCTTCGCGTTGTTATCGACCCGAGTTAGCCCTTCAAAGAAGGCCGCATAAGTATAGAGGCTTGGTAAACCACTAGTCGTATTAAATGGATTTCCACGGGAAGACGGAAGGCTTGTTATCCCAACACGGAGAATAGACTCTCCGACCGCAGAAATAGGATTCAGTCCCAGGGACACAAGGAGAGAACACGCAAAGATCTGATTGATATTCAACCGGCTAAACATCACTTCCCTTCGGCGGTTTCGGCACAACCTTAATTGCCGCTGAAAAAACTGGGCGTTGCGCACGCCTTATCGAACATGCATAATTTAAAGCGTATCACTTGGCAAAACCGCTTACGATGATTATTTACTCGCGGCTTGCGGTCCATACCTAGGTGAGGTTTAGCGGTGGAACTCTTCTCTCTCTAACGATGCAATCCGCAAAGTCATAAATTACTCGGTGGAACCAAAATACCTTGGTCCACAAGCTGGCTGATTGTCTGCCGCAAAACGTCGTTGTATTCGGGCGTTTCCTGAATCAGGTCATCCAACAGAGCGCCCACCGGCGCAAATTCGGCTTCATAAGTTTGCCTGTATATAGGCGTTTGAAGCGCGGCCAATACGCTCCCGCCAATGCTATTCGTCTTGACATGAAGAACTATCAGTTCGACGGCAATTCCTTGGTGGTAACGAGAAATTGTAAGAGCGGCCCAACCAATAAAGCCCGTGGCGATCGTGACGGATTGCTTTACATAACGTCGGGCAAGATGCGCTTTTTTCAAGACGATATAGATGTCATTGCTGGGCCGGGCGACGCAATTCGAGAAACCGCTGGCCGGTTTCACAACTGGATTCGTATGGAAGACTCGTCTTTGGTTGGGATCAGCACCGCGCCAGCAGCACCTCTCGAAACGGATGCGCCGAGTGACTATTGAGCAATGCCAACTCCATCAACATTCCCATGCCAAAATAGGATGAATCACATGCCTTGAAATAGACCGGCTTTATGGGGCGCTAGCGGAAGGTACCGTCAAACAGACAGACTTTTTTAGCCGCAATGTCTCAAAGCTGGAACACGAGCGCGATGACATCATCAGTTTGAAAAGCCAGTTAGCCAGACGGTCTGATTTACCGATAAAGGCATTGACCAAAGCCAACCAAGAAAAGTTTATTGCCGCCCACCAAACCGCCCTGTTCTGCGCCACTTAGGGTGGGTTTTATCTGGATGGGGGTTCGAACAAAATAGAATGGTGGGCCCGGCAGGACTCGAACCTGCAACCAGACCGTTATGAGCGGCCGGCTCTAACCAGTTGAGCTACAGGCCCCACCTGCCCCGGTTACTTTCTAGGACGGCGACAAAGTAGCGCCACCTTCCCAGAGGTCAAGTCCGCATATTTACTTTTACACTAATCCTTTTTCTGAAATTAGTTGACGACACCTGAACCCTCGAATTCTTTTTGAATCTGAAGTACATCTGCAGGGCATGGTCCAAGGGAAGCCTTTATGCCTAAAAATCCAGTTTCTATTAACGCACCAGTTATAAGCCGGCGCACCACTGCGAAAGTATTGGCCGGACTCGCAGCTGGATTAGGTATTTATCAGTACAAATCATCTCATGCTATCGGACAAGGAAATACTAGTATGCAAGTGAATACCCCGACACCCGGCGTTCGCAAAGCTTATGCGGATAGCACTTTCGGACAAATCCATTACCGGTATGCCGGTGACAAGACTTCGACCGAGGTACCTTTGATGTGCCTCCATGCCAGCCCTTTATCTGGCATTGTCTTCGATCAGTGGCTTGCAGAAATTGGCAAAGATCGCTTCGCCATTGCGCCAGATACACCAGGCTATGGAGGCTCGGACACCCCGGTTGAGCCTCCTCTTATTGGCGATCTTGCGGATGCCATGATCGGATTTATGGATTCTATCGGCCTACAGACCGTCGACGTCATGGGATACCATACAGGATCATTCACCTCAGCTGACCTTGCCATGAGGTACCCAGACCGCATCCGCAAAGTAGTAATGATTTCTGCACCGATTTTTGACCAATCTATTATCGATGAGTACAGTGGGCGAATCTATGATCCACCGCCCAAATTTGCAGACGTATTGGCATCAACGGCTGAGAGTATCCGCGAAAATGGCCGGGGCATGTTTCGCGATATGACCGACGAGCGATATGAAGATGTGAGTATAGAGCGGCTGCGGCACTTCAGAACAGGAAACTGGGGTTTCAGAGCAGCTTTCGCATACGATTTAACGGCGGCTCTGCCTGAGATCAATCACCCTATCCTTGTCCTCAATCCTGAAGATGATTTGTGGGAACAAACTTCTAGTGCAAAGCCATTTATAAAGAACGGTAGAATTCATGATCTTCCTGGTTGGACCCATGGGCACCTGGATGCGTACACAGAAGAAATGGCTGAGATCGTTCGCGCTTTTCTCGCTGAACAATAAACGCCGCAAAAATGAAACCGGAGCGCCTTCAAGGTAGCCCCGTTTTCATTTCCAAATGCCTCTGAATTAATTATCGAGGAAGCTTCTCAATTTACGCGAGCGGCTCGGGTGTTTAAGCTTTCGCAACGCCTTCGCTTCAATTTGACGAATGCGTTCACGTGTCACTGAAAATTGCTGCCCGACTTCCTCAAGAGTGTGGTCGGTATTCATACCGATACCAAACCTCATTCTCAGCACGCGCTCTTCGCGAGGCGTCAAGCTTGCGAGTACCCTCGTTGTGGTTTCACGAAGATTTCCTTGGATGGCAGCATCAATCGGCTGCATTGCATTTTTATCTTCAATGAAATCACCAAGGTGACTATCTTCCTCGTCACCAATTGGCGTTTCAAGGGAAATAGGCTCTTTGGCGATCTTGAGAACCTTCCGCACTTTTTCAAGTGGCATCTGAAGCTTCTGAGCCAATTCTTCCGGTGTCGGTTCACGCCCAATCTCATGTAGCATTTGACGCGACGTTCGCACCAGCTTGTTGATAGTCTCAATCATATGCACAGGGATACGGATTGTCCGCGCCTGGTCAGCGATGGACCGTGTAATGGCTTGCCGAATCCACCACGTTGCATAGGTCGAGAATTTATAGCCCCGACGGTATTCGAACTTATCAACCGCCTTCATCAAGCCGATGTTGCCTTCTTGAATGAGGTCAAGGAACTGCAAACCACGGTTTGTATATTTCTTTGCAATGGAAATCACGAGACGCAAGTTGGCCTCTATCATCTCTTTCTTAGCTTTCGAGGCTTCGCGCTCGCCCTTTTGAACGGTCGATACGACGCGGCGGAACTCCGTGATTGATAGACCAGAAGTCTCGGACACCTGGGCTATACCTGCACGAAGGTCTTCGATCTCAGACTTATGTTGAGCTCCGAAGTCTTTCCAGCCCTTCCCTGTCAAGCGACGAACACGAGCGAGCCATTTCGGATCAAGCTCTGATCCGTAATACTGCTCAATATAGCCGTTACGCTTGATCTTGCACTTCGTTGCAAGCTGCATGAGCTGGCCTTCCATCACCAACAGCGAACGGTTTAAGTCGTTCTTCTGCTCAACCAGGAAATCGATCCGCGCATTATTGAAATACACGCCACCCATCAAATCGATCAATTCAAGGTTGTATTTCTGGTAGCGCTTTTCAGCCGGCTGGGGGATTTCTTCACTATTTCGAAGGGCTGTAAGACGCTGATCCTGAGCGCGCTTCATCTTTGTGTATACGCTTGAAATCTTCTCGAAAGTTTCAATAACTTTAGGCATCAACTCGGCTTCCATAGCCGCAAGCGAAACCGCACCCTCGTCTATATCATCGTCATCATTATCGGAATTCTCTTTAGAAGACTCCGTGTCCGACCCGTCTTCGCTTGTGTTCTTCTCCGGCTCTGGCTTATTCGCGTTGTCATTCGTCGATGACTGCCCAGGCGCAACCGGGGCAGTCTGAGCACCCGGAGCATTCGGATTGATATTGTTTTGATTTCGATTTGCACCAGGGTTGGCCACGCCGTAGGTCGTATCTAAGTCGATAATATCACGCAACAGCATCTTTTGTTCAGCCAACGCTTCGTGCCATGTCAGCAACGACCGAATTGTCATAGGGCTCTCGCAAACACCACCGATCATCATTTGGCGGCCAGCCTCAATGCGCTTTGCTATCGCGATTTCACCTTCGCGGGAGAGCAATTCGACGGAGCCCATTTCCCGCAAATACATACGAACCGGATCATCAGTGCGGCCAATATCACTATCGCCGACGTTGCCACTGGCAACAACTTCCGTTGCCTTCTTTTCAGCCTCAGCATTATCGTTATCGTCTTCTTGCTCATCTTCTTCGACAACGTTGATGCCCATTTCGGACAGCATCGACATCGTGTCTTCGATCTGCTCCGAAGACATCTCTTCCGATGGCAAGGCGCTATTCAGCTCCTCGTAGGTGATGTAGCCCTTTTCTTTGGCCTTCTGAATCAGCTTTTTAACTGATGCATTTGTAGAGTCCAGAAGTGGGCTATCCCCCTCTTCGCGCTCTTCCTTTTGGTCAGTCTTAGTTGCGGCTTTTATCGCCATGGAGCGTCGCTCTCCCTTATTTAAACCATCTCTACGGCAGCCAATTTCTGCTTGCCGCTCCCCAATCAGGCTCAATCTGTGCCTGCATGGACGAAGATTAGACTCCGTCGTTATCGTCTGAGGCTTGCCCCTCTGTCCTCAATGACCGAAACACCGCGAAGGTCGAATCGGTCGGCTCGTTTATCATGTCGTCAGCGGCGCGTCTGACATCTGCCTCTAGGTCATCGCGCTGACACAATGAAAACGTATGATCCCACCCATTCGTTGCGTCCTGTAACTCAGCTTCTGGACGTGCGAACCCGGCGTGAATGTAAACCTCTGAACTTATTAGCTTCTTTAGCTCGTCTGCGAACCCTAGTGACGCTAGATGGGTGCGTAAGCCTTCAAATTCAAGGTTCGGTGATTGCGAGAGTTGCATTAAGGCGGATTGTCTAAGTGAGTCAAGCCGCGAACCGGTAAATGACATACCGCCTAGGCGCTCTTCCACGTGATCCAAGAGCTCTGGGTGAGTTATTAGAGTTCCTAGAAGTATGCGATGGCGCACACTATTAGCGTCCATAATTGGCGATCTAGCGCCAGATTGCTTAGAAACTGGTGCTGGTGGGCGACCTTTGCCTCGTCGTTGTGAACCATGCCCGGTTGAACTGCGGAAAAGTCCATACACGCGATCACGCATCAACCGCCGGTATTGGCTCTGGACCGAGTTTTCTTTGATAGTTCCGGCGAGATCAGCCGCTTCCTTTTCTAAAGCAGCCCGTCTTTCGGGAGTATCGAATCGCCGACCCTCTATGAGCCTACGCCACACGATCTCAGATAACGGGATTGCTTCATCTAGAATGCGGCGCATAGCTTCTCGACCGTCAGACTTGATCAAGTCATCGGGGTCTTGACCAGAAGGCAACAAGGCAAACCTAAGAGAGCGACCCGGTTCCAGTAAAGGCAAACAGCGATCAGCCGCACGTAAGGCGGCTTTGCGGCCAGCGGAATCACCATCAAAACAAAGAATTGGCTCCGGCGCGATTCTCCAAAGCAACGCAATCTGTTGTTCCGTCAAAGCAGTTCCGAGCGGTGCGACGGCATTGGTGATGCCAGCTTGGGCGAGAGCAATGACATCCATATAGCCTTCAGCGACGATAATCTCGGCACTGTCGGACGCCACCTTTCGAGCCTGCGAAAATCCATAAACAATCCCTCCCTTATGAAACAAGGGGGTCTCAGGCGAGTTAACATATTTTGGTCCGTCACCGGTCAAAACCCGGCCACCAAAAGCCACGGGCCTCCCGCGAGAATCGAAAATAGGGAACATCACCCGGTCTCTGAAGAAGTCAAACGAAGATCGCTCATCCTGACCGGGACTGAGCACCCTCGTCTCGATTGCAATATCCTCAGGGACGGATTCTCTAGAGAGGTGGCTTTTAAGCACGTTACCATTCGGAGCGTAACCAAGACGATAAAGCTTGATTGTATCGTCGGTTAAGCCCCGGCCCCGCAAGTAATCGTAGGCAACACGTCCTTCGGGGGACCTAAGTTTTTGCTCGTAGAAACGACAAGTTATCTCTACTGCGTCTTGAAGCGTGGTTCGGCGTTTAGCCCGGCGCGCCTCTTCCGGGGTAGCCTTTGGAACTTCAAGTCCAGCCTCTTCAGCTAATCGCTCCACCGCTTCCATGAACGGTACGCTTTGGGTCTTCATTAAGAACGTAAAAATATCGCCGTGCTCACCGGACGAGAAGCAGTGATAAAACCCCTTCTGGTCATTTACGGTGAAGGATGGGGTTTTCTCGCTGGTAAACGGGCTCAGGCCGACAAACTCCCGACCACGGCGCTGTAATTTGACCGATTTAGATACGACGGAAGAAACCGGTACTCGCGTTCTTATTTCATCCAAAAAGTCAGAAGGAAAAGACATACTTCACCCCCAACCTAAAATGCTTAGCCGCCACTTAGGTGACAGTTTAGACAAGACTTTCCTTAACGACGGAGCTAGCCCGACCAAAGTCCATGCGACCGGAAAATCGCTCTTTGAGTGAGGCCATAACCCGGCCCATGTCCTTGAGGCTGGATGCTTCGAGCTCAGCGATGACGTCAGTCACCGCACCTCGAATTTCATCGTCTCCCAGCTGCTCAGGCATGAAGTGGGTGATGATTTCAATTTCTTCTTGTTCCCGCTCAGCCAGTTCACAACGTCCGCCTTGCTCATACATAGAAATACTATCGCGACGTTGCTTAACCATAGACTGAAGCATTTCAAGGATTTCTGCTTCATCCACACCATCCGTATTCCCGCGACCTCGGGCGCAAATGTCCCGATCTTTGAGTGCTGCAAGAATCAAACGGATGGTGGCAACAGCGCGTTTTTCGTTGCCGCGCATAGCGTTCTTTAACGCGTCAGATAATTCAGTACGTAACATGGAAAAGGAACTTCCTAAGGAGAAGTTTAAGAGATAAATATAACCCATTTGGTGAGCCAACGCAAAGGCTTCCGACGCCCAAGCAAGCTATTGTTTTTAAAAGCGAAAATCTAGGCAATCCTAGGCTTGACTCATAGCAATTGATTGCTTATCAACCCCAAAATTTTTTCGCTACGCGTCCCTGACACAAGATAATTTTCATCGTTTCTCAAGCTCGGGTTTAATCCCGCCATAGTTCCAAGACTATCCCGCCGCCCTAGGCCTAGCCAGGATAGAGGGAAATTGGCGAGCCCTATAACCTAAATCTTGAGTGCGCTGAACGGAACCAACCCGGGCAACGATTGCCCCAAACATATGGGCCCCTATGCTGGAGGCGAGCGCCAACGACTTTTCTCCTAAGCCGCCAGGCGCGACGGGGGTATTGGTTCTCGACGATGGCACTGTGTTTTGGGGAAAAGGACTCGGAACAACTGGATCGAAGACAGGCGAGGTTGTCTTCAACACATCTCTTACCGGTTACCAAGAAGTCCTAACCGACCCGTCCTATGCCGCCCAAATCATCACATTTACCTTCCCCCATATTGGTAATGTTGGCGCTAATCCTGAGGATATGGAAAGCACGACTCCGGCGGCGCTCGGTTGCGTACTTCGGATGGACATCACAGAACCGGCGAATTGGCGCTCCAGCCAGCATCTAAACAACTGGCTCATTAGCCATAACTTTATTGGAATTGCCGGCGTTGATACCAGACGCCTCACTGCCAAAATTCGTGACGATGGTGCGCCCACCGGGGTCATAGCGCATTCTTCAGACAGCGTTTTTGATCTAGACCGCCTTCTCGCGCAAGCAAAAGCATGGCCGGGTCTCGAAGGCATGGATCTCGCAAAGGGCGTCAGCTGCAGCAAGGCCCACACATGGACTGAGACCCAGTGGTCGCTGAGCAAAGGCTTTGGCGATCTAAAAAACAGTCGAAAAAGCCCAGTGCGTAACATTGTGGCCATAGACTTCGGCGCTAAGCGCAACATACTGCGCAGCCTAGCTGATACCGGCAGCAAAGTGACAGTTGTTCCAGCTAGCGCGACGGCAGAAGAAATTTTAAGCTATAACCCGGATGGAATTTTCCTATCAAATGGACCGGGCGACCCGGCAGCCACAGGCTTATATGCCGTTGAAACAGTTCAAAGGCTGATCGAGAGTGGAAAACCTATTTTTGGCATTTGCCTTGGCCACCAAATCCTAGCCTTGGCCCTTGGCGCAAAGACCTACAAACTCAAGCAGGGCCATCGCGGCGGTAACCAGCCTGTCCAAAACCTGGAGACCCGAAAAGTCGAAATTACGTCCCAGAACCATGGATTTTGCGTTGACCGCAACAGTCTTCCGGCGGGTGTTATTGAAACCCACCGGTCGTTGTTCGATGGCATTCTTGAAGGCCTTCGAGTCGACGGAAAACCAGTTTTCTCGGTTCAATATCACCCAGAAGCCTCGCCTGGGCCCCAAGATAGCTACTACTTGTTTGAACGCTTTGCTGAGCTGATAGACGCCGCAAAGAACGGTGAGTCGGAGACCGCCTAAGTCATGCCTAAACGGACAGATATTAAGAGCATTTTAATCATTGGCGCTGGCCCAATCATCATCGGGCAAGCCTGTGAATTTGATTATTCAGGCGCACAAGCCTGCAAGGCGCTTCGAGAGGAAGGCTACAGGGTCATTCTGGTCAATTCAAATCCAGCGACGATTATGACTGACCCCGAGATGGCCGATGCAACCTATATTGAGCCGATCACCATTGAGACTGTGACCAAGATTCTTGAGAAAGAACGTCCAGACGCCATTTTGCCAACGATGGGCGGACAGACAGGCCTGAACACGGCAATGGCGCTCGCCGATTTAGGCGTCCTCGAGCGTCTAAACATCGAATTGATCGGCGCCCAACGCGACGTCATCGCAAAAGCGGAAGACAGACTGCAATTTCGCGAAGCCATGAGAGCAATCGGCTTAGAAAGCCCACGCAGTCATGTGGTCCATTCGATGGAAGAAGCCCGTGAAGCAATGAGCGAGATCGGTTTACCAGCGATTATTCGCCCCTCTTTCACTCTGGGTGGTGAAGGCGGCGGTATCGCCTACAACAAAGATGAATTTGAAACTATTGTCGGGACTGGGATCGCAGCATCACCGACCGATGAAGTTCTGGTCGAGGAATCAGTTCTCGGTTGGAAAGAGTATGAAATGGAAGTTGTTCGCGATCACGCAGACAACTGCATAATCATTTGCTCTATCGAAAACGTGGACCCTATGGGCATCCACACAGGTGACTCAATGACCGTGGCACCGGCGCTGACTTTAACTGACAAAGAATACCAAATTCTGAGGAACGCCTCAATTTCATGCCTTAGAGAAATTGGCGTTGATACGGGTGGCTCAAACGTACAATTCGCCATCAATCCAGACGATGGCCGCATGGTTGTCATTGAGATGAATCCGCGAGTATCTCGCTCCTCTGCCCTAGCATCGAAAGCGACCGGTTTTCCAATCGCAAAGATCGCTGCAAAACTCGCCGTAGGATACACTCTAGACGAACTAGATAACGACATCACAGGTGTCACACCAGCATCCTTTGAACCGACGATTGACTATGTCGTGACAAAAATCCCTCGCTTCACATTTGAGAAATTTCCAGACACGGAAGCACTGCTCACGACGTCGATGAAGTCTGTTGGTGAAGCGATGTCCATTGGCCGCAGTTTCGCCGAAAGTCTTCAAAAAGGCCTACGGTCTATGGAGACTGGGCTAACAGGCTTAAACGAAATCTATCTAGAAGAAGCCGGCAAGCCAGTGAACGACTTAGGCATCCTTAAAGCCGCCCTACTGACCCCGCGACCAGACCGGCTCCTGGTTATTGCTCAAGCCATGCGCGAAGGCATACCCTTAGACGATATACAGCAGGCCAGTAAGTTTGATCCGTGGTTCTTAGACCAAATCAAAACTATCGTTGACGCTGAAGCTCATCTGAAAGAAAACGGCATTCCAACAGACGCGCCAGCTATGGCCCAACTTAAGCGCATGGGCTTCTCTGATGATCGGATTGGCGAATTAACTAAAACGCCGATAACTGAGGTTACGGACGGACGCCGCGCTCTTGACGTCGCACCCGTTTATAAGCGCATCGATACCTGCGCTGGCGAGTTCCCAGCAAAAACACCGTATATGTATTCCTGCTATGAGGGTGACGGCTTCGCCGACCCTCATTGCGAATCTGACCCTTCCGATAAGACGAAGATAGTAATTCTTGGCGGTGGACCAAACAGGATCGGTCAAGGCATTGAGTTTGACTACTGCTGCTGTCATGCAGCTTTCGCTCTTTCAGATGCTGGCTACGAAACCATCATGGTGAATTGTAACCCCGAGACGGTCTCGACCGATTACGACACATCAGATCGTTTGTACTTTGAGCCTGTGACATCTGAAGACGTTATCGAACTGATTAAAGTCGAACAGCGGAACGGGAATGTTAAAGGCGTTATCGTCCAACTTGGTGGCCAAACGCCACTAAAGTTGTCTCATGCTCTGGAAGCAGAAGGCATACCGATTCTGGGGACATCTCCTGATGCAATTGATTTGGCTGAAGACAGAGAGCGCTTCCAACAACTCCTTAACAAACTTAAGCTTCGCCAGCCTGCGAATGGAACGGCGCTGACTGAAGAAGACGCAGTAAATAGTGCGAATAAGATTGGATACCCTGTCGTCATTCGCCCGTCCTACGTGTTGGGCGGCCGCGCAATGCAAATTGTTCACGAGGAAGAAGGCCTCAGGTCTTACATTCGTGATGCCGTGAAAGTATCGGGTGGTAATCCACTGTTGATCGACTCCTACCTATCTGGCGCAATCGAAGTTGATGTCGACGCCATTTGCGATGGCACTGACGTATATATTGCTGGAATCATGGAGCATATTGAAGAAGCTGGGATCCACTCGGGTGATTCGGCCTGCTCATTGCCGCCCTATTCTCTATCAGAGGCAATCGTCGAAGAACTTAAACTTCAGTCTCGTGCTTTGGCTAAAGGCCTTAACGTCATCGGCCTGATGAACGTCCAGTTCGCCGTTAAAGGTTCGGATATTTATATACTTGAAGTGAACCCTCGGGCGAGCCGCACTGTTCCATTCGTCGCAAAAGCGACCGGTGTTCAAGTTGCGAAGGTTGCCGCCAGAGTTATGGCCGGCGAACACTTAAAAGAACTAGGCCTGTCTAATCACGATTTTGATGGGCTTCCAGAAAGCGGCAAGCATGTCGCCGTAAAAGAAGCCGTTTTTCCTTTCGCTCGATTCCCTGGCGTCGACATTGTTCTTGGCCCTGAGATGAAATCAACCGGCGAAGTGATGGGCTTGGACGTCGACTTCCCTCGCGCCTTTGCTAAGTCGCAGATGGGCGCTGGCACTCAGCTTCCGCTTCAGGGAACAGCCTTTCTATCCCTGAAGGACAGCGATAAGAACGGCGCGTTAACCGTCGCCAACAAATTAATCGCCCTTGGCTTTAATCTAGTTGCGACTAAAGGCACACATGCTCTTCTAAGCGAGCGGGGGATCAACGTTACCGTAATCAATAAAGTGCTCGAAGGGCGGCCTCATTGCGTCGACGCGATGATTTCTGGGGGTATTCAACTGGTGATTAATACGACCGAGGGTGCTCAATCGCTCAAGGATAGCTATGATATTCGCCGCACAGCCCTCACTCGACAGGTTTGCCATTATACTACTTTATCTGGCGCAGAGGCCGCTGTGGACGCGATTTCCGCTCTGAGAGATGGGGCCCTTGATGTCGCACCATTGCAATCCTATTTTAATTGATTGAAAAAGACCTGACTTAAGGTGCCCTGCTGTGCTTGAGTATGAGCAGGGCGGTTTGCGTTCAAGGACAATGTAAGAGGTTACGTCATGGAAAAGGTTCCGATGACGGCTGGAGGCTTAGCCCCGCTGGAAGAAGAATTAAGGCGTCTGAAGTCGAAAGACAGACGAGAAGTCATTAAAGCAATATCCGAAGCGCGAGAGCACGGGGACCTGTCGGAGAATGCGGAATACCATGCTGCCAAAGAGCGGCAGGGCTTCATTGAAGGCCGCATTCAAGAACTTGAGGATGTCATCAGCCGCGCGGACGTGATCGACATCTCAAAATTGTCAGGTTCCAGCGTCAAGTTTGGCGCCACGGTAACTGTTGCAGATGAAGATACTGACGAAGAAACGACCTACCAGATTGTTGGGGCCTACGAAGCCGATCTAGCAAAAAAGTTACTTTCTGTTCAGTCACCTATTGCCCGCGCCCTCATAGGGAAAACTGTTGGTGACACCACGGAGGTCAGAGCCCCCGGTGGAATCAAGAGCTACGAAGTTCTTGCGGTAAAGTTCAAGTAGAGAAAGTTACTGTCAACTCTCGTCACCTTCCTCTGCGGACCTCACGTTTATAGGAACTCCGGACAGTTTTTTTGAGCTGCGAATAGCGAGTGCGGATTTAACCTGCGCGACGTTTGGTGCTGCGGTTAGCTTAGACGTGATAAACTTTTGATATTCATCCCAATCACGGGATACGATTTTCAAAAGGAAATCAGTTTCTCCCGCAAGCATATGGCACTCCCGCACCTCAGGCCATTGATCAACCATCTGCTCGAAGGCCAACAGATCAACTTCCGCTTGACTGTTTAGACCTACGTGAGCAAATACTGAAACGTTGAAACCAAGAGCTACTGGCTCAAGGTCTGCGTGATACCCCTTGATAAACCCAGCTTTTTCTATAGCGCGGACCCGCCGAAGACAGGGGGGGGCCGAGATTCCAGCCCTTTTCGCTAAATCGACATTCGTCATCCGGCCATCTTGTTGCAGATCACTTAGAATCTGCCGATCTATTCGATCGAGTTTAACGCGCTGCATGCTCTCTCCCCCGGTTATTGATCCGGTTCCATTCCCCGTAGACGCAACAATATTACACGAACAAGAAAAAATGCGACCGAAATTATCACCGTCCTAGATATCCTCTGAGGCACCCAGAAATGTACCGTATTCGTGTTGTAACACCTTAGGCCGAGACCTATGTTACGACACCACTCCAGAACAAAACTCGCATTAGAGGCACGTTACTCCCATGGCTGAACATCACTCCAAAGTCTTGATTCTTGGCTCCGGCCCCGCTGGACTTACCGCCGCAATATACGCCGCACGGGCGAGCCTTGAGCCGACGCTTGTCGCGGGGATGCAACCTGGTGGGCAAATGACCATCACCACAGATGTTGAAAACTACCCCGGATTTGCAGACGTAATCCAGGGGCCTTGGCTAATGGAACAGATGCAAAAGCAAGCCGAACACGTCGGCACGAAGATCATCCAGGACACAATCCTGTCGGTCGACTTGTCAAAAAGACCCTTCACCTGCATCGGTGATAGCGGAGACATTTATACGGGCGACTCTGTGATCGTATCGACCGGGGCCTCTGCACGTTGGCTTGGTCTGGAGTCAGAAGAAAAGTTCATGGGCTTCGGTGTATCAGCCTGCGCCACTTGCGATGGATTTTTCTTCCGTGGCAAAGAGGTCGTCGTGGTGGGTGGCGGAAACACTGCCGTTGAAGAAGCGCTCTACCTGACAAACCATGCAAGCAAGGTCACACTGGTTCATCGCCGAGACTCTTTCCGTGCTGAAAAAATCCTGCAGGACAGATTGTTTGCGCATGAGAAAGTCGAAGTGGTTTGGGATAGTTTACTAGAAGAAGTCGTTGGCGGTACCGATCCTCTCGGAGTAACTGGCGTTAAACTTCGCAATATAAAAACAGACGCGATCTCTGAGGTCTCGGTTGACGGGGTCTTCATTGCAATCGGCCACACGCCAAACACCGAGCTGTTTAAAGACGTGCTTGACATGGAAGACGGCGGATACCTGATCACAAAGCCTGACTCGACAGGCACTAACATAGACGGCGTATTTGCCTGCGGGGACGTACAAGACCATACCTATCGACAAGCCGTAACAGCTGCCGGTACTGGCTGCATGGCCGCGTTAGAAGCGGACAAATACTTAGCGACGCAGGGAACATAGTGTCGCACTATTCTGTAGGGAGACCTACTGACCGGAGGAAAGATCATGCCGTCGCGAAGCAACAGTAAGCTCGACTGGGATAAACTAAGAGTATTCCACGCTGTAGCAGAAGCTGGTAGCTTTACTCACGCGAGCGAGACGCTGGTTCTAAGTCAATCTTCCGTGAGTCGGCAGATTAGCGCCTTAGAATCATCTTTGGGCGTGATGCTGTTTCATAGGCACGCGCGCGGGCTAATCCTAACCGAACAAGGTGACCTCCTATACAAAACAGTCCACGACGTCTTCGCCAAGCTCACCACGGTGGAAAGCCAACTCATAGAAACAAAAGATGTTGCTGAGGGTCCGCTAACGGTCACAACTACCGTCGCTTTTGGCTCTGTGTGGCTAACAGGGCGGCTTCGGCAGTTCATTAAGGATTATCCCGAGATTGAATTGACACTTAGGCTCGATGACAGTGAATTAGACCTTGCCATGCGCGAGAGTGACGTGGCCATCCGGTTTAATGAACCAAAGCAACCGGACCTCATCCAACGTCACCTAGGAAGCTTATTCGGGCACATATTCGCATCAGCTGATTACCTAAAAGAGCACGGGACGCCGACCTGCGTTGAAGACCTTAAGGGTCATAAACTTGTCGTGTTCGGTGGTAGCGCCCTCCCCTTTGAAGAAGTAAACTGGCACTACGACCAAGTAAAAGAAACAGTTAGAGAGATTAACCCAGTGCTGCGGGTCAATAGCCTTTACGGCGTTTACCGTGCCGTAAAAAGTGGGATCGGCATTGGCGCCCTGCCAGAGTATTTTTATCGAGAAGGCAGGGGACTCGTTCAGATTCTTCCAGAATTGAACAGCCCACCAATCGACGCGTATTTCGTTTATCCAGAGGAACTACGCAAGTCCATGCGGGTCATAGTGTTTAGGGATTTCTTGCTCAAAGAGATAACCAGGGCACGCGCGAACCTCGGGGTCGTTCCGTAAAGCGCTAGATCACTAAAAACAGAGAGTTAAGCCGGTTCCGCATGATTGCACTGCACCTGCGGCTATACTTGCTCAGCTCTCTGAAAACTCAGAAGGACTACAATGGCTAGAACCTAAAAATCAACACGACGTCTAGCTCGAGCCCGGGCATGACTAATGGGCTTGGACGTCATTTAAGAGACACCGCCTCATCTCTTAAAAGACGTCCAAAACGCTACAGATCAACAGGCCCGACCCTAAGTTAGGCTTTAAAGGCAACGTAAAGCCGTCCCAGAGTAGAGACTTATTCCTCTAGCAAAAACGCTCTAACGTCAGCCACGGTCGCCACAGGGTCTTCCAGCATCAATTTGTGACCCAAGCCTGGGTAGCGAATAATCTTGAGCTTGGTATTGGTAAACAGAGGCGCAACATTGCTAAGTCCATCGGCAGTCAAGACCGGCGACTTACCGGCCCACTGTATGAGAGTAGGCACCGTAATGCGGGCCGCCGCCTCTTTAAGATCAAACGTGCTTTTCGAGTTAGCGATAATAAATTGCCGAACGTTCGCAATTGAGTCACCTCGATTGTTGAGATCAGCATACTCACGCACCTTAGCCGTTATGATCCGGTCATCGTTACCAAATATGTTCTCCATGAACAGGCGCCAATAGAGCTGAGGACGCCAAACTTTGAGGACAGAATCACTAAACCACATCATCCCACGGAACTGCCAGGGTGGCGGTAAACGGTCGCCAGGCGTGTAAGCCGGTACCGTTGAAAGCAACAGCTTCCCAACCCGTCCCGGGTAGTCTGCAGCGTATCTCAGAGCCAGGATGCTCCCTGATGATGTACCACCGATATGAAACCGGTCGTAGCCAAGTTCCTCCAGAACTCCTTCGATCAAAGAATAAGCCCGCTCCGAGCTATACACCCCCTTAGGGTCAGGACCGGACAAACCGAACGGCGGGTAATCGAACCGAATAACACGGAAATCTTGACGAAGGTCCTCAACCCAACCGTCCCATTGGCGGTTGCTGCCAAGGTGGCCATGGATCAGGACGAGGGCTGGCCCCTGCCCCTCCTCGACCACATGCATCGGCACACCATCAACCGTGATAAAACGCGAACGGTCGTCCGTATATTGAGCCCTGAGTTTATCCTCTGCCGGATTAAGAAGCCCAGACCGAGCCGCAAGGACCCAACCGCAAAAGACGACCAACATCAAGACCAGCGGAATCGTTACACCCTGCTTAATACCCACCTTCAGTTTTCCTAACAAGTGTTACAAAGAACGGCGTCTGGTACCTAACTCAGGTTAGAGCAGAACCGCTGAATTCGGGTGCAAGCCTCTATCAACGCATCAGTCGACGTTGCGTAAGAGATTCGAAAATGCGGTGACAGGCCGAAGGCTTCCCCTTGGACTGATGCCACGGCTTCTTCTTCAAGAAGAGCCGTCACGAAATCCGAATCCGTCTCAATTTTACGGCCGCCTTTAGACGTTTTACCAATGCACCCAGCAATCGACGGGTAAACATAAAATGCACCTTTTGGGGTCAAGCAGTTGAGGCCTTCCGCTTGACCCAACATACCAACAACCAAGTCACGGCGCTCTTTGTAAACGGCATTGCGTTCAGCCAAGAAGTCCATTGGGCCGTTCAACGCCTCAACACATGCCGCCTGTGTCATAGAACTCGTATGTGACGCACTTTGAGACTGAATATTGTTCATAGCCTTGATCAGGTTAAGCGGACCACAGGCATACCCCATTCGCCAACCCGTCATAGCAAAAGCCTTACTCACACCATTAATCGTTAAGATTCTACCGAACAGTCTTGGCTCAACCTGGGCAAGCGTCTTGAACTCAAAGCCGTCGTATACGAGATGCTCGTACATATCGTCGGTCATAACCCACACATGCGGGTGTCTGAGCAGCACGTCAGCTACAGCCTGAAGATCACCCGCCGTATAGGCCGCGCCGGTTGGGTTTGATGGGCTATTAAGAATAAGCCACTTGGTATTGTCGGTAATCGCTGCCTCAAGCTTTTCGGGCGACAATTTAAATTCTTCTTCCTCGGTACATTCAACGAACACCGGTGTGCCTTCAGCAATCAGAACCATGTCTGGGTAGCTAACCCAATACGGTGCAGGAATAATGACCTCATCACCCGGGTTTACAGTCGCCATAATAGCGTTAAACAGGACCTGCTTGCCGCCAACACCGATGTGAACCTGGTTCATATCGTAGGCCAAACCATTTTCGCGCTGAAACTTATCAACCACAGCTTTCCGCAATTCTGGAATACCGTTGGTAGGCGTGTATTTCGTTTTACCTGCATCAATTGCGGCCTTACCAGCCTCTTTAATATGATCCGGCGTGTCGAAATCAGGCTCCCCAGCGCCCAGTCCAATCACATCAATGCCCTGGGCTTTAAGTTCAGCAGCCTTGGCGGTTACGGCCATAGTCGGCGACGGTTTAATGGATGACATACGTTGGGCAATAATGGACACGGGTTTTCTCTCGAAAAGGGGTTTAAAAAATAGTGTAGGCCGCGCGAAAACTACTGCTATGGGGTTCAAGGCGCAACCATGATCCCGCTTGAAAAGAGTGTCAGGGGGGTTTTTCAGGCCTAGAGATCACTTATAACAATCCCTATGTTAGCGGCCATGTCCTTAACCCTGCCAATACGCAAGAAACCCGCTGCCATAGAGAGTGCAGAATTCCGACTCGTTAGTGCGTTTGAACCGGCGGGTGACCAGCCGACTGCAATCGCCGAATTGGAAAAAGGCCTCGAAGCAGGCGAACGTGACCAAGTTCTTCTCGGCGTCACCGGGTCTGGCAAAACCTTTACTATGGCGCAGATTATTGCGCGGACGGGTCGCCCTGCCTTAATTTTAGCGCCCAACAAAACCCTAGCTGCCCAGTTGTACGGAGAGTTCAAAAGTTTCTTCCCAGACAATGCGGTCGAATACTTCGTATCCTATTACGACTATTATCAGCCAGAAGCCTACGTTCCCCGAACCGACACCTATATCGAAAAAGATGCCAGCATTAATGAACAGATCGACCGAATGCGTCATTCGGCTACGCGCTCGATCTTAGAGCGCCGTGACGTGATCATCGTGTCCTCCGTATCCTGCTTGTACGGATTAGGGTCGGTAGAGTCGTACTCACGGATGACGTTTACGATTGAGGAAGGTAAGGATTTCCCAAGGCCAGAATTAATACGGCAGTTGGTGGCCCTTCAGTATAAGCGTAACGACATATCCTTTGTGCGGGGGAGTTTTCGTGTCCGTGGCGATGTCATAGAAATATTTCCTGCTCACTATGCAGATCGAGCTTGGCGCCTGTCCCTTTTTGGCGACGAAGTTGAATCGATCCAAGAATTCGACCCTTTGACTGGCGAAAAAACGGCCTCCCTCCAAAGAATCACCGTCTACCCTAGCAGTCACTATGTGACGCCCAGACCAGCACTTTCACAGGCGGTTAAGGGAATCAAAACTGAGCTAAAGAGCCAGCTAAACGAATTTAACAACCAAGGGAAGTTACTGGAAGCACAACGCCTCGAACAACGTACGATTTTTGATTTAGAGATGATGGAAACAACGGGGCATTGCAAGGGTATCGAAAATTACTCTCGCTACCTCACGGGTCGATCTCCCGGTCAACCTCCGCCGACACTGTTTGAATACATACCCGACGACGCCTTGCTCTTCGTGGATGAAAGTCACGTCGCTGTGCCGCAGATTAGCGGCATGTATCGTGGCGACTTTGTGCGTAAATCAACCCTCTCAAACTTCGGGTTCCGGCTGCCATCCTGCTGCGACAACCGACCTTTGAAGTTTGAAGAATGGGAAACGATGAGACCACAGACTGTGTTCGTATCTGCGACCCCTGGAGACTGGGAAATGGAGCGAACGGGTGGGGCGTTCGTAGAGCAAATCATTAGGCCCACCGGATTGATTGATCCTATCTGCCAGATTAGGCCGGCCGATAGCCAAGTCGACGACCTTTTGTCTGAAGTCCGCGATGTAGCGGCCAAGGGCATGAGAGCCTTGGTCACCACATTAACTAAGCGTATGGCTGAGGATCTCACTGAGTACCTCACCGAGCATGGCGTACGCGTACGTTATATGCATTCAGATATCGAGACACTCGAGCGCATCGAGATCATTCGAGATCTGCGCCTTGGTGTCTTTGATGTTTTGGTCGGTATTAACCTGCTCCGTGAAGGATTGGATATCCCAGAATGCAGCTTGGTCGCAATCTTAGATGCAGACAAAGAAGGGTTCTTGCGCTCGGCTCGCTCTCTCATTCAGACAATCGGAAGAGCAGCCCGCAACATTGATGGGAAAGTCATTCTTTACGCGAATAAAATGACCGGTAGCCTGGAAACCGCGATCCGCGAAACAAATCGTCGGCGAGAAAGGCAGCAGGCCTTTAATGTAGCCAACGGCATAATACCGAGAAGCATACGCAAAGAAATCGGAGATCTTCTAGAAAGCGTCTACGAACAAGATCGGGTTACTGTGGATGCTGGCCTTCCTAAAGAAACTGAATTACGCGGTCACAATTTACGAGCCGTGATTGTCGGCCTAGAAAAGAAAATGCAAACTGCCGCCGGTGACCTGGAATTCGAAGAAGCTGCGCGGCTACGTGACGAAATCCGCCGTTTAGAGAACCTAGAGCTCGAAACCGCACCGGATGCGATCTCCGGCCTAGAAGCCGAAGCAGAGACAAACCGCGCCCAGGTTTATGAACCCGGGGCTAAGAGCAAAGGTAGAGCGGTTCGAAAACGGCAGCAGTCACGCCGGCGCTAAGGCGCTCTAGGTCGACATAACCCATTAAAAATAATGGCCTTATTCCACCTGCTATTCGCAAAGCGCATAGCAGGTAAGGAACAAATGTATATTGACCCAGCATATACTGAACCGATACAAACCCTTCTGCTATAGAGATACAACACGCAACCCCAATCAACCTAAAAATCTGAGGCCCACCGTGGACGCAAGAACACTATGCCTAGGCGCGCTAATGCATGGCGAAGCATCAGGATATGAAATTAGAAAGCTGTTCGAAGACGGCCCCTTTAGCCCCATTTGCGATGTGAGCTATGGGTCGATTTACCCAGCCCTGACCCGGTTGCTTGATGAGGAATGGGTAACCTGTTGCGTAGCTAAGCAAGATGGCCGCCCTGATAAGAAAGTTTACAGCATTACTCCGGGCGGGCGGGCCGCATTCCTGAATGGCCTCGCCTCCACACCAGCACCTGACAAGATGCAATCTGAGATGCTTTTCATTCTATCCTTTGGTGACCACCTGCCTCGAGCAGATGTCATAAAACTCGTCGACCGCTATATCTCAAACTACGAAGCTCGTATTGCCGCTATTCACAACTGTGCCGATGACACAGTTCTGCCTGCGGTTCGGCGATTTGTTCATAACTTTGGAATTGCGGTGTACGAAACTGCACTTGATTACCTTCGGACTCACCGCGCAGACCTTACGGAAGAACTGAGCTTAGCGCGTGACCCAGCCACCCCCATCAAGAACCGACCCGCAGTGTCAGCGGGCATGCAATGAACCAATCATATTTGATTGCCGGTGGCATCGCCACTGCTGCGACCTTATGGGTGGCCTCTGGTGTTGTGTTTAGGTCAGCGAAAGAAATCGAGCTGTCTGCTATCGAGCAAGCAAATTTGAATAAACCCGAAGGTCTTCAACGCGTTCAAGTGATACGGTCGCGCGCTGTCCCCCGCATAAGGGAAATAAAAATAGCTGGGCGAACAAAGGCCTCGCGACAGATTACTATGCGGTCAGAAATTGAAGGAACGGTCACTGAATTGGTTGTGCCTCGTGGCTCAATCGTCAACCAAGGCGATCCACTTGTTCGGTTTTCAATAGAAAACCGCAAGGCCCTTCTCACAAAAGCTGCGGCCCTTTTGTCAAAACGGGAAATGGAATTCAACGCTTCGGAGAATCTTTCGAAGAAATCGTTTGCGTCTAAAGTATCGCTTGCGAACGCAAAAGCCGAATTGGAATCTGCACGTGCTGATCTGAGATCAGCTGAGATAGAGTTCGCCCGCACAACTTTGCGAGCACCATTCGATGGCGTATTTAATCGTAATCACGCTGAAGTTGGAGACTACTTGCGTCTCGGCGATGAAATTGCCGATATGGTCGATCTAGATCCAATTCTAGTCATCGGCGAACTAGCGGAACTCGCCGTCGGTCAAGTCAAAACAGGGTCGAGAGCAAGCGCTGATCTGATCGACGGCCGGACTGTCCAAGGCGAAGTCTCTTTTGTCTCAAGCACAGCATCACCAGAGACCCGAACATTCACGGTAGAAATTTCTATACCTAACCCCGGCGACGCCTATATCGATGGCATGACGGCAACATTGCGCCTACCCGCCCAGGAAGTGATGGCTCACAGCGTCCCTCCAGCTGCGCTCACCTTGGGTGGAAACGGTGCTGTAGGTGTAAAAGTAGTTGATTCAGATGGTGTCGTATCCTTCGTGGAAGTATCAGCCTCGTCCGCCTCGGCCGATAGCGTATGGCTCGTTGGTCTTTCGCCAACCATTGAGATTATTACAGTCGGCCAAGAATTCGTGACCGTCGGCCAGAAAGTTGATCCCGTCTTGATCGACACCAGCCTCATTGGACCAATCGGCCGTTTGCCATCTACAGAGGTCGAGCAAAAGAGAGTTGCGCAACACGACGGGAACCAACAATGACGGCCCTAATAGAAGCGGCTCTGGGTCGCTCGCGCACCGTCCTATCTCTGCTTGCCATGATTTTGGTAGCTGGAATTATCGCGTTTGTCGATATTCCCAAAGAAGCGGAACCTGATATTCCAGTGCCAACCATATACGTCAGCATGGTCTATCGTGGCATTTCGCCTGAGGATGGTGAACGCCTTCTTGTACGCCCGATGGAACGCGAAATGCGGTCCGTTGAGGGCGTTAAAGAGATCAAGGGACAGTCATACCCTAATGGGGCCAACGTCACCCTAGAATTTGAAGCCGGGTTTGACGTCGACAGAGCGATACAAGATGTACGCGAAGCCGTTGACGTTGCCAAAGCTGAACTGCCAGCAGGGGCTGAGGAGCCGACAGTCAACGAAGTAAACATGAGCCTACTGCCAATCCTAGCGGTCAGTTTATCCGGTGACGTTCCGGAAAGAACTCTATTTACCGTTGCGAAGCGCCTAAAAGATAAAATTGAAGATGTTCCGATGGTTCTTGAAGCTGATATTGCAGGAGGCCGCGAAGAGCAGATGGAAGTCATCATCGACCCTGCTCTTCTTAAATCATATGGAATAGACGCAAATGAATTCACAAACTTCCTAAAACGCAACAATACGGTGGTTGCTGCTGGCGAACTAGACACCGGCACAGGTCGGTTTGCGATCAATGTCCCAGGCCTCATTGAAGGTGTAGAGGACGTTCTTGAGTTACCCATCGTGTCGAGCCGTGACGCATCCATATCCGTTGGAGATGTCGCCAAAGGTCGCCGCACGTTTAAAGACGCCGACGGCTATGCAAGGGTCAACGGCCAGGCATCTTTGACGCTGGAGATTTCTAAGCGGGTTGGAGAGAACATTCTTCAGACTGTCGAAATCGTGCGCGCCATTGTTGAAGAAGACCGCAAATCATGGCCACCAGGCATTCAGGTCAACTACTTCCAAGACAAGTCAAAGATGATCAAGGACATGTTGTTCGAGTTGCAAAACAACGTTGTGACTGCGGTCCTTCTCGTGATGATCGTCGTTGTTGCCGCGCTCGGTTTGCGCACGGGCCTCTTGGTTGGCATTGCAATCCCGGGCTCATTTCTGATGGGGATTCTTGTCCTCTACACCTTCGGCATGACGATTAACATGGTGGTGCTATTCGGCCTTATCTTGTCCGTAGGAATGTTGGTCGATGGCGCAATCGTCGTGACGGAATACGCTGATCGGAAGATGACCGAAGGCTTAGACAGAAAAGAAGCCTATGGACTGGCGGCAAAGCGAATGGCCTGGCCGGTCACAGCATCAACAGCAACAACCCTAGCAGCGTTTGCACCTCTTCTGTTCTGGACCGGATTGTTCGGCGAGTTTATGAAGTACCTGCCAATTACTTTGATAGCGACATTAACTGCCTCACTCCTTATGGCGCTGATTTTCGTACCAACATTGGGGTCGCGGGTTGGTCGGCCAAGCATCGGCAATCCAGACCTCATGCGGGCTATGGCTGCAGGCCAAAATACCGATTTAACGACCTTACCCGGTTTGACCGGAAGATATGCGCGGCTATTAGGTTATGCCTTACGCAATTCTGGTGCTGTACTCATTGGCGCCGTCGTCATGTTGGTGTCCGCTCAAGTTCTGTATTGGAACTTCGGAAAAGGCATCGAGTTCATGCCTGATTCTGAACCCGAAAGAGGTGCAGTCTACGTCCATGCTAGAGGCAATCTATCGGTTGATGACAAAGATCGATTAACGCGCCAGGTGGAAGAGCGCATTTTCGACTTGCCAGAGTTCAGCACACTCTACGCGCGATCTGCAGCCGGAGCCCGCTATCGTGATGGCGGATCAGCTGACATCGTCGGTGCTGTTCAATTCGAGTACAAGAATTGGGAGAATCGCCGCACCTCCGCTGAAGTTGTCTCCGACATGCGCGCGCGCTTAGCAGACTTAGCTGGCGTAAAGATTGAAGTGTGGGAAGAAAAAATGGGTCCGCCGACCGGTCGCCAATTCCACCTCAATCTTATGGGACAGGATTTTGATGTGCTCGCCGAGCATGTCACCATGGTTCGCGCTGAATTGGCTAGAATAGGCGGGTTTATTGACATTGAGGACACCCTACCGTTACCCGGTATTGAATGGGAACTGGAAGTCGATCGGGCACAAGCGGCGAAATTTGGTGTCGACATCGGCAGCATCGGCGACATGGTCCAGTTGGTGACGGAAGGCTTGAAGCTTTCAGACTACCGGCCAGATGACGCAGACGACGAGATTGATATTGTCGTGCGCTTTCCAAAAGAATACCGAACTCTCGACGAACTCGACGAAATCAGAGTGACAACGCCGGCGGGTCAAATCCCTATATCCAGCTTCGTACGCCGCGTCGCCAAACAAGATTCAGGTGAGATTAATCGTATAGATAGCCGACGGGTTATTTCTATAATCGCTAGCGTCGAAGATGGAATTTTGCCTGATCAGAAAGTCCGGTCAATTGAGGGGTGGCTCAAAGAGAACAAAAATTGGGATCCAGAAATACTTTGGGCTTTCAAGGGCGAGGATGAAGAACAGAAGGAGTCTGCTGCATTCCTTCAACGTGCATTCATAGTTGCGCTGTTTCTAATGGGTGTAATTCTCGTCACGCAGTTCAATAGTTTTTATTCTGCATTTTTAATTCTGAGCGCCGTACTCATGTCGACTATTGGTGTGTTCTTGGGTCTGCTCATTTTCCAGCAGCCCTTTGGCGTGGTTATGTCTGGCGTCGGCGTTATTTCCTTGGCTGGCATTGTTGTGAATAACAATATCGTCCTCATCGATACCTATGACCGGCTGAAGAAGGATTTTGACGACCCAGTCCATGCCATAATTCAAACTGGTGTGCAGCGGTTAAGGCCCGTTCTACTGACCACCGTCACCACAGTACTCGGATTGATGCCGATGATGTTTCAAATCAATGTCGATTTTGTTCAGCGGGCTGTTCACATCGGGGCACCTTCACTGCAATGGTGGCAACAGCTTTCGATCGCCATCGTTTGCGGACTGACGTTTGCGACAGTTCTCACACTAGTCGTCACCCCTTGCGCGTTAAAGTTTCGCAAAGATGTCCAGGGTAAGATTGCACATCTGCGGTCATTCAAATCTGGCCTCGTTAATCAGCACGCAGAGTAGATGAAATTAGTCTTCCGCTTCGACTTCAGCAAGCTCTTCTTCAGTCAGGCCACCACGCTTAGACAGGCGGGCGAACGTGACAATACTGAAGGGAATACTGCCCAGGTAGATTACGCCCATGAGACCGAGCGTTATCCAGGTTTCCGTGACCATAAAACCGGCAAATAACGCGATTAGTAACATCATGGGAAGTGCGAATTGACGGGGCACACGCAACTTTTTAATCGAAAAGGTCGGCACCTTACTGACCATTAGAAAAGAAACGGTGCCAAGGAAAATACCCACGACCCAGGGGTTACTAAAAACGCCCGCATTGAAGTAGAACGATAAGATCATCGGTAGAATAACCAGCCCAGCCGCCGCCGGAGATGGGACACCGGTAAAATAGTTATGAGCCCAACTCGGTAGCCCAGGGTCACCGACCATCGTATTAAACCGCGCAAGACGAAGGACACAACAAACAGCGTAGAGAAGACATAAGGCCCAACCCAAGGTGCCCGCCCCTTGCATAGCCCATAAATAAAGTAAAATTGACGGCACCATTCCAAAACTAATGGCATCAGACAGAGAATCGAGTTCGGCACCAAACTTCGTAGTGCCACGCAACAAGCGAGCCACGAGGCCATCAATACCATCAAGAAAACATGCAATAACAAGTGCTATCACAGACCTTTCCCAGTCTTCGCTGATTGCAAAGCGGATCGACGTCAAACCACTGCATAGCGCTAACACAGTCAACATGTTCGGAAACAGCTTATTGAAAGACATTGTGCGCGGCTGAGACCGTTCTTTCTCCTGATTGTTGGCCAAATTACCCGTCATTTAACGAACCTCACCGTCGCGTTGTGCTTCACGAGATTTAGCGTCTGCAAGAACGGTTTCACCAGCGACCATCTTTTGACCAAGACACACCAGCGGATTCACACCCTTCGGCAAGTAGACATCGACACGGCTGCCAAAGCGAATAAGCCCTATGCGCTCGCCAGTCTCGAGATGCTGACCAGTCTGCACTTCGCACCGAATTCGTCGCGCCACCAAGCCAGCAATTTGGACAACAGCAAATTCTTTTCCAATGCTTGACATGACCTGCAAACATTGGCGCTCATTATTAGCGCTTGCCTTGTCTAGTGTGGCATTCAAAAAGAGCCCTGGAACGTAGACCTCCTTCGTGATTTCACCGGCTATAGGTATACGATTAACATGACAATCGAACACGCTCATAAAGACGCTAACCCGCGTGAACGTCTTTTGCTCCAGATCGAGTTCACGAGGACCATTCATCTCGATGATAGATTGCACCACACCGTCTGCTGGACTGATCACTAGCCCTTCACGGTCGGGCGTGACGCGATCCGGATCGCGGAAGAAATAGAAACACCAGATAGTTAGTAGCCCTCCGACCAGGCCAAGCGGAGACCAAATCAGCCAGAGTATGAACGTCGAAAACGCAAAGACCGCCAAGAACCCTGGTCCCTCAGGATGCAAAGGCGGAAAAAGATAATCTTTCCAAGTAATTTCACGGCTGTTCACTGGCTACTCCCGGCAATATATTTTTATGTTGGTTTACCGATACTGAGTTTAGCGGTTTTTAGCCACAACCCAAAGCATGCGCTATTTACGAGCTACAGTCGGTCTCGAACCGGCAACGTGAAGACCTGTCCCGGATATATCAAATCTGGGTCTTTGATCTGGTCCTGGTTGGCTTCATAAATCAGCGTAAACATGACGCCTTCGCCATAAACCCGCCGCGCAATCCGCCATAGGCTATTTCCCTTTACGACCGTCATTGCTCCGGTTTGCGCGCCTGGCTGTGGAGCTTGCCTATTAAACGGCACCTCAACCCGCGCCACAACCATACCCTCAGCATCTAATCCGTCCGCTCTAACTGTATGTTGGCCGAGCATAGCAAGCTCACTGGATTCGATACTCCAGTAACCTGTGCTATCGACCTCAGCACGGCCTGCAAACGTATTGTCGAGATAGACCTGTATGCTATTTCCTGCCAATGCATGACCACTAAGAAAAACCCGGCCTTGATCGTCATAGTCAACGGTTTCGACGCTAAGATCGATTGGGCTCTGCTGAGACGGTGCTTGGAGGATCCTGCTTGCTCCGCCGTCGCGGGCAGTTTCTATAATTAATATGCCAGCACCTTGCTCAGGGATAGACATCACTACAATACTGTCTGAAACCAAGGCCTCTGAGTTATCCTGATCTACGCGCAACGATAATTCATGTGTGCCTGCGCCCAGCACTTCGGACGGAATAAAAACCCACTCCCCCCGACCGTCTGTCGCGATGCGACCAATTTCTATTTCTCCATCGAAGATCAAAACGGTCGATAGAGGGCCTGCGCGCCCCGCCATGACCGTATTCCCTTGAGGGTCTATACGAACGACATCGAAGCTGGGTAATACGGGACCATCTAGTTCTAGAGAGCCATTCGTATTGGACACGCCATCAGTCGTGCTGCCAGAGTCAACTGCAGCAGGCTCCGATGCAGGAGCGCCGGGGTCTTCCAAAGTAAAATTCAATACTATGGCCGCGATCACGACTAATACGCCAACAATCGCAACCAGAAGCGGACGGTTCACAGCGCCTCCCAGCTTGGCCCAAGCAATTTCTTTTATTAAGCGATTGCGGCGCTCGAAGCAACGGGCGTGGTCACCTGGTCGCCAACCTGTGATGATAGTTTGTTAGCGACCGGCGAATAAATACGCCATGATTGCCGCCAGGGATATAGGTAACAGAGCTACCGCTATCAACGCTAGCGGGTAAAATGTTCGTCGAAATGCCGCCGGACCAAGAGGCAATCGTTTGGCGGTTCCATCCGCGAATGGCACGAGAATAAGGCACAACAACGCGACTGCAGGCGCTTGGGATACGGGTTCCATGAGCGCCACAGCAACCCCTAAAACAGCTCCACCGCTGCCCAGAACCACTGCATTTCCAATAGAGAGGGCTAAAATCCATGAAAGAGCTAGGTATCCGGCCAAGGCTGCCATTAGGCAGTATGCGACAGCCGCAATCGAGTCTTCTCCTGACATCTGGCTGACCAAGCCAAGCCCCAACGACAACATAACGCAAACAACTAGAACAGACGGCCCCTCTGAACGCTGCACATTGAGCCGCCGGATCAATCCAAGCCAAAGCAATAGGTAAAGGACCAACCTAAGCCACTCCCCAGCTTCTGTAGGAGCGGCACCTAGCAAACTGCCAGAAACCGTGATCCAAACGCTACCTGCGGCGTAAATGACGGAAAGAACAATGTTCCATGATCGTTTTGGCTGAATAAGATCCACCGCAAATCCAATTAGAAACCCTCCAATCGCGATATGAATCACTCGACTTAGAGCATCAATAGGAACCCATGGTGTCAGTAGTAGCCAGTTCCAAGCCGCGGAAAATCCGAAAAGAATGCATAGCCCTGCAACGCGTGCGCCACGTTCTGGACCTGCAGCTAGGCGCAGGGCTCCCCCCGTGGCCAACGCCACGCCAAAAGGAATGAAATACGGTAAAAATCCAGCCAATATATTTTTCGGGCGAACAGGTGAATCACATGATTGCTCCCGCTAAGGCCCGTCCTTTATGATGTCCTTATGCGAATAGCAGCCTGCCTTAAAGGCGGTCAAGCATAGCTATGATAGGTTTCTTTATGACAAACACTCCCAATTCCGAACCAAACACCAAACTAACAATCAAAGTTTGGGATATCTGGGTGCGGTTTTTTCACTGGTTCCTAGTCTTTTTCATTGCGCTGAGCTACGTCACTGGAGAAATCGGAGGCTTAGATTTCACTCTACCGGGTACTAATCAATTTATTTCAAACATGAATGTACATGCCTTAAGCGGCGTAACAATTCTTGGCCTCATTATTTTTAGGGTCATCTGGGGAATAACAGGGTCGACAACAGCTCGGTTCACAAACTTTGTAACAGGCCCCATCAAAACACTCGCATACGTCAAAACCGTTTTCAAAGGACCGTCGACCTTCTTTGCCGGACACAATCCAGCCGGTGGAGCCGTCGTCATGGTTATTCTACTGGCCCTCCTGGCGCAGACCGGGACAGGGCTGTTTTCGCAAGACGACTCATTTTTCGCAACGAAAGGCCCCCTGGCCTTCCTCGTAGAAGATGAAACGAGCAAAGAAGTTACGGGCATCCACAAGAAAATCTGGTCGTACTGCTTGGTCACCCTGATCTTACTCCACATAGCCGCGAACCTATTTTACTGGCTAGTTAAAAAACAGGGTCTCATCATGGCGATGATCACGGGGCGCCGCAGATTGCCAGACGGAAGAAAACAACCAAAACTATTCTTTGCAAGCGCAAGGCTTGGAGCCGCAATAACTCTAGGGGTCTCTGTCCTCATGTGGCTTTTGTTCAACGCCGAGAGGCTCTAAACCCGTTCAGACATAGAAAACCGCCAGTCCTGTGAAGAACTGGCGGCCAAAACTCTATGGTATTAGAACGTGCTACTCAGTCTTATATAAATCGTGGCAAGATTTACATGTAAATAAGCCGCCTATTTTTGGGCCCGCTTCTGCCATTCCGCCACTCCGGGCAGCAGCAGCAACTTCTCTCGCCGAGCTCGCTAACGCCTTAAACCGTCCGCTAAAGTCTTCCCAATTTTCCCAAATATTTGCTCCGGCTTTTCCTCCGGGAAGATTCTGGTCAAATGCTAGCTGAGCAGCATCTGCAGCGGCTGCAATCGCATCGGCATGGTGTGCGAGATTATCACCATAGGGAACCTTGTTTTGGGCAATCGCCCCAAGTCCAGCCGCATGCGCGCCTAGAGATTTCATCAAATTTTGTCGGTAATCAACAACATCCTTGTCTGCAGCATGCGCTGTTGAAAGTCCGAATGTGAATACTGCGGCAGCAAGAGCTGCACCTAGATACTTAAACATCATATTTTCCTCCGGCAGAACCCTGGTTAACTCTTCAGCACTTCATCTCAGTCGATATAAGTGTAGGTTCAGTGCGTGCCTAAGCAGTACATAGTTCGTTTATCACTGGCAACCCGGACTTAATCCCACCCCATGCAACAATACCAAGAACAGAATAAGGGTTTTAGCCTTTGCGTCTTTTGTGGCTCACGGTCTGGCGCAGACCCTGACTTTGAAAAATTTGCGGCCGAACTTGGAGAGATTATGGCTCGTTCAAATGTTAAACTGGTCTACGGGGGCGGCTCAGCTGGGCTCATGGGCGCGATATCGGACGCAATCCTAAATCATGGCGGGCAGGCGCTTGGGGTCATCCCAAAGTTTCTCAAAGACCGCGAAATCGGCCACCAATCAGCAGAAATTATCGTTGTGCCCGACATGCATAGCCGAAAACGCATGATGTTTGAGCATTCGGATGCATTCTGCATTCTGCCGGGTGGCATCGGAACACTGGAAGAATTTCTCGAGATTATCACTTGGCGGCAGCTATCGGTGCACAACAAACCCGTCATTTTGGCCAGCTGGAAGGGATACTGGAACAATCTGGTAGCGCTCGCCGACGCTGTGAACGCCGGCGGTTTCGGCTACGGCCCAACCGAAGACCTCTTCACCACCGTCCATTCCGTGACCGATATTCTACCCAATATTCGAGAAAAACTGGTCGGTTTTCAGCCGGACCCCGGCATAAAGCACCCGGATTTGCCCGAAACCTGAACTCTCGCGCCACTAGGCTTGCACCCAAACGCCCCATTGCCCTACTTTCCGGGCACTCAAACACGGGGCCAATGCCCCACAAAACTAAGCGGGAGAAGCCCGCAGCAGAAGGGAGCCATACGTGAGTAAGATTAAAGTTAAAAACCCCATCGCCGAGTTGGACGGCGATGAGATGACACGAATTATTTGGGAGTTCATAAAGAGTAAACTGATTCTCCCATACCTGGACGTCGATTTGAAATACTTCGACCTTGGTGTCGAAGCGCGCGACGAGACGGATGACCAGATCACCATCGACGCAGCCAATGCCATTAAAGAATTCGGCGTCGGCGTAAAGTGCGCCACCATCACACCTGATGAAGACAGGGTCGAAGAGTTCAGCCTTAAGAAGATGTGGCGGTCCCCCAACGGAACAATCCGGAATATTTTAGGCGGGACCGTTTTCCGCGAGCCGATCATTTGCTCAAATGTCCCACGCTATGTTCCCGGTTGGACCCAGCCGATAGTTATCGGACGTCATGCGTTTGGTGACCAATACCGTGCAACGGACTTTTTAGTGCCTGGTGCAGGAACCCTTACGATGAAATTTCAGCCCGAAGACGGCAGTGATCCAATCGACTTGGAAGTGTACAAATTCCAAGAACCAGGCATTGCCATGGGCATGTACAACCTCGATGAATCGATCCGTGGTTTTGCGCGGGCATGTATGAATTACGGACTGCAACGCAATTACCCTGTCTATCTGTCTACCAAGAACACAATTCTAAAAGCCTATGACGGCCGCTTCAAAGATCTCTTCCAAGAGGTATTTGACAGTGAATTCAAAGATGAATTCGACGCCAAGGGCCTTACCTATGAGCATCGCCTAATCGACGACATGGTCGCGTGCGCGATGAAGTGGTCTGGCGGTTACGTTTGGGCCTGTAAAAATTACGACGGCGATGTGCAGTCAGACACTGTGGCCCAGGGCTTCGGTTCACTCGGTTTGATGACATCTGTACTGATGACGCCAGACGGCAAAACTGTGGAAGCAGAAGCGGCCCACGGAACAGTGACCCGCCACTACCGCTTGCACCAAGAAGGCAAGGAAACATCCACCAACCCGATCGCGTCTATTTTTGCGTGGACCCGTGGCCTCAAATACCGTGGCGAGTTTGATGGCACACCTGATGTTGTTGGCTTCGCTGAAACTCTGGAGAAGGTCTGCGTTGATGCCGTTGAAAGTGGCTTTATGACGAAAGATTTAGCCATCCTGATCGGGCCTGAGCAAGCCTGGATGACAACCAGTCAATTCCTAGAGAAGCTCGATGAAATGCTTCAGACAGAGATGGCCTAAGCCGCCAGATTTTGATCCAAAAGAAACGGCGCCCTCCATCGGAGCGGCGCCGTTTTTCTTATTTAGAACGCCTTAGATCTCTTGCGTTGTAGCTTTTAGCTTTTCTTCATCCAGGTCGTAGAAGAACAACATGCCGACCGCCATCATTAAGCAAATGGGTGGCGCCACAGCGATGGCCAAGTAAATCGCCGTAATCGCACTTTCAGGCTGCTCAATCCCACCCCCCCCCGTACCAGAGATATAGCCCATTGCACCCAGTAAAATCCCGGTAATTGCTGGCCCAAGCGCATAGGCGAACTTTTCAGCCGTAGTGTAAATACCTGCAAAAATTCCGGCGCGTTCCATACCGGTCCTGCGGCGATCGTACTCAATGGTATCAGGCAGCATGGATTGGCCGATCAATAGTATTCCAGCCGCAGCTATACCCGTACCCATAGGCCGCATCAGGATCAGAAGTAGTGGTTCATTTGAGCCTGCCAACAACCAAGACAACGATGCGAGCGACAAGATTGAGCAGGCTATCATCAGCGTACGCGCTTTTCCGACCCGCTTAGACACCTTCAACCAGATGGGTATAGCCAACAAGCTTGCAGCGGTAGAGGTCATAAACATGTAAGAGAGGGTTGTGTCTTGCTGCTGCAACACCCGCTGAACAAAATAGGCGTACGCCCCAAAGGAAAACGAGTTTGCGAGCAGCATGAAGAACTTAATCACGATCAGCTTTAAGAATGGCTTATTGCCAGCTACGGTCCGTACCTGATCCTTAAAGCTAGGAGATGGACCAGACGGAACGTCATGATAGGGCGCCTTAGCCGTCATCGTAAAACTGATGATACCAGCTAGTATCACGACCCCCGCCATGACCCAGCCAACAACGGCGTACCCCTCACGCCCACCGCCGGCTGAAACTAAGATCACAGGCGCGAGAATGAGCCCACCAACTTGCGCCACATTGATAGCTGTGACCCGCCAGGACATAAGGAATGAACGCTCATGATAGTTCTCGGTCATCTCAGCGGGCATTGCCAGATACGGAACGTTGAAGATTGTGTAACCAGTGGAATAGAGCACCAGCGCGCCAAGCATGTACCAAGCGGCGTTCGATTCCACGACCCAGCCCGGTGGCGCGAAAATAGCAACGAGGGAGGCACCGCAAACCACAGCGCCTAATAACAGATACGGCCGATGCCGCCCCCAGGGCGAACGCGTTCTATCGCTAATCGTACCCATCACAGGGTCAGTTACTGCATCATATATTTTCGAAGCCGCGAACACTGCACCCGCCGTCGCTGCTGCGATTCCTAAGAGATCCGTCATAAACCGCATCAGGAAGACGTTGGTAATGTTGAACATAATCGACGGCACTACGGTGCCAATACCCCAACCAATCGCCACCGAAAGTGGTAGCTTTATATCAGCGCTTTTTGAACTGTTCATGTCCCCTCCAAGAAACTTTATTACGTAAAATTTATTATGCTTGTTTTCTCCGACGCTACTAGGTTTCCTTTCGATCCAAAACCACCCACCGGTCGTAAACAAAAAAATGTGCTAGAAAAGGAGGCCGATAATGCATCGGCGCGGATTTATGGCTGGATCATCTGCCTCACTCACGCTTGGCTCGGCATCAGCAGAAAATGCGAGCCGGCTCATAATTGACGATTTCGCGTCAGGGACAGGCATTGCCTTATCTGGAAACCGATGGGTGGGTTTTACGGATCAAGTGATGGGCGGGCGCAGCACTGGCGGCGCCAACCTAGACGAGATAGATGGACGCCCCTGCATACGTCTGACAGGCACTGTGGATACAAGAGACGGCGGGTTCATACAGTTAGCGATTGACCTTGGCAAAAACCAAAGACCCTTTGATGGGCGAAGTTACACCGGTGTCGAACTTGATGTATATGGAAACGGTGAATCATATAATTGCCACCTGAGAACAACAGATGTTCGGCGGTATGACCAGTCCTATCGCGCCACCTTTAAGGCACCTCAATCCTGGACGACTGTTAAACTGCCATGGTCAAAATTCGAACCGAGCGCGATAGAAACGCCCCTCAATTTGGAAGCACTGCTCCGGCTTGGAATCCTAGGCTGGATGAGAGATTTTGAAGCGGACATCGCGTTAGGGCGCCTGGCTCTCTATTGATCGCGTTCCGCAAACGCTTTTTTTGCAGTCATAATCTCATCATAGAGTGCAGCAGCATCTCCACCGATCTTCATAATAAGTTCGGAATGAATATCGAGGCCGATAGATTGCCAAGACGCGTGCTGCTCCCCTGACAGACGCAACACTTTCAAACCCACGTCTCCCGCCCTTTCCAAATATTGAGCGTTCCGGTCTTGAACCACTCTACGATACCAACCGGCGCCGGGAACAGAGCGGCGATAGACTGACTGATCTTGCTCAGACAAACCGTCCCACCAATCTTTGTTTGCAACGACACCGGCTGTTGAATAGGAATGGTGAGTAAGCGCAAAGTTCCGCGCAACTGAATCAAGGCCTGCCAATGCAAATATTTGTATGCTTTGTTCACCGCCCTCGACCAATCCAGTTTGCATCCCTGGGATAACATCACTCAATGGAATTTGAATGACGTCGGCTCCCAGGGCCGCCATAAATAATAAGGCAGAATCATCAGCCGACACCCGCATCTTTCGTCCACGCACGTCCGTGGTAAGACCAATCCTAAACGTCGCGTACAAATCCATCCAGCCATCCATCATCCATGATAGGAGAACGAGATTCTTTTCTGCGAATCTTTGCGAGAGAGAATCCAAAAGGTATTCATCGAGCACATAGGAAGCTTCTTCGATGGACTCGAACAAATAGGGAGCACGCAGCACGGCCAACTCTGGAAGTGCCAGGCCTAACGTACCGGTAGAGATGCCGCCCATCTGCAATCTGTTTCTCCGAAGCCCGGCGAATTGGGTTTCTTCGGGCCCGGCTTCTCCGAGCACCATCAGAGTTGCGTCTAGGCGCCCCTCACCGAGCTCAACAACAGAATCGTAGAACTTCTGCCAATAGACTTCCCCAGCCGTTCCAGGCGCTGCAAAGCCGGCAACTTTCGGTGGTTCTGCGCTCGCCACGCTGACTAAACTAGAATGGATGGCCACCGTAAGGGCTATGAAGGCGGTACAAAAATTCATGGGTTTCCTCATAGAGACAACAAACCACACGAAAACGTGAAGCGGTAGGGGCTGTGACCTTGGATTGCTCCAAAAGAAATATGTTATGAACTAATACGGTTTTTCAGGCGGCCAAAATAGACATTTTTTTCAAGGAGTTTCTCGCGATGCAAGATATGGTTCAAGACGTGATCAAAGCACGCTACGGCGCAGGCGCTCAAGAACGAGAAGAGGCGTTATGTTGCCCTGTCGATTACGATCCTAAGTACTTGAAGGTTATTCCTGAAGAAGTGATCGAGAGAGACTACGGCTGCGGCGATCCATCTCAGTATGTCCGAGAAGGCGAAACGGTTCTCGATCTCGGTTCGGGCACCGGTAAGATTTGTTTTATTGCCTCTCAGGTGGTCGGCCCCCAGGGCAACGTCATCGGGATAGACATGACCGATGAGATGCTTGATATCGCGCGGCGTAACGCACCTATCGTCGCGGACTGCATAGGATACGCTAACGTCGACTTTAGACGCGGACACATCGAAGACCTCGCAACTGACCTAACCGAAGTCGACAGCGTTCTTGCAACCACTCCCCTCAACTCTGCCGCTGCGCTGGTAGATTTCGAAGCCGTGCGCGCAAAACAGCGCGCCGAAAAACCATTGGTAAACGACAACTCGATTGACGTCATCGTATCCAACTGCGTCCTCAATCTCGTGGCAGACACAGACAAACCAGCCCTCTTTAAAGAAATGTTCCGCGTGCTGAAAAAAGGGGGGCGCATAGCGATATCCGATATTGTGTCTGACGAAACCTCCCCAGACCACCTCAAGAAGGACGAAAATCTTTGGAGCGGCTGCATCTCAGGCGCACTTCAGGAGCATGAATTTATCGCGCTTCTTGAAGAAGTTGGTTTCTATGGGATCACGCTTGAAAAGCGTGAGGCTGATCCTTGGCAAGTGATCGATGGCATAGAGTATCGGTCCGTCACAGTGCTCGCCTGGAAGGGTAAGGAAGGTCCGTGTTGGGACAAAAATGAGGCCGTCATTTACAGAGGCCCCTTCTCCAGCATCACTGATGATGATGGCCATACCTATGCGCGCGGTCAGCCAATCGCGGTCTGTGAAAAGACTTATAAAATTCTCAATTCAGAGCCATATGCCGATCACTTCTACCCTGTCCCTGCCCAGGCCATCGTAGCGGAAGAGGTTCCTTTTGAACCTTCCGGAGATACGCTACGACCCCCCCACGAAACTAAGTCTGGTATTGCACCAGAGACGCGGGCGGGTGATGCGTCTTGCTGTTAACTGATCCGAACCAAAGCAACCCCCGCGTAGAGTTACTATAATGCTTGTATATTAAGTCACTACTTACTGAGGATTATCATGGTTAGAAACCCGAAACATGAAATGCTTAGCCCACCAAACCATGACGAGCTAGCGCTAAAGCAATACATTTTATCCTTAAAGCACCATCTCGGACGCAAAACCCACCCCCGGAAACGGGACATCTATGAGCGGCGCGGCACAATACAGGCCTTACAAGGGTTGTATGGTAGGCTGTGGCCATTCTCCTGGGGATCAGAAAAAGCTTAAGCCATACAGCGGGCTAACGATACCGACTGAGTTGAACGCTAGCGAACCAGCACAAGTCCTGCTACAGACGCTTATTAGTTTTTTTCCGGGGGAGGTTGAACCATGGCCGACGCAATCGAAGCACCTGGCCCAACGGGATCGAGTCCGCGCTATTCTTGGTACTGTCTTGGAGTCATCTGCTTCGCCTACTTCTTCGGCTTTATGGACCGCCTGATCGTCGGACTATTAACCCCGGCCATCCAAGCGGATCTGGGTTTCACCGATACCCAGATGGGGCAAATTCAGGGTCTGGCCTTCGCCGTTTTCTATTCACTTTTCGTCATTCCCATTGGTTGGGCCGCTGACCGCTACAGCCGCGTAAAGATTCTGACCACAGGAACAGCCGTCTGGAGTCTCTTTACGGCAGGCAGCGGCCTTGTGCGAAGCTTTGGTGGCCTGTTCGGTATGCGCGTCGGCGTCGGCATCGGCGAATCGACCCTGAACCCATGCACGGCATCTCTCATTGGCGACCTTTTTGAACCCCGTGACCGACCCAAGGCGTTTGGCATCTACACCATGGCCACAGCCTTCGGCACGGGCCTAGTCTACGTCTTCGGTGGATTGCTGATTGCATTCACGATGCAAGGCGTCAACATGCCGTTCTTGGGCCTCGTTCCCGGCTGGCAAGCCGTGTTTATTATCATCGGCGTTGCAGGGTTAATTCCCGCCCTTCTCATGGCATTCACCGTGCGCGAACCGAAACGCAAAGAAATAGCCGCAGATCATAGTGAGAAACCATCATGGGGCGAAATCTTCACGTTCCTTAAACAAAACAAGACAACGCTGATCTGCCACCACTTCGGCGTCGCGTTTATTCTCATGGCCGTGTACGGCTGGGTGAATTGGCTGCCCTCCTTATTTGACCGCGTTCATGGTTGGTCGATCCCGCAATTCAGCATTTGGTACGGCATCTTCGGCGGCCTGTTTGGTATTTTTTCAGCGATCTCGAGTGGCTTTGTAACCAACTGGTTCAAAGACAAAGGACACACAGACGGCGCCATGCGCACCGTCTTGTGGGGTGGTGTCGGCCTCACTATTGGCACAACAGTCGCTCCGTTGATGCCAACACCTGAACTCTGCCTAGCGTTCTTTGCTGTGGCTGGTGTCTTCGCAAACTGGCCACCAGCGCAGGCGTTGGCCGCCGTCAACGACATGACACCCAACCAACTGCGCGGCACCGTCACCTCGGTTTATATCCTGGTCATAGGTATAGGTGGTGCTGGCCTAGGGCCCTTCGCCATGGGCTGGGTGACCGACAACGTGTTTGGAGACCCCAATCAGATACATTACTCAATGGCATTAGTCACCATCGTTATGGGTTCACTTGGGTCGCTGCTTATCGCATATGGACTCAAGGCCTACCGGGAAAGCCTCACACGGGTGAACTGGAGACCAGCAGGAAATATCTAGACACAACAGCAGCAACTTAGAACTGCTGTCTGTTTTCTAGTTGCCTGTTCCCCAGCCGGTTCCGCCGTTTAGCGTCTGCACATAGCCTTTCGGTAGACTTGCATCAGGCGTGAAGCCGTACATCTGTTCGTCTGGCAAAGCTGCGGTAACGATATCGCGCACGCTCATTAACTTATCCAAGTTAATTCCGGTCTTTAGACCCATGCTATCCAGCAAGAACACCAGGTCCTCGGTCACGATATTACCGGATGCACCCGGAGCGAATGGGCAGCCACCAAGGCCGCCGAGAGAGCTATCAAGCGTATCTAGACCAATATCCAGCGCCGCCATCACGTTGGCAAGCCCCTGCCCGCGCGTGTTGTGCAAGTGGATGCCTTTGAGCTTTTCTCGCCCCACAGCCGCCCAAACCGCGTTGACCATATTCTTAACTTGCAGCGGGTTTGCGTAGCCTGTCGTATCAGCCAGACCAACCTCACTACAGCCAAGTTCAACTAATTTCTCTGCCATCTCAACGACTTTGGCTTGAGGAACATGACCTTCCAGCGTGCAACCAAATGCCGTCGACAAACCACCTTCAAAATGTGGCCGCTCGTTTTCCGGTAGCGTCTTGATCAGATCGACGATCTTCACGACCTCTTCCAGCACTTGCGCATGGGTTTTACGGAGGTTGGCTTGTGAATGAGTTTCAGAAACGGATAACGGAATCGTGATTTTATGGGCTCCGGCTTTTATAGCGTTCTCAGCGCCTTTAAAATTCGGCACCAACACGGCCACCTGAAGACCTGGGATAGATCGCGCGTATTCGACGATCTCACTGGTGTCTGCCAATTGCGGTAACAGCTTTGGTGGAACAAACGATCCCACCTCGATCTCCCGAACGCCGGCTTCAGCTTCAGCCTTAACCCACGCCTTCTTTGCCTCTGTCGGCATAACCGAATTGACCGATTGAAGACCATCCCGTGGCCCCACTTCGCTAATAAGGATATCAATGTCGTCCATTACATCGGTCATGTCGTGTGTCCTTTCTGTGAGTGCGCTCTTTTAAGCCATGCGCGTGGCCTCTGTCACGGCTTGAGCGGAGATTATGTAGCTTTTGGCGATCCGTATTCAGCGGCAATACCGCGACAACCCTGATAGAGTTTTACATATCGGCTACATGGTCAAAATTCTCTAGAAGAAACGTAAGACAGTAGTTATTGCTACATCCTTACTCGGCATTGATTGCACGGAGCCCCGTGTACGCCTTTTCCGACAGCGCAATGCTAAGTCGATTTGGTCAAGGGTAATGTTTCTTTGCCATGGAACACCGTTTTCTTATTTAGGCATGCTTGCCGTGCGTCCCCCAGGATATATGATCAGGACACCATTAGGTCCAATGGCTCGATGAGCCTAATAATTATAAGATATTGATTAATAAGGATATTATCACATGACGGACACGCAGAACCTTCCTTTGTCCGGAACAAAAGTCGTTGAATTCACGCATATGGTCATGGGCCCTACCGTTGGCTGCATTCTTGCCGACCTTGGCGCTGAAGTTATAAAAATAGAGCCTCTTAAGGGCGATAACACACGTCGGCTGAAAGGCTCTGGCTCCGGGTACTTCCCCATGTTCAACCGCAACAAGCGGTCAATCTGTTTGGACCTCAAGAATAAAAAAGGTCATGGCATCTCCTTAGACCTAATCAAACAAGCGGACATCGTTATTGAAAATTTCCGCCCTGGGGCAATGGATAAGCTCGGGTTTGGATATGAGGACCTTAAGAAGATCAACAAAGGGCTCATCTACTGTTCTGAAAAAGGATTCCTTGCTGGACCATATGAACACCGCACAGCATTGGATGAAGTCGCGCAAATGATGGGCGGTTTGGCTTACATGACCGGGCCTCCGGGACAACCCCTGCGCGCTGGCGCATCAGTTATTGATATCGCTGGCGGAATGTTCGGCGTTATCGGCGTTCTTTCTGCGCTGGTAGGGCGCAATGCCACCGGAGAGGGGCAGCATGTCGTTGCAAGCCTATATGAGACCGCAGTCTACCTTGTTGGCCAGCATATGGCTCAGTATGGCGTAACAGGCGCGCCCGCCGCCCCTATGCCTGCACGTGTTTCAGCTTGGGCAATCTACGATGTCTTCGAAACTAAGGATGAAGATAAGGTCTTCGTCGGTGTCGTCTCAGATACCCAGTGGAAAAATTTCTGTGAAGCCTTCGGGCTAGATACGCTTTGGGCCAAAGAAGAGCTAAAGCTCAACAATGGTCGGGTCGATGCCCGCTCCTGGCTTAAACCTCAGATCGAGGAGCTGTTTAAAGGTTATGACAAAACCGACCTTATGGCCAAGCTTGAGGCCACCGGCATGCCCTTTGCCCCAATCGCCAAGCCCCATGAATTATTTGATGATCCACACCTCAATGCGGGTGACGGCCTCTCTGAAGTTACACTTACAGACGGCGATGGTGCAGGCCGGAAGATCAAACTTCCCAACATGCCCCTTTCAATTGGCGGTGACCGTCTCGGCGTGCGCCGCGACCTTCCCCGTGAAGGACAGCACACCCGCGAGGTACTAGCCGAGCTCGGCCATGATGACGCCGCAGTTTCTAAAATGCTTGAGGACGGCATAGCGGCTGGGGAGTAATTCATTGGTACCAACGGGAACCAGCAATCCATGCGGCGGCTGGTTTTTTTAACACTCACTAACACTGTCCATGCCAACGAGCCTGTATGGATCCCAGGATATTAAGCTAACTCTCTTTACCGCATCGCTTTCAGCGTCAAGGCAAAAGCACTATCCATAGAGGACCACCGCTAGTATTCCCAAAGCCGTGGCCGCCACGCCAAAGGCCTCTTGTGCAACCATTCTCTCGTGAAAAACAAACCTTGAGGCGATATAGATGAAGACAAGCTCGACCTGGCCAAGCGCCATAACGTACGCGGCATTTTGCAAGGTGAACGCGCAGTACCAGCAAGCGGATGCCACGATGCCGGTAAATCCGATCCATAAACCAATGGGCCAAGCGCGAAAGACCTTTGTCACGAGACCTGGCTGACGCAGGCGCAACACCACTGCCATTGCAAGCATTTGAGCAGTCGTGACCCAGGCGAGCGTCGTGATTGCTCGAAGCACGAAATCACCCTCGTCTAACGAAAGCGCTGCAGCTCGATAAAAAACAGCGGCAACGGCGTAGAGTGCACCAACACAGATACCGTACAGCGCTGGCTTATGTCTTAGCGCAGCAGCGAGGCTCGCGACTGACAAGCCTGCGCGGCCTGTTGCCATCAACAAAACACCGAAAAAAGCGACGAGGATCCCAAGGAACCCAGCAGGCCCTACCTGCTCATCCAGAACCACATATCCGACCCCAACAGTCTGAATAACTTCTGTCTTTGTATATGTCGTTCCGACGGTGAACGTACTCAGGGTCAACAGGTGTAAAAGCAGCGCATTCCCTAGTAATTGGACCAGACCACCGACCCACGCGTAGGCGATGAATACACAGTTGGACTCAGGAACGCTTTGTCCGGTGACGGTTACCAGCACGGCTAAACCCGCCAGGATCATAGGGAAGCCGAACAAGAACCGCGCGAACGTCGCGCCAAAAACAGACAGCTCCGCAGCCAAATGCTTCTGCAAAGAGGTGCGGGCCGCTTGCACCCCAGCCGCAGCGATCGTTAAGGGAATCCAGAGTTCCATGCTGAGTATCCGAAAGACCTACAAGTAGACCCAGGGCCTCTCCGCTTTGTCTTTCTCTCGAAACGCTATGATTTCATCATCTCGTTTCAGTGTCAGACCGATTGGGTCCAGACCTTGGACAAGCATTTCCTTATCGGCAGGCGCGATGTCGAAACCATGCGTATCGCCGTCTGGGCCCGTCACTGTCTGACTTGGTAAGTCGACAACAAAAACCGCCGTTTCCGCCCCAGTTTCTGCGCTTTCAGCAAAGGCCTTCACAACGGCCTCCTGCAATGCAACCGGCAATATCCCGTTCCGCACGCAGTTGCCATAAAATATCGTTCCAAAACTCGGCGCAATGACGCAGCGCATGCCCCATTCCTTGAGAGCCCATACGGCATGTTCTCTGGAAGAACCGCATCCAAAGTTTTCACCGGACAACAGAATCTCTGCGTCGCGGAATGGAATCTTGTTCAAAATAAAATCCGGATTCTCGACGCGGGCATCCACGTCCGTGTAGCGCCAATTGGCGAACATTCCAACGGACAGGCCGTCCTTGGTCACACCCTTCATCTCACGGCTGGGAATAATCGCATCTGTATCGATGTTGACGCGCATGATGGGGGCCGCAACAGACGACAGCGTTTTAAATTTTTGCATTCTAAGTGTCATAACTAGCCCCCTGCCTAAACTTCCGGACATCAGAAATCTTACCAGCCAAAGCGGAGGCGGCCACTGATGTCGGGCTCGCAAGATGCGTGCGCGTTCTTGGACCCTGGCGGTTTTCAAAGTTTCGGTTGGTCGAGCTAATCACCCGCTCTTGGTCTCCAAAGCTTTCGCCACCCGCATAGAAACACATAGAGCAGCCGCTTTCGCGCCACTCAAAGCCAGCTTCAACGAGCGCCTTATCGATGCCCTCCGCTTCTGCAGCCAACTTAACCTGGCTAGAGCCCGGAACGACGATCGCCTTAACACCAACTGCCACACGTCGGCCTTTGACAACTTTAACAACCTCGCGAAGGTCAGAGATGCGCGAGTTCGTGCATGAGCCGATAAAGGCCCCATCTATGGGAACGCCTTCAAGGGGCGTGCCCGGCTTAAGGTCCATATATTCAAGCGCCCGCGCCCACGATGTTTGGGTATTGGCGTCTGGGGCGTCGGATGGATCTGGGACAACACCATCGATCTGCACGGTATGGCCCGGACTGGTCCCCCAGCTCACAGTCGGAACAATGTCCGCGCAATCGATGGAAATATTTCTATCGTACGCTGCATCACCGTCTGCTTGCAGCGTCCGCCAATAGTCAACGGCTGCATCCCAATTTCTACCGGTCGGCGCATAGGGGCGACCATGGATGTAATCAATCGTGGTGTCGTCCGGCGGAATGAGGCCGGTAAACGCCGCGAATTCCACGGCCATGTTGCAGACGGTGAATCTGTTTTCCTGTGGCAATGACCGAATGGCTGATCCTGTGAATTCGATGGCATGACCAGCACCACCAGCCGCCGTATAGGCGCCGATCAAATGCAAGATCATGTCTTTTGCCGTCACACCATAACCGAGCTGACCGTCAAACGAGACGCGCATGGACTTCGGCTTGTTGACCGCCAAAGTTTTGGTGGCTAAAGCGTGCTCACCTTCCGTGGAGCCAATTCCCCAGGCCAGCGCGCCGAGCGCGCCGAGCGTGCAGGTATGACTATCAGGACACACTTGAGTTAAGCCGGGCAGCGTAATGCCCTGCTCTGCCGATACCACGTGCACTATGCCTTGTCTGTCATCACCAATATCGAACAAGGTAATCCCAGCTTCGTTCGCGGCATCACGTGTGGTCGTGATGAAGTCTTTACCAGACGGCATAATCGTATCGTCGCCGCGCCCTGGAAGGGTATCAACGATGTGATCCATCGTGCAGAACACCTGCTCGGGGTTTCGAACTTTGCGGCCAGCTGCCTCCAGCCCCTTTAACGAGACAGACCCCGTTCTCTCGTGGAGAAATACGCGATCCGTATAGAGGAGTGTTGCGTTATCACCAAGGTCCGCAACGGTGTGCGCATCCCACAGCTTCTGAACAAGTGTACGGCCCATTTTTAGTCGTCCCAAAACGTTGCCAATCTCTCTCGGGTATACCGTTCTATTTGGATTTCAGCCACCCCTTCGGAGCCATCTTCCTGAGGACCTCATCGCGATCTTAAAAATGATGCTTCAGCGCCCCATAGATCTGATGAGTTTGACAATTCCATAGCATAGCCCTCACCCTCTCGTTGACGTCATACTAGATCAGAATGGCAGCGAATGATCACCGCACAATAGAGTGAGACAAGACATGTCCCTAATTAGCCCCATGGTGCGAACCGCACTTTTTGTGAGCGATATTGAGAAATCATCCGCGTTCTACCGTGATATTTTCGACCTGGAAGAGGTCTACGCAGAAGGCGGGTTAACCCATGCCACGGCCGCCAAATTACTTGGCATGCCGCCAGAAACCAACGTCAGGTATCGGGTTTTTCGATCCGCCGGTTTGAATAAAGGCATGGTTGGATTATTTGAACTCAAAAAGCCTAGCCCCCCGCGCGTTCAGAAGAGAGAATATGGATGCAGTATTGGCGAGGCTTGCATGGTTTTTTATTGTGCCAATCTAGACGTCGTACACGACCGGCTGATAGTCGGGAGCCACATAGTTCTTTGCCCACCAACCCATCTCGAAGTCGATATTGAAGGCGGCGCAATCAAGTCCGCAGACCGCGGCCAACGAGAGATGACCTTTCGCGACCCAGATGGAATCATGGTCAATCTGATTGAGCGTGATCCTGCCAGCCAAGATTAACGCGTTGAACTGAGGCTAAATGTTATGTCCGAGACACAAACCGACCGGCACGCTCCGCCGCTGAACCACACTGAGGTGACATCCAGGCCAGCCAAGAGCCCTAACCCGCCGCGGTATAACGATGAATTCAATCCTGACATGACATGGAAACCTGTCGGCGCCATGTTCGGGTTGACGAACTTTGGGATCAACATAGTCACCCTCCCGCCAGGGGGCGGCCTGCGGAACGCCATTGGCACAAGACCCAGGATGAGTTCGTTTACGTCATTGCGGGCACGGTCACTGTGATGAGTAACGCTGGCGAAACGCCAGTCAATGCGGGGCACTGCACCGGCTTCAAAGCAGGTGTTGCGGATAGGCATATGCTTGAAAACAAAGGCACTGGAGTCGTCACCTATCTCTGTGTTGGTGATCGCTCAAACCCCGAGCACGTTACCTACCCAGATGTCGACATGCAGCTGGTCTCTGATAAAAATAGTCCGAGGTTCCTGCATAACGATGGCATGCCCTATCCGGAGGAACACTAACCAAAATGGGGTTAAAGCGCTCTTTTCTATTCGTGGCGCAAGGCGTCTATCGGATCTAGTCGAGCCGCGCTGCGCGCTGGCATGTAACCAAACACCACGCCGACGAGAGCTGAAAACACAAACGCCATTACCATCATGTCCGGTTGCACGATAAAGGGAACATTGAGAAGTGGCGCCAATGCCATTGCGCCGCCAAGGCCAATGGCAATGCCAACCAGCCCACCAAACCCTGCCAGCATCGCCGCCTCAACGAGGAACTGAAGCAGCACCTCTTTTTCGCGTGCGCCGATAGCCATACGAATACCAATCTCGCGGGTCCGCTCGGTCACTGAAACCAACATAATGTTCATAATGCCGATGCCACCGACCAACAGGCTTATAGCTGCGATCGCAGACAGAAAGGCGGTCATCACAGCCGTTGAGCTTTGAAAGGCGGTCGACATTTCTTGGACGCCGCGTACCGAGAAAAGATCTTCCGCTCCGGGCTGTGATGGCCTGCGTTCCCGCATAATCATCTCAACCTCAGCCTGTGCGGCCGGAACCAAATCGTCATCCAAAGCCGAGACGTAGATTTGATCCACATTGGTATTTCCAGAAATTCGTCGCTGATAATATTTAATCGGCACTACAACCACATCATCCTGGTCACCGGAGAACATCACCTGCCCTTTCGGCTCTAAAAGCCCGATGACTTCACACGACGCCTTACCAATCCGCAGGACGTTACCCAAGTAGGGCTCGTCTTTAAATAATTCTTTTCGGACTGTCAGGCCAATAATGCAAACCGACTTGCCCGACTGCTCTTCCGCCGGGGAAAAAAGTCGGCCGGCTGTTAAAGCCCAGTTGCGAACGTTGACGAATTCTCTGTCCGTTCCCACAAGCTGTGATCGTCTATTCTCGTTCCCGTAGACAATCATCTTGCGCCCGATAGACATTGGAGCAACGCTTGAGAGTAAGGTGGTCTCGCGACGCAAAGCGTTAACATCGTCAATTTCAAATGGTGGTGCGGTCTGCGCGGCTCCGCCCCTTCTGCGCTGCCCGGGGAAGACTGTCAGCATTGTGCTTCCGAGCTTAGAAATTTCCTCCTGGACTTGGGCTTTGGTCCCTGCACCGAGGGTCACCACAACAATCACCGCGGCCACACCGATAACAATCCCTAGCGTGGTCAGAATTGAACGCAACACATTGCGCCGTATCTCACGCATCGAAAGAAGTAAAATATTACCGATCATATCTTGCCCCTATGCCGCCTGAGACCGAGTTTCATGAACAATGTTTCCATCTCGGAAAACAAGTGTGCGCCGGGCAAACGCAGCCATATCGTCTTCATGGGTGACAAGAACGATCGTAAGGCCCTTGTCCTCGTTCAACCGAGCCAAGAGCTCCATTATTTCCTGACTGCGTGCGGTATCCAAATTCCCGGTGGGTTCATCAGCAAGCAATAAGGATGGAGTTGTGACCATGGCGCGCGCAATGGCAACACGTTGCTGCTGGCCGCCAGACAATTCGGCAGCCGTGTGATGTTCACGGTTTTCCAACCCGACGGCATTCAGAGCCGCCATCGCCATATCTCGGCGCTCCGCTTTCGCAATGCGTCGATAGATCAGCGGTAATTCGAGATTCTCGAGAGCTGTCGTGCGAGACAGAAGGTTAAAGCCTTGAAACACGAAGCCAAGGTAATGCCGACGCAAAAGAGCGCGTTGGTCTCGCGAGAGCGTTTTGACGTCTACCCCCTTAAACAAATATTGCCCAGACGATGGGGTGTCCAGGCACCCCATAATATTCATAGTCGTCGATTTTCCGGACCCACTTGCCCCCATGACCGCGACAAATTCTCCAGCATGGATTTCGAAGCTGACGTCATCCAACGCCCGGACCGCCATCTCGCCGTCGCCGTATACTTTGGCGACATGCTCAAACGCAACGACGGGACCCTCATGGTCTCTTTCTGATAGCTCATTCTCTGACATCAGTTAGCAGCCTGAACACCAATGATGACCTTCAAACCTTCCGCTATACCGTCCGCTATCACTTCAGCGCTTTCACCATCTAGCAAACCAACCTCAACTTGGATGGGCATAGGACGCCCGTCTTCAATAACCCACACGCGCCCTAGCGCGCCAACCTGGAGCGGCGTTTGTCGATCTCCACGGTTTCTATTAAAGCGAGGCATCATCATTCCCATTAAACCGGGCGCGCCGCGACGGTTCGCAGCAGGTTGTTCCTCATCTTTCGGCGGTCTTGGCGGTGTAAAGCGCAGAGCCGCATAAGGCACCATCACTGCACCGGTCCGCGTTGCCGTAGTGATAGTCGCTGTCGCTGTCATTCCAGGCCTTAAAGCCAAATCTGAATTGTCGACAGATAGCAGCGCCTCATAGGTCACAACGCCGCCATCATCTTTTGGTGCAAACCGGACAGATGTAATCGATGACGGGAACACGCGCCCCGCATAGGCGTCTACGGAGAAAAATCCTATCTGACCCTCTTTAACTTGTCCGATATCGGCCTCGTCGATATCAACAACCAATTTCATCGCCGACAAATCCTCTGCCAGCGTAAACAAAACTGGAGTTTGGAGAGACGCTGCAACGGTCTGACCAGGCTCGACCTGACGGGTCAAAACAATACCGTCGATCGGTGCTGTGATGTCTGTCTTGGCGAGATTGGTTTCATCGGCGGCTAAGTTGGCTTCTGCCACAGTCACTTGGGCCTTCACGCTGGCGAGAACCGCGAGCGCACGGGCGTGGGCCGCACTGGAATTGTCTAAGGTTTGTTCGGAGACGTTGCCCTTTTTGTGCAAGCTTTCAGAACGCTTCAGATTGTTACGTGCTTCCAACTCACTCGCTTTCGCCTCTTCCACTCTTGCAAAAGCTGAAATGAGTTGTGCTTCTGTCTGCCTAACCCGGGCGGACAACTGGTCTTTGTCCATCGTTGCTAACTTCTGACCCAACGTCACTTCGTCATTGAAATCAACGTGGACGGCCTTAATGAGGCCTGAAATTTCCGCACCAACGTCAACTTGGTTTAGCGGCTGTATGGTCCCTGTCGCAGTAACGGTAACCGTGAGGTCACCCCGGATTACGGGTGCCGTGCGAAAATTGACCTCTTCCACACCTGAACCAGGCCTAAATACCAAGAGAACTAGAATAAGAAACGCTACTCCGACCGCGGTGTGCCATTTGTAGCGGCCTAAGACATTGCGCTTATGTTCATTCAGACCGAGCGTCTTAGCCATTTCCGCGCTAGGGCCAGTATTCTTTTCCGTCGCCCTGTCATCGGTCATAGATTAGCCCTTACCCATAAAAAGTCGTGATCGCATACCTATCGTTGCTCAGCACGACAAAACATTAAGAGTGCCACTGTAGCCCAACTCGATATCATCGATGTGTCAAAAAGCGCGGTTTTTTGTAAGAGATTGTAACACGCGACCCTATTCTCTACGTGGAGAGCTCGGCCTCTATGGCGGATATAGCATGAGCCGCTTTGTGGCCATCTGGACCGCCAGCTTGGGCCATATCAGGCCTGCCACCTCCGCCCTTGCCACCAACAGCAGCGGAGCCAACCCTAACCAAAGCCACAGCGTCAATCCGGTCTGTCAGGTCATCTGAAACACTCACGACGAGAGATGCTTTACCCTCATTGACCGACAGAAGCGCAACGATGCCGCTGCCCTGGCCCTGCTTAATTTCATCAGCAAGACCCTTAAGGTCTTTAGCCGGGACGTCTTCAAGCACACGCCCCGTAAATGAAACACCGGCTATCGTCTTTGAATCAGAGGCCGTCGCTCCCCCGCCACCAGAGGTGACAAGTTTCTTACGGAGATCGGAAATTTCTTTTTCTAGTTTGCGTCGCTCATCAAGCAGTGCCGATACACGGCCAGGAATATCGCGAGGGGCGACTTTAAGAACATCGGCCGTTTGCCCAACCAATGTTTGCTGGTCAGAGACCCAAGTTTCCGCAGATAAGCCCGTGATGGCTTCGATACGCCGGACGCCAGATGCAACAGCGGACTCGTCCACAATTTTAAATAGGCCAATGTCCCCTGTTCGACTGACATGCGTCCCGCCACAAAGTTCTACAGAATACTGGTGGTCCTCTGAATTTTCTTGCGTCCCCATGGAGACCACCCGCACCTCGTCGCCATACTTTTCACCGAACAAAGCCATAGCACCGGCCTTAATGGCGCCTTCAGGATCCATAACCTTCGTTTCAACAGTTTTGTTGGCACGAATTTGCTCGTTAACAATAGCCTCAACGGTCGCAATTTCATCGCTAGAGATGGGTTTGGGTTGGCTGATATCAAAGCGCAGCCGATCAGTAGACACCAACGACCCCTTCTGCGTTACATGATCGCCAAGAGTCCGACGCAAGGCTGCGTGCAAAAGGTGGGTCGCAGAGTGATGCCCACGAATAGCCGCACGACGTGTTTCGTCGACCGAGAACGTCGCCTCGTCGCCTAGATTTACAACGCCGGACTTAACCCTACCCATATGGACATGAAGAGTGTCTAGCTTCTTCTGGGTATCATTTATTTCTATGGCCGCACCTGAAGACGTAACGACGAGCCCTGTATCACCAACCTGACCGCCAGATTCTCCGTAGAATGGCGTTTGATTGGCCAGAAGGGCGACCTCTTGCCCCTCGGAAATATTCTGAACCGGCACATCATCAGAAACGAGTGCGATGATCTTTCCCTGTGCTGTCTCAGCCGCGTATCCAAGGAAATCCGAGGCCCCCACTTGATCGCGCAGGTCGAACCAGAGCTTATCTGTAGCCGCATCACCAGAGCCTGACCATGCTTTGCGGGCCTCGTCGCGCTGGCGTTCCATGGCTGATGCAAAGGCATCCGTATCAACGTCTATGCCCCGCGGCCTTAAAGCATCTTGTGTTAGATCAAGAGGGAAGCCATAGGTATCATACAATTTGAAAGCCACTTCGCCGGGCAGCTGGTTCCCTGACGACAGGCCTTTAGCTTCGTCTTCGAGAAGCTTCAGGCCCCGATCAAGCATTGTCTTAAACCTCGTCTCTTCGAGCTGAAGCGTTTCCGTAACAAGAGCTTTGGCGCGATCAAGCTCTGGAAACTGCTGGCCCATCTGCTCCACCAATGCCGGAACAAGTCGACAAAGCAACGGGTCGGTACAACCCATCATGTGAGCGTGTCGCATGGCCCGTCGCATTATACGACGGAGTACGTAACCGCGGCCTTCGTTAGAAGGCAACACTCCATCTGCTATAAGGAACCCAGACGCTCGGAGGTGGTCGGCGATAACACGATGGGAGACAGAATCTTTACCATCAGGGTCTGTTCCAGCCGCTTGGGCCGTTGCTTCAATCAGAGACCGCATAAGATCTATGGCGTAGTTATCATTCGTGCCTTGTAGTATTGCTGCGGTACGCTCAAGCCCCATGCCCGTATCAACACTCGGCTTAGGCAGATCAATCCGTTCGTCGGCAGAAATCTGCTCATACTGCATGAACACGAGGTTCCAGATTTCTACAAAGCGGTCGCCATCTTCATCGGGAGAGCCTGGAGGGCCTCCGGGAATGTGATCCCCATGATCATAAAATATTTCCGTGCACGGTCCGCATGGCCCTGTTTCACCCATGGCCCAAAAATTGTCCGATGTCGGAATGCGAATAATCTTATCGTCTGATAGGCCAGCAATTTTTCGCCACAGCGTCGCGGCCTGTTCGTCAGAGGAATGAACAGTAACGAGAAGGCGGTCTATCGACAGCTCATACTCTTTCGTCACCAAGTCCCAGGCCAACTTTATGGCCTCTTCTTTGAAGTAGTCCCCGAAGGAAAAGTTACCGAGCATTTCAAAAAACGTGTGGTGACGAACCGTATAGCCAACGTTATCTAGATCGTTGTGCTTACCACCTGCACGAACACACTTTTGAGACGACGTTGCACGCGAATATGGCCGCGTTTCATTTCCAGTAAAGACGTCCTTAAACTGAACCATCCCAGCGTTCGTGAACATTAATGTCGGGTCATTGCGCGGAACAAGCGGACTTGACGCAACGCGCTCATGGCCGTTGCGAGCAAAGTAGTCCAGGAATGTTGCACGAATATCGTTCGTAGAGCCCATAACACCTAATCTCAATTAATCGATTTGGTCACCGACACTATTGTTTGCCGACGACCACGCATTCTGCGTCGCGAGACCCCATAGAGCCGTTGCACACGTTGCAAGGCCTGGTTTTTAGAGGTTTCCGCCCAAACTGTCCAGGAAACGGCGCTGAAGCGCTAAGACACAATCTTTCTGAGATTTTACGTTAAGGTGGCTGATAAGCAGGTTAATTCTAGGCTGGTTTTGGAAAGCCCGTAGGACTTGCCGTTTGCGTTCCTAATTTAGCACCCAGCGTCGGGTTCGCATAGTAAATGACCATGTAATAGATCTTACCATCGCGACAGCGAAAGAAATTGGAATTGTTCAAGGTTAACGCACCAGTCTTTTCATGATCTGAACCTGGTTTAGGAGTCAGGGTTACCAAGAAATTAGCCGCACATCTTTGACTTTCGACATCTACGGTGTGTTCAAAATGCTCAAAAAACGCGTCGTAATTGCCAAGTAAATGATCGTAGAACGCCTCGAGGGGCAATTGCTCGCCTTCAGCACTACCAAAGAAACGGCGAACTTCGTTATCACCGTGGTAAATCACGACCTCTGAATCAGCTGTAAAACAGGCACACGCTGCAGCAATGTCTTCTTTCATGACATTGCCGAAATAGTCTTCCTCGACAAGCTTAACGTAGTAATCGCGATCGTAAGTCGACATAGCCGTTCTTTCCCCAATTGCCTCATAAAATCTCAACGCCGCATAGCATCAAGTTATGGGTAAAAGTAACAGGCTGTACCTGAAGATGCGACTTAAAGAGATATGTACAGAAGATATAGGTGCAGCGGCGAATTGAGTGGTGGCACCGCCGCTGCAAGAGACCCGGGAATTCGGGGTAATTATTCGATGTCTGGGGCCTCAAGATCATCGTCTTTTTTAGACGCTTCTTTTTCACCAATCATGGTGTCAGCAATCAAACCTGCGTTTACGCGAATTTGTCGTTCAATTTCATTCGCCATGTCAGGGTGTTCTTTCAAGAACGTCTTTGCATTCTCGCGGCCTTGACCAATACGTTCTGATTGGCAGGAGAACCACGATCCAGACTTTTCAACAATTCCGGCCTTGACGCCAAGGTCAAGCAACTCACCCGTCTTCGACACGCCTTCGCCATACATGATGTCAAATTCAACCTGCTTAAACGGTGGCGCGACCTTGTTCTTAACAACCTTCACCCGGGTCTGGTTTCCTACGACTTCATCGCCAGCTTTAATTTGACCAATGCGGCGGATATCCAAACGGACAGATGAATAGAACTTAAGCGCATTACCGCCTGTCGTCGTTTCAGGACTACCAAACATAACGCCAATCTTCATACGAATCTGATTGATAAAAATAATCATGGTATTGGATTTGGCAACCGAGGCCGTTAGCTTACGCAAGGCTTGGCTCATCAGACGCGCCTGTAACCCAACATGGTGGTCACCCATCTCACCTTCGAGTTCAGCGCGAGGTGTAAGCGCAGCAACCGAATCAATAACGAGGACATCAATTGCGGCTGAACGGACCAGCGTATCGGCAATCTCAAGGGCTTGCTCACCCGCATCGGGCTGCGAAATCAAAAGGCCATCGAGATCGACACCAAGTTTACGCGCATAGCCAGGATCAAGAGCATGTTCAGCGTCGATAAACGCACATACGCCACCTGCTTTTTGTGCTTCAGCAATAACGTGCAGCGAGAGAGTCGTTTTACCGGAGCTCTCAGGACCGTAGATTTCAATAACCCGCCCTTTGGGAAGGCCACCTATTCCCAAAGCAAGGTCAAGGCTCAAAGATCCTGTTGGAATGGATTCAATATCTATTGCCGAGTCACGCTGGCCAAGGCGCATAATTGAGCCTTTGCCATGCGCCCGCTCTATCTGAGAAAGAGCCGCATCTAGGGCCTTGGTCTTATCCATGCTCTTCTTATTATCCACTATCCTGAGATTCGCTTCGGCCATGTTTGCCTCCCTCTGTATTTAGTGCGGTCACGCTGACTCTGCAATGAGAGTTAATGTACCTATTTTGTTCTCATAGTCTAGAGAAAAGAACAATAATAGAACATATTAAAAAAATACAAATTAAACAAAGGGTTAAAAGGTATGGAGATGTTTAAACTCTGAGTGCAGTAGGGTTAAGTATTAGAGCCTGAGACACAAACGAGGGCACACGCACCCCGAATTCGACAAATCCTATAAATTACGGAAAGCAGTCGCCCTATTTTATGCCAAGAGTTTAATAGAGGGGCGCCACATGTCCTGTCTGCGTATTCTTTCTCTCACTATAGCACCTGGTTTCCAGATATCCCTTGCGGGCTGCAACACAATTAAGGGCATGGAAAAAGATATTCAGAAGGCCGGAAAAAAGATTTAGCGCGCCACCGATTAAGGTACTCTAAGAATCGACCGGCAGAGCCAGAACATCTTTTACCTTACTTGCTAGCTGTCCCAAGCTAAATGGCTTCGGCAGGAAATGAATATCAGGGCTATCGAGGACGTCGCCTCTTGCGACTTCTTCAGAATAACCCGAAATTAATATCACCTGCACTTCTGGACGCTCCACCTTTACAAATCGGGCGAGAGTGCCGCCATCCATACCGGGCATCATCATATCTGTGATCAAAAGGTCCAAACTCTCGGCGTCATACAGCATTTCTATTGCCTGCTCTCCGGTCCGGGCCTCTAAGATGTTGTACCCTTTGTTCTTAAGTGCACGGGCAGCGAACACACGCACGGCATCTTCATCCTCGACGAGCAGGATAGTGCCACTCCCTGATAAGCCCCCTTTGCTCGGACTTTTAGCAATTTTACCAGCCAGTGCGCCTGGGTCCCCGCTATCTAAAGAGCCCGCCTGTTTAAGTTCTGTTACGGCTACATCACTCTGCTCTAGCTCATCTCCTTCGGGCTCTAAACGAGGCAGGTAGATAATGAATCTAGCCCCGTCACCCGGCGACGAATCAACCAATATGAATCCACCGGTCTGACGTACGATTCCATATACCGTCGCTAGTCCCAATCCAGTGCCTGCTCCAGGTGTCTCCTGTTTTGTCGAGAAGAACGGTTCGAAAATTCGGCCGATGTCCTCCCGAGCAATACCCTTCCCCGTATCAGTCACTGAAATAGTAACGTACCGACCTGCAGGCACCTGGTCTGCCCCAATCTGGGTCGGCCGCTCAAATACCTTTGTATCTGTTGCTATAGTCAACGTACCGCCGCCCGACATCGCATCGCGCGCATTAACGGCAAGGTTAATAATAATTTGGTCAAACTGCCCTGGATCCACGCGGACTGCACCCAAGTCTCGTCCGTGGATAAGCTTGTATTCAATAGACTCACCAATGAGCCGGGTTAGCAAATGAGACAACTCTGCTAGATGGTCTGTGCAATTGAGTTCTTTAGGTTGGAGGGGCTGCTTACGAGAAAACGCCAAGAGCTGACGTACTAAATTGGCCGCACGATTGGAATTTTGTTTAATTTGCATGATATCAGCGAAAGAAGGGTCGCCTGCGGCGTGCCGTTGCAACAACAAGTCACAAAAACCGATCATAGCCGTCAAAAGGTTATTAAAGTCATGAGCAACGCCCCCAGCGAGTTGCCCCATGGCTTGCATTTTCTGAGCTTGTGCAAACTGAACCTCGAGACTCTTTTGCTCAGTAGTATCGATGACATGAACAACCGCGCCTTCAATCTCGCCTGTAGCAGAAACAGGGCCGGCCATCGGGCCAAGAAAAACAGAGGCCTGAACAGCATCACGACCGACCCCTCCTCTGGCTAGGCGAATATCGACTTGCGCACTTTTGGACACTCCAGAGACGACCCTATCCAATTCACCCCGAAGCGCACGTCGGTCGCCTTCAATTAAAAATTCGGATAAGCCGCTTCCTATGACCGCGTCACGACCTTGGTTTACCAACCGTGCAAAGGCATGATTACAGTCCGTTACGAACCCATCTGGCTCGGTGATAGCAATGGCGACTGGAGCAGAATCGAACAACGCGCGAAATCCGCTTTGATGCGACCCATCATTCTTCCCGGTTTCGGAGTTCACGTCACGCATAACGAGCGTTCGTGTTCGCATCACACCACCAGCGTCGTACGTGCTTTGGAATACCAGCGTCTCAACCATTTCGCCCTGCATCGACAGGAACCTCACATGGCCGTGCCATTCACCGTCAAGCTCCGGGCGAATTGTCCCTGCGAGCACGTCGTCTAAAGACAAGCCGATGAAATCATCTGGGCTTCGGCCCAGCCATTGAGCAAACCGCTCATTGGCATAGTGGAACGCCCCGTCAACATCGACGGAATAGATGCCCGTCGGGATAAAGTCCATAAAGTCAGCCAGGTCTTGGCGCTCCTGACCCAAGATGTCGTTGATCGCTTTTCGGGCCGTTATGTCTTCCAATGACCATAGTAGAAAATCGGGCAGAGACTCTAGAGGACGAATAGCAATCTGAAACCAATCCGGCTCTGGCATATCACCGTGCAATTGAACTTCAATTTGATCTGTGAGACGCGCTTCGGCCGCTAATCTTAACCGTTTAACCAACTCGCCGCCGTAATACTCACGCGCCGCCAGCGTCTCCAACCGGACCAGGGGTGAGGCACCCTTAAGCCAATCAGAGCCAGAGACATTTGAATAAATGGTGCTGCCGCTATCGTCAGTTACAAATCTTGGCCCAGGTTCAGATTCAAAAATCGCAGTAACGGAGTCTAGCCGTTGCTTGATAGAGGGTGGCTGAGACAAGGCGGACCAGGTCAGCACGATGGCGGAGAGCCATAGAAATGAGACTGCAGCCACAGCCCATAACCACGGCACACCGTCGAACACGAGATTAAGCGCTAGCCCTAAAATCGCTAACGCGCTTAGGACTAGTGCAAACAGAGGCTTTGAATTAGCTATCAGCCTGGCCCTTACCGTTGACTTGCATTACGTAACCGACAATCTCGGCAACGGCCTTATAGTGCTCTGGTAGAATCTCTTGATCAACCTCAACTACAGCATACTGTGCATGGGCTAGCAGAGGACCCTTACCACCGCCGTCTTGCGCTTCCATATCGTAAATTAAAGCAATTGCGTAGTAAGACGTATCGCGCACGACGATACTGCCTCCGGATAAAAAACTTGTGTGGGGAAATCGGCTTCAGCAATCAGGACCGTTAGCTCCTACTGCAGTTTAGAAATTTTTTCGTCAACGCGTGCGCCGCCATATTCTTGAATAAATACTGTCAATTATTCGGCATTGACTAACGCGACCATCGAACGCATATCTTGAACGACGGCAGTGACGCGGAAGCCAAGCACGAATGCGGCTGCAACAATCAATAGCGGCAACACTCTTATAACCGAGGCCCGGCCCCATGAAGGCGTTTTAACTGATCTCTTACGAGGAGAACCAGATTCGCGTTCGCCCTTAATCTCTGTAGGCTTAGGATATCTTTTATTCTTAGTCATCACGAGTTCAAGATACCATAATTTGGTGCTGATTTAACGCTTAGATCGCAGGGCCTTAAGAAGCTCTCTTTCGGCTTCAGAACGTTCTCCATCAACGGGTAAAACCTCCGCACCGATTGGGCGCACTGTGCCAAATGCCGGGGCTGCCTCGCGTTGGCCACTGACCTTCGCTTCAGTGCCAGCCGCACCTGTCACCAGGTCATGATCCACATTAGAAGCTCCCGCGAGCGTTTGAGAGGGAATTGGCGGTTGAGCAACAGAAAGCACCGGGCGTTGGGACGCTGGACGCATAGGCACAAATGACGACGCAGGCGCCTGAGAAGGTTTAGTCGCTCGCCCCAATTTTATAGACCCATCTAGCCGGTTAGCTATTTCTTCAGCGCGCTCAATCATAAATGCAAGGTCGTCTCGCAACGCGTGCACTTTCTCGAAGCGCTCTTGCAAAGCACTATTCGCATCAAGCGTCGCTTTCTTTAATTTTGGAATACCCACTTCAGCCCGCATGGTCGCTTCATTAAAGCTGCCGATAACTTTTGCGAGCTCTTCTCTAGAATTTCGGAGTGCTGATAAACGACGATTGAGAATGACTGCATAGACGATTGTCGGAACGAGAAGTAGAATGATTGCTAAGTCCATAATCGTGTCAGGTGGCATTTCCATCATCCGTCCGCCTTTTCTATCTCTTGCTGGCCGCCAAACATCACCCAGTAGAGTAACGCTGAGCCAGTGCCTGCCTCATCCAAATTACAATGTAGGTGAAAGCCCATAATAAAGGGTTAAACCCCCAACCTGAGCCCTGGCTAAAGACCCAACGCGAGGAAACCCCTTAACTGTATGAGCTATGCATTTCTTTCCTTTGTAAAAAGTTTCCAGAAGGCATTGTTATTATTCAACAACCTTCTCTTTGAAGAGGACATCGCTAGGCTCGCTGCCAAAGTGAGGTGCGCATTGGTCTGCACGAGGGGTCCTGCGGCGATAAGAGCAGAACGGACACATTGGTTAATAAACTTCAGGGCGATGCTTGAGGGAACAAAAGTAAAGACGCTAAACAAGAAATCATAACTGCTATCATTAACTTCAGGACAGACCCTTCAACCATCCAGCCCTCGAACTTAATTGGAGCCATATACTCATTATAAACCCTAAGATTGCCAACACAGCGGACACCTTTTAATTATGAGACAGCCACCTAACATTTTAACTCTGCTAACCACCATATTCCTCACAGGAATGTTAGCGCTCAATGCACAAGCGGATACGCTTCGGATGGCTCTGCGGTCCATGCCGCCAGGTAACGCCAACCCTCACACGTCCGGCGGTTGGCCTCCGCTTCTCATCTGGCCCGCTCTGTTTGAGCCGCTGACAGCCATCGGCGAAGACGGCGCTTTAGGGCCCTTGCTAGCAACGTCATGGCACCATGAGAACGAGACAACCTGGATATTCGAACTAAGAGACAACATTCTCTTCTCCAACGGCGAGCCCCTTAACGCCGCCGCGGCGGCCGCGACAATTAACTATTTACTGTCTGACGAAGGACGAACATTTTCGGCCTACCGTGAATTGCGCACGGTCGCAAGTGCCTCTGCGCGCAACCGCTTAACACTAGAAGTTAAGACAACTCAACCTGACAGCATGATCCCTGGCCGCCTCGCTGGCGTTCGCATTCTCCCTCCACAATACTTTGCAGATGTCGGACCTGGGACCTTCGCTCTAGAACCGCACGGCACTGGACCATTTATGGTGGAACGCTGGAAGACAGGCCGCGCTAGCCTCATTAAAAATCCAAATGCCTGGCGGCCAGCACAAGTCGACCGTATTGAGTACACCGCCGCCCCCGATTCAACCGCTCGTATACAAGCTCTTATTTCGGACGCTGTAGACATCGCCTTCGACCTCGGCGCAACAGACATATTTCAGGTTGAACGGGCCGGCGCTCGCGTCGATTATAGAACACGCGCTTCGGTGCAGATGTGGCAATTCGTGACTGAACAAGAAAGCCCACTCAACGATAAGCGCGTACGGAAGGCACTGAACTACGCGGTAAATATTGACGTTATTGTCGAAGCGTTGCTTCAAGGGATTATGTATCCAGCGAGCCAGGTTGCAGCGCACGGTACTTTTGGGTTCGACGACACACTTGCGCCATACCCTTACGACCCCGCCAAAGCACGGGCGCTCTTGACGGAAGCAGGGTACCCGGATGGGTTTTCAATTCCGTTTCAAGTCGCTGCATCTAGTGCAGAAGAAGAATCCGTTTATATCCAGGTCGCACAGGACCTAAAACACGTCGGCGTTGATGTCGAGTTAATCAGGGTTCCATTCACCAAACAGGTTCAAAGTGTATACGGCGCGCCCTGGGATGGCTTAGCTTTCAATATGAATTATGGCTCCCTGCCCTCGCTCGATCCCCTCGCCTCAATGCGCTACCACTCTTGTCTATGGCCTTGGCCCTGGATTTGTCGCCAGGGTATTGCTGACCGTACCCTCGCCGCAGATCGGGAATTCAACCCGGATGCCCGCCGCCAAATCGTGAGAAGCATATTAAGAGATTTGCATGACGATCCACCGGGTATCTACCTCTACGAAAACGTCCACGTCGATGGCATCAGCAACACCGTGACAACGTACGAAGCACCCTATGGGTTCATTCAATACCACACTCTCGAATTATCGGACTGATCCCTATCCGAACCGGAGCACAGAGCTTGGGACTTGTAATCTTAAACTAAAACGGGTGCTCCCCGCAGGGTGCGCCCGGTAAAAAAATTTATTGAGTTAAGTTCTTAATCAGACCTATGAGTTTTTTCCATCCGTTCGTGCTGTTCCTGAGCCTCCAGGCTCATGGTCGCGATTGGACGCGCTTCGAGGCGCTTTAGGCCGATCGGCTCATCTGTTTCATCACAATACCCGTAGGTACCATCTTCAAGACGTTTGAGAGCTAAATCGATCTTAGAGACCAGCTTTCGCGCACGGTCCCGAGTTCTAAGCTCAAGGGACCGTTCCATCTCTGCAGTTGCGCGATCAGAAAGGTCTGGCTCTTGCAGGCCACCATCCTGAAGACTCTCTAAGGTTTCCTCTGTTTCTTTCATCAGCTCATTGCGCCATGAGATCAACTTTTGGCGGAAATACTCCTGCTGACGAGGATCCATAAAACCCTCTTTCTTGGTCGGTTTGTAATCTGGCGGAAGAGTAACAGTCATAGGCCCCTAACCATGGGTGTCTGTATCAATCGCGCGGGACTATAGGGATACAGTTTTTAAGCCGCAATAGAGAAACGACTCATCAGGGTCGTTACAAGCCCAAGAATAGCAATACAGCGCGGATATACGCCATTGTTTTAGAAATTATCCACCTTAGCGATCCAACCTTGCTAAGGGGGCTATGGCTAAAACGCTGTTTTTTGTCCTCCCCTGCCAGAAAACCATGTATGTCAACGCTGGCTGCCACCTCCTTAAATTCGAAAACCGCGTTTTTGGCGCCGGTATGATAGCCATGCGTTTTCTGGACTTCATTCTTTTTGATGTCCTTTAAAAGCTCTCCATCTTTATAAATGAGGAACTACGCTCTTAGCCGGACGGCCTTTTCTCCAGCTTGGGTTCCAGCGCTAATCTCTGGCCTTAGGTCTTTACAATGATGATGAAACCAGAGCGCTTTAGGACATTCCAGACCCTTAACATATTTGGATTTTTATACTGTTGGTTTCATGCTCATAATAATAGACCGCCCTGCATTAACATGCTTCGATCCAGCTCACGGTTGTGTCCTGATAGTTAAGACAAGCGACTAAACCCAGCGCACATGAAATAAAATTGAGTGGGCATAAGTTCGCCAAAGGGTTTACAACAGTAAAGCGAACAACTTGGCAAAATTAGTGCGCTCAGGTTTGAGCGCAAGCCTATGACGCCAGATCAATGACTTTAAGCATACTGTCAACTTGTGAGGGCCAGGACAAACCTTCCATAAAAAAGCCTAACCAAAACCTATCTTTCACGTCATACTATCCCCCAGCCCGGAGCGATAATCTGCCCCGGACGATGTTTCTACGGCTGTGTGACGGTCTATGATTTCTCTATATAGATTTGCAACGTTCATCGCGGCCTGGCCGCTGCGTGTATTGCTATGCGCCAGGGCATTGCGGGGAAAAGAGGATTACTCACGGCTTGGAGAACGGCGCGGACTAACCTCAAAAATAAGACCGACCGGCCAACTTATCTGGTGTCATGCAGCCAGTGTTGGCGAGGCTCTCGCGTTATTACCGCTCATTGAGCGACTTCTAGAAAACCCAAAACTGAGTATTTTGATAACGACAGGAACCAACACAAGCGCCCGCGTTCTTGCCGAGAGACTACCTGACCGAGCGACACATCAATTTGCGCCGTGGGATCGTCGCGCCTGGGTAGGCAGTTTTTTATCGCTGTGGCAGCCCAACGTAGCCATACGTATGGAATCTGAGCTTTGGCCCAACACACTCTTTGCTCTAAGAGATCAAGAGATTCCAACCGTTATAGTTAACGCTCGACTGTCAGAAAGCACCGTTCGAGGGTGGCGCCGGTTTCCCGTCACTGCCCAAAGAATCATGGCTTCACTCACATTGGTTCTTGCCCAGACGGAGGAACACGCAGCCAGGTACAAAGCAATAGGTGCTAGATCTGTAAGGGTCACCGGAAACATCAAGTTAGCGGCGCCCGCACTTCCAGTAAGCCTGCCCGATGCGGACTACCTCCGGGCGATGATAGATAAGCGACCTGTTTGGCTTGCAGCAAGTACGCATCCAGGAGAAGAGGGAATTGCATTCGCAACTCACAAAGAGATAGCCAACCAGACTCCTGATCTCTTGACCATTATCGCTCCACGCCACCCAAGCCGGGGTAAGAAGATAGCTGGGCTTGGGAAAGCTTCCGGCCTGGAAACTGCAACCCGCAGTCTTGGCCAGCCGATCAACAGCTCAACGGATATTTACATTGTTGATACCATAGGTGAACTGGGAACAATGTTCTCGGTCTGCCCCATCGTATTCGTGGGTAAGAGCCTTGCCTCAACTGGCGGACAGAACCCTGTTGAGCCCAGCCACTTCAACTGTGCAATACTGTTTGGCCCGGATATGGAAAACTTCCAAAATATCGCCGACAAAATGACTGCTCACAAAATGGCCCTCCAGGTTTGCGGTCCAAAAGGCCTAACTCGCACTGTCGCCACTCTACTCGAAGACAAAACCGCTCGAGAGACCCTAGCCAGCGCTGCGAACGGCATTTTTAGTGACGGAGAGGAAAGCCTCACCTTAACGACGGGCGCCATTATAGACTTGATCACAAACCCCTCGCGACTAACTCCGCCCCCTTAAGAATGGATTCAGAAACCGAAGTTAAATTACGCGACTTGCGTCTAGAGTTGGCCGAAATATGCCTTGAGGCACGCATCGATAAGATTGGAGCACTAAGCAACGCGCCTACAGGCGACGCGCTTGCCGCCATCTACAACACGAACTTACGTCAGCTTCCGATGAGCAAATTCGATCAAGCCGTCGCCGAACGTTGCCATCGCATGTTAACCATGGAACACGACCCCGTTCGCAAAGCATGTGCGTACCTAGCTCTATCCCTATTTATGTATTCATACCGAATAGAACGCTCTTTTGAACTCATCGATGTGCCGAAAGAAATCGTGGCAACTATGGTTCGCGCTCTTCTCGGCCTACCCCATTTTTTCGAGAAAGTTGGGGCGCGCCGCCAAGCGTTAACGCATCTATCAAAGGCCACTGAGGAAATTCATAAGGCTGCTCGTGTGATCGATGAAATCAATTTTCAACGCAACGTTTTAAATGGTTTCCTTGATGGATTTATTTTGACCCCAGTGTATTGCGAGGACGTATCGCTGCACGATATCATTGTGAAACGCGCCGAACTCATTCAGTTGCATCTCAAAATCGCCGGCCTTCTCCATGAGCACGTTCCTGTTTGGCCAAGCCAATTGCCGGGACAATTAAGAATCGGCATCTTAAGTCCAAGCGCTCAATCAGAAATGGCTGCGATCAGGGGCCACCTAATCGGTTTATCAAAAAAACACTTTAACATCACAGCCTTCGTTCCAGATGCTGCGGCCGACATTCTAAGCCGAGGTCTGGATGATTTAGCGGACGCACTTATCTCTCTGCCGGCAGACGACATTGCAGAAGCAGCAGCAATGATCATCAGGGAAGACTTGGACGTCCTAATTTGTGCGGCCAACATTACAAATATCTGCACATTCCCCTGGACCCAACTTATGGCTCAAAGGTTGGCTAGATTGCAGGTCGTCATGCACACGTCTCCTGTGACGTCGGGTTTCGATACAGTCGACCTGTACATTAATGGGGTTCTGAATGAACCAGAGGACGCCGAGGCCGATTACACGGAACAATTAGCCTTAGTAGAAGGGTCCTCTAACCACTATCACTTTATTGATGGAGCGGTAGAACCCCAATCGCTTACGCGAAGCGATCTAGGCTTGCCAGACACCGGAATAGTGTTCGTCTCCGGCGCGAATGCGTTCAAAATAGGCCCAGACCTCCTGAACGCTTGGACAGATATCCTTGGAGCAGTGAAAGACTCACACATGGTCCTTTATCCATTCAACCCAACCTGGGCGGCGCATTATCCGCAAAGAAAAAGCTTTGTAAAATTCCTTCACGACCGGTTTACTGCCGCCGGGATTGATATAGGTCGACTGCATCTCTTGGAACCTCAGTCGTCGCGTGCGCCAATACTTGGATTACTTAAACTAGCTGATATCTATCTAGACAGCTTCCCTTACTCTGGTGCTGTTTCAATCATTGATCCCCTTCTATGCGGGTGCCCCCCGGTCGTACTGTCAGGGGAAACTGCTCGATGTCGTCAAAGCGCTGCCCTTCTCAGGGAGATAGACCTAGGCGTGATGATCACGGAATCACGTGATGACTACGTCGCAGTCGCTGTGAGGCTCAGCAGCGATACGTCTCTTCGAGACGAAATATCACAAGCCGTCGAAGAAATGACAGACCGCGCAGGACTTGGCCGGTCTGACTTCATCGGCGGTGAAGTTGGGGAACTGATCTGGCAGGCTTTCGAAAATCAACTAAACAGGAGTATCTGAAAGGCTATCAGCGTGTCTTCAAGTTGAGCGATATGGTCACTTCGAGTAGCGTGACCCACCTCAAGTTCGCACACCCGTTTTTCTTAGCCGTATAAAAGTGTGACAACCGCACCATATAGGCTGCGCTTTTGGCGGCGTTATACGCGATCAAGTGCAAGTTCATCCAAGGCGTTCTTTGGAAAAAAGAAAGAGCATCAATACGGTCTAGAATCGATAGCCGAATGCGTTGTCATTGTTCCAATGAGACGCATTTAGCTTGCAACCATTCTGACACAGATAGGGCGCCACGGCAGAGACTAAATCTAGGTTATCAGAAAATGCAGCATTCACCATGACTGCTAATGGCGCAAACAAAAGCAAGGCGTGCCGCCAAGGTTGCCACGAAGTCAGATAATATGCTCGACGAATTGCTTAGAGTTAATCGTTAAAAATAAACCCATAACCTAATTAGAAAGCCCTGAGGACAGTGTCTTCGGGACTTTTTATATTCTCAATACAAATGGCTAATGTTGGAAATCGAGCCCAACATCAAGGGTTGGCGCAGAGTGCGTAATCCATCCGACCGAGATGACATCAACTCCACTTTCAGCCACAGCTTTAACAGTATCCTTGGTAATAGACCCTGATGCTTCGACGATGGCACGTCGGGCAATAAGTGTGACGGCCTCCGCCATTGTCGGTGGATCCATATTATCCAACATAATCACGTCAGCGCCACCAGATAACGCAGGTTCAATTTGATCAATGCGATCAACCTCAACTTCAATCTTAACCATGTGACCGACCTTAGCCTTCGCCTCAACAACCGCCGCGGCAATACCTTGAGCTGCAATGATGTGATTGTCTTTTATCAATAGGCCATCACCCAAACCAAACCGGTGGTTAAAACCTCCGCCACAGCGAACCGCATATTTTTCAAGGACCCGCAGACCAGGCGTTGTCTTCCGCGTACAGCAAATACGAACCTTGGTATGGGCTACCGCATCAACAAGCGTCCGGGTTTCAGTTGCGACACCGGAAAGGTGCCCGAGAAAATTTAGAACCGTCCGCTCAGCCGTTAACACCGAACGAGCTCGCCCTGATACACTTAGAATAACATCACCCGGTACTGCCTGGCTTCCATCAGCACAGAGGGTTTTAAGACACAGAGTAGGGTCCACCGACCTAAAGGCTTGGACAGCAACCGGCAACCCAGAGACCGTTCCTGGACGACGCACCACGACGTTCGCGACGGCCTGAGCATCCTCGGAGACGGTTATGCTGGATGTGATATCGCCGGCTGTACCCAAGTCTTCTTGAAGAGCATAGGCAACGATGCCATCAAGCAAAGAGACAGGCAGCGGAAAAACGGGTGCTGTCATAGACTGATCCTGATAGCTAAGGCGCCAATGCCCCAGTTATTCACCGGGTTTCCAACCATTGAGCATACGATCAACTGACCGCCGTGCATTATCTGCAATGGCCGGGTCAATGGTCACTTCATGCTCCATATTTTGCAGAGCGGTTAGAATATTATCGAGCTCGATACGCTTCATATGCGGACACAGGTTGCACGGCTTTACGAACTCAATATCTGGGTATTGCGCAGACACATTATCACTCATGGAACATTCCGTAACCAATACGACGCGGCCCGGTTTATTCTCACCGACGTAGTCGGCCATACCGGCCGTAGAGCCTGAATAGTCTGCCTCATCAATAACATCGGGCGGACATTCAGGGTGAGCGAGGACAACAACACCGGGATAGTTCTCACGGAATTCACGGATATCCTGGGGCGTAAACTGTTCATGGACTTCGCATCGACCTTTCCAGGTCACTATTTCAACTTTTGTCTCACGGGCAACATTCAGCGCCAGGTATTCATCTGGCAGCATGATGACTTTGTCGACGCCAAGGGATTCAATAATCTCCACCGCATTGCCGGACGTACAACAGATGTCAGATTCAGCCTTAACATCTGCTGACGTATTGACGTACGTGACGATGGGCACACCGGGATACTTCTCTTTCATGAGCCGAACATCTGCAGCAGTTATAGATGCCGCCAATGAGCACCCTGCCCGCGTGTCCGGAATTAAAACCGTCTTGTTAGGATTAATCAGCTTCGCTGTTTCAGCCATGAAGTGAACCCCGGCCATAACGATAACGTCAGCATCCGTGTCAACGGCATGGCGGGCCAGCGCCAAAGAATCACCCACAATATCGGCGACGCAGTGGTAAATTTCTGGGGTCATGTAATTGTGGCCAAGAATTACAGCATTACGCTCCGTCTTAAGGCGATTGATCGCGTCAATCTTGGGGGCATGCACAGCCCACTCTATTTCAGGAATGACCTTCTTAACCCGCTCGTACAACGGCGCGGTTCGGCTCTGGATCTCCTCGTTAAAGGTCAGGTCAACCGGGGCAAGGTTTGAAGCGTTCATTCCGCCACTCACTTTATTACAATTATATGATACTTATACTTAAATTGAGCATATATTGGACGAATAGCCACACCGTCCTTATGCTCGTGTTGAGCTGAACCTATTCATAAGGCTGCCATAAGTCAAGAAACCGCTAGCGCGTAAAAAGCGCCACGACGTCTATGAATCAACGAAAATAGTTCATAAGCCTCTATTTTGTGCGCTTTCCGCGAGGCATACGAACTCCTGGCGCTGGCCGTTCCCGCACCACGCCTGGCCGAAAGCGGAACAACTCTGCAGGCCGCCCGCCAGTTTCAGAAGAGAACTGCCCTGTAGGCTCAACGAGGCCCTCCGCAGCCACCAGGCGTCTGAAATTTTGCTTGTGTAACGGCGCACCAGCCAGCCCCTCCACTGCCCTTTGCAATTGTAAAAGGGTAAAGTCTGCTGGCATAACTTCAAAAATAACAGGTCTGTAGCGAATTTTTCCGCGCAACCGCCCCAATGCAGTAGCTAAAATACGCCGGTGATCCTGATGGAGCGGAAGCCCCGTCAAGGTATGGGCATCAGATTGATCAAATCCGGTCTTAATTCGCCCATCAGTAACGGTTTCAGCGACCAGTCCAGCTTCATACAACAACTCATAGCGCTCAAGAACACGGTCCGCATCCCAACCCGCATCGCTAAAACCAAAAGCGACATCAGCTCTTTCTTGACGCCCCTTCCGGGCTTTTGAACTTTCTCCGCCATCTATCCAGCTTAAAATCTTCGGCTGAAGAAGGTTCTCAAGCATCGCTGGTATGCCATTACGCCAATCTTCCCAAGGAAACAGGCGGTACCAATCGAACCAATCCGAGCCCGCTGGCCGTTTCGCCGCTGACTGCCGCACAAGCGCCACGTATCCCACGGAAATCGAGCGCGGGCCGCCAGCTCTGGCATCTGGATCGCGGAACCGGTCACCGAACGTATAGAGCTGCTCCACAAACCCTAAATTGAGTCCAGTTTGATCTGTGACCCAGCGGCGAAGCCCTTCTTCCATTGTCCGGTCAGAATCCGGATCAAATGGACCCGAAGGCAACCGAGGCCTAGAATTTAGCTCCTCGGGCCCAACCAGCAAAACGCGTGGCTCATCAACCGTAACCGTCGCAATAACGGCTCCAAGATCTAGAAGAACGGCCTGATTCGAGCCCGATGATTGGTCTTTATTCATAATCCCTTAGTGGGCGTTGCTTCTTGGCTGGGGTCAACCCGGCAATTCTTGCCAAGTATTGACGCCTTATTAAGGCATGCCTCATTAACGTCCGAAACTCGAGGCGACAAGCCCTTACTGGGCCCTGGTGGGTTAAGGTGATGAGCATTAACTCTCCACGGCGCCATCACTATTGCAGGAAGTGAGCACAGCCGTCCGACAAAATTTCGAACCATGCGCCATGCAACACGAAACGCCGGCGATGCTGACATCGCCTATGATTCACACGTGCATTCGGTCCATCATTGATAGATTCTAGCTGGTCGCATTCGTGACGTCACAAAACGACATAGGCTAGAAGTCAAAAATCACAACTGTCGGGCAAACCTGACATATAATAAGGTCTACAATTGGGTCTTGTGCCTACACGGAAAGCGTTGGGGAGCGCGATAGGTCTTAAACGATGCGTCTAAAGTCCTACACAGCCGCCAACATGGCAGAGGCCATGAACTTAGTTCGCCAAGAACTGGGAGAAGATGCAATCATCGTCTCGACCCAGCGGTCTTCAGATGGACAGGGTGTGCGCATCACAGCCGCTCTTGAAGCACCAGATGGCGATGAGAATATAACGCGTGCGCTAGCAGGTGAGAATACGACACCTTTCTCGGAGGGCGTACGAGAAGCCTTGACATACCACGGCGTTCCGGCTCGCTTGATCGAAAAAATGGTTATGACAGCGCGCTCCGTAGAGGTTGGCTCACCAACCATGGCCTGCGCTGCCGCGCTCGAAGGCCATTTCGATTTTGCTCCATTGCCAGAACGCAAGGCGCCTCGACCCTTTATGTTGGTTGGCCCACCCGGATCAGGAAAAACCATCACCGTCGCCAAACTCGCAGCACGTGCGCGGCTCGCCGGTCGGCCTGTTGGCGTCATCACAATAGATACCATTCGCGCTGGAGCCGTTGAACAGCTCACCGCATTCACAAAAATTCTTGAGGTTGAAATTCATCAAGTTCGCGGAACAGATACCCTCCCTCATGCGGTAGCCACAATGATAGAGAACTATGATTTAGTCTTCATCGATAGCCCAGGACTGAATCCATTTAGCCATCACGACATGAATTACCTTAAGGCACTAACGCACAGTGCGGATATCGAACCAATTCTTGTTCTGGCGGCAGGCGGCGACGCTGGCGAGGCCGCTGATATCGGGGAATCATTCTCAGCCTGTGGCGCGACCCGAGTCCTAGCCACCAGACTTGATATGACCAGAAGGCTGGGCTCCATACTCGCAGCCGCCGACGCCGGACAGTTAATGTTTTCAGAGGTGAGTATCAACCCTCACGTTGCGACTGGTCTTTGCGCCATCAATCCTGTTTCCATGGCGCGCATGATTTTACCGCCGGACAAAGACCTGCAACCGGCTCACTTTGAAGATAACAAAATGCCAGAACGACCCGAAGGCCCCAGAACTGAAGTGTCTTGATGAATTCCGATTTCCCACCATCGCCTCAAGGTCCAAGTGACCCTCAGGGTCTGTCTCTTGCAGGTCGCCCCGCTGTATCCGCCAAGCGCGGACGCATCATTGCCGTTGCCTCTGGCAAAGGTGGGGTTGGAAAAACGTTTTTCTCAATTACGTTAAGTCATGCCCTAGCCATGCGTGGTGAACGTGTTCTGTTGTTTGATGGCGACCTTGGCCTGGCTAATGTCGACATCCAATTGGGCCTTATGCCGCATTACGATCTTGGTAGCGTCATCGCCGGTAAGCTGTCTCTCAATCAAGCATCCATGCACTACGAACAAGGCGGGTTTGATATTATTGCCGGGCGCTCAGGGTCGGGAAGCCTAACAAACATTCCCACATCGCGCTTGCAGATCCTTAGCGAAGATTTATTACTTATGGCGGCGCGCTACGACAGGGTCATCCTTGATCTTGTGGCAGGTGTTGAAAATTCAGTCCGCCAGCTCTTACACGCGGCTGATACTGTTTTAGTCGTCACTAGAGATGAACCAACATCGCTTGCAGACGCGTATGCTTTTATCAAGCTAACCGCGCTCAAACGCCCGAACCTGGACATACGGGTCATCATAAACGCATCTAATTCAACGCGCGCAGGCGAGCGAACCTATAAAACGTTGTGTAAAGCCTGCCATACATTTCTGAAGGTTTCACCTTCGCTTGCAGGAATCATTCGTAGCGACGCACGTGTAAGTGAAACTATACGCAATCAAACACCAATTCTAATCCGCTCACCAAATTCGGAAGCCTCTTTGGACATTACGGCCGTTGCCGAAAGGCTGATCGCCGGCTGACATGGCCACAGCCCCGAGCGCTCAAGTGCCGCGGGCTTGTCACAGACGAGGCGACCCAGACTGCTGTGGTCCATGTACCCTCTAAAGAATTACTTCGTCTCGTCTAAGAAACAGCCCGGGCAGATGCATCACGTACAGCAACGCCCGTAACGTCTAGAACAGTGACACCAGCAGGACAACCGACGGCTCGAGTGCCGCCACAGTAATTCCCCGTTGTGCAGGTTCAGGCGCCCATTGCCTCAAGCGCCCCCCCCCCTCAAACTTAAGAGAGGTGGCGGTTGGGTATAGAGACCTTTCTTCAAACGTACTGATCAATCAGCACAGAGTTTCCATATGGATCCATGAGAACACAACTGGCTGACCCCTCGCACTGCTCCACCGCAGATCACATTTGCTTGCGCAGTAAGTTAGGCAGGCAGCAGATTGAAAAATTGGATATAGAGAGGTGTCAGAAAACTGAACGAAGGATCAGGTCGTTTCCTGTCCCGTCTCATGTCCGGCGTCGAGCGGCGGTGCGCTCCTGCGAGTGACAATCCACACCGCTATGGGGGCAAGAACAGCCGCAAGAATTGTGGGCGCCTGCCAAGATCCGGCCGTCACAGAAATAATCGCGACGCTGAACATCATCATTGCCACCGCAGCCATTTTCGCAGGTGGTGGAATAACCCGGTGCAGGTGCCATTCCCTCAGCGTCTTTCCGAACCGCGGGTGTGTCCAAAGCCACCAGCGCAGCCGATCCGAACTCTTAGAGAACGCCCATAACGCAATAATCAGGAAAACCGTGGTCGGTAAGACGGGCAGAAATGCGCCGATAAAACCGAGACCTACGCAGATCCAGCCCACGGCCAGAAACACGGGGCACAGACTCGAATGCGTCAACGGCGGCGGCTTAGCACCAGTCCATCCGGCCGGCCGATTATCGGTTTTAGGTTCAGTCATGTCTCACCTGCTACGCGGGAACCTGAGTTGTAGAACATGCCTCCACGCGTGAGCAAGGTGGCAAGCCTAGTTTACCGAACCGAACGATACGGGAGGCAGCCAAAGCCCCGACCATTCCTGCGAAATTCCGTAGGGAGAGGAGCCCGCTATCACGAGGGTTTCTTTATGCATCGCACGCGTTAATGGAAGCTGTAGCGAACCCCACGGCACGTGCTCGCTGGCGCACGGAGTGATCTGTGAACGGACAGCCCTTTTACAGACCAAAACCTGTCTGGCAGATAAAAGCCAGCGCCTACAAAAGTGTTTGCTAAGGTCCGCGTAAAATTGAGTGCAATACGGACGGCAACACCAGGCAAACAACTGATAAAAATATCAAACGCTTCGATTGGGCGTCCATTCTGAATTGATGATACGGCCCAAAGAATGCGTTTTTCGTCATCTGAAAGAATAGGCTCATCAGTGATATTCGTCACGAAAGGCTTATCGCAAGCCACCTCAAGCACCTGTTGTAACGACTTGATCGGAGCAGCAGCGCCCCCAACCTTACATCGCTGCCAATGTTCCGCCGCTATCAAAGTGTCCGGCGACCGTTCAAGCCTGAGGCCAATGAGCAAAACAAGCTCTGCCGTCTGCAGGCCACTGGTCGATGATAAATCTGGCTGAGTCGATGCGCTTTCGCTGCTTTCTAAGACCCTGAACCGCCACTCTCTTGAATCCACGCGCGCCCCTGGTTTTTGTTCCATCGGTATCGACGAATGACGAACTTATACCAGAGTTAATAACCATTCTCAATGCGAATAATTATTAATAGCATTAAAAAAGGCTAAGAGACGGGCGAGATCTTTGCGCGGACGCCCATTCCTCCTTAATCGCGACACGATTCATGATGAGATTCTCTTTTTCAGGAAACCGTTGCGCTGATGCCAACCCGGTTTGGACAAGTATTCTGGTCCATTGGACACCGTCGCATACCAATATCTGAGGTAAGTCCATCATGGTCTAACGCGCCACGAACCAAATCACCTAATCCGCGAATAAAGGTACGGTCCGCTGCAACAGCTGGGACACGGGAGAAATGCGGAACGCCGCTTTCCTCCGCCAGGTCTCGAAACTCTATGTCCAACTCAACTAAAGTTTCGACGTGCTCTGAAACAAAGGCAATGGGCACAATCACGATGGGAACAACATCTTCACCAGCCCGCCGCACTTCATCTTCCGTATAGGGAGGGATCCATTTCACTGGCCCAACTCGGCTTTGATAACAGGTCAGCCAGTCCAGATCGGGAACATCCAAAGCTTCTGCAATCGCCATGGAGGTTTGCTCCATTTGCCATTGATACGGGTCGCCCGCTTTCACAGTGCGCTCCGGCAACCCATGCGCCGATAGCAAAAGCCGCGGCGTGCCATGCCGAGAAGCTTCCTCTAAGGCTTTGCGGATGTTGGCGACCGTGGCATCCAAAAAACCATGGTGAACCGGATAACAGCAAATGGTATTTCGCGGCGCATCGAGCCCTTGGCGCTGGGCCTCTTTATCAAAGGCCTTTAACGATGTTCCCGTGGTCGTCGTGGAGAACTGAGGGTACAACGGCAGCATCACAATACGGTCAGGATCAAAGGCCTTAATCTTGCCGACGGTTTCCTCAACCATGGGATGCCAATAGCGCATAAAAATAAAAACTTCGACGTGATCCGCGATCCCTTCGACCTCGGCCTTTAAAGCTGTGGCCTGCTCCTCGGTATAGGGAAGCAGCGGAGATTTCCCACCAACCTGTTTGTAAATCTCTTTGCTCACCGGTGCACGGCGCCAAGCAATCAGCTTCGCCAAACACCAGCGCAACGGGTTCGGCAACCGCAAGATCGCCGGATCATTAAATAAGTTAAATAGAAAGGGCTGAATTGCTTCGGGAGAGTCTGGGCCACCCAGATTAAAGATGACAACAGCCAACCGGCCGGAATCTTTGCTGTTCTGATTGTTCACCATAGACCGCTTTCACACACGTTACACTGCGGCTTAACGGAATAACCGTAACATAGAGGTTTGTGAATAGTCCTTCACTGAGGGCAGAGGTTTTATTATCCGTTTGCGCAAGGCCCACAAGACATAGCCCTAAAACACTTAAGGGCTCTAACCCGCCTAGCGGCCAATTAGGGCGTTGGGGCCAGACAGTCTGGCGCCACTCCTCTAAAATCGGGCTTCCTAAAAAGGAAGTTACCAGTATTGGCATACGATTCCGCGACAGCAGAACCAGACTACAGCGGCATTAAGGTCGGCCCCGTATGGATTGAGCCGGGCTTTTCGCGCCTAAACGTCTACACCCTTCTATATGCATCATTCTTCACCATCGCCAGCTCGGTATTTCTGAGCTTCACCCAGCCCTATCTATTCAACACTATCCTCAATATTCCTATTGAGACCCAAGGGACATTGTCTGGACGCCTAGTTCTATTCAATGAACTGGTCGTCATCCTCTTAATCGGGCCTCTCGGAATACTCGCCGACAAAATTGGCCGCCGCCCTATTTACGCGGCGGGCTATTTCTTCCTATTCATCGGCTACATGCTCTACCCGACCGCCGAGAGCATTTCTGAACTAACCCTATATCGCATGGTATTTGCCATTGGCGTCGCCTGTAACACAGCGATGGTTGCAACCATTCAGGCCGACTATCCACAGGATGCGTGGCGAGGAAAACTCTTGGGCCTCTGCGGCCTGCTCCAAGGCATCGGCGTTGTGATCGTTTTGCGCACCTCAAGCATCTTGCCAGGTTGGTTTGTCGAACACGGCATGGATCAAATCTCAGCCGGGCGCATGGCGTTCTGGACCTTTGCGGTGATCTGCTTAATCAACGCGGTTATTGTCCGCCTCGGGCTCAAGGGCGGTATTCCGTCAGTCAAGACAGAAAAAGAACCCCTACCCACACTTCTCAAACGAGGTTTCAAAGCTGGGAAAAATCCACGCATCGCACTGTCCTACGTTGCTGCTTTTGTGTCCCGGGGGGATCTCACCGTCGTCAGTACGTTTTTCTCCCTCTGGCTAGTCCAAGCCGGCATGGCCAGTGGTTACACGGTGGAGGAAGCCCTGGCCAAAGGAGGCCTATTCTTCATACTAGTCCAAGCAGTAGCTGTTTTGTGGGCTCCGTTCGCTGGATTGATCATTGATCGCTTCGACCGTGTCACTGCCCTCAGTATCGCTATGGCCATTGCAGCCACTGGCTATTTGTCTCTCGGCTTTATTGGCGACCCAACGCAACCCATCATGTACGGTGCCGCCGTCATTCTGGGCATGGGTGAAATCAACGCCGTGCTCGCCGCCCAGGCTTTAATTGGTCAAGAAGCCCCGAAAGATGGACGTGGTGCAGTTGTTGGCGTATTCGGATTCTTTGGTGCTATCGGCATCCTACTAGCCGCCTCCATTGGCGGATACCTGTTCGACGCGTGGATGCCAGCAGGACCGTTCGTGCTTATGGGCGCCGCCAATGCCACCCTCTTCATCATCGCCCTATCTGTTCGTATACTTGCCGACCCTTCGACGCACGACACCCCGGCAGAAGAAACACCCTAGAGACTGAAAAGGAGCCTCTCATGAACTTTCATTACCCAATGTCGCGCCCCGTTATGGCTGATCTAAACCGCCGCAGTGCCCTTAAAGCTCTGGGCGGTCTCGGTGGCGCTGGTTTTATGGGAGCCGCTTTTGGCGCCGGGCAATCACATGCTGGCTTAACGCCAGGCAGCGATGAAATCAGCATAGACTTATCAGATCCCGCGCAAAATTTGAAATCTTACATCCGCCTACAGGGTGATTTAGACTCCTCCAATGCCTCAGTCGGCTACTACTCGGGTACAATTTACAACGTCATTGGCGATTGGAAGAAAGTCACACCCTTATGCGGACTAGCTGGCATCGGTGTGCGCCGCATTGAGCCTCAACCAGAAAACAAGTATCGCGTCTTCAACCGGGAACTGGCGTTCTATTCGGACATCAACACCGGAGAATTTGTTGATGTTTGGAAGAACCCTCTAAACAACGAGACAGTCGAAGTCTTGCCGATACAGAACATGACAGTGAATGCCGAAATCGCGCCCATATTTGAATTCGATATGGAAGGCACGATCGTTCGGTCACCTTTCAATCCGCCATGGGAAATCTTGAACGGCTCGGCACTCGCCCTTTTCGAAGTCCACCAGCAGCTTAAGTCAGAACTACAACCTGATGAATGGCCTCGTGAAAGTTCCGGCGAGATGATGAGGATATCAGAAATGTTTCATCGTCATTGCCGCACCGAAGATTTAGAGAACCAAGACCTTACATCAATCCCATACGTGGGTACCTGGATGCGCCTTGCGCCGTATTTGCCATGGATGTTGATGGGGCAGACTGAAGGGCACCTTTACTACCGCTGCTCCATGCACAAGTTCACGCGGGTGGAAGATTTACCGAACGCCTTTTTAGAAAAAGCTGAACGGGAATACCCTGAGTTCTTAGCACCGCCAGCACCCGAAAGCTGGGGCACATCGAACAATTCTAGCTTCAATGTGTACAAAAAACTACGATCACCAATGGCGGTTAAAGGACAAAGCTAAAATCTAAAACTAGCCACCCTCTCTTGCCGTTCTTGGCCAATGCCATATGAGTGAGCGTATGGGTTTACGTCCATAGCGCATCCCGGGCCTCGAACGCAGCTATCAGTTCACGGTGGTGCCCGGTTCTATAAAACCTCGTAATTTTTCTGTTTTGAAAGTAGTTATCACGCCCCAGAACAAGGCACCGCTGAAGACAAAAACTTCAACAGATCATATCACTTATGCTTTACTTATAGAGCTCGCCTTAAACATCCAGCGTCAAGGCCAGAATGAAACTAGAAAGTAAATTCACAAATACACGCCATGGGAAGGTGCATTATCGAGCTATAGGCGACGGGCCACCGCTCATACTTCTACACGCCACACCAAGGTCATCGCGCTCCTTTTTAAGCCTTATACCGCATCTCGCAACTCATCACCGCGTAATTGCGCCGGACACACTGGGCTTTGGTGATTCCGGCCCTCTACCCAAACAGGTCACCATAAAAATTCTGGCTGAAGCCATGGCCGACGTTTTGAATACCTTAGATATAAAACCGGCTGCCGTTTTTGGTTTGCATACAGGAAACAAAATCGGCGTAGCATTAACATCTATCTGGCCCGAGTTAGTCTCCCGTCTCATTATTTGCGGCATGACACACTCAATCATCTTAGACCGTGCGGCTCGAGAGGCAGCCATCAGGTCAATAGTTAACTCACCTTTTAACAAAAAAAACATCTCCAAAGATGAGAAGAACGACCGCAAACAGGGTGCACCAAGCGTAGAAGCCATCTATGCGGCGAACTACGGTTTTGATCTAACTCACAACTTAAAATCTCTCAATGTGTTGACCATGGTACTAGAGCTTGCAACTCTGGAAGAGTCATGTCTGGGCCGCCAAGCCTCAAAAGTTGCGGCCAAAATTCCAAACGCTCGCACACACACTTTTGAAGGAAGTGACCGTGATGCCTTAGAACAGAGACCCCAAGACATTGCTAAGGCTATTCTGAGCTTCACCCACACTTGAGAGCATCCAACCCTTGCATAAAAATCGCGGTAGCCGAACCCATCAGGCAGAACCAAAAGTCTCACTCGTGCTCAAGGGCGCCAGCATGCTTAACCGCAAAGATTTAAAGGAAGTGCTATGAGATTTTTCGCGTTTCTAACCATTTCAATTCTTGCGTCGATTATTGGCGTAGCGACCTCATCTGCACAATCGGTCGAAGATGACGAGCCAGATTTCGAGTTCTTTAGTCTAATTGATGATAGCGGGTCGGTCTCGGCCGATGACATTGTAAAACACTGCGAGGATTCCCCTCGCGCACTATCAGTCGAAACCCGCGACCTGGTGCATACAACACCGCACCAGCGCGTATGGTTTAGCGGGCGTCAGATTACTAACGTCAACGCAAACCCAGGCGAATGGACCGGCGCAGTATACAAACCTCTATGCCCTGGCCTCTATAGCTTCAACGTTGATTACATGACCAGCGCTGAAGAGGGTGCCACCAATGGCGAAGTTATTGTCCACCTCCACGTCTGGCATCGTGGCGGCCTTACTCGACCGGGAGAACTAACAGCTCTCGCCGTCAAAACGCCAGGCCCTGAGCGCGGCACCGGCCACGCCAGCGTCGTGGTGGAAATGGCAACAGGTGACGAGTTCAGCCTGTTCACACTATCGCCAGGCGCTGAGAAACGCCGGTTTGAACGATTACAGCTGACCGTTCACAAGGTAGAGCTTATTGCCAAGATTGCTCGCCCCTTCAACACCAAGGCATGGGCTCAAGAACGTATTGACGCAGACGCTGTACCAGGGGCTATGCCATGAAGCGGACAGGTCTTGTTATTGTCGCGGCGATGTTCGCTACGAGCCAAGGTCATGCATTAGACACCAGTGTTCGGGACCGCCTACTCGCGATACCCTTAACATCTGAACTGGGTGGCGATACGACACGCCCCCTCGCAACAGCAGAGGCCTTCACCTTCATTTCGGCTAACGCTCCCAAAAAGGTCAAAGTCGGGTTCACCTTTGGCAATCAATTGTTCAACACAGTTTGGTTTCCAGCGCCTGGGCCACAGATCACCACGGACGGACTAGGGCCAGTTTTTAACCGAGAGGCCTGTTCGGACTGCCATATCAATAACGGTAGAGGTCTGCCGCCACCCGAAGTCGGGGCGCCAATGGACTCAATGTTGGTGCGCTTTAGTGTGCCAGGTAAAGACGAAAATGGCGGACCAGTAAGTGTTCCAGGATACGGGGATCAACTTCAAGACCGCGGGGTTGAAGGCGTTCCGGCCGAGGGTCGAGCGATTATAGAGTGGAAAGAGATTGCGGATTCGTATGATGACGGAACGCCATACTCGCTGCGCAAGCCAACCGTCCTATTCACAGACCTTGCATTTGGCCCCATGCCGGGCAATCTGATGACGTCGCCCCGCGTAGCCAATCCCATGATCGGGCTCGGTCTTCTAGAAATGGTATCCGAGGACTTACTCTACACCCTAGCCGACCCAAACGATGTTGATATGGATGGTATCTCGGGGCGAGTTAACGTCGTGTGGGATGCCCGCGATAAAACAATGGCAACCGGCAAATTTGGCTGGAAAGCGAACTCCCCCAATCTCACCAACCAGAATTCTGGTGCAGCGTTAGGGGATATGGGAATCACAACCCCAATCCGTCCAGATGATAATTGCGGCGTTGGACAGGGATTGTGCGCCGCCTCAGCCGTTCACAACGGTGTTGAGATGACAAAAATATTCTTAAACCAAATAAATGTGTACACTAGACGCCTCGCAGTACCCCGGCAACGCGGCCCTGGATTACCCGAAGTCATTCGCGGGCAAACCCAATTCTATGACGCTGGATGCCAAGCCTGTCACATACCGACGCTAGAGACCGGCGTAGACCCCCGAAACCAAGACCTTGCAGAGCAAACCTTTCACCCCTTCACAGACCTTTTGCTTCATGACATGGGCGAAGGCTTATCCGACGGCCGGCCTGATTTTTTAGCTACTGGCTCTGAATGGCGCACCGCCCCATTGTGGGGAATAGGATTAACGAAGAAAGTGACCGGCCACGAACGCTATTTGCACGACGGTCGCGCCCGTGGGCTTGAAGAAGCTATCCTATGGCATGGTGGCGAAGCCAAGGCGTCGAAGGAGAATTTCCGGACTATGCCGAAGGATGCGCGTGATGATCTCGTCGCGTTCCTTAAGTCACTATAAGCTTAACGCACCAACACCTGAACGCCTTCTGAATCTGCATCGTTAAGGGCGTTCACGATAGCTTCTGGCCGCTCATCGGCAATGATTGAGAGAAACACCGCATTTTTCTATACTTTCGGATCAGCCGGCAACGGACGCTCCAATTGCGGTGGACTGCTGCTCCCTCAAACGGCAAAAAAGCCATCACCTAGAGCCGCGTGCAATCGCAAAGTGTGGATATCCGCCACGGGCTTTACCGCTCAAACGGAACCAGCGGCGTCGACACGTTTCGTCGCCTTTAATTTTTCTTCAGTGAGGTCGTAGCGGGTAAGGGAGACCGCCCCAATAATACCCATAAATGCCGGAAGCCCCGCAGCGCAAATATAAACGGCAATTATCGCGCTTTCTGGTTGCTCCGCCATACCATCCTTTGACGCGACATACCCCATTGCCCCGAGCACAATGCCAGTGATTGCCGGACCTATAGCATAGGAAAATTTCTCAATCGTCGTATAAAACCCAGCGTAAATGCCTTCACGGCGCAATCCCGTTCGGCGAAGGTCATACTCCATTGTATCTGGAAGCATGGCTTGCCCCATGAGTAGTGTTGCCCCACCAAGAAAGCCAAGAAATACACCACGAACAATCGTTATTGCGTAAGGCTCGGTTGGGGTTGCGAGCAACCAGGTCAAATTAACGACCGCTGTCGCTAATAGAGCAAAGATAAATATATTCCGTTTGCCGTGGGTCTTGCCATGACCGAGCCAGAACGGCTGCGACAATATCATCGCTAGATAAAACGCGACCCAATAATAGCCGAAGCTGGTCAAGCTTGCGCCGAGCACCAAGGGAAAAAAGAACGCCTTAGCAGGAGCGCTAAGAGCCGAACCCACAAGTCCACAAAGTTTCGAAATCATGAGCCACAAGAATGGTCTATTCTCAGCCGCAAGTCTGATTTGATCCTTCATTGAATAGTGCGACGTCTCCACCTGATTCTTAAACGGGGCATCTTTCGTGAAGTAAAAACACAGAAGAGATGCCAAAAGAACAGCGCCACCCATGACCCAGGACATTGCCTCAAAACCGCCACGCCCGCCACCAAAACCATCAATCAGCATCGGCCCAGCCGCTAAACCAACAAACCCTGCCCCTGCGATTCCGTAAACGCGGAAGCTCATGAGATAAGACCGTTCGTGATACCCTTCAGTCATTTCTGCAGGCATTGCCAAATAGGGCACATTAAACACTGTGTAAGCTGTTGCGTAGAGCAACAAGATTACGACCATGTAAATGGTGGAACCGTTCTCGGACGCAAAATCCGGGACGTTGAACATCAGCACCATCGTCGCGGAGAGCATAAATGCACCGGCGAGGAGATATGGTCGACGGCGGCCCATCTTAGTCTCCGTCTTATCAGAAAGTACTCCCATCAAAGGGTCTGTGAAGCCGTCATAAATCTTAGACACGCCAAGCAAAAGGCCAGCAACGCCTGCACCAATAGCAAGCTGATTAACCATAAAAGATAAAGCGAAGGTATTGATGAGACCAAACATTATGGCCATGCCGAGACTACCAACGCCCCAGCCCATGCAGACCTTGAGAGATAATCTACGATCAGAATCACCTGATGAAACGCCTGCGATATCAGCCGTTTCCAGCGTTGGGTCGTTCATGGGTTAGGCCTTCTATCGTTGGCCCCGTTTGACAAGGGACTCCACAGTAAACTCGACTTCCCACGGAGCTCCAGCAACGCGGCGGACAAAACGATCACGCTCCTCGTCGAGCTCCTTGGCGAAGTCACCTTCTGGCGCATAATCATCTATTGATTTACGCGCAACTACGCCTTTTTCATCGAGCAGCTTCTCAAGCACGGCGACACGGTCTCTCAAAATCCAAAGCTCAGACATGAGCTCTGTATTAATTCGCATTATAGCATCCATGTCGTCTGAACCCGTGATGGGATTGGGAGGCGGTTTCGTCATATCTATATCTCCAGGTCTACTAGCAAAGGTCTAAGCTGGCTTAGTACCAAGATTAATCCAGGGGTAGCCTTGCGATCCCAATCCAAATGCCCTCGTATCTACAAAGCCAACATCCTTAAGCACTTCAACCCATTCCATGGCACAGGTCTCAGAGAAGAATGGCTCACCGCGATTCTCTGTGTCCCAATCTAAAACGACTGCTTGGAACGGGTGGACCGCAGAAAATGGTGGTGGATCATTAATAATGATGTCGCCACCCGGTTTAAGAATGCGAAACGCTTCCTTTATCGCATCAATACAAACATCGACAGGCATCTCATGGAACAGAGCATAAGATACGACAGCATCAACACTTTCATCGGGCTCACCCGTATTCCTAGCATCCCGTTGCTTGAACGTAATGGGAACGCTCATAGCGCGAGCAGCGTTATGGCCTCCTTTCAGCATTGCCGGCGAGAGATCACTACCGATCAACTCTGCCTCCGGATAGTTCTTGTGGCATGCCGCCAATGTCGTTGCGCCACCACACCCCATTTCGTAAATGCGGTCATAATGGTCCTTAGGAAGTTGCTTCGTAACATCGACCCGCTGGTCACGTATATTGTCACTGACCTCTACTGCAGCATAACCGCCCTTGCTAAAGACGTACGGCCCAATTGCCGCCATAAACATTGGGCCAGCTAAATCGTAGCCATCCCAGCCGCCCGGCTCCAAATGCCACTCAACGCCATCATAATACTCTGGAACTTGCAAACTCTCATCGAGCTCTAACGATCCGCCGCAATCCTTCACCGGTGCATTCACAATCTTTTCGGCTTCAGCACGCTTTTCCTCGATCGCCGGAATCGCTCTTACAAAGTTCTCCTCAGCGACGTAACGCTGGTAAAATCTCTCATGCTTATAGGCCACAGATTTCTCAGCAACAGCCTTCGCCTTTGCAATACGGCTTGGCCATGGCTCATTCGATACGCCACGCTCATGTTCGGCAACAATTGCAGCACCTTCTGGATCACCTTCGAAGGCGGCCTTGGCAATACCACGGACACGACTGGATGCGTAAGGCTGCAATGAGCCAAGGAATTGCATGCCAGAACGGCCTCTCTGTGACAAATTGATCATAATTTATAGCCTTTAGTTCGGTGTGCTACTCGAAGGTAAATTAATAATGGACAAGGCCTACAGTGCCTGCAACCGCAACAATAGACTGGCTCCAGCATCGTTCTCTAGGTGATTAGTTTGGCGCGACGGCCCCCTGCGCTGCCTTGGTAATTCTCATAGCTGCCCTGCATGCTACGATAATGCTAACCGTATCGTTCTAGTACCATGACAAATCCTGCTGTAGCCTTGTGCTCTGAGGGAACGAAAGGATAAGCCATGACTTACACTCTGACCCGAATTATCGGCGGGATTAGCCTAATACTTTTACTGACCGCTTATGTAGAACCGGAGAAGACGCGTTCGCTCGATATACGGATCGTTGACCGTGAGAATTTCACCTATACAGACAGATATAAAAATGGGTTCAGCTTTAAGGTCCGATTTATTAACAAGACGGATGCGGCACTTGCAAAACCCGAAGCGTTCATCATGGATCATGAACAGCTTTTATTCTCCATCAGCAGCGAACTCTGCCAATGGGAGCATCAATTTCAACACGTAACATTCGGCAAACCAAAAAATCCAGCGAGCCTGGCAAAGACGTCAAACTCAAAAACAACGCCTATTCTCTTGGAATCATGACACAAGAAGAGTGCTCCACCACCCTGAAAACCGCACCGCCCGACGTGTAAGAAGATACATTTGTCGGCAAAGTTTTAGACAATACTCTCATGATGAAAAACAATAAATCACTCGCGATAAGCGGCTTAGGCATAGCAGTGCTTGCACTGGCTATCTATTGGGGAATTGCATGGTGGACAATTGGGCGTCACACAGAAAATACTAACAACGCCTATGTTCGCGCCGACATCACGACGGTAAGCGCGAGAGTTGAAGGCCAGATAGACGAAGTCTTCGTCCAAGACAACCAGCGCGTTTCTAAAGGCGACGTTATGGCTCGGATTCAACAAGGTACCTTTAGAGCGCGCCTTGCCCAAGGGCGAGCTGATCTCGACAAAGCGCGAGCTACACTAAGCGCTTTAGAAAACAAATTAAAATTACAAAGCAGCCTCATTGAGGAAGCGCAGGCCGAATTTGATGCCGTCATTGCAGACCAAGCGCTAGCTAAGGGCGAACTCGATCGAGCCAAGGGGTTGGTCGCTGAGAACGTTACGTCTGCTCAGCGATACGACATAGCGGTGGCCAAAGAACTTCGCGCTAATGCTCTCGTTGCAGGCGCCCGTGCTCACGTAACCGCAACACGGCAAGAACTCGAGATTTTAGAAATGGAACGGCAGGCATTGGCTGCTGAGGCAGCAGAAAAGTCCGCAGCGATTCAACTGCTAGAGATTGATCTCGCATACACCGAGGTCGTAGCACCCGTAGACGGTATCGTCGGCAATAGGTCTGTTAGGACAGGACAGTTCGTCCGGCCTGGCACACACCTCATGGCGCTGGTTCCCACCAACACCCCCTGGGTCGTAGCTAATTTCAAAGAGACCCAGCTCACACGTATGAAACCGGGGCAGATAGCTGAAATTATAGTAGACACCTATCCCGATGTTGTCTTGAACGGGCGCATTGAAAGCCTCTCGCCTGCAAGTGGAGCAGAATTCAGTTTGCTTCCGCCGGAAAATGCCACGGGCAACTTCTCTAAGATTGTTCAACGTATACCGATCAAGATCGTGCTTCCTAACGGTCACGCCTTGAGTGGCCTACTGCGACCAGGCATGTCGGTTATCGTTAACGTCGACACTCGTGAGGACCAACGCGACCCAGGCCCTAGCGCCATCGCCGCAGATACGCGCTGAAATGACCGGGTTAGCCACCCCCACCAATGGCATTAGTGCTTCTGGCAAAGTCATCGGGCCTGCTGCCACCGCAGCAGAAGTGAGTTGGCGACACTGGTTAGGGTTTTCAATTCTTCTGATTGGCCAATTCATGGCCGTCCTCGATATTCAGATTGTTGCCAGTTCTCTGGGCGAACTTCGCGCGAGCCTCGGCGCCACTGTTGAAGAGATTGCACTGATCCAGTCCACTTACTTGGTCGCTGAAGTTATTATGATTCCGCTATCAGCTTGGCTCGCTCGACTGCTCTCTATCCGTATTATGTTCGCCGGTTCCGCTGCCTGCTTTGTATTGGCAAGCCTGCTCTGCGCGTCAGCTTGGAATTTAGAATCCATGCTAGTTTTTCGAGCCTTACAGGGCTTCTGCGCTGGCGCCCTCACACCTTTGTCGTTCGCGACTATATTTTTTATGTTTCCCCGATCCAAGCATGCCATTGGAGTCGCCATTGCAGGCATGATCACAACCACGGGCATCACTTTAGGACCAATCGTTGGCGGCTGGGTGACGCTCACGTTCTCTTGGCACTGGATATTCCTCATGAATGTGGTGCCCGGCCTCATTGTTGTATTTGGTGTGCTCGCGTTAATCGACGTTGATCGACCGCAGCCTCACATTCTGCCGCAAATCGACATCCCGGGCGTTGTCCTTGCGGGGCTTTTCTTAGGCAGCTTAGTCATTCTATTTGACAAGGGGCCAGAAAGTGACTGGTTCGACACCCCTTGGATCGCACGCCTCGCAGTCGTTATGGTTATCAGCGGCGGGTTATTTTTGTGGCGAGAATTAACGTGTAGATATCCGGTCGTCGAACTCCGTCTTTTTAAAGATGGAACATTTTCTGCAGGCTGTATCTGCTCTTTCATATTAGGCGCGGCAATTGTCGGGTCTGCGTATTTGAGCCCAGCGATGTTGTCCACAGTTCGGCGGTTTAACAGCCAACAGATTGGCACCGTAATGATGTTTACGGGCGCAGCCCAAGTGTTCTTAGCCCCACTAGCAAGCTACATGGTACAGCGACTGGCCGCGCGCGTTGTTCTGGGCATAGGGTTATCAATTCTCATCACGTCCCTTGTGCTTCATGGCCAAATGACATCTGAAATGGGGTTAGACCAGCTCGCGCTTCCTCAGTTTCTACGCGGTTTCGGAATCATGATGTGCTTCATGCCGATTACGATAGTCGCCATTGGTAGCGTCCCTCTTTCAGATGTAAGGACAGCTAGCTCGTTATTTAATCTTTTTAGGAGTCTTGGCGGTGCCATTGGCTTAGCGTTAATCACAACGTTCCAGGAATCTCGGTTTAACTTCCACCGCGAACGGTTGATGGCGCAAGTCAGCGAAGGCGGAATTGTAGCGGGACAATGGTTGTCCGGCCTGCAACAGCGCATAGAAGATGCCTATGGAGCAGCGTCTAATCCAGAGGTTGCTGCCATGAAGATCATGAATGGGTTCATAGAACGTGAAGTTTGGGTGCTCACATTTAACGATATGTGGGTCGCGATGGCTATTTACTGCGGCATCGCAGTGCTCATTCTTCCTTTCCTTCCAGACCACGTACAACAGAAATCAGATTGAAGAAGGCCGCATTCTCTGAGCAAAATTCGCGATTTCAGGGTTAAGGTTTCTAAATGCTCTAAGAATGTTTGATGAGAAGGTACGACCATGAGCCATACCCACACTTTCCACGACGGGCCATGCGCCCTGTGCGACGCAAGCCCAGAGCAAGATGAAGAACGTCGCCCAACACTAAGCCGGCGCGAGGCCCTTGCTGCAACGGCCGGAGTTTCGGCTTTCGCCTCTGGCGGTTTTTCTGGCACGCCAGTGAATGCTCAATCAACTCGGCCAGAAGTTGTTCCATCCGGTCAGTACGTCATTGAAGCCGGTTGGCTGCTCACCGAAATGGATGGCAGACATGAACTATTACGGGATACGTCAGTGCTCATAGACGGAGATCGGATTGCCAAAATCTCCGCAGACCGCATTACCGGCAACTACACTCGTATTGAAGCTCATAAACACATCGTCACACCGGGTTTCATCAGCGGACACACACATGCCTGCACAGCAACACCCACGCGCGGATTGATAGAAAATGGCCGGCGGCCAAATAATCGGCGCCCCCAAGAACTAGTTGAGCAACTCACCGATACAGAGCTGGACAAACTGACGGCCTACAACGTTGCCGAACTCCTACGCGGGGGAACAACCACACACGTCGAAATGAGTCTGAGCCTGCGACAAGCCAAATCCTATGTGCGCGTTGCCGAAGCTTGGGGCGTGCGTGGATATCCAGGCGGCATGATCCCTGGCACCGCCCGGCTTGGTCCCATTTGGGCGCGCACAGACGATCAAGTACTGCATGAGTCAGAACAAGGAACGCTAAAAGAAATCGCCGATAATCTCGCCTTCGCTAAAGAAAAAATGGGTGCAGGTGACAATCGAATTCAGCCAATGATGGCGCCACATGCAACTGACACTCACACCCCGGCAACGATGGCAGCAATCGCGGCAGCCGTTAAAGAACTTGGCACAGGCCTTCATATTCATTTGTCACAGTCAGCTTTAGAAACGGAACGCGTGAAACGACTTTGGAACGTCACGCCAACACAATGGCTTGATAGTTTCGGATTGCTCGATGGCACCGTCTTCGGCGCGCATATGGGGGGCTTGGACTGGAATATTGACCCCGCTATTCTTGTTGAACGCGGCGTCGTTCTTGCGCATTGCCCATCTGCTGGAGGAGCCGGGGGCTTTAGCCAGAATTACCCCGAAGCACTGGCGGCAGGAATCGCTGTGAATATCGGCATCGATACACATTCGAATGATTACTTAGAAAACCTAAAGCTAGCTGTCCTCTATGGTCAAGCGCGCTACGCCCTCCTGAAGGGCGGCGAACAGGCTGTTAAATGGCCAACAGTTTGGACCGCATTACGCAACGCCACGACGGTACCAGCCACAGCGCTCAAAAGAGACGACATTGGTCGAATCGTCGAAGGAGCTAAAGCTGACCTGGTCGCGATCGATGTCTCTGGGTTTTTGGTTGGCAGCGGCGCCTTGCCGCCAGAACCTCTGAATAATATGCTTTACGCCAACGGCTTAATGGTCCGCCACGTTATTACTGACGGCTTAGTTCAGGTTTATGACGGTCACCTTGTTGTCGCCGATGAAGACCGCGTCGCCTCAGATGGCGGGCTCATTATGGCCTCCATATACGACCAACTAAGGTTAGAAAACTGGTTCACCCCATTGCCACGAGACTAGGGGCTCCAAATACCTTTGGTTCAGCAGCCTATACGGGCTATGACAAGGTATGAGTTTAGTTTGCTGTTTGACCAATAAGTGAGCCCTGCGTGACCGACACTTCAGATACGATTTACCCCCACCTTTTCTCGCCCATAACCCTCGCTGGTAAGACGCTGCGAAACAGGTTGGTACATGCGTCGATGTCATTGCGTTACGTATCTGACGGCGCTGTGAATGATGAGACGATCACCTACTACAGAAACCGCGCGCAGGGTGGTGTGTCTATGGCCATCACTGAACCGATGGGAACAACGCGCTGGAACATTGCGCCTCGGCGTATTCAGGTCTTTGGCCAAGCAAACGAAGATGGCCTGAAGCGGTTTGCAGATGAAGTTGGCAATGACGGCTGCTTGATGATTGGGCAGCTCCAAGATTCAGGGCGGGGCAATCACGAAGGAGGCCGCAGAGCCAACTCCATCGGCCCCTCACCTCTCCCAGACGATCTAAGCTGGACAGTGCCCCACGCCATGACCACTGAGGAAGTTGAGGTTATGATTTCTGATTTTGCAGAATCCGCCGCTTGGCTGAAACATTGTGGGTGGAGCGGTATAGAGATTTCCGCTGGCCATGGGCACATCTTTCATCAGTTTTTATCTTCCCACTCGAATATTCGAGAGGACAAATTTGGCGGTGACATCGAAGGACGTACACGGCTTATTAGAGACCTTATGTCAGCAATCCGGGACCTCACAGGAAACGACTTCATTATCGGGGTCAAATTACCCGGCGAAGACGGTGTTCCTGGCAGTATAGATTTAGCCGAAGCCAAACGCATTTCTAAACAGGTCGCATCAAACGGCATAGCCAGCTACGTCACCTATTGCTGGGGCTCACATTCAGACACTCTATATTGGCATCTGCCTGATCTTCATGGGGACCGTGCACCATTTGTCGAGAAAATCAAACAGATCTCGGAACCGTTTGGGGATACGCCGGTCGGCGCACTTGGCCTCATCACGGATCCAAACGAAGGCGAGTATGCGGTGAAGTCTGGCCAAGCTGATCTGGTGATGCTCGGCCGCCCATTGGTAACGGACCCCGCCTGGGGCAAGAAGGCTATGGAAGGCCGCGAGGCACAAATACGCTATTGCGTATCGGGCAATACATGCTGGCAAATGATCATCGCCGGGGGACGCCTTCAGTGCGACAATAACCCGAGAGTTGGGCAGCCAGATGAAGTGGATTGGTGGCCATCGCCAGCAGAGACAAAGCGTAAGGTGATCATCGTAGGAGCCGGGGTTGCTGGAATGGAAGCCGCTTGGATTGCAGGCGCCCGCGGCCACGACGTCACAGTATTCGGAACCTCTGGGGAGGTGGGCGGCAAAGCCCGCGTGCACGCAGAGCTTCCTGGCGGCGAGAACCTCTCCAGCATCTATGACTACCAGAAACTCAGCGCAAACAAGGCCGGCGTGAAGTTCGAACTCGGTATAACAGCGTCTTTGAACGACATATCAGGGCTCAGTCCTAACGCGGTGATCTTAGCAACTGGCTCAACAATGTCGTGGCCGTCTTTTCTTCCGGATGAATACAAAGACGAAGGGTTTTTCCCTGACCTGCGCGACGCCATGACGATGCTTCTTGAGCGACCCTCACCCCAGCCAGGCACGGCCGTCATCTATGACCAAGACCACACCAAGATGACATACGCTTCCGCCGAATGGCTAGCAGACAAGTTTGATCGCGTTATCATTGTCACACCGCGTGACAGAATCGCATCCGACGAGGCCCTCGTAAATAGACAAGGGATATACGCTCGTTTGCTCGAGAAAAAAGTTCAGATTGTGACGAGCTGCAACCCATCCCCTGACTCCGCCTTCGAAGAAGGTCAGGTTACCGCGCGCAACGTGTTTAATGGGCAAGAGCAGGTCATCGATGACGTAAGCCTATTTACGTATTCCACCTCTCGTATACCGAATCTGGGCCTCGCCCCCGGATTAAGGGATATCGGCGTCGACCTGCATATAATCGGTGATGCCTATGCACCACGCCTTGTCGTGACGGCGACCGCCGACGGTAACAAAGCGGGATTAGCTGTCTAGCCGTTAGATCGGCTTTGGATTACGAGCCTTCATAAAGTCTCGGTAATTATTTCGCACACCCGTCCAGCTATCGAGATCAAACATTTCCGGCAACGTCTCCTGCAATAAGGTAAGCGGTTCTAAAGGAATCTCATCCATGGATAGGAACTTCATGCCGAACCCACGCGACAAAGAGAATCCAGGACGCCCCGCCATTTCCAGCCAGGGCGACCAGGTAACGTTTTCTTGGTAGTGGTTCAGCGCGCGCACTGCATCAAGGTCTGCGTTCTCTATGTCTGCAAGAGAGGCCATGAACAATATAAAGGACTGCCAGGTCGTCGTTTTCCCAGAAGATTCCTTCGGCCATTTCTCCGGCGATACCGGATTGGGAAAAGAAAATTCTGACTGCACCGGCATCCATACCGAGCCACCCATGACGGTCCAATCCATGTTGACCGGTTTAATTGTAGCCTCAGGACCTGTATCTGATCCGTCAGGTGTTACAGAGACTTCAATTGGACCAATAACATAAGGCATTGGCTCCACGTCTTCGCCCGTCAATGGATTGCGAAAAGTCTTTAGAACAGCGAATTCATCGAATGGCGTATAGAGCGCACATTCATGCATCTTGTATGTATGCTCTGTTTCACTGACCCGGTTCCACTGCGTAACATTGTAATTAATCATGCTGTAGAATGGCGTGAACGAGTCGTCATCAGGGTTATACCCATAGACCCACCCCCTAGAGACCCGGTGAGACGTAACATTATCTTTCAACGTGCCAATCATTTTAACTTTGGCCCGCATTTTAGCGATCGGGTCATCAAGATTGAGTGGCGCTCGAGCCGAGGCAACCCCACCAATTTCTAGCGGTGGAAGGGGTCCAAGCCCAGCTGCCAATCCGGCACCACCAGCAAGCATCGTACGGCGATCAAGAGAAATAGTCATGGCTCAGTCCTCCCCCGCTATTGGTTCGAGGCGTAGTTTTGGTTTCTGATTGCGCAGGTACCATAGGAACTCATTCTGGAAGTCACCCCAATTCTCACGATCGAGCACTTCAGGAACATATTTCTCCATGCGCCTTAACCGGTCGGCAGGAATTTCGTCCCATCTCATCTTTTTGCCGTATCCACGCGCCACCAGTCGACCTGGCCGTTGCCCCATTAGCATCCATGGCTGCCACCTAGTGTTTTCCTGATACCAGCTATGCGCCATTGCCTGACTAATCTTAGGGTCAGCCAATTCTTCCAGCTTTGCCGCAAACATAATAAAAGAGTCCCAACCAAAACTTTCCCCAGCCGAAGCGCGCGGCCATATGTCAGGTTGAAGCGGATTCTTGTATGCCACTGACGAATCTGTCGGCATGTAAACAGTGTCACCCATCACCATCCAATTAAGGTGATTGGGCACAATTACACGCTCCGCATTCTCAGCGCCTGCATCCGCACCTGCGGCGCGGGGGTCGTGTGTGGCCAACATTGGACCTATTACATAGTGATGGACCTTCAGCTTTTCATCCGTGAACGGGTTGACCCATTCTTCCATCACTTCATCGGTGCCAAACTTCAAATAAACCGCTACTTCGAACATCCGAGATCGAATAATGCCATCATCATCATGCGTCCATTCTGAAACGTTGTAATTTTCCATTGTGCAAAATGGGTCGAAGCGATGGGTCTCCGGGTGATACATCCAGACATGGCCCGTAGAAAGCCGGTGAACCGTTTCTTCTGTCAGAGTACCCGTTGTTTTCAACCTCGCTTCAAACCGTATGATGGGGTCTTCAAAACTGTTAGGCACGGCGGCGTTCGCTGTTCCGATTATAGGTGAACCGAAACCTCCCAGTGCACCTAACGCTGAACGACGGTTAAAATTATGCTGTTCCATAAAATTAGTTTCCTTACAGCGGCTCAAAAAATTCTAAAAAGATGCCATCTGGCGTTATGACTGAAAATAAAGACACATCTCCGTATGGCAACATAGAGACGGTTGTAGGTTCGGCCATCAGGCGCCCACCTTTCTTCATTATCCCAGCCGCACGGCCAGCTGCATCGGATACTGGAAACCGCAAAGTCAGAATACCAAGGTTAGGCGCTACAGCACGATCAGATAAGTCCCGCCCGTCAAGACCATCCCACTCAACAAATTCCACGCGCCCGCTCTCACCTCCGACCGGATGCATAATGGCAGACTTCAGAGGGGTGGACGTTACGAGGTTCGCTGGGAGTCCAAAGTTATTTGCCTCAACACGTGCCGCAGGTGAATTGCCGATGGACATAGATACAAAGCCAAGAACATCTTCGTAGAAGGAAACGGTAGCGTCCCGGTCTTTAATAATCTGCATGGAGTTAAAGGGACGGCTCATTTTCTTGAGGTTAGGCCAACCATACAGCGCAGGAACAACGCGCTCGTACACACCGAAATTAATTCCATCGGGACCGCGCAGCACAACATTGCGGAGCCGCCGCTTTGGTCCAAGAAAAAGGGTTACCGGATCGTTGTAACCAGTCCACTGGTATCGCCGCGCATCTGCAAAATTTTTATCCACTCCTCGCGAACGCAAGAGTAACGACAGGAAGCCACCGGTATCCCATGATTGCGCGCTTGAGCGGATCTGTATTTGTTCCGCTCCATAAAACTGCACTAGCCTTACAAGCCCTTGAGTTTCACCGGGATTGCGCATAACCGTTACAGTCGCAAGGACCTCCCTACTGAGCCCCCACTTTTCCAGTTGGCGCCTATCCATATCCCCTGAGTAAATAGGCTCCCACCCAGCAATATCCTGCAACTGCGTTTGCCATTGCAAAATATTGGAAACACTCAAGACCGCTTCTTGCCAGCCAAGGTCAACCTCCAACGGCCAGTCGGAGGCGGCTTGAACTCTTGCGAACGCCGTCAGCACCCACATAAATACGGACGACAAACTCAATTTCGTAAATTTCATGGTTTTTCAATCCCCTTTGTAAGGCCCCAACCCTTCCTGTCACCGCCCAAACCGCAACATGTTGAGCAGTTTATCTTTAGGCCTTGCCTAACCATCCCGTTCTATCGTCCAATCGGACAAGACACAATTAAGGGTGCGCATAATCATGATGGAAATCGGCATCTTTCTTCCCATCGCCAAGGGCGGGTTCATCATATCCAAGAATGTTCCACCCACATGGCCGACATGGGCACTCAATAGAGACGTCACGTTAAAATGCGAGGCGCTAAGTTTTGATTTTGCCCTATCCATGGTCAAGTTTCGCGGTTTTGGTGGAGAGACCCAGTACTGGGATCACGCCCTGGATTCTTTCACGCTGACAGCGTCCTTAGCCCCAATTACCAGCACCATCAAACTCATTCCCTCTGTCACCAACTTATCTCTTCACCCAGCCGTAGCCGCACGAATGGCAGCGACAATTGAAGCTGTGTGCCCAAACCGCTTCGGCTTAAACATAGTGTCTGGCTGGTACAAAGAAGAGTTTAATCAGATGGGTTTGTGGCCGGGCGATGAGTTCTTCGCCACCCGCTATGACTACGCAACCGAGTACGTCAAAGTCCTGAAAGAGCTTTGGGAGACTGGAAAATCGAATTTCAAAGGGCGGTTCTTTGAAATGAACGAAGCCGATATTAAACCCATGCCGACGACACCCATACCTTTGGTGTGCGCGGGTCAGTCTGAAAGAGGAATCCAATTCACCGCTGAAATGGGTGATAGGAATTTTGTTATTGCTGGCGGTAATAGTAACGATATTGAGAGCGATATCACTGCGTTCAAGAGCATCACGACTCGACTACAAGGCCATGCAACCAAACTAAAACGAGACGTGGGAACAATTGCGCTATTTAACGTGTTTGCAGCGGAAACAGACGATGATGCTCACAAACGATTCGAGCACATTGTCGAAGGGGCCGATGAAGTGGCAATAGCTAACCTCATAGGTCAAGCAGAACTCGATAAATCTGATGGAATGTCCGAAAGCCTAAAGCGAAAATCAATGTTCATGGGGCTGCCGACACTAGTTGGCTCATACAGCACCGTTGCAAACTATCTAGATCGCATCTATGACGAAGCGGGCGTTGACGCGTGCATGTTCGCCTTCCCTGATTTCGACCACGACATCGACACCTTTGGCGAATATATTTTACCGAAACTCGAGTCTCGGAAACAATGAAAAGAAGTTAGTTTAGAAACTCTTTAGTAATGCGTAGCCCTCAGAGTTATTGAACGCGCACAACAATTTTCCCGAGTTTACCTCCGCTCTTCATATAGGGTATCGCATCTAGAAAATTGTCGAATTCATAAACGCGATCAATGACAGGCGTAATGTTATTTGTTGTCATCGCTTGAATTAAATCTTCGAACATACGGCGGCTACCAACGATAATACCCTTGATTGTGAGGTCTTTGATGATGAGATTGGCAAGCCGCGTCAACACAGCGGGCTCAGCCACACCTTCACCGTGGACAACCGGATTAGCACCGATGTACATGACACGACCGTTAGACGCTGCGGATAGCAAACAATTCTCCATTTCCTGCATACCCACATTATTAAGAATAACGTTTGCTCCTAACCCACTCGTCAACTCCAGGACTTCACTCGACCATTGCGGGTTTTTGCGGTAGTTCACCGTTAGATCCGCGCCAAGCGCCTTCATGCGCTCTAGTTTCTCATCACTGGATGATGTCACGATGACGCGCGCGCCCAACATTTTTGCCCATTGCAGGCCGAACACTGAAACACCGCCAGTCCCTAGCGTAAGAACTGTATCACTTGGTCGCACCTGCCCCGCTTCGACAACCGCGTTCCATGCGGTTAAACCTGCGCTTTGAAGAGTACTCCCATCTTCATATGACATGGATTCTGGCAACTTGATTAACGCATCGGCAGGCACAACTACTTGTTCCGCCAAGAAACCATCTCGTGTTGCCGCAAAGTCTTCCTGGGCCATAGAGACATTCCAGCACCCGTCGAGCCACTGCCAGTAGTGGGTCATTGTAACACGGTCACCGACCTTAACCCGCGTCACACCAGGCCCAACTGCGAGAACATCACCGGCATTATCACTAAGCGGGACGCGCGTATGAGGCATGATTCGTGTCGATAAGGTACCCTCCATAATAGACAAATCACGCGCATTCAGACCTGTAGCACGAACCTTCATAACAACCTCACCGTAGCCCGGGACAGGGTCCGGGCGATCAACGATGTGTAGGCTTAGGCCCTTAGAATAGTCTCCAATCTCATATACTCTCATTACTCAACTTTCCTATGGGTTTGCTTGTGTCGTCGCTACACCTTAATTAAGGATAAACTTTCTGAATACCGTGCAAAAAAGAACGAGTGAGCGCGCCGCACCTATGGATTCATTAGAACATATCCTCGCACTGAATTTAAAACTGCAAATCGCTGACATTGGCGCTGCTATCATTATTGAAGAGCCGCCATATCAGCAGCTAGTAGACGCTGGACTTGCTCACTTGCATGCCTTCGATGCGGAAGAACGGAACCATCACGCTCTTAGGATCAAGTATGATGATAAAATTACTGTGTACCCCGATATCATTGGCGATGGCCGAACACAGACCCTGCATGTTGCCAACATGCCTGAAAGCGGGATGACATCTCTTCTAAAACCATCACAAGACCATCTAGAATTCTTTAATGGCTTCGAGAGCTTTGGGACTATCAAGGAGACCGTGGACGTAAAAACAACGCGCCTTGATGATATTTCAATCCTACCTTCGATCGACTATCTAAAAATAGATATCCAAGGTGGTGAGCTTCAGGCCCTCCAGAACGGCGTACAGAAACTAGCCAGTTGCATCGCCGTGCAAATGGAAATTTCCTTCGTACAGCTATACGAGAACCAACCCCGGTTTGGAGAGGTCGACGTCTGGATGCAGGCACAGGGTTTTATGCCGCACTCATTTGCTGAGATTAAACGCTGGTCAATAGCCCCGACCATAAGAAACAATGACATTAGACAGCCGTTTAATCAGCTTCTGGAAGCCGACATCGTCTACATTCGCAACCCTATTGAATGGACTGATATGTCTTACGACGCCATGAAGAAGCTGGTCTTGATTGCACACTATTGTTATTCGAGCATTGACCTCGCCATTTATCTCATCAAAAAACTTGAAGAAGCGAACGAAATACCAAAATCGAGTGTAGCTGCCTATATCGAGTTTGTGCGCGGTCCAAAGCCATAATAATGACAGCCGCGGCTATGCACACAAAAGCGTATGTGGCATAGAATATCTGGCAATCAGTGTCTAGCGAACACTCAGCCCTCATTAAGGGTGATTTTGACTATGCTGTTATCCCCACCACAACTGACAAAAATTGCACCAGCGCTATCCACAGCAATGCCAAGTGGCGTATTCTTCGGCAGGTGATGATGATCCAGAGAGATCGGCAACCCTTGTGCCAAGACAGTGCGCTCATCCGTCAACAAATCAATTGCAGTAACCGAACCTCTGGCGGGCTCGACAACAACAACACGTCCATCCGGCAACATGGCAAGACCAAGCGGATTGACCAAGCCCGACACCAGATTCTTACGCTGCCCCGTACTCAAGTTAACCCGGCTAATCGTGCCAGTCCCAACTTCAGTCACCAGAACTGAGTTGTCACTCTCCAATAACAGCGCAACCGGCTCTTCTAGTCCCGTGGCTACATCTTCAAAATGTTCACCCACAAGACGGACAAGCCTCCCACCGTCTGCATCGGCGATGATCGCGTCACCATTACCGGTTAACACAACGCCTCGTGGCGCCATAATGTCCCGGGACAAGTACACGACCTCGTTGGTCTTGCGGTCAATCTTTCGAACAGCACTATAGTTTGTGTAGGTCGTAACAATATAGTCTTGATTGGCCGCAGCCGACGACGATCCACCTAAGCTCCACATTTCGGGTTCGCGAGTAATCTGAGCAGTCTGCGGATCAAGGAAACGATAGCCGAATGGATCAGTAATCAAAATTGATTCTTCTCCATTAAGAGTGGTTAGCGCCATCCCTAGGGGTACCGTGAAAGATCCGGCGGTGACCGTCCAGCTTTTCATAGTCTTCGGATCAAACCCGGTAATGCCGCTAACGGCCAAGTCGGCAAGATACATGATTCCGTTTTTATCGATCACTAGGTTATCAAGGGGAGGAGGGAAATTAGCGTAGATCCTAGACCCTCCGGTTTGGATATCCGTGACCCATAAGTCGCCCGTCATATAGTCAACATTCCAGACGTCTCCGTTAGCATCTGCTTTGGTCGCGGCTGTTGTTCCCACACCTTCAGCAATGACATCAAACACACCTGTATCCACGTCGATAGCGAATAGCTCATTTGTCCCAAAATGGGGCGCGTAGAGCCGACCATCCGGACCAAAACCGAAACCATTGAGGCGTCCTTTGTTCTTTGCGACCAACCTCGGGGGTTCGTTTCCGATCACATCCAATTCCCATAGTGCGTTTTCACCCGCACCCGACTGGGCAGTAAATAGTCGCCCATCTTTATTGAATGCGATGGGGTTAACGCGCGGAACGTCAGCCATAAGTACTTCTGGCATACCACCAGGGCGTTGAATGCGAATTTCACCGGTCGTTTGCGCTGTCCAGGCAAGGAGCCCTTCTACTGGCGTACCTTTGGGGCCCACCGCAACGTCATCAGACTCGCCATAAGGTGAAGGGACGGCGACAGTTACGAAGCCGGTATCAGGGTCGATCCTATAAACGGCCTGCGCATGGATACTTGTGCCGTAAATCATACCGTCGGGGCCAATATCGATGCCTTCAATTGCCTGAATCACTGACCCCGGGACCACTATTTCGACCGTCGCAGGCCGCGCTGGCGTCAGAGCTAGTGCAAAGCCAAGAGAAAAGGTTGTTGTCAAAGCGGCCGAAACGGCAAGTAACGTCGTTGAGCGCATAACTCATAGTCTCCAAAATTTAGACGGTTGGCAGATTTCATTGTGACCTATCGTGATAAGTCAGAAAAGCGTAAGTCGAAGAAACAGCCCAGATCACTGCGGAATGATTAATTTTTAACCCACCGCTATTCGCCAGTCGAACCAAGACCGAACGCTCCTTCTAATCCTTATTGCCATATGAGACCGTTAAAGCTCATTCTTATGAATTCCTGCCAGTTTAGAAAGAAGGCGGCACTAGACTATGTTGTTTCCAAGCATCTCAGTAGATGAGCACGGCCACAGTTATTTAGGCGAGGCCGACCTTCCTCAATCCGGCAATGAGCGACGTGTTGGCGCTGCTAGTCAGGACGTTAAACATTGGCAAGCCGCAAAATATTTACCCGGTCACTACGTCGATTTTAAGACCGTCGACGATATCCAATTCGTTTCTGTTATGTCAGGCCGGATGGAGCTAACCGTGAGCAACGGCGAAAAACACTACCTTTCACGCGGCGACATGATGTTGTTGCTGGATACATCTGGTCAGGGACACTGCACGCGCGTGCTGGGTCATGAACCTTGCCAAGTTATGATTATCGCGATGCCTGACCTGGGGGATTTCGTCGTATGAAAATCGCGCCTATAGCCTCGTTTGTAACAATAGCCCTCGCAGCCTTCAGCCTAACGTCGGCCTCGGCTCAGGACGCGCGCATCATCCATGTTCCTGCAGTAGAGGCACCTGTTTATGCAGAAGCAGAATGGGACCTACCGCTGCCGAAGGCGGACACGCCAATGTACGACCGCTCGTTCATCGCCGAAGGGGGCGCCGCAGCCACTGCACCTGACGGTGCAAGCCGGTACACTGCGCAGGAATACAACTTTCCAATGGGTGCACTCCGAGTATTGAAGTGGGAATCCGGCCCTGTCATTCATCAGATCACCTTTGAGACCCAACTCTACATGCTTAAAGGCACGGCATCGGTCGGCGTTGCCGGCGATATAGTCACGATCAACGCCGGGGATGCCGTATTCCTACCGTCAGGTATTTTACGGAACTCTGACCCAGATGGTGAAACAGTAATTCTGACCTATATCGTCTCAAACACGAGCGATGCGCCCAAAGCAAAAGTCGTGCGGGGCGAAGGACTCAACGTGATGGCTATTGCGCAATGGATGGATGGTGAAGACCCAACGACCGCAACAGATCACGACGCAATACTCAAGGCACCCGATGGCGCAGCAAAATTCACTGCCAAACGCTACAGTGGCGATGGAAACTCATTCCGTCATGCGGTGCTCGAAGCTGGTGGTCGCACCACGCCTGCTACCAATGGACGTGACATCCTCATCTACATAAACAAGGGCCGGATGAAACGCACGGAAGACGGCGTCGAGTATACGGTTGAGGCCGGCGACGCAATCCGAGAGGAAAATGCCAAGAGCGGCTACTGGGAGATTCTGGAGGCTTCGGAATTTATCGCGACTGATATGCCGTTTGACCCGTCCCAGCCACGTTACAACCTGCAACGGTCGACTAACGCAGTGGCCGGCACCGGATATCGACAAGAGTAACTACCCATGAAGGAAACTCGATCATGAAACTCTGCGCCATGGACATGGATAAGAACGACCGTTCCATCATGACAGAAACTGAAGTACCCCTCACCCAGGTGAGCGATACGGAATGGATCTCAGAAAAACAGAACGCCAAGTATTGGGGTATTGCCATAAGTCAGCCGGGAGAGCCATTCCCAGGCGGACCGACAGAAATGCATTTGACCAATGGTCCACGCATCGTCTGGAGCATGCAGGGCCACGCGGAAATTACGCAACAGGACGGAACCACCTGCCGCCTGGCCACCGGTGAAGGCATCTACGTGGATGGGCGCGCACTACACCACTCTGTATTCGCCCCGAGCCGCGTCCCAGTTATAACCCTCAACGTAACCTTCCCAGGCACGGTGGATTACGAGTTCAAATAAAACTTTTGGTGTTAGTCACGGGTTATGGCTGCGCAACGCAAAAGCGTCGGGCGAACATTAGCCTCGTCTAGAATTCCTCAAGTAACCGCCCAAACCCTTGAACCTTGTCGCCGATACCGTTCGCGCGCAATGCGTGCCAATACGTTGCGGCATTGATGGATATCACTGGCTTATTCAACCATTTCTCGGCGAATGCAGCCAGCCTCATCATACTCATGTTGGTGCCAATCTGAACTATAGCGTCGACATCCGGCCCATCAAGTTCTTGCAAGACTTCAATCAACCGACTGTCCGGCACTTCAGAAATCGCAATGGCACTTGGACATTGCAAATTAATATCTCGAACAGTTTCGAAACCACAGTCAGAAAAAAACTGTTTCACTTCCGCATTTGCTGATGGGTAGTAAGGGGATACAAACGCAATACGCTTAATACCGCCGTAAGCCTCTAGTGCCGCGACACAGGAATGCGATCCTATCGACGCCTTGATATTGGATTCTGACTCAATACGTTCCAGAAATTCGTAAGACCCCTTTTTACCTCCATAGAAAGTAACCGCCGACATCCCCATGACGAGATAGTCAGGCGCGCAGGTCATCACACTTCTCACAGCATCAATAACGTTGTCGGCGATACCACGCGTTAACGCCATAAACTGTTCATCGCTCTCAATAGTTCCGTCTTTGACCAATATTCGGCTGTAGTGATTTGTGACACCGGAAACGCGGAGGTCGTCAAAGTCAGGCTGGACTATGGTGTTGGTCGACGGGCCCATGACACCAAATTTACGTCTCCATGCTAAAGCGTCAGTCATTATTATGATTCACCCTTGGGCTTTATGTTGAGCATTTTGTCAGTGTTTAAAATTAGTCAGGTGTTCAAGACATACTACTTGCGCCACCATTCGTATGATACGAAAGCTAAGAATTATAGAGGCGGGATAGGAATGGTGGTTCGCCACACGACTATTCTGGCATTACAGGCGAGTACATTCATTTTTATGGCGCAGCCCGCACATAATGCTCACGGCGCGGACAATACCATCGAAACGCTGTCGGTAAGCCAATTTCGAGGCAATGATCGCGTTCTCAATAGCTTGCGAATACTAGGGGAACTCCACAATGCTATCTGCACCACAAGAATTTCAGCGAGGCTGGCGAACATTACTGGCTTGCGCGGTCGGAAATGGATTCGGTCTCAGCGGGTTTGCCTTTTACACATTTGGCGTATTCGTTGTCCCGCTGACAGTTGCCTTCGGCTGGACCCGCGGTGAAGTCTCAACTGCTGCAAGTTTTCTCCTTCTAGGTACCGTGTTCACAGCGCCCATTGTAGGCACGATCGTTGATCGATTCGGGGCCAAGAGAGTGGGGTTGATTTCGATGGGCTTACTCTCAATCGGTTATGCGTCATTGACGCAATTGGGAGGTGAAATCGCATTCTTCTATGCTATGTGGCTGACGATGTCTCTCGTCGGCGGCGGGACGACACCTGTTGTTTGGACACGCGCGGTAAACCTTTGGTTCGACAAAGGCCGTGGCCTGGCCCTCGGCCTAGCCTTAGCCGGATCTGGTTTAGCCGGAATCGTTGGACCAGGTGTCGCGACTGCACTAATAGAAAAGTACGGCTGGCAAGCCGGCTATCTAGGAATCAGCGCATTGATTCTTCTTGTTGCATTGCCGCTAATTGGATTGCTGTTCAACGATAGTGCTCCGTCTCATGATCAAATCGAGCAGGTGGACGAGACCCCCACACACCCCGGGCTTACGTTCAAAGAGAGTTATAGAACGATTGTGTTCTGGAAGATCGCAATTGGGTTCTTCTTTATATCGGCGATCATTGCTGGATTACTAATCAATCTAGTCCCGCTATTGATTGATAGAGACATGAGCGCGATGGCTGCGGCACAGATTGCAGGTGTGCTCGGCTTTTCCGTCCTATTTGGTAGAATAGGTGTCGGATTCCTGATCGACCGCTTCAGAGCCCCACTAGTCGCAGCAGTAATGTTCTCGGCCACTGCTGTAGGCTGTTTGTTGCTGACACTGGACTCCGCGCCAACTTGGGTCTTCCTAATCGCCGTTATTACCCTCGGCTTGTCAGCGGCAGCTGAAATTGATTTAGTCGCATTTCTGGTTAGCCGTTTTTTCGGCCTGAAAGCATATGGCAAGATTTATGGAAGCCAGCTGTCAATTTTTTATCTTGGTGCCGCGGTCGGCCCCCTTGCGGTCGGAATGTCATTCGATATTACGGGCAGTTATACGCAAGTATTGTACGCGGCTATTGGGGTCATGCTCTTCGGATCAGTCGTGATTGGTGGCTTGGGAAAGTCCCGTGACTTTTCGAATTAGGGGAACGACACTGTCATCCAAGTAACAAACTCCATAATTTCAGAAGGTTTTACATGAATCGTCGAACTGCATTGGCAGCGCTGCTCTCTATCACCTTCGCTATTGGCGTTCCAGCTTACGCACAAATTACGTCTCGCGAATTTCACGCAGACCTATCGGCCTGGAACCAGACACGACTAACAGAAAGTACCGCACTTGGGTCTGTAGACCTCCAACTCGAACTATCCACTCTGACACTATCCTGGGATATTCAGTTTAGTGGTTTAGTCTCAAGCCCCCTTGCGGCCAGTTTGCATGGACCTGCTCAGCCAGGAGCAAACGGACTGCCGTTCATCGATTTAGCGCCTAACGGCATCGTCAGTCCCCTAAAAGGATCAGCCGTAATCACGGAAGCACAAACTCAGTATCTACTGGCTGGGTGGACCTACGTGAACATCACCACCAAACTCTGGCCTTTTGGCGAAATTCGCGGTCAATTAGATGTTGGCTCACGCAATTAATGTATAATGGTAAAGCTCTCGCAGCCTCTGCGCTTTAAAGCTCAGAAAAAGAGGCTAACGCAGGCCATAGAAAAGTCGTCCAACCGGCGGTCGTCTCGCCGAAATGAATTGCACCTCTTGGAGCCAACCATCCATAGATGCACGCCTAAGCCGAAGCTAAAGGATATAGTGTGACCCAAGTCAAATCGCCATTCACACTCACTCACTCTGCTGTAGCTCTGTTGGCCGCGTCCACCCTAGCCCTGACGACCCCAGCGCCAGCACAGGAGCCCGTTTCGACCAGCGCTCTGGCTGACAACAATGACCCAATTCAGCGCGGTTCGTATTTGGCGACAGCAGGAAACTGTATGACGTGCCACACGAGAGAAGGTGGTGACCAATTCGCCGGCGGGGTAGCCTTCCACACAGACTTTGGCGTGATCTACTCAACCAACATCACCTCCGACGAAACCTCAGGCATCGGCGCTTGGACAGAGGGTCAGTTCATCCGTGCCATGCACAAAGGCAAGTCGGCTGACGGATCAAACCTTTACCCTGCGTTCCCCTACCCGTCTTTCAGCAAGGTTTCGGTACAGGACCTAACGGACCTTTTTGCTTTCTTTAAAACAGTTGCGCCATCGTCCGATACACCGCCGGACAACGACATGGGATTCCCATTCAATCAGAGAAGCTTACTGGGTGTTTGGAACTACCTCTTCTTTGATGGCGCACGCTTCGAAGCTGATAGCACTCAATCCGAAAACTGGAATCGCGGTGCGTATCTCGTTGAAGGCCTTGGCCACTGCGGCACCTGCCATACGCCACGCAATGCATTAGGGGGTTTGCAGTCCGATCACGCGCTCAGCGGCGGTACATACAACGACAAAGTAGAAGGCGATAAAATCCGCCCCTGGTCCGCAGTCAATCTAACTTCTGCAGCTGACGGTCTAGCCGCATGGTCGGAAGACGACATTGCCTCTTACCTGAAGACTGGTCACGGCGGCACAGCTGGCAGTTTTGGCCCAATGAATGAAGTTATTACGATGAGTTCATCACAACTGAACGACGGCGACGTGCGCGCCATCGCCCTTTACCTTAAGAGCCTGGCTCCAATAGAGCGTGCACCGCAGCACGAAATGGGCGATCAGGACTTCAGAGCTGGAGAGTTAGTATATACAATCCATTGCGGGACCTGTCATTTGCCCACAGGCCTCGGTGACCCGAGCATTGGTCCTCAACTAGCCGGGAGCAGTATCGTGCAAGCGGAAGACCCCGCGTCACTAATTAACGTCATCATCTACGGTGCCGAGACGCCCACACCTGCACCACCAAGCGCCTGGAAAAACATGGAAGCGTTCGGCGACAAGCTGGACGATGACGAGATCGCTCTGCTGAGCACTTACCTAAGGTCTAATTGGGGTAACCGCGGCGGACCAGTAACCGAAGCCCACGTGGGAAAACAGCGTTAACAGGGTATCTAGCCTTGTCCAGTATCCTTAGTACTCCACGATTCACAGTACCCATTTTTACTGGCTAGCCCTTCAAATATGCTGCACTCACCACAGTTAGGAACTTCGCCGTCTGACCCCAGAGGTTCGGGGATAAAGAACGCGCAGTTGAGACAATCCTTGCCGGGCTCGGGCGAAGATTCTGTATATTTATTGGCCTGACGGATGCTGTTTTCACCGAAGCTCAAGCTATTAGGGTCGGCGCACAAGGCAACCTTTTCCCCGCCATCACAGGCGGCGAGAACGCCCACAGTAGCCATAGTGAGTGGCACTTGAATTCCAAATTTGACGACGGAGCGCCTGCTGAATCTCGTATTTTTACTCATGATGAACCCTTAAGTATTTGCCTCACAACTTTCATATTTATCGCATGTAGGCTGAGGTCTAAAACAATAAATTTCTTCGAAAAGGCTATAAATGTCCACTCTCGGATCTGACCTATGGACGTCGCAGAGTGCCCTGCAGCGCGTCTCCAGAGTGCATGATCACGTTCACCGCCCGATTACCACCGTGTCGATAGCCTAGAAATGAGCCTTGGGTCTTGTCTCGCGTATTCGTGAAAAGATGCCGGCCCTTATAGGCCCACTGACGACGGCCATCAGACAAAGCCAAGATCGCCCAGTTACCTCCTGGTGCGACGTCATCTTCGCCCGCCGACATAGGAACCCACTCTTCGGCCAAGCACTCCGCTCCACATGCCGGAGCTGGTGTGGCTAGCCGCGAGAATAATTTGCTGGGGTCCCAGGTGTAAATCGATTTGTAGTTTTCGTCGGCAAGCATTTCACCAGCATCGGTGTCCTGGACCCTCACCCAATCTGGATACGGTAGCCTTGGCTCAAGCACCATGACCTCCATCGTATTTCCATCAGCATCAAATGCAACACCGTGCCCTGCAGCCTCACCGAATAAGACGTCATTAGAGTATCGGAATAAGGGTCGCCCCTCGCGCGCCCACTGGTTCAAACCATCTTCACGTGTGATGACGTCCCAGTCACCGATAGAACGGGCAACACGTGGTGCCACGACGGGACTCCATTGCTCCAGGCAAGCATTCTCCACGCACAACGATGCGGCATCCACGTCAACCTGAGGCGTATACAATGTCTTCTGATGCTGATCCGCGGCGACGTGCCCCATAAGCGTCTTTCTAGCACTAATGCCAGGCGGCGTCGGGGCGTAGATGAAGGAGATGTCCCACAGCAAGCCAATGCCTTCGCCGTAGGTGTCGCCCGGGCCCTGATCCATGCTGTATCGGTATAATGGCTTATCTTCGTATGCCCACTGCTGATTGCCATCCTCGCGGGCAAACACCGACCAGCCCTCGCCAGTAATCGCGGATTTAGAGGCTAGGTACGGCGGCCATGCCACCGCGCAGTCTTCAACACAGCTTGACTTACCCGGCGTTATGTCGCGCTTAGATGTATAAAGAGTCATCTGATCAGCGTCGGAAACAGCCCACCCGTGACCTTTTGCGACCAGAACAAACGCATCCGGCGCTTTCGGTTCTAGAACCTCTGCCAGGCCAATAGCCGACGTCAGTGAAAGACAGAAGATCGGCGCAACGGCCCGAACCATAAGAGAGCATAGCCGCGCATGAACCGTCATTCGCCTAACCTTTTCACTTAGTTCTCTGACCACAAACCTTGATAACACTGAGCCTAAACGACGACTTCAGAGATCGTCTTGGAGGTCTCCAACGACTTCGTACCCCAATTCTGAACTGGCACACCCATGATTTGCATGGCCGTCAGCCCCACCCTTGTGATGGGATCGCCGCCGCCAGCAACGTACATCCCTTGCTTCATACGACCGCCAGCGCCGCCAATAAGATAGACTGGCACGCCGTCAATGGTGTGCAACCTCGCGTAGTTGGTTTCGGACGAGGCGAAGATAAGACAATTGTCGAGCAAGGTCCCGTCACCCTCGGGGATACTATCAATGATGTCGATGAATGACGCCATGCCATCCATAGATGCCTTATTGAACGAGTAGGTCAGCGGCTGATAGCCGCGATCAGGGTCAATAGCCTCTTCGTGGGTTAATAGATGATGGGTATAAGTCTCACCGACCCGGCGCACATTCGCAAAGCTGTCGGTAAACACCATGTTGAACACGTTAGTCTGGTTACAAGCCACCGCCATCGCTAGAATTTTAGTCATGACCTTGTGGGTCTCGATGACGGAATCTATTTCACGCACCCGGACCACTTCATCCGGCCCCAGCTCGCCCGGCCGCGTTGGCACCACACAGGCTAGGTTCGGTTCGGGTTTCGTCAGTTGCAGGGCCAACTGGTTTTCGATCTCACGGATAGACGTAAAGTATTGGTCCATCCTCTGCTTATCGGCAGCGCCCAAGGTCTTCATATAGTCCTTGGTTTCCTCCGTGAATGCCGAGAGCACACTCTTGCGCATCCGAACGTCCGGGTCGGGCTTAAAGTCCGCTTTGTTTGGATCCGCGAATTCAGGTCCATAAATGCGGTCAAACAGTGCAACCGGATCAATTTCGGCCGCTGCACGGTTAAACGTGTTACGGGCACTATAGTTCTGTCTCGCCATACCCACACTACTAACGTCCAGCGTTCGGAACCGCGTGCCCTTTCCAATTTCGTCAGCAATGAGCAAGTCCAAAGTCGGCGCAGGAATATTGCCGCCAGCTTCTGGCGCTGTACCGGTGCGATTGGCTACCCAACCAGAGAAGTGGGTATAGTTAGAACGGCCGTCCAGCGGCATGTTGAATTTACCGAAGTAGTTCAACTTGTCCTTGTGCGGAATCAACGCTTCTGTCTCTTCCAGGAACTCAATACCTGGGCCTGTCGCTATCTTGTCCTTCACGGCTCGGCCTGGCGTTTGGCCCATACCCCAGTACCAAGTGCCAAACCGTGTCGGGATCGGCGCCCCACTCGCTAGCGCTGTACCGTTTGTGTTTAGGAAACAATCCAGAAACGGTAATGTCAGGGAGACCACGCCGCCACCCATCATGCTCCGCAGCATTTGCCTGCGGGACTTCTTGCTGTGAAGAAAAAAGCTCATGATCCAAGCTCCTGTTTAGTCTTGTCATTAAAAGAAGCGGCCCGCACACCATCGTCCACACGTTTGGGCTCAGAGACCGCGTAAAAAGCATCGCTTGTGGCTATATCGCGAAGAAGAGCTTTTAGACTATATCCAGAGTCAGAAAACCCGGCTTCCAGATAGCGAACGAACTCCCGTTCATCGCGCTCAGGCGCACGTCCGGCGGCATAGGAATACAGCTGGTTGGTTAGACAAGCAGGAACACTTGGGCTGTCATGCATAGCCTGAGCCAAGGACTTGGCATCCGCGAACTGGTTGCCGTCCAGGTCGCCAGCAACATCGATGATTGCACCCTGTTCAGCGACGCGAAATTGACCGATACCGTCAAACTGCTCAAAGCCAAGTCCGATTGGATCAGTTAACTTATGACAACCAGCGCAGGAGGGCACAGTAGCATGGGCAGTCAGCCTGTCCCGGGCCGTGCGGCTAGGCGCGTTGGGATCATTGAACAAAGAAAAGTCAATGTCGCCTGGTGGGTCTGGCACCTTTTGGCACAGTAACAGTTCTCGCACTGCCTTGCCGCGAAGAGTAGCGGAGCTGCGCCCCGGATGGGAGAACAGGGAGAGAAACCCCATCTGAGTCAAAATACCGGCGCGGACGTCATCTTCAGGGAATTCGTATGGTTCCCAGCCGCCGTCAGGTCGGGCTACAGGCACGCGGTAAACGCGCCCGAGATGAGAATCAATGAACGTCTTTCTTGTCGTGAAGATTTCTGGGTAAGGCGCATCCTGGTTGACCGTATGATCAACGATGGTACGGAGCATCTGCTCCTTTGCGCTTTCCGCGGTGTTAATCGTGTAGGCGGGGTAAATCGTCGTATCTTTTTCCAAGTTCTCAAATTTTTCGAGGTCCAGGAAATCCTCAAAGAAAGCGCGAACCCCTCTAGCTAGAAACGGTGACCGAACCATACGCTCTACCTGACGTTCGATACCGTTGTCAGTATGAAGTGCACCAGTCTCTGCGGCCTCGAGCAGCATATCATCCGGTGCCGAGTTCCAAAGAAGAAAGCTCAAGCGAGATGCCTTGGCGTGCCCAGTTAAACGCAAGCCACTCAGTGACGATGAATCAGGTTCAGTTTCATCGATGATGAAAAGAAAGCTTGGTGTGACCAGCAATCCGGTCAGGCCAAATTCAATTCCTGAGTAGAAATCGTTTAACTGATCTGCAACTTCGTTGGCAGCAGAGACAGCCGTTTCCATTTCCGACTCGGTCAGAGGGCGACGATATAAGTGCCGTCCAACCTCAGTAAAGAACTGACGACTGCATGCCTCATTAGCGCGCAATGCATCCGCCGGCGCGCAGGGTATGAGAACGGCGCGATTGTCTTTGTCCACAGCCTGTCTCGCCACGGATCGCGCTATGTTGTAAAACTTCTCAAAGCCAGATGGCGTGATGATTGCCTTGCTGGCACCGACGGCAAATAAGCCATCAGTGCGTACCAATGGATCAAAGCGGCTCGCGATTTCAACGTGCTCACCAAATACGTCGTGAATAACGTTGCGGTATTGCTCCGAAGTCAATCGGCGCATGTCCGGAGGCGCGCCGCTGGTTTGCGGCTCGCTCTCGCCACACGCGGTCAGCGTACAAATTGCAGCTGCCACACACGCGATTTGGCCTATATTACGTTTCATTTTAGATATCAGCATGTATCACCTGAATTCCCTGCAATATCCGTCCGGTGACGGGCTCAGCGCTCGGCAGTTTCCATGTTACTTGACTGGTCCGGATGAACCACGAAGGCTGCAAACGCATTGATCTCAAAGGCTGACGAAATATGGGTGCATTCCCCAGTATCCGGATCAGGGTAGCCGTCAGCCATGCGCTTAGCCGCATCAAAGAAAGCTGGGCAACTAAAGTTGCCTGTCGAAATGACAGGCCCTAGACCACCGGTCAGGTACAGGTACTGCTCAAGATCATAGTACCCGGCTACCGTGCCCTGTGAGTTCGTCCCATCATCGGCAATCTCTAGTTTGATCTGCATGTCCCGGATTACCGGGTGCATATAGTTGTAGTTGCCGTAATAGGGTAAGCGAACGTCTCCAGACCCGGCCTGAAGAACACCGTCAACGATAGAGCCTTTCAGAGAGTCGCCGTAGCGAGGGCCACCACCCTTATAGTCGACGCGATAACTGGAATGCGGAATGACTTGTCCAGAACTATCTAGTGGGAATTGATCGATGGACCTGTAAAAGGTCACGGTGACGTCATCATCATTTTTGGCGTCGTCGACATCCGTAACTTCGATGAGAATCATCGCTAGGCCACTGGTACGCCGCATCTCGTTGGCGTTGATTTCAATAACGCCCTGATCACGGAAGCCGTAAATGCAGCCAATCAATCTGTAGAGTTGATTATCGACGCCGGGAACGCCCACTGGGCTTATGAAGTTCTCGTGGGTACAAGTCTTTGGCGTAGCGCTACCATCGGTATTCCCATCAAGGTTGACCCCGAACGACGTCGCGCCTTCAACTGTCAACAAGGGGGGGTCATCTTTAATTACTTCCGGATTGATGCAAACGTCCTCGCCTTTAGGGCCACGGCTCTTGGCCAAGAACCAGCGATCTAGGGTCGTAATTAAACCGTCCTGTGTCTTTTCACTTCGCTCTGCCTTGGAAAGGGTACGCCACCAGATTTCATCGTTACTAATATTCAAGCCGGCCGGACACTCGTCGATGAACTTAGTTTCATAGACAGAAGGCATCCAGCCTTGAACGACAAACCCAAGGGTCCTGTTCTCCGGCGCATCCGCAGCAACAACACTCATCCCTGCAGAGGTCAAAAAGCCGACCGTTACAGACAATACTGGAAGAAAATATATTTTCATCTGATCCTGCCGCGCCCTCATTCAACCCCTACCAAAAAAAAACCAAGCCCTTAAATTTATTGGGTTTTCTGATCTTCATTGATACGCTTTACTTCGCCTGACGGCCACTTTGTTATATACGAGTGAGCACCTTACGTACACTAGGGGTCCGGGTCAGCCAACTATTTTTGTTTCGTTATTTCTCTGGTCGCACCCGCATAATTTGGCCCCTTAGCTCGCCTGCCGGGTATTTCGTGGTATGGATATTCACGTACAGACGTCCCGTGAGTAGATATTCAAGCTCTCCATCATTCAAGAAAACTGAGCCTAAAATCCGGCTTTTCATGCCATTTGGCGACAGATCGAACAGAACACCTGCGTTTCCACCAGGGGTTTGCGGACCGTGAACGTGTGCCGCGACTGCCTTTGATGTCAATTTGCTGTGAGTGATGGTCCAGTCAAGCCGTTGGGTCGGTCGGTCGAGCAAAAATTCGGCAACGCCCAGCCCCTCACTATCCGTAGGTGCGCTCTGCTCGTCAGCGGACAAAGCTGTGCGGAACTTGATTGGTGGCCCCTCTGCACCTGCATAGTCCGGAGCTGCGTTGGACAGTCCTGGTGACAAAGCACCAAGCACGGTGAATAGGGCGATAAAGCGATTAAAACCCATAGTGAAAGCTATCCTAAATAGTGATTCCCACGGGCCTAACGACCGTGCTTCTCAATGTCCAGTGGGGCCTAGCACCATGACCAAAAATCACTGGCGATTGAGGAAATTTACGGGCACGCGTTCGCTTATTGGTCAAAAAGCGCTAGCAGCATGGATCAGTAGTAGTTGACCAAAGGGTGCTGACCGCATGAACCACTCAGTATCTTGAGTGCAACAGGTGGCCACAACCATAAAACGGATTTTGAATATATCACCCCACTGCGCATCATCGTGTATTATATAGAGGAACAAGCAAGTGACTGAGATGCGCTCTCAGCTGGACAGCAGGAACGTTGGGTAGCATGAAAAAAAATATGAATTTGAGAGCAGCATCGGCAATCGGGGCGCTTGTGCTTGGTACCATTTCCGCCACAGCCACGACTGCGGAAGTGGATACGGAGCGAACCATTGGGCTAGTTGTTGTTTCGTTTTACACGTCAGTCTACGAGACTAAATATATGGAAGAGTGTCCCCGTGGACTTGCTATCGGCAACGATGAAATCTGGTGGAAGAGCCTAGAGCCAGGAATACGCGATGAACTCACGAACGGCGGCGACATAGAACCGGTGACCGGAACCCGTCGCGCCATGTCGGCCAAGCGTGGCCCCAACGGTGAAGATGTCTGCGCCATACCGACCATCGTTCAAGACCCACCACACAAGACCGTGCAGGGTAGTATTTCATACGGTATGGATCTGGATGGACTATCGGAAGGTTCTGCGACGCCAAAAACGTGCAGCCATAAGAACTTCACGTCGCCTGATGGCCAAGCCGGCATCGACAACCAAATGTATAGACTGTTGGGATGCACGTTCGGATGGCGTGACAGTGGTTACGTAGAAACAAATGCAAACGGCGAACTCATCGATACGTCTCAAGGGGTAATCCTCATTGAGGTGAGCGACGTAGACGACAAACGCAACGATGGCGACGTAACAGTGCGCATGTATCGGGCTAATGATATTTTTCCAAAAGACGCCCAAGGCAACGTTCTGCCGTACGCCAGTTATCGGGTGCACGACATTCCCGGATACGGCAATGCAGCAAAGGGCCAAATCGTAGACGGTGTTTTATCAACGGACCCAATTGAGGCCTTTCTGCCATACTATGGCAACCTTGCGCATTCCGAAATTCACCTGAGAGACATGCGCATGGAATTGGATCTGGAAGCATCGGAAGATCGCGCCAAGGGCATTATCGCTGGATATCGTGACGTTGAAAATTTCTGGAGCTACTTTCGCAAAGGCGGCTACCTGGCAGTAACGGGCCAGTTCAGCTGCCCATCAATGTACGTCGCAGCCCATAAACTCGCGGACGGATATCCGGACCCAGAAACCGGCGAGTGCACGGCACTTTCGTCGTCCTACACTATTGAAACAATACCAGCATTCATCGTCAGACCAGAGCAAGGCGACCTAAAAACGTCCGAAGTAATCGCAGAGCCGGACACCATGCAACTTGCCACGCGCGGCAAATAAAAGTTTAGAGCAATAATGATTTATCTAAAAAATATACTTCGTGCCGTTCTGCTTTCTGCACTAGCTCTTACTGTCAGCGCATGCGGTGAGGGTGAACCTCTGACCGAGGGCACTGAACCAAAACTGCGCCGCCTTACAGAACAACAGTACCGGAACTCCATTAGAGACGTCTTTGGTGGTAACATTATTGTAGCTGGTCGGTTCGACCCACTAGAACGGATAGACGGTCTACTAGCCCTCGGTGCTAGCAGCGCAACAATCACGCCTGCCGCATTGGAACGGTATGAGGCCATGGCCCGCTCGATTGCCTTACAAGTGGTCGATGAAGAAAACCGCAAGGTTCTAGTGTCTTGCACACCGGCCGCCTCCAACACCCGCGATGATGCCTGCGCCAATACATTCATCTCGTCAGTTGGAAAGTTCCTATTCCGCCGACCACTCACGGACTCCGAACAAACGCTTTACACAAACCTCTCCGGGGCTGGAGCTGAGGGACTTGGTGATTTTTACCAGGGCTTAGGCTATGGCCTGACTGGTTTAATGGTGTCGCCTAAATTTCTATATATCAACGAAACCGCCGCGCCTGCGCCTGATGGCTTGTATCAACTGGACGGCTACTCCAAAGCATCCCGGCTAAGCTTTCTATTGTGGAACACGACTCCTGACGCAGTACTTCTTGACGCTGCGGCTACAGGTGAACTCGACACAAAAGACGGATTGGAAAAACAGTTCAACCGGATGATGACGTCACCCCGTGTTGAACACGGAGTAGCATCGTTCTTTGAAGATATGCTTGAATTTGAACGCTTTGACATCCTGGAAAAAGACCCTATCATTTACCCTGCCTTCATCCTTAATGTTACAGAAGATGCCAAAGAACAAACTTTACGCACACTGACCCAAGTACTCATCGAAGATAAATCCGACTACCGCGACATTTTCACGACCCGAAAGACTTTTATCAGCGGGGACCTGGGACCAATTTACCGTGTCCCTATTGAAAACCCTGAGGGCTGGATGCCATACGAGTTTCCAGAGGACAGCCCTTGGGCGGGCATCCACACCCACCTAAGTTTCCAAGCGCTTTTTTCTCATCCAGGAAAGAGTTCCCCCACATTGCGAGGACAGGCAGTCCGCGAGAGCCTTCTCTGCCAGAAGATTCCTGAGCCGCCTGGGGATGTTGATTTTGCTGATTTCAATGACGACGCCAATCAAATCAACAAAACCGCTCGGCAACGCCTCGACGTGCACAACAAAGAAGCAAGCTGCGCAGGCTGCCATAAGCTGATGGATCCCATCGGACTTGCTATGGAGACGTTTGACGGCGCTGGCCAACTTCGAACAACCGAGAACGGTGTGAAAATCGACACGTCAGGCGAGCTTGACGGTATTACTTATGAGAATGCGGTCGGCCTAGGCCAAGCCCTACGCCAGAATGCATCCGCCCCTGCCTGTTTCACAAACCGGCTATACGCTTACGGTACTGGGCACTCGCCGACACGGTCTGAACGGCAATGGATGGGATATCTTGAAGCGAAATTTGCCGCAGCCGGATATAGAGTTCCGGAGTTGCTAATGGAAATGGTGTTGAGCGACGCATTCTATCGCGTCGTTCCACCATCTTTGGATACAAATACTGCAGACGCTGGCATCATATCTGCCAAGGAGACAAAGCTATGACCCTAAGTCGTCGCTCTTTTCTTAGAGGTACCGTTGCCGGCTCAGTTGTCGCATTAGGCCTTCCTTTCCTGGATTGTTTTCTTAATGACAGCGGCACGGCGCTAGCCTCTGGCGCGCCAATCCCCGTGCGTTTTGGCTCCTGGTTCTGGGGTCTTGGCCATACGCCAGGAAGAGGCATTGCCATGGATGGTAAGCCCGGCATCACATTTCTGGAAGAAACCCAACCGCTGGTGCCGCACGCCGACGACCTCAACTACTTTAACGCTTTCAACACGCCGCTCGACGGTCGCCCTAGCGCCGTACATTTCACCGGCTGGGTAGCAGCCAAGACAGGCAACGTACCACGCACTTTCGGAGATACACCAGAACCAACGCTCGACGTAATTATTGCCGATCAGATCGGAAGCGAGACGCGTTTCCGGTCTCTCGACCTATCCAGTACGGGTAGCGCGAGGGACAGCTACACCTTCCGCAACTCAACCAGTCGTAACGCAGCAGATGTTTCACCACTCGCGTTCTATCAGAGAGTTTTCGGGGCCGGGTTCGTTGACCCCAACCAGGCCGATTTCACGCCAGCACCCAGCGTCATGGTTCGCAGTAGCGTGCTCTCCGCCGTGCATGAAGAAAGCAAAGATTTCCTTCGTACACTCGGTGCAAGTGATAGGGCGCGCATGGATGAGTACTTCACATCCATCCGACAACTCGAGCATCAATTAGCTCTGCAGATGGAAAAACCAGATATCTCTGAGGCTTGCGGCATACCAACACCGCCTCCAGAAGATGAAGTTTTGGGCATCGAACTTGACGTGGTGAAGAACAATCACAAGCTGCTAACCGACATATTAGTCATGGCATTGGCCTGCAACCAAACCCGTGTCTTCAATATGTTGTATTCGCAAGCGCTATCCATGGTGCGTCGTCGCGGAGAGTCATTCACCCACCATACGCTGACCCACGAAGAGCCAATCGACGCGAGCCTCGGTTATCAGCGCGAAGTTGCAAAGTTACATGTGCACAGTATGGAAGCACTGGCAACGTTCATCCAAGCTTTCAAAGATATTCGCGAAGGCGACGGTACGTTACTCGACAATACGCTGATATTCGCTAACTCGGATACGGGTAATTCTCGCGTTCACTCAGTCGACAACATTCCTGTGATGATGATTGGTAAAGCTGGCGGTCGTTTAAAAACAGGCATGCACATCGCAGGGAACGGCGACCCAATTACCCGCATTGGCCTCACCGCAATGCAGGTGATGGGCATCCCTGTGGAACGCTGGGGCACCGGGTCGATAGAGACGACAAAAACTATTTCCGAAATTCTCGTTTAGCTGACCTATGAAAAATCGAACGGTACTCAACTTACTCAGCGCGCTTGCGTTAGCACCTTCAGCTGCATGGGCGGCGAACGCCCCGCTTCCCTCGGACATTGCCGCACGAGACATGGGCGGTGGACGACTATTCGTAAACGCGGACGGCCTGACGCTGTATACTTTTAAAAAGGATCGCGAGCAGTTAGGAACGTCTACGTGTTTGGATGAATGCTCCGACATTTGGCCCCCTGTCATCACAAGCGCAGACGCTGAGCCAGTTGGCGCTTGGTCTGTGATCACACGACCGAGTGGCACGTCTCAGTGGGCGTACCGTGGACAGCCCATTTACACCTACGCCAAAGACACGCACCCAGGCGCCATGATTGGTGAAAAAGCATCTGGGTCATGGGACGTGCTGTACGAGCCGATAGACACACCCCCGAATGTACAAATCAAGGCGACTATCTCCGGCCAAACATTGGCTGATCTAAATGGCCATAGCGTTTACACAGGCCCAATGGCTGACTGTGACGAAGACTGCCTCAAGTCCTGGCTCCCCGTAGAGGCACCCTGGCTCGCTCGACCAATTAATGAAGATTGGACGATACAACATCGTACCGACGGCTTGCTTCAATGGACTTACAAAGAAGAGCCCCTTTATACGTTTGAAGGCGACTTTCGAAATGATGACAGTAACGGTTTAGACGCTGGCGGTGAATGGAGCGTGGTTGTTCTTCAAAGCGCTCCCGACGTACCCGACTGGGTTACTTATCAAGAAACTGATATTGGCCCCGTAATGGCAACGTCTGACAGCATGACTTTGTACACCGTCGCTGGAAATTGGGAGAAGATCCGCACGACAACCTGTGACGAAACCTGCGTCGCCACAAATTGGGACTCAATGGTCGCTCCAGACGACAGCGCTCCAATCGGTAACTGGTCAACACGCCCCTTACCTGATGGTCGCCAACAATGGATGTACCTTGGCAGCCCCGTATCGACCTTTAAAGGCGATAGAATCCCTGGAGACACGTACGGCGATAAATTCGGAACTGGCTCGGATATACGTGGCGGTTGGGGCGCCATACTTCAGGAATCATTAATACAGAACTTTGCGCGCTAAAGCGCTATTGCTTTAGCGCGCAATCTGATTTTTACCGCTGTGGCGGAATATCAGTAGCTTCATCTGGATTGATATCCGTCATATCGAGCGGCAAACCACTTGTCGTGACGAAACCGGAATCTTCTATAATGCTCCAGTTGTGCGTTGCACCGGCGACTTCACGAATGAAATCCCCCTCATCAACAACGAATTCAATGCCATTCTGATAAAACACCATCGGTCCACCTGTGACATAAATCATTGAATCAGTTTTCGCACTGTTTGGATTGGTACCTCCGCCTGCTGCCAATTTTACAGCACGGACAGAGTTTCCTGGAAACGCATAACGCTTCAGCTTGATCGCACCGCCACCGCCTTCTTCAACGTCCGCGCCCTTCACATGGGTCGGTGTGTTTTCCCCCGTCAAACTTGGGACATTCCAGGTAACGATGGACGCATCAGATGCGCTGCCAGCGTTACGAAGGGCTCCAGACGGAAAACTGACAACATCGCCTGCAACGATAGTGACGATGTCATCGCCAACGCCGACTTCTGCAGTGCCAGAAAGCATATAAAGGAGTGTCTCATCTGTGATGGGGTGTAAGACACCACCTGTATCTTTTTTGAAGTTCATCATGCGCACGCGGCCTGTTGGCCAAATCACCTGCTTCGCGACATACGTAACGGCATCACCAGGTGCACTGGACGCGTCCGCGCCAGCTTCTGATTTGACTTCGCTGCCATCTTTCCACGCAGCCATAGCAATAGACGGCACCGTAGTGTCCGCCATCACATATACATCATTACCCATGGGGGTTTCCGCCAGTGCAGGCATGGGTAACAGGCAAACACTAACGGCCAGAGCTAGAATAGATCTCATGAGTAAACCTCTATATTCAGGGAAAACAGTTGCTTTATTTAACATATAGTTCCGCCACAAAGAATGAAATGCAATACGGAAGGTGCGGGTCGCCCGGTACGCGAATAGTCAGCCGCAACATTTAACGAACTCACTTAAGCCCCGAGTCTCGCCATCTATGAAGCTTTCTACCGCATTCTGCAGCGGATCTCACAGATAGCCGGAACGTCTTTTTTCTGCACTCGAGCGGGGCCTAAGTCTAAATGCTAAGCGCTCTATCGCTGGCAGCGACAAAAGCTTCCCTTAGCGCACCAAAATCATGCACAGCCTGAAACTGCGGGAATTCATCAATTACGTTTTGTGGGGCGTGAAATAGTATCCCGACCTCAGCCTCACTCAGCATGGTGGTGTCATTGTATGAATCGCCGGCCGCGATCACTCTATAATTGAGCGTATGAAGAGCTTTTATTGATGCCCGCTTAGGATCCACCTGTCGCAATTTATAGTCTACGACTTTACCTTCCTCATCCGTAATTAAGCGATGACAGAGCAACGTGGGCCATTTGAGCTGACGCATGAGTGGCTCTGAGAATTCGTAAAAAGTGTCAGACAAAATAATGACCTGGAACCTCTCGCGAAGCCAATCTAGAAACTCAGCTGCACCTGGAAGCGGCTCAAGCGTTGCGATCACTGCCTGAATATCTGGAAGACGAAGGCCGTGTTGATCAAGCAGAGATAACCGCTGTTTCATTAAAACATTATAATCAGGAATATCACGCGTCGTCGCACGCAGTTCAGCTATCCCAGTCCGCTCAGCAAACGCGATCCATATCTCGGGGACGAGAACCCCCTCCAGGTCTAGGCATGCTAATTCCAAGAATTTAACTCCTAGTTGCGATACAAATCAGAAGTCCATGAACGACTATTAAGTTCGGCTGATTGTTGTGGGAATATGCTACGGCACGGTCGATATTCGCAATCTTTTTATTAATAGACATAGCCATACCCTACAAGGCTATCACCCGCGGGTTCTTATGTCCGCCTAACACTTGGAAAAATTTTACATCTGTCTGGGCAACTTCACCGGAAGATATATTTAGAGTCTTTAAAAAATGGTCCAAGAGCCATATTAAGTTGCCGAATATTGCGGCAAGCTAACGTATGCGACGTCTTGCAATTCCAGACTAGCGAGAATCACTTCAATCCCTTACCTTAAAAGGATGTCCATGCTCCTACGTCAATTCGCCCAGCACCTCATTAAGAAAGTTGCATCCGATCCTGTAGCACGGGAAAGAGCGACCAAGGTAGCTGCCAGTTTTGTTGAAGAAGCCAAGCACATCGCCAATAAAGACGACCGCGCCTATGCGGCCGGCAAAGCAGTCCGCAGGGCACTCAATAAGCTTAACAACTCCTAATCACGCGCTCTAACGCACAGAATAAGAAGCACTTCAAAAGCGTCCGCTCGCCCAATCCAGCTGACTTCTGATAGCGGCAAAGATCACCGTATTTCAAGGAGCAAAAGTCCTTGATGGGGAAAGCATTAATTATCTGATTAGCTCAAGTGGAAAGGGCGAGTCTGGGGCCCCCTTTGTCGCATCGGTCTTCGGATCAGCAAAAACGTTCTGCGATTGCATACAGCCATCCCTGACCCAGACCTACCTCGCAAACTCAGAGTTACCCGCATCACGTCATTAGACGGCAATGGCGATTTCACCCGGGACCGCCCAACTTATCTCTCAAGGCTTATGCACATAATCTATGGTTGCTGACCTAAGAGAATCTATATTCTGTTGCACCCAACCAATGCATCTATCCAACCCTTCATCGAGCGAAACTTTGGGGCTCCACCCGGTCTGTTTCATGAGCTTGTCAGAGTTCAAAAGGTATAAAGAATCTTTGCCAATTCGATCGCCGGCAATGCTAAACAATTTTTCATCCTCCACGCCTATTTTCGCGCCAATTTTCTGAACAAGCTCTAAAATAGTCACACTTTCGTGAGGCGAAATATGAAATGAATCACCTGATTGTCCCACCTCAATTATAGACATCAATGCAGCTGAGACGTCATCCATATGCGCAAAAGCGCGACTGGATTTCCCGCCACCATGAAGAGGTATTTTCTTATTGGTCAAAGCGAACAATATAGTCTTGGGTATTATTCGATAAAGCTGCTGGCCTTCACCATAGATGTTCGCAGCCCTCGTGAAGATCGCAGGAAACCCAAACGTATCGTGCCACATTTTCACTATCCAATCGCCTGACGCTCTAGACAGCGCATATGGTGTGCTTGGATAAAAATCGAAACTCTCTTTGATCCACCCTTCGGTGGAGCCGTATACTTCAGGCGTAGTAAAATGAATGTATTTGTCTATAAAATCGAAATTCGCGAGGCCTTGAATAAGGGAAGTAGTGGATACTACGTTCGTCTGCATCCAATGCTCGGGGGTCTTCCAACTCTCTCCAACCATACTCTGAGAAGCGAAGTTAAATATTAAAGCAGGCTTTTCTTTGCGAACTGCCATAAAGAAATCGTCAAGATTCTTGTTTAAGTCAAGTTGACTAAATTCAAACCTACTTACTTCATCAATCCAAGTGTATGGCAGAAATTTATCATCATTTGGTAGAGAGCGGCTAAAGCCGTGGACACTAAATCCTTGTTGAAGAGCATATTTGGTAAAGCTAGAGCCTCCAAAACCACTGCTCCCAATAACAAAAAGTGGTTTGTCAGTCATTGTCTGGATTCCATAGTCGTTGCAATGCTTGCGTAGACGAAAAGCGCTCTTCCTGGGTAAAAATCACATCAATATTCAATGACGCTGCCAGCTCTTGTTCCTCAATAAAGCTAGGGTTAGCACCTAATTCCATTGCTTGATATTCTTGCCCTTTGAAAAACATACTTGGCTGAAAGGATGTAAGTACTTTAATCGCCGACGTATAGTCACTAATCACTGCAGCGTCGACGCATTGTAGTCCGGCTAAAACCTCAGCTCGATAGCAATCCCTAAATACAGGACGATTTTTGCCCTTTTTAACGAACCTATCTGAAGTTACAGAAACAATCAGAAAGTCACAAAAAGAAGAAGCTGACTCGAGGTGGCGAAGATGCCCGAAATGGAAAATATCAAAGCACCCATGACACAAGCCTACTGACTGACCCTTAGCCTTTGTAGCCAAAATCAATTCTTGCATGTCCGTAAACGAGTGTAACTTCGTTTTTGAAGTTTTCTCGACGGAAGAAAAGTCTATCTTTGATCGGGTTGGATTTTCATTCATGTTGATCAACCAAGTGTTTCTAACTTTACATCAGTCAGCTTTGCGACCACTGGACAAGGAACGAAATTGGACGCAAGAGCCATTCCATCCGTGCGGTCCACGCCTATAGCTAGTAATGGGCCATTTGTAGCGGTATTCTTTAATGTGTGATACGAATCTTCAACAACAACGCACTGTGAAAAATCGACTTTGAGGCTTCTCGCTGCTTCTAAAAATGGCTCAGCACTTGGCTTAGGGCTAATATCTAATTGTTCAATGTAATTTCCGTCAATAATAACATCGAAGACATCATCCATATTGAGGCTTTTAAGAACATATGGTGCGTTCTTACTTGATGATACTAAACCGATATACAACTTACTCTTCTTGATTTGCTCAATAAATATTCTCGCATCCTCAAAAATATGTGCTCCTTCCTGTTGAAGAGCCTCAAGATAAAGTTTATTTTTTACAAGACTAAGGCTGTCAACTGAAGTCAGAGAAACGTCTTCTGTGGCACCTATAGGAATATCGATATTCCGGGAACCTAAGAATCTACGGATACCATCAATTCTAGGAAGCCCATCAACATGATTGTTGTAGTCTGAATCTGAGAACTCAACAAAAGGCTTTTTATTGGAATTTGACCAGTGCTTCAGAAAGTCATCCATTGCTTGTTTCCAAGCCTTTGTATGAGCCAACCTCGTATCGGTAATGACTCCATCCAAGTCAAGCAGCACTGCCCTGCAGTCAATCGAAATATTTACCTTAACCGACATGCCTGCAGAACCCCCCACCCCTTACTTCAAAAGAGTTTTTTACAATTGTAGGCTCCAGAGAACCCTAAGCGGGTTAACTCATGAACCCACCAAGCCTTAGGTTTCGTAGTTTTATGTGTTGGGTCCCACGTTGTCATCATTTTCTGTCCACCGGCATCTTCCGCACACTGAATTTCTAAGAAAACGTTGCCTTCACGCGACACGCGCATACATTCAGATATTAGATTCAAAGCGTTATTCTCCTCTAAATGGGGAAGCACTTCTTTTGCTAGTACCATGTCAAATTTCAGGTCGGGAAACGGTAACTTGGAGGTGTTGTTGAATTGAATTCTCTTGCGTATCTCTAGAGGTGCTTGCTCGATAGCATAAGAGCTTGCATCCACTCCAGTCACTTCAAAGCCACGCTTATAAAACTCATATAGAACAAAGCCCTTCGCGCAACCAACTTCTAGAATTGAATCACCTTGTTTTAAATTGAACAACGACACGAACGCGTCAACGGCACCTTTATAACGACCATCATAATGATATCCACCGTATCCAACCCCGAACTCATCGTTGTCAAAATAGTCGTAACCATACTGTTCAAAATCCAAGAAATCTTTGGGCTCAAGGTTTGCTTGCTCGATCTTATTAACCCGTTCGTCCACAGTGCGATGGACCGAAGAAGAGAATATATCGATTTCTTTCAAGACAACCCCCTTAACAACATTTCATTTTCGTTACTAGGAAACTCAAAATTAACCTTGGAACTAAACCACCTAATCATAAGCTAGACTCAACCGCCAAATACTCTGCTTTCAGTGTTTCAAAGCTAGAGTCTTTCCAGACTAGTTTCTGCAGGTTGTTAAACCACGGAAAACTTTCGCCTACAGGAATACCGTTCACCTTTAACCAAAAATTTTTGCCTAAATGATCGGCCCGGAGCTGATCAAACTGCAAAAACTTTGCATTTGAAAAGTACATGAGGGCGGCGGGACCATTACTGCTGCAAAAATTCAATTGCGCAGCCTCGTAAACTGCCATTCTTAATTCAACATTCAAGCACGCTGCGTCGCACACCTCCCAATCGTAACCTTTATAGGCTTTGCCGGAAAAATAGTCCTCATGGTCTGCAATCACGACTACATCGTGACCTTCACCTAACAAAAACTCGTAGAATTTATGCCAATCATCCAGATTTATGTTCCTATCTGAAAATAACCAGCTTGTTCGCAAAGTTAGTGTGAAATACTTCTTTGGGGTAATGCCCTTTGCTAGCGCCTTAGCATAACTAGACGCTTTTAAAACACTGGGGTTCACACCAACCTTATGCATTTCAATCATGTTCTGAGCAGAGCAGGGTAAGGACTTCGATTCTCGATCAAAATTTGGGAATTGGCTGCGGGTTTCTGATATTTCACTATTATAGCCACGAGGCCAATCATACGGCCTTTTATAAACTTCGTTTACATCTGTGATCAGATGGATATCTTTTATAGTCGGTAATATTGAGCAACACCCAAGTATTATATTCTTAAGCCTCCAATCCTTCTCGTAACCTTTAGTAATCTTATCTCTGTCAGTCACTTCCCTATAAAAATCCGCAAGAATAGTAAGGTGGATCCCCTCACTTTTTATTGAGGAGAGTTGCCTTCTAGCTTCAGAAATTGCTAAAAAATGCCCAAAATCAAAAGTCAGTGGAGCATAGTTGAGGTCATAAATAACTCTATATGGATTGCTAGGTTTGTTGCTCATTTCGGCCCCTTATTCTTCATACGTTCTGAACCGTCCGACAACACTCAAAAACTATTTGTCCGCGTTCTGAAAAGCTATAATTGAACGACAAATAAACTCTATTTTACTTCCGGATAAATGCTGACCAAGAGGAAGGCTAAGTATCCGTGCTGTCATTTTTTCAGCGTTACGCAAATCCCCGGCCAACGGTTTCGTAGGCAAGCTAGCACTCATTTTATGGATTAGCGTTGGGTAATGTACTTTAGCTTCGATCCCTTTACTCTCTAAAAAACGAATTAACTCATCTCTTCTGTCCACAAGGATCATAAAGAAATTGTAAGTCGGCTCTATGAATGTCGAGACAAGAGGGTAATTCACGCTTTGAGATAACAGACTACGGTACAATTTTACCTGCTCACGCCGTCCCGCAATATCTTCAGAATAAGCATCAAGCACAATATCTAAAAATGCTGCTTGTAAAGTATCGAGCCTAGTATTCTGGGACCAAAAACTACAGTCATCGCGCCCCTTATGGCCATGATTTCGAGCTTGCTTTAGCCAGCTAGCTGCATTCGCATTATTTGTAAGCACCAGCCCTGCATCGCCTAATGCGCCAATGTTTTTCAACGGATGAAAACTTACGGCACCAAATTCCCCGAAACCACCAACACACTTTCCGTTAATTGTCGCACCAAACGCTTGTGCGCAATCCTCAATTAGGTGCAACCCATTATCTTTAGCAATTTCAACTAATTCTTCCATCGGCGCTGGTATACCGGCCAGGTGCACAACAAGTATCGCCTTGGTCTTTGTTGACAGCACTTCTCTAACAGCGATAGGGCTCAGGTTTAGATCATCTCCAACGTCTGCAAAAACTGGCGTGCCGCCAGCCAAATGAATTGCGGATGCCGACGCTAAATATGACATAGGTGAAGTAACAACCTCGTCACCGGGGCCGACCCCTGCTGCCTTTAGACTAAGAACAAGCGCATCTGTTCCATTACCAACTCCAATGGCATGCGCCGAGCCAACTAGTTTGGCGACTCTGCTTTCAAAGAGTTCTACGTCTTTCCCAAGAATAAACTGCCCATGATCAAGCACATCATCCAATGCATGATGAAAAAGTGAGCGAAATCGAGAGTATCGACCGACGATATCTGTAAATGGAATTGTATAGTTAGCCATGACCTCATCTCGGCCCTAAGAGCCAAAAAGAAAATAAACTCTATCGTTCGTTATCGTTTTGCGACGTTCTTTGACCCAGCACAAACGTTAAAGATGTACTGACACATCTTTGAGTATCCGGTATGCAGAACTTCATCATTCATACCAAACGGAAATACATACGAAAAATATTGCCTAAGAGTTTGTGTGAGTTGACCCGCGCTCTGGCAGTTAATATGCGCCTCAAGGTTTGTCTTTGAGGCGTAAGCTTGGGACTCTAATGACGGCATCCCAACAATAAAAACACCTTCGTCTTTTAAAGATTTTTGTACTTTTTTCAAAAATAGACCTTCTTGCTCCGGGTCAATGTGTTCCAACACATCTAAGGCAAAGCATCCATCAAATTGACCTAGAGACTCTCCGTCTAAAAAGTCATGCCCCTTAAACTCTATATTGCCAACAAATCCGCTGACGTTTTGTTTCGCCTGATCTATGTGATCACGGAAATAGTCGATACTTGTAAGGTGACCTACGAAATCACTTACAATGACGCTACCGAACCCATCCATACAGCCTATCTCTAATACACTATCAAAGCCTTCAAACATTTTGCCTACGAACTTATGCTTCGAGGCAGTGAACCCAAGGAGCTTTGGATCAGATAGAAAAATCTCTGTAGTATTAGCGCCCAATGGTAAGTTGCGCTTTGCGGTGTCAGAGTTAACCGGCACGTACCGCTCTTTCGCAAGTTTTGAGCTTGTTGTACCAAAGAATTTTTCGCTCATCCTTATTTCCTTATTTCGTGATTTCCTGATTTTCTTCATGTTTATATTGTTAAAATGCAATGATTGTCTATCATTTCTGAATAGTTGGTATAAGCAGATTAATTACCTTATCTATCACTAGTATTTTTTATGTTTCTGGCTAGCAGGCTAATTGAGTAGTTAAGATGCAGGGCGCTCCAAAGTTATGACTAATCAATTTGACCTAGCCATAGTCGGAAACGGTATCATAGGTTGCTTGGCCGCTATAAGATTGTCGAGCCCCCCTTATAATAGAAAAGTTGTTTTAATCGGGCCTAAGAACCGCTCTGGCTCTGCGAGCGTAGCCGCTGGCGCGATGCTGAACGTGTTTGGAGAAATCGACTATGTTGATGCAGAACAAGCATATGTCCGCCGCAAGTTAGAAATAGGACAAAAATCAATAACTAAGTGGTGTGAGTTCCTTAAGCATCACCGCATCACTGATAATATTTTGGTCGCTGACAAGACCATAGTATACCTTAAGCCCGACGCTACTGAACTCGAAACTGGGTGTTTCGAAGCCATCAAGCTTGCGTCCATGAAGGCAGGGACTTTTAGAGACCAAACTTCTGCCATTACACATCTTCGCCGCAGCATGAAGATCGGAAAATCCTGTCAATTTCTTCAACTTGAAAAGGAAATGGCACTATCAACTCCAATGCTCTTCGATTGGTTCGATCAGGCATTCAGGCGCTCAGAAAACATCACACTATTAGATACGAAAGCAAATTCAATACAGCCGCAAAAATCGAGTTTTGTGGTTTCAACAAAACTCAATCAGGTGAAGGCTGACAAGGTGATCTGTGCAGCTGGGTCATTCACCAAAAATATCTTGGGAGATCTTGGAAACTCAATGATGCCACTACTATTCGGAGTAGGTACTGCTATGCAGGTTACTTCAGAAAGTCATCTTATTACAGATCTATTGCCAGACCGAAGTGTAGTAAGGACTCCAAATCGGGGAAGTACATGTGGGATTCATTTGGTGCCTCGCAGTAAAAATTCGTTTTACTTAGGTGCAGGAAGCTATCTGTCCCGCGTGCCATATGAAGGGCATCGGATGGCTACTTTGAAGTACCTGATAGATTGCCTTGAAGAAGATTTTAGCGGTCAGTTAGATAAGTCGCTCGTTTCCCCACAATTAGGATATAGGCCAGTCGCCCTTGATGGAAAGCCTATGCTTGGTCCCCTTTCTGAGAACCCCGGAATATACGTAGCGACCGGGACCAAACGCGATGGTTTGACCTATGCCCCGCTGATTGTTGATGACATGGAACTTTGGCTATCTGGTCAAGCATTACTTGACGACTTTATCGGTTGGGAGCCTGATAGAAAACCAATATCATATGGCACACGTGAATTTTCTGCCCAGGCATATGTTGACAACAAGATGGCTGGACTGCTGGAGCACAATTCGATTTCTTCGGCTGATGTGAGCCGTGTCGAAGAAGAGCTAAGACTAGAGTCCAATAAGTTTCACAACAAAATTTCTTCTATGTTTGGCTTAGAGGCCAACTTCGGGGTGCACCCTGAAGTACTAAACATATTTTAACCGCTTATCGCGCTCGCCCCATTATTTAGAGGTTTGATCAGTATGAATATTTTTGTAACCGGCGGGTGTGGGTACAAAGGCACTGTCTTAGTGCCAAAATTGCTATCTCAGGGCCATATAGTAACCGTTATGGATGTACAATGGTTTGGTAATTATCTGGATAAACATGAAAACCTAAAGATAATAAAGCAGGACATTAGGGACCTTAGCAATATATCGCTAAAAGAAATCCAATGCGTAATTCATCTAGCTTCCGTCGCCAACGACCCATGTGGCGATCTTGATCCATTGTTAACTTGGGAAGTGGGTGCTCTAGCGTCTATGCAGCTTGCTGATAAAGCAGCAAGAGAAGGTGTGAAACAATTTATCTACGCATCATCTGCCAGCGTGTATGGAGTAAGGGATGAGGAACAAATCACAGAAGACTTACCTCTTTATCCAATCTCTGTTTACAACAAGACAAAAATGGTCGCCGAACGAATGGTGCTATCTTATGCAGATCAAATGAACTGTCAGATTGTAAGGCCCGCCACGGTCTGCGGTTTATCAAAGCGACTGCGTCTCGACGTAGTTGTCAACCTTTTAACCATGCAAGCATTAAACAGAGGTAAGATCACAGTATTAGGCGGAGATCAGCAGCGCCCAAACATACATATTGAAGACATTACGGACTTGTACTGCTATCTCGTTCGGCACCCTGAAATTACAGGTATATTCAACGCCGGAGCCGACAACATTACTGTCCGGTCCATCGCTGAAAATATTGCTTCAAGTACCAATGCCGAGATCATTTATAAGGAATCAAATGACCCACGGTCCTATCGGTTAAATTCCGACAAGCTAACACAAGCAGGTTTTACACCTAAAAAAACTATAAATGATGCCATCGAAGAAATCACGCGAGCGTTTAAAGCCGGCGAAATCGAAGATTATGTCTCAAGCTATAATGTTGAGTGGATGCGCCAAACACTTCTAAAGAATGTACAACCACGTTTATAGGGTCTTTCTGATGCACTAGCGGTCTCTAGGGCGAGGCAGGTGTCAGCCAGTTCATTGGCTCCGATGGAGCGCGATGAGGACTTGAGCTTGTGGGTCTCAGCCTTAACGTCTGCTGCGGAGTGGGCGTTGTGGACTGCGATCAGGTCAGCCACGATCCCCTCTGACGGTTCAACGAAGGACTGCAGGATCTCTTTGAACATGGCGTCGTCAGCGCCGTCACGATCTAGAACGGCATCGCGCATGGAGCCGACCATTCTCTTATGTATTGGCCTTTGGTACGAAGCTGCCGTCTTCACTTTGAACGAGATTGGGCGGCCTATTTAGGTCGCCCTTTTTCATGGCCTGCTGATAGGCCGCACGCGTCCCTATCCGATTTAGATAAGCGCGTATGTTCGGAAAGTCCGTCAGATCAAACGGTATGAACACACGCATCGTCGTGAGTGCAAAGACGTTCATGATGTCTGCCGCTGTAAATGTATTTCCTGCGAAATAGTCGACGCTACCGAGGCGCTCCTCAATCAAATGATGTGTGACATCTAATCGTCCCGTTAGAGCGTCCATCACGTCGCTATTGATCGCTCCAGCCGCTGCACCCGATGCTAGATTGAACAACCTCTTGGTCGGCATGACTGAGCCGTTAGAAAAATGAAACCAGAATAAATAATCGGCGAACTCCGAGTCATTCGGTGCTGGGGCTAAACGACCGTTGCCATACCTTGCCAGAATATATTCCACCACGGCACCGGATTCAGCGAGCACTGTGTCCCCATCTGTAATAACGGGGGCAGTGCCTAAGGGGTGAAGTGCCTTGTATTCCGATGGAGCCAGCTTGGTTTGAGCATCGCGCTCATAGCGGACAAGCTCATAAGAAAGGTCAAGTTCCTCACACAACCAAACAATGCGTTCAGATTGTGAAACGGCTAAATGATGAACGGTAAGCATGAAAACCTCACCTGACTCTCGTAAAATAACCTGGCAAACGCCTCAAAGCTTTTCACCCGCGTTCACGGCAGTTTACTTAGGGTTTTTAATGGTGCCCAGGGGCGGATTCGAACCACCGACACGCGGATTTTCAGAACGAGTGAGAATTCGAATGTCGGCTGGAAGCTAAAGAAATTTAAGCGCTTTTTCTAGTGGCAAAATTCATGCCCGTAAAGCCGAAACTATGTCGAACCTGTCGGAGAAAGCCGATAGCGATTTTCCCTAAATGTTCAAGCGATGGGACACTCATCGGATTGCCGTATGCCGAACGATTGCCGAAACGGGATACGCCGCCCGGCTGCTGTGGCCCTTACCCGACAGGTCTGACCTGCCAATTTAGACCAAATTTTCCCCACGTACATGGGTATATTCTCCACAACTAGCTAGGGTTAGTCCGCTCTTACCCCAAAAGCGGATATAAATTTAACTTTGGTAAATGTCTGCTTCTGACCCAAAGCGGACATCCGAACACTTCAAACAGCAAGTTCAGGTCCGAGCCCCGACGGTATTACGCAAGATACCGATACCCTCAATATCCAATTCGATGACATCGCCTGCCTGAAGGTGTTTATCAAACTCAATGCCACAGCCTCCTGGCGGCGTGCCGGAGCCGAAAACTTCACCTGGATAAAGCGTTTGGTCTTGTGAAATATGCGCGATCATCTGGGCGAAGGTGTAATGCATATGGGCTGAGTTTTCTTCGGTCCACGTTTCACCGTTGACGCGAAGGGTCATGGCAAGCCTTTGTCCATCAATTTCGTCGGACGTCACAATGCACGGCCCCATCACATTGGAGCCGTCCCAATCCTTGGCTTTGCCGGGGCCAGCGCCAACGGGCATTTCCACCTTTTGCGTATCGCGCGCTGATACGTCATTCCAAATGGTGTAACCAAAGATAAAGTCTGCCGCGTCTTCGACTGCAATGTTCTTTCCTCGCCGGCCAATGACGGCCGCCAGTTCGAGCTCGCAATCAACATAATCGCTGTAAGACGGCCAGGGTATTTCCGCTTCGGGACCAATCACCGTATCCGGCATGCCCTTATAATAGGCGGGCACCTGATACCACTGGTCGGGTGTGGCCAGGCCTAGGCGTTCGTATGATTTTTTGTAGTGCCCCTCAAAGGCAATGAAGTCGCGCATGCTGCGCGGCCTGAGCGGTGCAAGAAGACGGGCGTCCTCCACAGCAACCCGGCTGCCGGCCGGTGCACCTGCTTCGATGAACGCGATCATGTCTCCATCAAAGCCGGCGTCATACACACTATCAGAGTCCATGACGCCAACGCGAGGACCTGCGGCGCTCGCGTAGGTCACAAATTTCATATCTGACCCTCCGCGTTACTCTGCAACGACGGCCATGGCTTCGATCTCGACGAGGAACTCATCTTCCAGCAACGGCACCATGTTTGATTGAACACAAGAGCGCGGTGGTCGAGGTGCCTCGAAAAACTGGGTATAGACTTCGTTCATGCCCGCGTAATCATCGTAATCTTTGAGCCAGATTGTGACTTTGACCACATCTTTCATGGAAGCACCCAGGCTCTCCAGCACACCTCTGATGTTCTTCAGGGTCTGCTCTGTCTGCGCGCGGATGTCATTGACGCCAACCAATTTCCCATTTTCATCCAGGGCCGCTTGTCCGGCAGTGAAGACGAGGGGGCCTGCCTTTACGCCTTGTGAAAACGGCAAATCCAGAACAGGGGGTTGACCTGCGCCTCCCCCGGTTGACCACTCCCTGCTACCAAAATCCATATCCCTCTCCTCTGATGTGTCGCTAAGGGCCTTAAGGAACCGGTGCAGAATACGGGTACACCGGCCGTGAAAACTCAATCCTATCCGGATCGAGCGGAAAGTCCGTGCCGAACCGGTCTGTTTGTTCGTCTGGGTGATGCCCCGTCATCATGTCTGGTGCTTTGCCCGCTTCGACCCACTCTTCCATGTGAGAAAGGTAATCGATGGCGTAAGCCCCTGCGCCACCGCTGCAGTGGCTCATGCCTGGGATCATAAACAGGCGGAAGAAATCCTGAGTGGCTTCAGCGCCCCCCATGGTTTTGGTTGCCAGTTCGTAATAGTCGACGGTGTTGAGCGGAATGACCGAGTAGTCGGCCCAGCCGTGATAGACGAGCAGCTTGCCCCCGGCATCGCGGAACTTACGCAGGTCAGGGTTAGAGCCGGAGTACAGCCCTTCCATCATGCCGAGACGTTTGTAGTCCTGATCGAAATCGAAATCCTCTGGCTGCCAAGAGGGGCCGGGGTCGGGCAGGAAACCCATGTAGCGAAACATGTCGCCGATCATGAAGTAGTACCGGCCAGGTTCGCCTGTGGTTGAAATGTAATTCCCGACCCAGTCCAGCTCAGACCCCGGCATCGCACCACCGGTGTAGAGCGGCGCTCCATCGGACGTATGCGGGCCGCCATAAATATTGCGCGCGACCTCTACTTGCGCCCCGGTCAAACAGTTGTTGTTCTTGCCAACACCACACTGCAACTCACTAGGGTCAAAGTCACAGGTGCGCGGATCATCAATAAGACCATCTTCATTGCCGTCGTAAGCATCGCATTTTGATACCGCAGCGTTGTAAAGCAGGGGAATTTTGTCGGCGGTGAGTATCTGTTGGCGGTTTTCATCCAAGTTACCCGCCGTGGTCCAAACCAGACGCATACCGGCACCGGTTTCGTTGATCACCGGCGCTCCGGCGATAATACCATCGAAGTCCCATGGGAAACGCTGCGCTTCCACCATGCCTTGGCGGCCACCGGTGGAGCACCCCATGTAATAAGACCGCTGCGGCGCGTTGCCATAATACGCTTCGGTAATGGCCTTGCCGGCAACTGTAGCCACATGTGTCGCCCGATACGCGAAATCGATTTTCAGTTGGAGGTTATTGTACGCCCACTTGGCATCGCCGAGCGTACTCCGGTGGCCCATATCGCTGACCACGCAAGCGTAGCCGCTGTTCACATGATTGGTGCAGTCCCACCAGAAGCTTTCCGTGGTTCCACAGTAAGCCCCACAACCCCGTTTGATAAATTTGCCGTTCCAATTTTCAGCCGGAAGATGCACTTCAAAACCGACTCTCGGCGTGACATAGCCCTCAACCAAACAGGACGCTACATCGCCATTGGTCCCGGCCACATAGGTGGATGACGTCACTTGTGTTGGCGCATCCGTCACACCTGAAAAATCTACTTGTGCCAAGGCCTGACAACGCCCCGCAGAATCGCTTTGAGCATAGCTGGTGTTGATAACGCCAACACAGAACCAAGCAGCAACTACTGAAAGTATTCGAGAGCATCGATCCCAAGTCATAACCCACTCCCTGTACAGATGAGTTTATTGGAATTGGTGACGGGCAATCCCTTTGAGCGGCGATGTTAGACCTTGGCATCACCATGGGGGTCATTCAAGAAATATCCGCTTTTGGCTAGAAGCGGAACTCACAGCGTGCTCGGAACACTTCCGCTCTACCCCCGAAAGCGGACATCGCAATTTGCGGCCGGTGCGAATAATTCTTTGCCCAATTACACAGGAATTACACAACCGTTTACACGGGCATGCATGTTGCTTGAAAAAACATAAGGATAGTGGTGCCCAGGGGCGGATTCGAACCACCGACACGCGGATTTTCAGTCCGCTGCTCTACCAACTGAGCTACCTGGGCAAACCCTAGAAACGGCTAGGAAAGGCGGCTTATAAAAGAGATTTCAGACCCTGTCCAGCTTGGTGCTTAGGCGCTAATAAACTTAAATTTCTTAAAATACTGAGTTTAGATCGCCTTATTATAGGCCTAGCAGATTACTCAGGCTAAGGCCTTAACAACCATCTATAGAAACATCCTATAGAACGCTGCTTAGCCCACAACAAGCCTAGAACTACGTTTAAGAAAGCGAACTTCGTTTGCGACTAGGGTCACAGGCCATTCTCTCACCAGGGAGGTATTGATGAATATTAGACTTAATCATCATCCACCACTGGCTCATACTCAGTGACGTCTGCAATTTCATCAGTTCTGATTCTATACTGCGACGTCAGCCATCCAGAAAGGTCAAGATTGGAGCACCGTAGTGAGCAGAAAGGGCGGAAACGTGGCACTACGGCCTCTTTGCATCTGACACATTTTTCTGCCGTCACACGCACCCCCTCTGGTCGACCTGTATCAGCACTTCCACTCAGTTCTTTCTCCATGGTCTCTCAACCTGCAACAATATCTACGTAAGAAATATCGACGTCTGGAACTACTTGCAACGTTAAGGATGTCTTCAACCGGTCTTCAGCTTCAACACGCGCCGATTGCATGGGCCCCCGGAGCAAAGAAACAACCCGCTCAGAAGCATGCACCGTAATGCGAACCGACCCACTCACTAACCCCTCACGGACACTTTTCCTAAGCGCATCAAGCGCTACAGCGTATGTGGAAGGGCGCGGAAGAGAAGGGTTATCCATTAGTAAATCTGAGAGAGAGGCCCTGCTTCGACGTCTATTAAGCTCCACTCGGCCTTCTGGTGTCAGCCCGGAAACACGCGTTGGTACCGGGTCGTCAGCGACGAGCTTCCGAAGGCGCTCCACGAGGTCACCTCGCCCCGCAGACGGAATAAGGTCAACAATAATTGGACCCGCTATAGCGCGAAGGCGCAACTCGCGCGCCAATACATCAACCGCACTCTTATTTGCTTCTACGACGGGCATTGGACCAGCATCAACATCGACCGCTGTCAGTGCAGCCGTATATTCGACAATCAACTTACCACCGCCTTCGAATGGAACTACCGGGTCCAAGGCACGTTCGATCGCCTCATCTACACCGTAATCACGAAACACGTCAGACGAATCCGGATGAATAAAACTGTGAAGACTACTGTCCAGCATACGAGCCATAGCATGGTCAATATCGTTGGGCGTCACAATTATACTCTTAAGGCTATGCTGATAAGTGCGCCCGCAAAAGGCTAGAGGGTGCTCAGCCTCGGCGAGGCAGATGGGCGCTTTAAATTCTGTCAGCGCTTTGGATATTTCTGCATCACGGATAAGAGCCACTTTGGCGCCCTTGTCGTTGCGAGGCGGTTGCACGATGCGCACATCAACGGATACCCCCTCGCTCGGACGGGTTACACCGCACGCAAGTAGAGCAGAACTCTCAAGCCCAATATCCACGAAAACAGATTGTGAGCCGGGCAACGGCTTGCCAACACGACCGCGATATAGCGCCCCTGCAGCGGGCAGACCAATGCGGTGATGATACACTTCAATGACATGGTTTCCTGCAAGCGCAGCCACTCGGGTTTCACCAGGACTACGGTCCACAAGAAGCGTGTCAATCTTGGGCATTAAGACCTGACCCAAGGGAACCAACAAGCATTGCTTCGGTCACATACAAACAAAGCCCCACGACGTTCGAATACGAACCGTTGATCTGCTTCACAAATGATGCTGCTCGACCTTGTATAGCGTACGCACCCGCCTTGTCTCGCCACTCATCACAGGCCAAATAAGACCCGATTTCATCTGGCGATAGTCGCTTGAAAGTGACTTGGGTCATAACAGACCTGACACGCGCTCCATGGGGCGTAACAACTGCTATCCCGCCGTAAACACGGTGCCGCCGTCCCGACAACAAAGTGAGGTATCGCTTAGCGTCTTGCTCATTCTTTGGCTTAGCAAGAATACGGCGCCCGCATGCGACGACAGTATCGGCAGCCAGAACAATATCGCAGCTATGCGCACATGCCACAACTTTGGCTTTTTCCAACGCTAGGCGAGAAGCCAGAGCCTTTGGTGATTCTTCTAGTCGAGGTGTCTCATCTATATTCGCGGGGATAACAGCATCTGGCTGCTGGCCAATTTGGCCAAGGAGTTCCATGCGTCGAGGTGAGGCCGATGCGAGAATAAATGCCATAATGTCGGTGCCGTCTCAGCCTAAGTCTGGCCGCGCCTAAACATCACTTAAATCTAAATGTGATGCGCCCTTTAGTAAGGTCGTAGTGTGTCATCTCCACATTGACCTTATCTCCAGCGAGGACGCGTATCCTATTTTTCCGCATTTTACCGGATGTGTGTGCAAGTATTTCATGCTCATTTTCCAGCTTCACCCGGAACATAGCATTCGGAAGAATTTCCGATACCGTTCCGGAAAACTCCATCATTTCTTCTTTAGCCATCAATCCTCATCACTAGGGTTATTCGGCGGCCTAATAACAGACCTAGACCACACTTCGGTGCACAGAAAGGGCACAGAATGCCCTCGGGTCAAGGGTTTTCATACATAAACCACGGAATCCGCGCAATTGTTGCTAAAATGCCCCGTCTTCCGTGTAGGGGAATATCTCCAAAATGCGCTGCTGAAGCCGATCTCGGACCTCACGATAGGCTGTCAGGCGCGTTTCCCGAGACCCCCTCACAAGGGTCGGGTCGAAGGTATTCCAGAACACAACTTCACAGGCCATGTAGCGGGTGAGATCGACGGCCTTGTGCTGCGCATGGGGTGACAACGAGATTATGTAATCAAATGAACCGTCTGCGAGCTGATCAAATGTCTTAACTTTATGCTTACTGATATCCACCCCAATCTCCTTCATCACTTCAATAACGAATGGGTCCGTTTCTCCAGCGTGCACACCGACCGAGTCTACGAACACCTGAGCCCCATGAAACCGTTTCATTATTCCCTCTGCCATAGGAGATCGAATTGCATTATGCGTGCAACAAAACAGAACTGCAGAAGGTAGAAAATCCATGTCTCTACACTCGCATGTGGAGCACACATAACAGGGTGAACAACCGACGAGCGGTGTCATGATCAAGGACAATGTGTTCGCTGAGACGCTCTTTAAGCATTTCCGCCCCTTCGCTGTGTAAACCACGCCGCCCCATATCAATCGCTTCAATTTTAGTTGGCGACATTGTCTTAATCGCGTCGAAATAAGACTCACAGATCATAAAGTAATCTTTGATGATCGAACGAAACGGGCGAACGGAGAGCACGATATCCTGGATCAGTTCATCTTTGGGCGTTGACAGCACGAAGACAAGCCTGTCGTCTTTGAGCGCAAGGCTTACATGATAAGGGCTGGGGACCGCTCCCTCACCTGACAACTCAAAGGTATTGCGCTCTAGCAAATCAAATAGGGCAACAGCCCGCTCATGCTCGACCTCGGGGCGGCGGCGCAAGAAGGAACCTTCGTCTAGCATTATCTTGACGATTGAATTCTTGGGTTCATCCGTGTCGGACAAGTGTTTTGGGTCTGCCCCAGATGGCACGACCGCCCCCTATTCCAGGTTCAACCGGATCGAGACTGATCGAGCGTGAGCGACTAAGTCTTCGGCTTCAGCCATTGCCGCGGCGCCTTTCCCAATCGAACGCAATCCATCTGCCGTACATCCGATCAATGACGTTCTCTTCAAAAAATCTATGACGCTAAGCCCGGAAGAAAAGCGTGCTGTGCCGGATGTCGGTAGAACGTGGCTAGGCCCCGCGATGTAATCGCCTATAGCCTCGGGAGTATAACGGCCGAGAAAAATTGCGCCCGCATTTCGAATTTTTTCAGAAAGCGCTTCCGGGTCTTTAACTGCAAGTTCAAGGTGTTCTGGCGCAATGCGGTCCACGAGCGCAGGGGCGTCTTCCATCGATTGAATGACAATAATCGCCCCATGAACCTCCCAGCTAGCTTGTGCAATATCGGCCCTCCCTAATGACTTAACCTGGAGTTCCACAGATTCAGCAACGCGGTCACCAAAACTGCTGTCATCAGTAATTAAAATAGACTGGGACGAAGTATCGTGCTCCGCCTGCGCGAGGAGGTCTGCAGCAATCCATGCGGGATCATTTTGCCCATCCGCAACAACCGTTACTTCTGACGGGCCAGCGACCATATCAATACCGACATCGCCAAAGACCTGCTTTTTTGCCGAGGCAACATAAGCGTTGCCCGGCCCAACAATGACATCAACAGGTTCTATAGTGTTCGTACCATAAGCTAGAGCAGCAATCGCTTGCGCTCCGCCAACGCGATAAACTTCGTCCACACCAGCTATGGAGCACGCAGCGAGCATTGAAGGCGTAGTCTTGCCGTCGGGGGTTGGCAGCGTCACAACCAAACGCTCGACACCTGCCACCCGAGCCGGAACTGCATTCATAAGCACCGATGAAAACAACGCTGCAGTCCCGCCAGGGACATAAAGCCCCGCAGCCTTCATCGCAGTCCAGCGATACCCAAGTGAAACGCCCTCGCTCGCATCATAGCGGAGGTCTGCAGGCATCTGGCGCTCGTGGTAACTTCGAATGCGCGCTGCCGCCACTTGCATTATTTCTAGAAGGCCCGGATCACAAGCTGACTTAGCCTCAGCAATCTCATCCGGAGAAATCGCCAAGCCACCGGCCAATACATCTAAACGATCAAACTTTGCGGTATATTCAAGAACGGCTTCATCGCCACGCGCTTTAACGTCGGCAATAATGCCGGACACCACGCCGTCCACATCCGACTTCTCTTCTCGGCTCGCCGTAAGCAAGCTGTCGAACGCGGTTTCAAAGTCTGCGTCGGTATTGCTAAGCCGCTTGGGCATCCACCGCACTCCGGAATTCTTCAATCCAACCGTTAATTTCTTCAGAACGCACCTTAAGCGCCGTCCGGTTAACAACCAAACGAGATGATATGTCAGCAATGGTCGCAACTTCCACCAAACCATTCTCTTTCAAGGTCCGACCGGATGACACAAGATCAACAATGCGAGGCGTTAACCCGAGCTTTGGTGCGAGTTCCATCGCACCATTCAGTTTTACGCATTCCGCCTGAAGTCCTTTAGCGGCAAAGTACCGCCTGGTCGTCTCTGGGTACTTTGTTGCTACCCGGACATGTGATAGCCGCGAGACATCAAAGGTCTCACCTAATTCTTTCGACTGCGCAATACATAGCCGGCACCCACCAATTCGAAGGTCAAGGGGCGCGTAAATTTCCGGATAATCGAATTCCATCAGCACGTCATTTCCGGCGACACCCAACTGAGCAGCCCCGAAGGCCACAAAGGTAGCAACATCAAACGATCGCACCCGAATAATCGACACGTGATCTAGATTGGTGGAAAATTGCAGCTGACGTGAGCTGCCGTCATCAAAGGCAGATTCAGGTTGAATCCCAACCGCATCCAAGAGCGGTCTCGCCTCTTCCATGATTCGCCCCTTTGGCAGAGCTATAATGAGCTGATCTTGGGCCATTTCCAGACGTCCAATTAAATCTCGATAATGGCCGCGCGTTTAGCACGCAAGGCGTTCAAGAGCTAGGGGTGGCCTCAATTTTCCCCCGCGCTCAGTTAGCGGTGCTACGCGTTATCCGAGTCGAATCGACTTCCTGCATCCCACAAAAAATGCCTATTACTATGGGCTAGCACCCCGCCCGCGGCTTTAAACATTCTAGCCAGGTAAATTAAATTCCAGGTCATGAAGATAATATTCCGGTTGGGAAAATTATTTTTCAATAGTCGCTTTTGAGATTTCGAATAGCCATTCTGTATCAAGCCACCTTGACAATTTCCTTAGAGTGCAGTTTAGGAACAGCACCTTCAAATCAGATTAGTTAGCTGGCTTCTCGTAATTTTTGTTAAACGGCGCTCAGCATTTAGGCCTCACAGTTTTAAGAACACTATCACCCCAATATGACTTGATATTCGTCCCGAATAACGGCCTATCCGATCGCAAAGCCATATAAAATTTGGTGTTCTGAGGGTCTAAACTTCAAACGCCTTGAATGCGCTCTATCCGAGCGCCACACGCTGCTAGCTTTTCTTCCAACCGCTCATAACCGCGGTCGAGGTGGTAGACGCGATTAACGATCGTTTCGCCCTTAGCTGCGAGCCCTGTTAGTACCAGAGATACCGAAGCCCTCAGGTCGGTTGCCATGACTGGCGCGCCGGATAAATTCGCCTTTCCACGCACGATCGCCGAGCCGCCGTGAACGTTCACATCTGCGCCGAAACGCCCGAGCTCAGGGACATGCATAAACCTATTTTCGAAAATTGTTTCCGTCACCATCGCCGCACCATCGGCGGTGGTCATGAGTGCCATCCACTGTGCCTGCATGTCCGTTGGAAAACCCGGGTACGGCTCTGTCATCACGTCCACGCCCTTTAAGCCACTTGAGGCCGTGACGGTAATTGAATCACCTTCGATTGTAACACCCACGCCAGCCTGACGCATCGCACCAATAATAGAATCAAGAATATCCGCCCTTGTATTCGTGAGCTTTATCGTGCCGCGCGTAATAGCGGCCGCCAGCGCATACGTTCCTGTTTCGATGCGGTCTGGCACAACGCTGTGGGACCCAGCATGCAATCGATCAACGCCCTTCACAGTGAGAGTTCCCGAGCCAAGGCCTGTAATTTTTGCGCCCATGGCAATGAGACACATTGCAAGGTCGGTTATCTCGGGCTCCCGCGCTGCGTTCTCAATCACAGTTTCGCCGTCAGCCAGACAGGCCGCCATTAGCAAGTTCTCAGTGCCACCGACCGTAACCATAGGGAACGTAAAGCGAGCGCCTGTTAGGCGGCTCTTCCCTGCGGGAATACGCGCCTCCACATACCCGCCGGCAAGTTCGATTTCTGCACCTAATGCTTCAAGAGCTTTGAGGTGAAGGTCCACAGGGCGTGTCCCGATTGCACAGCCACCCGGCAAGGACACTCTAGCCCGCCCTTCACGCGCCACAAGTGGTCCAAGCACAAGAATCGATGCACGCATCTTACGAACCAAGTCGTATGGCGCTTCCGTGCTCGTAATCGTGTTGGCGTGGAGTGTGACTGTATGGCCGTCATCAACTGGCTCAATCGATGCGCCATGCTGTTCCAGCAAACGGGCCATCGTATTTATATCTGCAAGCGCCGGTACATTCGAAAGAACCAACGGTTCGTCGCTCAGCAAACACGCCGCCATAAGGGGCAACGCAGCATTCTTTGCGCCTGAAATCGCGATCTCACCGTTAAGCGGAATACCGCCGTGTATACGAATAGCGTCCATGCGTTACACCATTCCGATTAGGTGGGGCAGAAGAAAGACTGAAGCTTGGTACACCAAGGGCACGTAACTTAGAGCTTCGGCAGGGTTACGCCCTGCTGACCTTGATACTTTCCTTTGCGATCCGCATAGGAAACATCACACTCGCTGTCGCCCTTGAGGAAAATAAACTGGCATGCGCCTTCGTTGGCGTAGATGCGGGCTGGTAGTGGCGTAGTATTAGAAAACTCCAGCGTCACATGGCCCTCCCACTCTGGCTCGAGAGGCGTCACATTGACGATGATTCCACAGCGCGCATACGTCGACTTGCCAAGACAAATCACCAGCACGTCACGAGGGATGCGGAACAATTCAACGGTGCGCGCCAATACAAAACTATTCGGTGGGATGACACAGACATCTGTTTTGCGGTCAACAAATCCCTGGGTCGAAAAGTTTTTTGGGTCCACAACGGTATTATTAACATTTGTGAAGATCTTAAATTCGTCAGACACCCGGGCGTCGTAACCATAAGACGACACGCCATACGAGATAACGTCTTTCCGCTCGAGCCGGTCCGTGAACGGCTCGATCATGCCATCTTCTACCGCCTTACGACGAATCCAACTGTCGGGCATTACAGACATGACCGGGTTCCCCTCACCTGGATAAATCTACAAAAAAAGTATCATGTCTTGTAGCCCAGGGTTCGCAGGGTCTCAAGCTATTGAGTTTTGTCGTGACCTTGACTTTGTTTCTGGGCGGCAATCACCAACCTCTCAGACTGTTGGCGCGCCTGTGCTTTGCGGCGCTTGAGGTTCTCTCTGAGCGCAGCAGCAGATCGGACCTTGGCCGCCTCAGTCTTCGTCGGCAATTTCTGTTTGGGCGTATCGGGCATAAACGTTGGCCTAACCTATTTAAGGCGAATGAAACATCAGTTTGGCGGCGTCTTCCAAGTCGGTCAACCGTTACTCGAACCCCAGAAAAAGACCGGTTTAAAGCCAAAAACAGCGCCTTGCACCCCCTTAGGCCTTGTGGCATTGTCCGCGCCGCTGAGATAGATAAAGGTCATCGAGCTTGTGCTGCCGTAGCTCAGGGGTAGAGCACTCCCTTGGTAAGGGAGAGGCCGAAGGTTCAATTCCTTCCGGCAGCACCATTTTCAAAAACCTCAGAGATTACGCATATCAACGCGGGCTAGGACTTGCGCATGGCCTCATCAACGAGGAATAGGCTGGTTAACAGAGCCCTCAAATGGATTGATGCATTGAGGTTGTCGACCAACTGAGACGAGATCGAGGGCACAGACAGAGCCAAATCAACTGCCGCAGCCGCGCGCTTGGCATCATCGCCTAAGACCGCAGAAAAACCGTTAAGTTGCTCTGCATTTTCACTAGCCCCGCCAGAAATTTTATCCTGTAACGCTGGCTCTACTGCATGAAGCGCTGCACTCGCCGACGTCAAGAATACGCGGATAGATGGACCGTCGGCACGCGAGCCTTCTTTATCCCTGCCCTGCGCAGCATACGCGAGCATAAACTCATAAGCAGATTCTATGGCTTCAACACAAGCAGCAAACTTTAGGTCATCGCTCATACTGAGTGATCTCCTGCGTCTTTCCATAAATCTGGGTCATGGTTGTCCTCCAATTCTTTGCGTGTAATCCATCCGAGGATCATAGAACGCGTGTAAAACAATTTTTCAGGGCGTAGCGCAAAGTAAACATGCAGCATGATCACGCTAACAAAGATAAGAGCAGCCAGGCCGTGCAGAACGTAAATCCAACCCCACGTCGATTGAGAGAGGAGGTAAGGGTTTCTCTCCCAGAACGGCGTATCAATCCGAACCATCATCAATAGGCCTGTAACCAGCGCACCTAAGCAAAACACAGTCACGGTGCTGTGCATCAACCGTTGAGCAATCGAGTACTTCCCAGGCTTCGAAAAAATACCACTTCTGATAGACCCTATCGTTTTTAGAAGTTCAATTGGGCCGATCCAGATTGACATCAAGTCTTGTTGCAGCAAAGCTCGAGTAATGTGCCAAATAACAGTGATCGCTAATATCACCCCCGCGATCCAGTGAACCGGCACCCAATCAAATTCCAGGCCGAGAATCGGGCATAAGCCTGTTCCAAGCAGGGTCAACATGCTGGCCGCCATGGCCCAGTGAAACAGGCGGTCCACCAAATGGTGGCGTATAATTCGATCAGAAGACATGAGCGTAGCGATTCCCTTTTACTTTCAGGCCCAGAACCTAATGGCTTATTGGGTGCGGAAAAAGGGCTCAGATGGCTAAGAAGAGCAAGCCAAACTGGTAAATATGGTCGCACCGTGGCGGTGAATCGGGATTCAAACATTATTCGGGGTCGAATTCACTACATTTGGCCTAATTCCTAGGGTATTTAGGGTGGCTTAAATTTTTAGGTGCCCAGCCACGCAGCCGGCTTACTAAGAGAGAGATTTAATTTATGGCGAACGACACTCCGCAGACAGCAATTAGAGAACCCGGCGACCGGCCTGTTTATGAAGACGCTCGTGACCCTGTCACGCGGCGGACCTTTATTAAAAGTGTTATCGCGACCGGTGCCGTAGCCTCTGCTGGTGGATTTATGCTGACAGGTTTGAGCGGATGTTCAGATGATACCGCGCCGGCAGCCGGGTCAGTCGAACGCCTCGTTACACTCAACATCAACGGCAAAAACCGCCCAGTCGACGTCCTGCCGAACGAAACACTAGCGATGACGCTACGGTACAAGCTGGGCCTCACCGGCACCAAGCTTGCCTGCGACCGTGGTGAGTGCGGCGCCTGCACCGTACTGATCGATGACGTTACGCATAATTCATGCTCAACCCTGACCCACTCTGTCCGTGGACGAGACGTCACGACTGTCGAAGGGTTGGAGCAGCCAGACGGAACATTGCATCCTGTCCAGCAAGCCATGATTGATGAACTAGGTCCTCAATGCGGGTTTTGCACCCCGGGACAAGTGATGTCTGGCGTTGCCCTGCTCAAGAACAACCCCAACCCAACCCGTCAAGAAGCGCGGGAAGGTTTGGCTGGAAATCTTTGCCGGTGTGGTGCCTACGACCACTACCTCAATTCAATCATGCGCGCAGCACGGGTGAGCTAACATGGCCTACAAACATATTGGTAAAAACTTCACACCGCCCGACGTACGCGCCAAGGTTACGGGTAAAGCGAAATACTCCGAGGATTTCCGTGCCGAAGGGATGCTGTTTATCAAGCTCCTGGTCAGCCCTATGCCGCATGCCATTGTGCGCAACGTGGATGCATCTGAGGCGCTGAAGATGGACGGCGTGATCGACGTCATGACCGCGGACGACGTCCCGAACATACCTGAACCGCAAATGCCGATCCTGACAAACCATCCAAAGTATGTCGGAGACCCTATCTTGGCCGTTGCAGCGATCAGTGAAGAAGTCGCGTCCAACGCCCTCGAAAAAATCAAAGTTGAATATGAATCACGGCCATTCGTAATTGATCCATTAGTCAGCCTGTTTCCAGGCGGGCCGGACGTCCATGACAGCGGCAACGTGGCGTTGTTTAGAGGCAAAGCCGAACGGCACAAATGGACGGCGCGTGACTTCGCAGCTGCCGACGATGACGAATTGCCACGCGGCAAACCTCAAAGTGAGTGGGACTACGGTGACGTGGACGGCGGTTTCTCCAAGGCCGCGCTTGTTCTCGATGAAACGTTTGTTATCGCAGGACATCCTCATCAGAGCATGGAACCACGTAGCGCTTTCGCCTATTGGGAAAATGGGAAATGCTACCTTCATGCATCATCCCAAAGCCATACATTTAATGTCCCGGACTATGCCAAATACTGTGGTATCGAGACGGAAGATCTCATTCTCATTGCCGAATACTGCGGTGGCGGCTTTGGATCTAAAGGTACAGCCTACCCAATCGCAACAATACCAGCCCATATGTCGAAGAAAGTTGGACGCCCGTGCATGATGCGCATCAGTCGCGCTGAGGAATATTATCTCGGCTCTCGACGCAACGGGTTCCAAGGAAACGTAAAGCTTGGCTTTAGTGAAGACGGACGCCTTGTCGCTGCCGATTTGTACGTAGTGCAACAAAGCGGGGCCAACGATGCCTTCCCCGACTATGCAAATGCAGGGCTTGCACTGTCTCTGGTCTATCAACCCGTGGCCATGCGCTGGAAAGGCATTCCAGTAGCCACAAATACGCCGCCCTCGGGCGCGCAACGTGGCCCCGGCCAGAACCAGCTAGCTTGCGTTATGGAACCCCTTATGGATAAGGCCGCAAAGACCCTTGGGGTCGACCGCCTCGCCATACGGGAACTCAATGCACCCGACAGTGATTCTAAATTTGGCGGACAGCGCAGCCCGGTTTCGAGCGCCTACTTAAAAGAAGCTATGCGCGATGGCGCAGAACGCTTCAACTGGGAAGAAAAAAAGAAAGAAAGCGGTCAGCGTAACGGCTCTAAAGTTATTGGTATTGGCGTAGGCCACGCCTTCCACCCTGGTGGCTCTAGCGGCTTTGATGGTCTACTGCGCATTGCGCCAGACGGCAAGATTCACATCCACACCGGTATTGGAAACCTGGGAACCTATTCCTACGCCAGCACATCCCGTGTGGCCGCAGAAGTTCTGGGGTGTTCTTGGGAAAACTGCGTAATCGAGCGCGGCGATAGCCGACGCCACCTGCCATGGAACTTAGGCCAGTTTGGCAGTAACACGTCTTACACAATGTCTCGCACAAACTACGCGGGCGCCATGGATGCAAAGATGAAGTTACTCGAAATCGCGGCCATGGATCTTGGCGGAAACGCAGAAGATTACGATGTCGGCGACGACAAAGTTTTCTCCAAGACCAGTCCAAAGAAAAACCTCACCTTTGCCCAAGCCGCACAGCGCGCCATTGAACTTGGCGGCAAGTACAGCGGTGAGGAAATGAACGAAGACATGCATTCCATTACTAAGGCTTCCGTTACAGCCTTGGCGGGAACAGGACTAATTGGTGCCGCGAAGGACAAGTACCCAACCAAGGGGCTGCCACCAGCGCTGGCCTCATCCTTCATAAAAATCGAGCTGGATGTCGAAACCGGTAAGTTCGAAATCATTGACTACGTCGGCACCGCAGACTGCGGAACCGTTATTCACCCCCAAGGCTTAGAACATCAAATCCGCGGCGGCGGCGTCATGGGCATCGGCATGGCCAGCCTAGAACGTATTGTTTACGACCCGCAAAACGGGCTACCCGCAAACGTTGGGTTCCACCAAACAAAACCGCCATCTTACTTGGACGTGCCGCTTGAGATGGATGTCGGCTATGTCGATAAGCCCGACCCAACTAACCCCGTAGGAGCGCGTGGTATTGGCGAACCCCTGATGGGTTGTGCAGCGTCGGCCCTGTTAAGCGCGATCTCTGACGCCCTTGGCGGTGTTTACTTCAATCGCACACCGGTGGTTCCAGACATGATTATCAATGCACTGGCTGAAAAGCCGCAGTCATATAAAACGCTTCAAGTAAGCAACCAGTAGAGAGGCGTAGACATGAGTACAAAAGATATGATGCCGCAGTTTACCCTGTTTCAACCGACAGATATAGACAATGCCCTCGACCTACTAGAGAAATATGGTGAGCGCAGCTGGAAAGTCGCGGGCGGCCAAGACAGCTACGATTGGTTCAAGGATCGCGCCAAGCGTCCAGAAGCCGTGATCGACCTCGGTGGAATTGCGGACCTTCATGGTATTCGCGAAGTAGCGGATGGCATTGAGATCGGCGCAATGACCACACTGCGTGAAATCGTCGACAACCCGATGATTGCCGAGCGGTATGGCGTTCTTGCCCAAGCGGCAGGCCGCGTTGCTAGCCCTCAAATTCGTAACGCTGGAACTTTAGGCGGGAACCTTTGTCAGGACACGCGCTGCTGGTACTATCGCTCTGGCTTAGATTGCTACCGAGCCGGCGGCAACACCTGCTACGCCGATACGCCGGAAGGCATGAACCGGGAGCACTGCCTATTCGGCGCCTCGCGTTGTGTCGCCGTTACACCGTCTGACACAGCAGCTGCCGTGACTGCGCTCGATGCACAAATGGTTATTCGCGGCCCCGCGGGGGAACGTGTTGTTCCAGCCGAAGAGTTCTTTATCGGCCCCGCCATCAACATTACACGCATGACAGTTGTCGAGCCCAACGAACTCCTCATCGCCATCCGAATTCCGTCAAAATGGGCCGGAGCTGATTTCTACTTTGAGAAAGTTGCGGACCGGAACACATGGGACTTCCCATTAGTAAACGTCGCATCTTCAATGATCGTTAATAATGGGATCGTTGAAGATATCCGGATCGTTTGCTCCGGTGTTGAATGTGTGCCCAAACGGATCGTCGGCGCTGAAGAAATCGTTCGCGGAAGCGCACCCGATGCGGAAACAGCTGATTTAGCTGGAAGCACGGCATCACGAGGAGCAACACCTCTCAACTATAACCATTTTAAGATTCCTCTTATGGAAAACCTGGTGAAACGGGCAATCCGAGGAAACGTCTAAGTGGAGCTGTTTCGCTACAGCCGCGACGTTTATGGGCAACAGACCCTTGAAGGCATGTCCTGGGACCTATTTTGGGTGTTCCTGGGACTTGCCGTTGCGACAATCGTCGGACACATGATCTTTAAGGCGGTTATAGAAAAGAAATCTGCCGCCGACACCTAGAGCGGTACATGGAGGCCAATGCCAAGGTCGCGGGTCTCCAGCGCAACCTCACGCGCCGATAATCTATAGGCACCGTCAATACACACGACAGTGTCCAGGTACCGCCCAACGGCGAGCGTCTGTGTTCGACCACCGAGGTCCGTGTGATGAACCACAACACTGCTCACCACAGAATATGGCCCCGCGTCAGAATACTCCTCAACCGTGTAAACAGACGCATGCCTGGAAAACCGACCGGACCGTTGCAAGTGGTCAGGTAGGGTCTCGAATAGCCCGGCTAATCCATCACGGTCATGGTCAAGCCAAACCATGTCTTTGCCGAGTTCGGGGCTCCAAACAACAATGCGATAAGCGAATTCAGGCGCACAAAGATCAAGGTAGCCGTTGAAATCGCCATCATCGAGAGCGAGGCAGCTTCGACCGACGAGTGATCGTATTGGTTCAAATTCTCTCATGACGATACGGGCTGCCCTGGGTCACGCCCGGTTTTTAGCGCCCATTCTTTATAGAACGCCCGAAGCACTGCGTCGTCCTGTCCTGTAAGGCCTTCGTCTCGACTAATAATTTGATAGCGCCCTGCGTGGCCACGAAAGCTATCCGCGCAGGCCTCAGCCGCGATTGTATCTTCTGGCACGTTGCGCCCGAAGGGACCCCAGTATTGATTGTGATGACGTTGGCGCACACGTCGGTGTTCTTCCGGCTCGCCCATAACGCCAAGCCCGCGCATTTCAAGCAGTGTCTTGTCCGGGCCCATAGGGGTCGCCGTATCAATACGAACGACAGTCCCGCGTGAAATAATCGCAGTCGAAGGGAACAGATTAATAAAGCGAAAATCTGTCGGCGCCATTCCCGATAAAGGCGGAATATCATTACCTCGGCCAGCGAAGCCCTTGTATCCGTCATAGGCAGCCTTCATATCGCCTCCGCTGCCGCCATGACCATTTTTAAACACAATGAGCTTGCGGTCTTTCATCGGCATTGCATTCACTTGTGTCTTACGCAAAACCACGTGCATGAACTCATGGTAAAGATCCATGTTGGTTTCGTGCCAGGCCTTCCAATTACAATCGAGAACCGCGCGGTTATAATGGAACACCTCAAGAGGCTGCCCGGTCAGCATCTCAGAAAATCGATCGAGAGCCTTACCAACGAATGACGTTAAGTCTGGCGCTGCGTCATCCAGCGTGACGAAGACCAAACCATGCAAAGTCTCGGTCCGCACTTCGCGCAACCCCATGGTCTCTTTGCTGACCACATCCCCTGAATATCCCGAAACCCGAGGAATTCCAGCACAATGGCCGTGGGCATCGTAGGTCCATCGATGATAAAAGCAGGTGATAAGCTTGGCATTACCGGCAGGTTGATCCAGTAGTTTCGCACCACGATGAGAGCAAACATTAAGAAAAGACCGAATAACGCCATCTTCTCCTCGTATCGCAAAAAGAGACTGCCCGTCTTGCTCAAACACACGATAGTCAAACGCTTCTGGAAGCTCACTATCATGGCACGCAAACCGCCACGCCTTTGCGAAGACCTTCTCGGACTCGTCTTTATAGATATCCGGATCAGTGTAGACGTCACCCGAGACGAAATGCCCCGCAGGCATATCAGGTGAAGCGTCCCACGATTTTTTGTCCCGTGAACTCATAGGAGCTTAATCCTTTACGTACCCTAAGCGAGCAAGGTTCTGAGCCAGCTTTGACGGAACAGTATCGCCCTTCGGGTTCACGTCAAAATCTTCGCCGTGCTCAGCCAATGCCTTCTCTAGGTAGTCGGCGGGCAAATCATCCCATGATTTTATTTTATAAAATTCCACGTGCCAAATGACCTGACCGAGGTCGGGATCGTTCATCCCAATACTTGCCATAGAGGGCATTAGAATTTGACCTGCCCCATGCGCGGGTATCCATGACTGATCAGGGTCTTGAAGATCAGAAAGTTTAGCAAAAAAGGTATTGTCTTGATTATAAGGCTTACGCACTAATGGTTCGGGCCACCTCATCTTGGCGTGAAACGACACTGTATCGCCGATCAAATTCATTTCTACGTCACGAATTGAACTCTTGGCATAGAAATCCGGGAACGCTTTATCGATGATGTTAAGCGTGACGCCGCGAGCAGATATGCTTTGACCTTCTGGAACACGGCTCCAATTGGGCTTGAACGTAACGTCCTGACCCGTCATTGGGTTGGTAAAACCATCGATAATCTCATCACTCTCAAAATCGCTGTAATAGGTCAGGAGCGAATTATATTTAACGAATTCAGCATCTGAGACTTTCTTCACCCATTGCTGCTCACACCCTTTGAACCGAACGAGTGGAATGGGTGAGTCAGGAGCCTTAAAGCCATAAATTACGCCGCGCGTCCGCCAAATCGCTTTGCCGTCATCAATCCGGCCCTGCTGCTTTGCCAATGCGTAGACGCGGTCCTCCGGAGTCCAATCAGATATTGAATCTGGAAGCATAGAAGCCTTTGCGGACTGCACGGCCTCAGCCGAGACAAGAACCGCACTGGCTGCGCCTGCTGATGCGAGTGCGCTACGACGACTCCAGGTAGTCTTCTTCATACTCAAGCTCCTTCAGAACTTCATCATTACTTTGCTTTGGAAACAGAGTTTACGAAACTCCTGATATCCGCGTTAAATTTTTGTGGCTCCTCTAGAAAAGGAGAATGCCCAACGCCAGGGTACATCAGCACTTTAGCCTGAGGTAAAGCGTTCTCAAACGCTTGCCCCAGCTGAGCAGAATCTCGAAGCGGGTCTTGATCCCCCAAGACAACAAGAAACGGCACATCAATGCGTTCAACGAGATCGGCATATGAGAAAATGACATCCCCGTTAGGGTCAAGTGTCGGGCTGCGCATAGCGCGGCGTGCATAGGGTGGAGACATAATATTCATAGCTTTTGAAACGGCTGACCAATCTCCATCAACAGGTTCCGCTGTCATGAGCGTCGCAAACGTGTCCGCCCCGGCCAAGTTTTCTATGAGGTCGGAGGCCTCTAGCTGAACTTGGCTGATGCGTGCCGGGTTATCTTCCAGGGGCAACCTCACCTCAACAAGCCGCCCTCTGGACGCAACCATCGCAATGCCGGATAACGCGCCTGTCCCCATGCACCGGACATAGTGCATGACCATCAACCCGCCACGCGACCAACCGACCATGATTGGCTTTTCTAGGCCGGTTTCTCGCATGACCGCTGCAATATCTTCAGCCCAGATGCAGGCGCGATTGTAAGATTTTACATCCCAAGGCTTGCCCGAACCGCCATGACCACGCAGGTCAAATGCTACCAAATGAAAGTCATCAGCAAGATCAGAGTTCAGTTGATTATGCCAACTGAGATAACTCTGGCCATTTCCGTGAATAAGCAAGATGCCTGGACTTCCAGGTTGCCCAGCCTCTGCAACCGTTAGCGGCACACCGCCAGAGCCATCGACAACAGTCAGTGAAACACTGTCGTTAGCCTTAGTAACGGTCTCCAGCGATGTGGTGACACTGACCACAACGGCCAGCACAACGGCTAGGCAGTTGGTACTCTGCTGCATCATTCCCGAACTGTAACGCTTTCTAGTTCAACGCGCTGGCCAGTAACCGGCAATTCGTTCAGTCGCGGGCTGTATCCCAACGTATCGAAATAAGGGAAGAGGTAGAGAGCGGGCGGATCAAAGTGCAGGGCCTTGACTAACTTCTGTAGTTTCTTCTCTCGTGATAGCGGATCAAAATCTCGGTTGCTGGCCTCAATCAGAGGCATAAGCGCCTCATTGCAGAAGTAGGCGCCGGCTTTTAAGCAAGAAGCGGTTTCGATGCTACGAATCGCATCGCCATGGATCGAATTGTTGAAACTGGTATCCAGGATGTCGGCTCCGTCCCAGTCTCCAGAAAAATACATGATCAACCAACGTTGACCGGGAACAGGGTCTAACTCGACTTCAACGCCGATCGCCGCAAGGTTTTGAGCAAGAACTTGATAGATCAGAGAGGATTCTGGCACGGACGGATCGCTGCGCACGACAGCCCTCAACTCAAGGCCGTCGCCATATCCAGCGCTATCGAGGAGCGCCCTTGCGGCCTCTGGATCATAGGGAAAGAGTGGTATATCTGGCGCATAGCCATACACATCAGCAGTAGCAACTTGTGAGACCGGCTGCGACACCCCTGACAAAATAGTAGCCGCTATACCCTCACGGTCTATCGCCATGTTCAATGCACGTCTGACCCGAACGTCAGAGACCGGAGACTGATCATCCACCTGATGAAAGGCCCAAGCCCCAACGGAATACGTTGGCCGCGCAAGCGTTTTGAAGCCAGCCGCGGACAGATCAGTTAGAAGGTCCAGACTCAGCTTGAACGACAGATCCATCTGACCACTTAGAATAGATTGCGCGCGAGCTGTAACGTCACCAACGGCAGTAAAATGAATTTCATCGAAGTTGTCGTTGTCACGCCACGAGTTGGGATTCCGCTCTAAGACATATGTCCCGGTCCTTTGCCCCCAGTCTTTGAGCTTGAAGGGACCAGACCCGACCGGCGAAAGGCCAAAAGCATCCATGCCAACCGCTTCCAGGTATTCCATCGCGACCATGTACACAAAGCTCATGCGCTTGGGTAAAATCGCATCAGGGCGGTTCGTATCAATACGCACGGTCAGTTCATTGATCACAGTCGCAGAGTCGATCATCGCGGTTTCACCCGCCACTAAATATCCAGCAGCCTTCTCGCTTCTAAGGTAAGCCACAACATCGACAACAGTTTGCGCATTAAACGCTTCCCCATTCGAGAACGTGACGCCGGGACGCAAGGTAAACACCCATGACATATCCCCCGCCGGCTCCCACATTAGGGCTAGCGCGGGCAGCATCACTCCTTTGTCCCCAACAATTGTGAGAGCATCATAGAGAATATGATTGTGGTTGATGGCACCGATTGGGAGAGAGGAATAAGGATTGCCCAAACCAGGTGGTCGACCTGGAACAGCAACCCGCAAAACACTTGGGGCATCGCTCTCTTTGGCAAAGACGTTACCATCAAACAAGCCCATCAGCCCAGCGGCCAAAACGACTAACAGCTTTAGAACAGAGTTCATTTATTAATCACACCCTAGGTCAGTTACAGAAATGAAAATCAGATTTGGATGTATTCACCATCCATCTTTTCCTCATCTGCTAAAGTCTTCGCCTTAGGAGCTTCTTCGGCGCTCGGCTTATCGAAATCTGGTTGCGCCTTCCCCGGAACCGATAAGGACCGAGAAGATGGCGCTGTCGGTGGAACAAAGATTCCGCGGTCGTAATAGCTGCTTAGCACTTTCCGAAGAGGCCTCATGCCACGATACGGATTGCCAAGCGGGTCTCCTGTGCCGATGTTGTTTGGAAGCCCAACCTCGGCCGCATAATCCTCGACATATACATTGGGGTCATCCCACATCGGCAAGTTGACGTGCGGGTTGGCCCGCGCACGACGTAGGGCAAGCAAATCAACCGTACCGGCCAGAGTAGCAGCTCCCGGCGTGTCCAATTCTCCTTGGATAGAACCGTCGAAGTTTACCATCTTGGTATACCCGCGCATTTGATTGGTATGTTCATACTTTGAGTTCGGCGTAAAGTGCTCGCCGCCGGGCAAGGGCGACAAGATGTAGGCGACGTTCTCAAAGGCGCGGGTCTGGCGCGCATAGTCCCAGCCTCGGCGGCCAGATCCATGCCCCTCCGAAGACGGATGAATAATGACCTCAGCCCCATTTTTGACCAACATACGAGCAATTTCCGGGTGCGCTTGATCGAAACACACCATAGTGCCGAGCCGGCCAATTGGCGTGTCGGCGACAGGAAAGAGGAAGTCATACCCATACGTATCCAAATACTGATCGTAGATTGTACTCGGCGTGGTATCAGGTAGAGACCCCCAGACGTCGGCACATTGTATTTTGCGATAGCGATGAATGAGATCACCTGAGTCATTGAGAATAAAGGCCGAGTTAAAAACGTAGCCAGGAAGCTTGTCGTCGATTTCAAAAGTTGAGCCAGAGAGATAAACTTTGTGCTTAAGCGCAAACTCCGACAGCAGCTCCATCTCTGGCCCAGGATAGCGAATCGCAAGACGCTGCAACGTGATGGGCGAACGGTATCCGTGGCCGCCCTGCCCTGTCATGAAAAACTCTGACAAAGCGACAAGCCTGACATTTGGATTAGATGCCGTGCGCGCGGGCAATTCCAGCGCACGTGTTACATTCTCTGTGATCATCTCTCGTACATCAGAGGTCTTCTGAATCATCGTTTTTACTGACTGCACTAACAGCACATCGTATTCCGTCTCGTGCCCCGCACCCTCAGCCGCTTTCGCAGTCTCAAGGCGTCGCGTCGCGTCACTTACCCACTCTTCTTTGCTGCGCGGCTGCGCTGGAGCGGACTTTTGATCAACGATGATCCTACGGTAACCCTCTGCAAACAAATTAGCCCTCAGGTGCAAGGGCGCAATGCCAAAAATCGCGGCACGCTTGCGGCGCAACTTATCGACATAAACATCCGTCTTGAGAAAATCTTCATTCGCTGCAGCCTCGATCTGACGACCGCTCCAATCACAAAGACCACTAGCGCTTGGATATGAAATGTCGGCACCATTTTGTTCGCGGGAAATTGCCGATGCTGTTACGATAAATGCGGTATTCTCAAAAGCACGTGCGATCCGTGCGTTTTGGCGCGCCTCAAACAAATCGTCGGCCGTTTCCTCGGTTGGGTTGAGAATAACCTCCGCACCCTTCCAGACGATGCTGCGCGCGTAGTGCGGAAACAGAATATCTTCGCCAGGTAGAATACCCACTTGGCCAATCGGCGTGTTCGCAACTTTAAACTCTTTCGGCTGACCCAAACGACTAGTTTGATCCGTCGCCACTCCGTTCACTAGTTCAGGGGATACTTTCTCTGTCTCAATCAACACGTCGCCGTCAGCACCCACTAGAAAGCCCAAAGTGATTGAGGCCCCATCTCCGTCGCCTTGCACCACTGCCGATCCAGCAAGAAACACGTTCTTGTCCGCGGCGAGCCCAGTCAAAGCCTTAAGCAATACTTTCCGGTCCTGTGGCGCCTTACCGTTAGAAGAGTGTGGCAAAAGGACCACCGGGCTGAATGAAGCGCCAACTTCAAACCGAGCTGAATTAGCTGAGATCATTTCAACCTGTTTGGTCAGCGCCGCGATGTCGTCAGGAGACCAAGATTTCTGAGAGATATAAAGCATGCTCATAAAACTTTCTTTTCTAGTTAGAGACCCGCATCTCATTTAGGCGGTTATATTTACTGAATGATAGTATGCTGGAGCAAAAAGAAACACCGCATAACCAATGACCAAGCGCAATTCCCGCCATTTTAAATGTTGCGCCTGACACGTGACCGTCTGATTGGTGTTCTGGAATATCCAATAAAACACAATAATGGCTATTTTATAATATTCTTAAACAATCCCAACTTACTCAGCTACAGCATCGGCCATAGACCTTATCATACCATCTCTCAAACGAGCTATTGGAAGCCTGAGTTTAATGTTCACCATCTACCGTTTCCTTACGACAAGTTTGTCCCACCTTATCCTTGTAATTAGCTTTTCGTCAGCAGTGACAGCCCAAACAAGCGCAACAAAACCCATGTCCATCATCGGTGGCACGACCGGCGTGCCAGAAGGCACAGCTGGGTTTGAAAAATGGATGATGTTTCGTGATCGCGTGAACAATCAGTCAAACGGCGACCTCGAACTCACGCCAATGGTTTCAGGCGAACTGGGTTCAGAAGAAACAATACTGAGCAGCTTGCGACGCGGGCGCGTTCAAGTCGCGAATTTGTCTGGGTTGGTCATTGGGTCAATTGTGGCCGAAGCCGCCTTACTTCAAGCACCCTTCCTCTTCGACAGCACCGAGCAAGCAGACCATATTTTTGATACCGTATTATTCGACATATACAGCGATTTGCTTGCGCAACACCACCTTACCCTTATGTCATGGGATGAAGTTGGGGTTCATCACATCTACGGAAAGAAACCCATTTTAACACCTAGCAATCTACAGGGTGTTCGGTTTCGGGTCTCCTCTGGTCTTGCAGCCCGGCTCTTTGCTGAAGCAATCGCGTCCGACATCATCCCCCTCGCTTTCACCGAGAACATTATCGGTCTCCAGACCGGGCTCGTTGATGCAGGTGCCAATGCTGTAATCCTATATGCGAGCACGGGAATATCAGAAGAGGCAACACACCTCTCTCTAACAAGCCACATGCATGCGGTCAATTTCATGATTGCTGATTCAAAATGGCTTGAGAAGTTGCCAGCAAACCAGAAGGCCATCGTGCAAAATGGATGGCTCCCCATCGATCAAGCACGTGCCATGTCGCGCGCCGAAGAAAAGAAATTTCTCGACCAAGCTGATCAGATCGGATTTACCATACACAGCTTAACGCCAGCCCAAAGAGATGCTTGGATACAGGCATCCGCTCCCGTAACCGGTCAAATCATTGAAGGTGTCGGGGATAAGGCTGCCGAAATATACGAGGCAATTCAAGAAGCCAAGCGGTCATTTAAACCTTAGGGATCAGTCTGTGGGTGCGGAAAAAATACCTTCGTTCACATAAGATTCGATGACTTTTTTCACTTCAGCGCCACCAAAGTACGGGTTACCGAAAGGGTCATCAGGCCAAAGGTTATTGGGAAGTCCGCGCGGCTTTTGCGCGTACTCTTTCCCGTAGACTACAGAATCGTCCCATAGAGATATATTAGCCTGCAGGTCAGCGCGCGCCTGCCGCAAGGCCCGCAAATCAATCACGCCACTTAAAGGAACTTGACCCGCCGTATCCGCTTCCGCCTGAACAGAGCCATCAAAGTTTATGATCTTTGAGTACCCGCGCGCCCTAGCACTCGGTACGGTTCTATGCGGCAAGAAGTATTCACCGCCGTGACCCGCCGACAGAACATATGCGACGTTCTCAAACGCACGCATTCGTCGCGCAGCATCCCACCCAGCACGGTGAGACCCATGGGGTTCAGATGTAGGGTGTAAAATAACTTCTGCCCCTCTTTTGGCCATCGCGCGATAGGTCTCAGGGAAATTATTATCAAAACAGATCGTCGTCGCGAGGCGCCCAATCGGGGTTTCAGCAACGGGGAAAAGGTGTTCGTACCCGTATTTATCAACGTACCGGTCGAACACACTGCCAGGCGTTGTGTCAGGCAGAAACCCAACAGCATCTCCACAATGAATCTTGCGGTATCGATGTATGAGCGTACCAGACGGATCGTAGATAAATGCCGTGTTGAAGAACCGGTTTGGCCAGTCTGGATCATACTCAAACACGCCGCCTGAAACATAGGCGCCAATTTCTTGCGCGAAGGCAGCAATTTGATCCATCTCAGGGCCAGGAAAAGTGACGCCAATCTTATCTGCGATATGCCCTAGCTTATGTCCTAATGGACTCACAGGGCCTGTCAAAAAAAACTCCGGAAACACAACTAATTTTAAGTTTGCGGCGCGCGCGCCGTAATTTCGAACCAAGTCAAACGCATCGTCCAAATTGGGTTGGCGACGTTCAATAAGCTGTTCTGGCGTATGGGATTGATGCACGACATGCTGCGCCACCATCGCGCCATACGATGAAATAGGCTCAGGCTTAAGCGATTGCGCCAGGGCAGCGACCCGCAACTCACCCTCTGCCAACCATTCCGCACGAGACTGCGGCGATGCTCGAACTTCCCCCGCTTCAGCCTTATACCCGGGGGCATAAAGATTCATCCTCACAATGCTGGGGAAATTCAATGCCGGGCTCAAGCGCTTGCGCCGCAACGCCTCAATATCAATATCTGCCCTGACATAAGATTCCGAGCCCTTAGCAGCGATGGGCTTGCCTTGCGGTGGATACAATGACGTAGCCGTCGGCAGAGCGACACGGGCCCCATCAATATCTACGGTCAGTGGAGACGCGACAGCAACATAAGTAAGGTTTTCGTAGGCGCGCGCCATGCGCGCAACGGCACGACTGTCGAACAAGGCATCTGACCGTTCTCTCGTTGGGTTGAGAATGATCTCAGCACCACTCACAAGCATAGTGCGCACAATGTGAGGGGCCAGAATGTCTTCACCACACAGAACCCCGAGCTGACCGAGGGGCGTCTGCGCAACCTGGAACGAGGCCTGTCGGAAGGTATCTGCCGACGTATCAGTATACCCCTCAACAACATCAGGCATAACCTTCGACGTACGCGTTAGGGTTTCACCGCGGGGCCCGACAACCAGGCCAATAGTTCTTGGCGGTTTTTCCCCATCAACAATCACATACGCAGATGCCGCGATGTACACCGCATGAGCCTCAGCTAGCTTGGCTAAAGCAGCAGTAACATCTTTCTCCGCAGATGCTTTAGCTTCGGATCCGTCCCCGTGAGGCAACAGAACAATCTCGGGCCCGTCACTGGCTCGCGTTCTCATCGCTTGTCGAATTGCAGCGTCGGCGTCTCCCATCGAATTTATAGACCAGGGCGTTTGAAGAAGAATCATCGTAAATCTCTCAGCCGTTATTATTCTTCGGATGCCGGTAGAGCCGGGTCAATCGCGAACAGCACTCTCCCAACCGTAGAAGCGTCGTCCAAGGCATAAACCACCAATCGCCCAAGCTCTTGGCGATCTATGGCCCCCATGGTTTCTGTTTCTTGTAGGACTCCCGTGCCTGTGGATTCACCGCGACGCAATCCACCCGGACGGATTACAGTGTAGTCGAGACCACTGGCAATGAGGTCGTCTTCCGCCAAAGTTTTCATGTAGAGAACCCCGGCCATAAAATTATCGTCCTCACCCGGTGGCTCACGAGTTTCGCCAGCACCGATTGAACTTATTTGAATAACGCGCTTCACGCCGAACACAGTAGCACCAGCTGTAATATTCTTGTTGCCCTCTAGGTCAGGGCGCGGCTCTCCACGCCGACCACCCAGAGAACTCACAACCACTTTGTAACTTCCGGAATCATATGCCGCATTCACATCATCAGCATTGAGCGCGTTTCCAACTACCATCTTGACGCCAAGTGGCTCAAGAACCGACGTGTCGGATGTCGGGCGGACAAAAACCGTGACTGGAACGCCTTGGGCGCGAAGGTATTGGACGGTTGCCAGGCCAGTCCCGCTTGTCCCGCCAAACACAAGCACAGGGCCCTCGACTGCGGATGCGCTACTGACTCCCGCAAGCCCAAAAATTATGATGGCAACACTAACAAGAACTTTCCTAAACATTACAGTTCTCCTTCTCATTCCAAAAACCAGGCTGAAGTATGACACGGTCACCAATCTGTGCGAGTCACGATTTAGAGAAGAAATTGGCCGGATGGCGAGTAAAGTAAACCCAATAGGAACTCTTCTATACATAGAGCCCAGCCCTTCTCGTCCAATTGAGTGGAGCCCTAGACCACAGCCTGCATAGATTGATCGATCGCTGGTTTTCCACCCGAGCCCTCAGGCCGAACGTAGACACCGTCGCGCTGGTAAATCTTGATCATTTTTTTAATCTCAGCACCGTCTGCATACGGGTTAACCATCGGATCACCGGCCCAAGCATCGTTTCCAATGCCTCTCTCTTCTGCATATTTGTGGGCATAGACAACTGGGTCGTCCCACGCCGCCAGATTACCCTTAAGGTCAGCGCGGGCACGACGGAGCGCCGTCATATCTATTGAACCAACCAGCGGAACAGCACCTGGCCCATCAACGACACATTGCAACGAGCCGTCATAGTTGACCACTTTAGAGTAACCGCGCTGCATGGACCCTGGGAAACTCAAACCTTCTCCACGAAACTCGCCACCGTGACCAGCCGATAAAATATAAGCAGTGTTCTCAAACGCCCGGACGTGACGCGTAATGTCCCAACCTCGTCGCCTCACGTTATGGGGCTCAGATGTAGGGTGAATGATGACTTCTGCGCCTCGTTTTACCATCGCCCGGTGGGTCTCTCCGAAGTTCATGTCAAAGCAGATGACCGTGCATAGTTTACCAAGGGGAGTATCCGCAACTGGGAACAGGCGGTCATAGCCGTAACGATCCACATACTCCGTGTATACACTTCCAGGCGTCGTATCGGGCAAGCGACCAAACACATCTGCACAGTGAATCTTACGATACAGGTGCACGAGATTGCCGTTATCATCGAATATAAAAGCAGAGTTGAAGAAACGATCCGGCCACTTCGGATCGAACTCAAACACCCCGCCAGACACATAGGTTTTGTTGTCTTGCGCAAATTTCGCCAATTGATCTGCTTCGGGTCCTGGGAACGTTATCCCAATCTTGCTTGCAATGTGCCCAGACTGACTGCCTAGCTGACTGACGGGGCCGGTCAGAAAGAACTCAGGAAACACGACCAGTTTAACGCCCGGAGATTTTGCGAAAGGTCCTGCAACGTACAATGCGTTAGTAAGGTTCTTCTGCCGGTATTCGGGCAATACATCAGGGTTCATAGAAACCTGGGTCACAGTCTGCCCTAGAAGAACATCGTATCGATCAATCAGATCATCAGCATCCCGCTTGGCTTGAACAGATGCTGACACTTTTTCTTTTCCGGCAGCAATCCATTCCTCTCGCGTTGCTGGCGATGGACGCGCGCTTGAAGCCTCTTCCGCATACCCGTGGGCATACAACCGCATGCGAACAATCGCGGGTAAATTACCCATAGGCTCCTCACGCCGGCGACGCAGGCCTTCAATATCGATGTCGCCAACAATAAAGGACTCATCCGAAGACGCCCTAAGCTCTGTGCCCCACAGCTCAGCAAGCGCAGTGGCGGCCGGCAGCTTTATGGTTGCGCCGGCTATGGTCACTTCACTTGCCGAAGCTGATGCCACATACGCCGCATTCTCGTAAGACCGGGCTTGGCGGGCCTTTTGCCGAATCTCGAAGTGCTTATCCGTTCGTTCACGGCTAGGATTAAGGATAACCTCGGCGCCACTGGTAACGAGTGAGCGCACAATATGAGGGGAAAGAACATCTTCACCACACAGAATGCCGACTTGGCCCTCAGACGTCATCGCCACTGGAAACTCTGCTGGTTGCGATACAGCAGAGGCTGTATCCGTAAACCCTTCCAAAAGATCAGGCATAATTTTCGGCATACGAAGAAGCAAATCACCGTCGGGACTGGTCAAATACCCAATTGTTCGAACGATACCGTCTTCATCGCGAACATAGACTGACCCGCACATCGAAATTCCGTGGGTTTTTGAAAGCGCCGATAAGGCGTCAATAACCTTTTCCTCTTGTACAGCATCGCTCGGGTCGCCATCAGCATGAGGTAGCAATAGCAATGCGCCCTGTGGCTCCACGAGGGTCGCAAGGCTTTGCGCTATGACCCGAGAAAGCGTTTCTTGCGCTGTACTAGGTGTCCACGGTGTCTGAAGCAATATCATTGTTAAGCGCCTTTCTATTACCCGCCATCACATGCGCTAAACCTTGCCGTGTTACCATGGGAAGACCTAGAACTGATCATGTCCCGTTCCTTGCGCGGACAGCAGCAACTGAATGGCACGCATGACCCATCATCGTATACAGAATACCGGCGCAACCACCCCCGAAGCCCTCGCTCTGGAAGGCCTCGTCACTAGCGACGAGGCTAAGAATCTCAAACGCGTGGCGCACCGCTATGCGATTTCAGCGCCGCGACATTTGGTTGACCTCATCGACAAAGCGGCTGAAAACGATCCCATCGCCCTCCAAATTGTGCCTTCGTTACAGGAACTTGTCACAACCGATGACGAAAGTGTCGATCCCATCGGGGATCATACACACAGCCCGGTAAGGGGACTCGTCCACCGTTACCCTGACCGCGTCCTTCTGAAGGTTCATAACGCCTGCGCAATGTATTGTAGGTTCTGCTTCCGTCGCGAGATGGTCGGCCCGGGCGGAGACATAATGACCGACGCAGACACAACCGAAGCGTTAGGCTACATCCGAAGCAACAAAAAAATATGGGAGGTCATCCTAACCGGTGGCGACCCAATGATGCTTTCTGCAAGGCGCATCTCTACTTTATTAGATTCATTAGATTGCATCGAACATGTCAAGGTGGTGAGGTTTCACACTCGGCTACCTGTCGCTGCGCCAGAGCGCGTGACGCAAGACCTCGTTGCGGCGCTCTCCAACCGACGCGCCACGGTCTACGTCGCGGTTCATAGCAATCATGCACGGGAATTCTCGGCAGATACTTTGGCAGCATGCCGAAAGTTTACTGACCTTGGGATTCCGCTCGTCGGCCAAACGGTTCTTCTAAAAGGCATCAATGACAATGCAGATACGCTCGCAGAGCTATTCCGCACCATGGTGGAAGCACGTATCATGCCCTATTATCTTCACCATCCTGACCTGGCCCCAGGCACCGGCCACTTTCGTGTCCCGATTGAAACAGGGCAGGAGCTGATGAAACAGCTACGCGGCCGCATATCGGGTCTCGCGATCCCTACCTACATTCTGGATATCCCAGGCGGATACGGCAAAGTGCCAGTCGGGCCGTCCTATATCTCAGGCTCCGAAGATGGGGGGCTGGAAATCCAAGACATCAATGGGCAAGCGCATATCTACCAGACCCAGAAAAATAGCGCTTTATAGGCCTTTGTGCCCCGCCCCAGAGACCGTTATGCTTAGCCCAGCCTCATAAAGGCTAGGGGAAATTCTTAGGGGTTACGAATGGAAAACTTTACCGGCGTTTTAGGTCTGATTAGCAATTGGGTATGGCTGATCATGATGTTTCCTCTACTTGGAATAGGCCTATATCTAACCGTCGGCCTCAAAGGTATGTCGATCCGCCGCCTGCCGGAAGCGCTTGGCGTTCTATTCAGTAAAGATGCGGGTGACGATGCCGCGGGTGACGGTGAAATATCCCCCTTTAAAGCCCTCATGACCGCTCTGTCTGCGACGGTGGGTACCGGGAATATTGCAGGTGTAGCTACCGCCATCTTTCTTGGTGGACCCGGCGCGATCTTCTGGATGTGGATGACGGCCCTCGTCGGCATGGCGACAAAATACGGCGAAGCGGTGATGGCCGTACATTTCCGCGAAATTGATGAAGATGGTCGCTATGTCGGCGGACCGATGTATTACATTAAGAATGGCCTCGGTCCGAAATGGACATGGCTCGGCACGGCCTTCGCTCTGCTCGCAATTTGCGCCGGACTGGGCGCTGGTAACACTGTTCAGGCAAATTCAATCTCCGACGTGTTGGAATCCAACCTTGGCATTCCCATGTGGATCACAGCCTTTGTTGTCCTCACATTAACAGCCATGGTTTTGATCGGCGGCATTCAGCGTATCGCTCAAGTCGCTGGGAAACTGGTGCCAATCATGGTCGTGTTCTACATCAGCGCGAGCTTGATCATTTTAGCAATGAATGTGGCTGAGATTCCCGCAGCCCTCGCAATGATTGTCTCCGACGCCTTCACCGGCACGGCGGCGACAGGTGGGTTTGCTGGCGCTGCCGTTATGGCTGCCATTCGGTTTGGCGTCGCACGCGGTATCTTTTCCAACGAAGCCGGACTTGGTTCAGCTCCAATTGCCCACGCCGCCGCCAAGACCAACGACCCTGTGCGACAAGGGGCCATTGGCATGCTCGGGACGTTCATCGATACGATTGTCGTCTGCACCATGACAGCGCTCGTCATCATCGTGACCGGCGCCTGGATGAGCGGAGAGAATGGTGCAACCATGACGACCATCGCCTTTAGCAACGCCCTGCCCTATGGCAACTACATCGTTGTGCTCGCCCTCATGGTCTTTGCATTCACAACTATTCTAGGCTGGAGCTATTACGGCGAGCGCTGCGCTGAATACCTATTTGGCCCGAAGGCAATAACCCCGTTCCGGGTTCTGTGGTGTGCAGTTATCCCTGTCGGCGCCCTCACCAGCTTAGAAGCCATTTGGCTGATGGCAGACATCATGAACGCACTGATGGCTGTACCAAACCTCCTTGCGCTCTTACTATTGAGCCCAATCATCTTCAAAATTACCTCGGATCGTTTATCAGGTGGGCGAAAGCTTGTTGAAAAAAGCGATACCTAAACTGCTAAATAAATCATCGAGACAAATTGGACCCCAGACATGGCCAGACATCATCAAATTCTTATCGTCGGCGGCGGCAGTGCTGGAATTACCGTTGCAGCCTCACTACAAAACCATGCCCACGGTGATGAATTGGACATTGCAATCATCGACCCGTCTAGCGATCACTATTACCAGCCCGCGTTTACGCTGGTAGGTGCAGGCTCTTATAAACTGAAGGATACGCGCAGGGACGAAGCCAGGCTCATTCCCGACGGCGTACAATGGATCCAAGACTCAGCCGTAAACATTGATCCAGATGACAAAAAAGTTGGTCTCTCTAGGGGCGGCGAGATCACTTATGATTTTCTCGTCGTTTGCCCCGGTCTTATCTGCAACTGGTCGAGTATTGAGGGTTTAGCTGAAAACATCGGCCGCAACGGCGTATGCTCCAATTATTCGCCAAAGCACGTAGAATATACATGGGAAAGCATCAAAGCATTTCCGCGCGGCGGCACCGCCCTCTTCACGCAGCCGGCAATGCCTATCAAGTGCCCTGGTGCACCGCAGAAGATCGCTTACCTAATGGCCGACTATCTGCGTCGTGGCGGCATCTTGCAGGACTGCAACGTTCACTTCCTGCCGCAAAGCCCATCCATGTTCGGCGTTCCATTCTTCGCCCGCGAGCTTGCTAAGATTGCGGATGACTATGGCATTCATAAGCATTTCCATCACAATCTGACCAAAATCGATGGCACCAGAAAACGCGCAACTTTTGCTGTGGTTGGTGGCGATAACGAAGGCCAGACCATCGAGATGGACTACGACCTGCTCCACGCGGTACCGCCTCAAGGGCCGCTTCGTGTCGTTAAAGATTCAGCCGTATCGAACGATAGCGGCTGGGTCGATGTCCATAAGCATTCCATGCAATCAACCACACATCCCAACGTGTTTAGCCTTGGCGACGCCTGCTCCACACCCAATTCAAAAACAGCCGCAGCCATCCGCAAGCAAGCGCCTGTGGTTGTGCGCAACTTGCTCGCCTTAATCCAGGGCGGCAGCATCGACGAAGAAGGCTACGACGGCTATGGCTCCTGCCCGCTGACGACGGCATATGGCAAAGTACTGATGGCGGAATTTACCTACGGCGGGAAAGTCACACCGACGTTTGCCCTAGACCCACGCAAAGAGCGGCGGTCCTATTGGTGGATCAAAAGAACTGGCCTACCGTTGATGTACTGGAACTACATGCTCAAAGGGCACGAAGCCTTCCCAGAGCACAATACAGACTATAACGCGCCGAAACAGGCACTGCGTCAGTAGCCTTAAACTCTAGTTCCGCCCTCGCAGACAATTCGAAAAACAAGCGGCCGTCTAATCACAGGGTATCCCAACAAACGATGTATCCCGCTGCTGCGCACTAACTGCACGCAATAGCTTGGCTGTCCTTCCAGAAACAGGTCCAAAAGCAGCGATCGTGCCTTTGCTTAAAGCATCCATGCTTTCGACTGGGCTTGGCATTGACATATCGCAACTGGCTGGAAAAACCTGCCCGTTCCACACCATCGGTATTTTGACATCAAATGGTTCGCCATCCGTCATAATCCCGGCCAGATGACAGTGGGTTGGGAGCCCGTTCAGGGCACCCGTCCACTCAGCTGTATCAAAGCGAACAGAAGCACCGACAAAGGCCGAATAGTCGACGGTGCGATGGACAACACAGAGGGCACTCTCAATGGCCAACCAGGGATTGGCATCGTCTGAAACGGCCCCGGCGGGAGACACTGCACACAAGAGTATCGGGCCAAACACTAAAGTTAGGGTCGCACATAGGCTTTTGTTCATCATGGCCAACCTTATCAATCTAGCCTGACTATGGACAGAGCCACCGCGCCTCACATATGGGTCCTTAGGGTTTGTATTGAAGCATCACTTAGATGGTCGGAAATGCGTGGGTGATGTTGCCCCATGCAACTTCCCGAACACTCCGCGCGACTTGCTAACCTTCTCTGAATACAACACCGACACCGCTCGTCGCTCTTACAAACTTCATGTCTAGACCGGCTGGACGGTTTTAGCCCCGGTTAGCGTGCAAGAGACAGAAGCCATCAAACATCACATGATAGACAAAGATACTGTGCTTCGGCGTATGCTGCCTGAACGCTTTTTTTAAGACGGATGATGGAGAGATCTCATGACCTACCCCGCCACCCCACATGCTAAGCCGGGCTCAGCCCCGATCCGCCGCACCTACATCGATAGCCGCGAGGGCCAAATTCACCTCCGTATGGCGGGCGACCCCAACAGCAAAAAGAGACCTATGATTTGCTTTCACCTTAGTCCGTCGTCAGGCATCGTCTACGATACCTGGCTCGGCGAAATGGGCAAAGACCGTCTGATCGTTGCACCGGACACGCCGGGCTACGGCATGTCTGACTTCCCTTCAGAGCAGCCGACGATTGCGACGTTTGCTAAGGCTATGACAGACGTGATCGACGCCTTGAACATTAAAGAGGCCGACGTCATGGGCTATCACACAGGCTCAAAAACCTGCGTTGAGCTTGCGCAGCAACAGCCGGACCGGATTAAGCACCTCGTCCTCATTTCAACCCCGATCTACACCGCCGAAGACCTGGTAAAGCAGAATGATGAGATGGGTAGCCCAGATACCCCGGTGGCAGATGGCACCCACCTGCTTCACAGTTGGGCTGGCCTATGGCGATGGCGTGGACCCGAGCACACCCCGGCAGACATCATGCATGCCTTCCCAGATCACATTAAGGGCGGTGAGCGCAAACACTGGGGACACGCCGCAGCGTTCTCTTACACCTACCCCGAGAATATCCCCGCTGTGAAACAGCCGATTCTGATCATCAATACCAACGATGACCTGGTGAAGTACACCCGGCGCATCGCTCCACATCTAACCAACGGAAAAATCATTGAGCTGATGGATTGGGGGCACGGCTTTCTGGACTATCACCCAGAAGAAACGTCAGCGTTTGTTAGGCCTTTCCTCGATTCAGATGCCTGGCCTGACGCAGCAAAGTGACCGCAAAAAAGCGATCGGATAAAAGTAATTGAAAAATAGCGGTTAGAGCTCATGCACCAAAATTTCTAGTGGGTTACAATGTTGCATCAAACATCCGAGCATCTTGCCCTTAGGCCAATAGCCTAGACCAAAATAGAAAGAGCACAGAACCCACCTAGAGCACAGGAAGGACGCGACCATGAAACGCGGCTACGTCGATACGGACATGGGGCAACTGCACTACTGGACCACCGGTAACGGACCCAATCTGATTCTGCTTCATCAGTCTACACAGACCTCGGACGAATACACAGACCTCGCGCCCTTGCTGTCCAATAGCCACACTCTGTGGGCCATAGAATGGCTGGGCCACGGCATGTCTGCCAACCCGCCGCACGAACCGACCATGGGCGACTACACCCGCACGGTGATCCAAGCCATGGACGGCTTGGGCATCGACAGCGCGGCCTTACTCGGCCACCACGGCGGCGCGTCCATTGCCATCGATATTGCTGCCGCTATCCCAGACCGGGTCACGCATATCGTTGCCTCCGGAACGGGTTACCGTAGTCAGGAAGCGGCAGCAGAAATGTTGAAGGATCGCCACACCACCGAAGAGGCAATCACGAAAGACGGCGCGTTCCTCAAAAAGATGTGGGGTATCTACGCCAAGTTGGGTGGGCCAGACACATCCATGGATATGATGCATCGCATCTTCCTCAACAACATGAAAGAACGGCTAAAACCCTTTGATGCTCACGATCCGATTCTGAAATGGAACAAAGGCGAGGCCTGCGCCAATTTGAAATGCCCAGTGCTATTGATCCAAGGCGATCTGGATAGCTTCGTCAGCGGCCAAGAAAAGCTGTCGGATATTATTCCCAACAGCACCCGCACGGTGATGGCGGATGCCGGCGCGTTCTGCTTTTACGAAAAACCTAACGAGTTGGCGGCATTGGTGGAAGAGTTTTTGGAGGCGTAAACTTTCTTAAGGCCGTCCAGGTGCCAGCGCCGCAACCAAGGTCGAGTACTCTGGCCGTTTTAGGAATGGCGTCGAGCCAGTCTGCGACCGTCTCAATCTCTTTGCCCAGGCGATAGTGTATTGAATTCGCCGGTAAATTTTACTCGTGAGCCATATAGCTAGCGGTTGCTGCAGTATGACTGCCAGCCACTTTGAAATAGCGCCGAACAGCCACGTAGTCGATTCGTCTTCCTGACAAGCCAGAGTTGTTAAAAATAAAGTTCCAATGACGGCTGCGTGCAAATAGTCAGCACAAGTAGGCGGGAAAATCAGTGCTTATGCTGACCGCACAAATCATCAATTGTGTACGGGGTATAACTTTACCACATTTCAAGAGCGTCTCATTCAAATTAACTACGCCGTATTCACGCGTTCATCGATGTCGAACGAACCCCCGCCCCTCTCGGTAACTCTTTACCAGATGGGGCGTGTACCTTATAGCGATCAAAAATAGGGCAACACTTGTCATCATCGCGTCTAAGGGAACCAGGAACTCAGACATAAAAAATACAATCGTTAAGCCGCCGGTGGCCAATAAGAAATCAGCAACCATCGTTTTCTTTGGCTTTCTACCTTGGTCTTTCGTGTCCAGGTCTCTGACCGGATAAAGCCTGTTTCTTAAGATCTGGACGAGATAAGGAAGATAAAAAAGAACCGTCAAAACGATCATAAAAATGACAATTCTTGAATTAAAACTCAAGACGTAGACCCCCGCGACATAAGCAGAAACCAATCCCAACACGATGAGCGCGAGATCGTTTAATAGAAATTTCGTTTTCATCACCACCCCCAGGTGCCAGGGCCGCCTTTGAAGGGGCCTTCGATTTCGGACGTGATCCAACCGCCATAGAACTCTCCTTCTTGAGCTTGCACCTGTTCATCTCCAACAAAGCAGGAGTACATTTTACTGGGATAGAAAGAGACGTAATCTTTAATGGCAGCATAGCGCTTGGTGGGTTTGGGGTAACTCCAACCCACATTGTCGACTACTTGCAGGCCAACATTGACCGACCAGTACTCGGCCATACCCTTCCATTCGCAGAAAGATTGCTTGGACGAGCCGGCCAAGAAATTAAAATTCACATCGCCGGCGGGAATGTAAAAGGATGGCGGGTGGCTGGTTTCCAACACTCGGTAAGCGCCACTGCTGGAGGCGATGGTTTCTCCGGCAAACTCAACCCGCACGTGGCGGGTATCGGGTTCAAGCCCGGGTGGGCGCGGATAATCCCACACAGATTCTTTTATACGACTGCCAGAGCCCATCAGGCTACTTCCCTGCTCACCTACTTCTCTTTGTCGGCCTCGTGAACGATAGAGACGGAGTTAATGCAATAGCGTAGCCCGGTTGGGTTAGGGCCATCGGGGAAGACATGACCGAGGTGGCCGTCGCAGGAGGCGCAGACAACCTCGGATCGCACCATGCCATGGGTGACATCGCGGTTTTCTTTCACCGCATCGGGGTTGACCATGTCGTAGAAGCTGGGCCAACCGGATCCGGAATCAAACTTGGTGCCCGCATCAAACAACGCAGCACCACAACCGGAGCAATGGAATTGTCCGTCACCTTTGAAATCGTTATAAACGCCGGTCCACGCGCGCTCTGTGCCCTTGTCGCGAAGTATATGGAACTGCTCGGGGGTTAACTCGGTTTTCCACTCGTCATCTGTTTTTTCAACTTTATAAGACATCGCAACTGCTCCTTCATGAGTCTGTCAATCTATACGGCCCGGCGACACCAATAGATGACGCGCAGTGTAGTCTCTACTTGGTTAAGGTATCAGTGAGTTCTTTAAGCTGGGTACGCGCACGCAGAAGGTAAAACCCCTGGGCCGACAGGTGAGACGGTACGAACAGGCCATCTTGTTTGCCATTTGACACAATTAACGGATCCATCGCCGCCGCCGTGCGCAGGCTAGTAAGCATTTGATCCCACAAGCCGTTAGCCTGCTTCTCACCAATAACCGAGCCAAAATCGTCTCCGACGTCGCGGAGAATGAGGGAATAACCGTAGAGGCGACCTTTGATATTGTAGAATAAATCATCGGCGCGGGTGTCAAAGTAGCCAGCGTTAGAGAGTAACGTGCGCTCATCCAGCGCGGCAGATGCAGAGCCGAGATCAGACGCGATGCGGTTGAGCAGATCGATTAGGTTATCGGCGCGACGCTCGTAGGTGGCATCGCCATCAGCCAGACGCTGGTTATAGGATACAAGGGCCGCAACACCTTCGCGGTATTGAGAGTCTGCCGTGGCGGTGGGGACAAAATTACCCGAGCCCCAATACCAAATGGTGCCATTGTATTTGAGCAAACCAGCAGCGCGATCTAAATCAGGGTCAATGGCAGAAGACCCTCGGGTGCGACCAAGTACATCGCCCAGCTCAATTGCAAAGCGAGAGGCAGCGTACAGAATACCAAGTTGGTAGTTCGGCATGTTGTCAAGGCCATAGGCCGGGTGCAGCCAGGGCTTGTTGGGCGACCAGCGGTTGGCTTCGAGATCAACCAGCGCGGCAGCGGTACCAACAGCTTTGGAACCGCCAGTGACGACAAATTCTTCGGACGGTTCAAACCAGAGATCATCGGCGATGGTGTTGTACCAGGCCATGCCAACGCCATAGTAAATGATAAAGAGCGCCAAGAAGGCGGCACCTATGCGTAAAGGTAGCGGCGATGGGGTGCCTGCAGCACCGAGGACGACGACACTTTTGATCACCTCAAACAGGCGGCCCAACAGGCCTTTTATCGCTGTGACGAGCTGGTTGAGAAGGACGAAGGCTTTGATTTTAAGTGCTTCCATAACGCACTGAACATGAGGCTGAAGATGCCCCAGGTCAACGGCAGGTGTGTGACATTTGTTATCCTACATCTTCCGTTTCCAGAGCAGCTCATGGATTGCGCCCATGTCCGGCGCTAGCATCTTGGCGGCGCACCGTTTTAGCGTGCTCTAGATGCACCGCTGATTACCGCAGCAATACCAGCCTGCCAGGGCCTAGGTCGCCATAAAAGTTGTTGGATACCTCCACAATGCAAAACTGATTCCCATCACACTTTCGGAAGGCATCACAGGTCCGGCCATTGATAGAGCCTTAGGTCATGGTGAATTGAGGGTCATGACCTCTGCGACCCGGGTTGATGTTCGGGTCCGCATAGACCAGCACACCTTTGGTCTGCAACGCATTAACTGATCAAACGCAGATGGTGAAAGCAATTACTGATGATGTTACCCCCAATGCACCTAGCTTCATCATGGGCTCCCATGCCAATGTTCACTCGTGCTATAAAAACAACCTAGCTTGGGCAAGATTGTAGCGAAACCTGCCTTACTCCTTAACAAGGCCGAGAGGCCGAATTCGGACGAAAGCACCCCCTTTATGCTCGCGGTCTCCCTCCCTGCTCTGATTCTCACTCTATTTTGTGCCGTCGGTTTTGCGGCCAGCGACTACTTTAGAAAAGCAGCCGCGGACCATGTTCCACCGGTGGTATTGCTGACTGTATTCATCGCCGGGCAAGTGCCGATACTAGGCGCGTGGGTGTGGCTGACCGATGGCTTTACACTGACCGGCGGGTACTGGCCCTATGGTTTAGTGACCGCGATAACGGGCCTGCTCGCCAACTTTCTTTTTCTGATGGCGCTGCGAATCAGCTCGCTCAGTTTAACAATACCCGTGCTCGGTCTAGTACCAGTGATAACCACGGTCTTCGCCGCCATCGCCTTGGATGAAGTTCCAACGGCACAACAAGGCGCCGGCATCGTCCTGTCGGTGCTTGGCCTGATGTCGTTGTATGTACCGGAAGACAACCCAAACCCAATCATCGTTATAAAACGCTTCGTCACCGACAAAGGCGCGCGTTACATGCTGGCAGTTGCGGTGTTGTGGTCCGCCACCGCACCTTTGGATAAGGCCAGCATGGCTTTATCGTCACCAGAAACCCATGGCTTTATTCAAGTGTGTGTGATGACGGTGGTAATGGTGACGTATCTCTTTCTGGCGCAGCAACAGCGGACGCTTTCCATTGCCCGAGACGCCTTGCGACCAGCCGTTCTGGCCTCTGCCTCGGCTGGCCTCGCCTATGGCTGCCAATTGCTTGCCTACCAGATGACGTTGATCGGCGCGGTGGAATCCCTAAAGCGGGTGATTGGGCTGCTGTCGGCGCTCTTACTGGGACGAATTTTTCTCGGCGAACCGTTAAGTACTCCAAAACTGACCGGCATTGCGCTAATGGTCATCGGTGTGCCACTAATTATTTTGCCCCCGCTGATTTAAGTACCGCGCAGAACTGACCCTCAGAAACGACCGGGCTGCCCCTCTGGGGTAACATAATCGCTAAATTATTATGCTCGGCAGCCTAGCCCTACTTAGCATCAAGAATCACTAGATAGAGGCCTCTGCTGTTATTTGGTCCGCATCTCTCATATCTTTGGGAATACCCTGACCACGCTATAATCCATTTTTAAAACCTATCCAGCCTGCACGTGACACGATGCCGTTTCAGCGCCACAGTGTCGCACACACCTACAATGCATAGACCCGATCGGAGCACGCACCTTATGACTAATTTCTTTCACGATTCACTCAAAGGCCGTGTGGTTCTCATTACCGGAGGTAGTCGAGGCTTCGGCTGGCATATGGCTGAAAAACTTTTAGAAGGCGGGGCCAAAGTCGCCTTGACTGGAACGCGAACGGTTGAGGACATGGCGGACTTAGTAGCAAAAGCCGATTCGATCGCGGGGCCTGGTCATTGCATCACCATTCAAGCCGACGTCAGATCGTGGGACGACTGCCAACACACCGTGAAAGAGACGCTAAAGACCTATGGGCGGATTGACGTGCTGATCAACAATGCAGGCCGAGGCAGTAAAGAATACCGGATAGACTACCAGGGCGGCGTAAGCACTAATTTTTGGGATGTGCCTATTGAGGCCTGGCGGTCGGTGATAGATACCAATCTAACGGGCGTGTTCCAAATGACCAAGGCCGTCGTGCCACACATGATCAAACGCAAGTTTGGCAAAGTCTTCAGCATTTCCACGAGCCTCACGACCATGATTGGGAATAGCCTGTCCCCCTACGGCGCATCCAAGTCGGGATTAGAAACCGCTCACATTGTCTGGGCTAAAGAACTTGCCGAACACAATGTAGACGTAAATATTTTGCTGCCGGGTGGCGCATCGGATACTGATTTTATTCCGCAAACAATGGTGCATGGTGTAGTCGGCACGCGCGGCGATAAAATTCTACCCGGCGACGTCATCGTTCCGCCAGCGGTATGGCTCTGCACGGACGAGACCAATAGCCTTACAGGCCGACGGATTATTGCGAAGTTTTGGGAACACGGTGCAGAACCAGACAAGGCCTTTGAGGCTTGCTTGCAGCCCAAGCACGATCATCCAGAAATTATGTAACGTTAGATGAGTCCTATGCGGCCTAGTTCTGCCCGCATATCTGCCGGCATATCCGGATCAATGTAGCCATCCGTGGACGACAGATCGCTTGGCGCATCTTCATCCTTGAGGTATCGCCAGCCCTGGAATGGCCTCTTTCTCTGCGGTGAGACAAAAACATGCTCCGGGGCCAGTTCGATCACGCAATACTTGCGGCCATCAGGGTCAGCTTGACGGTGAAGCGCAATGATTGTTTGGCGCACAGTTACCAGCCTTTTTATAACCCAAAACATAGACCCACCACTGAGCAACTCGGATTCACGTTTCGGAAACATGCGCGTGGTGTGCTGGTAATTACCCACCGCAGTCATGAAACGGTCTTGGCGTTCTTTTAGATGATCGAAGTGTTCAATCCCGACCGCAAGCTTGAGTAAATGAAGTGTCACGAGCCTGCGAGACCCTTGATGTCACCCTTCGGTATGCACTTCACAACAACCAAGATGACTTCGTCACGATAGGCCTCACAGATTGTTTCAGAAGATCGGTGGGTGTCGCGTTTTATCTCATCTCGCAGCGCATCTTTACCAAACATTTCACTATCAGCATTCTGGGTTTCCCACACGCCGTCGCTGCCGGTCACGATAATGGCTCTATCGCAATAGTCATAACGTTGCCCTTCGCGACAAGGCCAGCACCCTGTATACCCAATGCCATACCTTACCGATCCAATTCACTAAAATCACCTTTGACCGATCCATAAACAATCACAGGGTAACGCCTAGCACTGACGCACCAGAGATTCCGCTTTAGACCCCATGAATAAAACCGAAATCCCTGGTTTTCATGACCGTTTAGGGCTCAACCGGTGTTTGGTCAGCGCCTCTAATACTTCTTATAATTAAATTGGGGAGTTCGGGCTCATCCCAGAGAAAAGCGCCTGTTTTAAAATCCAGCCCACCCTTACCCATTCTGACAATAACAAGGTCTTCAGAGGCAATGATATAAACCCGCTGGCCTTGGGCACCATCAAAGTACACCACGTCCCTCGCCTCAAAGGGTTCAGAGTGAGGCACATAGGCTGCAACGCCTTTGCCATAATCGACTTTTTCTCTGTATTCCGTACCCAGCCAAGTCTGAAGGCCATAGTTCGGATTGTTGGGTGATGGCGTAATTACCTCTGCAATCCAATCTTCGGGAACGACCTGTTCGTCACCGACACGGCCGCTATTGAAGTGCAACAGACCGAGCCGCAGCCAATTCCGGGCCGGAGTAAACAGCGACCCAGAGGTTTTTGCCAAACCACCCGGGCGATCCAACCAGACCCAGGCACTGCTCTCAGCAACTTTAGACCAAAGCGCAGTCTCTAAAAATTCGGCGTAGGGCATACCCGTAGCGCGTTGAAGGATCAGGCCAAGCAACTGAGCATTTAAGTTGCTGTAGGCGAACACCGTATTGGGTGGGTCTTCTGCCTGTGACTTTAGAGCTATCCCTGCCCAGTCCGTCCCCATATTTAGTTTCATGTTGTCGCCGAGCAGGCTAAAGCCGCCGGATGCCCGGCTCAAACCATGAGCCATTTGAAGCATGTTGCGGATGGTGATATTAGACCGCGCATCATTTTGCCACTCAGTGAGGTAGGTCGCAGCAGGTTCATCAACGGATGGAATAAAACCTTGATCAATCGCCAGGCCATACAACAGGGCCATGACCGACTTATGCATAGAGGCGGATTCCATATAGGACGTGCGACCAGAACCTTCGCCATACCATTCCATTTGCAGTGCGCCCTTGTGCCACACCAGCAGCGACATGGAGCCGTTGCCTTCCGCATAGGCTTCTAGATCCGCAACCAAATCGTCCGACAGGGTCCGTTCGCCGGGCTCAGCGACTACCAGATCGAAGGTCTGACCGGGCTTCACTTCAATGACAGGGTCAAACCACTCCATATTGGTCATACTGTTCATGCGGTCAAATGTGGCCAAGCGTTTATAGAAACGCCAATCGGACGCTAAGAAGACAACACCTGCGAGCACAAGGACGCCGATGAGAAGCGCCAAACCCTTAGCGATACGTTTGATAATGGCCACCGTGTTTACTCCTTTAGAAAAAACAGTCGAAGTGATTACACACTCGTTGTCGACGTAATCACACTTTAGTTTTGAATAACACCGCGCATCAGCATGTTTGGAAGACGAGAGTCTTCCCAAACAAACGAGCCCGCAGCAAAATCGATCCCACCGGTTCCCGTGCGCACGATCACCATGTCGTAAGATGGAATAATGTACACACGTTGCCCACCAGCACCATCAAAGTAGATGATATCATCTGCATCATAGGGCTCATCATGGCGCACATAGGCGTCAATATACGGGCCATAGTCGCGCTGCACTTTATAGGGAGACCCTAGCCAAGTCTGGTAGCCATAGTTGGGCGCAACATCTGACCCCTTGACCACGCCTTCCATCCAAGAGACGGGCAGAACCTGCTCGCCATCGACCGCGCCATTGTTCAAATGAAGCAAGCCGATGCGAACCCAATCCTCTGCCGTCGCTTGCAGGCAACAATATGCGCGCGGTGAACCACCCTCGTGATCTAACCAGACGTATGCATCTCCGGTTCCAATCTTAGACCACAGCTTTTCTGACAAGATTTGTGCGTAGCGCTGGCCAGTTGCCCGCTCCAAAACAATAGAAAGCGTCTGCGGATTGAAATTGTTGTAATCGAACTCTTCGCCTGGGGCCTTGCGCACCGGCTGGGAAAGCGTCATATCTGTGATTTCGGTCCCCAGATTAAACCTCACCGTCGCCCCGAACGGACTAGGGCTAAACGGGTCGCGGTACATGCCACTAGTCATTTGCAGTAAGTGCTTGATCGTGACCTTTGAGCGATTGTCGTTCGCCCACTCTGTCAGATAGGTCGCTGCCGGTTCGTCGACGGAAGGCAACGTGCCGTCTGCAATGGCAGCACCTATCAACAGAGCCATAACGGACTTATGCATAGACGCGGGGTCCGTACGGGAGGTGCGATCAAAACCTTCGCCGTAGTATTCGTATTGCAAAGCCCCATTATGCCATACCAACAGGGCAACAGATTCAGTTTCCTCTGCGTAAGCCCGGGCCAACTGCCAGGCCTCTTGAGAAATCGTCCGGGCGTTCTCTTCCGCCCTAGGAAGAGCCTCGCGTTCTATGCCTGGCACCCGCTCAAGGGGTTCGTACCAATCCACATCCTTCACGGGATCGATCATCATAACCGATGCAATACGTCCGTATAACACGGGGTCCGTCACATACAGCAAACCGAACGCAACGAGCGGCAGCACTATGAGTACTGCGACCGCAATACCAATCCACTTTAAGACACGCATCAAAATAACCTGTTTACGTTTAAAGGCTACCAGGGCAATTCGCTGCCGTCGTAGACCATGTATTTTCCAGTGTCCGCAAGCGTCAGGCCATCGATGACCTTTTTCATGCCCGCTGTACTGGTGTCGGCATCAATATCAGCTGCTGGGCCCCCCATATCGGTTCGCACCCAACCTGGGTGCATGGGGATGACGGTGACCCCCTTTTCCTTAAAGTCGACGGCCATGGATTTTATAATTGCGTTCACAGCTGCCTTGCTAGCGCGGTATGGATAAATACCACCCAGGTTATTACCACCGATCGATCCAATGATGCTGGAGAGCGTGACCAACTTCTTTTGATCACTCGCAAGTACGTTTTCGATTAGAGCCTCTGCCATCTTCATGGGGCCGTAGACATTGACCCGCATAGTCTTATCCCATTCAGAGTAGTCAGATGTTCCAAACTTTTGAAAACCGCCAGGCTCCGTAACTATAATCTTGCCATAGTACCCAGCGACATTCAGAAGAACATCAATGGGTTCGCCCTTAAGTGATGCGGCAAGCGCGTCTATTGAGGTATGGTCTTCCACATCAAGACGATGGAAGGTTAGTGATCCGTCGCACCCCTCTGATAGCGCGGATAACTCGGCTGCATTATCAGGGTCTCGGCAACAGGCAAAAACACGCCAGCCGTCAGCTACATAAAGTTTAGTTAAGCCGAACCCTAGTCCGCGATTTGCTCCAGTAATTAAAATACTCGGCATGGCTCCGCCCTCCCTCTTAGTATGGTCATTAATCGTGCTACCTATCTGTGACTTGCATACCACCATGCTAGGTGGGGCGACCACAGCGAATAGAAAACGGAACCAAAAACCATGAATTTCGAACAAATCGTGGACGAAGTGCGAGCCTTGGCAACCAACCTGATAGACCTGAACCATACAGTGCTGTTTGACTTAGGCGATGAAGGTAAGGTTCTGATTGATGCCACCGGAGATGAAGTAGTGGTTACAGCCAACCCTAACGACGATGAGGCTGAAACGACACTCGTCCTTTCATCAGAGAACGCGCAGAAGCTGGTGAATGGCGAACTGAGCCCCATGGTCGCCTTCACCATGGGAAAACTCAAAATCTTCGGGTCTAAGGGTATCGCACTCAAACTGAGTGCCTTACTCGACGAATAAGGATTGGCACGCCGGAATGCAGCTGTAACTGCATTTTAAATAAGATCATAAGCTACTGTTTATAATATATATTTCTTATATTTTACGTTATACGTGTAAATGTAACGTTAACGTAATAATAATACTTATAATAGTTTTTTAATCTATTAATTAAATTTCATGATATAATTATTACGTTAACGTAACTATTTTAACTTGAACTGATGGCTGAGGGTCTTAATCTTAAGGTTTCTAGACCCTTCGCGGCCCTCGCCCATGGCATAGAGAGTTTGAATGACGCCCAACGCCGTTACCATTGAACAGAAACCCTGGTTGGCCAGCTACCCATCATTTGCAGACTGGGGCATGGACATCAGAACTGAACCGGCCCACGCCGCTTTTGAACGCAGCGTCGCAGCTTATCCTAACCGCACTTGCATGGAATTTTTAGGCCGGACATGGACCTATCGGCAAACCGGGACCATGGTCCGTGCCGCGGCCAAAGGGCTGCAAGACATGGGCGTACAAAAGGGCGACCGGATCGCTCTAATGCTTCCCAATACGCCCTACTACATTGTGCTATTTCATGCGGTACTTTTGATCGGCGGCGTCGTCGTGAATATCAATCCACTCTACGCACAACAGGAACTGGATGTCCTGGCCAAGGATTCACGGCCACGCATGTTAGTGACCATGGATTTGGAGCTCACGTACCCGAAAGCACGGAAAACAGTAGACCGAAACAAGATAGAAAAATTGTTGTTGTGCTCAATGATCGACGTTCTACCCTGGCGCAAAGCTGTGTTGTTTAACATTTTTAAACGCAAAACCCTTGCCCAGATTGAAGATAATAAACGGCAAGTGTGGTTTGAAAACCTCGTCCAAAACGAAGGGAATTATAGATCTGCGGCCATTGACCCTGAGAATGATGTGGCGGTTCTTCAGTATACCGGAGGAACAACGGGCACCCCCAAAGCCGCCATGCTGACCCATGCCAACGTCAGTGCCAACGCGATTCAAGTGGCCGCATGGTATGACCCCAAAGACATTGGGGAAGAAAAATTCCTTGCGGCTCTGCCCTTCTTTCACGTCTTCGCTATGACAGTCGCGATGACAACAGCACTCCGATACGGGGCGCAGATCATCATCCTCCCGCGGTTCGACTTAAAAACGTGCCTGCGCGCAATCGCAAATAAGAAACCAACCTTCTTCCCAGCTGTGCCAACAATCCTCAACGCCATCAACACCTATCCAGACATCAGAAAGCACGACCTATCGTCACTTAAGCTTTGCATCTCTGGCGGCGCACCCCTGCCAGTGGAAGTGAAGAAGGAATTTGAACGCATTTCAGGCTGCGTTGTCGTCGAAGGGTACGGCCTGAGCGAAACATCTCCGGTGGCGACGACAAACCCCACAGTTGGAACCAACAAGCTAGGCTCTGTTGGAATTCCTATGCCAGGCACGACGATCGAGATCCATTCGATTGAAGGGCCTCATGAGGTTTTACCCATTGGGCGACGCGGTCAGATCTGCATCCGCGGCCCCCAGGTTATGAAGGGCTACTGGGATAATCCCGAAGAGACAGAGAACGCCATTCAAGACGGTGCGTTTCGTACCGGTGACGTGGGGTACATGGATGAAGATGGCTATGTCTTTATTGTTGACCGATTGAAAGACATCATCATCGCCGGCGGATACAAAATTTACCCTCGATTAGTTGAAGACGCGATCTACGAACACCCCGCAGTGGAAGAAGTCACAGTGATTAGCATTAGAGATAAATACCGGGGCCAAGCCCCCAAGGCATTCATTCGCCTAAAGGGCGGTCAGACCCTAACAGAAGCAGAACTAATTATTTTCTTGAAAGACAAGTTGTCGGTCATTGAGCAGCCTGACTCCTATGAATTCCGAGATGAACTTCCAAAGACATTAATTGGAAAACTTTCCAAAAAAGAACTCCAAGTCGAAGAAGATGGTCAAGCAAAGGGGAGCGCAGCATGAACAACGCACCGGCAGAAGCCTTAAAGCCAGCATCGGAGAAGTTTTACAGCACCAACCAGCTGGCTGAGGATGCGGGTGTTACCGCGCGCACGGTTCGATTCTATGAAGGCCGTGGCCTGCTCAATCCACAGCTCGCAGGATCAACGAGGGTGTACACACACAGCGACCGGGCACGACTGCAAATTATTTTGCGCGGCAAGCGACTTGGCTTCTCCCTCGACGAGATTCAAGAATACCTTAATCTCTACAACGTCGATGCCGAGCATATTGGGCAGGTTCGTCACATTCAGCGCAAAGCACGTGAACGGGCGGATGACCTCCGCACCAAGCTCAAAGACATTGAATACTCACTCCGACAACTCGAGCAAATCGAACGCGACGCTACAGATCGTTTGCTGAGTAAAGGCGTCAATACTGATTCGTCCGCCCCGTCGCTCACATCAATACCGCGCACAGAAACACAAAAGGAAGGGATGGATCCATGACCGGAGCCGTTATTGCTGGCTACGCCCGCTCCCCACTGACGCTCGCCAACAAAGGTGCGCTGATTAGAACCAGGCCCGATGACCTCGCCGCCGCCGTTGTGAAGGCCCTAGTCGAACGCGCCGGGATTGATCCAAGCACGATTGAAGATTTGGTCTTGGGCTGCGCCTTCCCCGAGGGTGAACAAGGACTCAACATAGCCCGCAACATCGTGTTCTTAGCTGGCCTTCCGAATGACGTGGCCGGCACAACCATCAACAGGTTCTGTGGGTCGTCCATGCAGGCCATTCATACCGCTGCCGGATCGATTGCTCTGGGTGCAGGAGAGGCCTTTCTCTGTGTTGGGATCGAAAGCATGACGCGTATCCCGATGCCTGGGTTTAACCCCATGCTCAATCCCAAACTGGTTGATGCCGGACACGCCGCCTACATGGGTATGGGTGAGACTGCAGAAAACTTAGCTAAGAAATACGACATCCCCCGAAACAAACAAGACGCCTTTGCCGTCGAAAGCCATAAACGCGCTGCCGCGGCGCAAGCAGCCGGAAATTTCAGTGACGAGATTGTTGGCATCAAAACCCGTGAAGGCATGGTTGATCAAGATGGCTGCATCCGACCCGACACGACCATCGAGATTCTTGGCGATCTGAAACCGGCGTTTGATCAAGATGGCTCTGTCACAGCTGGCACATCATCGCCACTTACTGATGGAACAGCAGCCGTATTGCTGACCAGTGAAGCCTTTGCCGAGAAGAATGGCCTCAAGCCCTTAGCACGCATTAAATCCATTGCGGTCGCGGGATGTGACCCAGAGATCATGGGCATCGGCCCCGTTAACGCCACCAACAAAGCATTGGAGCGTGCCGGCCTGACCCTGGACGATATGGATGTCATCGAACTCAACGAAGCTTTCGCCGCACAATCCTTGGCCGTGGTTCATGACCTGGGACTAGACCTGAGCAAGGTCAATATTGATGGCGGTGCAATTGCCCTTGGACATCCACTTGGCGCAACCGGCGCCCGTATCACCGGCAAAGCCGCCCAGATCATGCAGCGCGAAGGTAAGAGATATGCCCTCGCTACGCAGTGCATCGGCGGCGGCCAAGGTATAGCGACCGTTCTGGAGGCCTTGTAATGAGCGAAATCCGTAAAGCTGCGGTGATCGGCGCAGGTGTTATGGGGGCTGGGATTGCCGCCCATATCGCCAACGCCGGGGTCCCCGTAGTGCTCCTGGATATCGTGCCCAAGGATAGCAAAAATCGAAATGCCATTGCTGAAGGCGCGGTCAAGAAAATGCTCAAGACCGAGCCCGCGCCCTTTATGTCGAAGCGCGCAGCAAAGCTTATCACACCAGGCAACATCGAAGACCATATGGAGTGGCTTTCGGATTGCGACTGGATCGTCGAAGCTGTCATAGAACGCCTGGACATCAAGCAAGCCCTCTACGCCAAGATTGCCAAAGTGAAAAAGCATGGTGCGGTATTGTCATCCAACACGTCGACAATTCCCTTAAAAGAACTGACCGGCGGCATGGACGACGAACTCGTCCCCGATTTCATGATCACTCACTTCTTTAATCCACCGCGCTACATGCGGTTACTGGAAATCGTCGCATCCGAGAGAACACGCAAAGACGCGGTCGAGGAGATGGCGCAGTTTGGCGATGTCAAACTGGGCAAAGGAGTCATTCACGCTAAAGACACGCCGGGATTCATTGCGAATAGAATTGGTACCTATTGGTTTCAGCTTGGTCTCGTAGGTGCCATGGAGCATGGCCTGTCCGTTGACGAAGCAGACGCCATTGGCAGCAGACCCTTTGGCATTCCCAAGTCCGGCTTCTTTGGAACATTGGACTTAGTGGGTCTCGACCTAATGCCCCACGTCGCGGCATCCATGTTGGAGCGCCTTCCAGACGACGACCCTTACCGCGCCATTCACTCAGAACCACCCGTCGTTAAGACGATGCTGGAAAAGGGGTGGGTCGGCCGCAAAGGGCCAGGTGGTTTTTATCGCCTAAAAACAGAAAACGGTAAACGCCAGAAAGAAAGCATCGACCTCAACAGCGGTGAATATGCGCCGTCGCAAAAAGCAAATCTGGATAGTCTTAAGGTGTCTAAAGCTAGCGGTTTAAGAGGCTTAGTCGAACACGAAGATAAGGGCGGGCAGTTCGCCTGGTATCTAGCAGCCCATGCCCTGCCGTATGCCGCATCGCTCGTTCCAGAAATAGTAGACACTGTCGTCGATGTCGACGCCGGCATGAAAGATGGCTACGGTTGGAAACAAGGCCCCTTCGAACTCACCGATACCATGGGCGCAAATTGGCTCGCCGACAAGCTCACAGCAGACTCCATTGCCATACCGCCAATGCTGGCGCTGGCCGCCGAGAAAAGTGGGTTCTATCGCGTCGAGAATGGCGTCAGACAATTCCTCACCGTTAACGGCACGTACCAGGATGTCCCATGCCCCGGGGGCATGCTCCGCCTTTCGGATGTAAAGCTAACCTCCAAGCCGGTTCTGAAGAACGGATCAGCATCAGTCTGGGATATCGGCGACGGGGTTCTATGTTTTGAATTCACCTCAAAGATGAACAGCCTCGACCCCGATATCATGGGTCTCTACAAAAAGACGATTAAACACATCAAAGGCGATGACTCTCTAAAAGCGCTGGTCATCTACAACGACGGTAGCAATTTCTCCGTCGGTGCCAATTTGGGTCTATTTCTCTTTGCAGCCAACATAGCGTTATGGGGCGAGATTGAAAACCAGATTGACGACGGTCAGAAGACTTACCTCGCCCTTAAGCAAGCGCCCTTCCCCGTTGTCTCTGCGCCGTCAGGCATGGCCCTCGGCGGCGGCTGTGAAATTCTACTTCACTCCGACGCTGTTCAAGCACATGCAGAAACCTATACAGGCTTAGTCGAAGTGGGTGTTGGCATTATTCCCGGCTGGGGCGGCTGTAAAGAAGTTCTATTACGGCTCCAAAACCACCCTCACCTGCCGCGCGGCCCCATGCCAGCCGTTGCCAAAGCCTTTGAGTTGATCGGCACAGCACAGGTGGCCAAATCTGCAATGGAAGCCACGGAGATGGGTTTGTTCCGAGATACAGACGAGATCACCATGAATAGAGAACGGTTGTTGGCTGATGCCAAAGCGAAAGCGCTCGCCCTCGTAAAAAATTACGTGCCGCCGGAAGAACAGGAGTTAACCTTGCCGGGCCCAACCGGCCTCGCTGCGTTGCAAATGGCGCTGAATGACCTCGCCCTGAAAGGCATGGCCACACCACATGATCAGGTTGTTGCAGGTGCCCTCGCCGAAGCCCTGACGGGTGGTGACACAGATATGACTGAAACCATGACTGAGAAAGAGTTCCTCAAACTCGAACGGGAGACGTTTATGGCGCTCGCCCGAACAGAAGGCACGCTGGCGCGCATGGAGCATATGCTCGACACCGGCAAGCCGCTCAGAAACTAGGAGGACTAAACTATGGTCACATATACCCCACCCCTCCGCGACATGCGGTTTGTCTATCATGAGCTTCTCGACGGCGATGCACTAGCCGAGATCGCGCAATACGCCGACTACACGCCGGATGTCATCGATGCCGTGCTAGAGGAAGCCGGAAAAATTACGTCTGAGGTATTGTTTCCGCTAAACCTGAGTGGTGACACCGAAGGCTGCACACTTAAAAACGGTGTTGTATACACCCCAAAAGGATTCAAAGAAGCCTATGACCAGTTCACCCAAGGCGGATGGACAGGTTTGGCGGCAGCCCCTGAATTCGGGGGCCAAGGTGCACCAGCAGCGCTGCACTTTCTGGTTCAAGAAATGATCTGCTCAACCAATATGGCCTTTGGCATGTACCCGGGCCTCACTGAGGGCGCCTACAACGCTATCAACCTGCACGGATCTGACAAACAAAAGGCATTGTACTTGCCGAAGTTTGTTGAGGGCACGTGGTCCGGCACCATGTGTTTGACCGAACCGCAGTGCGGCACTGACCTGGGCCTAATTCGAACCAAAGCCGGTCCACAGCCGGACGATAGCTACAAGATCACGGGAACGAAGATCTTCATCTCCGCCGGTGAACATGACCTCACCGAAAACATCGTGCACCTGGTGTTGGCCCGCCTTCCGGATGCACCGGAAGGAATCAAAGGCATCAGTCTGTTCGTCGTCCCGAAATTTCTGCCAAACGATGACGCAACGGTTGGGCCGCGCAACGGCGTGACCTGTGGCTCAATCGAACACAAGATGGGTATCAAAGCGTCATCCACCTGCGTTATGAACTTCGACGACGCAACGGGATGGTTGGTTGGCCTGCCGCACAAAGGCATGAGCGCCATGTTCACAATGATGAATACGGCCCGCTTGGGTGTTGGCATCCAGGGCCTAGGGTTAGGCGAAGCCGCGTACCAAGGTGGGTTGGATTACGCCAAAGAGCGCCTTCAGGGTCGCGCCCTTAAAGGCGCCGAGTCGCCAGACAAACCGGCGGACTCCATTATAGTTCACCCCGACGTACGCAAGAACTTGCTGACAATGAAATCACTGACCGAGGGCATTCGCGCGCTATCTCTCTGGACCGCCATTAACCTCGATAAGGCGGAGAAATCAGAAGGTGCCGCAGAACGGCAAAGAGCTGACGACTTGGTTCAAGTACTCACACCGATTGTGAAATCGTTTGGAACAGACAAGGGGTTCCTTGCCGCCAACTTAGGTGTGCAGATATACGGTGGACACGGCTACATCCATGAACATGGCATGGAACAGTATGTCCGCGATGCCCGGATCACCATGCTCTATGAAGGCACCAACGGCATCCAAGCCTTGGATTTAATCGGCCGCAAGATGGGCGCCCATTACGGACGGTACCTGCGGGCATTTTTCCATCCGCTCCAAGAGTTCATTGAAGAGAACGCCGACAACGAAGAGATGCAGGCATTTATTCTTGGATTGGCCAAAGCCTTCGGACGACTGCAACAAGCCACCGGCATTCTCGCCCAGAGGGGTCTGCGCGACCCCAATGAAGCTGGGGCGGCCGCGACGGACTACCTCAACTTATTTGGGCATGTCGCCGTCGCGTTCATGTGGGCCAAAGCGGCCAAGCTTGCATTTAATAAAAAAGATGCCGACCCGACTGGGTTCTATTCCGGGAAATTGAAGACAGCGCGATTCTACTACGAGCGCGTTCTGCCCGAAACCAGTAGCCTGTTCGCCATGATTATGGCCGGCGGAGACTCAATTATGGGCATGGAAGAAGAATTATTCGGCGCTGCCGTAGCCGCCTAAGAAAAGTTTAAATATAAACCTTCTTTTCCGCCTCATCTGAATGATGCTGACCAGGCACCGTCGAAGTAAATGCGACATGACCGACGAGACATCGTTGCCCTTTCGTGTTCTGCCAACGGACATCGACGTCAATACGCACCTGACCAACTCCAGGTACTTCAGCTTCATGGATTTGAGCCGGGTGGATCCCTTGGTGCGATGCGGCGCCTGGAAAAAGGTTCGCGCCAAAAAGCTCATGCCCAGCCTTGGGTCTGGGTCGATCCGGTTTCGACGTGCCGTGCCACCATTCAAGAAAGTCGGCGTGACAACCCGTATGATTGGTGTTGATGAAAAATGGATATGTCTGGAACACAAGATCGTCTCAGGCGATACGGTGTACTCCGTCGCGATCCTTAAAGCCGCCTTCCTGAACACAGGTGGGCGCATTCTGGTCTCAGAGCTTCTGAGCATTTTAGTACACGAAGGCGAACCTCCACCGATGACCGAGGCCCTAGGCCGCATACGAGACGCAGACGATGCGGTTATTGAAATTGCCTCGGCCTAGGTGGACAAGTCTTCACCGGCAAGGGCGCGTGTGATCAGCCCAAGACTTTCTTCGACACCATACAAAGCCATAAAGGACCCCATACGCGGGCCTTGATCCTGACCCAACAGTATTTGGTAAAGCGCCTTAAACCAGTCTCTTAAGCCCGGGAACACGTCCTCATTAGACTTGCCAATTTCATAGACCAACGACTGCAAGTCTTCTGCAGAGGCACCTTGTCCAACGGCTTCTAGCCCAGACTTCAATGCCTCTAGTCCGGGGCGCTCAGCCTCCGCCGGCAGGCGATAGATCTTATGGGGCAGAACAAAATCTTTGAAGTACGCAATCGCATACGACACTAGCTTGTTCAGTAGCGGATCACTTTCTGGGCTGGCGTCCGGTGCATAGCGGCTAATGTAATGCCACAGGGCAGCGGGATCATCTGAGTTACAAACGCTGGCCAAGTTCAACAGAATGCCAAAACTGAGGCGGCCCTCTTCCGGAGGCGGCTCACCGTTATGAATGTGCCACGTGGGGTTGGCAAATTGATCCTTAGGCTCTTGCCCAGGAAACGCCTTTAGGTGCGATAGGTACTCATCCACAGACTTTGGAATCGTATCAAAGTATAGCCGCTTCGCTGCCGACGGCTTATGGTACATGAAGAGAGCCAAGCTCTCGACCGGCGCATAGGTCAGCCACTCTTCGACAGATATCCCGTTGCCCTTGGACTTGGATATCTTCTGGCCCTGGTCATCCAGGAATAATTCGTACGTCAAATTCTGCGGTGGCTGACTACCAAGCTTACGACAAATGTTACCGGACAAACGAACGGAATCGATCAGATCTTTGCCAGACATCTCATAGTCTACGTCGAACGCATACCAACGCATGGCCCAATCGCACTTCCACTGAAGCTTGCAATGGCCGCCGGTGACCGGCACTTCAACTTTGGAGCCATCTTCGCTTTCGTAAACCACCGTGCCCGCATCGGCGTTACGCTCGATGATTGGCACCTGCAGCACCTGGCCCGTCTTGGGGCAGATGGGTAAAAACGGTGAATAAGTCGCGCGGCGTTCCGGGCCCAGCGTCGGCAGGATGACATTGATTACTTTGTCGTATTCTTGCAGGACGCGGAGAAGCGCAGCATCGAACTCACCCGATGTATAGCTATCGGTTGAGCTTTTGAATTCGTAGTCGAACCCGAAGGAATCAAGGAAGCCCTTGAGGCGGTCATTATTGTGATGACCGAAGCTTTCGTGAGTTCCGAAAGGATCAGGAATTTTGGTTAGAGGCATGCCGAGGTGCTTCTCGACCATCTCTTTATTGGGAACATTATCCGGAACCTTGCGAAGGCCATCCATATCGTCGGAAAACGCGAACAGGCGGGTTGGCATATCGGGTGCGAGCAGTTGGAACGCATTGCGCACCATGGTCGTGCGTACCACCTCAGCAAATGTTCCGATATGCGGCAAGCCAGAGGGTCCATAACCGGTTTCAAACAGGACATAGCCTTTATCTCCCATGCCGTTTTTAAGGCGGCCGTCGAGCAGCTTCCGGGCTTCAGCAACGGGCCAGGCCTTGCTTTCTCGGGCAATCGTAGTGGCATTACTCATGGTCAATGTCCGGTTTGATGAGGCCGCGCACCCTATGGGGCCGCTATTTTGGGGTCAAGTCCCACGACTCTAGGGCTGCCATTGGTTTAAGCTGGATTGACTGACTCTCCAAGGGCTATACCTGGACATAGATAAACACTGCCCCCTGATAGTTTTGACCGGCCCTATTTTGACCTTACACTTTCCTCAACTGGCTCACGCGTGACACCCGAGCGCACTCTTCAACTGCCGGGCGCACCGGTTCTGGTGACCCGCGCCCGGGACGGCATCCTGATGTTTTCCGATGGTGAAGTGCGGGAATTCACGGCATCCACGGCTAAGACTGAGGTCGAACCACCAGTCATCCAATGCCATAGCCGCGCGACAGCTGCGCGCCTGGGCCTAAAGCCAGTACCGGGATGCGATATTCTGGAACTGTTCGCCTATGTGCGTCCGGGTGAGTTTTGCCTCCCCACGGTGCGCGGCGTCGCAGCAGAAATGGATATCAAATTACCGACAACGTTGATCGATGAAGGAACCGCCCTGATCTCGTCCGCACGAGCACTACTAACTGAAGTGATGAGTTGGCATGGCAGTGATGTTCGCCATGCTCGGGCCGTCGCCCATGTGCTCGACCAAGCCGGCTGGGGCTGGGGGCCGTCTGTTCTTGCAGCCATTGGGGCTGACTCGGATGGTGGAGGTATCGGTTTATCTCCGTTACGGGTGTGGACCCGACTGGCCCCCTTTGAGGATCAAGCCCCCCTGCCACCGCCAGGCAATGACGCCGTCTCTGAGCATGAAAGCCGAGCCCGGTTAGAGCTCCTGTTGGGAGAAACGTCGGAAAAACGTGAGTCTCAAAAAAAATACGCAGCTGCAGTAAGCCACGCGTTTAAAGCCAAACCAGCGCCCGATGAGCCAAACCTGGTTCTCGCGGAAGCCGGAACCGGAATTGGCAAAACACTCGGGTACCTGGCACCGGCTAGCGTTTGGGCGGAAAAAAATAACGGCGCAGTGTGGGTCTCGACTTTCACGCGTAATCTGCAGCGGCAATTGGATCAGGAATTAGATAGGCTATATCCCGACCCTGAGGTAAAGGCCCGGCGTGTCGTGGTCCGCAAAGGGCGCGAAAATTACTTCTGCCTGCTGAATTACGAAGAAGCTTTGAACAGGTCTGGCACGGACCCAAGCGCGGCAATTCCCTTAGCGCTCATCGCGCGGTGGATTCTTGCCACAAAGTCTGGCGACATGGTTGGCGGGGATTTCCCATCCTGGTTGGCCGACATTTTTGGCACGGGGCGCGTTCTCTCTCTAGCCGACCGTCGCGGGGAATGTATCTTCGCCGCCTGCCCCCACTACCGCACCTGCTTCGTTGAAAAGACAGTTCGTAAGGCACAGACCGCGGATATCGTGGTCGCTAACCATGCCCTCGTCATGGTGCAAGCCGCAATGGGTGGCCTGGACGGTGGGACAACACCTACACGCTACGTCTTCGATGAAGGACACCACTTGTTTGGCGCCGCCGACAGCGCGTTCTCGGCACACTTAAGCGCTGCAGAAACCGCCGACCTGAGACGCTGGCTAGTTGGCGCGGAAGCCGGCGGCCGACCGACACGGTCCCGCGGCCTTAAACGCCGCATCGATGATCTGCTGAGTGAACTGGATGCGGACGGCGAAGCCATGGCCATGGCCTTGGACAGCATTCTACATAATGCCCGATCGCTTCCCGCTCCGGGTTGGCTGACACGACTGGACGACGGTGAACCTCGCGGCCCCGCTGAAATCTTTATCAGCCTTGTAAAACGCCAAGTCTATACGCGGGACGACCCGGGGTCCCCATACAGCCTCCAAACGGACGCGGTCGAACCAATTGAAGGATTGCTCGATACAGCGGCTGTTCTCGACACCGCGCTTATGCGTCTTGTCGAGCCAGTGAAGCAGTTGGTCAAAATGCTAGCACAACAGCTTGAGCGCCCTACTGACGAACTGGATACAGCAACGCGAGCGCGTGTCGACGGACTGTGCCGCAGCTTAGAACGTCGGGCCGTCATGCCGCTGACAGCATGGCGCGACATGATCAAAGCCCTCGCTAATGACACACCAACTGAGTTCGTCGATTGGTTAGGCGTTGACCGCATAGAGAGCCGCGACATTGACGTAGGACTCCACCGTCACTGGGTAGACCCCACCCTACCCTTCGCACGAGCCGTTCTCGATCCGGCACAAGGCGTGGCCATCACATCGGCAACATTGCGGGACGGAACTGGTGATGACGCCGTGGATTGGGAAAGTGCTGACCAACAAGTTGGCTCGTTTCATATTACCAGCACACCCATGCGGTCAGCTTTGTCCTCGCCTTTCAATTACGAAGAGGCGACGCGCGTATATATTGTAAACGACGTGCGCAAGGATGCCTTGGTTCAAGTAGCCGGAGCCTATCGGGATTTATTCCTCGCCGCTGAGGGCGGCGCGCTGGGCTTGTTCACTGCCATTTCACGCTTGCGCGCGACCTTTGATCAAATTGCGCCGATTCTTGAGGACGCGGGCATACCACTCTACGCCCAGCACGTTGACCCCTTGCCAACAGCGAGCCTCGTGGACATCTTCCGCGCCGAAGAAAAAGCCTGCCTACTCGGCACAGATGCCATGCGCGATGGCGTCGACGTACCGGGTAAATCATTGCAGCTCATGGTGTTTGACCGTGTGCCGTGGCCGCGACCTGATATATTGCATCGCGCGCGCCGCGAAGCCTTTGGCAAACGAACCTATGATGACCGAATTACTCGCTTAAGGCTTAAGCAGGCCTTCGGTCGACTCATTCGACGGGATGGGGACAGAGGTGTGTTCGTCCTGTTGGATTCAATGATGCCCTCTCGATTACTTGGCGCCTTCCCAGAGGGCACGCCAGTTCATCGGGTTGGGTTGGCCGAAGCTGTTTCTGAAACGAAGACGTTTCTGCACACCGACACTAAAAGCTAGCGTCGCAGCCTACTCCGCTGCTCTCCTAGACACATCGATCAAATGGGCTGTTATCGGAGTTTGCCCGAGGGGAACCTCACGACGCTCCAGCGCCAACCGCGCATTCTCACGATCCACACAAGACCCGATAGACCCATCAGCCACACGGAAATCTGAGATATCAGGAATCGGGATACGGATTGGCGTGACTGGGCGATGAAGGCCCCAATTCGTGTCGCGTTCTGAATCGATGAACAGGAGTGTCCAGTGATCATCGAGATTGCGCCAGGTTAACTGCGTAAAGTTCTCGTAAGAAAACCCCACAAGGCCATCCACTTCGGCCTGACTAAGGCCACTCCCGAAGGCGCACACGCGCTCCCAAGACCACTCGGTAAGCACGCTGGGGTCAATGGTTTCGATTCCGCCCATAAACAAGAACCGGGCATTGCGGTGAAACTCCAACTCAACCCTAGATTCCAGGCCACCGGTCCGCTTGTACAAAAAATAGATCGACGCTGGCCCCAAGGAGAGCAACAGAATCAGACCAACGAACTTAACAAATGACTTTGACGGCATAAGGCACTCCAGAACGGGCCCCTTCTATAGCGCGGACATAGAAAAAGGGCCACGTCGTAAAACGTAGCCCTTTTCCAAAAGTAACAAACGGTAGAAGTGGGCTTACATGCCCATGCCGCCCATGCCACCCATGCCACCCATGTCACCCATGCCGCCACCTGGGCCCATAGGCGGAGGTGTTGCTGCAGGAATTTCTGCAACCATGGCTTCAGTGGTGATTAGGAGACCGGCAATGGAAGCTGCGTCTTGCAGAGCAATACGAACGACCTTGGTCGGATCAATGATGCCGGCCTTAACCATGTCGACATACTTGCCAGTCTGAGCGTTGTAACCCGTTACGGCTGCTTTAGCTTCATCAACCTTACCAGCAACAACGGCACCATCTTCACCAGCGTTTTGAGCAATCTGCTTCAAAGGCACGCGCAGGGCACGACGGATTATTTCAATGCCGACTTTTTCGTCAGCGTTGACAGTCCTGACCTTAGCAAGAGCGCCGGCTGAACGTAGCAGAGCGACGCCGCCACCTGGGACGATGCCTTCTTCGACAGCAGCGCGGGTAGCATGCAGAGCATCATCGACGCGATCTTTCTTTTCTTTCACTTCGACTTCGGTTGCTCCGCCAACGCGGATCACAGCAACACCACCGGCCAACTTGGCGAGACGCTCTTCGAGCTTCTCACGGTCGTAGTCGGATGTTGTGTCACCAATCTGACGACGGATCTGCTCGCACCGACCGTTAATATCGGCCTTCTTACCAGCGCCATCGATGATGGTGGTTTCTTCCTTGGTGATATCAATGTTCTTGGCTTGGCCGAGCATGTCGAGCGTGACGTTTTCGAGCTTGATGCCAACATCTTCAGAAATCACCTGACCCTTGGTTAGAACTGCGATGTCTTCCAACATCGCCTTACGACGATCGCCAAAGCCAGGGGCCTTAACAGCAGCAACCTTGAGGCCGCCACGTAGTCGGTTAACCACGAGTGTGGCCAATGCTTCGCCTTCGATGTCTTCAGCAATGATGACCAACGGACGTGAAGCCTGAACAATAGCTTCCAGAACGGGAAGAAGCGGCTGCAGAGAAGAAAGCTTCTTCTCGTGGATTAGGACGTACGGATTTTCGTACTCACAGATCATCTTTTCTGCGTTGGTGATGAAGTAAGGTGACAGGTAGCCACGGTCGAACTGCATGCCTTCAACGACATCCAACTCTGTATCCAGGCCCTTGGCTTCTTCAACGGTGATCACACCCTCTTTGCCAACCTTGTCCATTGCTTGGGCGATGATTTTACCAATATCTTTATCGCCGTTGGAGGATATGGTGCCAACTTGAGCAATCTCTTGGCTCGTCTTCACCTTCTTGGTCAGTTTGTCGAGGTTCTCTGTCACAGCAAGCACGGCCTTATCGATACCACGCTTGAGATCCATTGGGTTCATGCCAGCAGCAACGGCCTTTACGCCTTCGCGAACGATGGCTTGAGCCAGGACTGTCGCTGTTGTGGTGCCGTCACCAGCTAGATCGTTGGTCTTGGAAGCAACTTCCTTAACCATCTGGGCGCCCATGTTTTCGAACTTATCTTCAAGTTCGATGTCCTTCGCAACCGTTACACCATCCTTGGTGATACGAGGTGCGCCGAAGGCTTTATCCAGAACAACGTTCCGGCCCTTGGGGCCGAGTGTAATCTTGACCGCATTAGCCAAGATGTCGACGCCGCGCAACATGCGGTCGCGGGCATCCGTCGAAAATTTGACGTCTTTCGCCATGATAATTCGTTTCCCTTAACTTGAGTTTGTGTCGCAGAGCGTCACTATTTCTCGATAATGCCCATGATGTCGGATTCCTTCATGATCAACAGGTCATCCCCGTCAACCTTGACTTCCGTGCCGGACCATTTGCCGAAGAGGATGCGGTCACCCTTCTTAACATCGAGCTTTTGAACTTTGCCATCTTCCCCACGTGCGCCAGAGCCTACGGAGACAACTTTGCCTTCCATTGGTTTCTCTTGAGCAGTATCAGGAATAATGATGCCCCCGGCAGATTTGGTATCTGAATCCAGGCGCTTGACCAGCACTCTGTCGTGCAGCGGCCGAAATTTCATGCGAAACCTCCTTTTAGGTCTTGGTGTGCGTCATAAAAAATTATTGTAATTCAGGAGGTTATGCAAATCTCTGGCACTCTCCCCTGAGGAGTGCCAGCTAGATAAGGACTCTCAGAGCGAGGGTCAAGGACCCGATCATGAAAAAATGGGGGTAAATCACGCTTTTGGGGCCAAACCCGCGCGAGCACTAGGTCAGCGCCTGGCCTTGGCCTTCTCGGTCAGGCCCCATAACACCCTGTGTCGCGCGATGATCTCTATAAATGAAGTGCAGATTTCGCGAATAAATGCCGATTCTCCCGAATTGGACGGCGGTGAAAACGGCTTGGCCACGTAACCCGAAGGCCTTCAATAGGCTCATTGTTGCAAACTATGCAAAAAACCAACTCATGGGGCGCCCTTTTGTTTAGTAAGTTCAGGTCGGGTATTGCGGGCAATCAACCACAGTACGCCTATCAGGTCGACGACACCGGTGGCCAGTCGCCGCCATAAACCGTACTTGGATTGCCCACGTGTCCGAGGTCGATGTGACACCTCAACGGAAACCGCGCGACTACCAGCCCGAATGACCAGCGCCGGGATAAACCGGTGCAAAGCGTTGAACCGCGGCAAGTCTAGAAATACATCCCGACGAAAGAGCTTCAGGCCACACCCACTGTCCGGCGTATGATCGCCAAGGATCCAGCCACGAATGTCGTTGGCCAGCCAAGATTGATAACTTCGGGCCAGACTGTCGTGACGCCGACGGCGATGCCCAACGTAGAGAAACCGTTCAGCGTATCCTGGCTCTCTAGCGACGGCATCATCGCGCGCGCGAATAAGCTTTGGGATATCAGAGGGGTCATTCTGACCATCCCCATCAAGGGTGATAATCCAATCTGACTTCGCGTGCTTAATACCGGTAATAAGAGCCTGGCTTTGGCCGCAGGACGTCTCGTGACGATATACACGAAGAACATTTTGGCCTTGAGCCGCAACCTCTAGTTCCGCTGGTGCCTCATCCGTCGACCCGTCATCAACATAAACGATCTCATATCCGCCCTCGCCTGCCACTTCGACCATGGCAGCGCAAATCTCATCGATCAACGGCAGAATATTCCCTGCTTCATTAAGAACAGGAACGACCACCGAATAGTCTGGGCAATCTATAGACGAAGCTTCGTTGGGCATGACGTCCGTCGGTTCAGGTTATTTGAAGCCCAGCAGTGTATTGAGACACAGGATAGGCGAAGTCTTACCCCCCGAATACCACTACAGAAAAGACTAGGACAGCCTTGTTGCAGCCTCAATGATCACCTAAGTCACCCCTACACACTTCATTAATTGCTTTCTGGACACGAAATGACGCCTTTCAGCCCATCCGCACCCGATGCCAAGCGTTTACGCTTATGGCTTCTGATCTGCGCCGGTATGGTTTTCTTCATGGTGGTTCTAGGCGGCGCGACACGGCTGACCGAATCTGGTCTTTCCATGGTCGAATGGAAGCCGCTCACAATTCTCCCCCCCCTGACAGATGAAGAGTGGACTGCAGAATTTAAACACTACATGCAGTATCCCGAATACCAAAAGGTGAACTCTTGGATGGAGGTTGGAGATTTCAAAGAGATCTACTGGCTAGAGTATAGCCATCGCCTTTGGGGGCGCCTTATTGGGCTGGTCTTCGCCCTGCCGTTTTTTTGGTTTATCTTTACGGGACGCGCACGCGGGCGGCTGGCTTGGAAGTTGGGCGGCCTCCTCGTCTTAGGTGGCTCTCAAGGGTTCTTGGGCTGGTTCATGGTCGCCAGTGGACTGATAGACCGGCCAGACGTCAGCCAATACCGACTGGCCGCACACTTAGGCCTCGCCTTCGTGGTTTATGGCCTCTTGATATGGGTGGCGCTAGGTATACGCGACCATGACGAGCCTGAGCTACATAAGCCGAAGCCAGGCCCTGCCATAGCTCGGCTTGCACTGGGCGCATCTTTAGCCGTGCTCCTGGTCGTCATGTCTGGTGCATTTGTCGCAGGCCTCAATGCGGGACTGATCTACAACACCTTCCCGCTTATGGATGGCAAAATTATTCCAGACGGAATGTATGAGATGACACCGTGGTATGCGAACTGGTTCGAGAACATCATGACTGTCCAGTTCAATCACCGACTCCTAGGAATCACTTTAGCCCTGTTGATTGCTGCCACTTGGTGGCGAATACGAGCGAGTGAGGTATCCGAGCAGGTTCGCAAGCTCGCCAACGGGTTTGTAGTAATGGCTTTTGTCCAGGCTGGCCTTGGGGTTTCAACACTACTTCTCGTTGCACCCCTTTGGCTCGCTCTCCTTCACCAAACTGGTGCCTTGATCCTTTTCACATTGAGTGTGACGATCTCTCGCCTCCTCAGCCTACCAGCACCTAGGCAGCAAAATATTTCGTCCTCTGCCGCCTCTAACGCCGCATGACCTCGCAACAAGGACTTTGTCTCGCATGAGCGACCTATCGGTTACCGATGACCTATTTTTCACACGCACCGGAATGGATAAACATTCTGTCGAGAAAACCGTTGCGGATACGCTATCGGGCTGTGACGACGGCGAATTATTTTTTGAATACAGCCAGGCGGAAAGCCTAAGCTTTGATGACGGTCGGATTCGCTCTGCTGCGTTCGATACAGCACAGGGATTTGGGTTGCGCGCCTTGGTCGGCGAAGCTACGGGCTTCGCGCATTCGACAACGATGACAGAGGCCGCCATCGCTCGTGCCGCTAAAACCGTAAATGCCGTTAAATCTGGCCATAGCGGAACTTTGGCCGATCCACCGACAGGAACAAACCAAGCGCTTTACACAGATGAAAATCCGCTGCCTTTGGTTCCCTACGAAACCAAAGTCAAAACACTTGAGTCCATCGACGCGTATGCCCGCTCCAAGAACAGCAAAATTAAGCAAGTATCCGCGTCTCTATCGGCGTCGTGGCAAGCCGTTCAGATTATGCGGGCTGGTGGGCTTTCAGTCGGCGATATTCGTCCGCTGATTCGCCTGAACGTATCGATTGTTGTCGGCGAAGGTGATCGCATGGAAATGGGCTCTTACGGCACCGGCGGTCGTGTTAGCTACGATCACTTCCTTGATGAAGGCACCTGGACGGGCGCAGTCGACGAGGCATTACGGCAAGCCCTTGTGAATCTAGAAAGCGTTGACACCCCAGGGGGGGAAATGCCCGTGGTGCTTGGTCCAGGCTGGCCGGGCATCTTACTCCATGAAGCCGTAGGCCACGGTCTCGAGGGTGACTTCAACCGCAAGCAGACCTCTGCCTTCTACGACCTGATGGGCAAGCAAGTCGCCGCCAAAGGCGTCACAGTCATCGATGATGGCACCATGCAAGACCGGCGCGGCTCCTTAACCATCGATGATGAAGGCACGCCTACATCCTCAACAACATTAATCGAAGACGGTATTTTGGTCGGCTTTTTGCAGGATAGGTTAAACGCACGTCTCATGGGCGTGAAACCAACTGGCAATGGACGGCGGGAATCTTATGCCCACCACCCCATGCCGCGCATGACTAATACCTACATGGCGAATGGCGATCACGATCCCGAAGAGATCATTAAATCGGTCGATAAGGGATTGTACGCAGTGAATTTCGGCGGCGGCCAAGTCGATATCACGTCCGGTAAGTTCGTGTTCTCCGCAACAGAGGCTTACTTGATCGAAGGCGGTAAAATTGGCGCGCCGGTCAAAGGCGCAACCCTGATCGGTAATGGACCAGATTGCCTCACCGAAGTCTCGATGATCGGCAACGACATGATGCTAGACCCAGGCATCGGCACCTGCGGCAAAGACGGCCAAGGTGTTCCTGTCGGGGTCGGACAGCCAACCCTTAAGCTGGATGTCCTGACCGTCGGCGGAACCGCGGTCTAGCCGACCCTACTGCCCCATTACTGAGGCCTTGAAATATATTTCTTCCCTGATTTCCAATAAGCCTAGGACGATCAGGGAGAAAAGGGAAGTCCGCGTTTAGCGCTTAGGGGCGACTTAAGGTTGGACGGGAACCGGCCGCGTCAGGCAGGGCTTCAGTATTGAGAAAGTCCAAAGCCGCTTGATCCCTTTTGGTATAGGCATCCAGAAACGCTGTGCTCACGCCTCGCAAAATGGCGACCGCTTCGACATCATAGTCAGACGCCAATGGGTCTCGGCACCACGCCCCTGAGAGGTCGTGATTCACATCATCTACCCATAGGTAATGCTTTGGCGGAGGAGGCTCTACCTTATCATTCATGATGGTATATTGAAAAGGGATGTTTGAGCCCTCTCCAGACTCTGACCCGTAGTCATTGGTTCCCGTATAAATAAACGTGGGGAGATCAATAGAGCGCCACGGTTCGTCCGGCAGAGTGGGATTGCGGCCCGGTTCACTCAGCAATAGCAGCGCATCATATCGGTCCTCGGATGACGCGGTCTTTCTTTTGCTGAATGGATTTTCGAGAACTAGCCCTGTCGCCAGAAGGGCTGTCGCCCCCCCCATAGAGTGCCCAGCTGCAACCAGGCGTTCTACATCCATTTTCCCGGCCAAAGATGGAAACATGGTTTCGAGGTCGGACAACGCATCGAGAACTAAAGACATGTCTTCAACGCGTTGACCAACAATGCCTTCCATCTGGCGCGGGTCTAATGCAGCCATATCGAAGCCAACGGAAACGGAATCCGGATGAGTGGGTTGTATAACCATATAGCCATGGGAGGCCCAATGATCAGAAACGACCTGGTAGCTCCCGCCCGCACATCCGCCGCCGTGAGATAAAATAACAACCGGGTACATCCCACCGTCCGTAGGAAAGGCAATACGCATGGATAGCATCCGGCCACCCGCATCAATGGACACCTGTTCAAAAGAGACCTGCAGAGGTCCAGAATCAGGTTTATAGGGGCCCGCTTCCAGAGCACTTGCGGGAACAAGGATAGAAAGAAGAGCGATGAGTTTTTTAATCATGGGAAAACCATGGCGCTAGCGCTCGGCTTTTTGAACCTTTCCGTGCCGCGCCTCCATGTGGCGGACGACATGCCCTGCCAGGAAGTCTCCCATTCGCGCATCACCGTTAATTGGGTCCCAGACCGCCCACGTTCCGGCGTATTGGTCTTGGACTGGGTAGTCCTCGTCAGGAGGCCCCTTGGACTGTTCATACCCAAGGTGACCATAGGCCGAAAGGTCGCGCACCAAATGAGGGTCGGTATCCTGCATGGCTTGATTGATAGGGGTTTGCCGCAACGGTGGGTAAGGCTGCGCCGTGCCGCACCCTCCCATCAAGAGACAGCAGTGCTCCGACTTTGGCGCATTCATAGGCGCGCCAACAGGGCGGCACATAGTTTCAGCCTGACGGCCCCAATAATCTGCAAAGGGGTGACCATGACTGGGGTAGCGATCAAAATCTCCACTGGCCGCATAAAGCCACGTTTTGGTTCCAATCTCTTTACCAATTTGGTTGGGCAATTCGACCAATGTTAAAACAGAATCAATCACCACCTGGGTGAACACTACAACAATGTGTTTGGCGCCACGCTCCTTTAGGTATTCGAGACCATCCCAGTAGAAATATTTATTGTCTCCGCCCGGCGGCACTTTGTCGGTTTCATAGAACCAGCGGTGACCAAGATTTTCGGCACGCATTTCACGAGACCGTTCAAGCTTAGACGATACGAGGCCGCCAATCTTAATATTGGGATTCTCAACACGAAGTCCCATCCACGTCCCGATAATGTTCTGGGGATCAATATCCGGATGGGTCCGTATGATCTCTGCCTTGAGAAGGTCATTAAGCAGCACTGTATCATTGACCTTGGGATCGTAAGCCTCGTTGCCATCACGGATAGAGTGGTTGATGAACATCACCGCAGTGTTTTTATCAGCGATGGACGGATTGAGGCGCTTTTCAATGCCTTCGGTATATAGTGCAGCAAATGCAGGGTCTTCGGTTACCGGGCCGGGCCGGCCCTCCAATGACACAACACTGTCTTTAATTGGGGCGCCAAGACTACGTGTCCACCCCTTCGGCTCTAATGGGAAAGAGTCCCGCATGAGATCAGTCGGGTCGTTAACCCACGTCACCTCAATATCCGTGCCGTTTACCGCGTTATGCCGATCAACCACCTCACGCGAGCGAGTTACGACGTCATAGCTTTTCCAGAACCGGACTCCAGCAGTCGTCATATCTATCATGACTATTTCATCCACACCCTTAGCCAGAAGGCGCTCTGCAGGCCCATCTATATTGTAGCGCGCAGGGTTACAGTCAGCCCAAGGGCCACCATCCGTCTCGCTACCGCAATAGGTTAAACGCGCACCACCGAAAATTTGAGGTTCATAAAGCCGCCGTGGCTCAGGCAGAAACTGTGTTTGTTCACCAGGACCAATCCACTGCGCCCTATCTACGAAAAACCTAACGCCCAACTCAGCTTCGCGTTTCTTCAACGCTGATGTCATATCACTCATTTGTTTTTCAGTGCGCTCGGCGCTGGGGTCGTGCCCAATCCGCTCATCTTCAAACGCGTACTTGTCCAATTGAGATGCCACGTTGCTGTAACTTTGCCCATCCCCAAAAGACGCGACCATAGGCCACGCCTCTTCGTTCCAAATCACTCTCTGGTAGATGGCAGAATGAGGGTCGTAAGAAAAAATCTGCATCGCGCTGTCCCATAAATACTCTATGCGTGTGCTACCTGCTCCGCCATGGACTACATAAAGAACACCGACTTTACGAGCTTCAGAAGACGCGGGCGTAGACAGCTCTATAGAGGTCAACGCTGTGACTAAAACTGCCCAGAACATCCGCTTTACGTCGTTCATGCCGCTACACCTAACTGGTATTGTATACTGTTCCTGTAAATGAGGACCCGTCATACAAATGATGAGTACTTAGAACATCGCCTTCTATACCATAACATTTTTATTGGTAGAGCCATTTGATCCGTGCTGTGTTGACCTGAAAGAACTCAACAATATTTCCGTTGGGGTCAAACAGCATCATGTTTCGCGACACGCCCGTCCCGGATACCTTTACGTCAAAGAGAATTTCATGCTCCACCGCTTTGGCGGCCAAGGTGACCTTCAACATCACCCCTGCATGCTACGTCATCTTAATACACGCCCCGTGAAGACGGCTTTGCCGCCGACAACCTGACCTCCAGGATGAACACCTGGCCACCCACAATGGCGAAGCAACCCGCAGCAGAGACAGATGTCAAACCCGCTGAAAACGGCCGTCCTGTGGCGCTACCTGCGTCGGCAACGAAGGCCATCTTGAATTAGAGAGAGCACCAATCTATCAACTCTAAGTGCCTCGGCGCCACTGTACAGCGCGACCACTCGTTGAGCATCAAAGAATTGAAGCCATGCCAAACGCTTAGATCTCGACGAACATCGATGGACATAAACCTTACTGGAGAACACTCATGACGACTTTGTCTGAACCTATGATATCACGCCGCGCCTTCAATCTTGGCGTCAGCGGCCTTGGAGCCATAGCCGCCACAGGTATTACAGGGTCGGCCACTGCATCGGGTAGCCCCTTCCACACATCCCCAGAGCAAGAATTACGAGATTACCTGCGCATTCAGGGCGACCTCACCGGCAAGCCGGCACCGAACGCTTGGCGCGGCTATTATATTGCCGTGACACCCGATCAGAATCCAAAGATCGTTTTTGATTGCGAAAGCTGCGAGACAAAAATGGTTATGGAACGCGGCGATGGCCGTTACGAGGTTTGGTCGAAGGTCATGACGGTTTTCAAAGACCCGAACTCCGGCGAAGTCCTGAATGGTAAGGTGTATCGCAACCCCTGGACCGGTGAAGAAAATTTAGTCGCACCAAATATTATTGGATCGCGCAGCCTATATTACGTTGGAACAGACGGTAAAATCACCAGCGCACAGTTCGCCAGGAACACCAATGCAAAGAAAGGTGAAAACTGGAGCGCCGACATTGATCCAAAAATGGAAAGCGCCTTGACCCTGACCTGGACGGTCATGGGGGATAACATTCAAATGATCGGGCAGCGCAAATACCCGGATCAACGCCCCATTCCCTTGGCCGAGTACGGCACCACCACAATTGCTTTAGACCAAATTCGGAATCCAGAACTCCAACGCGTAGATTCAATTTTCGGGATCGTATTCCTGGCGCCTTGGCAAGGTTTTCTCAACATGGGCGACCGACCCGGTCATTCAGTCTGGCATTGCGCCGGGAGTAAACTGAAAAGCTTCGACGAATTGTCGCCAGCCTATTTGGCCCAAGCTGAAGAGTTTATTCCAGATGTTTTGGCGTGGGGTGACGCCTAACCATGCCTCAAGGAACAATCCTGTATTCGCCTAAGAATGCACGAGCTTCGTAGTCTAGTGCTCTATCCAGCAATATATTGAAAACGCTTATTTTTTCACAGATTTCTCTATAAAATTAGAGATCTGAGTGTGTCACTGTGTCAAATCTGTGTCAAAAATATCTGTGCTAAATTGAATGTTAGAAATCAAAGTTTGTATAAATAACCTTAAATGAAATATTTTGTGAGTTTGCAAACCCATTGAAAAACAGGAACTCTAGTTCGGAACTTGGTTAGGTAACAGATTTAGATAATGACGCACCAAAGTTGGATATGGGTGCTTAAAGGTTTCCAACAAGGCGAGGGAGAAATAACCCTCAAGTGATACAGGTAATTATTCAGTCAGTTCTGTATCGCTACCGTAGTTTAGTAGAGTGTAAAGGGATACCGGATTACCCACCCTTCCTATTCGATTAGGTTTCTCTGACTGGATGTGTTGACGGACGCAGACGTAGATTTGTTTTCTAGACACGCTTTCCCTGTGGTGAGGTTAGTGTGCCTAGAACACACCCCAGATTAGATATTCTAGAGATCAATAATTCATATCTAGACCATGCACCCTCGGTGCATTTACCCACCAAAGGTGGGTAAGGGTTCAGAATTAGTATCAATTCTCTTTTTCAATTACTCGCGGACCAATAATTGAATTCAATATTACAGAAGTAATTTGTCTGACTTCAATTAAGTCTTCAATACTGAAATTTTTTTCATGAACAGCAGGGTTTCTGAAAGTCATCGACAAATGATCAATACTTTTTACTATCTCAACCTCTATCAATGTTGGGGAAAATCTTAGAATATATAACTTCAATTCTTTGAGTAATTTTACTCTTTCAGAGGATTTTCCAGCACATAGTCTGAGACACTGGCTGGCCATCATTATATTACCTCAGTACCGTATAAATCTGAATAATTAAGAACACGAACAGGGGAACACAGCATGTCCAACCAATGGGATATCGTCATCGTTGGCGCCGGTACAACTGGAATACCAGCGGCAATCAAAGCATCAGAGCGCGGGGCGAAAGTACTGGTGGTTGATGTCGCCGATAAGGTTGGGGGCACGCTTCACCTATCGTCAGGGTCCATGAGTGCGGCTGGGTCTGCTCTACAAAAGAAGAAGGGCATCGATGACTCCCCTGAGAAACATTTCCAAGACAGCATCGAGATCAATCACGGCACTGGCGAATACGACAAACTGCGCCTGTGGCAGGAAAACTCGGGCAAAACCTTAGATTGGATCATGTCGATCGGTCTTGAATATCCAGAAGATAATCCGGTCATTGGCCAAGGGCACGAGCCTTACTCGACCGCGCGCATCACGACACCGGCGACCGCTGGAAAAGCATATGCCGTAGTTCTTGAGACTGCCTTTAACAAAATTCTCGAGGGCGGTAACGTTGAGCTTCGACTTAAAACCCGCATGACCGACCTTATTGTTAACGCCGACGGCTCTGTTGGCGGCATCGTTGTCAAAACTGAAAACGGCGCCCGTGAAGAAATTCGCGCTTCAACAACCTTGCTGGCGTGTGGTGGGTATTCCAATAGCGACGAACACTGGAAGGAATTCCACAATCGTCCAAAGCGAGTTTACACCCACGAGCACTCCAAGGGGGATGGCATTCAACAGGCCCGCAAGCTGGGTGCCAGGGTTCAGTTCGCAGATAACTTGATCATGACCTTCGGCGGCACCGTCGATGTCGACAAACCGGACGATCACTGGATTCACACGGCAACGTTCCCTGCTATGCGCGCGCCATGGGAAATTCTGGTGAATAACGAAGGTCGCCGCTTCATCAATGAAGAAGAAGAGAGCCAAGACTTCCGCGAACGCACAATCATGAATCAGTCCGACTGGAGTTGTTGGCTGGTTTATGACCAAGGCATTCTAGATAAAGCACCTCAGTTATTCCTTGGCTGGGATGCGGAGAAAATCGAGCGAGCTTTTGCCACCCATGCTGATTATTGCCGCGCCGACAACATTGAGGACTTGGCCGAAGCCTGCGGCGTTCATGCTGAAAACCTTAAGACAACGGTCAAACAGTTCAACCAAGGACGTGAAGTAAAGTCCGACCCGTGGGGCCGCAAGCACACACCTGCCCCGATTGAAAAAGGACCGTTCTACGCGATCCGTCACTATGCCATTTCGGTGGTGGGCTTCGGCGGCATAGCCTGCGACAACGAACTTCGCGTCCTAGACGCTGAGGGTAAACCCATCACTAACCTGTATGCCGGTGGCGAGATGCTGGGCATGGGCATTTGGGGTAATGCCTACCTGGGTGGGTCAAGCGTCGGTGGTTGCCTCACGATGGGGCGCTTACTCGGCGAAAAGTTCCTAACCTGGGATACTGCTGCCGCGGCAGCAGCGGAGTAAGGCACGAAACACGGTAGTTCTTTGGTTAGAGCCGCCGGTTAGCCATCAGATGCCCGAAGAGGGATGGACGTCGTCCAATTCTGGCGATTGATCAAACAACGGCGTATAGGCCCACGCCTACTCAAGACCCAAATCACGCAGAACGATATTGGGTATGATGCCGTCATCCCAAGCAGGCGAAGGCATTCCTGTACGCACAATCACTAGATCCGCCGACGGCACCACATAAACACGCTGGCCACCACCACCATCAAAGAAGACGACATCATCCGTCAAGAAAGCCTCAGCCTGTTTCACGCCGAAGGGGGTGCTTGAATTATAGTACCGCTCCGGCACGTAAGGACTACCGATCCACATTTGAATTCCATACTTGGGATTATTAGTAGACGGGGTCTGCATCTGTGACAGCCAATCTGGCGAGATGACCTGTTTGCCATCAACGGTACCGCCGTTCTTGATAGCTAGACCAATACGTAGCCAATCGCGCGGGCGTGCCTGGAAAAACGCATACGCCTTAGGCATGCCATCAGTTCGGTCCATCCACAGGGACGCGTCCTTTGACCCTAAAGGGCGCCAAAGCTTCTCGGACACATAGTCTGCATAGGAGCGCCCAGTTGCGCGCTGCAGGATCATCATCATCAGTTGTGAATTAGCGCTATTGTAAGTGAATTCTGTGCCCGGTGGCGCATCAAGGCCGAACCTTAAAATCGACTGTTCCATGTCAGTGCCAATAAACAATCGAAGCGCTTTGCCAAAGGGATTCTGGTCCAGCTTGAAATTGAAGCTATGGTGTTCCAATCCGCTCGCCATATGCAATACATGGCGAACCGTCATGGGTTCGCGGTCTGTGCCAGACCACTCAGGGACGTAAGCTGTAACAAGGTCATCTATGGATCCTATCGCACCATCTTCAAGAGCAAACCCCACCATGATACCGAGCACCGACTTTGCCATAGAATATGTTTCTGTGACGTCGTCGGGGCCAAAGTTACGCCAATAAGTTTCGAACTGAACGGCACCCTTGTGATGAACAAGAAGAGAGAATGAACCCAGTTGCTCCGCATAGGTAACAAGGTCGGTAATCGCTTGGTCAGACAGCACGCGATCTTGCGGTTCCGCTGTGGGCAACGCATCAACGAAATTCCCACGTACGGTCTCTGTTGGCGCAATCCAACTGGGGTAGCTCACGGGTGTTTGCTCTCCGATGGAGAGGAACCGCATCCAGAACATCCAATCTAACATAATAGCCGCGCAGGCCACTGCAACAAATGCGGCCAGTCCTCGGGCCCTTCTATTCATTCCTAGTCCTCAGCCGGGTTCAAGATCCCGCGCAGAATTGTGTTTGGGAGAAACGCATTATCCCATTCAGCCTCGCCCGGAGGTGGACGAAACCCTGTTCGTATAATCACCAAGTCTTCAGAGGGAACAATGTAGACCATCCGCCCCTCTGCCCCGTCGAACATAAAGAGATCTTCAGCAAGAAACGGTTCCGAGTTATAGACACCGGGTTTCGGCACCTGATTGATTGGTGACTCTGGCCGGTGATATAGCCGCCGTTCGAGATACGGTTTACCTAGCCAAATCATCAGACCAAATTGTTCTTTGTTGAGGGATGGCGTAAGCATCTCGGCCATCCAGGTGTCCGGCAATAATTGCTGCCCATCCCAAGCGCCACCGTTCAAGAGCAATAGCCCGAAGCGCAGCCAGGTTTCGGGCGGAAGCATAAGGCAACATCCGCCATGAGGCATGCCGCCATTTCGGTTAATCCAAACAAACCCACCTTTTGCGCCGAGGGGTTGAATTAGAGCTTCGGAGAAATATTCCGCGTAACGCTTCCCGGTCGCACCCTGAATAATGTGAGGCATGACATCGGCTGTGGTGTCGCTGTAGTCGTATTCCGTTCCCGGCTCAAACGACATTGGAACGTCTTTCAGCAAAACCTTATCCCATTCAGGGTCAAGATAGCGCCTTGAGCTGAGCCCAAACGGCGGCGTGTCGCGGATACTGAACCACCTCAGGCCGCTCGACATTTGCAAGACGTTGCGGATCGTTATGCTGGCTTTGTCAGTGCCTTGCCATGCCGGGATATACTCAGCCACGGAGTCATCCAAAGATTTGATGTGCCCGTCAGAGATCGCGCGCGCGATGAGTAGCCCGCCCGCCATCTTATGCATGCTACGGGAATTGACGACATCATCCGGACCAAGGCCAAGCCAGTATTCAGCATATTGAAGCTTGCCACGATGCCAGATCAATAAACTCTCTGAGCGCTTACTCTTGGCATAAACACTCGCCGCCGAGATAGCATCCGCAGATATAGAGCGCTGCTCAAGCGCTACAACGTCATAAAACCCTGCGTGCGCGCCGGCAATCTTATCCGTCGGCTCATACCAAGCATACCCATTCACTTGGTTAGGCGTGCCTTGTGTGTAGTGGCGTTCAATCAGAACTCTATTCGACCAAAGAAATGCCAGGCCGGCGATCACAACCAGGCCGGACGTCACGGCAATCACCTTCTTAGCCAGCATTGTTAATCTCCCGTTAGGACACTGAGGCTCGGTGCGGTTCAGGCATGCGGCGGGCGACTGTTGTCGAAATTAAGGACAGGGCGACGACCCCTACTCCTCCGAGGCACATGGCTTCAATACTAACCCCACCATCGATCAACCATCCCGTCAGAACCATGACTAACGAAGCAAAAGATACGTTCAAAAATATATTAAATGAGCGAATGGCACCCATATTTTTCGTGCCGTACATCTCCGCCCATACCGTCATGAATACAACCAGGCTCATGCCAAACGTTACGCCGGTCAATGCCATAAAAATAGGAATAGAGATCGCTGATGAGACGAATGCAAGCACAAGCAGAGCCGGCACTAAAGGGCATAGATAAAGAATGACAAGTTTATACGATCCATACCGATCAATCATCGAACCCGTAATCAATATCGCAAGCAACGAAACCACAGAATAAACTGTGTAGCCCCCGGCAAACGCGGTCAGCGCCCAGCCTCTAGATTCAATTAAATAGAGTTGATGAAACTGAATCGAGAATATGATCGCCGGAACAGCCAACATGGCGGGTTGAAGGAACCAAAACCGAACATCTGACAGGACCTCTTTAAGAGCCCACTGGCGAACTTTAGTTCCAGTTTTTTCGTCTACAAGTCCAGCCAGTTTTTCTTCGTACGCCAGGTGACGTTTTCCGTGGCCCCATAGCTGAAACATGGTCAGTGGAAGAATAACGAGAACGACGAACCAGGCTGAAAACGCCCAAGCCTCCCGCCACCCAAACGTCATGAGTAACCAAGCGCCGATTAATGGGAAAATAGCAAACCCTAGCGCATAACCGGCAGTCGACACAGCAGCAGCCTTGCCTCGGTCGGCATGAAAATAGCGCGCCATGCTAACCTGCGCGCACACACCCCAAAGACCTTGAGCTGCAAACCGGATAGCAAAAACGGCAAGAAAAAGACCCGTGACCGTGGTCGTGATCGAAAAGAGCCAGCACCCGATAGCGACAAAAACCGTCGTAGCCGCCGTGAACCAACGCAGGTCTACGCGGTCCAGCAAGCGGCCCGTGGCAAGCAAACAAATAGAACCAACGATTGTGGCGATTCCGTAGAGAGCCGCTAATTCTCCATGACTCAAATTTAAGGCCGCGCGGATTTCACCGTTGTAAAGAGAGATGTAAAACGTCTGCCCCAGCGCAACAAAAACGTTGAGGCCAAACCCGAAGCTTAGAAACCTGCGATGGGCAAGCAAAAAACTAAGGTAACCCATAAACCCTACAACGCAGCGTCAAAAAAGAATCGGGCTGCCTTCGCGATCTCAGCAGCATGAACATCCCAAGCCAACGCGTGTGGAATATGGGTCATTTCTACAAGTATGGAATTCGGAATCAACTCGCCAGCCAATCGCGTATTCTCCGCAAGCATATCATCCAGCACAAGCACAAGCGCTGGCTGGGTTAACTTCTTTAACTGACCAGCCGCGTCGTAACTCATCACAGCTTCCGGCGCATACCAGGCTTTCATGCCTGACCTCAGGCGCTCGGTGAACAATTCGAGCCGCCGTTCTGGACCAAGTTCAGGATTACCATCGAGAACTGTTTGTTTGTATGTAGACCCAATAAAATCAGGGTCGGTGAAATACCCGGGCGGCCCACCGAACCGTTGCATCATCATCGTCTTCTGCTCATCGGAGAATAAGGCAACCGACGGATAGGCAATCTTCCGAACCATGTCTGGATGGGTGATGGCTAGTTCCGTACCGATAACGCTCCCGGTGTGACCACCGAAAACGTCGACTGGACCTATTCCATTGGGTCCATAACCAAGCGCTTCGATCACAATAGACATTACATTGGCATATTCCCCCACCGTCACCAAATCAGGTGGCGCATCCGATCCGCCGAACCCAGGGGTGTCTGGACACCAGACAATGCGATCCGACGCCATTTCATCTTGGAATGGTCGGTATTGAATACCTGACATTGGACTTTGATGGAAACAAATCAGAGGTGTCTTATCGGCAACACCGCCTTTTGGCGACGCCTCTCGTAGATGAACCTGCCCGAATGGTCCATCGACATAAAAACGACGCGCAACACTCTCTGACATCTCACCCCCAATATGCTAAGTCTGGGTTGACCATACCTCTTGAAGTCGGGCCTTTGCACAATTTCTTTGTTCAGCACTATTGAAGACGGACCAGACAAGATACCATCATGAAAACTTTATAGACACGACGGCTGAGTGAAGACCCATCCATGCCCAACGCAACACCTGAAGATCTAAACACAGCCCTTCAGGCCTCAATAAACCATTTTAACAGTGGTCGCTTGGCAGAAGCTGCAGCAGTGGCTGACCGAGTCCTCGTTAACGCACCCACCAATCCAGAAGCATTGCACATCGCAGGACTTAGTCGCCTTCAGATGGGAGACGCCCCAGCGGCTTTGCCACTTCTCAAAAACGCAGCGCGCGCTAAGAAATTAGACGGTGAAATTGCGAATAGTTTAGCCCAGGCGCATCTCGCCTATGGGAACGTTGATTCAGCCGCTGAAGCGCTGGAGCCATTGGCACGCAAAAATAAGTTGCCCGCCGCAGGATTCTCAACGCTGGGTGATTGTCGACTGCGACAAGGTGACCCAATAAAAGCGAAAGCCTGTTTCGAAAAAGCACTCAAACTTCAACCAGATTTGAGCGCGGCGCTAGTCAATTTAGGTGAGGCCCTTAAACATGCCGGCAACCTCTTCGCCGCTATAGAGCACTACAAATCTGTAACCACTGACTATCCTGCCATTCCCTCGGCATGGAGAAACCTTGGCCTGACGCTATTAGACGCAGAACGATTCTCGGACAGCATCGCTCCCCTCCAGCATTACCTGGTATTCAATCCACATGACGTGCCTAGCCGAATGTCTTTAGGCTCAAGTTATTTACAAATGGGTGACCTCGAAAATGCTCTTGAAAGCTTTGATACGGCATTAAGGCTGCAACCAGGCAACGCGGAGGCCTTGAACAACCGAGGCGTAACCCTGAGGACCATGGACCTGACTGACGACGCAGAATCTGCGTTTAGGCAAGCACTGGAACTCGATCCAAAAATGACGCCGGCACGCGGCAACCTGGCTCACATGCTTCATGAAACAAAAGGCTTAGGGGAAGCCCTAAAACTTTTAGATCAAGGCATTGCCATGACACCCGACGATGCGAAAGCGCACATAGCCAGAAGTCACCCGCTACTCATAGACGGTAAGCTCGCAGACGGGTGGGTTGATCAAAAATGGCGTTTTCAAATTCCACCACATTTTGCAGGACGAAGAGATCATGCTTACCCAGCGTGGGACGGAAGTGATCTTGCAGATAAAACGATTCTGGTTTGGGGAGAGCAAGGGGTAGGGGACGAGATCCTGCACTCCAGCATGTTGCCTGACCTTCTTTCCGTTGCGAGTCATGTGATCCTAGAATGTGAGGCCCGGCTAGTCCCGTTATTTTCTCGTTCTTTTCCGCAGGCAATGGTCGTAGCGCGCACAAACCCAGCACCTACGGTTCTAAACAATATGGAGGTCGACTTTCAGTTAGCGATGGGCGACCTAGTTCCGCATTTCCGGCCAGACTTTAAATCCTTTCCAGAGGGTTCCGCGTATCTAAGAAGCGATAGTGATCAACAAGCTGATTTGGTCGAGCGGTACAGCTCTATAAGCCCGCACGCCACGCGCATTGGCGTGGCGTGGTTTAGCGGTCGTACCAAGGGTGGTTGGGAGAAAACGATACCATTAAATTTATGGGGCTCAATTCTTGGCCAGCCCAACGCAACATTTATATCGCTTCAATACGGCGACCACAGTAAAGAAATCGCGGACGTCTCCGCCGCGCTTGGATGCGATATCATTCTCGACCCAAATATCGACGCATTGAATAATATGGATTCATTCGCCGCCCAAGTCGCAACGATGGACCTTGTTATTACCAACAGCAACACTGCGGCTCATATGGCGGGCTCCCTTGGGGTGCCAGCATGGATAATGGTGCCGCGGGTCGGATCTGGAGGCGCTTTGTGGTATTGGTTCAAAGAGGGTGAGCGCAGTCCCTGGTACAAGTCTATAAGACTCTACCGGCAAACTGAGTGGAAAGGCTGGACCAACGTAATTAATCGCGTTGCCGCAGACTTAGAAGAGTTTCTGCGCATAAAGTAAGTTTGGCATAATCCTGGCACCTCCCAGATTATTTACCGGCCCCGGGCACCTTCATCTTGGGTGAACTCTGTTGAGTGGAGGCCTAGTATCAGAGGCTTTCATTAGACTTTTAGCTGCATCACATTCGAAACTATCCGTTTCAACTGAAACTCTTTGAACGCAGCTGGATTGATCTGCACGTGCTTAAGCCTCGTAATATAAATCGTCATAGCCAAAATGCGGTCAGTTCGATTAACGGCCTTTCGCCATCACTAATCGCGGTTTATGAATAAATTTAATAGATAAAAACGCAGCCGCGTGGACGGCAAGGGGAACAAGCTATGTTTATGAATTTCTGGTACGTCGCGGAATTAAGCGAAAACATTACAGATACGCCGGTCAAAGTCCGCATGCTCGGATTCGATTATGTTCTGTTTAGGGATTCAGCTGGCCAGGCCCATTGCTTGTCTAACCTTTGTATACATCGCGGCGCATCGCTCGCTCATGGTAAGGTTAAGGGCGATAATATTGAGTGCCCCTACCACGGCTGGCAATTCAAAGGCGCAGACGGTGTTTGCGCGAAAATTCCATCCCTTGGTCCAGATGCCAAAATACCAGCCCGCGCCAAAGTTGACAGCTACCCAGTCCAAGAGAAATACGGGCTTATTTTTGCATTCCTCGGTGACCTGCCCGAAGCAGAACGTCCGCCGATCATGGAACTACCCGAATATGGCAAGGATGGTTGGCGCCTCACCACACAAGTTTATGAGTGGACCGCCAATTTTCAGCGTGCCGTCGAGAACACATTAGACCCAGCCCACACCGAGTTTGTTCACCCCTCGATGGGCTACGGAGGTGATCGCGATGATTACCATGTGCCGGACCTCACGTTAATCGAAGAGGACTGGGGGTGTGGCACGATGACAACGTTCGTTTCTCCCGACCTACCCAATTCAAAAATGAAAGGCCTCAAAGGCGAAGGGGAAATGGAAGCCGGCGCGGGAAACCACGGCCCCTCAAGCGCCTGGACCAAATTGCATTTCAGCCCGCATGCCTGGGCCCACCAATATGGGTTCTCCACACCCGTCGATGAAAAGACGCTAAAGCGCTATTTTCTCCAGGCTCGTAATTTCCGAGCTGATCCAGAAATGGATGAAACCATTAACGAGCGCAATTCAGCGGTTATGACGCAGGATAAAGTGGTGATCGAACGCATTGAGCCGTTCTACACGCCTCAATCTTCGACAGAAGAAGTGCTGGTCAAATCCGATACAGTGGTGACCCGCTATCGGAAGTTCATCTCAGATTGGGAGCAGCGTGGGTGGAGAATTGATACGGCCAAAGTCAATTCTCTGCGTGAAGAAAAGGCCTTCGCCATTCCGAGTCCGGCCAGGCGCACCTCAAAAGGATGGGCAATCGATCCAGCCCCTACTTGCGATATGCAAGAACCACTGCAAGCCGCTGCCGAGTAGGCATTCTCCTCAGGCTGCCCATCCAATATACGTTGAGGTGATTGAGAAACTTGGTCTCCAAATGACCCAAGTCAATCGGGGGCCGGGGCTGCACCCCTCTTGTGCAGCCTCGATTAACAGAGGTCCGCACCGACAAGTAGGAGCCACCCTATGTACACTAATTTCTGGTATACAGCTGCCGCATCAGGGGGCCTCGCAAAAGGCCCAGTTAAGGTGAAAATGCTGGGTCAGAATTTTGTCCTATTCCGGGACAGCGCCGGTACGGCTCACTGCTTATCAAACGCCTGTACGCATCGAGGCGGATCACTCGGCAACGGAAAAGTTCATACTGATACCATCGAGTGTCCATATCATGGCTGGCAGTTTAACGGAGCAGGTGAGTGTACAAAAATCCCTTCCATCGGCAAAGGTGGAAAGATCCCCTCCCGCACAAGAATTGATAGCTATCCCGTACAAGAGAAATACGGCCTCGTTTTTGCGTTCCTCGGCGACTGCATTGAGGAACAACGTCCTCCGGTCATGGATGTTCCAGAATACGGGATCGACGGCTGGAAGCCATCCATCATGTACAACGAATACGCCGCAAATTATGAGCGATCCGTTGAAAACACACTTGACCCAGGACATAATGAGTTCGTTCATCCCACGCATGGTTTTGAAGGCACAAAAGACGACTACAAGGTTCAGGACTACACCTTGGACGAAACCGAATACGGCTGCGGCTTCACGATGATCTTTCAGTCTCCCGCCCTCACAGATGTAACAATGAAAAAGCTACGGGGTTTTGCAGGAGACCTAGAGGCGGGAACAGGACATTTTGGGCCGCACCAGACATGGACAAAAATTCATATGTCACCAACAAATTGGTTTCACCAGTACACGTTCAGAACACCGGTTGATGAAACACATACGCGGAGCTGGTTGGTCAACATGCGGAATGCATTGCTGGAAGACGAACACGACATTGCCATTGAGAAGCGTCAACGAGCCATTGCCCAGCAAGACATCGTGGTATTAGAAGAGCTTGAACCGATCCTCGCCCCCCTAACCAACACAAAAGAAAACATGATGCCCCACGACAAAGCTTTGGTTCGCTACAGAGAGTATCTAAGAACCTGGGATGCCAAAGGTTGGCGCATCGACAGCGCTCAGGTCACCCTCAATGAAAAAAAGATAGTCTACGCGGTGCCCAGCCCTGACCGAAATAAGTTCAAGGGTTGGGTGATTGACCCGATACCGACAGAGGCTCTGGCCTGCACTTAGCGAAAGAAAAAATTACAGTTTTTCAACAGTAACAAACTTCGACGAGGCAAACATGAGCGAACAAGTATCAAGACGGGATACGTTGACAGGGTTTAGCCTGTTGGGGCTGAGTGGACTAGCCGCTGGCTTGCCAGGCACGGCCCAAGCAAAAGATTTGCCTGACATTGAAAGCCCTACTGGGAACCTCCGTAATTTACTCCGCATGTCTGCTAGCTTAGATCCCGAAGATTGCCCTTGGTATTACAACGGCACCATTTTCGCGATAGTCGGCGAAGAAGCCCCCCGTCCAATTATGACATTCCAAGGCATGGAGATGTATTGGGCACAGAAGGTGAAAGAGGGTCGATACCGGTTTACCGGAAACACAGTCTCGTTTATGACCGATGTTGAATCCGGCGACTGGCTGCGACAGATGAAGAATCCTTACACGGGTAAGACTGTAGATGTCCCTGCCGCCGTTCAAGGTGGAAACCCAAAACGGGGCTTTAACTATACGGTCGATGGCGTCGAGCCATCATGGGCTACAGATAAGATAGAAGATAAGCCGTTAAAGCTATGGTGGACGGCAGCTGGTAACTACGTGTGGCTGCACAATGAAACCGTCTACCCACCGGGTTTGCCCGCGCCGCGCAAACAACGACAAACAAACTTCGCCCTCCGGGAGCATTTTGCAGACCCCACTGTACGTAAAATTCCGGCGGCGTTTTCAGCGACATTCTTCTCCCCATGGCCTCATTGGATGGAAATGGGCGACCAACCTGGACACGTCATTTGGCATGCCTCTGGAGCGAAACTCGATTCTATTGATGATTTGCCGCCCACTTATAAGGCACGCCTCCTAGGCGAGCACCCAGACCGCACAACGGCAAACCCAAACGCATAGCCAGAGCCTACAGCTTTAGAAGCTTTGCTAGAAATCGTATCGTTTACCAGTAAAGCGAATAATTGCGCCAGCATCATCTAATGTAAGGTCGGCGATAACTCCGATCATGCCTCGAATTGAAACATCTGGCGTAATGAAGCTAGGGCCAGGGTCAGTGACTTTCTCCACCGCCACTTCACCTGGCGTGAGCATGGCAACAGTTATGCCGTCCTTTGCCGCTTCTTTCGAGAGGTTATAAACGGCGGCGTTCATTGCTGCCTTGCTCACTTTATACCAATAGCCCCCGGGGAAATTCCCATAGTCAAAACTATGGACGCCTAGCAAAGCCGTGATGGCTATAACCTTCTTCTGCCGCCCGAGCTTTATGTTTTCATAGAACGCCTCGGTGACGCGAAGCGGACCAATCGCATTAACGCTCATAAACGTATGAACTGTTGTGTAATCGAGCGTCCCAAAGCTTTGCCCTGGTCCTTGGAAATCTCCAGACACACCTGCATTGTTGATAAGAACATCGATAGGCTGACCAGCATACTTCTCAACCAGGGCATCCAAATGTTGTCCGTCCGTCACGTCCAAGAGTTCAACCGTGACATTCGGTTGAGCGCGAGCCAAGTGCTGTAGCGCTTTAGCCTGCATGGGGCGCCGCGTGGTCGCAATGACTGTCCAACCCATCGCCGCATACTGTCGAACGAACTCCAACCCGATGCCACGATTGGAGCCTGTCACAAGCACGGTCGGCTGCTGCGCGATAGCAGATATGCCACTAGCACCGAGCAGACAACCAAGAAGAGAAAGGTACCACGCCAAAACACGCCGTTTAAACATGTCTCTACTCCTCAGTTGGATTTGGGTTGCAATGAGACGGCCTAACACCAACGCTACAAGCCTGACTAATCGGTAGTGGTTACTAACTGCGGTCGATAAACCGAGCATACAGCCCCGCCGTTAACGTGGGGTAAAGGCCGGATAGGCCGGAAAATTCTTTATTCCTTAGTTCCCCCGACTCGGCTGGAATACTGGCTTCGGAAAGCCCATCATGGTATATTAATAGGTGTTAAGGCTGGGATATGAGCGGAAGGGGCTGCTTGCAATGCGTATTCTACTGGTTGAAGATGATCAATCTACAGCACAATCGATCGAAGCCATTCTAAAGAAAGAAGATTGGGTGGTCGACATCACCGATATGGGCGAAGACGGTGTCGAAATAGGCAAGCTTTATGAGTACGACCTCGTGATCCTTGATCTGATGTTACCGGACATGGATGGCCTCGAAGTTCTTCGGCAGCTACGCAACGCCAAAGTAAATACGCCGGTTCTTATTCTTTCTGGGCTGACCGAGCCCACGAAAAAGGTTCAAGGCCTCGGCATAGGTGCTGACGACTATCTGACAAAGCCCTTTAATCGCGACGAACTGATGGCACGCATCCAGGCTATTGTTCGGCGGTCCAAAGGGCACTCACAGCCAAAAGTTGAAGTCGGCAAGTTGACTGTCCACTTAGAAGATCACACTGCCCAGGTTAAAGGCGAACCCCTTCACCTCACCAGCAAAGAATACAACATCCTTGAGCTGCTTGCGCTCCGCAAAGGCGCGACCCTCACGAAAGAGCAGTTCTTAAATCACCTTTACGGCGGCATGGACGAGCCTGGGCTGAAAATAATCGACGTCTTTATATGTAAATTACGAAAGAAAATTGCGAATGCCACGGGCGGCGACCACTATATCGAAACCGTTTGGGGTCGGGGCTACGTCCTGCGCGAAAGCATGGCCGCTGAAGACCTACCCTCTGCTAAAATAGCGGCTGCGTAACCAATACAAAAGTTATCGGTTTCCTGCTGCGGTGTCGTAACTAGAATGGTATAGTTCCGCCATGACTTCAGAACATCACGAGCAGGTAAACGCCAGAGACGATGCACCCCGCGCGTCTAATAGGTCTGTCGGGGTCGTGCTAGCAATCGTATTCGCGCTTATTGGCGCCTGGCCTTTGCTTGACGACGCGCCGTTGCACACATGGGCTATTTCCGTAGCTGCGGGCCTCGCCGTTCTATCCCTCGTCTTACCCCGTGCACTGGCCCCTATCGCCTGGGCTTGGTTAGGTCTTGGGCAGGCACTCCACCTGGTTGTCAGCCCTATTATTCTTGGTGTCCTCTACATTATTGCCGTGATACCGACAGGGCTTTATTTGAAGATGACCAGCAAAGATCCACTGCGCCTCAAACGTGATCCTAACGCTTTAAGTTACTGGATTGAACGGGATCCGCCTGGACCCGATCCGAAATCACTGCCGCAACAGTTCTGAGTTTACCACATGTCTTTTATCATCGAATTCTGGCAATTCCTGAGAGTCCGCAAGAAATTCTGGCTTCTGCCAATGATTTTCATGCTCGTTCTCTTTGGTGGCCTAATTGTACTCGCGCAGGGCAGCGCTGTTGCGCCCTTCATCTATACGATTTTTTAGTCTGACAGGCAGGAACTCACGGTGCGTATTCTTGGTCTGTCCGCTCTTTATCACGACAGTGCAGCCGCACTGATTATTGATGGTCGAATTGTTGCAGGGGCCCAAGAAGAACGTTTCACACGCATCAAACATGATGCGTCTTTGCCAACACATTCGATCAATTACTGCCTCGAGTACGCGGGCCTTAAGCCAGCCGACATCGACGTCGTTGCGTTTTACGAAAAACCATTTCTAAAATTCGAGCGTCTTCTAGAGACATACGCCGCCTTTGCTCCTCGGGGGTTTACATCTTTCCGCCGCGCCATTCCGGTTTGGGTGAAAGAAAAACTGTTCCAGAAAGACAATTTAATCACTTACCTCAAGACGTTTGATCAAGATATCGACTGGGCTTCAAAGCTCATTTTCTCTGAACACCACCTGAGCCACGCGGCATCAGCCTTCTTTCCCTCTCCTTTCGATGAAGCCGCAATCCTAACCATGGACGGGGTTGGTGAGTGGGCCACGACCTCCCTGGCACATGGCCACGGCAATCACCTTTCGATGCAGAAAGAGATTCATTTCCCGCACTCCCTCGGCCTCCTTTATTCCGCGTTCACCGCGTACACCGGCTTCAAGGTGAATTCCGGAGAATACAAGGTAATGGGTCTCGCTCCATATGGACGCCCTCGATTCGCTCAAAAGATTATGGACAACCTCATTGATATCAAGGAAGACGGAACGTTCAGGTTGGACTTGAGCTATTTTAACTATGCGACTGGGCTCACCATGACGAACGACAAGTTCGCCAAGTTGTTTGGCGGCCCGGCCAGAAGCCCAGAGACGGAGATTGGGCAAAGAGAAATGGACCTTGCCGCCTCGATTCAATCGGTCACAGAAGACGTCGTTTTACGCCTCGCTCGCGGAATTAAAAAAGAAACGAACGCATCGAACCTATGCCTCGCAGGGGGGGTAGCCCTGAATTGTGTAGCCAACGGGAAAATACAGGCGGAAGGCATATTCGACCAATTATGGATTCAACCGGCAGCAGGTGACGCGGGTGGTGCTTTGGGGGCAGCCTTGGTCGCACATCACCTCTACAAAGACGGTGATAGAAACCCGGTTTCAAGCGGTGACGGCATGTCTGGAACCTACCTCGGGCCTGGCTTCGAACAGTCCGATATTGAAGCCAGGCTATCCAAGGCTGGGGCCGTGTTTAAGTGCCTTGATGAGACCGCCGTGATCGACCACACAGCAGAAGCGTTGGCAAAAAACAAAGGCGTCGGGTGGTTCCAAGGCAGGATGGAGTTCGGCCCGCGCGCTCTCGGGGCAAGGTCGATTCTTGGTAATCCGAGCAACGCCGAAACCCAACGCACATTAAATCTAAAAGTAAAGTTCAGAGAGAGTTTTCGACCTTTTGCACCAGCCGTTTTACGAGAAGACGTTAGAGATTGGTTCGACCTCGATGCCGACAGTCCGTACATGCTGATCGTCGCGCCTGTCGAAAACAATCAATGCATACCTTTATCTCGCCTGGACCTGGAGCGACGGGGTATTGACCGCGTCAATGCGCAACGGTCAACCATCCCCGCGGTGACGCACGTTGACTTCTCAGCACGAGTCCAAACGGTTCACCGTGAGACCAATCCGAGATTCCACAGCCTCATCAAAAAATTCAAAGAAAAGACTGGCGTTCCAATCTTGGTGAACACCAGCTTCAACGTACGCGGCGAGCCCATCGTGTGCACGCCTGAGGATGCATTTAGGTGCTTTATGGCAACCGGAATGGACGTATTAATCATTGGTGACTGTGTGCTCTATAAAAACGAGCAAGACCCCAAACTAGCCGAAAGTTACGCAGAATCTTTCGAACTCGATTAAGTATGGGGCGGCAGAGCGATCCGCTCGATACTGTTTAATTTTCCTGGGGCAACTCGCCACCTTTACGGCCAATGCGCGGTAAGAACCGCTCCGCCACCGTCGTCTCTAATAGCCAAGGCGCCCCCAGTTCCCATGACGAGGGATCGTGTCAGGTGAGCCTGAACATTCTGCGCCGTCATCGGCGCGCCACCCGGACTAGAAATAGCAGCCTCCGTGTCCTCACGCAATTTTGAAGTCCTCTCCGTTGTCGTACGGTTAACAACAACGACATCAAGGGCATCGGCGGCAAAGGTCACGGTTAGCGACAGGGTTTCGCAACTATGCATACATTCAAGACCTAAGAGAGCAAGGTTTGAGACTATCTGCGGTCCACTATTGCCTAGACGTTCCGCCACTCGCTCTAAGCCCTCTTGCATCGGCCATTCAAGGGTCGGCGCACCACTTAAGCCAGATGTTGCATAAATGTATTCAATAAGAGTGCGCTCCAAGTCATCGAACTTTGCTGAACTGCCACCAGACCAACCAAACGCCTCGCGAAGAAATTTTAGTTTACGAAACGCCGCGCCTGCACTGCCGGACAGTAGCGAGATAGTTTCGTCATCAATCATTTCAGCACCAATGCCCATCAACTCGACGCCAGCCGAAATTGCACCAATCGGGCCAGCCAAATCATGGCAAAGGCGCGTACATAAAAGATGGGCGATTTTAAGGTCAGTTTTCATTTTTCGTCATATCAGGGAAAATTAATTGATCCATCATAGCAAGACTGTTGGTCGTCGCCCAACAGCCTGTACACTAGAATAAAATATTATCAGGGTAGGAAAACCGAATGCAATTAGACCATGTCCCTGGGGACCTTGTCCTAAACCCCAACCAGCCTGATTGGGGTTTAGGACAAGTTCAATCTGCCATAGGCACGAAAGTGACTGTGAATTTTGAGAATATAGGAAAAATTGTAGTCAATACCGCGATTATTGAGCTTGAAATCATGGATCGCGACGAATTACCAAGGGATTGAGTTTCGCTGTCGTTATCACCATATGTCCAGCAACACTAAGATTTCTAAAGAAATTAATGCACAGCAATTAACAAATTGACCACCACCATGATAAACAGTCGGCATGATTGACCCATTTGGCAGAGAAGTTACCTATCTTCGTGTTTCGGTTACGGACCGGTGCGATTTGCGGTGTGTGTATTGCATGGCAGAAGATATGGTTTTCCTTCCCAAACGCGACCTTTTGACGCTGGAGGAACTTGATCGCCTTTGCAGCACGTTCGTCGACCTTGGCGTACGCAAGCTGCGCCTAACGGGCGGAGAACCTTTGGTGAGGCGCGACGTTATGTCTCTCATCGAGTCGTTGGCGCGGCACCTCAAGACAGGGGCGCTAGACGAACTAACCTTGACCACCAACGGAACACAACTTGCCAAGTTTGCAGACCGATTGGCAAACGCAGGAGTGAAGCGCATCAACGTGTCACTGGACACATTGAACCCGGATACATTCCGCAAGATTACACGGTGGGGCGATCTAGATAAGGTCTTGGCCGGCCTCGAAGCGGCTAAAAAAGCGGGCCTGGCCATCAAAATCAATACGGTAGCGATGCGAGACGCCAATGAGCACGACATAAACGATATGGTTTCTTGGTGTGGAGACCAAGGGTTTGATCTCACGTTTATAGAAACTATGCCTTTAGGCGATATTGATGGTGACCGCACTGAGCAATACATGCCGCTCAGCATAGTGCGCGCGAATCTCCAAAAAGAATGGACGCTGGAAGATACGGACTATCAGACTGGCGGCCCCGCTCGTTACACAGTCTGCAAAGAGACTGGACAACGCGTGGGCTTCATAACTCCGATGACCCACAATTTCTGCGAGTCCTGCAACCGAGTTCGTCTCACATGCACCGGCACACTATACATGTGTCTCGGTCAGGATGATGCTGCAGACCTCCGCACCCCGTTAAGACAGAGCGAAAGTAACGAGCCGCTCATTGCTGCAATCCATGAGTCAATAGAACGTAAACCAAAAGGCCATGATTTCATCATCGACCGGAGAAACAACCGTCCGGCAGTATCCCGTCATATGAGTGTAACTGGCGGTTAGGTTCTTCACTGTTCCGCCTATATACTTTTCTACAATCGATTAACCCACGTTATTAACCGTGCACCGGTACGACCATGAGCAAACCAAGCGTTGCCTTCGTAGCCACAGATAGCGAACCCGCACAGGCTGCCCTCCAGAGCCTGCATAAACGATATGGGCAACTGAATCCCAAAGACGCAGACGTCATTGTTGCCCTAGGCGGCGACGGGTACATGCTTGAGGCCTTACATACGTTCCTTCCACTCGCTAAGCCGGTGTTTGGCATGCACCGCGGAACTATCGGTTTCTTGATGAATGACTATTCGGAAGACGGCCTTCCAGCTCGCCTTGCGAAAGCCGAAACCGTTGAGCTGCATCCTCTAAAAATGACGACAATTGATTCCGCCGGAAAGGAGTCATGCGCTCTTGCCATCAACGAAGTGTCCATGTTGAGGGAATCCCGACAAGCAGCGAAACTAAAGGTCTTCGTCAATGATCGCTGCCGCATGGAAGAATTGGTTTGCGACGGCGCGCTTGTGTGCACACCAGCCGGCAGCACAGCGTACAATCTTTCGGTCCACGGCCCAACATTACCGCTGGGCGCTAACCTCCTTGCTGTTACGCCTATTAGCGCCTTCCGCCCACGTCGCTGGCGCGGCGCAATTGTACCGAATAATGCGGTCATAAAATTTCAGGTCTTGGACCCTGACAAGAGACCAGTCAGTGCAGTGGCTGACCGCGCTGAGGTTCGTCACGTCGTTGAGGTCACGATAAAAGAAGATCGCACACAATCCATTAAGTTACTTTTCGACCCCGAACACAATCTGGAAGAGAGAATTCTGGCTGAGCAATTCTCACCGTGAATGGGTCGCCTAACGGCACTCCCTCTTCTTTACCAACTGCAAGTCTCAGAAACATTACCATAGCGCTTGGCCTCGGCAGCACCGGTGGTGCCATATTTTTTGCTTTATCTTTGCCCCTGCCCTGGATGCTCGGCGCCATGGCCGCTACATCAGTGGCCGCTATCAGCGGGGCGCAGCTGGCCATGTCAAAACACCTCCGCAACTTTATGATCGCGGTGATTGGGGTCCTCCTCGGCAGCGCCTTCACTCCAGACCTTGCCGACCAGATCACTCAATGGGCTGTAAGCTTAGCTATCCTAGCGGTCTTCCTCGTACTCCTCGCCATCTTGGTGCCAATGTTTCTGCGAAGGGCTGGCTACGACAGGGCAACGGCATTCTTTTCTGCCTTGCCGGCCGGCCTAACTGAAATGACGGCTGTTGGCTCGGACAATGGGGGCAACCCGCAAACCATCGCACTCACCCATACAGTCCGAGTGTTTATCGTGGCCTTCGCCATTCCGTTTCTTATGGTCACCTTTGCCGGTTATGAACGGCCAGACACAATGAGCGCTGTGCCGCGCAATGTGTCTCTTTGCGATATCGGGCTTCTCTCAGCCTGTTGCATTGCCGGACTTTGGTTTGGATTAAAGATAAAATTTCCAGCGGGCGCCCTTGCTGGACCACTTATGCTCAGCGCTGCGGTTCACGTCAGCGGATTGACTGCTTCGTCCCCGCCAGAAGTCCTCATTGCTTCTGCACAGGTCGTGTTAGGCGCGTCCGTCGGCTCACGTTTTTCTGGCCTCACCCTCGCAACAAGTCGAAAAATACTGGGTTTAGCCGTTGTGGTAACGATTGGAATGATCACCTTAAGCGGTATTGGGGCAATAATCCTTGGCCCTATTGTCGGCATCAATTCCATGGCGCTGCTCTTAGCTTTAGCTCCTGGTGGCGTCACAGAAATGAGCCTCATGGCCTTAGCCTTGGATCAGGACATCGCCTTTGTTACAACGCACCACATTGTGCGCATCGCCTTGATTGTAATGATTGGACCCGTTGTGTTTGCCGCTCTGGAGAAATGGCGCAGGAAAAGGCGAGGTGTTACCAACGAAAGCCAGGAATGGCCGCCCAAGGCTCGCGGTCCTGGCGCCTAGCGAGATCAGAGGCTTTCTCTAGATCAGCAGTCTCACCGTAAACAACCCCAAGTGCTTCAGCATGGACCCCACCGGTGCACCAAATCGCTTTTAGCCCAGATGCATTTGCCCCAGCGACATCAGTCTCTAGCGCATCTCCGATAACAGCGATGCGATTGAGATCAGTGATACCCAACCGGTCAGCAGCGAGGTGGTACACGGCAGGGTCTGGCTTGCCGCGGTAGATAGCTTTTCCGCCAAGCGCCTCGTAGCGACGGGCAATCGCTCCAGCGCAGACAACGCGCTTCCCCTCACGCATTACAACATCATCCGGATTCGCACAGACCATTGGTAGACCATGCGCAAGCGCATCCGCTAGAATTAGTTCATAGGTGCCAAGGCCATGATTCAATTCTACAGGGCCTGTGTTTAAGACGAAGTCAGCCTGCTCCATAATATTAAGCCGCTGAATACCAGTGCCTTCTAGTACACTCACATCGCGCTCTGGTCCGATATGGTAAGCACGGTTCCCCAGACCAGCGAAGAACGGGTCCGTTCTGGATTTAAGCTCCTGCCACGTCGCCTCACCAGATGAGAAAACATCACCATACAGACCTGCATCGATACCCATATTTGTCATGCCGTCGATAAGTAGACGGCTTCGGCGCGGCGCATTCGAAAGCAAGATCGTCTTAATGCCACTCTCTTTGAGGGCAAGAAACGTTTCTACCACGCCCGGGTAGGCCCTAACGCCGTCGTGTATCAAGCCCCAAAGGTCGAGAATAAAGCCGTCGAAGTCTTCTGAAACTTCCGACAATCCTTGCAGCGCCTTCATGCCTTTTCCCTCACCGGTGGTCCGCACCTACGGCATCCATTATGGACGCAAAGCCATCGGCCTTGAGGCTCTCGACAAGACCACTCTTTATCTCTCCTACGAGAGCCGGGCCTTTAAAGACCAGCGCAGAATACAACTGAACTAAACTAGCGCCAGCCCTTATTTTTTCATATGCATCGGCCGAAGACGATACCCCACCCACACCAACAAGAGGGACATTCCCCTCAGTCCGAGAGTATATCTCTCTCAACAACTCCGTTGATTTTGAGAGCAAGGGCCGGCCACTTAATCCGCCCGTCTCCGCCTGCGCCGAAGACAGCAACGTTTCTGGTCGATCCACTGTGGTATTTGAGACCACCAGTCCGTCAAAACCCTCTTTAATTGCCAGAGCACAAATATCTTCTATATCTTTCTGTTTAAGGTCGGGGGCTATTTTCACCAGAACCGCCGGCTTCAATGTATCGGGCGCAGACAGCGCAGCCGCTCTCACAGCCTCTACGATGGCCATTAACTTTCTTGGGTCCTGCAACGCTCGAAGACCGGGCGTATTGGGAGACGACACGTTTATAGTTAAAACTTCAGCCAGCGGGGACAACACACGCGCTAGGCCCGCATAGTCAGACGGGGGATTATTGGAGCCTTTATTTAGGCCTAGGTTAACAGCCAGCGGCCCTGGTAATAAACGCCTCCTCTGGTCAACCAATGCCAATGCGACCTTATCAACCCCCACACTGTTCAGACCCATTCGATTAATGACAGCCTCGTCTTCTGACAAACGGAACAATCTTGGCTTTGAGTTTCCAGTTTGTGGCCAGAACGTTACACCGCCCACCTCCACAAAACCGAACCCAAGGCGATAAAGGGCTGAAACAGCCTCCGCGTGCTTATCAAACCCAGCGGCAAGGCCTACCGGGTTGGAAAAAACACGCCCCCAAACCTTTGTTTCCAGGCCAACCGACACGCCTGGCGACGGCAGACTCCAGGCTGGCGCAGCCTTAACAGCCAAAAGCGCCAGTCTATGTGATCTCTCAGCATCCAAGCGCCACAAAAATGGTTTCATCAATGGGTAAAAATTAGGCATATGTGCCAGCCCAGGGTTCAATATCGACCAATACTTTAGAGCTCCGATCCATTCTCACGGATATATTTAGAATAACTAGTAGAAAAACCATGGGTTTTTTGTTCTTCTGCTTAGTGGCTTAAAGCTATAGTTGCCACGTTACCTGGGGGTTTAGCAAAGCGTTTTGTCTATTGTTTGTCCTGATCTAAAATTATCATCCCGTGGGCTAGCCAGGCTCATCGAGAAAGTGGGCAAAGCTTGCCACAATCTTGGCTATACGCCGGGTCTCAACCCGGCGCAATGGGCCGCGTTGCGCTATTCCAAAGAGACCACAGCAGATCGCAGAACCGTTACCGGATTCGCTAATTTCCAAGGCACGACAAAGGGGACAGCCTCACAGACCGTCACGGCTCTGGTTCGTAAGGGCCACTTAGAAAAGGTCGCAGACAAGAATGACCGGCGTGTCCATCGCCTCATGCTCACCCAGACAGGCGAAGAACTATTGATTAAAGACCCACTGCAAGCGTTAGCAGATGCGATCGATAAACTCGAAGAACAAGATCGAAGGGCTCTATCTGTTAATATGGAAAAAGTCTTACGGGACCTACTTCGCGCCTAAAGAACAAAGCCATCAAAACCAGTGGCGGCTTTACATGCCCGCACCTGGAGCAATCCTTTCCCCGGCCATAACGGCACTAATCGTCTTAAGAGGCTCTTCTTTTTTAAACGACTTATAGATCACCACATTCGCGCCAAAGGTGGCCGCAAAAAGGCGCTATAATAAGGCAGCGGTACATCGAAAAGCCCACCTAAAATGATGGAAACAAGAAACTCGAAGCTAGCTTATTCGTGAAAAGCCGTACCGGAGAAAAGCAGAATCCCCAGAGTTATGAGACATTCGACTGATATAAAATTTATCGCGTCAGCCGAACTTTGAACGGTGTCACTCACATTAGGTGGAAGTTTGGGTGCTGATAGCACCAAATTATTACACCAAAAATGAGGTCTGTAGGATACGCTAAACATCTAGGAAAAACCGATGCAAGCTGAGGCTATTTTACGACCAGAGAAATTCCAGGACCCAGCATTCACAGCCGGTGGTAAGGCGCGCGCGACCATTGCCTTAAATGAGTTGAAGACCCTTTGGGTCAACACCGGCACCCTATGCAACCTCACGTGCCGTAACTGCTATATCGAATCTTCGCCAAAGAACGATGCCCTTGTCTATATTTCTGCCGCCGAAGTCGCGAGCTATCTCGATGAAATAAAAGAGCAAAACTTAGGGACTACCGAAATTGGCTTCACGGGCGGAGAGCCGTTTATGAACCCTGACGCCCTCACAATGATTGAGGACGCTCTTCAGCGTCGCTTCAAAGTCATAATCCTTACCAACGCAATGAAACCCATGCTCAGGTCCGCAGATAAACTAAAATACATTGGCTCACGGTATGGGGGGCAACTGACCATCCGCGTATCGCTCGACCACCACACAAAAGAAGGGCACGAAGCAGAAAGAGGCGCTAGAAGTTGGCAACCTGCTCTAGACGGACTGTCCTGGTTAAACAGTAACGATTTCAATATCAATATTGCTGGCCGAACATTTATTGACGAGGCGGAATCGACAACCAGGGACGGCTATGCCGCGCTTTTCGCATCCTTAGGCTTATCAATTGATGCAAATAACCCTGAAGAGTTGGTCTTATTCCCCGAGATGGACGCGACACTAGATGTGGCCGAGATCACCACTGAATGCTGGGGAATTTTAGATGTCCACCCCGACAGCATTATGTGCGCATCGTCACGCATGGTGGTCAAACGTAATGGGGCAGAAACACCAGCGGTTATTGCGTGCACACTACTTCCATACGACAATGAATTTGAACTTGGCCAAACCCTGAAAGACTCCACCCACCACGTTTCCCTAAATCATCCTCATTGCGCTAGGTTTTGCGTTATTGGCGGTGCTGCATGCTCGTAAGTGATCCATAATGAGCACCAAAAAAAACCGCCAGCTCTCAATGTAACGAACGTAAGCGCGACAACTCAGCAGCAAAGCTAAACATCAGCATTAGGACGCCACTCCGTTCTTGAAAAAATTTTAATCGCGACCTTGAGCGTGCTTAGAGCGATCACGCCTTAGGGCTGACACATTTAGTGTCGCTACAACACCACACGGACACTCACCTGACGCTTGGGTCAAAGGCTCTAAATCTGGACCATAGATAACAGCACCCCTTCGGGGACCAGTTGCAGAACGCGATAAGCCCGCAACGAAAGCCCCCCTGGATTCTCTATAATTACCGTCATCGACAATAATGTCCGCACTAAGTTGAGTGGAACCGGCGCATTCAATAGCATTTGAGCGGCGAGCCCCCACCGCAATCGCCGCTAGCTCCGTCGCAAAGACTTTGATGCCGTTGCGAGACTCATAAGCATCACACTCACCATTCGGGCCAAGCAGCTTTGGATGTTTCCCCGCTACGGCAACATACCTAGACTTCAGATGTGCCCAAGCGGAGACATCATTCATGCCATTGAAAGAGGCATCAAAATTCCACCCCAGGCATGAAATGAGATCGTATTCGCCGACACGCCGGTCTGCCCACTCTAGCGCCATCTGTAAATTTGAGAGGCCTCCCCCACCGTGAGAAGCCTGAACAACCACCATACGCACATGAGATTTTGGCGCGCCGACGGCCTGCGGCAAAGCAAAGGCCGACCCAGAGATAACGCTGGCCGTTACACTTCCTAACGTAAAAGCCATCACAGAGCGTCTAGAAACACCACCAGATTGACTTACGAAGCTGTGCATAAAAAAATCACTGCCTGTCGTCTCTTTCAATTCAGCAATACGAACGATGCCAGGTATGGCGCTACGCTTATTATTCTGCAGGCGTTTGCCGCGAAATACTGTTTGGATTAGCTTCGTACGGACGCGATGAAACACTGGCGTAGCCGACCTTCTTATTCATCGCCGCAGCAACAAAATAGATGGCAGCATAGGCAACCATTGAAACCACCAAGCCCAGAAGAGACGGAATAAGAATGTCTGGCAGGTCCAGAACGCCATAGGTCACGCCATACGCGACGTAAGCGCCGATTGCGTAGGAAAGGACAGCCGCCCAGTTCCAAGTATGTAGCCGCTTGAGGTCATTGGCGTCATATTGCCTTTTATGCACGACATAATAGTCGACAACGAGCGGTCCGATTAATGGTGGCACGAGGGCGGCCAATAGGCTGATCCAAGCCAAGAAATATTGGTAAAGGCCCAGGCCGAGAATCGTGCCGAGCACGCCCCAAACGACGACCATCACTCGTTTTGGACGTTTGAAGACAGCGGATGTCTGAATAACTGGCAAGTAGAGGTTGGCATCGCCGGTCGTCCAGAGCGCTAAGCTCATGCCGATAAGTCCGATGCCGCCTATAACCATCCCTTGTTGCAACAAGTACGTCGTGAAATCGGCTGATCCAGACACAACGCCGCCTAGTGCGCCAACGATTTGCAGGAACCACTGCGCAATAATCATCACAATAAAGGGTATCGCGAGCGCGACCCAAACCTTCTTGGCGAAACGCGTGTACTCTGCCATCACAACAGCGCCAACAATCCATGACCCCACGACAAGGTTAACGGCAGTCACAAACGAAATTGGGTTCTGCGCCGCAGTGTCCCGTGACATGGCCAGGAACGCCGCACCACCGCCTGCTTGATCGACGTTCAGATAAATAGCGTAAAGGCCAACCAACACCAGGATAGCAACGGAGGGAACGCTCACGCGCTCAATCCCTTTTACGCCGTAGTACGTTGTAACGGTAAACAAAAGCCCACCGAAAATTGCGACGGCATAGAAGGTTGGGCTATCAAAATCCTGCGCCCATGCGAACCCAAAAGCGCCGACAACGATGGCCTGCCAGCCAGTGGTTAGCAGCGCCAAAAATATAACAGGTAGAAAGACCCCAATTCGCCCATACACAAATTGATAAAGCAAACCTGAGTTGCAAGCCGTCTTGTATCCGATATACGCGACTAAACCGCCAATGACAAAATTGATCGTGTTTCCTACAAGGGTCGCCAGAATCAGATCTGGCCAAAACGCGACGCCAGCCCCGAGCTGACCGCCAGTCAACAAACCTGTGATGAGAAATCCCCAACCAAAGGCCAAAGTTAGCATTGGCAGCGTGTCTTGACGTTGCGCCGGCGTAAGCGGTGCAAACGGATTATCGTCGCTTTCGGCTTCGGCAGCTTCGTCTAGCGTCCACCATGCTTTCAGTTTGTTCATCATCACAGTTCCCCTATACTCTAAGGCCTTATTAAGACGCACCTTTTTACTAGATTGCAAGACCCAGCAAGACGCCGTGTCACAGAATGTGCCAACAATGCCAGACGTGACGCACCGGGGTATGGTGCCGACGATATACAAAAAGGGTTTGATTTCGATCTCTAGTGACCCTGCATCTGCAACATTCAAGGGTTTTGGCTTTTAGGGTTAGTCAGGCGTGGCATATTCATTGTTAGTGAGCCTGGCGGTGGACGAATAGTGTTGGCGAGGTAAACTAGGGACGAGAGCTACTTCCAGCCATAAGGAATGATGATGGCGAGACCTCATATTGAATTTATTCATGCTCAGGCGCTCGAGTGGCAATCCGGCGTATTGCCAGCACCTTTCGATACGGTCGAATGCAAGATATTGAGCCTCGACAAAGAAACAGGCGCTTGCTCAACCTTGCTTAGATATCCAAAAGGCTGGTCACCTTCAGGGGTAAACTATTTATCTGCTGACCATGAGTTCCTCGTGCTTGAGGGTTCGATTGCCATTGGTAGTCAACGTCACAACTTCGACCACTATGGCTACCTTCCAGCTGGAACGCAGCACAATAACTGGTGCAGCGAAGGCGGGGCAGTCACACTCACTTTCTTCTCTGCGTCTCCTGAGGCAAGCACCGGCTCACAGATAGATCCACCAACTGCGGCTCGGCACATCAGTCTTCACGACATGAAATGGAGTTCTGTAGACGTCGACCCTGATCTGGATTTCTTACGTATCGCACACAAGGTACTACGCAATGACGAAGACAAAGGTGAGAAGACGATGATCCTCAATTGCGGGGCACAAAGCCATCCAGAAGATTGGAAAGAAGCGGCTCTATCACACCCTTGCGTCGAAGAAATGTTTCTCCTATCTGGCGACATCCTGGGCGAGCGTGGAACAATGCACGCGGGGTCCTATTTTTGGCGCCCCCCGAACATTTGGCATGGCCCGTTCGGGTCGCGGAATGGAAATCTCTGCCTTATTCGTTTCATGGAGGGGCATCACGTTAATAAATGGGGCGACGAGAAGTTGCCGTTCACGTTAACACCCGAACACAAGCCAGACCTTCCGGACTCGCTTGTCCACCACGGCAAGGAACCTTTCACAGCGCCAACGCCATATTAGGATTAAGGTAATGCTCCCACTTCCCGACTACGACTTCTTGCCAACTGGCACACACGACGAAGAAGCACGAGAGCATTTCTGTCGGAACCTCGCTGTAAAGCTTGCCACCGATATCCGCCCGCATCTTAAAAAACTCTACGATAAAAAAGTCAAGCCGCGCTTGGCGGCGCAACACGGTCGAGACCCAAACTTTCGTGAGATCTCTAAAGCGATGAGAACCGAGGCGAACACTCAGATCTGGTATCGCCTACGAACAGACAATCAAGACCGGATGTACTCAGTCACTGGCGACATGATCGGCCGACAAGCGCAAACGCTGGCCGCAAACGCCGCGCGCAAATTCGGCACCCATGGCTCACTATCGCTGGCCCCCGACCTAAAGATGCCGCGCCACCTTACTGAAATAGATATCCATCGCAAACCAGGAGGTTACCATTTAGAGGCTTTTGAAGGTGACATCTCTACCGGCGCTCAGTATGAGCGCACAATAGCAGTTCACAATATGGGGAGTCAGGGCATCAACAATGATGACCCGGCACACAGCATGGCAACCTGGGTCAAGACGACCCGCCCCAACTTGAAGCCGACAAAAATTCTCGACATGGGCTGCACCATTGGCAACAATACTTTGCCGTACAAGAGCGTATTTCCGGAAGCAGAAGTGCACGGCATTGACGTAAGTGGCCCTTGCCTTAGATACGCGCACGCGAGGGCCTGCGCACTCGGAGCCGACGTTCACTTTCATCAAGTAAACGCTGAGGAAACTGGTTTTGACGACGAGTCTTTAGACCTTATCGTCTCTCGCATTCTTCTACACGAAACGTCTGCCAAATCACTGCCGCTCATTATTCAAGAATGTCACAGACTATTGAAACCAGGCGGACTTATGCTCCACTGCGATGCACCGCAATTCAACGCTATTACGCCCTACCAGGCCTCGCTCAGAGATTGGGACGCCACCTGTAACAACGAACCCTTCATGCTTAAGGTTTACGACATGTCATTGCAGGACCTGTATTCAGCTAACGGATTTGACCCCGACGCCTACGTTGAGAGTTTTATTCCAGGCCTCTACATCAATGACCAAAATATAGACCCAAATGCAACACCCGGATTCAGTCAATCATACTTTGTAACTGGTGCAGTGAAGGCACACTAGATCGGCAACAACGGACAAGCCTAGGCTTTGTATCTGCGCACGAACATTATCCCCAAGTCCATTATATCAAGTCTCCCCAGCAGCAGGCCACCTTGCCCGCACCGTGAATACACCTAAACATAATTGGGTTTGCCCTGGCGTGAGACTTTCGACTTATTTCTCTCAACTATAGAGTTCGGCCCTAGCCGAATAATAATTCTAGGGGAGCAGCCGACACATGCCTCACTCTGCCGACACCCATAAATCGATAGCACCGCCTTACCCTAGCGCTCGGTATTCTTGGTATGTGGTGGCCGTACTCATGCTCGCATACGTATTTGCCTTTCTTGATCGGCAAATCCTCTCCCTCCTTGTAGAGCCTATTAAACGAGATATCGGTGTTACCGATTTTCAGATGAGTCTTTTGCTAGGCCCTGCATTTGCTGTCTTCTACGTCACCCTTGGCATTCCAGTGGGCCGGCTCGCCGATAAAAGAAGTCGCAGAACAATCATTGGGATCGGCATAGCGATCTGGAGCATCATGACCGCTGCCTGCGGGCTGGCAAAAACGTTCACGCAACTCATGATGTTTCGAATTGGTGTCGGCGTCGGCGAGGCAACACTTCAGCCGTGCGCGGCTTCGGTGCTCAGTGATTACTTTCCCCGTGAAAAACGAGGCCGGGCAATTAGCGTCTATTCCATGGGACTAGGCATCGGTGCCGGGCTTGCCTTCGTTCTGGGCGGCCAGGTCGTTGCATCCATCATGGATGGACCGCAAATTTCACTACCCATTGTTGGTGATATTTACGGCTGGCAGGTCGTATTTCTTGTTGTTGGCCTACCAGGGCTTTTAATTGCAGCGTTAATGCTAACCATCAAGGAGCCCTACCGACGGGATCGCATCGTCGTCGACGGCAAAGAAGTTGAACAACTACCTATCAGCGCTGTCATTCGTTTCCTGCTTTCTCATTGGCGCACCTACGGCAGTCATTTCTTAGGCCTATCCATTATGGGCATTATCGGCAACGCATATTTGGCATGGATCCCGACGGTTTTCATTCGCACCTGGGGTTGGGGTATTGCCGAGATCAGCCTCTATTACGGCCTCGTGGTCAGCATCGGCGGAGTCAGTGGCGCCTATCTGGGTGGTTGGATGGGCGACAAGATGTACGAGCGAGGCATTAAGGATGGTCATATGCGGGCTGTTTTAATTGGAACTACAATGCTGGTCATTGTGGCCGTCCTGGTTCCGCTCATGCCAAATCCATGGCTCGGCCTGCTGTTATTAATTCCTCACGCCATCGGCTCTGGAATTTCCACCGCATGTGGACCAGCTGCCCTGATGATGATCACACCGAACGAGATGCGCGGCCAAATTTCTGCCGTTTACTGGTTCGTGTTCAGTATTCTAGGCCTAGTGATTGGGCCCACCGCAGTCGCTTTGGCATCGGACATTTTCTTCGATGGACCCAAAGATATCCGATACGGTTTATCTCTAGTCTCCGCCGTAGCTGGGTCTTTCATTTGGATCCTCGTCTTTAATCTGAAGCCATATCGCGCCAGCGTCATTGAAGCTGAGAGCTGGGGGGAGTTGTAAAGGGCTAGAAAGGATCGCTTGTCAGGCCTGCCTGATCAGAGAACACTCTGGGAAATAACGTCTAGCCATCACTAAAAGGGTGTCAAGGATGACCGACACAGCGCAAGCGACTAAACCTCCTTATCCCAATACCAAATACGCCTGGTACGTCACCACCCTTCTCCTCCTCGCCTACATATTGTCGTTTATTGACCGGCAAATAATGAGCCTACTGATCGAACCGATCAAAGCAGATCTACTCCTCACTGATTTCCAAATTGGTCTCATCCTAGGCCCGGCCTTCGCAATTTTTTATGTAACACTTGGCATTCCCATAGGCTGTCTAGCCGACCGAAAAAGCCGGCGCACCATTATTGGGGTCGGTATCACCGTATGGTGCATCATGACGGCAGCCTGTGGTCTGGCGCGCAACTTCCCTCAGTTGTTTCTGGCGCGCATTGGTGTCGGAGCCGGTGAAGCGGTTCTCACACCCAGCGCCCTATCTCTGATCAGCGACTACTTCCCACAGAAGAAGCGGGCCCGGGCGGTCAGCGTCTATATGTCGGGCATTTCTCTAGGCCAAGGCATCGCTAACTTAGTTGGCGGGCCCCTTATTGCGGTCTTGCTCGCAATGCCGCCTTTCGAATTACCGGTTGTAGGCGAATTACGCGCTTGGCAGACAGCATTCATGGTGGTTGGTCTCCCTGGGCTTGTCGTGGCCCTGCTAATGATCACCGTAAAAGAGCCGATCCGGCGCGGCCTTATTGAAACGCAGGTTAGGGCTAATACGAATAAGAATGGGCTTTCATTTAAAGAAAGCATGAAATTCTTAGGTAAACGTTGGAAGGCCTATGGCAGCCTCTTCTTCGGCATGTCAGTCGTAACTTTGGTCGGCTACACCGGATTTTGGAATGCGCCACTGTTCCAACGGACATGGGGTTGGGACATAGGCTCTATAGGCATCGCCTTAGGGACAGCCGGCCTCATATTCGGGCCAATCGGCGCAACCAGTGGCGGGTGGTTGGCGGACAAGCTCACTAAGATGGGCGGAAAAGACGGCCCCATGCGCGCCATGTATTACGGCGTCATTGTAACGGTAATCACGAACATCTTGTATCCGCTGATGCCAACCGGGAATTGGGCTATGGTTATCTACATTCCATCCATACTCGGAGGTGCAATGGCATCCGCGTGCGGAGCTGCAGCAGTCGTCCACATCGCGCCCAACCAAGTCAGGGGCCAGGCAACCGCGATCTACTGGTTGATCATCAATGTTGTTGGACTCATGCTCGGACCAACGTCAGTCGGGTTCTTAACCGACCTTATGGGTGACCCAAGCATGCTGCGCTACGCCATGGCTGGAATCCCGCTTGTTGTTGGCATTCCAGCAATCTTGCTAATTATATGGGGCTTAAAGCATTACGCGGTGGCATCAGATGAAGCACAAGCCTGGGCCGAAAAGGCCTAGGATACTCTAATCCGGTTGCTTGAAATAGTTGACCGCGCCCGGGTCAACATTCGAGACAGTCTTGCGATCGCGCATAATCTCAGTCCAGATGCGATTCACAAACGCGTCGAGATCCTTTTGGTCAGTCTCGCGTTCTTCTTGCGTCGGCTCATGATCTTCGACGGACGACTCTGCCAAAGCGTCTCTCCGAACCAGCTCACGCTCCGTGGCACGCATCCGTTCTTTAAGGATATAGACTTCTGCTGACAGAGCCGTAATCGCCCCAACCATGTTATCGACCGGCAGGTCATGAATCCAGTCCGGCTCTTCACCAGTGATAGGGCCAGTCTTGACCGCTTTAAATTCTTTTTTAGACACTACTCTTCCTATTTCTCAAGTTGATAAAAGCGCCACGATGTCACACGGGAGCCTTGTTCAGCCTTACCAGGCTCATAGGGCTTAAAAGGCTCTATCGAGACCCTGCGAAACCCAACGTCCCGAGCGGCCTTCTCAATATCAAACTGAATCCAAGACGCCGTATACGTCTCGTTGTTATTCCAGGTATGAGATACCTGAACCGCCTGCTGCATGGGCCCCCCGTCTCCTTGACCAAATTCAGGGCCAATAAAAATTCCGCCTGGCTTGAGTACACGCAGAACTTCTTTTAGGGCATTCTTCAAATTGATAGGCGGGATTTCATGGAACATAAAAAGATGGAAAATACAGTCAAAAGTATCATCCTCGAAATCCAGATGCTCCACATCCTGCTGAGACAACTTGAACTTAAAGCCATGTTCCCTGGCCCGTTTATGGGCAAGCTTCAAGCACGGCGCCGACAGATCAACGCCATAGCATTCTGACTCCGGGTGAAGCTTCTGCCATTCGACAAGACCAGCTCCATGACCTGTTCCCCAGTCCAAAACCTTATCAAAAGCACGGTCAGGGAACTGGCTATAAGAAAGGCGATAGATGAGGTTGGGATCCATATGCGCTGGGTTTGTTGTTCTTCGCCCAAACTCATACGCCACACCATCAAGCGGATCAGAGTGCACACCGCCAGTGTGCTGGTGGAAATCAACAAAGCGATAATACTCGGGAATCTCAAGCGTCGCGTTCAGGCGCAGATCATCGCCAGCCGAGCTCGCCACAGAGTCCAAATCTGCAATAATGCGATCCCTGTCCCGTTCAATAACATCGAAAATACCGAAGTCTGGACGGTGATATTTAAACCGCTGAAAATGGCGGAAGCACCAGGAATAGAGTTGAAATTCCAGGAGGTCGTCTAGAATTGGATTCGCGTCATCAATCGTCTGTGGGGCCTCACCATTCGCTACCACCGCGTCATAAGAGGCTCCCATCTGACGGACCAATGACCCATCCATGAAATTCCTGCATGACCGGAGGAACGCATGATAGGCCCGGAAATCCCTGCTTTCTGGGACTTCAAGGGTATCCGTGTCATTTCTTAGTGAGCCAGACATCGAGTCCCCCTATTTTCAATCAGTGAAGAATAGTTTACGAGCTTCCACCCTATCAGAAAAGGGTGCCTAGTCTTGCCTTGAGCATAGCCACCTCCTATCTGATACTCTTGATGCGTTACCCAGTGACGTGAGAACTACAAGGAACTTTCATGTCGTCGATATGGTCCGCGAGTCAATCACCGGAAGTTAAATTCCGGATTGGACAGGTGGTTCGTCACCGCTTGTTCCCGTTTCGGGGCGTCATCTTTGATGTGGATGCTGAATTCAGCAACACCGATGAGTGGTGGAAATCTATTCCAGAACAATCTCGCCCCCGCAAGGATCAGCCATTCTACCATGTCTTTGCAGAGAACGAATCGTCTCACTACGTTGCCTATGTTTCACAGCAGAACCTGCTTGAAGACGAGACTGGCGACCCGGTAATGCACCCTGATATTCCAGACTATTTCGAGGAAGTGGACGACGGCATTTACGTCTTGCATGAAACCTATAAGAACTAGTCGGCATCAAGATTTGAAATATTTAAGACGATTCTCGATGTTCCATGCGATTCCACGATTGGAAATTACCGCTTCAGTGCTTAGGTTAGTCAGGCAACAGGCCTGCACCGATGGTGCGCCGTAAATTGGACGCGACTGACGCGCCAGTATTTTGACAAACAGGAGACGGATACCATGACAATTAGCAATGGCGATAAAATGCCAGCCGGCAGCTTCAAAGTAATGACCAGTGACGGGGTTCATGACATGAGCGCCGACGACCTATTCTCTGGTAAAAAAGTTGCTCTTTTTTCGGTGCCAGGCGCGTTTACACCAACGTGCTCAAATGAGCATCTTCCCAGCTACCTCAAGAACTTTGATGCCATTAAAGCAAAGGGCTTCGATACGATTGCTTGCATGGCAGTCAACGATGCATTTGTCATGAAGGCATGGGGCGAAGACCGCGGCGTTGGCGAAAAAATCGTCATGCTTGCAGATGGAAATGGCGATTACACCAAGGCCCTAGGCCTCGAACTTGATGCTTCTGGGTTTGGCCTTGGAATACGCGGCAAGCGCTTCTCCGTCGTTGTGAACGACGGCGTGGCAGAGCAAGTCAACATCGACGAAAGTGGGTATGATCTAACAAGTGCGGAAAAAACCTGCGCCATCTAATCAAGCAACTATAGACACTATGTGCGGCGGCCCCTGCGAGGGCCGCCGTTTCTATTCGTGCCGCCAGCAAGACCGTTTCAGCTTTCGACAATGTGATACCGCCCGTCAGCGTGACTAAACACAACCGACGTGTATTTAGTCGCCTTCTCTGGCTCGGCCAAGCGTTAAGCCGCCTTGGGTTTATACCCCAGGACGCTGACCAGAACGCCATCGGGGTCATAGAAAATCATTTCTGTGTAAGTGCCAGCCTTCATGTATTCGCCGTCTTCTTCTTTGACGTACTTCGTTGGCGGCGTCAGGAAGGGGTAGCCTTTGGCTTCCAGGTCAGCTGCAATTTCAGCGGGCTGGTCGGTATTCACAACGATCGCAACTTGCCCAAGGTGAATAACACCTTCCGGTGGACGAGATGTCTCTGGCACATCATCGGCGGTGATCTCATAGAGTCCAATGAGACCGTCTTCACTGTTATGGGCTCTTAAGTGGCAAATATGCATGCTGCAATCGGATAGCCCGATCATTTTAGCCATTGCGGGGCCAGCGACAGTCTTGTCCTCAGCGACTGAGAACCCCAGAATATCGCGATATAGCTTGAGTGAAACTTCTATATTCCGGCAGAAAATCGTTGTTCTTTTAACCGGGCTCGTGCGTTCGGTCATCCTCTAATCTCCCCATTGCAGGCTCACCGGCGTGCTTCCATAATGATCCTATAGTGACAGCCCAGACGATAAATAACACAGGAGCTTTTAAATGATTCTCGAACAATTTCCGTTAACAGCACTGGCCACCCTCAGCGCCCTTTTCGTCTACTTTTACTGCATGATCCAAGTCGGGCGTGCCCGCTATAAGCACGGCGTGCAACCACCATCTGTTGATGGCCCGGAAGAGTTTCTGCGCGTAAACCGCGTTCACCAGAACATGGAAGAGCAACTCATTATGTTCTTACCTGCTCTTTGGCTATTCGCAATCGCGTGGGAAGACCTGTGGGCGGCTATTCTCGGCGCCCTATTTGTCGTTGGACGGATTCTCTATGCTCAGGGTTATTACAAGGCTGCTAAAAAACGCAGTCGTGGGTTCGGCCTTTCCTCCCTTGCAACCATCGTGCTCCTGCTCGGCTCCCTCGCCGGCGTGGTCATGGCGCTCCTTTAAATCAACACGGAACATGATTATGAAACCAGCCGCCCTCTCACGCCGTGCCACTTTGACCGGGCTTGCAGCGACAACAGGCCTGTCTATGACGTCGGCAAAGGCACAGAGCCCGATCGACAAAAACAAGCTGTACGTTCAACTACGTGGTAATTTGGATGGCAATGACGGCTTGTGGTCATACTCCGGCGCATATTGGGGCAAGCCTCAAGGAGAGATCGCCCGTCAACTCTTTCGCGTTGACGGGTTCAGCTTCAACACAATGATCCTGCATGAAGACGGTGGCGTCGATCAGAAAATGATCGAGTGTGGTTTCTGGCAACACCCGGGCACGGGTGAACTCGCTGACGCCTGGACAAACCCCATGAATGGCCTTGAGTGTGAGCCAAAGCACTTCAAGTCTTCTCAGAGCTTATCTTTTGATAAGCACGGAAATTGGGAATTGCCCGAAGACCGGCGTGCGGCAATGCGGTATGCCGAGGGCACCATAGTCTCACCTATCACAAACGGCCCTGTTATTTGGTCTCAGGAGCGACTGATTACAAAGACCAGTCGACCAGAACCTGCAGCGGGTTCTGATCCCCTAGTCTACGGCGGTCAAGTGAGTACCAGCACGTCTTTAGTCACTTATAAAGCCAACATTGCCGACCTGGACAAAGATTTCGTTCCAACGACGATGCACTACCAGTCCATGAGCGGTTGGTACCCTTGGATGCGCATGGGTCAAAAGGCTGGCATCTGTAGCTTTGAACTCGTGGGACTCAAGCATCCAAACGCAACCGAAGCGCCCGAGCGGGTCTTGGCATTTTTGAACGACCGGCGCCCAGGGTTCCTTAAAGACCCCTGGGCCTAATAACCTCCAACAAGCCTAATCATCTCCGCTCGGGAAATTGTACGCTCTCCACATCTTGCATATGTTGCTCGCCTAGTGTGGTTATCGCCTTCTCAACCGAGACCGTATGCTCCCCGACAACAAACAGTTCATGGTTTTTCTTGCCGTCACGCTTTGCTAACTCATCGTACAAGCGAGCAGATAGGCTGCCCTTCTGGTATTCTGAAAAACCGATGAAAAGGCCCTGAAGACGAACCCCAGCACCTTCAGCTATGGCGAAGCAAGCTCCGTTACGGCTGCAACATTAGATTCATCCGCAAGCCCAGAGACACGGCCAAGAATCACGCCTGCTTGATCGGTGACCAGCACTAACGGCACAGCTTTATCCCCATCCGTAATGCTAAGGGCCGGAAACACTTCATCTTCATCAATATAAAGAATGACAACCCGCTCTCTTAGCATTTTGCCTTTATATATCCCGCGAAATCCACCGTTGATAAACCCGCGCACTAACGCGCCAGGATTTGGAATTAGAGGAGAGTTATAGACCTGCACGGCATCAGATGATTTACGCAAGGGCGTAAGCGCCACATCCCAGGCATCGACAGTATCCTGCATGTCTCGACCAAAAGAAATAAGCAGAACGTTTCGGGCGGCAGAAAAATCCTTTGGAACCGTAATCTTATCTTTGTTGAGAGTCCGCGCCTTTACAGTTGGAAACACGGATTCCTGCCCGACAGCGGGTGCGCCAAGTACGCTGATGGACAGGGCTAATGCAATCAAAATATTCTTATGCATGCTGTTCATATCTCCTCAAGAAACCTTGCGCCGTCATAGGCGCCTGGGGAAACAGTTCAAAAGCGTGGGGTTTAACCCTACTCAAGATGCGTTTTCTTCACCACGCTCTGGCGTTAAATATATGGCGATCCCGGCAATAACAAAAGCCGCCACGACAAGCCCCATTTCCAAAGCATAGTCGCGAGGCATCAGCCAGAACTCTTTGAGGATTCCCCACCGGCTCAGCACTTCAATATCGAGCCACGTTATGATGGTCGTGGGGATAGCATACCGAACAGCGGGCGCCATACGGGCGTACTTGATAAGACGAGTATTGAGATAGATCGCCCAAACCAGAAAGCCAAAAAAGACGCCGTATGTGACGGGGTGCTCTATGCCAAGAATGCGCTCATCATAAAGCGTGAGATTGATGACGTAGATGAACCAAATTACGAAGATGGTCTCAAGCGCGGTGATCCTAGCATAGTCACGGTCTTTGCCGGCCCCCGCTTTTCCAGGATTCATATGCGCGTTGCGGTGTAACCATTTAAAGGCTGTGCATCGCGTGTCGCGATTAAAGTAGAACAGCATGGTTACAGCAAACATGACGATGCCAGACGCCTGAATGATCTGGAGACCAGGGCTCATCGCCACCTCTCCGCTGGCTGTGTAGAGTGGCTGAACATTGAGTAGGTGTGCAAACAGTTCCCACGTATATTCGAACCACCCCGTCCAAATGAGAATGCCGCCGACAAAGCCGAGCCACGTGGCCGCTGTTTCTGGCTTCTTCAAGCCAACCCAGACCAATGCGAAACCAGCAAGGCCGCATAGGAAACTGGCTGTGAGCGATGCCTCGTCCGGCGACCCGAGTACACCTTTAAGCAAAACGAACAAGGTGTGCCCCAACGGCTGGGCCATAATGACGGTGACAAAAGCAATGATTCCAACGAATGGTGGTCGGTAAAAATTACCAAACATAAATGCTCCCTCACAAACTATAGCGCGCGGGTTAAACCCCGCCCTGCAATGCTGGTTCCTGTTCACGGGAATAGCGCTCGATGGATGATAGAGACGGCTCTTCCCACACATCTGGTGCTTCCAAATATTTGGGGTAATTCTTCGCTGTGTATTCAACAATGTCTTGCGGAATGTCATTCAGAGAATGCCGACTACCCATAAATGTTTGATAGACCACATGGCCAGGCGCCTGGCCCATCAGCATCCACGGCAGCCATGGAGTGATCCGCGCCCACGTGCCTGTGCCATATACATGGGTGAGCTCTTTATTTTGAATCTGGTTCAATGAATGCACGTGGTAGAATAATTCCGACACACGATTCATGGGGCCGGAGCTCTCCCGGACCCATTCTTGCGGATCGAGAGCATTTTTGTAATAGAGATGAATGTGCCGTTGGAATAGCAACCACTCATCTTTGATTTGCCAATCAAGCAAGAACGGCTTGGGCTCGCGCTTACCAGAATTAAGGCCACCGTAAGACGGCCCTGGCGGGATTGTATCGCGGATGATGCCGTTGAATGGATCGTTTGCCACATGCACGACACGCACTTTTTCATCGGTATACGGGTTGACCATCTCTTCTAAGATCTCGCCCGTCGCGAGGTCGTAATAAAAACCCACTTCGCGCAGAAGCTTGCGATAACCATTACCTTCTTCATAGGGAATTAATCGCTTACAGCTCATGCCTTTAAAGCCGCAAATGTTCTTAATCGAACCACCCGGCGCAACCCCCATCACCAAACCATCGTACCAGCCGTAAGTAGTGGTTTTCATGTCGATGTCAGAATCGATACGCGCCATTGCGATCATGTTGCCTTCTGGCGTCGTAAGGTCGAGATAGGGGCCTTTGAGCGACGCATTCTCGATGCGTTTATAAAGGTCCGGTGTCGCGGCCCCTGCGCTGCCTGTCATGCCGGCCACGCTCATTACCCCTATACCAGCGCCAAGGCCGGAACTCAGCGCCTGACGACGACTAAGGCTGGTAGCTGGCCCTCCGAGGCTATCGTAATCCTCAACCACAAGGCCGGTCCGCACTTCAATATTACCGTTTGGTCCTGTTACATCTGTCACTGGTATTCTCCCTGTATAAGATGACACCACGCTATCACAGGGAAACTGAAGAAAAATACGGGTCTCCGCAAATGTTCACCTATAGATGTAACCGCTGAGCGGTCTTGTCGCCCATGCTAGCGACGGCGTGGCCATAAGCGTCGCGGCAACAGAACCCCTTGGCATTAATTACATACTTTCATCTCAACCAAGAAAATTACTATACATCGGTGGCTGCTATAATATTCCTATGTATAGAGCCCTAAGCGCCGTTGTTGGGTTATTGAAGTAGAAATGAAGTAGATCTGACGTCCAAAAACCGAACATCAGCCTCTTCTTTTCACCATGTTTAATAGGGTACCATTCCCTCATGAAAAATACAGTTCACACACTCACACTGCTTCTCAGCCTTTTAGTCGCCGGAACCGCCCACGCTGATTTAACCTTTCGAATTGCCCTGAGTGCGGCACCCCCATCGAAAGGTAACCCATTTTCGACAATAGGCACGACGCCGACTTTTTTATGGACAGCCATTTATGACCGCCTGACCGACATAGATAACGAGGGCAACATAGTTCCCGAGTTAGCTTTGTCCTGGCAATCAGTAAACGACCTGGAATGGCACTTTAAGCTGAGACCAAATGTAAAATTCTCAAACGGTGAGCCTGTCACGGCCCAGTCCGTAAAGACCGTCTTTGATCTCATGCGTAACGATAGAATCAACGCCGTCTATTGGTCTCGTCAGGAAGGTTTTTATCCGCTCGTAGAAGTTATTGACGAACTCACCGTGGCATTTCACACACTTAAACCTAATGCGGTTCTGCCAGCTTACCTCTCTGCCCTATTCATTGCACCCGAAGGTCATGTTCAAAATGTTGGTCTCGCAGGGTTAGTCAACGAGCCGATCGGGAGCGGTCCATTTACCGTTGACCGCTGGGAACCAGAAAAAGTGACGTTGTCGGCCAATCGTGACTCTTGGCGCCCACCGAAGGTCGACAAGATGGAAGCCTATTTCGTGCCGGACGCCTCAGCCCGCATTCAAGCCCTGGAGACCGGACAGATCGACGTCGCAACCGTCATCAGTACTGATCAAATAGATATGCTGGAGTTGAACGGCCATCGCACAGTTTTGCGCAACCCAAGTCGCATTCTGGTTTTTGCCCTGAAATCAAACGACCAAGCCTCCCCCTTTAGCGACATGCGGGTCCGGCAAGCATTTAATTACGCGATAAATAAAGAAATCATTACTGAGATTCTTCTGGCTGGATTAGTTGAACCCGCTGGGCAAGGCGCGACACCATCTGCCGTTGGGTATGCACCCGGCGTTAAGCCCTACCCCTATGATCCGGAGCGAGCCCGCGCCTTACTAATTGAAGCTGGATATGAGGACGGGGTATCCTTTGTTATCGAATCTCTCGCAGGGATTCTGCCGAACGACACCGCCATCCTGCAGCAAATCACATCGGACGTCCTAAAAGTCGGCATGAAGATGGATGTGCGACTAATAACTTATCCGCAACTATTACAGCGGACCATACTGGGGCAACTAGACGGCGACGGCTTCCTCATGGACTTCACTAACCGCTATGCCGATGCCTTACAGCCACTGCTCAACACCAATCACGCCTGCACCGGTCCCGGTCCTTGGTTTTGCGATCAGGTTATCCAACCTGTTATCGATGAAGCAGAACGGACTATGGATATCGCAGAACGAACCCGCCTCACCCGGCAAGTAGTAAAATATTATCATGACGTAGCACAGTCACTGTTTCTATTCCCAGTCGTGGGCCTGGACGCCGTTCACCGGCGGGTTAAAACCTGGGAGCCCATGAATGACCGCCTCATGTACCATCTAGTCGAACTTCACGACGACTGAGGCTAAACGCTATATATTAGCATGGCTTGGTTACCAGCGCCGGCCTCCGCGGCCTTCACCGTCGGTTGACGTACTGGGAACCTTGGAACGACATTCTGAGTTTTCACCTGGTAGAGGTTGAGCCAGGAACCTAAGGAGATAAACATGAAGCCCCAGTTGTTTGGTGACGTCAGGGTTGAAAAGATTATTGATATGGTCGAGCCGTTTCCTGCGGCACGTGCCTATCCAACAGAAGACCTCACACCAGCCGGGCAGTGCCGGGATTGGCTGGAGCCACATTTCTACGATTTTCAGGCCCAAGCGATCATCCTGAGCTTCCACAGCTATATCATCCGCACGCCTTTCCATACGATCCTAATTGACACCTGTGTCGGCAATCACAAAACCTTTGGCGGCATGCTGGAAAAATGGGGCAAGCGGGAAGGGCCCTTCCTCGGTAATCTCGCGGCAGTTGGCGTATCTCCGCAAGAAATTGATTACGTAATGTGCACTCACCTCCACGCCGATCACGTCGGTTGGAATACGCAATTGAGGGATGGTCGCTGGGTGCCAACCTTCCCCCGCGCCAAGTACGTTTTTTCAAAAAACGACCTGGACGCGTCAAAGGAACGGGCGAAAGATGCCCAGACGGCGTACATCGCACCATCCTTCCAAGAAAGTGTTCTGCCGATCATTGAGGCGCAACAAGCAGAGATCATCGACACTGATTTTTCGTTGGACGATGCCCTGACCGTTCTACCCACACATGGGCATACGCCAGGTCACTACTGTGTCCAAATAGACAGCGGCAATCGCAAAGGCATACTAACAGGCGACGTGCTACACTCAGCCGTCGGCATTGCCCACCCAGAATGGACGACAACCTTCTGCGAAGATAAAGCCAAAGCAAATGCAACGCGAGCCGCCTTGGTCGATAGCTTGACCGACCAAGACGTGACCCTATTGCCAGCCCATTTCGCCGGGCCGACAGCCGGTAGGATCATTTCCCAAAAGGGCGGCGACCGCCGGAAATTCCAAATTGCCCCTGAAGCTGTTTGACGCTCGCATGGGACTCAGCCTCACCCTCGATCACATTAACATCCGCACGGCTAACTTAGGCGCCATGCTTGGGTTTTACGATCGCGTGATGGATTTGAAGCCGGGACCACGCCCCCACTTTGATGGTGCTGGCGGAGCCTGGCTTTATGCCGAGGAGAAAATGGCCGAGACACTGGACGCAGTAAAAAATGAGTATCAAGCGGCGCAGGTGCATTTTATCGAGGTCGGAGCGACTGAGCCGGGCCAGGGAAATTCACAGATTGAACACTTCGCCTTCACCGCGGAAGGCATGAACATCTTTCTAAACCGGCTCGAAGGCGAGAACTGTGCCTACAACCTTGCCAACATGCCAGACGTCGGCATGGTGCAGGTCAACTTCCGTGACCCAGACGGCAACCACATTCATGTGGATTTCCCATTAGACGAGAAACAGGCGCCCTAAAAAAAGAGGCGCCCGAAGGCACCTCTTTCACGGTGATCACCTTAAACTGTCTTACACGCCGCCGGGTTGCGCCGGCTCTTGTTCCCGCGCGTACATTTCAAGGCTCGAAAGTGACGGGCCGTAATCGTCTGGAGGCGGTGTCAGGTACTTCTCATAGTTCTGGGTCGTGTAATCCAAGATATCTTTGGGAATATCTTCCAGCTTGTCGTACCCGCCCATGAAGGTCTGATAGACGACGTTGCCAGGCGCTTGGCCCATTAGCAGCCATGGCAGCCATGGCGTGATGCGACCCCAGGTCCCAGAATATTCAATAGACGTCAGATCTGGGTTCTGCATGTCTTCAAGAGACATATTGAAGAAGAACATTTCCGACACACGGTTCATCGGACCAGAACTTTCCCGTACCCACTTGCTCGGCTTAAGCGCATTTGGATAATACAGGTGAATATGGCGTTCCATGAGCAGGCGCTCATCCCCGGACACATTCCAAGTCAGGATAATGGGTATCTGAGGCATCGGTTCTTTTTGTTCATTCAAGCCACCGTAGTTGGGCGGCGGCGGATAGTAAGGCTCAATGGTCTGATTGAACGGATCGTTGGCGACATGAACGACACGGACTTTTTCCTCTGTATACGGGTTGATCATTTCTTCCAGGATTTCACCAGTCTTTAGATCGTAGTAGAAGCCGACCTCGCGCAACACTTTACGCCACCCAGGCTTACCTTCGTTAGGAATTAGCTTCGAAGAACTCATGCCTTTAAAGCCACAGATGTTCTTAACCGGACCACCGGGCGCGACGCCCATGACATAGCCATCATACCAGCCAAACTTAGGGACACCCGCATCGGTATTGCCATAGATCCGACCATTGGCTTCCATGGTGCCTTCTTTGGTGCGGAGATCTAGATATGGACCGTTGATCCGCGCATCATTGCCCATGCCGCCGATCGCTTCGGCTGGCGTGGCCAGAATCGTCGACGCTGCAACGCCCAGGCCTATGCCAGACGAGAATTGAAGCGCTTGTCGACGGTTAATGAGTGGAACGCCTGTGCCTTTAAAAGTCATAGATATCTCCCTGAGTGAATGCACTGCGATAGCACGGAGCGGGGTAGCATTATGGACGGACCCTACCCGCGCCGAGGATGCCATTCTAGCGCAGAATAGGCCTGCTGCTCAAAGGGTGGACAGAGCAGCGCGGTTCAGGGAGTGTGTTTGAAACGCATCCCTTATGAGGTATCCAAATGTCACAGTCATTGGCCCGCCGACAATTTTTAGCATCCGCAGCCGCTGGAGCGGGCGTATTGAGTCACGGGGCGCTGGCTCAGGATAAAAAAGGTGGCCCCATGACTGGACCCTACAAATTCACCAACCCATACGACTGCCTTACGGCATACGCAAAAGTTCGTGGCCGCCTCGATGGTGGTATCAGCCTCTACCACTATGTTGCTGATGTCTACGGCATACCAGACCGCGGCATCGCACAATTGATGTTCCGTCTTGAGGGTGTCAGCCAGCACCGAATGACTGTGCGTGAAGATCGCACCATCGATTTACGTTACATGGAATGCAATTATACCCAGCACCCGGAAACGGGCGCATTGATCGACGAATTTTACGACAATCCCATCACGGGAAAGCTGGTTCCGGTCCAACACCGAAAGCCTGCGCCAGGGCCGCTTGTCCGCATCAACCCAACCGGTGGATTCAACCCAGACATCGAATGGGAAGCTCCGGCGATATTTGTTAATAAATTGGGGCCACCCCTATTCGGGGGAGGGCGGGTTTTCTTCAACGATGACATTTTGATGTTCCGCCCCGGCGATGCAGAACCGGTGACGACAGGAAACCCGCGCCGCAGCGATGTTCAGTTAACCGAGATGGTTACATTCTCTGCAGATGTTAGCGACGTCCAGAATCCTGAGCTGATAAGCGCTAAAAGCTTTGCCCATATTACCAACGACACGCCGTGGTCTGGATGGTTGGATATGGATGATGTGCCGGGACACATGATGATGCGCTATCTGGCAGAAAAGATGGAAACACCCGAAGACGTTCCGTCTTGGCTACGCACTCGGATTAAAAAGGATTATCCGAGCTTCTTTACCAACCCGGGGATTTAACCTTATTCGATGTATAGGCGCTTCATCTAAGAGATGGACTACCTACGATCTCGTTATTGATTCCGGCCACTCACTCTGCCCTTAGCGCAGCGGAAAGCTTTTCTAGCCCCAGATACAGGGCCATGCCATGGATAAATTTGCACCGAAGTCTAGGAACACCTAAATGGGTAAAAATGCTAAACATGGCGAACAGGCCAAAGAAACCAGCTTGCGCACCAAGGCCCACGCAAAGCGCCGCAGTCAGGCGCTGAATACAACCTGGCGTTCGAAACAAAGAGTGCGTCACCCCTCTAACTATCTGCTTAAAAAAGATATCCTGTCATTCTCGTTGCCCATATTCGTCTTCAAGGATGGAGAAGACGTGGGAACTCCACCACCCGCGTGGTGTCAACCGATGATCGCGACGAATGCCTTCATAGGTCAGCCCATATTTATCCCGCATGATGTGAACAGAGGCTTCGTTATCGAGAGCACAAGTGCATTCAACGCGGTGGAGGTTAAACGCCTTAAAGGCAAGGCCAATTAAATCCCAACCCAGACTGGCACCGAGCCCACGCCCTTGAGCGTCTGGCGAAAGGGTGCACCCAACTGAACCGCTTCGGTCCTCTGGATTGCCAATACTCTTGATGTTCGCGGTCCCGACTAAGCTAAGCGACGCATAATGCGACTTCGGGTCCACGACCGCCAACCAAACTTCTCCACTATTTAGGTCTCTCGAAGCAGCGACCAAGCCAGCGACAAAATCTTTCGTCTGCGCAGGTCCGCGGGGCCCGTCAGAAAGGTAGCGCCAATAATTTTCATCGTTGGTAAATTGAGACAACGAACTCGCGTCTTCATGGCGCAAGGGCCTGAGTAGGTAGCCAGCGCCTTTTAGAATCACGGTGCCATCACCAGCCATACTCAGCTACCGCCGGTTCTCTTTTCGATCTGCTCTTGCTCGAGCTGAATATTTATCTCGATCATCGCACGGTAAATCGCTTCAACGATTTCCGGGTTACTGCCCCGCTCTTCGGCAACACCACGAACTTTTGCGACAACATCTTCTATGCGAGCTGGCACACGCGCTGCATTAACATCACCCTTCAATTTTGCCGCCTGCATGACATAGTGATTGCGCTCCACCAACAGAGGAACAATCACCCTATCGAGCCGGTCGATATGTTCCCGAACTTGATCGAGGGAATCACATTCCTGCAACCACGGGCCTTCGTTGTCATTCTGATCATTCATAAGGATCGCACTAATAGCTATGTTCGGAAAAAACCTTGGTGATGTCGCCGCCCCACTTAGAGTGGTACGCCTCAAGCATCTGCTCTGCTGGAGTTATCCCTGATGCCGCGATATCTTGCAAGGGGGTGAGAAAGCCGGTTTCATCATTGCCGGCTGAATCCATACAGGCCCTGCGTGTCAGGCCCGAGCGAGCGATATCCAAGACCTGTAACGCGATCTCTTGAACCGTTCGCCCCGCAACCTCAGCCTTCAGGCCCTGAGTTGGAACAGCACAGTAAAGCAGCTCGCGTTCTTCTGCGGTCCAGGCCTTGGCCAAATCCCAAGCCGCATCCAGCGCCTGCTGGTCATAGAGAAGCCCCATCCAAAATGCCGGCATGGCACAAAGGCGTGCCCAAGGACCAGAGTCCGTGCCGCGCATCTCAAGAAATTTCTTGAGCCGGACTTCAGGAAAGACGGTTGATAGGTGGTCTTCCCAATCTTTTATCGTTGGCGTTTGCCCGGGCAACGCTGGCAATGTGCCATTCATAAAATCACGGAAGGATTGACCAGATGCGTCTAAATATCCATCGCGATAGACAAAATACATTGGCGCATCGAGAACAAAATCGACGTAGCGCTCAAAGCCCATTCCATCTTCAAACGCAAAAGGCATCATGCCTGTACGATCTCTATCGGTATCATGCCAGATTGCAGCACGCTGACTCAGCTTTCCATTGGGCTTGCCTTCAGTAAACGGAGAGTTCGCCCACAGCGCCGTCGCAATGGGCTGCAAGGCCAGAGACACCCGCATCTTTTGAACCATATCGGCTTCAGAGGCGTAATCGAGATTCACTTGCACGGTGCACGTCCGGGTCATCATATCGATGCCGAGATTACCAACCTTGGGCATGTACTCGCGCATAATTTTATAGCGGCCCTTTGGCATCCAATGAACGTCCTCTCGACGCCAATTAGGGGTCATACCCAAGCCGAGCAAACCGCACCCTAATTCTTCAGCGACTTCTTTGACTTGCTTGCGATGCTCAGTCACTTCGCTGCACGTCTGATGAACGGTCGCCAATGGCGCACCTGAGAGCTCAAATTGTCCGCCAGGCTCCAGACTCACTGAACCCTTCCCCGGCGCCGTGAGAGCGATTACGTTCTCACCCTCGAAGACCGGCTGCCAGCCAAATCGCTGCATCCCTTCGAGAACAGCGCGGATGCCGCTATCGCCCTCGTAGGTCAGCGCCTTATAGCTCTCAAGACAGTACAAAAATTTTTCATGCTCGGTGCCAACACGCCACTGGTCACGAGGCTTATTACCGGCTTCTGCGTACGCGGCCAGTTGATCCTTGCTTGTAATAGGCTCGGATTGTTTGGAAGGAAACGATGTCATGCTGTGTACTTAACTGTCCCGGCCTAAAATTGGTAGGTGCTGCACTAACCTTTGTTCGCGTGCCGCCAGTCCCCACACAATGCCTGCCAGCATGTCAAAGCCGCAAGCGCCGCCGTATCCGCGCGTAGAATGCGCGGTCCCAGGGACATAAACCTAGAAAACGGTAGAGAGCGCATGAGGTCAAGCTCCGTCTCGGAAAACCCTCCCTCCGGGCCGATCACAAATGCGGCAGCAGCCGCGTCCTGAGCAGCGGATTCCGATAGCACGTCGGCGATAGGGGCTCCGGTTCCCGTTTCGTCCATAACGAATAAGACGCGATCTTCTGGCCAACTTTCGAGCTTGTCCTGAATTGATACCGGCTCAAAAATCACCGGGAGGGTCAGGCGCTCACACTGCTCGGAGGCTTCGGTCGCGATGGCCGTTAGGCGGCCCACCCTGACCCGATCGCTATTGGTTCTGGCTGTGATCACTGGCTGAATAACGGTTACACCGAGTTCGCTTGCCTTTTGAACAATCATATCCGTCGCCATCCGCTTGATCGGTGCAAACAAGAGGGTCAGATTGCGCTCTATTGGCTGGCCCTGCGTTTGGGCTGTAATAAAAACACTTGCTGCTTTCTTTTGAATTTCCGCCAAATCGCCCTGCCACTCACCATCTCGACCATTGAATAAAAGAACTGCGTCGCCGACGGATCGCCGCATGACATGGGCCACATAATGGGCTTGATCTGAGGACAACTCGATAATTAATCCGGTGGCGAGGTCACCGGGCACAAACAAACGCAGGGGGCTGGCTGGGCTAGACATAACTGAGTTCCAAAGAAGGATTGTTCCTGACAGATGATCTCCTTAGTTTACAGACAGTATGACCGAGACCAAGCCATCACAATCACTGCAGTCCGACAAATCGGACATGACACAGGACGGCTGGGTCCGGCTCGCCCCAGCATGGGCCCGAGGCTATCTAATTCTAGCCCGCATGGACCGTCCTATTGGCACCTGGCTGCTATTTTGGCCCTGCGTTTGGGCGGTCTTGCTCGCCACTCCGGTCGAACTAGGTCAGCCACGATACGACCTCATACTTCTGTTTGCGCTTGGCGCCATAGTCATGCGCGGTGCGGGCTGCACCTACAACGACATCGTCGACCGTGATTTCGATGCCAAAGTGGCACGGACTGCCCAACGCCCGATCCCAGCCGGCGACGTTACAGTGCGGCAGGCCTGGGTATTTCTAGGCCTTCAGCTTCTTGTGGGTTTGATCGTGCTCCTGCAACTCGACACCACCACAGTTGCCCTAGGCATAGCCTCACTTGTTCTAGTTCTGACCTACCCCTTCATGAAACGCATCACCTATTGGCCCCAGGCCTGGCTTGGCCTCACCTTTAATTGGGGCGCACTAATGGGGTGGACGGCCATTACAGGGTCTTTGGCTTGGCCTGCGGTCGCGCTTTATGCGGCAGGTTTCTTCTGGACCCTGGGTTACGACACGGTCTACGCACATCAGGACAAAGAAGATGATGAGTTGATTGGTGTGAAATCAACTGCCCTCGCCTTGGGAAAGCAGACACTGCCATTTGTCATCGCAATGTACGCTCTAACCATCGTACTTATCGCTGTTGCTATAGGGCTGACAGGGTTTTCATGGAGTACGGGCGCATTACTGAGCGCCACCGCATTTCACTTCACCTGGCAGGCGGCCACACTAGACAGCGACGATGCGGCGAACTGCTTGACCCGTTTCCGATCCAATCGGGATGCCGGGCTACTCATCGCAATTGCGATACTTATTTCAAAATTTTAGTTTGGGCCTCAGGTCGCATTGCCTCAGCCGTCCGCACCCAAAAAACAAAAATAGTGAGCCAAATACAACGCCAAGGGACTGCATCAGCTAAGCCTTTTCGAGCATGTGACTGTTCACTCACATCACTTAAACTATGGGTTTTAGCTATTCTAGCATACAAGAACTGACGGCGTAGAAACATGCCATAAAAGCCACATTGATGTGAGATATCTATTTTTAACTGCGGAGCGGCGACCAAACGACCGCTCATTTTTTCCGTTATCTCCGAATCGGAAAACCCACTGAGAATCTTGACGCCTTGTGGGCCGAACCTTTAAGCCAACGGGAGAGCCGGCTAGACCGGATCCCGCACCTCTCGAACAACGGCAGAATTCGCCACATGCCCTTTTCTTCCCTACGTGATTTCATTGAACGCCTGGAGCGCGATGGTCAATTGGCCCGTGTATCCGCACCCGTGTCGCCCAATCTTGAAATGACGGAGATACAGACCCGCATACTTGCTGAAGGCGGACCAGCACTACTTTTTGAGAATGTCATCCGAGATGATGGCAGCCCCTATGGCATGTCAGTTCTAGCAAACCTGTTTGGGACCGTTGAGCGAGTGGCTTGGGGCATGGACCGCGAGCCAGACAAACTTCGCGAAGTTGGGGAAACCCTTGCTTTTCTAAAGCAGCCAGAACCACCCGGTGGTTGGCGCGAAGCGATGGAGATGTTTCCACTACTCAAAACCGTAATGGCTATGAAGCCACGCATAGTTTCCAAAGCACCCTGCCAAGAGGTTGTTCTTACGGGCGATGATATCGATCTTACAAAACTGCCAATCCAAAACTGCTGGCCAGGTGAACCAGCACCGCTGATCACATGGCCGCTCGTGGTCACCAAAGGCCCCGGTGATGACAAGCGGGACGTCGCCAACCTCGGCATTTACAGAATGCAGGTCACGGGCAAAAACAAAACACTGATGCGCTGGCTCAAGCACCGAGGAGGTGCCGGGCAATATGACCGCTGGAAAAAGAGCAAAGCTGAACCTCTTCCCGCCGCGGCAGTCATTGGCGCTGATCCGGGAACGTTACTCGCAGCCGTAACGCCCGTTCCCGATACATTGTCCGAGTACCAATTCGCCGGGCTTCTGCGCGGCCGGAAAGTTGACCTCGTCAACTGCAAGACAATTCCGCTGCAAGTGCCAGCAGAGGCAGAAATCGTTCTAGAAGGTCATGTATTGCTAGATGAGTACGCCGACGAAGGCCCCTATGGTGACCACACTGGTTACTACAATTCGGTAGAACAATTCCCTGTCTTTCAGATATCTGCTGTCACCATGCGCAAGAAACCAATTTACCTCTCGACCTACACAGGTCGGCCACCCGACGAACCAAGCATTCTCGGGGAAGCATTAAACGAGGTTTTCATTCCTCTGTTGATCCAGCAGTTTCCAGAGATCGTCGATTTCTGGCTGCCACCCGAGGGGTGCAGTTATCGCATCGCAGTGGTTAGCATGAAGAAGTCATACGCTGGTCATGCCAAACGAGTGATGATGGGGGTTTGGAGCTTCTTGCGTCAGTTTGTGTATACGAAGTTTGTCATTGTCGTTGATGACGACATAAATGCACGCGACTGGAAAGACGTAATGTGGGCAATTTCCACACGTATGGATCCAGCGAGAGACATCACCGTGATAGAAAACACGCCCATTGATTACCTCGACTTCGCGTCGCCGCAACCTGGATTGGGCGGAAAACTCGGCCTAGATGCGACGACAAAAATTCCACCCGAGACCAACAGGGATTGGGGTGAGAAGATCAGTATGGACGATGACATCGTCGACCTCGTGACAAAAAAATGGAATGATTACGGCCTACCCGGAAGCGGCGCGCCGATTTGGAAAGACAAAACATAAGTTTGGAGAACAGTGTGTCCGAAGAGTCCCTTAACGTTCTGACTGACCTCATCGCCAAAGCCAAAACGGCCGGCGCTGATGCCGCTGATGCAATCATTGCGGATGGTGAATCAACGTCCGTGACCTATCGCTTAGGCGAACTTGAGCAATTAGAACATTCGGAAGGTGGCGATATCGGCTTGCGCGTTCTGGTCGGGAAAAAACAGGCCATCGTCTCGTCATCGGATCGGTCACCAGAAGCGTTATCTGAATTGGTCGACCGAGCCGTCGCCATGGCCAAAACCGTTCCTGACGATGAATTGCTGGGCTTGGCCGATCCGGATCAGTTGGCGACGGACTTAATCGATCTGGATATGTGCGATCCCGATGACATCTCAACCGAGACCCTCATTGAAGCAGCCCGCACCTGCGAAGAAGCTGCCCGCGCCATCAAAGGCGTCACCAACTCAGAAGGAGCACAAGCCAATTGGGGCCGCACCCGCGTCGCCATCGCAGCAAGCAACGGCTTTCAACGGGCATACGAAAGCACCGGCGGCTCATTTTCAGCGTCTGTTCTCGCCGGTGATGTGGAAACTGGCATGGAGACTGACTACGAGTACACCTCGGCGGTCTATGCAGAGGATTTTAAAACACCAGAAGAAGTGGGTCGCGCAGCAGGAGAGCGCGCCGTTAGAAAACTAGGCGCCCGTAAAATTAAGAGCGGAAAATTCCCGATAGTTTTCGAATCCCGCGCGGCAAGCGGCATGGTGAGCCACTTCCTCGGCGCCATCAATGGGGCTGCCGTAGCACGCGGCACAACATTCCTCAAAGATCATATGGAGAAGGCTGTTTTTTCCGACGGCATTATAGTCTCTGAGGACCCACATCGGGCGCGTGGACTGCGGTCTAAACCCTGCGATGCAGAAGGCTTAGCCAACATGCGCCGCAACCTTATCGATAACGGCGTGCTAACAACATGGGTGCTTGATCTTCGCTCAGCCCGAAAACTTGGATTAACACCCACCGGACACGCCAGCCGGGGCCCTTCGTCTCCACCCTCTCCGTCGGTCACCAATGTGGTTTTGGAAGCAGGCTCACAGACACCAGAAGAGCTGATCGCCGAAATTCAAACCGGTCTTTTTGTGACCGATGCCTTTGGCCAAGGGGTCAACGGCGTTACCGGTGATTATAGCCGTGGCGTCGGCGGGTTTTGGATTGAGAACGGGGAAATCTCCTATCCAGTAAACGAGATCACCATCGCCAGTAATCTAAAGGAGATGTTCATGTCCGTAACACCGGCGAACGACCTGGATCTAAGCCGCGGCATCGACAGCCCGACAATCCGCATCGATGGAATGAGCGTGGCTGGCAGCTAGGACAGGAAAGAGAAACGAGGCGTTCGACGCGACAGAACGAACAGGTTATCCTCTGGCACTTTTATGTAATATGAGCTGAGCTGCCGCATGGGCACCTCAAAGGAATCCGCTGTCATCATGAAAAGCCTGCGCAAGGCCTTTTTCCGGAATACTTTGGTTCAGAGCCTGCTCGGCATGATCGCGGCTGGCTATGTTTGGATCGTGCGGGTGACTAGCTCTTGGGTAGATGAAAATAAGGACGTAACCCAGGCGGCTTGGGCAGGGTCGGAGCCAGTTATTATCGCCTTCTGGCACAACCGGCTATTTCTCATGCCCTATTGCTGGCCATCGCGGGCAGCGTTTCACATGCTCATTTCCGCCCATGCCGATGGGCGCCTCATTTCCAAGACCGTGTCCTGGTTCGGCATCTCGACGGTAATTGGGTCAAGCTCCAAGGGCGGCAGCCAAGCGACACGGGAGTTGGTTCGTCTGTTGCAAAACGGAACAGCTGTTGGCATCACCCCTGACGGCCCGCGCGGGCCCAGGATGCAGTCTGGAGACGGCGCAGTCGCCCTCGCCAAACTTTCTGGCGTTACCATTGTCCCGGCAGCAGTAGCAACCAGCCGGCGTAGGCTTTTATCGAGTTGGGATAAGCTCATCATTCCCCTACCCTTTTCCAAAGGTGCTCGCGTTTGGGGTGCCCCTATTTCGGTCCCACAGGACTGTGATGCGTCGGACTTGAGCCAGCTTCGGGAAGAATTGGAACACTCTTTAATTGCGGTAAGCAACCGCGCCGATGCAATGGTTGGTCAGACAGTAATTGCGCCTGCACGGAGGGACACGTGAATCATGCGCGATCCTGATTTTTGGCAAACTGATGGCCCAGCAGGGCGGGTCTTAAGCCCAATCGGTAGCGTCTATGGAGCCGTCACAGCTTGGCGCATCAAACATGCATCGCCAGAGCGAGTCTCAGTGCCAGTAATTTCGGTTGGGAATTTAACCGTGGGGGGAGCCGGCAAAACACCAGTCGCCCGCGATCTGGTGAAACGCCTTAAAGAACTAGGCAAGACACCAGCGGTCGTCCTGCGTGGCTATGGCGGTCACTTAAAAGGTCCTGTCCGCATCGACCCTGATGTCCACACGGCTTTAGACGTCGGTGATGAGGCACTCCTGCACGCGCGAGATGGCACAACCTGGGTCGCGCGCAAACGATATGATGGAGCGAAAGCCGCTATTGCAGCCGGAGCGACAGTCATCGTGCTCGACGACGCCCACCAACACACGAGCGTTCATAAAGATCTCTCCCTCCTCGTTGTCGATGGGGCGGTTGGCTTTGGCAATCATCGCATCATACCCGCCGGCCCCTTGCGCGAAGACGTCCGCGCCGGACTTTCGCGTGCCAATGGCCTGATCATCCTGGGGCAAGACGACACCGCTTTAACAACACGATTACCCAACTTCCTCACGACCGTTGCTGGCACCCTGGAAGCTGGGCCTGAGTCCGCTCACCTTCACAGACAGAAAGTTGTCGCGTTTGCCGGCCTTGGAAGACCGAAGAAATTCTTCGATACACTGATAAACTTAGGCGCTATTATTGTCGCAGCGCACCCCTTTGACGATCATCATCTTTATAAGCCAGCGGATATTCAGACGATCTTAGATGAGGCTTTCTCGCTTGATGCATTGCCAGTAACGACAGAAAAAGACGCTATGCGTTTATCTCCAGATCAGCGTCAGCAGGTCAACGTATTGCGTGTGACTGCTCGGTACAAAAACCACGCAGGTTTAGATGCGCTACTTCAGAAGGCCCTCACCAGCCGGTAAGGCTGCCAGAACCGCTTGGGGATCAAGCTTCGCACCATACCAAGAAATGCCAAAATGAAGGTGCGGGCCGTTGGTTCGGCCAGTCATGCCGATCGCGCCAATGGGGTCTCCTTGGCGCACAGCTTGCCCATACTCAACCTTGATTTCACTCATGTGGATGTAAACCGAATCAAGTCCGAAGCCATGATCAATCATTATCGTTTTACCGGTGAGAATCATCCCCTCATGAACTAAACTCACAATACCGTCTGCTGTCGCGACGATTAGAGTCCCCGTAGGCGCGGCAATGTCGAGGCCAGAGTGAGGAGACAGCGGTTTGCCATTAAGAATGCGCTGACTGCCAAACACGCCTGAAATGCGCCCTTGGGCCGGTTGCAGAAAACCCGTTTCGAAAAATGGCGTTTTCTCAGTTCGATTGCGGGCGGCAAGAATCATACCGTTCTCGGCTTGGATGAGCTTCACTGCCTTAGGGTTTGGCGTGACAGTGTTTTGCGGCAATCCATCGACTCGCTCGACGAGCCAGTCGCGCTGCGCGACAGAAATTACATGGGTCGCTTCTCCACCATCAGCATAGCTCAACGCCAAGGTGGACGAAGGTTTTGCATTGCGGCTCAGGCCAAAGATGAAACGTCCGCGATCAGATACCGAGACCGCACGGCCATCGACTGTTATCTGGGTGCCTGCGTCAACGGTTCCGAAAACGATGCCGCCCTGTTCCATGCGACCTGATAGATGAATAGAACCTGCCGACGTAGTGGCGCACAAGAGTGCAAGCGTAACAAAAACAACAAGCAACCGCATCTACAGAAGACTCCCTTGGCGACCACCAGCCTTAGATTGACTACCAGACTTAGGTTTACGGGGGGGTGGTGACTTCAGAGGTGTTGTAACCAGGGGCTGGAAGGTATCAAATTCCACCGTTACATTAACAGCACCATCGCTAAACTCCACTTGCCAAGGGGCGCCCTCCTCCGCTGCTACCGCGACCGTAATCGGTTTACCGTTCCCATCCCGAACAAGGGCATAGCCGCGCTCCAACACCCGCTTAGGTGAAACAGACTCCAACCGAGCAGCGAGCCCCTCCAAGCGTTCCCCAGTGAGGTCCGTTGACCGCCCCAAAGCATCACCGAGGCGTTTAGACCAATCAGATATAACCCTTTCGTATCTCTGAACATCGCGAGCCAAATGAGATGACTTAAGACCGGTCGCAACGACTGACAGCTCTTGGCTCTTGGCCACCAAAAGCCGCGCGGGGCCGGCACCTAACCTCTCGATTAGACCATCAAAATCTTGCTGCTTTTGCTCAACCATCTGATTGAGATTGGGTAGGCCACGAGCGAGCCCCTGTATTTGGAGCGTGCTTTCCGACAATAAGCGATTAACGGACCGCTCCAATCGGAGTCCATTTTCTCGGACCTGGGAGATCAGTTCGAGGCGGACTGGCACCGCCATTTCAGCCGCAGCAGTTGGCGTTGACGCCCTGCGGTCAGAGGCAAAGTCAATCAGGGTCGTATCGGTCTCGTGACCGACTGCTGAGATTAACGGAATCTCCGAGCCCGCTGCGGCGCGAACAACAACTTCCTCGTTAAACGCCCAAAGGTCTTCCAGAGACCCGCCACCACGAGCCACGATCACAAGGTCTGGCCTGGGAATATCTCCGTCCGGGGGCAATGCACTAAACCCCTTGATGGCTTGTGCAATTTCGGCTGCAGATCCTACACCTTGAACACGGACCGGCCACAATAAAACACGACGCGGGAAACGATGTTGAAGGCGATGGAGTATATCTTGGATTACCGCCCCCGTTGGGGAAGTCACGATACCAATCACATCAGGAAGGCGCGGTAATGGTTTCTTGCGGTCTTCCGAAAATAGACCTTCCCCTGCCAACGCTTTGCGCCGGTCTTCAAGTAGCTTGAGGAGAGCCCCCTCTCCAGCGAGCTCAAAGGTTTCGATAATAATCTGATAGGATGAGCGACCAGGATAGGTCGTTAAGCGGCCAGAGGCGATGACCTCCATACCTTCTTCTGGCTGGTGAGCGAGCTTACTCATGCTGCCGCGCCAGATTATACCATCGATAACCGCAGAATCGTCTTTTAAACGCATATAACAGTGGCCCGACGCCGCAACCTTGGGCTGGGAAATTTCGCCGCGAATGCGGACATAGCCAAACGCGTCCTCTACGGTGCGCTTAAGAGCGATGGACACCTCAGAGACGGTGAATTCTGGAACGTTGAAAGACACGGGTTGATCAGCCATAGCAACGAGCCTACGCGCGTTCAGTCTTTGTAGACATGAACATGGGGGACAGGGCATCTCTGTAGACCTTCATATCCTTGGCATCAGCTAGTTCTTTTTGCATATGACTTATGGGAAAGCACAGGACAATCAACGTAACGATCCAAACCACGAGACCCATAAGAGCTCTTCCTTTCCATTGTGAGTGACCAAACCACCCATAGGTTAGAATTATAACGGATATGACTGCCCAACGCGACGGCTAGTCGCGGCATGTGTCCATTCAGATCAGCGCTTAGTCCTTGGAATTAGATGATAGGGGTGCAACAACGATCTTGTACAAACAAGCCTTCTGCGCCAAACAAATACAACACTAAATACCGGAGATTGTTTTCATGGATGTACTGGTTGTCGGCGGTGGTGGCCGTGAGCATGCCCTGTGCTGGTCAATTGCAGCGTCCCCGCTCTGCGACCACCTTTACTGCGCGCCAGGCAATCCCGGTATCGCGCAAGAGGCGGAGTGCGTGCCGATCAGTGCGGAAGATATCGACGGGCTGGTTAGGTTTGCAAAAGATAAGGCCGTCGATTTTGTGGTCGTAGGCCCTGAGGTCCCCCTTGTTATGGGACTAGCCGATCGGCTGCGCGAAGCAGGAATAAAAACATTTGGGCCGAGCGCCGCGGCCTCCCAAATCGAAGGCTCCAAGGCCTATATGAAGGACCTACTCATGAAGAGCGGCGTCCCAACTGCAGCTTATGGGCGCTTCAAGGATAGTAATGCGGCGAAAACCTACATCACGGAACAGGGCGCCCCCATTGTCGTAAAGACAGACGGCCTAGCGGCTGGAAAAGGCGTCATTTTGTGCGACACTATTGAAGAAGCTCACGCAGCCGTCGATTCGATGATGACGGACAAAGCCTTTGGTGATGCTGGAAACGAAGTCGTTATCGAAGAGTTCCTGGTTGGTGAAGAGGCGAGCTTCTTTGTGCTGGTTGATGGCACGCATGCGTTACCCCTAATTTCAGCGCAAGATCACAAAGCCGTCGGCGAAGGGGACATCGGGCCGAATACCGGTGGCATGGGGGCTTACTCCCCCGCGCCAGTGATGACGGATGCCATCACCGAAGAGGTTATGAACACCATCATTAATCCGACCGTGAAGACAATGGTGGACATGGGAACGCCTTATGTTGGTGTTCTTTTCGCTGGCCTCATGATTTCAAAATCTGGCACCAAGGTCCTCGAATACAATGTGCGCTTCGGTGACCCCGAGTGCCAAGTTCTGATGCGCCGCCTGAAGTCAGACATTCTGCCCGCTCTTATTGCAGCAGCGGATGGTCAATTGGATCGGTTTAATCTGCGCTGGCACGACGATGCGGCCATGGTCGTCGTAATGGCTGCCAATGGCTATCCAGGCTCCTATAAAAAAGGTTCTGAGATCAAAGGTGTCGAAACAGCAAATGATCAAGCCGGCGTTGTCGTCTTTCACGCGGGCACCAAAGACGAAAACGGAACACTGACCGCAACAGGTGGGCGCGTTCTTAGTGTAACAGCCATGGGGGGCTCGGTCATAGCGGCCCAGACCAACGCATACAAAGCAATCGAAGCAATCGACTGGCCCGGAGGCTTCTGCCGTCGCGATATCGGCTGGCGCGCCATTGAACGAAAAACGAAGGCGTAGCCATGATCCCCGCGCCGCATTCATATTTCGCAGCGACGTATATCAATGCCAGACAGAATTTCCTGACAGCAGCAGAAGAATCCGGTGCTGCAGTAACAAAACATATTCATCCCTTGAAGGGACCAAGGGGCGAAGAGTTAGCACTAGACGTTGTCGCGTTCGGAGACCTTGATGCGAAGAAAGTGTTCGTCACCATGTCTGCCACCCACGGCGGAGAGGGGTTCTTAGGATCAGCCGCGCAAACCGGTTGGCTGACCGAAGGGCGCTATCACGACATACCTAAAGGCGTGGCTGTTGTGCTAATGCACGCGGTGAACCCCCATGGCTTCGCATGGTTACGGCGCGTGACCGAAGGAAATGTGGACCTTAACCGAAATTTCCTCGACTACGCGGAACCAGTGCCAGAGAAGCTGGAATACGACCGTCTTCATGCGGCGATTTGTCCTGACGACTGGACAAACTCAGCGCTGAAAGAGGCCCAGAATATTCTCAATGCCTATTCGGAAGAGCACGGACAGAAAACGCTGAACCGCGTAGTGATGGGCGGGCAATTCAGTCGGCCCGACGGCGTATTTTATGGCGGCACCGCACCAACATGGTCACGCATAAATATTCTTGCAACATTAGACGCACATACGGCTAATGCAGATCATATTGCTTTGATCGACTTTCATACCGGCCTTGGCCCGTCTGGGCATGGCGAGTGCTACATCGTTGGCAGCGAAGGTGATCCAGGTGTTGAAAAGGCAAATGTATTGTGGGGCGACAATGGCGTGACCGTTCTGGCATCCAGCGGCAGACAACAGGCCCACGCTGGATACAATCTGACTGGTATTGCGCGTGAACTCGCTCCGAAGGCCTTCTATGGCAACACTCTGGAGTTTGGCACCCACCCGCTCAACGACGTGTATCACGCCCTGCGCGCCGATAACTGGCTGCATCTGCATGGCGATTTAAATTCTGATTTCGCGGCCAAGACCAAAGCAGAATTGAAGGAGGCCTTTTCACCAGATTCAGACGTCTGGAGAGAAGCGGTTTACACTCGTTCTATGGATGTCTGGGATCACGGACTTAGGAACCTAGTCAACCTGTAAAGGCCAACCGCACGAGCCCTACCTAAGGATGTTGGGGAGGTTTTGTGGGTCTTCGCGATCTCTTCGTACCCCCCATGAATTCAATGGCTTCGTAATACCGTTCGTCCGTCATATCACTAATGTAAGTCAGCACCTTATTAGTTAGCTCAGCCTTGCGATCACCTTCATCGTGGTGCCATCCTAACGAGCCCGTACCAGCGGGCTAGCATCAACGACGCTCGGCAAAGAAGGCTTTAAGCATTTCCGCGGCCTCTAGCTCTCGAACCCCACCAATAACCTCTGGCTGGTGATGGCAAGTGGGTTGAGAAAAAATTTTAGGCCCGTGGTCTACGCCGCCGCCTTTTGGGTCATAGGCACCAAACTCCACCCTTCGAAGCCGCGCAAACGAAATCGCGGTGGCGCACATGGGGCACGGCTCCAGGGTCACATAGAGGTCGCATCCAGCCAGCCGGGCATCACTGTGAGCGGCTGCCGCAGCCCGGATAACCAGTATTTCCGCATGGGCCGTAGGATCGTGATCAGCCTCGACCTGGTTTCCTGCAGACGCCACGACGGTCTGAACTGTCGGGTCAACCAGAACTGCGCCAACAGGAACCTCGCCACGATCGCCAGCTTTCTGCGCCTCAGAGAGGGCTAAAGCCATAAAATCCGGTTGTTCTAATTGTTTCTCCATGGCCGAACAATCGGGACAGAGGCCCAGCCCGTCAAGAGCCTCAGTGTCGAAACCATCGGGTGGTGAGGTTATGGTAACTTTTGAGGCCCGCAACTGCAGGCTCAGCAAGCCCGCACGTCTATTCAAACAAACGGATACGCGTGAGCGTGAGCTTGACCTGCAGGTTAGCAACAGCGTAAAGCCCGGGCATGAACGCTCCCATCATAGGTATAACAGCTGATAGAGAAGGCCCAGGCGGGTATTCGAAGTTTTCCTGGTATGCGCTGCGCGTGAACTACTGTTCAGCAGTGCGAACGGCTGGAGGCATCCCCATTATTCTTCCACCCGACGTGGCCCTGATTGATCAGTACGCGGAGATGATTGATGGACTGATCGTTTCCGGCGGCGCCTTCGATGTCGACCCGACCTTGTTCGGTGAAGAAAGCCTCCATGACACTATTGTGTTGAAAGCAGACCGCACCGACTTTGAACTAGGCCTGACAAAGCGCTTCCATGAGGAAGACCGCCCCTTGTTCGGCATCTGCGGTGGTCAACAATTGTTAGCCGTGGCACTCGGCGGCAGTTTAATCCAACACCTTCCCGATGAGATCGATACCGCCCTCGCCCATGAGCAGCATAACCCCCGTGACCAGGCCGGGCACGAGGTTCGCATTACAGTGGGTTCGCTACTGCATAATATCGTCGGATCAGACACATTGGCCGTGAATAGCGCCCACCATCAGGCGGTGAAGGTCGTGCCGGATAGCATCGTAATTAATGCGGTCGCCTCAGACGGCGTCATTGAGGGCATCGAAGATCCAAACAAGACATGGTGCATCGGTGTGCAATGGCATCCCGAATTCCACATCTCAGAGGGCGACCGACGCCTCTATGACTCCTTCATCAAGGCCTGCTCATGAACGCGCCAAAGAAATCACAAGAAACTAGTGCACCAAGCCGCGCCGGAGACCGTGTTGCAAAAGTGATTGCACGGGCGGGCATCTGTTCTCGCCGTGAGGCCGAAGTGCTGATTGAACAGGGGCGTGTCAGCGTCAATGGTGAGGCTTTGACCCAGCCCGGCGTGAAAGTGACCGCTGATGATATAGTGCGCGTCGACGGTGAGAAACTCCCGGCGCTCGAGCCACCTCGTTTGTGGCGCTATAGCAAACCACCCGGCCTGGTGACGAGTCATAAGGATGAACGCGGCCGCGAAACTGTGTTCGACACTCTCCCTTTATATATGCCGCGTGTGATTTCTATCGGGCGCCTCGATCTCAATTCCGAAGGCCTCCTTCTGTTGACCAACGACGGCACCTTAGCGCGATCCATGGAGCACCCATCGCGCGGCTGGACCCGACGGTATCGGGTGCGCGTCCATGGCGATATCAAAGACGGCATGTTCGACTCCCTGGCCAGAGGGGTCACCGTCGAAGGTGTTAACTACGGGCCCGTGCAGGTGAAACTAGACCGCAAGCCTGGGGTCAACTCCTGGCTAACAGTCACGTTAAAAGAAGGAAAAAATAGGGAAATAAGGCGGGTAATGGAACACGTCGGCCTCAAAGTGAACCGTTTAATGCGGACGGCTTACGGCCCCTTTCAATTGGGCTCACTCAAGCCTGGCGAGATAACTGAAATGCCTCATAAGGTTCTCAAAGAACAATTAGGTGCTGACCTCCCAGGGTTTCAAAAGAGCGCCGGCAAGAATAGCCGTAAAAAGTAACCCACGATCATGTCTGGTAGAATTCGAATAACAGCCGGCGTATTCAAGAATAAAACATTGGCCGTACCCGCAGGCGACAGTGTCCGCCCAACCTCAGACCGTGCCCGCCAAGCACTATTCAATCGGCTCGGACACAGCTTTCAAAATATCGGCTTCAAACTGCGCAGCGCGCGCGTGGTCGATCTTTTCGCCGGTACCGGCGCTCTAGGCTTGGATGCCCTGAGCCGCGGCGCGGCGCATGTAACCTTTGTGGAGCAGAACAAAAACTCCCTAGCTGTACTCAAGCGCAACATCTACACGCTAGGTGTCGAGGACAAGGTTAACATTCTAACGGCCGACGCCTCTGCCCTACCCGCCGCCGCGCGACCCGTCGACCTGGCCCTGCTAGACCCGCCCTACGGTTTAGGCCTAGCTGAACCGACGTTAGCAATGCTGCTCAACAAAGGCTGGCTAACCGAGACCGCCGTGGTCGTAGTCGAAACTGCCGCCACCGAAACTCTCACCGCACCAGACGGATTAGAAATCGAAGACGTGCGTAGCTATGGCCATGGCGCTCTCACATATTTGATACGGGCTTAGCCACGCGACAAGGCCTCGAAACTGAACTCTTTTTTAGCCGTGCCCGTATACCGTGAGATAGACGTTGACGACTAACGAGCGCAGCGTGCACCCACCTCTTACTAGTGATTATTATAGGCGTCGGTTTCATCTTGTGCCCTAAACCTATGCTAGGAAACACCATTCAGCCTATGGTAAAAGCCTGCAGTACGCCCGGGAGAGCACAATGAACGACGAAGAGGTTTTAAACGCGCTGACGTCTTTACCAGCAGCGACTTTGTCGGAAGCCACCGCCAAACCCTGCGACCTACCACCCGTAATCCGTAGCCAATCGCCCGGCACACGGGTCGTCGGACCAGCATTCACGGTGCGCTGCCCCTTAGGCGACAACACCGCCGTGACCCGTGCCGTCGACATAGCGCCCTCCGGCAGTGTCATAGTGATCGATTGCGGTGGACCGCCGCGGACGGCGGTTTGGGGCGAAAACGCAACTTTCGCAAGTCAATACAAAGGCATTGCAGGCTGCGTCACTAACGGTGCCATCCGCGACATCGACGCTATTGTTACCGCTGGGTTTCCAGTATTTTCCGCCGGCCTTTCCTTGCGTGGCTCGACTAAGGGGCAGCCCGGTGAAACCGGAGTAGACATCATCATCGGTGACATTATGATTCGGCCGGGTGATTTTGTCTGCGGTGACTCGGACGGTGTTGTAGTAATTCCAGGCGATGAGGTTGACGCCGTGATCACGAAAGCCAAACACTTAAAAGCAGAGGAACAAAGCCGCAGCGATCGCATCAAGGCCGGGGTGCCTTTGGCTGACATCCTCGCGAAATCAGGGAACCGGGGTCAATCATAACTGACAGCGATTAAGGATTGTTTTTATGCTCTCACGTTTCTTCTCTCCACTAGCTTTGCTCCTCACCCTCTCCACCCTACCCTTCGCAAGCGCGCAGAGCGCCCAAGCTAAAGTGCTCGTGTTTGGAGGTACTGGAATGCTGGGCTATGAGATCGTCAAGGCGCTGAAAGATCAAGGACAAGACGTGACCGTCCTAGTCCGGGCCACATCAAATGTAGGCGACCTAGACAAAATCGACGTCCCTCATGTGGTCGGCGACGTGCTGGATGCAGACTCTCTTCATCGCGTATTTAAAGAAGGCAACTACGACACGGTTGTGAGTTCCATCTCTCGGTCCGGCGCCTTTGGCTCAGCCCAAGAGGGTGTTACCATTCACCGCACGGGCAACAATGCCATCACAGCCGCAGCGCTTTTAGGTGGTGTGAAGCAGCTTATTCTTATGGGTACAGTCGGCGCAGGTAATAGCGCGGGCACGTTGGGCGAGCGGCAACGCACCTCATTCAAGCAAATCTATGCCGATAAAACCTCAGCAGAAAATTTCCTGCGCGCCAGCGGCCTAACGTACACCATCGTCAGAACGGGCATCATTTTAACCGACAAGCCAACTGGCACAGTCGAATTAACCGAAGACCGGACCGTACGTCATGCTGCTAACGTGTTCGACTTTTCAGCGATGACCGCCGCCTGCGTTGATAACCCGGACTGCGCCAATAAAACATTCCACACCTACGACCCAGCCATCCCGCCGCTGAACAGGGCCGACATGATAAAAGCCTTTGAGGGCTTGCAAGCGTTTGAGGACAAACGTCGCGGCAAAAAAGCCGAGTAGTTTAAGTCGCTCTCGCACCCATAGCCTTTAGGTACTATTCTCTTCTCAGCTGATGAGGAGATGAAAAAATGAAGCTGTGTGAGCCTGTGCGCCGGATACCCAAAACAAAAATTCTGGGCATTATCGCCCCCCTCCTCACAATGCTGTTCAGTTTTCCAAGCAATGCCCAAGACGAGGCCTACTCGATCTTAACCCGGGCGGCCTTTTTTGTAGCCGAACCGGACGCTACCATCATCTTTTACAAAGACGTGCTGGGCTACGAGGAAGGAAAGACCTTTCGCAATGTTGGCCCCTACGACGCCGACAACGCTTGGGGCATTCCGGCTGGCTCACACTTACGGATGACCTACCTCAAATCCCGTGATGGCGCATATGTGGCGGTAATGGGACTTGAAGATGCAAGCCTAGGCACGCTACTTCGTCCAGACGGTGTTGCGAATGCCTTTGGCGATGTCATGCTGATACACTTGGTGAAAAATATGGATGAAGTCTATTCCCGCGCTATAGCCGGTGGATATGACGTGATTAAACCCCCAATCTTCTCGGGCAGCGGCACCTCGAAGCAAATGTTTTTGCGCGATCCAAATGGCATCCGCGTTGAACTTAATGAAATTCTGACAGCTACACCAAGGCCGGGTCCAAAGTAAGGCGCAACCCAACGCACCAAACAAAAGACTCAGATAAGGGCTATAAGCCTGCCACAGATCAATATTAAAATTGGCCTGACTTCGTTAACCCTACGCCATAAGACGTAAATTTTACTGGATCATAAAGCGCGCTCTTCATCATTTACCTGCCTTCGAACGTTGCACCGAGACGTTTAAAGAACATATCCCATGTCACACAAATTAAAATTAGTGCTAGCATTTGATCGGTCGTAGGGGCCTCTAGCATAATTCAAGGCCGCTTGAATATCTTGCGAACCTTCTCCACCCCGCCGCGGGATGAACAGCCTTCGATGTGATCGTTGACCATGCCTATCGATTGCATAAAGGCGTACATTGTAGTGGGACCGACGAAACGCCAGCCGCGATTCTTCAGTTCCTTACTCAGCGCGGCGCTTTCCGCGGTCTGGTTCAGTCTCATTAGTACGTTTTTGGTGAGTTCCTTCGGGCGGGTTTTGGGGTCCGGCTCGTAACGCCAGACAAATGCCGCGATGGACCCGGCTTCGTCAACTAATTCCAAAGCCCGTTGGGCGTTATTGATAGTCGCTTCGATTTTACCCCTGTGCCGAACAATGCCAGAATCTTGCAACAGACGTTCGACATCTTTCTCGCCAAAGTGGGCGACCTTTTTGAAATCAAACCCCTTAAACGCTTTGCGAAAATCCTCGCGCTTACGCAGGATGGTCAGCCAGGATAGTCCTGCCTGAAACCCTTCAAGACAGAGCTTTTCAAACAACCGGATATCGCCGTCGACGGGCTGGCCCCATTCGTTGTCGTGATAGGCCTCATAGTCGGGATAATTTATGCCCCAGAAACATTTGGGTTTGTCGTCGGCACCCATGAGAACGCCTTCGGATAACTTTTTCGACATGCCGGTGACCCTCAGACGTCTTCTAGGCCGTCGCCGTCACTACAAGCGCTTAACGCCGACCGAACAGCTTTTCTATATCCGTGAGTTTAAGCGTGACATAGGTCGGACGTCCATGGTTGCACTGGCCGGCATGTGGGGTCTGCTCCATTTCACGCAGGAGGGCGTTCATTTCGGGGCCGCCGAGGCGGCGACCGGCGCGAATCGAGCCATGACAGGCCATGGTGCCGCAGACATCGGCGAGCTTATCCTGCAAGGCTAAGGTATCGCCAAGGTCAGCCAACTCATCGGCCAGATCTTTGACTAAACCCTGGACATTGGTGTCGCCCAACAAGGCCGGCACCTCACGGACCATCACCGCGCCTTCTCCGAATTGTTCGAGCACAAGCCCGAGCTCGGCTAACTCTTCTGCACGACTGGCCAATTTTTGGGCCAAGGCTTCATCAAGGTCGACCACTTCTGGCAACAGCAATATCTGCCGTGTAATCCCCGTGTCGGCCAACATCTCTTTCATATGCTCGTAGACAAGGCGCTCATGGGCCGCGTGTTGATCGACGATAACCAAGCCATCACTGGTTTGCGCAACGATATAGGTTTCATGCACCTGGGCGCGGGCAGCACCGAGGGGATAGTCCTCTGCAGCCGCAACATCGGGGCCGGGGTCAAACGCAACGGCGGTTGGGGCGTCATCGTAACGGGCTTGGCCTTCTGCAAAACCTAGCTCGTTGAGCGGTGCTCGCGACGCCTGCACCATACTGAACAACGACCGTGAAGAACGTGGTGGCAACATGCCCGGCGTCATGGCACCGAGCGCCGCTTGGCTGACTGTGGTAGAGGCTTGGTGTCCAGCACCGGCTAACGCATGCTTCAGCGCGCCAACGATCAGACCGCGCACTTGGCCAGCATCTCTAAAGCGAACCTCGGCTTTAGCCGGATGCACGTTGACGTCGACTTCCTTAGGCGGCACGTCCAAGAATAACGCAAGATAGGGGTGGCGGTTGGAAGCCAGAAAATTCTGATAGGCGCCACGCACCGCGCCTTGCAACAAGCGATCCCGCACCGGACGGCCATTGACGAACATGTGCTGGGCCAATGCATTGCCCCGGTTATAAGTCGGCACACCGGCATAGCCGGTAAGGCGCATACCGTTTCTATCCGCCGAGACTTGAACCGCATTGGGGATAAAGTCTTTACCCATAATAGCGCCGAGGCGCGACAACCGCACATCAAATAAATCACCGGATTGCGCTTCAAGAGAAACACGGTCGCGACCATCAGCGGTAAGCGTAAATGCCACCATGGGGTTGGCCATGGCTAACCTCTCAATGGTGCCGACTGCATGGTTGAGCTCTGTTCGTGCGGTTTTTATAAATTTTAATCGCGCGGGTGTGGCGTAAAACAAGTCACGCACTTCGACCCGCGTTCCTTTTGGATGTGGCGCCGGCACAGGGCCCTCACGACGTCCGCCCTCAACACGGATATACCACGCGCTCGATGCGCCAGGCGGGCGACTGGTGATGGTTAACCGAGCAACCGCCCCGATAGAGGGAAGCGCTTCGCCACGAAACCCGAAGAATCCAATTTCTGTCAGGTCATCGTCAGGTAATTTCGATGTGGCATGACGCTCAACCGCGAGATGCAACTCACGCTCATCCATACCCCGGCCATCATCGGACACAACGATCAACGATCGACCGCCATCATTCATGGTGACGTCAACATGACGCGCGCCGGCATCAAGCGCGTTTTCAACCAGTTCTTTAACGACCGATGCCGGGCGTTCGACCACTTCCCCAGCCGCGATCTGGTTGACCAAGTTCGGTGGCAGAACGCGGACGGTCATAACGGACGCTCCGACCGGGTCGCGAGATACGCGTTTAAGAGCCCCTTAGTCGAGGAGTCGAGCCCAGCATCGGCATTGCCGGCGGCGAGGTCGGCGAGCAGACTGGAAGCTAGCACCTTCCCGAATTCCACTCCCCACTGATCGAAGGGATTGAGCCCCCATAACGTCCCTTCCACGAAGGTACGGTGTTCGTACAACGCTATAAGTGCGCCAAAAGTTTCTGGAGTTAACGACTCCAACAGAATAGTGGTGCTCTGCCGGTTACCCGGACAGGCCTTGTGAGCAATTATATTTTTGTCTGAACCCTCGGCAATTTCATCGGCAGGGAGACCGCGCATCAGCGCTTCGGATTGGGCGAACGCATTGACAATTAAAATGTCGCGATCAACCTCATCCCGCCCGTCTAACGCGACAATAAATTCTACTGGCACAACCGTTGGTGATTGGTGAATTTGCTGCATGAATGAGTGCTGACTTTCGGCCCCCGACCCACCAAAAACAATTGGCGCAGTTCTAAAGGACACGTCTTCACCATCAGCCCGCACACCCTTGCCATTACTTTCCATCATCAATTGTTGAAAGTGATCCGGCAGCAAACGCAGGCGGTGATCATAAGGTAAAACCGCCAAGGCCGCCGTCCGCCAGAAGTCCTGGTTCCAAATACTAATCAAACCCATCAACACCGGTAGGTTTTGATCCAAAGGCGCAGTCTCAAAATGCCGATCCATGGCATGGGCGCCAGACAGGATACGCTCGAACACATCAGGGCCACAGGCCAAGGCAACCGAAAACCCGATCGCCGAACAGACGGAATAGCGACCACCAACCCAGTCCCACATGGGGAATACCGCATCTGCCGACACGCCGAAGGCCTCCGCTACGCCCGACGCCGCAGTCACCGCAACGAAATGATCCGCCATCGCGGACTCTCCCAGTGCATCGACCAACCATTGCCTAGCATACCCAGCATTAGTCATGGTTTCGCGGGTGGTAAAACTTTTGGACGCGACAACGAACAACGTTCGCTCCGCCGTCGCAGTAGCCAATGCATCTTGTAGCGCGGTGCTATCAACGGTGGCGACAAAGTCGACAGTTAGGTTAGGGACGGTATGGTCAGCGAGTGCTGTCACGGCACTCCGGGGGCCGAGGTCTGACCCGCCAATGCCAATGTTGATAACCCTATCAAACCGCTGTCCATTGCACCCCGTGCGCTGCCCAGAGATGACCTGCTCAGCGAACCCGAGCATTTGGCCACGCGCAGATTTAATCTGCACAGAAACATCATCGCCGTCGACGGGGTAGGCACGATCGGTTGGATCACGAAGTGCCACGTGAAGCGCCGCGCGGTCTTCCGTCACGTTGACCTTTTCACCCGCGTAGAGCGCCGCGCGGTGGCCTTCGATATCCATGACCTTCGCCAAGTCCAGCAGCAAAGGTAGCGTCTCGTCGCTTAGCCGTTGTTTTGAAAGGTCGATTGTGAGACCCGCGACTGACCAGGAAAGATCGTCAAACCGTCCTGGGTCTTGCTCAAACAAGCTGCGCAGTGTGACGCCAGCCATGCCGGCGCGGTGCCGGGTCAGCGCGCCCCAGGCTTCTGTGGTGGTGGGATCAGAGCAGATCATATCGTACGGCGGGTCCGGTCGGCGAAATCATGATCCACACTCTACCATCAGCACCCGTTAAATGCGAAGGAGCTACCCACCGCTACTATCAACGCCGGGATCCCCGGCCCTCACCGTGCTTTCCACGCCAACGGGCTGGCCGACAACAATGACAGATAGCTCATCTGGTTTATACAAACTCGCCGTGACCCGCCGCACATCTTTAAGCGTAATGGAATTAATATAGTCATTCCGACGATCCAGATAATCCAAGCCCAGGTCACTTCGCTGTATGGCCACCAGAGTGCTGGCAATACTTCCAGAGGATGTAAACCTCAACGGCCAAGATCCAGTGATGTACATCTTCGCGCCTTCTAGCTCATCGGCCGTTGGACCGGCCGATTGGAACTTACGCCACTCGTCACGAATGACTGCAATACTCTCCGCAACTGATTCATTGCGGGTTCCGACCGATGCCAGCATGAAGGGCGCGGACTCGTAAGGTACAAGGCTGGTGCTCACGCCGTAGGCCAGGCCACGCTTCTCGCGCACTTCATCCATCAAACGAGAAGCGAATGACCCACCGCCTAAAATGTAATCGGCGACCAACGCCGTGTACCAATCCGGGTCATCACGCGATAGCCCAGGCTGCGCCATATAGACCGTGCTCTGCGGCACGGCTTTATCAACGACAACTGTACCAACGTAGGTGACTGCCGTGTCTGCGACACGCCATTCGGTGGCGATCGCGTCAGGCAAATGACCAAACACTTCGTTTAAGCGCTTGCGCAGTTGGCGCGGTGAAATATCGCCCGCCACACCAACGAACAGGCGGTCTTTGGCAAACCGTTCAGATGCATATGAAGCGAGATCCGCCTGCGTGATTGCCTGAATGGTTTCCGGCGTCCCGCTTGATGGGCGACCATAAGGATGGTCTGGAAAAATTTTTTCGAACAATGTATCTCGGGCGATGCGGCTCGGGTTTTCAGCACCACGCGCCAGGCTTACAAGAATTTGACGACGAATACGCTCGACCGGCTCTTCATCAAAACGCGGTGCGGACAGCGCCTGAGCCATCAGCGAAAACGCTTCATCGACATTCGCTTTTATAGTCGTCAACGATCCTGAGAACGAATCCGTGTTAGCGTTGAAGCTAAGTTTGATTGCCAAGTCTTGAAGCTTGGATTGAAACGCGAAGGAGTCTAAGTCGCCAGAGCCTTCGTCAAGTAAACCAGCGGCCATAGTCGACAACCCAAGCTTATCGTCCGGATCGAGGCTAGAGCCACCAAGAAACTCAAAGCTAAACGCAATGATAGGATTGCTATCATCCTGCGCAAGATAGGCTGTGATGCCGTTACGCGTTTTGACCTCTTCAACATCAATAGCGGCAGCATTGCCAGCTAATACAAAAACCGAGGCAAACACGCAGGCCCTGATCAGTCCATGGTTCATCATCAGACAGCCCCCTCAGGCAACAAAACGCCCGTCCCATTTGGTGCTGAAGTAAACAGCGCGTGCGCAGCCGCGTTAACCTGCTCTGCGGTCACGGCAGCGACCCTCGCGGGCCACTCTTCGATTTGGTCGAGGGTCATGCCAACGGCCAACAATGACCCCACAGCTTGCGCAGCCGATGTGGGTGAGTCTTTAGCGTAAATCACTCCAGCCTGGAGCCGCGTCTTGGCTCGCTCGACTTCATCTCCCGTCAAACCGCCTTCAATCACTTTCGCCAACTCAGCTTCGATGGCGTTTTCCAAGTCTACTACGCCTACGCCTGGGCTTGGCGAAACAGATAAACCGAACCGCCCCCAACTCACAGCCTGGTCCATGTAGTAAGCACTGGCAGAGGCGGCAATCGCCTGGTCGACGACCAAAGCCTGATACAGGCGGCTGGTTGACCCACCACCAAGGATTTCACTGAGCACTTGCAGTGCATAAGTCTCATCGAGTTCGCCAACATTAATACTGGGTGCAATGTAGGTGCGCTGCCACCTTGGCTGACGCACACGTGCGTCAGTCATCGTTACCCGCACATCCGCTGCTTGTGGCAAGAACGTTGAACGCTCCCGCGATGTAACCGACTCAACTGGCTCAATTTTTCCGTATGTTGCTTCAGCCAGGGGGCGCAATTGTTTAGCCGTGACATCACCAGCGACGACAAGGATAGCACTCTTAGGTGCATACCACCGGCGATAAAAATCAAACGCGTCATCGCGATTGAGCGCCTGAATTTCTTCCTCCCAGCCGATCACTGGCGTGCCGTAGCGGTTGGTCACCCATAAGGCCGCATCTAGTCGCTCTGACATGATCGACGCTGGACGGCTATCGACACGCATCCGCCGCTCTTCCAAAACCACATCCCGTTCAACGCGCACATCTTCTTCACTGAGAATAAGATTGCGCATGCGGTCAGCTTCAAGCTCCATCATCTTCGGAAGTCGGTCTGATGCAATATTCTGATAATACGCCGTGTAGTCATAGGACGTAAACGCGTTTTGCTGACCACCATTGCGTGCAACAAGGTCCGTGATCTCACCAGCGGGATAAGTCGGCGTACCCTTAAACATCAGGTGTTCAAGAAAATGTGCGATGCCAGCCTTACCAGGTTGCTCATCCGCCGACCCCACCTTGTACCAGATCATATGGCTAACAATGGGAACGCGGTGATTCGGGATCACCACGACTTGCATGCCGTTGTCGAGCATGAAAGTTTCAGCACCGAAGACGTCCGCTTTCGCAGTCACCGCGACTGTAGTCGCAGCTAGCGCGCCACACAGAGCAACAACCGCACTCAATACACCCAAAGGCCGCATGGATATTTCCTTCACTAAAACGTCCCCATAAAAATTACCTTTATAAGACTATTTGGACCGCCCAGGCGGGTGGGTCAACCGGCAGGCCTAAAGCAGCCGTTCACTTTGACGCGGGGTCCTTGTAGGGTCCGGTGAAACAGATCAAAAATGGGGACCGGATGCAGCTGCCAATCTTCCAAACCGTTCAGGAAATCCTAGAGTATTGCTGGACCAGACGCCGGGTCGCCATGAACCATGGGGTAATTCCCATGACCGTGGTGGTCGCCGCGAATCTGACCGGCTGGCTCGTGGGGCTCGACCTCACGAACTATCAAAGCCCGGCCTTTGCGGCCATGAACCTGGTCAACGCAGTTGTCTTTTTGCCCTTTACTGTCACCTGGTACCGCATGGCGATATTGGGGCAGGAGGCCATGACGAGTCGCGGCCTGTTTACATTTTCAAACCGCGAAGGTCGACTTTTAGGATGGCAGTTTATCATTGTAGTGATCAGCGCTATCACAGCCACCGCAGGCATTCTCTTTATCGGGGCCATTATTGGCGCTGTGGCAGCCGCCAACGCAGCCGTAGCCCAAGCCTTATCAGCGGTATTCCTCGGAATTTGGGCCGTGCTTGTCGTCGCCATTGCCTGTCGGTTATCTCTCGTGCTGGCAATGGCTGCAACGGACCGACCAGCCATTCTTAGTGAAGCCTGGGCACAGACCAAAGGAATGGGCGGCCACATGGCCGCGATTTTTATCCTGTGTTTTTTATGCGCAATCTTATTAATGGTTCCCCTGCAAATAATCGCGGTGACTTTAACATCGGCCCTCGGCGAACTCTCAGAAGGCTTAGGCACAAGCGCCGAGGTTGTTTTGAGCACCATTGTCGGGGCATGTGGCAGCTTGATGGTTTTGGTTTTTCCGACCACGCTATTCGCCTTCGTCTACAACCGTATTTCAGATTCCATGCCCGTCAGTCAGGGCTTAAGCCAAGCTGCCAATAACGGTGGTGCGGCGACGCGCCAACACGACGCGCCAAGAAATATTCAAGGGCAGGAGAACGGGACCCAGTGCGACGCAGAGACTGAACAGGACCTGACCGACGAAACCGAAGTAGCCATTCAGAAACTGGCTAAGTTCACGGACGGGAAGCCCACCGACACCGCAGCGGACATACGATTGCTTATGGACGGCCTCTTCGCATCATTTCCTATGCCCAGCAATGCGGCCATTGAGGGTGTCGATGCGAATGGTGTGCCAGCGCGATGGATCACTGCAGCAGGTTCAGACCCGGATCGCGCCATTTTGTTACTGCACGGCGGCGGTTTTACGGCCGGCAGCCTAACCTCTCATCAACGACTAGCGGCTGACCTGAGCATGGCCTGTGGCGCACGCGTTCTCTTAATTGATTATCGCCTGGCGCCAGAACACCCCTTCCCCGCTGGTTTAGACGATTGTGTCGCGGCGTATCAGTGGCTGCTCAAACAAGGGTTTAAGCCAGGACACCTTGCCATTGCAGGCGACTCTGCAGGGGGTGGGCTGACTATCTCAACAGCGCTGTGCCTTAAAGAGGACGGCATTGATCAGCCGGCAGCAATGATCACAATGTCCCCTTGGGTGAATTTGGCATGCGATGGTGAAACCATGGACAGCAAAGCCAAACAGGACCCGGTCGCAACGCAAGAGGGGCTGCTCCGTTGTGCTCGTGACTACCTCAATGGCCAGGATGCCAAAGACCCATTTGTCTCGCCAGCTTTCGCTGATTTGCGCGGCCTGCCGCCCCTACTTATTCAAGTCGGCACTCGCGAGATCTTACTCGATGATAGCCGCAAGCTGGCAGTGCGCGCGCGCGCTGACGATGTGCCTGTCCGGCTTGAGGAATGGCCTGGCCAAATTCATACCTGGCACATGATGGCTGATTGGATGACAGACGGACGCCGCGCTTTGGGTGGCGTTGCAACTTTTGTTCGCCTCTACATGGGTTAAGTTTCTAAATAACAGACGAACACATCAATTAAGGGAAGTTAAAGGCATGGGAGAGATAGTTGCGCCAGAGGGAAGCCCGCTAAGCGTCGCCGTGATCGGTGTCGAAGACATGGATGCCTCACTGCATTTTTATCGCGACCTCATCGGCCTGACTGCCCATGATAAAACGACATGGTCAGGCACCGGGTTTGAAGCGCTTTGGCATTTGCCACCCAGTGCTTCCGCCGAAGCTGTCTTTTGCGAACTGCCGGGGTGCCCTGTTGGTCGTGTCCTGCTTCTCGATTTTGGCGACGTCGTCAAGAAACAGATCCGGCCCATCGATGCCCCGCGCGCGATTGGTCTCGTCAACCTCAACTTCTACACCGACGATATTCGGTTCGACACCAAAGCTTTGCAAGCCGAAGGCTTTAGATTTTGGTCTGAGCCAACATTTTATGAAATGTCCGGCGCTCAAGGTGCGCCGACCGAAGTGGTCTTTGATGGGCCGGATTCCGTCGCTATCAATTTAGTTGAACTGACCGGTGACGACCCCAACACTCGGGTCGGACAAATGCGTGCCTACGTGAAAGAGCATGGCCGCACGCCGACAGGTTTTACACCTGTGGTGACAACGTCTCACTGCGCCACCGACATGGATAAAACCGTCGCATTTTATGAGAAAGTTTTAAAAAGCGGTGTGCTGATTGACGAAGTCTTGAGTAGCCCCGAACAAAATAATTTCCTGAACATTCCCGCTGATGGCCGCACGGCTGTCAAATTCATGCAGGGTAATCACATGTTCGGAAAGATCGCGATCTCGATGCCGCTGAATTACGAGTGCCGCGACCTAACGCCGGACGCACACGCCCCCAACACGGGCTACATTGCTCAGATGTTCGAGGTCAAAGACCTAGGCTATGCGGAACAGGCCAGCGCCGGTCTAAATGCTGAGGTTTATGCGCCGACGGGTAGCTATGACGTGCCTGGATTAGGGCTGGTCAGTGCCTTTACCGTACGCAACCCGGGGTCGGGCGCCTTACAGATGGTTTTTCAGGCCTAGAAAATTCCGAGAATGGAAGAGCCACCTTTGGTTATCACGGGAATTGAGCCTTCATTGGCGTTTTTGCCAAGCGCCTGATTCTCGTTGAGACGTTTCTGCTCAGCAGACGGGTCAATCGGGGTGCCGAATTGGCGGTTATCATCGCTCCAGAATACCAAGCGGTCGGTGAAACTCTCGGTCTCCGTCGCAAAAGCAGACGTTTCGCGGTCAACAGTATCGCGGACCCCTGGCACAATCTGGTCTGCGCCAGCCAAGGCCAGTAATTCAACCTCACCCTGACTAAAGCCACGCACAAGGTAGCCATTAAGACGGTTGCTTCCCATTAGCGCATTGCGAGCCTGTTGCGACGTAGTGCCCTCTTGAGGGCGCTCAGAGCCCGGCGCAGGTGGGCGCAGGTTGAAATCTGGTGGCATCGCCAAAGGCGCCCGGCGCACTACGGCAAACTCGTCGGGAACCGACTTATTGATCCCCAAAGCACGCTTTGTATCATCGCAGCCCGCAAGAACAAGAAGGGTGACGATAGCCAAAGCGGTATGTCTTAGACGGACGGTCATAGGTGCCTCATTTCGGGTCCATAGTAGGGCTATCCTGGTTCCGCGATACGAATGCGTCAAGCAGCCAGAAGCCAACGCCGACAGTAATAGCAGAATCAGCTAGATTGAAGGTTGGGAAATGATATCCCGCCGCAAAAAAGTCAAGAAAGTCGACAACCATACCGTAGTGGAGCCGGTCGATAATGTTGCCCAGAGCCCCGCCGACGATGAAACCAATGCCCACCTTCATCCATAGGGTCTCCGCCTGGCGCAACCACCACAGCATCAACGCCACAATACCCAACTGGAGCGTAACCAGGGTGGCGATGGTTGCCGGATCGCCGGAACTGAACATGCTGAAGCTGATACCCGGGTTCCAGGCCAAGCGCAGTTGAAAAAACGGCAGGATTTCAATGATACGGGCGCTATAGAACGGGCTTTCCGTTACACCTTCAGGCCGGAATATACCCTCCACCATGGCAATCTTTGACGCCTGGTCGGCGACCGCAATGACAGCAGCAATGATCAGGCCCAGGCGCATAACTTAGTCAACCCGCCGCCACAGGCTCAACAGCGTCGGAGCAGCGACCACACACATCAGTATGGGCATGACTGCCAACGTCGGGTAGCACTTTCCAACAGCGAGAGCATTTCTCACCATCGGCTAGGTTCACGACCACGCCAATCTCCGGCACATCATCGAGGATAAAGGCACCCTCACTAGGGGCGCCTTCGATAAGAGTAATGTCTGACGTGATGCAGACGTCAGACATATTGAGACCCTCGCACGCGGCAAGAAGGTCCGCTGGAGCTGTAACCACGGGGTGCGCTTGCAAGCTGGAGCCAATGCGCTTGGCCGCACGTTCTTGCTCAATCGCCGCCGTAACCGAGCGACGCAGGTGACGCACCTTCGTCCATTTCTCGGCGAGCTCATCATCGCGCCAGTCGTCGGGCACGTCGGGGAACTGTTGCAAATGAATGGAACCGTCATCGCTGGGATTACGCGCAAGCCATACTTCTTCAGCGGTAAAGCAAATAAACGGCGCGAGCCACTTCACCAAGCAGTCGTACAAGGTATCGAGCACGGTGCGTGCGGCACGGCGGCGGAGGCTATCATGTGCATCGCAATATACGACATCTTTACGCATATCGAAATAAAACGCAGACAACTCGACCGCACAAAAATGATGCAGCTCATTGAACAAGTCATGGAAATCGTAAGTCGAGCAGGCTTCGCGAATGCGCTTATCCATTTGCCACAAACGATGCATCACCCAACGCTCAAGCTCAGGCATATCGGCTATGGCAACACGCTCGGAATCATCGAAGCCATTTAGGTTACCCAGCAGGTAGCGGAACGTATTGCGCAAACGGCGATACAAATCTGACATCTGCTTAATAATGTTCGGCCCAACGGAAAGGTCCTGACTGTAATCTGACGCAACGACCCAAAGCCGTAAAATATCAGCGCCGGATTGATTGATAACCTTTTGCGGCTCAACCACATTGCCCAAAGACTTCGACATCTTCCGGCCTTTTTCGTCGAGCACGAAGCCATGGGTTAGCACCGCCTCATAGGGTGCACGACCGCGCGTGCCGCAGCTTTCCAACAACGACGTATGGAACCAGCCGCGATGTTGATCAGACCCTTCAAGGTATAAATCTGCAGGCCACTTCAAGTCGTCCCGGTGCTCGAGGACGAAGGCATGACTAGAACCTGAATCGAACCAAACTTCGACAACGTCCTGCACTTGCTCCCACTCATCGGGGTCGTATTCGTTGCCGAGGAAGCGTGCAGGGTCGGACGATATCCAGGTATCTGAACTTTCTTCTTCAACCGCGGTCGCGATACGCTCAATGACGGCAGCGTCACGTAAAACTTCGCCGGTCTTTTTACTGACGAATACGGTGATGGGCACGCCCCATTGGCGTTGCCGTGAGACGCACCAATCGGGACGACTCTCAACCATGGCATGAATACGGTTGCGACCTTGTGCTGGCACCCAATGGGTATCGTCGATAGCCTTTAGAGCCTTCGCCCGCAGGTCGTTGGTGTCCATGGAAATGAACCACTGCGGCGTATTGCGGAAGATCAACGGCGCCTTCGACCGCCACGAGTGCGGATAACTGTGCTCAAGTTTTCCTTCGGCAACCAGGCGCCCGTGCTCTTTGAGCGCTTCGACAACAACGGGATTAACTTTGAAGACATGCTGGCCGGCAAAGCGCGGCACAGTGTCGTAGTACAGGCCATCACCGTTGACCGTGTCAGGAACCTCTAGACCGACCTCGCGACCGAGATTGAAATCGTCTTCACCGTGGCCGGGAGCGATGTGGACGAAACCCGTCCCTTGCTCCGTCGTAACGAAAGATCCGGCGTGCAGGGGCACATCGAAAGCGTAGCCGTCTTCATGGAGACAGTGACGACACACGGTGCCCGCAAAGGCAGACCCTTGAACTTGTTCAACAACCGTATGACCGGTGATGCCGGCCTTACGGAGAGTGTCTGCAAGCAACGCTTCAGCAATAGCGAACCGATTGCCGGCAGCGGCAAGCGCTGTGTCATCTACATCGGTCACTTCGACGATGGCGTAATCAATGTTCTCACCAAACGAAATGGCGCGGTTGCCAGGTAACGTCCATGGCGTGGTTGTCCAGATGACAATGTCGTGGCCATCAAGGGCTGAGATTGACGTTCGCGCGACGGGGAACTTCACCCACACAGTCGTTGATGTGTGGTCGGCGTACTCCACTTCGGCATCGGCCAGCGCGGTCTTTTCAACCACAGACCACAACACCGGCTTCGAGCCTTTGTAAAGACCGCCGTTCATGACGAACTTGCCGAGTTCACGCACGATCGTGGCTTCAGCGACATTGCTCATCGTGGTGTACGGGTTATCCCAATCACCGGTGATGCCGAGGCGTTTGAATTCTTCTTTCTGAATCTCAACCCAATGGGCTGCAAATTCCCGACACTCTTGGCGAAATTCAAGAACGGGAATATCGTCTTTATTCTTCCCCTTCTTGCGATAACCTTCCTCGATTTTCCATTCGATCGGCAAGCCGTGGCAATCCCAGCCCGGCACATAGTTCGCGTCAAACCCCATCATTTGTTGGGCACGCACGATGACGTCCTTAAGGATCTTATTCAGGGCGTGGCCGATGTGAAGATTGCCGTTGGCGTAGGGAGGGCCATCGTGGAGCACAAACTGCTCTCGCCCCTTCGCGTTTTCACGCAGGCGGTGATAGAGGCCCATCTGAGCCCAACGATCCAGAAGCTTGGGCTCAAGGCTGGGCAGCCCTGCTTTCATAGGAAAATCGGTTTTGGGCAGGAACACGGTCGATTTGTAATCAACGGGGCCCTGGGTTGTTCCAGAAGGTGTGTTTGAATCTGTCATGGTCGCAGAATCCGGCTAAGCGAAGTATTCTTCAAGGGAAAATAGCGCGCAAAAAGAGCCGGCCCTGGCTTACAGGACCGGGGTAATAATTCGCTCTTGAATAAGCGCTATTTCGTGCGGCGCAGTCATACTGCGGGATGTAGCAGGGCACGCGCATAGAGGCAAGGGATGGTGCCCAGCTGCCGGGCTAGTGCCTTCCCTACTCTATTATTGCCACAAAGGGATGGGGGTTGGCCGGAAAGGTCCGCGCTTTCAATATCTCGCGCGCAGTCTCACAATCCTTCGCCAGCTGGGCTTTCAAAGCATCTAGGCCGTCAAACTTCTGCTCCGGCCGAATAAAACCAATCAAGCCCACGCGCAGGTTTCGATTGTACAGGTTTTCATCAAAATCGAAGACATGCACCTCAAGAAGCACATCAGACTTATTGAACGTGGGACGCCGCCCAAAGTTTGCGACTGCGTCATACCAGACGGTTTCTCCACCACGATCAATACCAGCACGAACCGCATAGACGCCCTCTCGCGGATGATGGTGCTCTCCAAGTGGGACGTTGGCGGTTGGGAACCCGAGTTGACGGCCACGCTCATCGCCATGCTCGACGCGACCGGAAATTTCCCAATAGCGACCGAGCAAATTTGCAGCCTCTGGGCAGGCCCCTTCAGATAGAAATTTCCGGATCGTCGTAGACGACACCTGCGCCTTGGCATCAACCCTGAATTCATCAACAGCTGTAACGCCGAAGCCAGAAACACTGCCACGCTGTTTTAAGAACTCTGTATTGCCAACGCGCTTGTTGCCGAACACGTAGTCATAACCAGTAACCACATGAGACACATCGAGCCCATCAACCAGAAACTGATTAACAAACTCATCCGCTGTATTGCTCGAGAAATCCCCATTGAAGCGCTGCACATACAGGAAATCGACGCCCATAATTCGCATCTGGCGGCACTTGATACGAAAAGGGCTTAATCGGAACGACGTTTGGTTAGGTTGGAAATAGGCACGGGGGTGCGGCTCAAAGGTCATAACCCCTACAGCCACACCTTTTTCCTGAGCAATTTTTGTCGCCGTTCTTATGACGGCTTGGTGGCCACGATGAAGTCCGTCAAAATTACCAAGCGCAATCACACCGCCCTTCAGGGCGTCAGGAACGTCATTGATATAGCGAATAAGCTGCATGGAATCGGCGCCAGTGTGACTTAATTTTTGGTCGGGACCATCAGGGTTGCTTCACCCTGAAGCACGGGCTTACCGCTGACGGTGCAAACTGTCGAAAAAGTGACAAATTTTTTCTCTGGCACTTTACCAGTCACCTCGATTGTCGCCGTCACTTCATCACCAATTTTTACGGGCGCCTTGAACTTCAAAGACTGATTCACGTAGATCGACCCAGGACCTGGCAGTTTGGTTCCAAAGACGGCAGAAATAAATCCTGCCGTTAGCATGCCGTGGGCAATGCGCTCTTTAAACATGGTGGTCGCTGCGTACTCGGCATCCAAATGAACCGGATTAGTATCACCTGAAACTTCGGCGTACTTAATTATATCCGTTTCCGTTACTATTTTGGTGAACTCAGCTGTCATTCCATCATTGAGGTCTTCAAAGAAATAACCAGTGGTGTAGACGTCCTGGGCCATGTGACGATGCCTTTCAATTAGGTAGTCGGAGCTTTGAAGCCCCATGAGCATAAATTTGTGCGGCACACAAACAGGTCGGCTTGGCAGGGTCAAGAAAAACGGCCAATCAGAGACGGTTTTAGTCCGAGGACTGAGCCTATTGATCGTTCTTTGGAGCCTCGCAGCCTGTGCCTATTCAGCAGGTGGTTGGCGGCAATCTGCCAAAAATGAGGCCATGACCCGGGCTGACTATGCACTCTGCAAGGGTAGCGCAGAAGAAACCACCCTGACACTGAAGCGCTCTGAACGTCAGGGGTTCGGAACGGCGGGGACCAAACGGCCGGGCACATTTAACCCGCGCCGCGACGATATCTTAGCGATAGCCGACCGTTCAAACACTACAACTCTTTATGACGCTCTTCTCGAGACCTGCATGGTCCGCAAAGGATATAGCGAAGTTGGCACTCCCTGACGGTTGTTCATTGCAGTGCCGCTGCGCTAATATTCATCGCATGCAATGGAAATTGCCGCCAGCACAGCTGGTGGCTAATCGGAGATAACTGACATGGCAATTAGACGCCAAGACTCTCTAGGCTACCAGATCGGGCTTTTGAGTCGGCTTTTTGATCGCGCTCTAGAATCAGAACTTGCGATGTATAAAGTCCTACCCGGTCAATTTCCTGCCCTGGTGATGCTGTATCAAAACGATGGCTTAACCCAAGCCGACTTATGCCAGCGCATTAATGTTGAACAACCAACCATGGCCAACACCCTGAACCGCATGGAGCGGGACGGTCTGGTTCAAAGGGTCGGGGATCCAGATGATAAGCGTCGATCCCTAATCTACCTTACGGATCGCGCGATGGCATTTAAGGATGACCTGATAGAGCGAGCCCGTCAGGTGCCGGGCCAAGCATTGGCCGGGCTTGATAGCGCAGATCAAGATAAGTTGTTCCATATTATTGGGAAGATGATAAATAACCTTAGAATTGATAAGGATTAAGGTATCGTCCCAGGGTGCCCTCGATACAACACCCGCCATATCATTTTCCATTGCCTGAAATCACGGCGCCAGCCTCAACACACATTGTGAAGACAAAAATGACCGGGTTATTTAAAGTGGCTATAAACTTCATAAACGACCCACGTCATCAAAGTGTTCACGAGCTGGTCGCGCTTATATGTTTAAAACCTATGCATCTTATTAATTCTTCTATACCAAAGCCCATGCAAGGACTACAGCTCGCGAATCGTCTATTTAGACGTTTAGTTTTTGGCCCGATACTGGGCTAAAATTCATCTCAACTCATCGTTGAGAGAAGAAAATGTCGTTCCGTTACGTGAATTTAAACGGATTCACCTGATGCAGGGTGAATAAATGGTTGATTCCAATGCGGGCGTTGGTCCATGGATACGGTTGAGTTGGCTGGCAGGGGATTGCAGCCAACATTGTGCGAATCAAAATAGCCCGGCACATGGGTAAGATTCGGTAAACACTGCTAGAGAAAAAGGGGACCGCACACATGCGGAACGCTATCGAAAAGATTTTGTCGGCCCGGATTGGGTATTATATTTCTTCTGGCCTTGCGTTGGCGCTTTTACTGGCGCCCGTTTCGGCCAGCACTGCTCAAGCTCAGGTACTAGAATCCAACAAGCGGGAAGTACAAGTAGCACAGGCCGAAGGTGTTGCCTCTCAAGAGCGCATTAACAACCTGGATGATGACACAGCCCAGCTCGAATCCGAGTACAAGGCCGTTCTGCAGCAGCTAGACACCCTACGTGTTTACAACCAACAGCTTCGAGACCTAATTTCAGCCCAAATCGCTGAAATAAAAATCACTCAACGGGACATAGACCGCGTCACCACGATCGACCGAGAAGTGGTTCCTTTGATGCTTCGCATGGTGGAAGGTATAGACCAGTTTGTTGAACTGGACGTTCCCTTCCTCATTAAAGAGCGCCGCAACCGGGTCGCAAACCTTCGGAAACTGATGCAACGGGCTGACGCTAGCCCCGCGGAAAAGTTCCGGCGCGTGCTTGAAGCCTACCAGATTGAAAATGAATATGGCCGCACCATCGAAGGTGTGCGCGGCACTGTTGATACAAATGATGGTCGCCAGCTGACGGTCGACTTCCTCCGTGTTGGTCGTGTCGCCCTCTACTACAAAACATTGGATGACGCGGAGATCGCACGGTGGAGTAAAAAGGACGGGGCATGGGAAGCTATTGATACAGATTTTGTTTCCCCGATCAAAAAAGCTCTTTCCATTGCGCGCGAGCAAGCTGCGCCCGACCTTCTACTCTTGCCGATCGATGCTCCGGAGACTGTCCAATGAACCGCTTCAACAACACTCTGACTGCCGCAGTTCTTCTGGCCTCTGGGCTCGCTGTCTCGGCACCTGTAACCCTGGCTCAAGAGTCTGCTCCGGCCACATCGTTACAAGAACTTCTTAGTCGCGTTAGCCAAGGCCGTACGACAGACAACAAGGCCAACGATCAGCGCGTTCGTGAATTCACGAACGCCAAGGCTAATCAGCAACGTCTTCTGGACGAAGCCAAGGCCGCCGTTGTCCGCGAAGAACGCCTGAGTGAACAGCTCGAAGCGACCTTCCAAGAAAACGAAATCCGCCTTGCCGAGCTAGAAGCTGTTCTCGAAGAACGCCTTGGAGCTTTCGGTGAGCTATTCGGTGTAGTGCGCCAGGTCGCGGGTGATACCCGTGGCCAACTCGGACAATCTTTGATCAGTTCTCAGATGCCCGACCGTGAAAAAGCAATCGACAAACTGGCACAGAGCACAGAACTGCCTCAGTTGGCTCAGCTCGAACAGCTTTGGTACACGTTGCTTGAAGAAGCTACGGCCCAAGGCCAAGTCGTTCGTTATCAGGCTCCTGTGGTCTCCGTTGACGGCAAAGAAGCAATCGCCGATGTCGTTCGTATCGGTCCGTTTAGTGCCCTTTCCGATGGTAAGTTCGTTGACTACCTCAGCGAAACAGGCCGTCTAACGGAACTGGCTCGCCAACCCGGATCCGTGTTTGTCTCCGCAGGTGAAGACACCTTTGAAGCCACGTCTGGTGTCGTAACAGCAGCAGTTGACCCCTCACGTGGGGCTCTGCTTGGTCTTCTGGTGCAGACACCATCCTTGCAAGAGCGGATCGATCAAGGTGGCCTCGTTGGCTACGTGATCATCACTCTCTTGGTCCTTGGTATCGCTTTAGCCCTGGTTCGCATTGTTAGCCTGTCCCTTACAGGGGCCAAGGTTAGCGCCCAGAAAAAAAGCAGCTCTGCAAACACCGACAACCCCTTGGGCCGCATCATGCAAGCCTATGAGCAAAACCGGGGCATGAGTGTCGAGAACCTTCAGCTAAAGCTCGATGACGCTATACTCAAGGAACTGCCAAGCCTCGAACGTGGCCTATCCACGATTAAGGTCCTTGCCGCCATCTCACCAATGATGGGCCTTCTCGGCACGGTTACCGGGATGATCGAGACATTCCAGGCGATCACCCTGTTCGGTACGGGCGACCCCAAGATGATGGCTGGTGGTATCTCTCAGGCGTTGATCACGACCGTTCTAGGTCTGGTTGCTGCCATTCCGCTGATCCTGATGCACTCAATTGCTTCAGGTCGGTCCAAGGCAGTGATTGAGGTGCTTGAAGAACAGAGCGCTGGGATCATTGCGAGCCACGCTGAGAAGTCCTAATGGGCGGCGAGTTCGACATCTTTGGCCAGATTCAATCCTTTCTGGAAAAGGGCGGGCCGGTCCTAAACGCGATCATGGTCATCACATTCTGTATGTGGGCCTTGATCGTGGAGCGGTTCATCTACTTCGGTGTGTTTCATAAACGCATTGTCAAAGAGGTGACTGACCAGTGGAACGCACGTACGGACCGTAAGTCCTGGTACGCCCACCAGGTCCGCAATCAGTTGATCTCGACCGTACGGGAAAACACCACAGTGGGACTTGGCTTTATCGCCACCCTAGTGGCCCTGTGCCCGATGTTCGGATTGTTGGGAACGGTGACCGGCATGGTCGAAGTCTTCGACGTCATGGCGATCACCGGCTCCTCTAACCCTCGTGCAATGGCCGGCGGCGTATCAAAGGCCACCATTCCAACGATGTCGGGCATGGTTGCAGCCCTATCCGGTCTTTATTTTAGCTTCCAGTTGGCCCGTCGGGCTCAAACGGAAGTTCTTGAGGTGGCTGACCATCTCGAGCTTGACTACTAAGGAGGCCTAAGTGGCAAGACGTCATAAGGCAGGAGCGGACGAAGCAGAAGTCGACATGACCCCGATGCTAGACATCGTGTTCATCATGCTGATCTTCTTCATCGTAACCGCGACCTTTATCAACGAACGTGGCTTGGACGTGACCCGTCCAGATTCTGACGAACCACCGCCCGAAACAAAAAATGTCACTATTCTAGTTTCGATTTCAGAGGTCGGGATCATCTCGATGGAAGGTCGCGACATTGATGTTCGGGCAGTACGTGCCAACGTTGAACGATTGATTGCGGAAAACCCTGACAGCTCTGTTGTGGTGCAGGCCCACCCCCAATCAGAAAGCAACCTCATGGTTGGCGTTATGGATCAGGCACGCCTTGCAGGCGCTGCCGGTGTTTCCATCGCCGAGCTTCAATAAGGTAACGGAGGAAAACTGTGGCATCTCGTCTCGCTGCAAAAGAAAAGGATGAAGCTGCTGTCGACATGACACCGATGCTAGACATCGTGTTCATCATGTTGATCTTCTTCATCGTCACCGCGACATTCGTGAAGCAATCTGGCCTAGAAGTTATCCGCCCAGAGGCACAAACGGCGCAAGATCAACGCCGTGTGAGCATTTTAATCGCGATCGGGCCTGGTGACTCGGTCTGGATGGACAACAAAGAAGTCGACGTCCGAGCCGTTCGGGCTGGCGTTGAGAAGCTTTTGGCTGAAAATCCACTGGGTTCTGTAGTTATCCAAGCTGACAAGAAGTCTAAATCTGGCATTCTGATGCAGGTTATGGACCAGGTGCGCCAAGCTGGGGCTCCTGCAACGGCAATATCGACGGCTAAAGAATAAGCGGATACTGACGGGCTAGCCCCAAGGTACTATCTCCGGAGATCGTCATAAGTAAACACGACACTCCACTGACAGGGAAAGTAAGCAATGAATTCCAACACTATGCGCATCGGGGTTTCTCTCCCCTTAGCTGTCATCGTAACCATTGCCCTGTTCTGGTTGATGAATTTCCTCATCAACAACGGGATGGACGCTATCACCGACGAAGTTAAAGGGGCTGCTATTGATTTTACTCGGGTTCAGCGGGATGAAGCAGTTCAGGCTAGAGACCGGGCTATTCCAGACCGTCCAGACAAGCCTGACACCCCCCCGCCGCCGCCGCCGATGAACTTAGCCAACAACACGGCCCCTGATTCCGGTGGCGTCGGCATCAACGCACCTGCTATGGGGCGAGGCCTTAACCTCGACCGCTCAGGCCTTTCTGCCCCTACAGATGGCGATGCCATTCCACTAGTTCGAGTTCCACCGCAGTACCCCCAACGCGCAGCGTCACGAGGTATAAACGGCTGGGTGCAACTTGAGTTCACCATTACGGAAAGCGGCAGCGTCGAAGACATCGAGGTCGTGGTAGCAGAACCGACTGGCTATTTTGAGCGTGCCGCTGAGCGGGCTCTCGCACGTTGGAAATACAAACCTAAAATTGTCGATGGTCGCCCTGCTAGGCGCTCCGGCAACCAGGTGGTTATCACCTTCGAACTCGAACAATAAGCCAGATACACTTAAAGTTTGCGGCCTAAAAAACCGCGCCAGAGGAGGCAAGACCGAATGAGCATGAAAACCGTACTAGGGAGCGTTGTCAGCTTCGCCGTGCTGTTTGGAGCAAATGGCGCTGACACTGTCGGACCGGTATTCACAGGAAGCGCTGCATTCGCTCAAGAAGAAGCAAAGCCAAAGAAGCCGAAGACCATCAGAGTTCAGTCGATGAAGAAGGCGACCTATGAAACTTTGACCTTGGCTCAGGAAGCAATTGAGCTAAAAGACTACGCAACCGCAGACATTCAGCTTCGTGAAGGACTAGCTAATAAAAAGACCAATGAATACGAAAAAGCATCGATCTGGATGACCTTCGCGTATTTGTATGCTGAGCAGGAAAACTACAACGGCGCTATTCAGTCGTTCCAAAACGCCATCAACCTTAGCAACCCATTAGAAGGCATCGGCCTTCCTCCGGGTCAGGTCATCTCGACCAAGTACAACCTCGGCCAGCTCTACATGGTTGTGGAACGCTATCAGGACGCCATTCGTATTCTTGAAGAGTGGCGCCGGGAAGTCGAAACGGTCAACCCTGGGGCCCTAGTGCTGTTGTCCAACGCCTACTACCAGGTCGAGCAATACATCGTTGCTATCCCATTGATCATCGAAGCGATCGATATACACGCCCAGCCACGAGAAGACGAGTTTGGTGAATTAGTGCAAGCCGAGCCAAGAGAACAGTGGTATCAGCTTCTTCTTGCAGCGTACTTTGAGCTCGAGGATTACCCTGCCGGTGCAGACCTGCTTGAAATCATGGTCGACTTATTCCCGACCAAAAAAACCTACTTCCTGCAACTGGCTGCTCTATACGGCGAACTCGGAAAAGACAAACAATCGTTCCAGGTGCTTGTCATGGCTGACAAGCAAGGCTTCCTCGACAAAGATTCAGAGCTTGTCCGTCTGGCTCGCATGTACATGTACCATGAGACGCCCATCAAGGCGGCTGAGGTCATGGAGCGTGGCTTTAAAGCTAAACTCATTAAGCGCACGCCGGAAAATCTTGAAATTCTGGCCAACTCCTACTTCAATTCCCGTGAATTCAACAAAGCCATCCCACCGCTACGGGATGCGGCTAACGGCTCAAAAAAGGGAAAGTTATCATATCGTCTTGGCCAAGCTTTCCTTCAAAATGAACAATGGGCTGACGCTGAAGCCGCTTTGAAGAAGAGCCTGGAAAAGAAGGGACTGCGCAAAAACGAGGAAGGCATGGTGTGGATGCTTATTGGGATTACCCAACTCGAGCGTGAGCGTTTCACAGCCGCCAAACGTTCGATGGCGCGTTCCGCCCGCTTCAAGAATACGAAATCGGATGCTGGGAAATGGATTCGCTTCCTTGATCAAAAAATTGCCACTGCCGGTTCCTAATGCCTCGGCATAGGTTAACCTCTAAGAACCGTCGTCGGGGAACCGGTGGCGGTTTTGTTTTTTGAACCTCGCGCTGCCCTTAATCTGAAACCGTTTCCACAAACTCATCATCCGACCGACAGTAAAGCGCCATGTTGGCTTCGGCGGCTTTTTTCAATGCAAACGCGGTTGGCCCCGAGAGCGCTGCTACAGCCTTAATGCCGACGCGGGCAGATTTCTCAATGATTTCGTAGGAACAACGGCTCGAGATCATGACAAAACCATCACCAAAGTCAGCTCCGTTAGAGGCAAGGGCCCCGATGAGTTTGTCTAACGCATTATGGCGCCCCACGTCTTCACGCACTAGCTTGATCTCACCGCCAGTCGACGCCCAAGCCGCGCCATGCACGGTGCGGGTGCGCGCGCTCAGCGGCTGATGGGTATCAAAGTCTGCATGAGCTTTGGTCAGTGCCGTTTGTGACAAAGAAACTCTTTTATCCGTCACTAGTGGCAGTGATTCAAAAAACACCTCCGCATTTTCCAGACCACAGACCCCGCATCCGGCACGGCCAACCATATTACGCCGCTGCTGGCGCACATCAAGCCGATCGATTCGATCTGACCTAATTTTGAATCGGAGGTCAATGCCCCTCTCTTGCTGATGAATATTGATCGTAGAAATTTCATCCGCGCTATCGATAACCCGTTCCGTCAGAGAAAACCCAACCGCAAAGTCCGACAAGTCGGCTGGCGTCGCCAGCATGACCACGTAGTTGCGCTGATTGTAAACAAAGGCAATCGGGGTTTCTTCAGGCACATCCCAATCCGGTGAGGCACTCTGGCCGCTCGTTTTAATGATACGGTCGGTTGGCGGTGGTGTCCCGTGGTAGGTGATTTCAACCACGTTACTCCGCTGGCTCCAACGCAGATGGCTCAGCTACTATTCGCAATTTGGGCGTGCTGGCTGCGTAGTCTTCCTGCCACGCAGACCGATGATTGGCCGGCGTCACTTCCACAGCTGTCACCTTGTATTCAGGGCACTCCGTTGCCCAGTCCGAGTTTTCCGTGGTCACCACATTAGCTCCGGTTTCAGGATGGTGGAATGTGGTGTAGACGACGCCGGGGGCCATCCGCTCGGACAATACAGCCTTCAGCGTAATCTCACCTTTACGGCTACGTAAAGACACCCAGTGCCCGTCTTGAATTCCACGCACCTCTGCATCGGATGGATGTATTTCCAGGACATCCTCTTCCCACCATTGAGTGTTCTCTGTCCGCCGTGTCTGAGCGCCGACATTGTACTGAGACAAAACACGTCCGGTGGTCAGCAACATGGGGAACTTGCGGTTGGCTTTTTCCGTAGTCGGCACAAACTCCGTCAGAACGAAATGGCCCTTGCCCCGCACAAATTCATCCACGTGCATGATTGGCGTGCCCTCCGGCGCATCTGCATTACACGGCCATTGCACGCTGCCCTTTTCATCAAGCATAGCGTGGGATACATCGGTAAAAGACGGTGTTAAGGCAGCGATTTCGTCCATAATTTCAGCGGCAGACGTGAAATTCATCTTGTCATAGCCGAGAGCGTTAGCGAGATCTTGGGTCACTTCCCACTCATCTTTGCCAGTAGCTGATTTTGTAACCGGCCGGACACGGTTGATGCGCCGCTCGGCATTGATAAAGCATCCGTCTTTTTCCAGGAACGATGTGCCTGGCAGGAATACATGTGCGAATCGGGCGGTTTCATTCAAAAACAAGTCCTGGACGATCAGGACGTCCAGGGCGCGAAGCGCTTCTTCAACGTGCAGGGTATTCGGGTCTGACTGAGCGATGTCTTCACCTTGCACATAGAGACCTTTAAACCCTCCACCGCAGGCCTCATCCAGCATATTAGGGATTCGGTAACCAGTCTCCCCATCTTGCGGCACACCCCAGGCGGCTTCGAATTCCGCCCGGACCACCTCGTCTGAAACTGGCCGGTAACCCGAAAATTCGTGAGGGAACGATCCCATATCGCAAGACCCCTGCACATTATTTTGCCCGCGCAGAGGATTCACACCAACACCACTGCGGCCAATATTGCCGGTAGCCATGGCCAAGTTTGCCATCCCCATGACCATAGTGGAGCCCTGGCTGTGCTCGGTGACACCCAAACCGTAATAGATAGCGGCGTTGCCTGCCGTGGCGTATAGGCGGGCAGCCGCCCGGATGCCTTCCGCCGGCACACCTGTGATTTCCGCCACAGTCTCGGGAGAATTTTCGTCCCGCTTAATAAACTCAAGCCACTCGGCAAATGAACCGCTCTCACACCGGGACTGAATAAACGCGTCATCGAGCAGTCCTTCAGTCGCGGCAACATGAGCCAACGCATTAACGAGGGGCACGTTGGTGCCGGGCAAAAGTGGTAGGTGATGAGCGGCTTCCACATGGGGCGTGCGCACCAGGTCAATCGCGCGGGGGTCCGCGACAATAACCTTCGCCCCTTGGCGCAGGCGCCGTTTCATCTGTGAAGCAAACACAGGATGAGCATCTGTCGGATTGGCACCAATCACCAAAATGACATCGGAGTCTTCCACGCTATCAAAGTGTTGGGTGCCGGCTGAGGTGCCAAAGGTTTGCTTCAAGCCATACCCAGTGGGGGAATGACACACCCGGGCACAGGTATCGATGTTGTTGTTGGCGAACGCCGTGCGTGTCATCCGCACAACCGCCCAAACTTCTTCGATGGTGCATCGGCTGGACGATATTGCGCCGATGGATTTCCGGCCATAGGTCGCCTGGGTCTTCTTGAGTTGTGCAGCGGCGAACTCAATGGCCTGGCCCCAACTGACTTCGCGCCAAGGGTCAGTGATTTTGTCGCGGATCATGGGGCTGGTGATGCGGTCTTTGTGGGTCGCATAGCCCCAGGCGAAGCGGCCTTTAACGCAGGAATGACCGTGGTTGGCCTTGCCATCTTTAGACGGCACCATGCGTATGACCTGGTCTCCCTTGAGCTCGGCGTTGAAGGAGCAACCGACGCCGCAATACGCACATGTTGTCTGCACCGTACGATCGGGCACACCGTGTTCGACCACCGATTTCTCCTGCAGCGTCGCCGTCGGACAGGCCTGAACGCAGGCGCCACAGGACACGCATTCCGAATCGAAGAAGCTTTCGCTCATGCCGGCTGCGACACGTGAGGCAAATCCACGCCCTTCGATGGTTAATGCCAGCGTGCCCTGCACCTCGTCGCAGGCCCGCACACAGCGAGAGCAGGCGATGCATTTGGACGGATCGTAATCGAAATACGGGTTGCTCTCGTCTTTGCCCAAAGCGGTGTGGTTTTCCCCGTCAAAGCCGTAACGAACCTCTCTGAGACCGACCACACCGGCCATGTCCTGGAGTTCACAGTCGCCGTTGTCGGAGCAGGTCAGGCAATCCAAAGGGTGGTCGGAGATATAGAGCTCCATGACACCACGGCGGAGGTCTGCCAACCGCTGTGTCTGAGTACGGACAACCATACCCTCTGCCACAGGCGTGGTGCAGGAAGACGGCGTGCCACGGCGGCCATCGATTTCCACCAAACACAACCGGCAAGACCCGAATGCATCAACTGAGTCTGTTGCACACAATTTGGGAATAGAAACACCGGCCTGGGCAGCGGCGCGCATGATGCTTGCACCTTGCTCCGCCTTAACACTTAATCCGTCTATCTCGAGCGAGACTGTGCTGTTGGTCTTGGGGCTAGGTGTCCCAAAATCTGGTTCTTTGAGAAGTGCCATCTGTCAGTCCTACTCCACCGTCTGCCGTGCCAAACCAAAGTCCTCAGGAAAGTGTTTGAGGGCGCTCGTCACTGGCATGGGGGTTAATCCTCCCATGGCACAAAGCGATCCATCGGTCATCAACACGCAAAGATCTTCTAGCACGGCTAGGTTTTTCTCCAAGTCCTCTCCGACAATGATCTTATCAAGAGTTTCTTTGCCGCGCACCGATCCGATACGGCAGGGCGTGCACTTGCCGCATGATTCGATTTCACAAAATTCCATTGCAAATCGGGCCTGTCGAGCCATGTCGACCAACTCATTAAATACGACTACGCCGCCGTGCCCTAACATAGCACCGGAACCTGCGAGGCTTTCATAATCCATTTGGACGTCGAAAGCAGCTTCAGGGATATACGCACCCAATGGGCCACCGACCTGCGCCGTGCGGACGGGCCGCCCACTAAGGGTTCCGCCGCCAAAGCCTTCAACCAGCTCACGCAACGTGACGCCGAAAGCTTTCTCGACCAGGCCTCCCCGGGCGATGTCTCCCGCCAGCTGAAACGGCTGTGTCCCTCGGGACCTGCCCTGCCCGTAATCACTGTAAGTCTTGCCACCATTTGCCAGGACGTAAGGCACTGTCGCGAGCGTAAGAACGTTGTTGACCACCGTGGGCTTGCCAAATAGTCCGCTTATCGCGGGAATAGGCGGTTTGGCGCGCACCTGGCCGCGCTTACCTTCTAGGCTTTCGAGCATGGAAGATTCTTCTCCGCAAATGTAAGCCCCTGCACCAATACGAATGTAGATGGTAAAGGCCTGCCCACTGCCGAGGATGTTTTTGCCAAGGAGGTTTGCCTGTTCAAAACTCGAAACTGCATCACTGAGTGCACGAATGGCGTGGGGATACTCTGAACGTATGTAGATGTAGCCGGTATCGGCTCCTACAGCCCGCCCTGCAATCACCATGCCCTCAAGAAGCGTAAAGGGGTCTCCCTCCATGAGTAAGCGATCCGCAAACGTTCCGCTGTCGCCTTCATCGGCGTTGCAGCATATATACTTTTGATCTGCGGACTCTTTGCGCACGGTCTCCCATTTGAGCCCGGCCGGGAATCCAGCGCCGCCCCTGCCCCGCAATCCGGAAACTGTAACTTCTTCAACGATTGCCAATGGCTCAAGTTCTAGCGCTTTTTTGAGACCAACGAGACCACCATGAGATTCATAGGCCGTCAGGTCTAGAGGATCGATAACACCACATCGGGCAAACGTCAGCCGCTCCTGGTTGGCCAGATAGGGGATTTCCTCGGTAACCCCGTGGCTGAGATCATGATTACCGCCGGATAAAAAACCTGCGTCAAACAAGCCGGAGATATCGCTTGCTGAAACCGGACCAAAGGCAATCCGCCCCGATGTTGTTTCGACTTCCACCAAGGGCTCTAGCCACAGCAGGCCGCGAGAACCGTTACGGATAAGGTTTATATCAATGCCACGGCTTTGAGATTCTTGACTGAGAGCAACTGCGACATCGTCCGCCCCCACCGAAACTGCCGCAGCATCTTTTGGCACGAAGACTGTGACTACGCTCATATGTCAGCACCAGAGACTAAAGAGTCCAATTTCTCGGGTGTGACCCGGCCATACAAATCTCCATTGAACATGACCGCCGGTCCCAAGGCGCAATTGCCTAAACAATAGACAGGTTCCAAAGATACCTCACCATCCGATGATGTCGCTCCCATGTCCGTTGAGAGGACCTCCTCTGCATGCTCTTTGAGCGCGTCACACCCCAGGGCCTGACAGGCCTCTGCCAAACAAATTTTAACTACGGTCTTGCCCGGCGGGATGCGGCGAAAGTCGTGATAGAAACTGGCGACGCCATGCACTTCGGCACGGGTGAGGTTAAGACAGGCCGCAATGTCTCTCAGGCTATCGTCGCTGAGGTAGCCATCACGGGCCTGTACAGCGTGTAAAACCTCGATAAGATTGTCCGGACGACTGCCATGGTCCTGACAAATCTTCAAAGTCGCCCTTTTCTCATCCGGCTCTTGCGCAGGTTCGGCCTCTCGCAATCTCTCTTCTTGATTGGACACCATTCAGCGCCTACTCCGCCGCCGCTATCTGCAGCTCTCGCTTTGCAAGCTCGCGCTTGATCGCTAATACACAAGCCAGCGCAACAACCGACAAGAAGAGCATAAGATCGATGGCCGGAATATAGCTGTCCGCGGCCACCCGAATCGTTCCGAGTGCAAAGATCCCCGCCGAAGCTGCAATTGTGTCGACAGCCACATAAATGCCCAGAATGCGGCCATAGGTCGGGCCAGTGAACAGTTCAGCAATGGTCAACTGGATCATCGTAAACGAACCGGAGAACCCTATGCCAAAGACGACGGCGTATCCGTAAATCATAGCTATACCCGCACCGTCGACAAAGCGCAGGATCACCAAACCCGCTGCCAGATTCACGATGGCCAGAAGCATGATAAGGAACTTTGGAAAATGATCGCTCAACCATCCGAAGATAAACTTCCCGAGAACCGAGCAGGTGAAAAATAGGCTAAAAACATTCCCTAACACTTCGGTTGACAGGCCCTGGTCACGCCCGAGATAAAGAGCTTGATGTTGAACTACCCCGGTAATGCAAAACCACAGCACACCCGTGGCGACCAGCAGGTAATAGAAAATTGGCATGCGCGCTACTTCATTCAGGGGCGCACCGCCGGCCACACCAAGGCTCTTGGTATCGGACGCCTCCGATAGCTCTTTGGACAACCCATCTGGGGTCAAACCTTTGTCCTCTGGCCGGGCCCTCAGCGGCCAAATAACTGGCAAGAACATTCCGACAAAACCGATGACCGCAAGAATAATAATGCCCTGACGCCACTCACCGGAAGCGATAGGGCCTGTGACGATCAGGGGAAGAACAGCGCCGCCGAAGCTGGAGGCCATCAGAAGAATGCCAACGGCTCGTCCGCGGTATTTGGTGAACCAGCGACTGGTAGTCAGCATAGACGGGATCAGCCCACACATGGATAGACCGAAGGCCAGCAACAGATAAATTAAGGTGAAGTGCCAGAGATTGTCCATTAAGAGAAACGAGACTAGACCGAAGACCATCAAGAGAGCGCCCGTCGCCATAATCGGCCGAGGATTATAGCGGTCCAATAAGAACCCGATTGCTAAATTGTAAATCGAAGCAAACAGAAACTTGATACCAGCGGGACGTGTCACCTCGGCCTGGTCCCAGCCAAACTCATCCATCAAGGAGGGGTAGAACAGTGGCAGCGTGAAATTTGATATTCCGTTCGACACGGCATACATGACAAACAGGCCGCCCAAAACATACCAACCGTAGAAAACTCGCATTCCCTTACACCCCTACCCTGCCGCTACCGGCTGTGGCGCCTCAATTTGGCGCTTAATAATATAAACACATGCGAATGCCGCAAGGCATAGGCCAATCATGAGATTGATGGCCGGAATATAGCTTTCAGTTGCAACCCGGATGCGACCAAGAGCACCGATACCAATCGCCCCTGCTAGCGTGTCAATGAACACGAAGACCCCTAGGATCTTTCCGTACGTTGGGCCTGCGAACAACTCAGCAATCATCAACTGAATCATGGTGAAGGCGCCGGAGAAGCCGACACCATAGACCACAGCATACAACAGTATTGAAAAGAAACTATCGCCATCAACCATACGGAAGACAACAAGCCCGACTGTTAAATTCACAGTCGCGAGCAGCATGATATTGACCTTGGAATAACGGTCACTCAGCCACCCGAAGAGAACTTTTCCGACCACAGACGAAGCAAAAAATAAACTAAAAACTTGAGCCAAACGAGCACCCGGTAAAGAGAGGTCGCTGCCAAGATAAATCGACTGATGCTGTATGACGCCAGAGATGCAGAACCACATCACACCGGTGGAAAACGCCAGAAGATAAAACATTGGTGTTTTCATCACCTCCGCCAAGGATATGCCCGAAACAAGGCCTTTGGCTTCCACTTCAGCGGCCGCTTCTTCGGCGGCTGCAACGTCACCATCCAGCACCGTATTTTTTTCACTCGGGTCATTGCGCAACATAAACACACAAGGCAGCACCATCATCACTAAGCCCAAGCTAGCCATTGTGATCAGTGCTGTCCGCCAACCCTCATCCTCGATGATTGGGCCAACGATGAGTGGCATGATCGCACCACCAAAGCTTGACGCCATCAATAGAATACCAACAGCCACACCCCGATAGCGCTTAAACCAGCGGCTGGTGATAACCATACTCGGAAGAATACCATTCAATGCCAACGCCACCGAAAACCCAACGTAGATCATCCGCATTTGATCTAGCGTCGTGATATAACGGTAGGCAAGCAACACACCCACAAAAAGAATAGAGCCTACAATCATCATCGGCCGCGGCGCAAAGCGGTCGACAAGGTAACCGACAAATAAAGAAAGAATAGCAGTAGCGAGGAACGAGAGGGTAGCGGGCGCTGTAACCTCAGCCGCATTCCAGGCGAATTCTTCGATTAAGCTCGGATAGAACAACGGCAGGGAATTTAACAATATCCCGTTGGAGGCCGCGTAGGTGATGCAAAGGCCGGCTAAAACAATCCAACCATAGAAAACGCGACCCATGAGCGATATTTCCTTTTTCAGTGGCCGCCCTGACGTCCTGCTGCCCCGCTTAAGAGAGAACAGCAGCGTGATGGCGGAGATGATCTTCCATGAAGGTCGAGATGAAATAGTAGCCGTGATCATAACCAGCATGACTGCGAAGAGTCAGGGACAACCCGGCCTCGGAGCAGGCATTTTGGAGCAAATGGGGGTGAAGCTGCGATTCTAGGAACTGATCGTTCACCCCTTGGTCAACGAGAAGCCCCGAATGGGCATCCGCAGCGTCTTTAGATAACCCAAGAACAAGGGCGGTCGCGTCGTAGTCAGCCCACTCTGCCTGATTCAAACCCAGATAGGCAGGTAATGCTTTCTCGCCCCAGGGACAGTTCATGGGCGAACAGATGGGTGCGAAAGCCGAGACGCTGGCGTAGACATCCCGGTTTTTCAAGCCAATGGTAAGCGCACCGTGGCCGCCCATCGAATGACCAAATACACCCTGCTTTTCTGGTCGAGCCGGAAAGGTGTTCGAGATCAGCGTCCGCAGCTCCTGCGTGACATACGAGTACATGCGATAGTTCTTGTCGAAAGGCGCTTCAGTCGCGTCCAAATAGAACCCGGCCCCGAGACCAAAATCCCAACTACCTTCTGGGTCGTCGGGAACACCCTCCCCACGCGGCGACGTATCAGGAGCAACCAGCATCAGGCCGAGCTCTGCTGCGACACGCTGCGCACCACCTTTGGTCATAAAAGTGTCTTCCGTGCAGGTTAGCCCCGCCAAATAGGTCAGCACAGGAACTGGGCCGGCTTTCGCCTGGGGTGGCACAAAGACAGAGAATTGCATCGCGCATTGCGTTTCTGTCGACTGGTGTCGATAGGTCCCGACGGTACCGTCGAAACTATGGTATTCGGAAACCCTTTCCAAAGTCATAGTATGGAATCCTAAGTGCGGGGAATCATCGAAAGCTCGAAACAGAATCAAACGCTTGGTTTTGTTCCTTAGTCGTAAAGCACTACACTTCTGATGGATTTCCCTTCGTGCATCAAATCAAATGCGTTGTTAATTTTATTAAGCGGCATGGTGTGGGTGATGAGGTCATCAATATTGATCTTTCCATCCATATACCAATCCACGATCTTTGGAACATCGGTGCGGCCACGGGCACCGCCAAAAGCTGAGCCTCTCCAAACCCGCCCGGTCACCAACTGGAAGGGTCGCGTTGAAATTTCCTGCCCCGCCCCGGCGACACCGATAATGATGCTTTCGCCCCACCCTTTGTGACAACACTCCAGCGCCTGCCGCATGGTTTCAACGTTCCCGATGCATTCGAAAGAATAATCAGCACCGCCATTTGTCAGGTCAGTAATCGCTTCAACGACGTTCTCGACTTTTTTTGGATTAATGAAATCCGTCATGCCAAAACGCTTGGCAAGGTCAACCTTGCCCTCGTTAATATCGATTCCAATAATTTTATCTGCGCCAACCATTCGAGCGCCCTGGATGACGTTAAGTCCGATCCCACCCAGACCAAACACCACTACATTAGAACCGGGTTCTACTTTTGCATCGAAGGCCACGGCACCAACGCCCGTGGTAACCCCGCACCCTATGTAGCAAATCTTGTCAAAGGGTGCGTCTTTGCGGACTTTTGCAACCGCGATTTCAGGCATAACTGAGTAATTAGAAAATGTTGAACAGCCCATGTAATGAAAGATCGGTTCGCCATTTAAAGAAAAACGGCTCGTACCATCCGGCATTAGGCCTTGTCCCTGGGTCGCTCGCACGGACTGACAAAGGTTAGTCTTAGGGTTTAGGCAAAAATCGCATTCCCGGCACTCGGGTGTATACAGCGGGATAACGTGATCGCCCGGCACGACCGAGGTTACACCGATACCGACCTCTAAAACGACGCCAGCGCCTTCGTGACCCAAAATTGCTGGGAATATTCCTTCTGGGTCGTGCCCGGACAGCGTGAATGCGTCGGTATGACAAATCCCGGTGGCCTTCATCTCAACCAGGACCTCACCAGCCCGCGGCCCTTCCAACTGTACGGTTTCAATTTCCAGTGGTTTTCCAGCCTGGTAGGCCACGGCAGCTTTCACGTCCATTTTACGTCCCTTTATGCGTATCATATTCTCCATACGGACAAGACCGTCCGTTAACCCATCATGCCCAGACCACCCGGGTAATTCCACCCTTCGAAGCCCAACCTTACCCCTACCCTCCAACACTTGGTCAGAGTACATTACCGTTCACTTTATTGAGGACATGGAGCTCTAACAGGGTATGCCAGATTGCAAAGCACTTTTTGAGGCAATACTAAACGTCACCAGAGGCTCCTGCATGATCAAAAACAAAGCTGGCCTTATCACCAAGGCTAACAGCACATTCAAGCGCCTAACCGGTTTCACCAGGTTGGAGCCGAAGGGAGTAACGCGCGCATACTTATTGAAGACAATAATGGCGCTATTTTCAGGGATAGTATTTGGGCGCAGGACGGTGGCTCCCATTCAGAAACACGAACCTGTGCGCTCCAAGCACGGAGATTGTGCTGAAATTGTGACACATGCGGCCTTTCTAAACGATGAGGGCCGCCGCATTGTTAAGGGCTATTTGTATTCCCGACCGATTCCCGGCTATGCGATGCTCAGGCCATCAAGCCTGATTCTGGCGTAAGCGATTGCGCAACCATTGGCCAAAACAGCTCTCCCAGAAGTAAAAGAAAGCGACGCGGTTGGCGAGGTCTCAGCATTGTATGATGACATTCGCGCTGTTATTGGCGCGCCCATCGTAAACCTGGTCTTCCGCAATATGGCGACCATACCAGGGTGCCTATTATGGGCTTGGGGCACAGTTCGGCCGTTATATATCAACGGCGAGATCCCAAAGGCAGCACGAGCGCTAACAGCCGCAGTAATGCCTGGTCATCACGCGGACTTAAGCCAACCCATCAAAGCCGCTAGCCTCTCTTTAACTGACTTAGCTGAAATCGACCGCGTGCTCGATACCTATGGTCGCGCTAACCCCATGAACTTAATCGGTTTAAAGGTTATTGATCTAGCGCTTGCCGGCACACCACAAGAACCCGGTGTACGACGCATTCCTGCTCTAAATAAACGCTCCCTCCTAAAACCGGAAGGATTGCGCGGTCTTCTGCCCATGACAGATCCACTTAACGCGCCAGCGGGCACACGAGGTGCGTTGAATAAATTAGCACGACAGATTCACGGCGGTGACACCGGTGTCATTCCATCGCTGTATCGCCACTTCGGTGGCTGGCCTATTTTTCTCAAGTTCCTTGAACCCGCCCTGGAACCCTTACTGAGAGGTGGCGCTTTTGAAGCCTCAGCGCAGCATATGCTGTCAGACAGTGAGGCTTACGCTAAGTCTTTCCACAAAACCCTCCCGCTTCAAGACATGGCCGCACCAGGCCCTGAGGCAGTCGCCGCACTCAAGATGCTGTCCCAACAGTTTCCGCCAAATATCTGCCGTATGACGGTGTTAGCGATTCTGATTCGTCGCAACCCAGCTGTTTCATGAGATTATAAAGGTCTATGCGCTAACGGCCTATAGACCATTATCCACCATGGGTAGAACCTTGGTACGTTATCCGACGCAATTTTAACCCAATACTTAAAAACTCTTGCAGTTTGCCTAGAGGAGCCTAAGCATCAAAGGGTTCCTGGACCTTTATCACAAGAATACCTCATCAAATCCGACAACTTTAAGGCATTGCGGCGACTAATTAGTGCACGGTGCCTAGACCAGAATCTGCTGCGGCCATGCGGAGCTTTGTCCGCATGGTTCAGATTGAGGGATAGTTAAGGGTATCTACCTTGGCGACAAAAGCTCTAATGGCAGAAAGAGCCTTCGCCTCCTCTAACGTTGGCACATGACCTCGATCAGCAATTATGGCTAGGTCGAGCTTGGGAAGACGCGCTTCCATTTTCTGCGCTGTTTCTGAAGACAACAAGTCAGAGAGAGCACCTCGAAGCAATAGTGCCGGCACATCAGCCAGTGCATCAAAAACTTCCCATAACTCAACATTCGCCGCGCTATCAGATGCGAATGCCTGAGAGATTGCGGGGTCATAATCTTGTGTCACCAAACCCTCAGCGGTCTCGCGACAGGTCTTCCGAGCATAGTCCAGCCAGTCCTTATCAGTAAACGTCGGATACACAACCCCATTCACTTCTTTGAGCTTAGCCGCAGCCTCTTTCCACGAAGGCCATTCAGTGCCACGTCCAAGATCACTGCCAATGCGCTTCAAACCCGCAGGGTCAATAACGGGACCGATGTCATTTAAAACAATACCCGCAAGCAAGCCCGGGTCGACCTCAGCGATGCCCGTTCCAACAATGCCGCCAAGGGATGTGCCGACGATAATCACGCGATCTAAGTTTTCTTTCTGCAGAAAAAGCAATGTATCAGCTACATACTGGTGCGCCTGATAGTGGGAGACGTCCGCATCCCACTGCGAACTTCCACGCCCTCTGAACTCAAGACATAAAACGCGGCGGCTTTCGCTTAAATGCAGGGCGAGAGCAGAAAAGTCACGAGCATTCCTAGTCAATCCTGGCAAGCAGACAACGGGCACCCCTGTGCTAGGGCCCGTATTATAATCGACGTAGTGCAGGGTTAAGCCATCAGAGGTCGCATAGGTTCTGCTTTCGGCCAATAATTTCACCCCTTCTGCCTCCGAGCTCGGGCTCATACGATACGTCAATGCCGGGCGGCTTTAAACAACTGCGGGCAGACGGTTATCTAAAAATCTATAGAAAACTAGAGTGGTGTATCTGGGATACATGGAACGTCAATCACTTGCCTCGATAGCGCTCTTTAAGTCAGCACACCTTTGATGAACTACCCCTATTCTTTGCGTATTACTCTCCGCAGCCTGCATCATCGCTTGGTCTGACCGACAGGACAAATTGTAAACTTTTTCAATGGCCTGTTTGATTTCAGGCGTGCAATTAACAGAGCCTATTTCACGCTGACTATCGTGAGGAGGGAGTTCATGAATAAAGACCGCCGTATCACCAATCTTTATTCCGGGAACTAATCCATTTGGCTTGATAACCGAGCCAGCCACATCGAGAAGCGCGATTTTTACGCAGGCGGCATGAGCGCTTTGCGCCGTTATGCACATCCCTCCGAGTAACAATAAGAAGACACAAAAATTCCGCATATTAAGGGACCAATCAGCCTACCGCATCTGAACAGAGGCCATTATAGAGGAACGCCGAAGGCGCTGTCAGTGGTGCGGGTGGAGGGAATCGAACCCACACTCCCGTAAGGGAACTGGATTTTGAATCCAGCGCGTCTACCAGTTCCGCCACACCCGCACGTGACAGCGCGCCCCTTATAGCGGCGCACCGGCAGGCCCGCAAGCAGGCAAAGCACGCAGAGAACATGACGTTGCTGGCACCTGTCCGACCTGATAAACACCTTTCATGGGGCGCTTCCATTGATTCGCAGATTATATGATTGGACCCTGTCCCTGGCAGGCCGAAAAAATGCTTTGGCGTTTTTGGGCGTTATCGCGTTTCTTGAAAGCTCTATATTTCCCATCCCGCCCGATGCTCTCATATTGCCGATGGTCCTCGCCTCACGTGAAAAGGCTTGGAAAATTGCGGCCGTCGCCACAGTGGCGAGCGTACTTGGTGGTATCGCCGGCTACGCCATCGGAATGTTCTTATTTGAGACTGTAGGGCAAACGCTCTTGTCGTTTTACGGCTATGCAGAACAATTCTCTGAGTTCCAGTCCCTCTATTCAGAATGGGGTGCTTGGATCGTTTTTGGCGCTGGCCTAACGCCCTTCCCGTTTAAAGTGATCACAATCGCAAGCGGTGCAGTAGCCCTTGACCCTATCATCTTTATTGCCGCTGCAATCCTGGCGCGTGGACTAAGGTTCTTCTTGGTGGCCGCCTTGCTTTGGAAATTTGGGCCTCCAGTCAAATTATTCATTGAGAGGCGCCTTAGTCTGGTCACAATGATTGCGTTCCTTCTCCTGGTCGGAGGCTTTGCAGCGCTCCGTTTTATCGGCTAGGTTTTTATTGTGTTTGCAAAACTTCATCCCAGTTTAATTATCATGCTCATGGCCGCAAGCACCGCTCTAGCGGCGCTTGCAACAGCATGGACCGCACAGTACGGGTTTGGCCTGTACCCTTGCGAGCTGTGCCTCTATCAAAGGCTTCCGTATATTGGTGTCGTGTGCCTTTCCGCCCTTACATTCATGCCAATCGTTGACCCAAAAGCGCGCCAGCTTGCGTGCTTCATCTGTGGCCTCTTATTTCTTATGACAGCAAGTATTGCGTTTTTCCACATCGGCGTAGAGAAAGAGTGGTGGCAATCGATATGTGCGCCGACCGGTGGGCAGTCGTTTTCGATAGATGATATTCGGTCCGCATTGCTGCAGCCGGGTCTACCCGCCTGCAACGACATTCAGTTCACACTGCTTGGACTGCCCATGACTGTCTACAATATGTTTTCCGGTCTAATATTCGCAGCTGCGAGCCTCTGCGCGGCACGTAACAAAACGTTCTGGTGCGAGTAATGACAAACACAAAGCAACCTAAAAAAACAGCTGGAGACAGCCTCCCTGGCGACCCGAATGCCAGAGACCTTGTGGCGCAAATGGTCCGGGTCGACCAAGCAGGTGAATACGGCGCCAAGCGCATCTACGAAGGACAATTAGCCGTTCTGTCTGGTACCGATGCAGAGCCAGTTCTGAGAGAAATGCTCGATCAAGAACTTGGGCACCTGGACCGGTTCAATCAAGAATTGGCTGATCGACATATCAGACCGACGGCGCTCCAGCCGCTGTGGCACATAGCAGGCTTTGCTCTAGGAGCAAGCACGGCGTTGCTCGGGCGAGATGCCGCGATGGCATGCACCGTTGCCATCGAAGAAGTCATCGATGAACACTATGCGGTGCAAGCTGCGGCCTTAGGCGATGATGAAACTGAGCTTCGCGATACCATTGAGGAGTTCAGGGCCGATGAGCAACATCACCGGGAGGTTGGGTTAGCCGAGGGGGCAGAAAACGCACCAGCTTACCCCCTCCTCACAGGCGCCATTAAAACTGGATCACGATTAGCCATTTGGCTCTCGACGCGATTCTAGACACGACATTACCGTTTACCAGGGGTCGAGCTCAGAATCCCAGTACAGAAAATCCCGCCAGCTTTCGTGTAAATAATTTGGTGGGAAGGCACGTCCTGACTCTTGTAACTGATAGGCACGGGGCTTCACCGGAACTTGCTTTATAGCCATCCCAGACCCACGTGGTGTTTTATTCGCTTTCCGCAGGTTGCAAGATGAACAGGCCGTCGTCACATTTTCCCAAGTGGTCCTGCCACCGCGAGAGCGGGGCACAACGTGATCAAACGTCAGGTCATTAGCCGACTGATTGATCCCACAATACTGACAAGTAAAGTGATCGCGTAAAAAAACGTTGAACCGCGTAAAAGCTGGCGACCGGTCTGTCGGTGCGAATTTTTTTAACGAAATCACACTTGGCAGATTAAATTCAAAACTGGGTGAGTGAACAACCGTATCGTATTCGGAAACAACATTGACGCGTTCAAGAAACACGGCCTTGATTGCATCTTGCCAGGACCACAGAGACAAAGGGAAGTAGCTGAGCGGCCGAAAGTCGGCGTTCAGAACAAGAACCGGACAATTATCAACGGTACCTGACATCGCTGCCTTCACCCTTTTTTATGCGGACCTAACATAGTGACAAAAAACCTAGCCGCTTTCCTGCGCATTGGCAAAAGCCTCCCTTAATAAAATCTGTGATAGTGATGACAAGGTCGTAGACCTATGACAGTTTCGCTAAACTCTTCCTACCGCATGGCGCTCAGATAGCCCAGGGCGGCCCTGTTTTCTAGTCGGGCATCTTCAAGCCAGCTAGGGGGTGGTTGGTTTCGACCAATCGGCGTAAACGCTCATCTAAAACGTGGGTGTAAATCTGCGTGGTAGAAATGTCAGCATGCCCAAGCATCTGCTGCAAACTCCGAAGGTCTGCGCCGTGGGCGAGAAGGTGAGAAGCAAACGAGTGCCGCAGCACATGAGGCGACACACGTGCCGGCGCTATACCCGCTGCGATGGCGAGGCCCTTGAGAGATTTAGCGACAGCGTCCCGGCTGACATGCCCCACTATCCCGCGCGATGGAAACAGCCAGCAGGAGCTTTTTGCATTGGCCGGAACAAAACTCTGCCTGACTTTTAAATACGACGCAATCGCCGCCCTGGCCGGCGCGCCAATCGGGACCATGCGTTCTTTGTTGCCCTTGCCCCGAACGATAATCACTGGCCGCTCCCGCACTACCGCAGCCAGCGGGAGGGACACAAGCTCGGAAATTCTAAGGCCACTAGCATAGAGCAATTCAAGAATTGCTGTCAGCCGCAGAGCTGCGGGCGTGTTTTTAGATCTAGCCGCCTCAAGTAGCAGGTCGACCTCACCCTCCCCTAGGTACTTGGGCAGACGCAACCCCTGCCTCGGACTGTCCAGAACCGACGTCGGATCATCGTCACGGACTCCTTCCGCAAACAGAAACTGAAAAAATTGTCGTAAACACGACAGCCGGCGCGCAGCTGTTCTAGGCCTTAGGCCCTGCGCAAGAATACCTTCGAAGTAATCACGCAATTGTTCCGACGTGGCCCGCGCAACATCGCCATCTATACTCTCGGAGAACCCAATGATATCCCGTGAATAAGCATCCAACGTATGGAGGGACGCGCCGCGCTCTGCGGACATCATGTCAAGGAAGGACTCAATGTAGCGGCTCACGGCCCACCTAAAGTCGGTCTAACGGGGTTTACAAACCTTGTATGAGCGCAGCTTCAACTGCGAACAGGCGCGCCTCATCTTCAAGCCCAACTGTCATAAGTGAAGAAATAACGTGCGACAAAATAACAGGGGACGAGCCAGAAGGGCCAGCTTCATCGAGCATAATCAACGACAACATGATAACCTCACCCATCCGACCATCTTGCGCGGCAAGAGTCAGGACATTCCAGATTTGGGGTGCCGGCATATCCACGGAACTTCGCACACGCCGGTCCATTAGCCCCATCCAATCAGCGGCAGCGACGGGCTCACCCAATGCGGTTAGCGTGCTTAGCACCAACGTTTTGTTATTAGCTACCAAGCCAGGCGGGCGAGATTCTTCCCACCGTTTAAAACGAAGGGGCGTGAATCGATTCATCATGGACGGCCGCAACTGACGCTCTATCGGCCACATCGCGGCAGCAACATCTGACGCCTCGATGCTGGTTCTTGCATAGGCCTTAGACAACTCGAGCCACTCTGCGCCCACATTAACCTCTCCGGCAGAGATAAGAGCCCGCGCCGCATTACCGGCAAACCAGACCAAATCTCCCGTAGGCAATAATTCCAAGATAAGCGGCGCAAAGACTTGCCCCATTGCACCAACGTCAGGCCCGTTACGCCCACTATCATTGCGTGCAAAATCAATTGCCCGTGAAACAACCATGGCTTTCGCCGTGGGGATAGACTGCCTTTCGGCAAGCACAAAAAGACGAGCGCGGTCAATTGCTGTCGCTACAGGGATTGAGCTTAAATCCAAGAGCGGCTCAAGCTCATCTTGATCTTGCGCAGCAGACACCGCGATTAAGGACACACCCTCATCGCGCTCATCAGCAACTTCGATTTCCGCTTCTACTCGATACAATGCGCGAAGCACGTCAACATCAAGCGCTCCCAGTTGGACCGCCCTCTCTGCTGACTCAAGACGCAGGTCAAGAGCCTGCCGTAAGCGATCCGCGATAACGTCTTCCGCTTCATCAGCTGAAACAACGTACAAAGGCTCTGACGTTGCGAGAACACGAAGCAGTGTAGGGTCGCCATCGCGCACCAATTGGGGCGGGAACGGTCGTCCGGCATGGCGCAACATGGAAAGCTGCAACGGCGACAAACTCTTAAGTCCATTTGGTGTGATCGGTCGGTTGCCGGCCATCAGCTCGGCGACCCAGAAGAACACGGCATCATCGATGCCGGTCTCCCTAAGGAGATCCAATGTCAAAAAGGCGCTAGCCGCATTGCCGTCACGCAGCTGACAAAACGCAAAGACCTTTTGCCAATACGGCTTTGTTGAAACTCTCAGGTTCTCGGTGACATCAAGACAAACCTGCTCTACACGACCCTCTACAAGCGCTAGATCAGAAGCCAGAATGCGGATGTCATCTGTCAAAAATGCGGGCGCCACTTGGATTATAAGCGCGCCTACAGAAGACCAGTCACCCATAGCAGCTAATTGGGTCAGTCGCCGCTCTAAAAGAGCCAGTTCCGCGGACCCTGTTTGTTCTCCGTCCACTTTTAAAAGGTCAGGCTGCCTATCCGCATTGGAAGTGAAGCCAATCGCACTTGGCACGATCGCTGTCATATCAACGAAAACGTCTTCGGCCAGCGTCGCCTCTGGCGGACGAGCGACCGAGAGAAGCAATCGCTTGGTTAGGTCTCGGGCTGCGACTGATTTTAAACGCCTAGGCAGCTTCGGTAAAAGCAGGTCAACCAGCTCTTTCGAGGTCCCAGACCAGAGATCAATAGGCAAGCCACCTGTAAACTCGTCAAGCAAGCCTATTGAATCCGAACTTAAAGAATCCAATTGCCTTACGGCGATTGTGCCGAATCTATCCATGGTCGAAGCTGACGAATTGGGCATCAACGATACAGGTGGCGGCAAGGCCTCGGCCGCACGGACAGAACCGCCCTGGCCTATAAGCGACGATGCGTCTTGCGCCTGAGCTGTGCCGAACGCCAGGGCCCAAAAAATGGCTATATAAAAAGAGGCTTCTTTGCCTTTGCAACCACTAAGAGCCATCGGTTTAGCGGAATCGATCATTAGAGATTATTTTCTCACGTGGAGCGGTCGGTGCCGGCATATCCCAGGTCGCAAGTGCGAGCCCGCCCCCAACAATGAGAAAAAGAACCAGGACGACCAGAATTTTAGTAATAAGCTTCATGATAAGGCTCTGAACCAAATTAGATTATGAGCAGACCCGCCGAACCCGCGGCAGTTGCAGTGAACTGTGACCTCATCAGGATGACACTGTATCTCGGCTGTAGCGACGTCTAAACGCATCCTTTCCGATCTTCGGGACACTACGTGAGAGGTGTGATAATGTCTAGAGAAGGACAAGCTAAGCAAGCCTATACGCGCAAATTCCGCGCGACTGAGCTTAGGCTGTCCGCCATAACTTGTTTGATCTCTGACCCACGTCTATAGCAAAACTTACCATGACCAGCGCCGCCCATTCACCAAGTCGAAATTTAGGCCAAGACACGATCATTGTTTTGGTCGGCCTCATGGGTGCTGGAAAAAGCTGCGTCGGCCGACGCCTAGCGCTGCGCCTCGATATCCCATTTATTGATGCCGACATGGAAGTGGAGGCCGCTGCAGGGTGCTCCATTGTTGATATTTTCGAGCAATACGGCGAAGAAGCCTTTCGGGACGGAGAACGTCGGGTCATTGCCCGACTATTGGACGGGCCACCATCAATCATCGCTACAGGCGGTGGAGCCTTCATCGATGAACAAACCAGCGCGCTCATCGCAGATAAGGCGCTGTCGGTTTGGCTCCGCGCAGACCTCGAAACCTTGGTGTCACGCACTTCTGGTCGGAGCCATCGCCCTTTACTCAACGATAGCGATCCACGGGAAATATTGTCGGCGCTCATCGATCAACGATATCCCGTGTATGCCGAAGCTGACATCGTTGTAGACACTGGATTGGACAGCGCGAACGTCACCTGCGAACGAGTAATCGACGCCCTAGCCGACCATATACCTTCGGCAAAAATGCCGCGCGACAGTGACATGACATGACCCAGTACGCGACATTAACCGTCGACCTTGAAGACCGCAGCTATCCCATTCACATCGGACTGGGCCTACTAGAGAGAGCGGGCGACCTGCTCGGTCCCGCACTCCAAAAACCCCGAGCCTTCATTGTGACTGATGAGAACGTGGCGCCCCATTACCTTGAGCCGCTGCAATCATCGCTGTCATCGGCCGGCATTCAAAGTGACGCTCTGGTTCTGCCGCCCGGAGAATCAACAAAGAGCTTTGCGCAGCTTCAAACCGTCGTCGAGGCGATGCTGGCAGCCAAGGTCGAACGGTCGACAACTGCAATTGCTTTAGGTGGAGGGGTCATCGGCGACCTAACAGGCTTCGCCGCAGCGGTAACCCTCAGGGGGATCGACTTTGTTCAAATCCCGACGACCCTTCTTGCTCAGGTTGACAGCTCCGTTGGCGGCAAGACGGGGATTAACACAGCACAAGGAAAGAACTTAGCCGGAAGCTTTCACCAACCCAAAGCCGTGCTCACGGACATCAAAACATTAGAAACTCTGCCCGAGCGGGAATGCCTCTCTGGCTACGCAGAAGTCTGTAAATACGGGCTGTTGGGCAACCAGATGTTTTGGAGTTGGCTCGAAGAGAATGGCGTGGGAGTTGTTAACGGTGACCCCGACGCAGTAACCCAGGCCATCGAAGTGAGCTGTAGAGCAAAGGCTCGAATTGTCGCCGATGACGAACACGAAAACGGTGTGCGGGCGCTACTCAATCTCGGCCATACATTCGGCCACGCCTTCGAAGCTGAGCTTGGCTATTCAGGCGCTATATTGCATGGGGAAGCCGTTGCTATCGGCATGGTTATGGCGTTCGATCTGTCCGTTCGCTTGGGCCTTTGCCCGGCCAAAGACGCCGACCGCGTTCGCCAGCATTTCAATACAATTGGGTTGTCAGTGGCCCCTCCGGTCCGAGCTAAGCGCATCCGCACAGACATCTTCATGGGCCACATGATGCAGGACAAAAAAGTTGATGACGGCAACATCACATTCGTTCTAACACGCGGTATCGGCGAAGCATTTCTGACGCAAGACGTGCCACGAGACGACCTCACCGCTATCGTTGACGCGACCCTCTCTGCTTAAATCCCCCTGACCGCTACGGAGTCATTCACCAATGGTGTTTACCGCAGGTTTCGTGTTTTTCCTTTTGCTGCTGTCAGCATTTTTCTCTGGCTCAGAAACGGCGTTGACGGCCACATCCCGCTCATTCATGCACCAGCGTGAGAATGATGGAGACCAGCGGGCGGCCACAGTCAACAAGCTTCTGAGCCATCGTGAGCGACTAATTGCAACGATCCTCCTCGGCAATAACCTCGTCAATATTCTGGCATCCGCTATAGCAACGAGCTTGATGATCCAAACCTTTGGTGAAAACGGTGTGATTTACGCAACCATAGTCATGACTGTGCTGGTCTTGATCTTTGCTGAAATTCTACCCAAGACCTACGCCCTCATTCATACCCATAAAATGGCGCTCGCCGTGGCCCCAATTATGCAAGCCCTAACCTGGGTGTTTGGGCCAGTCAACATTGTGATACAAGGGATTGTGCGGGTTGCGCTCGCGTTATTGGGCGCAAGCACAGAGCGCGCCCTAACTGCTCAACAAACCCTTTCAGAGTTACGGGGCGCCATCGACCTGCACACCGGCGAAGCCGTCATTAAAGATGAAATCAAGCATGAGCGGGCCATGCTTCGTAGTGTGCTGGATTTAACCGACGTAGAAGTCGGAGAAATCATGACCCATCGGAAGGGTCTCGTGACAATTGATGCGGATTTGGAGTTAGGTCAAATTCTCGCGCAAGTTTCTGAAAGCCCCTATACACGCATACCGTTGTGGCGCGAACGCACCGAAAACATAGTCGGCGTTTTGCACACTAAGGCCGTTCTGCGCGCCCTTCAATCAGCTGGAAACGACTTAGACTCGATCGATATCTTATCCGCCAGTGTGAAACCCTGGTTCGTGCCAGAAACAACAAACCTTCTCGACCAACTCAATGCCTTTAGAGAACGCCGCGAGCACTTCGCAATTGTCGTCAATGAATATGGCGACCTACAGGGCGTCGTAACCCTTGAAGACATTCTTGAGGAGATCGTTGGTGACATCGTCGACGAAACCGACGTTTCAGTCTCAGGCGTTAAGCCGCAAAGAGGCGGTAGCTACCTGGTCGACGGCTCCGTCACAATTCGCGATCTCAACCGTGAATTTGAGTGGGACTTGCCGGACGAAGAAGCATCAACAATCGCTGGGCTCGTCATGGCTGAGTCACGCACTATACCGGCCCCCGGACAGGTGTTCAGGTTTCATAGTTTCCGATTCGAAATCCTGCGCCGTCAACGCAACCAAATCGTGCAGATGAGGGTTACTCCACCACGGACAGGTGACGAAGTGCCTCCTGAATCTGGGGTTTCTAACGAAAAATAAACATTATCTGGGCATAGCTTGACCAGCTGGATGTAGAGCGCGACACTTTCAGTTCAGAGATAGACAAAAGCGTCTGACGCTTCTCTATCAGTGGAGACTTAAAGCTATGATGCGCAAGATCGTCCCAGATGTAATCAGCCTCCAAACTTTAATTATAGTGAGCCAGCGCGATACGGCCCGCGATATTGCCAAGCTCATGCATGAAAAACGGGTCGCGGCCGTTATGGTGACCGAGGGGGACTGTCTCGTCGGGATCATCACCGAGCGCGATATGACCACGCGCGTGGTTGCAGCTGGAAACGATCCAAACACGTCGACAGCCAAAGATATTATGACGGCGAACCCCGACACTCTTCACCCTAACGACACGCCGGCGCAAGCGATCAAAATGATGATCGAACGGAATTATCGTCACCTTCCCGTAACAGACGGGGAAACGTTGGTAGGAATGGTGTCCGTTAGAGATTTGTACGCCATCTACAATCTAGAACTCGAAGAAGACTTGAAGGACCGCAACGCCTTCATTTACGGCGAAAACTACGGCACAGGCTGACATGCAACCTGGTCTAGATATTTTATAAGCTTACCCTTATTGCATAGGCACCACACACGCTTCGGGCTTTGCCTGGGTATGTGGTTCGGGTAGGACTGCCAGCGCACCTTTTAAAGCAGCCAGGATTGTCATGCCCTTTCCAAAATCGACAGAAGAACGAGAGCTACTCCATACTCGCAGCATTGAATGCCGTGGTTACCAACGCGCAGACGGCATGTGGGATATTGATGGGTGGATGACCGACATCAAGACCTACAATTTCCCTAACCACGACCGAACAGAGATCAAAGCCGGAGAACCTCTTCACGGGATGGGTTTACGCCTGACCGTCGATGAAACGCTAACTATTCGAGATTGCGTCGCAGTAACGGACTTCAGCCCATTCAATCTGTGCGGAAACATTACACCCAAGTTTAAGGCTCTAATTGGGCTACGCATCACCCAGGGCCTGACAAAAAAGGTTCAAGAGCGATTGGGTGGCACTCAAGGGTGCACGCACCTTGTTGAGCTCATCAAACCAATCGCAACAACTGCGTTTCAGACGCTCGTTGGCAAACGTGCGGGGAAACTCGGCGCAGCCTTAAAGTCTGGCGCTTTAAAACGACCGCCAATCCTCGACACTTGCCACGCTTGGGCTTCAGACGGAGAAACCGTTAAACGCGAGTTTCCAGATCACTATACTGGCGATTAGCCGGTAGATTTTGATGCCGCTTCCTCTGGTGTCAAGGTCGCAAGAGATAAGGCGTGGACGCGTTCATTCAATTCTTCCGCAAGAAGCCCATAAACCTGACGTTGCCGAGCGATGCGGTTTTGACCAGTAAACGCGTCTGACACAATTTCCACATTGAAGTGTGTTTCACCACCACCATCGACATGAGCACCGGCATGACCCGCATGTTTATGAGACTCATCTTCGATCTTAAGATTAGCAGGCTTAAGGGCCGTGGTTAATTTGCGTTCGATGCGGTCACTATAGTTGCCCAACGAGACTCTCCTTAAATTACGAGGAACAAAACCCCTTTATCAGCAAGCATACTTCATGAGAAGAAGCAAGATTGCGCCACTTCGCTTAGGTCACGATAATTTTTACATGACTAAAATATCTACAACTAAAGACCAATTCCCAGGCGCGCAATCCACCGGCAGTGGCGCCCTGCGCAATTGCCAGTGGCGGGGCTGCGCTGAGGGTGGCATCCATAAAGCGCCCCAAGACTCCTCATTGTCTGATTATTACTTCTTCTGCCTCGAGCACATTCGTCTTTACAACGCGCAATGGAATTACCATCAGGGCGTCGCGCCCAATGACATGGAAGTCGAATTCCGCAGCGCCGCGACATGGGACCGGCCAACATGGAAGATGGGCGAGCGCCGCGCGCCTGGTAGGCCATGGCGTAAGGTTGACGACCCGTTCGACCTATATCGCGAAGCCACGGAAGGTACTGGTAACAATGGGTATCATCAGCCAAAAGCATCTTCCGAAGAAACAAAGGCACGCCGCACCCTTGGTTTAGTTGGAGCCATAACGATGGAAACCCTTAAAGCGCGATACAAGGAATTGGCAAAACGCTATCATCCGGACACGAACGGCGGTTCAACCGCATCAGAAGATAGACTAAAAACGATCAACGCTGCCTATCAAACACTTCGAACCGCCCTGACCCAAACGTCAGAGTAGACACCCATCCCTTCAAGGTATTGAAAATATGGACCTCCTCCTAAAAGACAAAGTCGCGTTAATTACCGGCGCAAGCAAAGGCCTTGGCGCCGCAACCGCGGCTGCCCTCGCAGAGGAAGGCGTAAACCTTATTCTAACGGCCAGAGATGAAAAAGCCCTGCAAATGCAAGCTGACCGCTTAACAACGGAACATGGGGTCAGAGCTATACCAATTGCCGCTGACCTGACGGAAGCTGGGATTAGCGATACCTTAGTCAAGCAAAGCATCAACACCCTTGGCCGCATCGATATTTTAGTGAACTCGGCCGGCGCTTCACAAGGCGGCGTCTTTTGGGAGATTCCAGAAGACGTTTGGCAAGACAGCATGGAACTTAAGGTCATGGGCACCATTCGCATGATGCGGGCCGTCATCCCGCACATGATCGAAAACCAGAGTGGCCGGATCGTCAATATTGTTGGCAACACAGGCCTACAGCCCGCACCGCGCTTGCTGCCCGGATCGTCCGCAAACGCTGCTCTCTTGGCGATCACCAAGGGCCTCGCTGAAGATCTTGCCCCACATAACGTGATCGTTAATGCCCTGAACCCAGGGCCCACCCGGACAGAGCGCTGGACCACATTGATGGGCAAACTCTCCGAGAGCGGTGGTCGATCAGTGGCCGACATCGAACAGGACTACAAAGATCAAATACCTATGAATCGGCTGGCGGAACCGGATGAGATCGGCCGCCTGGCTGCCTTCCTTGCCTCAGAGCGTGCCGCAAACATGACTGGTGCCTGCCTCACGGCCGATGGCGGTTGGACGAAAGGTATCGGCTAGCCAAGAAAAATTAATGGGATTCCGCGCTATACAAAACCAAGGCTGATCGGGGTATAACTTGGTCTTCAGCAAAGGATCGTTTAATGGCGCCCGATAATGAACAAATCCATGGCCTCCCCGACACCGAGGTCAAAGTAAAAGAGACTTTTGGTATCGACAGTAAAATGGTCGTGCCCGCCTTCAGCACACGCGAAGAGCACGTACCCGACCTTGACCCGGCGTATCAGTTTGACCCCGATACCACCCGCGCCATTTTGGCAGGGTTTAGCCACAACCGGCGCGTGATGATTCAGGGCTATCATGGCACCGGAAAATCGACGCACATCGAACAAGTGGCAGCGCGGCTCAATTGGCCTTGCCTGCGCGTCAACCTGGATAGCCACATCAGCCGGATTGACTTGATTGGTAAGGACGCGATCGTTCTGCGTGATGGCGTTCAGGTCACTGAATTCCGTGAAGGAATACTGCCATGGGCGCTTCAGAATCCCATCGCGTTGTGTTTTGACGAGTATGACGCGGGTCGCCCAGACGTCATGTTCGTTATTCAGCGTGTTTTAGAAGTAGAAGGCCGCCTCACCTTACTTGACCAGAACAAAGTCATTCGCCCGCACAAATCGTTCCGGCTTTTTTCGACAGCCAATACGGTTGGCCTAGGAGACACAACTGGACTTTACCATGGAACCCAGCAGATAAACCAAGGTCAAATGGACCGTTGGAATATTGTTGCGACGCTGAACTACCTAGAGCACGACGCTGAAGCAAACATCGTCCTCGCGAAGGTTCTGTCCTACGATTCGAAAGAAGACAAGGAAACGGTATCATCTATGGTCAGGGTTGCCGATCTGTCCCGCGCCGGGTTTATGGCAGGCGATATCTCGACAGTAATGTCTCCACGCACCGTTATCACATGGGCTGAGAACGCGAAAATATTTAAGGACATTCCTTACTCGTTCCGCGTCACATTTCTCAATAAGTGCGATGAGACGGAGCGACCAATCGTGGCTGAATACTTCCAACGTTGTTTCGGCGAAGAATTGCCGGACTCGGTCGCAGCTCAGTAACCGGAAACCCGGCTATGCCACCGCGCGAGAAACCAACCACGGAGCCACAACCCAAGAAAACAGAGACATCTATGGAACGAAGTGCCGGCCGCAACTCTGGCCGTGTTGAAACTTTTAAGGCGGTGACAACGGCGGCCCTGCGTGCCCTATCGGGGCGGTCAGACACGAATGTATCGTATACGCCGATCGCGACAAATCAGAAAAGCAGCGCACAAGGTTCTTCTGTGCGTCTGCCCTTACCCTCCGCTAAACTGAATCAAGAAAATATTATTCGACTGCGTGGCTCTGCAGACGCCAGCGCTATGAGACTACGACATCACAGTGATCGCGTGCACGATCGGCGCATGCCCCACGGCAAAGATGCCATTGATGCCTATAACGCCATGGAACAGGCACGCGTAGAGGCGCGAGGGGCGCAAGATTACATGGGTGTGGCCACCAACCTTGGCAGAGCTCTGGAGCAGCGCTTACACCTTGAGGGCTACCAAATGGCCCACGCATCTTTACAAATTCAAATACAAGACGCACTGAAGGTGATGATCCATTCCAAGTGCGGCGCCCTAGACCTTGGGGAAGCTGGAGCGCATGTCCTCGAAGTGGCAGAGCGTGAATACGGGGAGCAATTGGCGCCCTATCTCGACCGCTTGGTCGAATCCATCGACAACCAGAAATCTTTCTCAAATATCTTGCGAGAAATGATCGAGGTTCTTGATCTCGAAAAGGATGACGGCGGACGCGATCTTGATGAAGACGAAAGTCCAGACCTGAACGAAGAGTCCGCGTCTACATCAGAAAGTGATGAAGGCGAAAGCGAGGGTGAGGATCAATCCGAGCCAGAGACTGGCAACGCCGAGCCTGAGACAGGCAACACGGATGAAGATGTTCAGATTGGAGACAGCGAAGAATCTTCCATTCCCTTCGCCATGGAATCCGCCGAAGACCCTGGTAACGATGGCGAACAGCCGAATTCTCAAGCGGGGCACGACCGCCAAATCAAAGAAGAACGGTATCGCGTTTACACGACTGAGTTCGATCAGATCGAAGATGCCAACGACTTATGCGATCCCGAAGAGCTGTCACGCCTGCGAGTACAATTAGATCGACAATTGGCCCACATGCAGGGCGTCGTGTCTCGGTTGGCGAACCGACTGCAACGTAAACTCATGGCCCAGCAGATTCGGAGTTGGGAGTTTGACCTTGAAGAAGGACTCCTCGACACAAGCCGGTTGGCCCGAATTGTCGCCAACCCAACGCATTCCTTATCGTTTAAGCGAGAAAAGGAAATGGAATTCAGAGACACCGTCGTCACACTGCTCATCGACAACTCCGGGTCAATGCGTGGGCGGCCCATCACTATTGCCGCGATGAGTGCAGATATTCTAGCGCGAACCTTGGAGCGCTGTGGCGTTAAGGTCGAAATTCTTGGCTTCACGACAAGCCAATGGAAAGGCGGCCAAACCCGCAAGCAATGGTTGGACTCTGGTAAGCCCGCCCACCCAGGGCGACTGAATGATCTTCGACATATTGTTTACAAGTCGGCAGATACACCTTGGCGGCGGGCGCGCAAAAACCTCGGCCTCATGCTGCGCGAAGGCATCTTGAAAGAGAACATCGATGGCGAGGCTCTAGCTTGGGCACACAGTCGAATTCTCGGCCGTCCCGAGGCCCGCAAGATTATGATGGTTGTGTCAGATGGCGCACCAGTCGATGATTCGACGCTGTCCGTCAACACAGGCAATTACCTGGAAAAACACCTACGAGATGTGATTGCATTCATTGAGGTTCGGTCACCAGTTCAATTGCTAGCAATCGGCATAGGGCACGACGTAACGCGGTACTATCGACGCGCAGTCACCTTGATGGACGTTGATGAGTTGGGCGGTGCCGTAATGGCGCAGTTGAGTGATTTATTCGACCAAGACGACCGCAGTCGACCTTCAGCAATAACACCGTTGGTTTTTTGATGACGACTTAAGCCACGGCTGCATCCTGCGAGACACATTAGATCGAAGCACGATGCGACTGAAACGCCTCAGCAAGGCGGTCGAACAAGAGACAATAACTGCGGCCCGCTTAACCTCTTGGGGCTTTGTGGGCCTGAGCATAGCGCTAAAGTCTCGTTTATTTAACCAGCAATAATGTCAGAAGGCGGACTTACGCGTTACCTCAGGGTTACATGGTGCTGTTCATGCTATGGGCCACCAACATTACAGCCCTGCTAAGCAAAACAGCCTAGAAGGCCTGTATCAAATTACAGATAAGAACAATGCCCACAGTGCGGGCTTTTTCATCATATCCAAGAAACGCGCTTAAGCAGCTGCGGCGGCTTTAGCCTGCGCCTTCTTGATACGACGTTTGATTTTTACAGCTTCGTCTGTCAGCTCAGTATCCTTGGCTGAAAGCAAATAGGCATCAAGGCCACCGCGTTTTTCAATCGAACGCACTGTGCTTGTAGCCAAACGAAGTTTGATCGGCGCATCCAAGGCCTCACTCAACAGCGAAAAGCCCTGCAAATTAGGCAGGAAACGCCGACGGGTCTTGTTATGTGCGTGGCTGACGTGGTTGCCAGACATGACCCCTTTACCGCTGATGGAACAGCGTCGCGACATGATAAACTCCTGTTGATAGAGCCTCGCAAAATAAGCGCAGGCCTTAAGGAAGGCCGGTTTTTAGCCGTGCACCCGCGCTCCGTCAAGTGCTAGAATTCCATTTTTCTAGGCATTACTGGGCTTTCTTTGGGTTTTGCGAGACTTCTGGGCCAGAAAGCCTCCCGAGACGCCGTGTTCCTGCCCCTCTTTCAAGGGGAGCCATCGAACCACAACGAGCGAGAGGTGCTGCCGCAATGGATGGCCCTAAAGTCACTCTTCAATGGGGCACTGAGACCAACTGCAGAAAAAGCGGCTTGATCACCGCCCCCAGCTATACAAAGAGAATGAGGACGGGCTGACGCCGGACACGCTATTTTGTTACGACTTGCACCTACCGGACACCTTCACTCCAAACAATCAGGACAGAGAAATAGAAGACTTTAGGCTAATGGCGTTTGAGTAGGCGCTTAATTTATTTCGCAGCGGGGACGCCTTTAAATTTAACGTCTCACTGGTAATTATAAATTTCGCCATACGCCATGGAGCCCTGCCTCCAGATTCAGAGCCTGATTACGAAGAAGCTTTGGGCGGTTTGCGACAAAACTCTGGTCCCATTGGGCCCGGCTAACATAGAGGACCATAGGCCGGTTTCTTAACCAATAGCCGCCAGACTAAAGTTGACATATAAGGCCCTCTTAACAAGGATACGCGCCGCCCACTGATTATTAGGGCGAAGCTGGAGTACATATGCACTTTCTCGAGTTCGAAAAGCCCATTGCTGAGCTAGAAGGCAAGATCGCAGAACTGCGCCACATGAGCGACGCTGATGGCGTTAACATTGCGGAAGAAGTCAGCCGACTTGAAGGCAAGGTCGATAAAGACCTAAAGGCGACATACGCCAAACTGACGCCCTGGCAGAAGACCCAGGTCGCACGCCATCCCGATAGGCCGCACTGCCTCGATTACATTGGAGCTCTGATTTCCAACTTCATGCCATTAGCTGGAGATCGCAATTATTCAGAAGACGCGGCGATTATAGGTGGACTCGGGCGTTTTCGCGGAAGGTCCGTCATGATTCTCGGCCAAGAGAAAGGACGTGATACAGAGACGCGCCTTACTCATAACTTTGGCATGGCGCGGCCGGAAGGCTACCGAAAAGCCAAGCGTTTAATGGAGCTGGCAGACCGCTTTGGTATTCCCGTGATCACCTTCGTAGATACAGCAGGCGCGTATCCAGGCGTTGGCGCTGAAGAACGCGGGCAAGCTGAGGCCATCGCAAGATCAATTGAAACTAGCCTCGACCTTCGCGTTCCTATTATCTGTGTCATCATCGGCGAGGGCGGGTCAGGCGGCGCCATTGCTTTAGCCACCGGCAACAAAGTACTGATGCTCGAGCATTCAATCTATTCCGTTATTTCACCAGAAGGCTGCGCGTCGATACTTTGGCGTGATGGCAGTCAAGCCAAGTCAGCTGCGGACGCCCTTAAACTCACAGCTCAAGACTTGGACCGACTTGATGTTATTGACGGAATTATCGCGGAACCAATCGGTGGCGCACATCGCAACACCCAAGCTGTTTATCAACAGGTCGGGGATACTCTTGAGCGTCATTTAGACGAATTGCTTAAAGTTGAGGGCGGTCAGCTCAGAGCACGCCGGCGAGACAAATTTATCGCGATGGGCCGCGTGTCTGATCATAAGTAAATTGCAGCACCTTATTTAACGCGACGCTCTTAACTATTTATCACGCCACAACGACCAGCATGCATCTTCATCGGGCCTCGCAAGCATATAAGCGTCAACGAGGGAAGACTGCAACGCACGGCCTCTTAGTATGTTTCGAATTTGAACCAACTGGCTTTGGTCCGCCAAAAGCTCCTTAGCAATGCGGGCATAACCACCATCGTCTTCCGCAATCCACTCTAAGTATTAATTTGCCTAAGAATTCTAGCGCTAACACAGCACCAACGTCGTTTGCCTGAATGATAATTTTTTAGGTCTGTGAAAGATCAAACAATCGGTCGAGAAAATTACTAAAAGGCATGGCGCTCTGACTGATCAAAAATAATGCCCTGCATGCTGACCCCTAGCCCACGCTAACTTAGCACTTTAACACCGGGCAGGGCCTTGCCCTCGAGCCATTCCAAAAACGCGCCACCCGCTGTTGAAACATAGGTAAAGCGTTCTGTCGCGCCTGCGCCATTTAGAGCAGCAACAGTATCACCACCCCCAGCCACCGAAACTAGTGCGCCAGACGCCGTGAGATCTGCAGCCGCGGCAGCTACACGATTAGTCCCAACATCAAACGGCTTGATCTCAAAAGCGCCTAGCGGTCCATTCCATACCACTGTCTTGCATGCTTTTAGGCGCGCCTCGAGATCAGCGATACTGTCCGGACCAATATCAAGAATCATTTTGTCGTGAGGAACAGCGGTGATGGCGCACACTTGCGTTTCAACATTACCCCCTAAACCTGCCGCAACAACCGCATCAACTGGCAATACAAGTTCACAGTCAGCACGCTTGGCCTTCGCCATGATTGCTAAGGCCTTGCTCGCAAGGCCCCGCTCACAAAGAGAGGCGCCAACCTCAACCCCCTGAGCATGAAGAAAGGTGTTTGCCATGCCGCCACCAATAATCAGCATATCGACTTTTTCGAGAAGATTACCAAGGACGGACAGCTTCGACGAAACTTTCGCGCCGCCGACAACGGCCGCTACGGGACGGTCAGGTTTATCAAGCGCAGCAGCCAGAGCATCCAATTCCGCCTGCATTTGTCGACCAGCCGCGTTTGGAAGGAGGTGCGCCAATTGCTCAGTAGAGGCATGCGCACGGTGGGCTGCGGAAAATGCATCGTTAACATACACATCGCCCAAACCAGCAAGTGCACGCGCAAAGTCCGGGGCATTGGATTCTTCGCCAGCGTGAAATCTGAGGTTCTCAAGCACGGCAATATCCCCCGACGCCATGCTATTAATCACACTTTCAGCCGCCTGGCCGATACAATCGGCTGAGAAAGCAACATTGCAGTTTAAAATTTTACCCAGGACGTCTGCAACTGGCCGGAGCGACATGCCCGCCTGCGCTTCACCTTTCGGGCGACCAAAGTGTGACAAGACGATAACCCGTGCACCATTATCGGACAGCTCTGTAAGTGTCGGGGCGAGCCGTTCTAGACGTGTTGAATCTGTGACCCGTCCGTCAGCCATGGGGACATTCAAGTCACCGCGCACAAGAACGCGGAGGCCGTCCACCTTTAGATCATCGAGTGTGCGAAACGTAGGCACCGTAAGTCCTCAGATAAGTTTTCCCATAGCCGCTAGCGTATCAAGCATACGGTTTGAGAAGCCCCACTCGTTGTCGTACCAAGACAGAACCCGCACGAAGTTCCCTTCGAGAACCTTCGTTTGCGTCGCGTCAAAGGTTGAGCTGGCTGGATTGTGATTGAAGTCGATAGAGACAAGCGGTAACTCATTAACGGCGAGGACGCCTTTTAGAGATCCATCTGCAGCAGCCTGCATCGCCCCATTAACGTCAGTCTCGGTAACCGTCTTACCCAAGACGCATTTGAGGTCGATCATAGAAACATTTGGTGTTGGGACGCGAATGGCCGAGCCATCAAGCTTGCCTTTCAATTCTGGAAGCACTTCACCGACCGCTCTCGCCGCGCCCGTCGATGTTGGTATCATACTGACAGATGCAGCCCGAGCCCGGCGCAAATCTGAATGCAGCGTATCGACTGTTCTTTGATCGCCCGTAAAGGCGTGAACGGTAGTCATGTAACCATGGTTCAGGCCGAATTCTTGGTTCAGAACATGGGCAACTGGCGCAAGACAGTTTGTGGTGCAAGATGCATTAGAGACAACCAAATGATCGGCCGTCAGCTTCTGATGGTTCACGCCGTAGACGACCGTGAGATCAGCACCCTTCGAAGGCGCCGACACGAGCACTCGTTTAGCACCTGCATCAAGATGAATAGCGGCTTTGTCTTTGTCGGAGAATATGCCCGTACATTCGGCCACAATATCGATGCCAAGGTCGCCCCAGGGCAAACCCGACGGATCACGTTCGGCCAAAACCTTAATGCTGCGACCGCCAACCGTCATCGTATCGCCGGACACGTCAACATCGACTGGGAGCCGACCATGAACCGAATCGAATCGAAGCATGTGAGCATTGTCTTCTGCAGACCCAAGGTCGTTGATTGCGACAACCTCAATATCATCCCGTCCTGATTCGACTAATGCGCGAAAAACCATGCGCCCAATACGGCCAAACCCATTCATTGCTATACGAATAGCCATTTTTATCCCCTAGACCTTAATAAAACCGAATAAAACTGATTCAGCCCGTTTTCGCCGGCCGACACTCATATATATCTCGGGGATACACCACCGGCCCCAGAATTCCAAGAGATCACAAAGCTAAAGGCCGGGCGTCGCTTTCGCTTGCGTTCCCCGACACGCTAATTATGGTCACCCATCAATAACCTAAACGGTTTTCGATAAGATAAACTGAAGGTGTCGTGTAGAAGGCACCTTCGGGAAACACTAAAATAATAGCAGAAATAGATAAGAACGCAGGAGAGGCATGAGCTCAACGGCAGAAACCGTTCCACCGGACGCACAATCCGGGGGAACACTGGGGTCTTTAATGGGCCCGTTAGTCCCGGTTCTTCATCAGCTAATTCGGCTGATAGTTCTTCTCTTTACAGTGACGACCCTGCTGTTCTTTATGCTGAGACTGGCTGGCGACCCCGCCCTCGTCCTCGCGGGCAATGACGCAACACCCCAACAACTTGAAGCGATTCGCGCACAATACGGACTCGATAAGCCGCTAGTCATTCAATACTTCAATTACATGGGGAACCTGGCTCAGGGTGACTTTGGTAAGTCTTTGGCAAGTGGCGAGCCCGCCATGGGAAAAGTATTAACCATGCTGCCCGCCACCTTGCTCATCGCAGGGTTAGCAATGGCCTTCTCTATAATCGTGGCCATTCCGTTAGGCGCTTGGCTCGGCTTCAAGCCCGAGCGCGCCGACCGAAGGAGCGTTTCCGGAGTCATATTCGTCTGCCAAGGGGTGCCTGGCTTTGTAACTGCGCTTATTTTCATTCAGGTTTTTGCTGTCAATTTACGATGGCTCCCATCCCTCGGCATGGAATGGGGCACTATAATTGAGTGGGCCATCACTGAAACTTTATCGATTCCGATACCCGTGCCTTCAAAAACATGGATATTACCAGCCGCGAGCTTGGCCTGGTTTCTAATGCCCAGCCTGACCCGCGTCGTGGCCGCCAATACCGCCGAGGCCATGCGGGAAGACTATATTCGGACTGCGCGCGCTGGTGGAGCATCGGCCGCGACCTTGTTGTGGAGCCACGCACTACCCAATGCGCTCCTCGGCGCAGCCGCTTTGATCGGGACCCAGTTTGCCTTTCTCATGGGCGGCGCTGTCATCACAGAAACTATATTTGCATGGCCTGGAATTGGCTGGCTGCTCATTGAGGCGACTCAAACGCTCGACTTCCCTGTCGTGCAATCGCTGGCACTTTGTATCGCAACGCTCGTTTTCGCGGTGAATGCTTTAACGGATCTGAGCTTCCAGTTCCTTGACCCACGCTTACGCACGAAGGGGAACTAAAGATGTCAGAGGTCAAAGTAAGCCGGACAGGCGGACTGCTTGGTACTGAAGAGGGTAAAACCTTCAGCTGGGATAAAGTACGCCAGGTCGCCAATCCAGAAATTGTCATCGCCTTCACGTTATTTACGATCTTGATGGTCTTGGCAGTCTTCGGGCACTTCCTGCAGACCCATGAGCCAATGCAGGGTGATCTTCTGAAGCGTTTCACACCGCCAGGACAGGAGGGCTACTTGTTTGGCAGCGATCACCTCGGTCGCGATCTTTGGTCCCGAATGGTCGATGGTTTGCAATGGTCTATGGCCTGCGCCCTCACGGCCAATATCATCAATCTGTTTATTGGCTCGACCCTTGGTCTTTTAGCTGCCGAAAAGCCAGGGGCGCTGCGTATCATAGTGAACCAATTTGTTTACACGCTGCAGTCTCTACCTGGGCTCATAATCCTGATCTGTGTGGTTGTTGTGGTTGGCCAAGGCTTCATGACCCTCGTCCTGACACTCGGGCTTTTATCTTGGGTCGTTTACATGCGCGTCATATACGCAGAGGCCTCAAGCCTGTTCCAACGCGAATACGTTCAAGCGGCGCGACTGGCCGGCGTAAGCCGTTGGTCGATTATGTTTAACCACGTGTTGCCAGGTGTGCGTGCCAGCCTCTTCGTTGTTTTTGCCTTCCATTTCGCGGGCCTTCTGATTGCCGAAAGCGCTCTTTCGTTCCTTGGCCTTGGCGCCCCGCTCGGTGTTCCGACTTGGGGCAACATGCTCGCAGAAAGTCGCCAATACATGATCCGCGCGCCCTGGATGCTGATCGTACCGGCCGGCGCAATCGTGATGGCCGTTGTAACAATGAACTTGGTCGGTGACGGTGTCGCTAGCCTTTCCCGTAAAAAAGGACGGAGCATCGACGTTTGATGTTTTTCATCCGTTCCTTAATCTAGACCGGAGCAATTATGGTTAAAACTGTTGTGCGCATTGATGACCTGCGCCTCGAGTTCCTAAGCCAGGCGGGCCCATTTGAAGCCCTTAAGGGTATCTCTCTCGAGATTGGAGAAGGAGAGATCGTCGGGGTGGTCGGAGAATCCGGATCAGGCAAATCCGTCACAGCGATGAACTTGCTGCAGCTACTGCCACGCACCAAAATCAACGTGCCAACCGGCAGCATCTCAGTGCTCGGTCACGACGTACAAGCAATGAACGAAAGACAGCTACAGGCTATTCGTGGGGGTGAAATCTCCATGATTTTTCAAGAGCCAATGACAGCCCTTAACCCAGTGCTGCGGGTTAAGAATCAGATTGACGATGTAATTTTGCGCCATCGACATGTCACGCCCAAAGAAGCGGAGCAGATATCTCTCAAGCTTCTAGCTGACACTAAAATTTCGGATCCACAGCGCGTGTATGAGTCCTTTCCTCACGAACTATCCGGCGGTATGCGCCAACGCGTTATGATCGCAATGGCATTTTCCTGTTCACCAAAGCTGATCGTTGCCGATGAGCCTACGACAGCGCTCGACGTTACCGTTCAGGCGCAAATCTTAGATCTGCTTAAAGAACGCGCTCGAGACACTAAAACATCGGTGCTATTGATCACCCACGATTTGGCTGTCGTAGCCCAGCTCTGCGACCGTGTTTACGTTATGTACAAAGGCGAGTTCGTGGAGAATGGCAAAACAAGCGATGTCATCGGAAACCCGCAACACGTCTACACCAGAGCGCTCTTGAACTCATTGCCTGAGGGCAAAGCCCCAAAAAGCCGATTAGCGACCGTCTCTGCCGCAATGCTGGAAGGCAATACAGGCGAGGTTATTGACGAACCCATTGAGCCGGTCACGCGTATTGCACGGACAGGCGATACAATATTAAAAATGCAGGGCGCTACGGTTCGGTATCCGAAAGATTATAATTTCTTCGGGCGTCCAGTTTCTTTCCACACAGCAGTCGATCACGTCAACTTAGAAATCAAAGAAGGCGAGACGCTTGCTCTCGTCGGCGAATCTGGCTGCGGCAAAACGTCTTTGGCCAACGCCGTCGTCGGGTTGAACCTGCTCTCAGATGGCGCAATTCTCTACCGCGACAAGAACATATTGGACCTTAATGAAGAGACCCTTAGAGAAATCCAGATCGTCTTTCAAGACCCACAGTCTTCATTAGACCCGCGCTGGCCAGTCTGGAGAATCATGACCGAGCCTTTAACGGTCGGGAAATCTCCGGGAAAATCGGAGCTGCGTGACCGCGCAGCAGACCTTTGTGAGATGGTTGGGCTTGAGAACAGTCAAATTGACCGCCTGCCGCATGAATTCTCAGGTGGCCAAAGACAGCGGATTGCCATCGGACGGGCCCTCTCTGTGCGACCAAAGCTCTTGGTCCTTGATGAACCAACGTCTGCTTTAGATGTGTCTGTTCAGGCACAGATTTTAAACCTACTGCTCGATCTTCAAGATGAACACGGTTTGACCTACCTGTTTATCTCCCATGACGTATCTGTGGTGAAACACATTGCGGATAAAGTTGCCGTTATGTTCCAGAGTAAAGTTGTGGAGGCCGGAGACTCGGATCAGGTTCTAACCGCCCCCACCCATGAGTATACCAGGACGCTGATGAATGCAGTCCCAAGTCTTAACCGCGCTTTTGCGGCCTAAGCCGCCCTCCCGGCCGCCCCTTAACTTTCTCAAAAGCCAGGGATTGGTCAGCATGGGTAACGCGGCCTGTTTTTGATCTCAAACTATAAAGTAGAATATAATACTGCTAAATTTTATTGGTAATAGAATATATTGGCGAAGAATTGGCCCCACCTGTTGCTGTTAAAAACACACTGATTGACGACACAGCTAGTGGCGCCAGTATCATGACCGGTATAAACTTTCGAACGCCCGAGAGCTTCAAAAACGCCTTTGCGAGACTGACACACCCTATTCCAAAATCTGAAGAAATTTCCTTCCGTTAGGAACCTCCCATGAGACTGACACGCAGAAATCTTCTCCTCAGCGCCACCGGTGGTGCATTTATGGCATCCATAGGCCCTGGCCTTCGTGTATCAATGGCCGCTGATAGAAAGAACGACGAAATCCTAGTCGTTTTATTCGCGCGCGGCGGTGCCGACGGCTTGCAACTGCTGGCTCCAGCTGACGTATCCAGCTACCAACAAGCACGCCCGACGATAGCCGTGCAGCCCTCCGGCCCGAATGCAGGGCTAGAGATCGCAAATGGCATAGATGGTGTGAACTTCTTTCTAAACCCCGGAGCAACCGAATTAAACGATCTCTATGCGTCGGGCGATTTAGCTCTCATTCACGCTGCTGGCATACCGACAGAGAACCGCAGTCACTTTAAGTCCATGAATATGATAGAACGCGGACTAGCAGATAATGAAGCGAACTTAACGTCGGGATGGCTGACGCGACATATTAAGACTTTGACCGCCGACAGGTCTTTTATGTCCACGGTATCAACAGCGTCCAACAACCCAATCTCACTTCTAGGGTACCCTCAAGCCGTCAGCATTCCTGACGTGCAGAACTTCAATGTTGCCGGTGGCGATAGAAACGCAAATATAATCGCAGCCTTAAATTCCGGCAGCTCTACTTATCAAAAAGCTGCCCAGCAAACGATCGAAATCATTAATACGGTCCAAGACAAGCTCGCTGACCTGGAGCTGGGATCAGAAACCAGAGAAGACAGTAGCGAAACCGAAGGGCCAGCCTATACGAAAGGCCCTCTGTCTGGCGCGCTACGTAACCTCGCAACCTTGATCAAAATGGATGTCGGTCTTGATGTGGCAACCGTCGATCACGGCGGTTGGGACCATCACAATAACCTGGTCAACGAGTTTGGCGGCCAAATCTCGGAGCTGTCTCAATCACTCGGCGCTTTTTGGGAAGATGTCTCTGAATACCGTGGCCGCATCAGTTTGGTGTTCATGACAGAATTCGGGCGCCGCCTCAGTGAGAACGCAAGCAATGGTACGGACCATGGCTCAGGTTCCGTCATGATGGTGCTTTCTGGTAATGCCAATGGTGGACAGATGTATGGCGACTGGCCAGGCGTTGGAAGCTCCGACCTGGACAATGGCGACTTAGCAGTAACCACGGACTACAGGCAGGTAATCGCAGAAATTCTAGCCAAACGGCACAATAGTCCGTCGCTAGAGACGGTGTTCCCAACTGTTCCGTACAGTCCCCTTGGAATCATTAACGGTGATGACAGCGCCCTCAAAAACGCCGTCGTTGCAAGCAACCCCTCGGCAGGGTGTACTAAACACGTCTGCCTCTAGGGCTTTCTGCCGATAATATCTTCGCATGTTTAGGGCGCGAAGGGTCTTAGTTAAGAAGAGATGTTTATGTTGCCAGCAATCCCATCTTTTGAGCGACTAGCCCTAAGCCGCGCCACCTTTGGTGCGCGCTCTGTAGACGAATCTTACGTTCAGAAAATCGGTTGGACGGCGTGGGTTGAAGACCAGCTCTCTCCGCCAGCTGGTGACGACCCTACATTGTCTAGGTACATCGCCAGCTCAACGATGAACATTAAGTATTCTGCGAAGGACAATAAATTGGGGGGCTGGGGTGCCGTAAATGAAGATCGCCACCTCACTGCACTTAACACAAGCGCACTAGGGCTATGGGAAATATACCGGCAACGAAATAAAACGCTGCCCACTAAAGAAGTCAGACGAATCACGGAAGAGGTCGTCGCAGCAACATGGATTCGCGCCACCCATTCAGCGTATCAAGTGCGGGAGGTCATGGCTAATTTCTGGCACAACCACTTTAACGTCGCAGCCAAAGACTCTCTTGCCGTGCGGACTGGCACCGCGGCATACGATCGAGATGCCATCCGGCCACACGTATTCGGCAACTTCAGAGAAATGCTCGAAGCAAATGCCACAAGCGTTTCAATGTTATTTTACCTCGACAACGCAATCAGCAAGCCCGCCACGCCGAATGAGAACTATGCCAGAGAATTGTTAGAGCTCCACACGCTCGGCCAAGGGGCCTATTTAGGACAAGTTGCCCCCTCAACCGTGACCAAAAATTCCAACGGCGTGGCCACCGGATTCACGGATGATGATGTCATAACCACGTCTCGCGCACTGTCCGGATGGACCGTCGGATCCGGCACTCGCATGCGCAAACTTGGCACACTCCCTACAACTGGAGAATTCCATTACGAGCCATTTTTGCACAACACTGACGCAGCGCTCTTTATGGGAAAAGACCTTTCAGGCCTGAGGGACGATATGGCTCAGGGGCGCGCGATCCTCGACATCATCGCGACGCATGAAGCAACCGCAACGTTCCTCTGCACAAAAATATGTGTCCGATTGTTCGGGGATACGCCCCCGACCAACGTCCTAAACGCAGCGATTTCGGCCTGGATGAGCCATCAATCGCAGCCAGACCAACTGCGGCAGGTCATGAAAACGATATTATTATCGCCGGAAATCGGGGCGGCTGCATCTAAAGTCCGCCAGCCCTTCGAAAAGACTGTCGCCTTCATGCGGTCTGTTGGTGCCACAGCGGTGCCACACCGCAGCATGTTTAGTCTTCTTAGAAAGACACCAGACCAAATCTTTACTTGGCCCGCCCCTAACGGTCACCCCGACATCGATGGTTATTGGTTATCATCTGCGGCACTCATAACCGAGTGGAACGCTTTGCTGACAGTTCTTGGCCTACCAATGACCGGTGTTTCAATCACAGACGAGTCCCTCGCTACAACATCCGTCAATAAGCTTGTCGAAGATTGGGTGGGCCGTATCATTGGTTTCGAATTGCCAGGCACTAAGATGGACGATCTCATCGACTTTGCCATGGGACTCAATGGTGTCCTGACCTATGTAGGCCAAAAGTCATCATCCGCCAGAACCGTAGAGAACCACCTACGGCGTTTAGTAGGGGTGATTGCAGCCGCTGATGAATTTGCCCACCGCTAGATTGCCGCGCACCACTGCTTGAGAGCGGTTGATACATCACGAATAACAGGGGCCCAGTCACCCGGCTCTTTCTGGCGGAAGAGTCTGAGGTTTGGATACCAGGGTGCTGTATCGCCCTCCAAACCCCAGCGCCAGTCGGGAACAGCGGGAACCATAACCCAAACCGTTTTGCCAAGTGCACCGGCAAGGTGCACCGCGGTATTAGATGTTGCTATAATAAGGTCCATGGCCGCGACCTGCGCCGCCGCCGCATCAAAATCAGCCAGAGGGTCAACCTCACCATCCACTTCAACGCGAATGCCAGTTTTTTCGAGGGCTGATGCAATGGAATCGTTTACATCTCCATACTGAAGAGACACGAATTGGGCGTCAGCTGTCGTTAAGATTGAATCCCAATCAGCCAAAGGTAACGACTTCCTGAAACCTGAGCGCGGGTTAATACTATTCCATGCCAAACCAATAACTGGTTTCCCACAACCCATCTCTAAGTATCTCGCACGTAGACGGCGCGTCAGCTCCTCGTCAGGGGACAGATACGATTTAGGTGTCGGAAATGAACCACTAGAGCGCCGTAAGAATCGACCTAGAGAGCCAATAGCAATCTGCTGTTCGAATACACGCGAAGCCTCAAACGGTATCTCATCATATGCAAATACGGGCAGGTCTGGAAAACTTCGCTGTAGTAGTGGAGCAAAACGGCGATCGACTTCCAACGTTGGTTGAACTCCGCTTGAGACCAGGCCCGTTAGTTGGGTAGAAAACAAAATCTGGTCGCCCAGCCCCTGCTCCCCCCAAACTAGCAGCGATAAACTCTCTGACGGCACTCCGTCCCAAGCTGGTAGTCCACGGTCACGGCGTATGGAATTGGGCTCATCGACGAGCCATCGCGCTTCATTTTCATCCCAACCAACACCCCAATTTCTTCTGGCCAAATGGATAAACGATTGGTTGGATCTAGCAATCGCATTGTCGCCATCGAGCTCCAACGCCAAGGTATTGTCTTGCTCCGCACCCACCAGGTCTCCCAAAAGGTGTCTGAGATCTGCCCTGTTGGTCAAAGTAAGACCATGACTGGGGCGCGAGCCAAGAACTTCATCATAGCAAGCCATGGCCTCGGCATACTGAGCAAGTTCGACATGAATGAGGCCTAGTGACATCATTGCTTTTGCCCAATCATCTGATCCGGGATTCGCAAGACCCACGACCTTCCTCAGTGCGAGCTCCCCATTTTCAAACGCTCCGCGCCTTCGAAGCAGGTCACCTTTGTTGAAAAGTACGTCGATATCATTAGGAGAGTGTGCGAGGGCAGTAGAAAATGCCGCAAGACCCTCATCTTCACGCCCGAGTGCAGAGAGAGCCAACCCTCTAATATTGTGCGCTTCAACAAGAGATGGTTGCGTCTTTATCGCCTCATCAGCTTCATGGAGAGCGATATCTGCTTGCCCATCAGATTGGGCGTAGCGGGCGATATTCACGCGTACCGCAGGTTCCTCTGGATCCAGCGCTTGCGCCTTCTTAAAGGCACCCCTTGCTGCAGCAATATCGCCACATGACTCATACGCCATGCCCAGGTCGTTTATGATTGCGGCATCAGTTGGCCGGCGTTTCGCAGCCTTTAAGAGCCATGCAACGGCAGACGGGCCATCGCCAAGCCCAACGAAAACAGCCCCTTTTAACCACAGCGCATCAGCATGAAGCGGTTTCTTTTTCAGCACCAAATCGTAGGCTTTCAGAGCTGCTTGCAAGTCGCCCCCCCTATGGCTTTCAAAACCTTGGTTTAGTCGAGCTGCGAGTTTGGGAGGTAGAGGCTTATCCATTCAAGAAATTCCTACAGAATGAATGATGGCAATGACAGTATGTCTAGATACGTTGCTAGGCTGGTACATTACTAACTTCTTATCATCAACAACGCCGCGAGGCATGGGCTCGCGGCTGAAGCGCCAAATGTAACTCGGCTTCTCGCTTTTATAAAGCATGCTCAGCTACTTGCCACGTCGGTTCGAGCATCAACCTTCTTGGATTTCGTAATCTGTTTTCGTTTGGTGTTTATGTGGTTCATTAGAACGGCAGTTGAGGCACTACGCAGGAATGATACTTCATCAAGTTGTTTTGGTTCGTTGGTGTGTTCATCAAAGGATTTCATAGTCAGTTTTCCTTGATAATGATTACAGAGACATTCTTGGCACCATTTCCTATGAAATCTTTTATCTCTTTTGAGAGTGAGGAGGTGTCTTGTTTGGAAACACTATCCTTCACTATGAGGGAGTTGATACTCATTTTCTGTAATGTATTTATTAGTTGGGATTTGGATGGGTGTTGGAATAGTTATTGGTTTCACTCAGTTATTCCCACTACCTTTAGAAACCAAAATAGACAAAAGATTAGACCCCCAAGCCATCCGGGGAATATTAGAAAAGAGATGGAAAAATGTGTCAGGTAAAATCCCCGGTTTCCATCAAAAATATTGTTTTCTGTATCCCCACCACCAGATTTTATTTCATAAAACACACCCAGCAATCCAACCAAAATGAGGGATACAAGAGATATTCAAGTCAAATATAGTCTTCCCAAAGTTTCAGTTTGGAGAATGAGGATTTTGTTTAAGATTAAATCCAATCCCAACAACGATGTGTCAAACCGGAAAGTGACGAACTCTACCATTTCAGCATTAATAGGTGAGTGCCATTCCCCGTATATGAGAAAATAGATAAAGGAAACGATGAGATCTAAAATGATGGTAGGTAATGAACCTATTGTAAGATAATGGCATACACCAAAAATGAACCCGATAAGTTGTTTAGAAGAATAAAGAGCAAAATAATGCAAAGGGTTTATTCTATTAATCTCACAGTTGTTATTCTCGTGAGAGTAGCAGCAATATGAAAAATGAAATCAAATACTTACGGTAAAAAATGGCAATTCTGGATCGATCGTGGCGGCACTTTCACTGACATTGTGGCGCGCACGCCGGATGGCAAAATTGAGTCCACTAAACTTCTTTCAGAGAATCCGGAACATTATGCCGATTCCGCGATCGAGGGCATGCGGCGAGTTCTAGGACTATCAGAGCACGACGCCTTTCCGAGCAAAGACGTTGATATCATCAAGATGGGCACCACGGTGGCAACGAACGCCCTACTCGAACGCAAAGGAGAGCGAACCCTACTTGCGATCACAGGCGGGTTTGCAGATGCCCTCCACATCGGCACCCAGCAACGGCCCAGGCTATTCGATTTACATATTCAGCGTCCGTCGATGCTGTATTCGGACGTCTTGGAAATCCAAGAACGTCTCTATGCGAACGGTGAAATCGAAACAGCGCTGGACGAGAATGCTGCCTATAAAGGTCTCAGCGTCGCCTTCGCGAACGGGTACACGTGTATTGCAATAGCCTTGTTACATGCAGACAGACACCCCCTGCACGAAAAGAAGGTCTGCGAGATAGCCAAAGAAATTGGTTTTACTCAAGTTTCGGCCTCTCACGATGTTATTCCGCTTATGAAGCTGGTCGGTCGCGGCGATACAACGGTCGCCGACGCCTATCTGTCTCCGACGTTGAGACACTATGTAGAGCAGGTTTCCGATAACGTCGGTAACGCACGGGTTCTGTTCATGCAGTCTAATGGTGGGCTCACAGACGCCCACCGATTTCGCGGGAAGGACTCAATCTTGTCCGGACCCGCTGGAGGCGTTGTCGGCATGGTTAGTGTCGCAACATCGGCGGGCTTCGATAAAGTTATTGGATTCGACATGGGTGGCACATCCACCGATGTCACCCACTATGCAGGGTCCTATGAGCGCACCTTAGACGCCACTGTCGCCGGTGTGCGAATCCGCGCACCCATGATGGACATCAACACCGTGGCCGCCGGCGGCGGATCACAATGTATCTTTGATGGCTTAAGGCTACGCGTCGGCCCTGAAAGCGCTGGGTCTAATCCTGGCCCAGCATCATACCGTAAGGGCGGGCCCTTGACAGTAACAGACTGCAACGTCCTTCTTGGACGGATTCAGCCACAACATTTTCCACACGTTTTTGGCGCTAATGCGGACGAACCGCTCGATGCGGAAGCCGTGCACATCAAATTCCGCGCGCTCGCGGCCATAACGGCAGAAACGATAGGAAGCAAAAGAACACCAGAAGCACTAGCAGATGGTTTTCTAACCCTCGCTGTCGAGAACATGGCGAATGCCATAAAAAAAATATCCGTCCAGCGCGGACGTAATGTCTCTGAATATACGTTGGTTTGTTTTGGTGGCGCCGGCGGCCAACACGCCTGCCGTGTCGCGGATAACCTAGGTATTCACAAAATATTTGTGCCGCCGTTTTCAGGCGTTCTATCGGCCTATGGAATGGGATTAGCCGACCTTCGAGCCATAAAACAACAAACGCATTCTCGACCCCTTGACGCAACACAGTTCGATACAGTTCTGACGAACCTATCTCATTTGTCAAAAAAAGCGTGCGACGAACTGGCAGCCCAGGGTATTGCGACGTCCGATATCCAGGTCATAGAGCACCTGCACATCCAATATGAGGGATCAGACTCTTCAATCCCTATAAAGAAGGGCGATCTAAGTACGGTCATTGAGGAGTTCGAAACCGAGCACCTCAGGCTTTATGGATTTCTTCAAGACGGCAAACAGCTTGTCGTCGAGATCCTGACTTCCGAGGCTGTTGGAGGGGGCGCCGGCCCTGAACACAGGGCACCTTTAATCTCGGACGGCCCAAGAACAGACAAGCCAATTGAATCCATCCAAATGTGGGCAGACGAAACATGGCGCTTGGCTCCAGTCTACGCGTCGGGCTCACTCCCTCGGGGAGCTAGCATTCCCGGCCCTGCAATTCTGACCGACACCAACTCAACCACAGTCGTTGAGCCCGGCTGGAAAGCGGATATATCAGGTGACGGCAACCTCGTGCTGACCCGGTCAACACACCAAGAAAAGCAGAACATAGTCAGCACACATGCTGACCCCATCTTCATTGAAATCTTCAACAGCCTTTTCATGTCAATCGCAGAGCAAATGGGGGCCGCGCTCCAGAACACCGCACATTCGGTGAACATAAAAGAGCGCCTAGATTTCTCCTGTGCTGTGTTTAACAACAACGGTGAACTTGTAGCCAATGCCCCTCACATGCCTGTTCACTTGGGGTCAATGGGTGAAAGCGTTCGCGCCATCATCACCGCCCACAGCAAAACCATGAAGACTGGCGATGCGTTTATAACAAATGCGCCTTACAACGGCGGCACCCACCTTCCCGACATTACCGTGGTTATGCCCGTTTTCGACAAGGCGACAGGCGAACGGGTATTCTTTGTTGCCGCTAGAGGGCATCATGCTGATATCGGCGGCTTGACGCCGGGATCGATGCCACCAAATAGCTATACGATCGATGAAGAGGGAATCCTCTTTGATTCTCTTACTTTGGTGCGCGATGGCAAAATGCTAGAATCGCACATTCGCGCCTCGCTCTCGTCCGGCCAATATCCCGCGCGGTCACCTGATCAAAACATAGCCGACCTACGAGCCCAAATTTCAGCCTGCACCAAGGGCGCTAATGAACTGCACGCTATGATCGGCCGCTATGGGCTGGCCGGCGTTAAGGCCTATACAGGCCATGTGCAAGACAATGCAGAAGAAGCCGTTCGGCGCGCAATCGATAGCTTAAAAGAAGGCAGCTTTTCCGCTCCAATGGATGACGGAAGCAGGGTCTGTGTTTCTATTTCTATTAACCAAGAAGCAAGATCAGCAACCATAGATTTCACAGGAACCTCAGAACAACGGCCAAATAATTACAACGCACCCTCCGCTGTTTGCAGAGCCGCCGTTCTCTACGTCTTCAGAACCCTCATCGACGATGATATCCCGCTCAATGAAGGCTGCCTCAAGCCTCTGAGCATCATTATCCCAAAGGGGTCCATGCTAAACCCCGTCCACCCGGCTGCCGTCGTCGCGGGCAACGTTGAGACCTCTCAGATCATATGCGATGCACTGTACGGTGCACTTGGCCGCCTTGCAGCCAGCCAGGGTACGATGAATAACCTGACCTTCGGGAATGCAGCCCACCAATATTATGAGACAATCTGTGGTGGGACCGGTGCAGGCACGAGCTTCGACGGCACCGACGCCATTCACAGCCACATGACAAACTCTCGACTAACTGATCCGGAAATATTGGAATGGCGCTACCCGGTACTACTAGAGTCTTTCCGCATAAGAAAAGGGTCAGGCGGCCTAGGCCGCCATAATGGTGGCGACGGCGTAATCAGAAAAATTCGGTTCCTAAAACCTATGTCAGCTGCGATTCTCTCGGGCCGCCGGACGACGGAGCCGTTCGGACTATCTGGCGGCGATGCAGGGCTGACTGGAAAAACAGAAGTTATACGCGCCGGTGGCTCACGCACCGTATTGAAATACGCGGATCACGCCGACCTCAGCCCCGGCGATGTCATTTCCATTGCCACACCAGGCGGTGGTGGGTTCGGCAAACCTAGTAAGAGCTAAGGCCGCCGTTGGGCGGCGGTTCAGACATATTGATCTTGTGGCGGTCCAGTATTGATAATAGGGCTTGATACCGCAGAGTTCACCAGTGCTTAAGCCCTTCTAGCCTTGCCAAAAAAGAACGGTCCGCGTACCACACAGGAATAGATATTTATTAGTTTAGGTGTTTCGTTTTGGCTGAAATTACCCCTTACGCGTTCCTCATCATTGGTTTGATTTTACTGAGTGGCGGCGCTGACTATCTAGTTCGGGGCGCAGTCTCTATTGCAACAGCCCTCAATATCTCGCCCCTCGTGGTGGGCCTCACCATTATCGCCTTTGGAACATCTCTGCCTGAGCTAGTTGTTTGTGTGCGGGCGGCTTCAGCCGGTGCAGCCGGACTCGCCGTAGGGAATGTGGTTGGCAGTAACATCGCCAATATACTGCTTGTCCTGGGTGCTGGCGCATTGATCTGCCCCATCTCAGCCAATCGCAAGCACTGCTTGCGCGACGGCTCAATCATGGTCAGCGCGACACTCCTGTTTATCGCGATTGCCTTAACCGGGTCTTTTGCGTCTTTATCTGGCACGGTTATGATCCTGCTCCTTCTAACATTTCTCGTTTTTTCCTACGTGCAGGGCAAAAAGCATGGCGTGGATGACCTCAGCATGGTCGATATGGATGAGGTTGCACCAGAGACTGCTGTACCAATGATGCGTGCCACACTTTGGGTTATCACTGGCATTATTGGCGTTGCGATTGGCGCTGAACTTTTGATCAGCAGTGCAACCACGATTGCGCGCAGCCTCGGCGTCGGAGAAGAAGTGATCGGCCTAACAATGGTCGCAGTCGGAACATCCTTACCAGAATTAGCGACCGTCATTGCCGCAGCCACAAAACGGCAATCGGGCCTAATTGTTGGGAACGTGATAGGCAGCAACATCTTCAATATTCTTGGCGTCATGGGCGTGACAGCAACAGTCGCAGACATCCCCGTCGGCGGTCAAATCTTAACCTTTGATATATGGGTTATGGCCGCAGCGGCAATCGTTCTCGTGTCATTGATATTAAGTGGAAGCGCACTTAATCGCCGTAAAGGCACAGTTTTCCTAGCGTTGTACGCGGCCTATATCGCTATTCAGTACGCTGGTGTCGATCGAATAATCTAATGAACACACCCACATCAAAGACAGCTCTTATAACGGGTGGAGCCAAGCGTATTGGCCGAGCGCTCGCGGAAAGCTTGGCAGAAAGCGGTTGGACCGTTGCAATTCATTACTTCGGGTCCAGCACGGAAGCCACAGATGTGGCCCACTCCATCGAAAAACATGGCGGTCGCGCAGCCGTTTTTTCTGCAGACTTAAGAAATACAGCAGATACAGAGAGTTTAATCCCCGCCGTGACTAAAACGCTTGGCCCAGTCAACGCGCTTATCAATAACGCCTCAATTTTTGAAGAGGAAAGCTGGGATCAAGTTACAACTGCCTCCTGGCAGCAGCATCTGAGTGTAAATTTGCACGCCCCGTTTATTCTGAGCCAGGCCTTCGCTCGGGCGCTACCCGACAATATAGAAGGCACGATCGTAAACGTGATCGACCAGCGCGTATTTAACTTAACGCCAGATTTTCTTTCCTACACGGTTAGCAAATCAGGACTTTGGGCTTTAACTCAGACGTTAGCATTAGCGTTAGCTCCTAAAATCCGCGTCAATGGCATCGGGCCTGGACCAACACTCCCTAATGCACGTCAAAGTGAAGACGTATTCTTAGAACAAGCCGCCGCAACACCACTCAAGCGTAAAGTCGAATTAGAGGATATTTCAGCAGCCGTAAAATATCTGCTTGATGCCCGTGCAGTTACAGGCCAAATGATTGCTGTCGATAGCGGTGAGCATTTAGGCTGGGCCCAGCCAGTTGAAGGACAGAAATTCAATGGGTGATTTCAGTAAATCAAGTGTGATTGAGCCTCTACGCATCGCCAATGCAGCAGATCAGGTCCGCCACGTCTTTATTCGGGATTTTGTCCTGCCTTGCGATATTGGCGTCCACCCCCATGAACAGGGCAAACCTCAGCGCGTCCGGATCAACCTAGACCTTGCCGTCACAGATGATGGAAACCCGCTGGCCGATCAGCTAGAGAGCGTCGTGTGCTATGAGGATGTGGTCACCAAAATTCGGTCTATTACCAACGATGGGCACACCAACCTTGTGGAGACCGTAGCGGAACGAATCGCCCAAACTTGTCTGCAGCATCCAGATTGCCACACCGTCCGGGTCAGGGTCGAAAAACTCGACGTCTTTAAGGATGTGGAAAGTGTTGGCGTGGAAATTGAGCGCCATTCAGCAGGCTGAGCCCCACTGATCTTTAATGCGTTAATTTTTCACTGAAAACTACACATAGAATACAAACTCGCTGCAAAGCGAGCAGGTGAGTTAAGTAGTTCGTACGAAGAATTTTAATGTTCGTACAGATTATTTAGTTGGAAAAGATAGCCTTTGGTTTGATCGACAGCGGGAAAAATTCCACTTTACCTAGAATAATCAATAGTTTGTAAAACCGTCTTAGTTTTAGACAATTAAAGGTTTTAAATTGAAACCCCTCCCCTTTATGCGCGCACTCGCCTTATTCCCAATAGTTTAGTGGATTTAAATCTTAAAATAAGATGCGGCGGGCTCAGCAGTTGACCGAAGGCTGCATCGATGCGACATCCGACCTATGGATCGAACCCGCAGCAACCCGTCTGGCCATAGAGATGGCTCGGCTGAAGCAGAGCCAAAGACGCCAGGCCTGAAAACAGGCCAGATTGGCAAAGGCGTCGCGATCATTAGAGATGCACTCAAGAACTTACCGAGCCGCCCTGGGGTGTATCGCATGCTTAATAGCAAGGGCGACGCCTTATACGTGGGGAAAGCGAAGAATCTCAAGAAACGAGTGACCTCATACACACGCCTTGAACGGATGCCGATGCGGCTTCAACGCATGGTTACGGAAACGACGCATCTGGAGGTGGTTACCACACACACGGAAGCTGAGGCGTTGCTGCTGGAAAGCAACCTCATTAAGAAACTGAAGCCACGATACAATATCCTTCTGCGTGACGACAAATCCTTTGCCTATATCATGGTCACAGGCGACCACCCTTACCCGCGTATCGTTAAACATCGCGGCAAACGAAAAACGCCGCATGCCTATTACGGACCTTTCGCGTCCGCCGGAGCCGTCAACCAATCTCTTGCAACGCTTCAGCGCGCCTTCTTACTTAGAACATGTTCAGACACGGTTTTTTCTAATCGCTCCAGAGCCTGCCTACTCCACCAGATTAAGCGCTGTTGTGCACCTTGCGTCGACAAGGTCTCGGAAGGGGATTATGCCGGATTAATTAGGCAGTCTCAGGACTTTCTCAATGGAGATAGTAACGAAATTCAAGAAGAGCTCTCTAGAAAAATGGACGAGGCCAGTGCCACGCTAGACTTCGAGTCGGCGGCTACCTATCGCGACCGCATTCGCGCACTAACAAACGTTCAAAGTCATCAGGATATCAATCTGCCGACTAATGAAGACACCGATATTATTGGCCTTCACCGGGCAGGTGGGCAATCCTGTATACAGATCTTCTTCTTCCGTGGTGGGCAAAATTTTGGCAACCGCGCCTATTACCCGTCACACGGCACGGATGACGAAGATGGTGCAATTATTGAGGCCTTTCTAGCGCAGTTCTACGATACTACGGCCTCCCCGCCGTCGATACTTCTAAGCCATCGCCCACCCAATACGAGCCTTATTGCGGAAGCCCTAAGCATTCGAGCAGACAGGAAAGTAGAGCTGCGCGTGCCGGTTCGCGGCACAAAACGAAAGTTGGTCGACCACGTCACATTGAATGCGCGCGAGGCGCATGGCCGCCGACTGGCCGAGAGTTCAGCCCAGCGTAAATTGCTAGCAAGTCTAGCCGAAATATTTGACCTTCCCGCATCGCCAGAACGAGTTGAGGTCTACGATAACTCACACATCTCAGGCACCAATATGGTGGGTGGCATGATCGTATCCGGCCCAACAGGGTTCGAGAAAAACGCTTACCGAAAGTTCAATATCAAATCACCAGACTTAGCGCCTGGTGATGATTACGGCGCCATGAAAGAAGTTCTCACCCGTCGCTTTGCGCGGGCGCAAAAAGAGGACCCAGAACGCACGAAAAGTGTTTGGCCTGACCTTGTCCTCATCGACGGCGGAAAAGGCCAGTTGTCGACGGCGCAACAAACTCTGGAAGACCTTGGGATTGACGACATGGCTATGGTCGCAATATCGAAAGGGCCCGATCGCAATGCCGGCCGGGAGCAATTTCATCGCGTTGGAAAGACCGCCTTCACTCTCCCCCCAGCGCACCCAGCCTTATACTTTCTTCAAAGATTGCGAGATGAAGCTCACAGATTTGCAATATCATCCCATCGCAATCTGCGATCTAAGGCGATCTCTAGATCTCTACTTGATGAGGTGGCGGGAATCGGTGGAAAACGAAAGAAGGCACTGCTCTATCGGTTTGGCTCAGCCAAGGCCATAACCCAGGCAGGAATCGAGGATTTATTGACCGTTGACGGGATAAGTGCAGCGCTCGCAAAAAGAATCTATGATCACTTTCACCCGGATCATTAAATTGCTCCCATCGGAACAAAGACGGACCTAACGCGTGCTTAACCTCCCCAATATTCTTACGCTCTCTCGCATCTTTGTGATCCCACTGGTCATCGCCATGTTTTACTGGGATAGCCCAACGACACGCTGGGTCATGCTAGGCCTCTTCACGGCGGCCGGCATTACAGACTTCTTTGACGGCTATCTGGCGCGACGGAGCAATCAAGTATCCGCATTCGGCCGGTTTCTCGATCCAATCGCTGACAAATTGTTAGTTGCGGCGCTGCTTCTGATGCTGGTTGGGTTTGAGCGCATGTCGACATGGTCTTATCTGCCAGCCGTGATCATTCTCATGCGCGAACTCTTAGTATCAGGCTTACGCGAGTTCCTGGCGCAAACCCAGGTGAGCATCCCAGTTTCAACACTTGCCAAGTGGAAGACGACCCTCCAGATGTTTACCCTTGGGTTTCTGATTATCGGTACGGATGCCTCGACCTGGATTCCAGCCCAGATGATTGGTGAAGTCGGTCTTTGGCTTGCAGCACTCCTCACATTGATAACTGGGTATGACTATCTGAAGGCGGGCGTAGTCCACATGCTAGAGGCAGACGGCATAACCAATATCGACAAAACCGGGTCAGCGGAGTAACGCAAATGTCGGTCACGGTACTTTACTTCGCTTGGGTCAAAGAAAAAGTTGGGGTTGGTCTGGAAAGCCTTTCCCCTCCTGAAAGCGTTAGAACCGTTTCAGACTTGGTGGATTGGCTAAAGTTGCAGAGCCCATCCCACGCCGAAGCTTTTTCAGATCTGAGCCAAATTCGGGTGGCGGTCGATCAAGTGCACGGTCCCTTCGATGCAGCAATTGATGATGCCAAAGAGATCGCGTTCTTCCCGCCAGTTACTGGAGGATGAATGTGATTCGGGTACAGAAAAAACCCTTTGATCCAGGTGCAGAGACCAACCTCTTTCTGGACCGCAATTCAAATTCTGGCGGTGTTGCAAGCTTCATAGGGCAGGTACGCGACTTCCAAGACGACACAGACCAGAAAATTTCAGTTCTTGAGCTCGAGCACTATCCTGGGATGACGGAGAAAGAACTAGGTCGTATTTGTTCGGCCGCGCGCGCGCGTTGGCCCCTGGACGATGCTTCAGTCATTCATCGATACGGCCCCATGAAACCGGGCGATGCTATCGTGATGGTGTTTACAGCCTCGGCCCATAGGGCCGATGCCTTCGCCGCTTGTGAGTTCATTATGGACTGGTTAAAAACCCAAGCCCCATTTTGGAAACGAGAGCGCGCGGGAACAGATACATCTTGGGTCGACGCAAAGACGAGTGATGATGATCGTGCCTCACGCTGGACCTCTGACGACTAGGCGGCACTGGTCTCCGCTTACGCCGTCTTGCCAACGGTGACGTCATAAGCATCCATCAGGGTGCGGCATACTTCACCAGGCTGAAACTGGTACTGACTAATTGAGGCCACAGGGGTCACTTCTGCAGCCGTGCCCGTCAGGAAGCATTCGTCGGCATGCTCCATCTCTGCCGGCATAATTGCTCGTTCTATGACCTCATAGTTGCGCTCTTTGGCCAAGCCGATGACCGTTCTCCGCGTGATGCCATCTAAAAAGCAATCAGGTATTGGCGTGTGCAATCTGCCATCCATCACAAAAAAGATGTTGGCTCCCGTTGCCTCCGCAATTTGGCCTCGCCAATCTAGAAGCAAGGAATCATCGAGCCCTTTTCGTTCGGCTGCGTGCTTGGATAGTGTGCAAATCATGTAGAGGCCGGCCGCTTTGGCAAACACCGGCGCCGTTTCTGGTGACGGCCGTCTCCATTCAGACAGATCGAGCTTTAGGCCCTTGAGCCTTGCTTCAGGTGAGAAGTAGGACGGCCATCGCCACACAGAGATGGCGACATTGACCTTTGATCCCTGTGCCGTGATCCCCATGAGTTCACTACCACGCCAAGCGATCGGACGGACATACCCATCCATGATCTCATTCGCCCGCATGGCCTCCAGGCAAGCCTCATTGATCTCATCCTTACTATAAGGAATTTTCATATCCAGGGTCTCAGCTGAATAGAAAAGACGGTCTGTGTGCTCTTCGAGCTTAAAAATCTTACCGTTGTAAATTCGCTCACCCTCGAATACAGAGGATGCATAATGTAGCGCGTGCGTAAGAACATGAAGTTGAGCCCCGCGCCACGGCTGGAGCTCTCCGTTAAACCAGATATATCCGTCTCGATCTTCAAAGGACTGCTTAGACATGGTCTGTATTTTCCTGAAAGGTAAAGCTGAAAGCCTGTTGAATACACATTGTTAATTACAGCTGAGCTATAACGTAACATCCTACATAATATATGTCATTATTACTGACGTATTATATATTACGTTGACCTCAACCCCAGGCGATGCGACGCAGAACTATGGTCGAAACCAAACCCGGCACGAAACTACTCTTCCTGAGGGATGAGGACCTGAGACAAGGCATTGAGCTCCTGTTCTTCGCATACAGGGACTTCACAGCTGAGGCTGATACTATATTAGCCAAGCAGTCCTTCGGGCGCGCTCACCACAGGGTCATCTATTTTGTCGGGCAATACCCCAGCATGAGTGTCAGCGATCTCTTAGACATTCTATCGATCACCAAGCAAAGCTTGAGCCGCGTTTTACGGCAGTTGGTCGACGAAGGTTACATCGACCAGAAGCCAGGCACCTCTGATAGACGACAACGCCTGTTGACGCTCACCGCCAAAGGAAAAGAGCTGGAGCGGCTCCTAACAATCGAGCAACGCGCTAGAATCGCGACTGCATATAAAGATGCTGGGGCCGACGCCGTGGAAGGTTTCCGAAAAGTCATGCTGGGCATAATGGAAGCCTCAGCCCAGCGGCGATTCAAAGACGAGAAAGATCAGGGCTGAGCATGACGGGCGTGAAAAACAACGGAACTCTAGCCCACATTCTTGTCGTCGACGATGATACGCGCCTACGGCGACTCATCCAGAAGTACCTGAAAGAACAAGGATTTCTTGTAACGGGAGCGCCATCCGCCAAGGATGGGCGCCGTCACATGGAGTCAATACAATTTGATCTTATTATTTTGGACGTCATGATGCCGGGCGAAGACGGCATGAGTTTTGCGGGCTCCATACGAGAAACAAACGACATTCCGATACTCATGCTCACTGCTATGGGTGAAGCCGAATACCGGATTCAAGGCCTAGAGCGCGGTGTAGACGACTACATGGGTAAGCCATTCGAACCGCGGGAGCTGATATTAAGGGTTAATGCAATTCTTAGGCGGACACCCCCGCCGCCTGACGATAGCCAGCATGAACTCAGCTTTGGTGAATGCCGGTATGATATAGCGCGGAATACTCTGATTAGAAACGGAGCCAGGGTGCACCTCACATCAGCTGAAGCCATCCTCCTTCGGACCCTGGCCATGAATGCTAACATGCCGGTGCAACGTAATAAATTAAGTAACGACGAGAGTGGTCAAGCGAACCCAAGAACAATTGATGTGCAAGTCACGAGGTTGCGGCGCAAGATCGAGAGCGACCCTCGACAACCTCGTTACCTGCAAACGGTTCGTGGAACAGGCTACCTATTGCGGACTGACTAACGGATGAGTGTGAAATGACAAAACGCACATTCTCAGTCATGTCGATGGCAGACCGAGTTTCCGGTTGGTTGCAGGATTCGGGCTGGAGTAAATGGCTCCCCGCGACACTCATGGGTCGCTCTGCGATGATTATTCTTGTTCCTTTGATTCTTGTGCAAATAATCTCGACGTTCATCTTTTACGACAATCACTGGGAAACGCTCTCCCGCCGCCTTGCTCAAGGATTAGCCGGGGACATATCTCACATCCGCATCTACATGCGCGACAATACAACACCAGAAGATTTTCAATGGATACAGGATGCCGCCCGCCAAACGATGCAGTTAGATATCTCCTTTGAAGCGGATGCAGCGTTGCGTGCCGTCGAAACCATTGATGCAGGGGGACCCTTCCCCGACGTTCTAACCCGGGAACTCTGGCGAGAATTAAAGCGGCCGTTTACCATCGATTTTAAGAGATCAGAGAGACAGATCGAGATCAATATGCAGTTGCCGGACGGCATACTGCATGTTCTGGCGCCAAGAAAACGGCTTTTCAGCTCCACCACGTATGTTTTCGTTTTTTGGATGGTAGGGTCATCCCTACTGCTATTCGGTGTTGCCGCCCTTTTCCTCAACGTACAGGTCAGGGCGGTGCGGAGATTGGCGCGGGCTACAGAGAGCTTCGGTAAAGGCCTCGATGTTCCGAACTTTAAACCCGAAGGTGCCAGAGAAGTGCGACAGGCAGCATGGGCGTTTACGGCTATGCGTAACCGCATTCAGCGGCAAATTGATCAGCGAACGGAAATGCTGGCGGGCGTGTCGCATGACCTTAGAACACCCCTCACACGCCTGCGACTGCAAGTGGAAATGCTAGATGGCGCTGAGCCCAAAGACATCGAAGACATCAAAGAAGATATCGATGAAATGGAGCGCATGCTGAATGGCTACTTGGCTTTTGCACGCGGGGAAGGCGATGAATCACCACAGTCGACAAGCCTTCAAACCTTACTCCATGATGTCCACAGACAATTTCAGCGCAATCAACTGGCCATCAATCTAAGTCTCGACGATCTGGGCGAACCGATCTCAACTAGGCCCTTAGCCCTTAGACGGTGCCTCGCTAATTTAATTAGCAACGCGACACGGTATGGGTCTCAGGTCGATGTCTCCGCAAAGAGAATGAGGGCCCATGTCGAAATATACATCGACGATAATGGCACTGGTATTCCGAAAGAGCAGAGAGAGAATGTCTTCAAAGCCTTTTATCGCATCGATGCATCCCGCAACCCTCAAACAGGCGGCGTCGGGTTAGGCATGACAATTGCCCGGGATGTTGCACGCAGCTTAGGTGGTGAGGTCTTACTCAGTGATAGCCCGATTGGCGGACTGCGCTCAACTGTACGCCTTCCCCTTTAAACTCACGCTTCCATTTAATCTTCACCGCCTTTTTCTCCCGACCGAGAGCGACAAACCATCCGCTGCGCGGATTCCAGACCGTTTAAAATCTTATCTACTGCAGACATAGTTTGCGACATATCTAAACTGTCGTCTTTGAGCCAGGTTCTTAGAAGGGCGCCGTAGGCGACAGCAAGAATATGGGTGCGAGCCATGCCAAATAGACTGGTGACTTCGATGCCAGACGCGATGAGCATTAACGCCATTGAGTGCGCCACGGCTGGGGCCCGTAGGATCAAAGCCGCGGGCCGCTGTCTCATATGATGAATTATTGAAACATAGAGCGTGCGCTGTTCCTGCAATGCATCAAACCGCATCATCAGAATCTCAAATAATCGATCCTTTGGTGTTTCGGATACATCGACAGACTGAACCTGAGACAAGACACGCTGGTCAATTCGATGAAACAAGACTGACGCAATGCGGTCGGTCGTCGGGTAAACAGCAACGATGGCACCAAGCGGCTCTCCTATCGCGTCGGCGACCTCGGCCAAACTCACGCCATGCCAACCCTTTTCAGCGGCAATTTCTACACTGGCGTCAACAATACCATCCGCGATAGGCGGTTTACTCTTACGCGCCGCCTTCCCTTTTGTCGCTTTCTTCGCTGCCATGTGCCTACGCCTTTATTTGTCACACGAGGTTAGGAGCGTGCCAGTTCTCGCGATCTTACAGCAGCAGCCTTAACCGCAAGCTTTAATAGCTGAATCATCCCATCCTCGGCCATCAACACCTTAAGTGCGGCTTCGGTTGTGCCACCGGGGCTGGTCACGTTCTTACGCAGAACATCCGCAGGCTGTGGTCCTGCATCGAGCAAAGCCCCAGCACCTGAGACAGTCGCCGTTGCGAGCTGAACTGCTAACGCAGGCTCTAAACCCTCAGCAATACCTGCCTCCGTCAAAGCCTCCGCCAGAAAGAAAACATATGCGGGCCCGCTACCAGATACTGCTGTGACCGCATCCATATCAGCTTCATCAGTGATCCAGGCGGTTTGCCCAGCGGCAGCCATTAGAACTTTACAGACGCGTTTTTGTGATGGGCCGACAGAATCGACAGCATACAATACACTCATGCCGCGCCCAATCGCGGCAGGGGTATTAGGCATAGCTCTGACGATGGCCGCGTCAGGACCCAGAAAACCTTGAAGTCGACCACTCGGTAAACCGGCAATAATGGACAAATACACCGTGCCTCCTTCCGCAAACCTCGCATAGGCAGGTATAACCTCCGGCGCTGCTTGCGGCTTGACGGCGAAGACCACCGCATCAGGTGTGAAATCGCTTGGTAGCTCGGAAGCATCAGATAGAACACTAAGTGCAGGATGCTCTTTGGCGCTTTCGACACCAGCGCGGCCAGCCGGTTCCACAATCATCACATCCACTGGACTAAGCCCTTGGGCAAACCAGCCCTTAAGCAGCGCACCGCCCATTTTGCCACATCCGACGAGAAGTATGGTTCCTTCAATCATTTGGAGACCATAACACAAAGAGGCGGCCATGCAGCCACCTCTGGATTCGATTTATCGCTGTATAGCGCCTTAAGCTTCGCCGACTGTATCCAGCAAAGCGCAAGCAATCGCATCGTCCGGCGTTCGTCCACCCCAAATCACAAACTGAAAGGCTGGGTAGTACCGTTCGCATTCGCTGCGGGCCAAATCAACTAGCTCATCAATATGGGCTGCATCAATACGCCCATCATTACAGTGGATAGTATGCCGGAACATCGGAATTCCTTCTTCCACCCAGATGGCGAAATGGCCAGTCCACAATCGTTCATTCAGCTTTGCAATCAACTCGTAAATATTGCTCATGATTTTTGGCTGAACACGCATGTCTAAGGCGCATGAGAAATGCAGAGCATCTAATTCTTGTGACCAGGCAAAAAATAATCCGAAGTCACACCAAGTCCCTGGTGCTTCCACCGCCATTTCTTCATCACTACGCCGATCAAAAACCCAATCTTTGACGCTGATTACTTCTTCAATGCAATCAAGTGGGTTGTCTGCCGTGGGTTCTCGGCTGACGGTAGTGGTGCGCATTTATTCCCCTCAATTTCCCCGGGCCCAGCATCATTTTAGCCGACCTAATTCGTGACCTGAAATTCAAGATATAGTAGGTTCTTAGGGGCGGCAATAACTAATGCTAGTATTTTTATGGGTCGCGAAGTTTTTCTTATTCGCTATAAAACGCCGTAGAAACATTCGTCTTTAAAAAGGTTGAATACGTTAGGCCGCGGATTGGGCTAGAGGTTTCTATGACGGTGATGTCGCAGCTTTGGCCTTTCTATTCCGTTTGGGTGTCGTGGACTTGGCCGATTTAGGTTTTGCAGCCGCTTCAAATTCCACCACCCTGGCCAGCAGCCTTTCCTGTTCGGCCCTCGCCTCTGACGCCATCGCTTTGACGGCTTCAAATTCTTCACGACTCACAAGGTCATGGTCTGCCACAAACCGGTCCATGCGCTGCTTAAGAAGGCTTTCGATTTCCTGCTTAAGACTGCCAAGAGCACCGAGTGCTCCACCGGCAACTTTCGCGATATCATCAAAGATTCGTTTCTGACTTTGCATAGGACTGCTCCGTGGCTACTACCTACAATTAATATCGGCTCGCTTCACCTAAGCTTCAAGCCCCTGACAACAAGATACGTCTTTTTGTTTCGTTGCCCGACCCTGTCCGTTCCGGCATAACTGGACCACCGCCAATCACACGAGGCCCCTATGCTTGCCATAACCGGTGCGGCCGGATTTATCGGATCAAATTTATTAGCCGTTCTCGACGCTACAAGCCCAGGGTCTGTCGTGGCGATTGATGTCGTCGATAACGATATTAAACAAGCAAACGTTACCAAAAGGTCGGGCGTGACCTGGATTAAGCCTTCGGACATGCAATGCTATCTCGATGGCAACACCCTAGACATTGACGCCATCATTCACCTCGGGGCAGAAACAGCCACCACGGCGACAGATCGAGACGCAGTATTCGCCGTCAATGTCGACCTGAGCAAAACACTCTGGGCCTGGTGCTCTGACAATAAAAAACCATTCATATATGCGTCATCAGCCTCAGTTTACGGCGACGGAACACTTGGGTTTGAGGATGATCTGTCGGGAAGGTCTATGGCTAAGCTCAAGCCACTCAACATCTACGGTGAAAGCAAGCTAGCGTTTGATCAATTTGTTGCTGAGCAGGTTGAGGCAGGAAAACCGACGCCGCCACAGTGGGCCGGCCTGCGCTTCTTTAACGTCTTTGGGCCCAACGAACGTCATAAAGGAACGCAAGGAAGCGTCGTGAGTCAGATGCACCCGGTCGTGTCCCGTGGCGACTCCTACCCCCTATTCAGATCTCACAATCCAGACTTCGCAGATGGCGAACAAAAACGCGATTTTGTTTATGTCGACGATTGCATCGCTGTGATCAGGTGGCTGTTAGGTAACAGTCGCATTTCCGGGTTGTTCAATGTCGGAAGCGGCAACGCTCGAACCTTTTTTGATTTAGCGCGCGCTGTTCACCAGGCCTGTAACCAGGAGTTCCAACCGAAGTGGCGCGACACACCTCAGGCATTGCGTGAACATTATCAGTACTTCACCCAAGCCGACCTCACCCGACTGCGGGCGGCAGGCTTCAAGGATTCATTTACCTCTTTGGAAGAGGGTGTCAACATCACCATCAGAGACTACCTCGCTCAACCAGATCCTTTTCGCTAAGCCGGTTTACCAGTCATGATTTCATTGGCACTCACATTTCCGACGATTGATCCGGTTCTAATCGAGATCGGCCCCTTCGCGATCCGCTGGTATGCGCTGGCGTATATTGCGGGTCTATTTGGCGGCACATGGTACATGCGGCGCTTGATAAAAAAATCACCCGCTTTGATGACTCCAGAGCAGGTCGACGACTTTCTCATTTGGGCGCTGATCGGTATCATTCTCGGTGGACGCCTCGGGTATGTGCTGTTTTACAAGCCAGCCTACTATCTTTCTAATCCAGGTGAAATTTTAATGACCTGGGAAGGCGGGATGTCGTTTCATGGCGGATTAATCGGGGTCACCCTCGCGATCATATTATTTGCTCGCAAAATTAAGGTTGATAAATGGTACGTCGGTGACACGGTGAGCTGTGCCGTGCCCATCGGCCTCTTTCTTGGTCGCATCGCCAATTTTGTGAATGGCGAACTGTATGGCCGAACCGCGCCCGATGTTAGCTGGGCTATGACGTTCCCAGGCGGCGGGCTAATCCCCCGCCATCCGAGCCAGCTCTATGAAGCCTTCCTCGAAGGTCTCGTCCTGTTTGTGGTTCTTAATGTCCTGTGGCGTCAGGACACGATACGCAAAAGACCGGGCATTATCACCGGCTGCTTCTGCTCCGGGTACGCCATCACCCGAATCGTTGTTGAGCTTTTCCGAGAACCAGATCGACACCTGGGCTTCCTCGCCTTTGGTTTAACAATGGGTCAAATCTTGTCCTGTGCGCTACTATTGTTCGGCATGATCGTCATATGGCGTTCCTTAAACCGCGCACCCGTCACGGCATAGTCATGACAGCGTCGACCCCTGAGCCGAAAACACCTAAATTAGAAGAGCGTCTCGTCACGCAAATCAGTAAGCAGGGGCCTATTTCATTTGCAACGTATATGGAAGCGGTTGCAGACGCCTATTACGCCCGTGGAACCGTATTTGGGAAAGCGGGTGACTTCATAACCGCGCCAGAGGTTTCTCAGGTTTTTGGTGAGCTTGTTGGCCTATGGTGCGTCACCACGTGGCAGGCCCTTGGCCAACCCCGCAATTTCAATCTAGTCGAGTGCGGGCCTGGGCGAGGCACACTTATGGCAGATGCGTTGCGCACGGTGTGGGACATCGCACCGGCATTCGCGCGCTCCGCCTCACTCCACCTCGTTGAACGCAGCGACGCTTTACGCAACGAACAACGCAAGACATTAGCGCCCTACGATATTAACTGGCACAACGGTCTCTCCACACTACCAGACGGCCCCGTCATTCTGATTGCCAATGAATTCTTAGACGCCCTCCCGATATCACAATTTATCAAAACACCCTCTGGATGGTGCGAACGGCTAGTGGCACATGATACCGATGGATTTCGATTCACGACAGCACCACTCCCGCACCCAGAAATCGGTAATGCGTTTGATGATGCACCAACGGATAGCATTTTAGAACAATCGAACGCTGTGCAAGAAGCAACCTCGCGCATTGCAGCTCTTTGCGTAGACAATCTAGGCGCCGCTCTGCTGATAGACTACGGACATACTTTCTCGGATGTTGGCGACACTGTGCAGGCCGTTAAAAATCACGCTTACCACCCCGTCCTTAAATCGCCAGGAGACGCCGACATAACAGCTCATGTGGACTTCGCCGCCGTCGCCCAATCCGCCCGAGCTCAGGGTGCAAGCATTCATGGCCCAGTCGAGCAAGGGCCCTGGCTCATACGTCTTGGTGCAGAGGTTCGCGAATTTCAATTGTCTGAGGGCAAAACAGGCACAGAAATACAAGCGATCCATTCCAGCATTCATCGACTCATCGATCCACAAGGAATGGGGGGCTTATTCAAAGTCATAGCCTTTGGGCCGAATGGCATAGCACCGTTGTCGGGGTTTGAGGCAATGCCGTCCCCATGATGAAAGCTGCTAACCTTAAATCAATAGACGGCGTCCACCACGGCTTTTTCACACGCCAAGGCGGATACTCAAGTGGATTGTACAACAGCCTAAACTGCGGCCTTGGCTCAGACGACGATCAGGAAACTGTGCTTCAGAACAAAGCATTCTGCGCCGCAGCACTTGGCGTAGACGATGATCACTTTCTCACTGTTCAACAGGAACATACAACTAGCGTCATAACGGTTTCAGAGGCTTGGAAAAACGAGAATGCGCCGGTCGCAGACGGTCTCGTAACTAACGTACCCGGCCTTGGCATTGCGGTGCTTACCGCTGATTGCACGCCGGTGCTATTCGCCGCACCTGAAGCTAGAATTATCGGCGCAGCACATGCTGGATGGAAAGGCGCGGTCTCTGGCATCATTGAAAATACGGTCGATGCTATGATGCAACTCGGCGCCAAACGCGATCGAATCATAGCGGCCGTTGGGCCCTGCATCGGCCCGGATTCCTACGAGGTTGGGCCTGAGTTCCATGACAGGTTCCTCTCAGACAGCTCGGACAATGATTGTTATTTCCAACCTTCGGATAAGATGGGACACGTCTACTTTGATATTGGGAAGTTTGTACTCGATAAGATTAGGGCTAGCGGCGTAAACACTACGGAACGCCTGAAGGCGGACACATATTCAGAGAAAGATAAATTTTATAGCTATCGGCGGTCACATCATAGGAATGAGCCAGACTATGGTCGTCAACTGTCGGGCATAGCGTTGGCGCTCTAAGGTCATGTTTAATCGCCGGCATCTCATAACTCTGCTTTCATCGACAGCTTTGGTCGCATGCGGGTCCGTCCCACAACCTTTTCGGCGCGCCCCCAACACCCAGAATCCACTGCTCGCGAATCCGAGTGGCGCTGGCTTAGGGGTCTTACCTCCAGCCGGTATTGATCGGACAGCCGCATCCTATATTGCTGGACGGATCGCCAACGATTTAAAGCAGCAGGAGATACCTGCCGAAGCCGTTAGTCGAACCGGAATTCTCAGTTTCACTGCCGACGGAAACTTGAGCGGCTCCTCTGACGACGGCTTTCTCACGACCCTCAGCTTTAACTGGAGGCTTCTCAATCGGCTTGGGCAAGTAGTCACTCGCCTTAATCAAACCGTACAAGTCGAATCGGCTGCTTGGATCGCAGGTGATGGAGCGGCGCACGACCGCGTAGCACACGACATGGCAGCCCGTCTTGCTCTGCTCCTCGCCCCCTCCACCGATGTTGAGCGCACACCTGAACAGAAACGCCCTTGGGCTGGCTTGACCGCAACAATCCAGCGCCCAGAGACCGCGCCCGGTGATGGCGCCCAATCCTTGGGAAACGCCATGGCTAACCGACTCGTTCGGGAAGGCTTTAAGCCCGCAGATGGGACTCCCGACATTGTGCTCGCTGCCATTGTCAGTATGACCGAGCACGATATGACCCAAGATGATATCGCCATCATTTGGCAAGTCCTCGACCAAGACAGGCAAAGCATGGGCGAGGTCCGGTTGGATAATCGAATCCCGCGGGGGGAATTGGACGGAGCATGGGGCATGATTGCCGAAGCCGTTGTCGATGGCGCCATGCCCGGTCTGCTGGAGATTATTTCCGAAACGATAAAAACCAAACGTTAGAAACGGAGTCACTTTAAAAAGTGTGGTCAGATACGATGAATTATTGACGCAGAACGTTTACAGACCTGTGACAGATTGATAGGTTTTCTCACGTTCAATACGGCTGGAGAACATCACCAAAAGCCGTTGAATTGGGCGTGTGCCGTTGGGGGTCTTTTTACATGAAACTTATGGCTGGCAACGCCAATCGGCCACTCGCCGAAGCTATCGCTGCGTATTTACATGTCGAAATGACAAAAGCATCAGTGAAGCGCTTTTCCGACATGGAGGTCTTTGTCGAGATCCATGAGAACGTTCGCGGTGAAGACGTCTTCGTCGTGCAACCAACTTCCTATCCGGCAAACGATAACCTTATGGAGTTGCTGGTTACGCTTGATGCCCTTCGCCGAGCGTCAGCGGAGCGAGTAACGGCCGTCATCCCCTACTATGGGTATGCGAGACAAGACCGTAAGACTGCACCTCGTACACCAATCACAGCTAAACTGGTCGCCAATCTCATCCACCAAGCTGGCGCGAGCCGTGTCCTCACACTTGATCTTCACTCAGGTCAGATCCAAGGCTTTTTCGATATTCCCTTGGACAACCTCTATGGGCAGCCCGTTTTTATTGATGACATCAAAGAAAAATACGCCGGTAAGGACAGCCCCATGATCATCTCGCCAGATGTCGGCGGCGTGGTGCGGGCCAGGGCCATCGCCAAGCGTCTGAATACAGAACTCGCCATTATTGATAAACGTCGCGAGAAAGCAGGCGTTTCTGAGGTCATGAACATCATTGGAGACGTTCAAGGTCGCGATTGCATCTTGGTTGATGACATCGTGGATTCAGCGGGAACCCTATGTAATGCATCCGTCGCCCTCATGGATAGCGGTGCCAAGACCGTATCTGCCTACGTGACCCACGGCGTACTCTCTGGTGGAGCCGTTGGCCGCCTATCCGACTCTCCCATGACGGAATTAGTCATTACGGACAGCATTCAGGCCACAGAATCCGTTCGCTTGGCGGACAATGTCCGCCAGATTTCGATCGCGCCATTGATGGCAGAGGCCGTGAAACGGATTAGCTCAGAATCTTCAGTTTCTAGTCTCTTTGACTGACCAGCGGTTCTGGCCCTCTAGGGCTTGAGCCTAACCCTGAATCCCTGTATTACGCCCGCTTCTTGGGGCTATACAGATTTTGGGTGGGGCCAAATTACCGGCGGCGACACCCCTGGAGGCCTGCCGGTGGCACCTTATTTATTGAGATGTCGATTCACATTAGAGGAGACCAGAAATGGCAAACGTAGGCGCCCTGAATGTTCAGGAACGCGACCGGGCCGGCAAGGGGGCAGCCCGCGCAGCACGTCGAGAAGGCCTTGTGCCCGGCGTAATCTATGGCGATAACAAGGAACCAACCCTTATCTCCATGAAACCGCGCGATCTGTTCGTTGAAATGCATAAACCCGGATTCGCAATGAAGGTATTCGAAATTTCTGTGGGTAACGAGACCCAGAAAGCAATGGCACAGGATGTGCAAATGCATCCTGTGAGCGACACGCCTGTTCACGTCGATTTCCGCCGCATTGGAAAAAATACGGTAGTGAACGTTGCAATTCCTGTGCAGTTCTCCAACGAGGAAGAGTCACCAGGCATTAAGGCTGGCGGCGTGATCAATATGGTACGCCACGAAATTGAAGTGCGTGCACGTCCAGATGCGTTGCCTGAAAATTTTGAAATCGACCTCACAGGCCTAGAAATCGGTGATTCGGTTCACATTAGCGCAATAACAATGCCGGAAGGCGTCACGCCAACGATTACGGGGCGCGACTTCACGGTCATCACACTTGCTGCGCCGACAGTAGCAACAGCTGCTGAAGACGAAGAAGAAGCCGCGGCAGCAGCGGCAAGTGAGAGCTCCGAAGGCGAAGATGCCGAAGACGATAATAAAGAAGAGTCGGAAGATTAAGACTGTTGAGGGTCTGGCCACTGGACCGGACCCTCACCGACCCCTCTCAAAGTCTGTTATTCCTCTGTTTGTCTGAATCGCGAGGCCGCCATGCGCCTGCTAGTAGGCCTGGGCAACCCTGGCTCTGGCTATACCAATAATAGACACAACCTTGGTTTTATGACCGCTGACAGCATTGTCGCGCGCCACAACCTGGGGGCATGGCGCACTAAGTTCCAAGGACAATTAGCTCAAGGACAATTAGCCGGCGACAAAGTGGTCGTTCTAAAGCCATCCACATTCATGAACGAATCAGGCCGCTCCGTTAGTGAAGCCATGAGCTTCTACAAACTAGAACTCGATGACGTCATCGTCTTTTACGATGAAATTGAACTCGCACCTGGAAAGGTCCGCGTCAAAAAAGGTGGCGGCCATGCTGGCCACAACGGAATACGCAGTTTGGTGGCCCATAGCGGCGAAGCGTTCTGGCGTGTTCGCATGGGCGTCGGTCATCCTGGCCAAAAAGATCGGGTATCCGGGTATGTTCTCCAAGATTTTGCGGAAGCTGACAAAACATGGGTTACGGCCCTGCGCGAAGCATCAGCCGACGCCACACCTTTGCTGGTGAATGGTGAAGACAATCGATTCATGACCGACGTTTCACAGGCAATGCGGGACGTTAATACACCACCGTCACCACGCGACAAGAAGACCGAAAAGAAAGAAGGGTAAAAAGAGAATGGGTTTCAATTGCGGCATTGTTGGTCTACCAAACGTCGGTAAGTCGACCCTCTTTAACGCCCTAACCTCGACGGCAGCAGCACAAGCTGCAAATTTTCCATTTTGCACCATTGAGCCAAACGTCGGGCGCGTTGCGGTCCCCGATGGTCGACTGACAAAAGTATCTGAGATTGCCCGCTCTAAAGAAACAATTCCTACCCAGCTCGAGTTTGTCGACATTGCAGGCCTGGTGAAAGGCGCCAGCAAGGGTGAAGGCTTAGGTAATAAGTTTCTCGCCAACATCCGTGAAGTAGATGCCATCGTTCACGTCCTTCGGTGCTTTGAGGATGGCAACGTCACCCACGTAGACGGGTCAGTTGATCCTATCCGGGACGCCGAAACTGTCGAAACCGAACTGCTTCTCTCGGATCTTGAAAGCATAGAGAAACGCGCGGATGCCATGGCGAAGAAAGCTAAGTCCGGCGACAAGGATGCCAAGGACCTAATCGCCGTGATAGGCCCTGTGCTTGACGCGCTCAGGGTTGGGAAGCCGGCACGAACAGCACGGCCGGACGATGAGAACGGATTAAAGATCTTTCACCAGTTGCAATTACTTACAGCCAAGCCTGTGCTTTATGCCTGCAACGTTGAAGAAAATAACGCGGCTGACGGCAATGAATACTCAGTTCAGGTTGAGGCTATGGCTGCAAAGTCTGGCGCGCGATGCGTTGTCGTTTCCGCTGCCATTGAAGAAGAAGTATCTCAGCTTGACGATCCAGAGGAACGCAAAGATTTCCTCGAAACCCTTGGGTTGGAAGAAACAGGGCTCGCCCGCGTCATCCGCGTTGGCTACGAATTGCTCGATCTCCTGACGTTCTTCACAGTCGGGCCAAAAGAAGCGCGCGCATGGACGGTCAGAAATGGGGCCAAGGCCCCGCAAGCCGCTGGCGCTATTCATACGGATTTTGAGCGTGGTTTTATTCGTGCAGAAACAATCGCCTACGGTGATTTCGTCTCTCTGGGTGGCGAACAGCCCGCCAAAGACGCTGGTAAAATGCGCCAGGAAGGCAAAGCCTACCTCGTCAAAGACGGCGACATCATGCACTTCCTCTTCAACGTCTAGGCCACAGATTATTCACAGAGCCCACAAAGAAAAGCGGCCGGCTATCTGGCCGGCGGCTTAAACGCTTTAATTGGTTTTAGTAAATGCCTAGCTCTCGACGTCTGCCCAGATCCGGCGCTTAAGGAAGTAGGCCAAGATCGTAAAGACGAATGTGAACAGGAGCACCCGAACGCCCGTCTGCTTGCGCATTTCCAACTTCGGCTCCGCGGCCCAGTGCAGGAACGCGGCAACATCTTTTGCCATTTGTTTAGCTGTAGGGTCCGTGCCATCTGAGTATTCAAGAAGGTCATCAAACAACTGCTGGGCCATCGCTATCTGATTGCCCTCGAAGACCGCATTATAATACATACCGTCCATCAACTCAGCTTCCATTTCGGGCGTCGACTTATCAGGGTCAGGGTATCCATTGATCAAGCTATAGACGTAATCTGGACCACCATGCCGCGCTTTAGACATAAGCGATAAGTCAGGTGGCAACGCGCCATTATTAGAGGCCCGAGCAAATTGCTCATTGGGGTACGGATTGGGAATGTAATCGGCTGGAATGGCTGGCCGGTCGAAAATATCGCCCTGATCATCACAGCATTCCTCAATCGTGTACTCAGACGCCAACACTTTCGTTTGGTCTTCGCTGTACCCTATTGCTTCTAAGTTACGGAACGCGATGTAGTCCAAGCTATGGCAGGATGCACATACTTCCCGATAGACTTGAAACCCGCGTTGCAGCTGTTGCCGATCAAAGCGACCGAAAACTCCATCGAAAGACCATTCTTGATGGTCCAACTTAACTTCTCCACCCGCAGCCTTTACATCAACCGGCACAAAACCGATGAACAATGTGGCTAAGGCGGCAAAAAGAACGATCCTCATATCTCTACTCCGCAGGCTTTGCCACGACTGGCGTGCTGATACTTGTTGGAAGAGGTCTTGGCGTTTCAATCCAGCCAATAACAGGCATCAGAACCAAGAAGTGGAAGAAATACCAGAAGGTGCCAACCCGGGTGAGAATCAGCGGAATCCCTTCAGGAAGCTGTGCGCCACACCATGTCAGAACCACGCAATCAATCAGGAAAATCCAGAATAGGACCCTAAAAATGGGGCGGAATGTTGCGGACCGGACACGCGATGTATCGAGCCAAGGAATGACAAATAAGATCAGAATTGATCCGAACATTAAGATAACACCCGTCAGCTTGTCATCGATTGAGCGCAAAATCGCGTAGAACGGTAAAAAATACCACTCAGGAACAATATGAGCCGGCGTCGAAAGCGGATTAGCTGGAATGTAGTTGTCAGTATGCCCCATGGCGTTCGGGAACCAGAACACCACCGTGAAGTATACCAAGAGAAAAACGCCGAGCCCGAACACATCTTTAGCGGTGTAGTACGGGTGGAACGGAATCTTGTCCTTAGGTGTCGCATTAATTCCCAGCGGGTTATTGGAGCCCGGAATATGCAGCGCCCAAACGTGGAGGATCACCACGCCGACTAAAACAAACGGCATTAGAAAATGAAGGGCAAAAAACCGGTTCAGCGTTGGGTTATCTACAGAGAAGCCACCCCAAAGCAGTGTTACGATCTCATCTCCAATTACCGGGATCGCCGAGAACAGGTTGGTAATAACTGTCGCACCCCAGAAACTCATTTGACCCCAAGGCAAGACGTAACCCGTGAAGGCTGTCATCATCATGATCAGCATAATAATAATACCGAGCCACCACAGTACTTCCCGAGGCGCTTTATAAGAGCCGTAGTACAAACCCCGGAAAATATGGATATAGACCACGATGAAGAAGAAGCTCGCGCCGTTGGCATGCATGTACCGCAGTAACCAACCGGAGTTCACGTCGCGCATAATGCGCTCAACGCTTTGGAAAGCGTGATCAACATGAGGAGTGTAAGACATAGCGAGCAAAATGCCCGTCAAAATCATAATCACCATCACAAAGCCAGCCAAGGCGCCGAAGTTCCAGAAGTAGTTTAGATTTTTCGGTGCCGGATACTTGGACCCAACAGTGTTATCGATAAAGGAAACAATAGGCAGGCGTTCTTCAAACCAATCAAAAGCCTGAGTGCCCCAACTTTTTTCAGTGCTCATTGCGGCTACGCTCCTTAACCGATGCGAATGTTTGTTTCGGAGAGGAAAATATACTCAGGAACCTCAAGGTTCGCTGGAGCTGGCCCTCTACGAATACGAGCTGATAAATCGTAATGCGATCCATGGCAGGGGCAGAAGTACCCGCCGTAGTCGCCACGCGTCTCCGTGGTCTTTTGACCGAGCGGAATGCAGCCTAAATGGGTGCACACCCCAATAACGATCAAATAGCGGTCATCTTGAACACGCTCTTCATCGGGTTGCGGGTCAGGCATATCCTGCCAGCGCTCACTGCGAGCCTCTTCAATCTCAACTGCTGTTCTATATCGCACAAAGACAGGCTTACCGCGCCAGCTAATTGTAATCGCCTGACCTTCTTGAAGGCCTGCCAGGCTGGCTTCAACTGAAGACAATGCCAACGTATCGGCTGCCGGGTTCATGCTGTTGATCAGTGGCCACATGGAAACCGCCACACCCACTGCACCCGTTGCTAACGTTGCATGGAGTAGGAAATCCCGCCTGGACTCATCTTCAGTGGGAACCGCTTGATGTTCTGCTGCATCCGCCATCTTTTCGGACCTCTCGGTTCTTGCGCGTGCGCCGGGAGAGGTGTGCGAGACCAGGCGATATGAGATGAAATCACCTTATACAACCCACACGATCCGTGACTAAAAACGTCTTGGTCGCCTTGCCTTGCTTCCCCAACCCGAACGAAACTCTAAGGAAAACAATGACGGGGGGTATAGGATATTTTATTGGCTGTGCAAAGGCCTTTACCGCCCCTCAAACTGACAGATTGCCGGGATTTATGAGTGTGATTCGCATCGTCCTATTTCAGCCTGATATCCCTCAGAATGTCGGAGCCGTGCTGCGCCTTGGCGCATGCTTCGATATCGCAGTGGAAATCATCGAACCCTGCGGCTTTGTTTGGGACGATAAGCGCATAAAACGGGCTGGAATGGACTACGTGGACAATGTGTCACTCACCCGACATCAGTCATGGGAGGCCTATATTTCCTCGCAATCGGGCCAGACTGGCCGCCTTGTTCTTTTCACCACCAAGGCCTCCGAGCCACACCATTCATTCTCATTCGCAGCTGGTGACCACCTTGTTTTCGGTCAAGAGAGCGCTGGGGTGCCGGATGAAGTGCATAAAGCGGCTGATGCACGCCTATCGATCCCCATGGCAGCAGGGGCTCGGTCTCTTAATTTGGCTCAATCCGCCGCCATTGCCAGCGCAGAAGGCCTCCGCCAACTCAATGAGTGGCCAGTAGGCTGACATGACAACAGTGTAATGCCGCCGCAATCTTCCTGTAAGTCAGGGCCCCATAAAAACGGTGGGCAATTGCATTGAAGACTAGGATCCCCTCCCGTCTTTTGCATTGCCACTTAAGACTGGCCCCTCCTCCTCAAAAGGACGGGGCCATTTTTATTTGACCAATGCATTTAGACGGGCGCGCAAATCTTCACGGCTAGCGTTAAATCCACCATCGACCCACTCCTGCTCAACTGCCTTAAGTAACGTCCCGATTTCAGGCCCCTCAGACACGCCAAGCGCCTGCACATCGGCCCCGGTGAGCGGAAACCGAACCCGGACCCACATTTGAGCCTTATGAAGGAGTGATGCCCAGTCATTAGTCTTCGCGTTCTCCGCACGGGCACAAGCGATTACTACACCTTCAACCGCTTCGTTTCTAGGCTCAGAGCCATTTGCGAAGGCATACAAAAAACGGTTCAGGTCAACAAGTCCGGCGACTGTTGCAGCCGCCACCGCAGCGGCAGAGCAATCCTGAATTTTAAGAGCGTTCTTCCTACTGATCTTTATGCGCTGTGCGATATCTGTCGCGCTTTGCCCAAACAAAAATACCCATCGGCGAATCCAACCCACCCCGCCGCTCCCCCACGCCAACGCCTTTTCAGCATTGATCAAAAGGTCGAGGCGGAGGTCGATTTGAGTATCCTTAGCAACTGCTTTAAGTGCGCCAGACTCTGCCATCGCCATCAAAGACTGGGTTGGGTCGGGTGCACTGAGCAATTTCACAAACTCATCGCGCACCCGCTCAATAGAAAGAGAGGCAAGACCTTCCTGATGCATTGCGCATACCTCTAAAATGCCACGGTCCGGGTCGTGTTTTCCATAGAGTGCAAGAAATCGGAAGTACCTCAGAATACGCAGATAATCTTCTTGGATGCGGTCCCCTGGGTCGCCAACAAATAGAACTCGCCCCGCTTTCGCATCCGCGACACCACCGAACGGATCAAAGAGTGTGCCGTCCTGCCGCATGGATAACGCATTAAAGGTGAAGTCTCTACGCGACGCATCTTCAACCCAGTCGGTTGTGAATTGGACATCCGCATGGCGCCCATCACAGGCCGTGTCTTTGCGCAGCGATGTAATTTCAAATGCTTGACCATCAACAATGGCAGTCACTGTGCCATGGGCCAAGCCCGTGGGGACGACTTTAATTCCAGCTGCCGATAGCTTCTCAACGACAGACCCGGGCTCGTCCGGCGTTGCGACATCTATATCTTTAATTTGGCGTGAAAGGATGGAATCACGCACACATCCGCCGACGAAACGCACGTCAGTTTCTGGTGCACCCAGAGCAGAAAACAATGCTTGTACCGCATGGATATTCATCCATGGCGCAACGTCTAAAGTGGCATTCACCACCCTATTTTTCTTCTAGCCGACCAGGGGTGACGCGACCGTCCTCATACCGGGGCGGCGTATACGTCGCGTCCGAATCTGCGCCACGCATCAGTGCCGTTGCAGCCATAACACCAAACGCCAATAGCGCGCCGATAAGCAACAAGGCAGGCCAAGGGCCTTTCTCAATTTCTGGCGCCTTTCCGTCGTGTTCTTTGACATAAGTCGCGCGATACCAAGCCCAAGCCAGATACGCGGTTAGAGGCAGAAGGAACGGCAGAAGGTATATAAATAAAATGCGCATAATTAGTCGCTTAGAACCTCGCTCAGATTGACGATCATTCCAGCCGTAGCCCCCCAAATATAATGGGATCCGTAGGGCATTGCGTAATAGGCCCGCTCTAGACCATTTACTATACGGCGCACCTTCTGATGATTGGAACGGTCCAACAGAAAGGGCAGGGGCACTTCGAAAACTGCCGCGACTTCGCCTGGTTCGGGCCTGAAGGTTTCGGGCGGGAGCGAAATAAATCCGACAACAGGAAGAACTTCAAACCCCGTAATCGTGAGATACGGATCAAGACACCCCAGCACGTCGACGGTCCCAGGCACAATTCCAACTTCTTCGTGCGCCTCACGCAGCGCGGCCTCGACTTGGTCTGCATCACTGTCATCAACGCGCCCACCTGGAAAAGCAACCTGACCAGCATGCTTAGCCAAGCCATCTGTCCGACGGGTCAGCAAAACAGTGAGCCCCTCATCGCGGTTTATTATAGGGACCAACACGCCAGCCGAAACTATCTTGATGTTCACACCAGGCGCACCAGCACCGTTTTCATAAGGAATGCCGCTGGACGGAATAACTCCATACCCATTAGCCTCAAATTCTGTGAGGCCCTCTTCCGCCAGCAAGGCCCGGCCGGACGCAACATCACCGCGCTCTTTGGCCGTGCGGTTGATCTCAAGGCGCTCGCGTATTTCAGCTGGTGTCAGCATGCGGCGATATCCCCTATGGGGAAAAACACACCACGGCTCCAAACACCGAAACATAGTTCGCCATTGATCTCTCCCTCAACACCCAAATCAATCAAATGATAAAATACAGACCGTGCGATACGCGCGTCTAAACCTTTACCCGTCTGTATATAAGGAGCAGGCTCACCGCTCGCGGGATCCGTTTCAACCCACAACGCACGGTCGGGCCCTAAAGGCACAATGGCGTCAAGATTGGTCCTGAAGTCGAGCGTTTGACTAACCCCTTCTCCGGTGTGGATTAATTCGATTGCCAGGTAGGGAACGTCTTCAACCTCGACCCGACCATTCTCTGCCGGCGTCGTAAGCCAATAACTGCCATCAAGTTTCCGGTTCAGAACCGTGGAAAACAGCTTCACCATAGGCTTTCGTCCTATCGGGGAGCCCTGGTAGTACCAAACCCCATTGCGGTCGATTCGAATGCCAAAATCGCCACAATCTTGACCCGCATTCGCCCGAGCACTGGATGCACGCAAAGATGTAAGCCTATCTGAAGCAGAATCTTCTTCTAACTTGACCACATGACCCTCCATACTCTGCACACCAGACGAAAATCCTTACATTGGAGATATTTAGGTGAGCGATACGATAACACAAAGCCCCGACGCGCGCGCAGATGTCTCTGTTGAAGACGTCGAACGGGTCAGCGAGCAGATGGATAAAGCAAAAGCTGCTGTCGAGACTATAATCTTAGGACAAAGCTCAGTCGTCGAAGAAAGCCTTATTACCCTCCTCGCCGGCGGACACGTCCTTCTCATCGGCGTGCCTGGACTCGCTAAGACCAAGCTCGTGCAAACGCTTGGTACGGTACTCGGCCTGGAAAATAAACGGGTGCAGTTCACACCCGATTTAATGCCCGCTGATATTCTGGGCTCAGAAATTCTAGAAGAAGGCGAAGACGGAAAGCGCTTCTTCCGGTTTGTCCACGGCCCCGTGTTCAGCCAACTGCTTATGGCTGATGAAATAAACCGAGCCAGCCCACGTACGCAGTCAGCACTCCTACAGGCCATGCAAGAACGACGCGTCTCCATTGCCGGGCAAGATCACGACCTCCCTCGCCCCTTTCATGTTCTGGCCACACAAAACCCAATTGAGCAGGAAGGCACCTACCCGTTGCCTGAGGCACAGCTAGACCGTTTCCTCATGCAGGTCGACATTAGTTACCCAGATGACGCCGCCGAACGTCAAATCATTATCGCGACCACCGGTGCCAAGGAAGTTGAGCCGGAGCAAGTCCTTAGCGCAAATGAACTCATGGAAGCACAAGCCGTCGTGCGGCAATTGCCCGTGGGCGATAGCGTAATCGATGCAATCTTAAAACTGGTTCGCGCTGGGCGCCCGGAAACAACGGACATTAGTGAAGTGCGAGACTGGGTAGCCTGGGGTCCAGGGCCACGCGCTAGCCAAGCCCTCATGCTTGCCGTGCGTGCGCGCGCGCTTCTAGATGGTCGCTTAGCCCCATCCGTGGACGATGTGTTAGCTCTTGCTAAGCCCGTCCTACAACATCGTATGGCCTTGAGCTTCTCAGCACGCGCAGATGGCCGAAGCCTGCACGATGTAATCGATCGACTTAGCCAAGTCGCAGATCCGAGCTAAGTACACATTTTATTATGACCTTAACCGCACAGGCTCTTCAGCATACCGCTGAGCATGCTACCTCGACGCTGCCCCCGTTGCTCATTGATGCAAATCGCGTCGCTGCAACCGTGTCGTTGGGGAGCCATGGCAGACGGCGGGGGGGAGCGGGCGATACCTTTTGGCAGTTTCGCCATTACACCCAAAGCGATCCAGCTCACACTATCGACTGGCGTCAGTCTGCAAAGTCTGGGTCGATCTATGTGCGCGAACGCGAATGGGATGCGTCGCAAACAGGCGCAATGTGGTGTGACTGCTCCCCGTCGATGGCCTTTCGCTCATCCAAAGAACTGCCGACGAAAGCGGAGCGGGCAAGCGTCATCGGGCTTGGCTTGGCATCTCTCCTGCTACAGGGCGGCGAGCGGGTGCGTTTGTTAAACAGGCCGGTGGCCACAGTATCTGGACGACTAGCCCTCATTCAAATGGCCCATCACCTCGAACGTGAAATTGCAACTTCACCGACCACCGAAATTCCTATGTCGCCCGTTTCTTTGCCCCGCCACTCCGCCGTCGTATTGATTAGTGATTTCATGGCGCCCATAGAGGCCCTTGAAAAGGCGATAACATCATACGCTGGTCGGGCCGCCGTGCGTGGTCACCTCTTGCAAGTCCTTGATCCTGCAGAAGAAGTATTACCTTATTCAGGCCGCATCACGTTTCAGGGTATGGAAGAGGAAGGCCAACTACTGATTGAGCGTACAGAAGATGTCCGCGCTGATTACCAACGCAAGCTCGCCGAACAGCGTGCTCAAATCGCATCCATGACCAATCGGCTTGGCTGGACCTTCAATGTGCATCACACCGACAAACAGCCGCACACAGCCCTCGTCCGCCTTCATAACAGACTAGCCGAGCAGTCATGGTAGTTCTCGGCACAGTAACATTTTCAGAGCCCTGGGTTCTGACTGCTCTTGCCGTGCTGCCACTGGTCTGGCTGCTATTGCGTGTCACGCCGCCGGCAGCCAAGCGCCTCGCGTTCCCCGCCATCAGATTGCTATTTGACTTATCCTCGCCAGAAAAGTCTCCAGCCCGAACACCTTTATGGCTGCTACTGTTGCGCTTGGCATGCATCGCACTTGTGATCATTGCCTTAGCTGACCCGGTCATCAATCAGCGCGAAAGCATGCAACAAAGCTCGTTGGTTGTTGTGGTTGATGACGGCTGGGCTGCCGCTCCACAATGGACACAACGCCAATCTGCGTTAATCCGACTACTCGAAGGCGCTGTGCGTGAAACGCGGCCAGTGATGCTTGCCACAACGGCGCCAACGCAAGCCGGACCGGAAGACGCTCTTAGCTTTGCAACAGCTGGAGAAGCCTTGGCCTTGGCCCGCGCCATGACTGCAAAGCCCTGGTCTGCAAAACGGTCAACGCTCCTACAACGCCTTGAAGCTAGCAACATAGCGCCACCGGCCGAAGCCGTCTGGCTGACCGACGGCATAGCCTTAGACTCCGACAAAAACATCGCGGAATATCTGCGCCGCCTCGGACGCCTAACCGTGCTGACCGATACCGGGCGCGCTGGACCGTTCGTGCTTGGGCCAGCCGATAGAGTACCTGAAGACGACAATAACGTCGTCTCCGTCACCGTGCGGCGCCCAGCCGCACACGCTGCAACAGCAATCACCGCAAACGTCGTTGCCATGGATGTAGCCGGTCGCACCGTTGCCCGTGCCGAGGCCATATTTAAAAGTGACGAGTCAGCAACAACGGCACGCTTTATAGTTCCAACAGAACTCGGCAATCGCATGGCACGCCTCAGCATAGAAAATGAGTTCAGTGCCGCTGGAATTTACCTCCTCGACGATCGTTGGACCCTCCGTCCTGTTGGAGTTATCTCCGATAACCCCGATGGAATCATCACGCCGTTACTAGAAGACGGGTACTACGTGACCCAAGCCTTGCGTCCCTATGCCGAAGTCCACAGCGGTGTTCTCGCTGACCTCATTCAGCGTGAACTGGCTGTGATGGTTCTCGCCAGTGGCAATCGCGTGACCGCGCCAGAAGTAACGTTGCTAGAACCATGGATCGAACGCGGTGGTGTACTCGTGCGCTTTGCCGGATCGACCATGGACGGCAACATCGACCCCTTGTTGCCCGTTCGACTGCGCGGTGGTGGACGAACGTTCGGTGGCACGATGTCATGGACCGAGCCCGTTGGATTAGCGCCCTTCCCTAAGGATAGTCCATTCGCAGGACTAGAGGTGCCAGACGATGTATTGGTGTCATCCCAGGTTCTCGCTCAGCCCTCGCCAGGCCTAACAGAACGCACATGGGCACGGCTCGATGATGGAACCCCGCTAGTAACAGCCGAAAGGCGCGGCCAGGGCTGGGTCGTTTTGTTTCATGTTACCGCCACACCGGATTGGTCAACCCTTCCGCTGTCGGGGGTCATGGTTGATATGTTGCGCCGCGTTCTCGATCTAAGCCGCGGGGTCAACGAAACAACATCAGCGTTACCGGCAAGCTTACCTGCACGCGAGGTCTTGAATGGTGACGGGCAATTGATTACGCCACCGCCAACCGTTTTAGCCTTCGGTCAGAAAGACATTGGAGACCCAGACATAGGACCGAGCCATCCACCTGGATACTACGGAGCAGGAGCAACCCGAATTGCTGTGAACTTGGGGCCGACAATTAAGTCTTTCTCAGCCCAAACAACTTGGCCAGCTAATATCCATGTCACGAATTTCAATGCGGTTGCCTCTGAACGCACCTTGAAGCCATGGCTTCTGTTAGGCGCTCTCATTCTCTTTACAACTGACATGCTGGTGTCTCTGCTCTTGCGCGGGTTGATTTCATTTCCTCACCCAGGCGCCATTAGCTCCGCAACGACAGCGCTTGCTCTGATGATTGCTATGATTGCGAGTGATCGCGCGCAAGCCACAGAAGACATTCTCGATTCCAAGACGGTCGACGCCGTCATGCAAACGAGGTTGGCCTACGTCAAGACTGGCCGCTCAAACATTGATCAATTGTCTGAGCAAGGACTAGAGTCTTTGACCAACGTCCTCGCCTCTCGCACATCAGCAGAGATGGCAGCACCTGCCGCCGTAAACCCGGAGACGGACGAACTCTTCCCTTACCCCATCGTCTATTGGCGCATCACCTCAGACCAACAACCACCGACGGAGCAAGCAGCCACACGCATCAACGACTACCTTGGACGCGGTGGCATGATGGTGTTTGACGCTCCCAATCAGATTGGCGCAAACGCAGAGGGCGAGGGAGAACAAGTTGGACAAGCGCTCAATCAGATCCTGATGCGCCTGAACGTTTCTCAGCTCGTGCAAGTTCCTGAGAACCATGTCTTGCGCAGGAGCTTTTATTTGCTGCCCGACTTACCGGGGCGCTACACTGGTGCGCCTGTTTATGTCGAGCGTGGCTCAGCGAGCAACGACGGCGTTTCATCGGTCCTGATTGGCAGCCACGACTGGGCAGCCGCTTGGGCGCGCGACGCCCGCGGCTTACCCATCTACCCCGTGGTACCCGGCGGCGAACGCCAGCGCGAGTGGTCTTATCGATTTGGGGTGAACCTCGTGATGTATGCCCTCACAGGGAACTACAAAGCGGACCAAGTGCATTTACCCGCCATCATGCAACGGCTGACCCAATGACCGGCATCACGTTCTCAGCCCTTGTTCCGATCACTGTTCTTCTCTCTGTCTTAGCCGTCGGACTAGCGGCAGCCGTATACGCGTTGCTTCGGCGATCCCGCGCAGCAGGGTTACGCATCGTCGCTCTAATCGTCCTGGCAGCGGCCGTTATGGATCCGCGGGCGACCATTGAGAACCGCACCCCCCTGAATGATGTCGCGGTTGTTATTGTCGACGAAAGCCTCTCCCAGCAACTGGATGAACGCCCGGCGCACACTTCAGAGACCCTCACTGAGTTAACCGCTGCCCTCGCAAAACTCAAAGCAACAGAAGTCCGAACCATACGCATGACACCAGAAACCGCCGGTGCACGCAGCGACGGAACACGCCTATTTGATGTCCTTTCGAAGGCAACATCTGACATTCCGAATAGCCGCCTTGCTGGCGTTATTTTGATCACAGACGGCATTATCCATGACGCGCCAAGCCTCCCAGAAGAGTGGGGTATCAACGTGCCGGTGCATGTATTGCTAACGGGAAGACAAGGTGAGCGCGACCGCCGTATTGTCGTGGTTGAAGCGCCGGAGTTCGGATTGGTCGATAAGACCGTGACACTTCGAGTGCGCGCTGAAGATACCAATTTCTTGCCCGGCACACCGATCTCCGCGACCCTACGAACGGATGGCGGCGCGGTACAGCAGTTCACCATGCGCACGGATGAAACCATCGAGGTTGTTCCATCCCTGGATCATCCAGGTGCCAACGTGTTTGAGCTGGAAATTGAGCGGGCAGGTGACGAGATCTCACTGCGCAACAATCGCACGCTCATCACAGTAAATGCGGTCCGCGACCGGCTTCGGGTTCTCCTTATCTCCGGTCAGCCTCACGTCGGTGAGCGGACATGGCGCAATCTACTGAAGTCAGACCCCAACGTCGACCTGGTCCATTTCACAATTCTTCGGCCTCTGTCCAAGGATGATGGTACGCCGCTCAATGAGCTGGCGCTAATCTCCTTCCCCATTCGAGAGTTGTTTGAAGAACAACTCTACGACTTCGACCTGGTGATCTTTGATCGTTACAGCCGGCGCGGTTTAGTGCCGTTCCAGTTCATGATGAACATTGCAAGCTACGTCCTCGACGGTGGCGCGGTGATGCTGTCCGTCGGCCCTGAGTACGCAGACTCGTTCTCTTTATTTGATAGCCCACTACAAAATGTGTTGCCCGCTGCGCCGACCGGTCTTGTCTATAACAAACCGTTTCTGCCACGCATCAGTAAAACGGGTGCGCGGCATCCAGTAACCGCCTCTTTATCAATGCCAGGTCAGGCCGACCCGACCTGGGGCAGATGGTTGCGACAGGTGGATGTGCAGCCGTCCTCGGGACAAGAATTGATGCAAGGCACTGGCGGTCGACCGCTTCTAATGCTGGACCGCGTTGGCAAAGGCCGAGTTTCCTTATTACTCAGCGATACCATGTGGCTGTGGAGCAAGGGCTTCGATGGTGGCGGCCCACAAGCCGAGATGCTGCGTCGACTGGCCCACTGGTTGATGAAAGAACCTGAACTGGAAGAAGAAGCCCTCACCGCCACGGTAGAAGACGGCACCATCAATGTCACCCGCACCAGCTTAGACGCCTCGGTAAGTGCTGTGACCGTAACAGCGCCAGACGGGTCAGAGCAACTTGCCCAGCCCGAGTACACCGAGGGCGGCCGCTTTGTCGCCCACGTTCCAGCAGGCGACGAAGGGCTCTACCGAATTGACGATGGAGTCCTCTCGACCGTCGTTGCCGTCGGGGCTACAAACCCCCTTGAGAACCAAGACGTCATCTCAACAGACGAACGCCTGAGCCCCATAGCAGAGGCAACCGGCGGTGGTTTGTTCTGGGTTGCGCACAAGGGTGTGCCGACCGTGAGACAAGTCGCACCCGACCGTATTTCCAATGGTCAGTCCTGGATCGGGATTCGCGCCAACGGCCAATATGTCGTCGATGGCGTCCGCGAAATCGCGCTCATACCGGCTTGGCTGGCGCTGCTGGTTCTTCTCACCCTGCCACTACTAACATGGTGGCGCGAAGGGCGATAAGCGCTAAACTGACACCCATGAAAACAAGAAATCTTGGGCGTTCAGGCCTCACGGTATCCGCCGTCGGGCTTGGTTGCATGGGTATGTCGGTGTTCTACGGATCCGGCAATGATGACGCGGCATCGATCAAAACGATCCACCGCGCCCTCGACTTTGGGGTCAGCTTTTTTGATAGCGCTGAGCTGTACGGCAATGGCCACAATGAAGAGTTACTGGGCAAAGCCGTGAGGGACCGTCGCGACGAAGCCATTATCGCAACTAAGTTTGGTCTGCGCCTGATTGATGGCGGCGGTGTCACGCCGGCCAATGGCAAGCCCGAGTATGTCAAAGCCGCCTGCGACGAAAGTTTGAAGCGCCTGGGCGTTGACATCATTGATCTCTATTACTCTCACCGCATTGACCCTAATGTCCCGGTCGAAGAAATGGTGGGCGCCATGGCCGAGCTGGTTACAGCCGGTAAAGTTCGCCACCTGGGTTTAAGCGAAGCAGGCGCAGGAAGCATCCGCAAAGCCCACGCGGTTCATCCGATCGCCGCAGTGCAAACCGAATACTCACTTTGGAGCCGAGACGTTGAAGCGGAAGTGATCCCCACATGCCAAGAACTTGGCATTGGCTTCGTACCGTACTCCCCGTTGAGCCGCGGCTTCCTTACCGGCGCCTTCGAAAAATCTGAAGACGTCAACGCTGCCGGTGACACACGCTCGTTCATGCCGCGCTTCACGCCCGAGCATTTCGACGCCAACAAAACCCTGGTCGATAAGCTGGGTGAGGTCGCTACCGAGAAAGGCTGCACAGTGGCACAATTGGCTATCGCCTGGGTGATGGCTCAAGGCGACACGATTGTTCCGATCCCGGGCACGCGCAAGATCAGACGCCTGGAAGAGAATGCCGGCGCGGCAGACGTTACACTTTCAAGCGATGACCTGGCCGCAATTGAAGCGGCAAGCCCAGCGGATGCGGTCTCAGGCACCCGTTATCCTGAAGCGGCGATGAGTACGGTTAACCTTTAGAACTTCAGCCATGGCCGATCTCAATGACACCAGCGCCTCGGTAAAACTAAAAAGCGCCTCACCATTTCATCCGACGGTGCGGTTGATACACCGCTGGACCGGGCTCATTGCGCTAGCTTGGTTATTAGTGCTCGGCATCACCGGCTGGATTCTCGGTCATCATGACTGGCGCTGGACCCACCAGTGGAGCGTGCCCGACTGGGTCACATCTGCTCGTATCAACCGCCTAGTGCCAGGCACGGTTATGCGTCATATCCAAATCGACCCGAGCAATGATCAGCGCTGGATTGGCGCGTCGGAGCGCGGCTTATGGAAAACGGATAACGCTGGTGAAACCTGGACAGATATCCCCTTCGAGGGCGAAAGCGGCCACCCGCAGGTCTTTCAGTTTGTCACCATCGGTACAAATAAAACGCTCTACCTAGCAACAGACGATGGCATCTGGACAATCACCGAAGGCATCACAAGCGCCCAGCCCTTTGCCCTTAATAATGAACTCATCAGCAGTTTGAGCGAAGGAAGCACAGCAACAGAATTGGTTGGTGTTGCCCATCATAGCGCCATCTTCCGCTTTGATGTCGCGCAGCCTAAAGTCATCTCCTGGATTGATTTGGACGAGGTTGCGGTGACAGGCCTGCCGGAGACTGTGACCCTCAACCGTTTCGTCTTAGACCTTCACGTGGGCAAAGGCTTTCTTGAACAACCCTGGTCGACCTTGATTAATGACTATGGCGGCATCGCCATGGGCACCCTTGGTTTCACTGGCTTCCTGTTCTGGTGGCTGCCGCGCAAGTGGCGAAAGCAAAAAGCAACCGGGCAGCTTAAGAAACGACAGCAGATTCTACGCTGGCTCTTTCGCAGTCATGGCCCGGTCATCGGTATCCTAGCCATCGTGCCGATCATCTATCTCAGCGTGACCGGCATCATGGTCGATCATATCTTCGCGTTAATAGACTACGGCAAAACCGTGCCGCTGCAACGGGAGAGCCTGCCGCCAATCTATCAATACAAAACTCTAGAGGGTGAAATCAGCTCCATCGTCGCCTACCCCGGCGAACCGGAAGCCATCTCCATCTCGACGCGCTTGGGTGTGCTGAACTCAACAGACAGCGGCAAGACCTGGGCCGGAGATCAGACCCTGCCGACAACACTTGGAACAGATGCAGGGCTGGTCAATTTATTCCGCGAAGGCGGTTACGTCTTCGTCGGCGTTGGCACAGTTGGGAATGCCTATCGTAAAATTAGTGACCCGGTTTGGACCTTCGTTGAGATGCCAGCCGATCACCTGGCTATCACAGATGCAAGCCGCAGTGGTGACACCTGGTATCTGAAGAACTCTCGGATGATTTCGAAAGGCACCTTAGAGACCCCCTTCACACCTTCGGGCGTGCCCTACCCTCCGGTCAAAGGAACGACCTTCTTCCTGTTCCTCGCCGATATTCACACCGGCAACATCATTCATACGGAATTCATTTGGGTGAATGATCTGGTGGCGTTGATGGCTATCATCCTCGCCCTGACAGGCCCAGTTTCATGGTGGAAACGCAAGTGGATGTGACGGGCTAAGAAAGCTTAGCTAATTTTCTTGGGACAAGCCCATGCACCAGCCCCTTTTTGAAAAACCTTCGTTCTGAATTAGCGACCCAGCCCCAGATTCACACGAGTACGGATGAACAAAGCACAACTAGCACCAAAGCGTTTAAAGGTTTCACTTCTCTTAAATCAATCTACGAAGGATTCGCAAGCCCTTCCAAAATCGGGCAGTCAGGCCTGCCATCACCTTGGCAGGTATTAACTAGATGATGCAGTGTTGAGCGCAGTTCTTGCAGTTCACGAATTTTCTCATCAATCTCTGTCAGGTGTTTTTGCGCAATCACTTTGACATCCGCCGACTGACGCCCTTTGTCCTCATACAAAGACAATAGCTGTGAACATTCGTCGACTGAGAAACCAAGTCCGCGACTGTGGCGCACGAAGCGTAGCTTGTGCACATCCGTATCGTTGTAATCGCGATACCCATTTTCGGCCCGGGCGGGCGGCGCAATCAAACCCCTATCTTCGTAATAACGGATGGTCTTGGGTGGTAGACCAGACTGTTTAGACGCTTCACCGATGTTCATAGGGCTCTCCTTAGCGTACGGTTCCTACCCATATAAGCTTCCAGTGACTAGAAGGGCAAGTGGTTGGTCATTTAAGACGACTATGATGCCACGCAGTAATGGCCACAGATTGGGAGCCAAAGACGTTAAGGCCTCGGATATGGGCATAAACTCTGCTTATCATGGCCATTCATCCAAACGACACACCCTTAAGGACTGACTTAATGAGAGTGCTCTTTATCCTTCTTGCCATGCTGTGGACGGCTGCCGTCCAAGCGCAATCGTCCCTGCCCCAACACACGATTGATTACAAAGCTATCGCGCAACGGATTGTTGATCAGCTGCAGTTGGAACCCGGTGAAAGGGTGCTCTCAGTCGCACAGCCCGGCATGTTTGAAGAGTTCGTGCCCCATTTCCGCTACGCCGTGATGCAAGCGGAAGCAATCGACATGGGCGTAATCGACATACTAGACCCGCCCTACCCCACCGACTGGGATGAAGATGTGATTCGCAGTGGATTTTCTGAGGCACGGGATGCCTATGTAAAAATGCTGGAAGACATTGATGCCTCTGTGATGATGCCAGGCGCCAACCCAACACTGCCCGCCTACAAAGCGCTGCAAATTCTGCTGCAGAAAAAAGGCGGGCCACGCCGGACAATTCATTTTCATTGGACCGACCCCTATAGCCCCTCCGGCAATGTCACCGGCCTCACGGGCGTTAACGTGCTCCCCGGATTCCCGCCCCCGCCCATGCAGGTGATCGATGCCGTTTACCAAAAAGCCATTTTGGAAACAGACCTCGTGGCCATGGATGAACACCAAGACCGGTTTATAGCCGCCATGCGCGACGCCGATGTGCGCATCACATCCCCCGCCGGTACAGACATCCGTTTCCGTGCAGAAGGCCGCGACATCATCCAACAAAACGGTGATGCCTCGGCTAAACGCATGCGCAAAGGTGCGCCGTTTCTAGACCGGGAAGTAGAGATACCGGGCGGCGTGATTCGGATCGCGCCACTTGAATCAACAGTGCAGGGCCAAGTAGTCTACCCCTATTCCGCCTGGAACAAACACAGCGTCACCAATGCGATAATCACCTACACGGACGGCAGAATCACGAACGCCACAGCGGATGTGGGTGAAGAGCACCTGCAAGCTGAACTCGACGCCGCACCGGAGAGCGCTAAATATTTTCGGGAGTTTGGTTTGGGCTTTAACCCAATGCTTAGCCCAGAGCTTACCCCGGGGTGGATTGCCTATTATGGCTACGGCAAAGGCGTCGTTCGACTGGGGATTGGCAACAACGGCGAGTTAGGCGGAGCGGTCAGTGGTAGCTTCTTCCGCTGGCGGGACTTGCTCACCGACTGCACAGTCACCATAGATGGTGACGTCTGGTTAGAAGACGGCCAATTTGTGCAATAGAGCCTAACCTGTGGATCGGCGCATCGCCTACGCCAGTTTGGCGTTGTTTGTTTCGTTCCTGTTTTCCTTTATTGAAACCATGCTGCTCAGCATCCGCCGCTACTATATTTAAACCTTACAGACTGAGAAACCGGAAATAGAAAAGATGGTATCCGGCCTTTTGGAAAACCTGAGCCGGCCCCTCAAAATAATTCTGAGCCTCAATGCCATTGCCCATACTGTCGGTTCGACCCAATCCGGCGCGCAGGCGGCTGTCGCGGTTGTCGGTGTGTTCTCTACAATCCTGTCTCTGTTGAGACTGGTGCTGTCTAAGGTAACCCCCAAAGACCTTGGACGCCGCCAACTTGTGCGCCCTGGCCACCAGGTTAATCCCAACCGCCTTTGAGAGGTACCCAACACCTAATAACCCACCCACAGCGCCACTATAATTCCGATACGTGGCCGCGTTACGACGGGCTGTTTGACTCTCGCCCTCGCCTTCAATGACACTCGCCGGTATCAAATTTCACTCCGGAGGCCGCATCATGCTGAGAGTAACCCTATTCGTCGCGACCGCGCTTTTAGCATCGACGACTGTGGCCTTTGCCGCCGATGCCAATCGCATGAAACGGGATGCCTGGTCTTGGATCGACAGTCAGACACAGGTTCTGGAAACCGCAAACCTGAATATCTGGTCCTATGCGGAAATTGGTCTAGCGGAGAGCAAGTCCTCCAAGGAACTGCAAGACCTGCTGGTCGCCAACGGGTTTTCCATTGAAACGGGTGTGGCCGGCATGCCGACGGCCTTCGTCGCCACCTATGGCAACAGCGGTCCGGTGATTGGTATTCTGGCGGAATTTGATGCACTGCCAGGTGTGTCTCAAGCGGCATCACCGATCGAGACTATCGGGCCCAACCCAGAAGCAGGGCACGCCTGTGGTCATTCCGTCTTCGGCGTTGGGTCGACCGGGGCCGCCCTGGCGATTAAGGAACTGATTGCCGCAGACAGCTTTGATGGCATCATCAAGCTATACGGCACACCAGCGGAAGAAACCGGCATTGGAAAAGTGTACATGCTGCGCGCTGGGTACTTCAAAGACGACGATGTGATTCTTAATTGGCACCCGAGTGATCGCAATCGCGCGTCCTACGGCAACACCAAAGCCATCGTAAACGTGAAGTTTAAGTTTCGCGGGTCTGCGGCCCATGCGTCTGCCATGCCCTGGTCTGGCCGCTCGGCCCTGGACGGTGTTGAATTGATGAGCGTTGGCGTGAACTACATGCGCGAGCACATCAAACCAGATGCCCGGGTTCATTATGTGATTACCAAGGGCGGTGGACAGCCCAACGTCGTCCCGCCGGAAGCCGAAGTTTGGTACTACATACGCGCCGATACCTTCGAAGACGTGGTGAGCTATTACGAATGGATTTCAGACATCGCTCGCGCCGCCGCAACCATGAGCCGCACCGAGCTGGAGGAAATCGAAGTCCAGTCGGAGATTCATGAAATGATTACAGTCCGTGCGTTAACGGAACAGACCCATAAAAACCTAACCGCCATTGGCGCACCGAAGTGGGAGAAGCATGAGTTGGCGTTTGCTCGCACGACTCAATTGGAGTTCCAAGACCCGTTCGGCCGCCCCATTGGCGATGATGACACACCAGCACTCTCCATGATGATCCAGCCCCTTCCCGATGAACCAACGCCAGCCCGAGCGTCGACAGATGTTGGTGATATTTCATGGTTCGTCCCCGTGGGTGGCCTCGGTGTTGCGTCTTACGGCTACGGCCTACCCACCCATTCCTGGCCCGTGGTGGCCGCGACCGGCACAACCATTGGCACCAAGGCGCTGGTGACGGCCGCCAAAACAATCGCTGCGACGGCCATCGACCTCTACACCGATCCAAACTTGATGGCGCGGGTGAAAGCCGACTGGCGTAAGAGCCGGGGCGACGCCCCTTTTCGAACTGTTATTCCAGAAGGACAACCTGCGCCCCTCGCCGTCAGGTAGGGGTTATGAAATAAACCTTACGCCGCGCGATCGACGTCTATGGGCAAGGCCGTGGTGTATTTTATTTCTTCCATAGCGAAGGACGATGACACGTCGTGCAGCGGGACCTTCTTGATGAGGGTCTTGTAGAACCGGTCGTAGGCAGCCGTATCGCGCACAACAACACGCATCATGTAATCAATGTCGCCCGCCATGCGATAGACCTCGACCACCTCTGGCATCTCTGCCACGGCTCGTGAGAATTTGGCGAGCCAGACATCATCGTGTTGCTGAGTACGTAACTGCACGAAGACGGTCAGGCCAAGGTCAAGCTTCTTGTTATTAAGTAAGGCAACACGGCCCTTGATGATGCCAGCCGCTTCCATTTTTTGAATGCGATTCCAGCACGGGGTTTGCGATAAGCCAACTTTAGAGGCGATCTCGCCCACGGAAACCGAGGCGCTGACTTGGAGAAGGCCGAGAATCTTGCGATCGATGGGGTCCATAACTGTATCCTTGGCGCTGTATGGAGGGCAAAACCATTCTTATAAAGGTCTCTAAATTCCCTCAGTAGCCTTAATTATATGCTTCATAGAAGAATATATTCCTATATAGCAACATTTTTTTCGTGTAATTTAGAATATTATTCTGCATGGGTGCTCTTGTCGGTACCAGAATGATTGCGAAATCCGTGTTAGCCCTCTATCAAAGCTCAACATAATTCAGAGACCCTTATGTCCGACTTGATCAATACACTACGCTCCATACAGAAGCGGGATCCAGCCGCGCGATCACTGCTTCAAATTGCGCTTTTGTACCCCGGCATGCGCGCGCTGGTGTTTCACCGGGCTGCGAACTTCCTTTGGCGTCATGGGCTGGAGTTCTTAGGTAGACTGATCTCAGAATTTGGACGTCTACTCTCTGGCATTGAAATTCATCCATCAGCCCGCATTGGCAAACGCCTGTTTATTGATCATGGCACTGGCGTAGTAATTGGCGAGACCGCACGCATTGGCGATGACGTGACCCTGTATCACGGCGTGACCCTGGGTGGCCTTTCACCCCACGACGGTATTGGCGGGTGCAGGCACCCCACTATATTAGACCACGCTGTCATCGGCGCGGGGGCCCAAGTGCTCGGCCCGATCACAGTGCATGAATCTGCCCGAATAGGTGCTAATGCAGTAGTGACAAAAGATGTGCCCCGAGGCGCGGTAGCGATCGGCATTCCAGCCCGCATTATTAGCGCGCCCAATGTCACATCAGAAGACGCGTTTGAGCCTTATGGGCTTACCCGTGAGGACTTACCTGACCCAACGGCAAAAGTAATTGAAGGAATGATGGCTGAAATCGAGGCCTTGCGTCAACAGATCAACGCGAAAGGCGGAGGTGACCAAGACCTAGAGGCTAGGTCTGCCAAAACATTAGCTAAAGCCACAACCGAAGGGGTATCAGAAGACCCACTCAACTAGACGCAGACTCGGTTCCCTTACACGGCAGGGTAAAAGGCATATCGCCGCGCCGACCAAACACCAAGAAACAGGACAAAAAAGGCCAAACCGGCGGCAGGACTCAACGTTGAGTCAAGCAGCTCTTCAGTGCTCAAACTTTTGTGGTCGTAGGTTGGTATTTGATTAAATTCAGCTGCCGTCATTCGACTGCCCTTCACGATCCGACTGGTGAAGAACCCACGCCATTTTTCGTGGAAGGCTAAAACTTGCTCAGAAAAATCAGAGAACCGTTCCGTCCCCGTACCAGAAACCGCATTCAAGGCGTTCTGTGCCATGATCGCAGGGGATACGTATTGTAGAAGATCAACCACGTCTTGCCGGTTCTGCGCCTGCGTCCCAAACTCCTCCATCAACGGCTCAATCGCACGCTCAACTGCGGAGTCCGTCGCCAACACTTGAAGAAAGAACTGATCGGCATTGGCGTCGCCGCCAACCATTTCAGGGTGATCGAAGAAGAACGCCTCCCGAGATTCGGCAGATTCCTGATCCGCCACTTCAGTAGCCTCGCGCATTTCTGTAGTCAGTTCCACGCGAGATGGAGCAGGAAAGATTGTCGTCGCAGCAACGTTCACCAACGCCGGGATAACTACTACGAAAATCAGCCAAAGGTTGGCAAGAATTACCCCATTAGTAACAGACGGCTTGTTCAGAGAGTTCACGAACAGCGCCAGGGCAAACCAAAAGAATGCATAAAGCGCGACAACCAAAAACCACAAGCCAAACCTCAGCCACATGGCGCCGTTGCTCAGGTCGGGCTCAGTCAAAATGACCGCAGCAAGGCCAACAAGCAGCAGAAGGCTAAAAATCAGTACGGCTCGTGCGGCGCCCTTAGCAAGGATAAATGCGGTTTTTGAAACACCGTGCGCAAGCACTAAGCCCAAGACACCGCGTTCTTTCTCCTTAGACATGAGATCAAAAGTCAACGCGACGATAAAAATAGGGAGCAAAAAAACGATAACAAAAGCAACGTCGAAACTACCAGCGAGGACGTTCAATGGATTCTGTATCTCGGCGTCGTTGAGAAAGTTCAGCGCCGGGTGGGCAGTGACCTTGTAATAGGTAGGCTGCACATCCGTCTGGCCGATGGACAAGGCCGCTAGCGGTGTCGGCGGCAAAACCGTGTAGTGACTAAGGACCGAAAGCCCGAGCGCGCCAGGGCTAGCAACGGACGGTGCTGGGCCCTCTTTGGTTTCTTCCCAGCGCATAACGGAATTCTTGAGCGCCATCTGGGTCAGCATCTCACCCTGATTCAACCCCTGACCCATTCCGGCCATTTGATCTGTGCGCGCTGCACCATTCAATGCAGCCAAGACGGTCAAAACTAAGAGAAGACCGAGGGTGGCCCACCATGCGCTGTTGTGTTTGAGAATCACCCATTCCTGAACGAAGACAGATCCAAAACCCCTCATAATCGCACCCCTAACCCAACGTAACTTTAACTTTACGCACCGCCAACACACCAGCGACAATGGACAGCGCAAGCCACAAGAACATCACCATGAAGCTGGGCCCGAGCCGCGACAACAAGGTAGCTAGAGAGGCCGGCTTGTACTCAAACGGCTCAATCGATGCCCACAATTCAGGTCCGGCCCGGTAATCTGCTCGACCGGCTTCTGAGTTAAAGGTGATATCGCGGTTCATGTCTGCAATAAGGTCCCGCCGATATTGTTCCGCTTGTCCGGTGAACTCCAGATGCTGTGTTAGAGCTGTGCCAGACAACTCCATTGAAGCCAGCTGCATCGCCATACGGGGCGACCCCACGCTAAACATTTGGTGCAAACCTGTTTGCTGATCGAAGATCGCGTATAGGTCACCGTAAAATTTATCGAACACTTCGTTGCCGAGCTTTTCTTGAAGGTCAAAAATCATGCCCTGGAAGTTAATCGGTAGCTCTTCAACAGTCTCCACTTTGTACAGCGCCAACGTTTGCTCTTGGCGCTGCTGTACGACGGTATCTGGACTGACGCCATTAAGGCCGGACTGCATGGCTTCATCGATATTGGCCTGGAATGAGACCGCCGTAGGCGTTGGGTATAACAACCTCGAGGCATCGGATGCCGCACGCGGGAACACGAAACTCGATATGGCCCAGAACCCGACCATTACAACCAAAGCCGCTTGCGCCGATTTAACGTTGGCCGACACGGCCAAAGTCAGGAACAAAAAGATGAGCGCATAGATAACGTAGACAATCACAAGCACAAAGCCGTGGCCAAGATACCCAAATCCACCAGGAGCAAAGGCCAGGCCCACAAGACCGAGTATAAGAATGGGGCCAATGAACAGGCTCAAGGCGGTCGCAGCACCAAGCGCTTTGCCAAACAGCAGCTGAACAGGGGACACTTCCATACTAAGCACCTGACGCAAGGTCCCGGCTTCGCGCTCCCCAGCAAAAGATGGGAAGGCCAACAGAATAACTAGAAGAGGCAACAACATCTGAAGCGTAAAAGCCGCCGTGAGCTCACCGAACCGAGCAATAGCGGTGGCGTCCCGCGCCGGTTCGCCTTCAGCATCATTTTGCTTATGGGCCTCGAGCCAAACAGACACGCCCGTATAACTACTAATGCCGGTGTCAAAGAACGATAGAGGCGTCACAGGCTTAAACGCATATAGACCGTAATGTGCGGCAGCGTGTGGGTTTTTCTCGCCCTGCGCCGCGAACTGCATATTCACCACTTCTTGTGCCGCCGCCCGCTCCGTTGAAATATCAGCAAAGCGCTGCCCGGCGGTACCCAGCGCGGCAACAAGCATCACCGCTAAAATAAGCGCGGACCATTTAATGCGGCCGTCGCGAATGATCTCCCGGAATTCCTTCCGGGCTACCGTGAGAATCATAACGGGCTCCGTCTTATTTTACAGGAACAGTAGTGCGGAAGATTTGCTTGTCAAAGTCATCGACAAACGCATCAATACGCGCGTCCCATTCACCAGGGATAATGAGTTGATCAAACATAAAGTGGTACATACCAGGGCTGATCATTTCACCACGCCCATCGATACCCTCGAGCCCCGCCGTCGGTAGTGCCCAATAAATATTAACGTCAACCATATCAACGGGATTACCAACATCGTCCTTAAACGACACCATCACCATATTTGACGCCGTTGTCAGCGCCGGGTCGACACTTATTTCCGCCGTGTACTTACCTTTAACGACTGTGGCCTCGAAGCCACCGCCCATAGCCATGCCACCCAAGCCCGCTTCCATATCCATGGTCGCACGCGGTGGTGTCACCAACGTCAGAGAAACCGCTGCACCGATGATCAACACCATAGCGGCGTATTCAAACTTGATCATGCGACGCAGCTTTGCTGGAGCCGATCCATCAGCCTTTTCCAATGCAGGCGTCAGAACCATCTTGTTCACCGCGGCTAAACCGAGCAGCACAAAGAACACCGTAAGCTTGCCGGCCAAACGTAAACCATAGTCTGTCGTTAGCATGTTGGTTGGAGATTCAACTTGGTTCCAAGTGATCACTGCCCCAGAAAGGAAAAGGGCTGCCACGGTCCAAACGGCGCGCTGGGAGAACTGAGTCATCACCGCACCGGCTTCCTTGACCTCAGCAACCTGTGCGGTTTTTGCCAGAGGATAAAGAGCTGCAATCCAAAATGCCGCGCAGAACAAATGAACGGCAACCATAGTAGCCAACAACCAAACCGGTGGGGCCGTTGCCGCATGACCGGTGACGAGAAAACTAGCAATCGCAATCGCGCTGCCAGCAAGAAGCATCGCGGTTGACTTACCTTCGGGCCCTTTACCAAAGGCAAAGATAAGGATGAGAAGACCCGGGATCCCGATAAGAGCGCTCGGTGCTAGCGTTGACCCCAAGGCCTGAGACCAAGCGGCGGCTGAGAAGATCGCACCAGCACCACCGAGCATCATTTCCGCACCACCAAACCCAAGCGCCAGGACATAGGTGACAGCAGCAACGATGGCCGCGGTTCGGCCCACTTTGTAGACAGAGGGCGCGATACTAGCAGGAACAGACATGCCAGTAATAAAGAGGGCCGAGCCGGCTGCTAGAAGCATGGCGCCGTACTGCAGGAAGCGATTGATCACAACGGGGCCAACCCAGCCGCTGGTTTCGCCTCCAGCAGCGGCTACATTATCCATAGACGCGATGGGCTCACCTACGGCGAATACAATACTGCCACCAACGGGATGGGTATCAGCCGAGATCACCCGGTAGGTCGCGATATAGGTGCCGTTTGGCAGTTCGCCGTTGAGACTCATGAAAACGTCATTACCGTCCGTCCGCCATTCATCGGGACTGCCAACCTCTGCGCCTGTGCGATCCAGCACTTTGATAAAGATCGGGCCTACATGTTCGTTGAAATTAAAAATAACCTCTTTGGGTGAGGCATCCAGACTGGCTTCAGCGGCCGGTGTGGAGTTAAGCAAAACGGCATGTGACCAGGCTGTGCCACCAAAGCTAAGCGACAGTGTAAGTGCCATAATAAGCGTCGAAAGAATGCGGATCATCGTAAATTCTCCAAGAATAAAATGCTTTCTCTATTTAGCAAAAATGATGGAATAGGAACAGAAAACCTGCGCTGTTCCCCCCATAAATCATGTCGTTTATTTGGCTTTAGCCGTTTGATCTATCGGTGTGACGCCAGTGAGCTTCATATCGTCTTGCGCCCATTGCCACGGGTATTGGGGTAATGCTGGAGCACAAAGCTTAGTCATATAGTTATGGGCAGACGCTGCGGTTGCCACCATGAAGGCAGCCGCCCCAATGGCGGCGGCGGTCAGCAATCCAAATTTGAACATTTTTCTCTCCCTAAGACTGCGTGAGCAGAACAACAACCCAATAATTCGACGGCTTTTAGGTGCACAAGACCGCTCCAGCCCGCGAAACTGGGCTCAAGAAACCTTGTAAGCGACCGTGCCAGGTGGGTTGTCATACCAGCCTGGATCGCCTTCCCCGTCTAAGGTGTCCCTGACCTTAACAACCGTAAACATACCGCCCATCTCTAGGTTTCCAAACGGGCCATCGCCCATCATCATAGGCAGGGTATTTTCTGGCCCCTTCATATGCATCGAATGATCCTGGTGTTCACCCATTCCATTTTCCCCCATAGCCATAAACCCGGGGATTTTTGACATAATTCGCATTGCCACCTGGCTTTGATCCACGCCCAACGGATTAGGAACCTCGTGGCCCATGGCGTTCATGGTGTGGTGGGAGAAATGGCAGTGAAAGGCCCAATCCCCTGGCACGGCATCAAATTCGATGTCCCGTGTCTGACCGACACCGACAATTTCCGTGGTCTCTGGCCGCCATAAGGATTTGGGCCAGCGCCCACCATCCGAACCCGTAACCCAGTACTTATGACCATGGAGGTGCATTGGGTGGTTCCACATGGACAAATTCCCAATACGGATCCTCACTCGCTCCCCAGCCTGTGCGATCGGGTACTCGATGGCGGGGAAGACCTTGCTGTTTATGGTCCAAAGATCGAACTCCGTCATCACAGACGGATCTGGCCGGTAGGTGCCAGGGTGAATGGCCCAGTTGTGAAGCATGAGAACATAGTCGCGATCAATCGCCTGAAGTTCAACATCTTTCGGATGAATGATAAACATACCCATCATGCCGACCGCCAGTTGCACCATCTCATCCGCATGGGGATGATACATGTAGGTCCCACTTTGATTGAGATCAAACTCGTAAGCGAAAGTCTCCCCGGGCTTTATGGTTGGTTGACTAAGGCCGCCAACGCCATCCATACCGCTGGGTAACAGGATGCCGTGCCAATGAATTGTGGTGTGCTCAGGCAGATTGTTAGTTACGAGGATACGAACACGATCACCTTCCACCGCTTCGATAGTTGGCCCAGGCGTGCTGCCATTGTAGCCCCAACATTTCGCCGTCGTGCCCGGCGCGAATTCGTGATCGATCTCTTCCGCGACAAGACGGAATTCTTTGACACCGCCTTTCATTTCAAAGGCCAAGGTCGAGCCATTCAACGTGCGGACCGGCGTATAACCAGGGTTCACCTTTAGCGCCGCAGGAATTATTTGCGCCTGAGCCTTTGACGTTCCGAGTACTACCGCCCCAGCACCAGCGACTATGGACGACAAGAGAGAACGACGGGCGGTGCTCACAACACGGCTCATGACACGTCTCCTAACTTAGCTTCAAATGCACCGCCCCCGATGGCGGCCCGAAGTTTAACGCGCGCGATCCAGTAGTCGGTCAACGCAATGACATATTGGCGGTAGGTCTCATTCGTTTCCTGTTGAGCCTCAAGAAGGTGAAACGGCCCCTCCAGCATGTAATTGTATTCAGCTAGAGTAAGCCGAACAACATCTTCCCGAAGGGGCAACACCACAGCACCCAGATGCGTGGCACGGGTTCGAGAGAGAGAGAGGGCTTCGGATTCTAAAATCACGTCTGATCGCACTTGCCGTTCTTCCGCCAGCAATCTATCACGCATACCACGAACGGCGAGGGTCGCCGCTGAAACGCGGGCCTGACCCTGATCAAAAATTGGCAGCGGAATCTCAAGTGTTGGGCCGATTAGCCATTCTCCATCTGGTTCGCGCTCCCCGCTAATGGCAAGGCCCATCTCTTCGACCAGTCGGAAATCTTTTTCGAACCCGAGCTCTTCGAGAGAGGCGTGAAGCTCCGATCGGTGCGCTGCCAAATCGAACCGCTCTTTCACTGCACGGTCTTCCAGGCCAGAAAGCCGAATGGATTGCTCAGGCATGGGAGACAAGCGCGATGGCGCAGACCAATTTCCGACTGGAGAAAGGCCTAAAACGCCTGCTAAGGCACCCCGGCGCGCGCGCATATCTTGCTCAGATTGATAACGTTCTGCCATAGCATCTGCTGCTGCAGCGAGATGCTCCGTATGCTCTCGTTCGGATATATTTCCAGCCCTATAAAACGCCGTGGACAAATCAGCGGCATCGCGTTCCGTTTCCTCAATCTCTGCCGTGACGGCGTGAGATTCTTGCGCGCCGAGATACGCATAATAAGCCACTTGTACTTCGCTCATAAACGAAACCAGGTGAGCCGCCAGTTCCAGACGAACAGACTCATACTCCGCTTTAGCAATTTTTTGGCGCGCCGGTCGCATTAGGAGGTCGACGAAGTTCTGCATCAGGCCCAACTCGATATTGGTACCGGACCCTGAAGAGGGGCTGAGCATAACTTCGAGCACCGGGTTCTGTAGCAACCCAGCCTGGACCAAATCAGCCTGCGCAATTCCTAAATCGGCGTAGCGGGCCTGAAGCTCGCGATTGTTAAGGAGAGCGACCTTAGACGCTAACTCTGCGGTGAGCGGGTTCTTCAGAATGGTCTGAATGCGGGCGTCGACGGCGGCATCTTCAGGCCCGCCCGTGCGCCAAGTCACCGGCCCGGGCAAGCGGGCATCAACAAGCTGACCTAAATCACGAAAGGCCGCGTCAAGGTCGGGCGTGGCGCAGGCGGAAAGCGCGAGCATGCTCATGACTATAGGGATCAGGGGTCTGGGACCAAGTGTGTCGCAAGTCATATCTCACCTCTCTGCATAGAAAACGAAGACCGCCGGTGGGGTCCGACGTAACGAAACAGCACGATGGTTCGTGCTAGCAGAGTATATTAGAGGCGAAGTCTTTGGGTCGTGAGATAAAGGGCAGGGCTGGGTGGGTCGTGACCGTGCAGCGTGTACAAAACGGCCCGGGGAATATCCCAACGATCATTTTGCGCCGCGTACACAACCAGCGTGAGATTTAGGTCGTTGCTGTTAGCGCCGTGAGGCTTGGTCAACACAAGCATGAGATTGTCGGGGGTCTCGCAAACAGACTCACAGGCATCGGCCCAGAAATCAGCACCCTGAGGCTTTTGGTGCTCTGCACAGGGCTCAGTAGCGACAACCGTCGTGCTCGTCGCAGCATGAGACTGGGCCAAAACTGACGCGAATAGCGTCGCCCCTAAGGAAAGGGCGGTCAGAGCAACTGCGGCCAAACGTGCAAAACGGTGGGTCATTGAGCATCCATAAGTGGACCGAACGTAATAGTTATGACCTGCATGCGGACATAAAGTCTAGTCGCTTCCGATAACCCTTTAATTCCGGTGTCCCTGGGGGCAGGATGCGCCCATATCAACAATAGCTAGTATGTAACGAAGGACATTATAATGGCGATACTCATAATTGGCGGAACAGGACGCGTTGGCGGGCCAGCTGCGCGGGCTCTAGCAGAAAAAGGCGAAGGTGTTCGCGTGTTAACGCGCTCAACTGAAAAGTCCGAAGCACTACCTGCTGGTATCACAGGCGTAATCGGCGACCTGGAAGACACAGAGTCTCTCAGACCAGCCTTCGCCGGTGTTAATAAGTTACTGCTAATTACGGCCAATGGTGAAACAGAAGAATTACGCGGCACCAACGCAGTCGCCGCAGCAGTTGCCGCTGGCGTGAACAAGATCGTCTTCTTGTCTGTGAAATTGTCGGAAGCCGCAATGAAGGTTCCTCACTACGCCAGCAAGGTTGCTATCGAAGATGCCATTCGCGCATCGAGCATAACTCACACCTTTCTGCGCCCTGACTTCTTTTTCCAAAACGACCTAATGCTTGGTGGAGCGATTTCCGGCGGGGGCGTTTACCCCATGCCGATTGGTAATATCGGTCAGAACCGCATTGATACCCGCGATATCGGCGATGCCGCCGTGCGCGCACTAACGACGGACGCCCTTGATGGACTAGACATACCCCTCTACGGACCATCCACTTGGACAGCCGACGCGATCGCCACGCTCTATGGTCACTCCCTTGGTCGCGAAGTCCGCTACGGCGGTGATGATTTGGACGCCTGGGCCGAAGGGTCCAAAGCGTTTATGCCGCCATGGCTTCTGAATGCTCTGAAAGCGGGCTTCAACAAAATGCAGGCTGTCGGCAGCGTCGCCACCGCTGAAGAAGTCGCGACTAGTGAATCTACCGTCGGGCATCCACTCCGTACCTTCGAAGATTTCGTCGCCGAAGCGACACTAGCCTGGAAGAAGTAAAACACACAGGGAGATTTTTATGACGAACGCCACCCCATACGCCCCGGCAAGTGACCGGACTCTGAAAGGGAAAACCCTTTTCATCACCGGTGGTAGCCGGGGCATTGGATTGGCGATTGCAAAGCGTGCCGCTGCTGATGGTGCTAACATTACTATCGCAGCAAAAACCTCAAAACCACATGCCAAATTGCCTGGGACGATCCACACAGCAGCGGCGGAGATCGAAGAAGCCGGTGGTCAGGCTTTGGCTGTTCAGATGGACCTGCGCAATGACGCAGAGGTTGCTGATGCGGTGGCACAAACCACTGACAAATTCGGCGGCATCGACATCTTAATTAACAATGCCAGCGCCGTTGCGTTAGGAGGTGTTGATACAGTGCCCATGCGGCGCATCGACTTAATGCATCAGATCAATCTGCGCGGCACAATCCTAGCAGCACGCACGTGCCTACCCCACCTAAAGAATAGCGCCAACCCACATATCCTAACCCTATGCCCACCGCCAAGCCTGGACCCGAAATGGTATAAGGGCACCCTTCCCTACACTCTTGCAAAAATGGGTATGAGCTTCGCAACCATCGGTCTCGCAGAAGACTTCCGCGAGTACGGTATAGCCGCGAATGCATTGTGGCCACGCACAGCCATCGACACAGCAGCAATCCGCCATGAACTTGGTGGCGACGCCATGATTAAACATTGCCGCACCACCGATATAGTGGCGGACGCAGCCCACGCAATTCTCACCCGCGGCTCCAAGAATTGCACCGGAAATTTCTTTCTTGATGACGATACACTGGTAGGAGAGGGCGTGGATGACCTAGGGCCCTACGCCATTGAACCGGGTCAGCCTTTAATGCTAGATTTTTATCTGGACTCCGGCCCGGACGGCAAAATGGATGGTTACCTAAAAATGCCTCTGTAGGCAACCGCCTACAGAGTGCGCGCCAAGGTCGCCGCATCCGACGTTGCTGCCCAAATCCCGCGCGGTGCAACACAATCCCCCACCGCCAACGCATCATCTGGAACGGTGTTTGCGACCGTCCCAGTATTCATGATGATCGCATCGAAGGGACCAATCGTTTCACCGTTCTCTAAGATCGCTTTTGATTCGGAAACTGCATTGACATTAGTTTCAGCAACAACGGTTATTGCAGCATTATTCCGTAGGCGCGGCAGGACCGATTTTATTTCCCAAGTGAGCGTCAGCGCGGCTTCCCCTAGGGACCGCTCCGGCGTTGTGACCGTAACGTGGGTCACGTCTCGATTTGCGGCAAGCGTTTCAACCAACGACACAGCGGGCCAACCGCCTTCCTCATCAATTACTAGCACTGAGCCTTTGACCGATGAGGTCCCTGACAAAACATCTCGCCCAGACGACAGCTCTTCTGTTCCAGGAATACCATCGAACAAATACGGCCGAATCCGCCACAACGCCGTGTGTCCAGGGTCAGCTCCAATGGCCCAGACAACAGTATCTGCACCCAGGTCTTTTTCAGATTCAACGGGATGACTGAGATAAACGCGAACCTGGAGGCGCTCCAACTCATCTTTCCACCATGCCAACGCTGGTTTCATTTCATCACGATGGGGGGCCGCAACAGCGAGCCTCATTTGCCCACCGAGCTCCGACTGTTTCTCATACAAAGACACGTGATGACCGCGCATAGCCAGAACCCGTGCCGTTTCCAACCCAGCAGGGCCGCCGCCGACAACAGCGATGGCTTGGGGTTTATTGCTTAGTCCCGGCTCACCCAAATCATATTCGCGGCCGGCAACCGGATTAATGACACAGGAGCCTGGTAATCCACGGAACACAAAACCAACGCAGGCTTGGTTGCATGACATGCAGGGACGAATGGTATGGGCTTCGCCATCTTCTACTTTCTTGCCCCAGTCCGGGTCCGCGATCCAAGTGCGAGCCATGGCGACAATATCGGCAGATCCATCAGCGATAGCGTGCTCCGCATCTTCAGGTGAGCGAATGCGCCCAGCAATAATAACAGGAACGGACAAAACATCCTTAAAGGCCTTCCCTTCATTACGCAATTGCACGCGCGGCTGGGCCATATGCGGGATCGACGACGACTCCGCTGGAGACCAGCCAGAGCCGATCATAACGCTGACATAGTCGACCAAACCCCCGTCGGAAAACGCCTTCATGCTGGCTGTGGATTCTTCCAGACCATAATCCATGGGAGAACCTGGAATGTCATGCGTTGCAGAGGTTCGAATTCCAACCGCAATACTATCGCCTACATTCTCGCGGATGGATTCCAGTATCTGCTGAACGAAGCGAATGCGGTTCTCAAAAGAGCCGCCATAGGCATCGGTGCGCCGATTGAGTACTGGCGACAGAAATGACCCCAATAAATAATCTGTAGCTGTCTGCAATTCGATGGCGTCGAGGCCAGCCTCTTTGCAGCGTCGGGCGGCTTCACCATAGGCCACAATGAGCTCATTGATCTCGCCCCCGGTGATTTGCTTAGGTACTTCACCCGCCTGGTTAGGCACGGGTGACGGAGCAAGTGCATGCCCGCCGCGAATGAAGCTGTCTTTGTGGCCGCCATGCCACAACGTAATCGCAAATCGCGACCCGGCCGCCCTGATGTCTTCAGCCGTTTTACGCAAGCTAGGGATCACTTCGTCAGAATAGAGACGAACGCCAAGACTGCGGCTCGAGGTGCTTGCATGCACGGGAGCAGATTCGCTCCCAACCATGGCCGCGCCACCTTTAGCGCGCGCCATTAGGTAGGCGTGGAACCTATCGCTAATCCCAACCTGTCCATCACCCAAAGCCATGCCGTGCCCACTCAAAACAGCGCGGTGTCGCAAGGTCATGGGCCCAAGCCTAATAGGCGAAAGAAGGTTAGGATATGACGATGGGGTCATTGGGCGGCCGATAGGGCAACGATTAGGCTCATACTCATTTCGAATCTCTCTGTACCATCATAAAAGTGAAAAAACGAAGGTGCTCTTTGGCAACCTTAACCACTCAACGGAACTTCGTCATCATAGACGTGGTCTGGCAGCGGCAGGCCCTCAAGATCACCGTCGGACAAGCTATCTTGCAAAGAGATGCCCAAGTTTTTAAGGACCGCTGCCAATTGCCGTGTGTGCTGAGCCGAGTGCCACGTCGTACGTTCTAGTAAGTCTCCACCATGTTGCAGGCCGTAGTACGTATCCAAAAGATCGGGAAAGTAGCTATTATTGATACTCTCCCACCAGTTCGACATATCGCCTCGAATAGATTGACCGAACACGGCCACAGCGTCGCCATCCGCTATAGACGACGGAGGCCGGCGCTCGAAAAACTCATAGTTCAGTATTCCACCATTGGCCGATTCCAAGAATGCTTCTGGAATGACGAAGATATGATAGCCGAGATCGAGATAGGTTCGATCACGGCCGGGCAATGTCGTCTGCAAAACATTAAGGGGTAACTGCCGCACATGAGATTGAGCGACGGCAAGAACGCGATCAAGGCGCCCAACAAGAACGGTCGGTGACAATCCCGCACCACCACGCTCGATACCAACGAAATCAGCCACGTCTCTCAGGTTTTGAGCAAAGACAAAGTCGACCCCACGAGACACCACCGGAACGGACTTAGCACCTAAGGCTTGCAAGGCCGCCATACCGTCTTCGCCACCCAACACATTGACGCTATCGAACGGGATATCATGACGCTTGAGAAACTCTTTAGCCTTTAGGCAACTGGAACACCCAGGCTGCCAAAAGACGCGCAAGGGCGATGTCATGACCCTTAATCGCTTTTCTAGTCAGGGATGGCAGGAAAAAGGGCGATGTCATACGTCCCCGCCCCGACGCGCAACGGAAGGCTCTCTGTCTGGTATGTGTCTGACTGCCAGAACGCATGAGCGGCACCGGCACAGGGCCAGCGAATGACAAAGGCGTGACGGTTTTCAGGCCATTCCCCCTCAAACATCTCGGGTTCTGCCACCAATCGGGTTCCAACGGAGGTGACACGCCCACCGAATACTTCAATCGTCCCCAACTCGGTCAACGATGACCGATAAGCCTCGTAGCGTTCCACGTCGTGGACGATGGATATAATAACCATATCGACTGGCGTATCGCAGGCCTCCTCCGCTTGCGCCTGAAACACAGGCACGACAAAAGCCAATGCCATACTGAGAGCGACTGAGAATCGAAATTGAGTCATGGTGATTTCCTCGCGCTAAAAGGGTTTAACTTTACCCAAAAACGCTACGATGGCGATTAGGGCATACATGGTTAGAACAGCGACAAGCGTGTTATTGATTGTTTTGGTGATAATCGCTTCACGCTCAGGGCTAGAACCGTGCTCGGCCAATTCCATGAACGGCTTGATGAACGGCCGGAAGCAAATATCGATTGCCATCGCACAATAAAACACGCATCCGAACAGCAAGATTTTTAGGCCAAACCAACCTTCTTGCAGGGGGCCATCTCCAAACAGGGACCACAGACCAATCGCGACATAGAAGGTGCCAAGTGCGCCTTCCAGACCGAACTGAGCCATCATTAGCTTTTCAGACATTGGTGTACCTTCGTTTTTACCAATGACCAGAACCATAGCGATCCAGCCGAGACCAATCGCCCAACCCGAAATAAACAGCCATGACGGCACATCATACAAACCCAGAGAATCGGCTAGATGTAGACCGACAGGAAAAATCAAGGCGAAGCAGATGCGCGGGAGAAAATCGATAATCATACCGAGCTTCATAATTGCCGCCCGGGTTTCAAAACTAAGATCAGATTTCTTGGCGTAGACCGCGGACAGAAACACCCCCACATCAGCACCGAGCCAGAATACGAATAAGAGAATGTGGACATATCCCCAAACTAAAGAAACTTCCAAGAGCTTATCCCCTTCATCATTTGCTATCAGCCTCCAGGAGGCTGCAAGTTAATTAGCTGTCGAAAAATTCCAATACTGCGCCCGCCACACCCTCATGCTCTGAAGGCAAATCCTTGACTATGTAGTCAGCTGGACCAGCGGCGACTGCACGCTTGGTACTAGCTGAATCAGGGCACCCCAGCAACAGTGGGCACGTCACCTTCGGGAGGCGCTCAGACATTGGGTATCCAAAGTGAGCTTTATACGCCGCTTTATAAATATCGTAGCACTTAAACAAATCGAGCGTACGGCGCTGGATAACCTCAGGCGCGATATCCGGCTCAGCATGCCGCAAAATATTGGATTCCTTTCTCTCGTGCCAGGGACTGAACAATTCCTGATCCCGGAGCATGTTCCAGGCAAAAATCCAATGCCCGCCATAGTCATCGAAAGGAATGTCCGGCGTATACTTGGCAGACATGTCGTCTAGGGCTTGGCCGTTTAATTCCATGGCCATGATATTTGGAACAGCGACATGCATCACCAAGTCAGGGTGCTGCACAGCCAACTCGACGGCTACTGCACCACCGCCCCAATGGCCAAACACGTCGACGTCATCGTAGCCAAGGGCATGGATAGCTTCCGCGAGGAAAGAGGCCTGTTTTTCGACAGTCAAATCGCCCATCGGGTTCTCGGATTCACCATTGCCCGGAAGGTCAATCGCGAGGACCGGACGCTTGCCAATCAGTGGCTCCATGTATCGATCCATGGAGAAGCTTGATGCAATTGAAGAATGAATAAAAAGAATCGGACGGCCTTCACCATCCGTATTGCGGCGGCAATACAGAGACCCACCTCCAACTTGGACATATTCGCCCCAAATCTTACCGGGAACGGGCTTTGTCTTCGCAACTGCCGGCGCAGGCTTCGGTGATGGATTATCTTTGAGTGCCTGTTTCAAAATTTCGATGGCATCATCGCCCGTATCCGGACGACGCACCGTCACGAAGTTAGAAGGCGTCGGCATACGGTCCAAGCCTTCGGCCAGCACGTCAGTTTTTGGGCTCATGATGATGCAGTTGGTCTTCATCTCGGTTACAGACGCGGTGCCATCCTGGGTGAAGGCTGCACGATAAGGTTTTCGGTAATCTGGGCCAGACCGCAGAAATTCAATAACCGCCGTCTGCAGATGCTGCGGCCCAGGGACGTCGTAATTCATCCGAGACGCTACATCTGTCTTGAACCATGGGAAGAAAATTAGTTGTTCGCGGAATCTGGCCCAGGTCCACGTCAAATGAGACCCGCTCCAATTATACTCAAGCGGTGTGAAATAATTATCGAGGATATCAGCGACGACATCTTCGGGCATATTGACGTAACCGTTGACGACGCCAACTGTCACCTTTTCTGGGTGACGCCATGACATTTCTAACGCGCACACGGCACCCGTGTGGAAACCATAAACGGGACACTTCTCTATCCCGAGCACATCCATAAGGTCTGCGGCGTTCTGCGCGAAGTCCGTCATAGTAGGGCTGTCGATAGGAAGTGAATCGGACAAACCATTGCTCGGCGTATCCGGCGCAAACACCGTGTACTCTTTCGCTAAATCTTCAATCAGGGGGATGTACTCTTGGGAGGAATTCGGCGATTGATGGAGAAGGATTATCGGTGAGCCCGAGCCCGCGCGCCGATAATGCACCTGACGTTCGCCACCAATAGTCGCCATATGGCGCGTGATAGTAACAGCCATGATTATTCCCCTCTAAAATTTTAAGCAGAGACTAGCCAGTGAAAACCGAGAGGGCCAGTGCGATCGAGATACACAGCCCTAGTTTCCTTGAAAGAGTAACGCTAGAGTGACACGAAACAGTAACAAAGGAGCACACTATGGACGGGTCACCCATCGAACGCCGAATTTTAGAAGCTAAACCTGCTACTCCGGAAGCCCTTGCCCCCTATGGCCAAATTCTTGGTGCGGGCACAGGCGGGGGCACAGGCGTGAGTGATTTCTACGAAGGGGCCGTAGCCATTTCAAAGCCGGTCGACTTTAAGTCCGACGATGATACCGAGCTCACTTTTGCAACGCTTCAGCCGCGGAAGTTTGAGATCAAGTACCTGGAGCGCCATTTCAAGCATACCCAAACCTTCATTCCCCTAGGCGGAAAGCCGTTTGTCGCCGTCTTTGGCGCGCCCACAGAGGGAGAAATGCCGGATATTAATAGCTTAGAAGCATTTCGGTTCGACGGTCAGGCTGGTTTCGCCATGCACATTGGCACATGGCATGAATTTCCCTTTGCCATCGAAGCGGACACAAACATAGTTGTGATTTTACGCCACGAAACCATGCGCAACCTATCCACTGAAAACGTCAAAAATGATGAGGCTCAAGGGCCTGACTTGGATAAAAAGAATCTGGTCCAGCGCACCGGTGTGATTTTCGAGATTGCAGTCTAGGTCAAAAAAGGGCTGCTGCCCTCAATAAAACACGGATTCGAGCGGTTTTTGGGAAAATATTCCAATAATTATAGGGTTCTCGGCTAATTATGTGTGGGAATTTTTCCCACACATTGATATAGTGTAGTCGTGCCCGTCAGCACATGGCCGGACTGGAACCACCCAATGGTGGCACAAGGTCCGGCCACTTTGACCTCTGATTCGCACCCTTTAGGTTAAATTTAGACTTTTTCCAGAGCTTGTTCGATATCCGCGAGGATATCATCCGCATGCTCAATACCAACGGAAAGACGGACATAACCTGGCGTGACACCTGAGGCGGCCTGGTCTTCGGTCGAAAGCTGTGAGTGGGTCGTGCTAGCCGGATGAATAGCCAAGGAGCGCGCATCGCCAATATTCGCAACATGATATAGTAACTCGAGAGAATCGATGAACTTGCGGCCAGCGTCGACACCGCCGGACAATTCAAACCCGACAAGGCCACCGTACTGCTTGTCTGCAAGATAAGTGTCTGCCCGTTTGCGTGCTTCACCGTCCATTAAGCCAGGGTAAATAACACGCGTCACTTGATCGTGGCCCTCAAGGAAGTTAGCAACTTTACTCGCGTTTTCGCAGTGACGGACAATGCGCAAAGGCAAAGATTCAACACCTTGAATAAATTGAAATGCGTTCATCGGGCTCATCGCCGCGCCTACATCACGAAGTAAGGTGACGCGCGCACGGAGAATGTAAGCAATGGGGCCCAATGGCTTGGCCGCCTCAATCCAAACGGCACCGTGGTAACTGGGGTCTGGGCGCGAAAGCAGAGGAAACCGCTCTTGGTGGGCCTCCCAATCAAACGTCCCGCTGTCAATGATGATACCGCCGACCGAAGTGCCATGCCCACCAATGTACTTGGTCGTCGAGTACATAACGATCGCAGCACCATGCTCGATGGGACGGCAAATCATTGGAGCCGCGGTGTTGTCGACTATCAAAGGCACACCAATGCTGCGGCCGATGTCGGCCACTTCTTGGATCGGAAAAACTTCAAGCTTCGGATTCGGTAACGTTTCCGCATAGTAGCAGCGTGTTTTGTCATCAGTTAACGCGCGGAAAGATTCCGGATCAGAGGGATCAGCAAAGCGAGCTTCGATTCCCATCTGCTTGAATGTGTTGGCGAAGAGGTTCCACGTGCCACCATATAAATCTGTCGACGTGACAAAGTTGTCTCCCGCCTCACAAAGATTCAGAATTGAAAACGTTGTCGCTGATTGCCCAGAAGCGACCGCGAGTGCTGCTGCGCCGCCCTCCATAGCTGCCAACCGTTGCTCTAGAACATCATTGGTTGGGTTCATAATACGCGTGTATATGTTTCCCAGCTCCGTAAGGGCGAAGAGGTTTGACGCATGTTCCGTATCGCGGAACTGATAGGACGTGGTTTGGTAAATAGGCACGGCGACAGCGTTGGTCGCTGGATCAGAACGAAACCCTGCATGCAGGGCCAGGGTATCAGGGTGAAGTTTGCTAGCGTCCATGTCGGTTTCCTTCAATTTATTTGCGTTCGAGGCTCGCGCGATTATTGGTTAGGTCTGTGAGATCCATTGTAGCGAGAAATTCTTTCGCCTTAGCGTCTTCTTTTAGGTAAGCGTCCAGAAATGCGGTGGACGTTCCGCGGATAATGGATAGACCTTCAAAGTCGGGCGCGCCGCCTGCCGTTTCACGACAAATAAGCCCACCATAGTAGTGGTCTCCCTCATCAAGCACAACGCCATAGGTGTCACCTGGAGGGGTGTCAAAATACGCCGCCATCCGCCATTGCCACGGGTAAACTATTGGGCCGCCGGTCGCGCCTAAATCTTTTGTGCCACCAGAGGAATACACTGGGCCGTCGTAACGGGAAAACGCGCCCTCAACGATGTTGGGCAAAGGGCCAACGCCACTCAAGACGACGGCGACATCGTAGCGATCATCAGCAACGGCAATGGGTTCGTTGGTTGTGGCATCGGTGATTGCCAACCCAGTCATCGCCAACGCAATCTGTCCGCCAAAGGAATGGCCCGCAGCAGCGATACGGTCGCGGTCAATTTTTCCAGCCAACCCAGGCGTAGCGGATTCAATAGTATCGAGAGCGTCGAGCACATACGTCATATCGGCGATGCGTTCCCCGACCAGGTCCTTACCCGCCAGGTCACGAAAGCCGAAGCCGTTGGATTCAGAATCGAGATGCACCGGCGAGATCGTAACGTATCCGTGTGACGTCCAATGGTCTGTCACAGCCGCATACATATTCTTTGGGCACAACGCCCCTTGGGAGAATACGACCAGCGGGAACGGGCCCTCGCCCGCTGGCCACGTGACGCGAACGGAGAGTGGAACGAGACGATCAGGACGGTCCAGCATGACCGGTGCCGATACATTGACATCGTGTTCACCACGGAGGGATTTATAAACCTCTGTAACACCCGCCAAGGCAGGCGACGCGATAACAAGAGCCGCGAGGACGAGACGAAGCATGAGACTTCCTTATGCGAGGGCAGGCATTAATCCTGCGGAACGGCGAGTATTATTTTCCCAAAATGGTGGCGTTCACCAACCATTTCATGAGCCCTGACCACATCTGAAACAGGCAGAATCGTATCAATAATGGGCTTAAAGGTGCCGTTACGGAACAGCTCCAGTGCTTCCGTTCGGAAACTTGGAATCGTCTCTGGCACATAGCGGGCCGACGTATCGATGCTCATGGATAGGAGTTGAATATTCCGCGCACCTATATTCAAACTAAAGGTGACCATGCGACCGCCGGTCGAGCCGTACATACACACGCGCCCTTCTGGGGCCATGGACTCGATCAGGCTTGACGCCGTCTCTTCACCGATGGTCATGCACCCTACATCAAGGCCGTAGCCATCGGTCAGTTCCATGACACGCTCTTGCACGTTCTCGGTTTTGTAGTTAATCAACGCATCGGCGCCATACTCTGTCGCCTTAGCGAGCTTCTCATCTTGGCTGGCCGTACCGACCACCCAGCACCCTTTGGCCTTGGCGATCTGCAACGCGGCCGTTCCAACGGATGACGCAATCGCCTCGATCAAGACTTTGTCTCCAGGCTTCGCTCCGCCAACAATATGCAGCGCATGCCAAGCGGTCAGCCAGCCAACACCAGCCGCTGCGCCCTGCTCGAAGGTCCAGCCTTCAGGCAAAGGAAACGCGTGGTAGTCCTTGATTAGACATTTAGTAGCGTGAGACCCACGACCGCGAAAAAAAATTTTATCGCCAACCTTACAAGTCGTGACTTTGTCGCCGATGGCAGAGACAACACCAGATCCTTCAAGGCCAAGAACGATGGGTGATGCAAGGCCAGTGTAAGTACCAGCGCGCATGCGCGTTTCGGCAAAGTTCACACCTGAGGCATGGACATCCACGGCAACCTCATCGGATGCCGGCACTGGATCAGGCAGCTCTGCCCATTGCATGACTTCTGGCCCACCAAACTCCTCGACCAACCAACCCTTCATTATGTCTCTCCGTTTTGTATTTGTATTTTTAGGTCTGCGTCCGCATCTGACGATCAACTTCCTCAACCTCTAAACCTGAGGGAATCGGCTTGAGACGCAAATACAGCAGTCCTGCGACGGCTAATGGAATTCCTACAACGACTGAGAAGGTCATGTCCCAATCAAAAAACTGCACGCCATAGGTCACAACGAGCGGGCCAACGGCAATGCCAAGATTAACCGCAAGACTAGAACACACCGCAAGGCCGGTCGCTCGCAAGTGAGTCGGGAATACTTCAGCGATGTAAGCAAACTTCACAGCTGCTGTGCCGTAGAAGAACGTGGTGCTGATGCATAACACAATCAACGTGTCCCAATACCCAGAGGTAAACCAAATCATGGACAGGAACGACGTCGCGCCGAGGAGGGTCCAAATCGTGACCGTCGTCCGGCGGGTCAAAATGAATTCACCGGTAACGGCGGCAATAATATACCCGATAACCGCCACCGCATTGGCATAGCCAACCACATAGGTTGCGTCACTTTGGGTGAAGCCCCGTGATTCGATGAGATAGGTAGGCAGCCACAATGAGGCCGCACCATAGGCGATAACGAAAATAAACTGGGCTGCAAACAGCGTAACCGTGCGCATGCGCATGTCTGGCGCGAACAGGGCCGCGATCTTATCCCGGCTAGTTTCATTGACTGCCGAAGATTGCGCCTGCGCTTCTTTGTGCCCGACAAAGCGTTTGGTCTCTCGCAAGAACCTGTGAATCACCCAGATATACGGAATCGAAAGTAAACCGACGAGAAACAAGGGACGCCATCCATAGGCTTCGAGCATAGGTGCGGCAAAGAGAGCGGAAACAAAGGCGCCCAATGGAAATGCGGTTTGGAGAAGGCCCGCCATAATGCCGCGATAACGCGCCGGGGCTTCCTCAGTCACGATCGCACCTGTCGTCGGATACAACGCACCGCCAAACGAAATGGCGAAGCAGCGCAACAGCGTCATGACGATGATACCAAGAGAAAACGAAATGCCGCCAACAACAACCTGCGCTGCGCTTTCGGGAACAATCGCGTGGGCCGCAATAAACAAAGACGAAACAACGGTGACCAGCATCAACATGTGCTTGCGACCGAATCTATCGGTCAACGTGCCTATGTAGACCTGAAAAAATGCGCCCACAGAGTAGGACAAGGCAACCACCCAACCCATGGCCTGAAGGCTAACGTCGAAGGTCTCGCGGATTGACGGCAAGGCATAGGAAAACAGCGCCAAGTCGACCTGACTGAACATGTAGGCGAGATGGCAGACGATAAAGGCTTGCAGCGGGTAACCGCGGATTTGAGTCCACATGGGGCGGGAAACAGTCTGTTTAAAGGGCGCAAACCCTAGCCCAGGACAAACGCCCTGTCGCCCCCAGATCAGCCCTGCCGCAGCCTTGATCCGCCCACCTATTCACAGAGAGTACGCGATGCTATGAACGAGACGTTCGCTCTACGGAGCAAAACTTACCGCATCTTAGGAGTTTTCTCGTGAGGCCAATTGTTGTCGCCCTCCTCTCTTTTGCAATTCTCGCATCGCCCTCTTGGGCTGCGGATTGGTCTTACAGCACGATTGAGGCTGAAGATGGCGTGCCCCTGGTCGTCGCAGAGACAGGAAACCCAAATGGTCCGGCGTTGCTGTTCATCCACGGGTACTCTCAAAGTATTCTGTCATGGAAGAGGCAGCTTGATGACCCCGCTCTGCAGGCCAAGTACCGCATGGTCGCGTTTGACCTTCGCGGACACGGCGCCTCCGGCAAACCCTGGCCTCCTGACGATTACGAAAGCCGCGACTGGGGTGGCGACGTGGCAACGGTCATGTCCACGCAGAACCTAGAGTCCCCTGTTCTCATTGGCGGGTCTGTCATGACAGACATTAGCGGACTGATATTCGCTGCTGGCGCCCCATGTCTCTGACGGAGAGCTCGTCCGCATACGCATCAGAAGGCGACGACATGACTAACGATCAAGCCAAGATGATGGAGCGCATGGGTATGATGATGTCAGCGGACATTGCGAAGAACCTGATGGGTACATCTGCCTTTGTAAACAGCGTCTCCGCTAAACCCCTCGATGCAGAAACACAGCAAGAGGCTTTGGTCTACAATATGATGATGCCCGCCTATGCGCGCATGGCCATGTTTCAAAACCAGACAAGCTATGAAGATTTGGCTGGCAAGATCACCACACCAACATTACTCATCCACGGCGATGCCGACGCCGTTGTCGATGTCAATGTCGAGCTGAGTGTGACCAACCAAACCTTAATCCCGGGCTCAGCCTTAGTGCGTTACGACGGCATTGGGCACGCACCGTTTCTTGAAGCCCCTACGCGCTTCAACACAGACGTGATGCAGTTTGTCGACGGCCTGACGGACTAGGACTTGAGCGCTATGAAGGCAGTAATTTTTGATTGCGACGGTGTCCTCGTTGATAGCGAAATTCTTGCCGTGCGCGTTGGCCTACGAGCCGTTAAAGAGCTGGACCTATCTTACAGCGAAGACGAATACATCCATCGGTTCCTAGGTACCACGATGGATGCCTACTTTAAGAAAGTAGATGAAGATCACCGAGAGGCGCACGGCACGCCTGTCCCAGCCGGATTTTTTGAAACTCTCATGAAAGACAGCCGAGAAGATATGGATGCGGCTTTGGTCGCCATCGATGGCACCCATGCCGCTGTCCAGTCTATCGCCGTTCCGCTGGCGGTCGCCTCCTCATCAGGCATCGAACGCCTACATTTCAAACTGAACAAGGCAGGTCTGATTGAGGCCTTTGCCCCTCACATTTACTCTGGCGAACTCGTACAGAACGGCAAACCAGAACCGGACCTTTATCTGCACACGGCCGAACAACTCAACATACCTGCCGAAGCCTGCGTCGCAATCGAAGACAGCGTGTACGGCGTGATCTCTGCCAAAGCCGCGGGCATGAGCGTTGTTGGTTTTACGGGCGGCGGACATTGTCGAGCAGGCCACGGCCGCTACCTATCCAATGCCGGGGCGGATACGGTCGTCAATCACATGAATAAACTGCAAGACGCGCTGACGGTATTTTCTTAATTAGCCCGCAGCGTCTTGATGTATGTCGTTATAGGCCGCTCTGAATGGCTCGAGACAGCGCCACAGCAGAAATGCCGAAATCGGTGCAACCACCCCAACCGCTATAGCTATGGAGTACTTGACCGCCCCGTCATAACCAAAGCCGACATCTGTAATCAGAGCAATAACTGTCGGCGCCAAGCCAATACCAGCTAAATTAACGAGGAAAAGAAACATGGCAGACACCATGGCCCGTAAGCGGTTCGGCGTGATCAATTGCAGCGCCGCCGTCGCCGCACCCCAAGGGAAACTGGCAAAAAACGTCAAGCCGGCAAAACCGATAAATGCCAAGGTCGTCGTAGGCATCAAGGGCGCAAGAACACCAAACGGCAGAGTACACAGAACACCTACGATGCCGGTGCGAATCTCAGCATCAACCTTGCCAATCTTGCGCCAATACCCAGCCAGCATGCCACCCGTTGTAACACCGAGAAGACCAAAGACAACGACGATAAGACCATACATACCGCCAACTTCCCCAGCGGACATCCCGAACTCACGCATAAAGAATGTAGGGGTCCACGCTGCCGTGCCCGTCCAGATAAAAGCGTAAAGAGAGAACCCGAAGAAATGGTAGAAATACGCCCCTGGCCGGGTCGCGATATACTTAAATGACCGGCGTATGTGGCTACCGAGACGCACCTGACCACTTTCATTAGCGGTTTTTCCAAGGCGCTTAGGCTCACGCAGGGTCATCACCCACAACCCGATCAATAAACCGGGCAGGCCGACATACATAAACGTGACTTGCCACGGCTCAAGGTGACCAACGATGGGTAAATCTAAGGCCGGTGTAATTTCAATAATGGCACCACCGATCACCAGAGCTAGGCCAGAGCCAATAAATAATCCAGCGTTATAGAAGCTAAACGCACGCGACAACTTCTCGGGCTTAAAATAATCTGGCACCAATGAATACACGGAGGGGGACAGAGCCGCCTCGCCAACACCAACGCTCACTCGCGCCAAAAACATCTGTAGGAAGGAGTTAGCCAAGCCACATGCGGCGGTAGCAAAACTCCATAGGTATACCGCAACGGTAATGATTTTTATGCGATTGCCCCGGTCTGCCAACCAGCCTATAGGCATCCCGAGAATTGTGTAAAACAGAGCAAACGCAAAGCCATGCAACAAGCTGACCTGCGTATCTGAAATATCGAGCGAGGTTCGAATGGGTTCGACGAGGAGCGTCAGAATGGTGCGATCGATATAGGAGAACGCATAGGCAATCACTAAGACGACCATAACATACCAAGAATACTTCTCATCAGGATACTCGTCGTCGCCCGCGTGCGCTTGAACTTCGTCACTCATTATATCGCCCCCTAGTTAAGCTGCATTCTATGGTGTGATGCCGCACCAAAGCCACGACAATCTTGCCTGGTAATGTTGTCATCAATAGCATTGACAACCAAAGCAACCAGGTCTGCGTGATTAATTAGACACGCGGCTTTCGCTGAGCTAAGCGCGTCCCGTTACTGGGTCACGCTTCAAAACTACAGAGCAAATCATGTTGTAATCGAGGCTACTCAATATTAAATGACCTATCGCCTATGATGATGGGCGTCAGGCCGGAGTAAAAAAGCCCCCGACAATGCGGAGGTCTTTTCATATTGTGTGTCAAATAGTTCTACCGCGCCGAAACCTGTTCGAAGCCCTTAATGCGGACGGTGATAATTTTTGTCTCAGGGTCCCAAGGGTCAACCACTAAGGGCACGCCAAGAACGTCACCGTACTTCTCAAACCGGGGCTTGAGCCACACGTTGTAAATTTCCTCTCCTGTCAAATCATGCTGGCCCATGCGGGTCGTTTGCTCCAACACACGCGTGAAGGGGAAGACATAACGGCGCACGCCGGGTTGCATTTCCGTGTCCAGAACCAACTGGAAGTGACAGGTGGTTTGTTCAAATACCGCCTTGAGGGCGAGTTCTTTATCACCGGACTTTTTAATCATCTTAGCAACACGCAGTAGCATAGGGCTCTGCACTCGAATTTCTTCCAGCACAACTTCTTTTAGAAGGCCATGATCTTTGGCGAACTGAATATGACCCAGCGTCATTTTAACCAAGGCGTCATTCACTTCGTGCTCATAAGCACGGCTGGAATGGTTCAAGGTCTTGAATACCATCTGCATGGCCTGGCCAAGCTCTTCCGTTTTCTCTGGAAAAGGCGAGTACTGGCCAACTTGGCGCTCTGCAGCAAAGGCGGCCGAAGACAGAGAAAGAGCAACAGCGGCGACTGCAGCCGTTTTGATAGATTTGGCAAGCATAATGGTGTCTCCCGTTTTGGGTTAGTTCGTCTGTGTTAAATCAACGTCACTGTAATGATGCCGTCCACGTCGATATCGGAGATATTAAGCTTGAGGCCAAGCTGTGCGGCATACCCGTGGTAGCGCGGCCTAGTGTAAACCTCGTGGATTTCTTCGATAGTCATATCGAACTGACCGATGCGCTTACCAAACTCGAGCACATAGCCGAACGGTTCTTTGTAACGACGCATGCCGGGCTCGGAGTCCCATTCCGACAGCATCTGATAGAAGCAGGACGTGCGATCAAACATAGCGACCATACCCAATTCCGTATCGCCGCCTTCTTCGACCTTACCGCGAATACGACCGAGCATGGGCGACATGGCTTCCTGATCTTTACTGATCATCTCTTCGAGTAATCCATGATCCTTGGCAAACTGAATATGCGAGAGGTGGGCTTTAACCAACGCATCGTTGAAGTAATGCTTGTAAGGCATAGTATCAGACATGGTTTTCAGAACCACGTTAACAGCTTGGCCAAATTCTTCTTCACGACCCTGAATAGGCGAGACCATGGCGAGAGTTGGGTTGGGTCGACCGGACCCAACCCCTGCACTTACACCGGGAGGTGGGCCACCCTTTAGAGTATCAGGTGCATCAAAAACGGACTTAGGTTTCTTGGTCATAGCAGGTCTCTCCATCAAAACTGATTGGGTGCAGTTTACCGCTGACGACCCGATCGAGACAGACTCAAACGCGAGCGGTGAAGGCTTGTCCGAACTGAGGACAAGGAGGTCCCACTCAGCGTCAGCGCTTTTCTGTGAGTCTACCGAAAACTGCAGCCAGAGCCTGGGCTAACGCTACAACGGCGCGCTCCCATTGCCTGGCTTCGCGAGACCCTTCCAAACCAAAGATCAACTGTAGAGGCCGATAAGCCGGTAGGCACATCGTGAAAATGGAGCAGAGGGTAGAAACTAGAACGGAAAATTCTAAAGGTATAATAATCTTAAATTGGCCCACTCAGTCGACCGCTGGTATTACGGAAGCTTCAAAGCCCCCGGGTTCATAAGACCATTAGGATCCACCGCACCCTTGATCTTCTTGAGCATCTTCCAGGCTTCCGGTTTGCGGCTCTGATCATAACGATACAGCTTGCCTAACTGCATCGAGACGGCACCCATATCAGCAAACAGCTGACTCAATTCATCACGCATGGCCCTGACAATCGCCCGACCTTCTTCGTCGGCCTCATGTTCAGGCAGCCTTTCTAAGTGCTCAGACCGGACAGCTGTATCGTACATTTTGAGACGGGCGTCAGGCCAGTACCAAACAGGCTCAATCAAGAAGCCATAGTTTCCGACGGTGACAAGTAAGAAGCCATTGCGGATACCATGCTTTTCTTTAACGTCAGCGTATCTATCGTACAGAGCAGTGACGCGGTCCAACGCTTCAACCGCTTTGGAATGCGGCACGATACAATGCAACGGCACCCAGCGCTCCCCGCTTGGTCCAAGGATGGAATCGGGTGGCAAGAATGGAGCAGCATGGCAAATCTTAGTGACCGAGGCGGGCAACGGACGTCCGCCGAGCGATTTTGCTAAGTTTTTCGCCCGCTTCATCTTCTCTTTGACGCCACCCTTGGTGTGATCTTCCACCGAGACGTGCAAACCGTAAAACACGTCTTTCAAATAGCGGCGGCCGGAAAAAGCAATTTGCAACCCATCCACAATCCCTGATTCTTTTATGACACTCATCAACGTGCCGACATCTTTAAAAAAATCACTCTCGGCATCAGTCACGCGGGCTGACTGTTGGTTCTTATCGAAACCCATCGCCTCCGTCGCCAGGCCTTCTCGGCTTAGCGTCGAAAGCGCATTAGCCATATCAGCATAGGTATCAAATGCGTAAGCCAAGTGACGGCGGTGTTGCGGGCGGCGGATAAGACGCAGTGTCGCAACCGCTTTAATGCCCAGAGCGCCAGCATCAGCAAGAAACGGTCCCATCAAATCAGGACCATAGTGTTTCATAAACGGAAGGCCGCCTTCCGTAGCGTGAGAGCCCACAGGCACAACGGTGCCGTCAACGAGGACAACATCCATACCAAGAACCTGCTCGACCGCTGAACCGTAGAATCCAGAACCGAAGAACACGGAGTTTTGCGACAGAGCCCCGCCAATCCGGCTTTGATAGCCCGACAACGGGCCCCAATAAGGTGTGCGCAGACCCTTCTCTTTGAGAGCATCGTTGAGCGCCATCCACGTGCACCCACATTCAACGGTGACATACATGTCGTCTTCGTTAATTTCGAGAATACGGTCCATCTTCTGGGTATCTACGGTGATCGAATCTGGTTGCGTATGCAGATACCCATCCGTATAGGACATGCCACCACCACGGGGCACCAAAGCAATGCGCGCATCGTGACAAGCAGCAGCGGCTCGGGACAGATCTTCAACCGAGGTCGGCGAGATCCCTCCTATAGGTGTTTCAAAGCTTCGAAACGTATCCTCAGCAAAAAAGGCCCGCGAGTCATCATCGGCCTGAACATTGTCCGACCCGAGAATCTGGCTCAATTGATCAAGCAGTCCTTTATGACCGGCCAGGTCGACGCCTCGTTTAGTATGCCCCGGAGGAGTGGATTCAACATCATAGCCGGGCACTGGGTTGCTGATCTTTGCTGGATCGGGCTGGCTCGTTTCAGAGGTGATGGCATCTTCGGGCATGGAAATTCCTGCGTTTCTTTTGGGTTAATCAGATAAGCTGATTGTCGCGCACCGCAACATAACAGGTTTTTGCCTCACTCATTGCAACCGCCGGCTAGTTTTCTTGGGTCTAAGCATTCACATCGACAATCACACGGCCACGAATCGTACCGCTAAGGATTTCCTCGCCTAACTCAGGCAAGCGGCCAAGGGGCTCAACCTTCGTGATATCGGCAAGTTTACTGACATCCAGGTCATGCACCAGTCGCGACCAGGCTTCATCACGCCGTTCGTTGGCACAGGTGACGCAGTTGACGCCAAGTAGACGCACGCCGCGCAAGATGAACGGCATGACCGTTGTAGGAAGGTCTGTTCCGCCAGCAAGGCCACATGCTGCGACAGCGCCCTCATTTTTAGTCTCAGCAAGAAGCGTCGCTAGTGTTCTGGACCCTACCGAGTCCACGCCGCCAGCCCAGCGGCCTTTTTCGAGCGGCCGAGCATCGCGATCAAGAATTTCACGACCAATCACTTCAGTAGCCCCTAGAGATTTAAGATAGTCCGCCTCGGAGGTTCGACCAGATGACGCAACGACCCGGTATCCAAGCTTAGCCAATACGGCGATCGCAACAGAACCAACGCCACCAGCAGCTCCGGTTACAACAATGTCGCCTTGATCAGGCGTAATGCCCGCGTCCTCAAGCGCGAGAACGCAGAGCATGGAGGTGTATCCCGCCGTGCCAATAGCCATCGTGTCTTTCAGGGAGAAACCGTCTGGCACGCGGGTGATAAACTCACCGTTCACGCGCTGCTTTTGGCTGTACCCCCCCCACATAGTCTCGGAAAGGCCCCACCCATTGACCAGAACCTTATCCCCCGGCTTGTAGTTTGAATCGGCCGACTCCAGCACCGTGCCAGCCAGGTCTATACCGCCGACCATGGGAAAAGAGCGCACGATTTTACCTTTCCCTGTTATGGCAAGGCCATCTTTATAGTTGAGAGTAGAGTAGGCAACGTCGACAAGAACGGACTCATCCGGCAGATCCGCGACTGTTAGGTCTTTGATGCCGGCGGTGTAGTTACCGTCAGCGTTATCTATTACCAGAGCCTTGAAGGTCTCGGTCATGCCGTATCCTTTCGCGATTAAAGTTTTGCGGCGGCGGTCAACCGCCTGTGGGGTCGCTGGTGTATCCACCATATTCTCACCCATACGTTCCGAGGCAACTATGCCGTGCCTCCTCAAGGGCCGTCAATCATTGAGCGCAGCTCTACGCGCAACGTTCACATATCGACTGAGATGGACGTCACGCGGATTATCTATCCATCCGCTAACATGACTACCAACAAGGCTTTTGCTGACCCCATAGAATAGCGGCGCGATGGGCGTTTCGGACAGCATTAAGGCCTCAGCCTCAGCAAGCACCAAGGCGCGCTCTGATAGATCTATGGTCTCTGCTGCCTGATCCAGCAGCGCATCATACGCCCGACTATTAAACCGCGCATAGTTAGAGTTTTTTGCCCGGCTATCGAGAATAGAGAGAAAGTTTCCCGCATCGTTTACATCAGCAGCCCAACCCGCGTAACCAATCTCAAAGTCGCCGGTCCGCAGGCGAGCGAATAGAACTTTTCCTTCAGTGTTATTCAACATCACATCCACCCCCAAGGGGCGCCACATGGCGGAAATGGCGACTGCGACACGACGTCGGTCCTCAGCAGACGATAAACTATAGCTCAGGCTTAATCGTTTTTCTGGCCCGTACCCGGCATCCTCTAGAAGAGACTTTGCCTCGGCTATGCGATCAGCCTTCGGTTTTCGTGAGTCCAATACATCGGGCGGCGTATAACCAGCAACGGACGGCGGAACCAAAGTGTAGGCTGGTTTCTCCCCAGAGCGCAGAACGCGGCGGGCAATCGTTTCCCGATCAATCGCCAATGATAACGCCCGGCGCACGCGTGCATCAGATAGGGCTGGGCTATCCGTGTTGAACGAAAGATAAAAGGTGACTAAGTATTCGGAGATGCGGGTTTCATTGGGCAGGTTTTCCAGTAACCAGGGTGTGCGGGCTGTCGGAAATTCAAGGCTGGTGTCCAATCCGCCGGCGCGAAACCTCGCGACAGCTGCCGATTGGTCTTCCGTTGGCAGATAGACAATAGAGTCTAAAGCAACAGAGCCAGCATCGCGAAAGTACGGATTGCGGATTAGGTGGACACGATCTTGCGGTTTAAAATCTTTTAAAGCGAACGCTCCATTTGAAACCATCACGCCTGGCGAGGCCCAACGGTCACCGTACGCCTCAATCGTATGGGCCGGAACAATAGCGGCGAAAGCATTTGCAAGAAGCTCCGGCAGAAATGGGACTGGAGACTCGAGCTGTACGACCACAGTCTTGCTATTGGGGGCAGATACACCCAGCATATCTGGCGTAACTTCGCCTCGGTTCACAGCGGCGGCATTCTTGACCGCATAAAAAAGATAGGGGTACTGCGACGCTGTTGCGGGGGTCACCAAGCGCTGAAAAGAAAACACAACATCACCTGACAAAAGCGGCGCTCCATCGGACCATTCCAAATCAGGCCACAATGTAAAGGTCCATGTCAGGCCATCCTTTGACACCGACCATGTTTGCGCCACTCCAGGGCCAGGTGCGCCAGTCGCATCGGGTGCCGTTAGCCCTTCAAATAAATCGAGAACGATGTTGCTTTCATACACCGTAGATATCCTGTGCGGGTCTAGGCTAGCAGGATCTTGATGATTACCACGTACGAGCATAGACGCGGCCTGGGCAGCAAAAGACCAGGCAAAAAATGCAACGAAAGCAGCAGTAAAAACTACCGTATTAGGCAGTCTCTTTTTTGGTACGGGCTTGGGCATCAACAACTGCCAGCGTAGTCAGGTTGACCAGCCCACACGCTGTCACTCAGCTTGTCTTTGGCGTCCGTGGCTTGATCAGTCGACATAGGTTAAATCCCTTCCCCACAAAACCTAATTTAAAACTTAGCGTCCCGATTTAAGAGCATGCTTGACCACCTTGCGCATGACGGATGGCAAGGCGTAATTGTCGAGATCGTCCAGATGAGCCCAAACGATATCCTTATCTCTACCGACGGTTTCGGCACGCTTGTCCGGTATTGTCGCCATATGTAGCTCCAACTCGAGATAAAAATGAGTAAACGTATGGCTCACCATCCCGACTAAAGGTGTCCACCTAGTCCTCAACATAGCGCCCGGGGCATGGTGCTTCGCAGCCCCAATGTCCCCGGCATCGCGCTGCCAGGGAGAAGAGGGAATTTCCATCATACCGCCAAGCAGACCTTTCTCTGGCCGTCGCCGGAGTAAGATAGCGCCGTCTGACCTCGTCATCCAGAAACAGAGCCCTCGGCGGGTCGGCCGTTGTTTCTTTGGTGTTTTACGGGGTAAATCTGCTGCTATGCCCCGGCTCCGTGCAATGCAGGGTTTCTTCCATGGGCATAGAACACAGGACGGCGACTTAGGTGTGCATACTGTAGCCCCCAGGTCCATCACGGCCTGCGCGTAGTCACCCGGTCGATGGTTCGTTGTGAGGCCATCTGCCAACGCTTTCAGCGTCTTCTTTGCTTTCGGTAACGGCTCCTGCACGGCATAGATTCGAGCCATAACACGCTCAACATTTCCGTCGACAACAACTGCCCGTTTATCAAAGGCAATGGCTGCGATTGCCGCAGCTGTGTATGCACCGACACCAGGCAACGCCAGTAATGCCTCCTCAGTATCGGGAAATATGCCGTCATAATCAGTTGCAATTACTTTTGCGCAGGCATGAAGGTTTCGCGCCCGCGCGTAATATCCGAGGCCCGCCCACTCCGTCAGAACGTTATCAAGCTTCACTTCAGCAAGGTGCTGGACCGTTGGCCAGCATTTCAGAAATTTCTCGAAATACGGCTTAACCGCCGCAACAGTGGTTTGTTGCAACATGATTTCACTCAGCCACACCATATATGGATCAGCAGATTGATTAGGTAGGGCACGCCACGGCAGACGCCGCCGGTGCTTGTCGTACCACGACATCAAATCGTCAGGCTTCGGGTTAAGTTTTCTTCCAGATGCCATGCCTGACTAAGATCCATCTAAAAGAGAACAGGCACGCACAAAGTGCTCTGACTGAGATATACTGGACACTATGGGCACGACACCAAAAAGAAAAGCATCAGATGCCGCCGACCGCACCTCACGCGGACTGCTAGGTATTGCAGCCCTGACCGAGCGGGTGGCACGCCCAGTGCTTGGGAAACGAGGATTCTCTGCAGGGCAAGTCATTGGGCGCTGGGCGGAAATTGTTGGCACAGAACTGGCTGCATCAACCGCCCCCGAGCGGGTGCAGTTTGACCGCGGCGCGCGGACCAATGGAACTTTGCATTTGCGTGTCGAGAGTGGCGCTACCGCCGTTCTGGTTCAGCCCCAGACCCCGCTGATCATCGAGCGCGTTAACAACTTCCTGGGGCCAGGAACGATTAATAAAGTCAAAGTGCATCAAGGCCCCTTGCCTCAACGTTACGTGACCAACCCCATTCCTAGGACAAAAACAATTACAGCGGACGCCTTGGCGGACGCAGAAACTGAAATCGGCAATCTGGGGTCTGGTCCTCTAAAACAGGCCCTGGCCCGTTTAGGCGCTCGCCTCAAGGCCCGTAAATAGACCGTAATTAGTCCAGCCAGGATACGAAGCCCTCGTTCCGGTCGACGACAACTCAGTTTGTCGCCGTTATCATTACCTTTACACGTCACAAACCCTGCCAGAGCCTGTGTTCCTTTAGCCACACATGTTGATTAAGAACCGCTCCATCGCAGTAGTGCCCTACAATATCCATATTCTTGATTATGATTAAGGTAGTAAGGCGCATAAATGCGAAGCGATCCTGAGTGGCGTCGAAAGTTTTTGACCCCAGGGACTATGCGAGCGGCAGGAATAAAGATGATGAAAAAGGTCAGCATTAGACAAAGTCTATTTATCGCGACTGCCGCACTTTGTGCAGCCGTGACCTACCCTTCGGTTGCGCAGGAGACGTCCAGTGAGCGCGCTCCGATAACAGCTAACGACGAAGGCTACATTCTGGAGCAGTTCCCGGGCAGGCTTCCGAAAACAACGAACCAGTGCATTTTCTTTCGAACTCTTTACGATTGGAAGCCACTTAACAGACATAATCTGATCGTGTGGGCCCCAAGCCGGAGTCACCCCTACCACTTGCAACTTGATCGGCCCTGCCAGAATCTACGGTTCGCACACACCATCGGCTTCACATCGAACAATGGTCGCCTTTGCGGATTTGGTGGTGATTCCATCCTCGTGACGAGTGGCGGAGGGTTGCCGGATCGATGCCCCATCGGCTCCATCACCAAACTGGACGAAAAAGGCTTGGAGCGACTGCTTGCTCAGGGGCGTGGCCGCACCTTAAGAGAAAAACGCGAAGCAGAATCTTCTGAGGGTAGCGCCCCACAATAATCAATCTCACCCTAAAAAACTTTATCTCCACTAACAAAAAAAGAAAACTTGTCACTTAAAAGGGATTTGCAAATCCTATCCAATGGCCATCGGGAGAATTTTCCTTGCAAGATTCGCCCACTTTAGCGACTCATATCTACGCTACACTTCAGTTTTTATTTATCCGAGCGCGTGCTCGAGACGTTACAGCACATAGGGCCACCTACCTAAAATACACAACACCTTGTGGGTTAGATGCGTTATACCCACGTCATATAGTGAGGAATTACCGTGAAACCGTTTACTTCTGCCGCTTTTAGCTGCGTCGTCCTATCTCTTGCCCTTTTTGGGACTGCGTCCTGCGCTGAAGAAGAATCCCAGAATTCTGCGGCTCCAGCCGCCCAAACCGAGTCCGAGGTCGCGGCCGATGCGACGTCGACCGATTCGGAGAAACTTGAGCAAGCTACTGATGGGGAAGCCGCGGGCTCTAATGGCCCAGTGTATCGCGAGATGATTTATGGAGACCCCGCCGCACCAGTTACAATCGTCGAATACGCCTCGCTCACCTGCAGTCATTGTGCATCCTTTCACAATACGGTCCTGCCCGAGCTCAAGAAAGCCTACATCGACACCGGAAAAGTCCGGCTGGTATTTCGTGACTTTCCCCTTGATGGATTAGCTATGGCCGGAGCGATGCTCGCCCGCTGCGCTGACGGTGACCGAGGACAAGCCCTCCTTAATGTCATGTTCCGACAACAAGGCACCTGGGTTATGTCAAAGAGCCCCATTAAGCCACTGACATCGTACGCAAAGCTTGCTGGCCTAAATGAAAACGACGTAAACGCATGCCTCGAAAATCAAAACATTATGAATGCTATCCGTGAAGGCCAGGAAGCCGCGACAAACCAATTCAAAATCAGTTCCACACCCACGTTCTTTATTGGAGACGTAAAAATAGAAGGCAACCGAGGCTTTGACTACATGGCAGAAATCATTGAAGACAAGCTTGCGGAAAAGGGTTCTTAGTCGCACCGTTTGCTTTTTACTTAACCCACCCGTACCAGAACGTTTTTGCGGAGACCTAATCTTTGGTTGAATTTACCCGGCTGCGCCTGACCGGCTTTAAATCTTTTGTAGACCCTACTGACCTTGTCATCGAAAAGGGTATGACTGGCGTCGTTGGTCCGAACGGCTGCGGCAAATCCAACCTAGTTGAAGCCTTGCGCTGGGTCATGGGTGAAACATCTGCCAAGCAAATGCGCGGCGGCGAGATGGATGAAATGATCTTCGGCGGCACCCGAGATCGACCAGCACGCAATATCGCTGAAGTTAGCCTGATCATGGATAACTCAGCGCGCAAGGCAAGTGCGCAATTCAACGATTCAGATGAACTTGAGGTAACGCGCCGCATCGAACGCGGAAAGGGATCGCAGTATCGGGTCAACGGCAGAGACGTGCGGGCTAGAGATGTCCAGCTTCTCTTCGCAGACCTATCGTCTGGTGCTCGCTCTACCGCATTAGTCAGCCAAGGCCGTATTGGTTCAATCATTAACGCCAAACCGAACCAACGGCGGCACCTTCTAGAAGAAGCCGCGAACATTACCGGCCTTCACAGTCGACGCCATGAAGCAGAACTTCGCCTCAAAGCTGCGGAAACAAATCTCGAGCGTCTTGATGACATCATCCAAGCTCTTGATGCCCAACTCCAAAGCTTGAAGAAGCAAGCACGCCAAGCTGCTCGCTATCGCACGATTTCGGATTCCATCCGTGCGGCCGACGCCATGGTATTAACCATTCGACAGGCAGCGGCTGAAGAAGGCCTAATCAGCGCTGGCAAGGCGTTTACTATCGCTGAGCAAGCCGTTGGCGTCAAAGCAAGGTTGGTCGCGGAAGCAACGACTGATCAAGTAGCAGCAGCAGAATCAGTGCCCCCGCTACGCCAAGCGGAAGCCGCCGAAGCAGCAAAGGTTCAGCGCCTTAACCTTGCGCGCGAACGAATTGACGAAGAAGAGCAGCGTTTGGCTGCCGCTCAAGAAACCTCTGAAACACGCCTCGCCCAATTGCGCGATGATATGGCGCGGGAGAAAGAGCGGACCGCAGATGCACGCGGCGCAATTGAGCGCCTCGCTAGCGAGCAGTCCGGACTTAAAGAAGCCCAAGAAAGCCAAGCTGATTCTGTCGAACACTCACGCACGACACTAAAGACATCCGCACAATCCGTTGAAGAGCTAGAAGCTGAGATTCAGCGCTTAAGTGCAGATTTTGCAGAAGCCAATTCTTCACGCGCAACGGCAAGGCAAAAAGCAGAAGAAGCAAAATTGCGCGGTGGGCGCGCACTTCGCCGCCTTGAAGAAGCTAACGAACAGCTCGACGAAACACGGGTGCAAGCTCAGCCCGCTTTAGACCTCCAAGCTGAAGAAACGATCACACAGCAGTACGAAACGACGCTGGATTCTGCCCGGAATCTCTGGGAAGAAGCCGAAACCACTCGCGCCACAGCACAAGAAGAAGACCAAACCCTTCGAGATCAACTCCAAGAACTGCGCGGCGAAGAAGCGAAGGTGCAGGCTGAAGTGATAGCACTTGAAGGTTTGCTTGCTGAGCGTGAAACCGATGCAACTTGGAGCCCAATACTCGACTCCGTGACTGTTGAGCCGGGATATGAACCCGCGCTTGGTGCCGCCATCGGTGACGACCTTAGTGGTGCGTCAGATGATGCAGCCCCGGTCCACTGGTCTAACCTTCCTCCATTTGCTCGGCCGCAGGTGCTACCAGAAGGTGTTCGCGCGCTGAGCGAGGTTGTGCAGGCCCCTTCAAAACTCGCGCGCCGACTGTCGCAAGTCGGTCTAGTTAACAGCAAAGAATCCGGGTCGGACCTACACAACGCCTTGAAACCTGGCCAGCGTCTTGTCACCAGAGATGGAGATCTATGGCGTTGGGATGGTTTCGTCAGTGCATCGGGCGCACCAAGCGCTGCAGCCCAGCGACTCAAACACAAGAACCGTCTGAAAGAACTGCGCAGCGAAATAGAAGCACGGCAAGCAGCATCTCAGGCTGCCGAAGAGACGGCCATCACAGCAAGAACGCGTGTGACTGAAGCGGCGGAACACGAAAAACAAGTCCGCGCAACTGTACGCCAAGCAGAGCAAACGCTCCAAACCGCTCGTGCGGCTCTCGCAGAGCGCCAACGCTTGGCAGCAGCATTAGAAAGCCGAATCTCGAGTCTGGAAGAAACACGCAAGACACTGATTGGCGAGCGCGACGAAGCCGGTGACCAAGAAAGTGCAGCCCAAGCAACGTTAGCCGAGCTGGGTGATGGCACCACAGAACGCGAGCGCCAAGCAGAGCTTCAAAAGCAACTCCGCACGCGCCGCAACGACCTTATGGAAGCGCGAGCAGCTTACGATGCCCTTGCAAGAGCATCAGAAGAGCGCCAACACCGTCTCGCTGCTTTGGCAGAAGACACAGGATCATGGACAATCCGTCGTGACGAGGCAGAACGTCAACTAGGATCCTTATTGGAACGTGAAGGGTCAGCGGTCGAAGAAGTCAACGACTTAGCTGGAAAACCAGAAGCTTTGGCTGAGCAACGTCAAGCTTTAATGGTCCAACTGCAAATGGCGGAAAGAGAACGCAGCGCGGCGGCAGACGCCCTGATTCGCGCTGAAAAAAATCTCAACGACAGCAACAAGGCGCTTCGCGAGACTGAGCAAAGCGCATCCACAGCCCGTGAAGAGCGGGTCCGTCGTGAAGCCGCCGTCGCCCAAGCCCAACAAGCAATTGAAACATTGGCCGCCGCGATTGAGGAAAAGGTTGGCTGCGCCCCATCTGAAGTTCGTGCCCAGACGCGCCTTAAGGATGACGAGGAGCCACCGCTGCTCGAAAAAGCTGAGAAGAGCCTGCAACGCCTAATCAGTGAGCGCGACAATATGGGCGCTATAAATCTTCGTGCTGAGCAAGAAAGTGAGGCGCTTGGCGAGCAGATGGAAACTCTGGATACAGAGCGCGAAGACCTAATCAATGCCATAGCCCGTCTGCGCGATGGCATTTCCTCGCTCAACCGCGAAGGACGCCAGCGGTTGCTGCAGTCCTTTAAGGAAGTGGATGGCCATTTCCGGAGCCTGTTTACCAGCCTGTTTGGCGGCGGTCGGGCACACCTATCACTAACAGACGCCGAAGACCCCCTTGAAGCTGGACTAGAAATTATGGCGAGCCCACCAGGTAAGCGCATGCAGAACCTAGGGCTTCTCTCTGGCGGAGAACAAGCCCTGACGGCCATCGCCCTACTATTTGCCGTGTTTATGGTTAACCCAGCACCCATCTGCGTACTCGACGAAGTTGACGCCCCGCTGGATGATGCAAATGTGGACCGGTTCTGCAATTTAATCACTCAGATTGCTGAAGCTACGGGCACGCGTGTCATCGTGGTCACACACCATCGCATGAGTATGGCCCGGGTTGACCGCCTATTTGGGGTCACAATGGCAGAACGCGGGGTCTCTAAGCTGGTCTCAGTTAACCTGAATGAGGCTGAATCCTTCCGCGACACGGCCTGATTTTCCGCTCCGAACGGAGTTCATTCTCGAGCCCAGCGTCCAGGCGCCAGAAATCGCCGAAAAAGCCCGGAATTCAGCGGTCGTTCGTCCTTGACAGGGGTGCAGGTCATTCCTATTGTGCGCCCGATTTTGCGCTGCAACAGGCGGTTCCGCCCCGAGCTTCGATAGTCTTAAAGGTTGGGCTTTTTAACCCTAATTGTTCAGTTAAACGGTGACCCCGGAACACGCCGCACGGGTCTTTGAGGACCTTATGGCTACCAAACCTGATGACCTGAACAAACTAGATGCCCGCCTTAAGACCGCTCGAGGTAAGACGGATACGGAATCAGCCCCACGTGGGCGCGGGACACAAAGCGGGCTGGGACAAGGTCTCCGCATCGGAATAGAAATGGTCGTCTCCGTCGCTGTCGGCGCTGGAATAGGCTATTTCATCGATAACTGGGCCGAGACTACTCCGCTTTTTATGATTGTATTTTTATTTCTTGGATTCGCAGCTGGCATTATGAATGTACTTCGCATAGCTAGAGGCCTAGACGAAGCGGTCGGCTTTGGCCGGGCGATGAGAGAGAAAGAAGCCAGGGACAAACTGGCTCAGGATGAAGAATTGCGTGCCAAACTGGCGCAAACAGAAGATAGCGGAGCGAACGAGTAAACATGGCGACCGAAGAGCATGGTGGCGAAGCCGCCCACGGCCCAATGGAGCAGTTCGAGATCAAACCGCTGATTGATCTCAATCTTGGTGGTTACGATATTTCTTACACCAACTCTGCTTTGTTTATGACCCTAGCTGTCATCTGCACGTTCTCCCTATTCTGGGCAGCAACGCACAAACGGACCATGGTCCCCAGCCGCATTCAGTCCATTGGCGAGCTAATGTTTGAGTTCGTTGCAGGCATGGTCAAAGAGAACGTCGGCAAGGAAGGCATTAAATACTTCCCGTTCATCTTCACCCTATTCGTCTTTATCCTGTTCGGTAACGTCCTCGGTCTCCTACCCTACAGCTTCACATTCACATCCCACATTGTGATTAACGCAGCTTTGGCAGTGTTCATCTTTGTTGCTGTGACCATCATCGGATTCGCAACGCACGGTCTACATTATTTCCGCCTGTTTTGCCCGTCCGGTACGCCGCTCCCCGTCGCCATCGTTTTAGTGCCTATCGAAATTATGTCGTATTTCATTCGCCCGGTAAGCCTAAGCTTGCGTCTATTTGCCAATATGTTGGCCGGACACGTGTTGCTGAAAGTGCTGGCCGGCTTCGTAATTTCGCTCGGTATTTTCGGTATAGTTCCGTTCTTGGCAGTTGGTGCTGTAACCATGCTAGAAATTATGGTCGCGCTAATCCAAGCCTATGTATTCGCGCTACTTTCGACGATTTATCTCAACGACGCTGTTCATCTGCACTAAAGAGCAGCCAATGCTTTTTGCAAACGTTTTACTCAAGACGTCACCCTAAGGAAGGACAAAGACCATGGAATTAGAAGCTGCAAAAATGATCGGTGCTGGCTTGGCCGCTATCGGTGTTATCGGTGGCGGTGTCGGTGTGGGCATCGTGTTCGGCAACTACATGACCGCCGCATCACGTAACCCATCTATGAAAGACGAGCTACGGACCTATGCGTTCCTCGGCTTCGCTCTATCAGAAGCGACCGCGCTTTTCGCGCTAGTTATCGCGCTGATCGTTCTGTTCACCTGAGCAGGATTCATCTTCCCGCCACTTCATTTGGGTGGCGGGAAATAAGATTTTCTAAAGCCTGCGAGGCGGCATGCCACAGTTCGACCCATCGACTTTTTCATCCCAGCTGTTCTGGTTGGTTATTTGCTTTGTCGGTCTCTATTGGATCGTCTCAAAATTCGCCGTCCCTCGGATCGGCGATATTTTGGAACAGCGCGAGCGTTTGGTCCAAGATGACCTCGATCGTGCAGAGAGCTTAAAAGGTGAAGCACAGCAGGCTTTGGCAAACTATGAAGCCGCAATGGCCGATGCTCGCGAGCAAGCGCGGACACTGATAAATAAAGTGACGAGCGATTCTAAAATAGCCGCTGAATCCCGCAACAAGAAGCTTGGTGCGGAGCTGGCAGTTCAGATTTCTGATGCTGAACAGCGGATTGCTGCGGCGAGGGATGAAGCCATGAGCAACCTAGCCTCCATCGCCGCTGATGCAGCCACGGATGCAGCCAGTCGGCTGGCCGGTCTGGACGTCAGCAGTGGTGACGCGAAAGCGGCTGTAAGCGCGGCCATGGCTGCGAAAGGGGCCGCCTAATGTTTTATACAGACCCCTCTTTTGTTGTCGGCGCTGCATTTGTCATCGTTGTTGCCTGGCTTGCTAAGCCAATCATGCGGAGCGTCTCAGCTTTTCTTGATGCACGCGCCGATAAAATTCGGGCACAAATTGAAGAAGCCCGCAAGCTTCGCGAAGAAGCTCAAGCCCTTCTAGCTGATTATCAGCGCAAGCAGCGGGACGCGCTCTCAGAAGCCGAAAGCATCGTTGCCCAGGCCAAAGAAGAAGCAATCCGTCTTCGGACCCAAGCTAAAACAGATCTAGAGCAATCCATTGAGCGCCGGAAAACGCAAGCGCTGGACCGGATTGCACAGTCTGAAGCGCAGGCCATTGCCAGTGTCCGCAATACAGCAGTCGACGTTGCTATGGCGGCCGCGGAAAAGCTGATTACAGATGAGATGATTGGTGACCGCCAGAGCGCGCTGATCGATCAATCCATTAAGGATTTGGCTGGGCACTTGAATTAGGCAGCGCTGCCTGGAGGTTTCTAAAAAGCTCCGGCCACCGCGCCGGGCCTTTTTTATGCCCCAACCTTAAAGCGAATATGACCAAATCTCATGAAAGACACTTTTTAATTAGAATAGTTCTAAACAAATTGACAGCTAGAATCACCTCCGTATATTTGAATCTTAGTTGCGTTGACTTTGTCAATTTAGAAAACCATTTTGACGCTACGGTAGTGTTTTCAATTCAAGGAGGTTGCTATGTCAAATGAATCAAAATGTCCCTTTGGGCATGCAGGAACCAGCCGCCGTAATATTCTGGCCGCCACAACCGCCCTCGCGGCCGCCGGCGCAACCGGACAGGTTAGCGCTGCGAGCCCCAGTTACATGGACGATGCAACCGGCTCTACCGTCGGTGGCGCCCTCTCAGGCCATGAATGGTGGCCAGGACAGCTCAATCTCAACATTTTGCATCAGCACTCGCCCTCATCAGATCCTATGGATGGGGCCTTCAACTACGCTGAGGCTTTCGAAAAGCTAGACTATACCGAGCTTAAAAACGACCTGACTGACTTGATGACTGACTCCCAGGACTGGTGGCCGGCTGACTGGGGTCATTACGGTGGCCTATTCATCCGCATGGCCTGGCACAGCGCAGGCACATACCGCACAGGTGATGGCCGTGGCGGTGGCGGCACCGGAAATCAGCGTTTTGCCCCGGTCAACAGCTGGCCTGACAACGGCAACTTGGATAAAGCCCGTCGCCTGCTTTGGCCCATTAAACAGAAATACGGCAACCAGATTTCCTGGGCCGATCTCATGCTACTGGCCGGGAACGTTGCGATGGAATCCATGGGTTTTAAAACCTTTGGGTTCGGTGGTGGCCGCGCAGACATCTGGCAACCAGAAGAAGATATTTACTGGGGTGCGGAATCAGAGTGGTTGGCCAACGAGCGTTACAGTGGTGACCGTGAGCTAGAGAACCCGCTGGCGGCTGTTCAGATGGGTCTGATCTATGTGAACCCGGAAGGCCCGGACGGCAACCCCGATCCTGTCGCCTCTGGCCGGGACGTCCGCGAAACATTCGGGCGCATGGGCATGAACGATGAAGAAACCGTCGCTCTGGTGGCCGGTGGCCATACCTTTGGGAAAGCACACGGCGCGGGTGAACCGTCACTCGTGGGGCCTGAGCCAGAAGCGGCCCAGCTTGAAGAGCAGGGTCTAGGCTGGATCAACCGGTTTGAAAGCGGTAAAGGCGTGCATACAACAACCAGTGGCATTGAGGGCGCATGGAAGCCGAACCCAACGACGTGGGACAACGGCTACTTCGAAATGTTGTTCGAATACGACTGGGAACTGACCAAGAGCCCAGCCGGTGCGCAGCAATGGGTACCTATCAATACAAAGCCTGAGAACCTGATCCCCGATGCACACGATCCGTCCAAGGTCGCGCCGCCGATGATGACAACCGCGGACATGTCGCTACGTTTTGATCCGGCCTACGAAAAGATCTCGCGTCGGTTCTACGAAAACCCAGACCAGTTTGCCGATGCCTTCGCACGGGCATGGTTCAAACTTCTACATCGCGATATGGGTCCAAAAAGCCGCTACCTCGGCCCAGAAGTGCCAGAGGAAGATTTGATCTGGCAAGATCCGATCCCAGCTGTTGATCACCGCCTGATCAACGACAAGGACGTTAAAAATCTCAAGGACGAGATTCTGGGCAGCGACCTATCAGTAAGTGAACTTGTGTCTGCAGCTTGGGCCTCAGCCTCAACCTTCCGAGGATCTGATAATCGTGGCGGTGCCAACGGCGCTCGTGTACGTCTCGCGCCGCAGAAGGATTGGGACTCCAACACCCCAGCTCAACTTGCCAAAGTACTGGCCACGCTTGAGAGTATCCAGAAAGACTTCAACGACAGCGCTCGTCGTGGCAAGCAAGTCTCTATAGCTGATCTGATTGTGCTGGGTGGATGCGCCGCAATTGAACAGGCGGCGCAAGACGCCGGAGAATCAGTCAACGTTCCCTTCACCCCTGGTCGTGCTGATGCAACGCAAGAACAGACCGACGTTGAAGGCTTTTCTGTTCTGGAGCCGGAAGCTGATGGCTTCCGCAATTACCAGAAGGCGGCCTACACCGTACCAGCAGAAAGAATGCTAGTCGACAAAGCGCAATTGCTGAAACTCAGTGCGCCTGAGATGACAGCGCTCGTTGGTGGGCTGCGTGTATTAGGCGCCACTGCAGGTAACGCGAAGCATGGCGTCTTCACCCAGCGGAAAGGTCAGTTGACCAACGACTTCTTCGTCAACCTACTGGATATGGATACGGTATGGAGCGCTAAATCTGACGCTGGCGATCTCTTTGAAGGCACAGACCGTAATTCCGGTGATGTTAAATGGACCGGAACACGGGTGGATCTAGTGTTCGGCTCCAACTCACAACTGCGCGCCTTAAGTGAGGTTTACGCCCAGGCCGAGGGCAATGAAAAGTTAGTGCGTGACTTCGTGACCGCCTGGAACAAGGTCATGGCCTTGGACCAATTCGATCAAGCTTAAGTCGACCTCTTAATTTAGGGCTAGTCGACGGGCTAGCACTAAGACACCCCGATCTAAAAGCCCCCGCATTACGTCGGCGGATATAGCTATATATTAAAATAAATAAGAACAGCCCCTCCTGGGATGGAGGGGCTGTTTCTCATTTTACGAAAGAGTACCGTCAATTTAAAATATTTTTTGGTGCTTAATTAAGTTTATGCCTCTCGAAGATCACTCCCCGCACCGGAAAATGCCCTTATGGCCACCCCCACATGTGGACGCCCGCCTATGCGAATGACGCCGCAAGCGCCGCCGGCCCAATTGGAAACTCGTGCCGCTGGGTGATGGCCAGCGCCAGTGGACCTACAAAGGCATGAAGCTTTTCCTCTACATAGCCGACACAGAACCTGGGGACCTCAATAGCCAACGCGGGATAGACCACCACTGGAACACGATCATGAAAAGCGGCAAGGACAGGCCGTTGCGAGCCGATAGAAAACCTAGTCACAGCGACAACGAGGTTAGCAGTGGGCACAGTGGCTCTACCGCGCCGCGTGGTTGAGGGGTTCTGGCTTCCAGCGCAACACCGGCTTGCGGGCCGCTTGGGTTTCATCCAAACGACGGCGCGGGGTGAGGTATGGCGCAGAGAGGAACTCTTCTGCCGTATCACCGCGCTTGGCTTTGCGGGCCAGGGCGAGAACCGTCTCACAGTACTGATCGAGCGTTGCCTTACTCTCGGTTTCCGTTGGCTCCATGAGCAGAGCACCGTGCACCACCAATGGGAAATACATAGTAGGCGGATGGAAGCCTTCGTCGATCATAGACTTTGCGAAGTCCAGCGTTGAAACACCGGTGTCCTTTAAGAAGCGGTCATCAAACAAAGCTTCGTGCATGCAGATACCATCGTAAGAGGGCGTGAGCTCTTCTGACAGACGAACGCGAAGATAATTGGCATTGAGCACCGCATCTCCGGAGGCCTCGCGCAGGCCATCGATGCCGAGGCTCATCATGTATGACAAGGCCCGCACAAACACCCCAAACTGGCCGTGATAGCCCTTCATGCGACCAAAACTCTGCGGCGCATCTTTGTCGCCAGCGTGCTCGGCCATACGCAGGCCATTGCCGTCATGCACAAGAAAAGGCACCGGAGCAAATGGCGCGAGCGCATCTGACAGCACCGTCGGGCCAGCACCGGGACCGCCACCGCCATGGGGTGTCGAGAAGGTTTTGTGGAGGTTGATGTGCATGGCATCAACGCCAAGTGCAGACAGGGTAACGCGACCAACGATGGCATTGAAGTTCGCGCCGTCCATATAGAAGTATGCGCCAGCGGCATGAACAGCATCGGCGATGACTTTAGCTTCGTTCTCAAACAAGCCACAGGTGTTGGGATTGGTGATCATTACAGCGGCAATATCAGGACCGAGACGCGCGGTCAGGGCGTCAACGTCGACACGGCCATTGCCATTACCGGGAATGGATTCGACAGAGTAACCGCAAATGGTTGCCGTCGCCGGATTTGTGCCATGAGCGGACTCAGGCACTAGGACGACCATGCGATCATCATTTCCCGCTGCTTGGTGGGCAGCACGGATCGCCATTAGGCCACAGAGTTCGCCATGGGCTCCTGCCGCCGGGGATAGGGCTACAGCAGGTAACCCGGTCATTTTTTTAAGCCAACTGGCCAGCGTGTCCATCAAGTGATAGGCACCCTGAACCGTGGATTCGGGCTGAAATGGGTGGATATCTCCTAGGCCAGGAAGGCGCGCCATCTTCTCGTTCAAGCGTGGGTTGTGCTTCATGGTGCATGAACCCAGCGGATAGAACCCCGTATCAATGGAATAGTTCTTTTGCGACAGGCGTGTGTAATGTCGAACGACTTCAGGCTCGGACAGCCCAGGCAGCCCAACCGGACCACGGCGGCGTAGACCACCAAGCCTATCTATATCATGCTCCGGTTCATCCAGATCGACAGCGGTTGAGCCCATAGAGTCTAATTCGAAGATCAGCGGCTCTTCAAAAATCAACCCTCGGTGACCGGACGTTGTGTTTGTGTGATCGGTCATGACAGCAGCTCTGTGAGGCTTTCAACAAGAAGATTCATGTCGCCTTCCGTCGTTAGCTCCGTTGCTGTGACAAGCAAAATATTCTCAAGCTCTTCATAACGGGGATAGAAACGCGACACGGGCACACCGCCAAGGACACCCTTCTGCGCCAATGTCTCTGCAACGGCAGCCGCGCGCTGTGGCAACGTTATCGAAAACTCATTGAAGAAGGTTTGCGGAATAACCTTCACACCCTTGATGGCATCCAGCTTGTTCGCCAGTGTAACAGCGTTGGCATGATTCACCTCCGCCAAGCGTGTGAACCCGGCTTCGCCAAGCAACGTCATGTGAATGGTGAACGCCAAGGCAATCAGGCCCGAATTGGTGCAAATGTTCGATGTCGCCTTTTCGCGGCGAATATGTTGTTCGCGCGTCGACAGCGTCAGCACAAAACCACGGCGGTCATCGGCATCAACAGTTTCGCCGCACAGACGACCGGGCATCTGACGGATGAATTTTTCCTGCGTGGCAAAGAGCCCTACACCAGGGCCACCAAAGGATGCAGGGCCAGCCAGAGACTGCCCCTCACCGACAACGATATCGGCCCCCATCGCCCCTGGTGGGATGACGAGACCTAAGGAAACCGGCTCAGTAACGCAGACCACTAACAAAACGCCTACCGCGTGGCAGGCTTTAGACAGCGGCGTGAGATCAGACAGGTGCCCGAAGAACCCTGGGTTTTGCACAACGACACATGCAAGGCTGTCATCAACACGACCGATCAGGTCTTCGATTCCAATTGGGTCTGGCGACAAACATGCGATACCTAACCCAAGGTGCTTCAATTGGGTTTGCGTGACATCGCGATAGTGCGGATGCACAGAACCGGACATCATTACCCGACTGCGCCTAGTGATACGGCACGCCATCGCCGCTGCTTCCGCGCAAGCTGTCGCGCCATCGTACATGGACGCGTTGGCCACTTCCATATCCATCATCAGTGCAACCTGGGACTGGAATTCGAAGATCGTTTGTAGCGTGCCCTGACTGATTTCTGGCTGATATGGCGTATAGGCGGTGAGGAACTCACCGCGTTGAATTAGATGATCGAGGGACGCGGGTGTGTGATGGCGGTAGTTACCAGCACCCAGGAAAGACGGCGCGTCCGCGCAGGAAAGGTTCTCCTTAGCAAAAGCATTCAAAGCACGCTCTACATTAATCTCGCTCTGTTGATTCGGCAGATCAAACGTCGGCTCTCCGGCGGGCAGCTCTGCAAACAAAGCGTCGACAGACTCAACGCCAATCGCCGCCAGCATGGCACCACGGTCTGCATCCGTAAGTGGGTGATAGCGCATAATGAGAGCTCCTAAGCGTCGCAGTCTTTGAGATAAGCGTCATAAGCGGCCTGATCCATAAGTCCGTCTAGCTCTGACGCATCTGTCAGGGTCATCTTGAAAAACCAGCCGTCTCCGGAGGGGTCACTATTCACAGTGTTCGGCGCATCACCGAGGACCGCATTGCCTTGCATCACGGTGCCAGAGACGGGCGCGTAAACTTCACTGGCGGCTTTCACGGATTCAACGACAGCCGCTTCGGCGCCTTTGGCCAAAGCCTTGCCCTCATCGGGGACTTCCACAAAAACGATGTCGCCCAACTGGCTCTGGGCGTAATCGGTAATTCCTACAGTCGCGCTATCACCATCCTGGCGAACCCACTCATGTTCCTTGGTGTAACGAATATCGGTCATTTAATTCCCCTGTAATAACGTTGCTGCACGAAAGGCATAGCGACGACTTCAGCGTCTAGAGCTTTGCCACGTACGATGAGATGAAGGTGGGTGCCAACCTTAGCGTGAACAGCGACCACGTAGCCCATAGCGATTGGACCTTCAACGGTGGGCCCAAACCCACCCGACGTCACAACGCCGACAGCATCACCCTCTAGTGTTTCAATAACAGCGCCTTCCCGGGCTGGCGCTCGGCCTGTTGGCTTAAGGCCGACCCTTACTCTGGATGGGCCTTCATTGATTTCTTTTAGAATACGGGCGTCGCCAGGAAAGCCCCCTTCGGCGCGTCGGCGCTTACTAACCGACCATAAAAGGTCAGCCTCGACCGGCGACGTCGTATCATCGATGTCGTGGCCATAGAGACAGAGGCCAGATTCAAGCCGGAGTGAATCACGAGCTCCCAGACCAATGGGTTCGACTTCAGGCTGATTGAGAAGCGACTTGGCTAGAGCGTCTGCACCCTCCGCCGAGACGGAAATTTCATAACCGTCTTCGCCTGTATACCCACAGCGGGAAATAACGACGTCGACGCCATTAACGGTCACTGGTCGCAGCGACATGAATGGCATGTCCACACAGTCAACATCGAACCGAGACAAAACTGTCGCAGCCAGAGGCCCTTGAAGAGCCAGAAGCGCGTGAGAATCTTTCTTCTCGAGGACAGCGCAATCCCCTAAAGCCGCTTGCAGCGCTGCGTAGTCTTTGTCCTTACATCCAGCATTCACAACCAGGTGGACCCGGTTAGAGGTGCCATCGACAGGGCTTGCCACCATGAGATCATCAATCATGCCGCCGTCGTCATTGAGGAGCTGTGTGTAACGAATCCGGCCGGGCTGTAGTGTCTGGAGGTCGCCCGGCACAAGAGCCTCTAGGGCGACAGCGATATCGCCCCCAACAAGATCAGCCTGGCCCATATGGGAGACATCAAACAAACCGGCTGCCGTGCGGGTATGAAGGTGCTCCTTCATCACGCCGAGAGGGTATTGAACCGGCATGCTGTAGCCGGCGAAAGGAACCATCTTGGCTCCTAGAGACCGGTGCAACGCATCAAGCGGTGTTGTTAGAAGGGTATCGTAGGTGGCCGAATCAGGCACTCGGTTCTCTCCAGGTTTTGATCGCACAGGCGGAATCGCATCGGCGACGGCTTTCACCGTGGTCGACACCCTCCTCTGTCGATAAACCTGAGAGTTTGGCCGGGTTTCCGAAGTCGCCCAGCTTTCCCCGTCGGTGAGACATTTGGCCCAAGACCACATGCCTACTTTCCAGAGTCCCCTACCCTAACGGTCCGTGTGCCTGAGAGATTCCGAGGGCGGTTGCTCCTTCGGCGCCGGATCAATGCCTAAAGCATAATCCGAACTCTTCCACCAGGGTGTAGCGGGGCACCCTGCTTAGACTGACTCGCTGGGAGAGGTCAACGCTGCTTATTGGGTTCGGCTACGATTGTGCTGTAATTGCTCATCCGTGAGCTGAAACCCTAAATAAATGTCGTATCCAGCTGCCGTCAGGCGGTCTTCCAAGGGGAGAAAAATGCGAACATTCGACTCGGTGATTCGCTCGCGCCGCGCGCCGCCGGCCCGAATCTTATAGGCCCGATTAAAGATCTTTTTGCCGTCTGGGTTCGGAAAGAACCTTGGAATCGCGACAAAGTAGTAGAGGTCTACCGAGCCCGGCTGGGCCGCAGGGCCACCCGTAACAATCATGTCGACATCCATAACAGCTTCGACGCCGCCATTATCGAACTGGCATGTTCCTTCGAAAGAAACAATTTCGGCCTGATACTTCACATCTTCAAGCGCGCGGCCAGATCCTTGCTTAAACTCCGTCAAGCTTGCAGTCGCTGCGTCGATTCGTATCTCAGGACAAGGCGGCACTGGCTCAAACGAGCATGCAGACATAAGGACCGCTGCTGCGGTCATGGCGCCAAGAGAAATAATATTTTTTGGATTCACCGTGAATAAACGCAAGAGATTAATAACCCGTCTAAAATTTATTGTGACTGCCGTCGCACATAGGTACACGTGTGGTCGCCTTACAGCCACAGAAATACACTGTGCCGTCTTTAGCAGCCGCGTATTCTAAGGGTGTGAAACTGGTCCCATTGTGAGCGCCGTCACAGAATGGCTGTTTCGCACTCTGCCCACAGGAACACCACCAATACTTTTTCCCCGCCTCGACTTCGACCGCATACGGCGTTTTTTGAGCGACGACCGGCTGGGCTTCGGAATTAGACAGCTCTGACATGCGTTCAACCTTTTGCACGGTAAATATATCTGGTATTGGAAAGCACGCTTTAGGCTATTTTGCCTCGTTTCGCGCGCCATCCAGGGCGTTATGAGCGACAATAGCGGGCCTCATCGCGATAGACTAGACTACCAACAACCACCGGACCATCTTCAGCAATGACCATACCCTCCCTTTCCATCATGCTTGCCGGCCCCCGGGGTTTTTGCGCCGGGGTCGACCGCGCCATCCTTATCGTTGAAAAGGCGCTGGAGGCGCATGGTGCGCCCGTGTATGTTCGCCATGAAATTGTCCACAACCGCTTTGTCGTCGAATCCCTTGAGGCCAAGGGCGCGATTTTCGTTGAAGAGCTGGATGAAGTTCCAGCCGGTGTGCCAGTGGTTTTCTCCGCTCACGGCGTCCCAAAATCGGTCCCAGAAGAAGCCGAATCCCGCGACCTCTATTACATCGATGCAACATGCCCTTTGGTCTCGAAAGTCCACGTTGAAGCAGAGCGCCACCACAGTAGAGGCCTTCAAACTTTTTTAATCGGGCACACCGACCATCCAGAAGTCATCGGCACCATGGGTCAAGTTCCGGACGGATCGATGATCCTTGTAGAAACTCTCGAAGACGCAGAAACAGTAGCGCCGGTCAATCCAGATAACGTTGCTTTTGTGACCCAGACAACACTCTCTGTCGATGATACCGCTGAGATTATTGCCTTACTAAAGACTAGGTTTCCTTCCATCGCCTCTCCACGCAAAGAGGATATTTGTTACGCAACGACCAACCGCCAAGCCGCTGTTAAAGCCATAGCTAACAAGTGTGACCTGATGGTTGTCATAGGCGCGCCAAATTCTTCGAATTCCAAAAGGTTGGTCGAAGTAGCGCTAAAAGCAGGGTGCGCAAAATCAGTGTTAGTTCAACGCGCGAACGAAATTCCATGGGATGAACTAGAAGACGGCTCGACCTTGGGCATTACAGCAGGCGCATCTGCGCCAGAGATTCTGGTCGAAGAAGCACTTGACGCTGCAAAGCGCCGGTTCGAGGTTAAGGTCGAAGAAATCAAAGTCGCCGACGAAAATGTGACATTCAATTTACCCCGCGCACTAAGCGCCTAAGGGTCTAAATCAATGACGGTTGAATTATACACTGACGGATCTTGCCTGGGAAATCCGGGCCCCGGTGGATGGGGCGCGCTATTGAGGTTCAAAGGAACCGACAAAGAGCTAACTGGGGGGCATCCTGACACAACCAATAACAGGATGGAGATGCAAGCCGTTGTAGAAGGGCTAAACGCACTCATGCGACCCTCAGTGGTCACGGTCTACACCGATAGCCAGTATGTCCAAAAGGGCATTACCGAGTGGATCAAAGGGTGGAAAGCACGCGGATGGAAAACAGCCGCGAAGAAGCCGGTCAAGAATGCTGACCTTTGGGTCAAACTTGATGAAGCACAAACACGTCACTCAGTAACATGGCAATGGGTTAAGGGGCATGCCGGTCATCCGGAAAACGAACGTGTTGACGACCTGGCACGTTGGGAAGCCGAAAAATTTCAGCGCGATGAGTAATTTTCATATCGCACGAGATACTCTAGACGTAGATCAAAACACTTTCTGCGCTTGACACGCCGTATCCACCAGGCGAATCAATAAATAGGTTCTGAACGACCCCATCTTCAACGACCATAGCAAATCTCTGTGACCGAACACCCATTCCACGTTCCGCCATGTCCCGCTCCAGGCCAAGTGCTCGCACGAATTCACCATTGCCATCTGCAATCATAGTGATGGAGTTAGTCGCGTCATGCTTTGCAGACCACGCCATCATCACAAAAGCATCATTGACCGAGAGGCACGCGACAAAATCGACGCTTTTCTCTTTGAACGCCGCAGCCTTGTCAACAAAACCGGGGAGATGGCGCGCAGAACACGTCGGCGTAAACGCACCAGGCAAAGCAAACAGGACCGCTTTCTTGTCGGCAAATAGACTACCAGTCGAAATTGCGGACGGGCCTTCTGGCTGGGCTAAGAATAGCGCAACATCAGGCAGTGCCCCCCCAACAATAATTGTCATCGCATCGAACTCTTTTTTACTTCATGAACACATTGGTTAAGCGCTGAGCACCAGCGTGTCACCCAAAAATGCAAGAAAAATATTCGGCCAGCGACCCTTGCCTTGCTTTGTTTGTAGACCGATAATTTAGACATGATCCGCAATTCATCGGAACCGGGATACTTAGCTGGCCAGTTTTTAGCTGCCATGCCAACAATGGGCGACCCCCGGTTCGACAAATCAGTCATCTATATTTGCGCTCACTCTGAAGAAGGCGCCATGGGGATTGTTGTAAATCAGCCCCTGGAGGAATTGTCTTTCCCGGATATCCTTGAGCAAATGGGCATTGAACCAACGCCGACATGCGACAGCATCACGGTCCATTGTGGCGGCCCAGTCGAAGCCGCCCGAGGTTTTGTTTTGCATTCTTCCGATTACCAGGTGGACGGTACACTTGTGGTTGATAACACCGTCGCCCTCAGCGCAACCACCGAGATCCTGAAGGCAATTGCCTACGGTACGGGCCCGAAACAAAGCCTTATGGCGCTTGGTTATGCGGGTTGGGATGCAGGCCAACTGGACGAAGAGATTATGAGCAACGCTTGGCTTAACATTCCACCCGACGCCGCTCTACTATGGGCCACTGACGATGATGCTAAATGGGACACGGCCCTTAAAAACTTAGGTATCAGCCCGGCGATGTTGGTCGGCGAAGTCGGGCACGCTTAGCTCAATCCAACCCCAGATACATTAATGCGCAGTCCAACCGCCATCTACTTTTAAGCAAGACCCCGTGACCATGCGTGCGGCAGGCGAAGCCAAGTAGACAACCGCTCCTGTAACATCATCGATTTGGCCAATATGGCCGAGTGGAATTTGGTTCAGGACTGAATCCATAAAATTTTCATCACTCAGAAACGGTTTGGTTAGAGGCGTTTCAATAAACGTCGGCGCCACAGCATTGACCCTGATTCCGTTGGGACCAAGCTCCACGGCCATGGCCTTAGTCAGCCCTTCGATTGCATGCTTTGACGTGCAATAGACAGTACGATTAGCCGCCCCAATGTGACCCATCTGAGACGACATATTAATGATGGAACCCTTTATTCCCTCATTAAGCATCCGAGCGGCAACCACCTGCGCAACAAAAAAAGCGGCGCGCACATTGACGTTCATTATGGTATCGAAGTGGTCTTCCGTTACATCTGTATATGGCTCAGGAATATTGATGCCCGCATTGTTGACGAGAACGTGCACCGGAGGAGCGTTAGAGATTGCAGCCTTAAGGGCGCTCGTTTCCGTGACATCACAAGCCACTACATGCGCGGCCCGCCCGAGGCTCTGAACACCCGCTGCAATTTCCTCCAGAGGCTCAGCTTTGCGTGCCATAAGAACGACGTCTGCACCAGCCTTCGCTAAAGCCATGGCACAGCCCGCGCCCAGACCCCTTGAGGCTCCTGTCACAAGGGCTCTCAGTCCAGTTAGGTCGAACGGTGACGCTAAATCTGTCATATCAATCGCCTATATCTTTTGAGGCTTTGTTTTTGTGCGCTGCTAAGGCCATGAGCCGACGGTCGCGCCATTCTCGTCTAGAGGCAAGGCCTTGCTCGGACAAATCTTTACGACGCTCAGACTCCACATCTTGGATGAGGTCTTTACTCCAGGGTTTAGGCTCTGTGCGTGATTGTGCAACGGAGTGATAAAGCGGTCCCAATCGTTCCGCATAATCCGCGATGCCACCAGGTGCATTCAGATCGATTGTCTGGAATGGCCCCATGAAGGACCAACGCAGGCCAAGCCCTTCAGATACTGTTTTATCGATGTCTTCAGCGGAGGCATAACCCTCCTCAAACAACGCCCATGCCTCATTAAGAAGGGCGCCTTGAAGGCGGTTTAGTACAAAGCCTTCTACTTCACGTTCGATACGGATCGGGGCCTGGCCGACAGCCGTCATCAGGTCATGTGTTGACTGAACTACTGCCGAATCAGTCCAGGGTGCGGGCACAAGCTCGACCAACGGCACAAGGTAAGGAGGGTTAACCGGATGCGCGATAAGGCAGCGGTGACGGCCCTCAAGGTCTTCTGTGAACGCCGAGGCTGGAATACCGGAGGACGAGCTTCCGATTACGACATGCTCATCACACGCAGCATCCAGTGCAGCCGTAATCTCTGATTTTACGAGCACCGTTTCGAAGACTGATTCTTGGACGTAAGACACGCCAGAAACGGCATCCTCTAACGAGTCACACACAAGAATATTGTCGATGACAGCCTGGGCCGACTCAATGAGCTGAAACGACTCTAAGTCATCCAAGTTTGCCCGAATACCGACTAGGGCGCGTTCCCGAATGGAGGCATCACCATCGTAGAGTCGAACAGGATAACCAGCACGAGAAAATACGATAGCCCACCCTGCCCCAACCAGCCCTGCGCCAATAACTGCAACCGGTGATGTCATGGCCAGCCCCTACGCGTTGCCGTATCGGCGCACGCGGAGATCACACTGCTCCTGGTGACCCGCAAAATTTTCGATGGCGCAAAGACGAGAACCATATTCACCAATGATCCCCGATGCTTCTTCCGTGCACATTTGATATGTACAGGTCTTTATGAATTTGCCAACCCATAAGCCACCCGTATAGCGCGCTGCTTTACTAGTCGGTAATGTGTGATTGGTTCCAATAACCTTGTCGCCGTAAGCCACATTGGTTTCCTTGCCCAAAAATAGAGCGCCATAATTCGTCATGTTATCGAGCCACCATTTTGGATCAGCCGTTAACACCTCGACATGTTCAGACGCTAAGGCGTCTGCTTCCTTCAACATCTCCGCATCGTCTTCACAAAGAATGATCTCTCCATGGTTCTGCCACGCTACGCCAGCGACATCAGCCGTGGCAAGAATACCAAGCTGACGTTCTATTTCGACCACCGTTTCATCTGCCACGCGTTGCGATGTGGTAAGCAATACGGCAGGTGACGTTGGTCCGTGTTCAGCCTGCCCCAAAAGATCAGTCGCCACCATTTCACCATCCGATGTGTCGTCAGCAATAACCAGAATCTCCGTGGGGCCTGCTAAGAGATCAATTCCCACGCGACCAAAAAGTTGCCGCTTCGCTTCTGCAACGTACGCGTTACCTGGGCCTACAAGCATATCGACTGGTGCAACCGTTTCAGTGCCGAGGGCCATCGCCGCAACAGCTTGAACGCCACCAAGTATGTAAATTTCGTCCGCACCCGCAAAATGCATTGCCGCGATTGTTGCTGGGTGAGCTTCGCCATTAGTAGGAGGCGTGCATGCTATGACCCGTTTACATCCGGCAACACGGGCGGTCAGCACGCTCATATGCGCAGATGCCACCATGGGGTAGCGGCCACCCGGCACATAACACCCGACATTCTCGATCGGCGTATTCTTATGGCCCAACCTAACACCGGGAATGGTTTCTATTTCGATATCACTCAGAGACGCCAATTGCGCTTCAGCAAATTTACGAATTTGGGTTTGGGCAAATTTAATATCAGTAACTGTCTGTTCATCTAGCGCGTCAACGCAGGCTTGGATTTCAGCATCAGATAAACGAAAACTCTCCGGCGAATATTTATCGAAGGTTTCGGAGTAGTGCCGAACAGCGGTGTCGCCCTCTTTGCCAATCCGCGATAAAATATCAGTAACAGTGTCTCTAACCTTCATCGCAGCCGCTTCTGTTTCCTCGGCCGTTGCGCCACGCTTCAAGTGAGTCGCCATTGTAAGCTCCTGGGTTAGTCATTATCTATTTGAACCAGCACAGTAGAGGTGAGATTCCGTAACGCGAGTCGACACTCATAAATGGCCGGTATGTGATCAGTTGAGCCGCAGCCAAACCATCACTTAAAGCCCTTTGTCCGCCAACATCACCCACAAAAGCATCTCGATTTCGCGCGCGGCGCCTTCGGTTTACGCTATATCGATTAGTCGCTTTCCGCCCAAATCTCGTTGTTGACGATGCAGGAACATGCCGGCCCTAACTTCGTCGTCGAGGACGTGGCGCACCGTGACCCTCACCCTGATTTCAGGCTCAGTATCTAAGTTGATGGTCTTCGCCCAAATTTCTGTTTTACCTGCATATCTCAGCGCAGCGGTGATGACTTCACACTCTTAGACGCAGACCTAATTAGGCCAATTGAGACCTAATGGTATCGTAATCTGCAAGCCTACTAATTTGACCGACCGCGGCAACGGTCGGTGGCGTCGAAAATAATTTCTGAGCGGCATCAGCAATAGCCGCCGCATTAATATTTTCGACTTGTTCTATAATTTCCTGAGTATCCAAAGTACGACCGTAGACGAGAATTTGTCGCGCGCGTTGAACGCATCGACTGCCAGGGCTTTCTAGCCCCATCAAAAGCCCAGCTTTAAGTTGCGCCTTGGCACGAACAACCTCATCCTCCGATGCACCGTCGGCCATCTTCTTAATCTCGTCAGTCAAGACTGACATAAGCTCATCCGTTTGGTCCGGCCCGGTGCCGGCGTAGACCGTGAATACTCCAGAGTCTTCGCAGGCATTTGTCGACGAGAACACCGAATACGCGAGGCCGCGTTTTTCCCTAACCTCTTGAAATAGCCGAGAGGACAGGCCTTCGCCGAATAGAACCGAGAGTGCAGAAAGCGGATAATAATCTGGATCGTGATACCCGACGCCATCGAAGCCTATGACAACATGAAGCTGTTCGACCGGACGCGCCTCTCGCACATCACCGCCAACGTATTTCGCTTGCACGGGTTGTGGGCCATCGCCCTTAGTTAAATTCGTAAAGGCATCGGCAACACCACTGACAAAAGAATCGTGATCCACTCTGCCAGACGCAGAAACGACAATATCCCTGCTGGTGTAATTACGTTTCATGTAATCATGAAGATTATCTGCCGTCATACGATTGACGGAATCAACCGTGCCCAGGACTGGCCAGCCTAAAGCCTGCTCGGGATAAGCAGTCGACTGCAGCCGATCAAAAATAATGTCATCCGGTGTGTCTTCAGATTGAAAAATTTCCTGCACAACAACTTGTTGCTCCCGCGCGAACTCTTCTTCATCCATTGTCGCATTGAGCAAAATATCGGCGAGAACATCAACGGCCAAAGGGAGGTCTTCCTTCAGAACTTTGGCGTAATAAGCCGTATGGTCACGGCTCGTGTAAGCATTGAGCTGACCACCAACATTATCCATCTGTTCAGCAATTTCGTAGGCCGTACGCTTCTTTGTGCCCTTAAAGGCCATGTGCTCGAGAAGGTGAGATATACCATTCACTTCAATGGTTTCATGACGCGTCCCGGCGGCTACCCATACACCGACGGCCGTCGTTTCAACCGATGCCACCGGATCAGTGACAATCCGAAGCCCTGACCCTAGCGTCGTTACCTGCATACCTGGTGACTTATTCATATTGCTGATTCTCAGACACGACTGTGAGCACGAACATAGTCCTGCACCTGTTTAAGATTGTTTGGGAGCTCATCATACCGTTCTTGTAGATCGTACAAACCCGCCATCGCAGGCGGTAGCTCGGGCCTAATCCCTATCGCTGATTCAACTGCATCGGGGAACTTCGCCGGATGAGCAGTCGACAGAATGACCTTAGGGATTGCCTGATCTAGGTCAGAATTTTGTGCGGCATGCACCCCGACCGCGGTATGCGGGTCAATTAACTGACCTGTCGTCTCGTAGGTTGATCGAATAAACGCCTTCGTTTGTTCATCACACAAGCGGCTGCCGGTAAATTGCGACGCAATGGCCTCCCTTGGAGCAGGCTCCACCGTATAGCGTCCACTTTGGTGCAGGCCGTCCATCAAACGCGTTACGGCATTACCATCACGCCCATAAGCTTCGAACAGCAGGCGCTCGAAATTCGACGAAATTTGAATATCCATGGCGGGGCTCAAAGATGGCTGCACGCCCTCTATGGTCATCTCTCCAGTTTTGAAGTAGCGGGTTAGAATGTCGTTGCGGTTAGAGCCAACCAGGAACGACGCAATCGGTAGTCCCATGCGTGACGCACAATAGCCAGCAAACGCGTTGCCAAAATTTCCTGTCGGAACAGCAAAAGCGACAGGTCTATCGGGTCCGCCCAGTGCAAGCGCCGCGTACGCATAGTAAACTGTCTGGCACATGATGCGAGCCCAGTTGATAGAATTTACAGCGGATAGATGCAACTCATCACGAAACGTCTGGTCGTTAAACATGGACTTAACTAATGCTTGGCAATCATCGAATGTGCCATCAATCGCGACGTTATGAACATTCGACGCATCCACGGTCGTCATCTGGCGTCGCTGAACTTCAGAGACGCGGCCCTTCGGATGCATAATGATAATGTCTACTGCTTCGCGGCCAGCGCATGCTGCAATGGCAGCGGAACCTGTATCACCAGACGTGGCGCCGACAATTGTAATGCGTTCTTTCTTAGCAGATAGAACACGATCAAAAAGATGACCAACAACCTGCAACGCATAGTCCTTAAAGGCCAAAGTCGGACCATGGTACAGCTCCATCAGCCACGTGTTCGCCCCAAGCTGCACCATTGGCGCAACGGCAGGGTGGTCAAACGGGCTGTAGGCCTCTTTCATGATTTCGGGCAGATCCGCCTCGATCGTTGATCCGGCCAAGAAAGGCTGAGTGACGGCTGTCGCCAGGTCCGCGTAAGACAACTCACGCATGGCCCGCCACTCTTCCGCTGAGCGTTCTGGCCAAGTCACGGGCAGATACAATCCGCCGTCCCGCGCTAGGCCGGTTAGAAGAACGTCGTCAAAACCAAGCTCTGGAGCCTGGCCACGGGTTGATTGGAAGCGCACGGATTATTCCTTAGTCATACCGGGAGCTGGAAAGTCGCGGATACTAGCGAGGTGTGACCACACGAACAACCATAAGGACAAGCCTTTACAGATAGAAACTGCAGTCTACCGGGGAGCTAAAGAGATATGTTTCATCATATCGTCAAGTAATTCATCGAGTACCATCCTCACGGCGGCTACTACGCTGGCCACACTGCGACCTTCAGCATTAGAGCTCATTGCCACTTATCCGCCGCAAGTCACCAACGCCCATGACACGTTCTAGGCGGCAAAAGGGGTTGCAACGGTTTAATAATCTCGATCAGCCCAAAGTGATTACGAACCTCGTCGCTGCCTGCAACGCCTAAATGATTTCGTCTACTGGCCCCCTCTGGCCTGGGCTCAACTATGCCCCGAACCGGCTGAGAGGTGGTCCACGCAAAGCATCCTCGCGGCTCGTCCGCTCAATGAGCCACTCAAACAATCTTATGTAAGCCGACACAACCGAATTCTCAGAAAACGACTCGACAATACTGGATTGCCCCCCAGACACCTGACGCTGCAAAAAAGACGCATCAGTAAGGAGTGTGCAAACTGCCGCAGCCATCGCAACCGGGTCATCCACCGGAACGAGGACGCCGTTCGCCTCAGAGTCGATTAAGAAATTCGGGCCTTCGCTGGCCGCGGCTACGATCGGGGTGCCGGCCACCCACGCGTTGACGATGACGTTACCGAAGGGCTCATGACGGGACGGGACAAGACATATGTCCGCGGCAGCTAAAAGGTTTTCTCTGTCGTCACGCCAACCCAGGAATCTCACACGATCAGCCACACCAAGCGCTTCCGCCAACGCCCTCAAAGCATCGTTACAAGACCCCTCGCCAGCGATCCATAGAAACGATTCGGGTAAATGAACGAGTGCGTTAATCGCCACATCAATTGCTTTTGTCTCTTCAAGGCGAGCAAGCACCAATAAAACAGCGGCGCCATCTGGCGTACGTAAAGAACCACGAGAAACAGGGGTGCTGTCGGGTGCTGGCGCAAAATTTGGAATGTAGTCAACACGGCCTTCTGGCCAACCACTGTCAACGCAATGGCGGACTAAATCCGGCGTATTGCAGATCAAGTGGTCACACGACTGGTAATATTTTAGATCGTAGTAACCTCCCAAGCGCCCAATATTAATCCAGGCCCCAGACGCTGCGTAGCGGGCCGCCCTATTCATCCAGGCCAGATTGATGTCAGGGGCAAAATCCGATGACGCATGCTTAATTCTCGATTTTGACCAAAAATCTAGCGGGCCGCCCATCCGGACTTCGGTAACGCCGCAACCGAATTGGACCAATTGATGAACCCGGCCTGGGTATGGCCTCGTTATCGCATGCTGCTCAACACCCCGGTCAGAGAGCGCCGTCACAAGATCGACAAAGAACCGTTCAGCGCCGCCATGACGGCCGCCAGCAATCGTGTGGAGAAGACGCATAAACCCCGGTACCTAGACAACAACGCCCTCGTAGACGTTTACGTACTGTACCCCATCACTGGCTTGACGTAATAGACTCCCTGTCCTTGGTTTCCACCTCACTATGGAAAAATAACCCGTTATGGCCCGACAGGCACCCACAAAACCGGTCTTATACCGACTGGAAGCCATATTGGCTTACGGGCTCTTTGGGCTCTTCCGCCTTCTTCCAATTGATTGGGTGTCCTGCTTTGGGGGTAAAATTGCTGGGTGGTTTGGTCCAATGAGCCGCGCCCACCGAACAGCACGGCGCAATCTTGCGCGCGCCCTACCCGACCTTCCCGAGATAGAATACCAAGCAATTCTGGCCGACGTGTGGAACAACTTTGGGCGGGTGATGGCGGAATACGCCACTTTGTCCAGGCTCGGAACGGCGGCGGAATCAGATCGTGTTGAAGTCATCGGCCTGGAACACATTGCAACCCTAGCCGAGAGTGGCCGACCGACATTGATGTTCGCCGGTCACATCGCAAACTGGGAAGTTGCTGCACTAGCCGTAGGTTGGAATGCGACACCCCCTGCATTGGTCTATCGCGAGCCCAACAATCCACTCATCGAGAACTTACTTCAGCGCGCACGCGGACACGCGGCGTCTACCCTTATTCCCAAAGGGGCGGGCGGCGCACGGACAATCATGCGCATTCTTAAAGCTGGCGGTTTTGTGCAAATGGCTGTCGACCAGAAAATGAACACAGGCCTAGCGATCCCCTTCTTTGGGCGAGACGCAATGACCGGCGACGCCATCGCAAGATTAGCATTACGATACAATTGCGCTATTCTCCCAGCCAATTGTGAACGACTGGACGGTTGCCGGTTTCGCGTAACCTTCGAGGAACCCTGGTATCCGGAAGATACAGGCGACCAAGGCAAAGATGTTCGCACCACACTTTTTAAAATTAATCAGACCATCGAAGAATGGATCAGAAGAAAGCCTGGCCAATGGCTTTGGTTGCATAACCGCTGGCCACGAGAAGAGAACAACGGGTGACGGCGCCAAACTTCAAGGGCCTCACCATTCCATGCCCATTGTGTGCGAATAACGACCTGATCCGGGTCGGCGACCGGGATAGGCACGGCGGCACACTTACCACAGACCTGTGCAAACGGTGCGGTCATGTGTTTACGAATCCGCAGCCTACAGAGGCAGACCTCGACAGGTTTTACACAAAGCGGTACCGCTCAGCCTACAAGGGTGTGCTAATACCGAAGAGTAAACATGTATATCGCGCCGGCCTCCGCGCACTGGAACGGCTGGAGCAATTCTCGCCGTTCCTCAAACGAGGACACAGAATCCTTGATGTCGGTGCAGGCGGCGGTGAATTCACATATCTCATGACGAAGGCTGGATATATGGCCCAAGGAATTGAGCCGAACCGCGGCTACGCAGAATTTGCAAAGACAGAGTACGGCATCAACATCCAGGTCGGCACGGTCTCTGACTTAGAGACGCCCGACACGCCGTGGGACGTCATTACGCTGCACCATGTCTTTGAGCATTTAGCAAACCCGGTTGCCGTTCTAAAAGGTTTGGTAAGCCACCTTAGCGAAGATGGCGTGATCGTTATAGAGGTCCCGAATGTTGAAGCACGGTATCACGGACCCAAGCGGCGTTTTCATTTCGCTCACCTACACACCTTTTCCAAAGAGGGGCTAACCCTCGCTGCAAATATTGCTGGGCTATCGACTCAATATACCACCCTTCAACCGCACACAAACCACATCCATAGCTTCTTCCGTAAGTCGGCAGCGCAAGCACCAGATATTGATGAGGCCGCCGCCAAACGAATTCAACAGCACCTTCAAGCCGACACACCAATGCGAGACCTAGTAACCAGCCGCCCCTACCGTCGCCTCTGGGCGAACCTGAATAGACCGTTGCGAGAGAAACGCGCTTTGATGCACCTCAATGCGCTGACCGGCGCCAGAGACATACTCGACGCCATGTTCAATCCGGTCTTGGAACATTAATAAACCTGCAGATCACGGTGATCATCTTACTCACTACCAGTTCATAGTTTTGCTGTGAGGGCATGTTTTGATCCCGTGCCTTGAGAGCGTCAAGCATCTGCGATCGCATCCGCAGCAATACAGGTACCAGAACTTAGCCGCACTCAAACACAGAGTGATGTAATAATTATTGCGCGGGAACCAGTCGGCTTAGGCGGCTTTGAGTGGTCCCACAACGATTAACAGAACCTTATTCTTCTGGCGCAACGACAATCGTTAAACCATCGAGGTCATTAGTCATAGAAACCTGACAGCTTAAGCGTGAGTTAATAGCCTGGTAAGTTTCCGTTTCCTCGACAAGTTCTTGTTCATCTTCCGACTTTGCAGGAATCTTATCGACCCAGGCATCATCGACGAAAATGTGGCAAGTCGCACAGGAACAGCAGCCACCACAAATGGCCTCTACATCCATATCGTTGTCACGTAGAATTTCCATCAGCGTCGCACCAACTTTGGCTTCAAATTGATGAGCTTCACCGGCGCGATTTGTTACATTAATGATGGCCATTGTGGGTCTCACTCCGAACTCAGAAAGATTAATGCGTATTTTGACACGGCTGTTACCCTATTGGCGGGCCAGCGGGCAACCCTTTTAGTCATTTTCTGAGAATAGACGCTAAGCCGGCCCAAGAAATTCTGTGGGCCTTAGTAACCTATTATCCTATATCGTCAGATTGAAGAGATGATGGTCAAAGCTAAATAATCTAGTGCAGCCTAGCCCTCAATACAGACATCGCACGCAGCGATACACTGGGGCCGTATGAAGGCACAATAAGCACCAGCGGGATCGCTACACTAGGCCCTAAACTGCGCGTTCACTGACTAAACGGTAGCGAAAGTAGAATCCGTACAGTTGAGTAGTAGATTGATGATAATCTATCTCCCTTGACCATTTACGGAGCGCCCATCCATGGCCACGTCACTGCCACCAACCTACGACCGAACTGGACAGCACCCAATGTCCCCGGACGTAGATCATGATGAAACCGCGCGCTTTAATTTTCTGACCAATCTAAACGTGCACTTGAACCAGAATGTCTTCCCAGGCAACCGCTCTGCTTTTGAAAACCGTGTCAGTCCAAAATATGAAAAAGAAACTGGGCACGCTTTGAAGACCCGGCAGCAGGTCCGACAAGCAATGCTTGGAGATTCCTATTATCAGAGCTGGGCGGCGCTGAGACGCAACACCATGGAACAGCGGCAACAAGCTGGACGTCACGTCGTATTGCGACAACTCGATGATCTGATTGGGAGGGCCAAACAGTTTAACGCCGGGAAGGATACACTTCAGATTGACCCCAACGCTGAAGTGCCGCGCTACTTAGCTGCGGTTGACAATCATTGTATGCCAGGGAGCTATTACACGGACGTTGTTGAAGACGATGTTCTTGCCGGCGCTAATTATGAGACTGGCGTATTCATTACGACGGCAGGGTCAATGTCGTCGAAAGGCGATGGCGGCGGCCGCTCCATCGTCAACTTTGTAAAAGAGAGATTTCCTGACTTTTCCCCTAAGCGTATTCTTGATCTGGGCGCAGGCATCGGCGTCAACACGCTGCCGATTGCTCAGGCATTCCCAGACGCCGAAGTCGTAGCTGTTGATGCTGGAGCACCCATGCTGCGTTGGGGGCACGCGCGGGCACAAGCGCTAGGGTATGAGAACGTCAAATTCATTCATGCTGATGGCGATGCGTTGGACCTGGATCCGAACAGCTTCGACTGGGTGCAGACAACTATGTTCTGGCACGAGACATCCACAGCCTCGATTCACAGCATGATGAAAAAGGTTTTCGGTTTGATGACACCCGGCGGACTGTTTTTGAACGTTGAACAACCAAACTTTACACCGGAAACACCGCTCTATGATCAGTTTACCCGCGATTGGGATGCTTGGTACAATAACGAACCGTTCTGGTCGAAGCTTCACGTTATGGACGTCTTTGATGTCATGGCCAAGGCCGGTTTTAACTCAAGTAAGATGTTCGATGGGGGCACCGAAGCCGATATTGAGCAAGGTCAATTCCAACCTTGGTCTAGCATTATATCTAGACATAAAGCGGAACTGAAAGACGATGGTGGCTCCAAACACAATGCCTACAAAGGTGAGCGCTGGTATTTGTTCGGCGGTTGGAAATAAAATCTAGAGACAAAAAAGCCTAGGAAAACATTATGAACGAGATCGACGTCAACAAACTTGCAAATGCGAAAGCCAAAGGGAAACGGCCATATTTCTTCGACGACCCCGCGGTGGAGCGCGTGCTTTCGATTACGATGGCGGTAGCTACGGAATTGGCCGTTAATCGCGAACGTTTAGATACCGTTGAGCGCCTTCTCGAAGCCGGTATACCCGTCACCAAGGCAAACATCGACGCCTACCGCCCCGATGACGATGCCTCTAAGGACCGACAGCAATGGCATGCGGACTACATAGCCCGCATCCTTCGCATCGTGCACCAGGAACTGGAAGCAGTCGAAAATGAGAGCTTAAACGAAGACCCCGAAAAGCTCGCAGACGACTTCGCCGCCGGCTAACTGATCCCCAAAAGAATTTCTGCCGTTTCCTCTGGTGCTGTCACCATAAGGTCGTGGCCCGTGTCGAGCGTGACGTAGGACCATTCTGGATCACTATCAGCCATCACAAAGACCGGGTCTGCTGCGCCGCTCGCCATACGCTCATTTTGCGTACAGCGAACGAAGGTCTTGGGTAATCCCGCAGGCCCACCGTTTTCATAGACGATCTTTTCCATTAGCGTCGGTAACGGGTGCTCGACCAACCGGCTTTCAACCCAGTCGTAGAGATGGTGACTTTCAGCAATGCCAAGAAACTCCATACTGGAGACCGGCATGAGGTAACCGTCCTTCGCGTCGCCAATGCGCGACTCACCAACGCCCGGTGGAAGGAATGGCTTCCCATCGGTCGGAAGAACCGCATCCAAGTAAACGACGTGACTAATGCGGTCTTTGACCTTATCGGCGACCCAGCTGACTACATGACCAGCGTAGGAATGGCCAACCAGGACAACATCGTGAAGGTTTTCGAATTCGAATAGGTTCACGATGTCAGTCACATGGGTACTGAGGTTAACGTCTGGGTTACGCAAATGAACGCGATCACCAAGACCAGTTAGAGATGGCGCAAAAACACTGTGACCGGCCGCTTCCAGCAGCTCCTGTACATAACGCCAGCACCAGCCTCCGTGCCATGCACCATGCACCAAAACATAAACCCTGCGGTCCACCGCCGGGGCGGCTGACAAAGCACCCGCACCAGTATTCGCTGCAAATGCTGTAACAGCAGCAGCGGCAAGCAAGTCACGTCTGGTCATTCTTTGCTCCTCAGCCTGAATTTATCCGTCAGCATGGCCGATCACCCCTTAAGGACCAAGGCCATCTTCTGTTTCCATTTCATTAGCGACGGGTTGCACCAGAAAGACCGATAAACCTCAAGGAATGAGATCAAAATCCTCGAAGTTCATAACGTCTTGCACCGGAGCGTATCCGGCAACCTCAGCGGTCAGACCATCAAAATCGACACCCTGCCAAAGAATAATGCCCGGAGGGTTGTCGCGCTCATGCGCCAACACCGCGCGATAAAACGGTAGCGCCGCCTCGGCAGATACTTGGGTCCGCGCTTGCTCGAGCAATGGCAAGAGCGCCTCATCACAGTGGTATGGAAAACGGTCTGGAAGAATGCCCTGGCATACGCGATGGCGGTAAGCCGCAACAGGATCAGGCCCACGCACAAGCATGCTGTTTAAGTTGCTTGTAGTTTTCCCAAAGAATAGATCCTGCATATTTCGATACGCTGGCTTTCCCTGCATTTCTACATTAACACCGACCTTCGCAAGGTCGAGTGCAATTTGCTGGAAGAATAAAAGGTCATTCGCACCGCGTGATGCGACTGAAGCCACAAGATCCAGCCCATTCGGATAACCAGCCTCAGCCAGCAAGGCGCGCGCTAAGTCTGGATCATACTTATAGGGGGGGAGGTCAGGATCGTATCCAAAGGCTCCGGGATAGGCCAACTGTGACAAAGGCTTCGCGACGCCTTGTAGAAGCGCCTGGATAATAGCATCTCGATTGACGGCATGGTTCAACGCCAACCGCACCCGACGGTCGACCACCGGGCCGCCATTGACGGTCATAAAACCGAGAAACTGAACGGTTGCCAGATTGCGCAAAACCAAACGCCCTGCGTCTGCCTCTATTGGCGCCGCATCGTCGGGGCCAAGACCAACAACAAAATCGACTGCGCCGGATAAAATGGCCTGCAGCCTGGCAGTCTGGTCTGGAATCACAATAAATGAGAGACCATCCAGCTTGGGTGCGCGCCACGAGCCTTTAAATGCGCGCATATCAACACCCGCTTGGTTCCATTTCGTCACTTGAAATGGGCCCGTACCCACCGGGTTCGATTCATAGTCTGGCCCGGACATGGTTTCCCAGGCCCCTGGTTCTGGTATGCGCCACACGGCAGCATGAATAGGAAACAAAGCGTCCCGTTGATTAAGTTCGATTTCGACGGTGTGGTCATCCAAAGCACGCGCTTTCGCAACCTGATAAAGCGTTGTGCTGATCGACCACAGCCCTGCCTCTAGGGTTCGCATGTGCTCAACCGACTTCACAATTGCATCCGCCGTAAACGGAACGCCGTTCGAGAACAAAACACCCTCACGTAATTTTAGGCGCCAGATTACGGCATCGTCACTCTCCCATGACAGGGCCAGGCCAGGCCCGACGGACCCATCGTTTTCGATCACTGTTACGGTGTCGTAGATTGCATTGAGCGGCATGATCGCCGGCATCGTAATGCCTTGATAGGCGTGCCCTCGGTTTGGACCGATCAGAGATGTACCAATCGAAAGAATTTTATCGGCAGACAACACTGGCTGAGCCGCCATTAAGGCGCTCAGGAATAACCCTACAAAGATCGAGGGTATAAAAGGAGAAAGCTTAACTGTGTGTCTGTAGATCACGATCTAGTCCGCCTGAATCTCTTCAAGGTGCGAAAGAACATACTCTTTGTCCTCATCGGTGAGAGACTGCTTAACGAGAATACGATCTTCACCGGTAATCCACATTTCGATATTAGTCAAAAGATAGCGTTCGGTTTCAAAGGTCCCAGCAGGAACTGTAACAGTCTCTTTGCCAATATATTGAAACGTCTCTGGCACCAAGAGACCACGTACTATTTCAGACCCATCGCGTGTGGGACCAAGGATGTAATAGGTTGCTTTGTGCGTGCCCTCAGCATCCCGCTCACCCTGGGCCAGATACCAGCCATTCATCGACTCGCCATGGGTCACGACGGAGACCTCGTCTGGCACAGAAATTTCTTCTGTATTCGACCCGGTCGGCGCCTCAGACACAGCCCGCAAGGTCTCCCCGTCGAGAGCGACGCGAATAGAACCGCGATACCCGTCAGGAACCCAATAGGTCGCGTAGACGTCGATGGGGCGGAAATTCTGATCGACATGCGCTGTCATGATTTGGAGGGCGTTCGCTGCGAGGAAGTCCTTAGTGAGAATCATCGTTCTTGAGCCATCAGGATGGACAAAAATGCGCCACTCCTCTGTGCCTCGGAACCGCTGGTCGCTTTTGGTTTGAAGCCGCAGCGTCCCAACGATCTCACGACTCACGTTCAAATTGGTGCCGGTGTTTTCATCTTCCGCATAGACCGGGGCCTGCACAACAGTCGCGCACAAAAGTGATGCAATAAGTAAGAGCTCGCGCATCCTTAGACCCCTGGTTCGTTCAGCCAGCCAGGATAATCAGACTCAAGGCGGCGGCGCAAACGATCTGGCATGTCGTCAGTCGATTCAACTTTCGTTCCAAGTAGTTGCCATGTCGCCAGGCCTGGCTCTTGTCCCATTTTCATCCATGGCATCCAAGGCGCAAGGTTCTGGAAGTGCAACGTTGCAGGCATGGAATCTAAGTCCGGATTGTTCAGGTCGGCCAACTGCCCTGTAAACGCCGCGAGAGACGTAAGCGTAACAACCGGACCAGAGTAACCCAATGGGTCCGTCGCTTGGGACCGTGGGTTCGGCAACTTGGTCACCATATTCTCCGTCGTCCAAACACGACCACCATGAGATTGGGCCTCAACGGTCCCCTCAAACTGAACCGGCACAGCAGCAGCTTCAGAGCCAGAAACGCCTTGCGTGCCAACGACGATCGTCTGATTGGATTTGTAATGGCCAGGCTCACAGGCACGGCCGTTTAGCGGGTTCACCCACTCGTCTGCAATCTCATCCGTTTCTGGATCTATAAAGAACCCCGCCTCGGCCATGACCTGGTCGAACTGACCGTCCTCGCGCTTGGCTAACCGATTAAAGCTAAACCCTTCGATCTTGAGGACGCGCACGGCAACCTCATCCGCACGTTTGGCAAACATATTCCCGCTATACCACCACATACCCGGCGTGCCATCGAGGTTACCGCGCATGCGCGCATACGCTGTGACAGCATCCTTGGGGTCTTCCAGGTCATAGGTCCCTCCAGCTGCAAAAGCAGGTGTGCGCATCATCCCACCGGATAAGCCGGCTACCCCAACACCTAGAAGTGTATCGCGCCGTGTTGGCATGGTTTGATCCTTAATGACTGAACATGAACTCAGCGTACTACAGACAGGCGCGGTGAGGCGACCTTGATTCAAACGTGCCCCCTAAAGGAACATATCTCCACCGTTAGGGCTGATTACCTGACCGACGTAGTGCCTGGCACCCTCAGAGGCCAAGAACACATAGCTGGGGACGATATCATCGATCTCTGCCAATTTTCCCAACGGAATGCTCTGACGGATTCCTTCCAGAATGTCCTTAGGCACGTCATCAAGCATTGCGGTTTTAGTCGCGCCCGGTGCAACGGCATTCACGCCGACACCTTTGGACGCCGCTTCTAAAGCAAGCGTCCGGGTGAACGTCACAAGCGCACCCTTTGCTGCGGTATAATGGGCGAAGCCTGCAGCACCGAGATATGCTAGCTGCGACGTAGTATTAATAATACGCCCCGTACCGCGCTCATACATATGCGGAAGGACGTGCTTGCAAGTCAAAAATGTGCCGCGCACATGGACGGCAAACACCTGATCCCATATGTCGACGGGAATATCTTCGACCGGTGCCGCATGAGCGATGCCCGCATTGTTCACCAGAATATCAATGCGGCCGAGACCTTCGATCGCTTGCGCAATCATCGCCGCGACGGCAGTTTCATCAGTGACATCACCCTCGACGGCGATTGCCTTACCACCGCTGGTGTCAATCTCAGCGCACAGCGCTTTGGCTTCATCTGCTGAGCCAGCGTCGGGGTAGTTGATCGCGACACTGGCACCCTCGGCAGCAAAGGCGCGCGCAACGCCCGCCCCGATTCCACGATTAGCACCTGTAATAAGAGCTGTTTTGTTAGAAAGTTGAGACATGTTCTATCCCTTAAAAAATACCGCGAATAATAGTGTTTGGCAGCACGGGCTCATCAAAGCCCATGCCTTTGGGCGGTGGATATCCCGTGCGCAACACGATCAAATCGAGCTTGCGGCTGATCCAGATGCGCACCTTGCCACCGCCATCGAGATAGAAAAGATCGTCCACAGCAAATGGCTCAGAGTGTTTGTTAGCAAAGCTTGGTGGCATGTCTGGGTAGTAGGGACGGTTTTCAGTAAATTCGTGATCCATCCAGATTTGGAATCCGTAATTGGGGTTTTGCTCTGACCCAGAGAGCATTTGATTGACCCAACCTTCAGGCAACAATTGCGTGCCATCTGGCAGTTTACCGTCGTCTTTCAGAAGGTGCGCGATGCGCATCCAGTCAGCCGGCGCAGACAGGAAGCAGCAGTACGAAATGACGTTCCCGTTCAGGCCGTCTTTGCGCAGCGCGCCGCGTTGTGCCCCCATAGGCTTCCACAGCTTCTCGCCGAGATAGGCAGCAAAGTTCTTGCCTGTGGCGCGCTGCAGGATCATGCCAAGAAGCTGTGTGTTAGGGTTATTGTGAGCGAACGCGGTTCCGGGCTCCTTTGCCAGTGGCGTTGCCAGCGTCGTGCCCCAAATATCAGATCCTTCAACAGCTTGAAGGCCGAGTGACCAAGGCTGCCCCGGATTATCGAACGGAGGCGCTAAACCCGTTCTGTTTTCCAGAACTTCACGCACAGTAATCTGTCCGCGCGGGTCGTCCTTCCACTCATGCAGATAATTCTCAATGGGATCATCAAGACTTTTGATGTCGCCATCCTCGACAGCAAAGCCCGCGAGAATACCGTGCAAGGTTTTAACCCATGAGTGAGAACTGATTGGCGACGTGTCGTGGAAACCATCCATGAAGGCTTGATGACGAATCTTGCCTTGATGGTAGACGATGAAGGCTTGAGTCTCTCGCTCCATCGCCCAGTCCGTCGCCACCTTCAAGGCTTCAGCCGAGATCGTTGGCGCCTCGTCTGCATCGGCAGTGGGGAGGTAAGGTTGATTGCCACCGTCGACCAAGATCAGCGGATTGTACCAATCCTGAGGCTGGCGAAAAGCCGCTTGGTCTGGTTGATCGCGATAGCGGCGCCAGAATTCATAATCCCGCGATTCAGCCTCATTGACCCAGTCGATCTTCTCCTGGATCTGCTCAGGCGTCATATCGAGCACACGCCCTTCCGTTTGCGCGCAGGCTTGCAGAGAAACGAGTGTAAAGGCTGCGGCTAAACTCGCAGTCGAAAGTCTACGCATGAGAGGCATCCCTTGTTCTAAACGGTGGTTTTTGATTGAAGACATGCTGCAGGGAGGACCACAGCTTGGCGAGTCAAAACGAGGACAAAATGTTCAACAGGTGACAAAAACGCACCGCCACGCTCCATTTTGTGAGGAAAGCGTAAATGCACTAAAAAATATCTTTCATAAACAAAGCCTTAGGTAGGCCGTAGTTAAGGGGTGCAACCATCAACAGTCGATCCATGAAAACGGAGACCAGGCACACACCGGGCTCATCTAAGGGGATGGGACGAGTTCTTTTTAGGCGTCCTTTAAATAATCGTGGACGGTTTTTATACCCGGCATCACCCAAGAGGTCTGCCAGCGAAACCCGCCAAGAACCTCTGTCGGCTGCAACGGCCCGAGTTCCTCGTTATCAGCAAAGGCATTAAAGTCCAATTTGGCGGGCCCTCGCATAAAGTTTTGCGCATTGCCGTCCTCTAGCAGCATCTGCGTAAGATCGTGGATCAACGGCTTACCGGCGGCCGGCACATTAAGGTCGGGGATATGCCGCTCTGACAACAAGGGGAAAGCGCTGGTAAAGAAAGACATGTCCGACGGCTCTATCATTTCCTCGGGCGTGTATTCTAAGCGGATCAATTGTTCACCATTACGCGACAGGGTGCGGGTGAAGGTAGTGCCAAGCGATCCGGTTTGCGAAGAGCCAACCGCTGCGTAGAGTGGGTGGACACCATTGTCACGAAACTCGACCTGCTTAGCGCACGTCCCGATCATCCAACTGAGAATAACCAACCAATCCCGATCACACCATTGATAGGCGCTGATCAAGGCCGGCTCACCTTCGAACATCCCGGGTACTGCGATGACGCACACATTGTATTGAGTACGTGCCGGATTGAGAATGTCAGCCTTGATGTCTGGGTCGACCGGCTGGCACCGCAAATTTGGCGTCCACATGAACGCCTCACCTCGGCGGTCCGGGTTGGGAGTCATCGGCGGTGGTAGGTAGGACTCAAGAACGTCTGGATCAGCACGAAAGTGAACCATTACCTGGTCGGCAGCAAACAGCCACGGCAAAGGCGGTAACGCAGAGGCTTTCCCCTGAGGTGAAAACGGACGGGTAAACCCTTGAAGCATTGTGACCTCCTAAAAATCCCGATCTATTACCGCCAAGAGCGGCGCCAATTGATCAGGGTGTAGCCCTTGAATAATATCCGTCTCTTACCTGATCCGGCACCACCCAGTGGGCTTCAAAAACCTCATGGCTCAAGTTTATCATCGGACTGGCCGCCTTCGCATGACCGTAAACAACGGTTTCGAGATACCGCGACGCGACCAACGCAGTCGATCCGACATGAATAACTATGGCATCAAAGCCTGTTTCTTCCTTGAGTGCTCGCAATGCCGCTGATGACGCATATTCGCCAGCGTTCACGAAACCGGCTGAAAAACCCAAGGATAACTCTTGCGAAAGACATGGCGCAACAACAGAACATACCCTTTATTGTTCGAGACCACGGCAATAGCACCGTGATTGAATTTGGCGTTGGCTAGAAATAAACCAAGGCGCAGCACAGACGATGGAATAAGATGAAACAGGCCAGACATGAGGCGCTTCACTAGACTGTGCGATCTATTCCGCCGCAGCGGTCGTAGGCTTCGCTTTGGCGTCTTGTTGCCGGTTATGCCGCGCGATCTGCTTTGCTGTTGCTTGATTATGGCTCGCCTTAAAATCTTTTTGACTCTTGCGCACCCAGGCGTTGGACTGTTCCCGTTGGACATTGTGACCCTGAAAGTGCGGAAACACATGGCGTGCGATCAACTCGTATGACTTGAGCTTGGCTTCACGCGAAGTCCAATTATGATCAGTGGTCAGAAAACACCCGAACCCGCCCTGAGATGACTCCCATAGACCTTCAACCTGCTTGATCACTTCGTCAGGAGTTCCAATCGCCGCATGACCGGTATCCATCAAGTGTGCGACGGGATCGCCGCGCCGCTCGGGAGGCACCATTGGAATAACCGCGACATCTTCAAAATACTTCACCCAGTCTTCTATCCCAAACTGAACGTCAGAGATCGCCTGTTCCCGGGTTTCGGCAACATGCACCAATCCAATCATCCGCCATTGCGAGCGATCCATGGTGTTGCCGTGCTCGGCCGCCACGTCACAGGCCAGGTCCCAATTGGTTCCCGCTACTTTTAAAGCTGGCGCGGCAGATGCACTCATGGACAATAGACCTGTACCAAGGCGCCCTGCAGCTTTAGGGCCGGACGGCGACATCATTGAGGCTGTCACAACATCGATCGGTTGGTTGCCGTAGGGACGCAGTTGTAAACGCGCATTCTTCAGGGTGTACCAATCGGTCTCATGATTGACCGTCTCACCGCGGAATAGTTTGAGAATGTCTTCAAGCGCCTCTTCCATCATGTCCCGTTGACGGTCGGTCTCAATGCCCATCATCTTGGCATCGGAGACTAAAGCCCCCGGCCCAGCACCGAACATGGCGCGGCCTTGAGTCATATGGTGTAACTGCATGAAGCGGTCGGCAAAAATCAGCGGGTGGTGGTAGGGCAGCGAGCTGACGCCGGTACCGAGACGGATGCGCCTGGTGCGGTAGTGGGCCGCCAGGATCATAAACTCAGGGGTAGAATACAGCTCTGTCCCAGCGGAATGGTGCTCGCCGAACCAGGCCTCATCAAAGCCAAGCTTATCCATGTGCTCAACCATCTCAAGGTCTCGCTCGAGACAGAGCGTCGGATTTTCCTTAACCGGATGGATGGGGGGAATGAAAGTCCCGAAGCGGAGCGACTCCATGGGGCGTCCCTTATACAGCGGTAATAACTGAGAGATATAAGTGTGCACCAGAGTACAACTAAAGTCCAAGCGTCGAACCAGCTGTCCCGCATTATTTTACCTAATGAACACAAGCCCCACAGTTCTGCTACAAATTGTGGGGCGCCTTGAACAGAAAGTGTACCCGAACTAGGCTATGTCCAACACTTTAAGATCAAAAAAAAAGGAGAATCAACATGCACCGCCACGTAGTTCTATTCAATCTCAATGAAGATGCCGACGCTGAAGAAATCATCGGCAGAATGAAAAAACTTGCGTCACTACCAACCGTCGACGCCCTCATGCTGGAAGAGAACGTTGTACCAGCGGGTGCAACCAGCCCCTACAAGTGGCTTTTAATTGGCGACTTCGCAGATCAAGACGCCCGCAACGACTATGAGAAACATGACACTCATGTGGATATTATCCACAACGTTTTTTTGCCGAACGTCAAAGATTTCATTATGTCAGACGTGAACAAATAGTTACGGCCAACGCAGCTAGCCCTTCATCGCGACCCACGCACCAAACACCATACGGGTGTGGAACCGCACCACCTGATCAAAGCCGACGCCGCTCAAGGCGTCGGTTTGTGCGTTATCAGACATAAAATGCAGGGTCTCCGATACGTTCGCGTACACCGTGTCCGCTTTCTCTTTTAAAGTTTCATTCATGTGGTTACGCCACGCCTGCATGGCTGGCGCGTGCTCGTCCGACTCTGGGTCGCCGATGGGGTGCACCATAACTAGGGGCGCGTTCGTCTTTAGGCGTTTGGCAATGTCTTCAAAGACGGCTGCCTTCTGATCGACCGGAACAAAATGCATCATCAAGATCGCAGTCGCCGCATCGAAAGGGCCTTGATCTTTAAGAGTGCCAAGTGTGCCAACGTGAAAAGACACGCGATCACTCAGGCCGGCGGCCTCTATACGCTCACGGGCAACGCTTACCATCGGCGCCGATGGCTCGACCGCAACAAAGGTCCAAGTGGGATCGAAGTCTGCAAGGGTGAGAACTTCAGTGCAGGTTCCGGCTCCGACAACGAGAATGCGCGAGCCCTTACCTAGAGCAATTCCCAGTTGAGCAACCAAAAGTTCGTGGAGGTGTACATAGTCCGGAATGAGTTTCGGAACGAAGCAATCATACCGCACCGACATTTCACCATCGAACTGAACATTAGGGTTAATAACGCTAGGCATTTTAAACCTTACGGACGATTAAGACTTGGGTTCAAGCCGGTCAGAATAACCAGCCATGGTCATGCGATAGCGAAAACTAGCGTCCGGGTCTTGGGCTATCGCCCGAAGCGCAGGGATTTCAGCCTGCATGCGTTCTAACCCCGTACCATCCATATGCAAACCGCGTTCATGATTATCAGAAAGCTGCATATCCGTGCGGGGCTTAACAGCCGCCTCATAGTCCGACAGCCGTTGCGATACTAACGCCGAATCAGTCATCTCTTTTGGGTCCGGAAGGAACTCGAACAGTTTGGCAGCGCAGCGAATACCAAAGTTCATGCCCTGGCCACGCGCCGGGTGAACAGTATGGCATGCGTCTCCAAGGAGAACGGTTGTGCCTTTGGCCCAGCGCGCCGTTTCACGGCGGATGACAGGGTAAAACCCAGCAACCTCGGTTTCCAGAACACCGAGTGGTCCTGCTCGTTCGGCCAGCAGGCGCTTGCGGTCATCAACTGTGGACGACTTCCATCGCCCGATGTCTTCCTTGTTGATGGCCAAGCCGATTTTCCATTGCCCGCCCATACGGGGAATCCGGCCAACGCTGCCGCTCATGGACATATAGGAATTGATTTCATTGCGTGGGTCTTGCAACTCGCCGCGTGGCCCGAACAGAACCACGAACGGCTTCTCGTAGTCATAGGCATGGGCAATGTCAAAACCGCAGGCCTCCCGAATTTTTGACGACCGGCCATCACACGCAATGGTCATGCGCGGTTGGATAGAAATAGCCTCACCATCGGGCGTCTTAATATTCACCTCTGTCACGCCGCCGAGTGCGTTGTCACCTATCGTAATATCCCTCGCAGCAACTGGGCGAAAGAGAGTGTAGTCAAAGGCCGAATCCGTGACAGCAAGGTCCAAAGCCGTGGTTGCGATCAAATCATGGTTCAAAACGATGTAGTAAGGGTGCGGTAAGGGCAAATCATCCATACTGGAGTGCAGGATGACATCACCCTCCGGCGTGAGCCATTTCGCGCCGAGGCGCTTTTCCGCGCCCGCAGCAAAGAACGCATCAAGAATGTTCCAATTCGCTAGCGTTTCAACCACCCGCGGGCCAAGGTGATCTCCTCGTGCTGAATCCAACTGTTGCCCGGAAGCTTCAAGCTGAATCACCGAATAGCCTCGCCCACGCAAACCCGCCGCAACGGTCGCACCAGCAATGCCAGCGCCAGAGATTAAGATATCGGGATGAAGTGTCTTCATGTGGATCTGTACCCTTCTCTTACAAGCGCTTCACATACACGCATCGCCGGAAATGGCCAACTTCATGCTACGCTAACCGAAACATGGACCACCCCTTTCGGCTAGAAAAAGTCCCGGCTCTATTGGTTCATTATTCCTTTGGTGGCAACAGCAATTGAATTTCTATGTTTTACGGCAGGCGTTGGTTTGGTTGTTGTTGGCTGCCAGCTAAACACCATCCCATTCCTTCGGCTGCTTTCCCGCGAGACAATCAAATAAGCTGAGCATTCGGCCGAGCCATGCACTTAAAGGGTCGTCACCACCCAGAAGTTTCAAACGCGTCATGGTGCGCGGCCACAACAATGCCGCCGCGACAACATAGTCAGGGTAGAGCGGCGCAGCACCCGATAGAAACGGCTGGTCGTCCAAACAGGTATGCAACGGGCTCAAACCAGCACGGAACCCTTCCACCTTTTTTTCGCGGTCCCCGACCATCTGCTCGAGGGTTTCTCCGAAACGAGCTTCACGGCTTTCCCGAAAGTACGGTTGGTCGGCAGGGTCCAGCCGGTCGTATATATCTTTGATTATAACATTCAGCAGCGGGAAACTGATCGCCCGCATACCCCAGCGTTGCAAGAACTGACTGTAGGACCGGCCGGGGCCTTGGGCGCCCCCCTCACCGAACAGCGACGGCGTGTTGGGATAGGTGTCTTCCAAATAATTTGATATGATCCAGCTATCGCAAATGTGCTGGCCCTTATCTTCAATCACGGGGATCGTTTTGTGAGAGCCGTCACCGATCGACGCAATGTCCGTGAACCGGGTTGGCACGGTTTCATAGGGCAACCCTTTATGGGCCAAGGCAAACTGGATGCGCCAGCAATTGGATGAGAAGCGCCTGCCGTCGGCTCCGGCAAGGTCATAAAGCATGATCGTCATGGCGTGCCCCCCAAGTGATATAGCGGCTTTGTTCTATTCTAACTTAATTAAACATGACCGAGACCTATAACTATGACTAGAGACTGGACTAAGCTAACGCAATCCATGATGTAACTTTGCGCACTCTAAAAAAACGCGGAAACTCAGTGGCCGACAGCATTGAAAACACGCTCGGTGCTTTTTGCGCCTAATTGGCGAACACTGCCTCGTGAAGACGCCGGGTGAACCGTGCCTGAATGGATCTCGGCGCTGATAAGCCCCAACCAGAACCCTAAAAACGAATCTGCGGCTTAGCCTGCCGCCGGCTGGTTGTTCCCTTGTTTCGTAAGGCTCGGCCCCCTATGCTGCCGCCGTTTTTCAGGCTACCGCCATCGGCCGGCTCGGCCAGTTTCTTTACCCTCGCGCACATGGCGCACAAGAAAGGCAGATGATGAGCAAAGCAAAAGACGGGGACAACGTCACCTTTCACTATACCGGGACGCTATCCGACGGCACTCAATTTGATTCGTCCATCGGGTCAGATCCTATGGGGGCCAAGCTTGGTGAAGGGAATTTAATTCCGGGTTTTGAATCGGCCTTAATTGGCATGACCGTTGGCGACAGCCAAACATTCACGATCCCAGCAAATCAAGCCTATGGCGAGCGCAAAGCCGATCTGGTGCAAACCATGGACCTCGATTCTTTCCCAGAGGGTGGCGCATCGATCGACATCGGTCAGGCCTACGAAATGATGACCCATGATGGGCAGCCGGTGCAAGTTACGGTCACTGCGATTGAAGAGAGCGAAGTGACGATCGACGGTAATCACCAACTAGCCGGACAAGACCTGACCTTTGACCTTGAACTTATGAGAATTGAAGACTGATGAACTTTAGTAATTATGCCCTTGGCACACTAACCGCATTCGCCCTTGGTTTCGTAGGGTCTGCTCTGGCGCAGACAGCCGACACAGTGGTTGCTGAATTAAACGGTACACCGATTACGTTTGGCGAAATCTCGGAGTTCCAAAAAACGATTCCCAATGCGGCTGAAATAAATACCGCCTCCATTCTGCCGCGCATCATTGAGTTCTATATCGACCAGAAATTGATAGGTGCCGCTGCCAAGGGCCGAGGGTTAGAAAAAGACCCACAGGTCCAAGAACAACTGCAACGGTTAGAAGATGAGTTGGTCCGCCAGGTTTACCTGCGCGATGCGATTTCGGACCACATCAACGATGGTGAGATTCGCGCTGCTTACGATAAAAGTATGGAAACCTATGTTCAGGATATGGAAATCCGGGCACGCCACATCTTAGTTGCAACCAAACATGAAGCTCACGCGCTGCAACGCCAGTTATCTGACGGGGCCAACTTCGAAGACCTCGCCCGTGACAACTCAACGGGTCCTTCTGGCCCAAAAGGTGGCGATCTTGGCTACTTCACCCGCGGCACTATGGTTCCTGCGTTTTCAGAAGCAGCCTTTGCTCTCTCGGCTGGAGATGTGACCCCCTCTCCCGTTAAAACTGACTTTGGGTGGCACATCATTAAGGTTGAAGACAAACGCCTTAAGCCTGCCCCTACGCTTGAAGAGAGTCGGGGTCAATTACGAACCGAACTGTCTGACAATGCTGTGCAACAAGTCCTCACCGAACTTCGGGAGCGAGCAACGATTACAATTGCACCTATTGCAATGGCACCGGCGGAATAAGGGACTCATCTAAAGAAACACCTAACCGGGTTTATTCTCCGACGGCGCCCGGTCGGCCTTGGCTTTCTCATAATCGAGGCCAAGCAGGTGGCGGCCGTAGGCCATCATATTCTGATCCCAGTTCACGCCCACCTGGCTAGCCATAACCGAGAGGTCGCGCCAATGGCGTTGGACGGGGTTGGTATTGAATATCCCCGTCGCACCCATAACGCGCACAAGGCGGTAAATTGAGTTGGTGCAAAGGCGCGCTAGGTATGCACGATTGCGGTTGATCATGACATTCTCTTCGGGTGTAAGCGCACGCCGCTCTAACCCAGCGCCATGCAGTATATCGGTAATGCTGTCAAACATCATTCGGGCGCAATCCAGCTCGGCCGACGACTCAGATAGACGTTCCTGTACGGTCGGCTGATCGGCGACAGTAATCTTCGTCATCGCCCCAACCTTCTTTTTAGTTGCAACGACATAGGACTCAAAAGCCCCTTCCGCGCAGCCGAGCAACGGACCAATCATCCAGTTGGTAAAGTACGGCATAAAAGGAACGTCAAAGAGATAAGCTTCCGGGTTCACATCCGCCCCGGGCGGATGCATGCCAAAACATCCAGGTGATGTCACAACCCACTCATCGGCGACAAAAATATTTTCAAAACGCAGGTCTTTTGATCCCGTGCCTCGCATACCGGCCACATGCCAGGTGTCATCGACCTCGACAGCATCGCGTGGAACCGTAGCGCGAAAAACATTTGGGTCTGGGGGGCTGGTATGATTGTCGCAGCTACCTGTCACCATGACATAGTCGGCATGGTCAATGCCCGAGCCAAAACGCCAGACGCCGTTTAGACGGTAACCACCTTTCTCCTTAACAATAGTACCCGTGGTTTGCGCAGACGCAGTGGTGATGATTTTACGAACGCCATCCTTAAAAATTTCATCCTGGCAGTGCTTCGGCAAGCGGGACACGATAGCAATGTGCCCACCAACCACACTGATTAGCCAACCAGTCGAGGCGCAGCCACGCGCCGCAATCCGTGACGCATGAACAATCGCAGGCCAATCTAGGGATAGGCCACCGTAACGCTTAGGCGCGAACAACTGCAACAGCTCCGCATCATATAGCTCTTCGACCGTTTCATCCGGCAGCATCCGGTTGGCTTCAGTCTCTGGGGCCCGCTCACGCCAGCCAGCGACAAGCCCTTCGGCGCGATACTTAATCTCATCTAAGGTCGGCGACATACCCGCTGCTGCTGTATCCGGCATTGGTCCGGGGCCCTTTCAATGCATCTTACACCTATGATGTTTATGCATGCTGCAAGCAAACCCACGATGGCTCAAGAGGATTTAGGGGAAACGTCTGAGTTGGCCGTCTAGAGACCAGTAGCTCAGGCTTCTTTCTCCTTTGAGATTACGGCAATTCCGGCGGGAACGCCGAGACAAGAAAGCAGAGGCCAGCAGCTCAGGCCAATTGACGAGGTTTTACCGGGGCTTAATAACCAGCCGGGGTCATCGGGTCGCGCTTAATGAAGGGCGAGGCCAGGACTCGTCCAAGCAGCTCAAGCTTCGTCATCCAGGCAATGCGTTTTCCGTGATCGGTATTCGAGAGAACACGCGCAACCAAGTCAGCCGTCACATCTTCGATAGTATCCCTAATCAGCATCAGGAATCTCTTTTTACGGCGTTCTTCTTTGGGAAGTTTTTTAGTGTCACCCATGCCAAGGTCAGTCATGACTATGGCTGGGTTAAGGTATCCAATTTTGATCTTACTGCCTTTGAATTCCTTGATCGCACTGCCTGTGAAATAGGTGACCGCCCGCTTCGTCGTGCCATACAGGGCAAGACCTGGCCGCGTCATGCCGTCGGATCCAAACCCTTCCATATTGTAAATCCAACCACCATCAGGTTGATCACCCATACCAATGCTAGCAACCTGCGTGCCATTGATTACACCAGTGACGTTCACCTGAATAATCTTCTGGAATTCTTCCGACGGAAGGTCTGTTATTTTTTTGTAACTATGGATGAAACCGGCGTTATTAATCCAATACTCGACAACACCGAATTCTTTGGCCGCGCCATCCCATAACGCTTGCACCTGCGCACGATCTGTAACACCGCAAGGCAGATCAAAAATACGCGCGGTTCTAGCGTCTTTTGAGAGAGAGGAAACGGCCGCATCGACTGCCGATTGGGTTCGCCCGGACACCATAACATTATGGCCGTGCTGGAGGAATTCGCGCGCTAACCCGAACCCGGTACCACGCGTAGACCCCGTAATAACCACGACTGACATCGCTGACTTTAACCCTGCTTCGAGTCTGCAATCTCGGCCATACGCGCCACGCGTAGCGCTGTTATTTCGGTTGGCATCATGCCTGGGGATTTTTTCCAGACGAGGAAAGCAAACAAGAAGATGCAGAAGTTCAGGGCGCCAACAAATATAAACGGCCCTGTTAGCATCCACGTATCAAACAAGATGCCACCAACGGACGTCGCAACCAAAATCCCGATAGCACCCGCCCCGCTGAAGACTCCGATGACCGCTCCACGTTCTTTTGCTGGCGCTTCTTGGCCGATCAAAGCCTGCGATGCGAAGAAGGCGCTAATTTGGCCGATCCCTAATAGACCGAACAACGGGTAATAAATCCAATTGGTGGGATCCTCTACAAAGTACATGGAAGAATAGCCGATAGCCGCAAAGCCCATGCCAAAGACAACGGCGGATACACGATTCACGCGATCAATGATCATCCCCATGATTGGGGACCAAACTAGGCCACACAATTGTGCGATGGCGAAGATTGTCAAACCCGCGATTGCGGCATCGGTTGGAGACATCCCTTGCCTTATGCCATAAACGGAACCCCACAAGTTTGTGAACGCACCGATCACAACAAGGTCTGAGCGCGCCACGAACGCAGATGCATAGGCCAGAGCAATGCGAGGGTTTTTCCCGTTGGTAATGCCACTCTTAAATAAATTCATGGCAGACCGACGCTCTGTTACCTCAGGTGGCACACCGCCCTTCAGGCCCCATTTAAGAATCCAAGCCGAAATAAGAAGTGCGACTGCAACGGCCCAGAAAGTGTAAAGCCCTTGCTGTTTCGCCGTCATACCAGCATCTGAGAGAGCAGATAACATCAGTCGACCAAACACCAACGCCGTAAAAATAACGCCTACGGAATTCATCACGCCGGTCCAGGCAATCAACTTCCCACGGGAATACTCTCTTGGATAATCTTGCCCGACCGTGCCAATCATTCCCGCCGCCGCGGCCGTGCCAATCCCGTATAGCGTGCGCGCTACAAACAAGTCGTTGACGCTATCCGCGTAGGGATAAAGCGCATAGCCAAACGCCATAGAAACCATACCAAAGCAAAACACCGGTCGACGGCCAATACGGTCGGCCATGATGCCAAAGGGCGCAGCTAGCGCGATAGTTATGATCTCATTCCAAAACGCGAGGCCGCCGGTAACGCGACCCTGCTCATCACCAGGCATACCCAGGTTCGCGTTTAGAATGAAAGCTTGCCCTGTATTGATGAAGGTTAGAAACCCAATGGTGGCAAAGGACGCATACATGAGCGTCCAAGCATTCTTGGCGCTGATACCATCGGCCAGGTCAATTCTAACGCCGCACGGACGAATGTAAGCCTGGTGTGTGGTCTCGCTCATGAATGTTTCCCCAAAGTATGTTGCGAGCCGACGATTGCGCCCCATGCGTTTGCCACCTTAGCCATCACGGCATATAGGGTAGGTCTCGATAACCCCACCTGACCGCAACGTGGTTAGAGCCTCCGTCTCAAGTCGGGCGGATATTAAGCATTCAAATCATAGCGCGCCCATAAATCACGCTTATTGAACCGAGACATGAAAAGGCGCCTAAGTATCTTGGCTGTGGTCAGCCACTTTATATGCGTGCCCATAGCGTCATCAGCCAGCACCTGGTCCACAATCCACGGGGTTGTCGTTTCAACGTAGTCACCCAAAAGATTAATCGGCTTCATAACCTTAGGTCGAACAGATGGTGGCACCTGCTTCATTTGGGCGATCATGTTTTCAGTCAGGTTCATACCCGGACTAATCATGCCGACTTTTATAGCGCGGCCTTTGAGTTCCTTAATAATGCTCTCAGTAAAATACCGCACCGTGCTCTTGGTCGTACCGTATCCAATCATACCCGGAATGACACGGCCATCCGATCCGGCGCCATAAGTATTGTAAATGTGGCCATGCCCTTGGGTCGTCATTCCACGCAGAGCCACTTGGCAGCCGTTGATTGTACCAACAACGTTGCTATGGATCATGGTTTTGATTTCATCTGGCGTCAGTTGCTGGAACGTCGCACCGGTGCGGGCAAAACCGGCATTGTTGATCCAAATGTCGACAGCCTCAAATCCCTGAACCGCAAAATCCCACAGCACTTGAACTTGAATCGCATCAGAGACTTCGCACACGACGCCAGCAACCCGTGCGCCATCTTTGGCTTCGCTTTTCAAAGCTTTGACCGCGTCATCAATGATATCCTGAGAGCGTCCAGAGATCACGACATTGACGCCGCGATTTAGGAACTCCTTCGCGTAGCCTCGACCAATGCCTTTAGTGGAACCGGTTACGACAGCTGTTTTCTGGGCCATGACTGTAGTCCTCGTGAATAACGAATATTTGGCAAGCGATAATCATAACGCACTGAAACACTTCACCGATGCCAGGGTAACGAGAGTCCGACACGCGGCCAACCGGCCGGGTTGCCATCCCCCGACAACCCAGTGGTCGTGATAGGGTTCAGCGACACAAGACAGGAGCACAACGGTGGCAGCCCAAAAGACAGCGGTAGTGACAGGCGGAACCCGTGGCATCGGACATGGATTGGCGCAAGAATTTCTAAATCGCGGCGTCAATGTCGTGATCTGCGGGCGGAGCCAAGGTGCCGTCGATAACGCCCTCACCGAACTAAACCCGCATGCCATTGATGGCGCGCGGGTCGTCGGAACGCCGTGCGACGTCACACAGTATGATCAAGTCGAAGCTTTGTGGGGCTTCGCTAAAAAAGAATTTGGCACCATTGATATTTGGATTAATAACGCAGGCATGTCGAACACCAGGTTCCCAATCGGCCGCCTTCCCCAAGATGAAGTTGACGCCGTTACGGCCGTGAACCTGATTGGCACGATGAATGGGGCACAGGTCGCCCTCAAGGGCATGACCGAGCAAGGCCAGGGCGCACTTTACAACTTTGAAGGGTTTGGCTCCAACGGCATGAAGCAGTTTGGCATGAGCCTCTATGGCTGCACCAAATTCGGCCTTACTTACTTTACAAAATCACTCATCAAAGAAACCAAAGGCAGCCCAGTTATCGTTGGCTATATGAGCCCGGGTATTGTCATCACTGACCTCTCCATGCGCGACCGAGGAAAAATGGCGCCGGAGCGCTGGGAATACGTGCGAAAGGTCTTCAACATCATTGCTGATCGGGTTGAAACCGTTACGCCATGGCTAGTTGAAAACGTGCTCGCCAATAACAAGCACGGAACGCGCATAGCCTGGCTGACCGGTCGCAAGGCAGCGGGGCGCTTTATTAAGTCACGCTTTGTGTCCACGAAGAATCGCTTTCCAGAATTGAACTTGGAATAAGAAGCTTAGTGCATTTCCTCACCACCGGAGACATTCATGCCTTCGCCGGTGATATAGGCCGCTTCATCCGACGCTAGAAAGACACAGGCATTCGCCGTATCCGCCGTGAGACCAACGCGGCCAAGCGGGATTTTCGCCTTGCGGAAGTCCAGTACGCCGTCAGCATCCTTACCGAGCACTTCACCCCGACGTGCATTCTGGGTGGCACCCAGGCCAGTGGTCACATGGTTAGGACAAACAGCGTTACAGGTAATGCCGTGCTCACCCAATTCAGCAGCAGCGGTTCGGGTGAGGCCAATCATGCCGTGCTTTGATGAGGTGTAATGGACTAACAAAGGCGCCGGACTCTTTGCCGCCTGGCTGGCGATGTTGATGATCCGGCCACCCCACCCTTGTCGAATGAATACCTGGGCTGCGTGTTTAGTAAACAAGAACGGCCCACGCAGGTTGACGTCTAGCACCACATCCCACTCGTCGATCGACATTTCGACCAGCGGTTTCATGATGTAACCGATGCCTGCGTTGTTCACCACGATATCTAACTTACCGAACTGGCTAACTGTATCGGCAATAGTGCGGCTAATGTCGCCTTCGGACCGCACATCACAAACCATGGTATGGACGTTGCCACCGGTTTCTTCACTGATCGCCGCAGCGACCTCTTCCATTTCTTCCAACGTTCCGATGTGATTGGCAGGTAAGTGATCGCCGGAAGCTTTGCCAATATCCGTAATGATAACCGTTGCGCCTTCTTCGGCAAAGCGACGGGCGATGCCCTCGCCCAGTCCCTTTTTACGACCCGCCCCGGTGATGATGGCTACCTTGTCTTGCAAGCGCCCCACGTTTTCCTCCTAGTCGCTAATCTTGTTGCAAAGCATGGCGACCGGGTTGTCGGCAATCTCACGGAACTTCTCTGAGATTGGTTTTTGCGCATCGGTCGCCACGTCAAGGTTGAATTGATCCAGATCGTTAATCTGAATTACTTCCACATAACGATAGGGCGACGCATTTTCAGTACGAAACAAGTTATCGGCCCGGAACAAATCAAACCCATCAACGCCTTTATGGCCGCGCACGGTCGGCAAGTCAGAAGATTTGGCCCACGCTTCGTAGTCGGCTTCGGATACACCTTCCTTCAAATTAAACATGACAATTAACGCTGACATACTTACACCCCTTCTAATGTTTGGCTTCAGATTGGCTGCGTGCATACGCCGCCTGCCCCTCAAGCACAAGATTGTAAATGTCCCCAGCTTCGCCGCCAATAGACTCAAGTATCTTAGCGTAAGAAGACTGCGCCTGGGTCGTCCATGTCGCGCGCTGCTCATCATTAAGGCGATGCAGCGTCACACCCAGGCCGGGTAAGTCCTCTTCGACTTTAGTCATCCATTCGCGGACTCGGTCACGCGCTGCCTTAGGGCCGGGATATGCTGTGCTAACCAGGTTTTTCTGCACCGGTGAAAGGCCGTCCCAAAATCTTTTATTCACTAGAACTGAGCTGGGCTCGATGGCATGGCCGGTGAGCGTGAAGTGGGTCGCCTCCGTAAAAATACCAGTCATCCAATAAAAGATCGTGACCGCCTCACCGCCGTTGATCAGCCCCGTTTGCAATGACTGTAAAATGTCGTTGGAACTCATATAGACCGCGTCGGCTTCAAGGCCCTCAAAATACACCGAAGACGCCTTGGTGGACTGCACGCGCATAGGGAACGACTTCACCGCATCGGGCGTCAGGAACGGCCGGTCGCCGAACAGATGGTTGGACCCTGCTTCAGTCCAGCGCAAAAACATAATGCCTTTATCTGCAAACATCTCTTGGAATTTCGGCAAGGCGTATTCATCTAAAACGAAGTCTGCTTCCGGCGTGGAGTCAAACAGAAATGGCAACTGAAGCACTGCCAACTCTGGAATCATCGCTGCGCCAGAGCCAAGGGGAGAACTGACGAACTGGAGACGGTTACGCCGCAAGGAATTCAGACGCTCTTCTGAACTGCCGGTCTCACCTCGCACTAGAAGCTCAAGATCAAGACCGAGACCTTTATTAGCTTCAAAAGCCGCAGATACATCCTGCCAGTTCAAATCCCATGGGGTGTTTGGCACAGAGTAGGCCCCAATGGTCATAACCTTGCGGTCTTCAGCTTGAGCGGACCCTGTGGCAATAAACGCGCCCAGACCAGATAACAGAATTGTGATTAGTGTGAGTCTCATACTTGGACCTTTTCCATATCAAAACCGGCTGCGAGATTTCTAACGATGGATACATCGGCTTCATCTTGCAGCGTCATAAAGCGGGAATAAAGCGTGTCTGCCATATCAGCAGCAATCGGTTGAGCAGCAGACGCCGCAGTGTCCATAAACTTAGCCTGGTGTTGGGCCTCGCTCATGGGGTTATCTGGGTGCCCAAGCAAATAAAAGACGTCCTCTGCGAGCTCGCGACCATCAGAAAGTATGACTGACACTTTCTGTGGCGCCAACGCATTCGCGTCTGGATTGCCATTATCCTCAACGCTAACCTTCGCGGCCAACGCTAGCCTGCCTGGATCGGAGAAGTTTTCCAATGAAGAACTAGCCACATTGATTGTGCCATCAATCAACACACTTGCGGCAAGGTAGGGGAGGCAAAGACGCGCGTAGGGGCCATCCATGCAGTCCTTGACTGGGCGGCCACCAAGACGGTGCACAAAGGGTGGAACAGAGAGCGTCACGCGGTCCACATCAGCTGCGCCGAAGGCATGGGCTTGCATCAGCCTTTGAAGAGTATAGATAGCACCATGGGACGCGCGGCCAGACGGAAACGGTTTGAACGATATTTCTGCCGTGCGCCAGATGCTGCCCAGTGCCACTAAATACGGTATCGCGTCACCATCAACCTCAAATAACTTGAAGTAACCGTAGGGGCCATCAAACACATCGGTCGGTCCGGTGAGGTGCATCCGCACCATATCCAGTGCAGTAAGCGCGTTGCGAACACTGAATGCGATTTGGAGCCCAAGGGCCATACTTGCCTCCGTATGAGCCTGCATGGTGCCGGAAAGCTGGCTGTAGAGCAGGCCGAAGAATTCTGCGGTTGTCGGGCGGTCAAAGCCTGCGAGCTTCGCGAGGGCTGCGCCGGCCCCCATAGCGCCACACACACCAGGCCGGAAGAACCGCGCCCCTTTTGTCGCAGCAAGGCCTAATAACGTCGCGACATCGTTGCCTATATTAACCGCCGTGATGATATCTTTTCCCGTAACGCCCCCGAAGCGGTCAGCATAGGCCATGACAGTCGGTAGAATCACCGACATGGAATGCACTGTCGCCGCCTCATGGAAGCACGCATATTCCAGACAATGGACCTGATACCCATTAGCCATGCCCGCACCGATTGGCGAGATCAATTGACCCGTTCCCCATACCGGAACGCTGCCATAGCCGAAGTGAGACAACTGAATATCTCGGAATATCTTGGCCTTAGGTTCGGCACTCCCTGCGAAGCCACAGGCAATTGTATCAGCAATCACCACATTGGTCGCAGCCACGACATCTGCTGGTAGGCTGTCAAAGGTAGTGGCCTTAATATGATCAAGAATGGCGTCGCGGACTGGGGTCATAATGACGGGACCGTAATCGTGCCTACCTCATCCAGCAAGGCGCTAGCGTCTGGTTGCGTTTCAAATGACCAAAGCATGGAACGTACAGAAACAGCCTGCTCAGCAGACAGCAAACCAGACGTCGCATCCATAAATTTTTGATCCACAGCGCCATCGTTTAAAGGCATGACAGGGCCACCAGGGTAATCGGCAAGCCCATCGACGACGAAGGTTCGGCCATCGTTTAGGTATATGGTCAAGCGCGCATTAACAATGTCACTACCGTCCACTTGAACCGTCTCATCAACCCGTGTTGTAACCTTCTTTTGAAACGCCACGCACGCCTCAGATAAAATGAAGTCGTCGCCAAACTCGGCGCGCCCCGCGGTGCCGCGCAAGGCAATTGCCGCTAGCAAAAAAGGAAAACTGTATTTGGCTTGAAATGGCGTTTCCGCGAACGGGTACGAAATCAAATTCCACATTTTACTGCCCGCCGCAACAGCAATGCATTTGATATCGCCGGCGTTCAGTGTGTGCTCAACCATCACATGCTTGAAAGCGTACATGCCCGGATGGGTCACGGCCCCACACGGATAGGGCTTAGCACTCACGCCGGGAGTACTAAGCACAAACGGGTTCCCAAACCGGCCCAAAGCTCGATCAACGTCGACGGTGCGGCTTGTCGTAGTCAGGTACCCACGCGGGCCATCCAAAGCGTCATCAGGTCCATCAATTCCTGCTCGTGCAAGCAACGCTGCCTCCAGTCCGCGTGCTGCACACCACCCAACATGCATAGGTTTCGTCATCGTCCCCATAGAGGCCTGAATTCCGGCTGCCATCGACGCAGCATGACCCAGACTCCAGGTCATGTGTTCCGCGCTCAGGCCAAGGAGTTTCCCCGCAGCGATGGCGCAGCCAAAGGTGCCAAGAGTTCCAGACGTATGAAAACCGTTGAAGTAATGATCGGGTGTGACTGTCACCGCTAACTTGCCCGACACTTCCCATCCAGCGACGAAGGCGGTGAGAAATGCTTCACCTGAAACAACCTGGTCGGTTTTGTTTCGGATTAATTCTGTTGTAGAGAGCAATGTCGCCAGGAGCGGTGTGGTGCCGTGCATCAACAACCCGAATGGACGCGCCTCTCCATCTGGCATCTGCACGTCGTCCCAATCCAGAGCATTGCCGCACGCGCCCAGATATAGCGCCGCATTTGAAATACTTGAGGTTTGGCCTGGATCGCCGAATAAACGTGCCGGTCCAGCCCCGCTTTTGATCACGAACGCAGCAAGACGGCTGGCGATATCTGTCTCTAGGCCAGCAATAGCAACGCCAACGCCGTCTACAAGGCAGCGTTTTGCAGCGCTGACAACATCGGCAGGTATAGCCGCAAAGGTCAACGCATCTGCAAAGGCGACGCTTTCTTGGGTCAGACGATCGGGCATGGTTTATTCATAGCAAAAGTAGCGGTAAATTAAACCGCAGATCAGATAGGCTGGTACTTCAAGGTAAATGAGAGGACGCAATCATGGGCGATGTTGGAAATGATCCGACACAGGGCGGGACAGAATTCGCCCCCTGGGTTTTACCTGGCGTACAGAAATCTAAATTCACCAAGTCCTTTGTAGATCGCATTCTCACGCACCTGAAAGAGCTGAATGAGTCCTGCGCCGAGGCGCCCGGGTTCGATAAAGTCACCAGACTTGAGCATTGCCTTCAGACAGCCACCTTAGCGCATCAGGGCGGGGAAGACGAAGAGTACGTGGTGTGCTGTGTGATTCACGACATCGGCGATCTGTTGGCCCCGTTTAATCACGGAGAATTCGCGGCAGCGCTTTTGGAGCCTTTTATCTCTGAAAAGAACTACTGGTTGATCGCAAACCATCATGCGTTTCAGGGATATTACTATTTCAAAGACATTGGCATCGACAAGAACATGCGGGATAAATACAAAGATCACCCGTGGTTTGAAGACGCGATCGCCTTCTGCGACAAATACGACCAGCCCGCCTTTAACCCGGACATGGACTTCATGAGCCTTAAGGACTTTGAACCGGTGATCAGACGCCTCTTGATGGCACCCAAAAAATCAATCTGGGTGCCAAACCCACCACAACACTGACCTTGATCAATTTTATCAAACACTGGGGGCCTGACCTTGGCCAAAGACAAAGCAAAAACGTTAGCTGAGCGCCACCCGCCCAATCGCAACGGTCTCCACCTCCTGATCTATTGGTTCAACCCGGGTTACACGGGCGTCAATGTCGGTATGGTGCTGTTTGCAACGGCCGCTAGCTTAGCCATGATGACATTGGTTAACTTTGTTCAGCCTTATCTGTTGGAAGAGGTTTTTAAAATTCCACGCGATGAGCAAGGTAGCCTCACCGGCAATCTAGCGGCCATGCAGGAAATCGTCGTGATCTTACTGATTGGCATGATCGGCGCACTGTCAGACCGAACCGGTCGCCGTCTTTTGTTTTCCCTCGGGTTTATTGTTCTCGGGCTAGGCTACTTTATCTATCCACTCGCCCAATCCACCGAGCAATTGATTCTATTCCGCATTCTCGTTGCCGTCGGTGCAGCCATGATCACCGTTATGCTGAGCGCATGCCTCGTCGACATCATTCAGGAAGGTAGCCGCGGAAAATGGCTGGGCACAAGTTCGATCTTCAACGGGATCGGCGTGTTGTTTATGGGCGCCGTCTTAGGGCAAATGCCGGGCCGCTTTGAAGATATGGGTTTTGCCGGGATCGAAGCTGGCCAGTATACGTTCTGGATCGCCACCGCTATGTGTTTTGTGACGGCCATACTTTTGCACTTCGGACTCAAGGGCGGACCACCGCCTGAAGTCAAAGATCGACCTAGTGTTTTGAAAAACCTTGGGCGCGGTTTGATGGAAGCGCGACGCAACCCGCGCATCGCCCTCGCTTACTCCAGCGCGTTCATAGCGCGTGGCGACCTCGTCGTCGTTGGTACCTTCTTTTCTCTTTGGTTTGTTCAAGCCGGTGTCGACCAAGACATGACAGCCGGGCAGGCTATGAAAAAAGCTGGTGGTCTTTTTGCCCTTATTCAGGTTTCTGCACTCACCTGGGCTTTCATCATGGGGCTTATTTGCGACCGCGTAAACCGGACCACTGGCGTATGCATTGCTTTTGCAATCGCATCTGTGGGCTACATTACGCTTGGGTCCGTTGGCGACCCGTTTGCACCCGGTAGCATAATATTGCTCGCCTGCATTATGACTGGCATGGGGGAAACCTCGACCGTGGTCGCATCTGGCACCCTGCTCGGACAGGAAGCGCCGCCTCACTATCGCGGAGCCGTCGTCGGCGTGTTCAACAAGTCAGGTGCCATCGGAATCATGTTAGCCACAGTCGTGGGCGGTCAACTGGTCGACATCGTGGGGCCGAGCGCACCCTTCCTGATGATGGGCGTCTGCAATGCAGTGATCTTGGTTCTGGCGATCGGTGTTCGTATTTGGGCAAACGGGCCAGCGCCTGTGCCCGAACCTACACCCACCGCGGCGGAGTAATGCTTAAGTGTTGACCCGCTCGAAACTGCGCAGATCGCCCGCCTTACTAACAGCTAGACCAATGCCCCTGAGCGCCGCAGCGCCCGGTACAGCTGGATCTTCAAATCCAAAGTAAGTCATCCAAAGTGCATCTCCACGGACACATAGTTGCGGGTTAGCAACATTGTAGTCGTCCCACGCTCCCGCCTCAGCCGCAACGAACACAGGGCCATCGAACTGGCGCCGCCAGCTTAAACCATCATCGGAAACGGCAACGGCAATGGTGCGTTGCTGTTTCTTTTCCGGGCGACCATCAACGGCCGTATAGATCATCATCCACGGCGCACCAGCCCCCCCCGGGTCAGGCAAAACGTGTCGTGTGATAATACCATTGGAATCGTAGTAGCGCGGATCATCACTCCAGGTAAGCGGGCCTAGGTAATCCCATTTCTCAAGGTCTTCTGAAGACCAGACGCGAGTGATCCATCCCTTGAAGTCTTTGTCTTTAATAGTGACCTGCAAGATGGTGCGCTTGCCCAGTTGGTAGACGTTGGGAAACGCGCCGTAAATTTCTTCACCAATACCTACAATGGCGCCACCAAAAGCCTTGCCCGGGCGACGTTGCCACGTAATGCCATCATCACTCACCGCAAGACCAACATGTAAATTGTAGCCAGGGTGCCTGTAGATGGGGTTGGTTGACTTTGGCGTGCCCTCGTCACCGCCATAATACCACATGCGCCATTGGCCATCGCGCCATTCGATGTCACCGGTGCCAAGGTGGACGCTATCAAACGAACGGGGGTCCGCGTTCGGCGCCATGACAGCGCCGCCTTTGAGCGGGCCGTCGTAACGCTCCCAATTCAAACCATCTTCTGATGTGGTGAGCGCAACAGAGCCAGAACCCAATGCCGGGGCCATACCCGCCGGGAAATCCGTACTGCGGCCGTAATACCAAATACAGAATTTATCGAGCACCGGGTTCCAGCGCATCATCGCGCCGCCGACTTTATAGTCGTCGCACCGCCCTACTGACCCAGTATTAAAGAGAAACCCTGGTTGTCCGTCGCCGCTCATGATGCACCCCTAGACTATTGTTTGTGAGGCAACCTTAACCGCCCGCACCATTTCTTCCAATGCCGAGAGAAACCGAGAGCGATCAGCCTTCTTGAAGCCAGCGTGGTGGTCTTTAAGTTCGCCCGCCTCACGCAACTGAGATTTTAGATCGCGCATGGCCAATGCCATACCAATGCTGTCAGGAGTAAAGGGTTTCCCGGTGTGGCCAAGAACCGACGCCCCCTTTTCGATACAGCGCGCGGCCAATGGAATATCGCCGGTAATGCATATATCATGCGCACTAATGTGATCCGCGATCCAATCATCAGCCACATCAGGTCCATCGGGCACTAAAACCTTGTTGAGTTTTGGTCCACCATCAATGCGAAGCCACGCATTACTAACAAGATGCACTTGAAGAGCATGCCGTTCGGCAACACGAAGTATTTCGTCCTTCACCGGGCAGGCATCACCATCGATATAGATATCAACCATAAAAGACGGTGTATCAGAGAAGGCCTCCGCCTTGCCAGGACTTCCAGTCTGTCAGGAATGTGGGGTCGCGGTCTTTAATGATCTCGACAATCGGGCCTAGCATCATACCAGCGACCTTCTGACCAACACCACGCCCAGGCATCAGGCCTTTGTGATCACCCATGCCACTAAAGCTACGCCAGTCGATGTAATGAAAACGGCCTTAACTTGTCTTAACTTATCCGGGAAATTCTGCAACACCAGCAAGTGAGCGTTCCGCACCGACCTTCATCTCAGCAACGACTTCACCGCTTTCTTTGCTCATCTTCAGCAAAATACCTTTGAAGAAGGACGACACCAGAATGTGCTTTTGATCAACGCTCTCTTTGATCGTCGCCCAGCCGCGGCCCTCAAGAGGGTAGGTACGTGCCACATCGCCACCTTCATCGATAACTTCGATCTTTGGGCCACGGGTCACCAGTAGCATTCCGTCCGCACAATAATTAAGGCAAAACACATATTCCGGTTGGTCTTCTGGCAACTGAACCAGATCATCCATCTGCTTATTGTTGACGATGTCGTACCGCATGATCCGCTTCGATGTTTCTGTGGTGTAGGTGATATACTTTTCACTGGGATGAAGGGTGCAGCTGGTGACCCCTAGGTAACCTGCAAAACTGGTCGACGTTTCAGTCTCATAAGTTTCCAAAAACGTGCCATCCGGTGAGAACTTGTAGACGTTGCCATCACCGATTTTATCGCCTTGACCGGGCAACGTGCTTTGCATGTGGTGATACTTCTCCGGCACATCCGCCATGGTGCCGGTGATGTGCTCGTATAGGTAAAGGTTGCCTGCTTTATCAAAGAAGCCACTGGACCAGGGCCGCTTTTGGAATTCTGGATTGGCCAGCCGCTTCCCATCAGGTCCGACCTGAAGGATTGCATGCCGACTGGTATCGAAGGCCCACAGCACATTGTCGGGGCCGAACATCAATCCCTTAACAAGGTGCGTGGTATCCGGTGTGTGCAGCACTGCTTTTTGAGTGCCATCAGCACCAAACTGAAAAATACGGCCATCACCAGCATGATCATCGTCGGGATTATTGAGCAGCGTGGCTCCGAGCAAGAAATCACCCGCTAAAAAAGGCTGCAAGGAGCCTGATCCAACATCTGGATTGTTAACCAAATCGCTTGTCATAGCATCCTCAAAGTTTGTTTCGTTCTTCATTAGTAGGCCACGTCACCCTGAGGTGAGTAAGGCCTACATCATCCAGCGTACTGGGCGACACCAGCAAGAGAACGGGGCACGCCAAGATTCTGACTGACCACCTTTTCGCCCGTCTCGGTATTGAACTTCGCGATTTCCCCGGAGAAGAAGTTGCCAGAGTAGGCATGGATATTATCTAGAGCGCCACAGATCACCGCCCAACCGAATCCTTCCTGCGGGACTTCTTTTTCAATAACCCCGGTCTCTGGATGAAGAAACTCGATGTGATCACCACGGGTGAGCATCAAGCGACCATCGGGCATTGTCGATAGAAAGAATACGAACCCTTCGCGACCCTCTGGGTATGTCGCCAGTGGTGATAATTGCTTGCCATCCACCACGTCGTAACGGCGAACCTCGTTGGACGTTTCAGTCATATGGAGAAGTGTGCGGTCGTCTGGCAGCAGCAACGCGCAGGTCACACCTAGGAACCCCGCCATGCCGCCGTGGTTTTCCGGCGCATATTCAGCAACCAGCGTGCCGCTGGAATCGTATTTGAAAATTTTACCTTCACCGATCGCGCCTGAATCATTTATAGGCTTGGCATGGGTTCCGGGCAGGTTTTCATCACTATCCAGGTGTTCGCCGAACAGCTGTGAACCGTCATTCATAAAATTGACGTTGGAGAAAGACCGGGGAGCGAGACCTTCGACCATGGTTTCAGCGCCAGTTTTCGGATCAATATTCAGTACAGAATGAATATGCTGATCGAAAGCCCATAACGTGCCATCTGGGCCGAACTTTAAACCGTTGACGAGGTGGGTCGTGTTCTTAGTCCACAGCACACCCTTCAGATTTAAATCGGAGTCGTACTGAAAGATTCGGCCGTCACCCGCATGATCGTCATCGTCATTGTTTAGGAGTGTGCAAGCGACCATAACGTCGCCCTTCTCAAAGGGTTGGGTCGTATTTTCGTGAGCCATGGCGTCCTCAAATCTTTACGGAATTCGTTATGATCACAACAGAGCATTCGAAGCCCATTCGAGCACCACGGCGAAACACTGGTGACCGATAGTTGGTTAACGCGCCGCGCTCATACAAACTTTTCGGGGTTCTTAAGGCGCGGATCTTCGTTCATATTAGTATCCCAGGGTAATTCAGCTATTGGGCGCGGTGTATATGCGCGCTGAAGGCGCGCGACGTGGTCGTTCGAAAGAATAAGGTCAGCGGCAGCGACCGCATCTTCGATATGCCGAGGCTTAGTAGCGCCGATGATAGGGTTTACGCCTTTGGCCACAAGCCAGGCAAGACCAACCTGCGCCGGAGACACACCGAGCTCGGTGGCAACGGCCGAGACATCATCAAGTACCGGATCATCGGGCGCGCCATAGAGCAGGTTCTGAACGACCGCATCATCATCGCTGCGCGTTGTTTGGTCGCTTTCACTGCCAGCCCGCGCGATACGGCCGCGGGCAAGTGGACTCCAAGGAATAAGGCCTAAGCCTTGATCTTTACAGAAGGGGATAAGGTCCCGTTCATCTTCACGATGCAGCAAATTGTAGTGGTTCTGCATTGTGGCGAAACCTTCCCAACCTTGCTCCTGCGCGACCAACTGCGCTTTGGCCAGATGCCAACAACGCATATTTGACGCACCGACAAACCGAACCTTGCCGGATTGCACAACCTCTCTTAAAGCATCCATCGTTTCTTCAATGGGTGTGAGATCATCCCACCGGTGAACCTGATATAGATCGACATAATCTGTTCCAAGCCGTTCAAGCGAGCCATCGATGGAGCTTAGAATATTTTTTCGCATCAGCCCCATTTGATTTGGGGTTTCGCGTGAGGGGTAGAACATCTTAGTCGAAATCACGACATCGTCGCGCTTGGCATTGGCCGCGATGAACCTACCGACAACCTCCTCACTAGCACCCGACGAATAGACGTTTGCCGTATCAAAGAAATTAATCCCTGCGTCTAATGCCATCTTAAGCAGCGGCTGAGACTCATTTTCATCCAGAATCCAGTCACGCCATAGCGGCGTGCCAAAACTCATGCAGCCGAGGCCGACCCGCGAAATAGACAGGCCGGCTCGACCGAGGGGACCATAATTCATCGTTTTACTTTACTTCGCACGCGCGGCCACTTCAACGGCCTTCGACCTTATGCCGCGCACGATCATGTTTGGGATTTTCGGAATATCAAACCCGGCCCTTATGGGGTTTCGCCCGAGCGCCGGTCCGATCCGCAACACAACGAGGTCCATGGAGGGTGACACCCAAACATGTTGTTGGCCGCGGCCCCAGGTGAGGAACGTATCGCGGGCCAAATAAGTCTCGGAAGCCGTTGGTGCTGTGCTGCCAGATCCTAGAGGAAACGGAGGATCGTCGTAGCCAAGCCACGTTTGATAACCATAATAGTTTGCGGATGGCGCAGGCGTCGTCATCTCGTCGATCCAGCCTTCCGAAACAATACGGTTACCGTTCACTTCGCCCTTGCCAACCAGCATCATGCCGAACCGAGCCCAATCCATCGCGGGCGCAGCTAGACAACAGGACGTATGCGCCGCACCACCTTCATGGTCGGTCCATACCTGCGCCCGGTCACCGCCCATTGGGCGCCAAAGTTTTTCTTCCAGGTATTCGGCGTAGCGTTTACCGGAAACGCGCTCGATAACCAACCCAAGCAGTTCGGAATTCAAATTGTTGTATTGGTGTTGTGTACCCTGCTCCCAATTAGCCAACGGCATATCCAACAAGTACTGTGTAGTGTGGCCGGAATAGAGCCATTTCATTTCACCGTTAAAGGGATTAGGGGAGAAGCCATAGGGCTCGAGACCAGATGACATCTGTAGAAGGTTTTTCAGCGTGACATCACCACGTGGATCATTGCGCCATTCTTCGATGTATTGGCCGACGGGGTCATCAACGGACCCGATAAGGCCGTCTTCAATGGCGGTGCCAATGAACAATCCCATCAGAGTTTTGTGCATGGATTGAGATTCTGTCAGATCGCTGGCATTGCGGCCATCTGCATACCATTCCAGCTGAATCTCGCCATTGTGGATGGCGATAACTGCGTAGGAGTCAAATTCTTTGGCGTAAGCTACGACTTCATCCATAGCAGATTGTATAACCGTCCGGTTCTCAGCGGTCGCAACAGGAATGACATAACTACCGTCGCCTTGAACAACATCAAATGGTTTGAGCCCTTCTTCAGGAGACGGATCAAACAGCATGACATAACGACGCCAGAACCACGGGTCCTGCCAGTAAATAGTGTTTGTCACCAGGACCAACCCAAGCACAGCACAGGAAAATAACTTTACCGCTTTCATCTGATAACTCCTGGTGGACCCAAGCCGGGTCTCTCTTACGCTGTTTTACAGGGTCGCGCACATCGGATCAGGCAGCGCCATGGCATGCTCAGGCATACCCCCTATGGCGCGGGCATCTAAGCTACCAGCCTAAAGGTCGGCAATGCGGTTTTGCCATCCATTCAGCAATGGGTGACGAGGCGCATCACCTGGCTCGCCATCGTCCAAATTAAGAGCCAGGCGCATCGCCCAGGTCAAACACAGGTTCGACGACACCACGGGCTTTCCAGTGCTTTCCATCAACGCAACGATTGCTGCCATGCTTGGCATGCCAGTGCCGGTCAACAGGATCGCATCTGCCTCACTAAAATCGATAGCGCCTAACGTGGCGAGCGCATCTGCCGCACTGAGTTCGTATATCGCGCGGGTGTCCTCGGAGGCGATGGCGATGCGCGTGGTGTTTACCACGTTAAACCCGCGGCCGACCCAGTAGTCCCGGCTCATAGCGACAGACCATTCTGGATAAGGCGCACCGATTGCTAGCTTTTCGACATTCATAACGCGCAACGCTTGCTCAATAGAAAGGCCGGCCGAAATGACGGGGTACCCCTTCACGTCAGACAACCGATTTAGTTCGTCATCTTCCTGTTGTCTGCCAACCAAGTAAGTGGATGCTGTACATGCAAAGCCACAGACATCGAGCTTTAGGGTATCATAGGTAGCGAGTGTATTCTCAAGGCCAATGAAGTACTCCCGATAGCGTTCCTTTGGTTCTGCGCATTGGCTAGTCAGGCGAGACGCCAGGACGGTTGTATGTGCAGGCAAGAACGCACCCACCTCGGGCTCCACCGTTGGATTAGCCTGTGGCACGGCAATGCCGACACGACCGCGCGCGCCATAATCCCTTGAATGATTAACCATCTTGTTGCTCCGTCACTGCTGCATTCGGACGTATACCGCCCAATAGAATATTTATGATCTTAGCGTCGTCCCAGGCGAAATCGATTCGCCCCGCGCGATACGCAACCAGTCCCGCAGAGGGCACAACATACAGGCGCTGCCCGCCACGCCCCTCCACATACATAACGTCATCCGCAAGAAACTCTGCAGAGATAGGAGCCCGCCGGTCCTTAGGTTCGCTCAATAATCGGGACCCGCTATATGGTGAACCAAGCCAAACATGTAAGCCAAAGTTAGGGTTGCGTTCGGACCCGGACATTAGACGATCAACCCACTTCTCTGAAATCACCTGAGCACCATCCACTTGGCCACCATTGGCGAGCATCACACCAAGGCGCATCCAATCCATGGGGCGAGTTTGAACACAGCAGAAAATCCGCGCCGCACCGCCTTCGCGATCAAGCCGAACCTGAGCAAAGCCTGCACCAATGGGGTCCCATAAATACTCACGAACGAACTTTGCGTAACTGAGTCCAGTTGAGCCTGTAAGGACCGCATGCAAGGCCTGACTGTTTACGTGATTAAAATCGAAAGCCGTGCCTGGCTCAAATGCCAACGGGATATCTCGCACAGGCCCATCGAGGTCATCTCCAAAAAATAAACGTTGCCCCGGAGTAAACGCAGATGTTCCATACTCCACCTGAGCCAAACCACTAGTCATTTTCAACAAATGCCCAACGGTGATGTCACGACGCTTATCGCTGCCCCATTCGGGAATATAGGTCGACACGGGCATACCGAGAGATGGAATAAAACCTTGGTCTAAAGCCACAGTAACGACCACGCCTAGTAAGCCTTTATGCATGGACTGAGAATCAATAACCGTCTCGCGGTCTTGGCCTTCACCATAATGTTCGAGCTGAAGCGCACCGTTGCGTGCCACCAAAAATGCCAGGCTGTCGAACTCCTCCGCGTAGGCTTGCGCTTGAGCCAAGGCGTGTTTGCCGATCGTTAGATCCATTTGACCTGCGACAGGAAGCGGCGGGCTGGGGCCGTCTTTGATGACATCGACCGGCTGGTACCATTCCCAATTCAGCAAAACCGCGTCGCCGGGCGGTTGGGAAAACCAACGAATCCAAAACACACGATCATTGATGGTCCAGGCCGCCGCGACTAGCACAAGCGCGACAAGACCAACACCAAAGCGTCCGGCTAGCGACATATTTTCTCTCCCGCATGGTCAATTCCGAAAGACGATATTACCATCTTGACCGTGCATTATCGCAACACCTGATTGAGGTCGGTTCACTATGGCGTCACGTTTTTTCTTTTCCGCTTTAATATCTTTGGCTGCAATCTGCTCAGTCGCACCGTCGGGCCAAGCTCAATTTGGCGGGATGCCAGAGAAGTCCTTTGATGAGTACACCCGTCCCACTGTTCCAGATTACACCGACCCGTCTTCATGGGCGGCGCTACCAGACACCCAAGACGCCGCCGACCTCGCGCCACCAGGGACATCAGTGCCTGAGGCCCAAGCAATGGCCCTAGTCGATGTCTTCTATCTTCACCCGACAACCTACCGCGGCGCCGAAAACTGGAACCAAGACATCGCCATGGATGACGTCAACGAATGGACCGACATCAGTGTAATCGCACGGCAAGCAAGTGCCTTTAACGGGTGCTGTAAAATCTACGCACCCCGCTACCGTCAAGCGACGATTTCGGCGCTCGGGGCGAAAGATGACAGCGGCATGCGGGCCTATGGCTTGGCCTATGAAGACGTTTTAGCCGCCTGGCGCCACTATGCCTCCACTTGGAACGAAGGCCGCCCCTTCATTATAGCAAGCCATAGCCAGGGAACCTTCCACGCCATTCGCTTATTGGAAGAGGAAATTGACGGTACGCCTATCGCTGGTCAAATGGTCGCGGCATACATCATAGGTATTGGCATTAATGAGGGCATCTTCGGTCGCAGTTTAAAAAGTATGACCTTGTGTTCGGGAGCAACTGATAGCAATTGCATCATTTCATGGAATACGTTTACGCGGGACGGCGACCCAGAACCTGGGGTAAATCGACTTAAGGAAAGATACCGTGCGCGCTTTGACACGTCTGAAGGTGAAGAAATCGCCTGTTGGAATCCAATAAGCGCCACGTTAAGCGGCGGTGATGTGTCCGCTTCAGGAAATTTAGGCGCTCTTCCAGGGGCAGCGGCACTGGGCAACCTACCAGCTTTAACGCAGGGCTTTGGGGCAGGGTGCCGGGATGGATCCCTCTATACGGACAAACCCATGACAGACGACTTTAAACTCGTTCTGTTCGCTGGAGGAAATCTCCACATGCATGACTTTGATTTGTTCTACGAGAACATTCGGAAAAATGCGGTAGTCCGAACGGCTGCGTTTCTAGCCAAGCAATAGGGTTAGCTCTCGAAAAACTCGAGAATGGCGTTGGCCTGTCCAGAAATCCCTGCGTCTTTTGTAATCAAACGCGTTCCAGCACCCGGAATACGAGCCGCTGAATCGTCGAGATACTTGTGTAGCGGGTCCATCTCAGACGACATAAACAACGACGGCACAGTGACCAACGGCAAGCGCTGCTCGACGTCATGCCTGAATACGGCGTGGTAGCCTTTGTGATAGGTCGTCAAGGCTTTGAGCACATCGGTAACATGAATGTGTAAAAACTCTGCCGTAGGCATATCATTTTCCAAGCGGTGCTCTGGATCGCGCATAAAATATGGAAAGTGCATCATTTGATCGCGAAGAAAATGCCAAGCCCAGGTAAATTGGGTTCCGAACTCATCCGGCTTCATGATTGGCGCGTAATTTTCCAGCATCGCCTTTCGCATCACAGCGTCGAAAACACCAATGCCATCGAAAATAATTTTACGGACACGGTCTGGCCGCAAAATCGCTAATTCGACGCCAATATGTGCGCCCGTATGGCTACCAAAGTAATCCACTTGATCAGTCTCAAGCGCATCGAGAATGCGACACACGCTGTCCGCGTAATACATGATGTCGGGATTATCGAGCGCAGGCGAAGCCGAATCACCGTTGCCAAGCATATCCGGTGCTAAGACGAACCGAGACCCACCAAGGGCGCCGATCAGCGGCGCATACCCGGCAGAAGAGCCCGGGCCAGCATGAGCCACATAGATTGGTAGGGCCTCGTCATCAAGGCGCTCTCCAGCGTAACGATAATGAATAAGCCCCTCATCCAAACGGATGAAGCCGCGATTCACATCAACGGTCATGAAACACCTTCAGCGCTTAATCGGCTGCCTGTTTTAGCTTTGTTTCGCAATCTATCGTAGGGTCACCCGTCGGCAATCCAAAGATGTATTTTCCGCTGCGCTGCAGACCGGCCTCCCAATGCAAAGCGGAATGCGTCGACATGGTGCGAACATCACGATACAGCCGTTGCACTGCATTACGCCCAGTTTGCGCACTGACGCCCATCATGCGAGACAAGCGGTCAGCCGAGGAGTGAGCGAGCTTACCGGCCATCACCAAGTCCCGATAAGCACGTAACTTAAATTCACCGTTGATGCTCTCACCGTTCATTCCAAGCACGTGGAGGCGGTCACATAAGTTATCAATCAGCATATCGGCCGTTTCTAGCTCGGTTAGAGACTCAGCGACATGCACCTGAACGGCCGGTTGGTCGATGATAGATTCTCCCATCATCGTCCCTACCCGAGTCATCGTTTGGCCAACGTACTCGTTGTATGCGCCACGCGCCGCACCAAGGATTGGCCCAGCAAGTAATGTAATGAAGTAGCTGTGGAACTCCACGCCATAGAGGTAGTAGTCGTACAACTTCGCACCCGGCGGGTTTTCCGCCATGGTTTTCATATCAAGCGTGCGGTGCTTTGGAACGAAGACGTTATCAACTTTAATCTCTTTTGATCCCGTGCCCCTGAGACCTTCTGATTCCCATGTATCAAGGATTTCAAAATCTCCCTTCTTCAGAACAATCCACAGATCGTTAAATACTGCGTTTGAATTGGGCAGCTTCGCACCGACCAGCATAGCATCGGCATGATCCACACCGCTGGCAAACTTCCAACGACCACTCACATGGAAGCCACCGTCCGTTGGCGTTGCACCTCCGCCGCCCGCAAAGCCGGTTGAGATGATGGCATCCGGGTTTTCACCCCACACATCGTCCTGAGCTTCTTCTTCGAAGCGTGCAAACAGGAAGGTATGGGTTAATACGACCGAGGATACCCACCCCGTTGAGCCACACCCCTGGCCGAGTATCCGCGATACGTCTACGTGCGTCCCCCATGGCATTTCAAAGCCACCGTAGCGTTTCGGCATAAAAAGCTTGTGTATGCCCGCTTTGCGAAGATCAGCAATTGTTTCGTCCGGAATACGTCGTAAATCTTCCGTATCTTGAGCCCTATCACGCAATGTGGGAACCAGAGCTTGCGCCGCCTTAACGACCTCTTCGCGAGTTGGTATCGGCGTCAACATTAAGGTTTCCTCTTCTTCATGGTAGTGCGTTTGAATATGCATGTAGATTAGGAAGGGTGGTATGCGCGTGTCCTGCTGTATTTAAATGCCATCCACGTCTTGGTCATAAAAAGAACGCAAGCATCGCGTCGTACACTGAGCGCCACCTAGGAGAAAAGAGATCGCCATGGCTGACACTTTAGCTAGCATAAAGCGCGGGTATACCGACGGACCCTTTGGCCAAATTCACTATCGGATTGCGGGAGAGCCTTCAGACCACACACCGTTACTCCTCATGCATCCCAGCCCCCTATCGGGCGTGGTTTGGGACGGATTCATATCCGAGATAGGCAGAGACCGTATTGCAGTCGCCCCGGACACGCCCGGGTTCGGTGAATCAGCCCCGCCCAAAAGCGAGCCAGAGATTGCAGACTATGCGAAGGCCATGGCCACGTTCTTGGAACACCAGAACCTCAAGTCCGTCGACATCATGGGCTATCACACCGGGTCTTTAATAGCGCTTGAAATGGCGCGCCTATTTCCCGACTTGGTACGTAAGGCCGTCATGATCTCGGCAACCGTTTTCACCGCAGATGAAACCGAAGCTTTTCGCGCTAAATACACAACGGAAACTGTCGACGAAAAAGGTGAGGGCCTTACGGATCGTTGGCAGTTTATAAAAGAGTTCTGGCGCGACGAGCCTGATGACGCACGCCGTTGGCAAATTTTTATCGAAGGCCAGCGCAATCACGGCGTTATGCATTGGGGCCATCGCGCGGCCTTTAATTTCGATACGGCCGCCGCGCTCGAATCTGCCAGCATTCCAATACTCATTCTGAACCCTGAAGATGACCTGTGGACATATACGCCACGCGCAACGCCTTTGATGAAGAATGGCCGCGTGCACGATTTACCGGGTTGGACTCATGGGTTTCTCGACGCGCATACTGCAGACGTTGCTAAACTTGTTCGCGAATTTCTAGACACGCAACTGGAGCACCCCCGTGAAGCACCGTAGCTACCAAGGCAAAGTTGTTTACCTAACTGATGGCAAGGGCGAGATGGGACGGGAGATGTTCTACGTCACTATACAACCGGACGGCACTCGCACCATGCGCGCGACATGCGAAATGGACGATGACCGCCTGCTCCGCGATTGCGTGCTATCGGTCAACGAGCAGTGGCATCCCGTGGATGCATTTGTCCGCCTAACCATAAAAGAAACGCTTGTTGGGAGCTCCTGGTATCATTTCACGGATCACACGGCGGAGTGTGAGGGCTTCACGGCAGAAGACGGGCGGTTCCAACAACGGTTTAAATCAAAGCATCGCATTCGCACATTTGGTGCTCATCCGGTCCACGGCGACGCCTGGGGTTTGGCGCGGTGGAAGCGCGACAAGGATAAAGACCCTAGCGAGCTCGGCATGACTTTTTCTTCGTCCCATACGCCCAATGGGGGAACGGGGCCAAAGCTTGAGGTCTCCGACACAATAACTCGACACCAATATATTGGTGTTGAAGAGATAACCGTTCCCGCAGGCACCTTCCAAACAGAGCACTTCCAATTCTTAGTAGCCGATTATCCACCAATCGACATCTGGGCCATCGGCAACGACTGTATTCCCGCCCGCCTGCGCTGGGATTTGTTAGAACAGACCTATGATTTGGTTGAGCTGAGCGGAGACGTTGAGTAGCCTTTTCAGCTACAGAACAAACTAACGCCGCCCAACGCCGTGACCGCTTGATCCAAGGACAATACTATGAGCCAACGCCAGACGCCCCACGCCATGCTTCCCGATATCGAGCACGACGAGAATGCGCGCCAAGACTTCGTCTTCAGTTTTCGCCGGCACCTGGCAACCAAGGTGAGTCCCGGAACGACGGTCGCCTACGAAAACCGTGTCGAACCCAGATTCGTTAAAGAACATGGACGCAATCCTGCCGATCATGACGAAGTCCGCAAGGTGATGATTGAGGACCCCTACTATCAGATTTGGAGCTGTATGCAGCGCAAGAGCCAGATGATGATGTGGGATTCTGTCATCGACAGTTGCGAGCGCGTATTGCCGGACATGATTGAGAAAGCGCGGGAATCTAACGGGCCCGCAACGCTCAAGTTGGCCGACTTAGGGTTTGAGGTGCCTCGTTATCACACGTCCTACGACATTCACCTTCAGCCCGGTGGATACCACACCGAAAGTACAGTAGACGATATAGCGGCTGGCATGGTCTACGACACCGCCGTACCGATCTACGCCATGGGGATGATGGGCCCTGAAAATGATGCCACCGGCGAGACCTTGGTAAATTTCTACAAAACGAACTACTCAGACTGCGCGCCAGAGCGCATCCTTGACCTCGGCTGCGCCATTGGCAATTCAACGGTGCCCTGGGCCAAGGCTTACCCCAACGCAGAAGTGCACGGTATTGATGTGGCTGCTCCATGCCTGCGTTACGGCCACGCCCGCGCGAACGCGATGGGCCACGAGGTTCACCTAAGCCAACAAAATGCCGAGAAAACAGACTTCCCCGACAATCATTTTGACGTCATTGGGTCCGCCTTATTGTTTCACGAAACCTCACGGCAAGCCGTCACGAATATCATGACGGAGATGCATCGCATTCTTAGACCAGGTGGCGTCATGGTTCACATGGATGCATTCGAGCAGGACGCCTCTGGAGAGCCAATCCAAGAGTTCCTAGCAACGTGGGAAGTGTTTAACAATAATGAGTACTTCTTGAAGCAGTTGCGGCTCATCGATATCATTGATGAGTTGGAAATCTGCGGCTTTGATCAGACAAAATGCAGCTTCCAGAAAACGCCCTATGTCACCCAAACTCATGTGATCAAGAAGGCAGCAAAGGGATACATGGCAGGTGGTTTCCGCGACATCAATGTCTTGGTCGCAGAGAAGGAATAGGGCGCCATCAGAAAACTAGCCACCACTGAGTTATGGAGCATCACCGCGGCTTAACATTACCTACGACAAGCTTTGCGAAGGCTGCATCTATCGTTGCAAAACCGTGATTTCCTGGTGTCCATAAGCCCTGACGCTCGTAATACTGAAACCAAGGCATTGAATTGGCTCGCACTGATATCAGCTTCGGCGATATTTGCAGCATTGGCTTCTGTGGCTGACAAGGCTATCGATCCAGCAATGGGTAGCACTGAAAATTTATATCGTATTTTTTTGGGGTGCCGAGCTAGGGGTAAGCTCGTGATTTTTTAAACAGAGTGGAAACACGAGATTGCTAACTTAAGTCAGCCTGTTTCAGGCAGTTTTGGGACCTGCGGCGTGTCTTCGGTGAGAGCTTTTTGAGCTTCCCGAGACATCCTTTTTGAGTACCTAAAAATCTCAGATGTAAAAACAATGCCTAACACCAAAAGCATATGAATGATTAAAGACGGTCCGAATAAATATGTTAGTCCACTCCAAATAGAGAATATTGTGGTCCACATGATTGACAGCACTGTCATCAATTGGAACCGCACATATTTCGGTAAAGTGCGGAGTGGATTCTTTTGGGGGTTCATCACTAACCCATAAATACTTTTGATCATTTTTATCTCCTTTATTTAGCTCTATACGCCAGCACTTTGCGTTTAGATCGATAAAACAAATCAAAAAATATTAGCGGGTTTGATGAATTGGATACTTTCGCTCATTAACCACGAGTTCATGCGTTCTAATCCAAAGTGCTAGCTGAAACGTATAGAAACTTAGAAAATTCCACTGGAACAAAAATGTCGTACGCACCCAAAATAACGGTTTTTTTTGACGGTTCATGTCCACTTTGCCGGAGGGAAATTAAATTTTATAAGACGTGCAGTGGTGAGTCTGAAATCAATTGGGTTGATGCATCTATTGCCAATCAGGAGCAGTTAGGCCCAGGACTGAGCCGTTCACAAGCCATGTCTCGCCTCTATGTCCGGGATAAAATGAACCACCTAGTTTCGGGTAGCGCGGCCTTTGTTGAAATATGGGATAAGCTGAAAATTTTCAGACCTCTTTCAATAATATTTAGGCCCTCTCTAATGCAGTCACTACTCGAAGGTTCCTATTGGCTCTTCCTCAAGATCCGGCCCACTTTACACAGGCTAGCGCTGTCACGTGAATGCGATCAAACTGATCGCGAACGGTAAGATGCGACTACCTCTCGCAAATACGATATGACGAACCTCTCCAATTTTAATCGTGGTTTTTCAGCCGCCGTATTTGGGGCGACCGGCGGCATTGGCCGTGCCTTAATCGAAGCACTTTGCATCGACCCTAACGTTGGTTCAATTTTTGCCCTATCCCGGCGCAAGCCCGATACTATTGACCGGCGCATTCAATGGGTTCCGTTTGATCTGGAGTCAGAAGAGACAATCCGCAAAGCGTCAGACTGTCTAAAAACACTTGCCGGTTCCCTCAACTTAGTCATGGTTGCAACTGGCGTGCTTCATGACAATCAGGACATCAGACCTGAAAAAAATATTAAGTCTCTGAGTGGTGAAGCCATGGATCATATATTCAGAATTAATGCGACCGGCCCAGCGCTCATAGCTAAGCATTGTGCCCCCCTCCTTTCTAAAAGCGAGAAATCCATTCTTGCCTTTTTGTCTGCACGTGTGGGGAGCATTTCAGACAATGAATTAGGTGGCTGGTATTCTTATCGTGCGTCAAAAGCAGCTCTGCATATGGTGGTGAAAACTCTGTCGATTGAATTAAGTCGAACCCACCCAAAAGCAATTTGCGTCGCTATGCATCCAGGCACTGTTCACACACCCTTGTCACGACCATTTGTCGCGGAGAAGGCCCGCAACACTGTGGAGCCAAGTGAGGCGGCGTTAAATATAACGAAAGTCATCAATGGGCTCGAGCTAGATCACACGGGCCGTATTTGGGATTGGCAAGGCAAGGAAATAGAACCCTAGACCTATCTTGTTTTATGCCACTCCGCTCGGCCGCTGATCACACAGCACTTTGAAGGGCAAAAAGTAGAGCCCCCTGGAAATCCATTTCAAGAGGAATCATTATATGTGGGCTGTGACCCAGGCCGTATCTGGAAAGGTCAGAACGCTACATTTCGAGATTTAAGTGATTGAAAAGATTGGTGGGCGCAACAGGGCTCGAACCTGTGACCCGCTGATTAAGAGTCAGCTGCTCTACCAACTGAGCTATGCGCCCCACCTGAGCAATCGGGTCGCGAGGATATACTAACACCCCGCTGAGAAGTGCGGTTTATAAGGTTTGCTGGCCGTGCTGGCAAGCGTTCTGAATTTACGTGGGAAACCCCCTCACCCATCGTCATAACCGCCGTGCACGCCAAGCTGGACGTCACGGTGAACATAGACACTCATCAACAGACCCATACACATCATTATGGTGATTATGGCAGTGCCGCCATAGGAAATCAGCGGTAGTGGCACGCCGACGACGGGGATCAACCCCATCACCATCGCTACATTAATGAACACGTAGAGGAAGAATGTTGTGGTCACGCCAATAGCCACCAATCGGCCGAATTGATGACGACAGCGTAGAGCAATAGCGAAGCCATAAATCAGAACGATGGCATAAAGCCCAATGAGAATGAGTCCGCCAACCATCCCGAATTCCTCAGCCAGCATTGTAAAAATGAAATCGGTTTGCCGCTCTGGAAGAAAGTTAAGATGGCTTTGCGTACCTTGCATAAACCCTTTGCCGAATAATCCGCCAGAGCCAAGCGCGATTTTGGATTGCAAAATGTGATAGCCGGCACCCAACGGATCTCGTTCCGGATTCAAAAAGGTAAGGATACGGTTCTGTTGGTATCCAGCAAGCATCGGCCAAGTAATTGGAATGGCAGCAAGCGCCGCCAAAATGAGTGCTATAAATTTCCACAGCCGGACACCAGCCATAAAAAATAGAGCCCCCGCACCCAGCACGACCATAAGCGACGTGCCAAGATCGGGCTGACGCAGGATCAGCATAACCGGCACAATCACGATCAAAAGCGGCACGATCAAGAAAGTAGGGCGGCCAGTGTCTTCCAAGCTTAGTCTATGAAAATAGCGCGCAAGCGCGAGTACCACTGCAACCTTCATCAGTTCTGAAGGTTGCAGGTTAACAATCCCGAGGTCGATCCAGCGCTGCGCTCCACCGCCAACGACGCCGCGCACCTCAACAAAAATTAGAAGTGCAAAAACAAACGCATAAAACGGGTAGGCGTATCGCATCACCAAACGAATATCGATCATGGCAATAGTCAGGAGCATGAACAAACCCAAGCCAAAGCGAATCGCTTGACGCGTTGTCCAGGGATCCAAACTCGCGTTTGCTGCCGAGTACAACATGAAGAAACCAATAGTTGCGATGGCGCAGAGCCAAAATACGAGCGACCAACTCACCTGCCTCAATTTTTCAGACAGGGTCATGTCGCCTCGTTTTAGGCGGTCGGCAAGGAATCCCACATCAGTCATGCGGGCACCCCCGGTTGCGTTTCCGCAACTCGGTCTTCATTTAACCGCGGCTTACGGGAGGGATCTAAGCGAAGAACCTCGGTCATGATATCACGTGCGATTGGCGCGGCGACTGCAGAGCTACCGCCGCCATGTTCCACAATAACGGACAGCGCATAACGTGGGTTGTCTTCCGGCGCGTATGCGACAAACAGGGCGTGATTACGCTCTTTCCAGGGCACTTGATCGCTGTCGGGTAGTCCCGCCTCGCGTTGAGCCATCGTGATGCGCTTAACCTGTGTCGTTCCTGTCTTACCGCTCATCTGGACGTCTTTGGATTTGAGCTTTGATGCACGGGCCGTGCCGCGCGCACCATTCAAGACTTCAAACATACCGCGTCGCACGATTGCAATGTGTGCTGGATCAATAGTAACCGCTTCAAACACCTGCGGTGGCCGTTGAATAACCGTGCCATCGATCATCACTTGGCGTGTAAGAACCGGCTCAACAGCGAGACCGGTAGACAGACGGGCCGCCATAACGGCCAGTTGCAACGGCGTGGTTAACACATACCCTTGGCCAATACCGACATTATAGGTGTCCCCCTGCTGCCAGGATTCTCCTACCGTTTCCCGTTTCCAGGCCTCTGTTGGTATAAGGCCGCCACGCTCGCCTGCCAAACCGACCGCAGTCGTTTCACCAAGACCAAAACGGCGCGCCATATCTGCAATACGGTCTACACCTACACGCTTTGCAACATCATAGAAATAGACATCACAGGACTGGGCAATGGCCTGGACCATATTCATGGGGCCATGGCCCCGCTTTTCCCAGCAGTGGAACCTGCGAGACCCTAAGTCTGTGTGCCCCTTGCAGTAGACTGTTTGGTCAGGCGAGATCGCACCTTGTTCAAGTGCGGTCATAGCAACGATCATTTTAAATGTGGAACCGGGTGAATACTGGCCAGAAATTGCTTTATTGGTCATCGGTGCACGCGGGTCTCCGGACAAGGCATTCCACTCACGCTGGGTGAGGCCGCGATTGAAGGCATTAGGGTCGTAACTGGGTGTCGAAGTCATCACCAACACTTCGCCGGTATGGATATCCATAACGACACTGGCCGCACTTTCCGCTCCCAAGCGTTCGGATGCAAAGCGTTGCAGGCGTTCATCCAGTGTGAGCATAAGGTCAGCACCCGCCTGACCCTCTTTGCGCTCAAGCTCACGGATTACACGCCCGAGGGCGTTGACTTCAACCTGACTGGTGCCGCCTGCGCCGCGAAGAGCCAGGTCAAATTTCTGCTCCACCCCTGCTTTGCCGATGCGAAACCCGGGAAGCTGCAAAAGTGGGTCTCCCGTCAAGTCGTCTTCGTCAACGCTGGAGACATAACCCAAAACATGCGCCGCCGTTTGGGCCTGCGGATAATGGCGGGTTAAGCCTTCATCAACTATCACACCTGGAAGGTCTGGCGCATTCACTTGGATACTCGCCATCTCTTCCCAGTTCAGATTCTCACGAACCGTGACCGGAACGAAACTTCTGCGCCGACGTACTTCTTTCTGCACACGGCCCCGATCATATTCTGACAGATCAATAACTGCGGCCAAAGCATCGAGTGTCGAGGCAACATCTCGAGTTTTTTCAGACACGATGAGGACACGAAATTTTTGCCGGTTAACGGCAAGCGCCTCACCAAAACGATCCAAGACTCGGCCGCGCGTTGGAGGGAGAAGGCGTAGATTGATTCGGTTCTCCTCAGCGAGCATCCGGTACCGGTCAGCCTCGGTGACTTGGAGATAGTACATGCGCCCAACCAGAGCTGAGACCAAAAGGGCCTGCCCCCCGCCAAGCAAGGCGGCACGCCGGTGAAATAAGTGAATACGGTCGTTATCGCGGTTTATAATCATGGCTCATCCAGCAGCCCCGACCGCACTTTAGAAAAAAGCCATGCGATGATCGGATAGACGGCAACCGTAATGAGATACGAGGCGAACACATCTCCAAACGGAGTGGGTCCGCTTGATGAAACCAATCCGACGCCAACCCACTTCAGAAGCACCGCGCCAAAAGCCACGAGCCCAAACGCAAACCAAGTAATGACAAAGGGTTTGGCATGGAAAAACTTGTGCTGATTAAAGACGACCCATTGAATTAACAAAAGCACCAAGGTACCAACTCCGAGCGGCGCACCAGTCAATAAATCTTCTAAAACGCCAATCGCGAAACCGAGACCATAACCCAACAGGTCGGGCCTATAGATCGCCCAGAAGTAGACTGCCACCAAAGTGTACATAGGTGTGATTTGTGCCAACCCGGGAACGTATGTCGGAGTCATGCCGAAGAGAAGCACGGTGACCGTTAGGCTAAATGGTAAAATGGTGCGGACACGCGCATCAAGTTTTTTCCACGTAGTTCGGCGCTGCGTAATCTCGGTCATTGCGGTCCGTCGGTATCCGCGAGAAAACCGGTTAAACCGAAATCTAGAACTTCAACATACTGCAGTCGATCACGGGAGACGAAGGGTTCGATGAGCGCCGACGATTCATCTGCAACGACAACACGACCGACCGGAAGGCCCGGCGGGAACGCGCCGGCATCTCCAGAAGTGACCACCCGGTCGCCAGGGGCGATGGCGGATTTGACGCCCAGAAAAATCAATCTTGGGCGAGGGGAATTATTACCAGTGAGAATCGCCCGGTCACCCGCCTCACCCACACGTACGGGAATGCGGGAATTGATATCGGTAATGAGCAGAACACGGGCAGATCTATAACCCGCTTGAGCCACACGACCTGTCAGGCCTTCCCCAGTAACAACAGCCTGGCCCTTGGCCACGCCATCCCGTCCACCAGCTGTAATGAGAACGCTTTGCGCAAAAGCGCCGCCATAGTCCGCGACAACGCGCGCAGACACAGCACGTGCTTCAGGCTCGTTGACAGTTCCAAGCAGAGCGCGCAACTGCCGGTTTTCATTTTCAAGTTTCTGTGCGACGGCTTGCCATTCAAGCAAGCGGGCATTGATCTCTCGAAGGTCTGTGTTTTGCTCTCGGATCGCGCCCAATTCCTGAACATTAGTGACGAATTTGGAAATACTCGCCGCAGGCTCAGCCATAACGCGCAGAATAGGGGTGACAGCATCTGAAACGGCCATGCTTACCCGCTCAACAATGACCGTATCCGCTTTGCCAATCAGCATAAGGGCGAAGGTCAAACCAATCAGACTGAGAAAGGCGAACCGCTGCGCTAGATACTTAAACGTTCCTAGCCGGGAGATCTGGCCCGTCGGTTGCTTCACTCTCGTTCTCCCATCTCGTCAACATCAGAAGACATCGACCACCCAAAATCGTGCCCCTCAGCACCGCCTCAGTACATAGAGGTTAACACACCACGCATAAATTTCATTTGTTCCAGCGCCACACCGGTGCCCAAGGCAACACAGTTCAGAGGTTCATCCGCAATTGAAACTGGTAGGCCGGTTGCATGACGTAAAACAAAATCAAGGTTACTCAGCAACGCGCCGCCACCGGTCAAAACAATGCCCTTATCGACAATATCAGCGGCCAGCTCTGGCGCTGTGTGTTCAAGGGCAACTTTGACGGCGTCAATAATAGCGGTCACAGGCTCGGCCAAGGCTTCCGCAATCTGGCGCTGACTAATGACAATTTGCTTCGGCACGCCATGCATCAAATCGCGGCCCTTAATTTCAATCGTTTCTCCATCACCGGTTTCCGGTGGGCAAGCACAGCCGATTTCTTTTTTGATACGCTCGGCAGAGCTTTCACCGACCAAAAGGTTATGGTGTCTGCGAATATAGTTGATGATAGCTTCATCCATCATATCGCCACCAACGCGCACAGACCGCGCGTAGACAATGCCGCCGAGAGACAGCACAGCGACCTCAGTCGTTCCGCCACCAATGTCAACAATCATGGACCCTGTGGGCTCCGTGACTGGAAGACCGGCCCCAATTGCGGCGGCCATCGGTTCTTCGATCAAAAACACCTTGCGAGCCCCTGCCGCTTCTGCCGATTCCTGAATGGCGCGTCTTTCAACCGCGGTTGACCCCGATGGCACACAGATCACGACCATGGGGCTTGCCCAGCCCTTGCGATTATGAACCTTACGGATGAAGTGCTTGATCATTTCTTCAGCGACTTCAAAGTCGGCGATAACCCCATCGCGCAAAGGGCGAATAGCTTGAATCGTCCCCGGAGTCCGGCCAAGCATTTGCTTCGCTTCATTACCCACTGCGAGGACAATTTTGCGGCCCTTCACTTCTTGAAGAGCGACCACAGAAGGTTCGTTCAGGACAATGCCCCGCCCTTTGACATAGACCAACGTATTTGCGGTCCCAAGATCGATTGCCATATCGGCAGATAGCCATCCGAACAAACTCGCGAACATAAATTCTGTCTCTCTATCCCTTATCGCCGAGGCCCATAGCCTCAACGCCCTTGTTATAAAAGTTCGAAGCGTCCCGCCGGCTGTTAAATTCTGACACCACCACCAAACGCTTCCGGTACCTCTTTACTTCAGTCCCTCATCAATAAACTGCATGGTTAAACCACCGTCGCTTCAGGAGCCGTTTTCTCGCGCTTAACCATCAGTTTGTTAAGCGCATTTACATAAGCCCGAGCAGACGCAACCAGCGTATCCGTATCTGAACCCTGACCCATGACTGTCTTTCCATCCTCTTCTAGGCGGACAGTGACTTCGGCTTGCGCGTCCGTCCCTTCAGTCACTGCATGCACTTGGTACAACTGCAGGTGCTGGGTATCAGTCGTCAAAGCCATAATAGCGTTGAATGTGGCGTCGACAGGGCCGTCACCCTCGGCGGTCTTTGAAAGCAATTCGCCGTCCACTTCTAACTCCAGCTCAGCCGTCTGATGCTCGACCTTAGAGCCACACACCACCTGCAAGGAGACAAATTTAATGATGTTATTGTCACGAGCTTCCTCATCAACAATGGCAACAATATCCTCGTCGTAGACGTCTTTCTTTTTATCGGCCAAATTCTTGAACCGCTTAAAGGCATCGTTCATGGCGTTGTCGCCCAGCGTGAAACCCAACTCCTTCAGTTTCTCTCTGAAGGCATGACGACCAGAATGCTTTCCCATTACCAGGTTCGATTTTTTTAGGCCAACCGATTCCGGCGTCATAATCTCATAGGTTTCGGCGTGTTTAAGAACCCCGTCCTGATGGATGCCGGACTCATGCGCAAACGCGTTAGCCCCAACAATTGCTTTGTTCGCTTGAACGGAAATGCCAGTGATGGTCGAGACCATATGAGACGCTCTAGTAATCAGCTCCGTTTCAATGTCGGTATGAAACGGCATGTAGTCTTTTCGCGTCTTCAGAGCCATAACGACTTCTTCTAAAGCGGCATTGCCCGCTCGCTCGCCCAAACCGTTGATAGTACATTCGATCTGGCGGGCACCAGCTTGAACTGCAGCCAAGGAATTGGCCACCGCTAGTCCCAAATCGTTGTGGCAATGCACGGAGATCACAGCCTTATCGATATTCGGAACTCTATTAAACAGCATGGTAATCAGCGCGTGGTATTCGTCTGGAACCGTGTATCCAACTGTATCTGGAATATTAATTGTTCTGGCTCCGGCATCGATTGCAGATTCGACGCAGCGACACAGAAAGTCATGCTCGGTGCGAGAGCCATCTTCAGCTGACCATTCAACATCGTCGGTAAACTGCCGGGCAAACGTAACGCTATCGATGACAGCCTGCTGAACCGTCGCGGGCTCCATTCTCAATTTGTACTTCATATGAAGCGGTGAGGTTGAGATGAAAGTGTGAATACGCCCGCTATTGGCAGGCTTAATCGCATCAGCGGCACGCTGAATATCGCCCTTATCCGCTCGGGCCAAGCTGGCAATCGTGGTGTCCTTTACAACCTCAGAGACTGCTTTGATGGCATCAAAATCACCTTGGGACGCGATGGCAAAGCCAGCTTCAATAACGTCGACACGCATCGCTTCTAAAATTTTAGCGATGCGGACTTTTTCTTCACCGTTCATAGACGCGCCAGGCGACTGCTCGCCATCGCGTAAAGTAGTGTCAAAAATAATAATTCGGTTGGTATTCATGATCTATCTCACGACTGGGTATTAGTACGAAGGCTCGTTCGAGCGACAACAGCGGTGCGCTTGATCCCCTAAAACGTCAGTCGCTCGGACTAATCGACGTTCAGGGGCTATTAAGTCGCAGACCCAGGTCTGTATGAAGCAAGCCAAGACGGCTGCAGACACGCGTACAGGTAGACAGATCCGCCAAAATACTGGCAGAAGTGCTTGTCTTTTGCCTCTCTGTGACCGGATTGATCACCTACTTATCCTTATTCGAAACCGGTTTAGACGAGTCCAAAACCGGCAATGCCGATGCCTAAAACGTACGTTCCAACCAACAATTATATAACTTAGCACGAAAATCGTTAAATTGCGGTGAAGTCGACAAAAAAAAGGGCCCGCAAGGCCCTTTTTCTATTCTTAAAGCTCAAAAGACTAATTCCGGCTCTTATCCACAAGAGCCTTGTCGCCGCCAATCCATGGCATCATAGCGCGAAGCCGTTCACCAACCTCTTCAATGCCGTGCTCGGACCAGTTCCGGCGGGTAGCTTTAAAGCTTGGCTGACCAGCCTGGCATTCGCTCATCCAATCGCGGACAAAGCGGCCTTCCTGGATATCCGTCAGGATTTTCTTCATCTCAGCCTTAGTATCATCGGTAATCACCCGGGGGCCAGAAACGTAGTCGCCGTATTCAGCAGTATTGGAGACCGAATAACGCATGTCGGCCATCCCGCCTTCGTACATCAGGTCGACGATCAATTTAACTTCGTGAAGACACTCAAAATAAGCCATTTCCGGCGCGTATCCTGCCTCAACTAGTGTTTCGTATCCTGCACGGATGAGGTGAGACAACCCACCACAAAGCACTGCCTGCTCGCCGAATAAGTCTGTTTCACACTCTTCACGGAATGTAGTTTCTATAATCCCGGCGCGGCCGCCACCTATAGAGGAAGCGTAGGACAACGCAATATCCATGGCGTCACCTGAGGCGTCCTGCGCCACAGCAACGAGACACGGAACACCAGCGCCACGGTCGTATTCAGACCGGACGGTATGGCCTGGGCCTTTAGGAGCAACCATAAAGATATCGAGATCCTTGCGGGCTTCGATCAGATTGAAGTGGATATTAAGACCGTGCGCAAATGCAAGCGCACCACCTTCCTTGAGGTTCGGCTCAATATCAGCGCGGTAAATATCACCCTGCAATTCATCCGGCGTCAGCATCATGACCACATCAGCCCAAGCAGACGCTTCGGCTGGGTTCATGACTTTAAGACCTTCACCCTCAGCCTTTGCGCGGCTGCTAGAGTCTTCTCGCAATCCAACCGCGACATCAGCCACGCCAGAATCACGCATATTTAGGATATGGGCATGGCCCTGTGAGCCGTAGCCTATGACGGCAACCTTCTTGCCTTTGATGATGTTCACATCGGCGTCGCGATCGTAATACACGCGCATAATTTCGTCCTTTCGAGGTATTCGCGTCCTGCTTAACGCTTTTTCTTTGAAGATGTCGGCGCCTTCTTAGCGGCGGTTTTACGTTTAGGCGAGAGTTTCTTGGCACTTTTCTTCTCTGCCGTCTTCCTCTTGGGCGTTGATTTCGTCTTCGGCCAAGCTGATGGCTTAGGTTTAGGTAACGGCTCTAATGAAGCCTCATCAACCATACCCCCAGCCCCACGAGCAATTGCGGCCACGCCAGTGCGAGAAACTTCGACCAAGCCCAGTGGCTTCATCAGGTTGATAAAGGCGTCCACTTTCTCCGACTTTCCTAGGACCTCGAAGACGAAAGAACCGTTTGTTGAGTCGACAACATTGCAACGGAAAATATCTCCGATACGCAGCGCCTCGATGCGCTCCTCACCAACGCCATCGACTTTGACCAAAGCCAGGTCACGACCGACCGACGGTCCTTCGTCGGTTAAATCCTTAATCGTATGGACGGGCACCAAGCGACCTAGCTGCGCTTTGATTTGTTCCACAATCTGCCGCGTGCCTGACGTCACGAGATTGATGCGCGACAGTTGAGCCTCTTCATCGACGACAGAAACAGTCAGGCTCTCAATGTTGTAGCCGCGACCAGAAAACAAACCGACGACGCGCGCAAGAACGCCAGCTTCGTTGTCGACCAGAACAGCAATCGTGTGGCGATAAACAATTGTATCTTTCAGCACCGACATCGGCACTGAGCCTTCATATAAGTTGCTGCTCACGACAGTCTCTCCAATTGGGGTGAACTCTAGACGAGAGCCAGCCCGTCTCCTGTGATCGCTTTCTCTTCTTCATCTTCGGGGCCGAGAATCATGTGGTTATGGGCTGCACCTGACGGAATCATCGGGTAACAGTTTTCTTTCTGATCCACCCGGACATCGACAATCACCGGGCCATCAATCGCCATCATCTCTTTAATAGTATCATCCACTTTGGCGGGGTCTTCAACGCGCAAGCCAGCCATCCCATACGCCTCGGCCAGCTTCACGAAGTCCGGCAAGGAATCCGTATAGCTCTCTGAGTAACGACCACCATGGAGGAGTTCCTGCCACTGGCGGACCATCCCCATGTACTGATTATTGATGATGAAGACCTTCACCGGCAGACGATATTGAACAGCCGTCGACAGCTCCTGAATGTTCATCAAGATAGACGCTTCACCAGCGATATCCACAACGAGGCCTTTTGGATTGCCCAGCTGAGCCCCAATGGCTGCGGGTAAGCCGTATCCCATAGTGCCCAAACCACCAGACGTCAGCCAGCGGTTCGGCTCATCAAAACGGCAGAATTGCGCGGCCCACATCTGGTGCTGGCCAACCTCAGTCGTGATGTAAGTTTTACGGTTTTTGGTCAACTCAAACAGCCGTTGGATAGCATACTGCGGCTTAATCACCGGCCCCGCTTGTGTGTAATCCAGACAGTCCTTGGCCATCCATTTTTTGATGTCAGCCCACCAGGCTTTCATCGCTTTTGGCTTAGGCCGCGTCTTGCGTGCTTTCCAGGCTTTGGTGATCGCAGTCAAAGCAACACCCGCATCACCGACGACAGGAATATCAACAATGACATTCTTGTTGATGGATGACTGATCGATATCCACATGAACCTTCTTCGAATTGGGCGAAAAGTGCTGCAGATTACCGGTCACACGATCATCAAAGCGCGCACCAATATTGATCATCACGTCACAATCGTGCATCGCTAAATTTGCTTCATAGGTGCCGTGCATGCCAACCATACCGAGCCAGTTGGGCCCGGACGCGGGATAAGCACCGAGACCCATCAAGGTCGATGTGATCGGAAAGCCCGTATCCTTAACCAACGCCGTTAGTGTTTTGGACGCAGCTGGGCCAGCATTGATCACACCACCGCCTGTATAAAATAGGGGGCGTTCCGCATTGACCATCAAATCAACAACCGCCTCGATGGAGGCTGGGTCTGGCGTATGAGCCGGACGATAGGTTTTATGCTGCTGACGTTTGATGCCACGCGGCGCCGTCACATAAGTGCCCTCACTCATCATAACGTCTTTGGGTAGATCGACAACAACCGGGCCGGGCCGACCAGACCGAGCAACATAAAATGCCTCGTGCACGGTTTTGGCCAAATCATTCGGGTCCTTCACCAAGTAGTTATGCTTGGTACAAGGCCGGGTTATGCCAATAGTATCTGCTTCTTGAAAGGCATCATTGCCAATCAAGTGCGTCGGCACCTGACCGGTCAGACACACCACTGGAATGGAATCCATTAACGCATCGGTCAAGCCAGTCACGGCATTGGTCGCTCCGGGACCAGAGGTCACTAGAACAACACCAACCTTACCGGTCGACCGCGCATAGCCTTCGGCCGCATGGACAGCACCCTGCTCGTGCCGCACCAGAATGTGGCGAATACGGTTCTGCTTGAAGATCTCGTCATAGATCGGAAGGACCGCGCCACCTGGGTACCCAAACACGACCTCAACGCCCTGCTCTTCGAGGGCTTGAAGAATAATGCGGGCGCCGAGCATCTGTCGGCCGTCTACTGTATGCCGTGGCATCGCAATCCGTTCCTAAGCGCGCCAACCAGCCCTAACGCAAAGGGTCCGAAGGGTTTCAGCGCTATTCTATTCCATAATTAAAGACAAACCGCCTCCGATAGGAGGCGGGGAGCGAGGGTAACTATCAAGCACCTCCCGCTAGGTCAACAAGTATTAGCGAATTTTAGGAAAGATTTTGTTAAATAAACTTTCTGAATATTGCGTGTTTAAGGTTTCTGACGCATTAAATTGACCTCTAAACCAGGTGACCTGGCGCTTGGCATAGTTTCGTGTGTGTTGCTGTGCCTTGGTTACAGCATCCTCATGGCTCGTTTCACCCCTCACGAACGCAGCCAGTTCAGGCACACCGAGGGCTTTCATGACCGGTAGCGCAGGATTCAGCCCCCGAGCCAGCAAGGCTTCCACTTCAGCTAGAGCGCCGCCTTCTAGCATCACCTCAAACCGCCCATTACAGGCGGCATAGAGATCCTCGCGCGGCGGCTGGAATAGGACCGTATGGAACGGGCCATTGATCAACGGTTTGGGCTGCGACTTGGCCTGCCAAACATGAAGAGGTGTGCCCGTGGCCTCTACAACTTCCCAAGCCCGCAGCACTCGCTGATGATCTTTCGGCTTGAGGCGCACGGCCCCTTCGGGGTCTTTTTCCAGCAGGCTTTGATAAAGTGCGTCATTGCCCTGCTCCAGGAAAATTCGACGTGCCGTCTGCCGGATCTCCAATGGAACCTCGGGGATATCCGAGAGCCCCTCGATGAGCGCTTTTAAATAAAGGCCGGTCCCACCGACAACGATGGGCACCTGCTTATTACTATGGGCGTTGGTGATTTCTTCTGCGGCTCGTGCAGCCCAAGCGGCGGCCGTGCAACCGTCTGCGCCATCCAGATAACCATACAGTTTATGAGGAACGCGCGCTTCATCATCCGCGCTTGGGCGTGCCGTAAGAACACGCAGATCAGAATAGACCTGCATGCTGTCCGCATTGATGACGACCCCGTTGAGCTCTTCGGCAACGCGAAACGCCAACCCGGATTTGCCACTGGCGGTCGGACCGGCAATGACGAGGGTGCGCGACTGCTCTCTAGTCATAGGTACACTTTTAATCCAGTACGTGACTCAACAAGCCGTCCGCCAACTTGGGTTCAAACCAAGTCGACTTGGGTGGCATGACTTCGCCTGCATCGGCGACGGCCATTAGGTCGGCCATACTAGTGGCGAACAGGGCGAAGGCCACAGCCATCTCGCCAGAGTTCACACGCTTTTCCAGCTCACCCAAACCACGTATACCACCGACAAAATCAATGCGCTCATCGGTGCGCGGATCGGCGATGCCGAGCAACGGCTCAATCAGATTGGCGTGCAGCAAGCTGACGTCGAGGCGCCCGACGGGATCATCGGTTGGGACATGGTCGGCATGAATGTTGAGCACATACCAGGCGCTACCCAGGTACATACCAAACTGGGTTGGCTTTAATGGTTTGGCTTGGGCATCGGCTCGTAACACATCAAACCGCTCGCCAATCTTTGCGAGCAAGTCTTCGGCTGAATGACCATTAAGGTCTTTGATCACTCGGTTGTAGTCGAGGATATTCATTTCATCATCGGCATAGGCCACAGTCAGAAAGAACTGCGCGCTTTCTGTATCCGGCTTCGCCTTAGCAACGCGGGACCCAGCAGCAGAGCGATGATGACCATCAGCAATGTATAAGGCTGACATGCTATTAAAGGCATCTGTCAGAGCCGCGATATGCGCGCGGTCATCGATCACCCAAATAGCATGACCAACACCATCGTCTGCTGTCACATCATAAGTTGAGTCTGCGGCGGTCACTGCCTCCAGCACAGCCTTCACGGCTGCTGATGATTTATAGGCCAACAACACAGGGCCAGTTTGCGCGTTGAGCGCCGTGATCTGATTGACCCGATCATCTTCTTTCTTGGGGCGTGTGAATTCATGTTTGCGGATGTCATTGGAATCGTATGCCGACGCAGAGGCCGCCATAGCGACGCCCGTTTGAACATGATCGCCCATGGTCAAGCGGTAGGCATAGTAGCAGGGTTTGTCTTCCCGCATTAGAATACCGTCGGCGACCAACCGGTTCAGGTTCTCGGCCCCTTTATCGTAGACCTCTTGGGCGTAAATATTCATGCCTTCGGGTAGATCAATCTCAGGCTTGGAAATGTGGAGAAAGCAATTTGGTCGGCCCTTAGCCCGAACCCGCGCTTCTTGCGTATTCAGAACATCGTAGGGCGGTGCGGCAACGGCATCCGCCTGCTCTGGAACGGGGCGCAAGGCTTTAAAAGGACGGACGAGCTCTGTCATAGCTAAGCTTTCAAATTGAACGTATCAGATGCAGCTCATTTACCGGGGAGGCCAACGCCGTGCAACCATCCCCGCCAGATATTTAGACTTTATTTACACCTTTACACAATGAACCCGCGCTGGAAGATCAGGCAAGGTGAATGATGGTTTTTGGCGGACGCGTGCGTCGACAATCAGTCAGTTATCAACGGCCCCGCAAAGACTGTATCCAAAAAGACGTTGGGTGATATGGGGGCTTGCAACTGTCATTTGACCTGACCTAGAGCATGGAGTGGCGAGCCCGAAACTATAGCGGCGGATCGGTGACAAAAATGCTAAAACCTAAATCCGTTGTCCTTCATCACTTTTAAGCTTTTATAGGTAGGCACGGCGGGGGTTCTTAAAAAGTGGTGCGTTTCAACACCCATCAACCCTGAAATGGATTTAAATAATTACCACAAGATCAAAAATGTCAGCAAAGTGCTGTTCCGCGCGACTGAACCTAAAATGCGATAAGCTGAAACCGAAGCATTCTGCACAGATCTGGGCGCCAAAGACGATTCGGGCATTAAATACGGCCCTATCCCCGTCGCATCCCTTCGAATTGCAAAAGCATACCCGACCAAACGGCTCAACAAACTCCAATGCCGAGGCAACTCTTACGACTCGTATTGGTCAGCCACAAATCGATCAAGTAAACGCACGCCATAGCCGGTGCCACCTTTCGGTGCCAAAGCCGTACTGCCTTCGCTCCAGGTCACGCCCGCGATATCCAGATGTGCCCACGCCGTACCTTTGCGAATAAAGCGCTGCAGAAATTGCGCAGCCGTTGTCGCACCGGCATAGCGCCCACCCAGGTTTTTCATGTCGGCGATCGGTGAGTTGATCATCTTGTCATACTCAGGCCCGACGGGCATACGCCAAAGCCGCTCATTCACAGACTGGCCTGCGGCCTGGAGTTGCGTGGATAGTTCGTCATCATTAGAGAATAAGCCAGCGTAGTGCTCACCCAACGCGGCAATAATAGCTCCGGTTAACGTGGCAAGATCAACAATAGTGTCTGGCTTATGATGCTCCTGGACGTACCAAAGCGCATCCGCCAAAACGAGTCGGCCTTCGGCATCCGTATTCAACACTTCAATCGTCTGGCCATCGGCTGATGTGACGACATCACCTGGACGCTGCGCCTTGGCGTCGGGCATGTTCTCAACCAAACCTAGAATACCAACCGCGTTCACTTTGGCTTTTCGCCCAGCTAGGGCCTTAAACAGTCCGGTGACAACGCCTGCGCCACCCATGTCCCACTTCATATCCCACATGCCTGCGCCCGGCTTGAGGCTGATCCCGCCAGAATCAAAAGTTACGCCCTTACCAACAAATGCGACCGTTGGATCATTTTTGTCAGCGCCGTTCCATTCGAATACGATCATCTTGGGTTCAGTAATCGACCCCTGAGCAACGCCGAGCAAGGCGCCCATACCCATTTTCTCCATGTCCTTACGGCCGATCTCTTTGACTTTCAGGCCATCCCCAGCCATGCCCTTAGCCAGATCCGAAAAAGTTGCCGGGTTTAAAACGTTAGGCGGCTCACTGACCAAATCGCGCGTGAGCAACACGCCCGCGTTGACAGCCTCACGTACCTTATAAGCGGCACGGGCGTCAGCGAAAGCATTGGATGAAACCGCTATGGACTTCAACTTCGGCTTAGCGGAAGCTTTCTCGGTCGTTCTATATTTGTCGAACCGGTAGGACTTAAGAACGACACCAGAGGCAATCGCGGCCGCCAAATCCCCACCATCTTCGGCGGCATTCTTTATGTCATCGATCACGATCGTAACGCGCGCCTCTTTGGACAAAGCGCCATAGAGGATCGCGCCAGCCTCCTCGAGCGATTGAGCTGTCATATCTTTGGCCTTACCCAAACCGATGACGACGACCTTGGTGAGTTTCGATCGCGGCGGCGCATAAACCGTGAGCGTTTTACCCGATTGTCCCGTGTGCTTGGCCGCCTTCATGGCTGCCCATAAGGCCCCACCCGTCGAACGGTCAATAATCTGCCCTGTTTTCCCGAGCTTTCCCCCGTCGGAGACACCAACAGCAACAGCCCCTGAGGCCGGACGGGATAATTTCGCGAACGATACTTTCATGATGAATCCTTTAATTCTAAACTTACGCCCACCCTAGGGTCCACCTCGCCTAGGAACAAGGGCCGCGCTTGGTGAGTCCCGCTTTGGTTCCACTGGACAGGCGGCTTCGTCCGGCTATGGTGTGCTCCAAGCATCTCAGGGGCGATGTTTTAAGACGATAAGGAGGCGCTAATTATGGGCAAGTTTGGAATGGGTCAGTCGATCCGGCGGATCGAAGATCAACGCTTCGTGACAGGCACCGGAAAGTATACGGACGACGTCAATCTCCCTGATCAGACATGGCTGGCTGTTTTGCGGTCCCCGCATGCCCATGCTGACGTAAAATCCATTGACGTCTCTGCTGCCAAAAGCGCCGCCGGCGTACTCGGTGTCTTCATGAATGAAGACCTAGAAGCGGCCGGATTCACCGGCATGCCCTTCGACTCGGTCCCACCGGGACCGGACGGACAACCCCCTCATGTTCCTGACCGCCCAATCTTGGCAAAAGGTGTTGTGCGATATGTGGGCGAGCCAGTGGCTGTTGTGGTGGCAGAAACCATGGGACAAGCACGCGACGCATCCGAACTCATTGAAGTCGAGTATGACGAACGTCCCGCCGTCGCCAGCATGCCCTCAGCTTTAACTGATGGCGCGCCTCAATTATTTGACGGCGTCAATGGCAACCTGCTTGTCCATTGGTCCATGGGCGATAAAGACGCCACCGAAGCGGCCTTTGCCAAAGCGGACAGGGTCGTCGCCATTGACCTCATTAACAACCGCATAGCACCAACAGCAATTGAACCGCGTGGCGCACTCGCCGAATATGACAGTGACACCAATCGCTACACGCTGACCACTGGCTCACAGGGCTCGCACAAGCTGAAGCAATGGATCACCGGTAAGAACGACAAAAAAGCAGCTGATATTCCTATCGAGAATTTACGTGTCATCTGCCCCGACGTGGGCGGTGGTTTTGGCATGAAGAACTTCTTATTCAACGAGCCGCTTGCGGCCCTATTTGCAACAAAAGTGGTTGGACGCCCTGTCAAGTGGACGGGCGATCGCACAGAGAGTTTTTTGAACGACACACATGGTCGGGACCAAATCAATCACGCCGAATTGGCCGTTACCAATGAAGGCCGCTTTCTCGCCATCCGTGTTTCTTCCATGGGCAACGTTGGCGCCTACGTCTCACAATTCGGAGCCATGATCCCGACAATGGCTGGCTGCGGTATGCTGTGTGGCTGCTATGACCTAGAAGCAGCCCACGTAGACGTTAAAGTCACAATGACCAATACAACGCCCGTGGATGCCTATCGCGGTGCGGGGCGACCAGAGTCAGCCTATGTGGTCGAACGGCTGGTCGATAAGGCAGCCCGTGAGATGGGCATCCCTGCCGATGAAATTCGTCGCCGCAATTTCGTTAAGCCGGAAGCATTCCCATATCAAACACCACTGGGTATGCCTTATGATTCTGGCGAATACGCCAAGCTCATGAACCTAGCGATGGGCCGAGCCAATTGGGCCGGGTTTGAAGGTCGACGGAAGGAGTCCGCCGCCAACGGTAAACTGCGTGGACTTGGCATGAGTTATTACATCGAAGCCTGCGGCGGTGGCCCGACAGAGTACTCCAAGTTGTCAGTCGATGAATCGGGCAAAGTCACGGTTCGAAGCGGTAGCCAAAACAATGGGCAGGGCCAAGAAACAACGTTCTCTCAGCTCACCGCCGAAGCCCTCGGGATAGAAATGGATGACATCGAAGTGCGCATGGGCGATACCGATGACATTGAGCAAGGCATGGGCACTGGCGGGAGCCGCGCGCTTTCCGCTGGAGGTAGCTCCGTGGTCACGACCGCAGAAGCACTTATAGAGAACGGCAAAAAAGTGACGGCCAACTTGTTAGAGGCCGCTGAAGTCGATATAGAATTTTCCAATGGAACATTCCGAATTGCTGGCACGGATAGGTCAGCGTCGCTCGCGGATGTCGCAAAAGCCTCGTTTAATGATAGCCTCTGTCCCGATGATGTTGAACCCGGCCTCGTCACTGTTGTTGAACAGCCTCCGGTAGCGCCGACATTCCCCAATGGGTGCCATCTATGCGAAATAGAAATAGATCAGGCAACTGGTGAAATTGAATTCATCAACTATGTCATTGAAGACGACATCGGCGTCATTCTCAATCCGCTGATGCTAGAGGGTCAGATTCTCGGTGGTGCTGGCCAAGGCCTTAGCCAAGCCCTATATGAAGAGTCGGTGTACGACGAAAGCGGGCAGCTCGTGAACGGGTCGTTCATGGACTACACCATGCCACGCGCTGACAACGTTCCAGCCTTCGATTTCCATTACACAGAAGTGCCATCACCGAGCAATAGGCTCGGCGTCAAAGGGGCCGGTGAAGCGGGTACGATTGGTTCCACTCCAGCAGTTGCGAATGCTGTGATTGATGCGCTCTCTCCCCTTGGCGTCAGCGATATAGAAATGCCGATGACCCCACTCAAGATTTGGCAAGCTATTCAACGCGCCTCAACCAAAGCTGCGTAAGAAACACGTTAAGAAAGGCAAATCATTGGCGAATAGAACTTTAGATCTGGCGACACTCGCCGCGTACGCAGATCACCTTGAAGACACCGTCCGAACATGCGGTGATGTAATTATGGAAATCTATGAAACCGACTTCAATGTCGAGATCAAATCTGACAACTCTCCCGTAACGGCTGCCGACGGGGCCTCTGAGGCCATCATTCTAAAAGCGCTTTCTGAAATTGCGCCAGACATTCCTATTGTCGCGGAAGAGCAGTGCGCCGCCAAAGGTTTTCCTGCTTTTAAGGGTGCAACTTTCTGGTGTGTGGACGCCTTGGATGGTACTAAAGAGTTCATTCACAAGCGCGGGTCTTTTACAGTCAATATCGGCCTGATCATTGATGGCACGCCTGCGCTGGGTCTGGTGTATGCGCCAGTTCGCGACGCGCTTTATCGCGGCACAATATGCCCGGCAACAGGCGCCCGGTCCGCCGAAGCCGTGCAAGGTGGAAAGCGGTCAGAAATCGCGGTGCGCCGGACACCAGAACAAGGCCTTACAATTGTTGGGAGTGCATCACATCAGGTTAAAGATGCCATGAACGCCTTTTTAGCGAACCACACCGTGCACGAGATGATCGCCATCGGATCGTCTTTGAAATTTTGCCTTGTTGCAGAGGGAAAGGCCGACCTTTACCCGCGATTTGGCCCCACCTGTGAATGGGATATCGCAGCAGGGCATGCAGTTCTTAACGCGGCCGGCGGCAGCGTTAAGACTTTCGACGGTCATGACATGCCGTACAAGCAGACATCCAAAAATTATAGAAATGGTCCGTTCTTGGCCGCCAATACACCATGACCATTAGGGTTGCAGATGAAGCAGGAATCGCTGCCGCTGCTGCTCATCTAAAAAGAGGTGAAGTTGTCGCCTTCCCAACTGAAACGGTATATGGCCTTGGTGCGGACGCTACCCAAGACAGCGCGGTCGACAAAGTGTTCGCGATGAAAGGTCGTCCGAACTTCAACCCATTAATTGTCCACGTAGCCAATCCCGATTGGCTGGCCGGTTTTACTCAACCGGACGAACGCGTTGATGTTCTTACGCGCGCGTTCTGGCCAGGCCCCCTAACACTCGTATTATCACAACAGCCACGCAGCCCGATCTCTACTCAAGTCAGTCCGAACTTAGATACGATTGCCGTTCGCCAGCCAGATCACCCCGTCGCAGCGGCCTTGCTAGATGCCGTTAAGCGGCCCATAGCAGCGCCCAGTGCGAATCTCTCCGGGCACGTAAGCCCAACAACGGCAGGCCATGTAGAGGCTGACTTTGGCGCAGCGCTCGACATCACCCTAGACGGCGGCCCATGCAGGGCGGGATTAGAATCTACAGTTCTCGATTTGACTGCAGATACAGCGCGTATCTTGCGCCTAGGTGTTATATCAGCCAGTGAAATCGAATCGCTAATCGGTAGCGTTGAGGATCACTGGGAGCAAAGCGGTGCGACACTTTCACCCGGGCAACTGCATAAACATTATGCGCCCAGCTTGCCGATTCGGCTAAATTCTGCCGCGGCACGAGACGGTGAAGCATTTTTGACGTTTGGCCATGCCAAGGGCGCAACTTTTAACCTTAGCCCGACGGCCAATCTCACCGAAGCGGCGGCCAGCCTTTACCGTGCCCTGAGACAGTTGGACGACCCTTCTCAATACACGGGGCTTGCTGTCGCGCCGATTCCCGACGAGGGTATTGGGCGCGCTATCAATGATCGCTTGCGACGAGCCGCCAGAGGTCGCTAAGAACAGCGCATGACACCCACCTAAGGTTTTCCACTCACAAGAAGAAGCTTTGCGCCGTGCCACTGAACCAAACATTTCTCGACAGCATCATGAAAATCGTGGGTAAAGGCGCTTGCCTGACCAACGCCTCAGACATTGCGCCTTACTTAGAAGAAGAGCGCGGCCTATACCGTGGAGCAACCAGCATGGTGGTTCGCCCCCGATCAACAGCAGAAGTCGCCGCTGTTGTTAAGCTTTGTGCAGATGCAGGCATCGGCATCGTTCCACAAGGCGGAAACACTGGATTGTGCGGCGGAGGTGTCCCTGCGGAAAACGGGTCTGAAATTATTCTTACCCTTGGGCGCATGAACACGGTGAGAGACATCGACGCGACCAACTTCACAATGACGGTTGAAGCCGGCTGCATCCTCGCAGAAATTCAAAATAAAGCCGATAATGTCGATTGCCTTTTTCCACTCAGTCTTGGTGCCGAGGGCAGCTGCCAAATTGGCGGTAATTTGGCGACCAACGCTGGTGGCATTAACGTGCTGCGCTACGGCAACGCACGAGACCTTGTTCTTGGATTAGAAGTCGTCCTTCCCGATGGTCGCATCTGGAAAGGTCTCCGTGCCCTTAGCAAAGACAACACGGGATACGCCCTTAAACAATTGTTTGTGGGTTCAGAAGGCACGCTTGGCATTATTACGGCTGCGGTCTTGAAACTTTTTCCCAAACCCAAGGAAACGGAAACGGCGTTATGCGCACTTAGCTCATTAGACGATGTAACACGCCTGCTGAATCGCGCACGCGCGTTGTCTGGCGATGCGGTCACCGCATTTGAATTAGTGCCGCGCTTTGGCTTGGAAATTTGCGCACGTCATATGGATGGGGTTTCCGACCCCCTCAGCGAGCCGCATGACTGGTACACCCTCATTGAGTTCTCGACATCGCGTCCCAACTCAGACCTTCGCACTAGTTTTGAAGGCTTGCTTGAGGCCGCGTTTGAAGACGACATCATTGTCGACGCAGTAATTGCTAAAAGCAAAGCCCAAGCAGAAAACCTTTGGCGTATCCGCGAGTCTCTTCCGGAAGCGCAGAAATTTGAAGGCGGCAGCATAAAACACGACGTTTCTGTGCCGGTCTCACTCGTTCCGGAATTCATCACCCGTGGCATAGCCTTGGTCCAAGAAGCCTACCCAGGGGTTCGTCCCTGCCCCTTTGGTCATGTGGGAGATGGCAATGTGCACTTCAATATAAGCCAACCAGAAGCAATGGATAAAGAAGCCTATCTGGCTGAATGGAAAGCGATGAACCGCATCGTCCATGATTTAGTGATGGAAATGAACGGCTCAATCTCAGCAGAACACGGCATCGGCCTGCTCAAAGTCGAGGAGATGAAATACTATAAAGACCCCGTAGAATTGGACCTTATGAAAACCCTAAAAGCGGCGCTAGACCCCAAGCACACCATGAACCCAGGCAAGGTCGTTGGGTAAAAACTTAATCAAATTTGGTGTGAGGCCGTTTAATCACATAAATGCGAGCGCCGTCGGGTTTGATCGGGCTAATTTTCCCGCGACACGCTTATACGTCTACAATGTTAGTAGAAAATAGGGGCAACCGCATGGGGCCGTTGCCCTAAAAACGCCACCATCGGGGGCGAAAACACCTAATAAGTTCTTGGACTGTCACAAACGAACCTGATCTCGAGTGTTTGCCCACGCCACCATGCCCAGTATACTTCACTCACCATGAATGGCTTAAACCGCTACATCTTACGGCATCTCATTGTCGGCACCCTGCTTGTATCTGGAGTGCTCGCCTATATCCTTTGGCTGACCCAGTCCCTCGGGTATATCGAGATGATCATCAACAAAGGGCTTTCGATTGGAACCTGGCTTGAGTTAACCCTTCTTCTAATGCCCAACGTGATGGTCATCATTCTACCGATCTCGCTTTTTCTTGTGGTGCTGTTCACCTACAACAAGATGACCGTCGACCGAGAATTAGTGGTCGCGCAAGCAGCCGGGATCAGTCAGTGGGGTTTGGCCTTTCCAGCCATCGTCGTCGCGGTCCTGACTACCGCCGCCGCGTACACGCTAACATTATATTATGGGCCAATGTCTGTCCGCGCCTTCAAGGAACTACAGTGGTCCGTGCGCAGCGATGTGTCACAGGTCATACTGCGTGAAGGGACGTTTAATCAGGTCGGTAAAGGTTTAACGATCTACGTCCGCGAACGAGGCCCAGAAGGGGACTTGCGGGGGCTATTAGTGCATGACAACCGCGACGAAATCAAAAGTATCACTATGATGGCCGAGAACGGTGCCGTTGTGTCAGGGCCTGACGGACCCCGCGTTATTCTGTCCAAGGGAAGCCGCCAAGAGCTAACCCGTGGCGAAGGAGACCTCACACTCCTCTATTTCGACAGATATACAGTCGACCTAGGCCTAATAGAGTTAACTGGCGATGCCCGTTTTAAGGACAACAGGGAACGGTCAACGGCCGAATTATTCACACTGAGTGAAGCTGATGGCATCAAGCCGCGCAACATCAGGCGTATGCGCGTTGAAGGACACCAACGTTTGACCAACCCTCTCTGGAATCTATCACTGGCCGCCGTTGCTCTAGCTTTTATCCTAACCGGCACTTTTAATCGACATGGGCAGGTCAAACGGATCAGCGTCGCCATCTTATGTACCGTCATAATTGAGACTGCTGGCTTAGGTGCGGCTAGTTTAGCCTCAAAGAATCTACTCTTTGTACCTCTCCTTTATCTCGTAGCCTTCGTGCCATTTGGCCTTGGCTTATTCGTTCTGTCTGGGAAATCCTATCAAGCCTTATTACCCTTTTCATTGCGCCCACACCCCGGTTCCGTCTAAGCGTACACATGATGTTTAAAACCGGTTCGACGCTCCCTCGCGCCCAGCGCACTTTGCCCTTGCTGGTCGCGCTGGGCGGGGTTCTGTTATGTGCCCTGCTCTATGCGGTACCACACGCCCTTGCGCAAGGGGCTGAGGGTCAAACCCTAATCCTGGCGGAAGAGATGCGGTTTGATGAAGACTCAAACACGGTCACCGCTACAGGGAACGTAGAGATCGAACGCGACGGTAGAATTCTAATCGCCGACCAAGTGACATACAACCAAGAGACAGATGTTGTCGCGGCCTCTGGTAACGTGACGCTAGTTGATAGCAATGGTAGCGTTCTCTTTTTCGAGACAGCGGAGATCGACGGTGAATTAAAAACCGGCTTTGCCCGCGAGGTTCAAGTTTTACTCGCCGACGACTCTCGCATGGCGGCGCGCCTCATCCGCCGACGCGACGGCAACATCAACGAGCTTCGTCAGGTCGTGTACACCGCTTGTGATCTCAACTGTGACGGTGACCCCGTATGGCAAATTAAAGCCCGCAAGATTATCCACGATCAAGACAATAAGTTGATGACCTATAACGATGCCTGGGTTGAGGTGTTGGGCTTACCCGTATTTTATACCCCCTACCTCGCGCACCCCGACCCAACGGCAGATCGCCAGTCAGGCTTACTGGCCCCAGCGATTGGTGGAGGCAGCAATCTAGGTTTCTCTTATGCGCAACCTTACTATTGGAACATTGCGCCGGACCGCGACGCGACACTTACACCTTTGTACACGTCGTCTGCAGGCCGTGGCGCCATAGGAGAGTACCGGCAGCTCTTTCCAGAAGGTGAGTTAAGCCTATTCGGTAGTCTCGTCGTAGACGATGATGACAACCCCAAGGATTTTCGTGGCCACGTTCGAGCCAAGGCACGTTGGGATATCGACGAGAGATGGCGGACGGGCGCCGACGTTTATCTCGCATCAGATGACACTTACCTCCGTCGCTATGACTTTGACGCACCAACGTGGCTCACCACCAATGCCTTTGTCGAACGCTTCGGCACACAATCCTACTTCTCTGCCAACGCCTACCACTTCCAACGGCAACGCCGAACAGTCGCGACTGGCTCAACCCCGCTTATTGCCCCATTGATCGACTATAGCTTCGTGGGCAAACCCATTCGCGGCGGCGGCTACTTCACCGCCAATGCCAGTGCCCTTGCCCTATATCGCGAAGACGGTAGCGACCAGACTCGCTTGTCGACAACCGTCGGGTGGCATGTCCCCTACATCAGCGAAAGTGGCAGCATGTATACACTGCGCGCCACTTTGCGCGGCGACGGGTATTATGTTCGGGACGTGATTGACCCGACAAACAACACAAGCTTCACTGGCTTCGAAGGGCGCGCCATTCCGCAAGTATCGATGGAGTGGCGTTATCCATTGGTCAGAACAGGATCCACGCTCACACAGCAATTGGAACCCATTGTTCAAGGCATAATCAGCCCCAATGGCAGTAACCCTTCGAACATACCCAACGAAGACAGCCGCGATTTTGAATTCGACGACACCAATCTCTTTTCTGAGCAGCGGTTCTATGGATACGACCGCGTTGAAGGCGGCGCCCGCGTCAATTATGGCCTACGTTGGTCCGCCTATGGAAACTCTGGAAAATCAGTCGACGTTATGGTCGGCCAAAGTTATCGCTTTAAGAGAGACGCGACGTTTGCCCTGAATTCTGGGCTCGACGGACATTTCTCTGACTACGTTGGACACGTCACTGTCCGCCCAACGTCGCACCTTGATCTGTCCTACCGGTTCCGCCTCGATCAATCCGACTTCAGCACGGAACGCAGTGAGTTCAGCGCCTCAATTGGGAATCCAATGTTCCGCCTGGGTGCCAACTACATTTTCATTAAGCCAAGCAATCCCGCGATACCCGAGTTTGGCGACAGAGAGGAGCTGTACGCGTTCTTTGACACACGCCTTTCCAAGCATTGGTCGCTCACGGGTTCCCACCGTGAAAACCTTGGCCTTAGCGGCGGCTCTATTCGGTCCTCCATCGGAATCGAGTATGAAGATGAGTGCTTTGTCTTTGGCTTAGATGTTACCGATGACAATACGGAAGACCGTGACTTCCAAAGCGGGTTCTCCGTCATCCTTCGCTTTACGCTTAAAACCATCGGTGAAGTACGACTATCATCTAGTGTCGGTGTTGATCAATAAAACTGACCTAAGCCTCACTTGCACTAAATCGGGCTATGGTCGGTAACCCAGCGGCCGCCTAAGCCTTAAACAACCCCGCATTAATCACATAACGCGTTACAGCGAGAGCTTAATCCTCATAAAGGGGACCAAAGTCAACCGAGTAACTGTGCCCGTGACCACCGTGGTCATGATCAGATTACGCGACAACCGAGACATTCAGCCCAAGCGTAGCAAGTAGAATCAAAAGTATAGCAGTCATTTTAGTAGTTCTTTTATTCAGCAGGTTGCATGCGAAAGGCGGGGGATACTTTTTCCGCAGCAGCGCTGCGGCCAAAGGTCCAGAAGATAAGTGGTCTCAATGTGAGATCCAGCAGGGTCGATGAGATTAAACCGGAAAAAATAACGACGGCGACCGGATAAAGAATCTCCCGGCCGGGCTCATCGGGCGTCAAGAGAATCGGAACCAAGGCTAGAATAGCAGTAAGCGCTGTCATCAAAACGGGGATGATTCTTTCCTGTGTGCCGCGTGTAATCATTGCCGTGCTAAAGGCCTCGCCCTCTTCTCTCATCAGATAAAGATAATGATTGATCATAAGAATACCGTTGCGAGCCGCAATACCCGTTAGCGTTATAAAACCGATCACTGTCGCAATGGAAAGCACGCCGCCCGTCGCCCACACGCCGATCACAGCCCCCATAAAGGCTAGCGGCACAGACAGCATCACTTGGATGGAAAAATTGATACTCCCGAGGTGCACATAGAGAACCAGGAACATACCCAAGAACGCCAGACCGGCAAGAAGAACAATCGCGTTCAGAGCCGCCATCTGACTTTGGTATTCGCCGCCATAGACAACAAAATACCCTGGAGGGAATTCAATGTCTGATTCGATGCGACGTTGAATGTCTTGAACAACACTCACCAGGTCACGCCCAGACACATTGGCCTGGACGATGATTCGTCGCTGGCTATTTTCACGGTTGATCACGTTTGCACCCAAAGCTTGGTCAATGGACGCGAGAAATTCAAGCGAGACATACCCCCCCTCGGCGGTCTCAATAGGTAGCCTTCTGATCGTCTCTGGAGACTCCCGTGTTTCATCATCAAACCGTGCGATGAGATCATAAGTCCTGATCCCATCGATGATTTGCCCCATCACCCGGCCATTAAGAGCAAGCTCCGTATACTCCGCAACATCCGCGACCGTGAGCCCCCGATTGAGAATTTTCTCGCGATCAACACGGATATGCAGCTGACTAGTGAGCACTTGCTGTTCAACACTGAGGTCAACAATGCCGTCGATGCCTTCAACCTCTCCTTCAACCAAACGCGCCAAGCGACGAAGCTCGGCCATATCATCACCAAAAATCTTGATGGCAATTTGCGCACGCACACCTGAGAGTGCGTGATCAATGCGATGAGACAAGGGCTGGCCAATGTTAGTTAAAACACCAGGGATTTTCTCAATGCGGTCTCGGACATCATCGATGACATCAGCGCGAGCACGCTCCGACGGCTGTAAAAAGAATTCGAGCTCAGACACATTGATACTTTCCGCATGCTCGTCGTTCTCGGCTCGTCCAGAGCGACGTCCAACTTTAATAACTTCTGGTACTTCGAGAACAAGTCGTTCAACCGTTGTCGCTATCCGGTTCGACTCTGCCAATGCTGTGCCGGGTGCCATCACTGCAGACACATTCAAGGCACCCTCATTGAATTCGGGTAAAAATGCCTGCCCAAATTCAGCGGTCAGCCATACGCCCAGACAAAACAAGCCAGCAAAAACACCGAAGACTAAATAGCGGATGGGAAACAGAACAGAAAGAATACCCGCTTGAACCCACTTTATGCCCCGCACCACAGGCCCTTCTTTCTCGTCTTCCATTTGCTTCATGCGTGGAAGCAAGAAAGCACATAGTGCGGGTGTGGCTGTAAGAAAGACTATCAGCGACGCCGCTATTGATATGACGTAAGCGATACCCAGAGGCGTAAAGATCCGTCCCTCAACTCCAGACAGCGCAAACAAAGGCAAGAACACCAAGATGACAATGAACGTCGCAAAGATAATTGGGTCCCGCACTTCACGCGTCGCATCACGCACCACGTCAATGGGATCTTTAGGCTCTCCTTTCAGGCGGTTTTGCCGCAACCTTCGGTACGCGTTTTCCACGCCAACGATCGCATCATCGACCAACTGCCCAATTGCAATAGCGATTCCGCCAAGGGTCATCGTGTTGATAGACAACCCTAGGGCCTGGAACACAGCCAGAGTGAGCACCAACGACAATGGGATTGCCGTCAGAGTTATGAACGTGGTGCGAAGGTTGAGTAAGAATAAGAAGAGCACCACGGCTACCAAAATAGAGCCGTCCCGCAGGGCTTCTTCAACATTAGAGACCGCGGTCTCGATGAACTTACTCTGGCTGAAAATATCATCGTGCAACTCAACGCCATCGGGCATAGTCAGTTGGATCGCCGCAAGTTCCGCCTTGATTGCGTTTACTACTGAAACTGTATCTGCGTCTGGTTGCTTCTGAATGGAAAGAATAACGCCAGGCTCCGCATTAATAGAGGCATCGCCACGCGGCGCCATAGGCCCACCCAACTTAACAGTCGCGATCTGGTTAATGGTCAAACGACGCTCCGGATTACCGGGCAGCGGGATAGCGGTAGATGCTATTTCATCCACGGTTTGCGCCCGCCCCAGAACTCTAATTAAACCTTCGGTGTAATCAGTAAGGAGAAAACCTCCAGTCGCATTCAAATTAGTTTTGTTAAGGGCGTCCAACACAGCCGGTAATGGTACCCGGTGAAACACAAGTCGCTGAGGATCGATTAAGACTTGAAATTGCCGCAACGACCCACCAACGACAGTAATTTGCGCAATGCCGGGAATCGCCAAAAGTCGCTGCCGGATATCCCATTCAGCAAGGGTACGCAGGGTCATCGGGTCGACCGAGTCTCCGCCAGTAACACCGATTGCCATGATGTTCCCCATGATCGATGTGATCGGCCCAAGCACCGGATTGACCCGGCCATAAATAGCCTCACGCGCTTGACTGAGTTTTTCAGACACGATTTGGCGGGCTACGTAAATGTCCATACTCCAATCAAACTCAACCCACACGATCGACAGCCCAATGGAAGAGGCTGAACGAACACGCGTTACTCCGCTCGCGCCATAAACGGATGCTTCTATTGGACGTGTCACCAAGGTCTCAACTTCCTCTGGTGACAAACCCTCAGACTCGGTAAAGATTGTTACCGTCGGGCGATTAAGGTCAGGGAGCACATCGATCGGTAAACCCTGCATGGCCAATCCGCCATAGACGAAGCTCAGGGCGGTCACGGCTACCACCAAAAGGCGGTGACGAATGGAAAGTGATATTAATGAATCTAACATCTAACCCGCCTCAATGATTGTGGCCGGCATGGGCGTCTGTTGGTAACCCGACTGACCCTTCGCCCAAATATTGCAGCTGATAGTGACCCTGAACGACGACATCTTCACCAGGGAACACCCCTTCTAGAATTTCCATGTCCGCGCCAAATACCAAACCTTCGACAACGGACCGGCGTTCAAATTCATCACCAATACGAACGAAAACAAACCGATCACCAAGCCCTCCAAGAACGGCGCGACGCGGCACGACAATGCCTGGAACCGAGACACCCACGGCCACCGACATCGTACCCATCATACCTGGGTATAAACGTCCTTCTGAATTGTCAGCTTCTGCGTGCACCGTGAACAAACCGGTCCCTGCTTCCCGCGCCATATAGAAGCGTACAACTTTGGCAACAAGCTCTATCCCTGGCAATGCATCAAGACGCACCGTCGCTGTTTGGCCAGCTTTAATCTTCATGATGTCAGGCCCCTCCATCATCGTGCCGTGAAGCAGCATGCGAGAATGGTCGGAGATCTCAAACAATACAGATGTTGCTGCAACGGCCTGGCCAATCTTCGCGGACTGCTTGGAAATCACCCCCGATATAGGCGCTGATAACGTCAACGTTCCGGCTCCCGCGACAATCGGCTCTACCACGACCAGACGCTCCCCCACCTCAACCCGGTCACCCAACGTTGCATGAACATCGCGGATCTGACCGTTAAACCTTGGGCTGACATGGGCCTGGCGTTCCGGTAGAGCTTCGATAGACGTCATAAGGTCAACCGCATCTTGCAAGGGCCTAATCTCTGCTGTGACAGTTGCGATGCCGAGATTAGCCATCTGTGCGTTACTCAGTGCCAGAAAACTAGCACCGCCTTCCTCATGGTCGTGACCGTGATCGTCACGGCCGTCATGTCCATCGTCGTGGTCTTGGGCAAACACCGCTGATATTGGCGGAAGCGCCGCCAAGGACAGCGATAAAAACGCCGAAAAGAAAAATAGTTTGAAGGATACCTGGCTCATTTAATTCACCTGCTCAATCTTGCCGCCAATTGCTCGCTCAAGGGGTACGCGGGCGGTCAGCGCATCAATCACGGTTGAAATTGCATCTTCTTGAGCGTCCAAAAGGGACGCCTGAACTTGCCAGAGATCAAGAAGGTCTGTCTGACCCCGGTCATACATTGCACGAATATCTTGGTAGGCCTGCCGATACGCTGGGACAATTTTTCTGTTGTAAGATGCGGCCCGCGCATCGAGAAGGGCCACCTGACGATACAACCCGGCCACCATGGCCTCGCGTGCACCGCCGTTAAGTTGGGCAAGGTGTTGGCGCGCTTCCTGCAGGGCGCCTTGAGCCCGAGAGACCTCCGCACCATTACGATCCCAAAGCGGGATCTCTACAGCGATGCCAACGCCCCAAACACGGTCAGCGCTACCAGGATCGATTTCGAAACTGGCCCGTGGTGCAATAAGTGGCATCCGGTCCTTTTCAGCAACCTTTAAACGCGATTCATTTACTGTGATACGGGCCCGAGCCAATCGCGCACCGAAATCTTTTTGCGCCGCAAACGCCAAAACACGCTCTAGCGGCGGCAAGGGTGATGGCGCACTCGCTATAGAAGTGAACGCACTACCATCACCTGCCGTTTCAAACGCGATGCGCGCCTCTAGCGCGGCGCGCGCGGCCGCATGCAAGGTTGCCTCTTCGCGGCGGCGCAAGGCCTCCGGGATAAAAACATTGAATTGAATGGTCGGTAGGGTTCTTTCACGCCGAATCTTTTCTATGCGTTCCGTAATCGCAGTGGCGTCATCTGCAGCCTTGCGCGCCATCGCCTCTCGGCTTTGCGCGGCCCAATGGCCGATATACAATTCTGTGATGCGATTCACAAGATCGAACAAACCTGCTTCTTGCTCGACCGTCGCTGTTTGCCGAATCGCAGCTGCGTATAGAGGCCTTAATGTAAAATCTGAAAACCGTAGGGGTTGGCTAACCTCAAGCTCTAAGCCGGCTCCGTCTCTTTTGTTAGAATACAGTGCCATTACCTCGACTTCTGGATTCGAGCGCATCTCAATTTCAACCGCATCAGCAAGACGCAGGGCTAGGTCCCGGTCGAGTCTGGACACATCTGCACTATTACGAAGGGCATCCGTCAAAATATCGGATAGCGCCCGAACGGTTTGGGCCTGCGTCGATACAGAAACTGACAAAGAGGCAAGAAGTATTGCCATCGCTTGCAACGCCCGAAACCCGGCGTTGGTAAAAATAACCGTCATCATGGGGAAAACCCTATTCCATCATTTATCAGCTAGGACAAACATTCCTAGAACCAGAAACCGCTGGAAACCTAAGCGATGGGGGGCTTAAAAGCTGGGGGCATGCGGACAGGCGAAAGGGCACGAACGGCATCTGGGTCTGGCAACAGCACAAGAAAACCGCTCGTGACCGCCATATCGTAACTGACAGCCGCGAAGACCAGGTGGCATTGATCACATTGAAATGGGTCGCTTTCTGCAGTGCTATGGTTTTCAGAATCGGGGGTGCCGGCCTCTTGGGTGCCGGCCTCTTGGGTGCCGGCATCATGGGTGCCGGC
>JAPKDQ010000006.1 GCA_028822445.1 Rhodospirillaceae bacterium | reverse complement strand
CGGCAAAATCAAACGCATCCTACATATGGGGTGCAGTTCTGGTCAGCTGACGTTGCGGCTCAAAGAGCTCTACCCGGATGCCGAGGTTTGGGGTGTGGATGTCGGCGGCCCGATGGTGCGCTATGCCCATATGCGCGGTGTAGATTTGGGCATTGGGGCTAATTTCCGACAAGCTCTGGCCGAGGACACTGGATTCCCCGATGGATATTTCGATATCGTCACGTCATTTCTGCTGTTCCATGAGGTCAGCTCAGAAGGGGCCGAGGACATCATTAATGAGGGACACCGTCTGTTGCGTCCGGGTGGCGTGTTCTACTCCCGTGACCAACGGGACTGGACGAAGCTGCGGGAGCGCACGGCGTTTAGTCGCTACCAGGCAAGCTGGATTTGGCGGTGGAATCACGAAGTTTGGCAGAGAGACCACAACAGCAACGACTATCCGAAGCTGCTGTCCGGCGCTGGGTTCGAGGTTAGTAACCCACGAGGTGCCAAAGCCGTCGGTATGGCCAGCTCTGAACTGATGGGCACAAAACCGGCCTAGAGCAGGGGCTACTGGTGCTGACGGCGGTATGCGTATCGTTTATCGCGGGCATAGGCCGAGGTATTGGACCACCTAAGTTCCTGTCTGGTATGGCTTTAAGGACTTTACTTTAATGGGAGGGCCACATGCTTGATCGTCGAACGCTTTTTCCAGCGCTGGCTGGCCTTGGATCCGCCGCTGCGTCTTTGTTTGGCAGCAAGAAAGCAGCCGCCAGCGCGTCCAAAGGGTTTGTCGGTGACATCGAGCCACGTGGCACAAAGAACCGATTGGAACGCTTGCCGTCACTGGACCTTGAAAGCCAACAGGACTTTCTAACCGGTTACCGCACCTTCACGGGGCGGGGATTCAGGCGCATCACGCCCAGACGATCGAAAGACCTATTCGAAGCAAAGGGTTTGGACGCTGAAGCTGATCCGCCACTGGAAACGGTGCTCGAGGTTCTCGGTGATGACCCCGTATTCGGCATGAATGCGCGCTCATGGGTGAGTTGCCAGCAATTAACCTGGAAAACGATCCAGGACTTTGTTTATGACAAAGCGGACGAGTACTTGGCTGAGATGGAAGCCACGGACAATATTGGGCTGGGTACGCTTGAGCTTAATCCCGACATGCCATTGCCAGACCATGTGAAGTACGAAATTCACATTATGCCCGGTGGCTATGTTGGAGACCCTCTCGGTGGCCACGTTTATCACTACGGAACCAACAATTTTTATGGCGGTGGCAACTATCAAGACGAAATTCATATCGACTTAGCGAATTCTGTCCCGGCGCCGAAAGACGGCAAAGTGATGCGTATTCTCGATGTCGGCTGCACCCTGGGGCAGATGACATTGGCCCTGAAGGAGCGGTTCCCTGACGCGGAAGTCTGGGGCATTGATGCTGGCGGTCCGATGCTTCGCTATGGCCACATGCGAGCCGTAGACCTGGGCGTCGACATCAATTTGGCCCAGCGTTTAGCCGAAGACACCAAGTTTGAGGACGGCTTCTTTGATGTTGTTACGTCATACATTCTCTATCACGAAATGCCGGCAGAGATTTCCAAGCAGTCGGTGAAAGAGGCCTACCGCATTCTGCGTCCAGGTGGAGTGTTCTTCCCGATCGATTTCTATACGGGTAGCAATGTTGTCACCAAACGGGCCGATCTGAAATTCCGCCGCTGGTGGGACCATCGCTGGAACGAAGAAGTCTGGTTCAAGGAGTACGATGGCTTTGATATGCCGAAAGCCATGCAAAATGAGGGTTTTGACGTCAATGAAGAGGGGCCTGCGGCCTGGATTGGCAACACAAACCTACTGGCAACCAAGCCAGCCTAGATGTCCTCTCTGAACCGCCCAAACAGAATGGGATCACACTATGCTTGATCGCCGAACCTTCTTTCCAGCGCTCAGCGGACTTGGAGCCGCTGTCAGCGCGTTATTCGGCAGCCGCCCCGCTGAGGCCGCGAAGCCTAGCTTTAAAGGGGATTTAGACCCTCGGGGCACTGTGGGTCGTCTTGAACGATTGCCGACATTGGATCTTGAAAGCCAACAGGACTTTCTAACTGGGTTCCGAGTTGTAACCGGTCGTGGTTTCCGCAGCATAGTGTCCAAACGCATGGTGGCCTTGTTTGAGGCAAAGGGGCTAGACGCCTATAGCGATCCGCCCATGGAGACCATCTTAGAGATTGCGGAGAATGACCATATCCTAGGGATGCACGCCCGCACCTGGGTGAGCATGCAAGAATTCACCTGGAGCACAATTCAAGAGTTGCTCTATCGCGACCCCGATAAATACCTGGATGAGCTAGAAGCGGCTGATAACGCAGGGCCAGGCACGTTGGAACTGAACCCCGACATGTACCTGCCAGATCATGTGAAGCATGAGATTCATATTATGCCGGGCGGCTATGTCGGTGACCCGCTTGGCGGTTACGTCTATCACTATGGAACCAACAATTTTTCCGGCGGTCGGAACGATCAGGACGAGACTAGTATAGGCTTTGCTAATGCCATGCCCGTACCTTCAACGCCTCAGCCCGCCGGTCGGCCACTTCGCATCTTGGAAGTCGGATGCACGATCGGTCGGATAACCATCGCTTTAAAGGAACGATTCCCCGAAGCGGAAGTTTGGGGTATCGATGCCGGTGGACCCATGGTGCGTTATGCCCATATGCGGGCGGTGGACTTGGGCGCTGACGTTAATTTCGCCCAACGCCTCGCAGAGGATACCAAGTTCGAGGACGGATACTTCGACATCGTCACGTCCTATATCCTGCACCACGAAATGCCTGCTGAGATTTCCAAGCAGACGGTGAAGGAGATTCTCCGCATTCTGCGGCCTGGCGGGGTTTACTTCCCGATCGACTTCTACACTGGGGAGAACAAGCCGAGCCCAAGCGCCGCCCAAAAATACCGCCACTGGTGGGATTACCGCTGGAACAACGAAATTTGGTGGGAGGAATACACCGATCTTGATCTCTTTGGCGCCATGGAAACAGCGGGCTTTGAGACCACAGAGGACGGGCCTGCAGCGTGGATTGGCCGCAAAAATTTGATGGGTACAAAGCCGGTTTAAGCGGTTTTTGCGGCAAGCACGTCCGGTATTTCTTTGATCTTGGCGCTCCCTGGGCTCATCATAGGCTGATAACGTTTACGTTTTGACCCAACCTCCGAGGGAGGACCTGAGATGATTAATCGCCGCACACTGTTTGGTGCCACGGCCGCAACTGCGACCTTTTTGTCATCGCTGATCAAGGGCCGTAAAGCCGAAGCGAAAACGCCCGACAATTACACGTTCAAAGATGTTGAGAAACGTGGCACCCGTGGAAGGCTGGAACGTCTCCCGGCGCTTGACCTAGAGAGCAGCCAAGACTTCCTTACCGGGTTCCGTAATTTCGTCAATCGCGATATGCGCCAGGCTGCGAAAAAACGGATTGCGTTTCTGATGAAGGGGCGTGGCCTCACTGCCAACGATGATTTGCCCCTCGAAGAGCTCCTGCCGATGATAGAAAACGATCACCTTATTATGGGTAGCGTGCGCGGTTGGGTATCCAATCAGCAACTGACATGGAAACAGGTGCAAGATTATTTTCATGCCAATGCGGAAGAGTACTTGGCTGAAATGGAATCAGCCGATCATTCAGGGCCGGGGTCTCTCGAATTAGACCCGGACCTGGTGCTTCCAGAATACACCAAACATGAAATTCACATTCAGCCGGGTGGTTATGTTGGCGATCCGTTTGCTGGGTACATCAACTATTACGGCGTTAATAATTTCTACGGTGGCAGCAACTACGACGACGAAGTTCAAGCTGCTATTGCTGAGCGCGTGCAAATTCCGCGCGACGGAAAAAAGGTAATGCGCATTCTCGACCTCGGCTGTGCGACCGGCCGTTTAACTTTCGCAATTAAAGATCGTTTCCCAGATGCAGAAGTGTGGGGTCTGGACGTTGGCGCACCAATGGTGCGCTTTGCGCATACGCGCGGTGTTGATCTTGGTAAGGACGTTCACTTCACGCAACGTTTGGCGGAAGACACGAAGTTCCCCGATAACCACTTTGATCTGGTGATCTCGTACATCATGTTCCACGAGGTGACGTCTGAAGCCCAGGACAAGATTATCGCCGAAGCCAAGCGCATTTTGCGTCCTGGTGGAGTGTTCTTCCCCATGGACTTCCTGACCGGAAAGCAAGCTCCGAAGAGCACAGCCTATCGCACATTCTCCATCTGGCAGGACCATAAGTTCAATGGCGAGCCATGGCGGGTGGAATATGCTTCCCGCGACTTTGGAGAGCTGGTTAAGAAACATGGTTTTTTGGTTGATGAAAACATCAGGCCGTCTCGTCGTGGCCATGGCGCAATAATGGGAACGAAGCCCGCATAAATTGAATTGCACTTTTTAAGGCTCAAAACTCTCATATAGAAAACGAATCTTCATTCGACGTTTAGGCGTCTTAGCCGTCAATAGGTTCGGGCACACCGGCTTTGCCGAGAATAAGCGCCTTAGCAAATTCTGGTGCAATTAGATGGCAATAAAGCGCTCCACGAAAGCGGTCTGGAGCCATCTTGAAGAGGATATTGGACCAGTCAATTTGCATGCGTTTACTTTGAAAATGCAAAGCGCGGTTATCGATTCGGGTGGCAAAGTTGAAGGGCTTGATCCAGGATTGACCCGTCATCACTGATACGTCTTCGTCAAAAATTATTTGCGCGTCTGTTAAGAGACGGTTCTCAGATTCTTCTCGAGTAAAGCTTGCTATGACGGCTAAGACGTTCTCTCGATTGATGGCGGCGCAAGTCTTGGCCTCATCATTCGTTTTGTTCTGACCGTAGACTTCTTGAATATGATCTGGGGTCTTCATCTTGCAGGAGACCATGTGCGGCATTCCGTCTTTACCCAAGGTTGTAAACTGCTCGGTGCGCAAAGGATCGACGCTCGCTTTTGATAAAATAAAGGATTCGTAATTCGGATGAACCATGTTGGTGGCAGGGACTGTATTCCCCATGATCGAGGTCTGAATAAATTTGCAGAAAGTGTCCGTTGTCGTGGCTTGGCCATCTGCAGAAAGCGCGCTATTTGCAGATAGAACGAAGCCGAGCAGTGACATGGTGAGAAGTTTCAGACTGGCCATCAATTCTTTCCTCATGCTGTTAGTCTTCATGGGGTTTAGGCATCGGCAGTACATTCGCCATCACAACGGCGACGACTGAGAGCGAGGCGCAGATAATGAACGGAGCAGACACATTAATTTGGTATGCTACCGTGCCAACAATAGGACCGATCATGAAAGCAACGGCTTGGAAAGCACCTGTTAGCCCAGCCATACTGCCCTGGTTTTCGGGCCCTGCGGCTAAAGAGGCAGCGGTCATATAGGCCGGCCATCCAACACCACTTCCTAAACCAAAAATTGCCATTGCGCCTATGAGCGTCCAGTACGTGGGTGCGTTCATGATTAGTAGGACTGCGACGATTGCAATGGGTGTGCCGACATTAATCATGCGGCGGGGTGACCATTTAAGACGCGGTATGACCCCGATCTGAATCACGATTTGTGAAATAGCGGATACAAATAGCGCTATACCAACGCCGCGTGCCGTTTCGGCTGTGCCAAGGCCAAATGCGTCTTGCATATGGAAACCGAGAATTACGACCATCGTGATGTTGGCAAGAATGAGGACCATAAACCCGATAGCGATGCTGAGGATCTCAGGGGTTAAGATATGCTTGAACCCGGTCTTGCTAGGCTGTTTGTGTCTCTCCGGCTCGTGGAGGCAGTAAACGTAGAGTGCGAGAGCGGCGATCCCCATAACCGTGACAATATAGAAGGGTGCTGTTGGAGAAAGAGAAGAGAATAATGCGGCGATGGCGGGGCCGACAACGGAACCAAAACCCCAGGCAGCGGTGATGATAGCGACGCCACCAGCACGATTTTCTTTGCTGGTCATGTCGCCAACCATGGCCATTGTTGCCGGGTAGATGGCGCCAGATGACATTGTGTAGAGGCCGCGCACGGCGACCATGAGTATGAAACAAACTGAGGCACTAATCGTTCCAGCCAGACGCATGTCTATTGTGAAGGCGAAAATTGCTGTCATGACGACGTAGCCAACGGCGCCGATTAAAATGACTTTTTTGCGGCCCCAATCTTCACTCATTCGCCCCCAAAAGGGTCCAGTGACAAGCATAAAGGCTCCACCAACGGCAAGAATTACCCCGACTTGCCACTCTAAGAAGCCCATATCGCGGCCAAGAGGAGGAAGAATTGTAATGAGGAAGTTGTTCCCTATAGCGCTGATTAGCATCCCGTAGGCGAGCACCAATCCGGTAGTTTTGGGGAGGTTTCCGGATGGCGTGGCAGGACTGGTCGTGTCGGTCATTATTGAACTTTCAGGGGGTAAAGAACTTAGTACGTGCGTCTTAGGTCATACCGATCACAGGAGTGGGGTCACGATATGTATTGACCAATCAACGGGCAGGCGATTTATGGGCGCCGTCTTTATAGATGAAAAGAGAAAACCTAGGTTTTCTGCATATTTTTGGCATTAATCCGTCCTTGGAACTATCTTTGCTCTGCACCGGATTGGGAAACTGGATTAGTTTAATTTCGGTATTAGTTGGTTCTCTAATTTATTTTAGTTAATAATATCAATTACTTATGGATTGTCTGTGTCGCGGATAGTACGTTTAAATTAAACTAGGAAAACTCGGCCACGATCAAACCGGTTTAAATCCAATGACCCAATATATGTCGTATAGTTTACATCATTAAGTGCCTTAGTGATCAGAGCGGGAGAGATCTAACATGTATGTGAATTTCTGGTATCCAGTTTGCGTAAGCGATGAGCTTACGGACAAGCCGACCCGCGTGAGAATTCTTAAACACGACTTCGTCGCGTTTAGGGACAACAACGGTAAGCCAGCACTGTTGGCTGACACCTGTGTTCACCGTGGCGGCGCGCTATCTGGCGGTAAATGCAAAGAAGATGGCACCGTTCAATGTCCTTACCATGGCTGGAGGTTCACGGCTGAAGGGGAATGCACAAGAATCCCATCCCTGGGTATTAACGGTAAAATCCCTGCCCGTGCTCGGGTAGACGCGTATCCAACCGTCGATAAATACGGTTTGGTCTTTGCCTTCTTGGGTGATTTGCCAGAGGCAGAGCGCCCGCCGATAATGCCCATCGACGAGTACGAGACAGAGGGATGGCGTGCGACCATTCAAACGTTCGATGTGGATTACAACTACGAACGTTCCATCGAGAATGGTCTTGATCCGGCCCACAATGAATATGTGCACTCAACGCATGGCTATAATGGCGAGAAAGAAGAAGCTTACAAGGTCAACGAATTAGAGCCCTATAAGAATAATGACTGGGGTTTTGGCTTTATGCATACGTTCGATGCACCGCCGCTCAAGCACTGGTTGATGAAGCACTTCCGCAAAGAAGGCGGTAAGATGCAGGCCGGCTCTGGGACCTATGGCCCGAACCACATGTGGACTTATATCCACCTGTCTGAAACCATGCATATGCATCAGTACATGTTTGAAGCGCCTATCGAAGAAGCAAAGACACGCATCTTCCTGGTTAATCTACGCAACATGGCGATTACCAAACGCGAATGGCTAAACAAGCTTCTCGATAAGAAGATCAAACAGCGGAATATGTTTGTAGCCAGCGAAGATATCGTCGTCGTCAATAAGCTTAAGCCTAAGTTGACGCCGCCAACAATGACCAAAGAAGTCTTGATGCCGCACGATAGTGTGGTTGTGCAGTATCGCGGTAAGCTTAAAGAATGGATGGAAAAGGGCTGGCGACTAGACCATATGGCGCTAAATGATCTCTCGGATAAGGGGGATGTTATTACGGCGATCCCTTGCCCGTATAGGAGGGAGACAAAAGCCTGGGCTCTTGACCCGGCACCTGTTTTTGATGCTTTGCCTGAAGCGGAGCTAATTCGGGAAGCCGCTGAGTAGGGCAGACGTCATTTATTTTGGAAGCGCCGGCCCTTGTGGCCGGCGTTTTTCTTATGGCTAAGGGCTTGCGTTGGGTGCCAGCCTTTAGAAGACTGCCGATCGTAAATGTATTGGAGCGATAGTCATGGAAAAAGAAGTCAGCGAAGTGATTGTTATGGGTTGGCAACCTGAAACAGGGGAAACCCACAAGCGGTGGCTCTTAGCCCAGCACCCTAATGGAACCCCAAGTCTCGGTGACTTTAAATGGGTCGAAGACGTTGTCCCTGCCCCAGCCCCTGGACAGTTACTTGTGCGTAACCTGTATTTATCCGTCGATCCGTTTCAGCGTTTGGTGATGAATGCGACACCGCGGAATGTTGAAATTGTACCATTATACGGTGTGATGCTCGGTGATATTGTTGGTGAAGTGGTGAAGTCACATCATCCGGATTTCAAAGACGGCGATGTCGTCAACGGGCTTCTCGGTTGGCAGAATTACGCCCTAACGCGGGGAATAGGGCACTACATCCATAATAGATCAGGGTTGCGCGTCGTCGACGAAACTTTGGGTCCCCTGAATACAGCGGCTAGTGTGCTTGGACGCCCTGGGATGACGGCTTACTTCTCGATGATGTTGGAATGCAAACCTAAACCCGGTGACGTGATGGTCGTTACCACGGCAGCCGGCGCGGTTGGGCACTTGGCTGGACAGATTGGTAAAATTCACGGTGCCACCGTGATCGGCATCACCTCTTCAGAAGAGAAAATTCGTTTCATCACGGAAGAAATGGGTTTTGATGCGGGTATTAATTACAAAGAGGTCAATGACATCGGCGCTGCAGTAAAACAGGTTTGCCCGAAGGGCGTCGACATTTACTACGATAATGTTGGCGGACCCATGGGGGAAGCTATTATCAGTCAACTGAATCCAGGAGGCCGCGTGTCATATGTGGGTTCTACTGAGCAGTACAACACTTTTGAGGATGATGGTTCACCTTGGACGTGGAAGATGGATAAGCCCATGTTTATTATCCATGACTATATCGACCGCTACGACGAAGGCCGCAAAGCCATGAGCGAGTGGATTAAAGACGGTAAATTGAAGTACCGTGATCACATTGTTGATGGACTCGAAAATGCACCGGACGCTTTCGTTGGGTTGTTCAAAGGGACGAATGTTGGCAAACGCTTGGTGCGGGTGAATCAGACTCGCCTGAACGGTGAGCCAGCCTAATCTGACGTAAGCTCGGTCAGGTCTTCTGGTTTTACGCGTTGTGTTTGCCTCAGTTGACCGTCCCATTCGCCAGATAAGAATGCACTGATGTCAGATGCAAAAGCTTCCGGTTCTTCGATGTAGGGATAGTGCCCGAGACGGTCGTACTTTTTCACGATTGTAGGTGCGCCGGTCATCCAGAGCTGAATGACATTGGCTTCAAGATGCATGACTGTTGGATTATCCATACCCCACATAATGAGCGTGGGAGCGGTAATGTCATCAAGAACGACTGACGGGTCGCCAATGATGTATTTACGCCTAAAAATACGAGCTGCTTCTCCGCGATCAGCGCGCCGGTTCATATCGTAGTTCATTTCGATATGCTCTTCGGTCGCCGGTTTTGAGGTGATGTTTTGGGCTAACGCTTTGCGCCAATACGACCGGGGTTGGTGGTAGCTGTAAATCCAACGGCTCAACGCCGATCCTCGAGCTCGATTGGGATTTGTAACAGCCGTTCTTGGCATGCCAGCGGAATTGATTAGAACGAAACGATTGAGCTTCTCAGGATTATTCGCGGCATAGCGAAAGGCGACCGTTGCACCGGATGACGTTCCGATCAGATGAAACTTGTCAATTTCGAGTGCTTCGGTGAGCTGGGTAATGAGCTCTTGATAATGCTCGACGGAGTAACGGTTCTTTTTGTCAAAGCCGCTTAATCCTGCGTTGGGGTAATCAAACCGAATAATGCGAAACTGGTCGGTCATATCTTCAACCATGTCGTCCCAAGCCCGCAGGCTGTGAAAAGAGGCATGGGATAAAACAACAGCGGGGCCTTCGCCCTGATCCATATAATGGATATTTATACCGTCGAGCGTGATGTACTTGGAGTCCGGCATTTCATATTTGGTGCGAAGGCCCTCCAGCGAAATCGCAAAACCATCAGACGTCAGCATGTAAAGCCATATGCCAACTGCGGTTGCTGCAGTGACGACTAAGACCCCTAGGCTTTTGAGTATGAATGGCATGTTTGATTCCCCTAACTTCTAGAGACCTACGCTTTAGGTATCATAAGGATCATTAAGGCATTGGCGCGGAAGTATTAACTGTAAAATTTATTATTCTACGGATGATATGCTTGGCCCTTATTATAACCATCGGCGATGCCGACTTTTTGCGCAGACTAATGATTTGGGCGCAGAATGACCGTTCTTGAGGCTAATATTGAGCTATCAAGGTTAATACCCTTGCCGGGTTCATATCAAATTAATGTGAGTCTGAATTGTCACATCCTTGATTCTATTGAAGAAAAAATTAGGTGATGGCTTGACCGAGTGACCCCCGCGTGATTCCATAATCACATGGTTAATGGAGAACATAGCAAGAAGGCAAAACAGGCGCTCGTGCCTCTACTTGGTGCTGCCCTGGTAACCTATTTTGCGTATCACGCTGTGCAAGGTGATCGCGGTTTGCTTGCCTGGTGGCAAGTGCGCCAGCAAATGTCAGCCGCAGAAAAAGACCTTGCTTTGATTCAGGCTGAGCGTGAACTGCTAGAGAGCAGGATTTCCCTACTTAGGCCGGATAGCCTGGATTTAGATATGCTGGGCGAGAAAACCCGTCGTGTACTAGCTTTCGCTCAGCCTAACGAATTTCTTATCATCCCCGAGCAACGTTAATTCCAATTTTCTACCAGACAGCTGTTGAGGCCTCTTTTCTGCAGGTTTTTGTATATACGCTGTTATATTTGGAGATAACTAAACGTCTTATTTCAACGCTTCAAATAGAAAGTATTACAAAAAGGGATCATAAAGAGTAATTAAATTACCTTATTGTGAAAGGGGCTTCAGTGCAAACCGTGGGCCTCACAGTAAGTTAACCTAATTCAGGTTAATTAATAGATTGTGCAGTGCAAACAGTGGGTTAACCTTAGTTTAACTTGCGCTTATCAGGCTGCGCTGCGATAAACCGCCTATGAGGGGTGCTAATAAAATAGAATGTAATGCACCCAAAACAGAAATGGGGATCAGGCATGGCCGCTAGTAAGTCTGCGACCGTTAAACGATCTGCATCAAAATTAAAGATAAAGAAGACGTCTAAGGGTTCCGTTGCTAAGGGACCTTCTATCGATCAGCAGATTCAATTCTATAAACAAATGTTACTCATTCGGCGTTTTGAGGAACGGGCAGGCCAACTGTACGGGATGGGTTTGATTGGTGGTTTCTGCCATCTCTACATTGGCCAGGAAGCCGTCGTTGTTGGGCTTCAGGGAAATGTGATTGACGTAGATACCCTGATTACCTCGTACCGAGATCATGGACACATGTTGGCATCTGACATGGATCCTAAAGGTGTCATGGCCGAATTAACCGGCAGGGTTGATGGCTATTCTCGTGGAAAAGGCGGGTCCATGCATATGTTTAGTCGGGAAAAAGGGTTTTTTGGTGGGCATGGCATCGTTGGTGCATCTGTCCCGATCGGCACGGGTTTAGCATTTTCTCATAAGTACAGCGAGGATGGTGGTGTAAATTTTTGCTACTTCGGCGACGGAGCGACAAACCAAGGACAGGTTTACGAATCCTTCAATATGGCAGCGCTTTGGAAGCTGCCAGTGATCTACGTCATAGAGAACAACAAATACGGTATGGGTACGTCGATTGAGAGAGCGTCTGCATCGACCGACCTGCATAGACGCGGGGAAGCATACGGAATTCCAGGCAAAGTCATTGATGGCATGGATGTTGCTGCTGTTTATACGGCCGGCCAAGAGGCAGTGGAATACGCACGCGGCGGTAAAGGCCCCATTATTCTAGAAATGAAGACGTATCGTTACCGGGGCCATTCTATGTCTGACCCGGCCAAATACCGGTCGAAAGAAGAACTGGCAAAAATGCGTGGCGAGCGCGACCCGATTGACCGTCTCCGCTTAAAGCTGCTTGAGTGTAAGGCTCTTGATGAAGAGGCCTTCAAAGATATTGATAAGGGGATCAAGGCACGCGTTACAGAGGCTGCCGAGTTCGCTCAAGCCTCTCCTGAACCAGACCCAATCGAGTTGTTTACAGACGTCCTTCGCGACGTTGCCTAATTTTTAGAGTAGTGCTTGAGGCGCTTTAGAGCCTTGCAGCGGTAGGCCTCCATAGGAGGCAATGAAGGAGTATTTGTCCGTGGCGACGGAAATTCTAATGCCCGCGCTTTCCCCAACGATGACAGAGGGAACGCTTGCGAAATGGATGGTGAAGGAAGGTGACAGTATTGTTGCCGGAGACATCATCGCAGAAATCGAAACTGATAAAGCCACCATGGAACTGGAAGCTGTCGACGATGGGTGTATTGGAAAAATTATAGTCGCTGCAGGCACCGAAGGCGTAGATGTGAATGTTCCTATAGCTATACTTCTTGAAGAAGGCGAGGATGCCACCGCTATTGCTGTATCAGCTGCTTCTCAAAGACTTACAGCGGAGAATAATTCAGCAAAAACGACTAAGGTTGAGCGTGTTGCGGTGGTTGAGCGACCGGCTACGCCTAAGCCCGTATTTGACGCAGATGAGCCGGAGCTCGGCCCAACTACCGAGATCACTGTGAGAGAAGCGTTGCGAGATGCGATGGCTGAAGAAATGCGCAAAGATGAAGCTGTGTTTCTTATGGGTGAAGAGGTGGCCGAGTATCAGGGCGCATACAAAGTTAGCCAAGGCCTCCTTGAAGAATTCAGCGGTAAACGCGTAATTGATACGCCGATCACCGAACAAGGCTTCGCAGGATTGGGCGTAGGAGCCGCTTTTGGGAACCTTAAACCCATTATAGAATTCATGACGTTTAACTTTGCCATGCAAGCTATTGATCAAATTATTAATTCGGCTGCTAAGACGCTTTATATGTCAGGTGGGCAGATGGGTTGTTCGATTGTTTTCCGTGGCCCTAATGGCGCAGGCTCTCGGGTTGGAGCTCAGCATTCGCAATGCTACGGCGCTTGGTATGCTCATATTCCTGGTCATAAAGTAGTTGCACCATGGTCTGGTGCGGATGCTAAAGGTTTGATGAAAGCTGCTATCCGTGATCCTAACCCCGTCATTGTCCTAGAAAATGAGCTTATGTACGGGTCGAAATTCGACGTTCCAACGAGTGACGAGTATGTGTTGCCGATCGGTAAGGCGAAGATTGAGCGTGAAGGGACCGACGTTACGATCACGGCGTTCACAATTATGGTTGGTAAGGCTTTAGAAGCGGCCGAGCAATTGGGCGAGCTGGGCATTTCAGCTGAGGTCATTAATCTTCGCAGTCTGCGCCCACTGGATACAGAAACAATCATAAAGTCGGTGCAAAAAACTAATTGTTGTGTGTCCTGTGAAGAAGGTTTCCCATTCTCTGGAATTGGTGCGGAGATTTCTGCCCAAATTATGGAAAATGCATTTGATTGGCTCGATGCGCCGGTAGCACGCGTGACTGGGGTGGATGTGCCTATGCCCTATGCAGCAAATCTAGAGAAGCTTGCCTTACCTCAAGTTGAACACATCGTAGAAGCGGCAAAAGCTGCTTGCTATCGCGATTATGCAACGCGAAAGAGGAAATAGAACATATGCCTATTCAAATTCTAATGCCCGCGCTGTCACCGACAATGACCGAAGGAACGCTATCTAAGTGGATGGTCAAAGAAGGGGACGAGGTTACCTCAGGAGATATAATCGCCGAGATAGAAACCGATAAGGCAACGATGGAACTCGAGGCCGTTGACGAAGGCAAGGTTGGAAAAATCCTTGTTCCTGAAGGCACGGAAGGTGTTGCTATTAATAAGCCAATTGTTGTTTTGCTTGAGGAAGGCGAAGACGCTGGTGATATCAAAGCGTCTAATCAGGCGGCTCCTATCCTTGAAAAGTTAGCACCTACTGTTGAACCAGAAAAAGTTAAGGCGGCACCTGCTGCACAACCAACTGCCGCTGCTTCTAACACAGTGGCACCTTCTTCCGATGGTGACCGCATGTTCGCGAGCCCGCTGGCTAGAAGAATTGCGGCGAATGCTGGTATCAATATTGCTGATGTGCAGGGTTCTGGCCCTAACGGGCGCATTGTCAAAGCTGACGTGGAAAAGGCGATGTCCGGCGGTGTAATGACATCAAGCTCTGTAAATGTGCCAGCGATGACCGCTGTTTCCTCGGCATCCGCAGATGTTCCCGATTTCGGTCAGCCTTACACCGAGGAAGTGAATTCGGGCGTACGTAAGATCATCGCGCGTCGATTGCTCGAAGCCAAACAGAATATTCCTCACTTCTATCTAACGATTGATTGCAATATCGATGCGTTGCTTTCTCTACGCAGGCAACTGAATAACCTAGATCACGCTGATTATAACTTGTCGGTCAATGATTTTGTGATTAAGGCGAGTGCTGTAGCGATGCGACGGGTTCCCATGGTCAACGCGACTTGGACGGATGAAGCTATTCGCCTGTACGATAATGTTGATGTCGCGGTCGCCGTTGCGACAGATGGTGGATTGATTACACCGATCCTACGGCATGCTGATCAAAAAGGATTGTCAGGCATCTCCAATGAAATGAAGGAACTCGCGGGTCGCGCGCGTGGTAACAAACTCAAGCCAGATGAATACCAAGGCGGGGGTTTTTCTATCTCTAATCTTGGCATGTTTGGTATAAAAGAATTTTCGGCGATTGTTAATCCACCGCAGAGCGCGATCTTGGCAGTCGGTGCCGGAGAGCAACGACCCATTGTTAAGGACGGAGTGCTTGCCGTTGGAACCGTGATGACTTGCACCTTATCTTGCGACCATCGTGTTGTTGACGGTGTGGTAGGCGCTGAATTCCTGGCGGCCTTCAAGCCACTGATTGAAAACCCCTTAAGCTTGTTGTTGTAAGTGGAGGCTTAACTATGGCCGATACGAATTTTGATCTTGTTGTTGTCGGTGGCGGGCCGGGTGGTTACGTCACAGCTATTCGTGGAGCCCAGCTTGGCCTTAAGACCGCTGTTGTAGAGCGCGAACACCTCGGGGGTATTTGTCTGAACTGGGGCTGTATTCCAACCAAAGCTCTTCTTCGCACCGCAGAGGTTTATCATCTTATGCAGCATGCTGAGGACTTTGGTCTAACAGCAAAAGACGTTGGTTATGACGTAAAGAAGATCGTTGCGCGTTCACGTAAAGTTGCGAGCCGCTTGTCTGGCGGCGTTGGTATGCTCATGAAGAAGAACAAGATTCAAGTGTTCGCCGGACAGGGCGCTCTTGCGGGAAAAGGACAGGTCAAAGTCACGAAAGATAAGAATGTAGTCGCGACGCTGAAAGCGAAGTACATCGTTCTTGCGACGGGTGCACGTGCACGGATTTTGCCGGGGCTCGAGCCAGACGGTAAATTTATATGGACCTACCGCGAGGCGATGGTGCCGGAAACGATGCCCAAGTCGATGCTCGTTATCGGTTCAGGTGCTATTGGAATTGAGTTCGCAAGTTTCTACAAGACGCTTGGTGTTGAGGTTACTGTCGTTGAAGTGATGGATCGAGTGTTGCCGGTTGAAGATGAAGAGATTTCAGCCTTGGCGCTTAAGGCGTTCAAGAAGCAGGGCATGAATATCATTACAGGCGCAACGGTTAAGGCGCTTAACACTGGCTCGTCAAACGTAACAGCTACGATTGAGAAAGATGGTAAATCAGAAAGGCTAACGATCGACCGAGTTATTTTAGCAGTCGGGATTGTCGGCAACGTCGAAGATATTGGGCTTGAGGAAAGCAAAGTGAATGTGGACAAAACCCATGTTGTAACGGGCAAATACAGTGAGACTGATGAGCCTGGAGTTTATGCCATTGGAGACCTGACTGGACCGCCCTGGCTCGCGCATAAAGCCAGCCACGAAGGGGTGATATGCGTTGAAAAGATAGCAGGCAAGAACCCTCATGCTCTGGATACCTCTCGAATTCCAGGCTGCACCTATTGCCATCCTCAGATTGCTAGCGTCGGGATGACTGAAGCAAAAGCTAAGGAATCTGGTCACAAAGTGAAAGTTGGCCGTTTTCCGTTTCTTGGGAATGGTAAGGCGATTGCACTGGGAGATGATCAGGGCCTCATCAAGACTGTATTTGATGCTGATTCAGGCGAACTACTGGGCGCGCATATGATTGGCGCAGAAGTCACGGAACTCATTCAGGGCTATGCCGTTGCGATGACGCTTGAGACGACGGAAGCCGAACTCATGGAAACTGTATTCCCGCATCCCACGCTTTCAGAAATGATGCATGAATCGGTCCTTGATGCTTACGACCGTGGGATCCATATCTAAGGTATGACCGAAGCAACACCCATTAAGGCGCAAACTGCCCGAAAGCCCAAACCGGACTGGTTGCGGGTTAAAGCACCGACATCTCCGGCCTATGGAGAAACGCGACGACTGATGCGTGATCTCGACCTTCATACTGTGTGCGAAGAAGCCGCGTGCCCGAACATAGGCGAATGTTGGGCGCAGAAACATGCGACCATGATGATCCTTGGCGATATTTGCACGCGAGCTTGTGCTTTCTGCAATATCAAGACCGGCAAACCGGGCAAGATTGATGACAATGAACCTGCTCACGTCGGGGAAGCCGTAGCCAAGCTCGGACTACGTCACGTTGTTATTACGTCCGTCGATCGTGATGACTTGGAAGACGGCGGCGCGGCGCATTGGGTCCGCGTTATTGAATCAATCAAGGCAGCGTGTCCGGATACGACGATTGAAGTTTTAACTCCTGATTTCCGAAAGAAGCTTGGGTCAACAGATCTAGTGGCGGAGGCTCGCCCTGATGTATTCAATCACAATCTTGAAACAGTTCCACGCTTATATCGATCCATTCGTCCAGGAGCGCGCTACTTTACAAGCTTACGCTTACTCGAGCGTGTGAAGGAGGTTGTGCCCAGCGTATTCACAAAATCTGGGATCATGGTGGGGTTCGGAGAAGAGAAAGATGAAGTGCTGCAAGTTATGGATGACATGCGGTCCGCCGATATCGATTTCTTGACCATTGGCCAGTACCTACAGCCAACGCCCCGGCATGCTCCGGTTGATCGGTTCGTGACGCCGGATGAGTTTGCCGGGTATGAGAAAATAGCGCGAGCGAAGGGCTTTCTGATGGTTTCAGCTAGCCCGTTGACGCGGTCTTCTTATCACGCGGATGCTGATTTTGCTGAGCTACGCGATGCGCGAGAGAACAAACTCACTGCTAATCAATAAGCTTTAAGTAGGCCCGTATCGAAGATGGTTGTTCATTCCGAGAAGATAACGTTGCCATATACACAGGAGCAAGTCTTTGACCTGGTGGCTGATGTTGAGAACTACCCATTATTTTTGCCATGGTGCATTGCATGTCGGAAAACAGAAATTCTTGAGGATGGCTTTGAGGCTGATTTAGTGATCGGCTTTAAGATGGTTCGAGAAAAGTTTACCTCCTGTGTGACTTTAGATAATCCCAGCATGGTTAAAGTGGACTACAAAGATGGCCCGTTTAAGTACTTATCGAATACTTGGAAGTTTGCTGGTACGCTTGGGGGCCAAGGCTGTGAAATTGATTTCTATCTCGAGTTCGAGTTTAGATCAGTTATCTTACAGAAATTGATTGGTGTGCTGTTTGAAGAAGCTGTGCGTCGTATGGTTTCTGCATTTGAAGCCCGCGCGAAGGTGCTCTACGGCTAGACCGAACTATTCTTCCGTATCGTCTCTTCGTCATCCTTATCACTGCCTTCTCTGAGGCTACCCAAAATCAACTCCAACGCTGCCCCAACAGTTGAGCGTCTGATATCGTCTCTTGTGCCAGCAAACACGTAGCGTTTTATCACCGTATCTTTTTCAAGTTGAGCCAATGAGAGATAAACCAAACCGACAGGCTTCTCTTTGCTGCCGCCATAAGGTCCGGCTATTCCGGTGACTGATATTGCTAGGTCCGAGCCGGATTTGGCGAGTGCGCCTTCTGCCATGGTGGCTGCGACGATGTCACTGACCGCTCCGAACTCTATGATGGCGTCACTTGGCACGCCGAGCAGGTGTGTTTTGACTTCGTTTCCGTATGTCACGAAACCGCAAAGGAAGGCTTCAGACGAGCCCGGTATGTCTGTAAGGCAGCTGGAAATTAATCCGCCTGTACAGGATTCAGCGGTGGAAATCGTCTTGCCGTCCTTTCTGGCCTCGTTGATGACGACTTTGGCCATGTCTGTGAGATCTCTCGGAAGCGTCGCCATGCATCAGGTCCTTATTATCAAGCTGAAGGCATACAGCAGTGCTGCAGCATATACGGCCGCCGCTACGTCATCGATCATGACACCTAGGGCACCGGGCACCTTCTGTTCAAGAGTTCTAATGGGCCAGGGTTTGAAAATATCGAAAACCCGAAATAAGAGAAATCCCACCGCGTAGAGGAGGAGGTTCGGTGGAACTACGGCCAGGGTTAGCCATTGTCCAGCCACTTCATCAATAACCACCCATCCTGGGTCGTTCTTAGCCTCAGGGGTGATGTGTGCCACAGTAACGCCGACTACAAAGGCCATAAAGCCGGCGAGAATGAGGCTCTCAGGCCCCCAGATGGTCGCGATGCCCCAGGCAAACGGCAAGCAGCACAAGGACCCTGCTGTACCAGGCCCCTTTGGGCTGTAACCACTGCCAAACCAAGACAAAAGAGTCAGTTTTATAAATTTCATCTTAGGTTCATTTTCTACGATATATGTAATGCATGCTTATTTTTCTTGGTGAGTCGATGGTTTAGATGGCCTACTCGTTTCTAACGAACGAAAATTCTGTTCAGAAGTTAAGCCATCAATGTTGGGGTGTCACACCTCTTTCTCATTGAAAAAAATGATAGAAATGGCAGAATAATAATAGATAGAGACCTAGCGGTGTTTCCAAGCTTCTGCGGTTCGAGGTCTGGGGATGCCATCGTGGCAAAGATATTTAAAGAATTCGTAGGGGCCGTTGCAAACCGTTAACTTGTTTTATTAAGTTGTTTGCATAGAAACCGTGAACACTAATCTCCTTGGGGAGTGCGCTCGCGGGATTTTTTTAGAGTGTCGGGGAAGCACGTGTCTAAATTTGATCCTCATGATCGAAGCCTGTCGGACGTTAATCGCGGGCTGCAGAAAATGTTTCCGGAACGGCAGATTATTTTGCGTACCGAGGAGCGCATGCGTTCGCTGCTTCTCACCACAATGGGCCAGGCTGCGGCTGCGTCCGTTTTTATCATTTTTGGTGGCTGGTTACTTATAAGTTCTGGTCTGGTGATTAGTCATAGCGATAGAATTAGAGCGAAAAATATTGAAGTTACGGATGCGCGTTCTGGATATGAGCAGCTTCTCGCTCAGTTGACGGTCTATAAACGGCGAATGGACGAAATCACGGATGAGCTAAGCGACAACAATGAGCGCATGGTTTCATTGGCCGACCGTCAAGCGTCTTTGGCAGATGTAAAAACGCTCAAAGGGTCGCTCGCCGCTGCTGTCCGTGAGAGAAAACCAGATATTGGTGGCCTAATTCGTAATAGCCGACAGCGCTCAAACCCCGACCGGATTGAAGTTGCCATTGGGCGGATTGAGTTAGAGCGGCATCATGTTGCTGAAGAGCGTGACCGGCTTCATACCCAGTTATCCCAATTAAAGTCGGATATGACTGACATGACGGGGGTGCACGGTGGGATGATGTCCATTGATCCCAAGACCTTGAAACTCCGTGAGCTAATTATTGAGCGTGACCTAGCATCGGCGGAACGAGATGGATTGATCCAGCGCGTCGATGTGCTAGAAAACCAATTGAGAGATATGGAGAGCACACAGCTTTTGTTGTTCCATCGGTTTGCTGAAGTCGCGGATCAAGAAATTGATATGATCGAGACATCATTGTCTTCAACCGGGCTTGAAGTCGATGACCTGTTAGATGCTCGGCGCTCTGAAACAGGAAGCGGTGGCCCATTTGTTCCGCTGGAATCCTTTCCTGGTGATGAGGGCCCTCTTTATGATTCTTTGGTAGCTCTCAACCTTCAAGTTGAGCGTTTGACCGAGTTGCAAAACCTCACCGCGATTCTACCTATAAAAGAACCCTTCAAGAAATATCGCATAACAAGTGGCTTTGGCGTCCGTAAGGACCCGTTTACCGGCAGTCATGCTCGTCACTTAGGATTGGATTTCGGTGCACCTTACAAGTCTCCAGTCCTTAGCCCTGGCGAAGGCAAGGTTATTTACGCCGGCTGGCGTGGGCGGTATGGTAGGTTTGTAGAGGTTGACCATGGCATGGGGCTTACATCTCGTTATGGTCACATGGCAAAAATTTCGGTGGAGAAGGGTGAGTATATCAGTCGAGGGACCGAGATCGGCCTTCTTGGCGGTAGTGGACGCAGCACAGGGCCTCACCTTCATTTCGAGGTTTTGTATGAAGGAAAGCAGATAAATCCGATGAAATTTATTAGAGCGGGAAGCGATGTTCTCGAGCAAAACTAACGGACAATCCCAAGCGCAAGTTTCACGGCTAAGTGAAGCTCAAGTAAGGTCTGTTCCTTCGATTATTAGCATCGACCTTAAGGTGCATGGGAACCTCTCCAGCAATGGCGAGATTCAAATCGACGGCAGTGTTGAAGGTGACATTAATTGCAAAGCCCTTATCGTCGGAGCTAAGGGCTCTGTGAGCGGTGAAGTTACGGCTCAGACCGTTCGCGTTCACGGTGCCATTAAAGGTAAAGTTAAGGCCAACTCCGTATTCTTGGCATCTACGGCCCAGATGTCTGGTGATATTGAGCATGAAAGCTTGGCTATTGAGCCGGGAGCGTTCATGGAAGGTCACTGTAAAAGAATTGCTGTAGAAGCCCAAAAGGTTACGGAAGTTAAATCACCAGCTCTTTCAAATGGTGTTAATGCAGAAAAACTTTCTCAGGCAGCGGTTTCATAACACAGCGTAGTGCTGACACAGTTTTAGAGGGCGGATTTTATCCGCCTTTTTTGCGCCTAAACGTTCAGGTTTAAGTTTGTAGTTCTCAGCCGCCGTTGCGGGAAAGATCCTTTGGGAGTGTCTGGGCGAGCTGTTGGCTGTTGGCAATGACCGCTCGGTATACTTGAAGGTTTTCCATAACACGTTGAACGTAGTTCCTTGTTTCCGTGAATGGTATCTGTTCAATCCAATCAATCGGGTCTATGCCAGGCTTTCTAGGGTCACCAAATTTTTTAACCCAGCGTCGCACGCGATGGGGACCAGCGTTATATCCAGCTATCGCCATTATGTATGAACCATCAAACTGGTTGATGAGATCACCGAGGTACTTAGACCCTAATTCAATGTTATACGCAGGATTTTGCGTCAGTGCATCGCGATCGTACTGGATTCGAAGTTGTCGAGAAATAGCTTTCGCCGTGGCGGGCATGAGTTGCATTAAGCCCCTCGCGCCAACAGGACTGCGAGCGGTGGCATCAAAGTTACTCTCTTGCCGCGTGATTGATAAAAGTAACGATTTTTCTGGTTTGTTCGGATATTTAAAGTTCGAAACAGGATAACCAAATTCTAATAACGTGATGTGATCTTGGATGGCTCGTCGAGCTATCCAAACACCAAGGTCTGCTCGGTTAAACTTGCTCACCATCTCTGCCGTGAGGTGACGCTCCGTTGCAAAGTCTGATGCTTTTGCAGCGGCCAAGACAAAACGCCTCAAGTGATCTTTGTCGCTAATCTCGGCCAACATACGCACGACTTGCACTAGTCTATTTTGATGAAAGGAGCTCCGCTCACTAACGGAAGGAACCGGATCAAGCGGAAGTTGTGGGATTGTATCCCCAGTTAATTTAGCGAGCGCAAGTTGCCCATAGTAGGTTGTGATGTGAACGGCGGCTTTTTCATACCAGTTCTTTGCAAGCTCTATATCGCCGGCTTGTTCCAAAGCCCGCCCAACCCAGTATGCACCTCGAGACAAGCTGACTGGGAACGCAACAGCGTCGTAGACACGATAGAAATGGGGCAGTGCTGCTTCGGGATCTTTTAAGAATTGCAGTTGAATCCATCCGGCCAACCATTCGGCCTCGAATATAGAAAGGGCATCTGATGCTTTATGCTTTGAGACAATATCGTAGGCCTGTGTAATTGAGCCTGCAGATAGAGCTTCTCTCGCAAGGAGGTGCCTTTGTTTCCACCAGAGGTCTGGTCGAACGGCGTCGTGTTGTGAAAGCGGCAACAGCGCCATGGCACTTTCGTAGCGCCGTCTTTTGTTTCTCCATTTTAGTCTATTGTAGATGAGACCTGGGTCATTTTTTAGAGATTTAGGCACTTTCGCAATGGTGGCATCGACACCATACGATGATGTCATGAGGGAGATACGCGCCTCTGCTAATCTTCGATAATCACTACCGACCCGCCGCAACATACGGCGTGCACTATTAGCATGGCCGTCCCACAGTAAACGCGCTAGTCGCCCTTTATGGTCAGCCTTACTGAAGAGGGAGTTAAACTCTTTAAGGAAGGCACGTTCTCGTGCTCGGCTGAAGGTTCCTTTCAGCCATGCTTTCTTTGCCGTCTCAATCGCTTTGTCTTCCAGTCCCTGTTCACGATAAGCGACGGCTAAGGCAGCCATCCCAGGGCCTGTCTTAGGAGGAAATTCAACAAACCACGAGATAAGTTCTTCGTTAGATACTGAGTTGTCGGACGCGGCTTCCTCGGCCCGTCGGATGACCATTTCGACCTGGGGCCAATCGGGATTCTCGCGAATAAACGCGATGCGCGCGTTGAAAGGACTGTTCGCCCCAGTTTCTCGAAGGTAGAGCCATGCTATGACATGCTCTACTAGTTCGTTGTCGGCCTTTTCTGCTTGATCCGTCGCTAGCCGCCATTTCCTTGACTTGGCGGCAGCTATCGCGCGCCGGAATGACGTTCGTTGCTTGTTATCGAGCAGGTAGATGTAACTCTCACCAAATGGCCCGTAGTAAGGTGGTTTTCGCTCTGGAAGGACCTTAGCTGAACGTGTTTGGAACTTTGGGACTGACGGTTTTACCTCTGGCAGAACGGGAGCTGCATCTATCGCACTTGGCAGTGACAATACCGAAGCAGCCGACAGGAATGCCGAGAAGGCTAAAATTCGTGATGAACATAGAAACATTCAGTTTGCCACATCATATAGGGCTACAAACTATTAATTTACCAAGTCTTGAGGCTCAACTAAAGACTTCATCCTCTATTGATACCGTTGATTCACTATGTGGATATTCGGTAGAAGATCTCGGTTTGCTTGCTGCGTTGCTGCGTCGGAGTTATGTTCCGTCCCAAATGGACGTGTCGGAGACCAGTGAACGGCTCACTTGGTGCCAGCTTTGGAGTGGAATTCAATGTTTACCGGATCAATTACCGCACTGATTACGCCATTCCGGGACGGTGCCGTGGATGAGAAGGCTTTTCAAGAGCTGGTTCAGTGGCAGGCAGATGAAGGCACGCATGCTGTTGTTCCAACAGGAACGACGGGTGAGTCGCCCTCGTTAAGTCATGAAGAGCATAAGCGTGTCGTTGAATTATGTGTCGAAGTCGCCAAGGATAAGGTGCCCGTTATTGCGGGAACAGGATCTAATTCGACAGAAGAAGCAATAGCACTGACTAGGCATGCGGCCGAAGCAGGCGCTGATGCCGCGCTTGTGGTTACACCGTATTACAACAAGCCTAGCCAGGCAGGGATGCTGGCGCACTTCAGATCGATTGCTGATTCAGTGGACCTTCCAATCATCATTTACAATATACCGCCGCGTAGTGTTGTCGACATGTCTGTTGAAACCATGACTGAGTTGGCTGAGCACCCAAATATTGTCGGCGTGAAAGATGCGACGGGAGATTTGACGCGGCCATTGTCTTCTCGTTTAAGTATCGGTCGTGAGTTCTGTCTGTTATCTGGCGATGATGTCACAGCCGTGGCGTTTCTTGCGCAGGGCGGTTTTGGTTGCGTTTCTGTATCTTCTAATGTTGCGCCGCGTCTCAATGCGGAGATGCACGATGCGTGGCGTAACGAGCAGTATGAGGATGTGTGGCGCTTGCGCGACATTCTACACCCTTTGAATGAGGCGCTATTTTGTGAACCCAATCCTGCACCCATAAAATTCGCGTGTAGTTTGCTACGTAAATGTTTACCTGACACACGCCTACCGATGGTGCCACTCTCAACGAGGTCTATGGCACGGATCGAAGAAGCGATGGTCAACGCAGGACTGCTTAAATAGAGCTATATGCCATGACGAAGTCAGGAATGATATCAACTGGTACTGTTGCCCAAAACCGTAAGGCGCGTCACGACTATAAAATCGATGACACGTTCGAGGCGGGTCTGATGCTACTTGGCACAGAAGTAAAATCACTTCGCCTTGGTCGTGGTAATATTCAAGACTCGTATGCGTCTGCAGAAGACGGCGGAATGTATCTAATCAATGCCTACATTCCAGAGTATGAGGGAGCTAGGCATTTCGGGCATGAGCCACGACGCAAAAGAAAGCTTCTCATGAAAAAACGTGAGATTGAAAAGCTAAGTGCCGAGGTTGCGCGTAAGGGCATGACCCTGGTCCCGTTATCTATCTATTTTAATGACCGGGGCCTGGCCAAGCTGAAGCTTGGCCTAGCGAAAGGTAAGACAGACATCGATCGACGTCAGACGATTAAAGACCGCGATTGGAATCGACAGAAGTCGCGATTGCTGCGTGACAAAGGGTGACGATGAGCGACGACGCATCAAAATAAAAAATTGATTTACGATATATGTCCTATTTCTCTTACCGTTTGCTTGCTAGAACTAGTTTGGATAGAGAGAATGGGTATTAATACCAATACCCATCAATACCGATTATTTTTTCGTAAGTAATGGCACAGGTTATGACCCGATTCACTATAGCTACACTTGCAGCGACACTCTTTTTGGTTGGAGGAAGCGCAGCTAAGGCTGAGTCAGCGCATGATTTCGCTTTTGACGCCATCGATGGTGGAGCCCTGCCTATGTCTCAGTTCGAAGGAAAAGCGGTCCTTGTAGTGAACACAGCCTCTTTTTGTGGCTACACCCCTCAATATGAAGGGCTTCAGAGGCTGTGGAGTGAATACAAAGATAAGGGGCTTGTCGTCTTAGGCGTTCCGTCTAATGACTTCGGTGGTCAGGAGCCGGGGACAGCAGAGGAAATCAAAGACTTTTGTGAAGCGAATTTCGATGTCGACTTTCCACTAACGGCTAAGGAAGTCGTTAAGGGAAGTAATGCCCATTCGTTCTACCAATGGGCTGCGGCAGAGAAGGGATCAAAAAATGCACCGAGTTGGAACTTCCACAAGTATCTGGTTGCACCGGATGGCTCATTGGTAGAAGCGTTCCCAAGTCGCGTGACACCAATGAGCAATGAGCTGGTTGCTGCTGTGGAAGCGAACTTGCCGAAATAAGGCTTAGTCGATTGCTTTAAAGACCTCCTCAAACATTTCTTTCGTTAGCCGGCGGGTGTTTAGGTTGTAGCGGGAGCAGTGGTAGCTGTCGGTCAGGGTTCGTCCGTCCGGAAGTGCGTGCTGAGCTGCGTGTCCAAATGGATAGGCTGATTTCTTTAGCCCGAGCGTTGTTATAACGGCGTCGTGGGCAATACGGCCTAGAGCTAAGATCGTCATGAGGTTTTCCAGGTTTTCGAACTCATCGATGAGGTAAGAGCGGCAATTGCTTTGTTCTGCACCAATAGGTTTGTTTTGTGGCGGAACGCAGCGCACGGCGTTGGTCACACGGCATTCTTTAAGCGTTAAATCGTCGTCAGGCGACTGGCCATAGGTTCCCTCTGCCCAACCGAATTTCAACAGTGTTGGATAAAGGAGGTCACCGGCATAATCACCAGTGAACGGGCGTCCTGTTCTGTTTGCCCCTTGCAGCCCGGGCGCCAAGCCAACAATAAGCAATTTACACGTGCTGGGACCGAAGGCAGGTACTGGAGCATTGAACCAATCTGGGTGTAACTTTTTGTTCGTTTCTCGAAATACGACTAAACGCGGACATCTTGAGCAATCTAGGGGTGGGTCTGTAGGTGCTTTAGTCATAGATCTAAGCCACACTTATTGTTGTCATCATCAGCTATTCCAGTCTCGTGTCTGCGTTTAATTTAAACTATCAAGGTGTTGATACAGCGGCGATGATCGCGCTGCTATACTAGGTTTTAACATTCTGGGAGTAGTATTAGTGATTGCGATTGCGCTAGGAGCTAATCTACCAAGTAAGATTGGAGCACCGATTAAGACCCTGATGGATGCGCTGGATCAGTTTGCTAACCATGGACTAATTGTGCTGGATAGGTCCCATTGGTATGAAACAGCTCCAGTGCCAGCCTCTGACCAACCTCTGTATGTGAATGGTGCCGTTGTGATTGATACGGACAGGTCTCCCAAGGAGACATTAAAGGTCTTGCTATCCATTGAAGACGTCTATGAACGGGAACGTGGTGAGCTCAATGCCGCTCGAACGCTTGATTTGGATGTCCTTGATTTTAACGGGCGTGTTGAACAAGGCCCCCCTATTCTACCTCACCCGAGGCTCGAAAACCGTGGTTTCGTATTGTTTCCTCTAAGAGATATTGTACCGCAATGGCTTCACCCGGTGTCTGGTAAGGGGATCGATGCCCTCATTTCAAAACTCCCAGATGGCGGCGTAATTCGGCGTATTTCATAAAATAAAGCCTTAGAGCTGAATTTTGGTACTAAAAAACCTTGTTTTTGAGCCGCTTTCTCACTAAACAAACCTCAACTCTAGATCCATTTGTTGGATTGTTACATTTGAGACTGCCGCTTAGGCCGGCGCCAGTTCTGATTCAACCCCATTAGACAGGAACCCTTTATGGCTCGCGTCACTGTTGAAGATTGCGTCGTTAAGGTTCGGAACCGGTTTGAGTTGGTCGTTGTTGCCTCCCAGAGATCTCGTGAAATCTCCGCTGGTGCAGAACCATTGGTGGACCGGAAGAATGATAAGAACCCAGTTGTAGCACTTCGTGAAATTGCTGAAGACAAAGTTGTGCCTACCGTTTTGGTCAACGACGTGATTCAAAGCATGCAGCGCCATGTTGAAGTGGATGAGCCAGTAGAAGACGCCTTTGATCTGATCTCTGATGGTCGTAATTTGAGCGGCGAAAATCAGGAATACACGGATGAGGTTGCTGCTGCAGCGGGGATGACGATCAAGAGTAGTGGTGGCGATGATGACCATCCAACCGTTAGCTATGAAGACGTGACTAGCGAAGAAGCTGGAGTATTCCAAAAAGGTAGTTAAGCTCCAGTCAAGGCAGAGACTAAATTCTAAACCGCGCCCAGCTCTTCTGAGGCGCGGTTTTTCTTTGTGTGATGGCCTTTTGGCTCGACTGTTGTGCTATTATGTATATGTAATAAAACGGAGGTGTCACAGACCATGCTGCGCCAGTTTGAACTGGTTGAACGTGTAAAGTCTTACGACCCAAATGCGGACGAGGGTGCGATTAACCGCGCCTACGTTTATGCGATGAAGATGCATGGATCTCAGATGCGTGCCTCTGGTGATCCGTATTTCTCTCATCCCATAGAGGTTGCAGGAATTCTAACCAACTACCGTCTCGATACGGCCTCGATTGTTACGGCTTTGTTGCATGACACGGTGGAGGATACGGGCGCGACGATCGAAGAAATTTCTGAGTTATTTGGCTTGGAAGTTGGTCGCCTTGTTGATGGTGTGACCAAGTTGACGCGCATTCAACTCCAGAATGTTGAAGCGAAGCAGGCCGAAAATTTCCGGAAGCTTCTGTTGGCCATGTCGGAAGATATTCGCGTCTTGTTAGTTAAGTTAGCTGACCGACTGCACAATATGCGAACCCTTAATCATATTTCTAAACGAGAGAAACGGAAGTCGATTGCCCTAGAAACGATGGAGATCTATGCACCTCTCGCTGAGAGACTAGGGATGCAGGATATTAAGAGCGAACTTGAAGACTTGGCTTTCGCAGAACTCCATCCAGAAGCGCGAGCATCGGTTCTTGCGCGCCTGAGATTCTTGGAACGTGGGGGGGGTGATTTAGTCGGGCGAATAATGGATGAGCTTGATCAAACCATCCAAGCTGCCGATATGAATGGGTATGTATCAGGTCGTGAGAAGTTGCCGTATTCGATCTGGTGCAAGATGCAAACCCAAGATGTTAGTTTCGAACAGTTGTCAGACATCATGGCGTTTCGAATTATGGTCGATGACCCTGCCGATTGTTACCGGGCCCTTGGTATCATTCATGCTGCGTATAGAACCGTGCCCGGCCGGTTTAAGGATTACATCTCCACACCAAAGCGAAACGGGTATCAGTCTATACACACTAGTGTGATTGGGCCTGCGAAGCTCCGCATTGAAGTGCAAATTCGTACACATACGATGCATGAGGTTGCTGAACTCGGTGTTGCAGCCCACTGGAGGTACAAAGGGGACCTAGGTGATGTGGCTGGCAGTCAATACAGCTGGCTGCGCGAACTGCTCGAGATTCTAGAGCATGCGCAATCTCCTGAAGAGTTTCTTGAGCATACGAAGCTTGAGATGTTCCAGGATCAAATATTCTGTTTCACCCCGAAGGGCGAACTGATTGCTTTGCCGAAAGGTGGGGGCCCGGTTGATTTTGCCTATGCCGTTCATACTGAGATCGGGGATACGTGTGTTGGCGCGAAAGTGAACGGTCGCATCGTACCATTACGCATAAAGCTTCAGACTGGAGATCAAGTTGAGATTGTTTGCTCGGAGGCACAGAAGCCTTCTCCTGAATGGGAGGGGTTTGTTGTAACAGGTAAGGCGCGTGCCCATATTCGGAGACGTGTTCGATTGGAAGCCCATGACGAATACGCTAAGCTGGGTAAGGAAATCCTCTCTAAATTGTTTTCTAAAGAAGGCTATGACGTAACAGACGATGGGTTGGATGCGGCTTGTAAAAAGTTAGATTTGCATGATCGCAGTGACATCTACGCTGGGATTGGTGATGGTCAACTCATGGCACGGCAAGTTCTTGAAGCTGTTTATCCCGGAGCAAAGGCAGATTCTGAGGCAAACGTCGTCAATATTTCTAAGGCTAGGCGCAGCAACTTCGGTGACGAAGAAAATGCTATACCAATTAAAGGCTTGACCCCTGGCCTCTCTGTACATTTGTCTGAATGCTGTCATCCGTTACCGGGAGATCGCATTGTCGGAATTCTGCAGGCGGGTAAGGGTGTTGATGTGCATACGATTGATTGTGAATCACTCATCAGTCTGGATGATGAGCCAGATCAGTGGCTAGATATTATTTGGGATGCCAAAAAAACCGGAGAGATGCTTCTTGGAAGGGTAAACCTGATCGTGCTCAATGAACCTGGCAGTCTTGGTGGGCTTTCTACGGCTATCGCAGAAAACATGGGTAATATCTCGAATCTTCGGATCGTAAACCGCTCGAATGATTTTTTTGAAATGGCCCTCGACATTGAGGTTACAAGCGTCAAACACTTGACTAATATTATTGCTGCGCTGCGTGCGTCTCCAGTAATTAATTCGGTTGAGCGCGCCCGCGGATAGGAGTTTCGGTCAGAATGTTTCGGCGCCGCGTACGACCTAGCGCAATCAAGATTGCACAGCTTTCCTTGTGGCCCAGAACTGGTTGGCGTAGGGCTGGCGAGTATTTATGGCATCGCTTGCACCGCCTACCAGGAACCCCGCACTCAATTGCTGCTGGCTTTGCTTGCGGGGCGGCTATGTCTGTTACTCCGCTTTTTGGTATTCACATATTTCTAGGTAGCGGGCTCGCGTGGCTCATCCGAGGCAATGTCCTTGCTTCCGTATTTGGAACGATCCTTGGCAACCCGTGGACGTTTCCGGTCATCTGGCTGACAACCTACTATTTGGGAAGTATATTGATTGGTGATGGCGTACCCGGCGGGGAGGTTGCGTTAAATTTTACCGACATGTTTACAGGTCTAATTCGGTCAATGATTGAGGCTGACGGAGCGTTATTCATGTCACGTGTCTGGCCAGTATGGTGGCCAATGATCGTCGGCAGCATTCCATGTGCCTTGCTCACCGGAACTATTGTGTATTTTGTGTTCTATCGACTGGTAGAAGTGTATCAACGTCGCCGTAAAGCCCGCCGTATGGCGAGACATATTAAGGGTGCAGATGGTGAGGCAAGCGTAGTTTGCACTTCGGAGGTTCTCAAACGATGACAAATGAACTTCGGTTGGGCGTAAATATTGATCATGTTGCGACCATCAGAAACGCGCGCGGTGGAAATCATCCAGACCCGGTAAGGGCTGCTGTGCTTGCTGCAAACGCTGGAGCCGATGGCATCACCGCACATTTGCGCGAGGATCGCCGACACATCTCAGATTCCGACATCGAGAGATTACTCAAGGAAATTGAGCTACCTCTAAATCTCGAAATGGCAGCAACCGATGAGATGTTAGATATCTCTCTTCGTTATAAGCCATTCGCGGCCTGTATTGTCCCGGAGAAGCGAGAAGAGCGAACGACGGAAGGTGGCCTAGATGCTGCCGGAGGCTATAATCACTTGTCACGATTTGTTAGTGAGATGGGGGAAGCCGGTATTCGCGTGTCTTTGTTTGTGGAGCCAGATCTCATCCAGGTTAGTGCAGCGGCTGAGCTAGGTGCTCAGGTCATTGAACTACATGTCGGTGCGTATTGTGATGCGAAGGATGCCGCGACAAGAGATCATCATTACCAAAGACTGGTTGAGGCTGCTGCTAAAGCGGACGAGCTCGGCCTAGAGTGTCACGCGGGGCATGGCATTAGCTTCGAAACGGTCGGACCTATCGCGGCTATTCCCACACTATTGGAACTTAACATTGGGCATTTCCTGGTTGGTGAGGCCATCTATATTGGTCTCGCTGACGCCATTCAGGATATGCGAAATCGTATGGATCTCGCGCGAGCAGGAAACGCAGCAACTACGGGGAGCGGACAATGATCCTTGGTCTTGGCAACGACCTCATAGATATCCGCAGAATAGAGAAAACGCTGCAGCGTTTCGGTGACCGGTTTATTGAGAGGATTTACACCGATGTCGAGCAGGCAAAGGCAAACCGCCGTAAGGGATCCGGTCAAGCCTACGCGGCAACATACGCAAAACGGTACGCAGCGAAGGAAGCTGCGTCCAAGGCTTTAGGGACTGGCTTTCGTCAAGGTGTGTATTGGAGAGACCTAGGGGTGATCAATTTACCATCAGGCAAGCCAACGGTTCATATGACAGGGGGGGCCGCTGAAAGGCTTGAGTCAATGATTCCGGAAGGGATGGAAGCCCGCGTGGAATTGACCATAACGGACGAATACCCCCTAGCAGAGGCTCTGGTGATCATCACTGCAGTCCCGAAAATTACCAATCCTGGCTAATCTTACAAGCCTGTAGGTTGACACATTGCGACTTGGTCGGTTTTATCCGCTAACAATTAGCGGTCAACTTAGTTTGGCCTAACGTTTTTTCCTAATAGAAGGTAGCCCACCTATCGTGTCAGAAAATACCCGAGCCAGGTCAAAGAAGAAAGAAGATGGCTTCTGGGAAACCATTGCTACTATTTTCTATGCAATTCTGGTCGCCTTGGCGATACGGACCTTCGCCTATGAGCCCTTCAATATACCTTCTGGTTCGATGCGCCCGACGCTTTTGATCGGCGACTACCTTTTTGTATCTAAGTATTCTTATGGCTATAGCCGCCATTCATTTCCGCTGAGCTTCATGCCGTTCTCTGGCCGCGTTCTATCGGGTACTCCTGAACGAGGAGATGTTGTCGTTTTTAAGCTCCCCCGGGACAATAAGACGGACTATATCAAGCGCGTGATTGGCTTGCCGGGCGATACGCTTCAAGTTCAAGATGGACGCCTTTTTATCAACGGAGAAATGGTTGAGCGCGAGCGGGTTGATGATTTCGTCTATCGGAATCCGTATGGCAGCCAAATTCGAGTTGCTCAGTTTACGGAAACTCTTCCAGGTGGCAGAGAACACCTTATTTTGGAAGAAGGCGACAACCGGCGTTTTGATAACACGCGGGTGTACGCGGTGCCCGATGGTCACTACTTTATGATGGGTGACAACCGTGATAATTCTGAAGATAGCCGGAGTCAGGTCGGATTTGTGCCAGCTGAGAATCTCGTCGGCCGCGCAGAATTCCTCTTCTTCTCAACAGACGGAACAGCCTCGATTTTTGAATTTTGGAAATGGCCAACAGCAATTCGATTTACTCGGGTCTTCGATGCTCTCAATTAGTTCTTCGATATGACAGAGACGGCCGATCTTGAACGCCGTATAGAGCACACGTTTCAAGACAAGGCTTTGCTTGACCTCGCGCTGACGCATCGCAGTTCTACGATTGATAGTGCGGTAACGGCACCAGAATTGACCAATGAGAGATTGGAGTTCCTTGGCGATCGTGTGCTTGGATTGTGTATTGCTGAATTGCTTTACTCGCATTTTTCAGGTGAGCCTGAAGGTAGTCTAGCGCGCCGTTTGTCATCCTTGGTCAGTCGCGAGACGTTGTTTGAGGTCGCAGAACAGTTGACCCTAACCAGCTATATAAAGGTGGGCGGCAGTGAAGGTGATCTAGAGCATAGGACAGCAAGCATAGCATCCAATGCCTGTGAAGCTCTGATTGGCGCGATTTATATCGATGCGGGCATAGGGGCAGCCAAAAGTTTTATCATTCGGTACTGGCGGCCGTTAATGGAAGCCGCAGTGACGGCTCCTAAAGATGCTAAAACATCTCTCCAAGAATGGGCTCAGGGACGAGGCCTTCCTTTACCAATTTACACGCTTGTTGAAAGCACCGGACCAGCTCATGCACCAGAATTTCAAATGTCAGTCTCTGTCGAAGGATGTGAGCCTATGATTGGGAATGGCGCATCCAAACGAGTTGCCACTCAGGCGGCAGCGGGATTAATGCTAAAAGGTTTATCAGAATGAGTGCCGGTCAAATTCCAGATGAAACGCGGTGTGGTTTCGTTGCCGTTTTGGGCGCGCCCAATGCCGGCAAGTCGACACTGGTTAATTCTCTCGTAGGTACCAAGGTGTCTATCGTTTCCCCAAAAGTGCAAACCACTCGCACAATTGTGCGCGGTATAGCCCTCGAAGGGGGTAGTCAGATTGTATTTGTTGATACGCCAGGCATTTTTGAAGGGGCGACCCGTCGTCTCGAGCGCGCGATGGTTTCTGTGGCGTGGTCCGGTGCACAAGATGCGGATGTGGTGCTGCTTGTGGTTGATGGTGCGCGCGCCATTGAAGATAATACTAAAGCCATTTTAAACTCTCTTTCAAAACGCCAAAAAAAGGACCCGAGGCCCGTTATGCTCGTGGTCAATAAAGTTGATGCGGCTAAGAAGGACAGGTTGCTCGAAATCACCACCTGGCTCAACGAAGCGTTAGGTTTCACGGAGACCTTTATGGTCTCGGCGCTATCGGGGGATGGGACAGACAAAATTCTCGACGTCTTGGCTGCTTCGATGCCGGTAAGCCCATGGCTTTACCCTGAGGATGATGTCTCGGACATGCCGCAGCGGCTACTGGCCGCTGAGATTACGCGCGAAAAGTTGTTTATGGCACTCAGGCAAGAGTTGCCCTACGACTGCGCTGTTGAAACGGAGACGTGGAAAGAATTCAAGGACGGTAGCGCAAGGATTGATCAGACCATCTATGTGACACGTGATAGTCAAAAACCGATCGTGCTGGGCAAGGGCGGGAAAGCTATAAAAGCGGTTGGTGAGCAAGCGCGTATCGAGCTGGAAGCTTTGCTAGGACGACGGCTTCATCTGTTCCTTCATGTTAAGGTGGAACCTAAATGGCGTGAACGCCGGGCGCATTACTCAGCCTGGGGGCTCGACTTCGACGCCTAACGGGGTTTCATTACGGCAGTATTTTTAATTTTTTAGTTTACAGGTAAGTGTTAGACCCCCTGGGGGTAGGTCTGTTTCGGTCTGCTCCGCGAGGCACTGCTGTTGTTTACATTATAAAGGGATCGGGGCTCACCTTTCTTCCTGATTTGGGGTAAACCCTCTCTATGGCAGTGGAATGGACCGATCTAGGTTTGGTGCTCTCCGTGCGTAAGCACGGCGAGCATGATATTATTTTGCATGCGCTAACCGAACAACATGGTCACCACGCTGGTGTTGTTAAGGGTGGGGCAGGGCGAAGAGCGAGGGGGCTTTATCAGCCAGGTAATCGCTTGCATGTGCGATGGCGGGCACGGCTGGAGGATCACTTGGGGATGTTCGTCTGTGAGCCAGACCGTATGTTCGTGGCTGGCGCATTGCACGATCGTATGATGCTCACGGCCATGACGGCGGTGTGTGCGATGGCAGAAGCAGTGCTACCAGAGAGGGAAGTGCACCCTTTGGCCTATCAACAAGCCTGCCACCTCCTAGAGACCTTGGGTGAGCCGGGCTGGCCGGCTGATTATGTCCTGTGGGAGATGCATCTGCTCAATGAGCTTGGCTTTGGTTTGGATCTGAGTTCCTGCGCGGCAACCGGTGTGACCGAAGATCTAATTTATGTATCCCCGAAAAGTGGACGAGCTGTGTCACGCAACGCGGGTATTCCGTATAAGGGTCAGCTCCGCGACCTGCCACCATTTCTGCGTACGGAGACACCGGAGCAATCGAGCGTGGATGATGTTGTCGCGGGCTTAGATCTCACCGGTTTCTTTCTAGAGCGGCATTTGTGCGCTCCGCATCAGAAGACATTACCGGATGCTAGGCAAAGGTTGCGGGCGATCGTCGCGAAGTAGCGTTAGACCCGGCATGCTCTGGCATTCCACGTGGGATAGATTAAGTGAAGTAAAGTGTGCATGGGAGGCCATTGATCAGATAGGGATCTTGGCTGCAGCAACTGGCGTTGGACAAGGACTAAGGTAGGTCCTGCTTTGTAATGTGAATTATAATGACGCTTTTTGGGTATTGAGCCAGGATAATTATAGGTAGTTAAACAGACGGAGAATCATCTACTTTCCATGAAATCTACCACATTTCGTGTTTACAGGCGGGCTGACACACTCCATCTTGGGTCGAAATAAACATGCTTACTATGAATTAGAACCCAGCCATGGCCCGACCCCGCACCCCGAAGAAGCCCCCAGTGCCTGAGCGCATTATTGAGACGCCGTTCGGTGATGCCTTATCCGAGCGCTACTTGGCCTATGCCATGTCGACTATTGTATCTCGGTCTCTGCCGGATATTCGGGATGGACTTAAGCCCGTCCACCGGCGGCTGCTGTTCGCCATGCGCGAGCTGAAATTGGACCCAGATAAGGGCTTTAAAAAGTGCGCCCGGGTTGTTGGTGACGTTATTGGTAAATACCATCCTCATGGGGACGTTGCTGTGTACGATGCTATGGTGCGCTTGGCACAGGATTTTGCTGTCCGTTATCCATTGGTTGAGGGGCAGGGCAACTTCGGTAATATCGATGGCGATAATGCCGCTGCCATGCGGTACACGGAAGCACGGCTGACCAAGTACGCCATTGCCCTGATGGACGGTTTAGATGAAGACGGTTCCGACTTCCGCCCAACCTATGACGGTGAAGAACATGAGCCACTGGTGATGCCAGCCGCTGTGCCTAACCTCTTGGCAAATGGGTCATCTGGTATTGCCGTTGGGATGGCGACCAATATTCCACCGCATAATGTCGGTGAGTTGTGTGATGCCCTGATTCATATGGCCGGTGTGCGCAAGAAACATCCAAATAAAACTATGAAGGATGGCGGACGTCCAGAGATCCTTGATGCCACGTTGCTCAAGTACATTCCGGGACCAGATTTTCCGACGGGCGGTACATTGGTTGAAAGCAAAGAAGCGATTGCAGAATCGTACCGTACTGGTCGGGGCAGTTTCCGCATCCGCGCGAAATGGGAAGTTGAGACGCACGGCCGCGGGCAATTCGACATCATTGTCACTGAGATGCCTTATCAAGTTCAAAAGGCAAAATTGATCGAACGTATTGCTGAGTTGATGGAAGCGCGCAAGCTGCCCTTTCTGTCAGACGTGCGCGATGAGTCCGCAGAAGACGTGCGTTTGGTTCTGGAGCCAAAAAGCCGCACAGTCGAACCGGAAATGTTAATGGAGCAACTATTCCGCCAGACGGATTTAGAAGTACGCTTTGGCCTAAATCTCAATGTGCTGAGCGCGGACGGTGTACCGCGCGTGCATAATTTGCGTGAAACTCTACAGGCCTACCTTGATCACCGGCAACAAGTGTTGGTGCGCCGCTCACAGCATCGTTTAGCTAAGATTGAACATCGCCTGCAAGTACTTGAAGGCTATTTAATCGCCTTCCTGAATCTGGATGAGGTGATCAGAATCATCCGCGAAAAGGATGAACCAAAGCCCGTGTTGGTGACGCGCTTCAAGCTGACAGATGTTCAGGCGGAAGCTATCCTCAATATGCGGTTGCGGTCTTTGCGCAAGCTTGAAGAAATCCAGATCAAGGGCGAGCACGATAGTCTTACCACAGAAATGAAAGGCCTGAGGGAGCTCATCAAAGATGCGTCTAAGCAATGGGCCTCTATCGGCGAGCAATTGCGAGAAGCCAAAAACCAATTTGGCCAAGAGACCCGTCTTGGCAAGCGGCGAACCGTATTAGGCGATGCACCATCCGCTATTGTTGTCCCCATCGAAGCGCTTATCGAGAAAGAACCCATTACCGTTGTGTTGTCGAACAAGGGGTGGATTCGGGCTCTTAAAGGCCATCGCGATGACATCTCTGACCTTAAGTTCAAAGATGGCGATGACTGGGACTTTTTCCTTCAGGCGACGACCGTCGATAAAATTTTAATCTTTGGATCCGACGGACGTTTTTACACCATCCTCGGAGACCGCTTACCGCAAGGCCGTGGGTTTGGTGAACCTTTACGATTGATGATTGACCTGCCCAACGATGCGTCGGTGATCAACATGAAGGTTTGGGAGAAAGAAGGACGCTTGCTTGTAGCGTCCAGCGCGGGGCGCGGCTTTGTGGTGCTGGAAGAGCATGTGTTTGGTCAGACCAAGAATGGCAAACAAGTTCTGAACCTTGGTAAGGGCGAGAAGGCGAAGGCCTGCTTTCTTATGGAAGAGGGCGATAACCATGTGGCCGTGGTTGGCAATAATCGCAAACTGATTATCTTCCCGTTAGAAGATATGCCAGAAATGAATCGAGGTCGGGGCGTCATCCTACAGCGCTATAAAGGTGGTGGATTATCTGACGCGAAATCATTTGTCCTTACCGATGGCCTAACCTGGATGACGGGGGGGCGCCGGCGTACGGAAGAAGATTTACGCGCCTGGATTGGCAAGCGTGCTCAGGCTGGGCGAATTGCACCGAGGGGTTTTTCGAGCACCAACACGTTTGGTTAGGGTGGGCTTGTCCTGTATGCTTATAGCAGTCTCTAATGTGGGCGATTTTTCTATTTGTTTCGTTCCAATCGCGGGCCGCCACACGCGCGTTTTCCTATATGTTTTAAGAATTTTTCGTGGCTGGGACTGACCCTAGACTGATGGATAGAACGTGAACCTAGCTTCGAAATATATGACCAGCAGCGCAGAGACGCTTACCCCGTCTGCTGTTTGCATTATTGACCCTATAGATTTAACGGACGCTCTTGCTAAGTGTATTTAGGCACCTCAATGCTAAACCGGGGCAGGCCCCGATTTTAGGATCGAGATGCTATAAAGCGATCAGGAAAATAACTGAGTCGATTATGCCCCGCGCGGTTGCAACCCTAATATAACGATGAGTTAAGGCTAATAAACCGTATTAGAAGGTAGGAAATATCGTGAATTATCGAATACTGATTATTATAGTTGTGATGTCTTGCGGGTTGGCAGCTTTTGGTGCGCGGACGCAAGCTGCGGGTGAAGATCCGAAATTTAGAGATATCTATATGATCGTAATCCGGTCTCCTGATCCTACTAAGCTTTCCGGGTTCTATTCTGCACTTGGCATGAAGATCAAAGAAGTGACGGAAAACGGTTCTGTCTTCTTTGATATTGGATCTGAGCGCACGTTGTTTGAAATCTTGAATATGGATGAGAATACGGAGCCTGGTGGCCCAAAAACAACCCGGACCCAACAGGGGATAGTTGCACTTATTGAGACTACAAAGTTGAAAGAGGTAATGCGCCGCGCCAGAGCGGCAGGTAGCCCACTTGTTGATTAGGTTAGATATATTTAGTATGTTAATAATAAACTCGCTACGGCGGGTTTGTTAGTCACGAAAAAAAGTTATGCAGATCAATGGCTTAATGCCCTGTATCATATAGAGGAAGATCGGCGGGTGATCTGCTCCGACGATACCAACAATTTTCTACTTGTTTGGGGATAGCTATATATGTGTAAGCGATCACTTTTTTCCTCCACTGTTATTGCTTCTGGTGTTCTCGCCAGCATCGCGCTCAGTGATCAGGCTCTTGGCCAAAACATCACTCTAGAAGAGATTGTCGTTACGGCGCAGCGCCGTGAACAAGACCTCCAGTCTGTTCCTGTTCCTGTATCAGCCTTTAGTGTTGAGCAGTTAGAAAACCGACAGATTTCGCAAGGCCAGGATCTTGAGCGCTACGTGCCTAGTCTTAAGATGACGAACAACATCACCCAGCCAACCAACCTCTCGCCCTCTATGCGCGGTTCGTTGCAGCAGGATGCCTCGCTAGCTGTAGCTGAGTCTCCTTTCGGGATTTACGTGGATGACGTTTATGTTGGCCGCTTGAACGGCAACAACACACGCCTCGCTGATGTGGAACGCATCGAAGTTCTGCGAGGACCACAGGGTACATTGTATGGCCGGAATACACTGGCTGGAGCGCTAAAGTTTATCAGTAAGACCCCAGGCGACGAGATGTGGCTGGACGCGTCGGTTGGCTACGGAAATTACGAGTCTTATGATGCATCTGTCAGCTCGGGAGGACCGCTGAGCGATGCCCTTTCTGGCTCTGTTGCTCTTCAGTTTAACGGCCATGAGGGCTACGGCACGAACCTTGCAACCGGAAAAAATATCGGCGAAGAAAAGAACTGGGCGGGCCGAATGAAGTTACGCTACACGGGTGGCGAGAATTTCGATGCCATTGTCCATGTGTCCTACGCCGACAGTCAGAACGATTCTAACGTGATGGTTAATGCGAGCACCCCAACCGCTCGTAATGCTCAATACACGACAAATAGTCTTGTCCCCTCGTTTGGCGGATTTTACGACAACAATCACCCAGACAAGGACTACAGCGGCGGTGGACGACTAAACATTCCAAACCAGCCACGCGGTGACACCGAACAGCTGATTGCTTCCTTGATCATGTCTTACGATTTTAATCAGGCAACTTTGAAGTCTGTGACAGCGTTTGTTGGTACTGAAGACTATTTTGCCACGGACTTTTCGGGATTTGGCGGTATTCTAGCAGGATTTCAGACGGACTCAGACCAGTGGACCCAAGAGCTTCAACTACAAGGGACCGGCTTCGACGACAAGTTGAACTACATCTTGGGTGCGTTCTACCTCAACGAGCGTTCTACCCAAGATATGAGCTGGTACTTCTTTGCGCCAACCTCACGCAGCGTTTATGACACGGGAACAGATTCATACTCTGTATTCGGCCAAGCTGATTATGCACTTACGGATCAGCTGACAGTGACCGGTGGCCTGCGTTGGACCCGTGATCAAAAAGATTGGGACTTAGACATTGATTACTTCTTTGCTCCGATCCCGTCTGGAAATATTGTTGATGCGATTACTGAAAACTCCTGGACGCCTAAACTTGGGCTGGACTACGCCGTCGAAACATCCGGTAATATTGACAGCATGTTGCTTTACACATCCGCGGCTAAAGGCTTTAAGGCTGGTGGTTTTAACGGGATTAACATTTTCAATACACAAGTTGCCGAGTCTAACTATAGCGCAGAGACCAACTGGACCTATGAAGTTGGTGTTAAAACAGAAATGTTTGGAAATCGCTTTCGTTTGAATGCCAACTACTTCCACAATCGGATCAGTGACATGACACTTAATGCACAGGTCTTAGTAGATGGTAATCTCACCTTCCCAGTACAGAATGCTGGCTCCGCGACCATTCAAGGGATTGAAATTGAAGCCAACGCAGTGCTGTTTGAAGGCTTTACTGCTTTCACAACGGTGACGCTTCTTGATGGCGAGTTCCGTGATCTAGACCCAACGTCGGCGCCAGCGAATTCGCTGACGGCCTTTGGTGTAAATGCACAGACACCGCAGACGGCTGACTACGCCTTCGCAGTCGGTTTTGATTACACACATGACTTTGATCTTGGCGGTAATGCGGCAGCTTTCAAGCTTGGTGCTGATATCTATTACACGGATGATTTCATCACTTCTGCGACGAATGAAGTTGTCTCTTCAGCATATGACCGCATCAATGCTTACGCAGAACTTGAGTACAACGAACAGTGGGCAGCGCGTTTTTCTGTCACAAATCTGGAAGATGACGAGTTGTTTGCAACGGGTTCACGTGGATTGGGTGGCTTTATTGCTCGGCCGCCACAGACCTACAAGTTCACGCTTAAGTACGCCATGTAACCATTCTTTTCATAGCGGTGACTGGAAGGCCCTGTAGCTTCAGGGCCTTCTTTTTGTTTAGAAGTTAGTCTTGGTCAATTTGTAAGATGGTCCAACCGTCTGGACCCAAGGCCTCTAATGGCTTGAAGCGGCTCTTGTAGGCCATCTTTGGACTCTCAGCAATCCAGTAGCCTAAATAGACATAGGCTAACGCCAAGGTTCGGGCGCGTTCGATAAGCCAAAGAACGACAAAATTACCGAGGCCAGTATGTTCTGGTTTGGTAGAGAAGAAGCTGTAAACAGCGGATAGGCCATCTTGTGTTTGGTCTGTTAGGCAGACTGCAATGAGTTCGCCACATGCTGTGCGGTATTCAACAAGATAGGTATTAATTGGGCTATCTTCGACCATAGCGCTGTATTCGTAGAAACTCATGTTTGCCATGTCACTGTTGGGATGGCGTGAGTGTTGATACTCATTGAACAGCTCGAATTGTTCCGTGGTGGCGCGAGCTTGAACAACATGCGCAGTGAGGCCTGCGTTGCGTCTCCATGTCCTGGCGAGGCTGCGTCGCAAAATAAATCCGTCGACTTGAACCCGAACAGGAACGCAAGCCTGACAGCCGGGGCACGCAGGAGCATAAGCAATGGAATGGCTGCGACGAAAACCACCGGTCGCTAAGGTCCCATGAAGATTTTCTGAATTTTGGCCGGTCAACTCCGTAACGATCTTGCGTTCGAGGCGTTCCGGCAAGTACGGACAAGGTAAAGGTGCCGTGGTGAAGAAAAACTGCGGACGGGTGAGGGCTGTCTGTTTCATCAAATGTTGACGCAACTTAAGACGTCGCAAGTAATGAATTCTGGACTGTCAGGCATGAATTCCTAGGAACCTTAGTCGTTTTGTTAGGAGTAACTACTTTAAGACTATTTGGTTTGATAGGCCAGCGGCTCGAGTTTAAGTATCGACTCAGGTTTAATGTCGCTAAACGGCGCTAACGCAAAGGACTCACCATTTCTCCATGACGTATTTAGATCATCGTAGTGTGGGGAAAATGGGTGACCAGATTGCCCAACAGCGATCATGAATTGGGATTCATCAAGGTGGGCTAGGTCAAACACTGACCTAAGGCCGGCACCATGGGTGCTTATAAATGGGTTTCGTCCTCGAGCTGCACGGTATCCACCTCGATTGATTGTGTGATCGGATCCATCGGATTCGATCTCAACGGTTGTGAGAGCAGATAGCCCTGGAATTAAACTAAACAGCGGGTGGGCAAAGTGAGCGCGGTGAAAATCACCCCATCTCCATAGTTCCAGGGCCTTCCCGTTAAGTTCTGAACGCTGTGAGAGCCAATATATTGAACGGCCTAGGGCTGTTGATACCACTGCATTACAAGTCTCAACGTTTGGTGTCGTTTTGACGTCACACCAATGCGGGTTATTGGTCAGGATTTCTCTAATTAGAATAGGCTTTCCTCCGCGGAATAATTGGTAGCTCGCCCCTAGGTCATCCGAAATCAAGGCTTCCTTGATGAAATCCATCCATGTCAGAAATATTAGAGGTTCCGGACTTTCACGTTCCATAGAACCATCCCATGCGGTTAGTAATTCAATGGCCTTAAGTTCTAATTCTGTCTCTGGTTTTACTGAACTCAACACAATGGGTAGCAGATTATGAACCATGGCAGAGACGCTATCCATTTGGATATTTAGCATATCGGCAACCGTCGCCTCAGAAGCCTCAAGCTGGTCGAGCCGCTTCTCTATGCGTTCGGCCCGGTATCCAGGTGGGAATGTTGCTGCGATGAGGTGAGGGTATCCTTTGGGTACAGGACTGTTGTTGGCGTTGATGAGCCGACCATTCTCTGGGCGAATACTATGGGGTAGTTCTTCGTAAGGAATCCGACCTTGCCAGTCATACATGCCGTGCCACCCGGGTACGGGCACGGTGCCATTACCTTTTAAGCGGATAGGAACATAAGCTGCTGCGCTAAAGCCGATACCGCCTCCTGTATCGGCATACATAAAGTTTTGCTGAGGGCCTTCAAATCTAGAAAGTGCGGCTTTCACGTCTTCTACAGTCCGGCTTTTTGCCACGGACTGTATCGAATTTATGGTGCCGTCTTCATCCCGCAATAATGTGGAGGCAAGAGCTAATACGGTGTGTTCCTGGAGTTCTACCATTGAGAATGCTGCAAGATCACTGACTACTGGCCCATGTCTAGACTTGCGTATGGTAAGGGATACAGGGGAATTGAATCTAACGTTGATGGTTTCTTGGTGGCTCGAAAAGGCGGCGGGGCCTTCTGGTGTTAGGTAGCGACCGTCGCCTGCAACTTTCTCAATAAAAATGTCCTGAAGGTCGGCATGTGTTGTGGTCATACCCCAGGCTGTATGGCTGTTATGTCCTATAACAACGAATGGAAACCCAGGTGTAGTCGCTCCAACCCTAATTTCTCCAGGCCATTCCAACCGCGTGAGATACCATACAAGAGGGGCCTGATAGCCTAAGTGGGGGTCGCTCGCTAAAAGTGGTTTCCCGCTGCTCGTATGTTCCCCGCCTAGCACCCAGATGTTAGAAGCTAGGGTCGGGTGTGCATACTCATCGATAGACTTTAAAAGCCTCTGAGCAAGTACTGCCGGCACGCGGGATTGCGTATTAGCGAGCGTGGTCGGCGTGGCCCGTTCTAAATCAGGCCAGAGTTCTGCAACTCGTTCTGCTGGCAACGTTTTGAGCAATGCGCTTCGTAGCAATTCGTCCCGCCAGTTTCCGGAGAGAGATAGTCCCATTAACTTTTGCCATACCAGGCTATCTGCCAGCTGCCATGAGCCCGGGGTGTAATTTAGAAGTTGAAACTCAGGCGGTAGCAGATTGGGGTGAGTTTCAAGCCAAGCATTTACGCCATCTGCGTACCGTTGGAGAACGTGAGTCGTCTCTGGGTCAAGAACTTTAAGGTTTTCTCGTGCGTGTTTGTATACCCCGAGGGTACGCATAAATTTGTCTGACCCAAGACCCTGCCGGCCGAGAACTTCTGATAACCTTCCCGCACCAAGACGGCGCATAAAGTCCATCTGAAACAAGCGATCCTGGGCGTGGGCATACCCAAGGCCAAAGTAGGCATCGCCTTCATTCTTTGCCTGAATAAAGGGAATGCCCCTCTCATCACGACGAATTTCGACGGAGGCTAGGAGTCCGGGCACCTGCGATAGGCCATCTACTTTTGGAAGTGACCGTATTGATAGCCATATGGCGGAGCCACCAACTAGGCACAAAATGGCGAGACCGAATATCGCTAATCTTTTGAGCCAGAGCATGATTGTAATTACGGTTATTATTAGGAATGCTAGCTTTATGTTTAACGTAACGCGATACCAGAATACATGCTTATGTGGACTTCATTAGGTGATAGATCGAGTTGTTATAAATTAACAGAAGCACGGGCAGGGGTGTATGACATGGATCAGCGCACGAATAGCTAATCTGTTGCGAGCCGCACTCTATCGGTGAGTGATAAAACCTTACGTTTGAATGGTGTTACGAACCGTTTATTCGTTCTGTCTAAGAAAAGTTAAGATAAGTAGCCTAAAATTGTTAGGGCTTAATCCCTGTTATCGTTTGGCTCTAATTCCGTCCTTGTAAAGATTGAGAACAACAGAACGTTAGCTAAGAACGTAGCCGATACTGATGTCAAAGCGATGCCATTGAAGCCAAATTTCTCCTTCATTACCGTTATGGATGTCAGATAGACAGTAAGTGCGAGGAGACTGCAGAATACATTTGCTGACGGTCTCATGTAAGTGAGGGGAATTTCAACCAATTGTATCACTGAATTGATCCAGCAACCCGCTGCTAGAATCAAAAGGACCTGGAAGGAACCAATGAATTCTTGACCGATCAGACCTAGTAGGTATTCACCATGGAAATAGAAAAGCAGCACGACGGGAAGCTGGAGAAGAACAAGGCGCCGCCCTGCTGATCGCAATTGCTCGAGCAATCTTTTTCGGTCGCTATTCGAGACCGCAGTGGAAACAACAGGCATAAGCATAGGATAAAAGCTGAGGGCAATTTTCTCAATAACAGTTAGAAACTGTCGAGCCATCCCATAAAGCCCGACGCTTGAGGTTGAGAAAAAATACCCAACAGCAAAAATATCTATGCGCGTTATAAGCACACGCGTGCAGTCATGTAAGCATGTCGATGCAGACCTTCGCGCTATGTGAAGTAAAGTAGCTACGTGAAGGTCTCCAATGAGGATGTTTCGTAAGCCGAAAACCTTAAAGCATCCAAATGCGGAAACTGCTGCTGCGAGACCATAAGCAAAGACGAATGCCAGAATGAGCCCAGATTCACGAAAACCAATAAGATAAAAAACAAGACTAAAGAGCGTCAAAGATAGAGGTTCGACGAAGCACCTAACGGCAATCTCATAGCGCATAATGCGTTTTGACAAAGTAGATGAAAGCAGAATATCGGTTAGGGAAATAAACGGAACTGCACATGCGAGAATAATCAAGTTTGTCTGTGCTTCAGAGGCTGAAAAGAAGTCGAGTACGGGCATTGCCATTACTTGAATGAGTGCCATAAGACTAAAGGACAGTGTTAATCCGATGACAAGGGAGTGACGAATGGCGGCGGCATTCTTTTTGTCTTCTCCACCTTCTTGTATAAAGCTGAATATTGTTCGCTTTAGACCGAAAGTCGAAAGCAGTGCGGTTGTTTCTACAATTGCCGTGAGAAGAACGTATTCTCCATATGTCGCCGAGCCGTAGAGTCTCCCCGCGATAAACAGAAAGGGGACCCTCGCGCAAAGGCGGGCTAGGAAACCGAGGAGACTCAGGGTCGAGCCGCGTTGAATATCGTGCTGGTCTTTAGCTAGATCAGAAGCCGAACCCGGCGGAGTAATGATGGTCATATCGGAATTAGCCTCCGATACTCAAAGATCTAGCTGCGCAGCAAAAGTGCTGCTTGCTTGCGTGTTTAATCTGAGCATGAGCAGGCTCAAGATAACGATCTCAAATATGAAATAGTCGAGGGGTTGGCCAGCGATGCAAAATAGGAAGATTGCAATGCTTCTATTGTTAGCACTGAGAAGTGACCATCTGACCACCACCGCTCTGAAACTCGATTGTTTCTTGTGAGCCAACCGGTAGATAGTTCATCAAAATTTGGGCTCGGGTATCTTTAAGAATTTTTACGACGTCGTCTTCATTAGGCTCTGCGAGATCTGCGGGAAGAAAGGGACGAGGCTGATGGTCAACCATATGATCGGCCACGCCATCAAGGATTTGGCCCATGCCAATTATCGCTAGGCGAATCTGCCCGCTCTTTATTTTATTAATCATGTTCATTTTGGCTCCCCAATAAGGCATTATCACACAATGACCGGTCGTAAACCAGTCTGTCGTCTCAAACCTGAGGTGAATCCTATGAAAAAGGCAGCTGGCCCAATAGAGTTTTTTTTGGTGTCGGCTTTGTCCTTTCATGGAAGCCGGGCACATTAGGGCGGCTTCATGGGGCGGATAGATCTTTATATTGTGAGGCAGATAATCCCAATTATGCTGGTAACTCTGTTTGCCAGCGTGGTTGTTCTCCTTCTGGAGAAGATGCTCAATTTGCTCAACCTAACCGTAGGGGCAGGGGTCTCCTCATTTGTCGTGGTGCAGATGATTGTTAGCCTTTTCCCTAATTACATCCGGCTTGTTCTGCCTTTAGGGTTATTCCTCGGAATTTTCATCACGTTCCGTCGCCTATCTAGCCAGTCTGAACTACATGCACTCCATGCGGGCGGCATAGGGCTGGGTCAGTTGTCACAACCTGTTAAGAAACTTGCGGCAGTGGTTACTATTCTCGGTCTGGGACTCACCGGGTACATCGAGCCACTCGGACGCTTTGTTTATCATTCACTTTATCATCAAGTTACCAACGGCATAATTGAGGCTGGGATCGGTGAAGGGATTTTCGTCGACACGCCGGATGGCTTCACGGTCCGTGTTCAACGGTCTTTGAATGCGGGTACTGAATTCTATGGGTTCTTTGGATACCGAGAGGCCGATGGTGGAGGCGTGGAAACCGTCACTGCTAGGCGCGGTGAGATTATTAAGATCGGCTTAACTGGTACTCGAAGCATACGGTTGTTCGATGGAGAACAAGTTTCTTGGGAAGGTGACAAGTCTAACAGGACAACGATGGGCTTTAAAATCTTGGAAGTCCCGATGGATACTGAAGCTAATAACAGGTATCCGGATCGTGGGAGTGATGAGTTAGAACTGACGCTGCATGAGTTAATTATCGCTTATGCTCGAGGTGTGATGAGATCACTAGGGTTTACGACTGGTCCGCCGACTAGTCTTCTTTACACCCTAGCGGATACTATTACGCAGCAGGCCCTCGCTGCTGAACTACATGGGCGGATCATTTACGCACTGTCGATTATTGTGATGCCGTTTTTAGCAATTCCTCTTGGAATAGGGTCACCCCGCTCTAACCGCTATGTCGGTTTGGTATTGGGCCTGGTCGGGATGCTCGTGTACCAAAAAACAATCGAATTTGGGCAGAAGATTGCGGCCGTCTCGCAACTGCCAGCCGGTCCATTCCTTTGGGGAAGTTTTGCCATATTCTTTGGGCTGTCCGCCTATTTGTTTATGCGGACAGAACAGGCTGCGGGTCAGACCCCGTTTCAGGAATTTGAGTCGGCGGTTCGAAAGAGGCTTCGACTTAAGAGAGCATAGCTAGTTAGTGTCTTGTATTTTCTAACGTGCTGGGGTTTTTAGCAGGTGAAAGCGGCCACTGGTAATAGGCTAGCACTATGCTGGATGGTTCTAGAACTTACGGTTTTTACACAGTAGTAAATTACCTCTGATGAACCGTTTTAAGATGAACCTGGTTGCAAAAGTGATGCGTTGAAATTGGCATCCATATTTTATCGCGGTTGAAGATCATAATATTCGTAATGCTATTGGTTTGATTAGGGTTGACCTTGACCGATGATAATGCGGACGGTTTTCCATATACGTCAGACCTCGTATCTCGCACGCGCCGGAAAGCTGAAAGTGGTGTGAAAAGGGTTTCTGTCCCAGTGGAAGAGGCTGGGACGCAAGCGACCTCGCTGTTTCATGACAATGATGCGAACCAGAAGTTTAACAAATATTGGGCCGGTCTCCCCTCGGAACCGTATGGGATCTATAACGACTGAAAATTATACTAAGTGCGCCACCGCAAAGTGTGGCCTGTTTTAAGTAGATGTGCAGGGAACCCAAGTCAAAGTGACGTTGCTGTCCAGATAGGACTACCTCCGAGAGTACGGTTGATCTGAGCGAGCTGATAAAGATAGCGCGAAATGTTTAGTGTTCCATTGGCAAGCCGACTCCATATGTGGTATCCGCTACTATATTATTTTGCTTAAGGAGCCTGCGTTTAAAGCAGGCATTTCCACCATGTCGGACACCTCGTTTCTTGAAGTAGGAGATCTCGTTGCAATTGCCAGTGATCACGCCGGTTTTGCTTTAAAAACTATTCTGAAAGGTGACCTTCACGCGATGGGATTGAGCGTTGTTGATTTAGGACCAGAGGATGAGACTTCTGTTGACTATCCAGACTTTGGCCAAAAGCTTGCCAAGGCAGTTGCTGAGGGGCTAGCCAAAGCTGGCGTTCTGGTCTGTGGAACTGGCATTGGTATTAGTATTGCGGCCAATCGTGAACCACGCGTTCGTGCGGCTCTGGTGCACAGTGCGGTGACTGCAGAAATGGCCCGCGCCCATAACGATGCTAATGTGATGGCTGTTGGTGCCAGAGTCACAGAGGAAGAGACAGCGCGTGCTTGTTTGAAGACATTTTTTAACACGCCTTTTGAAGGTGGCCGTCATGCCCGACGGGTCGAAAAACTGGGCGCTGCTTAATCGGGACCATAATTCAGGTGCCTAACACCATGTTGAAAGGGCTGTCCGCAAATGAATTACGTCGTCCAATCATCCTTTTTTGGGGCTTCCCTCAACGAGAGCGATCCGGATGTCATGGATGCTATTGGCCAAGAAGAAACGCGCCAGAAGAGCCAAATCGAGCTTATCGCGTCTGAGAACATTGTGTCTAAGGCCGTTCTAGAAGCCACTGGGACAGTACTCACCAATAAATACGCCGAAGGGTACCCCGGGAAACGTTACTATGGCGGCTGTGCGGCTGTTGATATTGCAGAAAATCTGGCGATAGAGCGTGCTAAAACTCTTTTCGGTTGTTCCTATGCCAACGTCCAGCCTCATGCCGGTGCGCAAGCCAATGAAGCCGTTTACCTTGCTTTAATAAAACCCGGTGACACTATTATGGGAATGTCGCTGGATGCTGGGGGCCATTTAACGCACGGTGCTCCGCCCAATATTTCTGGAAAGTGGTTTAACGCGGTTCAATACGGCGTGCGCAAACAGGATAGCCTGATCGACTTTGACCAAGTTGAAAGCTTAGCTAAGGCACATAAGCCAAAACTTATTATCGCTGGTGGTTCTGCGTATCCAAGGATTGTCGACTTCAAGAAGTTTAGGGCGATTGCTGACAGAGTTGGAGCCTACCTCATGGTTGATATGGCTCACTTCGCAGGACTAGTGGCGGCAGGTGTGCACCCAAGCCCGCTCCCCATTGCAGATGTTGTAACGACCACAACGCATAAAACGTTACGTGGGCCTCGCGGTGGTATGATTTTATCGAATAACGATCAATTTGTGAAAAAGCTGAATTCTGCGATTTTCCCGGGTCTTCAGGGAGGCCCGCTGATGCACGTGATTGCAGGGAAAGCCGTCGCATTTGGCGAAGCTCTAAAGCCAGAATTTAAGATCTATGCCAGTCAGGTGATCGAAAACGCAAAGGTTTTGGCAGATACACTGATCAAAGGCGGCGTTGATATCGTTTCAGGCGGAACAGACACGCACCTCATTTTGGTGGATTTACGTCCGAAGGGCTTAAAGGGCAATGTGGTTGAGAAAGCTCTCGAACGCGCTGGAATCACATGCAATAAGAATGGCATTCCATTTGACCCTGAGAAGCCGATGGTCACGTCAGGTGTGCGCCTTGGAACGCCCGCAGGTACGACACGAGGCTTTGGCGTTAATGAGTTTCGTTATGTCGGGGAGTTAATCTGCGAGGTGCTTGACGCATTAGCGGACAATCCGGACGACACATCTACGGTTGAGAACTATGTACGTGGTCGAGCTGAACAGCTTTGCCATAAATTTCCGATTTATTCCTGACGAGCACAAGGGAGGGGAACCATGCGCTGTCCGTATTGTGGGGGTCTTGATACCCAGGTTAAGGACTCTCGGCCGACTGAAGACAACGCAGCCATAAGGCGACGGCGGTTTTGCCCGGCCTGTGCAGCCCGTTTTACGACGTTTGAGCGGGTTCAGCTGCGAGATCTAATCATCACGAAGAGAGGCGGCCAGCGTGTGCCGTTTGATCGTGAGAAGCTGTCGCGTTCTTTACATATTGCTTGTCGTAAGCGGCCGGTTGAGGAAGAACGCATCGAACGTGTCGTGAACGGTATCCAGCGTCGTTTGGAGAGTATGGGCGAGAGTGAGCTACCATCTGACGTGATCGGTGAGATGGTGATGGAGGCCCTCGAAGGTCTTGATAAAGTGGCCTACATACGGTTTGCTTCGGTCTATAAGAATTTCCGTGAATCCAAGGACTTCGAGAGTTTTGTCGAGAACATATCGGAAAACCCGGACCTCGACGAATGACCGTAATGAACGCGGGCGATTTAGGGTACATGAAAAATGCCCTAGCGCTCGCATCTCGTGGGCTTGGTACCACTGCGCCGAACCCGAGTGTAGGCTGCGTAATCGTAAATGATGGCGTGGTTGTCGGGCGTGGCTGGACACAACCGAGTGGTCGTCCTCATGCAGAAACCCAAGCTCTAAGAGTCGCTGGATTATCGGCCAGGGGCGCCACAGCATATGTGTCGCTTGAACCTTGCTGTCATCATGCCCAGACGCCGCCATGTACAGATGCTTTCATCGAAAGTGGTGTCTCGCGTGTCGTCATAGCCTCATCCGACCCAGATGGACGCGTCGATGGTGGTGGTATTGCAGCTCTAAGAGCGGCTGGCGTGGACGTAGAATCTGGAGTGTTGTCGGAGGACTCTTCAGCTCTGAATGCTGGATTTTTTAAAGTTTTAACACACAAGATGCCGTTCGTGGCCTTGAAGAGCGCCACTAGCTTAGATGGTCGGATAGCGCTCAAAAACGGTGAGAGCGAATGGATTACGGGTTATGGCGCCCGAAACTATGGCCATCTACTTCGGTCTCAATACGATGCTATTTTAGTTGGCTCGGGGACCGTTGACGCCGACGATCCAAGTTTGACATGCCGTCTGCCGGGTATAAAGGGAGGATCCCCATATCAGCCTGTGAGAGTGGTCCTTGATCGACGCCTTCGCATTAGTGAAACATCTAAGCTAGTGTCTACATCAGCCATCATACCTACATGGATTTTAACTGGGGCCAATGCGGATAGCGTCAAGGTAGGGTCCTTAAGAAACATGGGCGTTGAAATCTTCGCCGTAACTGAAACATGCGATGCCGCATTCGCACGGGCAGCTTTGGCTTTGCTAGCCAAACGCGGTGTGACACGGGTTTTGATAGAAGGTGGCGGCCAAGTGGCGGCCTCATTCTTGAGTGAGGGCCTCATTGACCGCATATACGCTTTTAGAGCCCCCATCGTTGTTGGGGGAGATGGCAGGGTTGGCGTTGGTGCGTTAGAACTTAGCCAGCTATCAGATGCGCCGAGGTTCGAAATATCAGATATACGAAGTTTTGGCTCTGATGTCCTTGAAATTCTTGATCGAGAGCCCACTTTTTAGTCATGTTTACTGGACTTGTGACCGACTTGGGCGAAATTGCCGCAGTAACACCGACCGACGGCGGTGTTCGTCTGGAGATTAATACGGCGTATGACACCTCGACTGTGGATGTGGGCGCCTCAATAGCTTGCAATGGATGCTGTCTGACAGCCGTCGAGATGGCGGCTAGCAAGTTTAGCGTGGATGTTTCACGGGAAAGTCTGGATAGGACCACACTGAGGGGTTGGAAGGCTGGCCGCCGCATTAACCTTGAACGAGCCCTAAAGCTTGGTGATGAGATGGGGGGGCATATAGTTTCAGGTCATGTGGATTGCACCGCTGAGGTATCTGAGCGTAAAGCTGACGGGGACTGTTTTATGTTCACCTTCACGATTCCCGCCGAATTTTCTAGGTTTATTGCTAAAAAAGGTTCTGTCGTTATCGATGGGGTGTCATTGACGGTCAATGAGGTGGGCGAAGAAGCGTTTAGTGTAAACATCATTCCTCACACTTATTCTGTGACCACTTTCGGGTTCCTGGACGTGGGTGATGCCGTCAACATAGAAATCGATATGCTTGCGCGGTATGTTGCGCGTCTTCTCAAACAATCTTGAGCTTGCCTGTGCCTTATTCTAAAAACTTATCTTCCATCGAAGAGATCATTGAAGACGCCCGGAATGGGAGGATGTTCATTCTTGTTGACGATGAAGATCGCGAGAATGAAGGCGACCTTATCGTCCCAGCTCAGATGGCGACCCCCGACGCGGTTAACTTCATGGCGAAGTATGGCCGTGGCTTGATTTGCTTATCGCTGACCCAGAGCAGGTGTGAGGAGCTTAGCCTTCCTCTTATGCACGCACATAATCAGTCGCGCTTGGCGACAGCGTTCACGGTCAGTATTGAGGCAGCGCAAGGTGTGACCACAGGAATTTCGGCTGGCGATAGAGCACATACGATTTCTGTCGCGATTGACCCTCAGAAAGGCAAGGCAGACTTGGCAACACCTGGTCATGTCTTTCCCTTAATGGCGCGTAACGGCGGTGTCTTGGTAAGAGCTGGTCATACTGAGGCTGCCGTTGATATTTGCCGGATGGCCGGTCTCATTCCGTCTGGCGTAATCTGTGAGATAATGAACGATGACGGCGGCATGGCTCGTATGCCGGACCTTATTCCTTTTGCTCAGAAGCATGGGCTAAAGATCGCTACCATTGCTGACCTTATCGCCTATCGCCGTCGGACCGAGAAATATGTAGAGGTCACGGCCGAGCGCCCCTTTAACTCGAAGTATGGCAACGGCTGGACATTACGGGTTTACAAGAACCGGCTATCAAACACGGAACATGTTGCTCTGATAAAGGGTGATTTGAACGGCGATGAACCAGTGATGGTGCGTATGCATCAGATGAATATTCTTAGTGATATGTTCTGGGATGCTGATAGTACCAAAACAGGTGAACTTCATCGGGCAATGTCGATGGTTGCTGATCATGGTCATGGTGTAGTTGTGGCATTGCGGGAAATGGGAGTGCCTCAATTCAGTGAGCGTATTAAGGCCGAGATTACGGGCGAGCAGCCACAGGCCCGCTTAATGGACTATGGCGTCGGCGCTCAGATATTGGTCGACCTGGGAATTAAAGATATGATCCTGCTTAGTAATACACCACGAACAATTATCGGGTTGGATGGTTATGGTCTTAAAGTTATAGAGCAACGTCCTATCCCTCTAGAAGACTGACTGAGGAGTTATGACTGACGCACCACACATTGTTCTGATCGAAGCTCGTTTCTATCACGACCTTTCTGATCAGCTCGCCGCGGGCGCAATTGCAGCGATAGAAGAAACTGGCGGGACCGTTTATCGGATCGCTGTACCTGGTATTTTAGAGATACCCGCAACGCTGCAGTTTGCTATCGAGGGTAGGGTCGATCCCAAAACTGGCCGCCTGTTCGATGGCGGTATTGTTCTAGGCTGTGCAATCAAAGGTGAATCGGATCACTATGAACACGTTTGTACTGAAGCCATGCGTGGCACGCAGGACGTTGCATTGGCGCATGCCTTCCCGGTTGGTAATGGAATCTTGACTTGTCAAACAAGGGCGTTGGCTGAAGAACGAGCGGATGTGTCACGCAAGGACTTTGGAGGCAAAGCGGCAAAAGCTTGCCTGCGACTTATAGTAATTCGGACTGCGCTTGGGCTTGTAGGGTGAGCACTGGTAAACGCCCCAAAGGCGACACGAAGGTTGGTAAGAGTGCAGCGCGTTTAGCGGCAGTGCAGGCGTTGTATCAAGTGGCAGCGACAGAGGCCGATTATACCAAGGTTGTGCGTGATTTCCTGGCCGGTCGACTGGGCGGAACTGCGATTAGTGAAGATCCTGATACAGACGCCGAGACACAAGTCCGCCTTGCTGAAATGGATGCCGGTATGTTCTCTGGTCTCGTGTCTGAAGCAATTGCCCGGCAAGCTGATGCCGACGATATGATCAGTGCTAGTCTGAGCGCTGGCTGGCCAGACGACCGACTTGAAGTCATTGTTCGTTCAATTCTTCGTGCGGCTGTCGCAGAGCTTTTGGGGGCTGAGGGTGCACCTGCTAGAGTCATAATATCTGAGTACGTTGATATTACGCACGCATTTTACACAGGACCAGAACCCAAGATGGTAAACGCGGTCTTAGATAAGATAGCCCGTGTCTTACGTAGTAAAGAACTCGTAGCTCCATAACGAAAGTCGGATGCCGTAAATGCCTGGTCTATCGGAATTCGAATTAATCGAAACTCTTCTGAAGCCACTGGCAGTGAATGCGCCTGGGGCATTCGCCTTGGCTGACGATGCCGCAATCATGCCCGAGCCACTGGAGGGACATGTACTTGTAATTACAAAGGATGCCTTGGCAGTTGGCTCCCATATGCTGTTTGATGATCCACCGGGCGACATGGCGCGCAAAGCTCTTAGAGTTAACTTGTCTGACCTGGCATCAATGGGTGCTAGTCCGGTCGGATTCTTTATGGCTCTTTGTATTGGCCGCGACACCAAAGATCGATTTCTAAAAGAGTTTATATCAGGCTTAGCTGAGGACGTTGAAAGGTTCTCTATTCCTCTTATGGGCGGTGACATCATCCGACAGGACGGGCCCTTTATTGTAACGATCACGGCAGTTGGCTCCGTAAAGAGGGAAGACGTATTGAGGCGTAGTCACGCAGAGCCGGGTGATTCTTTGTGGGTGTCAGGGACGGTAGGAGACGGTGCGCTAGGATTGTTATCCGCACGTGGGCAGTTAGGAACTCTTTCGGCCAGGAGCCAGGCATTTCTATCCAACCGCTATCGTGTGCCGCAACCGCGTGTCGAAACGGGTTTATTTCTAGCTGGTTTGGTGAGCGCTTGCACTGATGTTTCGGATGGGCTTTTGGCTGACGTTGATCACATTTGCAAAGCATCCGGCGTCGGGTGTCGTATCGAACAGGATGCTATCCCGCTATCGCCTGCTGCGAAGGAGGTTGTGCAATCTAATAAAGGTCTCTGGCAGACAATACTGACGGGCGGAGATGATTATGAGTTGGCTTTTGCCGTTCCTGCCGCCCGGGGAGCTGCGATTACTGACCTTATGCGGACTGGACCGATCCAGTTAACGCGGATTGGAATATTTGAGCCTGGATCAGGAACGACGTTGGTGCATGCGGACGGGGTAGGGGTTCATTGGGAGCAGTTAGGTTTTCAACACGAATGAACTGTGTCGTGTTGCAGCGCACCTAATATTTAATGTGAGGGCGGTTCTTGGGCACATGAATTAGCTTAAAAGCCTTAGCCATGAAGCCCATCTGTATTACCAGCCCTTCTCACCCTTTGCCTTGGCAGCGCTTTTGCTGGATTTGTTGTTATGGATATTCCCCTGCTCCCTCTAATCTTGGAGTCGCTGTGATAGAGATGGCCGAGTGTAAGCAAATGTGCAAACCGTGGAAAACGGTCTTCCTTGCATGAAGAGCTGGTTGACTGAACGTCAAGTTGTCTATCCTTAAAGATTACTGTTCCGAGAATAAGCTGCGAAACTAGTCGGGTCTTATGAAGAAAATTGTTGCTGCAGCGCACGGTGTGAATGGAGATAAAGGTTGAGATGTGCTCCTGATTACGGCCTTTGAGTAGTCATAAAGGAAGCTGTTACTAGTTCGAAAAGCTAGGTTTTCCATCAGTTTCACCGCACTCTTGTATTGCACGACCACTATCATTCTGGCACCCTCCGCGCGCTTTCCCGGGCGGGGAGGTGACTATGAACCGATCTTATTGATCCAAAAGGGTTTTCTGGGGTCGAATGGCCGGTTTTTCTGGCATAATCAACGAATCGAATGGAACGAGTATGAGCACTCTCGAATTAATTGTCCTCGGCAGCGGCGTTATTGCCATTGTTTACGGGATTCTCACTATCCAAAGCCTGATGAAAACAGGTACTGGCACGGACCGTATGGTAGAAATCGCCACAGCCATTCAAGAAGGCGCGTCGGCGTACCTCAATCGCCAATATAAGACCGTCGCGATAGTTGGCGCTATCGTCACGGTCATACTATTCCTCGCGCTTGGAAAGCTGTCGGCCATTGGATTTATTATCGGGGCTGTTTGCTCTGGAATTGCGGGTTACGTTGGCATGAATGTATCTGTTCGGGCTAATGTGCGGACCGCGGAAGCCGCTCGTTCTAGTGGCATGAGTGCTGCCCACGCGGTAGCATTTAAGTCAGGTGGCGTCACTGGGATGCTGGTAGTTGGCCTTGGTATTTTGGCCGTCGCTGGATACTACTTCTTTCTGCAGAGCATCGGTGTCGATGAGCGTGAGCTGATTGAATCGCTTGTCGCCCTGTCTTTCGGTGCATCTCTTATTTCCATCTTTGCCCGGCTTGGTGGTGGCATCTTCACTAAGGGTGCTGATGTTGGGGCTGACTTGGTTGGTAAAATTGAGGCTGGGATTCCTGAAGATGACCCTCGGAACCCCGCAACGATTGCAGATAACGTTGGCGACAATGTTGGCGATTGCGCCGGGATGGCCGCCGACTTGTTTGAAACCTATGCGGTAACAGTTGTGGCAACGATGTTGCTTGGCACGATCTTCTTCGAAGGCGCTGATCAGGCAACCGCAATGCTTTACCCATTGGTTATCGGTGCGGTGTGCATTTTTGGCTCGATCATCGGTATGTTCTTCGCCGGTGTTAAGGATGGCGGAAAAGTTATGGCGGCGTTGTATCGCGGCTTTATCGTCTGTGCTGTGATTTCTGCTGGACTGATTTACGTTGTGACTAACATGATGTTCGCAGACGACTTAATTATGACGGATGGCCAAGCTATTACGTCGGATCAAATGTTCATTTGCGCGCTAATTGGGCTTGTTGTGACGGGCTTAATTATTTGGATTACCGAGTACTACACCGGCACGGACTATCGTCCCGTAAAAAGTGTTGCTGAAGCGTCGACAACTGGGCATGGCACAAACGTCATTCAAGGCTTAGCCGTTTCAATGGAATCTACGGCACTGCCAGTATTGTTGATCTCTATCGCAATTATTGCATCCTTCCTTCAAGCCGGGCTGTTCGGGATCGCCATTGCGGCGACCACAATGTTGGCGTTAGCTGGAATGGTTGTTGCATTAGATGCCTATGGTCCGGTGACTGATAACGCTGGTGGTATTGCTGAGATGGCTGATCTTCCGGAAGATGTTCGTAAGATTACGGATACGCTAGATGCTGTTGGCAACACGACAAAGGCTGTGACAAAAGGTTATGCCATTGGTTCGGCGGCTCTTGCAGCTCTAGTTCTGTTTGCAGCTTATACGTCTGACCTTGAGTTCTACTTCCCAGAGCTTGCCGGCATCGCCTTCTCTCTTAAGGATCCGTATGTGGTCGTTGGTCTGTTCATTGGTGGTATGCTGCCATACCTGTTCGGGTCAATGGGTATGCAAGCTGTTGGTCGGGCTGGGAGTGCTGTCGTGGTTGAAGTGCGTCGTCAGTTCAAAGAAAAGCCGGGGATTATGGAAGGCACTGAGAAGCCAGAATACGGCGTCTTGGTGGACATGCTGACCAAAACAGCGATCAAGGAAATGGTCGTTCCGTCGTTGCTTCCCGTGCTTGCGCCGGTGGTCTTGTACTTCGTCGTTGCTTGGACGGCAGGACAGGAGCAAGGCTTTATTGCTCTTGGTGCGATGCTGCTTGGAACTATCGTTACAGGCTTGTTCGTTGCGATTTCTATGACATCAGGCGGTGGGGCTTGGGACAATGCTAAGAAATACATCGAAGATGGCAATCATGGCGGTAAGGGTTCAGAAGCTCATAAAGCAGCCATTACAGGTGACACCGTTGGTGACCCTTACAAAGATACTGCGGGCCCAGCCATCAATCCAATGATTAAGATCGCAAACATTGTAGCTATTCTATTGGTTGCAATGCTTGCTGGATAATATGCTGAATTAGGCTGGCTCATAATATACTGGAAACGGTCCGCGCCTTTGTGCGGGCCGTTTCTTTTTATGGGAATTTTAGAATAATATTCTGTCCACCTTTTTTGAGCAGAAAGAAATGCACTCTAGGAGATTAAGGCCCGGCTTCTGGGCCTCCGCGGTCGAACCTGCCCAAGTTACCAATTAATTGTTCAATTAAACTAAACTCGCGCCCCATGGTCGGGCTTTCTCGTTGAACAATTTGTAGATCTTCACCTTCCTCGAGGCCAAGGTTTTTTACCTCTTGAAGAATACCGCGTTCGTCGAAAGAGAGAGCATATACATCGCGCTCAATCTCTTCCGTGGAGTAAAATGCATATTGCGTTGTAATGGCGCTGATGTAGTACCAGGTCTCGTTGCCGAGTGTGGATACCGTAGACGGTGTCCCGAGAATTAGTTGAACGTCCTGCCTGGTCTGCTGACCTGGTTGTAATTGCGATACAGCTTCATCCGGCGGCAGATTGCCCCTTGCGTTAATATCCTTTGCGCATCCAGAAAGACTGATTGCAACCGCACATACAGCTGCTGTCAAAACTGTCCGGAAGGTAGGCTTTATTGAATGATATGTGCTCATGGACACTGATATATCAGAGAAAGCTTAATGTTGGTAGACGCCAAAATGGCGTGTATGAGGCGGAGGTTCCCTTTGACTTCCTATGCCGGTCGGGCGACATATTAGCCCCATCATATAAGCATGAGTATCGACCACTATGGGTGTCTTAGCCTCCTTTAAAGCTGCTCGCCGGCAAGCTGATGTGTCAAATACGCTTTATTTAGCTTGTGTTAATCAAGCACGTGTCCCGGCATTTTTTACAGAATTTGGCGTGCCCGACACAGTGGACGGTCGCTTTGACCTCATTATATTGCATACCATGTTATTGATTCGGCGCCTTAGGCGTCAGGGTAAAGAAGCAGCAAACCTGAGCCAGGCTACTCTCAATCTCATGTTTGCTGACATGGACCGCAATCTGCGCGAAATGGGGGTCGGGGATCTGAGCGTTGGTAAACAGGTCAAAAAGATGGCAAAAGCTTTTTATGGACGCGCGGAGGTATGGGAAGAAGCCATGGATATGGACGTTGATACGCTGCGTAACGCTTTGGTGGAGACCGTGTTTCGTGCTGTTAGTGAGCCCGGAGATGGACCGGATAATCTCGCAGCCTATGTCACTGCTGCGGACTCTGCCTTGCGTGACCTTCCCGATGAACAGGTAGCGGCAGGTAATTTAGAGTTTCCCAGCCCGCAGCTTGAGAATACCACTGCATAATATATGACTTGGCCATTGGTTCATCTTATATCGGTTACGTCCCTGTCAAATAAGGGACGTAATGTGGCGGTTACAGCGACAGCGATCCAATTGGTCGATATCGCTAAATATTGCAAGTTAAAGTCGATTGAGGCTTTTAGAGCTGAGTTCCAGGTTACTAAGGGTAGAGGCCAGCTCATAGAAGTCCAAGGGTGTGTGGTAGCAGACGTTATCCAGACCTGTGGTGTGACCTTGGAGCCAATCGAAGAGCACGTTGACGCCGATGTTTCGGCCCAATTTACATTGGAGCTGGTCAAAATCCGGGCCGAGGTTGATCTCGACCCTAGGGATGAAGACCCTCCTGAGCCTGTTTTTGATGGTCAGATCGATTTTGGCGCACTTGCTCTTGAGCATTTGGTTTTGAATCTTATCCCTTATCCGAGGGTGCCGGACGCCGCTTTTCAGGCCAATAATGCTCAAGGTCAGGATTCTGAGGTTGTAGAGGGGGATGAAAAGGGGGAAAACCCCTTTGCGGTCCTATCCTCCTTAAAAAAGGGTCCATTGCGGCACTGAATGCCAAATTAGCTTCAGGCCTTGCCCCAAGGGATGCTTTTCGGTATGTACTCGCCCTTCGTTTAAACCCCGTATCAGGTTGTTTAAGCTCCGAAATTCCTAGAAAGTAAGATAAATGGCTGTACCTAAGAAAAAAGTTTCGAAATCCAAGCGAGACATGCGTCGCTCTCATGATTCACTCAGCGCGAGTGTTTATCAGGAATGCCCGAATTGCGGTGAAATCAAGCGCCCACACCATGTTTGTCAGGCCTGCGGATCTTACAATGACCGAGACGTGGTAGAACCGTCTGATTCTGCCCTATAATCTAATTTGCGGCGGTAATGGCGCTTTTTTAGGGTTGGTAGTTAAGCGGGGCTGTCTTCGTTGACCGCTGAGGGGACCGGGGGCTGTTGGTGGCAAAAAATATTAAACTATCTGTGGATGCTATGGGCGGCGATGCCGCTCCAGCAATAGTCATGGACGGTCTTGTAGAGGCACGCCTTCGTTACCCGCATGTGAAATACCTTGTCTACGGTCGAGAAGCCGAGATAACGCCGTACCTCGATAAACACCCTTCATTAAAACATTGCTGCGAAATCCGTCACTGTGACGACGTGATCACAGGCGATCAGAAAGTTTCCCAGGCCATACGGCAAGGCCGTAATTCTAGTATGTGGAATGCGATAAACGCCGTCAAAATCGGTGACGCCCATGGTGTCGTATCCGCGGGCAATACGGGTGCCTTGATGGCTATGGCTAAGCTAAGCATGCGCACACTGCCAGGAATTGACCGTCCAGCGATCTGTTCCCTGTTTCCAAATCAGGTGAGCGAGACGACGATGCTTGATTTGGGCGCGAATGCCCAATGCGATGTCCACAATTTGGTAGAATTTGCAGTGATGGGGGCGTGCTTCACCCGTGCTCTAAAAGGAATTGAGAAGCCGCGTGTCGGCCTTCTGAATATTGGCTCAGAAGATCTAAAGGGCACGGATTTACTGCGTGACGCAGCAGAAATCCTTAGGGAATCTGACCTAGACATGGACTTCGTCGGTTTTGTCGAGGGTGACGATATCATGCTCGGATCAGTAGACGTCGTTGTTACGGATGGTTTTACCGGTAACGTTTCTTTAAAGACCGCAGAAGGGGCAGCGAAGCTCTATACTGAGTTTTTAAGATCAGCCTTTAAGAGCTCTTTAATGGCAAAACTGGGCTATCTGTTGATTAAACCCGTTCTAAGCAAGGTTATGGCTCGTCTAGATCCACGAAAATACAATGGTGCGCTTTTTGTCGGTATCAATGGAGTTGCAGTTAAGAGCCATGGCGGAACCGATGCGATCGGGTTTGCAAACGCACTAGGTGTCGCTGTCGATATGGTTGATCGCGATCTCAACAGCAGTATCGGTGAGCAAATAACACATCTAAACTTCGTCGCGACTGAGTCGACACAGGCCACTAAGACTGCATGACCATTCGATCCGTAATACGAGGTGTAGGTTCATACCTGCCAGCGAACGTCGTTACCAACGAGGAACTGTCCAAGACAGTTGATACGTCTGACCTGTGGATTCAGGAACGTACCGGAATAAAGCAGAGACATATTGCAGCGGATGGAGAAATGACTTCCGACCTTGCAATTGCGGCAGGGCGTCAAGCCATGGAACGAGCGGGGCTGACTAGTGATGATATTGATCTATTCGTTGTTGCTACCGCGACACCAGACCAAACCTTTCCTGCGACTGCAGCGAAGGTTCAGGCGGCTTTAGGGCGACCTGGAGTGCCATCCTTTGATATCCAAGCTGTCTGCTCGGGCTTTGTTTATGGCCTTTCCGTTGTTGATAATTTTATGAAATGCGGGCAAGTCAAATCAGCTCTGTTTATAGGAGCGGAAACCTTCTCTCGCATATTAGACTGGGAGGACCGCGGCACATGCGTTCTTTTCGGAGATGGTGCAGGCGCTGTCGCATTGACGGCGGAGACAGGTCAGGGATCAACAGCTGACCGCGGCGTGTTATCGACACACCTCCACTCCGACGGCACTCAACACGATTTACTATATGTGGATGGAGGGGTCTCATCGACGCAGACGACGGGCCATGTTCGAATGGAAGGGAGGGAGGTCTTCCGCCACGCGGTTGTCAATTTAGCAAGTACTGTTAGAGAGGCTCTGGAGGCGAACGACATCACTATTGATGACGTTGATTGGTTGGTCCCACACCAGGCGAATAAGCGCATTCTAGAATCAACTGCGAAGAAGCTCCGGATCTCGGGCGACAAAGTCATAGTCACGGTTGACCAGCACGCGAATACTTCTGCGGCCTCTATCCCACTTGCCCTGGCAACTGGTGTTGACGATGGGCGCATCCAAACAGGCCAGCTTGTTCTCATGGAGGCCATGGGCGGGGGTTTCACGTGGGGTTCAGCCCTAGTGAGAATGTAGAACGAACCTTAGTATAACTAACCTAATGCCTTGCAATCGAATAGAAACCCCGTATTGACGCGACTGCGATAACCGGGTTACCGTCTCAACTTGTAGAACCGCAAGATTGAGGGGATCGTGCGATATGAGACGCACCATTACCCGAGCGCAATTGGGTGAATCGATATACCAGGAAGTGGGGCTGTCTCGGAACGAATCTGCCGAGTTGCTTGAAATGGTTCTTGGGGAGATATCATCAGCACTTGTAGCCTCTGAGACTGTAAAGATTTCATCCTTCGGCAGCTTTTCAGTTCGCGAGAAGGGAGAGCGCATTGGTCGAAATCCCAAGACCGGTGACGAGGTTCCTATTTTGCCGCGTAAAGTCCTGGTCTTTAGACCGTCTCAGTTACTTAAGGCCCGCATTCTTGAAGAAGATGTGTCTGGAATGACAGATGAGGAAAATGGGTCAGAGCCGACTTTAACGTCTAATTCATTCTAGTCTGGAGCGAGACCCGAAGTGAGCGATCAAGAGCCTCCAAAATCTCGCAAGTCTGAAGCTGCTTTCAGAACGATCAGTGAGGTCGCTGCTGAACTCAATTTGCCTCAGCATGTCTTACGATTTTGGGAATCCAAGTTCAGCCAGGTAAAACCGCTCAAGAGAGGCGGTGGGCGCCGATACTATCGCCCCGAGGACGTGGTTCTGCTCAAGCGCATACGAACCCTGCTGTATGATGACGGCCTCACCATTAAAGGTGTGCAGAAGCTTTTTCGCGACCATAGTGTCAAAACTGTTATTGATGGCGAGAGCGGTCCTGCCAACACGCTGATAACGAAGACAGATGAGCCCATTGGGTCGGTATCGGCCAAACCTAATTTCACGGTGCTGTTGGCAGACCTTAAAAGTATCAGAGATGACTTACGAGCTGCATTAGCCGTACATTGATTGTTCTCAATTTATCCTAAATTCTTGAGATTGTTTTGTCTGTATGCCGCCGCTATAGTCCGCGGCTCCTGGCCTGTTGCCCCCCAAGTATAGGCATTGGCTAAGATCGGTCGGAGCGTAGCGCAGTCAGGTAGCGCACCATACTGGGGGTGTGGGGGTCGTGGGTTCGAATCCCGCCGCTCCGACCAATTTAATTAATATGCAATCTCTTAGGGCGGGTTCCCATGCTTGGGTATTCACGTAAGTCCGGCTATTGGTTTTGGTTTAACCCTTCCAAGTCTAACTCCAAGGATATTAGTTAGTTTGGTTCAAAGCGTGTCGGCCATCATCTGTGAGCTTACAGATGAGCCAATCCGGCTTAAGCTGGTTTGTAAACCATGGCTCAGCCCATCCCGCATCGACACATTTGCGGACAACTTGTTGATTTATCTTTTTACCGTTCTCATCAAACAAGGGTAACTTACCGCCGGGCTGGGTAAGCCCGCGGGTAAGCCATTTTTTTTGCGCCATCGATAAGCGCGGGGATTTTGATACTTTGGCATCCATGGCGATTTCCCGTTTGCCGTCGGACAAAAGAATTATAAAGAGTGATGACGGCGTTAGGCTAGGAAAAGTATAGCACGCGCTTGTGGGAGACCCAGCCCTATGTACTCCGGCATGATTTATGCCACCACAAGCCGGCCTACGGAGGTCAGGAGTATCGTAAAAGAGCGGGTTTCTAAGGCTTCAGTGGTCTGTGAGCATGCTATAGATACTGCAACGTTGGTATATCGTTGGGATGTAGAAGTGGAAGAGTATCCGGAGACTGTGATGATCGTTGAGATTTCAGTCAACCGGTGGAATGATACCAAAGCTAGTTGTGAGAACCTCATTCGTAAGAAACACTTTGTGTGGTGGCGTACGATATAGCGGCGGGACTGCTAGACTATTTTGATGTGATCGTTTCAGAATGCGGGTGATCATCGAGCGCTAGTGACTTAACAGTAGCAACAGCCTGGCACGCGATGCCTTCTCCGCGCCCTGTAAAACCGAGCCCCTCTGTGGTTGTCGCTTTAACGCTGATACGTGAGGGGGTAACGTTGGCAGTGCAAGCGATCGATCTTCGAATTTCATGTCGATGGGGGGTAATCTTAGGGTGCTCACAAATTATCGTGAGATCAAGGTGAATAAGCGATCCTGAGTATGCCTTAAGGCGCTCCATGGCAAAGAGCATAAATTTCTTGGAGTCTGCGTCAGCATATTTGTTATTTGATGGTGGAAAGTGAAATCCAATATCTGCGTCACCTATAGCCCCTAATATAGCATCTGTCGCAGCGTGCAAAACGACGTCTGCATCAGAATGCCCAATGAGCGCCTTATCCATCGGGATCATTATACCACCTAGTTTAATGCCACCCCCGGGCCCAAAACGATGGACGTCAAAGCCTATGCCCGTACGTGTCTCCAACATTGTCTCGGATATTCTGTTCAAGTCTTCTGCTTCCGTAATTTTTATATTGTCTTCGTCACCGTCAACCACGATAACGGTTTCCCCAGAGTGCTCCATAATCGCAGAATCATCTGTGAGGGAGAGCGCCTTACCTTGGCGGTGGGCATCGAGTAGGCTTTGGAAATGAAACCCTTGAGGTGTTTGCGCCCGAACTATTTTAGTTCGCGAGATAGTCTCGATGATCTCGGCGTGTTCTCCCAATCGCTTTAGGGTGTCACTGATACCAATCCCGGGAATGGCCCCCTTTGCGCCGTGTTCGAGCGCTTCAATAACGCGATCTATTGTCGACTTGGAAACGTTTGGTCTGGCGCCATCATGAATGAGAACGAAATCAGGTTTGAGGGTTACAAGAGCCTCTAATCCTAGGTGGACGGATTCCTGTCGAGTTTGGCCTCCAAACACTGGCATCGATACATCCAAATAACCCACCGCGTTTGAAAAGGCTTCAGTGTCATCTGGGTGAATAACGGGCTGAATATGAGTAATTCTAGGATGGTCTGACAGTGCCGTCATAGCATGTGTAATGACAGGTCGGCCTGACAAGTCAGCGTATTGTTTAGGCACCTCTGACCCGAAGCGAGAGCCACGTCCAGCAGCGAGGATGAGAGCAGCGTAGGTCTTCATTAGCTTGCAGCGTCTTTCATTGGATCATGCGGATATCAAGGAAACCCAATACCATGTGATATTCCTGGCAACCATAGTTGCTGAATTACATCAATTTATTTCATAGAGAATGGCTAGATTCCGCCACTTTGGTAAACTATCTCACTCCATAATAAAGTAAGCCTCTTGATTTTGGAGTAATTCAGGCGGCAAATGCTCAACAATTAGGCAAGTATTTTAACTGGATTCTAATGACCCTAAGAATCGGTAACATTATTCTTGATAACCAGGTGCTATTGGCTCCGATGTCTGGTGTCACTGATCAGCCGTTTAGGTCTTTAGTTCGACGTTTCGGTGCCGGGTTAGTTTTTTCAGAAATGATTGCCAGCCAACAAATGGTGCGAGCCCACCGGGATACCCTTCGCATGAGTACTCCATGCGAGGAGGAAGCCCCGATGGCAGTCCAACTTGCCGGTTGTGACCCCTCCGTGATGGCCCAAGCGGCGCGTTTGAACCAAGAGCGTGGCGCCGCTCTTATAGACATCAACATGGGTTGCCCGGTTAAGAAAGTTGTCAAAGGGTGGGCCGGTTCCGCGCTAATGAGAGACGAAGACCATGCCCTCCGTATTATGGACGCTGTGGTGAAAGCGGTCGATGTACCCGTCACTTTAAAAATGCGGCTAGGCTGGGATGAAAAAACTCTAAATGCGCCGTCTCTAGCCCGCAAGGCTGAAGCCGCTGGTATTCAGATGATCACGATACATGGCCGGACTCGGACGCAGATGTATACCGGGTCAGCAGATTGGGATGCTGTATCCCATGTGAAACGCGCGGTTTCAATTCCGGTTATTGTTAACGGTGACATCGTTTCTGAAACTGATGCTGCCCAGGCCCTAAAGCAATCTTGCGCAGATGGCATAATGATTGGTCGCGGCTGCTATGGCAAACCTTGGTTCCCGTCTCAAGTGGCTAGTTTTCTTGCAACAGGTGAGCATGTTCCAGACCCATCAAATATGGATCGATGCGAGATTGCACTTCAGCACTATGAGTCTCTCTTGTCGCATTACGGCGAGGGCAAGGGGATCCGGGTTGCTCGAAAACATCTTGCATGGTCGGCGTATGGCGTAGCCGGTGCGAATGCTTTCCGAGCCAAAATTAATATGGAAACAAACCCTGGCGTGGTCAGGCAGAAGATTCAATCTTTGTTTGCAGGTGGTTTTTCTGATTTAGCTCAGGCTGCGTAATGGCAGAAGTACTTCCCGTTACAGCTCTAGAGTTTCCAATTAAGGCCGAGGAAGTTTTATCTGCTTTGGGGGCAGCGATTTTCGTAGTGGATCAATCCTTTGAGCTACGATATGCAAATGTTGCGGCGGAACAGTTATTTCAGTCCAGCACGGCATCTCTTGTCGGTCGAGACCTATCGCAGTTTCTCCCGATTGATGGACCGGTTCATTCTCTTATTAGTCAGGTAGTTAGGGATCAAGCTCCGATATCAGAGTATGGTGTGCGACTTGACACGCCGAAAACGGGCAATCGCATTATGGCAGTGCATGGAGCACCTCTGATCGATCGCTCGGATTCTGTTGTGGTCTTGTTTCAAGAGGAGACACGCGCCCTGAAGATTGGACGGCAGCTCGAGAACGGTTATAGCGTTCGATCGGTGACTGCTATGGCAGCTCTGCTGGCTCACGAGGTAAAGAACCCACTCTCCGGAATTCGCGGGGCTGCGCAGCTTTTGGAGCAAAATGCCCTAGGGGACGATGTGGGGCTGACACAATTAATTCGTGATGAAGCAGACCGAATAGTTGCTCTTGTAGACCGTATGGAGGTTTTCTCAGATAATAGACCGCTTGAACGAGAGGGTGTTAATATTCATAGCGTTCTCGAGCATGTTAAGCGACTGGCAGAAAACGGATTTGCTAAAGGAATAATGTTTACTGAAAAATACGACCCCTCGTTACCGCTCGTAAACGGACACCGCGATCAACTCGTTCAAGTCCTCCTCAATCTTGTCAAGAACGCGGCCGAGGCATCTCCAGAATCAAACGGTGAAATTGTTTTATCGACAGCGTATCAACCGGGCGTGCGGGTTAAGATACCCGGTCAGATAAGCCGCGTGCAGTTGCCCTTGGTAGTAACTGTTGCGGACAATGGAGTTGGTGTTCCAGAGGATCTGAGTTCTAACCTGTTTGACCCGTTTGTTACAACAAAGTCAAATGGAAGTGGGCTCGGACTGGCCCTCGTCGCAAAGATTGTGTCGGGTCACGGTGGCGTTATTGATTTTGAGTCAAATAATCAGGGGACAACTTTTAGAATTATGTTACCTATTTTGACGGATAGTAGTTTGGTTCATGACTGAGCATTCTATTCTCGTCGCTGACGATGATACCAGTATTCGAACGGTGCTAAATCAGGCACTCGGTCGCGCTGGGTATAATGTGCGGACAACGAGCAATGCGTCGACACTCTGGAATTGGATCGAAAATGGTGACGGCGACCTGGTCATCACCGACGTGGTCATGCCGGACGAAAACGGGCTAGACCTCATTCCTCGCATTCGTAAATTGCGCCCTAACCTCCGCGTTATTGTTATGAGCGCACAAAATACTTTGCTTACTGCCGTTAAGGCGGCTGAGCGGGGTGCGTTTGAATATCTGCCAAAGCCCTTTGACCTGGAAGAGTTGGTGGGGGTGGTGAAACGGGCGCTCGATACGGCGTCTGATAGACCTTCTATTAAGGCTGGACTAGAGGAGGAAGGGCTACCGTTGATCGGCCGATCTGCTGCAATGCAGGAGGTTTATCGTTCTGTTGCTCGTCTTATTAACACTGACCTAACTGTTATGATTACGGGTGAGTCTGGTACAGGAAAAGAGTTAGTCGCTCGCGCATTACATGATTACGGTCAGCGGAGAAACAGAGCTTTCGTTGCAGTCAATATGGCGGCAATCCCCAGAGAGTTGATTGAAAGTGAACTTTTTGGCCATGAGAAAGGTGCGTTCACCGGTGCTGCTCAAAGAACTACGGGTAGGTTTGAGCAAGCGGCGGGGGGAACACTTTTTCTAGATGAGATAGGTGACATGCCTGCTGAGGCTCAAACACGATTACTTCGCGTGTTGCAGGAGGGTGAATTCACGGTCGTTGGTGGTCGAACATCGATGAAAGCAGATGTTCGCATTATTGCGGCGACCCATCGTGATTTAACTGAACTTATTAAAATGGGACTATTTAGAGAGGATCTCTACTATCGGCTTAATGTGGTGCCGGTTCGCCTTCCGCCATTGCGGCAACGAACTGAAGATATTCCAGAACTTATTCAACATTTTCTATCACTGGCTGTTGGAGATGGATTACCAGAAAAAGCCATCGACCCGGACGCGGTTGCTCGTCTAAAGTCATACCGCTGGCCGGGTAATGTGCGCGAGCTTGAAAATATGGTGAAGCGCTTGGTGGCACTTTATGCGGAAGATACTCTAGGCGTCGATGCCATCGAAATGGAGTTGGCAAGTGAATCTCGAGCTGATGTGGATGAGTGGAATACTGGTGAGACATTAAGCGATTCAATCGAGCAGCATTTAAACCATTATTTTACATCGCTTAACGGTGAGTTTCCACCACCAGGGCTCTATGAGAGATTCGTTCGCGAACTCGAGCGGCCGTTACTCTCGTTAACTCTGAGAGCAACATCTGGTAATCAACTCAAGGCGGCTCGTATATTGGGGATGAATAGAAATACATTACGGAAGAAGGTCAAAGATCTCGGTATCAACGTTATTCGGGGGTTGAGTTAGTCATGCCCCATACCAAGGTAGGTTATGGTGAAGTAGCAGCATGGCGCACAGATAAGGAAGCGTATCGGCGTCCATTATCTCTAAGACGTATAACTCTGCGTTTCTTTGTCTGGGCTCGACGTAAAAAACTGTATAACGCTCTAGCCATGGTCTTGTCTTTGGCGGCAATCGTATCAGGTGTTGCGACGGTCACTGCTCTGTCTAGCTGGGAAGGTGAAGGGCCTAACCCGGCCACCGTTCTTATACTGTTGAATATTGACTTATTTCTGCTTTTGGCACTGGGAGTTTTGGTGTCACTTCATGTCGCCAAGCTATGGAGTAATCGTCGTTCCGGGGCGGTTGGGAGTCGACTTCATGTGAGGCTTGCTCTTCTCTTTGGCGCGGTCGCCATTACTCCTGCAATCGTCATGATGGTGTTCGCAGCATTACTGTTCACACTTGGTGTCGAGAGTTGGTTCAGTGACCGTGTGCGAACAGCCTTAGTTGAGTCTACTGAAGTTGCGGAGGCTTATCTTGCTGAACACATACAGGTTATACGCGCTGACGCCTTGTCTGTGGCAAGTGATATAAATAGGCAGTGGCCACAACTGAGCCGTTCCAACGAGGTTCTAACGCGTTTTCTTTCCACTCAAGCTGGCTTGCGTGGCTTAACCGAGGCAGTCATTTTTCGGGATGATATGCAAGTGATCGCAAAAGCGGGATACACGTTTGCCTTACAGACAGGTGAGCAGATACCCCTAAGTGTCATTGCTAGGGCTAGCATGGGTGATGTCGCCGTTGTTACAGGAGAGGGGGGCGACCGTGTGCGTGCTTTGGTGAGGTTGGAGTCACTTCCCGGTAATTTCCTTTATGTGGGCAGGTTTATCGATGCGAAGGTGCTTGGACGTGTTGCGCGAACAAAAGACGCGGTCGATGAATATTTCTTGCTCGAAGGGCGCCGCTCTGAAATCGAAATTGGCTTTACGTTACTCTTCATCGTAGTTGCGCTCTTGCTTCTTGTGGCATCAGTCTGGTTTGGCCTTACATTAGCGACTAAGCTTGCTAAACCGATTGTAGACCTTATCGACGCGTCAGAGCGTGTGCGCCGCGGAGATCTGACAGTACGCGTCGAAGAGAAGGCCACCAGCGATGAAATTGATTCACTTGGCCGAGCATTCAACAGAATGACGAACCGCCTTGCGGCGCAGCGAGAAGCGCTTGTCGAAGCGAATCGGCAATTAGATGAACGCCGCCAGTTTACTGAAGCCGTACTTTCCGGAGTTACAGCTGGAGTGATCGGTTTGGACCCGGATGGAAATATTACGCTTCCAAACAAGGCTGCATCTGACCTGCTTTCTGTATCGCTATCTGAGACCGTTGGGTTGCCACTGATCAAGCTCGTACCTGAGTTTGGTCGATTGATCGAAGAACTAAGTGTCAATACTGACCGGATGATTGAGCGAGAAATGCGTATTAAGGTTGCGGGCAAGCCGCGAGAATTTCTCGTTCGGCTAACAGCGGAAAAATCCGATTTACGGGTACTGGGTTTCGTGTTTACCTTTGACGACATTACTGACCTTCAGGCAGCGCAAAGGAAAGCAGCATGGGCAGATGTTGCACGCCGTATTGCCCATGAAATAAAAAACCCCCTCACGCCGATCCAGCTGGCTGCCGAAAGACTGAAGAAAAAATATTTGCCACGTGTAGGCGATGATGCAGGAGCATTCGCGCTTTGTACGGATACGATTATTAGACATGTGGGAGAAATCGGGCAGATGGTTGATGAGTTCTCATCTTTCGCGCGGATGCCACTACCCACTATGGCTATCTCCGACTTGGTTGAGCTAACGCGTAGTGCTGTGGTCCTGCCACAAACGGCATACAAAAATATCTCTATCGAACTTGAAGTCACTACTACTCCCATCGTAGTCAAGTGTGACCCCCAACAGATCAGACAAGCCATCGCAAATGTTCTCAAAAATGCGGTTGAGGCGATTGGCTCTAAGAAATATGAAAGCAGCGAAGGGGACTTTGGAAAAATAAGAATTTCCGTTGGCGTAAGATTGGAGGAGGCCTATCTTGAAGTCATCGATAACGGCGTTGGTCTTCCTGAACACGATGTTCGCGAACGACTTACGGAACCATATATTACGACACGTACGAAAGGGACCGGGCTTGGCTTAGCGATTGTATGGAAAATTATTGAAGACCATGGCGGACGGCTCTTACTTGAAGATGCAGTAGATGGCGGTGCGCGTATTGTATTCTACTTTCCGGTAGTAAAGCCGTCAAAAAAAACAATAGATCCAGATGATTCGTCTGTGCTCGTGACCATTGCAGAGAGTGCCTAAGAAATATGTCTTCCGATATTCTAATAGTTGATGACGAAAAAGATATTCGTGTACTGATCGCCGGCGTTCTCGAGGATGAAGGTTATATTACTCGGCAAGCCGTAGATGCAGAGACGACTTTGGATCAAGTGCGGGCCAGCGCGCCGTCGGTGGTCCTGCTTGATATCTGGTTAGAAGGAAGTTCCATGGATGGGATGGAGCTATTAAAAGCGATCAAACACCTTCGTCCAAACACACAAGTTATTATGATTAGTGGTCATGGGACAATTGAGACAGCCGTTAAGGCTATGAAGTACGGTGCGTATGAATTTATCGAGAAGCCGTTTCAATCAGACAGATTAGTGTTGCTCGTTGAACGCGCTATTGAGTCCGTAGCCTTACGGAGAGAGAACCTTGAATTACGTTCTAGGGAAGGTCCTCCTGAAGACTTAATAGGTATTTCCAACCCGATTGTGCAACTTTCGCGTACCATAGACCGTGTTGCCCCTACGGGCTCTCGCGTGTTGATTACCGGGCCAGCGGGGTCAGGCAAGGAAATCGTTGCGCGTCTAATTCATCGAAACTCTAAAAGGTCTGAGGCGCCTTTTATTGCAGTGAGCTGTGCATCTCTTGCGCCGGGGAGCTTACACGGATTTCTCTTTGGTGATGGTCGAAACACGCCATCAGGTGGCGTCTTTGACCAAGCTGATGGAGGAACACTACTACTTGATGAAGTCGCAGATATGCCACTCGAGACGCAAAGCCGCATGATTCGGATGCTGCAAGAACAGCGCTTCGAGCGTGCGGCCGGGCAAGGTGAAGTCGAGATTGATGTCCGCGTTATTGCGACCACTAACCGAGACTTAAAAGAAGAGATTCGAGGGGGCCGATTCAGGGAGGAGTTGTTCTACCGGTTGGCTGTAGTTCCGCTGGAGGTGCCACCACTTTCTGATAGAGCTGAGGATATCCCCTCCCTAGCAAGGCACTTCATTCAGGTGGGCGCGATTAAGTCTGGCATGCCCCAGAGAACGCTTTCTGAAGATGCCATTGCCGCACTTCAAGCCCATTCGTGGCCCGGAAATGTTCGGCAGCTTCGAAACGTTATTGACTGGCTTCTTATAATGGCGCCAGGTGGCGCCTCAGATAGCATCCGAGCAGAGATGTTACCTTCCGATTTAGCCGGCGAAACACCACAATTGCTAAGGCTGGAACGATCTGATGAGATTATGATGCAGCCGTTGAGAGGCGCTCGCGAGATGTTTGAGCGTGAGTACCTGATGGCCCAAGTAATTCGCTGTGGCGGAAACATCTCTCGTACAGCCGAGTTCGTGGGTATGGAAAGATCAGCGTTGCACCGTAAGTTAAAGGCTCTTGGAGTAACGACTGAAGTAAAGCTTACTCGCGAAAGTGCGGAAAAGCATGCGGGCATAGAAACTACAGTTCAGAAGTCGTAGGGCCGGGGAAGAGCAATGAAAGTAGTAATCTGTGGTGCTGGGGAAGTCGGCTCTAACATTGCACGGTACTTAGCCACTGAAACCAACGATGTGACCGTTGTTGATCAGAGCCCCGAGCTGATACGTAGGCTTTCCGAATCCCTCGATGTTAAAGGTCTCGTAGGACACGCTTCGCAGCCAGACGTTCTTGAACGTGCGGGTATAGAAGACGCTGACATGATTATTGCAGTTACGTTTACCGATGAGGTGAACATGATTGCATGTCAGGTTGCGCATTCCTTGTTTGGTGTGCCGACCAAGATTGCTCGTATCAGGAGCCAAAGTTATCTCCAGCCGATGTGGTCAAAGATGTTTACGAGAGACCACCTTCCTATTGATGTCGTAATCTCGCCCGAAGTGGAGATTGCGCGAGCGGTGACGAGGCGCCTGGAGGTTCCAGGCGCAATGGATGTCATCCCGCTGTCCGATGATAAGGTCCGCTTGATTGGCGTTCGGATGACTGAGGATACGCCGCTCATCAATACGCCGCTCCGGCAGTTAACTAGCCTTTTTCCAGAAATGCAGATCATCATTGTCGGAATTAAGCGCGGCGATACGTCTATTATTCCCCACGCTGAAGACGAAATGTTTCCGGGAGACGACGTGTATTTCGTTGTGGCTTCTGATCAATGCGAACGGGCTATGTCTGCCTTCGGTCACGAAGAGGCAGAAACCCGTCGAGCTGTTATCTTTGGCGGTGGTAATGTTGGATTGTTTTTGGCTCAAGAGCTCGAGCGTGAGCATCCAGAGATTAACGTTAAGATTATCGAAATAAACCGCGAACGAGCAGAAGTTGTATCGGCAGCCCTTAATAATACCGTTGTGATTAATGGTAATATCTTGGACCCCGAGATTCTTTTCGAAACCGGAGTGGAAAAAGCGGAAACGGTGATCGCTGTTACTGAGGATGATGAAACAAATATTCTAGCCTCTCTCTTGGCAAAGAAGTGTGGTGCAGAACGGACGATTACCCTGGTGAACAAATCTACATACAACCCATTAATGGGGCCTCTCGGTGTTGATGTTGTCGTTAATCCGCGCTCAATTACTGTCTCACAGATTCTGTCACATGTTCGAAGAGGTCGTGTTCATTCTGCGTATTCTGTTCAGGAGAACTTCGGTGAACTCATTGAAGCAGATGCGATGGAGACGTCTGTCTTGGTAGGTAAACCACTAAAGGATGTCGATTTGCCTGGCAAAGCCCGTGTTGGAGCAATCATAAGAGACGGGCAGGTTATCGTACCGCGTCCACAGACCGTTATTGAGGGTGGTGACCGAATCATTTTATTTGTAGCCACAGAAGCTGTGCGTAAGGTCGAGGAGCTTTTCTCAGTACGTCTCGAATATTTCTAGGCCCAATATGACACGCTTTGCATACGTGAATGGCAGGTATGAGCACCATGATATGGCGGCGGTCTCTATTGAGGACCGTGGTTACCAATTCGCGGACGGCGTCTACGAAGTTGTCGCGATCTGGAAGGGCAGCGCGGTGGACTTAAAGCCTCACATGGATAGGCTTGAACGATCCATGTCAGAACTAGAGTTCCGGAATACGCCAGAGCGTTCATCACTAGGCGTGATTGCTAAAGAAGTCGTGCGGGTGAATAGGGTTCAAACGGGTATACTGTATATTCAAATCAACCGCGGAACAGCGCCAAGAAATCACCTATTTCCGGCTGGGGAGATAAACTGTTCCGTCGTCATGACGGTACGGCATGGCTTAGGACCATCTGTGAGCGAAATCCAAAATGGTGTTACTTTGAAAGTGCAGGACGACCAGAGATGGCAACGAAGGGATATCAAGAGCATCGGATTACTCGCGAACGTACTCGCGAAACAGGCGGCGAAGTCGAGTGGCGCTTTTGAGGCGTTATTAATCGATCCAGATGGCACCGTCACAGAATCAAGCGCGGCGAATGTGTGGTTAGTGGATCAAGATGGAACATTGGTGACCCGCCCGCTTGGTTCGGAGATTCTTGGAGGGATTACGCGGGCCCGTGTCATGTCGATCGCTAGTGACGCGGGCTACTCGACCAAAGAAGCCGTCTTCACTCTCGATGAAGTACTATCTGCCCGAGAGGTGTTCCTAACTGGGACCACAACATTTGTCCTTCCCGTCGTAAATGTGGATCACGCGGTCATAGCTAATGGTCATCCTGGCAACACTTCTTGCGACCTACGTGATCGATACCAGTCATATTTAGCATCGCTTAAGCCTAGGCCTAGTTGGCATGTCTCTGAATAAAGGCAGAGCTAATCTACCTAAACCAAATGCACTGCTTTTCGATTGGGATGGTACGTTGGTTGACAGCCATCCAGTCTTGGCAGCGGCGATGAACGAAACTTTAAAGGCTTTTAACCTTGAGCCCTGGAGTTACGAGCAGTGGCAGGCCTGGTTAGGCCTGTCCGCGAGAGATGCTTTTCCAAAGGTATTTGGCGGAGCCTGGGATGACGCTCGCAGAATTTACCTTGAAGCATACGGAGAACTTCACCTGGAGCGCATTCAGCTTATTAAAGGGGCGGCGGAGTTAGTTGAGGCTCTAATCGAAATTTCCATACCTATGTCTGTGGTGAGCAACAAGACCGGTGAGTATTTGCGCAAAGAGGCCTTGCATTTCGGCTGGAGTGAGGCCTTCTCCGTGTTTATTGGCTCTGGCGAGAGTTCAAGGGATAAACCGGCACCTGATCCTGTGTATGATGCGTTAACCTCGTTAGGGATCGAGCCTAGTTCGAGAACCTGGTTCATCGGAGATAATAACGTTGATGTAGCTTGTGGCCGAGCAGCTGGTTGCACCACTATTTTGGTTGGGGAAGCGTATCCTGACTCCAATCCAGATTGCCGGGTTGAGGGGTTACCAGAGTTACAAAACGTGGTTTTTGGAGTCTTGGGTTAATTTTGAAATAGAAGTGTCCGCGGTGTGCTGTTGACCCAACTAAAAGAAAGGCTCTAGATACAGGTGCAAGTCCGTGCCATTCAATTCCTCTGGACAAAAAAATAAAGAAAACAAGGGCTTATAAAATGTCTGGTGATACATCACAAAACGTTCAGGACGTCTTTCTAAACACAATTCGGAAGAACAAGAACCCGGTAACGGTGTTTTTGGTGAATGGCGTCAAACTCCAGGGGATTGTGACCTGGTTCGATAATTTTTCAGTGTTGCTGCGGCGGGACGGTCATAGCCAGCTAGTGTATAAGCACGCGATCTCAACTGTAATGCCATCTGGCCCACTGCAGTTGTTTGAGCCCGAGGTTCAAGATGACTCGGCCAAGGAAGAGGTTGCCGAATAGGCTTTTACCTTTGTGAGCTCTAACGGCCATCCACCAGATTTCGTAGAAACAGCGCGACCGAAAACCCGCGCTATTGTTCTTCATCCCGATTTGCACAAGAGAAGAGTTGCAAAAGAGGTACGAGCACGCGTGGAAGAAGCGTGTGGCTTAGCCGCAGCGATTAGCCTCGAAGTTGTCCACGCAGAGCACATTTCAGTATCCCAACCGCGGCCGTCCACCTTATTTGGCAAGGGCGTTGTTGAACGGTTTAAGTCTTTAATTGATGGACTAGAAGTCGACCTGGTCATAGTTGATCACACTTTGTCGCCTGGTCAGCAGCGCAATCTGGAGACGTCGTGGCAAGTAAAAGTCATTGACCGTACGGGCCTAATATTAGAGATATTTGGAGAACGTGCCCGGACGCGAGAAGGTATGCTGCAAGTCGAATTGGCTCATTTGACTTACCAAAAAAGCAGGTTGGTCCGGAGTTGGACTCACTTGGAACGGCAGCGCGGTGGCTCTGGTTTCCTTGGTGGGCCAGGTGAAACACAGATTGAAATCGACAGACGGCTGATTGGTGAGAGGATAACTAGACTAAAAAAGGAGCTGGATAAGGTTTTGCGGACGCGAGATCTGCACAGGGCCGCTCGCAAGCGGGTGCCGTATCCAATTGTTGCCCTGGTTGGCTACACGAATGCCGGTAAATCAACTTTATTTAACCATTTAACTAATTCCTCGGTGCATACGGAAGACCAACTATTCGCGACCCTTGATCCGACGATGAGAGCTCTTCAACTCCCATCAGGCCGCCGCATTATATTATCAGATACAGTGGGCTTCGTGTCTGACCTTCCACACGAGTTGGTCGCGGCATTCCGGGCGACCCTTGAAGAGGTAGTCGAGGCAGACGCAATTATACATGTGCGCGATATTTCCCACGCTGAAACTGAAGACCAGAAGCGTGACGTGGAGGAAGTTCTTTCTCGCATGGATATTGAATCCAGTGATGATCACCCAATCCTGGAAGCCTTGAATAAAGCAGACCTCCTTGATGCGTCTGCTCGTGGATTGATCATCGAGCCTGATGGATCAGAAGGCGCACCTGTCTTGGTATCTGGTTTAACGGGAGAAGGGACGAAAGTCCTTATCTCCCAAATCGATCGTATTATATCCATTGGCAGGCGTGAGCTTAACGTTGCGGTACCAGTCGCTGACGGCAAAACACTAGCCTGGTTGTATCGCAAAGGAGAGGTGGTTGCTCGGCAGGACGGTGATATGGAAACAACGGTTACCGTGTTCCTTGACCCTATAGATGCTCAACGAATAGCCACAAATGAAACAGTTCGGGTCTTGTAATACACCTGTCCCCAAGCTCAGAGTTTCGGCCAGACGTGGATGGGATCATTCAAGACGTTTCTAAGCCGAAAATTTTCAAACAATTCAGGCCATTTCTTTAAGGCTTATAACGTATTTTCGCGAATTCGTGGTCAGGGTTTATCGGTCACGTAACATCAGATGAGGGCTCGCACGACGAAAAATCCTGCGAGGACTTCCGAGAAGTGTCTCTAGAATACTTTTTATTTTTCAGTTTTTGCCCGTTGCCACAGTGATTCCATTTCATCCAAGCTAGCGTCTTGTGGGGCCCGGCCCTGTTTAGCAAGCATGCCCTCGATGAACTGAAAACGCTGCTCGAACTTTAGATTAGTTCTGCGCAGTGCGGAACCGGGTTCCACCTTGATTTTTCTCGCTAAGTTCACTACCGCGAAAAGGAGGTCACCCAATTCATCTTCGATGCGGTCTTGGCTTGATTCTGCTGACAGCTCAGATTCCAACTCTGTAATCTCTTCACGGATTTTACCAATGACGGGCGCTATCTTAGGCCAATCAAAACCTACGAGCGCAGCACGTTTTTGGAGCTTTTCTGCGCGTTTCATGGCTGGCAGGGCAACAGGGACATCATCCAGGATACTTGGCGCTTTACCCGTTCCCTTCTTTATTGCTCGTTCCTCTGCCTTGATATTCTCCCAATTGACGGATTGTGCCTTAGAATCTGTAACCACGGCATCGCCAAATACGTGGGGATGCCGGCGGATCATCTTAGTGGAGATGGCATCAGCGATATCGGCAAAGTCGAACAAGCCTGCTTCCTCTGCCATACGCGCGTGATAAACGACCTGGAGAAGTAGGTCTCCAAGCTCATCTTTAAGCGACGACATATCGTTGCGAGAGATAGCATCCGCGACTTCATAGGCCTCTTCTATTGTATAGGATGCTATGGAGTTAAAGTCCTGTTCTATATCCCAAGGGCATCCGGTCTCGGGATCGCGCAAATCGGACATGATTTGCAGTAGATCGTTGAGGCTATGTCTTGATTTCACCATAGTGTACGGCTTAACGTGATGATGGGTTCTAATCAACTATAGCCACGCCTAATATCGGGTAAAACGGCCCAATACCAGTGCGTTGAAATATAGCATCGGGCCTGGATCAGTGGCGTATAGACGCTCCGGCTTTGAAGATACAACAGATCGATTCAGCAGCCTTTGTAGGAACAGTTCTGCACGCCAGGATTTTATCAAAACCGAACTAGCGGCGATGCGGTATCCGGGTATTGATCGGTCTCCTCAGATCTCGCGGCCAACGTTTATCTTATCGCTGGGAAAAGGTTTGAAAGATGAGGTCATGCGTGGGGCTGTGGTTTTGCCAGGTGCTGCCGTTATTGAAAGAGCCGACCTTGACCGAGGCTTTTTTAGTGCCGACCCATCGCGACCCGTCGGCCCTTGTGCGAACCATCAGCTCGCTTCTAGATAATGCGTTATAAATGGGATCAGAATGATACAGAAATTGGCTTCGCTTTCGCTCTTTGACCGAAACAGTATCTAACCTTGCGATTAACCTCTTATAAGTGCAGATTTTAACAAATATGGTCTAACTGGGGAGGGCAGTATCATGGCTGGCTCAAAATCTAGTCGTAAGATGTATACGGCGGACTTTATAAAATCCGATACCGAACAAGCCGTGTTTCTCGATAATCCGTTGATGGACGATATGATGACATCGATCATCGCCCTTGGGGCTGAAGTATGGGCCAACAGGCGGCGCACGCGGACGATAGAACTGTTGTTCGAGAAAGAGGGCACGATCACCCGCAATATGATCGAAGGTTATGTGCTGACGGAGGAAGAAGAGGCGGAACTACGCAAGGAACGCGACGCCTTCATTCAACTGACCTACGGCCATATTGCCCGCACAGGTGAAGACCAAACCGCATTAGATATCAGTGCCAAGGATAATCCTGGTAAATCTTCGGGGGTGGACCCAGAGGATGAGACGACGCGCTCCGGAGACGCGGGTATGAGAATGGGGGGCGGATCATGATTAACAGACGGAATCTCTTTGGCGCTTCAGCGGCAACCGCCTCTTTCGTTGGTGCTTTGTTTGGCAGCAAGAAAGCATCAGCCGCGATATCGTCTTCTAAGTTCAATGCGGCCGATGTTGAACCTCGTGGCTCGAATGGTCGATTGGAGCGTCTTCCCCGCCAGCATTTAGAAGCGCAACACGATTTTATCACTGGCTTTCGCGTGTTCGCCAACCGGGATATGAACAGCGCCGCGCGCCGTCGTATTGCAAATATCATGCGGGCTAAGGGTATAGACCCTACCAAGAAACTTCCGACAGCAGACGTTCTGAAACACGTGGGTAATGACCCTCTCGTTGCCGCTAGTGCGCGAATGTGGCTCAGTGCACAGCAAATCAACTGGAAAACGTTGCATGACGAATTTCATGGCAACGCGGATGCATATCTCGCGGAAATGGAAGCGGCAGATAACGTTGGACCGGGTACATTAGAGTTGAACCCGGATATGGCGATGCCTGACTACGTGACCCATGAGATACATATCCAGCCGGGTGGCTATGTGGGTGATCCGTTCGCCGGGCACATCTATCATTACGGCACCAACAACTTCTTCGAAGGTCGCAACGACCAGGATGAACTGCACATTGCTTTAGCCAACGCCATGCCCGAACCGGAAGATGGCCAGGTGATGCGGGTACTCGATCAAGGATGTAGCTGTGGTCAGTTGAGTGTTGCTTTGAAACAGAGATTCTCCGATGCGGAGGTGTGGGGCATTGATGTTGGCGGACCGATGGTGCGTTACGCTCATATGCGTGCCGTGGATATTGGTGTTGATGTCAATTTTGCGCAACGGTTGGCTGAGGATTCACAGTTTCCTGATAATCACTTCGATCTAGCCACTAACAACATCATGTTTCATGAAGTGACGACAGAAGCGGCGCATCAAATTCTGGCGGAATCCTATCGTGTATTGCGGCCAGGTGGAGTGTATTATCCAATCGACTTCTACACTGGGAACCCGGTTCCGAAGGGTGTTTATAGCACTTTCCGCCAATGGTGGGATAGCCGGTGGAACGGTGAACCCTGGCGTTTAGGGTATGCCAAGTTCGATATGGCATCGGCCATGCGTAAGGCCGGATTCATTGTCAACGAAGATGGTCCGCCGAGCCGTCGTGGCTCTAGGCGCAACATCATGGGTGTTAAACCAGCGTAGTCGCTAACGTCATCCCTGTCCCAACCGGCGATCGAGGTCGCCAATGCGGATATCACCGCTCTCTTACGCGATGAGCATGGCTATGACCGTCCCAACTTCACTGATGACTTTGAGATACAAGATCAGGATTCCTTACTCGCTACACAAGAACAGATGAAAGGGTCCTTCGGAGAGTTAACTTTTGGACTTGCCGGACTGGCGCTTAGTCTTTGGGGCGTTGGCTTGCTAGCGGTATCGCTCCTTTCAGTTAGAGAGCGCTATGGAGAGATAGGGTTGCGTATGGCCGTCGGTGCACAGCCACGGGATATCCTGCCAATTCCTTGCAGAGTCTGTCTTACTTGCGCTGCTTGGTGGCATTATCGGCGTTGTTATTGGAGGTGGGTGTATCCTCATTGGCAGCAAAATCACCGGATGGGATATGGCTCTAACCTGGGAGGCGGCTACCTATCCGTTCTTGATATCCCTTTGTATTTCGATAGTTTTCGGGGCCTTTCCAGCGCGTCTGGGCCCAATCGTTTCGCTGAGGAGTAAGTAATTGACTCAACTCAAGGGCGCGGGCACCGTTAGCTTATAAACGCAGATATACAGCCGAACTACTGGAGAGACGGCCATGGAAAAACGACCCATGTTGAAATCCATAGGGCTCTGCCTAGGATTACTTGCCAGTGTCTGGAGTGTGGAGGCGATATCGCAGTCGGTGCCAGAATTGGTGCGTCCAGATGGCAGCTATCCCACAGTCCCGTTGGAGAAGGACGTTGTTGTCCTCAAGGTCGTCCAAAATGAACCAATGCTTCTGCAAGAAGCCGAAAGCGTTGAATCGGGCCTCAAAGAAAACGTGAAACGCATGGGCTATTGGATCAAAAAAGCCTGCACCGAAGGCAAAAAGCCAGACTTCATTCTGTTCAATGAATTTCCACTGACCGGTTATTCCTCCGGCACCCGGGAAGAGAAACTCAAATTCACTATCCAAGTTCCCGGGCCTGAAACAAAAGCCATCGGTGCATTCGCTAAAGCCTGCGATACCTACATTATCTTTGGCAGCTATGCGACCGACCCAGACTGGCCCGGACATATTCTCAGCCTGAACCCGGTGATCGGGCGCGATGGCGAGATCAAACACACCTATTGGAAAACACGTAACGCCTCGCGCTACACCGACGATGGCGGCGAAATTCCAACCACTACCATCGAAAACGTCCATGATAAATTTCGGGCGAAGTACGGCATTGAAGAAGAGTTCCCGATCCTGCAAACCGAATTCGGTAATATCGCCGTTAGCACAGTGCAGATCGATCCGTTCGTGTTTGCCGCTTTCGCTATGCGTGGCGTAGAGATCATGCTCCGTACAGCAACCGGATTCTCGGAAGTCGATGTTCAAGCCATTGCTTATTACAACAATGTGTATTCGGGCATGTCGAACATCACATTTCCCTCTAACCCCAACTTCCCTCCTGGGTTTGGTGGAAACTCGTTGATTGTTGCGCCCGGTGGAAAAATCTTGGCTCAAGAGAAATCTGGCGATGAAGCCATTGTCGAGGCCGAACTAAACATCGCCGAGCTCAGAAAAGACCGTCGTATTCCGCGTTATCCAATGGAAGTCGTCAAGCCGGTCTTCGATCAGTTCGTCCAGGAAGTTCCCATGAATATCCTCGATGTCCCTCTGGAAGAACTTCCCCAGTCCCGTGAGGGCATGAAGAAGCTCATGGACGAGAAAAGCCGTTGGCTGAATATACAAGGGGACGCTGGTTAAGCGAAGCAGCCAGACCTAATATAGGATACAGAATGTCGGAGACAGGTTTACCCATGCGCAGTTTCCTAAATGACTGGCTGATTCTGACACCGGCTTAGTGCTTTAGAGCTCTCAAAAATTATCTGGCGGGATCTTAACGTGTGCGGCAGTTTATCGAGTTACAAACCCTGGAAGGAGATTCAGGATTTCTATTCTCTATCCATCTCTAGTGAGCGCTTAAAGAAGGTCGACCCACAGCCAACCGCAGTCGTGCGGCCAACGGATCAACGACCTTTTATTCGTGTGGCTGGAGGAGAACGCGGTTTGGACCTGGGTACCTGGGGCTTTTCGCCACCCGCGGGTCGCTCGACCCCCATCATCAATGCCCGCTGTGAAACCATGGATGTGCTGCCAACCTTCGCCAATGCCTTCGAGCATCATCGCTGCGTGATTCCAGTAACCGGCTATTACGAGTGGAAAAAAGAGGTTACTGGCTCGCGCACACCGTGGCATTTCTCGTTAGATCGAGTAGCCAACACCGGCGGCGCAATTGCAGCAGAGCGTCAGGTTTCAAAGAACAAGCTGTTCGAAGGTGAGGGAGCGAACCTGCTCGTTATGGCTGGCCTGTTCATGGCAAGCCCGAAAACCAAACAGCGGCATTTCGTCATTTTGACAACCGAACCCAATGAGATTACCGAAGAGATCCATGATCGCATGCCGGTGATCCTGACAGGCGGAATGATGGATATATGGTTGTCTAGTCATGCAGCACCTCAGGCTCTGAAGCGGATGTGCCGACCCTATGAAGGCACGAACCTGAATGCGACACTGGTGTCGAAAAATTCGCACCAACTGCCGAAGTTCGTTGATGAGAACCAGCTCCGGTTTTCGCTCTAAGGCGTATTTACCGACCTATTTCCATGCACCGAACAGATACCAAGTCTCGCCGTTGTAGCCCTGTTGTACGGCCTCGGGTTTCGCATGCTCATGATCGTGGCGGCTGATCCGACCGGCCCACGACGGATACTGGCCTGGTTCCAGGTTTGGGTTCACGCCACTTTCAATACATTTGTCAGGGTCGAACCCCGCAGCGTGTAACTCCGTTTTAAAATCCATGCCGTGCAGCTGAACCCAAAATGGCTCGTTGTTGTACCAGGAATCCCAATTGCGCAGGAAACGATCAAACACCGGGGTAACAGGGGTAAAATTGGGCTGTTCAAGATGAGTGGTCAGGCCGCCTGGATTAAGCGCAGCGTATATTCGTTTCAGGATCTGGGGCAGGGCTGTTCCTGATGTTTCATGGAAGACCATAGTGCTTTGGATTAAGTCGAACGTACCCAGTGACTTATCAATCTCTTCAGCAGCCCCATGGACAAAACGAACATTCGAGACCCCCATAGAGAGCGCCCGTGCTTGCCCATAGCGTAGCATCGGTGCACCGGCATCTAGGGCGACCACTTCTGCTTCGGGGAAGGCAGCCGCAAGGGGTAGGGTATTGTTGCCATGGGCCGCACCGATATCAAGAATGCGCTTAGGCTTGAAGTTCGGGTGGTGCTCAGCCAACCATTGCGCCATGCCCCGTCCGGCTGAATCACCCTTCGGGCCAAACATGCCCATCGCCGTAACAAAGGTCGCAACATCATAGGTTGCGGCGGCCGTCATATCCCCAGGCTCGATCTCCGTGTGATATCCCCCGGGCTGAAGGTGATTATCGGCATTTGCTAGATAGCGCGGTACTTTCAGAGATGGATTAAGGACGAGAGTACAGTCATTCGAATCCTCAGTAAGGGCAATAGCACGCTCCTGTAAATCGCTCATTTGCCTGATCGCGATATGGCGTGAGGTCTGTCGATTCATTTCCTGGATCATACGGCGAAGACTCGCCCAGGATTGGTAGACTGGACTAGGTCTAATGGCATCACGGATCATCGCGCCGGTCTGCGCTTTAGGGTGAGAAAGATTGAGATCCTCGGCTGTAAGCTTTGGTAAAACCTCGTGCTCGTAAGCGAGCTTCACGCCCTTACTGAGGGTCGCCGCTACAGCAGCATTAAGTGATGCCAGTACATTGATCCGCGCAGACTCATCATGATTGATATCGGGCGTCATACCGTGCCGATAGAGCGAGCGGGAGTCAGCAGGAAGAGGGACAGTCATATTTTAAAGTATCTCGGATAGTTGTGTAATAGTCATGCGGGTTTTGACACTAGTGACAGAGTTTCGTCGGCACTTCGGAAGTATGGATTAGGAAAGCACATATGTAATTAGGTTAGTTCACAAACCATTACATCATTTAGTCGCATAATGTATATTATGAATAATTATTGTGAATCTTTATCTTAGAGGTTGCACCTGAAGTAGGACTTCTGAGCTTTTATAACACCTTGGCTTTGCTAAAAAGTCGGAAGAAGTTCTCTGTGGTCTTGGTCGCCAGCTCGTTCGATGTAAGCCCATGCAACTCTGCAACGCAGGCCGCAGTGTGAGCAACAAACGCGGGCTCATTGCGTTTCCCGCGTTTAGGAATGGGCGCAAGGTATGGTGAGTCTGTTTCAACGAGTATCCGGTCTAGCGGAATCTGCTTGGCTGTCTCGCGCAACTGGTCGGCTTTTTTAAAGGTGACTATTCCTGATAGTGAAATATAGAGACCTAATTCTATCGCTTTATCAGCGAGTTGTGCTCCTGAGCTAAAGCAATGTATTACTCCAGTGAAAGCGCCTTTAGCCATTTCGTCCTCTAAGATACGCGTCATATCGCCGTCAGCGTCACGAGTATGGATGATGATGGGTAACCCTGCGTCTCGGGATGCCTGGATATGGGTGCGGAACTGACGCTCCTGTACCTCGTGAGGGCTGTTATCGTAGAAGAAATCCAGGCCTGTCTCACCAAAGGCGACCACTTTCGGGTCGTTGGTGGCGATATCGATCAGCCGCGCCTTGTCTATTTCCGGCTCGTTTTCAGCTTCATGCGGGTGAATACCAACCGTGCAATGCATATCTTCGAACCGGTCTGCAATGGCGCGTACCTGCTCAAACCTAGTAATATGGGTGCAAATAGTGAGGAAATGGCCGACACCGGCCTCCCGCGCTCGGGCTACCACACCTTCCAGATCATCTTGGAAGTCTGGAAAGTCGAGATGACAGTGACTATCGACCAGCATGGCTACGAGGTTCCTACTCTGTTTCTGGCATTTCAAGCCGTTGAAAGACTGGCTCTGGCTTAGGTAAGTCTTCTCCTGGTACTGGAGCGTGCCCAGGGGCAAAAGCCTCAAAGTTACGGCTATCAAATGGGATTGCTAATTGATCCAGGATGTCTTCACAGGCATGGGGTGTGAAAGGCTGCATCACTAAAGCTAACAGTCGAATGACATCCGTTAGCACGTAGAGCACCGTCCCCATGCGAGCTGGGTCTTCTTTGCGCAGAATCCAAGGTGCTTGCTTGTCCACATAGGCATTGGCGGCCCGAACTACGGTCCAAATGACTTCCAGTGCCTCATGGAAGGCCTGGCGATCAATGGCCTCGCGGACGGGCTCCAACATAGATGCTGCGGCATTCAGCAGTTCAGCATCTTCATCTGAGAAATCGCCCGGCATTGGGACCTTGGCGTTACAGTTCTTGTTGATCATAGATAGTACGCGCTGTGATAGGTTCCCGAATTCGTTTGCAAGTTCCCCGTTGGCGCGTTGTATTAGGGCAGTTTTAGAGAAATCTCCGTCATTCCCAAAAGGCACTTCCCGGAGCAAGAAATAGCGCAGTTGATCTAAACCATAGGCCTCGATCAGAGCATTTGGATCGATCGCGTTTCCAAGGGATTTAGACATCTTCTGGCCTTCAATGGTCCACCATCCATGGGCGAAGATACGCTTCGGTAAAGGCAAGCCAGCCGCAAGCAAGAACGCGGGCCAGTACACACAATGGAAGCGGATGATGTCCTTACCAATCATATGGAGGTCTGCCGGCCAGAAGGCTTTATAATCTGCCGTCTTTTCATCAGGATAGCCGGCAGCGGTGATGTAGTTTGTTAAGGCATCGATCCAGACATACATGACGTGTTTGTCGTTTCCCGGGACCGGGACCCCCCAATCGAACGTAGTGCGGGAAATTGAAAGGTCTCTGAGACCGCCCTTAACAAAGCTGGTAACTTCGTTCCGGCGGCTCTTGGGCGCGATGAAATCCGAGTGGGCATCGTAGTATTCAAGAAGAAGGGGTTCCGCGGCGGAGAGTCTGAAGAAGTAGCTCTCCTCCTCGACCCACTCAACAGGATTACCGTTGGGCGCTAGCTTAGTTTCATCTGGCCCCTTCGTCAGCTCATCTTCGGTATGATATGCCTCGTCCCTCACCGAGTACCAGCCTGAGTACTTATCCAACACAATCCAAGGCTTGCCGTCTGGAGCCGTTTTCTCGGCGATCCTGATCCACAGAGCCTGACAGGCCTTTGTGTGCCGGTCTTCCGTGGTGCGAATGAAGTCGTCGTTGGTGACGTCCAGTGTTTCGGTCAGGTCACTAAATGTCTTCGAGACCTCATCCGTAAAGGCCTGTGGGCTAATCCCCTTCTCAGCGGCGGCTTTAGCGACCTTCTGCCCATGCTCATCCGTTCCAGTGAGGAATTTTACTCGATACCCATCCAGTCGCTTAAAACGTGCCAATACATCGCAGGCTATGGTAGTGTAGGCATGCCCGGTATGGGGCTTGTCATTGACGTAGTAGATGGGTGTCGTGACGTAAAAGGTTTTGTTTGATCCGCCAGTCATAGCAAACTCCAGCGCTGCGCCAATGCTGGGGCTTCCGGGTTATCCGGCTGCCCTTTTCTCGATGGCGAGAAGCGCGTTGAGAACGGTGTGCTTTCTGTCGAGATGCACCGCATCGGCGCGCTCGAATAAGCGGGCGATCTTTTCCCACACCTCTACCCATTGATCAAGGCCAGCACTGGCACACAGCCGATCAGCTATTGCGTGTTCTCCAGGTACAATTTCTTGGACCTGAGACCAGCCATCCTTGGCGGTGACGGTCACCATTCGGGCCAACCACCAGGTCAAAAGGTCAGCAACGGTGCGAAACCCCTCTCCCTTGAACGTCTTATCAGATAATGCATGAGCCATCGTGATGTCCATTTTAGGTAGAGTTGCGAGCACACCGATAAGGTTCCTGAATAGGTCTAACCCTCCTGAATTAGCCAATTCTATGGCTCGGCCAATGGATCCATCTGCTAAAACGGATAGAGGACCAGTCTCTGAACTCGAAAAATCTGGTCGGTAGCGGGTCAGTAATGTTGAAACGGTTTGCGTGGGCAAAGGCGATAAATCCAGACGCCGACACCGTGATCTGACCGTGGGTAGCAATCTCGCGGGATTGTGTGATACCAGGAATATTAGCGCTTTTTGTGGTGGTTCCTCGAGTACTTTAAGAACGGCGTTCTCAGCGTTGTGGTTCATTTCATCCGCGGCGTCGATGACCACGACACGCCATCCGCCTTCGGCCGGGGTCAGTCGAAGAAAGCTACCGATCCCTCTGACCTCGCTAACTGATATGGATGCTTTTCGCTTACTCTGTTTAGTGTCGGCCCAGGCCCGTTCAATGGCTCTAAAATCGCCATGCCCCTGAGCTGAAACACGTCTGAAGACTGGATGCTCTCCGGACATCTGCAATGTGTCAGATTCAGGGGTAGGGTCGCCAAATAGGCCACCCCCTTGATCAGCGTCATTGGGTTGAGACAAAGCGAACCGAGCCATGCGGTAGGCCAATGTCGCTTTACCAATCCCGCGTGGCCCACAGATCAGCCAAGCATGAGCGAGGCGACCAGATGTCCACGCATCTAAGAACGTGCGCTCTGCTTCGTTATGCCCGCTGAAGTAAGGGTTATCCCGTGCTAACGGGACCTGGTCCTCCGGTGAAGATATCTTTGGTTTTCTAGCCATTCCCGGATTTCACCGCTGTTAATACTACGCCCTGAAGACGATTAGAGACCTCGTCTTCTGAACCGGTCGCATCGATGACATGACATCGGTTCGGGTCACGCTTCGCGATATCTATAAAGCCTTCACGGAGTCGATGGTGAAAGGCTACATCCATATCTTCGTACCGAAGTTCGTCGCCGCCGCGAGAAACTGCGCGTTTCAGGCCCACTTCTACAGCCAGGTCCAAAATTAATGTGATGTCTGGTTTGAAGTCATTAAGAGCTATTCTGTTCAGCTGTTCAACGGGCTCACGGCCAAGGTTATGGCCATAACCTTGATAGGCCATGGTGGAATCTGTGAACCGATCGCAGATTACTGTAGTGCCTCTATCTAGTGCCGGTTTGATTATTCTTTCAACATGATCACGACGCGCGGCAAACAAAAGAAAGGCTTCCGTCATGCCGTCCCAGCGATCCGCAGCCCCTGTCACGAGAAGCGACCGTATTGCCTCTGCACCTGGTGAACCGCCGGGTTCACGCGTGATAATTACACTTTGCCCCTCAGCCTCTAGTCTGGCCTGAAGTCGCTTTGACTGCGTTGATTTACCGCTGCCTTCGCCGCCTTCTAAAGTGATGAATAGGCCTCGTGCCACGAGACTGTCCCTATTTCTAATGCGCCGGTTACGGCTCTAATTGTTGATGGAAAAGCCAAAGATTATTTGCGAAGCCGCGGCTTGTATGCGTCCGGTAAATCCAAGCTTAGGGACGGGTGCTCCCGCTACAAGGTCGTATTCAAGTGGGGACATTCCCTCTCCATCTATCACAAGCTTTGCAATCTTGTTCCCTTGTTGAATTGGGGCGGCGATCGGGCCGTCGTAAACAGCCTTAACCTCAAGAGTACGCCATGCTCGCCTCGGTATGGTGACGGTAACGTCTTTCTCTATGATGAGTGGAACAGTTGCCTCGAGGCCTAGCCAGACTTCGGCATCTGAAACCACCTCTCCAGCTCGGAAGAGGTCTTTATTCGTAAAGTTACGAAAACCCCAATCCATAAGTTTAGCCGTCTCTTCTGAACGGGCTTGCGTGCTTTCCATGCCATTCGCGACGAGGATCAATCGTTTGCCATCCCGCATTGCTGAGGCCGTCAGTCCATACCCTGCAATGTCAGTATGACCTGTTTTAAGACCATCTGCACCGCCGGGACGGTAAAGTAGCGGGTTACGATTGAATTGCTTGATGTCGTTATAGGTAAATTCAGTCTCTTCATAGAGAGAATAGTATTCAGGAAAGTTGGTGATGATAAGCCTAGCGAGCAGCGCGAGGTCGGTAGCCGTCATGTAATGATCGGGGTCCGGCAAGCCGGTCGCATTCGCAAAGTTACTGCCTGTTAGCCCGAGGTCGCGGGCCCGGTCCGTCATCTCGTCTGCAAAGGCTTCTTCACTTCCAGCCATATTCTCGGCAACAATAATACAGGCGTCATTGCCTGACTGAATGATGATCCCTCGCAAAAGGTCTTCAACCCGTACCCGGGTGTTTGGCTCAAGGAACATAGTCGAACCGCCAGAGGCGGCTCCGCCCTGACGCCATGCGTTCTCGCTCACCATAAATTCATCGTCGAGGGACAAATCACCAGAATGAATGGCTTCAAATACCATATAGGCGGTCATTAGTTTAGACATGGATGACGGCGGCATCGATTCATCGGCTTTATGGCTATCGAGGACGCTTCCCGTTTCGAAATCGACGAGAATGTACTCGCGGGCTGCAATGTCGATTGCCCAAGCAGAAGGTGACTGTGAGACACCAATTAGGACTGCTAAAAGGCCAGTTGATAGATATCGAAAGATATGTGTCATAGGTCTGCTTGTTGCCCCCCAATCCGGCAATGTAATGGCAAAGTCATTCTAATCTTGGATTATTCGAGCGCCTTCATAGCCCTGGTTTAGCACTTCTGACAGTAATTGTTTGGCTGTTTCTTGGTCGACCACCGGTCCAATTCTGACACGGTGAAATACCCTCCCCCCAATATCTGCTATCGCGACAACGGTGTTTCCTATTTCTGATAATTGAGCTTCTAGCCTATGGGCCTTGTTGATGTCCGTAAAAGCACCGGCTTGAACGTAGAGCTGAGGTCTGGATAGAGATCCCGGCACAGCGGCAGTAACCATAGGTGATTGCGAGTTCCCAGTGATAGGCGGTGGAGATAAGTGGGTGCTTGTGATGCTTTCGATTGCTGAGGAACGCCCGGCGGCAGAGGTGATGACAACTCCCGCGGGGCTAGCAGGTGTCAATGTTTCGGCTACGATCATTGGCCGTGGTGCTGCACTTACGATAGGCATATCTGTAACGGGAGTCTGCCCTTTCGCATCAAGGGCCCAGTGCTTTAATGTAAGGGAGTCTTCCGGAACCAATTCAACACGAACTCTTGCGGTTCCTTTCCTTTGAACATCTAGTAACTCGGCCGCGCGCAAGGAGAGGTCGATAATACGGCCTTCAACAAACGGGCCACGGTCGTTGATGCGAACCTTTAGCATTCGACCATTTTCAAGATTAGTAACATGAACGACGGAAGGAATTGGCAATGTCTTATGCGCGGCTGTCAGCGCATTCATGTCATAGACTTCGCCGTTCGCTGTCCTCTTTCCATTAAAGCCAGGCCCATACCAAGACGCGATCCCAACCTCGTTGTAACCAAAGTCCTCAGCTGGATAGTACCAAACGCCATAAATTTGATAGGGCTTACCAATCTTAAAGCTCGTGACGATGTTGCCATTAGTGTCACGTCCGAGCTGCATGTAAGGAGGAAAATCAGGGTTAGTTTTATCTAAAATCCGCTGATCACTCGCGCAACCGGCCAAAGCCATCAGTGAAAAACTGATTATTGCGAGGCTGCGAAGGCCTTGCGCTTGCCGCATATTGTGGATCCTTCACCGACTCGCAACACTATGTTGCATTTTATGGCCGAGGTCCCGACTAAGCAAGGACAGGACTATCGCTAACCAGAAATTCGTGCTGCGACCTCTACAACCGCCTCGTAAGCCCGCTTATCAGTATACCCGTCAGCAGGTAATTCATTTTCCTTCTGGAAGGCCCTAAGCGCTGCTCTTGTTCTTGGGCCGGCTTGCCCGTCCGGCTCTCCAGCGTCATAGCCGAGTGTATTTAGTCGCTCTTGCAGTTGCGTCACTTCGTTCCGCGACAACGGGCTGTCTGCTCGACGTGGCGACTTAAGAGGGCCCAGCCCAATTAATCGATCAGCTAAATGCCCCACTGAGATCGCGTAAAGCAATGAACGGTTCCAATTTAATATCACTTCAAAATTATTATAGACTAGGAAAGCTGGCCCTCTGTGACCTGCGGGTAGGACCACGGCAGCATCAATGTCTGTATTGGGTAAAGAGCGGCCGTCAATTCGTCGAACGCCTAATTCTTCCCAAGAGGGTAACGACTTCATTATACGCAGTGCCGCCTGATCAAGATCGAAGTCAGTTGGAAGCTGTATTTCTCTACCCCATGTATATTTATTGTCCCAGCCGATGCCGCTTAAATAATTCGATGCAGAGCCGAAAACGTCGGGTAAGCTCCCCCATATGTCTTTTCGACCATCGTCGTCTTCATCAACTGCATATCTTGAAAAAGTCGACGGCATAAACTGTGGTTGTCCCATTGCCCCAGCCCAAGAACCAACCATGTCGTCTATGTCCACGTGATTCTCTTCTAGGATAGTTAGGGCATCAAAGAGTTCTGATCTAAAGAAATCACTCCTTCGGTCATCATATGCTAGCGTTGCCAATGACTCGATTACTGGAAAACCACCAAGGTGACTTCCGAAATTGGTCTCAAGCCCCCAGAGCGCAACTAGGAACCTACCCTGGACCCGGTATTTCTCTTCGATACCAGTGAGTAGTTCTCTGTGTTGGGCCAGGAGCTCCCGCCCTCGCTCAATCCTATTACTGGACACGCGACTATCTAAATAGGCCCAGAATGTCTGTGTGAATTCTGGCTGCTTCTGATCCAGCTCTATTACACGTCGGTTTGGTGTAATGGTGTTTAACGCAGTCTCGACTCTCCCAGAGGTGAGCCCGCTCTCTCTTGCTTCATATAATACAACCGTAAGCCAGTCTTCGAAGGATGGTTTGGGAATAGCGGTGTCGTCAGCAAGCGTGAAACCTGGGCTCGAAGAGGTTACGGCCATGATCATTAGTGCTAAAATAAATTTTATTTTTTGTTTTGAATGACTTAAGCGTTTTGTGGTCATAAGGCCGTCGTTCTTTAATATTTTTAATAGGATTAGATGTAATTCAGGCAGTGTGTTTGGCAAACTATAATCGCCGAAGCTAAACTCTTTTGTCTGTTGCGTCGCAGCCTAAAATCGCCTCTATTTCAGTCTGTTGGGCCAGTGTTTTGGGTGGCAGAGATTCAAACATTAGAGGTTTCATACAACCCGGCTTCAGTGCTCATTCACCATGATGGTTAAGGGGAGGCTTAGTGGAAGGTCAAGAAGACGTGGCAGTTAGCATCATTCAGCATAGTAGGTTCTTCAACGTAACCATACTTGTTCCGGTGGAGCTCGATCGAGAGCTAATGGAGGTCGCTCGAATACCTTCACCATTTAGTAAGAGATAAATCATGGCCCCTGATCTCTCTCGGGCGCTTATTACGGTTGCGATTACCATAGGCATTTCATCAGTAGCGGTGTCTGCGGATAGCGTTATTTTTGGTACGGATTGGCGAGCGCAGGCGGAACACGGTGGTTTCTACCAAGCGCAAGCTCTCGGATTCTATGAGGATGTCAACTTGGATGTGATAATCCGCCAAGGTGGACCCCAAATTAATCACTCACAACTTCTAGCGGCTGGCCGGTTAGATTTCGGACTGTCACCGAATTCTTTCATCCCTATCAATTTTGCCAATCAAGAGATACCTGTCGTCGCCATTGCGGCCATGTTTCAAAAAGATCCGGCGGTGCTAATTGCTCACGCCTCCCGCGGCCATGAAATACTCTCTGACCTAAAGGTAGAGAAGATCATGATCTCTCCTGACACTCGCATCGGCTTTTGGCGTTTTTTAAAAGTTAAGTATGGTTTTACAGATAATAGGATTGCGCCTTACACCTTCAACGTAGCGCCTTTTCTTGCTGATCCAACATCAGTCCAGCAGGGCTACCTTACAAGTGAGCCATTCGTTATTAGCCAGGCTGGGATCGAGGCTAAAGTCTTCTTACTCGCCGACTCCGGCTACGCTAGTTATGCGGCTGTGATTCAGACATCTCAGAAACTGATCCATAATAACCCCGACCTGGTGCAGCGGTTTATCGATGCCAGCATCCGCGGGTGGTACAGTTTCCTATATACAGACCCCTCACCTGGCTATGCGCTTATTAAGCGTGATAATCCAGATATGACCGATGAGCTGCTGACATATGGGCGAGATATATTAAAACAGTATGGTCTAGTCGATAGCGGCGATGCGGCGCTTAATGGGATTGGTATGATGACTAAATCGCGATGGAAAGCTTTCTTTGATGTCATGGCAGCAGACAATGTTTTCCCTATCGAACTTGACTATACCAAAGCTTATACCTTGGAATTCGTTGGTAAACGGGTTGGCATAGACCCCGTGCTTCCCAGTGGAGACTAGGCGCTCATGCCATCAGACAATTCAACCTCCCACTCGCTTACCCTCGCTAACGTTTCGAAGACGTACCCATCTGGATTAGACGCGCTAGCGCCAATAAATTTTTCTCTTTACCCCGGCGAGTTTGTTTCACTTGTTGGCCCATCTGGCTGTGGAAAATCAACCATGCTTCGTCTGGTAGCCGGACTTACAGAACCAACCAGGGGTAAAGCATATCTTGGGTCCGGCACTACAAAAATAGGCTTTGTCTTTCAAGACCCTACCCTTATGCCTTGGGCCACGGTCTCTGAGAATATTCAGTTACCTCTCAAGCTTTCGAATATGTTGGAGCCGGGACTTAAAGAGCATGTTGCAACCGTTTTAGATTGGGTCGGACTCACGGATTTTAGAGATGTCTATCCGAGAGAGCTCTCAGGCGGAATGAAAATGCGGGCTTCCATTGCGCGCGCACTTATTATCCAGCCAGACTTGCTCTTACTTGACGAGCCTTTTGCAGCGTTGGATGAATTTACCCGGGCTCAATTGAATGAAGACCTGCTCCATCTATGGCAGCAAGAAAAATGGACGTCTATTTTTGTAACGCACAGTATTCGTGAAGCTGTGTTTCTTTCGAACCGGATCCTGGTGATGTCACCAAGGCCGGGTCGCATCATCGCTGATGTTCCAGTTCGCTTTGACCACCCAAGAGATCCAGGATTACGCAACAGCCATGCTTACAATGATCTATGTGCAGATATTGCTTCGCGTCTTGCCGTGCACATGAATGGTGAAGAACGATGAGCCGCATATTGTGGCCTCTAGCGTTTGGCCTGGCGTTATTAGGTGTCTGGGAAACTCTAATAATTATGTACGAGGTCCCGCCTTATATATTACCAGGACCTAGTGATGTTGCAGCATCACTATGGAACGATGGGCCAAGTCTTCTCAAGTCTCTCGCGGTTACCCTGCAAGTCACGTTAGCGGCCCTTGTGCTTGCATGCATTTCTGGCGCGGGAATAGCCATTCTGCTCGAACAATCAAAGACTTTAGAGCGGATACTCTTTCCTTACGCTGTGTTCCTGCAAGTTACACCAATCGTTACCATCGCACCTTTCGTAATTATTTGGGTCGATAGCGTTTTCGTTGTCCTCTTGATCTTGGCATGGATGGCCGCAGTCTTCCCGGTCATATCTAATACGCTTCTCGGTCTTAAAAGTGCTGATCGCAATTTACGAGACCTATTCATATTGTACGAAGCGAACAGGACCCAAACATTGCGACACCTGCTCATCCCGTCAGCGCTACCCTATTTCCTAGGTGGCCTTCGTATAAGTGGCGGTCTCGCTCTCATCGGTACGGTAGTGGCTGAGATGGTGGCTGGGACCAGTGGTGAGAGCTCTGGTCTTGCGTCTCGTTTACTAGAGTCAAGTTATCGCCTTGAACTTTCCAGAGCGCTGGCATGCTTCGTTCTTCTAAGCATCACCGGTTTTTGTATATACGCCGCATTGAACTGGCTCTCTGACCGCTTACTCCGTAATTGGCACGAAAGCGCGTTTGGGAACCCTTAAGCAGACGCTTTCATTTATCTTGGCTGAGGCCATCATCTAGCGGTGCATCCTGCTTACCGTAGTATTCAAATTTCTTTTTGACGTGTGCCATCTCCTCAACACTCAATAGGATAGGCGATCCATTTTGAAGGCTTTGCCAAAACATACGGGACAAAGTTTCTACCTCCCCTGCCATTTTTAGTGCCGCACTCAGATCTTTACCAAGGGCTAGCTGGCCGTGATTCGCTAGCAGGCAGGCCGTTCTCTGGTCCAGTGCTTCGAGTGCCTGGTCAGAGAGAGCTTGGGTGCCGAACAGGGCATATGGTGCGCAACGAATATTGTCGCCGCCTGCCACCGCGACCATATAGTGGAACGATGGAATACTCGTTCCCTGACATGCGAGTGTCGTGGCGAACGAGGAATGGGTATGCACAACCGCGTTTACATCGTGCCTTTCTCTCATAATATCTCTGTGGAACAGCCATTCGGAAGACGGTCTCTGGCCTCCATAGAACTGCCCATCAAAGCGTAGGTGAACGATATCGTTGGGGCGTAGCGAAGCGTAAGGCAAACCGGTTGGCGTAATAAGTAATGATTCCTCGTCTAAACGCACGCTGGCATTTCCAGACGTGCCGAATGTTAGACCATGCTCTGCCATCGCATTACAGGTATCAATTAACTCAGACCTAAGACTAGCTTCACGACTAGGGGTCATAGAGCTCTCTCTGGATAGAGGTCGAGTAAACCGTCGGCGCTAGCATCACAAACGCCTCTCTCAGTTATGAAGCCGGTTACGTAACAAGCAGGTGTGATATCAAAGGCTATATTTAAAGCTTCTGTGCCGTCAGGTGTTAACTGTACTGAGACAGTTTCACCTTCGCGCACCTTTCCTGAAATGTGAGTAACCTCCTCGCAGGAGCGCGTTTCAATTGGAATGTCTCGCAATCCATCCTGCGCTTCCCAATCGATTGTTGAATGAGGGAGTGCAACATAGAATGGAACGTTGTTATCGTGTGCTGCTAGAGCCTTCAAATATGTTCCCACCTTATTGCACACATCTCCGGAGGCCGTGGTTCTATCTGTACCGACGATACACATGTCGACAAGCCCATGCTGCATTAGATGGCCGCCTGCGTTATCAGTGATCACCGTATGTTGAACGCCTTGCTTGCCTAGCTCCCAAGCGGTCAAACTACTTCCTTGATTGCGGGGGCGGGTCTCGTCCGCCCACACGTGGATCGGAATACCGCGTTCGACAGCCACATAAATTGCAGAGAGGGCTGTCCCCCAGTCAACCGCGGCGAGCCATCCGGCATTGCAATGGGTCAATATATTCAGTTGATCTGGCTTTCCCTTCTGCTCCCATAAGGCACCGATTAAGTCTGCGCCATGCTGGCCGATCGAATGGCACGTTGAGACGTCATCCTCACAAATTTCGGCTGCACGCGCATAGGCAGCGCACAAGCGGTCACCCGGCGCTAAACCTAAAAGTAGTTTCCTGAGATCGTTTAACGCCCATCCCAAGTTACTGGCCGTGGGTCTCGTTTCGAATAGAGCATCATAGGCTATCGCAACACAACTATCGCTTGAGCCTTCTGTCATCGCGAGAGCCATCCCATATGCACCGGTCGCTCCAATCAATGGAGCACCACGAACAAGCATATCGCGTATCGCGACAGTAGCGTCGTTCAAAGAGGTAAGAGACTTTATTTCAAAGACATGCGGTAATCTTGTCTGGTCGATAACCTGGACAGTCCGGTGGTCATCTGCCAGCCAGATTGTTCTATATGGTGTTCCATCAACTTTCATAGGTCAGTGTTTTCATACTCACCTAGAACTCGGGTGAGAATAGGTCCTAGTGTACTTATTCTTCCCGGGTCTTGCGCACCTGGAGCTGTAATAATCGAATTGTCGAGCGCTGTATGGCACCCCTCCTCACAAAACCCCACTCTTTTTGAGAGAAGAGGAATTATAGTTTTAACTAATGACTTCGCCTTGTCCGCGTTTGTTAGCAAGGTTTGTATCACTTGATCGACCGTGACCTCACCATGATCTGGGTGCCAGCAATCATAATCTGTCACCATACCGATAGTTGAAAAACACATCTCTGCTTCCCGGGCTAATTTTGCTTCAGGCATATTTGTCATACCAATCACATCGCAGCCCCATGCCTGGTACAAATTGGATTCAGCAAGCGTTGAAAACTGAGGCCCTTCCATAGCGAGGTAAGTGCCGCCTTTCTGGTATGGAACTCCAACAAGCTTAACGGCTGTCTCAAGGTCCGCGCCTAGCCTTAAACATGTAGGATGTGCGACTGAAACATGAGCAACGAAGCCATCACCAAAGAACGTTTTCTCTCTCGCAAAGGTTCTATCGATGAATTGGTCAACCAGCACGAAACTTCCAGGTGGCAGCACCTCTTTAAACGATCCACAAGCGCTCAGAGATAGTATCTCTGTCACACCGAGGGACTTAAGAGCGTAGATGTTTGCTCTGTAGTTCACCTCAGAAGGTGAAAGTTTGTGCCCCCTACCATGCCGTGGCAGGAATACGACCGGTTGCCCGCCAAATTGCCCCGTCAGAAGCTCGTCCGATGGCGAACCAAAAGGAGTTTCAACGGCATTCCAGGAAGTTTCGCTTAGCCCGTCTATATCATAAAGCCCCGATCCACCGATGATCCCGATGACTGGTGCTGGTCCTTCTTGCTCCATGATAGTCTCCAATAAATGACACTGTAATCTCGCACAGGCCCTTATTTTTTAAAAGCTGTCTTGACCGGACCGAGGCCCTCTTGTATCCCGCTATCCAAATTAATGAATCGCTTCACTTTATGCGGATGGGTGGCCGAGCGGTTGAAGGCACTGGTCTTGAAAACCAGCAGGCGTGAAAGCGTCTCGTGGGTTCGAATCCCACCCCATCCGCCAATACATTCTATTTAAATAATAAAAACAATTGGTTAGTTAATTAATAACCAGAAAACCCATCTTTTGACCCATCTTCATAATCTTGCTTTGTGGTCTGTTAAAAGAATAAAATTGAACCGCTCCGCAGCGGACTGAACGCCTCACAGGGTAGGTCTTCAAGCGGTACGGTCCATTCAGTTGACCATCCCTACTGACTAGCTGAGTGTGCAGTGAGGTCCGCTATTAGCCATAAGCGGTTATTCGTTGAGCGGTTCCACAAACTGTACCGGAGGGTTATCTGTTGCGACTGAGTCACTTTTGAACGTGATGGCAATCCACTCAAGCGGGCGCTTACCGGTATTGCCCGAGTCATGTTGGTCGCTCATTGAAACTGGTCCGGGTCGCCAGAATACATCAATAGCCTCAGCATCTTCGCCGTCGGTGCTCGTAAATACTCTTTCAGCGCCAGCAAACCGAAAAGTCAGTTCATCGGTATTATTCAACACGATGACGAGCTGATGTTCTGGGTGTTCATGAATACCTTCCCACTGGCCCGGGTTCAAAACAAAGCGCTGAACAATCACTCGATCATCATCGAGTAAGACTTCACCACCTATGTTTGGATAGGTCTGTTGGGCATGAGCAACTGAGGATACAAATAAGAAACAAATCGTAACGAGAAGACGCATAACTATTTCCTCCATTTTGGTTTCCACTCCAGGTCCCTATCCAACAAGATATATATAGGTGTTCACCATGGGTGCACCGCTGAACGGCGCAGTTTCAGGTCTCTGTTGTTCATATATTTCTTTGATAACATCCAACCCAACATACTCTCCGTTATGGAAGGTGACTATTCCAGGATATTGCTCCGTGAGTAGCTCAATACTTCGACTTCCCTGAGACGATAGCTATATAAGAACGACCCTGAGGTTTTCGCCACCATTGCTTTAACATTGATCACATAGCGTGTCCGAGACCGGTGCCATGCCGCTGCAAATTATCCCGTTACTCTTCCTTTAGATTAAATTTTATGAGCAAAAGGGATCCGGCGATATTGCAGATGGCCGGGATCACCGAAGCCAGTAGTAGTATAGCAATTATGGCTGATTGAGGCTGAGTTGGCGGAAGCATGCCCCCCCCAGCACTTATGAACCCAGAGGCCTCTAGCATAAGACCTGCAAGTAACGGTCCAATGGCTGCAGTCCCCTTCTCCACCATACTGTATATGGCAGCCAAGGTGCCCTCCTGGGAGACGCCGCTGCTATTGGTATTGTATTCCATTGTATCTGGTAACAATGAGAAACCCATCACCAGCAAACCGGATGCGGCGACGCCAACCATGAACATTCGAGTATTTGTGATCCAGCTTAATTCACCGGTTAGAGTAAAAAGCCAAGTCAACGCGATAAACGCATAAAAATAACCAGCTGCCATGTAAATGAGTTTTTTACCGTAACGTCTAGCTAACCAAGACCAGGCTGGAAGTGACAAAAGAGTACCAGCTGTTTGGTAGAGAATAAAACGGGTTAGAAACGACTCATCCTCACCAAGAATATATCGCCCCAAGTATAACAGTGATGCACCAACAGTGGCCGTTCCCAGAAGCTGGCACAGCTTGACCCCAATAAAGATCTTAAATGGTCTGTTCTTCAGAATAATGCTGAGTTGGGTAAATACACCGCCTGATGCTGGCGTTCCCTCAACGACAGTTGGGGCCCGGACAACAACAGCAGCACAGCACACCATGGCTATAAACATTATAAGCGCGTGTATGGCCCCCATGCCTGAGTACCCAGCCCGACCCCCGCCAAATATCTCAATCAAAGAGGGGCCAAGACCAGCCACGATCAGGCCCGCCAGCGTCATAAAGACAACACGGTACGACATCATTGTTGTACGCTGATGCCGTACGGTTGTTATCTCTGCCGGAATTGTAAGGTAGGGAACGACGAACAATGTATATCCAGTCGCATACAACAATAAGGTGACCAGAACGTATGCATTTAGCGGTAAGCCATCCAAGCTAGTTGGCGTTGAGAATAACAGGAAATATGCTACTGCTGTTAACGGAGCTCCCGCCAACAAGAACGGTACCCGTTTCCCTAAACGGCTTTGCGTCCGATCGCTCCACTGACCGACAGTCAGGCTAGCAACGATATCCCATAACCGAGATAGAAAAATGAGAAGCCCCGCTACAGACGGAGAAAGTCCGACATATTCCGTGAGATAAAACAAGATTAAGAGGCTCATAGCCCCAAGAGCCATGCTTGACCCTAGGGTTCCGCTCGCCCAGCCAATTGATACCCATCTAGAAACGCCCATAATCGTTAGCTCTAAGTCGCTACACGCGGTGGATCAATTTGGTTCCCTCTAGCATGTTCTAAAGCATACATTGGTAAGTCTCTTTTTAGCATGACGTAGTGACCACCCATTTGACCCAACTGAATACGAATGTCGTCATCCATATAGGCAACGTGCGACCACAATTTAGGCGAGGGTGATAATTTTGCAGAAAGTTCGCCTACCGACTCTACGTTAATTGCAGCACAGTAAGCTTCAATCGATACGTTAGGATCGGCCGGTCCGATTTCGAACTTATCGAATTCAACGAAAAACCGGTCGAGATTCTCATTCTTTTTTATATAGCGGCCATAAGTGAAATGATGCGTATCGATCTTATCGTCGCCAACTTTCAGACGTTGGTAGAAATTGTAGGAGGTTTCATTAGGGTCTATTTCTAGTGCTGTATAAACCTGTGTCGCCTTAATGTCTGGAAGCCGGCCCATAGAGAAAACCCGAAGTGTTGTGGTTACCCCAGCGCCTTGACCCTTCGCGCCATCGCCACCTACCAACTTACCAAAACTAAAGTAGCTCCCTTCCCAATGCCCTTGAAACACATCCGCATGATTGAGTGCACCTGGGTAAGGTGTGAATTCTACCAATTCGTCAATCAAAGTATCTATGCGTTTTGATTCTGGCGTTTCGGACCCAAAGCCTTCCTTGTTGGTCTTAATAAGCTCTAACAGCTCCCCACGTAATTCTTGATGTTGAGACATAAAAAAAGCCTTTTTCTATTTCGCGGTTAGAGTTCAAGGTAGTCTTTGATCTCATCTTTCCTACATCTAAAAGCGCGTTCTGGCTAATGGACTCGACTGTAAAATATTGGAATCTCGCCCATACCGACCGGCCTTAAAAGTTGTAGCGTTCGATACAAAAATCAAATCTCCACCGTCATGGCATTGTAAGTGAACTCACCTCTCATTCCATCCGTGGGCTCTTTGGCCCGGTCTGCTGGGTCGGCACTCATATAGGTTTTTCCCCGCTCAAGAGACTTCTCGTGGAACTTGTTGGCCCGGGTGAGACGAGCTCTTTCATAGCGGGCGAAGGAGGCCTGCCAGTCACCAGTATCGGTTTCAAAGCAGCGGGCAAGCACAGCAGCGTCTTCAAAGGCCATGCCCGCGCCCATTCCATAAAAGGGTGTCATCGGGTGGGCCGCATCACCTAGCAGGATCACCCTACCGGCGGTCCAACTGTCTAGTGGCTGACGGCTATGCAGGGCCCAGCGCAAACACCGCCCACCCGGCGACGCCTTAATGATGCGTTGGACCTCAGAATGATAACCGCCCAGGTGCTCCAGCACTTCACTGACATCGGTCCAGTCGTTCCAGCTTTCCTCACCTGTCGCTTCCGGTTGGTAGGCGTTGGCAACCCAATTTATCTGCTGGAAGTGACGCAAGGGGTAGCGCGCGAACATGCGGCCCTCTGACGGATAACTGGCGAAATGTGGCACTACATCAAGCCCCGGCACGTCATCCGCTTCGACCAGGCCACGCCAGGTGAGAAAGCCGGTAAAGGTGGGTTGCTGGGTATCAAACAAAGTATCGCGCACCACCGACTTCAAACCATCACAGGCGATAACAACATCACATCGTTCTGTTGCACCGTTGGTGAAGTGGAGTGTCACACCTCCGTCTTCCTGATCCACGGCATCTTGTTCGATGTGTTTCAAGGTATGGTTCAAGCGCAGAGCATTTCCTTCGGCATTGAAAGCGTCCTCCAGGACTTTGTGCAGGTCGGCACGGTGCAAGTGGCGCACCACGGCCCCCCGGTCTGCGAGCGCCTGCTCAATACTCCGCTCGGTAAACAGGATGCGTTCCCCGGTTTGATAGTGATTTGTGCCAAAGGTGGTGGTCGCGCTGGCAAAGGACTCAGTGGCATCTTCCAGCCCTAGTCCCGCGAGGATCAACGTTATGTTGGGCCCGACGGTTATACCGGCGCCGATCTCCCCCAGCTGGGGGGCCTGCTCAAACACAGTAACCTTTTGAAACCCGCGCTGTTGCAGGGCCACAGCCGCGGTCATGCCGCCCAGGCCAGCGCCAACAATGCCTATGCTGATACCATCACTCATACTCTTCTACCCAGTTCTCTACGCAGTGTACCGGCCCTGCCCCGGTATACGATGCATGCCGTCGTGTTGATTGTATGTTGTGTAAAAAGGTCATGACATAGTCCTCTTTAATAAGCTTTATTCTGGAGGATAGGGCGAGGTTCCTTTATTTATTGATCCCCACCGTTAAAATGCTTGATCCATGGCTAGTGACCTACTGCAAGCAAACAAGCTTAGCGAATTGCAGGAGTAATACGTAGGCTAGTGACGTAAGAGTCCCAGCAGTCTTGAAGAGTTCCTGGTAGCATGGGTGGATACAACCATCTGAAGCTGAACCAGAGAACTTTTAGGCTTAACCATGAAGTTTTTAGCAGCCGTACTTCTAATCGCCCTGCCCTCACTCGCTGCTTCAAGTGTTGAAAGCATCACTGGAACACCACGCATCGTTGATGGCGACACGCTAGTGATAGAGAGAACACGGATACGTCTGCACGGCATTGATGCTCCTGAGACAAAGCAAACCTGTCAGCGCGATGGTATAGATTGGCTCTGCGGACAAGATTCTTCTAAGGCTCTGCGCGAGTATGTGAACGGTGCCGAAGTTAGGTGCGAGAAACTAGATACAGACCGCTATGGACGTATGGTCGCAAGGTGTTTCGGCCGCGACGGATCTGACATCGGTGAATGGATGGTTAGGCGCGGCTTAGCTCTAGCTTACAGGCGCTATTCAAGAGAATATGTGGATGAGGAAGCTGACGCCGAAACTGCTGAGCGGGGACTATGGTCAGGTGAATTTGTCGTGCCATGGGAGTGGAGACGACTTTGACTAGGCCTTGAAGTGGTGATCTTTGATAGGGATAAAGAACAATGAAGACTGGAACAAAGATCTGGCAGGGGTTCATAGTTATTGATCGTTGCAGGTAATGGATTTCGAGACGTCTGAGGGACGCTTTCTCGAAGCTATGTTGTTGCGCGCTGAATATCCGGCATCGGATGGATTCGGACGGGATGATAGACTCAGGCTTATGATCACTGATCCAGATATGAACGAGATTCTAGCCATGACCGGCGAGGCCGCATTGAGTGAGAGAATTAGAGTGAGCTCACACGGCTCGGAGGTTGAATGCCAAATGACGGATCCATCTGACTGGAATGTATTATATGATTCTCATTAAGAAAAAGCTGGTTGAGGGTGCAGGGTATCATCGTGCCGGAAATTTTAAAGGTGCCGAGAAACTTTACAAAGAGGCCCTTTCATTAAATCCGGGAGAAAGGGATGCACTAAGAATGCTATCGCTTTTATACAGTGATACCGGAAAGTTGAAAAAAGCATTAGAGACCATAGACCAGGCCCTTAAGGTAGACCAAGGATCTGCACTTCTTCACTATACAAAAGGCAATCTCTTATTGAAGGCTTTGAAGACTCGTGGTGCTAAAATAAGCTACGAACAAGCTATAGGGATAGAGCCAAATTTTTCAGAGCCAAGGGTCAACCTGGGAGTACTCTTTAGAGAGGAAGGTGACCTTCCTGCTGCGCGACAAGAATTAGTCAACGCTCTAAAGTGCGATGCACAGGGTTACGAAGCGCTAGGCTATCTCGGTGTTGTTATCTATGAGCTACCTATGGAGACCCGCCTTGATGGCGTGGAAGCCGACTTTCTTATGAGGCTTGTGGGTGAACTTGGGGCGGGTCATGAAGGGCTGTTAGCCATTGTAGGGCCGGCCCCGCTTAGGTTTATGGGGAATATAGCACTCCGCTTTAGTCATAACGACATGAAAGTAAATTACCTAGCGGCTCTTGAACATATAGTAGCCGTAAATTGCCAATGTGACGATGACGTACGTATCAATGCATGGGCTAAATATATGCAGGGCTCTCGCGATGCTGGAGCGGCAGCTTTATCAAATATGTTTAATACAATGTTGAGGGAGGATTTCGAGAAATATATTGTCCGAGAACCTACTGGTATTTTACAGAAAGAACTGCCCGACGTATCTGGTGAGTGGCCCCTCCCCTCTCAAAGACCGGTAATATATACCGCTGCAACCCCTGACTATCTGAGTGAATTCGGGTTACCTTTTATAAAATCGGTTCTCCAGAACTCCGATGGATGTGACGTTCATATCCACATTCTAAACCCCATAGATCAAGTTTTTAACCCTGCTAAGAGCTTGATAGGTTTTCCGCCCGACCGTGTCTCCTGGACGTGTGAAGTACTAGGCGAGCAGAAAAAAGCGGTATATGCGTCGTGGCGCTTTATGCGGCTGCCTGAGTTACTTGAGAATACAAACCGGCTAGTTGTTTGCCTCGATATAGACTCATTGGTAAGAAATGAAGTTGCTACAGCTATTGAACTTTTATCACCTTTTGATGCATTAGTTTATGACACGGGTCCGGAACTATGCATGTCGCAACTGTTCAAGGCTGGTTTTGTAGCTGTCGCTCCAACTCCAAATGGAAAGAGATTCTCTACCATCGTAGCCTCTTACATATCTCACTTTATAGAGAGGGCTGAAGAGAAATGGTTCGTTGATCAGTTTGCTCTTCTTATGTCCACGAACTTGCTTCGCGAAGAAGAAGGTGGAGTGGAAATAGTTAGCGCCCCGCATAATTTTCTTGATTGGGATGGGTTTGCCGATACAAGTTTAATATGGACAGATAAGGGTGACAAACCGAGAAGCATGCCAAGTGTCTTTAATTAGGGCTTATTACAGATTTTTACGCTTCATCAATCTATATATACGCTCAACTATTATTTGATTCTTTAGATATTTCTATTTACCGGAAAACAACTGAACCCAGTTTTTCCTTACTGCCCCGCCAAATGCATAACTGCGAAAATTACAGTCACCCACGCTAAGGCAGTTCTAATCAAACTGGACCATCCTCAGTTTACTCCTTCCGGCCAAACTCCTATTCTGTATTTTTAACTTGGGAAGCCCGCCTATCTCACTATTCTAAGCCGATACAGGATTCGAAACTCGAGAGATTTAGTTCTAGCCGACCTTCGCGTCTTAAGTATCGCGCCGCTTTGCTAAATTCTATCGAAGTCTATCCAGAATTTGGCTGGAGGCCTCTAGGCTGCGACGCGTAAGCCAAAGGTTGCGGCTTTCTGTAGGCGGTCCCTCTCGTTGCTGACTAAAAGAAGGAACGATTATCATTTTATCCTCATCTATGTAGTACGTTGACCAACCTGCCTCGGTAAGCGCAGTATTTGTAAACTCGCTCCAAGGTTTAAGCTGCTCTACTAGCATGTCCTCTATTTTTGCGAAGCTTATAGCCGCCAGTGCTCCAATAAGACTTTCTTCAGCACCTTCCACGTCCATCTTCAGGAGCGTGGGTTCTCTGCCTTTGACCTGGGCGATTTTCTTTATATTTAACGCGCCCACGTTGATGGATTCACTGGTTGGATTCACGATACTGGAGCCAGAAGTAATTGCCCAGTTATCTGCGTTTACAAACAGTGGAACAAATTGAGTATCGTCGGGAACTATTGCCTTATTGAGACAGTATTCAGAGCGCAAACCATTTGCTCTGATATTAATCATCAGCCGAGAGAACACCGTCGGGTGAGGTTCAAAGGATAGAATAGCTAGAGATGGATTCACCCGTTTTCCAAGTAGGGTGTAATACCCCGAATGTGCTCCGATATCAAAAGCGTGATCGGTACTCTTGCAGAGTTCGCACCACAACAGTGAAGACATAGGCTCAAAAACCCTAATCCAAAATAAGCGTGCCGCGACAAGGTCGTCCATTTCACAAATGAACATATTGAACGCTGGGTTCGTGCCGATCACGGCCTCTACAAAGCCAGAAAACGTTGGCATGCGGACCAATTCTCTGAGTCCAACGGGTACTTCGAAGTTCTCCCTACTACGAAACTCCATAGCTTTTACGAAGGATGCCCGAATATCTCTCATGGAGTGCTGTGCCTGAAGTCCAGGGGGATAGCCATGTATGATTTGCCCTAATAGTCACATAATATTACACGCTCTTAACCTGAGCATCTAGTTCAAATAGCCAAATCTACGAGAACCTGTAGCGCTTATCTTATAATAGGTGGACGGGTTCGCATTAAGATCTAAAACATTTGTCCCGCGATGAACTCACGCAGTGAGAATGTATCGAACACTTCCATCTACCTTAAGCTTCTGGTCAAAAATAGAGAACATACTCAGCGCTATCACTGACAGAGCTTCTCTAATTATATGGAGCGGTTAAGCTCTCGACAAAACTGTTCGGTAGTGACGACCTCTGAAAACCCGAATGCTAGCGAAGAACATGTAGCTTTTTGCAGATCCCCGGCGGTTGAACCTTCCATATCAAATGTGCATGTAGCATCTTCAATGAATAGAACCTTGTAATTAAGAGCGTATGCCTCCCGAGCGGTAGTCTCACAACATATGTTAGTTGCGATACCTGTGACTGCCACAGTATCGATACCTTTACTCCTCAGTATGAGGTCGAGATCGGTATGAGTGAAAGCACCGAAACGAGGCTTGTCTAAAACAATGTCACTGGCCTCGACGTCAAGCTCAGGATAGAGCTGGGTCCTTTCTTGATCGCTATTCATAAAGCCATCAAACACGTTGGGCATCAATTCCCCCATCACGCCGACGTTCGAACCGTTAGGCCGGATAACATGACGTGTATGGATTACTGTAGCGCCATTTGAACGGCATTGAGCGGTAATCTGGTTTACTTTTTCGAGCACGAGAAGGCCATTGGGCGCTGAAATTGGGGTCCCATGAACGAACACGGATTGCATATCAACGTTTATGAGTCCCAACGTTGAAGCTTCATATTGAAACTCAACCATGCCTATCTCCAGAAAGTATTAGGTCACTTATGTTATCAAGGCCCTCATTATTTAGAACTATTCTGAGGTAGTTTGTAGGCAATAACGGCGTCAGACTGCTTAGTGCCCGCCATTCCATTCCCACCTGCGGCCACAACGACATATTGCACACCATCAATCATATAGGTCATTGGCACCGCCATAGCGGGAGCAGGAATAGAGCTGTCAGTCCAAAGGTTTTTACCTGTGCTGATGTCTAAGGCATGAAAAGCAGAGTCCATGCCGGCACCAACAAATATGAGGCCACCGGCTGTCACTATAGGTCCACCTACGTTCGGCGAGCCCCAAGACTTAGGTGTCTTAAACGGTCCGATTTCAATGCGGCCTAGAGGTTCACGCCAGAGATGATTACCCGTGTTGAGATCGATCGCTACCAGCTCACCCCATGGCGGTGGCGTACATGGCATGCCAAACGGCGATAGAAAGAATTCCCCATCTAACCGATACGGCGTGCCATTGAGAGGCTTCTGTAAAAATTCCACAGGGGGCCCTAAAGGCCGCACTTCATTAATATCCGCGGCTACGAGCTTGATAATTGTAGCAAGGTTCTGAGTTTTAACGATTATAACACCGGTGATCGGGTCGACCGCTGCTCCACCCCAATTTCCCCCGCCAAGCGCCGAGGGGAGCTGCAATGATCCTTGCAGGCTTGGGGGTGTGTATAGGCCATCATATCTCAATTCAGAAAATGTATCACGGCATTTGCCACGGTCCCAAAAAGTTAACCCCCAAAGCTCGTCTGCAGATACGTCCTGCTGTGCAAATGGTGCTGGTTTTACTGGTCGTGGCTGTGTCGGTGCTGTTTGTTCGCCAGGGACATCAGTGGCGGGCGCAGCAAACTCTTCAATATCAAATAGCGGTTCACCAGTTTCCCTATTAAAGACAAAAATGAAACCCATCTTTGTAATCTGCACGACGGCCGGATAACGCTCCCCATCACGGTCTAAATCAAGAAGGATGGGTTGGCCTGGTAAGTCATAGTCGAATACGTCGTGATGAATAATCTGTTGGTGCCAAATAACTCTACCCGTGGCTGCATCCAAAGCAACCAGAGCATTTGCATATGGAATATCAGCTAGGCGAGCCCCACCATAAGGGTCGACACTTGGGCTTGATGTGGGCAAGTATATGATCCCAGCGTCTTCGTCGACGGCGGAGATAGACCAAACATTAGCTCCACCGGTCTTATCACGTAGCCCCTCTGGAATCGGGTTAAACGACCAAAGCTCTTCACCCGTTCGAACATTAAGTCCACGGACAATTCCGTCAGCTGAATCAGCAAACATATTATCGGCAACTCCACCACCAACGACGATTGTATCCCCAATGATAGAGGGCGGAGAGGCTAAGAAGATGCCCCCGGTACCAAAGTAGTCAAACTGATTCAGATTGAGTACGCCCTCCGTTCCAAAATCATTACATAGTGCTCCCGTCTTAGCGTCCAAAGCATATAGGTTACCAAAAACGTCAGGGTGAATGATGCGCGCTGCACACGTTTCAGTTTTTGGGGCTTCACGGCCTTGAGCCCAAATCGCAACGCCGCGGCAGGTCGAAGAAAATACGGGGGTCCCTTCGGGCAGAACAGAATATGCATTGAAGGTCCAAACTTCTTCCCCACTCTCCGGGTTCAACGCAAGCACTCTGTTACTTGGTGTGCAGACGTAAAGGGTGTCATTCCATAACACGGGCGTTGCCTGGAATGATGATCCGCCGCTAGCGGCGGGCCCTTTCTCCACGTCGCCAGTGTGAATAGTCCAGGCGCGCTCTAGCCCAGCAACGTTAGATTTATTGATTTGATTTAACGCTGAGTACTGGCCACCTGACCGTACGCCGCCGAATGAGGGCCAAGACGTATTTTCGATTAGTGACGTATGTGTATCAGCCGAGTACAAGGGCGTGAAACTGGCCACCAAGAATAGAACAGATATGAAAGGTGATTTAACGTTTTTGATGTCCATAGAAAGCCCTCCTGTTATGAGCTAGCTTTCATAGTATCTACGATAAGTCGACCGGACCACCTAAGAAAGGCAGCCCGGTCGAATTGAACCCTCGGAAAGATTACAGACTTACGTCGATCTGGAACTTCCATGTCGTGGGCTCATTAACAAATCGAATTCCATTAGGTGCGGCTAGCACCAAACCGATTTTGGAATAGTCATTGCCCGTGAGGTTCTTGCCGGAGAGTGTAGCCTTCCATTTTCCGCTATTCGCCCGGTACGAGACAAATCCGTTTACCAAATCGATCGTGCCAGACCTATTAATTAGTTGATTGGCCGCATCTGAAAAGTAATTGCTGCGATGGCTGTAGTCACTTCCCAGCACGATAGATCCAGAATCGTTGATATCATGTTGGTAAGTAAACCCGAGTTGCGATTGCAGTTTAGATAGGTGAGACAATCGACCCAAGCCCTGGGTCGCGGCAACAGAACCAGGGTCGAGTTCCTTGTAGCTATCATCTTGGACAGTCAAGTGAGCAAAGATTTCCAACGCTTCCGTAACGATAGCGGTTACTTCAGTTTCGATGCCATAAACGTCAACTTTACCTACGTTTTGAATGGCTGTAGCTCCAGCCCCCAACGTAGATGACTGTTGAATATCATTAAACTTATTCATAAAGACTGCCGTGTTTAGACGGAGACGGTTTTCTAACAAATCTGCTTTGCTACCTAGTTCAAACGCCCAGACCGTTTCGGGGTCAAATGGCGTATTGAAAGAGGTCGGATTTGCAACAGTTAGCCCATTGTACCCGCCAGCGCGGTACCCTCGAGAGACAGACCCATAAACAAAGACATCGTCTGAAACCTGATAATCAAGTCCAACACGTGGCGTGAAAACTGACCAGCTATCTCCGCGATCAACGAGCGAAGGAATACCTGAACCGAAGAATGTATCGATTTGACCAGTTAATGTTTTCTGATCCTTGGTCCAACGTACACCCGCCGTCCCACTTAATCTATCCGTGAGCTGATAGGTTCCCTGAGAAAAGAGCGCATATGATTTAGATTCTTGGTCGATGATCGTCGGCACCAAGGCGTTAAAGAAAATGACGTCATCAATCTGCTGATCTGCCTGCTCATCGAAGTAAAAACCTCCAACTATCCAATCCAAGCGATCATCTAAAGACTTGCCACTCAATTGTAGCTCTTGGGACCATTGCGATGAAGACGCGACGCTGGTCCGGTCAATAAAAGTGAGGAATGTAGACGGTGCAACCTCCACACCGCCGGAAAGGTCAAATCGAAACCCATCTTTTACATCGATATAGGCCGTGACTGACTGTAGTGAGAGATTACCAATCTGCCATTCCATGTCGAGGGAACCACCATATTGCTCGGTGAACCCATCTGATGGGTTGGGAGATTGCACGGTACGAACACCCCCAGTCTGATTAGCCAACGTCACCGAATTGACTGCAACCGGTGTTAAGCCATCGTTGTCATCATCTGAGTAGTAGCCAGACAGTGTTGCCTTAAACGTATCAGAACCGAAATAGGACATTTTTCCACGCAATGAGAAGACTTCTCGAACCCCTCGGTCTTCGCCTGTAGCCCGGTTCTCGAGCCAGCCATCGCTCTGGTCACGATATTGTGCAGAGACAGTCATACCAAGAGCATCTTCAACGAGGGCAAAGCCTCCACCAGCCGATACAGTTATCTCGTCAAAACTGCCGTACCCCACCGAGCCCTTTGCCCAGGTTTCACCATTTGCTTCACGGGTTACAATCTTTAACGCACCAGTCATTGAATTCCGGCCGTAGAGAGTGCCCTGGGGACCGCGGAGAACCTCGATCCGTTCAATATCTACGAGGTCAAAGTTAGCAGCAGAAAGTCGAGCATTGTAAACATTGTCCACATACATGCCGACGGCCGACTCAGAAGTTACAAGACCACCGATCTGCTCGCCCGCACCACGCATATAGAGATTGACCATGCCCGGATTAGCGACACCCGTGTACAAGACCAGATTCGGGACGTTGTTAGCCAGGTCCAGTGTTTCGTCAACCTGAAGATTCTCTAGTTTATCTGCGGTAAATGCTGAGACCGCGACTGGCGTTGACTGAAGATTAGTAACTCTGCGTTCTGCCGTAACAACGATCTCTTCGAGCGCCAAGTTCTGTGCGAGAGCTAAATTACCGGCAACCGATACGGATATCGCATTAATAATCGCTGCGGAGGCAAGTAACTTAGTAGCAAACGAAGCATGTTCTATAATTGAACTGTATATTGTTCTCTTACTCATTCTATGGATCCAATTTTTAATTTAATTATTTTTGGAAGTACTGCTAATTTCCATATATGCCGTTCTGCACACTGAGCCAAACTAAAACTTGGTATTCTTAGTGATTAACCACCTATTTATTCTCGTTAACCGTTTAGGCGGGCTTTATTCCAAAAATAGCGCGCTTACGATGAACGTTCTGTCTAATAGTTAGGTCAACTTCGAATCCAGACCCTCTCATGAGTGCCGGGAAGTCCGCGTGCCGGTACCCTAGGATCCACGGTTCAATGTTATGACGGTGATCTTCCCAAGCCCTGGCCTTGGCGTAAACTGTCAACGACATCGGAACATTCGGGTTACCAATCGTTGGGCTGTCGTCATGATAGAACACGCCTCCCGGCCTCAGAACGCGGTGGATTTCCGGCATGATCTTCTGCGCTGCGGGGACGGTCACTTCATGGAACAGAAGATAGTCGGAGACGATGTCGAAATAGCCGTCTGGAAACCTAGTATCCTCCGCTAGACGCTGGGCGAAGTGAACATCGAGGTTTCTTTGCACTGCTTCATAATGACCGTAGCGAACCATTGGGCCGCCGGCATCGATCCCCCATACCTCTGCGTTAGGAAAACGCTCTTTATAGGCCATGGTCGATAAGCCTGATCCGCATCCTAAGTCAAGAATGCGGCGTACCTGGCCGTCGTCAGGCTTCGGGCAGTCCTGCGCTATAGCAGTAAACACTTCGTCGTATTGGTTTCGTGCTTGATAGAAGGCTTGGGTGAGCGCCCAGTGATAAATCCATCCGGCGAAAGGGTCACCAACATAGCCACCGGGTTGGGCGTGAATTTCATGGACGGTGTAGTCGGGTAAATGCATGCCTGGGTTAAGTTCTAAGCTACCCGGTCCAGTATTATCCGTTTCTTCCATAAGCGCGAGATACCTATCAGGCTCGCCATGGAAAGCGCGTAGTGCGCGGTCCCACATCAAAGCTTGTGCGCTCCGGTTAAACCGTATTTTCGCAGCAAAGGAGGGCTCATCGAGCATGAGGTTGAAGCACTCTTCATACCCTATCTCTGTCCGGCCAATGGTTAGACCCTTCGAACGCAGAAACGCGTTTGTTATGCGTCGTTGCCCACGGCCGGCTAGGTCTTTCCCATTCCAACTTTTGAAGCCCTCGGCGAAACTCATCAGGCTCTCCTGATCAAGCTTTTCAAAGCGCGCCGTATGTAAAGCTTTCTGTTCAGCAGTCTGGTTATAGGGGTCTATCTTGATGTCGAGCGAGGGGGTGCTTGCCTGGGATGTACCCGCCGCGGTGACTACTGCGGCGGCGGCGGCGGCGGAGGTAGCAAGAATAGTGCGGCGGCTTAGCATACTGTTCTCTCCTGACTAGAGTCTCAGTTTCAGAGATTAAGGCTCGCGAGCGGGAACCTTTCCGGTTGGTACAGGACCAGAAACGGTGTTGGTTGCCCTGGTCAAAACACTAAAAGTACGTTCAATAAAGTCATCACGCTCGGCTTCCCAAGTGACTTTTTCTTCTGGCGTTGGTTCGTAAGCTTCTACCAAGGCGGGGTCGATGACGTTACCCTCAGCCATAAATTTCTCGAGCACCATGACACGACGGCGCAACGCCCAATGCTCGGCGCCAAGTCCAAGAAAGGCTGTCATAAGATTGTCTGTGTGGGCGTTGTCGAGATAGACAGCCTTTTCGAAATCACCTTTGATGTAATCGGCCGTATAGGTCGGACGATTGGATTTTCGATCAGCCATGAAAAGCCGCCCCTTTGCGAAAGGTCTGGGTATTCCGACAATTTGCAAACTAGTCGGATTATAACGTGCGCCTATCCAGCCGCTAATTCAATAGGGATGGACGATACCGCGGGTAGCCGTCTCCGCACTACATTACTAAGTAATAACCGGGATGGTGTACCTGATTTTTAGAATGGAATAACAACGGCTTAAGGAAGTATGGGTCGGACAACCCATCCGCTCTAAGCATTCAGGCAATTATGTCGCCGAACCATTACTCATTGTGAACATTAGATAAAAACAGAACCCCTAGGCAATTAGCCTGAGTTCATCTGTTGTTTTTGATAGCTTCAATAGGTTCGTAGTTTCAATGAGTATGATGCGCTATTGCCTAAGAGATAGTACGTCTCTTCAACTCTTCCCTAGCACACCAGACTACATCAAGGTCCATCTCCTCTTGCCTAGCCATCCATTTTAAATAATCAGTTGGGGCATCTCGCCAATTAGCACCCCGGTGTTTCCCGAACGGAATAGTGGGCAATTTTCTGGGCTGTTTAGTCCATTCAATCATCTGCTCGGCCGTTGCTACTTTAAGCAGTTCAGTTAGCAAATGTGCGGTAACCCACGCATCAGGCCCTGCCCTATGGGGTGGCATTGCCATCGCGGCATCGAGCCTTAATCCGCGCCAATACCGAAGAACCTGGTTTGAATGGGCTGGGGCTTCCGGCCAGACACGCAACGCAGCTTTAAGTGTACATATCCATGGTAACCCATTGGTCGCATTATCAGTGATGAACATTTCCTCAAAAGAGCAGTTATGAGCTACGAGAATGTGGGGTCTTTCACCGCCCCATACGGCCTTGTGCAACAGTTCATCTGAGCAAGCCGGAGTATCAGATTCAAAATCATCCTCTGTAATATGATGAACCGCCATCGTTTCTGGGGGAATACCGTTTAATGGTCGATAGAGCCGGGTCATAGGTCCAGCAACATGCCAGCCATCCCCTTGTGAAATAACGTCAACTCGCCCTAACTCTATAATCTCGGCTGACGGTTCAATCCCCGTCGTCTCAATGTCGATAACTCTAAGAAGCATTTACCCTCCTTAACGAAAATTTTTCTTACATGAAAATTCTACAAAGTCGTGCTGCAAAACTGGTCACCAAGAGACATGCTATATATTTCTTAGATTTAAAGTGAGAAAGAGACCTTTGTAGCTTCCGAACAACGACCGACTATAGTTTGTTAGAGCTCGACACTACGTTACTTTCTTCGCGTTCCATGCAAGAGTTGGGTCTCGCTCACGCATCCTCTCAGCCGTGACGTTTTTACCGCCGCACTTGCTACACTTCATTGCCGTTTCAATTTCTTTATAGGTGGTTGTAGCGCCTAGGCGCGAGACCAAATACCATACTGGTACAAGCGGGTGATGCCCGCACCTATTGCAGCTTATGCGTAGGCCAGTGACGTTAGAATCGAGCCAATCTTGAAGGGTTCCCGTGAGCATTAATCGTCAGGCTTTCAAATCGAACTTACACATCAAAAGTGAACCGGCAATGTTGAACCCCGCTGCAAGTAATATTATCACTACGACACGATTTGGAGTTAACATTAACGCCTCATTAGATAGCTAGGGATGATGCTGTTAAATAGTTTTCACGTCTTTCGTTCCTATTTTGGGCCGGATTAATGGCCATGACAAGTAACCTGCCCGAGAGGTTTTATGCGTATCGACATCGTTTTTGATTCTGTTTGTCCTTGGTGCTATGTGGGTAAGCGCAGGTTCGACCGTGCATTGAGTTTAAGGCCTAAACTAAAGCCCGAGATTCAATACCGATCCTTTCTGCTAAATCCCGACTTACCTGCCGGCGGGGTTGACCGGCATGAATTCTTGGAGCGCAAGTTTGGATCCTCTCAACAGTATGACCGCGTCGTGGAGGGGCTAATACTGACAGGAAAAAGCGAAGGCATTAATTTTGCTCTAGACAAGATCAATAAGACACCTAATTCCGCCAATTCCCACCGTCTAGTGCGTCTCGCAGAAACAATTGGTGCACAAGGCAAAGCGATGGACGCAGTCTTCGCAGCTTACTTCGAACAAGGCCTGGATATCGGTGACCCCGAAATCTTAATCAGTTTAGCTGAAGGTATAGGAATAGAACGGCAGATTGCTATGACGCACATGCTTGGTGAAAGCGACCTCACCTCAGTTTTTAATGAGAATGCCAGAATGCATCGACTGGGCGTAACGGGGGTACCCTGCTACATCTTTAATGGAGACAAAGCCATTTCTGGTGCGCAAGAACCAGAGGTTATTGTTCGCATGCTAGATATGGTCTCGACCCAAGAAGCAGAGCAACCAGTTATTCAAAGCTCAGGCTGAGTCTAGCCGCCCGTATCCGGTAAAGTCACAACCCCGGATGCTGTCATCTTGGCTAGTGCTTCTTCTTGAAGTTCCATAATCCTTGTTTTTGAGTCCATGGGCGAATCTGCGAAGGCATTCGGTGGGTAAAATGAACTTTGGTTGTAGAGCGGCCGATACATTTCTATACGCTGCCGTAGCAACCTATTTCCCGCGCCTGGTATACGACGCTCCCTTCTAAGGGCCTCTACATCAATAGTTGCCGACGCGACCGTACTCTCCCCAGGACCACCGACATCGGCCAAGATACGGCCGTGAAAATCAATAATCTTGGAATGCCCTAACGTTTGTCCTTCAGGAATAAATGTCCCTATCTGACCGGTCGCATTTGTTGAAATCAGATACATCATATTTTCAGAGGCACGCACTTTTTTTGCTGACTCCCAGCCCCACTTATCGGCAGCACCGTGGTCGGATGTTGGATGCAGAAGAACTTCAGCGCCGCGAAACATGAACATTCGAGCTGCTTCGGGATACATGATCTCACCGCACGGCATCATTGCAATATTGCCAAGGGGTGTTTTCGCGACAGGGAAAGTCCCTTCCAACCCGTATCTATCGAGATAGGCGTCCATGAAGTCATGCGGAGATGCCGTGTGAACGGTGTTAATTCGGCGGTATTTAAGGATCACATCGCCGGACGGGTCGATCAAATATGAACAGTTGAAATAACGCCCTGGCCATTCAGGATCCTTCTCATAGCTGTTTGCCCCGATATAACATTTTAAGTCTTGAGCAGCTTCTTGAAGTTTGTTCGTTTCTGGGCCCGGAATCTCAATACAGGCTTTCTCTATCCACTCGTCCGCTGTTTCAAGAAGCGGGAATCCGGTCAAGGCAAACTCTGGGAATAGAAGTACATAAGGCCCCGCCCCACGCGCAGTCCCCTTCGCTAAAGTAACCCACCGATCTAGGCTAGAATTAACGATCACCATCGCTTCTTCCCGCGTGACTGCGCTGTTAACCGTATGTGTGTAAACCTGCATGCAGGTGGCTGTCCAAGGCTGTACCATGTGTTTTTACTCCTGTATTTTAACTGTGTACTAAGTGCGTGGTGGAAGCATATCGTTTTTAACCATGTTATCTAAAGCATCGTTCAACGCTTCCTTTACAGACTTGCGGGATTCCATGGGTTTATCAGCAAACTTATTGACAGGGTAAATTGAAGTCGAGGCATACAAGGCCGCATAGGCTTCTGGCCGAGCTTGCGCCAAGCGATTGAATCCTCCCCGCGTAGACCTGACACGGCGCAGTGCCTCCACGTCAATCAGAGCCGAGCAACGCAACGATTCACCTGGTGATGGGCCCTGAGTTAGTACTCGGCCCTCCCAATCAAAGATCCGTGATTGTCCGGCGATATCGTTTATCCCGCGATAGGCCTCTGGCATCCCTCCAGCATTTGCTGAAATGAGATAAACCATATTCTCCGAGGCACGCACTTTTTTTGCTGATTGCCAGCTCCAGTTATCATCTGCGCCATAGTCGGAGGTTGGATGAAGAATTACTTCTGCCCCACGAAAGGCCAATGCCCTTGCTGCCTCAGGGTACATGATCTCGCCACAGGGAATCATTCCGATGTTTCCAAGTGGCGTTTTTGCGACGGGGAACATCCCCTCAATCCCATACTTATCGAGATACTTATCTAGAAAATCATGCGGGGAAGCAGAGTGCGCAGTATTGATACGGCGGTACTTTAAAATAATTTCGCCTGTATCGTCGATTAGGTACGAACAGTTAAAATAACGACCTGGCCACTCCGGATCTATCTCGTAACTGTTAGCGCCGATGTAACAATTATTATCCTGTGCGAGTTTCTGCAGCCGTTCTGTATCCGGACCTGGTATCTCAAAACAAGCCTTCGCAATCCACTCCTCTGAACTTTCGTGGATCGGAAAACCCTGCAAAGCAAACTCCGGAAAGAGCATGATTTGTTTTTCGTCGCTCCGTTTCGCAGCTCCAACTAACTCGGTCCAGCGGTCTAGGCTCCTATTCACTATCACCATCGCATCTTCTCGGGTTGAGACTCTGTTGAGAATGTGGGTGTAGACCTGCATACATGTCGCGCGCCATGGATCAATCATCGGTGAACCTTTCATTAGTCTCGTACCTGACCGCTCTAGTTGAGCTTTATATGAGGAATAGGATAGTTCAGCTTATGCATTCGTTGTCTCTACTTTGGAAAAGTGTCCGCTAGTTAGCCGTTCTACTTATGTTAGGAAAACTAGTCTTGGACTAACCAAGGGCCTGTGTTTCGATAGACATACTTAGACTAGATGTAGGAGAAAGCTCATGGAGCGAAGAATAGCACTTAGCGTACTCGGAGCAGTACCGATCGCAATATCAACAGGGACTGCTCTTAGGTCACCTCCGGCCTCAGCGGTACCTCATTCCAAACAGTTAGACCCAAGTAACCCGGACGACCTTTATGTCATTCATAGAAAGCTGAACTACACGTTTGACGACGGCCTCGTGATTTGGTTCATTCAAGCGGTTCGAAGTGGGCTCGTCGATAGCAAGTTCACCCCATTCTGGAACATGAATGTGGGGTTCATCTCCTCCGTTAGGGATCTGGAGGATAAGCGTTTCGAGGTAAAGACTATGAATGCAATTTTTTATACTGAGCTGGAGAGCGGTGCCCTACTTGAGACTTTTAACAACCCGTTTACTGGAGAAAAGATACCTGTTCGGCAGCCTCCAGTCAGGGTTGCAACCCGCGCCTACGATATTGCCGGTTTGGAAAACTACCGGTCATCTCGCGAGGGCTACGACATGATCGAATATGGCGCAATTGGGCCGGCGTGGGTAATTGGAGATGATGTATGGTGTCGCGGTGACACTGGCTTTAGATCGGAACCAAAAACACCTGATGGGAAACTCTCGCAGGTTAATGACTGGTTCACCTACCAGGGCTCGATCGCCGAAATTAGCAACCCAGATGTCATGAGCGCGTCTGCAACTCAGTCCTTTACCGACATAAATACATGGCCATCGTGGCTTAACATGGGAGACCATCCAGGGAACTACGCCTCTCGCGGGTTTGGCCGAAAAGCTGAATCGATAGAGGATATGCCGGAAGCTTGGAAAGCCTACATGAAGGACCAATACCCCAAAGAATATGCTGATCCTCGTGCTCGCCTAGCTAAGTAGGAAATCGTAAATTAGTAATACTTATGATGGAAAGCTGCACAGTAAACATACAGAGAAACTTACAGGCGGATATTATAGGCTTTCTATATCTATCAGTGCGGCTCTGAACGAAAGTCGGATTGACACATCCAAAATAGCTAGTCGCCAGCTTGGACCTTGGTCGCTCTCTTGATTCCAATAACAGTTGCTATAATGCCTATCTGGAACACCCCGGCGATCAAGAATACTTCTCCCCCACGTCCGGCATCTAACAGCCAACCAAATACAAACGGTGCAATAACGCCGCCAACATTAAGTCCGGTCGAGACAAAACCAAAAACAGTACCCATAGCGTTTTTGGGGGTCACTGCTCGCACTAATAAGTCCCGTGACGGCGCTGTGATTCCAGAGCCAAAGCCAGCGATACACATGGCAATGGCAACACTAAAGAAAGTCATGTCGAGAATCCCCATGGCGAGAATCGCAACACCCGATATTATGGTCCCGCAAATTGCAATAAGGTCATGTCTGTTCGTCTTATCACTTAATACTCCGCCTGCCAGAATACCTAAACTGCTCGCCGCAAGAAATGCAGTTAGAGCTAAGTTCGCTGTGACCAAGTGCATCCCATACATCTGATCAAAGGCTGCAACAGAGAAATATGACACGCCGGTATGTGCGACCGAGATAAAAAGCCAGAAGACGAACCCCATAAGTATGGGCAAAGACATTAACAAAAGAGCTGTTTGCTTAAGAGATACTTGCCCTTCGCGTTCTGCTTCTTGCTCCTCCCCAGCACTCTCAACGCGCTCTACTAGTACATGGCCGTATGCGTGGAGTACGACCGCTATTATTAGACCACCGACGCCTACGGCCGCGACAGCGAACTCCCATCCCACTGCTGCCGCTATAGCGACCATCGTCAATGGCGCGAGGGCGCTTCCACCGAAACCCGAGACAGTATGAATACTGAAAGCACGGCCCATCATATTCGGCGCGACACTCCTGTTCAGAATTGAGTAATCAGCAGGATGATAAACGGCATTGGCTAGTCCACATGGTATCATCATCACTAAAAGCACCCAATATGAGGGAGCTAACCCCATCAGAATTAACGACACACCTTGTAACGCGACAGCAGCTGTCAACAATTTAGGGGCATCTAGTCTATCGACGATCATTCCCATAGGTAGCTGTGTTAAGGCGCTTACGATATTAAAGACAACGATGAGCAGCCCCAACTCCGTGTAAGTGACGGATAAGTCTTCCCGTAAGAGGGGGAAGAGCGGTGGAAGCACAAAGAAAAAGAAATGACTGTAGAGGTGGGCTAGGCTTACCAATCCCGTCACTCTTACACTGTCAACTCCCGATAGAGTTTTACCCTCCAGTCGTGTAGGTGAGTCCGGTGGCTCATCCATGACTAAGCGCGTGCTGATGTTGATTCAGTCTTGAGAACCCGGCCATCAATGATTGGAGTTCCAAGAAAGAGGATTAGTGCAATAACGGTAACAACACCGCCGCTCGCAAACGGTAACCAGGGATATACTTGATAGAAGGCAGCAGCAGACGCTGGAGCCAAGAGAAAGGCTATAGACTGGCATGATGTCGAGATACCAGCCAGTCTGCCTTGGGCATCAGGTCCAGCCGCTAATGACATAGACGTGTTAATCGCAGGCATAGAAAAACCCTGCCCCATACCGTTACACATCATCGCAATTACAAACATTGTCTGCGTAGCACTAAACCAAAGTAATATTATTGATATAAGCGTGACGCACACGCCTATCACGATAAGCACTTTCGCGCTTTGATTGATCCTCCTCAGGAGGAAAGCTTGAACAAAGACGTTTGATGCCGCGGCACACATTAGACCAACGCCCATGGCCTGCGCGGCCGGAACCGGGTCCAACGAAAATCGGTCTTGAACGAAGAATCCAACGACAGAAAATGTTCCATAAGTACCAATCATAAAACACACGGCACTAATCGAGATTTTTAAGATCGGTCCTTTCAAGAGGTGGCTATAGCGTACCGAAGATGCTGAAATAGATGCTCGAGTTTTCGGAAGAAAAATACGTGCAAGAACAACGGCTAAAACGCCAGCCACTGAAATGATATAAAAGGGCGCCGATAAACCGAAGCCTGTGAAAAATGCTGATACGGAGGGCCCAAGTATTGCACCTGTGCTAGTAGCAGCTGTAAGCATCGAAATAGCACGCAAACGCATTGCCGGAGAGGACATGTCCGCGGCAAGCGCCATAGCCGACGGCGTTACTGCCCCGGCCCCAAGGGCAAACAGCGCCCGGGAGCCAACCAGCATCCAAAGCACAGCCATACCCGAGACCAGTCCACTTATGGCAGCATCCACAATGAGGCCAAACAACACCACCGATACCGCGAACACGGCACCTCCGATTACTATAACTCTACGGCGACCCCACGTTTCACTTGCAGCACCCCACATTGGACCGGTGAACAGCATGAACAGCCCATGCACAGACATCACTAAGCCAATCTGATAGTCAGCCATCCCAACCTGGCGGCCAATTGGCGGAAGTATCGTGAATAGGAAAGCCTGCCCCACGACCATGATCATCACCGCGTAGAAAAGGGTTGCGCTGATCCGGAGAGGTATTCCGCCCTCTTCGAGAGTACTTATGCTGATTAATTGGGGACTAGAATCTGGCACTAGAAACCTAACTAGGGAGTAAAGTGGGCGATATGACCCTGTTAGCTAGAGAACTGCAAGCATCACATAAAATAAGTGTCTAGTTACCATTATCTTGAATTGGCACTTTCGATTGGTCCTGAATGATCTGCTTAAATCATTTCGAATCCGGGTAGAAAAACCTACCCTAAAAGACACAATATTATACTCTGGAGAAAATTTAACGAACAAGTTGGAGAATGCATGATGGCACGTCCCCGTCGAGGTTATACCGATGGTCCTTTCGGACAGGTGCACTATCAAGATACCGGCGGAGACGGCGAGCCATTAATTCTTTGCCACCAGGCACCTATTACATCACGCCAATATGATCTCGTTTATCCGCTTTTGGCAGAAGCCGGAATTAGAGCGGTTGGCATTGATACCCCAGGCTTCGGTTTATCAGACGAGCCAGATCACACTCCATCCGTTGAGGAATATGCGACCGCTATTCCGCCTGTCCTCGACGATCTCGGTATCGCTAAAACAAACATACTAGGGCACCACACGGGAGGCCTTATTGCCACTGAGGTTTCCCTGCAGTTTCCAGATCGCATCAAGAATCTGATCATCAATGGCCCCTCACCGTTCACGCCTGAAGAGATTGTTGAGTGGAATGGGTTCGTCGATAAGTTTGAAAAGGGCTTCGTTCATAAGGAAGACGGATCCCACCTCAGTGAACTGTATGCGCGGCGGTGGCAATGGGCCGAACCTGGCACCGACCCAGCCTTGGTTACGCGCTACGTGGTCGAACAATTACAAGGTTATGGACCCTTCTGGTACGGCCACAATGCTGCTTTCGCATACGACCACAACGTTACGCTTCCAAAGATCAACCATCGCACAATGATTATGATCAATACCGGTGACATCATCTACGAGCACGCGAAGAAAGCCCACGCCATGCGACCTGACTTCGAGTTCTGTGAACTCCAGGGCGGGGGCATTGATATCACGGATCAAATGCCCAAAGAATGGGTCGCGGCAGTAGCTGGGTTCATCATACCGAAAACATAAACGCATGACGCGTTTTTTCGTCACCGCTATCGCAGGCGAAAAGATTACCTGCCCAGATCCGTGTCTTTTATGGTCAAATACATTGCTGGATTAAACGCTGCACTCTGGGACTAACTAATTGCGACACTACTCTCAACAGACCTTCCTGCTGCGGCGGGCACGCCCTTTCGGTACTAGGGCGTCAGGAAGAGCGTCTCGAAGTTAGTTAGTAATGGCGCCAGCCTATACGCCAAGGAACGACATAACCGCTACCGCAGTTTGCTCTGGTTTATCTTGATGCGGGAACGCACTAGCCCCCTCAATCGGCTCATATCGGGCATCTTTCATGAGAGGAATGGCATCATCAGCAAATCGGCCATAATTTCCTTTAGCACCGGACGCGATAAGGACAGGAGCATGAATTCGAGGTAAGATACTGATATAATCGTATAACCCTACTCCTCTTGCACAAGGTTGAATCCAACGACCAGCCGCCCTTCGGCTCAGCGTCATTTCATCCATGTGGGCCGGGTTACTCATAGCAAACACCCGTTCCATATAAGAAGGGTCGCGAGGCATTGGATTCTCATCGACATCAAAAAAACCGTTAGCAATCCCCTTCTCCGCATCAGCCTGAAGTTTCGCGCGCGCTATTCCCGCTGCGAATGCAGACCCCACTGTAATAAGAGACGTTACCCTTTCTGGCCAAAATGCCGCACATACCGCTCCAACGCACCCACCAATTGAGCTTCCAGCAATGGCAATGCGTTTCTCACCCAATGTATCCAACGCCGACATCACATGAGCCGCTAATTCTTCCTGCGTTACTATAAATGGCGGCACCCCATCCATCTTCGACTCACCATGCCCGGTTAGGTCAAGTGCTACTATCCGCATACGTGTCGATAGTATCTGCATGACCCAGCGCCACTCCGCAGCCCATCCACCAAGCTTATGAAGTAAGACCAGCGTTCGCTCGCCCTCTCCTCCAGACACGTAATGAATCACACCGCCTGTTACAGGAATAGCACCATCTTCGAAAACGATCGGCTTAGGTAATTTTGACATGGAAAACCCACTCTCGTTCTAATTCAATGGCCCAACCTTTATAAGTAAGGCACTTCTGTATGCACAAAACCCGTGCAGTAGCCTAGAGCTAACAGTCAGCGATGTAGCGTGGGGCTAGATATATCGATAGCAACCAAAGCCATCCACTCAAGACTAGTCAGAAAGCTTGAAATAAAGTCTTAGCAAAGTGTTTTCAATTGCGAAGAGTACCTATCTAGCCCTGAGTATGTAGCTGCCATTCCGAACCGAGACGCGGCACTGGATCTAAGGATTATGATCTTAGAAGCCCCTAACTCATCCCCTAGGTCTGCACCCAGGCTCCAAATATAAACCAACTAGCGCCATTACCATGCTTCGGCGCTACTCTCTGTTCATTAACAAAATCTTTAAAGTTCTCTAATCCAAATGAACCGTAGTTCGGGATTAGAAGCTTGATGCACTGCTCCGCGTCGAAACCAACATCTTCGCATAAGCCAAGAACATCTTGATTGCGGAACTGGGCATAGAATGGCTCGTTATTATTCGGACCAGTATCCCAATCTAGGTAGAAGCCATAATAGGGGTCGACTTCTGAATTGGGCGGGAGTTCCATATGCACCATAAGTCCACCTGGTCTTAGGACGCGGTATGCTTCAGCAAATATTGCTTTTATAGATTTAATAGGTAGTTCGTGGAGGAAGAAGCTCGACGTCACAATATCAAAGCTGTCGTCTTTAAAATCTAAACCTTCCGCGTTTTGCTGAGAAAAATGCACGGCGCGGTTTTCATGAGATGCCATAGCATGGCCAAACCTAAGTAACGGTGCGCCAACATCAACTCCGTGGGCCTCAGCTTCTGGATAAACATCGAGGTACGGAAATAGGTTCTTTCCAGTATTGCATCCCATATCGAGGATACGTTTTGGTTTAAAGTCTGGGTGCTTAAGTTTGAGATAGTTGGCGATAGACTCCGCTACACCGCCTGGATTTCCCTTTCGGTGGCGAAACCCGCCGCGAAAGACATCACCTCCGGCAAACTGCACTGCTCCTTGAGCGACGTCGTCATCCGTATACTCCGTATGATAACAACCTGGCATTAAGTGAACATCAAGTGCCGAAACATATTTCGGTATCTCTAGATTCGGGTTCAGGCGCAACGACCCACTAGCCGGATTAGTGTCTGCGGCGTCCTTCGCGAGCTCGTTCATCTTTGGAAGAGCGCGTTCAACAACACCTTGAACCGAAGCCCACACCATTTCTTGGGCGTTGTAACGCAGAGAACTCCATACACGATAAAGCAATCGCTTCTCCATGGCATTCTTAACGTCTCTTGGTGTAACTGACTCAGGACCATGGGTCGCCACACAAGTAGGCTTTACGTTGGTAACGTAATCTTTATGCATATCTAATGACAGATTCACCATCACATGCTTGCGCAAGGCGCTCACAAACCCCTGACGCGCCAACTCCGTCTGAGTAGGCTCAAGAAGGTTCGAGATGTCTAGAGGCGGAGAGGTGCACGCATCAAGGGTCATTATTCACCACGCCGTTATTCCTAGTCTGTACTTTAGGCAGGTTTCACGCCCAATAAATTATAGCGGCTTCTCCACGCCGGTGGCCCTTCGCGGGTCACTTCGAAACCTGCATCCTCCATAGCTTGAGGGAAATCGAGGCGGGCATACTCTTCCCGCCAGACCTCAGCATTCCAGCGGTGGTCCTTCCACTGGCTGTACCTTGCATAGGCAGTGCGAGCACCCTTCGAAGAGCCTGTTTGGAAATCAATTGGAAAGAATGTCCCACTAGGACGAAGAATACGATGGACTTCAGTTGTAATATCCCTGGAAATCTCTTCTGGCAGTTCGTGATGCAGAATATAGGAGGCGGCCATATCAAAGTAATTGTCCGGAAACTCGGTGTCCTCTGCCATACGTTGGGTAAAGTTTACGTCTACACCCAATTCAACAGCACGCATATGACCATACCGGATCATTGGCCCAGCAGCATCTAAACCCCAGACCTCCGCCTGAGGAAACCGCTCCTTTAACGCAATAGCCAATTGACCGATACCGCAGCCAATGTCGAGTATGCGCGTAACTTTACCGTCTTCTGGAGCAGGAATCTGGTTGCCAAGGCGCGTATGCAGCTCGTCCTGATAGTTCGGTAGTTTACGGGCGGTATAAAAGTTGTTCGTACTGTAATGGTAAATGTGTCCGGCAAAAGGATTACCGACATAGCCTCCAGGCTGAGTATGAATCTCATGACGGGCATAGTCAGGAATATCAAGGTCCGGGTTTAGCTCGAGTGTACCCGGGCCACGGTTATCAAACGCTTCCAACTCAGAAAGATAATAATCAGCGTTAGCCGTGAACTCTTCGTCGAAATTGCGATGCATGACATCATGCACGCCTGTTCGATACCGCGCAGCAACGCCCAGTATAGGATCACCATCAACGGCCGAAAAAATTCTATCCATTGGCGTATCTGGAGACGAAGGGTCTATCCCCGCGCGCTCTAGTAATTCATTGAATCTCTTCATGGCAGCGGGAATAGCTTGATCCGCCCCCCAGACACGATAACCGGTCAAAAAATCATCACGACTTTCAACGTCTAGGCGAGCCAAGCGCTCTAAACGGCCACGAGCACCGCGGGGCTCTTTATCAAAATTAAGCTTCTCACCCATGATACTTTTCCTATGACGCATCGGGCCTAGGCGGACTTAGTGCCAAAAATATTACGTTTACTATACCAAGCGGGTGAGCCTTCTTTGTTCACCTTGAAGCCAGCTAGTTCCATATCTCCGGAAAAGTCCATTTCTTTGTATTCAATACGCCAGACCTCGTTATTCCAGCGGTGATCTTTCCACTCTTGGTACTGAGAGTATGCACCCGGAACGCCGCGACGGCCTCCCGTAAAGAAATCGATTGGGAAATAAAGACCCCCGGCCCTGAGAACACGGTGGGCCTCTTTGAATACATCACGCGAAGTCTGCGCAGGAATTTCGTGGTGAAGTATGTAACTCGTTACGATATCAAAGTGACCATCCGGAAAACTCGTATCTTCCGCCAGACCCTGAACAAAATTAACAGCTACATCTTCATCAATAGCGCGCATATGACCGTACCGAATCATCGGCCCACCGACCTCAACACCCCAAACCTCTGCATCCGGAAAACGTTCTTTTAAAGCGACTGTGAGTTGGCCAAGACCGCAGCCCATATCCAGAATCCGAAGCACCCTTCCATCTTCCGGTGTTGGAATCTGTTCTGCGAGGCGTGCGTGATGCTGATCTTGGTAATTATCCGTTGATCGTGCTGAATAAAATGCATTGGTTCCGTAGTGATAGAGATGTCCGGCAAACGGGTTCCCTACGTAGCCGCCAGGCTGCATATGAATTTCATGCCGCGCATAGTCAGGAATTTCTAAATCTGGGTTCAACTCCAAAGACCCCGGGCCAATATTGTCATACGCTTCCATCTCCCCAAGATATACATCCGCATCATCGGCAAACGAATTATAGAAGTTCTTGTGAGCAAAACGCTGACTATAGATGCGCATCAAGCCTTCTGTGCCAACCACATGATCTCCCTCTATGAGTTCATGAATTTTCTCAATGGGCAGCTCTTTGCTTGGATCGTGACCAGCTTCCGTAAGAATTTTCTCAAAACGAACTTTGGCGGCGCGTTGTACAGTCGAACCACGCCAATTACGAAATCCAGTTAGAAAATCATTACGACCTTCCGCTTCAAGGGTGGGTAAGCGTTCGAGGCGCCCCTTAGCTCCACGGATCTGGACATCAGGTAAGGTCCCACCGGATATTTTCGCATTGGCTTTCCGACCGGTGAAGAAGGAAGCTGCAGCCGAACCAAGTCCGGCAGCGGCTCCAAATAATGTTCGACGATCTAACATTTATAAAACGCTCCCTACGAAAATATTTATGAGAGTATAGCGCCATTTGTTAGCTCTAGCGAACACTCTCCCAATCATCGCGTACGGTGAACGAACACCAAGTATAGGATCTCAATCACGTTCAATCGTGCTTGTCTTAATATCGTCATATATCAATGGGTTAAGGACAAAATTGCAGACACTCTTGTGGTAGAATAACGCCCGCCAGTAGTATGAATCCTAATACGCGGGAGCGTATCGACTTCCTTCATCCCACGCTCCCGGCTAGCGATAGGTGCGCGACCGCCCTTTAGGTGGAAATAGCCCACTAAAGTACTGGGTCACTAAATTTGACTATTTAGCGCCGTTACAGCTCACTCCTATCCCTGCTAAGCTTAAGTTATGAAACAGGATTTAAAGCTATGGACCTCAATAGGGCTCACTGTATTATTACTCAGTTTTAGCGGATTGAGTTTAGGCATAAACCCCGCGAAGGCACAGGATCAAAAGACACTCCGGGTTGGCCTTCAAGCCTTGCCACCCAGCCTTTTTAATCCGTATCGCAACACGGGCTTGCCCTATGTCTATACGTGGAGCGCAGTGTTCGACGGGTTGACCTCTATCGATGCTTCAGGCTCTTTGCAGCCATGGCTTGCCACCTCATGGGAACGCACTGATCCTGTGACCTGGGTGATAGAACTCCGCGACGACGTTACCTTCTCCAACGGTAAACCCATGACGGCAGAGGCTATAGTCGCCACAGTTAATTTTCTGATAAGTGACGAAGCTAGATCTGAAACTGTCGCTCGTATGCTGCGCTTTCTTAAAAGCGCACGGGTAATCAGCCCGTATACCGTTGAACTTACAACCAATCGACCGACGCCTCTTCTTCCACGGTTTTTGCCACAGCTTTACGTAGTTGAACCTGATTACTTTGCAGAAGTTGGGTTAGAGGCATTTGCACAAGCTCCAATCGCTACCGGGCCTTTCATTGTGGATGACATACGGCCTGAGAGAATCACATTGCGCGCCTATACAGACAGCTGGAGGCCGCCCCTTGTCGAGAGGATGGAACTCTTATCTTTACCTGAGATGTCGACCCGCACGATGTCCGTTCGAGCTGGCAGCCTGGATGTTGCAATAGGCGTCGGGCCGGATGAAGTGAATGCGATTGTCGCGGACGGCGGTAATAAGTTCTCATGGCGTGACGCCGCCATTTGGTCCTATCACTTTATTGATGGCCACCACCCGGCTTTCGCCGACATCCGCATTCGTGAAGCCTTAAATCTTGCTGTTGACCGGCAGGCCATTATTGATGGCCTACTTGATGGCGCGACAATCGCGGCCACCCAACCTGCTCCAGAGGTTGTCTACGGTTTTAATCCTGCACTGCCCCCTATTCCGTATGATCCGGACCGCGCACGGGCACTACTCATAGAGGCTGGATATCCAGATGGATTCAAATTCGTAATTGAAGCGACAGCCGGGTCCAGCGCGAACGACAGCGCAGTTAATCTTGTTGTTGCCCAATACCTCAAAGCCATCGGTGTTGAAATGGAAATTCAAACCGTCAACGTTAATCAGATTATTCGGAACGTGGTTGAGGGTACTTGGGATGTCGACGCATTTGGGCTGCACTACAATTACGAGCCGTCCATAGAAGCGTTGCGAGCCCTCGACACAAACTCGTGCCTATGGCCTCACCCGTGGTATTGCAGACAAGAGGTCATGCCGCTCATTGCTGAGGCTGAGAGAGAACTTGATCCGGTGCGGAACTTAAAATTACGCCAAGATGTTATGGCCTTCTACCGCAACGATTGGGCCGCTTTGTTTATGTACCAAGCGCCCCGCTTTGCAGCCACCTCAGCAGGAGTGACAGGGCTGGAGGTCGTCAACAACTTCATCCTATTTGATCGAATTGCGCTAAGCGCCGATTAGGCCACCGCTTTCCTCCACCACAGCCAAGCCTCTGCGCGCTTGCAGTCGGCGGATTATTCGGGATTGTGCAAGAGTAATTAAAGAAACGATTCCAGAATAGAGGATATCTTGCCAACACACGCCTGGTAGGAACGCTTAAATCGTATCAAATCTAGTCTCCTGATAAAGTTAGTGCTCACCACCGAGAATTCCTGTCTGCACAGAATACTCTACGGCGATCCCGTAATCAGGATCATCGTTTGAATCCACCATTAATTGCCCGGCCCGGTTCAAGAGCTTGTGGCAATCACGGGACAAGTGCCGAAGCTGTAGCGTCTTGCCTAAGGCTTGATAGCGCGACGCCATATCTTCAATAGCCTGCAGAGCAGACTGGTCTGCGACACGACTATCCATAAAATCCACGATCACCGTATTTGGGTCTGATTCTGGCATGAACAGTTCAGCGAAACCTTCAGTTGACCCAAAAAATAACGGCCCTTCTATCTTGTACACCTTCTCTCCGTCTTTTGAATCATCAATAAGCGCATGGATACGACGCGCATTGGTCCACGCGTAGCTAAGAGCTGAGACTATGACGCCAACGACGACAGCAATCGCCAAATCGTACATAACTGTCACCCCGGTCACCAAAACGATAACGAAAGCGTCGCTCAGGGGTATCCGCAGCATGATGCGCAGGCTTTGCCAAGCAAAAGTACCGATAACCACCATGAACATCACTCCAACCAAAGCCGCCAAAGGGATCTGTTCGATAAGGTTAGAGGCTGCCATGATAAATAGTAATAAGAATGCCGCTGCAGCGAAGGCAGAAAGCCTCGTCCGACCGCCCGATTTCACGTTGATCATCGATTGCCCAATCATAGCGCAACCGCCCATACCGCCGAAAAACCCAGTGACGGTATTTGCGAGACCCTGAGCCATACATTCCTGCGAGGCCCCGCCACGTTTGCCAGTCATTTCACCAACAATGTTCAGGGTCAGCAGACTTTCAATGAGGCCGATGGCAGCCAAGATAACCGCATACGGAAAAATGATCTCCAGCGTCGCGGTGTCAATCGGGACCACCGGGATATGAAACAACGGTAGACCACCTTGAATATTTGCTAAGTCGCCTACCCGAGGCACATCTAGACCAAAAGCAATGACAACACCCGCCACGATCGCGATTCCAGCTAAAGGAGCCGGTATTGCAGTCGTTAGTTTTGGCATCAACCAAATAATCGCCATTGTAAACAATACCAAGCCGAGCATCGTCGCCAACGACTGTCCCACCATCCACTCTCTCGCGCCCAACTCATTCGTCACCTGGAATTGAGAAATCTGTGCAAGAAAGATCACGATAGCGAGGCCATTAACAAAGCCAAGCATAACCGGATGCGGCACCAATCGAATAAACTTTCCTAAGCGGAAGGCTCCGGCGAAAAGCTGCAGGATTCCCATCAGGACAACCGTCGCAAAGAGGTATTCAACCCCATGCTGCGCTACTAACGCGACCATCACCACTGCCAAAGCTCCCGTTGCCCCAGAGATCATGCCGGGCCGGCCACCAGCTAGTGCTGTTATCAAGCCAACAATAAAGGCTGCATAGAGACCGACTAAAGGGTGCACACCAGCCACAAAAGCAAAGGCCACAGCTTCCGGCACCAAAGCCAGCGCCACCGTCAATCCAGCAAGAATTTCTATCTTTATTCTGTTAGGCGTAAAAGCCGCGAGGCCGGAGCTTTTCCAGTCGGAACTAGGAAGCCGCCCCACGATGGAGGCTAGGGTTGGTTTCGTCACGTGCTACCTGTGTTTTTGGGATTGAAAATAATGATGACACTACATTTTGAATGCACTCATAACTGACTTCTGTTGCAAGGCAACAAAAGTCTCATAAAGCGCTCTCAGATTGGGGTTGCAACACAACCGGAGCCGGTTCTCTATCGTCCTGTAACTGACTTAACATTCTACCATTGAGATCAACCGGCCTACCTTTTCCCCAGTCCAATTACCATTATTAGGTTCGTCTACGCAGCGATACGGGTACCAAAACTACCTAATTATATCTGGCTCAAAAATGTCAGCGCTTGCGCTTTAAGGAAAACCGTACCTTCTATTGCGCTCAGGTCGGGGGCTCCTGAAGGTGCGTAGCCGGCAATGATACCGCCACGCTGACTAGACGGTGCAAGGCTAAAATTCGTAACCATGGCTGCGGTCTACATTCAGACAATCGTTCTTGTCACGCTAGATATATAGAAGTCTGTTTTCCGTAATGTAAAAGGAGAAAAGGCGAACCTTAACCCCCGCGAGCCTATGAGCCATGATCTTCGTCCAGCTTCGCCAACTGGGCCAACTGCCCCAGCATCTCCTTGATGCCAGCCATACGTTCATCTACGTCATACCAGAGACGCATAATGACCACCTTATGATCCGAACGTACTTTCACCGTCCCCGCCTGCTGGGAGATGAACTGAACCAGCCCAATCGGGTTGGGGAACTCGTTTTTATGAAGCGTGAGCACAGCGCCTTTTGGTCCTGCATCTATCTTCTCAATATGTGCTGCTCGACACAGAGCTTTAATAGCCACGATAGTGAGCAGGTTTTCAACCTCAATGGGCACCTTGCCAAAACGGTCTTCAAGTTCTAGGGCAAAATCGTCAATCTCTGCTTGATCTTGCAAGTCAGCGGCACGGCGATATAAGACAAGACGAGCCCCTAAATCTCTAACGTAAGGTTCTGGAATAAGAACCGGCGCGCCAACCGTAATCTGGGGAGAGAAGGCCTCCTCAGCTCCGACCGCATCTCCGCCGCGTTCCCTTGCTGCCGCAACAGCCTCTTCGAGTAGCTGCTGATACAATTCAATTCCAACCTCTTTGATATGGCCGGACTGTTCATCACCAAGTAAATTTCCAGCACCACGAATGTCCAGATCGTGGCTGGCCAATGAGAAGCCAGCGCCCAGGCTATCCAGGGTCTGCATGACGTCTAGACGCTTCGTTGCGCTCGCAGTAAGTTTTTTATTCGCCGGTACAGTAAGGTAGGCATAGGCCCGTGTCTTCGATCGACCCACCCGCCCCCTCAGCTGATAAAGCTGCGACAAACCGAACATATCAGACCGATGGATAATAATGGTATTCACCCTCGGTAAATCGAGGCCAGACTCAATAATATTTGTCGCTAACAAGACATCAAATTCGCCATCAGAGAAGGCTGTCATCACGTTTTCCAGCGCCGTTGGGCTCATCTGGCCGTGGCCCATGACGACTTTTATATCCGGTGCAATCCTTTTGAGCTGTAAGGCCATTGCGTCTAAGTCCGCCAACCGCGGGCAGACATAAAATGACTGCCCGCCCCTGAACCGTTCACGCATCAATGCTTCGCGAATAACCACATGGTCGTAGGGCATCAAGAAAGTTCTGACAGCCAAACGGTCGACCGGTGGTGTCGCCATAAGGCTCAAATCTCTCACGCCAGTTAAGGCCATCTGCAAGGTTCTAGGGATCGGTGTCGCGGTAAGCGTCAGAACGTGGACATCAGCTTTAATCTGCTTAAGCCGTTCCTTGTGGCCCACACCGAAATGCTGTTCTTCATCAACTATCAGGAGACCAAGATTAGCAAAATCGACTGATTTAGAAAGCAGGGCATGGGTCCCAATAACCAAATCAACCGAACCAGTTTTTAGACCCTCGCGCACAGTATCGGCATCTTTAGGTGAAACGAACCGAGACAACTGGCGCACATTGATAGGAAAACCTTCAAATCTGTCTCTAAAAGTGGAGAAGTGCTGTCTCGCGAGCAATGTCGTCGGGACCACGACAGCAACTTGAACACCCGTCAGTGCCGCAACGAACGCCGCTCTGAGTGCGACCTCTGTCTTTCCAAACCCGACATCGCCACAAACAAGGCGATCCATGGGCCGGCCTTTGGTAAAATCTTCCATGACATCCGTGATAGCTCGCAACTGGTCATCGGTCTCTGAGAATGGGAAACGGGCACAGAATTCATCATAGGCACCTTCAGGAGGCGTAAACGTCTCAGCAGACTTTAGTTCTCGGGCTGCCGCGACCTTGATCAACTGCTCAGCCATCTCACGAATGCGTTCTTTAAGGTTCGCCTTCCGAGCCTGCCACGCCACGCCGCCCAACTTGTCGAGGACGGTATTACCTTGCTCAGAACCAAACCGAGATAGCACCTCAATGTTCTCAACTGGCACATAGAGGCGATCATCGCGGTGATAGCTCACTTTCAAGCAATCATGTGGTGCCCCACCGACATCAAGAGTTTCCAGCCCCTCATAGCGCCCGATGCCATGCTCCAGATGGACAACAATATCCCCCTCACCAAGTTGTGAGGCGTTCGCAATGAAGGCTTCTGCTTTACGTCGCCGGGACCGTCTCACCAAACGTTCGCCGAGTAGGTCCTGCTCAGTAATAAGAGCGAGCCTGTCGGTAACAAACCCGCGGCCAAGTGGTAAAACGATGAGTGAAACCTCTGTATTTTCTCCACTCAAGATGTCGCTATAACTCTCTACTGTCTTAGCAGTGACCAGGTTATGGTCGTGCAACACGCCGAGTAGACGGCGCCTCGACCCCTCTGTATTAGCGGCTAGGACGACTTTGCGGCCAGCTGCCCGCTGTTCTACTGAATGCTGTTTGAATGCCTCATATACATTGCCGTCCGGCATGGCCCGTACATCGGCGAAGTCCCGACCAGCGCGTCCACCCGCATCAACTGCCGTCTCGTCTACATCTACTGCCGCAAATGGCCTCAGATCAGAAGGCGCAGTTGCCATCAGCAATCTCGACCACTCCTCTCCATCAAGGAACAGTTCCGCCGGCGGCACGGGATGATAGACCGCACTTCCTTCATTTAATCCCAACTTCGCACCGCCGCTGGACGGATCTGCTATGCGTCGGCTTTCATAGTAATCGCTGATCAGATCGAGCCGGGCTTGAATAGCTTCCTCGGCGTGATGATCAAGCGATACTGTGGAGTTCGGAACATAGGCAAACAGTGTGTCCAACCCCGGGTGAAATAAAGGTAGCCAATGCTCCATACCCGGATAGGCCTGACCATTGGAGACCGCTTCGTATAGCGGGTCCAAACCCGATATGGCGCCAAATAACTCCCGATAGCGTGTTCTGAAGCGTTCAACCCCATCTCTCGACAAGACTATCTCACTCATGGGTTTCAGGCGTAGAACTTTAACTTTGCCTGTCGTCCGTTGGTCCACCGGATCAAAGGATCGCAGCGTTTCCACCTCATCGCCGAACAGATCGATGCGGATAGGGTTACCGTCGCCAGGGGGGAAAAGGTCAATTAAACCGCCACGAATAGCAAATTCGCCCGGTTCCATAACCTGCTCAGCACGATGATAACCCGTGCAACCCAGTTCCAACGCGAGAGCATCAGTGTCTATTCTCGTACCTGGCTTGATCTCACGGACCATGCCACGGAATGCAGAGACATGAGGAACTCTTTGGAGAACTGAAGATGCAGTTGCAATAACGATGTAAGGGCTGACTTCTGCATCTTCTCCGACCGCGGCTAACCGGAGCAATACGTCCATTCGCCGAGCGATAACTTCAGCATGAGGCGATACTCTGTCGTAGGGCACGCAGTCCCAGGCTGGAAAATCAAGAACGGCTACGTCTGGCGCAAAGAATTGCAAGCTATCTTTCAGGCTCGAAAGACGGATGTCGTCCATCACGATATGAAGATGGCCGTGTTCGGACTTGCGCGCTCTATCAGCGAGCACTAGTGCATCAACCCCTTCTGGTGCACCCGCAATTATATTGCGCCTATATTTAATCATTTCTGTCATAAATTCAATTCGTTAAGAGGCGTTGTTGATACGTCAGTAGAAGCTCTAGAATTTCTAGATGGGGCCCTACAGGTAGCGGTGGAACTCCTCGCAACCAGTCCGAAATATCAGGGTCTGAGCAATTCAGAAAAACCTCAAGGGTATCGAGCTGAGCGTTGCTTAAGCTCTCAATATTTTCCGTAACGAAACCGCCAATAACGACATCGGCCTCCTTCGCTCCTCGGTGCGTCGCCCGGTATGTTATCCGCTTGCGCTGTATCTCTCGGTCCATACCAGAATGCACAATCCAGAATCAAGAACTCCGGCTCACGCAAAAAAGGAACGTCTTTCCCGATGCTGCCGGTATAAAACAGGGTATAACGGTGTAAGAGCCGCTTCGCAATTGACCCATTCCGAGATATTGATACTGCCGCCATGGCCCTTCGTCCCACCATACTCAACCCTCTTTTTACCGTCGCGGATACTCTTTCCGGCATTGGGCCGCGCTTTGCTAAACTTCTTGAGAGACTGAGTGGAAGCCGACTGATTGATCTAATTTGGCATCTACCAAACGGTGTTATTGATCGCCGGTTCGCGCCAAAGGTTGTCGATGCCCCAACCGGACGCATTTGTACCCTTACTGTTGAGGTTCTGGCCCATATTCCACCGCCAAACCGCTCCTCCCGCCTGCCCTACAAAATAACCTGTGGCGATGATACGGGCAGGGTCACGCTGACATTCTTTCACGCGCAGAAAGATTATCTCAATCAGGTCCTCCCCGTCGGCAAGATCCGGGTCATTAGTGGTAAGATTGAGATCTACGATGGCCAAATGCAGATGGCGCACCCGGACCACATCGTCACAGAAGAGCAAAAAGGGACCATCCAGAGGGTTGAGCCTATCTATCCCCTCACAGCTGGTCTCTCACCCAAAACGTTGGCAAAAGGTATTTGTGGCGCGTTGGATAAGCTACCTGAACTTCCAGAATGGCTCGATGACGCACAGATTAAGCGAGACGGCTGGCCCAGATGGAAAGACGCTCTTATAGCCGCGCATCAACCGGGCTCCCTATTGGATCTAGACTTATCCACCTCAGTTCGGAATCGCTTGTCCTATGACGAATTGCTTTCCAATCAACTGGCCCTAGCCATTGTCCGCATGAAGGCAAAACGACTTTCAGGCCGATCCATAAAGGGCACAGGTAATTTGCGATCTAAGGTCCTTGCAGCCTTGCCGTTCAAACTAACGGGTGCCCAAAAGAGAACATTGGGAGAAATCGACCAAGATCTTACAGACAACACCCGCATGCTCAGGCTCCTTCAAGGCGACGTCGGCAGTGGAAAGACCGTTGTAGCGCTCATGAGCATGCTCTCCGCTGTAGAATCAGGTGGCCAAGCCGCGCTCATGGTTCCAACCGAGTTGCTCGCCCAACAACACCTGGCAACCCTTCAACCCCTATGCGAGGCCTGTGGCGTATCAATCGCCTTTTTGAGCAGTCGGGTTAAGGGAAAGTCCAGGGATGCAGTGCTCGAGCAAGTCGGAAACGGTGGAACATCGATCTTAGTCGGAACCCACGCCCTCTTCCAAAAGGACGTTGCATTTCGAGATTTGAAGGTTGCCGTCGTGGACGAACAGCACAGGTTCGGCGTCCATCAACGCCTAGAGCTGGCTAATAAGGGGCGTGGAGTAGATATGCTGGTGATGACAGCCACACCAATACCCCGCACGCTTACACTGACAGCCTATGGAGATATGGACGTATCTCGACTTGATGAGAAACCGCCTGGGCGAAAACCCATCGACACCCGCTTAGTAAATCTGGAGCGTCTAGTCGAAACCATTTCTGCGGTCCAAAGAGCTATAAAGTCTGGCGCAAAGGTCTATTGGGTATGTCCGCTAGTCGAAGAATCAGAAACCTCTGACCTTGCCGCGGCAGAGGAGAGACACAAACACCTCTCCCATATCCTCGGAGAAAATGTCGTTGCACTTGTTCACGGACGTATGAAAGGACCTGAAAAAGATGCCGCCATGTCGGCTTTCTCGAATAATCACCGCGCAAACGGTCCAAAAGTCTTAGTAGCAACTACGGTTATCGAAGTAGGTGTCGATGTGCCAGAGGCTACTGTAATGATCGTCGAACACGCCGAACGCTTTGGTTTAGCCCAACTGCATCAGCTCCGCGGCCGCATCGGTCGTGGCGATAAGCCTTCAACATGCCTGCTCCTTTATCAAGCACCACTCACGGAGACCGCGACTGCTAGGCTAAACATCTTGCGAGATACCGAGGATGGCTTTCTGATTGCGGAAGAAGACCTTAAGCTGCGCGGCGGTGGCGAGGTCTTGGGAACTCGGCAAAGTGGATTACCAGAGTTTAGGCTCGCGGATCTCTCCATTCATGCCAACCTTCTGATTATGGCGCGAGACGATACTAAGTTGATCCTAGACCGCGACCCTGACCTCAAATCCGATCGTGGCGAAGCTCTGCGCACCCTGCTCTATTTATTCGAACAAGACGCCGCCATTCAAACCCTGCGGTCTGGCTGAAACTGACTGTGTAGTCCACACCGCATCCAAGTGATGCAAGAACATAGCCTGCGTAGGCCATAAAAATCCTTACATTAGAGTGAAAATTTTATGCACCTTCATCTGGTTTACGCACCATCTCAGCCATACGCTTCTTGATCGCGGAAACTTCATAGCCCGGCAGCTGATACACCCATCCAGCTGTTGTTTCATTCAAGCTAGCGATCGTTTCATCCCATGAACTCGTATCACTGCCAGAGTTGTCAGAAGGCGCTATTCCCTTAAATCGGAGCCAGTTTTCCTCTTCGTCTTCGATTAGCTCAACCACCACAGTGAACCCGTCAAAACCTTCGAATGTTGCTTTGATGGTTGTAGCCGAGGAGAACTCAACAGCGCCTGCTTTCTTCACGTCATCCAAAAGTAAGTTTGAAAGAACACGCCCCATATCGTCGGCGATGCTATCCCGACGAAGCTCCATACCCGCTGGAATTTCCTCGACAGTGTAATTCAATTGGTCAGGCGTATTTTTGCTAGCTGCAAGCACTTCACCGTCCGGATGAATTATCTCTATCCGGCGAATATCATCAGCTTTAATGTTTATGATCTCTCGAACAAGCCAATCCCGTGCCCGAGCACCCGGGTTCAACTCACCCGTAACTAGCCAGGCCTGAGGTCCATCAGGCAACAAGACGTAAGTTCCGCCCTCTGAGGTCCCCAATGTAAACTTTCGTTTCCCAACCAACAGACGTGCCAGCTCTTCGCCATCAACGTCCGTTAGAGTGACTTCCTTGGCCCGGGTGTCCTCTTTATCTTCAGGGTCAAGCAAATCTAGCCGGTCGTAACGGTCTTTCAAGCTCGTTTTGGGTTCCACTTTCGTTAACCGAGTGAGTTTAACGACGAGTTCCCCAATCTTGTTGCTTTGGACGGGGTAGTTGTCACGCTCAACAAAGACCCAACCAGACTCTGTTGATTTTAGCGTCGCTATACCGTCCTTAGTACGAACTGCGATCGTATCCAAAGCATCGACGTCTTCGAGTAAACTCGGGAACAACACCGTACCGTCGTAATCCGAGGACTCTGTTGCCGGACGGTTTGCCACCACCCAGCCCGCCACCAAGACCGAGGCAGCAGTTACACCACACAAAGCACCGAAGTTTTTCTTTTTCATCTCTTCACGCCTATCAAACTGAAACTTTGGTGGGTGTCCGCCGACGACGCCAGACACCAAGACAGATCATGACACCACCAAACGCTATAGGAATGCCCGCTATATTAACAAACTTAAGTATACCTTCGAGTTGATCAATATTCTCTCGCAAGCTCCGTTGAACTTCTCTCAACTCTTTGCGGGTTGATAGCAACTTGGATCTATAGTTCGTGATAGCACGTTGATCATCTTCACCGATGAGGCCTTCACCTTCGCCTACTTGATTAACCTGGATCGCGCTAATATCTCCCTGAAGAGTTTCTAGGCGTCCCAATAGTTCCGTTTCTTTAGCGCGGAATTGTTGCTCTGCATCACGCCTAAGATCTTCAACTACCGTAAACGGGCGACTGACCTGACCCCTTCCACGCAAAGCAGATAGAGCTGGCGTACCCGTTAAATTCTCAAGCGCATTAATTAGAAATGCCGCATTGTCAGCCGTAGGAACGACCATTCTCTGCCCAAAGAAATTACTTTCCTGCACCCAAAAACGATCAGCGAGCATGTCAGCATCGGAAACAACAATAACTTGGATGGGCGTCGCAGCCTCGTCTATATGTACTCGGTCCTGACCGTCTTTCGCAGGCAACCCTTCCGGAGCTCCATCTGGAAATGCAGTTTTAGCAAGACCCGAAACTCTGACACCTAAGAGTAAGCGCTCCCCTGATGGCTCAAATTCACGGAATAAACCGACGACGTCGGGGAGTCCGATCAACTTTTCAGACGCGATCTTCATCGAATCCGTGCTGGTTTGAATCAGTGGCCTGATATCAAGCGTAGAGGCCTCTGTCTGCGTAAGCACACCCGCAGTCGCAATCGTTACGTTTTTTAAATCTCCAGTAATCGCATCATCCTTATTGAGAGCTGAGGACTGGAGGTTCATCCACGCCGGATAATCGGAGATTACCGGCCGGCCTCCTGCTGAGGTATTAACCCGGACAGCCGCCTGCATATCTGCAGCGATAACGTCATCCTCCAAAGTGAGTCCCCAGGCACCTAGAAGAGCCTTGGTGTTAGCTAGATCACTCGGCCCAGGCATGCCCCCCTGCGGGGCTGCACCCGACTCAAGGTTTGGATCAGCGAATACAATAGCCTTACCGCCAGATAGAACCCATTGATCAATGGTGTACGCACCAATCTCAGTCAAACCATCGGGCTGAGCTAGAACCAGAACGTCAATGTCTTCCGCGATTTCTTCTAAGGCCATATCCAAGCGTTCAACATCGAAGAAATCTCGCATCTGATCCATAATCTGCCACGGCGGTGTTGGACTCCCTCCCATACCACCCATACCAGGGGTCATCCCTCCATCAACGGGCAAGGAAGTAATCAATCCTATCTTTGGTTGCTGGGGATTAGAAAGCGTATAAACCAACTTCGTCAGATCGTATTCTATGAAGGCTTCACGCTCGAGATTGAAAAACGCGATAACCTCCTGATCATCCGTGGAGTTCGTAGCTGCCAATCCGAAGTACCCAACCTCACCAAGATCTCCAAGCGGTACAGCTTGAAGCCCGAAACCAACTGCACGGTCTTCCACATCAGAGAAGGGCTCAGGGTCAAAATATTGAACCTGCAGCATGCCAGAAGAAAGAGCAGAGTACTGGCTCAATAGGTCCCTTACGCGTTGGAAGTACACACCATGACGCGGGCTTGCTTCAGATAGAGCCTGTGAGAAATAGATTCGTACAACAACCGGCTCCCTGATATCTTGGAAAACCGGAATCGTTTCTTTTGTAAGCGTAAAGACCTGCCCTTCGGTCACGTCCACGCGTGCCGCGCTGAATAGTGTTTGCGAAATTGTATTCACGGCAAGAAACAAGATTGCCGCAACAACGATACCCAGTAAGGCAAGCCGGCCTTTATCGATATTAGTCATATTTAATCTTTCCTTATGCCGCTTTCTTCGCGTCTACAGCGACCGACGTGGCGAATAGCCAGAAGGCCATCATTGAAACGAAAAAGACGATATCTCTAAACTCCATCACGCCCCGGGTCACAGATTCAAAACGCACCAGAAAACTCGATGCCGCGATCACATCCACTAAGAAAGTAGGTGCCCACCCTCTAAAGAAATTGAGCACCAAATCCAGTCCACTCATGGTGAAGACAAAGCAAACAGCAGCCGAGGCGATGAACGCTATAATCTGATTGCGGGTAAGCGCAGACATGCAAGACCCGATCGAGAGAAACGCACCTGCCATAAGGAAACTGCCAACGTAACTTAACGTGATAACACCGTGGTCTGGATCTCCGAGGTACGAAACAGTAATCCAAATTGGAACGGTAGATACCAAAGCAATGCCACAGAACAGCCAAGCCGCTGCAAATTTACCAAGCACCGCGTCCGCCGTCGTTATGGGGAGTGTCAGTAGCTGTTCGATCGTTCCGCTCTTCCGTTCCTCTGACCAAAGCCGCATAGCTACCGCTGGAACTAAGAGAAGGTATAGCCAAGGATGAAAACTAAAAAACGTCTCTAGACTCGCCTGACCACGATCAAAAAACCGGCCAATGTAAAATGTAAACGCGCCCGTTAAGGCCACGAATATCGCAATAAAGATGAAAGCCATGGGTGTCGTGAAATACCCATGCAGCTCCCGCTTGGCGATAATCCAAATATTACGCATTGTTGGATCCTCCCCCAGTTATCTTTCTAAAGACGGCATCGAGATCCCCGCGGTGTTTGTACACCTCAGAATAAGAAATCCCGTCGTCTCGCAAAACACTATTTATTCCGTCGATGATCTCAGCGCCCTCCCTCGGCATACATGCAATCTGAGAGGCACCGTCTGCTCGCTGCGTAAGCGTCACCCGACTTACTCCAGGTACTGTTTGCAGCTTACTCACCGCCAAATCAACTGTGACAGGTTTAACGACGACATGAATTGCATCGTGCTCTGGTAAAATGGAGAGAAGGTCTTCTGATGTTCCATCCGCCAAGAGTTTACCATTCCCAATAACAACTGCGCGAGTGCAGACTGCTTCAACCTCCTCAAGAATATGGGTTGAGACGATGATAGCCTTCTCAGAAGCCATCTCTTCAATCAATGTCCGCACGTGATGCTTCTGATTGGGGTCTAGCCCGTCGGTCGGCTCATCAAGAATGAGAACCGGTGGGTCGTGCAAGATCGCTTGTGCCATGCCAACCCGGCGCTTGTAGCCCTTGGATAGCACCTCTATGGAGCGATCTATCACCGCTTCCAGTTTTATTTTTGAGACAACTTCTTCGATGCGAACAGCTGCAGGCCGACCAGACAACCCGCGCACCTCTGCAATAAACTTCAAAAACGCGCGGACGGTCATATCTTCATAGGATGGAGACCCCTCGGCCATATAGCCGATCAACGATTTGACCAGAACCGGCTCCGCTTCGACATCGTGACCGCAAACCTTGGCAGTTCCGCTTGTCGCCGTCAGAAATCCAGCAACCATGCGCATGGTGGTTGATTTCCCGGCGCCGTTTGGGCCCAGAAAGCCAAGAACCTCTCCCTTTCTAACCTTTAAGCTAATGCCATCAACCGCGACGAACGGCCCGAAGTGCTTCGACAAATTATCGAGCTCTACCATGGTCTCCATGGACTTGGTCTCCTTAACCCTGCATTGGAATACAGTCCCACAAATCAGGACCGCGCAGAAAATTTGGAACAATTAAGCCAATTTTCAAGCTGCATAAGCTACTAGAAAGCGAATCATTTCAAGACTGTTACAGATGGTGCGCCCAGTAAGGCTCTAACAGTCTGGAATAGCCCTAATCTACAAGAATTATAGGGCGCTCCAAGTGTACGTAATGCCTAGGCAGCCGGTGTCGCTATGCGCGCCGTGATGTCACAGTTCTAGACATACTTGAGATCGGTCATGAGTAGTCTTACTTCTAGCGAAAGCAACAAATACCAACATTCCAGGCCAGGGCGTCCCAGTTTGAGACGAGTTAGACGTAATCATCATTGCAACCACCATTAAATCCGTAGAGGCTTCGCCTCGTAATCAAAAACTAAGTTGGGCTATATGTCTAAGTCATATTCTGCAGTCTTATATCTTTGCTTACTTCTAGCCAGTAGCGCCGAAGAAGTTTTAGCTGATGCAGACCAGCCTAACGGTCAGCCAATGAAAGGTGGCTTGGACTTATCGTCGTACAACTGCATCATAAATAAAGAAATCAAGAACAGTAATGTGCGTCATCTTGGACAGTTTATCGCTGGTCAGTACAGAGAGTGGTATCAGTTGCATGGTGACAAAAATGATGGGGATAGTCTGCTCTGTATAAACTTGGTTAAGCCTACTGTTAGAGCACTGTCCAAATCAGAGGCAGCCACTTTTCTATCTGATACAAATAATGTTGGTCTGCCACTTAGAAGAGAGAGAGAGAATTCGACTACTAAGAAGACCAACACCAATCATGATTATGTTCCCGCTGAACCTTTACCTAGACCAATCTATACAGAAAAATCATTAGCTGATCCTAACACCTCTCCACCTTCAACACCCGAACAACCGCCATTTCCGGCTGAGCGCGCATACCCAGATAGTAGCGGTGAAGATACTGAGGTGGGCCCAGAGAAGAGGAACCCTAGTAGTCAAGAGCTTGGAGGTTCCTTTTCGGACGATAAATGGCGTGCAAGAGAGCGTGATCTAACTGTCGGCGTGGAAGACCGCACACGGGTAAAAAACCCAGATACGTTTCCTTACAACACTATTGGCTACCTTGTTTCAACGTATCCAAATGACGAAAGCTTCAGGTGTACTGGTACGCTAGTAAGTCCGTACGTAGTTTTAACGGCTGGCCATTGTGTACACAACAATGATCGGGGTGGCTGGGCGGTTAAAGTTATTTTCTATCCAGCCCAAAATCAGATTAATGCAACTTCGCCTACAATAAGGCCTTACGGCGGTAAATCTGACACTGCGTGGATACGTAGTTTTAAAGACTGGACTGATATTTCAGGCCCAAATTCTCGTCCGATAATAGATTTCCGGTACGATTTAGCGGCGATCCAATTTCGCACACCTTTTACTTATACAGATACCTTTTTACCGATCGAGTATGGGAATACGTCTAGTGCAAATAACACTGGCTACCCTGCTAAAGTTTTAGGAATTTCTAACAATCTTGCTATGTGGTCCGATTTTGGGGATGAAACCTCTACATCTATTACGGCATATAGGGACTCTCACATAAGAGGCTTTCTAATAGACGCGTCTGGCGGAAATAGTGGCGGCCCTTTCTGGGCCTATTACAGCAGCACTGAACAAAGAGTATTTCACGGCATTCTATCCTGGGGTGATGACCTCGATGATGAAGCTGGAGGGCCTTGGTTTGATAGCTGGAACCAAGGAATACTTTCATCTTGGGTAACCTGGACGCCAGAAAGCGATAATCAACGCGATACCTCACCTCCATCATTAAGCGGCCTTCGGGTGGGAGGTGTCTTTGGCTCGTCCCAAACTCTAGGTCAGTCCTTTATTAGATTATTCAATCCAACGACGCAAAGCGGTAGAGTTGAGGTGACTATATCTGATGCCGGCGGAGAACCTCTTACGACTTGGACAAGCCCAACCATTCCGGCTTATGCCGTAAAACAATTTAGTATTAGCGATATTGAGGGTGAAGCGAGCACCCCTATTACGCCACAAGCCTATTATTCCCTCTCATTAAGACCAAATTTTGATGGAAGGTTCCAACATGTATTGTGGAGGTCATCTGATGGGTCTCTAACAAATCTGACCGGCTGCAATACAGATGTGACTTCTGATCCAGGCCTCTTGTTTGGAGTGCACACGTCCACACTTGATTATGGTTACCCAAGCAGGCTAGTGATCCATAATACGGAACAGAACGCTAAGGCCGTATCTCTTGGAATTTACGACGCCCGTAATGGCGACAAATTAGGGACTTACGTCTCCCCAGTTATTTTGAGCAATGCATTATTCATACATTATTTGAGTGGAATAGAGTCAGAGGCTACACCACCTATAAGTCCCACCTCTTCCATGTACCACTACGTTGTTAAAGTTAATTCTAACTTTGAAGGAACGGTGCAACATTTGATGAGTAATAAGTCTTCAGGCGTTGTCACGGATCTGGGGACATTTTGTAATATGAACGCAGCTCCACAATTGATGCCCGTATCCGTTGGAGGTAATACGTAGGCACATGACGTGTGCTTCCTCGGTTTCTCTGCTTTCAGTAGCCATACTCTTGGGACAGGTTCTTGCGAAATTTTCGGTGACGTTTCAGGTGCCATTCGCGGCTCATCGCTTCCGACCGCGTTCCATACCTCTCCGCGTACAATAGAGACCAAGTCCTGCCGCGCGTTGAGCGTGCGCCTGTTCCGGCATTGTGTTTTAAAAGACGGCGCTCAAGGTTATCGGTCCACCCAACGTAGGTTCTGAAGCCACCATTTCCTGAGCTGCCAAGAATATAAACGAAAGCGGCCATTCTGTTGCCTACTCCTCCTCATCCGTGTCTTCACTTGGAATACTAGGTCAGAAGCACTTCTTAACTGAAGATCTATGGTATTATTGGAGGATATTAGAGGATATTGGTGAGCCCAGCAGGACTCGAACCTGCGACCCGCTGATTAAAAGTCAGCTGCTCTACCACCTGAGCTATGGGCTCTGAGACACGGTAGTCGCTTAAACCGACCCCGAGTGCGGCGCACCATAGTTAGCGCCTAGGGGTCGGTCAAGCGTTAGAAAGTACCTAACTTAGGGTGCCCTAACCTATTTAACGTCAGCAGCGACCTGCATCTGAATAATACGGTCCGGATATGTCACTGTGCCGTTCTGTGCAGGGTTACCTTTGCGGATCTGGTCAACAAAAACCATGCCTTCTACAACCTGACCAAAGTACGTGTATTGGCCGTTTAGATGCGGAGCGTGAGCGAGCACTAGGTAAAATTGGCTGTTCGCAGAATTGACGTCTGATGCGCGGGCCATAGAAAGAGCACCCCGAACGTGATCTTCAGGACTAAACTCTGCCGGAAGGTTAGGAAGGTCAGAACCGCCAGTGCCGTCGCCCTGTGGGTCACCTGTCTGAGCCATAAAGCCATCGATAACGCGATGCCACACCAAACCATCGTAAAAACCGTCACGAGCCAAGGTCTTGAAGCGTTCCACATGCTGCGGCGCAAGGTCTGGACGAAGCTGTATCACCACGCGACCGTATTCAAGGTCCAAAAAGATAGTGTTCTCCGGGTCCAAGTCGGCCGTTTGTGCATCTGCTGCTGTTACTGTCATAGCTATAAGGGCCCCCGCCGCCCAATTCATCAATGTTTTCATGCCAAGTTCTCCAACTCTCTCTTAAGGATGATCGGCTTACGCTAATGGTTTACCCAATCGCGCTAAATCGCTCAACCCTGATAATTCAATTCATTATGGTGGCCGCCGGACAAAGTACACCGAAGGTAAAAACCGCCATTCTCGAATACGCTTTAAAAATGTCTGCGCTATGTAGTTCTAGAAGCGAGTGCATCGATGACCCGGTCTGCAATGGCTTCTGGGACAAAGTGCGTGATGTCTCCGCCAAACTGGCCAATCTCTTTGACAAACCGCGATGAAATGAACTGATTGCGCTCCGAAGCCATTAAGAAGGTTGTCTCAACCTTAGGGTTTAGCCGTGCGTTCATCCCCGCCATCTGGAATTCATACTCAAAATCAGATACCGCCCGCAGTCCGCGAACAATTACACGTCCACCGATCTCGGTGACAAAATCCATCAGCAGCTTATCGAAAGGAACGACTTCGACTGGAACCTGGACCAGTTCTGGCGGCAAGGCAGCAATCTGTTCCCGACACATGATCACGCGATCTTCAAGGGAAAAGAGGGGCCCCTTACCCCCATTGGCGGCCACACCTACGACTAGTTTATCAACGACCTTCGTTGCACGACTGATAATATCTAAATGACCGTTCGTCGTAGGGTCGAAGGTCCCTGGATAAACACCGATCAGAAGGCGCGCATCACCGTTAGTCATCGGTAGCTCCTACGTCAGACTCCACAATATCAGACACCGGGGCGTTTTGCTCAGCGCCATCGGTATCAGGATCGCGGCCTTCAGCGTCAACACCCGCATCTTCATCCGCGGATAAATGAGCGACAGACATCACAGTTTCATCATCTGCTGTCTGGAAGAGTGTCACACCCTGCGTCGCTCGACCGGCAATCCGAATGTCACCAACTGGGATGCGAATAACCTTACCAGAATCCGTAATCATCATGGCTTCATCGTCGGTATCGACGGGGAACGCGGCAGCAACCTCTCCATTCCTCTTGTTCGTAGCAATGGAGGTTACGCCCTGCCCGCCACGTTTGGTAATCCGGTATTCGTAGGCAGATGTGCGCTTGCCATAACCTTTACGGGTTACGGTTAATATGAACTCTTCGCCTTCCGCCATTCTCGCAAAATCTTCCTCGGAGATGGTTGGCGCGTCACCTGATGCTTCCCCTGTTTCTTGATCATCCTCATCCATGCCACGCAGTTTACGAGCAAGCTTAAGGTACGAATCTCGCATCTCTGTATCAAAGTCCATGTGATGCAGGATGGTCATGGAGATTACTGCATCACCCTTGCCAAGTCGCACACCGCGGACACCAACAGAAGATCGCCCTGAGAAGACACGGACATCGCCAACTGCGAAGCGTATGGCCTTCCCGGCCTGGGTTGAGAGCAGTACATCATTGCTATCATCACAGACTGCGACACCGACGAGGCGGTCATCTTCATTGAGCTTCATGGCAATCTTGCCGTTTCGCATCACGTTCGTGAAATCTGACAGAGCATTCCGACGCACATTACCAGACGTCGTTGCGAACATAACGTTGAGATCCGCCCAAGCAGCTTCGTCTTCCGGCAACGGCATAACTGTTGAAATCGTCTCGCCTTCGCTCAAAGGCAACAGATTCACCATGGCCTTACCTTTCGACTGCGGTGTTCCCGCCGGAAGCCTGTAGACCTTGAGCGTGTACACCATGCCACTCGTCGAGAAGAACAAGAGTGGAGTGTGGGTGTTCACAACGTAAAGTGAGGTGACAAAATCTTCGTCCTTGGTCGCCATACCGGCACGGCCTTTGCCGCCTCGGCGTTGCGCGCGGTAGGTCGATAACGGTACACGCTTTATGTACCCGGCATTGGTAACCGTACAAACCATATCTTCACGTTGAATCAGATCTTCAATGTCAGTCTCAAACTCATTATGTGAGATTTCAGTACGCCGCGGCGTCGCGTACTCGTCTTTCATCGCAACCAGTTCTTCCCGCATGATGCCGTACAAGCGTTCACGGGAGCGCAGGATCGCTAAGAGATCTATTATCTGGTCCCCTAGTTCCCTTAACTCACTGTGAATTTTCTCACGCTCAAGACCAGTTAAGCGATGCAATCGAAGATCTAAGATTGCCTTCGCCTGCGCTTCAGAAAGTGTATACGACCCGTCGATAACCTTCCGGTCTGGCTCATCGATAATCTCGATGAGCGGCTTAACATCAGCGGCCTGCCATGGCCGTCCCACCAAACCTGCACGAGCGGTCTGGGCATCCGGCGCAGCGCGAATAAGGGCTATCACCTCATCAAGGTTAGCAACAGCAATGGCCAGACCAACCAAAGTATGAGCACGGTCTCGCGCCTGTCCAAGTTCATAAACAGTCCGGCGGCGAATGACCTCTTCCCGGAACGTAATAAAGGCCGTTAGAATCTGTCGTAGGTTAAGTAGTTCTGGGCGTCCGGCATTAATCGCCAACATGTTACAGCCAAAGCTGCTTTGCAAAGGCGTGAAGCGATAGAGCTGATTTAAGACGATATCGGCCTGAGCATCCCGTTTGATCTCAACGACCACTCGAACACCATTACGGTCCGATTCATCGCGTAGGTCAGAAATGCCCTCGATCCGCTTATTCCGCACCAATTCGGCGATCTTCTCAACCATCGAGGCCTTATTGACCTGATACGGCACTTCCGTGATAGCGATTAACTCGCGATCCTTACCCATCTCTTCAATCTCAGCGCGGCCTCTCATTATGACCGAGCCCCGGCCCGTCGCGTAGGCCGATTTAGCGCCTGTTTGCCCAAGGATAATCCCTCCTGTCGGGAAATCTGGCCCAGGAACCATATCAATCAGGTCAACATCAGTCGTATTAGGGTCGTCAATCAATGCACAGCAGGCGTTGATCACCTCGCCGAGGTTATGAGGCGGAATATTTGTTGCCATGCCCACAGCAATACCGCTAGCACCATTAACCAGTAGGTTTGGGAAGCGCGCGGGTAGCACCACAGGCTCAAAGACCGTTTCATCATAGTTGGGCTGAAAATCGACAGTTTCTTTATCGATATCATCTATCAGACTATGCGCGGCCTTTTGCAGCCGGGCCTCGGTGTAACGCATAGCGGCGGGTGGATCGCCGTCCATAGAGCCAAAATTGCCTTGCCCATTAATCAGCGGCAACCTCATAGAGAATTCTTGGGCCATGCGTACCATGGCGTCATAGATCGCTTGATCTCCGTGTGGGTGATACTTACCCATCACGTCACCAACGATACGCGCCGATTTTCGGAATGGCTTGTTGTACTCGTAACCGCTCTCTTTCATCGCATGTAAAATACGACGATGGACCGGCTTGAGGCCGTCTCGGACGTCTGGTAAGGCACGGCTCACGATCACGCTCATGGCGTAATCGAGATAGGACTTCTTCATCTCGTCTTCGATTGTGACGGTTGAAATGTCGTACGATGGAGGCACTTCGTTGAGTTCGCTCAAAATAATACTCAGATTTTAGTGACACCCTATTCTAGCCCTGCTGGAACGGCGCTAATCTCGCGTCGCACACAGACACATTCCATACTGAAAAGCAGCAAATCGGAATTAGTACTAGAACGGTGTTACGGTTTTAAGTGAAGGAAAAATGTATCAGATAACCAGCCCTAAATCCAACGAACTCGTCAGCCTTCTAGGCAGTAGTTTTTGGTGCATATTTATACACTGGAAAAGATATAAATATTATATAAAAACAAACTGTTAACCGACACCAGGCTTCAGCTAAATTTAGAGCATTCTGCGGCAGAAACGAACCTAGACCCTAACTCAGAAGGGAGCTCGCCAGCCTTACCAAGACTCGAAATAAACAAGCCTCTTGCATAGCCCGCTATTTAGAATGGTATCTCATCGTCCATGTCTGCAGACGGACCGGCATCCCATCCCCCGGCATCACCGCCGCCTTTACCGCCACCTGAGGGCTCAGGGGTGCCATAGCTACCGCCACCGTCGCTACCACCAGAACCACCGCCACGGCTATCCAACATCGTCAGTTCGCCACCATAGCCCTGCAAAACCACCTCTGTAGTGTACTTATCTTGACCAGATTGATCTTGCCACTTTCGGGTTTGAAGCTGCCCACAAACATAAACCTTGGATCCCTTCTTTAAATAGCTCTCCGCGATACCCGCAAGATTTCCAAAAATGACAACACGGTGCCATTCCGTTTTCTCTTTGCGCTCGCCGGTGTTCTTATCCTTCCAGTTCTCAGACGTAGCCAGCGTGATATTAGCTACCTTGTTCCCGTTCTGCATCGTACGAACTTCGGGGTCTTTACCAAGATTGCCGATTAACATTACTTTGTTGACGCTGCCAGCCATAAACGAGACTCCTTTAATTTAAGTATTTGCCACACGATACCCAGCATCCCGCCCGTGGCAAGCATTATGCTTGGTTGCACCACCTATTTTAGTAACTAAATATCGGAAATGTGGATAACTTTGCCTGGTAACAAGAAAGGATTTGTGCGCAATGCCAGCATAAGGCGCTTAATCTCCACTATTAGTAAAAGTGAACCAAACTGATACATTTAGTATGTGACTATACGTTAGGGCATTAGAACGAGAAGAAACGCTTACATAAAACTTACCTTCGACTTAATCATAATGCGTAACCCTTCTGGCTCAACACTTTGAAGAAGGACTAGGAGAACACTATGCTCTCAGTACTTGTCGCTAATCCCAAAGGAGGCTGCGGTAAATCGACCCTGGCCACCAATCTGGCAGCTGCATTTGCAAACAAAGGGCTAAAGACCGCAATCGCCGATGTTGATCCTCAGAAAAGCTCACTCAGTTGGCTAGAGCTACGACCTAAAAACGCTGAAAAGATTTATGGAATAAACTGGCTTAAGAATGAAGGCGATACCATTAAGGGCCTTCAGCGTTTAGTTATCGATGTTGGGGCTGGCATTGGGAAACAGCATTTTGACGTCCTGCTTAAACTTGCAGACGTTGTTGTCATGCCCATTTTACCTTCCTTATTCGATGAAAAGGCAGCGAGTAGTTTTCTAAAGAAAATTGATTCCATTAAACCAATACGTAACGGTAAAAAATCGCTCGCTATAGTTGCTAACCGAGTACGCTCTAATAGTCGCGCAGCCGCTCGCCTAGATGAATTTCTAGACGATGTAGGGTATCCCGTCGTATCTCGGATCGCCGATAGAAGTGCCTATAGTGAAATGGCCAGCCAAGGCCTTTCTATTTTTGACCGCCCAGGCACGCACACAGATATCATTGGCTCAGACTGGAAAGAATTAATTCAGTTTATTGAACGTCAAGATTGGTCTTACGGCATCTGTTAACGCACAAAGAAAAGGGCGCCCCGCAAGGCGCCCTTTTATCAAGATTAGACCAGTTCAAGCTTAGAAGTTGAAAGTCGTCCTTAGACCAAGCTGACGCTTGTCAGGCAGTTGAGCATGTAATGCGTTTGTAAGAATGAAAGTGGTTGGTGGCGGAAAGAACGCCAGGTTAATAGTAGTAAAGTCAGTAGTGTTAAACCCTGCCTTTACTGTGTCGTCATTAAACAAGTTATCTGCAAACGCAATAACGCTCCAATTATCAGACCGTAGACCTAACCGAAGATCAACCATCCAGTAATTGGGAATAATCATAATATTGTCCGATGTATCGAAGCGATCACTTTGATACTGAACATCAGTTTCGATTACCCATTCAACATCGTCTGTGAGGGATGCTGTATATGATGCGCCAAGTACTAGAGAGTTTTTAGCGACGTCTTCCAGAGTGTTACCGGAACGGTCAAGAGCACATACTTTCTTAGTACCAACCCGGACCTGCGTACAATTACCAACCGCCGCTATAGAATTGACACCACTACCATTCACAATGAAGTCGCTATAGGTAGCGTCGATATATGAGTAACTACCCGTTAGGTTAAGCCCCTCAATAGGCGCCCATGCCACATCCAACTCAAGGCCCTTAACTTCAGCCGATGAAGCATTGACTGTCCGTGTCCCGACCAAGCCATTAGGATTCAGAAACTGCGTGGACGTTTGCTTGCCCGAAAAATCTTCATAGTAAATCGCTGCGTTGGTAACAAAACGACCATCTGCCCAAGTAGTTTTACTCCCAGCCTCGTATACCCACATCTCTTCTCTATCAAATACAAATCCATCTGGGTCAAAACCAGCTGCTCCGGCGCCCACTGTACTAATACCGCTCGGCTTTGCGCCTTTAGCTACAGACGCATAGAACAACATGTCGTCATTCAGCGCATATTCAGCAGATACCCTTGGCGTAAAGTAGCTATCTGAGCTGCTCCCATCGAGGTTGGGCGTCGCCGATGGAAACGAATTGCGCGGACCAGAGAGGCCAAACGTATCAACGATACGGGGACCGGACGGACCAGATACAAACAACTTCTCATCTGTATAGCGCCCTTCGGCATGAACCGTAAACTGATCGGTCACATCGTATTCGATACTACCAAAGGCAGACCAATGCTTAGTATCCCGTATCCATTTATTGGGAGTATTAGTCTTGAGAACCGCTTTAAAAAACGGTCCGCAAGGCACGAATGGCAAGAACGGGAATAATTGATTGTTGGTGCATGCCATACCGAAGGAGTCTTGATCGACCTTTTCTTCCCAATACAAACCGCCGGCAGTCCAGCGTAAACGGTCCTCGTCTTTCGATTGTAAACGTAATTCTTGGCTGAATAATGTTGTGTCACTCACCACCCGGAACATGGTGCCAGAGGTGGTTGCATTAAAGCTGCCTTGTCGATTATTTTCAGATTCCTGATCTACATCGGCGTTAGCATAATGTGTCGCTGAAGTAAGTGTTCCAAAGTCAAGATCCCAATCTAGCGTGCCGGCAATACGAAAAATCTGGCGTTCACTTCCGCGAAACTCTTTGCCATCCAGAGGGTCCTCAGAAATCCTAACGCCAGGCAGATCCTTTGCATCCGGAATGCGTCCCGTAAACGCGGTCACGAATGGCACTCCTGGACTTATTACACCCGGATTATAGATAGGACCAAAGGCGGACTTTGGAACTGCTAATCGCGAATTCGTCCCAGCGAATGTGAAAGCTGACTGTCCGAGGTGATCATCTGTATATTCAGCGCGCGTGGTGAACGATATATTCTCATTGAAATTAGTGATCGTTGACATGGAAAGTCCGATGCCATCGCTATCCGCGAGGTCCTCGCCCGTCACTGTATTATCGTGAAACCCATCAAAATTCCATGCAGATGCATTCAACCCGATCAGGAACTTATCTTCAACGATTGGGCCATACAGACCAATAGACACCTCAGCCTGGTTGCGCTGTCCGGCGTTAACAGAGAGTTTCCCTTCCCATTCATTGGTGGGTTTCTTGGTCACATAGTTAATCGCACCGGCAAACGCTGAGCGACCATACAAGGCACTCTGTGGGCCTTTAACTATCTCTACCCGCTCCATATCAAACAAGCGTGGATTAATAAGTAAAGAGCCACCGCCCGATTGCACCGACTCACTGGTAACATCAATACCGTCCAATAACAGCGCTACGTTAGGCCTGCCGCGTGAGGGGGACAATCCTCTAATAACTATGCGCACATCTTGACCGAAAGTCCCCTGGTCGACCTGTACCCCAGCGGTCAAGCGGGCAATACTCTCTATGCTATTGAGCCCCTTGCGCTCGAGTGTGTCGGCACTAAATGCAATAATCGATAGCGGAATATCTTGAAGGTTTTCTGATCGCTTACGAGTAGTAACTACGATCTCTTCGATACCCACTTGGGCAAACGCCGGCACGGAATCCAAGGCCAACATGGCCCCAATAACGCCGAGTGATGCTGCCGCGTGCTTAAGATTAAAACGAGTCTGGCCTAGCATAGTGTCGTACTCCCCATCGATTGAAAGTTCTAGTGATCTACAATCAAGCCATATGCCGTAAAATTGGAAATTTAAATTAGTCCCTAACCATGTTGTGGTCATAGAATTCGAGGTATGAGCTCGCATTGCGAGCTATGTGGACCCATTTTCTCAGCATCGGTTGTTCCAAACGAATAGGAAGTCTTTCCTAATATCAAGTACGACGAACATCTAGGCTGTTATCCAACCCAATTGCCAATTAAACTCAGACACCTTAATACGAGGCTCCCCTGAGAACATAAGCCGAACACTCCCGTGAACAAATCCTTCAAACCTAAGAAATACATTCGCGCACCTTTGTCCCGTGGTCTAAGCCCGACCATCAGTGTTCGCGGTGCTCGTGAACACAATCTCAAGGACATAGCCGTTGATATCCCGCGGGATCAACTTGTTGTCATCACTGGGCTTTCTGGGTCCGGCAAGAGTTCTCTCGCGTTTGATACCATCTATGCAGAGGGTCAGCGACGTTATGTGGAGAGCCTCTCCGCCTATGCCCGTCAGTTCCTGGAGCTAATGCAGAAGCCGGATGTGGATTCCATAGACGGGCTTTCGCCAGCTATTTCCATCGAGCAGAAGACCACCAGTCGCAATCCCCGTTCGACAGTGGGAACGGTCACCGAGATCAACGATTACATGCGCCTGCTCTGGGCTCGGGTTGGCGTGCCCTATTCTCCGACAACCGGGTTACCCATCGAAGCCCAAACCGTTACCCAAATGGTCGACCGGATAATGGAAATGGGTGAAGGTACCCGGCTCTATTTACTCGCTCCCATTGTGCGCGGGCGCAAAGGTGAATACCGCAAAGAGTTGGCCGAACTCCAAAAGAAGGGCTTCCAGCGCGTTAAAGTGGATGGAGCCCTCTATGAAATCGATGAAGTCCCGACACTTAATAAGAAGCTCAAGCATGACATCGAAGTGGTGGTCGATCGCGTCGTTGTCCGCGACGAGCTACAAGCCCGCCTTGCCGATAGTTTAGAGACTGCCCTTTCCCTCACCGAGGGCATCGCCTTCGCCGAAGACGCTAATAAGGATGGTAAGGAAGGGCGCACAGTGTTCTCTGCCAAATTCGCCTGTCCGGTATCCGGCTTCACCATTGATGAGATTGAGCCCCGGCTGTTCTCTTTCAATAATCCGTTCGGGGCCTGCCCGTCATGCGATGGCCTCGGTGTGCGCATGACCTTTGATCCTGACCTCATCGTCCCCGACCAAACCAAAACCCTGGCCGAAGGCGCGGTCGCTCCCTGGTCCAACGCTTCACCGCCCTCTACGTATTATTTGCAAGCTCTCAAGGGCGTGGCCAAGTTCCATGGCAGTAAAATCGATACCCCGTGGAAAAAACTAAGCAATGAAACCCGCGACGCCATCTTCTTCGGTAGCGGTGATAAACCGATCTTGATTAAGTTTGGCGACGGCGCCCGTAAGTTTGAAACACGTAAACCCTTCGAAGGCGTAATAAACAATCTCGCCCGCCGCTGGCGCGAAACGGATTCCGCTTGGATTAGAGAAGAACTCACTAAGTACCAGACAAGCCAGCCCTGCGAATCTTGCGATGGCCACCGCCTTAAACCCGAGGCCCTGGCCGTGAAGATCGATGGCAAACACATTAGTGAAATCTCACTTCTATCCATCGCCGATGCCCATGCTTGGTTCGAGGCGTTAGAAGCCAAACTCTCAGCCAAAGACACAGAGATCGCCCGCCGCATCCTGCGCGAGATCGGGGAGCGCTTGGGCTTCCTAAACAACGTCGGCCTAGAATACCTTACTCTCGCGCGCAAATCGGGCACCTTATCCGGCGGCGAGAGTCAGCGCATCCGCCTCGCCTCACAAATCGGCTCCGGACTCACCGGTGTTCTTTACGTGCTTGATGAACCTTCCATCGGGCTCCATCAGCGGGATAACGAACGCCTCCTGCAAACCCTTCGCCGCCTGCGCGACATCGGTAACACGGTAATTGTGGTGGAACATGATGAAGACGCTATTCGCACCGCCGACCACTTGATTGATATGGGCCCAGGCGCCGGCGTGCACGGTGGCTATGTGGTCGCTCAAGGCACTCCCGCTGAGGTGATGCAGAGCAAGAAGTCCCTCACCGCCGCCTACCTCACCGGTATAAAAAATATTCCCTTACCTAACGAACGCCGCACAGGTAACGGCAAGGTAATGAAGATAACCGGCGCGGAAACCAATAACCTTCAAAAGGTGGATGCCACCTTCCCGCTTGGTACCTTCACCTGTGTGACGGGTGTGTCAGGCGGTGGGAAGTCATCCTTGGTGTTGGAGACCCTCTATAAAGCACTAGCCAAGACACTCCACGGCGCACGCTCCGTTCCCGGCCCCCACAAAAAAATAGACGGGCTGACCTTTATCGATAAAATCGTAGATATCGATCAAAGCCCTATAGGCCGCACGCCACGCTCCAACCCCGCCACCTACACCGGCGCCTTCACCCCCATCCGCGATTGGTTTGCCGAACTAACCGAGGCCAAAGCACGTGGATACAAGCCCGGACGTTTTTCTTTCAACGTTAAAGGCGGTCGCTGCGAGGCCTGCCAAGGCGACGGCGTTATTAAGATCGAAATGCACTTCCTACCCGATGTGTATGTAACGTGCGATGTCTGCAACGGCCAACGCTATAACCGGGAAACCCTCGACATAAAGTTTAAGGGGAAGTCCATTGCCGACGTTTTAGACATGACGGTCGAGGAAGGGGTCCACTTCTTTAAAGCAGTGCCCGTCATCCGCGATAAAATGTTTCTGCTGCAACAGGTCGGGTTGGATTACATCCGTCTCGGCCAACAGGCCACCACCCTTTCCGGCGGTGAAGCACAGCGAGTTAAGTTGGCGAAAGAACTCTCAAAACGTGCCACCGGACGCACCCTTTATATTCTCGATGAACCGACCACAGGCCTCCATTTTGAAGACGTGCGCAAACTGCTCGAAGTACTTCATCACCTAGTTGACCAAGGCAATACGGTGATTGTCATCGAACATAATTTGGAAGTCATCAAAACCGCCGACCACATCATCGACATCGGCCCGGAAGGCGGCGCTGGCGGCGGAAATATCGTTGCAACGGGCACACCAGAAGATGTGGCCAGGGTTAAGGCCAGCTATACGGGCCATTATTTAAAGGGTGTGCTTAAGGGGAAGTGATGGCACGATTACCTTAAAACCTTCACAGAGCTTAAGGTCCTCTGGCATACCTCCAAGACTATTGTTTATCTTTAGAGTTGCTGTGACATTAAGGTTGCCTCGGTTATTCTTCGCCACAACTAAAATATAGTTTTAAAGACCGATACAACTTGTCCGCATTTTTTAGGGAACTAAAAATGAAACAGACTGCCGCCACGGTTACAGCCTTCCTACTCACCACTTCACTGCAAGCTCTTGCACAAGAGCCGACAGGTAGACCAGAGATTCCCGCGCGCCCAGCGAAGGGAGAGATGTCATTTTTCATTACTAGTGAAGGCATGGGCGATGGCGCAAACTTGGGAGGGCTCTCAGGCGCTGATCTTCATTGCCAATCCCTCGCCAATACCTCTAAAGCCCCAGGCGCCGCCGGGAGAACTTGGCGCGCCTATCTCAGCACCCAAAAGGACGGCAACACTGCTCTCATCAATGCTAGAGATCGCATTGGGAAAGGACCTTGGTACAATGCAAAAGGAGTGCGAATTGCAAGGGGCTTAAGTGACCTCCATGGGGACACCTTGGAAGAGGCGCGCCACGGTAACATCCTCAATATGAATACAGCTCTAACGGAAACCGGCGAGAGAGTCCCCGGTGAAGTGAAGGTCGTCGGGCAAAATGGGCGAAGCAATCAGCACGACATTCTCACCGGCACACAGATCGATGGTATGGCCTTTACTGATACGCTGGATCGTACCTGTCGCAACTGGACAACCAACAGCGAAAGCGGCAGCGCTAATGTAGGTCACCATGATCGCCTCACCAGCTTCACCAGCATGTCGTGGGTTTCAGCCCACGCGAGTATTGGGTGCAGTCAGGAAAAACTTGCAGCGACCGGCAGCGCAGGCCAGTTCTATTGCTTCGCGGTTGATTAGGATTACGAAATAGGTATCTAACCCGCCGTGAAAGCCTACTAAGTGAAGCCTACCTTCAAACGCTTCGCTGTGTGACATATCCTTTTTCACCACAGGCCTTGCAATGGCCTTGAGCGTGATCTGGGTCAACAGATCGTCTAAAGGACCCCACCTGGGGAAGCCTAACTAGCTGGCTGGCAATATCTAATCTACCACAATCCTTGACCTTGCACCTTAGAAAGAGGCATTTTCCTGGCTTCTCAGTAAGGAAAGACAGCGATGTACCTGCTCATCGATAACTATGACAGTTTCACCTATAATCTCTGGCACTACCTGGGAGAGCTCGGCGCCGAGGTAAACGTAGAGCGAAATGATCAGATTTCTGTCGGTGACGCAATCGCACGGAAACCACGCGGCATCATTCTATCGCCAGGCCCTTGCGACCCAGACCGTGCTGGTATCTGCTTAGACATAGTTTCCGCAGCAGCTGACGCAGGCATTCCTTTATTCGGCGTTTGCCTTGGCCATCAAAGTATTGGTCAAGCCTTCGGCGGTAAAATCGTGCGTGCACCAGCACCAATGCACGGAAAAGTTAGCGCTGTGAGCCATACCAATCACGCTATGTTCAAAGACATCCCTTCACCCGTCATTGTAACCAGATATCATTCTCTTATTGTCGAACGAGAAAGCTTACCGGATACTCTTGAAGTGACTGCAGAAGCAGACGGCGGTTTAATCATGGCCCTGGCCCACAAGTCACTTCCTATTACTGGGGTGCAGTTTCACCCTGAAAGTATTGCCTCACAGTTTGGGCACAGGGTCCTCCGGAATTTCTTAGTCATGACGGGACTGGATACACCAGACATTCCAGACCGCTCCATTGCTGCCTAGGGTGACCAAATGTCTGATTTGAAACCCTTTGTCGTAATGGCCGCTTCCGGGAACTCTCTAACGGAACGGCAAGCTGAAGACGCATTCGAGATTATCATGTCTGGAGATGCGTCTACAGTTCAAATCGCAAGCTTCCTAACTGCACTATCTATGCGTGGCGAAACTATTGAAGAGATCACCGGTGCGGCCCGCATTATGCGCGCAAAAGCACTTCCAGTGTCAGCGCCGATTGGTGCTATTGATACCTGCGGTACTGGCGGAAGCGGCTCTGGCAAAGTTAATGTTTCGACCGCCGTCGCAATCGTCGTCGCTAGTTGTGGTGTGCCCGTTGCCAAACACGGCAACAGAAGCGCATCATCGAAATCCGGCACTGCGGATGTCCTCGAAATGCTCGGTGTTAATTTAGATGTGACACCGGACATTGTTCAGCGTGCTCTAGAAAACGCAAATCTAGGTTTCCTATTCGCACAAAGACATCATAGCGCCATGAAGCACGTTAGCCCCGTCCGCGCTGAACTCGGCATTCGAACAATATTTAATCTAATCGGCCCGCTTTCTAATCCGGCCGGCGCCACTCGCCAATTACTCGGTGTGTACTCTACAGAGTGGGTTAATCCGCTCGCCGAGACCTTAAAGGCGCTTGGCTCAGAGCGGGCTTGGGTTGTTCACGGCTCCGATGGCCTTGATGAACTCACCGTTACGGGCCCTTCGTTCGTTGCTGAACTTAGGAACGGCACAGTGTCTAATTTTACAGTAACTCCCCAAGACGCAGGGTTATCCGTGCATACAGCGGCTTCATTAAAGGGTGGAACCCCAGAAGATAATGCACGAGCTTTGAGAGAGTTGCTTGAAGGGGCGCCGGGAGCCTATCGAGACATCGTTCTCTTAAACGCAGCGGCGGCGCTGATCGTTGGAGACAAGGTTAAAGGACTTGAGGCTGGTGTAAAAATAGCTGCCACCGCTATCGATGACGGAAGCGCTAAAAAAACGCTAGCTAAGTTCGCAGCCATCACCCAAGGCGAAGGCTAGTGGTTAATGTCTTAGATGCCATCTGCGACGTTCGACAAGCGCAATACAGAAAAATTAAGGTTGAACATCCATTAGCCGAAATTGAGGCCAAGGCAAAAGGCGCCTCTCCCGTTCGCGGGTTTGGTATTGCTTTAACTCGCACATCAAAGAAGGGCTACGGCCTAATCGCAGAGATAAAGAAAGCATCACCTTCCGCCGGATTGATTCGCGAGGACTTTGACCCTCCAGCCTTAGCCAAGGCTTATGAGGCTGGCGGCGCATCCTGCCTTTCCATCCTGACTGAGACTGAACATTTCCACGGGTCCAATACTTTCTTAGAAACCGCGAGAAACGCATGCGCATTACCTGTGTTACGCAAGGATTTCATGTTGGAGCCATACCAAGTCATTGAAGCACGAGCAATCGGGGCAGATTGCATTTTACTTATTCTCGCATGCCTCTCCGATGGCCAAGCCTTGGAACTAGAGGCTATCGCCTTTGATCTTAATATGGACGTTGTCATCGAAGTGCACGATGAAGAAGAACTAGACCGAGCTTTCGCACTCAGGTCCCCGCTTATCGGTGTCAACAATCGCAACCTCAAAACACTCAAGATCGATTTAGGGACGACAGAGCGCCTTGCCGCAAAACTACCTGAGGGGCAAGTTCTCATCGCAGAAAGTGGCTTGAAAACCAAAGATGATGTTTCGCGCCTGGCGAAAGCTGGTGCACGGCGTTTCTTAATCGGTGAGTCTTTAATGCGACAAGCCGACGTAGAAGCAGCAACACGCGCGCTACTATCGGACCCCATACCTGAAAAAACGGTGGCCACCTAAGATGAAAACAGACTTCACACACTTTGATGTGGACGGTAATGCCGTGATGGTTGACGTAACGGACAAAAGTGAGACTCTCCGAGAGGCTATTGCCCGTGGGTCCGTTATCATGCGGCCAGACACTCTGGCGTCTATTATGGACAAAGGCATCAGTAAGGGTGACGTGCTTTCTGTCGCTCAGCTCTCCGGTATTATGGGCGCAAAACGCACAGCAGACCTGATTCCTCTCTGTCATCCACTTGCACTCACCTCGGTCAAAGTCGAATTGACCTGTGATGTGGGAAGAAACGCTGTTGATATTACAGCAACAGCAAAAATTACTGGAAAGACCGGCGTTGAGATGGAAGCCCTGACAGCGGTGTCCATAGCCGCACTCACTGTCTACGACATGTGCAAGGCGGTCGACAAAGGCATGCAACTAACAGATATCCACTTATTGAAGAAGACAGGTGGTAAGTCCGGCACCTACGAGCCTGCGTGATGATTTCTGTTCAAGAGGCACAATCAATTATTCGAGCAGGAGTTAATCCCCTTGGGGCGGAGACAGTGGCACTGCCTAATGCCTTGCATAGAGTGCTCGCCGAAGATCCCGCCGCTCGCATCGCGCACCCGGCTTATACGGTTTCCGCAATGGACGGCTATGCCGTAAGTTCTAAAGACATAACCTCTTCTCCCAAGGCTCTGCTCGTGATCGGTGAATCTGCAGCTGGACACCCTTACCCTGGAGCGTTGGAAAGCGGTCAAGCTATCCGAATTTTTACAGGCGCCCATCTCCCGGTTGGGGCAGACACTATTGTCATCCAAGAGGATACGGACAGAGAGGGCGACACGGTCATAATAAAAGAGATTGAGTCTGGCCGACACATTCGACCCATGGGTCAAGATTTTCGCCGTGGTGATACCTTACTGATGTCACCTGTGCGCATCCAACCCCGCCACATTGGTCTCCTTTCTGCAGGCGACCGTCCATGGATTAAGGTTTACCGACGTCCACGCGTAGCCATTCTTTCAACCGGTGACGAAATCGTTCTGCCTGGTGAGCCAAGAACGGCTAACCAAATCGTGAGTGCAAACGGTCCCGCCCTGTCCGCTTTCGTAAAACAGAAAGGCGGGGACCCTGTCCACCTTGGCGTTGTTAAAGATGATGAAAGTGCACTGATAGCGATCGCAAACGCTGCAAAGAACTGTGACCTCATCGTCACGTCTGGCGGTGTTTCCGTTGGTGATTACGATCTCGTTCGTAAAGCATTCGGACAGGCTGGACTTGACGTTAGCTTTCATAAAATTGCGATGAGACCTGGCAAACCACTGATGTTCGGACATTTAGAAGACACGCCCATGTTAGGGCTTCCAGGAAACCCGGTTTCAGCGTTGGTCTGCGCTTTACTATTTCTAGGACCGGCTCTTGACCGACTTCAAGGCCTGCCTGGTAATACTCCTGCCATAACTCTCGCCGAGCTCGGTTCAGACATCAAAGCAAATGGCGATCGAGAGGATTACATGCGAGCTGTCCTTTCCAGTAATAGAAATGGAACAATCACGGCGACGCCATCTTTCGCTCAGGACTCCAGCATGATCGGCGCTTTAGCAAATTCCAGCGCGTTGATTATCCGACCCATTGGTTCGACCGCAGCAAGAACAGGAGACCTGGTCCAAGTGCTCCTTTTAGACGGCCTCCTATAGCTACATCTAAAGAGAACCCCCACTCTAGGGAGGTCCTTGACCTATAATGAGAACTAAAGTAGAACATAGTTGTTTCTACTTTGTTCCTTATTGGGAGAGCGAACATGCTAACTAAAAGGCAGCACCAATTGTTGAACTTCATTCACGCTCGCATGCAAAGCGATGGTGTAGCTCCCTCTTTCGATGAAATGAAACTAGCCCTCAACCTTAAATCAAAATCTGGCATCCACCGGCTAATTACAGCCCTTGAGGAACGGGGGTTCTTGAGGCGCCTGCCGCACCGTGCGCGAGCATTAGAAGTCGTTAAGCTTCCAGAGAATGCAAAGTTTAGTATCGCGTCAGAAACCGGGTCTAACGTCATACCTGGAAATTTCAAAAGACCCACAATTGCTCAATCCAATCACTTAGATGACTCTATGCAGCTGCCGTTATACGGAAAGATCGCTGCTGGTATGCCAATTGAAGCATTGCAAGACCCCTCATCTCATATCGGCGTGCCGCCCTCGATGCTAGGCAACGGAGATCACTACGCTCTAACTATCGATGGTGACTCGATGATTGATGCGGGCATCCTCGACGGCGATACAGTTATCATTCAGCACAGTGACGATGCCGACAATGGAGCTATTGTTGTTGCCCTCGTGGACGGAGAAGAAGCCACCTTGAAAAGATTCCGCAGAAAGGGTGAAACAATCGCTCTAGAGCCAGCAAACGCGGATTACGAAACCAGAATATTCAGGCCTGATCGTGTTCGGGTTCAGGGCAAGCTTGTAGGACTCCTGAGGCGCTATTAATAGCTTATACCTAGTTCGCTGCTAACCACTTGGCCTATTCTAAAATTCGTGTTTGGATATGTTGTGAGAAGCCTTCAATTTAAGACCACGCACCGCTAGGCAATGCGGCACAAGAGCCGTGCCGCCAGGATGCAAGAAAAATCAATTCTAAGACCTGGCTTTCACAGTCGCTCTGATGGAACTAAAGCCATCTGGACATCAGCCAGCAACGTTCCACTTGAAAGAGCAGTATGCTAAAGCTTCCTCAGAAAAGGGATGCCTTCAAGGCTCTTATTTCACTTTTATTGAATGATAATCTATGACCGTTGTCACCCGTTTCGCCCCCTCGCCTACAGGTTTTCTGCACATTGGTGGTGCACGAACAGCTTTGTTCAATAAGCTTTTCGCTAGCCACCATGGTGGCAAATATTTACTGCGCATCGAGGATACGGATAAGAAGCGATCGACCCAAGATGCCATTGACGCGATCCACGATGCCCTTTCATGGCTGGGCCTGGACTGCGATGGCCCCGTCATTTCTCAATCAGCTCAGCGAGAACGGCACGCCGAGATTGCTGAACAATTAGTCACGGCTGGACACGCCTATAAATGCTACGCAACCCCCGAAGAACTTACAGAAATGCGAGCACGACAAAAGGCGGCGGGGAAGCCAACCAGATACGATGGACGGTGGCGAGACCGCGATCCCGCCGACGCACCGGCCGGGGTTGATTCAGTTATTCGTCTTCGAGCACCTCAAGACGGCAAAACTGTTCTCCAAGACATGGTCCAAGGTGAAGTCACGGTAGCGAACGACCAGCTCGACGACATGATACTATTGCGCTCTGATGGTTCACCGACATACATGCTATCCGTCGTTGTCGATGATCATGACATGGGGATCACCCATATTATTCGCGGTGATGACCACTTAACCAATGCATTCCGTCAGATTCTTCTTTTCAAGGCAATGGGCTGGCAACTACCTATTTTTGGCCACGTACCACTTATTCATGGTCCGGACGGAGCCAAACTCTCAAAGCGTCATGGTGCGCTTGGTGCCGAATCTTATCGCGAGATGGGGTTTTTGCCAGAAGCGCTAAGAAATTACCTACTTAGACTTGGTTGGGGGCACGGAGACGATGAAATCATCACTGACGAGCAAGCTAAAGAGTGGTTTGACGGCTCAGGGTTAGGCAAAGCACCTGCTCGCTTTGATACAGCTAAGCTTACAGCCCTTAACGCGCATTACCTTAAAGCCACAGGGAACTCCAAACTAGCTGAGTTAATCAAGCCGAACTTAGAGAAGGCAGCCAAAACTCCGTTGACCGACCTAAATACACAAAGATTGCTTGCAGGTATGGAAAGCCTGAAAGAACGGGCTAAGACGCTAAATGACTTGACGGATAGCGCCGCCCTTTACGTACGGCAGCGGCCACTCGACTTGGAGCCAAAAGCTGCAAAGATACTTAGTGATGTGGCTATTGCGGTTCTTATTGAAGCGCGAAAAAGCATGGAGCATATTCAGCCCTGGACAGCCGATGCAATAGAGAAATGGGCGCGCCGATATGCTGAAAGTCATGACTTAAAACTAGGCCAGCTTGCTCAGCCACTCAGAGCCGCAATTACTGGAAGTAACGTTTCTCCGCCTATCTTCGAAGTTATTGCGATATTTGGCCAAGATGAAACCCTATCTAGAATTTCGGATATTACCAAAGACCATTGATTATTATGGCTTTTTCAAAAATCATGGAACGGTCACTTAATTGGTTTCATGCCACGACCAATTGATCACAGCGCTTCTGCGTATTATAAGCACCGCAGCAAATTTAAAGTAACAAAACGGGGCTCGCACAACGTGGGAGCCGTCTCCCCGTTGATGGAAAGGACCGCACACCATGGCAAAATCCGTAACCCTCAACGTAGGCGATGATTCCTACGATTTTCCAGTTCTAAGTGGGTCGACCGGTCCGGACGTAGTTGATATCCGAAAGTTTTATGCCGAAACAGGCATGTTTACCTACGATCCAGGGTTCACATCTACAGGTAGTTGCGAGTCAGCGATCACATACATTGATGGCGACCAAGGCATGCTGCTGCATCGCGGGTATCCCATCGACGACCTCGCCGAGAACTGCAACTTCGAAGAAGTCGCCTATCTCCTGTTAAATGGCGAACTACCTAATCAAGCCGATAAAGACAAGTTCGAGAACGACATCACTTATCACACGATGGTTCACGAACAGATCCACAACTTTTATTCCGGATTCCGTCGTGATGCCCATCCAATGGCAATCATGTGTGGTGTGGTAGGCGCGTTGTCTGCATTTTACCATGACAGCCTAGACATCACGAACCCGGATCATCGCCGTATCTCTTCCTACCGTCTCATTGCAAAGATGCCTACCATCGCGGCTTGGGCATATAAGTACTCACTGGGCCAGCCGTTTATCTACCCCCGAAATGATTTAGGGTACGCTGAAAATTTCCTTCACATGATGTACGCAACACCATGTGAAGATTACGAAGTGAACCCGATACTAGCCAAGGCTATGGATCGTATCCTGATCCTTCACGCCGACCATGAACAGAATGCATCCACATCTACGGTCAGACTTGCAGGGTCGTCCGGCGCGAACCCATTCGCCTGCATCGCAGCTGGCATCGCATCGCTTTGGGGCCCTGCTCACGGAGGTGCCAATGAGGCCGTGCTAAACATGCTCAATGAGATCGGCGATCCAAGTCGCGTCGATGAGTATGTTAGAAAGGCCAAAGACAAAAACGATCCGTTCCGCTTGATGGGTTTCGGCCACCGCGTCTACAAGAACTACGATCCACGTGCCACAATCTTATCTCAAACGTGCAAGGAAGTTCTAGAGGAACTCGGGATTAAGAATAATCCGTTACTCGACATCGCCATCGCCCTCGAGAAAATCGCCCTCGAAGACGAGTACTTCATTGAAAAGAAACTGTATCCAAACGTTGATTTTTATTCCGGCATAATTTTCCAAGCGATGGGCATTCCGGTCACCATGTTCACAGCGCTCTTCGCTCTAGCCCGCACGACGGGATGGATCGCACAGTGGAACGAAATGGTTGAAGATCCACAACAAAAAATTGGTCGGCCAAGGCAACTATTCACAGGCGAAACAAAACGGGACTACGTCGCACTCCATAAGCGTTAGGGCGTATTCTCCTTACGAATAGAGATCAATATAGTGATCAAGGGTAGCTAAAAATAATTAATTAGCACAACGGGGTTACTAATGTTTTCTAAGGCCATTGCAAACAGAAACGTAATCATCGGAAATACTGGTCTGTAGATATTTAATGATAACTACGAACCCCCATTTACATAAACTTTGTTTGAACACCCAACAGAACTATCGAGAGAAAATGGAGGCTGGTAATCCATTACCCAACCCCATAACAGAAAGATTCCTTTACTGAAATCTTCTCTCCTCGATTCAACGTTGTATTAATGTGCCTATTACATCGGCGGCCATCTCGCTAGGTTTGCGGTCACCGTTCTGCAGCAAAGCCAATGCATCCTTAAAGCATCGCATTTGCATGTCGCGGTACCCTTCATCCTTGAGAAGCCTCTCAACTTCCTCCGCTATCACCCTGCCATTACATTCCGCTTGTAAGCATTCGGGAACAACCTCGTACTTGAGAAGAATATTAATCAAATTCACAAATTTCGTCTTGGCCATAAATCTGAATACCAGTCCAGATAGCCGATTAACCTTGTACGCAATTAAATGCGGGATCCCCGCGCGGGCAAGTTCCAGGGTCACCGTACCCGACGCTGCAATCGCTGCGTTAGCCGTCGCGTATGCGTTTGCCTTATCAATTCCACCAGTTAGAACATGAGCCGAAAACGGCAAGGATTTAGCCCACTCTCTTACTTCTATCTCGACACTACCAATCGTTGGGATCACAACATGCAAATCGGGGACCTTACTGACCAAAATGCCTAGCGCATCTGCAAACACTGGAGTCAGACACCGCACTTCTGATTTCCTACTACCTGGCAGAACCATCAAAACCGGCGCATTATCCTCCATATCAAACTCTGATCGAAACTGAGACACATCGGTGTAGAGCGCATTATCCTCAATAATCGGGTGACCCACGTAAGTAGTCGCCAGTCCATGCGTCTCGAATAAGGGTGGCTCGAAGGGAAACAGCGTTAATAGGTGGTCAATCCACTGTGAAAGCTGCTTAGCGCGGCCTGGTCGCCATGCCCAAACCTGAGGCGCAACATACCTAACCCTTGGTATCGGGTTTAACCGCTTCGTCAGAGTTTTATGAACACGGCCAGTGAACCCCCATGAGTCAATCGTAATTAAAATACTGGGCGATTTACTCTCAATATCCTGCACAACTTCTTTGACCCGTCGGATCACCAAACTAGCCTTTGGTAAAACTTCAAAAATGCCAAGTATTGCTAGATCGCTAGGGTCGAACAGCGACTTCAGACCAGAACGTTCCATCTGATTACCCCCCACCCCAGAAAAACGCGCATCCGAACCAAGTTTAATGCGTAACGCATTCATCAATTTAGCCCCGAGTAAATCACCAGAAGGCTCGAGAGCAACAAGGTAAATTAGCGGTGCTGCCGGCTTTGATTTCACAATAGGTCACCGTCTTCGTTGCTTGTTCCGTCACCTACTCCAATAACAAAGATCCCACCTTTATCCGCAAGTTCAGCAACAACCGAGGTATCGATGATGAGTGCACCACCTGCTTCGATCGCCACACCTCCAAAACCATTCGCAACACAAGCCGCAATGGTCTCTGGCCCAATAACGGGTAAATCGGCTCGTCGGTCCTGTTGGGGCTTACTAGTCTTAACAAGAATGGGTCTCTCACCCACATAAAGATGCGTTTCAATCGATTGGATGAGATCATCAGTTCCTGCAGGGCCTTCCCAAGCGATAACGGAACCATTTTGAACGATAACGGCTTGGCCAACGTCAGCTCTTCCCAACTCCCTTGCGGCGAGAAGCCCTAACTCAATATTCTTTTGATCTATCTCTCTGGGAACCAACCGTCCGACTGGTCCAAGCCGTGCGATTGCTCCAGACAGCAGGTCATCAACACCAATGACGGTAAAACCTTCGCGTTCAATCTCTACAATCACAAGCCTTAGCAGTTTATCATCACCGACGGAGGCCTCATCTCTAAACGCCTTAATGCCTGTTCTGGCTAGAAATCTAACTGTTCGCCAATCGGGCCTAAGTTCAAATAAATTTGGTCGTCGAACTTTACCCGCCATAACCACAGACGAAACACCGTGTTCATGGAAAGTCTGAAAACACTTTCCTGCCTGACCGATACGAATTTGGATTGCAGGGGATTCTTCTAGGCTGTCTGCATGCCCTTCCAGCGCGACGACCGTATAAGGCCGTTTCTGGCTCTGGCATTCACTGATAATAAGCTGAGGCAGCCGCCCACCACCGGCGACAATACCCAGATGATCTCTAGAGCTTTCGTCCATAAACGTTCACTTTAGCACTGCGCGAATAAACGTAAAATTCTATCAAGCCCCATTGCCGTTTAACGATAACGGCTGGCAAATAGACCGAGAAGAGTCAGACCTAATAAAATCGATGATATCCATAACGCCAGGGTGATCACTAAAGACATCCGCAACTTCACTGATCCTCTCGGACATATTGCCACCCTGAGAAAACAGAAGGCCATACGCCGTTCGAAGTGATCGAATATCGTCCCTCGAGAAGCCACGGCGTCGCAACCCAATCACGTTCAGGCCTGCCAACTTTGCCCGATTACCCTTGACTGATCCATAAGGAATCACATCACTTTCCACCGCCGAACAACCACCAATCATTGAGTGTTTACCCACGCGAACATATTGGTGGATTCCAGATAAACCACCAATGATCGCAAATTCATCAACAACGACATGACCGCCAAGTGCCACGCTATTAGTTAGAATTACGTCATTGGCAACAATACAGTCATGGGCAACATGGCTTCCGACCATAAAGAGGCAATTATCGCCAATAGATGTTTCCATCCGCCCATGTTTTGTTCCCGGATGCATTGTCACATGCTCTCTAATCGTATTGTTTTTACCGATCAGCAAAGTCGAAGGTTCACCTTGATATCGGGCATGTTGCGGCTGCAATCCTAAACTCACGAATGGGTGAACAGTGCTTTTAGCGCCAATTTTAGTATGGCCATCTACAACAACGTGAGACTTCAATACTACACCGTCATCGATAGTAACATTTGGACCAATGACACAATATGGTCCGATTACTGTGGACCCTGAAATCTCTGCTTTTGCATCGATTATGGCAGTAGCGTGTATTCTCGTCATATATCTATTCGTCCATGATCATGGCTGAGTATGTTGCGTCTGCAACGACGGTGTCCCCAACTTTTGCAACGCCGCTAAACTTCCATACATTTGAGCGCTGACGAACTTTAGTGCACGTAAGCCTTAGTTGATCGCCAGGTTCTACAGGCCGACGAAAACGGGCATTATCAATCGTCATAAAATAAACCAACTTACCCTCAGCATCCTCACCTAGGCTATCAACGACCAAAACGGCTGCGGTCTGCGCCATCGCCTCTACGATCAACACACCTGGCATCACGGGCCTGCTTGGAAAGTGGCCTTGGAAAAACGGCTCATTTATCGAGACGTTTTTAACGCCTACAGCACTTTCACCCCTAACGACGTCCTCTACCCTATCAACCAATAAAAATGGATACCGATGAGGAATCATTTTCATAATACGCTGAATGTCGATTTTGGAACCTGGCTCTTGGACTGATTCTCCGTCCATCACGGCTATTCCTTTTCCAATATAGTTATTTGTTTCTTTATTATGGCTTCTTACGCGTGGTCAACCGACTCAACACTGCCACTTCCCTCCAAAATGTCCGGATTGGCTTAGCAGGATACCCCATAACTGCCTGCCCTGGAGCTATATCACGCATAACACCTGACTTTGCAGCGACTTGCGCGCCTTGGCCGATCGTTAAGTGATCGGCTAGGCCGACCTGCCCTGCTAAGACCACATCACTGCCAATCTTGCAGCTTCCAGATATTCCGACCTGGGAAACGACAATACAGCGCTCACCTAAAGAAACATTGTGCGCAATTTGAACCTGGTTATCGATCCGGCATCCCGCGCCGATTACAGTATCTGCAAGGGCGCCACGGTCAATCGTCGTATTCGAGCCGATTTCGACGTCATTGCCTATTACAACCCGGCCAAGTTGCAGAACTTTACGGTGACGGCCTAAGACACTGTCAAAGACAAAGCCAAAGCCGTCTTGGCCAATGCAAACGCCAGGGTGAATGACAACACTGTCACCAATCAGACAAGCCATGAGCGAGGCATTTGCTCCGATCTGACAATCCTGGCCAACGACGACGCCAGCTCCAATCACCACCCCGGGTCCTACACGGGTTCGCGCTCCGATTTCAGCTTTCTGGCCAACTACCGCCCCGGCCTCAATAACAACGTCTACGCCCAGTTTGACTGTGCCGTCGACAAAAGCACCGCTCGGCGTCGGTACTGCTTTCATGATGGTTTCTGGAAGATGGGGATAGAACGCTTCAGCAGCGACCGCAAAGGCAGCCTGTGGATCTTTCACAACTAATACAATTGAGTTCGGAGGAGCCTTGTGAGAAAGATCCGCTGTAGTTAAACAAACACCACAGGCACTATCGGCTGTCGCATACTCTGCAATCGATAGGTAGCACAAATCATTAGAAGTCGACTGTGTTAAGTCAGCCAAATCAGAGATGGGGAGGTCTAAATCCCCATCTCCAGATGGCTTAGCATCGGTCCAAGCCGCAATCTCTCGGACACTGAAAGGACCGGCTCGCCTAAAGAATCGCGGATCAGGCACTCAGCCCTACTCAGTAGCGGCATTACCCTTGGCAGCTGCTGAGCCACCTTCAGGGTTTTGCAGTTCAACAGAGGGGAGACGCTCATTCAGAAGTTCCAGAACAGGCCGCGTAATATCCATAGATGGATCAGCTAAAAGAATAACCCCCTGTGGCATTACCATATTGATACCGAGTTCTTGAGCAACTTGGCTTGTGATCCCCATCATCTCTTGATTGATCTGAATAGCAGCCTGCTGGACGACAGCATTTAAATTTTCAAGTTGTACACGGCTCTCTTGTTGAGCCGTGCCAAATTTTTCTTGAAATGCCTGGGCTTGTTGCTGAAATACCTCGGGGTTCAAAATATTGCGTTGCTGTGTTAGCCGTTGCTCTTCCTCTCGAAGTTCGGTCTCTAGGACTCTCGCTTCTGTCTGATAGCGTGTCACGTACTTATCGCGCTCAAGCCGCACACCTTTGTGGGCTAAAGAATCACGCTCAATGATCTGGGTATTAAGAACACCGATAATGGGGCGCGTCTGATTGCTCTGCTGGGCCACAGTCGGTGTGGCGGTCGCTGCAGCAATCGCAAATGTTAGTGCGCCCGCTAATGATCGAATAGAATTAAGACTAGTCATTTTCTAAAACCTTTGGCCGAAGTTCACACGGAAATTTTGAGTGATGTCGAAGTCAGCTTTGCGAAGCAAATGCGCCCAGTCGATGTTTATTGGACCAACGGGAGATTCCCATTCGATCCCAATACCAACGGACCCACGTATGCGCCGTGACTGCAAAATGCCAGCACTCCTGTATTTCAAATCGGTTGGCGCTCCAATAGAGCCCCAGTCCGTAAATAATTTTGGCGTAATTCCTATTTCTTCAGGCAGTCCAAGTGGTATCTTAAGCTCAGCCTTCGCGGTAGCAATCCAGTCTCCGCCAATAGCATCACCCGTTAGACTATCACGAGGGCTAGCACCGAAATCATCAAATCCTCGTAGGTTATTACCACCAAGCTGATACCTTTGAAAGATTTTGATTTCTTCCCCGATACCAAGAATGTAACCGGTATTAGCCGTCGCACTAAATACCCAATCTTCAAACGGTTCCCAATAATACCCGAGCGCGACGCTAGAGCGAACATACTTCTCGGTGCCGCCAAGTCCCGCTAAATCATTAGAAACGCTTATGAAATAGCCGTTGGTCGGTTCAATGACGTTATTCCTGCGGTCAATCGCAAAAGTCTGGCTAATCTGTGATGTCGAGCTCGTACCTTCCTGCTCCCGAGTATATTGAGAGGAAAACTGGTTTACGCCATCAAGCCGGGTCCAGGAAAGCAAATAAGACAAGCGCTGGAACATGTATTCGTTGTAGTTGAAGCCAAGACGAAGCGACCCACCAAGGGTCTGGCTAATAAAGCCAGCTTCATCGATATAATCCGTTTCCGTCGCGAACAGATCAGCCCCAGCCGCCAATCTTCGGTTCATGAAATATGGTTCAGTAAAGCCGATATCGATCTGTGTTTGTTGTTGGGCAAGACTAAAATTAAACCTTAGGTCTTGCCCTTTCCCAAGAAGGTTGCGCTCCCTGATACCAACATCAAATAGCGCACCAGAAGCACTAGAAAAACCAATTCCGAACTGTAGTTCGCCCGTGGATTGCTCTTCGACTGTCGCCGTGACGACTGTTCTATCGGGGTACACCTCTGAAGGAACGTTCTCGACTTCCACCTCTTTAAAATAGCCAAGATTTTCCAGGCGCTCACGAGAGCGCCTGATGCGCGCCGTATTAAATGCATCGCCTTCAACCAAACGAAACTCCCGTCGAATCACCTTGTCCAGAGTTCTTACGTTTCCAGTAATATCAATGCGCTCCACAAATACTCGCGGACCTTCTTGAACATCAAAAATAATATCGATGCTTTGAGTATTTGAATTTCGAGCAACACGTGGGCGTACATCAACGAATGCATAGCCAAATGCGCCCACTAAATCTGTGAAGACGTCGACAGTCGATTCAATCTCTTCTGCATTATACCAATCACGCCTCTGTGGAACGATCGCAGCCTCCAGCAAACCCGGTGCTAGATTTGGAATAGAGACTTTGACCGTCATATCCCCAAAACGATAACGGGGACCCTCATCGATCGTAAACGTCATAAAGAAACTTTTTCTATCTGGCGACAATTCAGCTACGCCAGAGACAACTTCAAAGTCAGCATACCCCTCTGAAAGATAGAACCGCCTAAGCAATTCTTCGTCGAAGGCCATCCTATCCGGATCATAGGTGTCATTAGACGTCAGAAAACGCCACCATCGTTCTTCGCGTGTCAGAACGACACTACGTAGATCCCCGTCAGAGAATTTCTCGTTGCCGATAAATGTGATTTTCCGAACGAAGGTCGGGTCTCCTTCATGGATCTCATAAACAAGGTCAACACGGTTTTGCGGAAGCTCAATAACCTTTGGTTCGACGGTTACCGCAAACCTACCGCTACTTCGGTAGAGATCTAGAATACGTTCGACGTCTTGCTGCACTTTGGTTCGGGTGTAGACAATACGAGGCCGCAACTGCACTTCAGGTTCTAGCTTGTCATTCTCGAGGCGTTTATTGCCCTCAAACGTAATGCGATTGATGATTGGGTTTTCAACAACCCGAATGATTAGGATGTCACCCTGTCGTCCAAGACTCACGTCGGCAAAAAGTCCGGTCGCAAATAGGTTCTTTAGCGATCTATCGATAGTGACTGGATCAAAATCGTCCCCTTCACGCACCGCCATGTATGTGCGGATCGTAGCTGGCTCAATGCGTTGGTTGCCTTGCACAGCAATTTGAGCAATTGAGCCACCAAGCTGCTGAGCATAGGCAGACGTCGCCATGAGCAGGAAGAAGCCTGCACATAGCATACTCAAGGTTAAAGATTGACGACTGCCAGTCACTCCGTACATGGCTCCTTTTAACTAAGTTCTTCCAGGGCTAGTACAGGAAATACGCCAGGCTCATCGTTACAATTGCAATATATCGTTCCATGTTACGAACACCATAAGTGATAGAACGAGCACCAATCCAAATCGCAGCCCCCACTCCTGTGTCTGATCAGACAATGGGCGACCGCGTAATCCCTCGATGGCGTAGAACAACAGGTGTCCCCCGTCAAGCAGCGGCACTGGGAACAGGTTTATGATGCCTAAATTGATCGAAAGAATAGCCATAAAGATAACAAAATTTGCGAATCCTGATTTGGCTGCTTGACCTGAAAACTTTGCAATCCGGATAGGGCCACCTAGGTCCTCTGTCCCTCGCTCACCTGAGATTATTTGCCCTACAGCTACGAACGTGCCCTCAACAACGGTATAGGTTTGACTGACGGCCAAACCAAAGGCCGTGATCGGGTTGTGACGCACCATAGTGCGCGTCTCCCCAGAAGACGCTACTCCAAGAAGCGCGCGATTCTGCTGGTTCCCAAATGCGTCTGTATCCTCAACAATACGGGGAGTAGCTATCATCTCCAATATCTGGCCATCGCGCTGAATCGACATTCTCATCGGTGCACCGTTACCCAGAGGCACAACACGCTGAAGGTCTTCAAACCGGTCAATCGTATCGCCATCGATTGAGAGAATACGATCACCTGCGATTAGGCCGGCCTCGGCAGCGGCACTATTCTCAACCACACTGCCCACTATTGGCTCTGTTACAGGTCGGCCAACCGACATGAACATCACAAAAAAAACTAAGATAGAGAAAATGAAATTGACGGCTGGACCCGCAAAAACGATCGCAGAACGCTGACCAAGCGTTTTATACTTAAACGACACTGCCTTTTGTTCCGGCGTCATTGGACGCTCAATCGTCTCCTCTTCATCGCCCTCTGAATCTTTAACGCTGGGATTGGCAATATCTGCCTCCCCAAACATCTTCACGTAGCCGCCTAGAGGGATCAGACTGAACTTCCAGCGTGTTCCATGACGGTCTGTGAAACCAATCAACTCCGGTCCGAATCCTATCGAAAAACTCTCGCACCGCACCTTGTTCCATCGCGCAACAAGAAAATGACCGAGTTCATGGACGAACACCACGACGGAGAGTGCGATGATGAAGTTCAATAGTGTGAAGGAAATTCCGAGGATTTGATCCAACGCTCTTACGCCCTTTGTTTTCTACTCTGCCGCCGACCCGACAGTGCCCCAAGACATCGCTAATCTTCGCGCTTCCGCGTCAACCGCTAAAACTTCATCCAATGTGTCGGATTTGTCGCTTTGGTCCAGGGCCAATATGTCTTCTACCGTTCTATATATGTCCAAGAACCCTATCTCTTCAGCCAGAAAACGAGCAACGGCGACCTCGTTAGCAGCATTGAGGATAGTAGGGGCCGCGCCCCCAGCCTGTAAAGCCTCACGAGCCACTCTGAGAGCAGGAAAACGTTTAAAATCAGGGGCTTCGAAACACAATTTTGAAATTTTTGCAAGGTTGAGGGGTTCACCGGCTACCGCAATGCGTTCTGGCCAAGCCAGCGCGTAAGCAATCGGGGTCTTCATATCGGGCGATCCAAGTTGAGCCAGCACTGAGCCATCGATATACCCAACCAAACTATGCACGATGGATTGGGGGTGTACCAAGACCTCTATCTTCTGCTCGCCGACGGGGAACAAATGGTGGGCTTCAATAAGCTCCAATCCTTTATTCATCATGGTAGCTGAATCGACAGAGATCTTCTTTCCCATGGACCAATTTGGATGGGCGACCGCCTGCTGTGGCGTCGCCGTAGCCATCTGGGCAGACGTCCAGTCACGAAATGGCCCCCCAGACGCGGTTAAAATAATCCGCTCTACAGACTGAACGTTTTCCGCGTCAAAGACCTGAAATATGGCGCTGTGCTCTGAATCTACGGGTAACAAAGTCGTTCCATTTCGCCGCACAGCCTCCATAAAGAGGTCGCCCGCACAGACCAAGCACTCCTTATTGGCCAGCGCGACCGTTGAGCAGGTTTGAACAGCAGCTAACGTCGCCGGCAAACCAGCTGCGCCAACGATTGCAGCCAGAGCCAGGTCTGATGGTAGTTCAGCAGCCGCTATTAGCGCCTCCGGCCCGGCAGCAACGGTGATGTTTAAATCCCTTAGTCCGTCGGCCAGAGCCTGATACCCACTAGGGTCAGCAATGACAGCCATTTCTGGCCGGAACTCTCGCGCTTGAAATATGAGTGCATCAACATCTTTGCCAGCCGTCAGCGCTACGACATCAAACCGATCTGGATTTAGACGAATAAGATCGAGGGTGTTAACCCCAACTGATCCAGTGGACCCGAGGAGAGTAATACGCTTAGCCGCTTTATTATTTATCGTCATAGCCCGGTTACCAAGATGCCATGCCGCCAAAAGCGGCACAAATTATTGCTGCAATCGGTGTTGCAGCCCACAAACCGTCAACCCGGTCCATGACACCGCCATGACCTGGCATCCACGTTCCAGAGTCCTTAACGGCATGGACGCGCTTAAACCGGCTTTCCGCAAGATCACCAATCTGACTTACGATCGACAGGAAAAGCGCGAATAGCACACATTGAAGAGATGATGGAATTCCAAGAACCGTAGATAGTACCACAGCCGAGATAACGCCTGCTAAAGCTCCGCCTAGAGCGCCAGACCAAGTCTTGTTAGGGCTAATTCCCGGTGCAAGCTTAGGACCACCAATTGACCTACCAGAAAAATAGGCGCCAATGTCAGTCCCCCAAACCACGGCTAAAACCCAGAATACGGTCTCCGCTCCCGCTGTCTCACGCACTGCGATGAGGCAGACTGCGGGTATAGAAGCGTAAATAAGTCCTGTTTGGATCGTGGAGAGGCTAGCCCTATTGTCCCGTTCATCCGTCCTAAGCAGAACAAGCCAGGCCGCAAAAATAACAGCAAATGATAACAGAATATTCGCAGTCGCCAAACCGATCGCCGCAAAAGTTGTCCACAAAGCAAGCACCGCTCTAGGCGGAAATCCTGCCTTCCCAACTATATGAACGAATTCCCAGAACACCGCAGCAGCCATCAAGCCGACGAACAACTGGAACACAGGAAAACCATAATATACAGCGCCCAGGGACACTGGAGCGATGACGACAGAAGTTGCAACCCTAGTCCAAAACATAAATATCTAGCTTGCTACCGTTCCGTATCGCCGCTCTCGGCCGCGAAACTCAGATATGGCATGCTCTAAGTCTGCCGAACCAAAATCAGGCCAGCATGTATCTGTAAACACGAGCTCTGTGTAGGCAAGTTGCCAAAGTAAAAAGTTACTGATGCGCTGCTCGCCCGAGGTGCGTATCAGGAGGTCTGGATCAGGGATATCACGTGTGTAGAGCTTGGCTTCAAAGTCCTGCTCCGTAATATCTTCAGGCTCGATAAGACAAGCCTTTACGTCTTCTGCAAGCTGTTTTGCCACCGACACCAATTCCTGCCGACTGCCGTAACTCAACGCAATCGTTAAGAATAAACGCTGGTTCGCGGCTGTGCGAGCTTCAGCATCATTGATCATCGATACCGTATCCTTGGGCAATAGTGATCGATCACCAACAATCCTCAGCTTTACGCCCTCTTCGGCTAATTCATTGATATTATTTACTAGATAGAACCTCAGAAGAGACATCAAATCTCTTATCTCTGGTTCTGGGCGCTTCCAATTCTCGGACGAAAAGCCGAATAGGGTCAGATAACGAATACCTAGATCACTGGCGGCGCGTATCGTTGTCTTAACCGCCTCTGCACCGCGCTTATGGCCGGCAGACCGAGGTAACCCTCTAGATTTCGCCCATCGACCATTGCCATCCATAATAATAGCAACGTGCCGCGGTATTGCGCCAGATTGTTCAACAGGGTTTAGGGAGAGGTCTTGCATTAGACCTGCATGATCTCCTCTTGTTTCTGGCTCAGAGCTTCGTCGATCTGCCTGATCAGAACATCGGTTATCTTCTGAATTTCATCTTGATAATGGCGGCTTTCGTCTCCAGACATCTCTCCGTCTTTCTCCATTTTTTTTAATTGATCGTTGCCGTCTCTACGAACATTACGAACCGCCACCTTACCGTCTTCCGCATACTTTCCAGCGACTTTCGTAAGCTCCGCACGTCGTTCCTCATTCAGCGGTGGAATTGGAACACGCATCAATTGCCCCTCCACGGCAGGGTTCAGCCCAAGATTTGATTCGCGTATTGCCTTTTCAACGGCCTTTGCCTGCCCATTGTCCCAAACTGAGACGGTGAGCATTCTGGCCTCCGGCGCTGCAACACTAGCGACCTGATTAAGCGGCATTAGGGTGCCGTAAGCATCAACCATAATTGGATCAAGCAAGCTTACTGTCGCACGCCCCGTACGAAGCCCTGAGAACTCCTTTTTAACAACGTCTAGAGTGGCTTCCATGCGATATTTAATGTCACGTTTTAGAATGTCAAAGCCCGCCATTGTTCATTCCTCTTCCGCAATAATGGTGAAGTTACCCTCACCCTTAAGCACCTGTGTGACGGACTGCTCGCCATGCATATTAAACACTATGATGGGAATTCCATTGTCCCGAGCCAACGCTATCGCTGAGGTATCCATAACTTGCAAATCCTCGGCAAGAACCATGTCAAAAGTCAGGCGATCATATCGCTTTGCGTTGGGGTCCTTCTTCGGATCAGCAGAATATACACCGTCGACCTGCGTAGCCTTTAGCAAGACGTCACAGTTCATCTCGTTCGCTCTCAAGGCAGCGGCTGTATCCGTTGTAAAGTATGGGTTTCCAGTTCCCGCGGCAAAGATAACGACACGGCCCTTCTCAAGGTGACGATCTGCTCGGCGGCGAATATACGGTTCGCAAACTGCGTCCATTCCAATAGCCGACTGAACACGGGTCACAACACCAATGCTCTCAAGAGCATTCTGTACGGCCAAGGCATTTATTACAGTCGCAAGCATACCCATGTAATCGGCTGAGGTGCGGTCAATGCCTTCTGCTGCAACAGAGACACCGCGAAAAATGTTTCCCCCGCCAATAACGAGGCAAACTTGGTAGCCCATTGATACAACTGATTTAATATCTTCTGCGATGGCAACGACTGTTGCCTTATGCAATCCGTAGATCTCAGGCCCCATAAGGCCCTCGCCGGATACTTTCACCATTATTCTCTTGTACGCCAACGGTTCGGCCATGGTCCGCTATCACCTCCCCTTGCCGCTAAAATCCGAACGGCGGTCACGCATCTCATATCCTGGCCTGCAGGCTGCAAAAAAGGGACGGCCTTCCGTCCCTTTCCGCGTAGTCAGAACCCGAAGACCTAGGTTTCTTCTCTAAGTAGGGATTATACACGACTTGGGAGAAAAGCGCCCCCCGTTTTCTGCACGGCGTCGACTGTAAATTACCGGACTAAGGCCAGTCCTTAGCCCCCAAGCGTATCAGCGACTTCAGACGCGAAGTTTTTCTCTTCTCGTTCGATACCTTCACCAAGCGCAAAGCGCACAAAACCGGTCAATTTTATAGGTGAACCGATGTCTTGAGCCACTTCTTCAACGACCTTAGAAACCTTCGATTTATCTTCAGAGATTACATAAACTTGTTCGAGGAGTACAACCTCCTCGTAGAATTTACGCATCCGTCCATCAACCATCTTCGCAATGACTTCGTCTGGCCGGCCAGATTCCTTGGCTTGATCCGTCAGAACCTGCCGCTCACGCGCCATCGTATCCGCGTCAACCTCATCGGTTGCCAGGAACCTTGGGCACGCTGCCGCAATATGCATCGCCAGCTGTTTTCCTAATGCTGTAAGCCTCCCAGCGTCACCTTCGGACTCAAGCCCAACCAGCACGCCTATTTTCCCTAGGCCAGGCTTAACAGAAGAGTGAATATAAGATGCAACAACACCTTTTCTGACCGAAAGGCTATCAGACCGCCGCAAATTCATATTTTCGCCAATAGTTGCAATCAAATGGGTGACTTGATCTCCCACATTGCGGCCTTCGCCCGGCATATCCAAAGCCTTAAGTGCTTCAAGGTCGCCATCAACACTAAGCGCAAGTAATGTTGTTGCGCTAACAAAGCCTTGGAAACTATCATTGCGACCGACAAAGTCTGTTTCGGCATTAACTTCGAGGATCGCACCCTTGGTGCCATCAGCAGAAACACCGATGAGGCCGTCAGCAGCAACGCGGCCAGACTTCTTGGCTGCCGCAGAGAGACCCTTCCTTCTCAGCCAATCAACCGCTGTTTCGATGTCACCATCAACTTCCGACAAGGCTTTCTTGCAGTCCATCATTCCAGCGCCAGTTTTCTCTCTGAGTTCCTTAACTAGAGCGGCTGTGATCTGTGCCATCTATTTCGTCCTTATTCATATGTCAGCGTAAAATGTGTCCATCGGCCAGCGTCAAGATCACGCGTAGTCCTTTAGAGCATCCCAAACCTCAAGTGTTGAAGCCGCCTAGTCTGCCTTTTTAGTGGCCGCTTTCTTAGCCGCAGGCTTTTTAGCGGGAGCCTTCTTAGCTGTCGCCTTCTTAGCTGTCGCCTTCTTGACCGTCGTTGGCTTTTTAACGACTGCTTTTTTAGCGACTACCTTTTTAGCGACTGCCTTTTTCTTAACAGCGACTTTCTTAGCTGCCGGCTTCTCTTCAGCAGCAGGTGCAGCAGGTGCAGCAGGCGCAGCAGGTGCAGCAGGTGCAGCAGGCGCAGCAGGTGCAGCAGGAGGCTTTTTCTTTGCTGCTGGCTTAGCTT
>JAPKDQ010000021.1 GCA_028822445.1 Rhodospirillaceae bacterium | reverse complement strand
TTGGCACGGTTTTGTCCATGACCAGTAGCGGAGTAGGTAATGTGCCTTTACCCAAACTACGGTCACGATGTGGCTGATTGACGGAAAAGGGCCCAGTTTTCCCCAGGCTAAAGATCGCGCCCTAGCCCACACCTGGGAATTACTGCGACTGGCTTACTTCCTCTACAGGAAGTAAGCCAGAGAGACAGATAGGCTAGTCGACGCGCCCTCTAAGATTACAGTTTAATATTTTATTCTATTCAACTGTCATGAGGACTGAAAAAGGCCCGCTCTGGAAGGCCTCCAAGTCGTCGGTGTTATTAAAAGATACCGTCATTCCAGTAGAAACATTAAATGCCATATCAAGACGCCTTGATGTCTCAGTAACCGTCACCGGCGTAGCGAAGGTTTGAAGTCCTACAAGCCTAACGGCCTGAACATCCTCGCCAGCGGCTAAGAGGAACCCCGAAGCCTTGATAATATATGCAGTGACAGGTGGAGCACCGAAGGTATATACACCAGCGCCAAAATTTTCGAGTACGTCGGTGGTGGTGCCTATTTCGGCCGCTGTCGGCGCAGTAGTGCGACACTTACTCGCATTGCCAACGCTACCGGTAGCAAGGGACTTGGTAAGGGTCCAACAAAAGGTTCCCGTAGTACTCGGATCCTCAGCACTTGTAACGCTTTCCATTTCTTGCGAATGCCTAATACGAAAGCCATTACCCATAAGGATATAGCCATGGGTGTAGACCCCCGGTGAGGGTCTTGTGGCAGTGCCAGGTATCGTTGTGGATTGCCCCAGCTGCACTTCAATCAACTCACCTGAAGACGAAGCAAGAATAATGTCGCAACCGGGAAGAACTACAGTTGCCGTAGTCGTGGGGGGAGTTGGAGCGCTTCGGCACATGTGCATTTCATACATCTGAATGCCATAGAAGTCGGGCGTTCGCACGCAGGCAGTGCCTCCGTTCAGCTGATCGTTATCAAATGTACCGTCCCCGTTCTCTGCATTGCAGTCAGGGTCAACCTGGGCCGAAGCCTGTTCAGGTAAGGCTAAAAAAAGCAGCGCAACAGCCGCGACGATAAGTGGGAAGGTGAACTTAACCTTAAAAACCGAAGATATCTTCACGCTAGACCCCACTTACGGTAGCTGAGAACTGGACTTGTTTGACGATGATATTTGTACGCCGCACCTTGTCGAGACGATGATCCTTCATCGACCCAAACCGGAAGGCAACGTCATCTACAATAAGAGGGTTAGGTTTGGATGTCTTATGACCGAAATTCAGTTTGTAGGACAACTTAACGAAGTCGGTGTCCTGACGTGTATCGAAGCTAGTTCGACCCGCCTCTATCACGAGACCGTCTATCATCGGGGCGTCAAGCCGCAGGCTATAAACCTCTCCCTTTAGGTCGTTGTAGACCGCCTCTGCCTTGTCCCACTGAAATTTCTTCGCGAATACTTTGGCCCATGGCAAGTAAGGCACTTGGGCACCAAGTTCTACGTCGTGACCACCGAGTGCCTTCTCAACCGCGCCGTCGCGACCCTCCTTGAAGCCTGTTCTGCCCTGATAGATATTTGAATTAAATTCGAACGCAGTGGAGCGCACCTCAAAGCCAAAACTTGTCCGCCCGTGATCGTAGGGAAACTCGCGATCGTAAAACGTGTTGAGCCCGAAAAGTACGCCCTCACCGGCAGATAGGTGCCGGAGGCCCAAGCCTAGATTGGCGGTGTAACGCTTTCCGCCGTCATGAACGAACAGGGACCCCTGGGTGAACACCGTATTTCTTAGGTCATCGCTTTCGTATAGCGGCTGAACAGTCAGAAGGCTCCCTTCCGGCTTGCTCAGGTCCTCCAGCTTTAATTCCAATTCCGTTCGCGCAAAGAAGGTTGAGACCAAACCCTCTGACTTTTCCGAAACCGCGCTGGCTACTGCCTTGACGGCCGTATCCTTTGCATGGTTCTCGGCACTTGCTGCGAAACTAGAAGTCGCGATTAACGCCCCTGCGAAAAGCGCGGCTGACTTAGTGTAAAGCATTAAAATCCCCGGACCGTTAAGCTCAATGCGAACACTATATAACGGCTAAGTCCTCTGAAATAAAACAAAAAAAACTATCCTTTGGAGGCGCCTTAGTTGCCGTCACGTCAATCTGCCCTACCGCCGCCTGACCCCTAACCTAACCTGTCGAAGTCAGCATACTCTGTGGCCATGGTCGAGCCTTGGTCAATGAACATCCATTACATATAGATTTCACATGGATCATAACGTTAACGTTACACGAGGTAGTGACCCAGAGCTCTTAACGCTGCCTGAGGAGAACCCTAATCCTACGCTTCGCGTCGATCACAAAGCGCGCATTCTCTATGCCAACTCGGCGGCGGCAAGGGCTATGGGTCTTACCACCGAGAAGACCTGCAGCTTGCCAGACGACCTGGCAAGAGTGGTCCGCCAGTCGGTAAAAACCGGAGGGCCTCTCACCGCACAGACTAATTCTGGAACGCGGACGTACGTGTTTTCCATCGTGCCAATCAACGGGAAAAGCTACGTCAATCTTTACGGGCATGACGCTACTGATGCGATTGCGGCTCAGCGCCAAGTGTTGGACCTAGCTCGCTTCCCCGACGAAAACCCCAATCCTGTTCTGCGCATAGGCTTTGATGGGACCCTCCTTTTCGCCAACAAGGGCGCAAAGGCGATTAAGGGGCTATTGAGCGAGGGAGGACATCAACTTGCCGCCGACCTCGGCTCGGCGATCGCGGAAACCCATGCGGCCAATGAATATCGCATGGTCGAGTTAGTACTCCACGGCCGGCGCTTTGCTTTCTCAATGACCCCAATAGAAACCGCTGGCTACATTAATGCGTATGGCCGCGACATTACGGAGCAATGGCAAGCTCAGCAGCGCGCAAATGACCTAGCTAAGTTCCCCGACGAAAACCCCAATCCCGTTCTGCGCGTTGAGGCGGACGGCATGACCCTCTATGCGAACCGCCCCGCAGAACAGTTACCGGGGCTACTGAACCATGACGGCACTCGACTTGCTGAGGCACTGATTACCGCGGCTGCCGTGAGGGCCCATCGCGAAGAAATTTGCGTCACCGACTTTGTGTCGGGGAAGCGCACATTCGCGATGACTATCATGCCGGTTAGCGGAGAGTCCTACCTCAATGTCTATGGGCGGGACGTAACTAAGGAACGACAGGCGCAGAACGATATGCTGCAAATCAAGAGGTTCAATGAAGACGTATTGAACACCCTCACCAACGGAATCATGACGCTCGATTCGCAGCAGCACGTTACTTCAACCAATCCAGCCATACGCAGTTTCCTCGGTGTACCCGACCGCAGCTTCGAAGGTGAGGCGCTCGCCGCCATCCTTGGTTCCAATAAGTGGTTGATGGAACTTGTTCAGGAAGGGTTGCAAGGAAATGAGGCGCGAATAGTGGTGGACAAAGAGCTGGTTTCATTGGATGGCACGCGGCATTCCGTAAACTTGACCATGGCCACTTTTCGAGAAGGCAGCGGCAGCAGTTCTGGCCTGATCCTGGCTCTCGAAGACATCAGCCGAGAAAAGCGCGTCAAGGGCACGATGGTCCGTTTCATGTCAGATAAGGTGGTGGAACGCCTTCTCAATCTGGACGAATCCGCGCTTGCCGGCACATCGCAGGAAGTGTCGGTTCTATTCTCTGATATTCGCGGGTTCACAGGCCTGTCAGAGCGCCTCGGTGCTCAGGAGATGGTTCAAATTCTGAACGCCTACTTTTCTGCCATGGTTGACGTCGTCTTTGATAACGGCGGAACTCTAGACAAGTTTATTGGCGACGCGATCATGGCCGTCTTCGGCGCGCCCTTCCAGTCGATCGATGACACCGAGAACTCCGTGACAACAGCAGTCGAAATGCTTCGTCGCCTGCGGCCCTTCAATGCCGCTCGAAAGCTAGAGGGATTTCAATCCATTGATATCGGTATTGGGATCGATACGGGCCCTGTAATTGCCGGGACGATCGGTTCGTCTCGACGCATGGACTACACCGTGATCGGCGAACACGTAAATCGTGCCTCCCGCATTGAGGGAGTCAATAAAGTCTATGGAACGCACATTCTTGTCAGCGAGCACACGCACGAAAAGCTGATAAACGAGCACATCACCCGCGAGATCGACTTGGTGCGGGTTGCCGGTGTCAACCTTCCCGTTCGAATATTCGAAATACTCGACTATCATACTGAGGAGAGCTTTCCCCATATGAAAAAGGTAGTTGAGGTTTTTGCCGAGGGTCTCGATGCCTATCGAAATCAGCACTGGGGAGGGGCGGCTGCGGCCTTTGCTGAAGGGATGAAGCTAAACCCTAATGACAGGCCAACCCAAATTTTCTTGAGCCGCTGTTGGAACTATATGGCCCGAAAGCCTGACAAGGCGTGGAGTGGTGTTACCGACCTGCAGAAGTAGACTAGGTTGGGTTTTATCGCCAGATACCTACTCCGTAAAACGTTTAGCCATCAAGCTTCAAACCGGAAACCCGCGTCATATAGACGTTAATCTCCTCATCTCTCGTTAACGCATGTACGACGACGTATTTATTTCCGTCCGCATCAAAATCGGTGACGAAATTTTTCCCTGACTGCTCACCCGAGATGATTCTTGCCCAAATATCTTCACCCAGAACTCCTTGCGCAGAATCAATCTTAAATCGTGAGAAGAACTTCTGCGTGTTGGCGCCGACTTCTACAAACCGTCCGTCCTTTTTGGCACGAAATACGGGATCAGGTTTTTGCTCGGGAAAGCGTGCCAACGACTCCATGCGCCTATTCTTGTACCGCGAGGCGACGGCGGAATAAATTCCAACACAGAACGGAAAGGCGAATGCGAGAAAGACCGACAAAATTGTCCAGCCGGGTCTGGTATTTAGTTCGGTGAGGAACACTTCGAACGGATTTAGATTACTTCGAAACCAAGGCACCAATAGCTGCCCGTAGCCGTTAATCAGCGATCCAACTACGGCTGCAAGTATATACGTCGTGCGGTCATGCAGTTTCTCATTGATGAGACGAGCTAGAAATCTAAATTCCATCGACATGAGGCTCCCTAAATCACTTAATCA
>JAPKDQ010000005.1 GCA_028822445.1 Rhodospirillaceae bacterium | reverse complement strand
ACATCGCCATGCAACACCTAGCAATTCGGTATTGCTCAAAACCGAATGCGCGTAACCTTATTAACGATAACTGCTCACCGATCAAAGACGAATTAATTGCGATGAGACACCGTTATTTATTGCCTACTACCTGAAAATACAGCAGAATAAATTTTAGTCTTCTGTATTTTCACCTTCAAAAACTGAGAAACTGAGAGGCTAGATAGACCTTAAGTTAAAGGGATTTTAGTGATGAAGCCTCGCAGTTACCGCTACTGGCTTGCCAGTGCCACCATGCTGTCCACCGCCGCCCTCATGGGTGTGCAGGATGTGGCCGCCCAAAACATCGCCATCGAAGAAATCATTGTCACTGCGCGTAACCGCGAAGAGTCATTGCAGGATGTTCCGCTGTCCGTCACGGTTTTTTCTTCAGAGATGATTGAGCGCGCAGGGATCGCCAGGATCGACGATATTGCGAGACTAACCCCTAGTCTGGTCTTCGAACAAAATTTCAGTGCTCAAGACACAAGACCGATAATTCGTGGCCTGCCCGCAACGCGAGGACGTCCGCCTATCGGAGTACTTATTGACGGCGTCGATGTCTCGTCCGAGGCTGTCGCCACAGCCGGGGGCGGCAACCTCTTAAATTTACGTCTTATTGACGTAGACCGTATTGAAGTCGTTAAGGGGCCGCAAAGTGCGTTGTACGGTCGCGTAGCTTTCGGCGGAGCGATCAACTACGTCACCAAACGGCCCGGCGATGAAGTGAGCGGTAGTCTCAATGCAACTGCTGCATCTCACGGAACGTACGAAGTTGTTGGTGCTGTGGAAGGTCCAGTTGTTGACGAGGCAATGAGCATTCGGCTTCACGCAGGATACTCCCGAAGCGACGGATACCACGAGAATACTGTTTCGGACAAGAATATTGGTGGTTATGAAAGCGCTCAGGCCAGTCTTACGACTGCTCTTCGTCTGACAGAAAACTTTACGGTGGATGCGTCAGTCACCTACAGCAAAAACGATTCGGAGCAACAACCCTACGTTGCCATTGGCATTTCGAACGGTACGTCTGTACCGGTTGCGCTACCGTCCAATGTTGCCGGCAAGACTACTGGCAATTTGAGGCTTCCAGGCTCAATTTTGGCTCCACCATTGGGAGAGCTCCGCCCGAATCAAACGGTTAATGTCAGCTTAAATCCGCGCACCTTAGAAGATTACCCTGGCTCATCGCTAGATACGTTCTTTAGCCGAGTGCACGCCGAATACGACCTTGGCGGAGCAGTTATCGAGTCTACGACAGGATATCTTCGCGCTAAGAGTTCAGTATTCCAGGACATTGACGGTGTGGGTCGGAAGCCCGTGCAGGTCATGTTCCCTTTGCCGGGTGGTATTGGCGAGCCACTCCCGTCTACGTTTGAATTCAATACCGAAGGGGTGACCAAGCAATTCAGCGAAGACATTAGAATTTCAAATATTGACAGCGATGATAAGTTCCGTTGGTTGGTCGGCGGGCTGTACTGGCACGAAAAGTCTAATCAGGATAACCGTTCCTTTGCCGTTCTTTTGATCAATCCTTCTTCTTCAGCCGGTTTGAATAACGTTCTCGCGGGTAACCCAGGCGGCACTTCGACGGGCGAAAGCCGCGAAACGTCGCACTATTCGGTATATGGCTTGGTGGAATACGACGTTTCGTCAAGTCTGTCCGTAGGTGTAGAGGCCCGCCAATATTGGGAAGACTTTGTCTACGGATTTCCAACCAGCCAGATCGGGTTTGGTTTCGGCATTACGCCTGTAGCGACAAGAAACGGCGCGCCTGGTCCAAAAGGCCTTCCATTGTCGCAAAAGTATTTTGCTCCAAAAGGTTACATCGAATATCAGGCGTCTGAGGACGTGATGGTCTACGGCTCCATTGGCAAGGGTGTTAAGCCAGGTGGCATTTCGACTGTTGGTGTGTTCTATAAATTGGAAGACAATGTTTTTAGTGCTGAGCAGCTTTGGAACTACGAGATTGGCGCTAAGACAACCTGGCTTGACGGAAGGGCTATCTTCAACTCGGCTTTATTCTATATGGATTACACTGACAAGCAGGTGTCGACACTCGTTGTCGACCCGACTGCGGCGTCAGGTTACCGCAGTGTAATCGCAAACGCCGGTGCCGCTCGGGTATACGGTGCGGAAATTGATTCGCGCTTTGCTCTGAGCGAACAATTCGACTTCGCCTTCGCGTATACTTTCCTAGATGCCAAATACACTGACTTCACTATTTTTACCCGCTCTGCCGCAAACGTTGCTTTCTCGGGTGAGTGTGAAATCGTTAAGGTCGGAAGCGGTGGAAACAGCACACAATGCCTTCTAGATTTGTCAGGAAATAATCTGGAACGCGCACCGAAACATGCGCTCTCAGCCACGTTGACGTACACCCAACCAATTACAGACGGCCTCGAACTTTTGGCTGAGGCTTCTCTTCAATATCAGAGCAAACGTTATTTCACCGAATACAACGGCCAGTGGTTCGGCGGTTTTTCAAACGTAGATGTGCGGCTGGGTCTGCAATCCGAGTTTTGGTCCATTACCGGGTATGTTGATAACCTCTTTGACAACAAGACAATTAAGAGCGGTTTCGGCCAGGGAGATTTCTTCGGCTTCTTTACCAATCGAGGAAGCCGGGCTGCCGTTTTGAATAAAGCAGATCCAATTCGTGGCGGTATCCGGGCATCCTATAGGTTCTGATGGCATTGTCAGACTAACGTAAGCAAACCGATAAGATGCCAAAACCCTGTTAGGTCAATGACCTAGCGGGGTTTTTCTTGTGTTCTTTTTTGCCCAGATTTAAGTTTTGGAAGCATATTGGAAGCAACTCAATCGCTTTCGATCTCAATAAATTTTAAGAAATCCCAATTGTTAGAGATTGCGGATGTATCGGGAGCCCCCCGCGTTACTGATCACGGGGAATCGACATAGAGCGCCGAGCAGCAGCACGGTTTGGCCTGAACATCGCCGATGTTCAACTCATCATCGCCGCCGCAGTCGGTGGTGTGAATGTTGCGGAAAGCGTTGAAGGGCTTGAACGCTACCCCATCAACCTGCGCTATCCCCGTGAGCTGCGTGATTCTCTAGAAGATTTGCAGCTGCTGCCCTTAATCACGCCTACAGGTGCACAAATTCCTTTAGGGCAGGTTGCTGCTATCAGCGTCAGCGATGGTCCGGGCCTGATCCGAACTGAGAATGCCTGTCCTAACGGATGGGTCTATATTGACGTTGCAGACCGGGATGTCGTCTCCGTTGTGAACGACGCCCAAGCGGCAGTGTCAGCACAGGTCGACCTACCGCCCCGCTATGCCCTGACGTGGTCCGGGCAGTATGAATACATCGAGCGGGCGAAAGCGCGGCTTATGTTTGTCATTCCAGTTGTGCTGATCATCATTCTCGTACTGCTGTATCTAAATTTCCGAAATTTTGCTGAGGTGGCGATCATCGTCGGTACAGTGCCCTTGGCCCTCGTAGGCGGTGTGTGGCTTCTGCACGCCTTGGACTACAATTTATCCGTCGCTGTCGGTGTTGGGTTCATCACCCTCGCCGGTGTCGCGGTCGAGACCGGTGTTCTTATGCTTACATACCTGGACCGCGCGCTCCAACTTCAGCGCGATAAAGCAAAATCTGAAAACCGAGCATTGACCATCGAAGACTTGAATGACGCGGTCACCAACGGTGCCTTGCACCGGGTGCGCCCCATTATGATGACCGTAACCACAATCATAATTGGTCTCATAACCGTCATGGCTGGCGAAGGTGCCGGCTCAGAAGTAATGCGCCGGATCGCTGCCCCAATGGTCGGCGGCATGACCAGTGCCCTGGTGCTTACGCTTGTGGTGATTCCAGCAGTCTATGTGGTGTGGAAACGGCTCTCGGTTAATCAAGGCCAAGAACCTTCAGGGCAGCTGGGCCAGGCGGAGAGGGTGTCAGGCATCGGCTAAAAGACCAAAATGAAGGGTTTCTTTTATTGTGCCAGATTGATCAGTTATCCGCATTCGACCTAAAGCGGATATTAATCAACAGGCACACCAATATGTATACCAATGAGAATGAGGGCATTGTCAGAGGAAGTTCGCGTACTCAAATGTAGGTCCAGGTTTTGTATGAACTATACAGCTAGCTGACGCCATTCAACCAATGCTGCTGCACGACCCGCCTTGAAGGTCTTGGCGTTATTGAGATGTCTTTCTTTGTTAAAGTGATTGTGGACTGAGGTGTGGATGGAAACAAATTTCTGAAGCGATTTCGTGCTCCTGAATTTCCCCATCCCACGCTCTCGTCGCCGAAATGACTGATACGAATTTTCTGCCCTGTTATTCAACCATCTTCCAGTTTCTTGCCGATTTTCAATACCTAACTCCTTCATTGCGGCGCGATATGACCGTAGCTTGTCAGTAACTATTACTTTCGGACTGCCATAATTTTTCATTGTTTTGCGCAGAAACCGTAGCGCGGCCTTACGGTCTCTTTTCTTGGTAACAAGGGACTCAAGTACTTCGCCTTCATGACCGACGGCACGCCATAAATAGTGGTTTTCACCTCGGATCTTCACAAACACTTCGTCAATGTGCCACCGCCTTTTCTATCTTTTTGTGGACGCCTGTTACCGTTGTGGCATGGCCATATACGTGACGTCGTCTTCCGTGAGCCCTGCGAGAGTTGACTTCCACTTCTCTACTAGACCTTCAAGATCGCTGAACATTTCGAAGGTCTTGTTCTTGCAATCTTTGCTTTCCATACAACGGACGGCTACGGCTGCAACGTCAGCCCTAGGAATTTGACGACGTGCTGCAGCAGTGCTATCGATCTGAAGAAGGTCGATACCGGTTACGCCCCCCGGATCGTCGTTCAGGCTCCCTGGCCTCAGAATGGCGGACTCCATTTCGCTATCACGCAAATAGTCCTCCCCCAACCACTTCCATATAAGAATGTTGTTAAAGATGAAGTTGAGCTGGTTGCGAACGTCCCCACCAGCGCCAGCTGATGAGATCAGCACGAACCTCTTCACCCCTGCAGCATTTGCTGCATCGACCATATTGACCACGCCTTTGTAATCTACATTTTCAGGTCGATTGTCCCCTTTAGGTTCAAGAGAACCGATGGAGGAGATAATGTAGTCTGCCCCCTCGAAGGCAGCCTTAACAGTGGCCGGATCTTTAATGTCGACCACTGCCCAATTGATATCACTGCCGTAGCGTTCACGGGCCCGCTCTAGACTGCGGGTCGTGCCGACCACGTCATATCCGGCCTCCTGGGCCAATCGGATCGCAGCGATCCCTGTCTTACTGGTGCCGCCTACGACAACCACTTTGTCAGCAGCCAGTAAGGGCGAACCAAACGATAAACAGAGGGCCGCTATTCCAAGAGTTTTCATAAAATCACGCATAAGAGTCTCCTATTGACCGCCAGACATTTCTGCCCGCGCCTTCGCTAAGGTTTGCATGTCGATTCGTTGTAGCCAGCGCGCCCCTGCATACTTTCTATGATGATATGGGCTTGTGGTGCAGACTGCGCCGCAAACAAGAAACCAGCAGCCAATCCGCACTTGAGCAGTATTGACGTTTTCATAAATCCCTCCCTCATTATCGCCGGAAGCTCCGACGTTAGGGTCATACACTAGGCTAACGAGCTGAGGTGTGCATGCCCGAATTGGGTAACATGACCAAGGATTGGTCAAGGCCTGGACACTCCAGATTCCCAGTTTCCTGGCATTTTTTGCTAAGAACTGTTATCAAAATAGCTCGACAGGCGTCTGCAAAAACGATTCCAAAAGCCTATTTACATCGGCCCAGGCTCCGAGACCACTTCACCACTATGCCATTACTGTGGCGAAGCGTGGTTCCTTGATTTTAAACCAAGAGAGAGCTGGCTAGTTTCCAGAAGATATGCGGGTGTGGTTCAATGGTAGAACGCGAGCTTCCCAAGCTTGAGACGAGGGTTCGATTCCCTTCACCCGCTCCACTCTTGAAGAGATCACAGATCAAGAGCGGCCCGTGTTATGGCCCGTAAATCGCGATACAGATCACCACAAAAATAATGGCGACCATAACCCACAAGGCGATTGGGTCGTGTTTTCTTTTGTTTTTCTCGGGTCTCGTCATGTTGGCCTTCCTTCAGAAAATGATAGCGGTTGGATTGGCGGCATTGTAACGGGAAGCAGCTTTTCTATCGCCGACGCCAGGCCGAGTAGTGCTTTATCAGCTTTGATCGCACCGTTCAGTTCGACGCCCATCGGTAAACCACTGGCCGATAGTCCGGCGGGCAGTGAAATGCCGGGTCCGCCCCATAATGTTGAGGGCCCAGTGTTCTGGATGTTGAGCCAAATGCCACCAGGTATGCGCACACCATCTAAGATAAGGTCTTCGGTGCCCGGCACTTCAATTCCAGCTGGTGTGGGGGTGGTCGGAAACAAAATTGCATCGAGTGCATTGTCTTTTAGGAATGAGGTGTAGGTGTGTCGCAATGCCGGAATAACATCACGTGCGACCCTGGATTCTTCGTTCAAAATCTCGGTAGTCGGATTAAGGAACGGGGTCATCCAGAGCTTTACAAACGGATCGGCAATCTGTTCAGCAAGTTCGTCGAAGGTCACTGGTGAGCCGCCTGCTGTAAGGTAGGCCGTTAGGTCTTTCCGGATGCGTCCGCCGAGCGTGATCAAGCTTGTCTCGGTCACAAAATCGACGAGGTTGGGGATTTCGGCTTCAACCAACGTTGCGCCAGCCTCGCGCAATAGGCTCTCAACGTCCGCCATCATGCTTTGAATGTCAGGCGTGGTGTTATCTAGGAACGGAATTTTAGGGATGCCAATACGCACCCCCTTTAAATTGGTGGCTTGAACGGGTGCCCCGTCCGCGGCCAACACCGCATCCAGTGTAATAATATCGTCTACGGTGTGGGCCAGTGGCCCAGCGGTATCCCGCGTTAGGGACAACGGTACAATTCCGGCGCTGGGGTAGCGGTCTAGCGTGGGTCGAAACCCCGTGACGCCACAGTATGCGGCCGGATTGCACACCGACCCTGCTGTGTCAGTTCCAAGAGCAGCGGGAACAATCCGAGCCGATACAGCAACAGCTGACCCGCCACTCGAACCACCGGGACTATGGTCCGGTGCATAGGGATTCCGTGTTCTCAGATACGACGGATTATTGGTTGTGCCACCACCTGCAAGCTCGTGCATGTTCACTTTTCCGGCAATGATAGCGCCAGCATTAAGTAAACGCTGTGTCACGGGCGCGTTGGTTTTTGGAAAATTGTTCCGAAGAGCAGGTGTGCCGCCCGTCGTGGCATGCCCAGTGGCGTCTATGTTGTCTTTCAAGGCGACCGGAATACCATGTAAGGGCCCGAGGTCTTGTCCTTGCCTAAGAAGCACATCCGCTTGCTGTGCATCTGAGATTAATTGTTCTGCGTTTAGACTGGTGAATGTGCCTAGGCTTGCCAGAACCTCCGATCGGAAAATTATGGCTTCCGCGATTGATTCGGAAGTGAGGTCTTTCTTCCTTAAGGCTCTTCCAAGGGCGGCAACTGTAAACGAAATTCCGTTAATATCGTTTGAGGCTATAGCCTTGGTGTCTCGCATACTTAATGCTGTAGCGGCCGCGCCGGATAAGATAGCTCTTCGGCGAGAGAGTTTTGGGCTTGAATATTTCGTCATTAATTTGACTCCTGAATGGTGCGCCATACGCGCTCAGATGTGAGCGGCATGTCTATATCTTTAACCCCGAGTGGCCGCAGAGCATTGAGCGCGGCGATGATAACCGCTGGCAATGCGCCAACAGTGCCAGCTTCACCGGCCCCTTTAACACCCAATGGGTTGAGCGTCGTAGGGATCGGATAGGTCTCAATATCAAAGTTTGGCATGTCGTCGGCCCTAGGCAAGCAGTAATCTAGCAAGCTGCCGGTGATGAGCTGACCATTAGAATCAAAGACGATTTGTTCCATTAATGCTTGGCCGGCACCTTGGGCGATGCCGCCGTGGAGTTGCCCTTTCACAATCATGGGATTGATGACTGTACCGACATCGTCAACCACAACATAGCGGGCGAGTGTCGTCACTCCTGTCTCTGGGTCAATTTCGACTTCACAGACATGGCACCCGTTTGGATACGTCGGTCCCTCTGCTTTTTCAGACACCCTGGTGTTTAATTTATCGCCAGCGGTTCCGGCCAGGTCATGCAAGGTAATTTGTCGATCTGTTCCCACGATCCTAAAGGCCCCGCGAGAAAATTCGATATCAATCTCGGCGGCTTCTAAGGCATCAGCTGCAATCGACTTGCCTACCTTGATGATAACCTCACCAGCACGTGTTACCGCAGTGCCAGCCGCAATCATGGTGCGAGACCCGAAAGACCCTGTTCCTTGCGTAATGATATCAGTGTCCCCATCGAGGACTCGAACTCGTTCTGGGTCTAAACCAAGTTGATCGCCGAGGATTTGGCGGTATGCCGTGCCGTGCCCGGTGCCCATTTCCTTAGATCCTATGCGGACCGTGACAGCGCCATCAGCGTCGAATCTTATGTCGGCCACCTCAGGGCTGTGATTGCCTTGCGGGCCTCCTGCAATCTCGATGGAATAGGCGAGACCACGGCCACGGAGTAGTCCTCGTGCTTCGCTTCCCTCACGCCGCATCGCAAAGCCATCCCAGTCTGCTGATTGAATAGTTTTGGCGAGCAGCGCTGGAAAGTCACCACAGTCATATACCATGCCAAGCGGCGTGGTGTGGGGTAGCTGTTCCGGGGTGAGCATATTGCGTCGTCTGAGGTCGACGGGGTCGATGCCTAGCTGCACGGCTGCTGCGTCAACTAAGCGTTCAATAACGTAGGTAGCTTCTGGCCGGCCCGCGCCACGATAGGGCGCTGTCGGTGGTGTGTGGGTATGCGCGCCCGTGATTTCTACGTGTGCTGCCTGAATGGCGTAGGGCCCAATCATGCCGCCCACATTTGCGGTAGGCGGGTGTGGGGTCAGGGGGCCTAAGTAAGCGCCAAGATTGCCGATGGTCCGAGCACGGAGGGCGACAAAGATGCCATTCGCATCCATTGCCAATTCGGCGTGAACATGGTTGTCGCGGCCTTGGAAGTCTGACTGCATGCTTTCAATGCGACTGGCGCGCCATGAAACTTGGCACCCAAGTTTTTTGGCAGCCCACAACACCAGCCCATATTCTGGGAACGGATTATTTTTCATGCCAAATGCACCCCCAATATCTGGCGATACGACATGAACCAGATTTGAAGGAACATTCAGAATGTCCTTGGCGAGTGTATCGCGCATGCGATGCGGCGTTTGTGTGCCGGTTCTGAGTGAGTAACGACCGCTTTCTTGAGAAAAGCTGCCGATAGCAGCCCTTGGCTCAATTGCGTTTGCAGTGACGCGGCTGATCCGCAGTTCCAAGGCCGTAACATGAGCAGCTGTTGAGAACGCGACGTCTGTCTCTGTTTTATCACCCCGCTCAACAACGAAGGCGATATTGCCCGGGACTTCGGGCCAGACCTGTGGTGCTTGATCGGCAAGGGCGGCCTTGCCATTCGTAACGGCACCTTCGTCGTCGTAATTAATGATAACCAACTCTGCGGCATCTTCTGCCTGAGACCTGGTTTTGGCTACAACGGCTACAACCGGATCACCGACGTAGCGCACCACTTCCTTGGCTAATAATCCAAAAGAGGGGCGGTGCATGTCTTGGCCGTCAGGACGCTTGAACGGAAACGCCGTGGTGAAGGTGCCGATGCCATCGGCATCTAAGTCTTTTCGCGTAAATACACCTAAAACGCCAGGTGCGTTCTTCGCCTCGTCAACATCTATGGAGGTTAAATTGGCCGCGGCAACTGGAGAGCGGACGACGATCAAACAGGCATCTAATGCGTCAGTTTTGTCGTCAGTGTAAGAACCTTGGCCGGTGAGGAGGCGCGCGTCTTCGTAGCGTGGAACAGCATCACCGATTTTTGTCACTGAGCCCCCAATAATACGTTGTTAGGCGAAGAGACAAGTTTATCTTGTTCGGCCACGGTAGTCATCAGCGGTGTCCGGCCCACCAAACCAGCGAACTGGGTTTATGTTACATCACGTCGGAGGTGCGGCTCTTCGTTTCTGTACTCAGCTGAGACGTAGGCGGCGTGTATATGCCTTGCTCCATGTAACTCTCGATGCGGTCGATCATTGCTTGGGCTCCGATGTAAGGGTTGTCGTATGGGTCACCCGCCCACATGTTGCTGGGGAAGCCCATATCCGCTGAGTAATGGTCGGCGTAGACCGATGGATCATTCCAGAGTTGGAAGTTGGTCCTGGGATTCGCGCGGGCGCGACGCAAGGCGCCGAGGTCGATGTGAGCCCGCAGAAGAACTGGCCCTGGTCCGTCAACCGTACCTTGAAGGCTGCCGTCAAAATTAACCAAGCGCGTGTGTCCGCGACGGAAGAACGTCATGTGTTCAGAGTCATGCGATTTGTATTCGCCACCATCCATGGCCGATAGCATGTATGCGCAGTTTTCCATGGCGCGGGTGCGACGTGCGTTATCCCATGCGCGACGACCTTCGCCACCATGGGGCTCTGACGTCGAGTGCAGGATCACTTCCGCCCCTTGGCGTCTCAGTGCACCAGCCACTTCGGGGCTCATGTTGTCGAAACAGACCATATTCGCAAGCTTGCCAATGGGGGTGTCGGCCACGGGGAACAAGGCGTCGTATCCGAACAAATCAAGATACTCATCTAAGATAGAGCCCGGTGTTGTATCGGGCAGGAGTCCCCACACATCCGCACATTGGTTTTTGCGATAGGTGTGGACGTGGTTGCCCTGGTCATCGATTAGAAAGGCGGAGTTGAAAACGCGTCCTGGCAACTTCGGATGCACCTCAAAATTTTGGAATGCGACGTAGACGTTGTAGTCCTGCGCGAACTTACCGATGGTATCAAAGACTTCGTCCCCCTCACTGATAGCCATACGCTCAAGGTTCTGCACCGTTCGTTGGACGCCACCAATTCCACCGGGCCCAGTGAGCCAAAATTCAGGAAAGACGCAGAGACGCATGGTCGGTACGTGTAGTCGACTGCCTGCGCTAGAGAGATGCTCGTCTAGATTTTTACGAATAATTTCGCGTGGGTCCACGTTGCCGCCAATCGGAATTAATCGGGCGACGGTTTGAACCAACATGCAATCATATTGATGTTCTGGGTTGGCGTGTTTTGGGCCACGTGCTTCTGCTTCTGAGGCCAGACGCCGCTCTGCTTCCTTGAGCCAGCCATCTCGCGTGGTCGGGACGGCGGGCACAGTTCCTTCCGCCTTGGCTTTGGCGTAGCCGCGCCCGTATACGTCGGCGCGCACGATGGCCGGAAAACTGCCTTGAGGCATAATCCGGCGGCGGCGCAGTAATTGCATGTCGATATCTGGAATCACGAAGGTTTCGTCACCGCGCACGGCGGTCGCCTCCCGTTCCCAGGGGTAGAGCGCAGTTGCAGACGGCAACTTAACGGTCACGCCGCTATCGTCCATCGCAGCTGGGCTTGCGACGGCCACGTAGACTACGTTTTCACTGGCCCGCCCGAAACGCGACATGACGCGGTGATCAAACTGTTGATCCGACCTTTCGACGCAGGGGTTAAGGATGATTTCTGCGCCATGGAAGGCGAGGGCGCGTCCGTATTGCGGGAAGTGAATATCTTCTCCGCATAGCATTCCGACTTTCGCAAAGGGAAGAGCCGCCACTGGGAAGTCTGCCGCTAGCCCCATGGCTGATGTTGTGTCTGTGAATCCCTCAATCAAGTCAGGAGATACTTTTAAAGTACGGAGCAAGATGTCGCCGCTGGGCGCAACTACAAAGCCGATGGTTTGAGGAGCCTCTGCTCCTTCAGCTTTCATCACTGCTGATCCCGCGAGATGAAGGCCGCTCGAAGACGCGGCTGATATCACGATGTCCATGGTTTCTATTTCAGACAGAGCGCCTGCCGTACCCATTGGTGCATGCGGCAAAAGCAAAAGTGCGTCTAGCTGACCGCTATCGGACTGTCGAATAGCTTCGCGTGATCCCGCGGCGGCGAGCGCCTCAAGGGCTGCGGCATCGTTTGGGGACCAGGCGGCTTGGGTTAACATTAGCATGAGTAGGGCATCCTTGCAGACTGACTTTTGATTAGCTTTAAGTATCTATTGTATAGCGCTGTATCACGCTTTCTTAGTAGGAGTTAAGAACATGCCCGAGCAGTGGGCGATTCAAGGCGTCGGAGGAGGTTTGTTAGCAATCTTTACGCGCGCGGCGATTACCATAGCAATGAGGGTGTAGACTAGGCTAACTGAGGCGATCAGGCGCATCGTCCAACCGGAATCGAGAAGCCAGCCCATAACTGCGGGAGCCAGTGCAGCGGCGAATATAGTGGTCGATGTGATGAGGGAGCGGATCGCTCCCAGATTCTGGGTTCCGTATAGCTCAGCCCAGAGCACGTTGCTGACAACGCCGAACATTCCGCCGTTCAGGCCATTGGTGATCATGTAAACCCAGATAATAACTGGCGTATCAAAGCTAATCAGCAGCATCATCGAGACGCAAAGCGGTGTCATAAACCAAGGCACGATGCGATTGATTCCGCCCAGCCGAGTGACCAAGCTGCCAACACTGAGGCCGCCAACGACATTAAAAATTGCGGCGACGAAATACCCCGATGCAAAGGTTGCCAGCACCCACCCTTTTTCCTCAACCAGCAGGATTTGATGAAACTGAATTCCGGTTGCGACGAAGGGCAGGGACATCATGATCGGCAGCAACAGATAAAAACGCTTATCGCGCAAGACTTGAGACCTCGTCCAGCCAATACTGCGCGGTGGGCTGTTAGAATCTAGCGGAGCGCTCTGGCGTTCGATGTACTTGGCGTGGCGGGTGACGTGCCCCCTCAATAGAAACAAGGCCCACGGCAGCAGCACGAACAGAATAACGACGGCGCTGCCGGCCCAGATTCCGCGCCAACCATAGGTCGCTATTACCAGGGCTCCGATCACGGGGAATACCGCTACGCCCGCCGCGAAACCCATATTAGAAATGCTGACGGCCAAGCTGCGTTCGTTCTCAAAGTATCGTGACATACTGGTGAGCGCCGTATGCGACATTAGTCCTTGGCCACCGAGCCTCAAGCCTAGCATCGCCAACATGAGCGTGAGGGGCCCGGTCGCATTGGCGAACATTAAACAGGCAGCCGCAAGAATCACGAATGTAAATATGGTAAAGGTGCGGAGGTCCCACGCATCGATCAGTTTGCCGATCCACATAAGCAGGATTGCGCTGCCAAATGTGGCCCCACCGTACAGCGTGCCCAGTTCGCTGCTGGATAGTCCTAACTCATCATTCAAGACACCATTGAAGAGCGCCACGTAAAAGGTTTGACCGAAGCTGGAAAATAGCGCCAAGCAAAACCCGAACCCCACGAATCGGGCGTTTCGAGTAAAAAAGAGAATGAGAGGAAATTGTTGTAACACGGCACCACACAATCAAAGTTGAGTGAGCGTTAGCACACGCGCCGGACCAAGCGCCACCCGATCATGGCCTGGGTCCGTATATGAGGGGTGATTTAGAGGCTGGACTACAGCGCAAAATTCATCGCACCATGCTCCTCACTTATTCTTACGTGAAGTTTGACGTTGCGTTAACTTAAGGCGATGTCATTGGTGTTGATTATGAATTTTTTGGGGTTGGTTATGAAGTTCTTTGTTTTGGCGATCAGTGTACTCTTCGGTGCAGCATCAATGGTACAGGCCCAATCTGGGAGCGATTGGCCGGCCTTTGGGAATGACTCCGGTGGTAGCCAATACTCTCCACTCGACCAGATCACGAAAGATAACGTTACTGATCTTGAGGTGGCCTGGATTCATCGCTCTGGCGACTTCAAAAAGAATCCTGGTGGGAGCTCTTTGCAGGCCGTCCCGATACAGGTCAATGATCTGTTGTATTACTGCACACCCTTTAACCGTGTTTTTGCTCTCGACCCAGCGACGGGCGAAGACGTTTGGGTGTTTGATCCATATGCGCCAGATGCGGACACGGGTGAGCCTCTTTTAGAAGGCAAAGTTCGTCCCGCTACTTGTCGCGGTGTCGCCTATTGGGCAGCAGTTGAGCCTGAAGAAGGAGCCGTCTGCCAGAAGCGTATTTTTAAAGGTGATTTCCAAGGTAACCTTTGGGCCATTGATGCAGATACCGGCGTAGCCTGTAAGGACTTCGGCGCGGATGCTGGTCACCCAGGCCGTGTTAGTAATGCTGATTACGAGATGCACGGTGAAGGCTTTGTCGCCATGCCATCGCCCGGTGCGATCGTCGGTGACGTTGTCGTCGGAGCGACATCGTCGAACGATGGCGTACAAGACGCTAACGATGGTTTCGTTCGTGGTTGGGATGTGCGTACTGGCGAATTGAAGTGGGAGTTCAATCCCATTCCCCAGGATCGCCGTAATCAATCAGGCGCCGCTAACGTGTGGTCGACTATGAGTGCGGATCAAGAACGCAACCTTGTATTCCTGCCAACAACCAGTCCCTCTACGGATTATTATGGCGGTGGACGCCGGTTCCCCATTCCGTATTCGAATGCCATCGTTGCAGTGGAAGCAGAAACTGGCGGTGTCGCTTGGCATTTCCAGACCGTTCGTCATGACCTGTTTGATTACGACTTAGTTGGCCACCCTTTGCTGGTGACAATTGAAAAAGATGGCGAACCCCAAGAGGTTGCTGTTCTGCAAACCAAGATGGGGTGGCTGTTTGTATTTGATAGGGATACCGGCGAACCAATTTGGCCCATTGAAGAAATGCCAACCCATGAAACCAACATTCCAGAGGACGAAGCCTCTCCGACTCAACCGGTGCCAACGTTACCCGTGGCTTTTGCGAGCCAGAAGATTGATCGTGATGACCTCTTCGGTTTAACGCCGTTCGATAAAGCTTGGTGCCAGGCTGAGTTCGACAAAATGCGTTACGAAGGTTTGTATACGCCGCCGGATTTCCGTGAAGCGCTGTTGTTTCCGTCCGCACTAGGTGGCGGTAACTGGGGTGGTGCGGCCTTTGATCCAGGCTCTAATACGCTGATTATAAAGGCCGAGAATTTGGCCTCACGCCTTCGCTTCGAAGCAAAGGGCGATAAGGCTGATGGGGATGTCGCGCGCGTAGATTATTTAACGCGACCTCTGAAAGACACCCCTTATGCGGTGATTGGCGAGATTTTCATGTCTCCACTCGGCATTCCCTGCACACCGACACCTTGGGGTACTTTGGCTGCCATCGATATGAGCTCTGGGCAAATGAAGTGGCAAATTCCACTTGGCCAGGTCAAACGCTTTGGAATTACGGTGCCAGCATCCTTTGGGTGGGGCTCGCCGAACATTGGTGGCCCGATCATTACAGGGAGTGGTTTGGTTTTCATTGCAGCGACAATGGACGATAAAATTCGCGCCATTGATATCGAGAGTGGGGATGAACTCTGGCAGGCAGGCTTGCCGCATCAGGGGTCTGCAATTCCCGTCACCTACATGGCTAACGGCCGGCAGTACGTCGTGATTGCGGCCGGCGGCACATCGCGCGTGACCGACAATCTCGGTGACGCAATTGTGGCGTTCGCATTGCCTGAAGACTAAGCTATGGACGAAACTAGTCTTGTATAAACTCTTTGAATGCGGTTGCGGCAGATTGCTTGTAGGTCTGCCCAACCGGGATGCGCTTGCCGCCCTTTAAGACAATGTCGTAAGACCGCCCGCGTTTTACCATCGATACTATGGATGTCTTGTTTACCCAGAATGATCGATGGACTTGAAGCCCGGACTGGCCACGCATTTCGTGAATAGCATCCGCAAATTTATAATGAATAAGTTCTGAACCGCCCTCTGAATGCACCCGAACGTAATGGTCTTCCGCTTCCAGTGCTGTGACACCGTCTTGAGAAATCTCTTCTAGGCGCTTAACGAATTCTGGATCGGGAACACCGTCTGAACTATCCATTCTGTCGTCCCGAAGATAGCGCTGGGCGCTTGGCAGTGGCGCATAGCCAAACCGCGGAAGGTGAAGTGGGCCGCGCATCATTAAATTCGCACCGATCCACAACAAAAGGATCGCCGCAGCTTCCTGAAGAAAGCCAGTCAACCATTCCACAGACCAGATAAACTGGGGTGCGGCAACAGGCGATGGGTCTGTGCCTTGAGCAGCGCCAAGGAATGTCCCGATGATGTAAACGACGAAGGGGCGTGCGGCGAGACCGCCAACGACGCAGCCAGTAATAATAACGACTATAAAGCGTGGTTTGAGCGGCCGTAAAATATAGGCGGCGGCCCATCCACCAGTTTCAAAGGCGAGCCACGTGGTCATCAGAATTGCTAGCCAGTATGCGATTGCAGTTGAGGACCCGATACCAACTAGGGGAAGGCTAGCGCCATACCATCCGAGCAAGAGAGCTGCGAATAGGGGCACAGCAAAGCTCACCGCCGTGGAGGCGATGGTGGCTTTATTGAAAATTAGGGGCGGTGTATCGCTCGTCACCCGGCGGCATCCTCTTTTAAGGCTTCTTCTGATGAGAGGCTGGGCTTGTTCTTTTGGTGCCCTAGGCTATTGAAAATACTCAATAACAGCGCGTCGGCAAGCTTATTACATGAACCTGCTCTGCGGGATCGCGGTTAAACGACGACCATTCTAGAGAAAACATCGCCTCTGAGCCCGCAAGGCCCTTTAGTTTTGGCTGCTCTGGGGCGTAAGATAAGGACAATACAAAAGGACTTGCCCAATGATGGTGGGTGGTCCAGAATTTTATTGTAAACCTGTGAAGGAGTCACCGTCATGGCCACAAGCAAGCTCAAGACAGATCGTCCCACCTACGCATCTGACTTCATCGCGTCAGACGTTGAACGTGCCGTTTTCCTCGGCAATCCGATTCTTGACAATATGATGACAAGCTTGATCGCGCTCGGCGCGGAAGTTTGGTCCAACCGTCGTCGTATGAAAGTTGTTGAAGCACTGTTGGCCGAAAAAGGCGTGACGGTCGAGATGATCGAGACTTATATGCCAACCGCTGAACAAGATGCCGAATGGCAGAAGGATCGTGATCGCTTTATCGACTTGACCTACTCGCCGTTACTGCGCGAAGGGGACCTTCCTGTTTCTGCTGCCTTCACACGGGAAAATAAGTAACCCGAATTTTTAAAATTAAGGAGGTCAGCTCATGATTGATCGTAGAACACTATTTGGAGCAACAGCTGCTGTCGGTTCCTTTGTTGGCGCGTTGTTCGGATCGAAGTCTGCCTCAGCATCTGCTGCCCCAATGGAGATGTTTAAAGGCGACGTTGAGCCTCGGGGCACGAACCAAAGGCTAGAGCGGTTACCTAAGCTCGATCTGGAAAGCTATGATAACTTTCTCACGGGCTTGCGCATTTGGTCTGGCAGTGCGTCAAGTAAGACGTCACGCTCGCGCTTTAACAAAGCGATTACAGATGCTGGCCTTGATCCACGAAAAGACCTGCCATTGGAAAAGATATTTCCCCTGGTCGAGAACGATACCTATATCGGCACGGCAGCCCGTTTACGTACCAGTGGCCAGCAGTTGATGTGGTCGGCGTTGCAAAAGCATTTCCATGAGAATGCGGACGCCTACCTTGATGAGATGGAAGCCACTGACACCATCGGGCCTGGCAAGCTGGAACTGAATCCAGATATGGAAATTCCTAGTTACACGAAGTACGAAATACATATTCAGCCAGGCGGCTATGTTGGCGATGCATTCGCGGGTCACATCTATCACTACGGTACAAACAACTTCTACCGTGCTGAGAACTACCAAGATGAGATCCACCGTAATATTTCGTCTCAAATGCCGACACCAAAGGACGGTAAGGTCTTACGTATTCTTGATATGGGCTGTGGCTCTGGCCAGCTAACCGCAGCGCTTAAAGAGCGTTTTCCGGACGCAGAGGTTTGGGGCATCGACATCGGTGGTCCAATGGTTCGGTACTCACATATGCGCTGTATCGATTTGGGGATCGGAGCGAATTTCCGTCAAGCGTTAGCTGAAGATACTAAATTCGATGACGGGTATTTCGATATCGTGACGTCCTACATTATGCACCATGAAGTGCCAGCCCATAAATCAAAGGAAATCATCGACGAAGCATTCCGTGTCCTACGTCCAGGCGGTGTGTATTTCCCCCTCGACTTTGAAACAGGTGCAGGGCGTGGTCGTGGTAAGAATGCATACAGTCGGTTTAGCTCATGGCGTGATCATCGCTGGAATGAGGAAGTTTGGCGGCTTGAATATGGGTCTGTCGATTTCAACGGCGAAATGCGCAAGACCGGGTTTGAGGTTGTTGATGAAGGTCCGCCAGGATGGCGCAGTCGTTACAATGTACTAGGAACTAAGCCCGTTTAGTTTTTACGCTAATTATAAAATGCGCAACGGCGCGGACTGTTCACATGGTCCGCGCTGTTTTTTTATGGGAGCGTTAAACGCTTTCTGCTTAAGCACCATGTGAACTGGGTGTTGTCGCTCTCCTGGCCTACACCCCAAATAAGTAGGGAAAGCCTAAACCGAAAATTAGCCTTAGCGCGCCAGCTTTTCTATGAGGTGGCTCATGAAGCGGGTACCAAGCTCAACCTGCTCTAAGGTAATAAATTCATTGGCTTTATGAGCCTGAGCAATGGACCCAGGCCCACAGATCACGGTTGATAAGCCAGCTTCTTGAAACTGGCCAGCTTCCGCCGCGTAGCTCGCGGCACGGACGGTATTGTCGCCAGTGAGCTGCCTGCACAGGCGTTCCGCTTCTGAATCGACTTCAAACTGAAGGGCTGGCGTGCCGGCGCGCACGTTGATTTCGATCTTGCTGCGTGGCGCTGTCTTGAGCATTTCGGGAAGAACGGTATCGTTACAAAATGTGGTGAAGCGACTGATGTATTGTTGAGCGCCGTCACCGGGCAGGGATCGAATATCCCAGGTCATTTCGCAGTGACCAGCCAGAATATTCAATGCAGTTCCGCCGTGAATCATATTTACGGTCATCGTTGTGTGGTCTGGTTCGAAGTTCGTGTCCTTGTTAGATCCAGACGCGTTCTCGGCCATCATCTCGCCGACAAACTGTATGAGCTTCCCTGCCGCCATAATGGCGCTGTACCCTAGTTGGGTTTGCGATGAATGCGCTTCTTGGCCAATAATAACGACGTTAACAGCGTCCACCCCTTTATGGGCGGTAACAACTTTCATGTCCGTTGGCTCACCGACAATCACAGCCTTTGGCAGCGGGAGTTCTTTGCGGATTAATTTGATCAGCGATGGGACCCCTGCGCAGCCAATTTCTTCATCATAAGAAAAGGCAAAGTGAAGCGGGACTGACAGGTCCGCCGCCACCATATCTGGCAGCGCAGCCAAGCATGTGGCGATAAAGCACTTCATGTCGCAAGTACCGCGTCCGAACAACTTGCCATCGTTTTCAACGAGTGAGAACGGGTCGGTATGCCAGTCTTGGCCATCAATGGGCACAACGTCCGTGTGTCCTGACAAAACCACCCCACCCTCTAGCATAGGCCCGATGGTTGCGAGCAAGTTTGCTTTCGTGCCTTCTTCATTATGGACGAGACGAGACCCAATCCCATATTCATTAAGCCGTTCTTGGACGTAAGCGATCAGCTTCATGTTCGAATCGCGGGAAACCGTTGGGAAGGCAATCAGCCTATTTAATTCAACGCGTGTGTCTGCGACGGTGACCATCCTCAGAGACCTCTACGCCACTTTGTGCCGTCAGCGCCATCTTCTAGCGTAATGCCTCGTGCCGTGAGGTCATCGCGTATGCGGTCCGATTCTGTGAAGTCCTTATTGGCTCGTGCAATCTTGCGAGCTTCTACCAGGGCATCGATCTCTTGGTCATCGTTGCCATCTCCTTTGAGCCAAGCTGATGGGTCATTCTGCAGCAACCCAAGCAAGGCGCCTGAGGTTGCGAGATGGCCTTTGAGTTTGGCGCGTTCTACGTCTGAAGTTGCCGTGTTGGCAGCTTTGCAAAGTGCCGATAATTCGGCCAGGGCTTTGGGCGTGTTCACGTCATCCGATAAAGCAGCAATAAACGCTTCTGATGGTTCGGCACCTGCAGGTAGGGCTATTTCAGAAAGATTTTCTAGTGTGCCGTACATTCTATCCAACGTCTTCTTTGCCTGCGCTAATAGTTCTTCTGACCAGTCCAATGGCTGACGGTAATGGGCTGATAACATCGCGAAACGGATCGTTTCACCGGAATGTGTTTTTGTGAGCTCATGCACGGTCACAATATTACCGATGGATTTAGACATTTTGTCTTTATCCATCGTCAGGAATCCATTGTGCATCCATACTCGAGCTAAATCTACGCCGCCATGACTGCAACGGCTTTGCGCAATTTCATTTTCGTGGTGCGGGAAGATTAAATCGTGTCCGCCGCCATGAATGTCGATGGTTTTCCCGAGATGTTTTTCAATCATCGCTGAGCATTCAATATGCCAGCCAGGTCGGCCGCGTCCCCATGGACTTTCCCAACCGGGAAGGTCCTCGGTCGACGGCTTCCACAACACAAAATCTGCGGGGTCTTTTTTATAGGGAGCGACATCAACGCGCGCGCCGGCAATTAAGTCGTGGCGGTTGCGGTGTGAGAGATTCCCGTAGTCATCAAACCCAGGCACATTAAATAGAACGTGCCCGTCAGCCTCATAGGCATTGCCACTGTTGATTAGTGTTTTGATCATGGCAATGATCTCAGAAATATGAGCCGTCGCGTGCGGCTCATGGGTTGGTGGCAAAACACCGAGTTCCGCCATATCGCTACGATAGATATCAGCCATTTCTTTAGTGATATCGCTGATCGAGCGTCCGCTCTCTTGCGATGCCGCGTTTATCTTATCGTCGATGTCTGTGATATTGCGGGCATAGACTACGTGCTCTTCACCGTAGAGGTGACGCAGCAAGCGAAACAGAACGTCAAAAACGAGTGCGGGGCGTGCATTGCCGATATGTGGTCTGCTGTAGACCGTTGGTCCACAGACATACATGGTTACCCGTTTTGGATCGGTAGGTTCGAAGGCTGCCTTGGCCTTCGTCATGGTGTTGTGCAGTTTTAGGGTAATCATGGCTCGGGGTTTAGCCGAAAATAGGCTTAGGCTCCAGTCTTGGCTGAATAAAGCAATTGAAACGACCCCTTGAGAATAAATGCGTATCAGCCTAAATGAAGCCTATACAGCCATGAAGGAGGTCGTATGACCCAGAATACATCACCCTTTGCCAGCCGCGAGACCATAGAACAGGTCGAAGAAGGCTCGGAATTGGCCCCGAAATTTGATTCCAACGGTCTGATTGCCGTTGTTACCACAGATGCCGAATCGGGTGAGCTCTTGATGCATGGCTATATGAACGAAGAAGCCCTGACCAAGACGATTGAAACCGGCGAGGCCTATTATTGGAGCCGCAGCCGTCAGGCTCTTTGGCACAAGGGTGCTACATCTGGTCTGACCCAAGAAATCGTAGAAATGCGGATTGATGATGATCAGGATGCCGTATGGCTTCGCGTCAGTGTTGCTGGCTCTGGTGCCAGCTGCCACGTTGGATATCGCTCGTGCTTTTATCGCGCCATCCCGACGGGTGTTCCGGTAGCGGATGCGTCTAGACTGCTAGAGTTTAAAGAAGACGATAAGACCTTCGATCCGAAGGATGTCTATGGTGATGCGCCTAACCCGACCAAGCTGTAAGCCTAAGGGGTACTACCAGCCCATCGTGTAGTAGTGATAAATGCGCTCTGCGCTCCGCCGAATATGAGTGTCATAGCCGCGCATTTCTTTAAACTCTTCGGCTAGCTCAATAGTGCCGTACAGCTCTTCCAGACGCTTACCGCTCTCTATGCCATCCAATACTGCTGCCATCAGAGCTTCCATATAACGCCGCCGTTGAACCATAGCGTCCTTCGGGGCAATGGGAATGCCATGGCCGCCGATGAATTGCATCCAGCCGTCCATGGCTTCCAACTCATGCAAAGTGCGCACCCATTCGCCAGGGTCGTAATCAGGCATAAACCCTAGGCCAACTGAATAGGGGGTGACGAGGTCATTGATATATAGAACGCGGGTCCCGTCCACCTGCATCACCAACATGCAATCACCATGGTTGTGACCGAAGTACATAAGCTTGAGGGTCTTGTCGCCTACCGTGAGATCATGATCACCAGCGATGGTTTGGTCCGGCATGACTAAGTCATCGTTTGGATGGAGTATGAAGTGGGGAATGCACTTCTCATGGCTAATGAACGTCGCACCCTCATCTTTAAAAACCTGTCCGCCGAGCACGTGATCCCAATGCTGATGGCTATAGACCACATACTTCACCGGTTGATCCGTGACCTCTGCAATAGCTTCTCGCATGTCGGCAGCGTTCTTGGCGCTGACAGGGTCGGTCGTAATCACGCCGTCGGTAGTTACAACAAAAAGGCTGCGTGCGGAGAATGAACCGTAGGAATACACACCTGGGGCAACTTCGGTTGTTGTCTTTTTAAAGATGTCTAGAGATTGCGACCGGACCGGGGCAATGGCGGCAAGGTAAATTGCAGCAATAATAAAAACGAGGCGCATCAGGCTTACTCCATCCTAGGGCAGAATAGTCACCGTCCGTTGTTGGCGAATACAGGGAAAGGTGGGCATTTGTAGCCAGGCGAGACTGTCGTCTGATTGAAGGCGCCGTGCGTAGCAGGTCCATGTTCCCGCCTGATCGATGATCAATTCGTAATCCACCCAGGTATCAAGCACATCGCAAGTGTGGGAATCCATCCGGGCTACAAGAGTATCGTTGAGGCGAGTTATATCGAGCATGCAGCTATCACGATCCAACTGAATGTCTTCAGGCGTCAATCTTTCGGCTCGCGATAAATCGGCGTGGGCGCCATGTAATGCTTCTACATCCGTGGGGTTGAGTAAGTGCAGCCTTACAACACCGTCTTCGAGAACAAATGAATAGATTCGAATTCGTGCGACCGCCGATGGGTCGTTGTTTTTGTATTCTTCCAAGTAATACAAGGTTTCGCCAAGGGCCGGGTTTGACATCGGCTTGATGATCGTGGTGAGCGCGAAGGCTTCTGTGCTCTCGTCTACAGAGGCCAGTTGCGCCGCGTTGGTATAAGTCCCTGGGAGCATGCGGGCGATGTCAGATAGAACGGCGTCAGTGGGCTCCGCAACGGTCGTGCTGCTAAAAGAAGATAGAGTCAAAAAGACCGCTGTAAGGTGCAACTTGTTGAACATAGACACTAACCAATCGTGTAAAAATTTTGCCAATAAATATTATAATCAATGAGGATACGCCGTGCGTTAGAGCAGAAATTTTTTCTGCAAGTAGCACCGATTATACTACCTCACTAAATCCTGTCGCTCGTCCCTTCGTGCTTTAAATCTATGTATTCATCCGACACCAGTTGAGTCTGACACCATGGTCATCATAATGGTCATCATATTAGTCATCATAATACGCTCACTCAGGGCATGGTCACAAAGGGAACGCATCAATGGCTAAAAATGGCTACGTAGGAGCAATGCGTATGGCGACGGTTGGGGTTGTGGACCTCGATCGGGCATTAACTCTTTTTCGGAACATTATGGAGCTCAAGGTTGAGCGCGAGGGCCATTTGTCAGGCTCTTTACTAACTGCTTGGGGCCTCGGAGAAGGGGTGACGGCTCGCTTTGCTGAGCTGTCTTGCAAGGGCTACCCTTTAGGGTGGCTGCGGTTGGTACAATATGAGCCCGTGGCGTCTAAAAAAGTCCGACTCGACTTTGGCGAGGAAAATGCCGACTCCGGCACCGATGTTGGGGTCAAAGCGATTGATTTTTATGTCAAAGACCCAATAGCGCCCTACGTCGAGAAGATCGAACACGCCGGGTATAAGTTTCGTTCTCCACCGGTCAAGCACCAGATTGGCAAAACCGTTAGTGAAGAATGCTTGTTTTCTGGTCCAGATGGTTTGCCCGTTCTCATCATGGTCGGGCATGTTCACGCAAAGACATCAATGCGAGCTGGATCACCCGATGGGCCCTTCTCAGAAATTCCAACTATCTCCGTCGTTGCCGGTGATTTGGATGAGACCCGACGCTTTTATAAAGAGGGGCTCGGCCTGATTGCTGTGGCTGACGATGAAACAGGTGATGAGTATCGCGACAAGGTTGACGACCTCACTGGCGTGCCGCATGGGACACGTGTTCACTTCTTACTTTGGGCGGATGAGGGGGAAGCCAGCGGTAAAATTCTCTGTGTGCATTTCTTCGACCGTACAGGCAAGCGCCTCATTGATCGTATGAAGCCGGGAATGCTTGGGTTTTCTCTGCTCACCCATGACACTGACGATATCGAAGCGTTGCATGAACGCCTTTCCGGTATGGGGTACGATATTGTTCAACCCCCAGCAGATATTAAAGGCGATGGTGATCTGTACCGCATGATGATGGTGAGGGGTCCGAACGAAGAAATGTTTGAATTTATTCAGCGTTGATGAAACGGGACGACATTCACTACAAGAAGCTCACTCGTCCGAACCACCTTTTGGGGCAGTCTCTATTCTTCGCTCTTTTCAGCCCTAATTAAATCCTGGATTTAATTGCCGACCAGTCGGTGGTAGCATATGCCCTTAGGTCAATACCGGCATATCCTTTGAGAAAACTAGGCCATGCCATAGTTAACAATCCAGGGAAAACACTATGCAGGCCCTCCGACCGTTCCTTCCACTCATCGCGTTTTTCATCGTCATCGGCGTGAACGCCGCCGCGAATGTAGTCCCCATTAACGGCTATCAGACCGGCGAATTGTCTGACCTGTATCCTACGGGCTTCACGCCATCGGGATACGTGTTTTCTATTTGGAGCCTAATTTATATCGGACTAGCCATTTATGCGTTTTCGTTTTTGTATGGAATGGAAGCCGTTAAATCTCGCGCCCAAACAGTGGAGAACTTGTTTCTGGTAAATGCCACATGTAACGCGGCTTGGATATTCGCCTGGCACTACCGTCTGGTCGAGTTGAGCCTGGTTTTCATGTTGGGCATCCTCGTGACTCTGATACTGATTACCTCAAAACTCAGAAAACAAGGTACGCCGTCGCCGCGACAGTTACTCGCTGTTGACGGCCCTTTCAGTTTGTACTTTGGCTGGATCACCACAGCGACCCTCGCCAACTTAGGCGCGGTCTTTTATGCGCAGCAGTTCTATCCGTTTTCTCTTTCCATGGATCAATGGGCCCTAGTCACGGTTGTGTCTGCCATTGCCATTTACATTTGGATGGGTGTGACCACCCGCGATATCGCCTACTGCTGTGTTTTCATATGGGCGTCCTACGGCATATACGTCAGGCAGGAGGGGATAAGCGACCCGGTAAAATTGGCGGCCATAACAGGGTCCGTCTTGTTGTCAGTCGCTGTCGTCTGGATCACTATGCGTAAGGATTTCTTAAGCAGAAAATAAAGCCGCCTGACACAGAGCAATCACCTTCAACAACATACCGAACGGCTTTAAGGCCAAGCGGTCATAGCTGCTCTGGTTTTTGTTGATAGCCCCTATAATTATCAAGTTGATAACGATCTAAAGACAGGGAAGCTTCGTATAGAAAATAATTGTGTCTGTAAACGAGGTAAAAATGTCATCAGAAATGGATAAAGCATTTGGAGAATCAGAGTCTAAGTTAGCCTTGCTCAAGGTGCTACTTGACAACAGTTTTGACTCGATTTTGATCACTGATACGACCGTTAAAGGAAGCATTACCTACGCAAATAAAGCATTCAAGAAACTCACAGGTTACGAACAGTCGGAGGTTATTGGAAAAACACCAAAAATTTTGCAAGGCCCAGGCACCGACAAAAATGTAATACGCAAATTGGCCACTGCCCTGAAAACTGAAAAGAGTTTTGAGGGAAAAGCGGTTAACTACAAAAAAGATGGCACGCCTTTCATAATGCATTGGAAGGTCGCTCCAATCAAAGTTGACAAGAAGGTTGCTGCATGGATTGCTATTCAACGACAAGGATAAGCCAACTCTAATTAGAAGAATTTTTAGTATGCGGTCGGTTTATTCGGCTAATCACTATCAAGGTCTTGTAGAAGCAACTTCGTGAGTGGCATTCACAGGTTTTTGGACGCCTTTAGTTATTTATTTGTGGATATAACTATACCCCCGGGCTGAGAGGCTCGGGGGTATAGTTATATCTAGAAATAAATATACACGTGCCACTTCAGCTATTTGAGTTGAGCGGCAATTATTTTTACTGTTGCGACCAAATGTTGAATGCCTTTGAACACATCCACTCCCTCTTCGGATTACGACTTACCGTCGAGCACGGCCGAGAGCGCATCGAGACGGTCGTTACGGACATCGGGATGCACGGACTGGCCGCGCAGCGTGAACTCCATGATCTGGCCGTCAGCGTAATCCGGCCAAGGGGGCAACCCGGTCCCGTTCGGATCTCCGGTGGCTGCGAAGGCACGCCAGGTGGCGTTCATCGTTTCTGCAACGGCTTGATCCGCCGCCGCCACATCGGGTGGCCCGCCCGCGTTCAGGGTATCGAAGACATAGGCGATCTCAGCACCATGGCGGGCGCCCTTTCCTTCCGCCGCAGCGGCGTCGCCGACCACAGAGAAAAGATACAGAGATGTCGGGTGACCATTGTTGCTGTGCATCCGCGCCAAGGCACGCGCCTGTTGGGTGAACAGGAAATCGCTAATGAGGTGATGGTCGAGCATGTCCTTACCGCCATAAGGCTGCGCAAGCGCACCATACGCGTCATCACTGACAAAAGCATGCAGATCCGGGCGCGGACTATCCCAGGAGATGCCTGAGAACTCATGACTATTGGATCCGATCATCAACGGCACCGGCGCTTCTTTGTTAGCGCGAAATACTGCCCACATGTCATCGGTCAGCACCGTGCCATCGAGAATGAAATAGAGATGCCCGGGCGGTCTCGGCTGGGCGACAATGGTGGCCGCCGGCACAGCACGCAGTGCCGCCAAATCATTGCCGGTGACACCGACAGCGGCTGCCAATTCTTGACCTTCCGTTTCCGCTGCACGCCGGCCGTCCAGTGAATCAACGGTCATACGATGGAACGAACCTCGGCCGTATCCGGACTGCGAAACAGCACGATGAAACAGCCCGCGCGCTTGCGGTGACACCATCAGGGCATTGACGGAGAGTCCACCGGCAGACTCGCCAAAAATCGTTACGTTGTTCGGGTCTCCACCGAAGACTGCAATATTACGGGACACCCACTGCAAAGCAGCGATCTGATCCATCAGGCCGTAGTTGCCGAGACGTCCTCCGTCGGCATTTTCCGCCGTCAACGCTGGATGCGCGAACACTCCGAGCTGACCGATGCGATAGTTGATGGACACAAACACCACACCGCCACGGGCGAAAGCCGCGCCGTCGTAAGTTGGCACGGACGCCGCACCGCGGGTGAACCCGCCGCCGTGTATCCAGACTACAACAGGCAACGGACCGACCGCGTCATTCGGCTTAAAAATGTTAAGTGTAAGACAGTCCTCGCTCATGGCCTCGGGCGTCTCCGTACCGCCTGTGCTTCCGGGCCCCAGCGGCTGCACGCATATATCACCATAGTGATCAGCTACGCGGATGCCCGGCCAGGGTGTCGCAGGTTGAGGTGCCCGCCACCGCAGCGCTCCCACCGGCGGCGCAGCATAGGGAACGCCCTTGAACACATCCACTCCATCTTGGGTGACCCCGGCGACGCCGTTGGTTTCGAATGTCAGTGTTGCGGTGATTTGCCCATGGGCAAGGTTGGGGACGGCCAGCGTTAAAACGAGCAGAGCCCGTCTGATCGCGTTTCGGAACATGGCGGCAGTCCTTTTCGCTGTTGCGGAACCGGACACTCTATTCCGTCCCGAGAAATGATTATAGCTTAGACCATTTGCCTTCAAGGTTACCGTAGAAATCAGATATTGAATTTAGGAAAACCTGTTGTTCACTAGATGCCATCTTGGATATTGCCTCAAGCTCTAGCCTCGCCTTGTTTAGCGTTGTCCAGGGCACTTTTGGATCCGGATTAAATATGTGCTGCTTAACCCAGTTATCCATCCTGTTTCTATCTACCTCCTCCAGAATTTCTGGGCGCTCGCAGTAGATCACCCGGATGCCTAGTTCTTTGTATCTGGGATCTGCAAGGGAATTCACGATCGTTAAACGGCTTTCCCAATCGCTTTTTCTAAACTCGACCAGGCGGGCCTTATCTTGTGGGGTTAAGAAACCGCTATAGATTTGTTCTTCTATATACGGTGATTCTTCCCTTCCCTCTGCTGCATCATCGGAGATGCGCGCGAGAGCATCGCCCACTCTTGATTGAAATGCATGATTTCCTACCAGAGCCCCAGCACGCTCTTTATAGGTTTCAAGGGACTCTGCCGTGGTCTCAAAAAATTCGAGGATATCGTCCGCAGCTAATATGACCGGGCTCGCGTTAGATCGAATTTTTCTGATCGCTTTAGGTTGCTTAGTTATCGCATCGATTAGTCCATCAACATCAGCATCCAGGTAATATTCGGGATTATTATCGAGATCAAAACCAGTCACCTGATATGGAATCTTTGGATTATTTCCAGCAAAAGTCATGACGTAGTTATAGGGCGTGCCAAAGTAAGTGACTGACTGGACGAAACAGGGCGTCTCTGTGATCATTTCAGTGGCCAGTTGGCGGCTAGCTGTCTGTTTTGTGGACTCCCAGATATGCGGCAATGACTCCTTTATCTTTCGGGCCATAAAAATGGTTGCCTCAACGTCAGAGAGCGCCTCATGGGCATTGGTGTGCTCGAAACCGTTCGCAGGGGCCAACTGGTCCAGCTTAAATGTTGGGCGCCCCTTCTCGTTCAAGGGAACCTCCAAAACACCTGGCGCCAAGGAATTTGCAGCTCTTACAAGAGATAATACATCCGCCCGAAGGTTTCCCAGAGTATTGGTCAGATATGGATCGTGCAGGGTTTTATAAAGTGCCTGCCGAACCAGCACCTCGTCAAAATCAATAGAGTTGTACCCCAGGATCAGGGAGGGCGACCATTCAATCAATTTTGAGCGAATGGTCTCAACCATTTCATAGTGAGAGGGTAACTCTTCATTTAAGAAGGTCTCTGGCCCGACACCTGTTATGATGAGGGCCTTCGGGTGAGGCACGACATTTGGTAGTAGCTGACAGCGCAAGTCCAGTCGTTCTACCTCGTTGAGATCGTCATCCGTATAGATCGCTCCAAACTGCAAGATCTGATCAAAAGAAGTTTCTACTCCAGTCGTTTCCGTATCGTAAAAAACATATCCCATTTCGATCCGCCTCTTGTCAGGGCTAACCCGAAGTAATTGTCAGGTTTCAATAGTGCTGCCATCTGTGCCGATGCTAGTATTTCATCTATTGATACGCCACCTTCAAATTATCGTAGTCCCTTGCTCTAACCTTGCCCCCTTTGCGTCGGGGTAAAGGGGTAGATAGGGCAGACCCTCGAGTTGCCTCATTAGCGTAAAATTTTTGCGGGAATAGGTATAAAATAGGTACGCTCTCCAGGCACTAAACATATTGAGAATTGCCAGTTTATATGGTGTGCATCAATATCTGGGCGAATAACCAAACCGTACAAATAATGGATAAGGTTCGGTATCTAAAACCTTATCCAAAGTTACCCCATTTTCACAACAAACAGCTTTGCTTTTGAGAGTAGGGCGTTCAACCCTTTCATATGGAAGCTGGCTGAGGGTGCTAAAATAGTAGCGCGTCCAAACCTGCAATCACCACTGCGTATCGTGCGCCTTTGCCGAGGCCTACGAATATCACAAAGATATCCAAGCGAATCCGTAATAGGCCTGCGATCACGGTCAGCGCATCGCCGCCAATAGGGATCCATGTCAGTAGTAATGACCATATGCCGTAACGATTGAACCAGGCCTCTGCTTTGTCCATTTGCGTCTGAGAGGCCGGGAACCATTGTTTATCTTGATAGCGGGTTGCGCCCCGGCCAAGCCAGTAGTTGACGACGGCACCGAGTGTATTGCCGGCAGTAGCTGAGGCCCAAAGCGCGACCAAGTGCACGCGCTCGTCGGCCATGGCCGTGGCTACCACCAACTCAGAAGAGAACGGGAGAATAGTTGCGGCTAGAAACGCTGTGCAGAATACTGATACAAGAATTAAAAGCATGCTGCGGGCTATCAGCCCCGCATCATGAGATCAAGCTAAGAGATCAGGCACATCAGTTCTTAGTACCTGCTGACTATCGACAAATACGTGGCTAGCCTCGGCCTTTGTAGCCTCGGCCTTTGCTATCGCCCTATGGACCTTTTTCCATTCGTGTCTTTGGGCGCGGCTACAGGGCGAGTGGTCGGCGCTGTGGGGGTAGGCTAGACAATCACGAGTGGCTCTTCTTCCGAATTCATGGCTTCGAAGCCATCCGCGGTGATGAGCACGAGATCTTCGTTATGCCCTGCGCCAAAGCCGATTTCTATGTAGGGCAAGTCGACCGTAATCACCATGCCTGCTTTAAGCACAATGTCCTCGCCGCCGCGCCAGGGGTTAGTGTCGTCGTAGGGTTGGTCTGTGTGTTGGAGACCCAATGAGTGCGGGTTGACGATTAGGGTATCTGGGTTGCCGCCAGCCTTTTTGAAGGCAGCATACCCTGCGGCCTGTATGTCTGAATATTTTGTGCCGGGCTTTAGAATGCTGAACGTCGCCTCCCGCGCTGCTTGCTGTGCGTTTGCTCGTTTTATGACTTCTTTGCTGGGTTCGCCAAGCACAACCGACCGGGCGAAGTCGCCGTGGTACTGTTGAAAATTTGATACGGCATCGATCAGGAACGGTTTACCTGGCACCACTTCTGCATCGGGCAAGAAACCAAGGGTGACACCCGCAATAATGAAGGACATGGCATTGCCGCGTAGTGCGCATTCTGCCAGGAAGCGCCGCTCAATCTCGGCGAAACTCATACCTTTCTCGATGGACCGGGCTGTGGCCAAAGCGGCCTCTGCATTCTTTGCGCCTGCAACGCGCATCAAGGCAATTTCAGGCTCTGACTTGATGTAACGGATACGTCGGAAGAGGTTATCGCCGTCGACGAATTCAATGTTATCGGCGACGCCAATCCGTTGGAGGAGATGTGCGATGCGCATGTCATCGACGGCCACTCGGCCTTTGACGATTCCGGATTCTTTCATGGCGCGCGCCAGCGCCCACTCTGGGGTCGCAGAGGGCTGCACGTTCTGGCTATCTACCCAGCGTTGTTCGCGCGCGGTGAGGGCGGCGCCTTCACGTACGGCGAAGCCGCCGGTGGCCGCCACAGGTTCTTCTGTCAGTGGCTTGCCGTCCATACCCATGTAAGCGCGCTTGTTGAGCGGGCCAGAGTAAGGAATAACGTCTGGACTGTAGCGGTCTCCATTAGCAATATCCCAAAGCTGTAGTGCGTTTGTTATCAGAAAGTTTGGTTGATCGAGGTCACGTGGAAGCGTTGCGAAGGCGGGGTACTCCCAACGCATTTTTGCGCCGATGGGTGTGGTGTTGGTCAGATAGTAAATGTTGACCGGATTAAGCGCCAGCATGCCAGCGAGGTCGTACTCTTCCATGACTGCCTGCGCCTGGGCTTTATTGAGCAAGGGCTGACGTAGAGCGTCTAGCTCATTGCCCACAGGTGCCAAATCCATCTTATCCAGGGCGTGAGCCGGACTGGTTATTGCAGCAGCAGCTGCTGCGACGGTCGCTCCAATTCCCTTAAGCGCCATTCTGCGTTTCATGCTCTTTGCCCTTTTTATGAAGACCTATCCTCAGTCCAATCTGTCGACTGTGCAAGGCTAGAGGTGCGGGATGGAGGGATTTCCAAAATAATGCAATCACCTATAATAAGCTCGGCTTATAATAACTACTTAATCAGAGCGCTTATGATGGCGCCTTGGAGCAATACGATACCTTTGGAAATATCCTGGCCAATGTTACGAGCAAGGAAACCATAATGAATTATTGCGGCGTTTTTGTTGGTATTCGTTCTGGGCCCACTTCTGCCGCGCAACCGCATCAATCATAAGGGGTACGCCATGAAGAGTTCGCGAATCAATCGACGCACAGCCCTTGGCGGGTTTGCTGCTGCTGCAACCGCCACGACAGTGTCTGCTCATGCGCAGACAGATTCTGTGTCTACGGCATACGCCGCTCCCAAGCCGGATATTGATGGCAAGCTACTGGTCAACCGACCGCGAGCAACAGAAGTGCTCGAGCGGTTTGGCTTGGTAGGTATGATTGCCCTCAATCCGATCAACGTTTACTACCTCACGAATATCACCACCATTGGCGTCAAGTTCCGCTCCCAGTATCCGGGCTTTGCGACTTATGCCGCAGACCCACAAGCGCCGATTTATCTTGTTGCTGGCTCGTCTGTAGCGTGGGATATCGCTAACGGGGATCGGGAGACAGCCGAACTTATGCCGTACGGGTTTGGCGGCGGTGGAGACATTCAGCGCGATTCAAATGGTGTGCCGGTTGATCCAGGCGCGGGTAGAACGCGGAAATATCATGTCCGTGATGATGTCATGCTTACCGAGCGCGAAAAGCGTTGGGCCGCTGCACAGGATAAAGTGGGACGTGAATTAGCTTCGAGTTCGGCTTGGGCCCTGGCGCGGGCCCTGAAGGCGCAAGGTATTACTAAAGGCAAAGTCGCTGTTGATGATATGCGCATTGCGGAATTTTTAACGCAGACAGATCTAGTCGACGTCGAATGCGTGCCTGGCTACGGCGTATTTCAGCTCATTCGTATGGTGAAGACGGAGCAAGAGCTCGCGTATCAGCGCATTGGCAGCGGGAATAATGGTGATGCCTGTTTGGCGACGATCCGGGCTATCGAAGCGGGTATGACACATGAAGATATCGCCCATATATTTCGATATGAATGCGCTAAGCGCGGCAACGATGTAGATAGTTTTATCGCCGGCTTTCCGGGTGGTGGCTTTCCCGATGGCATGATGGTTCCGGGCAAGCCGTTTCTGGTTGATGCGGTCAGCAATTACAAAGGCTACATGGGAGACATCGCACGCACATTCATGATCGGTGACCCATCGAAAGAAATAGAGGTGCGCCGCCGTGCAAATCAGTTAGCCCGTGAAGCTGTTTTCGATGCCATCAAACCGGGCGTGACCTATTCTACGCTCCGTACGATAGGTTTTGATACCATGGTCAAGAACGGTATGCCGGATTATGCCGCTTTCGTTACCCCGCATTCCGTCGGTTTGCAGCATGATGACAATCCATTCCGTTTGTCAGAATTTGGGGTCGAGTCCTTTGATCATGTTCTGGAAGAAAATATGACCCTAACCGTTGATCTACCCTACCTGGAAGTGGGCTATGGCTGCGGCCATAACGAAGACCTCTTTCGCGTGACCAAAACCGGTTACGAGCCTATGAATACGGAAGAAGACCCGTTTATCATATTATAATTATAACGCATGCCATTCTTAGTGCCTTAAGGAGGCGGGCAGACAGACAGACAATAATTAATCGTGGCAATGTTCTCAGAATACTAGAAGCCGGAGAGGCAGGGGCTATCACGGCAAATCTTTTAGGCTGTTAAGGTTGGTGAACCGCCCAATGGCATGTAGCGCGTTTCAGAACTGACTGAAAGGCCGTGGGACCATATCCGCGAACGGATTAGGCCCGCCCCACCTCGAAGACTTGATGTTGATCATGGAAGACGGTGTGGAACCGAATAATGATGTCGGCAACCAAACCGTTATGGCTTAGCGCGAGGTTGTTTTCGTCCCGCAACGGTACCGTAGTTGTAGTTCAAGTAATCAATAATTAGGCGGCTTTCGTCTGGCTCGAGTTCGGCCATGCCGAAATCTTCGGTCATGCGTTTAATGGCACTCTGCCAACCTTGACTGCTATAGCGTTTTTGAAGGACATGCTGCATGGCATGGCAGTCGGAGCAAACAAGGAAGGCAAAGTCTTTGCCATCCCCATCGACCATGGCGGCATAATCTGGGTCATCGTCCGCATAGGCTGATGTTGCAACTAAACTGTAAAGAAGGCTTGCCGCAGTCGCTATTATGATTCTGGGGGCGGTGCGGGACATCGTCGTGTTCTCTATGAAGGGGGTTAATTTTGTCACGGTACAAGCGGTATCTCGGCTTCAGCTAGAGCCCACGTGGCGTCTAGAATAAACCCCAGATCGAGCGTAAATTATTACATAAGACCCATGGCTTTGGGCAGCCACAGGGTCAGAACTGGGAATAAGGTTAGTATCAAAAGCCGTACAAGATCAGACAATAAGAACGGCCAAATTCCAGCGTAAACGGTGCTCAAAGGTAAGTCTTTATTCATGCCATGCATCACAAAAACATTGAGGCCTATGGGCGGTGTGATCATGCCCATTTCCATAACAACAACGTTGATAACGCCCCACCAGATCGGGTCGTACCCCATGCCAATGACGAGGGGGAAGACGAATGGTAGGGTGATCACCATTGCTGCTACAGTGTCAAAGATCGAGCCGAGAATGATGTACATCGCTTCTAGAAGTAGGATGACCATCAAAGGTTCCAGGCCGAGATTTTCAATTGAGGTGACAATTATGTCCGGCAGGTGTGACAGCGTTATGGCGTACGAAAAAATCGATGCACCAATGATGATGAGATAAATCAAGGCGGTGCTGGCCGCGGTCTCTTTCAGGTTACTAAAAAATATACTGCGGCTCAGCTTCCCACGTAATGCTGTGAAGGCGATGGCAACTGCGGCCCCGACGGCTGCTGCTTCATTGACCGTGAATATTCCTGAGTAGATACCGCCGGACACCACGATGGCGAGCAGCAGAACGCCCCAACTTTTCTTGAGTACGACCCGGCGTTCGGCCCAGGGGACTCTTTCAGCCGCAGGGCCAGCATTGGGCGCAACGCTGACGTAGGCCATGACGGAAAACAAGTATAGAAAGATAGCGATAATGGCAGGACCGAGGGCGGCCACGAATAGAGCTGTCACGAATTGCTCAGTCAGGATGGCGTATAGAACGAGCAAAACTGAGGGAGGAACAATCACGCCTAAAGTTGACCCGGCGGCGATAGAACCCGTCGAGAGTCGGCGCGAGTAACCGCGTTTGTCCATCTCTGGCAATGCGATCCGTGTCATTGTTGCGGTTGTTGCTAAGGAGGAGCCACAGACCGCACCAAATCCAGCACAGGTGGCGACAGTGGCCATGGCGAGGCCACCTTTACGATGACCCAAGAAGGCTTGCGCCAGGCGATATAAGTCGCCGGATAGGCCGGCCGCTGCGGCAAAATTACCCATCAACAGAAATAGTGCGATGATTGCGAGTTCCTGACTGGCGATGGCCGATGATGGCTCAATACCAAACAGAGCAATTGCTGGCTCGAAGCCGATGATTATGCCGGTGCCGATAAACCCAGCTATCGCCATGGCCACACCAATTGGCACGTGTAGGGCAATCATGATGAACATACCGGCGACAACAAGTCCGCCTATGACGGGTGGTTCCATTGTTACTTCATATCCTAAAGGGACTCAGCTTCATGCTCGACGGGTGTTCCGGACGCGGCGGCTTTCAGCGTTTGGCCTAGAACCCATGTTTGAACACAGACACAAGCAATCATGATCAGGCTTACAATTGTCCACACCGGGGCAATTGGCCACTCAAGTGTGGACGTCGTGCGGCTATCCGCCGTGTAGCTGATGGTAAAGGATATGAACTCAAAGGCGACCAAGAAAAAGAACGACAGCATGAAGACTGCGCCGATTACGTCGAGATAGCTGTGGGCCCTTGGCCCAAGAATTTTACCAAGGACGCGCACTGTGACGGCATTACCTTTTTTGAGGCCAGCTGGGAAGCAACTTGCGATGACGATGGCGAAGGCGACTTCTTCAATGTCGTTGAGGCCAGGGATTCTGGGTATGCTTAAGTACCGCAGGCAGACGTCCACCACGGTCATAAACGCGATGATCACCAGGCCCGCAAAACCAATTATCGCCATCGTGTCGACGGCACGGTCTAGAATGTTGGTGTTTGTATGGGGAGAGTGGTCGTTCATTTTTATAATTGCCGTTCATGACGACGGAGGTCGGCCAGGATATCTTGTATAGCGCGATAGGTCTCTGCGCCGCGTGGCGTGCGCTCTGCCCATGTGTCCGCGATTGGTTTGACGTAGCTCTTCATCTCTTCGAGTTCCTCAGGGTTTGCATCGACAAAAATCAGGTGGTTTTCGTCCCTAAGTCTTTTGGATATCTCAGCCTGACGCCTGTCGTAGGCTTGGCCGCCGAGCATCGCGATGATCGCACCGCTATTCTCATTAATGATGGCTTGGAGGTCAGCGGGGATGCTTTCCCATTTGTCTTCATTCATCATAATGCCAAAGGACACGGTGCCGAGGGGGGCCGTAATCACGTGGCTGGTCTCGCGATAGGTCTGGAACGTGTTGATCGCAATCCAACCTTGGATAGCACCATCGATCGTGCCGCGCCGAAGAGCCTCAACCGCGTCTGCTGGATGGAGTGCTTCTGGTACCGCGCCCAAACGCTTTAGAAAATCACCCTCTAGTCTTCCGACGGAGCGAATTTTAAGAGCAGCAATGTCGGCATACTTTTCAATTGGCTTTCGGGTGTATAAATTGCTCGGTTCTGCTGTCCATAACCCCAGCAAGTGCACATCATCAAAGCCAGATATTAAATTTCGCTCGTAAAGCCGCCATGCCACAAGGCTGGCTTCCATAGAGGACCGCATAAGAAATGGAAGCTCAAGGGCCTGGAGCTGAGGGAATTGGCCGGGCGTGTAACTGGGTTGAACCAATCCGACGTCCGTGATCCCCGCTTTTACCAGGTCGAATTGCTTATATGGGTTGCGACCCAGGCCGCCACCCCAATAGGTCTCGAACTTAATTCTATTATCTGATGCCTCGGATATCCGTTTCATCCATGGCGTATAAATATTTTGAACACTGTGACTGAGTGGTGACAGGTAAGCAGAAACGCGCAGTGTCACGGTTTCTGGCGGTTGCGATTGAGCGCTGCTAGTCAAATTGCTCAATGAAAATGCGGCAAGTAAGATTGATAAGGGTAATACACGCACTAAAAAATTCCACCTATAGGTCCACAGAACTACCCGCGACACGTCCTTCGTTTTTGACTGCGAGTTCATCTTCTTCATTTTACTTGCGCGTGCAAGAACCTTATCCCTTGTAAAGTTGAGTTATACCCCTAGACACTGGCGCACATCAATTATTGATCCGCATCACTGGGTGTGAGGTCGTGGTAGTTTACGATGAGGTTAACCGGAGTATAGCCCTGAATGCAGTTGCTGAGGCCGTCGAACATGATGGCGTCATGCATATAAAGCATGAGTGCGTAGGAATGGTAGGCTCTGAGCAGGTCTCTGACGAGCATTAGGCGTTTGTCAGGGTCCCAGGTCCCATGTGATTCAAGTGTCTTCACTACGAACGCAGGAAGAGTGAGGAGAAGTTGCGTGCTTTCCCGGACGTAACCTGGAAATAAGCGCTCCTCAATTGGCTAACGTCTCTTGCGAAAATATGCCTAAGACGATAGACGCAGCGCCATGGCTGCACCTCCCCTTCTTACACTGCAAGATATTCACCTGACGTTCGGCGGCGCCCCTGTCCTACAGGGCGCCGAACTTATGGTGCTTCCTGGCGAAACCGTCTGTCTGGTTGGGCGTAATGGTTCGGGCAAGTCTACACTCCTGAAGATTGCGGCCGGGTTGATTGAACATGAAGACGGAGTGCGTTTTGTCCAACCGGGAGTGACAGTTCGGTACCTCGCGCAAGAGCCCGACCTCACAGGATATACTGACACCCTGTCTTATGTTGAAGAAGGCCTTGAGGATGGAGACGACCCCTACCGCGCGACTTATCTTTTAGAGCAGTTGGGTTTAACGGGCACGGAAGACCCAGCGCATTTGTCTGGCGGAGAAAAACGCCGGGCAGCGCTCGCCCGTATCATTGCCCCAAAGCCAGATATTTTATTGCTCGACGAACCAACCAATCATCTCGATTTACCAACAATTGAATGGCTGGAGCGCGAGTTGAAAAGTCTACGCCGTGCATTGGTGATCATCAGTCACGACCGGCGCTTCTTAGAGAAACTATCGCGGGCTACTGTTTGGCTTGATCGCGGGGAAACACGTCGGCTTGGAAAAGGCTTCACGCACTTTGAGGCGTGGCGAGACACCATCATTGATCAAGAAGACCGAACGCAGCAAAAGCTGGACCGTAAGATTGTCAGGGAAGAGCATTGGTTGCGGTACGGGGTCAGTGGTCGTCGTAAACGCAATGTGCGCCGCCTAGATGCTTTACACACCCTGCGCCAAGACAAGCGCGATCATCGCCAGCGAACGGGTAACGTTAATCTGGGTGCTGGAGATGGCGCGGTTTCCAGCAAACTCGTGATTGAAGCCAAAGATATTTCGAAGTCGTTTGAAGACTTCACTGTTGTTGATAATTTTTCGGTCCGCATTCAACGCGGCGACCGGCTAGGGATCGTCGGCCCTAACGGTGCCGGCAAGACTACCCTTCTCAATATGCTCACCGGCGGACTCAAGCCTGATACCGGGCGGGTGCGTCTGGGAACCTTTCTTGAGATAGCGACAATGGATCAGAATCGCGACACGCTCGACCCTAATTGGACAGTAGGCGAGGCGCTTACGGGAAACTCTGGTGATCATGTTGATGTGCGTGGTGAGCCACGTCACGTGATTAGTTACATGAAGGACTTTCTGTTTACGCCAGATATGGTGAAAACGCCGATCACGGTTCTTTCTGGCGGCGAGCGTGGTCGTCTTATGCTGGCGCGCGCTCTTGCGAAAAAGTCAAACATGCTCGTGCTCGACGAGCCAACCAACGACCTCGACCTTGAAACACTTGACCTGTTGCAGGAGATGTTGAGCGACTATGCGGGAACTGTGCTTCTGGTGAGCCACGATCGTGATTTTCTGGACCGCGTTGTCACCTCTGTCATTGCTTCAGATGAACCGGGGCATTGGCTGGATTACGCGGGGGGCTACTCTGACATGGTCGTGCAACGCGGATCTGGCGTTGAAGATATGGATAGCGCGCGCGAGAAGTCGGTCGAACAAAAAACGAAAAAACGTAGATCAAAATCTTACGGTAATGCTGGTAGTGCTGGTCAACGCAAATTGTCATTTAAAGATAAATTCGCCCTTGAGAGTTTGCCAAAAGAAATGGACGCACTTGGCACGCAGATCGCCACGCTTCAAACTACGCTTGCTAACTCAAGTTTTTATGAGCGTGATCCTGAAGGATTCACGAAGGCGACGGCTGACCTTGAAGCAGCTGAGACCCGTGTGGCGAAGGCCGAAGAAGAATGGCTTGCTCTTGAAGCACTGCGGGAGAAAATCGAAGGCGCATGAAGAGGCCAAGGACACAGTGCTGACTCTAGCATCTACTCAGTCTTCCACATCCATCTCATGAAAATTGATAAACGCATGGCGCGGTTGGTAGTTGACCACGCGAGCAGCAACGCCATCAACGCCCGGCATCTCCCATAGGTACAAGCTCGTCGGCTCGTCGCGGTAGAGTTGCACCAAGGCCTGTGTTTTGCGACGCCGTTCTTCCAGGTTAAATTCCTGCTCGGCATCTAAGATCAGTGGCACCCATTCTGGCCGGCAATGCCATGGCGCGTTCCAGAGGCAAGAGTGAATACGCAGCGGCCACAAAACATCTAAAGACGGCAGGTTGTTGAAATCCATACCAAAGGCTGAGCCGTTCCAGCCACCTTGACGAATTTTCTGGATATGGACGGTGAAAGGAGAGGCCTGGTAGGTCACCCGAACGCCGACGTCGGCAAGGTTTCTGGCAATTTGTAAATACCAAGCACCATCACCGGCCATCGCACCGGGAGTCATATCGGCCGCCAATTCGAATCCGTCTGGGTAGCCTGCTTCAGCGAGCAACGCCCGCGCTTTATCGGGGTCGTAAGGATAGGCCTCAACGTCTGGATTGTATCCAAATGAGGCTTTTACGGCCGCCTGACCAGAGGGTTCTGTCGCACCGGCCAGAAGAATATCAATAATCTGCTGTTTGTTTACCGCGTAATTCAATGCTTGGCGCACGCGCACATCGGCGACGGGTGAGTCGCCGATGGACATGAAGGTCAACAGTTGGACGCGGCCGGTGGGGCGAATGTTGAGGTGCCCACCAGCAGATTCAACAATTGCTCTGTCATCGGGCCCTATGTCGAACGCAATATCGAGGGCGCCAGTGATGAGCCCTTGTAAGCGTGTGGTAATTTCGGGCACCGCCTTTATCTCTATGCGGTCGACTTTGGGTGGGCGCCATGACGTGGTGTTTGCCACTAGATTAATTTGGGTGCTGTCCCAGCGCGTTGCGATAAATGGGCCAGACCCAATTGGATCTTGCGCGAAACCGCGTCGCCCAAGCTCTGCCCAGGGTCCAGGCGCAGGAATCCGAATACCGGACAGCCGCCGTGGTAACAGAATATTTGGAGCCTTGGTTTTGACCTCCAAGAGCAGCGGCTCGACCGCGCGGGCGCTTTCAACATCAATCACAGATTGTGCGACGACCTCAATTAGACCATCACCACTGGCAAAATAATTGAGGGCGGCGGCAGCCGCAGTGGCATCAAAGGGCTCGCCGTTAGAGAAAGTTACATCGGGTTTGAGGGTGAAATGCCAGGTCAGGGGATCAACCGCTTCCCAGTGCTCAGCGATCCAGGGTTGGAGCACGCCATCTATATCGACCACGGTGAGTGAGTCGAAGACGGCGAGCCCGGGTACCACAGTGGGAATGGTGTATGAGCCAAAAGGATTACCAAGATCTCCTGGCAAGCTCACCAAGCCAATGCGCAGTACTTTCTCTGCGGATGCAACATTGGGGAAAGCTAGCGTGAGAGCCAATAGCGCGAGCTGGATAACAAACTTCATGAGCAAATTAATCCCAGAACTATGTTTATAAGGAATTGATTTTGCGGGCTTAGCGCCAACAACGCAATCGTACTTGCTGTAAGAGTTCGCATTGCCATTCTCACCAGCCGTCTTATTCTAAATATTCCTTATCTCTCAGACGTGGTGCCTTTTTATGCCCTTAGCGACCTCTCTCACAGGACAAGCGGCCTTGGTTGTCGGCGGATCCAGCGGCATCGGTTTGGCCGCCGCCCAGTTGCTCGTGAACCGTGGAGCAATAGTTACCATTGTCGGTCGAACGGAAGAGCGTTTGGAAAAGGCGAAAGGTGCGCTTGGCGGCGCTGTTTCGACAGCTGTGATGGATTGTGCCGATGAAGCGGCTGCAGCGGCGTTCTTCGAAGGCCTTCCCGCGCTCGACCATCTGGTTATATCTCTGGCGGGCGGTGCCTCGCTTGGCCCGTTTACCGAAGTGCCCGTTCAGGGTGTACGAGATACCTTTGATGGAAAATTCTGGCCTTACCTGATTGCCATGCACCATGGTGCGAAGATACTCTCGGAGCAGGGGACAATTACCATCGTGACTGGCGCGTCTGCCATTGCCGCTGTCCCGCAGGCCTCGTGTCTGGGCGCCGTTAACGGTGCGCTCGAAGGCATGGTCAAAACCCTATCCGTAGAGTTGGCACCGCGCCGCGTGAATGCAGTCTCGCCGGGCCTAACAGATACGGAAGCGTGGAGCCGCATTCCCGATGATATTCGTGAGGGCATGTATGCTCAGTCTGCCGCCAGCACACCGGCCGGCCGGATTGGTCAGCCTGAAGACGTCGCAGAAGCTGTCCTTGCCTGCATCCAAAATGGGTTTCTGACAGGTATCCTGTTACCCTGTGATGGCGGCAAGCGGTTAGTGTAATCGAATCCTAGACAACTTCTTAGTTCGTGAATTTTTGTCATGGGCTCGTACATCAGTTCTTAGTGTTTCACACGATAAAAATCCGCGTTTTCATTTTTGTTTAGTCCGGCATGAAACGCGCTTCCAAAATGGGCTATCGGGCAGAATTGCTCAGTTCGACGCGCCTTTTGGGCTCATTGACTATGCAACGTTGCGTGTCAGAATCTAACCGCGTTGGCTCTAAATTGTGCCGCCGCCATCAACGCGAAGCTGCGCTCCTGTCATAAATTTACTCTCCTCCGATGAGAGGAAAAGGACGGCGCTGGCGATTTCTTCTGCGGTACCCATGCGTCCCAAAGGATAACGCGCATTAACGGCAGCAACGAAGTCTTCATCTGACTCCCCCGCAGCTTGGTTTTTGTAGATCATCTGAGTATCAATCGCGCCGGGTAGAACCACATTGCAGCGAATGTTGTAGGTGTTATCAGCGCAATGGGTGGCTACGGTCTTGGTTAGATTGATGACGGCCGCTTTCGACGCTGCGTATGCCAATGTGGAAGGGCGAGGCCTCACTGCGGCTTGCGATGCCATGTTCACGATGACGCCTCCGCCGGTCTCTTTCATGGCGCGAACAGCCGCTTGGCACCCAAGGAATGTGCTCGTTGAATTGCTGGCCTGAATATTTTCCCATGTTGCCAAGTCGGTATCTTCAATGGTTCCCGTTTCTAACGTTCCCGCATTGTTGACGAGTATATCCAGGCGGTTGTGACGGCTAAGCAAGGTTTCCAAAACAATACGCCAGTCCTCTTCTGTGGTGACGTCGAGGTGGGTATAGAATGATGCTTCTCCAATATCGTCCGCCAAAGCGCGCCCCCTGTCATCATCGATGTCGGAGAGGCACACTGTTGCACCTTCAGCTATAAACCGCCGCGCGATTGCCGCACCAATGTCCCCTGCTGCGCCCGTAATGAGCGCGACTTTACCGTTGAGTGCCGCCATGAGCTTAAATTCCCGATCCAATATATGTGTTCTTGTTATCGAGCACGTTGGCCATGGCATCGTATAGCAATGTTTCAGCGCCAGAAAAATTACCTAAATCCAGCAAGGTTATTGCTTGGCTAAGAATATCGTGTGCAGTGGTCACAATGTCTCTCTCGCGATTATTGGTCAGGGTTAGGCGTCGGTCAGGTTGCCTAGCGCAGCGTCCCAGGCTTCTACATCGTCCAACGTAAATGGGCCGACGGATGATTTGTGAGTGATCATACCGTTAGTATTAATGGCGTAAAGCCGCTCCGGGGTTCCGGCATATAAAGCCAGGAGTTCATTTTCCATAGTATCGAGGGCCATGGGAACGGTGAATCCCTCCTTGATGCGGCATAAGTGGGCAATTTTAGCGCGTTCATCCAGGGTCTGCGGTGTGGGAAGGCAAATGTCTTTATTCCAGTTGTGGGGGACCCGCCATCCGTCTTCTGGGTGAGCTTCGAGAATGTAGATGCACAGGAAATTTATTTGAGCTTTGCGTGCTTGATGGATTTCTTCATACCGATGCAATTGATCGCGAAAGATGGGGCAGGTGTAGCTGCCGAACAGTAGGCCGACGGGTTTGTCTAGAATGTTTGATAAGCTTATTTTTTCTCCGGTGCGGGATCCATCGCCCGATAGTCGTTCCGCTGTAAAGTCTGGGGCCTGGTCGAGAATCTTGGGTGCACGGGCATCCATTTTGTCTTTCTCGACATTACGATTCCCTAGAAACTCACGTGTGACATTCATAGCCTCGATCATTTCGTCGCTGAGTGAGTCCATAGTTCCGCGCATGGTTGCCATAAGTATCCTCGCCTAGGGTTACCCTCAGTCTAATGGCCGCACCTCAAGGAGGCTTGGTTTAATTATAGATGAGATGCGTTTAGATGCCTGTTTGAATGCAGCGTGATTAAAAAAATCAGCTTGCGCCTGCGCCGCCGTCGACATTGAACTCAGCACCAGTTATGTATTTAGCTGCATCGGAACAGAGAAATGCGACCGAATCTCCCACATGATGCGATTCTCCGGTCTCACCCCAAGGTATGCGCGCGGCAAGCGCGGGTTTCATTTTATCTGCGTTTGGGCCGAGTACGTCAGGGACTCCTGCTGTCCAAATCATGCCTGGGTGAACCGAGTTGACGCGAATGTTTGCGGCTGCGCCTTCTAGAGCTCCTGTTCGCGTTAGCCCCAACTGTGCGCCTTTGATTGCACCATAAGCGGTGCCTTTAGGGTTGCCCTTCTGGCCAACAATGGAGCTCATGTTGAGAATGACGCCGCCGCCTGACGTGACCATATGAGGCCACGCGTGTTTCATTCCCAAGAAGGGTCCATCGAGATCCACAAGCCGCAAAAAAATAAGATCGTCACGGGTCAATTCTTCAATCGGTTTCACAACCGCTTCACCCGCATTATTCACTAGAAAGTCTAGGCGGCCGTAAGTGCTAATTGTTGTTTTTACGACGTTTGCCCAGTCCTCTTCGATGGTGACGTCATGGCGTACGAACAGGGCGTCGCCTCCGGCGTCACGGATCAACTGTTCCGTTTCTTTGCCGCCGGCTACGGTTCGGCCTGTTACGACGACTTTGGCACCGGCCATCGCCATGGCCATCGCGCAGGCACGGCCAATGCTGGCGGCTGTTGTCCCTGTGACGATCGCAACTTTGCCCTCAAGCGCACCCATAACCTTATTTCTCCAATATCGGTCTAAACTATAATCATACCATGACACCTAGGAATCTAAGCCCAAGTCGGACGTGTGCGTTTGGTCACTGGTCGGCCAAGGTAGCTTGAAACAGCCGGTTCACGCTCTATGACAGATAGAATAGATGTAACGGGAAAAAGGGGAAAGACAATGGTGACGCGACGAAACATAATTTCGGCCGCAGCCGGCGGCGCGGGCGCTTTGTTAGGCAGCCAGGCAGCACAGTCTCAAATCCTGACGTCTCTCAGTCCGCCTATCAGCCAAACCACATCCGAATTCATTTACTTTGATGATCCGGCGGAAGAGTTTAAGGCTCAGTTTCGCATGGGGCGTGATTTGGTCGAAGACCAAGGCTCAACGCTGACGTGGTATCACTGGATGGTCTTCGTTATTCCCGGTGGACGTAGACCCGAACCGCTTATGCGGTACGAGGGTATCGAATACAGTTACTTCCGTCATTTAGGTGACAACAACTACCGCATTCATGCCCACAATGTTTCGTTTGCGCGGGACCTAAAGACGAACAAGTTTGTTGATCGCATCGAAAACCCGATCACTGGAGAGCAGGTAAACGTTCCTGTTTCTCTCTTGCTTCATGACCCTGGCACTGTCGGCAATCCGACAGGGTTTCGTAATCTAAGTGGGGACGGAACCTACCAAAAGGTGTACCGCCAGTTCCGCACCGAAGACAACCTCATCAAACTCGATAGCGTTCGTAGCGCCCCGCCTGATTGGCCTGCAACGCATATTGAAAATTCGTGTAGTTGGATTGAAAAAGATTTGTTTGCCAACGAGACCATCACTTCATTGCCCGTGAAATTTTGTGGTCACTATGCCTTTGAATATTACCCCTGGCTCAACATGCCAGATGAATACAAGCACGGGCATCTTTCTGGTTTTTGGGACGGCAAAAAAGTAAACGGGCCAGCTGAATTGCCCCGCGAAATGCTTGATCGCATGGAACGGGAGTACCCGGAATTATTGGCGCCAAGGTGGGATGATTTTGATAAGCCTGCGCCGTTTGAAATTTAGGAGAAGTTAGTGGTCAGTAGACGGAACGTGCTTACAGCTGCAGCAGGAGCAACGGGTGCACTGATCGGGGGCAAAGCAGCCCTTGCGGAGGCGGCCGAGCAAGTTGCACAGAGCGGTGGTGAGACGTATCGCGTTTATGAAATCGGCGAGCAAAAAGGCCCTGAGACTTTACGCATGGTTGAGCGCCCGGTGCCGGCGCCCGGTCCGGGGCAGGCTCTCATTAAGGTGGTCTCGACATCTATTAATGCCCGAGATCATGGTCTGATTTCTAATCGCTTCCCTATCCCACGGGGCCGACGCCCAGATACACGCATCCCCATCAGTGAAGGGGCAGGAGTTGTTGCGGCTGTTGGTGACGGCGTGACGCAGGTTCAGGTTGGTGATCGTGTGACTGCCACTCACTTCTCGTCTTGGATCAAAGGTCCATGGGATCCTGAGCAGTCCTATATTGGCGATATCGGGAACAATATCGATGGCTGGCTAGCCGAGATGGCTTTGCTGCCGGCGCATGCGTTGGTCAAGCTTCCAGAAGGCGTTTCTGAAGAGACAGCGGCGACCTTTGTGTCATCCGGTGTTACAGCTTGGCATGCATTGTACGAAGTCGCCCGTGTAAAACCGGGAGATATCGTACTGTCACTTGGGACAGGCGGTGTGTCTTCGTTCGGCGTTCAACTCGCAAAAATGAGTGGCGCAAAGGTTGTGGTGACATCATCGAGTGATGCGAAACTCGAAGCCATGAAGAAGCACGGCGCCGACATCGGTATCAACTACCGCACGACGCCTGACTGGGGTCAGGCGGTCATTGATGCGACCGACGGCCATGGCGCCGATATTGTGTTGGAAAATGTCGGACGACGGACGCTTGATCAGTCCTTAACGGGTACAGCGGTCAATGCCTATGTGGTGTTGATTGGCACGGACCGGTTGCCCGAGCAACTTCCGAAGATGCCAGGCTTTTATATGAAAAACATCACGATGAAGGCGATTAGCAACGCCAGCGTTGAGATGCTTAATGATATGGTCCAAGCTTACGGCGTGAGCGGGCTCACACCACCAATCGCCAAACGGTTTAGTTTTGAAGATGCGGCTAAGGCGTTCGAATATCAAAGAGAACACGACGATATCGGTAAGGTGATTATTCAGCATACGTAAGGTTTTAGAAAACGACCGTGTCGGCAAATATCATCTTTTATGTGGGTTTGCCGGTCGCGTTGTCTATCCTCAACGGCGTTCGTGGCTCTTTGTATGCGCCAGACCTTGGGGCCGGAACGCTCGTACCTTTGTGGTATGCGTGCGGCCAGTTTTTCTGGTTGGTCAGCGCTGCGGGCACCTTTGCACTCGTTAAGGTTTTAAAGACCGACGGGACAGCCACGATTCTGTTGGCCGCGTGTGGTGGCTGGGTTGGTATGGCCGGAAGCTATTTCTATATGGGATTGCTTCTTGGTCTGACAGATGGCTGGGGGGGTACCCTTTCCTCATTGCTTCACCTCAATGGTTACGTTTTAGCCGACCCATTTTTATCATTCGCATTTGGACCAAATGCCCTTGGAGGGGTGACCGCATGGGTCGCCGCATTCGCCGTGCGTAACCGTGTTCTCAATGGCGAGTGGGGACGTGCGTCATTGGTTCAAAATGCTGTTGCGGTTAGTGCTCTTGAGGTGCCTGGATTCTTGCGCAAAGCAAACCCATCAATCGGGCATGATGTGATCGCCCTCGAAGCTCAAGAGCATTATCTCAAGGTTTATACCGCGCTAGGGGACGACCTGGTTATGTATCGTATGCGGGATGCAGTTTCAGACCTTAAGAACTGGCCTGGTATCCGGGTTCACCGTTCATACTGGGTTGCGACATCGGCAATCAAAGCATTAGAGAAAACCGGGCGTACTCTAAAGCTGAGACTATCTAATGACTTGGAAGTCCCGGTAAGTCAGTCTTACCGTGGCGTTGTTGAGCACGCAGGCCTTTTATAGCGACCCAAGACGCCAGCCTAGGCCTTTTAAGGGGCTATTCTTGAAAGCGCATTCGTGAATTTCGACCAGTCTGAGAGCCAACATGGATTGCAGGACCCCGTCTCAAGCTCCACTATCTGGTCAGATTGCAGCTCAAGCTAACTTAAGGGGTTTCTACCTATGCTCGATATCATGAAACGCGCATTCGCTGGCGGTGTTGAACCAAGCGTATCGCGCCGCAAAGCTTTGACTATCCCCGCTATTGGCGCTGCCGCTGGGGCCTTGGGTGTTGGCACAGCAAGAGCGGATAACCACGTTGCAGCGACGTATATGCCGCCGGCCGATGGTCGCCTCGTCTCGGAGCAATTCTCCTTCGATGACCCCCTTGCCAAAATGAAGGCGGAGTTTCGCCTAGGCCGTGCCTGGGAAGACGAAGCTGATGTGCTGCTCTGGTACTTCTTCACTATGTTTATTGTGGCAGAAGGCAAAACCGTTAAACCGGTTGTCCGCTATGAAGGAATCGAGTTCTCTCATCACCGTAGAATTGGTGAGAATTTGTTTGAGCTTCATGGCCATAACACGTCCTATCCCCGTGACGTTTATACGGGCGACTTTATCGACGAACTGGTTAATCCCATCACCGGAAAAACACATGGTGTGACGCCGACCATTTTGACCGAAGACCCGGGTATGATTTATGGCCCCGGCGGCAAGCGCCCCCTCGACCGAGCCGGTGCGGAGTTCACGGAAACTTATTCTCTTTTCCGGGTTGAAGATGACATGATCAAGCAGGAAGAGATTAGGGTACCGCCTGATAACTGGTTCACTCCGTTTATCGAGACATCCCATAATTGGACACCGCGCGCCATGTTCGAAGACGAATCCATTACCCGATTGCCTATGGGAACCAGCGGTGGATACGTTTTTCCTTACCCGCCATGGCTCAAGATGGAAGATAATCCAGGCCACATGTTCGCGACTTGGAGTGGCAAGAAACTTGATGGCGTGCATCAGCTGCCGGCCAGTTACTTTGAGAAGATCGAGCAGGACAACCCTGAACTTCTCGTGGTCGACAAAAGTAAGTTCAAAGGATAGCTGACATGTTGCGAGCGTTTGGATATGGGATCGGTGGCCTAGCGGTTTGTTTTGTTATAGCGGCTGGCCTTGAGTATTGGTCCGACCCGGGGTTCTGGCAGCGGTATCTCAACCAGCCGGACGACGCCATGGAGCCCGGTCCGGACTTTTATCTTCCTCAATTTGCTATGGATGAACCCAGCGGCAAGTTTTTCGTGACCGCAGAGCACGGTGAGAAAACCATCGACCCGGTTACGCTTAAGGCTGCGGCGGACTGGGCTGGGCAAACCGGCGGGACTGCTTTCATCGTCGTCCACAAAGGGAAAATACAGATCGAACGCTATTGGCAAGAGGGTGGTGCCGAAGAACTGATGACCGGCCGGGCCATGACCAAGACTCTCAACGCCCTGCTGGCTGGGGCCGCCATTGACGATGGTGCCATCGCTATCGATGACCGCATTGGCGAGTACCTTGAAGAATGGCAGGACGCGCCTCAAGGCGACATCACCCTGCGCGATCTGCTGTATCAGGCCAGCGGTCTTGAGAATCCACCGCTCGGCCCTGGGGCCTGGAATCGGTTCACCCGTTCGGCTTGGACCGGAGACGTTGTTATGGTGGCCCTGGACCATGAAATGGCACATGAGCCTGGCACAGTATTTGATATTGGTAATGTCACGTCTCAATTGATCGCCATAGTCGTGCAGAGAGCGGTCGGCAAGCCGATTCAGGAGTATTTCGTCGAAAAAATATGGCAACCGATAGGGGCAGACCGGGGCAGCTTTTTTATGGATCGCGCCGACGGCATGATCCATATCGATTGCTGCTTTCGCACCACGCCCCACAACTGGCTTCGCCTTGGTGCCCTGATGCTCAACGATGGTGTGTGGCAGGGCGAGCGTGTGTTGCCTGAAGGCTGGGTGAACACCATGACCATGCCATCTCCGCGCAATCCTAACTATGGCATGCACATCTGGTTAGGGCGCGAATTTGTCGAAAACCGTCCGTACTCTGAAACCCGCCCCGCTGGTGTCCCTCACCGGGAACCGTTTGTTCGAGATGATATCTATTTCTTTGAAGGTGGCGGCTACCGTACGATGTATGTGATTCCATCCGAGAACATGGTGATTCTGCGTTTGGGTAAACGCCATGCGGATTGGGATGCGTCGTACTTGCCCAACCGGCTGATTGAAGGGCTTCTTGAGGAAAGTGAAGCGCCTTAGACGGCGAGCATGCCGCCATCGACCGGTAAAATGTATCCTGTGATGTAATAGGCCTCTTCTGAGGCGAGGAACGAAACGGCCTCAGCAATGTCTTCTACAGTGCCCGCTCGGCCAAGAGGTACGTGGGTGTTGGCCATGACGTCGCCATCAGGCGTGCCTTCAATTCGGCCAGCTTGCACACAGTTTATGCGAATGCGGTCTTTGGCGTCGCAGCAGGAGAGAGCGGCGCCACGGGTCATCATACGGATGCCGTTTGCAGAGGCGCAGAAGGCTGCTTGTCCAGAAACACCGACGGTAGCTGTTGCAGGTGCGACGTTGACGATAGATCCGCCATTGTCAAACTCACGCATCTTCACCACGCCATAGCGGTTGGCGAGAAACGCCGCTTCGACGTTATCGCGATTGACGGCGCGGAATTCTTCTAGAGATGTTTCTGCAATAGGCTTCGCTGTGTCGTATTTAGCTTCAGAAATAGTAACCAAAACATCCAAGCGGCCATGGCTATAACCTATGGCAGAGAGCCCTTGTTCCCAGCCTTCGACGGTCGTGACATCGAAGTCGGCAACAACAACAGTGGCGCCGTCTTTTTCCAGTTGCGCGCAAATGCCTTTGCCGGTTTTGCCGCCTGCGTTGGTGACCAATGCCACCTTGCCGCTAAATCTACTCATGGGTTGTCGTTCCTGGTTGATCGTAATTGGTGAGGTAATTACAGAGTAAAGTGACGATGAGGCCTAGTCTGTGATTCCTGCCCTGTTCGCTAAACGGATATCTACCCCCTGCCTCGGTACTCGGGCACGCCTTGATCAGGGAGCCACAAACCTTTGGGTGGCACACCGGTCTGCCAGAAGACATCGATGGGAATGCCACCGCGTGGGTACCAATAGCCTCCGATCCGCAGCCATTTTGCGTCGGTCGAGGCAACGATGCGCTTGCCGATGGCTATCGTGCAATCTTCATGAAACGCACCATGATTGCGAAATGATCCCAAGAACAGCTTGAGAGACTTTGATTCGACGATCTTGTCTGTTGGGACGTAATCGATGACCAGGTGGGCGAAATCCGGTTGCCCTGTGACTGGGCAAATACTGGTGAATTCGGGGCAGGAGAAACGGATGAGGTACCCAGCATCCTCGTGGGGATTAGGCACTGTTTCTAATGTGGCGTCGTTCGGTGAGGCCGGCACATCGGCGATGCCGCCAAGCTGCGGTAGCGTTTCTGAATACTCTGTCATTACTTGCTCCTGATATGTCTCGCGCTACTCTAACGTGCCGGGGGCCTTGCCAGAAGAGGCGATGCGCGATACGTGATCGGTCATGATCGATACACTAGACACACCGCCGAATGCCAATCCTGATGACCTGCCAGATTCGCCGTGCGTTGGCGTGTGCATGGTCGATAAGGAAACTAAGGTGTGCATTGGGTGTTTGCGGACCCTTAAAGAAATCGGTGGGTGGCGCAATATGACCCTGGATCAAAAGCGTGTGGTTGTAGCCGCGTGCAAGGTGCGTGCTGAAGATGCACGAAGCTCGCCTGACACTGTCTTACTCTAAGCAAACCCTGGCCACAGTCCTGGACCATTGTTCAAAATTCAAGTCTAAGCCATCGATTCGTTTGACCGACCAGGATTTCTAGCTCGAGTTCTTTTTGCGACTCGTTGGAAAGGTTAACAAACCGTCCGGCATGTTGTGTCTCAAGGTGGAACACATACACTACTTAGACGTTTTAAAGGAAAGATGGTTATGGATAAGGTAAGAGTTATTCCGGCAAATGAAGATGGGCTTACATTCGAATATGGAATGCCTGCTGTGCCTGTAACCCTCGCGTTAGATGATGTTCAGGGCATCATTGTCAGGGCTATTTCTGTTGCCCGTGATGCTGGCCGTGACTATGTGGCCCAATGTCGTTCCGCGGCGGAGGGCATTGTCGCTGTGCGCCACGATATCTCATTTACTGAAGCATTGAACGCTGTTTACCGTGTTCGTGAACGGGACGCGGCCTGACCGGCTTCAATCTCAGCGCTTTTGCGCGAGTACAAATATTCGCTTCATAAAGAATAGAGTTTTGCCATTCGCTTGCTTCGGGTAGGCACAAGAAACTCTAGCGCTGTAATCTTCTAAGAACTCTTCTTTTTCTGTTTCACTGAGAACTGAGAGGTAGGGTGTTAGACCGGTGCCAACAATCCAATCGAATACCGGGTTATCACCTTCCAGGGCGTGGTTGTAATCCGTGACCCAGATATCGACAGATTGACTGTGTGGCGACAGAAGGTCGTAGAAGGCGTCTGGACCCATGGGGTCCTTATACATCCAGACATGCGCCAATTGGTCAGCCCAGCGGTCTGACTGCACAGTTTCGCGAATGCAGACCTGATAAGCGGATTGCTCAGTGACGGGAATTTGGAACGCCAGCCATCCATTTGGTATGACCATCTCAGCAAGGCGTGGCACCACATCGACATGATTGGTCACCCAATGAAGGGCGGCATTGGAAAAAATCAAAGCCTGTCGTTCATTTGCCTGCCAAGTCTCGATGTCTCCTTGCTGCCATTGAATTTCCGTATTGCCGTACTCCCCGCGCGCTTTGGCCAACATGTCGCTAGACAAATCCACTCCTATTACAGGGCGATCCGGCCATTGATCTTTTAACCTGCGGGTAACGTTGCCTGGGCCGCACCCTAGATCAACAATAGGTCCGGCAACCTCCAACGGAATTTGTGTGATGAGATCGAGAGCCGGGCGCGACCGGTAGCTTTCGTAACGAAGATAAACGTCAGGATTCCAGGTCTGGCTCATAGTGGTCTCGTTATCATGATCGTTTGCGTCTTGATACCACCATCAAGCTAATGAGCAACAGCAGAGACAGGCCACCGATGGTCCAAGATCCATGCGGCCACAGGAGAGTAAGCGCCAGTGCAGAAACCACGCCACGTATGGCAGGGCTGATGGGCCCTTCTAAGTATCCTTTGAGAGTTGCAGTGAACGCGTAAAGCCCACCGATCGTAAATACCGTAATCTGAACAAGAGAGAGGCCATTGCCACCGATCATCGGCGAATAGGCCATAACAAGAGGAATAATGTAGAGCCCTTTTGCATGGGCCCAGGCAGTGAATCCGGTTTCAAGCGGTTTCGTGCCTGCTATCCCTGCGGCAGCGTATGCCGTGAGGCAAACGGGTGGGGTGATGTTGGAATCCTGGGAGAGCCAAAACACAATCATATGTGCTGAGAGTAACGTGGTCGCAATGATGCTAGCTGGCAAGCCTTGCTCGGAAATTGTACTCATGAGTTCCGGTGGAACGGCATCGAGAAAAGCGATGGCGGCGCTTTGGGTCATAGGTCCACCAAGTACTGCAGCTTGTTCTGGCATTAGCACCTGAAGAATAGTCTTTGCGCTGTCGTTCAATGTTCCCATAACAAGGGCATCAGTCAATTTTGCATCGAGCATAAGGTCGGTCAGCGCAGGCGCGGCCAGGGGAGCTAGGACGACGTAGGCTGCTGTAACGGGGAGGCCTAGGCCAAGGACGAGAGACGCCAAAGCCACAAATGTGAGGGTTAGGAATAGGCTTCCACTCGACCAAGACACAATCATTTGCGAAAGGGTCGGACCAAGTCCTGTCGTAGTGACGGCCATCACCACCAAACCAACCGCAATGAGTAAGACTGAAATCGAGGCGGCGGTGAAGCTGCCTTGAGCCAGTGTGTCGATAACATCGCGCGGGCCCATGGGTCGTGGCCCAAAGTTGGCACAGAGAATTGTTGCGATACAAGCTGCCGCCGCTGACCAAGTTGGCGTGAAGCCTGCAATGAGCAGCGCCACCAACAGCACAATGGGGAGCAGTACAGGCCACCCCTTGGCGAGACCAAGGTCATTTAACGACGTGTTGGATGTGTCGGGTTTGAGGCCAAGTTGTAGAGCCGTTATGCGCACGTGGAATGCGACGGACAAGAAATAGAGAAGGGCTGGCAACGTGGCGACGGATATAATAGTCAAATAACTTTCGCCAGTGTATGTCGCCATCAAGAAGGCGCCGGCACCCATGACCGGCGGCATTAACTGGCCGCCTGTTGAGGCTGCGGCTTCAATTCCGGCTGCGGTCTTCGCTGGGAAACCGGCGCGTTTCATGAGGGGGATTGTAACCACGCCAGTTGAGACAGTGTTGCCGATGGCAGACCCCGAGATAGATCCCATCAAACCTGAGCCGAAGACGGCTACAAAACCGGGTCCACCTGCGAAGCGTCCTGCAGCTGCGCGTGCTAACGCTAAGATTACGTCAGAAGCGCCACTCCTCAGCAGGAATGTTCCGAACAAGATGAACATGAAGACATAGCTCCATGATATGCGGGCAATCGTGCCAAACATGCCGTCGCCGCCGTAGGTTGCGCGGTAGAGTACGGTTTCCCAGGTTAGGCCGGGGAATTGGAAAATGCCTGAGACGTAGCGGCCCCACCACGCTGTATAGGTGATTGCGATTATGGCTAAGATGGGAATGACCCACCCGGTTGCCCGTCGCGTCAATTCCAGAGCACAAATGACTGCGGCAATAGCGCACAGCCAATCGAACGCTGTGAACGTTTGGCCGCGCTCATAGAATGCGTTTTCTCCAGCGATGAGATATAGGCAGGAGCAAAGCGTAACTAGCCCAAGCGCTATATCAATCAAGCGAAAGCTCGACCCTGTCGCGCCCTTGAACATGGGAAACGTGAGCGCAACCAGGAATCCGAGAGTGCCGAAATGGAGGAGCGACATCCAAAGTTCAGACAGGGGCGAAATCGAATTGAAATAGAGGTGAAGGACTGCAATCCCCGCGGCGAGAAAGGTTACCCAGCGCGGGTACGTGGTCTCACTGCTGGGTGGCGCCGCCGCATCACTCACGCTTATGGTGCCTTGGGCGGTCGCAGAGTGTCAGGAATTGCCAGCCCTGACTCTCGATAAAACTTGGCTGCGCCCGGGTGCAGTGGGAGCGGTAAGCCTGGCAAGGCATTTTCGACGCTCATGTCCGATGTCGCCTTGTGAATGGCTTTGAGGAAAGCCAGGTTCTCATAAATGGTGGACACGATCTGGTATACGTCTTCGTCAGACACGGCTTCATGGACGGCTAAGAAATTGGACTGCGCCAGTGTTTGGACGTCATTGTCCTGTCCAGGGTAGGTCCCGGCCGGGATCGTATAGCGTGTCCATAAAGCGCGTGGTGTATTTGCTTGAATCATTTGTGCATCAGTAAAGGAAAGCAAACTTAGCTTGTTTCTTGATGCAGCAAAGGCCCGAGTCACGGCCCCGACGGGCGGTCCTGCTGGGAGATTGGCAGCCGCTATAGTGTTATTTTGAAGTCCATCGGCGCTTGGCCCATAGCCTTGAAAGACAAGATCAAAATCTGTGTCAGGGGTATAGCCCAGCTGTGTCAAAAGAGCCCGGCCCGAGCCTTCCGTTCCAGAGTTTCTGGCTCCTATAGAGAGACGTTCGCCTTTGAGTGCGTCGAAATCTGCAACAGTTCCGGTGGGTGCGAATTTTTTGCGGACGAGCCAGTGCTCAACATTAGGCCACAACGTTGTGATGGAACGAAGGTGGTTTTGCGGGCCTTCGGTTTGTAACGCACCGCTGCCATTTTTAGCCCAAGCCCCGTAGATCCCTTGTAGAATTGCAAACCGAACTTGTTTTTCTCGAAGCAACTTAATGTTCTCTGCGGAACCCGCGGATGAGATTGCTGAGAGGGAAGGCCCGCCGTTTGGCTCTAGTCTAACTTTCGTCAACGTGGCGAGCGCAACACCAACTGGATAATAGGTGCCACCCGTTGTTGCGGTGGCCAATAGGTAGGACTCTGCCTGAACGGAACTCGTAAATAAAGTGAGCGTCAGGGCGGCCTTTGATAGTATTGATCTGTGATTCATCACCGGAGTGTAGGGGAGGGCGCAGGCTAATCAAAGAGCCTATGGGGCCTTATGCCTACCACGGAAGGGTCGTACCATCCCACTTGTGAAATGTGCTGATGTCATCAAGGGTTAGGCTATCGATGAGGTCGATCATTTTTCCAATGGCCTCGCGCGGCGCATAAGAATTTGCGGCCACCATGCGCTGGTTTCTGTCGGAAAGTGTGGAGGGGTCTTCGACCTTCATGTAATTCTCCGTATCTATCGTACCCGGCGCGATGACAGCAACGATTACACCTCGGTCTTTGACGGCTTCACCATACGTTCGCATCAACATGTTTAGGCCTGCTTTACTGGTACGGTAAGATGGCGCTGTAGCGCTTCGGACGTTTGTGATTGAGCCACCGACAGCACTCATGACGGCGATGGTTTTCTGATCACTTGCGGCGACGTGCTCTAGAAATGCCTCGGAAACATAGAGCTGTCCGACGATGTTCGTCTTCAGCACTTGCTCAAGCCATGCATAGTCGGTTTCACCGTGTGTGTTTCGACCGACACGAAAGGTGTTGATAGCACCGTTGAGGTTAAGGACATCGATTGGTGTATTCTTATATTTGTCTGCAAGGGCATCAATTTCAGCAAAGTCCGTGACGTCCAACTCCTCAACGGTGACGTCAGGGAAACTTGCAGCAAGCGCCTGCAACTGCGTAGCCGTGCTGGGCGTGCGGGTTGTTGCGATGACGGTCCAGCCGCGTTCTGCATAGTCATTAATAAATGCGAGCCCATGACCCTGTGAAGACCCTGTTACCAAAACAGTTTTTGCTGTTGCAGGGTCAGCGCTCCCGCTGTCTAGAATAAACAAAGCAGCGGCTATAAGCGCGATGCGTAACTGTAACATCCGGCTTTCCCTTCAGATTGTTATCGGTCTAAACCCAGACAGGGCGGGACCTTTCAATCGCCGCCCCGAGTGATATTGTTAAGTGTAACGCTAGCATTGGAACTTGAGCTTCAGGCACCAGCGGCAACCTTTCTGAAGTATCGACAAGCGCGGTGCTAAGTCTGCCTTAAGAGCCTAAAACGGTTTTACTTTCCCCAAAAAGGCAATGACTGCGACGATCGTCCAAAGCATTAAAGCTGCAACCTTGGAGCGGCCTGACGCGGCCTCGATAATATCATTGCCCTTTGTCGCTTCGTCCCCGCCAGCCCTAACCATGCCGAAGCCGATCACCCAATTTTTGATTTCACCCCTGAGATAGACGCCAAGGACAACTGCACATCCGAAGAGGAATATTTTGGACGCGAGCCACTTGTCTTGAATAGGGGCTTCGGTGATCAAGGACATAAGGCCAAGGCCACCCATACCAAGTATCACGGCATAACGAATATACATGTCGATGCCCTTCAGTTTTGCGGTCATGGGGTGCCGTTCGTTAAAGAACATCCACCAATTTGCGGCGAGCCAGGTGAGGGCACAAACCCAAATAACGACTAATGGGGGGCCACCAATGGGTGACAGGCCTTGCATCCATGCCATTTGGAATCCAAGAGGAATGAGGCCGATCAAGGCCGTCCGAGGCCCCATGTCGCATTGCATGAGGACATGCATAAAGCGGAATCGTTCTTCTATTGAAAGATTGCGGTCTGCGACGAATTTAGCCGACAGGTAAACGCCTAAGTCTCCGCCTAACCAGTACACAAAGAGCAGTGTATGGATATAGATTAGTAGATCGTATGATGTGACGTACATGGTTGCCCCTCGGTCCCCTGTTGGTCATTTGAGTTAAGGCATCATACCGAAAGGTTTGTCTTGCGCTAGGCTCTGCCTTAGTCTTTAGGAGGAAACTCATGCTTAGTCGTGTCGGTCTTTATGTGACTTTTTTTCTATGACCCTGCTTTCGACGCCGAGTTGGGGCTATCAGAAACGCGGTGGCACAGAAGAAGACTATGCCGCGATAGATGCGATTGAGGTTCAATGGCAGGCTGCCTATGGCGCCCGCGATTTCGAGGTGCTCGCGGACTTATATAACGAATATGGCTGGGTGATGGCGCGCCGCCGCCCAGCGATGCGTGGTCGAGAAGAAACCCGTAATTTTTTTGTGTCCGTAGCGGAATATACTAACTTAGCCGTTACCTTTGGTGTCGAAAAATTGGAAGCCATAGCGCGCTTCGCATGGAACGTGGCGCGCTTTGCGCTAACATACCAATCGATGTCTGGTAGAGAGCCTGTTTACGATTCTGGCCGAGCTTTAATCCTGTACAAGAAGGGCTACGATGGCCAATGGCGCATTCACCGAGATATGGACACTCCCACCCCTGACGCTGCCAGTGCACCAGTAATTTTATGAGTAAAATTCTCTATATTTTAGGCGGACTTTTAACCGTTCTTGCTGCTGTTGAGACGGTGCCTTTGATTGTTGACCGTGTCTCTGGTAATCCGGACTGGATGGTATTCGCAGTTTCTTCTCTGCTAACACTCTTTTTCGGTATGGCACTACTTTTAGCCAATTCCAATCATCCCGAACGTTTAACCATACGCGAGGCCTATTTATTAACAGCGGCTGCATGGCTCGTGCTTCCAATATTTGGTGCTGTTCCATTTTTGTTTAGCGGACAGGGCATCAGTATTACGGACGCGGTGTTTGAAAGTGTCTCAGGCCTAACGACGACGGGGTCAACGGTGTTGTCCGGGCTCGACGAGCTACCACCTGGATTGTTGTTGTGGCGATCGATGCTTCAGTGGAGCGGTGGTATCGGGATCATCGTTATGGGTGTCGCCATTTTGCCTCTGCTGAGTGTCGGCGGAATGCAACTCATGAAGACCGAGAATTCCGATACGTCAGACAAGGTTCTGCCTCGTGCCAAGGAAATTGCGACGGGCATTGGCGCTGTCTATGTCTTTCTTACGCTAGCCTGTGCTGTTGCATATGGTGCGGCAGGAATGGACCCGTTTGATGCTCTTAATCACGCGATGACAACAATAGCGACGGGCGGATTCTCAACACATGACGTGTCGTTCTCATATTTTAGCGCGCCAGCTTTGCCATGGGTCGCGATACTCTTCATGCTCATGGGTGCCCTTCCGTTTGTTTTATACCTGAAGGCGATAGGTCGAGACCCGACATTGCTCTTCAAGAATGCGCAGGTTCGGTTCTTTCTTGGGTTTTGTGTTCTAGTCGTGGCGATCCTGACATTGTGGGCTTGGCGCACAACATCCTTGCCTTTGTTCGACGCTTTCTCACAAGCCGCCTTTAATGCCGTTTCGATTATTACAACGACCGGATACGTAAACGCTGACTACACTGTCTGGGGCAGCGCATCTGTCGTTTTTCTTATCATTACGTTCGCGGGCGGGTGTTCTGGATCAACGACAGGGTCTGTGAAGATTTTCCGGTACCAGCTCATGTGGTCGTTTCTTAAATCTCAGGTTAATCGGCTCATCCATCCACATGGTGTTTTTCCGGTCACCTATGATGGCCACGAAGTATCCTCCGAAATCGTTCTGTCTGTTACCGCGTTCTTGGCACTCTATCTTGTGAGTTGGTTTGGACTGTCTGTTGGGCTTGCTCTTACCGGGCTTGATTTCCAGACGAGTGTTTCAGCTGCTGCCACCGCTTTGACAAATGTCGGCCCCGGTCTTGGGGCGGTTGGCGGGCTGGCTGGGAACTTTGGAGAGTTGTCTGGTGCAGCAAAGTGGTTCTTAGCAGGTGGAATGCTACTTGGTCGTCTTGAGCTATTTATCTTGTTTGTATTGGGGACTCGCCGATTTTGGAGAGACTTTTAGACAGGCATGATCGAGTTTTCTGGATCGTTCATTGTATCACCGGGCTGATATGTAAGGCTGGGTGGAGTTACGTATGCCGCTAGTTCACGACCCTATTCCATGGCGTCTTCTAAACCTTGTGCGGCGGGATTAACCAAGTCGTCACTAATTTGATTGCTCTTGCACATCTCTGCCCGGCTGCAGAGATGCCCGCCATGCAATCGCTGCTCAGATGGGGTGCAGGGGGCGGCAGCCTAGTGAGTTGTTGCTAGCCCGATTTCCGTGGCCCGTGTGATGCGGCATGTTCGCTTTGCCTTAACCATGGCTTCTGCCGCTCTCTGGAGCACATCTAGCTCGGTTTCGTGCGCGGTCGCCGGGTGGGCGTCGGTTGCGCAGCTCCGGCTAAACAGGGCTAAACCTATGGCGCCGCTAATGTCGTGTTGACCATCAAAGGTACGCACGGGTTGTGAAAAAGCTGTCGCTATTCTGCGTCCGACTATCATTGCTTGGCCAATGCCATCTACTTGATCAACCACGCAGCCAAACTCGTCGCTGTCCAAACGTGCCATCATTTCGCTTGTACACTTGATTGACTTAAGGCGGCGCCCAGTTTCGCGTAGGATCGCATCACCTACTTTCATGCCATAAGCTTCAGTGATGAACTTGAGGCCATTGATGCTAACGTAGAGAAGTGCGCCGATCGCCTGACCACTCTCCGGCGGCGTCATGATGACGCCGCCCAAGTGATCTAAAATGGCTTTACGATTCGATAGGTTTGACAGAGGGTCGCGAAAAGCCGCTTTGGATAAAGCTGGTGCTTTACGATGGCGAGCGAGCGTACATAGAATTGTGTGCTCTAGATTTTCAATTGTCAGTTCGCCTTTGATAATGAAGCCATATGCTCCGCGTGCGAGCGCGCCTTCGTCGACTGAAGGGTCTTCCATCGCCGTCAGCATAATGAACGGAACGTCAATATTCCGACGTTTGGCTTCATCCATCAGGTCAAACCCTGTGTTTGGACCGAGATAGTAATCGGTCAGGCAAAGGTCGATATCTTTGTTGGTTAGAACATCCATTGCGTTAGTAATTGCGTCCGTAGTGACGATGTTGCAACGTTTGATCCCGCTTGCTTCCAAGAAGCGGGTGATTAAACTTGCGTCTATCGCGTTGTCTTCAAACAGCAGAATACGGAGGGATTCGGACACGTGAGCTTTTAGTCGATCCATAACTCTCCTCAAGAGCTTCCCGCTTTGTTTAGGCGGATACCTTTTCATTACGAAAAATCGGCGGCATTCATTTAGATGAACAGTATTTGAAAATGGTTACCGGCGAGTGAATCAATGAACTTGATTTGAGATAAATTTGCTCACTGCGTTAGAAACCGTGTGTTCGCCGACTTTAGGTCACCCAGGCATTGATTAACCATCGGATGACTTGCTTGTCCCATTACTGGGGTGTGAGGCAAATCCAGACCTTTGTTATGCAATGTTTCCTAAAGTGATCGGGAAAGTCCGCCGGGTCGTATTATATATGATAAATATTAAGTGTCGGCGGTGTCGGCGCAGTTTGAATTGATAAGGAGTTCCCATGCTGATTCGGATTGCCTGTAAATCTGACCCTAAGTCCAGTGAGATTACTCCTAAGGACCAATATCTGAACCGACGCAAATTTATTGCGGGAACAGGACTTGTAGCGGGTTCAGTCGCCATGGGTGCGATCATCAAACCAGTTGCTGCGAAAGTGAATTCGCCTGGGATGAATCCGGGCCTTAAATCAGTGGTGGAGGGGTATTCCAAACTAGGGGAAGACGACCCTCTGACGCCTTATGGCGACGTCACGTCCTACAATAACTTTTATGAATTCGGTACGGGTAAGGGAGACCCTGTTGAAAACGCCGGACTATTTAACCCTAAGCCCTGGGAGATTGCGGTTGATGGTCTATGTGCGAATCCTGGCAGAATGGGTTTAGAAGATTTTCTTAAGCCCCATGACCTAGAAGAAAGAATTTATCGACTGCGGTGTGTCGAAGCATGGTCAATGGTCGTGCCTTGGGTCGGAGTTTCGCTTGCCGATGTGGTGAAGCGTTTTGAACCTTCAGGGTCCGCCAAGTATGTCCGCTTTGAAACGGTCGTCCGTCCTGAAGAAATGGTGGGCCAACGTTCGCGGCGCATTTTGCCGTGGCCCTACATTGAAGGCTTGAGATTGGATGAGGCTATGAACCCTTTGGCTATTCTTGCAGTCGGTCTGTACGGAGAAGAATTGCCGAACCAGAACGGTGCTCCTATCCGGCTAATGACCCCGTGGAAGTACGGCTTCAAATCCATTAAATCCATTGTTAAGATTACGTTCACGGATGAGCAACCGCGAAATACCTGGAACGTCATGGCTGCGAAGGAATATGGTTTTTATGCCAACGTGAACCCGAATGTAGATCACCCACGTTGGTCTCAGGCGCGTGAACGTCGGATTGGTGACTTCCTTCGCCGCGAGACCCTCATGTTTAATGGTTATGAGCAAGAGGTGGGCGAGCTCTACGCTGGCATGGACCTGCGCAAAGAGTATTAGGGGCAAGACTCTTCCTCGGTTAATGTCGATATATGAATATTCTCGCTCAAACCGCAGTCATTTGTCTTTATCTTTTAAGCTCAGTTCAAGTGGTTGCTGCGCAAGGGGCAGGTGTCGTTCGCTCCAGTCTGTTCGCCATTGAGGCCAACGATCGAATTGAGGATGCCGGGGTGCTCACTGTCGCTGATGGCCCGTTCGCTCGCACTGAAGCATTTGAGGTTGTTCGCCGTGCTGATGGAGGCAGGGTTGTCACAAGTGTGATTACAGGGTCCAAGGGCAGCTATCGCGCAGAGGGGCGCTGGGAGTTCGACGCGAATGAACAGGCGACCTCCGCAGTTGGTAAAACCAGTTACAACGGAGAACCTGTCGATATTGGAATTGTTTCGGCGCCACCTAGTGCGACGGTAACAATAAGCGTGGGCGACGTGCGCCGGTTTGTTTCAGCGCCGTGTGACCCAGATTGCCTAATCGATATGGCGCCAAGCGCGTTGCCCATGTTTACTATGACCCGCCAGTACAGTCGCCAGGCGGGTGGGAACCAAAGGTTTCGTTGGATAGCGCAGGGGCTAACCCAGGACCAAACCTTACTCAAGGGACATGCTGATATTCGTTTTGTGAGGACTGAGCTATTTAACGGCAAAGAAGTGTCACAGTATCTCTTTGTTGAGACGATCACGAAGCCAGATACGGGCGATGTTGTCAGCTTCGCTTTTAACCTCTGGGTTGATGGGGAGCACCGGCCTCTAGCTTTTGACACGGTGGGCTCTACTCTTGGTACACGCGACGGCTACGAGGCAATCACCATGGAAATGCCTGCGATATTTGACTGATCAGAGAATGTCCATTCTTCGTTCCTACACTCTAGTGCCCGCTTTTGACGCGGTGAGGTCCCGATCTGCTTTAGCCGGATCAGCAGACCTTGTCGTGCTTGACCTAGAGGGTACGGTAGAGGACGCATTAAAGCCGCGGGCTCGCATCATGCTGCGCACGGGCTTGTCCGCAGACTGGGCTGATGACGAGCGCTGTGCGGTTCGGGTTAATGCATGGGGGTCAGAAGCGGGGCAGGTGGACCGGATGGCTTTGTCCGGCCTGTATCTCCCAGCCGTTGTTGTGCCAAAGGTGGAGACCCCCGGTGATGTCGCCACTGCGCGCGCAGACCTTACGGATTCAGACCTTGGGGCATCGGCGCTGCATGTGATTATAGAAACACTCATTGGACTAGAAAACGTGTCTGCTATTGTGGAATCTGATGTCGATTCAGTGGTTGTTGGGGCGTTCGACCTAGAAAAAAATATAGGTGCAGAGCCGGGCCTATTTATTCCCGGAATTATGGATGTGCGTTGCAGAATCGCGACCGCTGCTCTAGCCGCGGGCACAGCATCGTTCGATATGCCCTGGGCCGACACTGCAGACAGCGACGGTTTTGAAGCCCACCTCACACATTCTTTGGCGCTAGGCTTTACCGGGTGCTGTGCCATGAATGAGGCGCAGGCGCAGCGGATCAACGCTGTCTATCCTCCTTGCTAGATATTCAAGAATTGTGACCCACGCGTTGTCGGAGGCTACATCCCAGCGTCTGGCACCCCGAAGACCGAGCCTTTTCCACCGGGCCCGCCTTGCCCTTCTTCGCGCTTGGCATCGATGATTTTCTTGGCGTAGGACCAGGTGTTTTCGTTTTCAGCCAAGCCCTGCCACTCCCTCGGCGCCTCAAGGTATTCTGGGTGGTGCTTCGCCGTGTAGTCCCGGATGTAGTTGGGTAGCCCATCAACCCCATTCATCATCTTGAAGGACTGAGAATGATAAACCATATGCCCCGCAATGTTGCCCATTTCCATGAATGGTAACCACATACCGTTGCGGGCCCAGGCGGTGTGGTTTGAGGCCGACGTGACATTAGGATCAGCCACTTCTGACAAGCTGCTGGAGATCGCCCACAGTTCGCAGGACTGATAGACATCCGTCTGTGAATGCAGCGGGTACTCTTTGCGGCTGATCGGGTTTTCCTTGGTACGAAAGACATCAATCTGGAAAACGATCCGGTCGCCGACGATTTCGTGATCAAACGGCGGTGATCTAAAGCCGCCCTTTACCCGGGAGATGCGGTTTACGGGATCATTGAGAATATGCATCACTTCGACGGTGCGGCCGGTCACAGGGTTGGTCCAGGTGTCGAGGATCTCACCGGTTTGCGGATCCATGTAATAAAGCACTTCCCGGTGATAGAAGTTCCATACGCCATCGCCCTGATAATCCAGACGTGTTGCGCCAACGCCATAGGTTTGAAAGGCAAGGTGATTGGCTTCGCCTGGGACCCACATCCAGGCTTTGCCGCCAAATCCACTGATCACGTCTGCGCCTGAAAGGTCACCTTGTATTTTGAGAAGGGTCTTGAGATTAGTTTCGGGGTCCATACTGTCGAAGTCTTCTGGAACAGCGGCGGACGCATTTGACGACATCATGGACGCCGTGGCCGCGCCAGCTGCACCCAAGCCCACGCTGCCCATCATTCCACGTCTGCTGACTGGCCCCGCATTGGGGTGGAAGGTATCGGACATCAGAGGTGGGCGTGCTGCGGTGTTGTCAGTCATGTTAATATACTCCGGCGCATGTGGAAAATCTGTGGGGTGAGTCATATCAAGCAATCGTCTCCGCTTAGGGTTGCTACGCATTTTTTGTCCACCTGGCGGGTGGCGGTTGTGGGGGCGTGCCCCAAACTCTTTGCAATGGCTCATGTTTAATTTGTACTCTGAACGATAACATCGAGTAAGGGATTAGGATTATGAATTGGGCATACCAATCGGGAACGGCTCTAACAGCCGTTTTCATGATATTTTCGATTGAGCCATTGAGTTCTCAACCCTTGTCCCTGTCGTCAGGTGGGATTTTTCGGGACTGTGCGGACTGTCCGGAAATGATCGTCATTCCTGGCGGAAATTTTTTGATGGGGTCAGACCGAAAAGAGCAAATGCGCGATAAGGAGTTGCGTCCTGAAGGACCAATTCGGCCGGTTACGTTTGCTAAGCCTTTCGCTGCAGGTCGTTTTGAAGTCACGAATGCTGAGTACGCTGCTTTTGTTGTGGCAACTGGATACAACGCGACCAATGGCTGCGTCACATCTGGGGGGCGCTATGCAGTGGATGGGGTCAATTGGAGTAATCCCGGCATAGGAACTGATGTAGCGGGTGATGAGCCAGTTGTATGTGTCGATTGGACCGATGCCAAGGCTTATACGCTTTGGCTCGCCGGGCATACGGGGTTGCCCTATCGCATGTTAACTGAAGCCGAATGGGAGTATGCCGCCAAAGCGGGATCAACAGCAGTCTGGCCATGGGGCTCGGATGAAAACCAGATTTGTGAGCATGGCAACGTCTTTGATCAATCCGGTCTGGGAGACCCGCGCTCGAAAATTGGAACAAACGCTGCGGCCACTGCTGCAGCCTGTGACGACGGTTTTCAGACGATAGCGCCGGTCGGCCAGTTTAAGCCCAACGCGTTTGGCCTCTATGATACCATTGGCAACGTATGGGAGTGGGCTGAGGATTGCTCTTTTATGCTGTATTCTGATGAGCCGGTTGATGGCTCTGCTCATCAAGCCTCGGGTGTTTGTGAGAAGAGGGCGGTGCGGAGCGGCAGTTGGCGTACTAGGGTGTCCCGGCATCGACCAACGTTCCGCGGCAGGGATCCGGCTGATTTGGCTTATTTCATGTTCGGATTTCGCTTGGCGCGGGATCTGAACTAGAGGTTCCCCCTATCTTTTAAAGTCTAACCGCGCCACCGTACTGGCGGATGAGGATAAGAACCGCCGTACTGATCGGACTCGCCGCCGGGGCCCTAGCGCACCCGGCAGGTGCGTTCGACTGGGCTCAGACAGAATTTCAGTCGAATTTTGGTGTTCTCAATACGCCGACCTTTGCCGGTGGTGGCCAGAACACCACCGCAGTTTTTACAATCGAGCATTCCGATGGTTGGGCCTACGGCGATAATTACATCTTCATTGATCTCGCCGAAAGCACGACACCTTTTTATAATAACTGGGATATCTATGCTGAATACTACGCAAACTTTAGCCTGAGTAAGATCACCGGCCACAGAGTGTCGTTTGGAATTGTCTCAGATATTGGGATTATTGCGGGGGTCAATTGGGCGATGGATGCCAAGGTCCTTAAGTATCTGCCTGGCGTTAGGTTTTCGTTAGACCTTCACGGTTTCGACTTTGCCAATCTAGACTTCACGGGTTACATCGATGATGCGTCTGGGGTCGCAAGGGGGGGGGCACCGAAACAGACCGACGGTTATATGATCGATTTTAATTGGGGTTATCCGTTTTCAGTTGGCAGACATGATTTTGCTATTAATGGTCACCTTGAATTCATTGATAAGAGGATCGACTCTTTTGGTAATCGGTTATCGGCGCACGTCTTGAATCAAGAACAAATTCGATGGGATGTTGGAAAAGCGATGAATGGTACCCCTGGGAAGGTATTCATAGGCTTGGAAATATCGATTTGGTTTAATAAACTTGGCGATAAAAGTACGAACGAGTTCGCGCCGCAAGCGCTCTTTGCCTATCGCTTCTAATTATCGGTGATGTCTTAGAAACGGAACCGCACTGTCACGGCGCCTGTGTGGCCTGTATACCCGCTACCTTTTTCACCGTCGTAGTCAAATGAAACCGTTGCGTGTTCATTCTTATAGAACATACCAAGGCCAACAGAGAATAAGCCCTGAGTGTTCGCGCTGCGTTGGAGAATGAATGGTGTACCACCAGCTGCGAAGGTAAGCTCAAAATCCTGCATGCCAGTCATGAATTCGCGGGTGTAGTTGGTCCGTAATTCAAACTCGAGGCTCGTGTTATCTTCTCTATTAAACGATTTACGGCCGGCTAGACCTAGACTACCACGCAGAGAGTCAGTGTTGCTTGACGCAACGTTTAGGTTCAGCCCGTTGCCGCCACCTTCCTCAATATATGAACCCTGGTGAAGGTATAGATATTGAATGCGTGCAGTTGGAATGAAGCTCAACGTGCCGCGACGAACGCCAAGAGCCAGCTGCCAAGCCGTGCTAAACTGGTAGCCGTTCCAGTCTCCCGCTGCCGTTCTATCAATATCGCCAAACCTAACGTTACGTTCGCTGTTAAAGGAGTCGTAACCTAAGGTAGCGCTGCCCTGTAAGTTGCGGATCTCATCACCCAGACGAATGTAGCCGTTAATCTGAGAGCTACTAAATTCTGATGGTTTATCTAATGATGTGAGTTCGTCAGGAAAGCTCCACAACTGTGTGTAGGCTATGCCAGCGCGGGCAAGCCGACCGACTTGGCGGTCCGTGCCGATGGCAATGCCGCCGGACCAGGTTGTATATCCAAGTTGGTCTGTACCTGCAGCTTGCTTGGCGTAATGCCCCATCGGTTGAATCCATACAGAAGGATTATCTCTATAAAACCCGACTGCTGGGACACCGTCGAGGCGGCGATTGATTGCGCCCAGTGCCATGTTTTGCTGATCCAGTGCGGCTTGCATGATGGCGTTACTGGTGTCTGGTAAGGTTTGCAGCAGTGCGCTTTCGAAGTCAGCCTGTATCGTGATGGCAGCGAGACCAGAGAAGAACTCTCTATCTGCGCTTAGGCCGCCTGCTGCTCCCTCGTATAGCGCTCCCATATTGCCGTAAAGGCTGAGGTCAGCTGCAGTTCTGCGCGTGACCTCAAGAAGAATGGCGTTTGGGTTTGTTGAGTCAGGCAAGATGCGAATGTTATGCATGTAAGACGTATCGGCAGGCACAGCGGCGGTGGCGACGAGTGACGTATTCAATTGGCCAGCTTCAACCAATGTGAAGACCTGCTGATCTCTAACATAGTTTCTTAGAATGGGAACGATGGTGGTGTCGGCAGCCAGGGTGGCAATGCCACTTACGCTTAGCGTGCCAGCACGATTGTTAACGCCATCAACTTCGATGCGTAGCGTTGTGCCGCCCTGAATATCTAGCGTACGGAACGATGCGCCGTCGTCGGACAGAACAGTCCAATCACTATCCGATACTGTGAGGTCGATGATCGCGCCGGTTTCTACAAAACCGGCAGACAATGTTGTATTCCTGACCGTGGCAATCTTGGTGCCCGTGGTGAACGAGAATGTACCAGAAACAGATGTATCTGAGAGTGAAACCGCATCATTTCCTCCACCAAGGAAGATGAGTGACCCATCTATGGAGCCGCCCGTAACGGTGAAAGTGTCGTTGCCATCTCCGAGATAAATGTCGCCAGCTATGGTGCCCGAGTTGAAAAATGTGAAGTCACTTTTTGAGGTTCTCACGTCTAAGGCTGTTGTCGTTCCTGTCGAGCCATCGCGAATGAGCGCAAGTACATCGCCCGTATTTAAGAAGCTTGTTAACTTCCCAGCATTATCGACGACTGCGAACGCACTTGATCCAGATCCTGCGGCGCTAGCGGAAATCATCCCTGTGTTGACGAGGCTAGTAAGAGACCCGCCTTCCTCCACAATAATCGCGGTTGCGTTGCCGCCAAGTTCGCTAATAGTTCCAGCGTTTACATCTTCTTCTGAGTCGCTTGTGATCGCCAAAATATCGCCACTATTGCTGATTGTTGGAACAGTCGCATTGGCTCCAATTCTAAGTGTTGTCGCTGACGCATCGGTCGCGCCTACGCGAACATCGCCGCCGTCGTTCCGAATGCCACCGGCAAGGGTTGTGGAGTAGGTTATTCCTTCTGAAACAAGGCCCTCGATAACGATACCTTCAGAGGCAATTCCCTCTGTTGAGCTGCCGGTGGAAATGAGGCCCTGGTTTAAGATTGCGAAGGCATTGTCGCCCGTTCCAACTGTTCCAAGTGTAATGTTGCTGAGCGTGCCGCTGGGGCCGCCTGGACGAATGCGCAGGGCCGGGCCTGATCCCGTAGCGCTCACACCAGCATCGGTCATACTCGCGGCTGGGTCATCAGCTGCTAGTTCAGGCTCGAGAGCTTCCGTGACCCTGTTGCCTGAATTGAGAAAGCCAGAGCCGACCGAATTTGCAATCCATATACCGGCCTCGCCAGACTTCTCTGGGACTATATTATACTCGATGTCACGGGATTCAGAAGATCCCGCGTTGACTACCCCATCGTTTGTTATCCCACCTGAAACAGCGCCGCCAACGTACATGCCGACGCTGTTTGTTCCGCCCGCATTGACAGTGCCACCATTGGAAATATCGCCGGTTATCGCCCCGTTTAAATTAAGTGCAGTTGAGTTATCTCCAATCGTTATGATACGGCCATCATTGACGATAGACCCGGTCAAAGCTGTGTCTAGAATAAGGCCCGAAGATGCATTGCCGCCGACTTCTATTGCGCCGCCAGCGCTGTTGATTACTGAACCAATCAGTCCTCCAGGGCCATTAATACGTATGCCAAAATTGTTGACGGCTGTGTCAATCAGGGTGCTTTCTGTCTCCGGGCCTTCGATTGATATGAGGTTATTATTGGTGATCTCACCCGTGATGTTGCCCACTGATCCATCAACCAAAACACCGACAGCGTTAGACTCAGATGTTATCTGAATCTGACCATTATTCGTTAGGCTGTTATCACTGTTTATGGTGACTGCAATGCCGGTGTCCAGTTCGAGGGTGCCACCAGAATCAATAATAATGTCACCTGCGCTATTACCGTCTCCCGTGGCAGTGGTGACGCCAGAGGTTTGGTCGTCTGAGATGGTGAGGTCAGCTGCCAAGGCAACGTCAGTCGCTACAAAGCCAAAGAGACTTAATGCCGCGATTTGCAGTTGGCTAGACAGCCTGTGTTTGGTGAAATGCATGCGAACCATCACTCTTTTTATTGTTTCCCGCACCCATTAGGGCCGCGAGCAACCCCCTGTTGAAAGCTTAAGCCAATGTAGACACGGCTTGAGGCGGTTAAGTCAATCCACCCCGGTACTTGAACAGGGTCTTTATTTGGGAAATGGATCGGGATTTGGCCGAATATTGAGGGCGTGGCCTTGCAAGAGACTATCCAGATAGAGCGGGGTCACCGGGCGTGTCTGCGTCCGCTGGCATTCTACCGGGAGATTTCCAGCGAACTATAAGGGCGCATAAAAAGATCAGGGCATTAATACTACCAACCATTACGAAGACTGCGCTTGGCGAGACTTTATCAAATAGCCACCCCCCGAGCATCGAGCAAAATAGGATGCCGATGGCTCCAGAGATGTTGAAGCCACCGATTACGGCTCCGCGTTCAGCAACTGGCGCTTCCTGACCGACAAGAGCCTGAGAGCCAAAGAAGGCTGAAATTTGACCTATTCCGAGTAAAATGACGAAGGGCAGGGCGCTATCGCTTGTTGGGTCTGTGACGAACCCCATGCCCAAATACCCCAGAGCCGCAAGTAACATACAGAAAGCAAGGAATCCGGTGCGATTGAATCGGTCAATAAAGAATACAATAATGATGGTCCATACGAGCGCAGCAGATTGTGCTGCGATAAACGCTAGCGTAGATTTTCGTGTCGCATCGGCGGTGGTTAACCCTTGCTCTACGCCGGCGCTTGTACCCCAAAGCGTAAGAAATGTTCCAAGAATGATCAAATCTCCGCGTGCGATAAACGCGGCACTGTAAGATAATGCAATTCGGGGGTTGCCGATGCCTTGCCTGATCGCACTCATCGCGAGATCTTTGATAGGTGATTTTTCCTCGTTTTCAACAGGTGTGCCGTCTTTAAGGCCAATCCATAGAGCCATGGTCGATAAGATGCAGAGCCCCGCAATGAGCCAATGCACTAATTCTCCTGCATCGGTCCCATCCATCCCGCCGGATACAAAATAATCCGGTAGCGACCCAAAGACTCTATTGATAAAGATCACGCCGAGGCCATTCATCGCGCCAACAATGCCCACAAGTTTCCCGCGCGACGCTTCTTGTGGGTAATCTGTAACAATGGTTGCCAGCATGCCGGTCGAGGTGGCTATGCCGATCGCGTATATGATTCTGTATAGGGTTAGTTCCGTTATCGTATCCGCCGTCGGATAGAGTGCGTAGCCCAGCCCCATAGTAAGAAAGCCGAAGAGGTAGACTGATCTGCGACCAATCCGGTCTGCAGCAATACCAACTGGGCCAAAAAGTAAGAGTGTGACGATCTCTGTCCAGAAAACGAGATTACCGGTAATTGTTCCCTGGTCTCCCGCCGGGACCTTTAAAATCTCAATGAGAACGTATGGCGTTCCAATACCGATAAAAGTGAGGAGCCCGATGGTAAAGAAGGCCGCATACATGAGGGTCCAGGCATTACCCTTACTTACGTCTGGCGACAGCCAGACGGGTCCAAATCTGTTGCAGCTTGTGTCGATCGACATACTCAGACTCCCGCACGCAAATATTTCTCACTCTGATGTGTGAGCCTAAGTGCTTTTCCTGTTTGGTAAGGTAGAGTATATCGCAGATACTATGACTGATACTGCAGAAAATACCGTGTCGGTTGGGGCACTTCCAAAAGCGAAGAAGTATCGCTGGATAAAGCTCGTCGTCTTCGTGCTGTGTTTGGAGCCATTCGTTATGCTTATGGTCCGTGCGCTTACAGGGGACCTCGGGGCTAATCCAATCGAAGCCATAACACGTGATTTGGGTGGCTGGGCCCTAAGGTTTCTCTTCATAGCCCTGGCGGTTACTCCCGCACGCCAATTAACGGGGTGGAACGTGATTGGGCAGTTGCGCCGTATGTTGGGGCTGTTCGCGTTTTTTTATGTTGTGCTGCATCTGTTCAGTTACATCGGGCTAGACCAGTTCTTTTTTTGGCCGGATATTTGGCAGGATATCGTCAAGCGGGTTTATATCACCTTGGGTATGGCAGCGATTTTGATGCTCACGCCTATGGCGATTACGTCGACAGATACAATGATCAAGCGTCTGGGTGGAAATCGTTGGCGCCGTCTCCACCGAATGGCATATCCAGCTGCAATTCTAGGAGTGATCCATTTTTTTATGATGCTTAAAGCCGACTACACTGAGCCGATGATTTATGCGACCATTCTGGCCGGTTTGTTCGGGGTCCGCATATACAAAAAATGGTCGTGAGTTTGATGCTAGCGGCAAGATGGTTGGTCCATCATGTATCTGGGCGTTGTTCTTGCGCTTTATGTATCGATGTCTCGGGACCGCTATTCTAAGCTCACCGTGGCTTGAAAATTCCAAGGGTAACCCGTGGCTTTATAGAGATAATTGGTCTCGACGGATTTAAAGCGGCTAATGATACCTTGGGGCATAATTCTGGTGGCCTCCTGTTGATGAAGCAAACGGCTGATCGCTTAGATTTCTGTGTACGTGAATCCCACGCGGCCGGCAGGTGATGGATTCACTGTGATTATGCTTCTGGTTGATGGCACCGAGAGCACCGTTGTGGTCGCTGAACGTATTCTTCAGCCTTTGATAGAGCCTTTGGATTCGTTGGCCAAGAGGGCCGAATCTCTGCATTTGTTGGCATCTCGATATATCCAGAACAGTCCGGTGATGACAAATAACTGCTGCACAAAGCAGACGTTGCGAGGTTCCATACGAAGTCTCAAGGTCAGGCGAACTACCAGTTTTACTGCAACAGATTAGAAATTGATGGCCTGCCTGAGCGTTAGGCCTAGTAATACGCTCCAGGCCCCTTGCAATCTGGTGCTCGGTCCGCCAAAACCCCATTAGAAACATCAACCCATTAATCCTCGGCCCAGGCCCCTCCATGACTGATTTAAGCTCTCAAGTGACACACGATCAGATGGCTAATGCCATCCGCTTCTTATCTGTTGATGCTGTTCAGAAGGCGAATTCTGGCCATCCAGGGATGCCAATGGGCATGGCAGATGTGGCAACGGTGCTGTTCACAAAATTCATGAAATTTGATGTGGCCGACCCTAGGTGGCCCGATCGCGATCGCTTCATACTATCTGCCGGTCACGGTTCGATGCTTCTATACAGCTTGATGTACCTGACGGGCTCCCAGGATATGACCATCGAGCAGATTAAGAACTTCAGACAGCTCGGCAGCATTACTGCGGGCCACCCAGAGTTTGGTCATGCATCGGCCGCTGAAACAACGACGGGCCCGCTGGGGCAGGGGCTGGCAAATTCTGTTGGCATGGCGCTTTCTGAGCGTATGCTTGCCGCACGGTTCGGATCTAATATTGTCAACCACTATACCTATGTGATCGCTGGTGATGGTTGTCTCATGGAAGGCATAAGTCACGAAGCTATTTCGCTCGCCGGTCACCTCAAGCTCGGGCGACTCATCGTTCTATTCGATGATAATAAGATAAGTATTGATGGGCCGACCGACCTCACGGTTTCTGATGACCAGGTTGTGAGATTTTCGGCCTCTGGATGGGACACATCAAGTGTCGATGGTCACGATGCAGAAGCTGTGGAAGCGGCAATTGAGCAGGCGCGCCTATCAGATAAACCATCGCTTATCGCCTGCCGCACCACCATCGGCTTTGGCGCGCCAAATTTGGCTGGCACGTCCAAGACCCATGGGTCTCCTCTCGGTGACGAAGAAATTTCTGGCGCCCGCGAAGCACTTGGCTGGGATGCAGCGCCGTTCGAAATTCCTGAAGACATTTTGAAAATCTGGCGGGAAGCTGGAGCGCGTGGCGGAGAGATGAGAGCAGTATGGCTTAAAGAGCACGCGTCGTTGGCGGTTGACCGTCAAGCTGAATTCGACCGCACTATGTCTGGAGCGTTGCCGACCGGCTGGGAGTCTGCCATCGCGACGGTTAAGTCGATGGCTGTTAAAGATGCGCCGAAGATGGCGACGCGAAAAGCCTCAGAAATGGTTCTCAAAGAACTCACCAAAGTCATGCCAGAAATGGTCGGTGGATCAGCTGACTTGACCGGGTCTAACCTGACCAAAGTTGATGCTCTTAGCCCTGTGACAGCTGAAGATTTTTCCGGCGGGTATATCTATTGGGGCGTGCGGGAACACGGAATGGCGTCAGCCATGAATGGCATGGCGCTCCATGGTGGCTTCATTCCATTTGGCGGCACGTTCCTGGTGTTTACGGACTACTGCAGGCCGGCCATCCGTCTATCCGCGCTGATGCAGAAACGTGTTATCTACGTCATGACCCACGATTCGATTGGTCTGGGTGAAGACGGGCCTACCCACCAGCCGGTAGAGCATTTAGCGAGTCTGAGGGCAATGCCGAACGTTCTTGTGATGCGTCCCGCAGACGTCGTGGAGACCGCAGAATGTTGGGGGGTTGCGATTTTGCAATCTGACCGTCCATCGATTCTGGCCCTGAGCAGGCAAGGCCTACCAGCAGTCCGGTTAAAAAATACTGCGGATAATTTATGCGCGAAAGGCGGGTACGTTCTTTCTGAATCTGATGGCCCACGCCAAGGGACAATTATTGCAACTGGCTCTGAGGTTTCTTTAGCGCTAAACGCTCAGAACGACCTTAAGCAACAGGGTATCTCCGTGGCTGTGGTTTCTATGCCGTGCTGTGAGCTGTTCGATGAGCAAGATAACGCTTACCGGGCGTCCGTTCTTGGCGCCGCGCCAAGGGTCGCGGTTGAAGCCGGAATCACGTATGGTTGGGAGCGGTATGTCGGCGATGACGGCCATATCGTTGGTATGTCATCATTTGGGGCTTCGGCGCCCGCACCTGAATTGTATGAGTACTTTGGAATTACGTCTGAGGCAGTTGTAGCCGCTATAAAAGCGCGTCTCTAAGCCCTATTTGAGGAGCATATCGATATGACGGTTAAGATCGCTCCATCTATTCTCTCCGCAGACTTTGCGAAGCTTGGCGAGGAAATCCAGGCTATCGATAAAGCCGGTGCAGATTACATTCATATTGACGTCATGGACGGCCATTTCGTGCCCAACATCACTATTGGCCCCGCTGTAGTTAAAGCGTTGAAGCCTCACAGCGCTAAACCATTCGACGTTCATTTGATGATAGACCCAGTCGACCCATACATTGCTGCTTTTGCAGATGCGGGGTCAGATATTATTACGGTTCATGCAGAAGCTGGGAAGCACCTTGACCGGACGCTTCAGTACATCAAGAGCCTCGGTGTTTTGGCTGGCGTATCACTCAACCCAGCCACCCCGCCAGAGACCCTTGCCTATGTCTTAGATAAAATCGATCTTGTGCTCGTCATGTCTGTTAATCCAGGCTTCGGTGGTCAATCCTTTATCCAGTCTCAGATCGCCAAAATTAGTCGCCTGAAAGAGATGGTCGGTTCACGAGATATAGAGATCGAAGTCGATGGCGGTGTTAACACCGAGACTGCAAAATTGTGTATTGCTGCCGGCGCGAATGTTTTGGTCGCAGGCAGCGCTGTATTTGGTAGTGCCGATTACGTGGGTAACATCGCGGCTCTGCGGGGCTAAAGGTCTCTGCCTACTCGCTGTCGTAGGCTACGAGCGTGTGACACGGAATGTCGAACCGGTCGCGGCCATTTAAGAACGTTAGTTCGATTAGGCACGCTGTGGCAACGACATCCGCATTTGACCCTGATAGAAGAGAGATAGCAGCAGCCATGGTGCCACCTGTGGCTAGCAGATCATCAACAATAACGACGGTGTCACCGCTTTTGATAGCGTCGTGTTGAATCTCGATGGCATCCGTTCCGTACTCCAGCTCATATTTATGAGCCACTATTTTCCCCGGAAGTTTACCAGGTTTGCGCAACATCAGCACGCCGCATTCAAGGGCAATTGCGAGCGGTGCTGCGACAAGAAATCCGCGGGCATCAATTCCAGCAATGTAGTCGGGTTTGTGAGGCCGAATGGTGTCGGTGAGTTGATCAATGGCTGCTCGCCATGCATTTGCATGGCCAATCAATGTTGAGATATCAAAGAAGTTTATTCCGGGTTTCGGAAAGTCAGGAATTTGACGGATATGTTCTTTAAAATTCATAACAACCTCTGTGTATCTAATTGGTCTCAAGGCATCACACTACTGGCTCGCGGTCGCTTGCAATATACACTATCAGTGGAAGGAAAGGTTTGGTGTAATCTCCTAAGGTCTTTGTCAGGGAGTATTAATCAGCAGGGTAGTTCTGAGTGGACCGGCGGAAGCCGTTTCTCTCTAAAGTATTGAGAATGAATCCATTCCCAATATTGATGAGGCTGGTTCAGTGGCCGGGACGGTGAAGCGGAGCGCTGTAGTCGCTATATAATAGAGCGTGTCCTTAATAAGTATAACACTCTATACGTTCTATCCGAGAGTGATGACCTTGAGTACTTTTTGACCAACTTGGCCAACCGCCGGAGCCAGGGCAACGCGCGCACTAATTTAGACGTCCTTACCACTCCCCAATATTTTCCATTGATACCCAAGGCTCTTGAACAGGTAGGGCATCGCCATTCTGCAAGAGTTCGATAGAAATATTATCGGGTGACTGTACAAAGGCCATCCGGCCTTCGCGCGGCGGGCGGTTTATCGTGACCCCGGCATCCATGAGTTTCTGGCAGGTTTTGTATATGTCATCGACCTGGTAGGCGAGATGCCCAAAGTTACGACCGCTTGGATACTCTTCCGGGTCCCAGTTGTGGGTGAGTTCGATAGCAGCGTCTTCGTCGCCGGGCGCAGCCAAGAACACTAGCGTAAAACGGCCTTGCTCATGATCCCAGCGTCTGAGCTCCTTGAGCCCCAGCTTGTTGCAGTAAAAATCCAAAGACTTATCAATGTCAGTAACCCTGACCATAGTGTGTAGGTATTTCATGTCGTTTTGCTCTTCTTTTATTAGGGTTGGGGCGCTGATCCCGTCAGCCCTATAGCATTCTTCAATTTTAATGCGTCACCATTGTATTGTGGAGTAGACTACCCTTTCCGGGTCCGGTCTGGAACGATAATTGTCTAGTGCGCGCATAACTACAGCTTACAATTGCTTAAGTTCGGGGGCTCTTAGGTTAAGCCGCTTGCCGCAAGTTTTCTGATTGCTGCCTCGAACAACGCGTCGTCGCACACTATGCCGTTGACGGTTTGCCCTCTGTAAGAGGTGCAAAGGTTAACGGCACCAATCGACTGTGGTGATGCTGACGTTAAGCACTTGAGCGCGGGCCCTTCTCCTGCAGCTAAGTCGGCTAAAACTATTGGGCTCACCATGCCGACAGTGTCGATAACGGAAAACCCGACTATGTTGTGAAGGGCTGTTAATAGTTTAGGCCCTAAGAGCTGCGGTGTCGCCGGCCCATCGTGGCGTTCGGCTAAATTAAGAACGGTTTGAAGGAGAAAATCTAAGGTGGGTGTTGATTTCTGGAAGACCAGAATAGCGTTGTGAACCTGCTTATAGGTTTTTAGTGCTCTGCCTTCTGTGGGTTGCACCCAAATCTGCCTGCCGACGGCAAAATCGATTGTATTATCGAGGTAAACGGATTCTGGATCGAATACAAAGACGTCTGCATCTAACCATACGACGCGCTCTAGGGTTGGATTTTTGCGCAGTAGGTCGCGAGCCCAAATCAAGCGCGCGATATCGATCTGAAGTGGCAGTTGGAGGGCATACTTCTCCCGCAAAGCTTGCGGTACCAGTTCAAATATCTCGTCACCACAGAAAAGATAATCCCACGCGTTTAACTCTGCCCAGGCTTTAGCACTAGCTAGGCATTCGGCAACCCAGCAAGGTTGGTCTTGTGTTCTGTATGTTTGAATAACAGCGGTATGCATTATTATTTAGATATCCATGGAAGAAACAGTGTTTTTGCGATTGTAAAACCCCATGTTACGTTTGCTCTATGTACAAAGCGATCATGATTGTTATTACGTCAGGGCTCGTTCTTAATTCTCTAGCTTACGCTCAGCCTGAGACTATAAAGAGTGTATCTGTCGCCGGGATAACCTATCCTGGCACGATTACAGATGAACAATGGGGCATCTTCACAGGGAATGTTGCCGCTCAGGCTGCTCCTCCCATCGCGCTAAAGATGATGATTCGCGGTGAGGCGGGCTCAGAAGAATCCATGATACAGGCTCTGCGGCGCGGTCGGTTGCAGTTGGCAGCTCCATCCCTGGCTGGGGCAACCTCCATGGTACCGGAATTGGCTGTTTTGCAATTACCGTTTTTGTTCGACTCACCTGCGCAAATGGATTGGGTCTATGAGAATGCCTTACCGAAAGAATTGCTAAAGCTGTTTGCGGACCGAGGACTAGTATTCCTTCATTGGATTGATAGCGGGTGGCTTGGGTTTTATGGCCCGACGTCATTCGCGAATCCAGCTGACGTGGCGGGCATTCGGTTGCGAACGGCCCCAACCGATGCAGCTCGCCTAACGGCGGAGTTACTCAATGCTGATGTTATTTATGTCCCCTACCCAGAAATCATCCCAGCCTTGCAAACTGGGCTCATTGATGGCGGAATGACCAGCGATTATGGCTTTGTTACCGGTGGGATGGCTTCCGAAGTGAAAGTGTTCACCCTGACTCGCCATTCCTATGATACCGGTATGATGCTAGCTAACGCGGAGTGGTACGACGGCCTTGGCCAGACCAATAAGGCTCTCTTTCTTGAAGCCTATGGTGATACTAAGGTTTTTCGCACGAAAAGTCGCAGATACACGGCACAGGCGCTCAGAGATTTGCCTCAGACCGCGGGCACGCAAGTCATAGAGCTGACAGCCGCTCAAAGAGATCGCTGGGTCGAAGTGACGCGCCCAACTCATAAAACCTTACTGCATCGATTGGGAACGCAAGCACAAGATCTATATAAGGTTATCGAAGACGCCAAGGCTCGTTTCAGCTATAATGCCTCTACACCTAATGAAGTCAGGACTGACAGATAAGTCTTGGTATAGGTTTTAGTATTTAAGCGAGTAATAATATTTATGGATAAGTCTAAGTTGGGTGTGCGGACCAATCGTTCACTTATTCGTGGGCTAAGTGTGCTGACGGAGATTAGCGCTCAAGGTCCAATGCGGGCATCTGTGGTTGCTCGTGCCGTCAACCTGCCCCGAGCGACGGTCGTCCGTTTGATAGAAACCCTAATCGAGGCAGGTGTGGTTCGTCGCCACGAAGGTTCAAAAACCTACGAAGTGACCGAGGAGGTAACGCGCCTATCCCACGGCTATGACCGTTGGAGTGCGCTGACCGATACCGCGATTGCAGCGATTACAGAAGCTTCCAAAGACTTAACCTGGCCGATAGTTTTAACTACGCCGACTGGGTTAGACATGGTTGTTCGGTACAACACCGACCACACTAGCCCGCTTGCTTTGCAGCGTTATAGCCTTGGGTTCCGTATTCCGGTTTTTGACACAGCAAGCGGCATGGTCTTTCTGGCCTATTGCTCCGATCAAGAGCGAGAAACTTACCTTCGTTTGCTTGAGGCAGAGCAGGGGACGCTTGACGTAAGCCGGGTGAAGCGGCGCATTGATGAAACGCGGGTTGATGGGTACTGCATCCATCATCGTGCCGGTGCGCTCGAAAAAGCTTTGGCTGTACCGATCATGCTGGACGGCGCGTTTGAGGGTGCGTTAACAATGCGCTACATCCCATCTGCTGTAAGTTATGCAGAACTCAAAAATCGATACGTATCGCCGTTATCTGACTTGGCTGGTACGATTGGCGGTAAGCTCCTCATTTAACATATTTCCGGTTCTATCGAATTATAACTAATTCTATCGTTGAAAAGTGGCGGCTTTGATCTGTCTCTGGACTGTTCTTGGAGGGTTAAATGAAATTTGCGATCATTCTTTGGGGGCTCGTTCAAGCTCTTCGGTTGGCTACCCGCATCTATCCCAAATTCTCACAGCGTGTGAAGGAGAAAAACCTCATTGCGCAGTTTAAGCTGAAGGATAATTCTGCCGGTCGTTGGATTCAGTTTGAAGACGGCAAAATCAAGTCCGGGAACGGCATCCATAAGAATCCTGACCTCGCACTCTTCTTTCAGAACAAAGCCATTGCCGTTGAGTTCCTGACCCCTCCGTTTGATCAGTTAACGCGTATCGACGCCGCAAAAAACTTCAAAGTTGGCATGGAGGGGCCCGATGCCTTGGTCGTATGGTTCGCGGCCACGCTGACCTATATGATCACCGTCGGATGGAAAAGCGGAACGGAAATGGGGGACGGTGTTACGCGCTATACCAACGGTACCAATGGCGGACCGATTTTTGTTTATGTCAAAGACGGCAAGATCATCAGAATTACGCCTATGGAATTCGATGACGATGACGCTGAGTCATGGACCATTGAAGCCCGGGGCAAAAAGTTTACACCTCCGCGGAAAACAACGTTAGCTGCTCACGGCCTAGCTCTTAAGTCGATGGTCTATTCAGAAGACCGTATTATGTCACCGATGAAGCGGGTGGACTTTGATGTTGACGGCGAACGCAATATTCAAAACCGCGGTAAGTCAGAATTTGTGCCGATCAGCTGGGACGAAGCACTCGATATCGTTGTTAAAGAAATAAGGCGCTCTAAAGCCAAGGGGCGTGGTGCGATTTTCGCTAATACGGGTTCCCACCATCAGTGGGGGAATTTTGGTCACTACCTCAGCGCTTTTGGTCGTTTCACCAACCTCCTCGGCTGCACAAAGATGATGGGTAGCCCTGACAGTTGGGAAGGGTGGTTCTGGGGAGCTATGCACCACTGGGGCAACAGTATGCGCCTCGGTACGCCAGAATTTTACGGCACGGTTGAGGACTGCTTAAAAGAAACCGAGATGATGGTATTCTGGTCTAGCGACCCGGATAAGACTTACGGGTATGAGGGAACCATCCGGCGCGCCTGGGCCAAGGAACTTGGCATCAAGATGGTACACATTGACCCCTATTTGAATCACACAGCGGCTCTCATGGGGGGGAAATGGTTTGCGCCTAAACCCGGCACTGATGCCGCGTTCGCGCAAGCGCTGTGCCATGTTTGGATAACTGAAGAGACCTACGATAAAGAGTTTGTTGAAAAGAGAACCCAAGGATTTGGAGAATGGAAAGATTACATTCTTGGTGTCTCAGATAACACGCCGAAATCACCTGAGTGGCAAGAGGCCGAAACCGGGATTCCCGCCCGCGATGTAAGGGCGCTTGCGAGAGAGTGGAGCCGAAAGAAAACGTATCTTGGTGCAGGAAGCTGGGGCTGTGGTCTCGGCGGTGCTGGGCGTGGTCCAATGGGCGCTCAATGGGCTCGAATGATGGCTATTCTTGGCGCGATGCAAGGGTACGGCCGCCCCGGCGTAAATTTCGGAAACCTACAATTTGGTGCGCCGCTGGACTTCTCCTTCTACTTCCCTGGCTATGCTGAAGGCGGCATGTCCGGCGAACTGACACAGAGCGCAAACGCAGCGAACAACTATCAGCGTATGCCACATATCGTCACTATGAGTACGGTGAGGCAAGTTATTCCAAGAAAGTTTATTCCTGAGGCTATCCTTGAGGGAAAAGCATTCGGCCACCTCACCGACGTCTCCACGGTTCAGGGTCAATTTATGAAAGTTGGCTATCCGGCGCCCGGACACGCCAAAATCGAAATGATGTATAAGTACGGTAGTTCATCTATGGGTACGCAGATGGATTCCAATCGCTATGTGGAGATGTATCAATCCGAAAAACTGCCTTTCGTCGTCAACCAATCAATCTGGTGGGAGGGAGAGACAAAGTTCGCTGACGTTGTTTTGCCGGCCTGCACAGTATTTGAGCATGATGATATTGGGGAGTGGTACAATGTGGGTGCTGGGTATGTGCATCATATGTACTCGATGAATAATCACCGGGTCATATCAATGCAGCACAAATGCATTGAACCTGTAGGGGACTCAAAATCCGATCACGATATCTTGCTTGAAATCATGAAGCGCCTTGATATGGGTGCGGTGTACTCGGAAGGCGGAAACACGGAAATTGATTGGTGCAAGCGGGCGTTTGATTCCTCTGACATGTCCAAGCACACGACGTGGAAGAAATTCCTCAAAAAGGGGTATTACGTTGTACCCCCTGTGTCCGAAGGCACGCGGGCACCGACAGGAAACCGGTGGTTTTATGAAGGCCGCAAGAAGGACACGCCGGAGCCTTATCCACTGCCGGCGGACTACACAGGCAACTTTGGCGAGGGTTTGCAAACTCCGTCTGGCAAGTTCGAATTTATTGCCACCACGTTGAACAACATCGATGATTCTGGCCGTCCACCACTCAACAAATATATGCCGACGTATGAGGATCCATCGAGAGACGAGGGGTTGGCTGGGTTCCCGCTTCAACTACTCACTCCTCATACCCGTTATCCGTTTCATATCATGGGGGATGAGAAAGGCTGCACGATCAGAGATATCAAAGACCATCGCGTCCGGGTCGATGGCCATGAATATTTGGTTGCCGTGATTAGTGGACTGGACGCTGAGGAACGTGACATTAAGAGCGATGATCTTATCCGTTTGTGGAACCATCGCGGCTCCGTTGTCTGTGCGGCCTATGTGACAGACCGTATCCAGCCGGGTGTTGTTAGCGCACCCACGGCCTCGGCAGAATACAGGCCGGCAGGTGAACCAGGCAACTCGACGGACCTGGGAGGGTGCGTGAATATGCTCAATTCCAGCGATAATATGACGGAACACACTCACAGCATTAAGCCAAATACGACATTGATTCAGATGGAGAAATGGACCGGTGTCGATACTTGGAAACGCGGGGAGCTAGTGTGATGAGTAAGAAATGGAATCTGATCGTCGACGTCGAGCGTTGTGACAACTGTCGCAACTGTTTTCTAGCGACCAAGGACGAACATATCGGCAATGACTTCCCAGGCTATGCGGCGCCGCAGCCAGAGAAACAACATAGCTGGGTCGACATAAAGCAGAAGGAGCGCGGCCACTACCCTATCGTTGAGGCCAACTTTATGCCGGTGATGTGTAATCACTGCGATGATGCGCCCTGTATGAAGGTCGCCAAAGATGGCGCTATTACAAAGCGGGCGGATGGCATCGTTATTATCGATCCGGAAAAATCCAAAGGACAAAAAGAGATCGTTGATGCTTGTCCTTATGGCGCTGTGTATTGGAACGAAGAAAAACAGATTCCGCAGGCCTGGATATTTGACGCCCACCTCTTAGACTCTGGCTGGACAAAGCCACGTGTGGAGCAAAGCTGCCCGACAGACGTGTTTAGGTCGCTGAAAATTGACGACAGAGAAATGCAACGGCTTAAAGAGGAGGAAGACCTCGTCGTTCTTCAGCCAGAACTCGAATCAAAGCCGCGTGTCTACTACAAAAATTTACACTTGATGAACACGTGTTTTGTATCGGGATCAGTAACGGCTGACGTAAATGGCATTGAAGAATGTGCCGAGGGGGCCTCTGTCACCCTAAAACAGAATGACGTTGAAGTCGGGCGCGCGAAAACGGACGTATTTGGAGAGTTTAAGATCGACAAGCTCGCACCGCAAAGTGGGGCCTATGAATTGACTGTGAGTTCGGTGTCATGGGGAGCCTACGCAACAGATGTTAAGGTTGAGGACGATAGCCTCTATCTCGGCGTTATTAAGCTTGGCTAGGGTGAGGGCTCTTTCACCCATCGTCCACAGGCGCATTCAGTTTCGAAACGTAGAATGCGTATTCTCTCTCACTGCGATAGAGGTTCACTGGTCTAGGGGATGAATGTACTGCTGACAATGCCCCGTTGATAACTATTAGTTCAAGTAAGGACAGAAATTTATGGGACGTTTATCAAGGGTACTGGCAGCCTTCATGTTGATGAGCGGAGTGGTGCTTGCTCAAGACCTTCCTCAGCATGCCATACGCACTGCAGCACCGATGAGCCCATCTGCGGCAATGTTCATTCCCGGGGAATCGGTTGAGCCTTTGATTCTGGCGGAATGGGAAGTGATCAATGACTTGGGGCCCCGCATTCGTATTGTTTGGGGGCAGGAGGCGGTGGACGCGGCGCCGCCCGAAGCATCACGCTATATACAAAAATCCTACGTATTTCCCACGGGTACCATCCGTGTTTTAGATTTTCAGAAAGACGAAGGCGGCATGATGCATGCCATCACCGTAGAGACCGCTATTTATATGCTAAAAGGTTCGGGAACCGTCGAGGTGGCAGGGAAAACTGTTACGTTGAACGAGGGTGACCTAGCCAGCTATCCCTCAGGAACATTAAGGGGTGATGGAGATTCTACGGTAATCGCTTGGACGGTGACCGGCAGTAAAATCAATGAAGTAGCTGAAGCTATGGTGGTGCGGGGCATTGACGTGCCTGTAACCCATTCAGCTCAATGGCCGGGGCCCGATGGCAAGATGGTTCGCGCGAGGACTTCTGAAGCGCTCTGGGAGGCACCGGGGGATGCTATTCGCCTTGACCTTAAGCGTTATATGTTCGATGGCAACTCGGTACGCACCACCATAAATTATAAAGGCGGACCGACCAGCAAGGTTACCAGTTCTATGGATGCGCTTATTTATATCACTTCAGGAAAGCTACACTTCTTCCAGGATGACTTGAACTTTGTCGCTGGTGCTGGTGACGCGATCCGTGAAATTTCCGGCCACTATCACAATTGGATTCGCCTCGAGGACTCGTCCTTTATTGCCACAAGTAGTCTTCCAGTTGCGCCAATGATGGAAGGCGCCAATTAGACCTGGATTAAAATTTAAATGGACACTGTTAAACGGCTCGCGGTTATCAGGCTTAGATTCTACCGCCTTTATTTGTCTTAATAACTCTTATTTTTCGTATGGCTACCTACTCAATTAGAAAATGGGGGCTGGGCGCCCTGCTGGCTTGCGAGCCCCTTTCTTCGCTGTGAAAGTACGGTAGACTTGTTAATATGCCGATTCCTAAAAAAGGGGTGGCCCAATATTTCGTTATCGGACCTGTTTGAATCACTGTCGTTAACCTCGGTGTAAAAGATAGCAACACTGTTTGGCGTCTAACGTGAAGGAGAGCGTGCCGTGCAGCCTTTAGAAACTCGTTTACAGTTTCGCTCAAGTTTAATTCTCTTGCTTACTTGTGTGGCCGGTCTATCCATGATCACGCCGGCTGCGGCGGCCGAAACGACTACGCTCGGGTTCGTGGTCCGCGATTGGTTCACATCTGTTTTCAACAGCAAATTTCTCGATGAATGCCCTGAAGGCCTTGTGATCGCAAACGATGAATTGTGGTGGCGTGGCTTATCCAAAGAAGAGAGGGCGAAGCAAACGGAAAACGGCTTGATCCAAAACCTCGCCCGTCAGTTTTCCACGCCGCGCCGTGGTCCTAACGGAGAGCATGTGTGTCATGACCCGACGGTGGTGACAGACCCGCCGCTTCGGATTGTTGAGGGAAAATACTCCTTCGGGGCAAACATCGACGGCAATATAGATGGCAGCCCAACACCGAAGACCTGCTCGCACGTCAATTTTACTAACCCTGATGATGAAACGCCTGGCATTGACAATCAGATGTATCGTTTGCTGGGATGCGTCTACGGTTGGCGTCATGGTGGACTGCCCGAGGCGAACGCCCATGAAATGCGCGGCACCAGCGGCTTGGGTATGATCCTCATCGAGGTTTCCGGCGTGACCGATCCGCGCAATTCTGATGACGTTACTGTCACCTTCTATCGCTCCATCGACCAATTTGCGCTCGCTGGTGATGGGCGCCCTTTGCCGTACTCTAGCTACAATATAGAGATGAAAGACGGTAAGCCTCGCTATAGAGATTCACTAAAGGGTTCGATCAAGGACGGCGTATTAACTACGGAACGGGGCGATGTAAGCTTGCCGTTCTACGGCAATTATAATTTCATGCACCCCGCCATTCGTGACATGGACCTGCGTTTGGAAATCACAGACGACGGCGCCACCGCTGACGGCATGGTCACCGGCTACTACAACGTGGATGAGTTCGTGTACTATATAGGTGGCATGACCGGACATGTTTCGGGGGGTACCAACTGCCCGTCCATGTACGTCGCCGCTCATCAGCTGGCGGATGGATACCCTGACCCTGAAACGGGGCAGTGCACGCATTTATCATCTGCATTTGACATCGGCGCCTATGCGGCCTTCATCATCCATCCGGACAAAGAAGAGCGGACGGCGCAACGATGATAATCACTTCGTCACGCGTAAGAATCTTGGACACCATGCACGCGCGTGGGGCAGCGTTTGTATTGATGACTGTCTTTGCTCTGACCGCCTGTGGCCCATCAGAACCTGAGATTAGTGGTGCACCGCCAGACATGCGCCGGCTTACAGATGCTCAATACGTGAATTCTATCACAGACATTTTTGGCCCGCAGATCAAAGCGGAGAGCCAAGCTGATCCGCTTATACGTACTGATGGGCTTCTCGCCGTCGGTGCGCGCTCAGCACGCATTACGCCCGCGGGGTTCGAACGATATTACGCGCAGGCACGAACGGTCGCGAAACGAGTGGTCAGCGCGAAGAATCGCGCCAGCATGTTTCCCTGCATGCCGAAGGATGTGGCCGCCGCCGATGACACTTGCGCGCGCCAATATTTCACCAAGGTCGGCCGACTATTGTACCGCCGCCCCCTGACACTGTCGGAAGTTGGAACACCAGCCGACGCTGCGTCCGAAGCCACAAAAGTTAGTGGTGATTTTTATCGTGGGATCGCTGTCGGCCTAGCTGGCATGCTGACGACTTCTAAGTTTCTATTCATTATCGACACGACCGAGCCCGATCCGGGACGGCCTGGCCAGGAGCGGTTGACTTCCTTTGCCAAGGCGTCACGTTTGAGTTTTCTGTTATGGAATACGACGCCGGATGAGGCGCTTCTGACGGCTGCCGAAAAGGGTGATCTCGACAGTAAAGAAGGATTGAAGCGCCAAGTTGATAGGCTCATGGCGTCTCATCGATTGGATACAGGTGTGAGGGCCTTTTTCGAAGACTTCTTGCATTTTGATCAGTTCGACACGCTTGAGAAAGACAACATCATTTATCCGGCGTTTACCATTCAGGTGGCCGAAGATGCCAGGGAACAAGTTCTCCGCACCATTATCGACCACCTCATTCTGCGCGAACAGGACTACCGGGCACTTTTCACGACACGACAGACTTTTATTACGGGTGGGTTAGCACGCGTTTATCGCGTCCCGACAAAACGCCCCGCCGAAGGTGCATGGATTCCCTTTGAATTTCCGGAAGACGATCCGCGTGCGGGCATTCTAACTCAGGTTGGGTTTGCTGCATTAGCTTCTCACCCGGGTCGCAGCTCACCGACGCTACGTGGTAAGGCAGTTCGAGAATCCATTCTGTGTCAAAAGGTTCCCGATCCACCGAGTGACGTCGATTTTTCTTTGTTTGAAGACCCAAATTCTCCTAACAAAACAGCTCGTGAACGTCTAACCGTGCATCGCACAGCCCCAGCCTGCGCTGGGTGCCATAAGATCACTGATCCCATCGGGCTAGCCCTCGAGAATCTTGATGGTGTGGGGCAACTGCGAACGACAGAGAATGGAGCTGTGATTGATGCGAGTGGCGATTTAGACGGCATTCCCTTCACCGATGCGGCAGGTTTGGGGCGGGCTGTTTCGGCGAATCCTGCAACCACATCATGTGTTACGCAGAGATTGGCTTCTTATGCGTTAGGACGCAGCGCCGGCCCTGCAGAACGGGAGTACGTAAAGTATTTGGAACAGGGTTTCGCTGACGACGGCTACAGCATACCAGCGTTGTTGCGACGTATTGCCTATAGTGACGCGCTCTTTGAGATTTTAGCGCCACTTGTCGAGAATGTCACACGCCAGTTGAAGACTGATGATTATACAACACAAGAACACATACGGGAGAAGCAGTCATGAGCGTGCTCTTGCCGCGAAGTCAAAGTCGGCGGCGTGTCCTCCGCGGGCTCCTGGGCGGCAGCGCTGTTGGGGTCGCATTGCCATTTCTCGATTGCTTTTTGAACGAAAGTGGAACGGCGCTTGCCGCCACCGGTGCGGCGCTGCCAGTGCGTTTCGGCACATGGTACTGGGGCATGGGCCACACACCCGGTCACGCTATCGCAGAAAAACGGCAGACGGGCCGCGGCATCGGGTTTCTTGACGAGACCAAGGCTCTAAAACCGTTTGAAGACCAATTGAGCTATTTTGGCGGCTACGGCATGCCGTTGGACGGGCGTTCAAACTATACCCATTTCACCGGGTGGGTAGGCACCCGCACTGGCACTGTTCCTCAACGCAACCGCGAGATCACAGACCCCACCCTTGATCTGCTCATCGCCGACCAGATTGGAAATGGCACTCGGTTCAAAACCATTGACGTTTCAAGCGTCGGGATCGGACGTGAAAACTACAGTGCTCGGAACACCGATAGCCGTTCGCAGGCTGAGGTATCGCCGGTCGCATTATATTCACGGTTATTCGGTCCGGAGTTCGTCGATCCCAATGGTACGCAGTTCAATCCGGATCCGATGGTGATGGTCGAGAAGAGCGTTCTGTCAGCGTTCATGGAAGAAAGTCGCGACTACTTGAAAACATTAGGGGCTGCTGACAAAGAGCGGGTGGATGAGTATTTCACATCGATACGGCAGGTGGAAAACCAATTAGCATTGCAATTGCAGGAGCCCGAGCCCAACGAGGCATGCCTCATTCCTGAGGTGCCGGACGCATTACCGGCTGACCGTTTGGCACGAGTGCGCGAAATGCCAAACGTCATTGAGACCCATAAAGTCATGTCTAAGTTACTGGCCATGGCGGTAGCCTGCAACCAGACTAGAGTGTTTAACATGGTCTTTACTGATAACTTCGCAAATGTGCGCAAGCCCGGTGAGACTTATACGCATCATCTGTTGACCCATTCGGAAGTGGTCGATCCTAAACTCGGTTACCAGCCACTAGCCTATTGGTTCAACCAACGTGCCAGCGAGGGCTTGGCGACATACCTTGAGACGCTATCGAGCATACGCGAAGGCGATGGCACTTTGCTGGACAACTGTTTGATCTATTGTTCCAGCGAAACTAACTACGCCAAGGTTCATAGCCTTGACGGGATCCCGATTTATTTCGCTGGAAAGGCCGGCGGGCGCGTCAAGACTGGTCTTCATGTGGTTGGTGGTGGAGACCCCATCACCCGCGTTGGCTTGACGGCGATGAAGATTATGGGCGTGCCGATCTTATCTTGGGGCACTAAATCGCTCAAGACCAACAAAATTGTATCGGATGTTCTGACGTGAGAGCTTTAGTTGTCGCCTTCTTTGTATGGAGTGCATTTGGTGGCGCTTGGGCACAGGAGACCGCTATGTCTGTAGGGGCTCCGGACGGTATCCTTTTGGACGAGCGCGGTTACGGATGGCTGCTAACAGACGACAAAGGCATGACGCTCTATACGTATACCCGCGACCTCGACCCGACAAAATCCGCTTGCGATGAACAGTGTATTGTCAGATGGCCGCCGCTCAAAGTTTTCATAAATGCGCAGGCAGACGCGAAAGGCGATTGGACCAACTTGAAGCGTGATGATGGATCTCTTCAATGGGCGTTTCGCGGCAAGCCGCTTTACACCTTCAGCCGCGATGTGGCGCCCGGCGATGCCAATGGCGACGCGATAAGGCGGCAATGGTACGTGGCAACGAAGCCCATTACGATGCCGCCTAGCTTCGCAATTTTCAAGACTGAGCACGGGCAATTGATGGCCGACCTCAATAATATGACGGTGTACGTCTCCGATTCTGATAAGCTCGGAACGTCGGCTTGCGATGCCGTGTGCGCGCGGACATGGCCTCCGATTGAGGCCTGGTGGTCTGCAACCACGACCGGGGGTGATTGGTCGGTTGTGACACGTGAGGACGGCAGTAAACAATGGGCCTATAAGTCCCAACCTCTTTATCTCTACGCCGGCGATTTCAACCCTGGTGACATCGCCGGTGACGGTATAGAGGCGCGGCGTGCCGTTATTCTGGAGCCCCTGCCACCGGTCCCGGATTGGATCACGTATCAGCAATCTGACGGTGGAGAAATTCTGGCCGACCCAGGTGGCAAAACGATTTACGCCCATAATTTCGTTGCCGGCCAGTTCTCGTTTGTTCCGCGGGCAGCGGATGGAAAGGACCGCCCCTATGACTGGACACCGGTCGTTGCATCGCCGGATGCTGAGCCGGTCGGATACTGGTCAATCGTTAGCCATGAAAACGGTACACGGCAGTGGGCGCGCAGAGGCCTTCTGCTCTACACCAATAACCGCGATTTGGAACCGGGTGATCTAAATGGGGTACGCAGTACGGATCGCATATGGCTTCCCATTACCAGGTCGGGTCAAACCATGGCTGGTACAGGCGCTTGAACAGGTTATCTATATTGAGATTGTTGCGATCTAATGAGATCTATGGATTATCGCTCGTACTTATGATGATCCTTTACGCCGGCGGTGCGTCTTCGCAGGCAACGGTGGTGCGCAGCGATCTCTCCTGCGCACATTTTTCACCGGACGAGAACGACACCTCGGGCCCACCTATCTACTTCTATGCAGACATGAATGCCGATGAGGAAAGCGCCGTCACGGAAAGCCCTGGTTCAGCCCGGGCGGATTTTGTCCTTGAGAGGTCCACGCTAAAGCTTAGTTGGAAACTCACATACAGTCAGACGACATCGCCGGTAACGGGTGTCCACATTCACGGCCCGCAAACTCCCGGTGGTGAGGCGGGTATCATTGTTGACATGGCCCCCGAGGGTCTGGAGGCCATAACCCTGCCCGCCGAAGGCACGGCAATATTGACGGAAGGCACGGCGATTTATCTGGTGCAAGACCGACTTTACGTCAATTTGCATACTACCACATACCCGGGGGGTGAATTACGCGGCCACATCAAAAAAGCCAGACCGAACTGCTGACATTGGCGGCGTCGGATGATGGTTTATATTATTGGGCGTACAAAGGGTTGAGGCTTTATATACATAATTATTAAGGGCGGCCAGGTCATGGCCGGGGAGGGCCGTTAGAAAGAGCCTTTAAACTCACACCCGGTAAAATAAAGGAGACAAGTATGTTGCTACCGCACTTATATTCCGACGCCATGGGACATTCACTACTCGATGAAGCTGATCTACGAATGACGGCACCGGGCGGTGTCGATGTTGAAGAGGGCGCATACTATCGCCGCATAAATTCAGCCCGCCAGGACGTGACTGACTGGCGCATTGGTCATGCCTTGCCGGGGCACTTCATCGATTTTTCTCCGGCCAGCGCCCCCACAATGATTGCTGTATTCTCTGGCCAGATGCACATCACCGTCAGCAATGGCGAAGAACGGCAACTGGCCAGAGGAGATATGATGCTTGCGGAAGACATCGTGGGGCAGGGGCACATGACCCGTTTTATCGGTCAGGAAGCGTGCAATTATTTGCTAGTGACCATGCCTGGTGGATTTAAGTAAGTGCGCCGACCTTTGCACGCCGCTATTTTACTCTGCTTGACCTTTTGGAAGCCGGTTGATGCACTTGCGCAAGGGTTTCAGACAGAACATGATTTATCCTGCGCTTACTTCTCCCCAGACCCTGATGTAGACGGTGGACCACCTATCTTGTTCTATGCGGACCTTTCCGCTGATGAAGAAAGTGCGGTTACGGAGAGCCCCGGTGTGGGGCGCATCGATTTCGCACTTGAGCACGACACCCTAAAAATTTTCTGGGTACTGACCTATCGTGATCTCACAACGTCGCCCATAGGTGCTCATGTGCACGGGCCGCAAACACTAGGCGGCGAGGCTGCCATTCTGTTCGATATTGCGCCAGAAGGGTTGGCATCGCCCACGTCAGGTTCGACATTACTCTCTGAGGGCGAGCTGGCTTACCTAGTGTCCGACCGTATGTACGTTAATTTTCATACAGAAAAATACGTTGCTGGCGAGCTGGGCGGGTCAATCCGTAAACAGCGCCCGGAATGCTGAGTGTGTTCCTTTAACACGTTGCCAAGAAAGATGTTGATCCATGACTATTACTGAAATGAAACCGGCGACCTCCTATCGCATGACCGGCTATAGGTTAGATGCTAACGGCCGCTCTACCTGGAGCTATTACGAAGTACCGTTGATTCAGACCGGCCCGCTTAGTTCTATGAGTGCAAGCCAAGTTGGGGAGACCTGGGGGTTGGGGTTTAGTCAAAACACGCCTAAGCCATATAATCTCAACGAGATGCACGTCACCAACCGCATGGGTATCGTCTGGGTGATGTCAGGCCATCTGGAAACCACGGTCCAAAGTGGGGAGATGCGCCGCCGATCGCCAGGCGAAGGTAATGTGGTCCACGGCCACTGCCAGCACCACTCGACCATGCGCAGTACCGTACCGACGACCACACTGAGTTTGAATCTCGCCAGTGAAGTGGTCAACAACTTGACGTTCAAGTAGGGAATCGTGACGCTTTGTTGTGCATGACGTCAGGCAAGATGTGCTTTTTTCAGGATGATGTGTATGTCATAGCCGCGCCGGGAGTTTCCATACGCGAAAGTGCAGGTCGATTCCACAACTGGGTTCGTCTAGAAGATTCGTCTTTTGCTGGCATAGTTACTCTGCTCATCTTCCAGTGTCCCTGGCGGCGGATGCGCCAAGTTACTGTCGAGCCAACGCCACAGCGAACACCGAGCAAGGAAATATCGTCATGACTAAGGATTACAACGAGTTTCGCGCCCATTGGCGTGTGATTGTCGCTGCTGCTATTGGTGTTGGCGCAGGTGTCACAGGAGCGATGGTCTATAGTCTCAGCATTCTAATCACGCCGCTGACCGACACGTTTGGATGGACCCGGGCCGAAGTGTCCGGTGCGAAAACCTTTCTGACGCTTGGATTTGTTGTGACCGCACCGTTCGTCGGCTACATCGCCGACAGGTTCGGTGTCCGCAAGATTGCGATGGTTTCTCTGTTTGGCCTAGCCGTGGCCATGTTTGGTATGACCCAGATGAACGGCAACATTATCGTCTTCTATGCTTCTATCTTCGCACTTTCCCTGGCCGGAAGTTGCACCACGCCACTGGTATGGACTCGCGGGGTCGCGACGTGGTTCGAAGAAAAACGCGGCCTTGCTCTTGGCCTGACGCTAACCGGAACGGGTGTTGCTGGTTTTATGGTGCCGGTCTTTGTCGGTGGTCTCGTTGACCGGTACGATTGGCGCGCCGGCTATCTCGTTATGGGCGTGGCAGCGCTCTTGGCGATCATCCCAGTCTATTTCTTATTCTTTGAGAACGGTAGAGTGAATAAAAAGACCGTCGCCGAGGCGGCAAAACCTGAGACGCGCACATCGTCGGCTCTCCAATCCGGGTTCACTGTACCTGAGGCTCTAAAAACAATTCGCTTCTGGCAGTTGGCGTTTGCCTTCACCCTGATCGGTGGGATGATCTCGTCGCTAATGGTGCACCTTGTGCCACTGTTGACGGACTCTGGAATGTCACGCTCGTTGGCCGTACGTATCGCTGGATTAATGGGTGTCGCAGTGATTCTCGGCCGCGTCACCACTGGGTTTTTAGTCGATCGATTCCATCCTCCTTATGTGGCTGCATTTTTTCTCGCTATGCCAGTGATTGGATGTTTGTTACTTAGCGGGGGGACGCCCGCGCTCGGTCTAGTTATGGCTGCGGCTATATTTATCGGTCTTGCTGCCGGGTCTGAAGTAGACCTCGTGCCTTATCTCACAGCTCGCTATTTTGGCCTTAAAGCCTACGGCAAGCTCTATGGAGCTGTATTCATTTTCTTTTATGCTGGAGTTGGCATCGTGCCGCCAGCTTTTGGCTACGTATTCGATTTATACGGCAACTATGATCTGGCCCTGGATTTTGCCGTCGCCGCTCTTGGTATCGGTGTTTTGGCCGTGGCAACCCTTGGCAGGGCGCCCGACTTCACGGTCGTAGACCCGTCTTCTGCCCCGGTTTCCGAAGCAGCAAAGTAGCTATCATTACAAGGGTCCTGAATATTGTGATGGAGACGTCGTTCAGGGAGTGTTGTGCGATAATGGAATTTAAGTGTTCAGCATGGGCCTGTTGGCGACAACCCGGCGCGACCGCGACCGAAAAGACACTGCAAACATCAAACCTTAGTTCATTCTCAGATCAGAAAAATGACTGTCTTAAATAGAACTCCAGGAGTTACCGAATGCCCGCATTCTTGATTGCTGACATCGATGTTAAAGATGATGAAGTCTTTGCAAAGTACCGCACAGCAAACCCAGATATCGTCAACAAATTTGGTGGTCAGTATGTCGCGCTTGGTGGTGGAGAGGTCGAGGTTCTCGAGGGCGACTGGTACCCCCGTAGAACGTTGATCATAGCGTTTCCAGATATGGATGCCTTACGTGGTTTCTATAGATCCCCAGAATATGAAGAACTGCGAAAGGTTCGTTGGGCGAGTGCAGATTCACGTCTAGTTGCTATCGAGGGTTTGCCTGAGCCAAGGGACCGGCCTTAAGTGCTGCTTGCATATCTTCTGAACGGGATACGAGATTTTTCATCAGAAGACGCTGTGAGAAGGATTAACCCGGCTCAATCCGATAAGACCATCGCGGATATCCGCAGGGCGACTGATTTTCGACGGTCATGAATTGCGCAAATCGATGCGCGTGATTTTTATTTGATTGCTAGCGTAAATTAAATGCGCGGGGTCAGGCATCTAACTCAGTAAAAAGGTTGGTCGGAGTGAGAAGATTCGAACTTCCGGCCCCTGCCTCCCGAAGGCAGTGCTCTACCAGGCTGAGCTACACTCCGTCCGTGGTCAATGTGCCATTTCCCCGATGTCACAAGGTGCGGCCCGGCTTATACCGCTGGCCAGACAGAGGTGCAAGCGGTGGGCCGGTCTTCCAATAATATTGGTTAGTTAATAAGCCCGTTTAATACAAAAATCGATGATATCGATTAGGATAGTTTTGACCGGGCTGTTTGGGAAAATTCCCAAAGCATCGCGCGCGACATCGCCGTAATGTTGCGCTCGTTGAATGCTATCGGCAAGGCTGCCATGTTTTTCCATTAAACTGAGAGCATGGGATAGTTCTTCTTCGCCCTGCTCAAGGTCGTGAAGGCAACGATGCCAAAAAGCCCGTTCTTCCTCGTTGCCGCGTCGGAATGCAAGAATGACTGGCAACGTAATTTTGCCTTCGCGGAAATCATCGCCGATGGCTTTGCCAAGCTCAGCTTGTTTTGCAGAATAATCTAAAACGTCGTCGATCAATTGAAACGCGATGCCAAGATTGAGGCCGTAAACCTGAAGGGCTTCTTCCTCAACGTCGGGACGGTCTGCGACAACAGCACCGATCCGTGATGCCGCGGCAAATAGCTCGGCTGTTTTTGCTTGGACAACTTCCAAATACTGCGCTTCGCTGGTTTCGGTATCATTCGTCGTCATCAACTGATGAACTTCACCTTCAGCAATAATTGAGGACGCGCCAGACAGAATACCCAAGATCTTGAGCGAACCATCTTCGACCATCAATTCAAAGGCGCGGCTGAATAGAAAATCGCCAACCAGGACGCTTGGCTGGTTTCCCCATAATGCGTTTGCACTCGACTGGCCGCGACGCAAATCGCTATCATCGACAACATCATCATGAAGTAACGTGGCTGTATGTATAAACTCGACGCATGTGGCCAACTTGATGTGGCGTTTTTCTGTATAGCCACACAACTTCGCCGCCGCGAGCGTCAGCAGCGGGCGCAGACGTTTACCACCCGCCGCAACAATATGCCCAGCGAGTTTGGGAATAAGCGCGACCGGACTATGCATACGATCGATAATAGTTTGGTTAACAGCTTTGAGATCGTCTTCAACGAGTTCGATCAGCGCGTCGAGAGGCTCGACTGGTCCCGGCCTTCTGTTATCCAATTGAACTACTATAGCCACGTTGGATCGTTCCTCTGTATTGATACAAGCTCTTAATTGATATTTTTCCAAGCATAAGGGCCTCACAGAAGTGTCGCAAGGTAAGGCTCTATTCTTTGGCTTGCCATTTTTGGCTTATAGCCTCACCGTATGGCCTATGAAAGAACTTTTACGCAGTACGGATATTGTTTTGATTTCTGCTCTCAAGGCCGCTTTGTCGGCGGAGGGTATCGCAGTCTTTGAATTTGATGGTGAAATAGCCAGCACTTATGCAGGGATCGACTCGTTTCCCAGGCGTCTCATGGTGCGGGCCGAAGAATATGACCAGGCTGCGGAAGTCGCCCGTGCCGTATGTCCTGATCATGTCGCATGACCCGCTTAGAGCTAGGGCTTAAGACGACCACGGATACGGTGCTGGGCGGCCGCTTGAAAATCATTCAGCCCGATGAGGGTTATAGGGTCGCGATTGACCCTGTTCTGCTTGCTGCGGCTATGGACGTCTCGTCCAAATCACGTGTTTTAGACGTCGGCTGCGGAACGGGTGCTGCTTTGTTTTGTCTTCTTGCGCGGGTGCCTTCGATTCAAGGCGTTGGTCTTGAAAAACAGCAGGGTTTTGCTGAGTTAGCTAGGCTAGGCGTTGAGGCGAATGATTTGGTCGACCGGGCTGAAATCGTCTTAGGGGATGTTTCCGACTTTCAATCTGAAACGCGTGGGTCATTTGATGCCGTAATGACCAACCCGCCATTCTATGAAGTGGGAACGGTTCCCGACCGCCCAGAGCAAAACTCTACCCATGCTGTGATGCAATTTCCCTTATCAACCTGGATTAAAAAGTGTCTTGCACTGCTCGACAAAGGTGGGTTGTTTACAATTATCCACCGGGCTGAACGGCTCTCTGACATTATCCAATCACTTTCAAGCTGCGGCGCGATCACCGTTATTCCTCTTTGGCCTAAGGCCGGCCGGCCAGCGGGGCGTGTTATTGTAACGGCGCGCAAGGGACGTAAATCTCCAACGAAAGTTCATCCCGGATTGGTCCTGCATGCTGAGGACGGTACGTATACGCCTGAAGCAGATACAATTTTACGCGCTGGAGGCGCTTTTGAGGTCAGCCCTTAACCAAACCGAATTGCACGTCTATGGTGCTCCAATGGCAATGATTGATCACTTTAATGAATATGCGGCCCGGTTTGGGGGTGGCATGGTCCGTGGTAGTGCACCATTGGTCAGTGTCGTCCGGCTGAGTGGCGCTATTGGCGCGGCAGGTCTCGGTCGTAAGGGCTTAAACATGACAACACTTGAGGCCCCGCTGCGCCGGGCCTTTGGGAAGCGTGGTGTAGCGGCTGTCGCTCTGGTGATTAATTCGCCCGGTGGCTCGCCAGTGCAGTCTGAATTGATTGCTGGTCGCATTCGCCAGCTCTCCGAAGAAAAAGAGGTCCCTGTTTACGCCTTTGCTGAAGACGTTGCTGCGTCTGGTGGTTATTGGCTCGCTTGTTGCGCTGACGAAATTTACGCCAGCCCTATGTCAATCTTAGGTTCGATCGGTGTCATTGCGGCAACGTTTGGATTTCCAGATTTGCTCGAGAAAATAGGAGTTGAGCGCCGCGTCTATGCGCAAGGCGAAAACAAGAGCATGCTTGACCCGTTTAAGCCTGAGAATCCGGATGATGTTCAGCGCGTTTTGGAACTGCAGAAAGACATCCATGGTCAGTTTAAGGCTTACGTGAAATCCCGCCGCGGCGAAAAACTAAAGGGGGCTGATAAGACCCTGTTCAATGGTGATGTTTGGACCGGTGAACGTGCCCTCAAGAAGGGGCTCATTGATGGCGTGGGAGAAATGCGTTCTGTCATGAGAGAAAAACTCGGCGACAAAGTTCGGTTTATGCCCGTGCAGCGTCAGGCGGGTTGGCTACAACGTCGCCTTGGTGGGGCAGACACCTTTGGTGGTAACTTTGCGCGTGACCTTATATCAGCGGCTGAGGAGCGCGCCCTTTGGGCTCGCTTCGGATTATAGGGTGACGGGCGATGTTAGGGTTTAGTCTGTCTAAGATTCTTTTTACGGCTGTGATGATCATGGCTGTGTGGTGGGTCTATCGTAAAATTAATATGCTAACAGGTGGCGAGCAGAAGCCAAAGTCAAAGAGAAAACGAAAGCGGGCTAATGCTGAGAAGGCCCCCGAGACCGGACCGCAAGAAGTTGAAGATTTAGCCGCATGTCCAGCCTGTGGAGCCTATGCTGCGGCTGGGGCAAACCCGGGCTGCGGCAGGGTGGCCAAAGACTGCCCGATGCAAAAATAGAACGTCACAGGAGTAACTATTCTAGGGCACGTCGGAAGCCTTGATTCCTGCCAGTTCGGCGGGTAGCTTGCGCCTGTCCGAGGGGGCTTCCCTCACATAGTGCACTCCAATCCGAAGTGGATTCCATCCATGGTCGCCGATCAAAGCAAGGAGCTCAGTTTTCAGGGCCTTATTCTCAGGCTTCAGTCTTTCTGGGCGGAGCAGGGGTGCATTATTTTGCAGCCCTACGATATGGAAATGGGGGCGGGTACCTTTCATCCGGCGACGACGTTGCGCGCCTTAGGGCCTAAGCCCTGGAAAGCGGCGTACGTTCAGCCATCGCGTCGGCCTACGGATGGTCGCTATGGCGAGAACCCAAATCGGTTGCAGCACTACTATCAGTTTCAGGTCATTCTCAAGCCATCGCCTAAAGATGTCCAAGACCTTTATCTGCAGAGCTTAAAGACCATCGGTATTGATCCCCTTGCGCACGATATACGTTTTGTCGAAGACGATTGGGAAAGCCCGACGCTCGGTGCCTGGGGCTTGGGTTGGGAAGTTTGGTGTGACGGAATGGAAGTCACCCAGTTTACGTACTTCCAGCAAGTTGGCGGTATTGATTGCTCGCCCGTTGCTGTTGAACTGACTTATGGCCTCGAGCGCCTCGCGATGTATGTCCAAGGTGTGGAGCGGGTTTACGACCTTGCGTTCAATGACGAAGGCGTGAGCTACGGCGATATATTTCTTCAGGCTGAGCGCGAGTATTCGGCGTACAATTTTGAGCACGCGAATACGGACATGTTGTTGCGCCATTTCGCGGATTCAGAAGCTGAATGCCAGTCCTTGCTGAACAACAAGGTTGCGTTGCCAGCTTACGACCACTGCATCAAAGCAAGCCATGCCTTTAACCTGTTGGATGCGCGTGGAGTTATCAGTGTGACGGAGCGGGCGGCTTATATCGGTCGCGTGCGTACGCTTGCAAAAGCGTGTTGTGAAGCTTGGCTGGAAAGCCAAGGCTCGAATGGAGGGGGCTGAGTTATGGCCGAACTTCTATTAGAACTTCTCTCTGAAGAAATCCCGGCGCGCATGCAGGGGAAGGCTGCTAACGATTTCAAGCGCTTGATTGCTGATGGCCTTAAAGAAGCGGGCCTCACATATTCTCGGCTGGATGCTTATTTCGGTCCGCGCCGTTTGTCCCTTGTGGTCGACGGTATTCCTACGTCACAGCCAGACGTGACAGATGAGCGCAAAGGCCCAGGCGTTGCAGCACCGGATAAAGCCATTGAAGGGTTTCTAAAAGCTAACGGTTTATCTTCCGTAGACGGTGCTGAAATTAGAGAGCTCCCCAAGGGCAAGTTCTATTTTGCAGTCGTTGAGCGGAAAGGCCGGGCCACGTCAGACGTCCTTAAGGGTGTCATCGAGGCGGCCTTGTCAGCGTTGCCCTGGCCAAAATCCATGCGATGGGCATCCGGCGATACCCGCTGGGTTCGGCCTCTTCACGGCATTCTTTGCGTGTTTGATGGCGCGGTCGTGACTGTCACGTATGCCGATGTTCCTGCGACAGATACGACCGTTGGCCATCGCTTCTTAGCGCCTGGTCCAATACAAGCTAGCGGATTTGATGAGTATTTAGAAAAGCTCACCGCAGCTAAAGTTATGGTTAATCAAGAACACCGCCGCACACTTATTGCCGACGGAATTGAGAAGCTTGCAAGGTCCGAAAGTTTGACGTTGCCGGATGATCCAGGCCTCCTCGATGAAGTGACGGGCTTGGTCGAATGGCCGGTTCCTTTACTCGGTACTATCGATGATGAATTCATGGATGTGCCGTCAGAAGTACTGACGTCTGCCATGCGTAAGCATCAAAAGTACTTTGCTCTTGTAACGTCAGATGGTGCGTTCTCCAATCGCTATGCGTTGGTCGCCAACATTGAAACGCCAGACAATGGCCAAGCGATCATTGCGGGTAACGAGAGAGTTCTTCGGGCCCGGTTATCTGACGCGAAGTTCTTCTGGGACTTAGATCGTCAGAAGAAATTAGAAACGCGTGTTGATAAACTTCAAGAGCGCGTATTTCAGGCCGACCTTGGCACGGTGCTTGATAAAGTTAACCGTCTTGGAGCGTTGGCGGCATCAATTGCGGAGAAAATGGGTGGTGTTGGGTCGGCAGATGTGCGCCGTGCGGCGCAGTTGTGCAAAGCCGACCTGTCGACCGGGATGGTTGCCGAGTTCCCTGATCTTCAAGGGGTTATGGGCCGGTATTATGCGCAGCAGGATGGCGAGAGCCCCGCCGTTTGCGAGGCGATTGCAGAGCACTATTCTCCTCTCGGTCCTTCCGATGTTTGTCCGTCCTCTTCCGTAAGTGTCTGTGTCGCTCTTGCCGATAAGGTTGACACTTTGGCTGGGTTCTTTGGCATCGACCAAAAGCCTACGGGGTCGAAAGACCCTTATGCGCTTCGCCGCGCTGCCTTAGGCGTAATCCGGCTTATCCTCGAGAATAAGCTGCGGCTGCCTTTGGGAGATGTCTTTGCTCAGGCTCACGCTGGATACGGTGCTGTTCTCAAATCAGAGCAAGCACAATCTAGCTCAGATCTCTTGGGCTTTTTTGCAGACCGCCTAAAGGTATTTCTTAAGGAGGGCGGCGTTCGGCACGACCTTATTGCGGCTGTGTTCGCTGTTGGTAATGAAGATGATCTCGTACGTCTTATGGCGCGCGTTGATGCGCTCTCGGCCTTCCTTGGCAGTGAAGATGGGTCGAACCTGCTTACGGCCTATAAGCGCGCAGCTAATATTGTGCGAATTGAAGAGAAGAAGAATGGTGTACCATTCTCGGGTGAATATGTATTAGAGGTACTTGAAGTGGGCGATGCTCAGGCTTTGGCGAAGGGTCTTGCCACCGTTGAGGCCTCTGTCACCGATGCCCTTAAGATTGAAGACTTCGCCTCCGCCATGATGGCACTTGCGACCTTGCGGGAACCCCTCGATGTTTTCTTCGAGAATGTCACCGTTAACGCCGACGATCAGGGTATACGGTTTGCAAACCTGAACCTTTTGGCCCGAATCGGGTCGGTTATGGATCAGATTGCCGTATTTTCTAATATCGAGGGCTAGGTTCCTAGCGCGTGTAAGCTCGTTCTTTGCACCCCATCCCCGCTGAATCCCTAAGGTTTGCGGTTTGGAGCCATTTGCTGGCTTTTCATGCTGCTTATTTGTAAGTAATACTTACTTTTTCCTTATGTAAGCATGACTTAACTTACATTTTTGTCTTACTTACACCTGAGACTAAGGCGGGACACTTATGCGCGATACGGCCCTTGAAAGAGCAATCAACACAGCTGGCGGAACCGCGGCCTTGGCAAGGACAATTAACGTGACGCCCCAAGCGATCAGTCAGTGGCATCGTGTTCCAGCAGAGAGGGTTATTGCGGTTGAGGGTGCAACGAACGGAGAGGTCACGCGCAGCGATCTCAGACCGGATTTATATCCTGCTAATAGTGTTATACAGGCCCCGTCAGAAACCGAGGGCAAGTGGGTCTACTTTTTTGGCGATGGGGAGGCCGATGGCCGCGCCGAAATGCGGGATTTCCTCGGCGGGAAGGGTGCAAATCTTGCGGAGATGAGTGCCATTGGTGTTCCGGTGCCGCCAGGGTTTACCATTACGACCGGAGTTTGCACTTTTTTTTATGCGAATGGGCGCGTTTATCCGAGCGACCTTGTCGAGCAAGTGAATAATGGCCTGGCTCGGATCGAGGCTACGACTGGTGCCAAGTTTGGAGATTCCAATAATCCGCTTCTTGTTTCTGTTCGATCAGGCGCACGGGCTTCCATGCCGGGCATGATGGATACGGTCTTAAACCTCGGCCTAAACGATGAAACGGTAGAGGGGCTCGCAAAGAAGTCTAGCGATGCGCGGTTCGCATATGACAGCTACCGCAGATTTATTCAGATGTACTCTGATGTTGTTCTCGGCGTCGATCATTACACCTTTGAAGAACTTCTCGACTTAGCCAAAGAAGATAAGGGCGTTGATCAGGATACAGATTTGACCGCCGACGACCTCAAAGAGTTGGTCTCTGTATACAAGGCAACGGTCGAAAAAGATTCCGGGCAGCCCTTTCCTCAGAGCCCGCAAGACCAGCTTTGGGGTGCAATCGGCGCCGTTTTTGGCAGTTGGATGAATCAGCGGGCTATCACGTATCGGCGTTTGCACGACATTCCGGACGTTTGGGGGACGGCCGTCAACATCCAGTCCATGGTTTTCGGCAATATGGGCAATGATTGTGCGACGGGCGTCTGTTTTTCTCGTGATCCCTCGGTTGGAGATAACGAATTTTACGGCGAGTATCTCATCAACGCGCAGGGTGAGGATGTTGTCGCCGGTATTCGGACACCGCAGCAAATCACGATTGCTGGCAAGAACGCCCAAGACTCGAAGCTTCCAGCAATGGAAGAGGCCATGCCAGAAATGTATCGCGAACTTGTCGCCGTACGGGACAAGCTCGAGCGCCACTACCGCGATATGCAGGACATGGAATTCACCATCCAGACAGGTAAGCTTTGGATGCTGCAAACACGTGGCGGTAAGCGAAGTGCGAAGGCATCTCTTAAGATCGCGGTTGATATGGCGAACGAGGGGCTGATCACCCGTGAGGAGGCAGTTGCCCGGATAGACACTGGTCAATTGGATCAACTTCTTCACCCCATGCTTGATCCGGACGCGCCAAGGACAATGCTGTCTCGAGGCCTCCCCGCGTCGCCAGGCGCGGCTTCTGGAAAAGTCGTTTTTACGGCTGAGGAAGCTGAAGACTGGGTCAAGAAGGGCGAGAAAGTCATCCTTGTTCGGCGTGAAACTAGCCCTGACGACATCGGTGGCATGCACGTTGCTGAGGGGATTCTGACCACCCGCGGCGGGATGACCAGCCACGCGGCCGTGGTTGCACGTGGCATGGGCACGCCTTGCGTCTCTGGTGCTGGTGAAATTCAGGTCGATGCGAAAGTTAAATTCTTAAGGGTCCGGGATGAAATCTTGCATGAGGGTGACCTTCTGACCCTGGACGGCTCTACAGGTGAAGTCTTTGTCGGTCGTGTGGCGACAATCGAACCGGAAATGACGGGTGACTTCGGCACCATTATGGAATGGGTCGACGATATTCGAACCTTGAAAGTGCGCGCGAATGCGGAAACGCCAACTGATGCCGAGACCGCGCGTAATTTTGGCGCCGAAGGGATCGGCCTTTGTCGCACCGAACACATGTTTTTTGATCAAGACCGCATTATTAGCATTCGGCAAATGATTTTGGCTGTGGATGAAGGAGGGCGGACGTCCGCCCTGAATCGGCTCCTGCCACACCAACGTGGTGACTTCGTCAATCTCTTCAAGATCATGGCTGGCTTACCAGTTACGGTTCGGCTCCTTGATCCGCCGCTTCATGAGTTCTTGCCGCATAGTGAATCTGAAATTTCTGAGGTGGCTGAGTTATCAGGGGTATCAATCGAAACAGTCCAGAATGCGCTTATCCGTCTGGCTGAATTGAATCCGATGCTTGGCCATAGAGGTTGCCGCCTTGGCATCACGTACCCAGAAATATATGCGATGCAAGCTAGGGCAATCTTTGAGGCCGCGATCGAAGTCGTACAGGGCGGCGCCGAAGTTCTCCCCGAGATTATGGTACCCTTGGTCGGCACCAAGATGGAACTAGATCTGATGAAGACGGTTGTGGATGACACGGCCCAAGATGTCTTCGCAAAAGCGGGGCAGGCGGTTGAATATACGGTTGGGACAATGATTGAATTGCCGCGTGCAGCATTGCGTGCGGGTGATCTCGCTGAGACAGCAGAGTTCTTTAGTTTTGGAACTAACGATTTAACGCAGACTACGCTCGGGATGTCTCGTGACGACTGTGCGCCAGTGCTCGAAGTTTATACTGCTAAAGGGATCTATGAGCGTGACCCGTTTGCTACTTTAGACCGGGAAGGTGTCGGTGAACTGATTGAAATCGCAGTTGAGCGCGGCCGTCAAACACGGAGCACGATCAAACTTGGCATTTGTGGTGAACATGGGGGTGACCCAGACTCAATTGCGTTCTGCCAGGAAATAGGACTTGATTACGTGTCTTGTTCACCTTATCGCGTTCCAGTCGCGCGTTTAGCAGCGGCACAGGCGGCGTTGAACGCGAAGAAGTAGGTTAAATTACTAGAGTGTCACTCGTCGGTGTAGATGCCAATCGTAGGGTTTAAGTAGCACAATTCCCGACGCTAATTCTTCAGCTGTAGAGCGTTCTGTTACGACGATGGCGGAGAGAGGGAGGGATTATCCTACTTCCGCCTAAACACCTTAGAAACCATGGCTTTTTCAGTGGCGGCTTTGTACCAGTTTGTGCCACTGAATTGAATATAAAATGTATGTGCGAGGTTACCTATCTACTAGAATTGGGTGCTGCCTCTAGCAGGTTATTTCTGAGCATCGTTGCTTCCTGATTGTAGAGATAGCACCATACGCGCAGAACCGGGAGGGCTCTATGAAATATGCTTTGGTGACGATTTTCCTTGGCGTTATTGCATCGACAACGACGTAGGCGTAGGGCGCATTCAAATGCATCCCCAACTCAATAGGTCCAGGCGGCTGTGACTCCATCGGTCCAGGCGGAGGGCTTTCTATTGGGCTAGGTGGTGGACGATCAATCGGTCCTGGTGGTGGTCTGTCGATTGGACATGGCGGAGGCCAATCTATCGGGCCAGGTGGCGGACGCTCTCTTAATGCTGGCCGCACATGGCAGCAGCAGCGACGGGATGGCAGCTACGGACCAGAGCAATAGGACCAGAGGCTGTCGCTATTACTTTCGTTTTTACTTATGGGCCTTGTGGAAGCACCATCCAGGGTACCGGTTCGGGTTTAAGAATCGTGCTCCCCGAAGAGAGGGTGCCGTCTGCAGACGCTCGCCACTGCGCGAGCCTCACAAGGGCTAATCCATGCCCACCAGCTGACGTCTTCATTTCACCGGCTTCTTTTCCATCGACTGATAACAATGTTCCGGGTGTTGGTGCGTCGCCGTCTATCTTAACTGGAATGAGACGTTTCTTGATTAAGGCTCTGTAACGGGTTCTCGCCGTTAACTCTTGCCCGATGTAGCAGCCCTTTTGGAAATCCACTCCGCCGAGTTCTTCGAAGCCATTTTCAAGAAGGAGCGCTTTATCGACCTCTAAATCTCGGCTGCCATCGGGTAGACCATGCTGAATGCGATGGGCGTCATAGGCTGATGCAGCTGCCTCGGCGAAACCAGCATGACCAAATACTTTTTTCATGGTTTCGGTCGCCGCGATACACCTTGCACCAGCACTTGTCAGTCGCGGATCTCTATATAGGACACCGGTTTCTGTTTGCGTTGCACCTCCAGGCTGCTCTGGCAAACTAAGCATTGAAGATACAGTGTTTCCCCAAGCCACCGAGATGGACAAGGTGTCATCTGCTGTGATTTCCACCTTCGAGCGAAGTCGGAATCTCTTAAGTCGTGTTAGCAGGTCTTCACGGCGACCTGCTTCGCAATCTAGCAATATGCGTTCACCATGATCTACTATCATGAATTCATGCAGAAACTTCCCTTGGGGCGTTAAGAATGCGGCCCAGATTGCCTGTGTGGGCGATACTCGCTCAACATCGTTGGACACGAGACCTTGTAAAAAACTGATGCGGTCGTCGCCAGATATTGCGAGAACTGCTCTGTTGTTCAATATGCAGTAGTGTGGGGTAGCCATTAATAGCCTAGTCCTGAAGAGAAGGTTCAGCAGTCTTAGGGGCGGAATGTAGTCGCTCTATGCGGCAAGGCAAGGATAAGCAAGGTTGGGTTCCTGTTTGGTTGGAATTTTTAGGCTGCTCCAGGTATAAACTGATCTATGAATATCGTGATGTTTGATGACTCTGTGGCCTTTGACGGCTTTACGGCGGCGACGAAGCCGCTTGGCGGTGCTGAAAAGGCCTTCGCGGCGCTAGCTGGGGCCTTGGCCAAGTCGGGGCATACTGTAACGGTCACTAACCGGTGCAAACATGCGCTCATGGCCGAGGGCGCGCGTTGGCGTCCATGGGATAGCACGCGCCCACAGGAAGCGGATGTTCTCATTGCCCTAAAGAATCCTGAGCTTCTCGGAAGTGTGCGACGGGTTGATTCGCGTATTTTGTTTGTACCCGGGGACCCAAAATTTCTTGGCAATGCCCACAATGCAGATTTACTTGCATCCTACGCTCCGCGCCTACTATTTTTAACGGAACGCCAGGCTCAGGAGTACGGCGGTCGCTTGTCAGTAATCATTGCGCCCCCTGGTGTCACGAAAGCATTTTTCTCTGAAAAGAAGGGGGCTGACCCCTATCCCGATGCCAATCACCCAGCCATCCCGATGGATGAGGAAGACAGGACTGAAGAACAAGAAGAAGAACTGCCTCCACCTCATGCCGTTGTAACAACGCATCCTCTGCATGGTTTGAGTAAAATTCTAGAACTTTGGCGCGACAAAATTCATCCCGCTAAGGGAGATGCTAAACTTACAGTTTACTCTGCGGTGCTTGCTAAGGGTGTCGAAGGCGAAGATGTACCCGATGCTATTAGACCTGTTCTAGAATTGGTAATATCTTGCTCATCCTCGAACGTTGAGGTGTCTGCCCCTAAGGGGGACCGAGTAATGGCCGAGGCGTATCGCCGGTCACGCGTGCACTTGTATCCTGGTCACGCAAAGGACTTCGCATGCTGGACATTGCGAGATAGCCAGGCGGCTGGCCTGCCGGCGGTAGCCCGCAGCTTAGGTGGCGTAGAAGACGTGGTCGACAACGGTCAAACCGGGTTTGTCGTTCCAGACGATGACGCGTTAGCGAACGTTGCTCTTCAGTTACTTACCGATGATGGCGTGTATACGTCGTTTCAAGCCGCTGCGGCTGCGGTTAATCGACGCCGAACATGGGCGACTGCGGCAGATATAGTTACCCAATTGTGGCTATAGAACTGGTCCAGCCTAACCATGAGAATATTATTCATCACGGCCACCCGAATTGGCGACGCGGTGATCTCGACCGGGCTGTTAGCGCATCTCGTTGACGAGAATCCTGGCGCTAAGATTACGGTTGCATGCGGTCCGCTAGCCGAATCTCTTTTCACCAGCGTTCCGGGTTTAGATAGGGTCATTGTCCTATACAAAGAATCGTTTAGTCGTCATTGGTTCAGGCTGTGGGTAGATGTTCGGTCGCAGCATTGGGATATCGTTGTCGATTTACGGCGATCATTAATTCCCTACTTGCTCCTTACTAATAAGCGCTTTCGATTAGGGTCGGATGATCATCGCTCCCACCGTGTTGAGTTACTGAGCCAAATTTTTGACCTGGCCCCCCCGCGTTCGCCTACTATTTGGATTTCAGAGGAAGAGAAGGCCGTGGCTGCAGGGCTGGTCGGTTCTGGTGACCCTTTCATCGCTTTATGTCCAACGGCGGCTCGCCCAGAAAAAATGTGGCCGTCTGACCGGTTCTTGTCTCTGGCCCACTCACTGCTTAATGATGCTGGCCCGCTTCCTAACCTTAAGCTACTTCTCGTTGGTGCCGAAGAAGACAGAAGCCTGTTAATGCGTCTTTCAGATGCGCTTCCGGTTGGTTGCTCCATCGTAATGGCGGGGTGTCCTAATTTGCAGCGTGTCGCCGCGGCATTGTCTTTATGTGCTGTGACCGTAGCAAACGATTCCGGACTGGCACATTTAGCCGCCGCAAGCGGGTGTCCTACGGTGGCGCTTTTTGGCCCAACACGTGCTGATTTGTATCGCCCGTGGGGAATACGCGTATCCGTTGTGCAAGCACCCCAAAATCAAGAAAGCTCACTAATCACTGGAATTTCTGTGGATGAAGTGTTCGCTGCAGTCCACTCGATTTTGGATTGAATCGCTATACCCTGTTATAAGGCTAAGTGACGATACGCGAACAAGTTGAGATAACCCACCCTTTGTGGGTGGGAAGGCAGGCTTAGATGTTGTCGGTAGAGGGGAACTGGGTGTACTGCCCATGAGGATACTGCATGCCATGTCCAATGCCGCTGACGGCGCTATGGAACGTGCTTTTGAGCATACTGTTGTGGCCCTTTCACGGCACGGTGTGGCTCAACGCGTCATCGTTCAAAGTCATTCAGAGAGTTTGGGGTGTCTGAAATCTGCGGGTTTAGTGCCGATGGAGCTCCCTTTTAGAAAGCGTTTCGATTTCACTAGTAAGCGCCGCCTGAACAATGAGGTCAGTACGTTCGGCGCAGAGATTGTCGTTACCTGGACGCCAGATTTTTCAAGTTATGTTTTTCACCCTCAAGTCAAACATATTGGTTATGTGACGAATGACTTGGCTTTTTCTAAATTTAAAACCTGCGATCATTTGTTCACAGTGACCCAGCAGCGTTTCGACCGGGCATTGGGGGCTGGCTGGTCGAAGTCGAAGATTACCAAGTTACCGCCTGTTATTCGATCCGGGAGCTTCACTCCTGTCGATCGGAAGACATTCTTTACACCAGATACAGCGAAGCTTTTGGTGTTCGTTGGAGGTCTGAGAGATGCGAAGGGCCTGGATGTATTGCTTGAGGCAACCGCTAGAATCTCCGGGTACTATTTATGGGTTGTTGGCGACGGACCCGACAAAAAGAAATATGAAGAACATGCCGTGGCGATAGGCATCAAGCCTAGGACTCGGTTTGTAGGGCCCCAAAGCGACATACTGCCATTAATGGCTGCGGCTGATCTCGTAGTCTGTCCAGCGCGACAAGACGACCTTGGCGAACAAGTCTTGCAGGCCTGGGCATGTTCTAAGCCTGTTGTCGCATCAGAATCGTTGGGGCCTAGTCTTCTTATTAACCACGGAGACAATGGCGTTCTCGTGCCTGTTAATGATTCGCGCAGCCTAGAAGAAGCCATTAAGTGGCTGGACGAAGATGTGGAATTTGCCCAGCGCATTGCGACCGCGGGCGCCTCGACGTTTTTAAAGTCTCATCATGAAGACATTGCGATTCTAAAATACTTGAAATTCTTTGAGAGCGTATTGGTCGGCAACGACGAAACAGCGCCAGTTCAATAGGCGGTACAGCTTAGATTATGTGCGGAATTGCGGGAGGTATGGGTAAGGACGGGCGCCCACCCAGTCCTGAAATACTAGGAAAACTTACAGATGCGCTTAGGCGCCGCGGTCCAGATGGCGATGGTCAACACGTCGCTGATCACGTTGGTTTGGTTCACACTCGCCTCGCAATCATCGACCTCGAGCACGGGAACCAGCCATTCGTGTCTTCGGAGGGTGTGGCGCTTGTTGCCAATGGCGAAATATACAATGATCTCGAACTAAGACAGGGTTTAACAGAGAGTGCGTTCCAAACGGGAAGCGACAATGAATCAATCCTTCACTTGTACCTAAAGCGTGGGTTTGAATTTGCGGAAGATCTGAGCGGTATGTATGCGGCGGCCCTTTATGATCCGCGCTGCCAAAGTTTGGTGTTGGCACGAGACCCTTTTGGCATAAAACCCCTCTACACCGTTGAAACTGATGACGGTTTTTGGTTTGCTTCGGAGCCTCAAGCTTTGATCGCTGCCGGGGTCGTGATTGCTGAGGAAAATGAACAGGCTAGAGACCAGCTTTTAGCACTTCAATATACCTGCGGTTCGGAAACGGCTTTTCGTAACATTAAACGCGTTGAGCCGGGCGAAACTCTTGTCGTCCGGGCTGGACGTATCATAAATCGATTGCACGTGGACCCCTTGCTCAAGCACGAGCCCTTCGACGGATGCCCAGTAAAGAATTTTGATCGATTGTGGATGAGTGCTGTCAACCGCCACCGTCGTTCTGACACCCCGTACGGCTTATTTTTATCTGGTGGCGTAGATTCGGCTGCGGTTCTCGCGGCGATGGCAAAACTCGAGGACCGGCCAGTCGTTGCCTATACGGCTAGCTTCGTAGGCGGTGATTTTCATCATGAGCTCGACCAAGCACGTGTTGTCGCGAAGGCGGCCGGTGCCGATCACCGAGCGATCGAAATCACAGCTGCCGATTTCTGGGCAGACTTGCCCGAGATGGTGGCGTGTATGGATGACCCCGTTGCCGACTACGCCATCGTACCGACCTTCGCTTTGGCCAAAGTAGCTAAAGAAGACGTTAAAGTTATCCTAACCGGTGAGGGGGGCGACGAAATATTTGCAGGCTACGGTCGATACCGGGCCGGTCTTAGGCCGTGGCCGTTTCAAAAAAAACCGTGGTTACGCAATTCGTTGGGCAAGACGAACGTGCTGAGATGTCAATCCGAGAACTGGCGTGAAGACATAGATCAGTCAGAGCGAGAATTTAAAAAAAACGACTGGTCTAAACTTCAAGCATTGCAAGCTCTAGATATCGCCTACTGGCTGCCGAATGACCTGCTGATGAAAGTTGACAGGTGTTTGATGGCACATGGACTAGAGGGGCGTGTACCTTTTCTGGATCGCGACTTGGCGGCCTTTGGTTTTAATAGTGCTGATGGCGATAAGGTCAAAGGCCGTCTGGGGAAGCAGATGGTTCGGCATTGGCTGGCAAAGGAGATGCCAGAGGCGCAGCCCTATTCCAAAAAACGCGGTTTTTCTGTTCCCGTTGGCTATTGGATTGGGCAGCAGGGCAAGGCGCTCGCGCCTTTAGTATCCAAGCAGGCCGGGGTCGCAGCCATCTGTAATACAGAGGCCGTACATCAAATGTTCGTTAACATGACACCGGCGACAGAATTTCCTGCATGGCAGTTGTTATTCTACGCCCTGTGGCATCAAGTCCATATGACTGGTTTGCCTCGTAACGGATCTGTTTTTGAGGTATTGTCCCAACGCTAACTGCTATTTCTAGTGTGTAGTCTGAAAAGGAATTTTTGAGTGCCGGATACTTTTGATCGTATCATCATTGGCGGAACCGTATGGACACCGAATGGTCCAGTTGAGACTGACGTTGGGATCAGAAGTGGACGTATTGCCGGGTTTGGTCATTTGCGTAGCGCCAAGTCGGAAGAGGTGTTCGATGCAAGCGGGCTAACGGTTCTCCCTGGGGTTATTGACAGTCAGGTTCACTTCCGTGAGCCAGGCCTCGAACACAAGGAAGATCTTGAGGCGGGTACGAGGGGCGCAGCTCTTGGTGGTGTTGTTGCCGTCTTCGAGATGCCGAATACAGATCCCCCAACGACGTCTGCTGATGCTATCGATGAGAAGATATCAAGGGCCCTCGGGCGTGCCTGGGTGGATTTCTCATTTTTCGTTGGCGCAAGCCCAGAGAATGTGCCGGAACTAGAAATACTTGAGCGCTTGCCTGGTGTCTCTGGCGTCAAAATGTTCATGGGATCATCAACGGGGTCGCTATTGGTATCTGATGACAAGAATGTTCTGCGTGTCCTGAAGAGTGGGTCTAGGCGTGTAGCTGTCCATTGTGAAGATGAAGAGCGCTTGCAAGAGCGCCTGGACCTTGTGAAAGGTGGGGCGCCAGTCGCCATGCATGCGGAATGGCGCGATGTTGAAACAGCATTGAGAGCTACACAACGTCTCGTTCGATTGGCACGGGAAGCTGGTCGCCGTGTCCATACTCTCCATATTTCAACCGCTGAAGAAATGGAATTCCTTGAAAGCAATCGCGATATCGCTACGGTGGAAGTCTTGCCGCAGCATTTAACGTTGTCAGCGCCCGATGCTTACGAACGCCTTGGCACATTAGCGCAACAGAACCCACCGATTCGGTCCGCTCGACACCGTGATGCCATATGGCAAGCTTTACGCAATGGAGTGGTCGATTGTATTGGTTCAGACCATGCGCCGCATACTCTCGAGGAGAAGGCCCGGCCTTATCCGCAGAGTCCATCGGGTATGACGGGTGTTCAGACACTCGTTCCGATTATGCTCGATCACGTCCATGCCGGTCGACTGACGCTGCAGCGATTCGTCGATTTAACAAGCGCAGGGCCAGCGCGCATCTATGGGATTGCTGGTAAGGGACGCATTGCATTGGGATATGACGCAGATTTCACAGTTGTCGACCTCAATGCCAAGAAAAAGATAAAGAACTCATGGATCGCGTCAAAATCAGGTTGGACGGCCTATGATGAAATGGCTGTCACAGGTTGGCCAATTGCGACGATTATTCGTGGCCAGGTAATCATGAAAGATGATGAGGTTTTAGGCCAACCCATTGGTTCACCTGCCCGTTTCACTGAAACACTCTAAGCGCTAATTGCGCTCCAGGTTCACGAGAGCACAACTCTCTTCGGACTTACTGTAGCAGATTTGGTTTTATGGCAAGCTTTCACGTCCGCTCTAAATCTTGTGCCTGTAGGATGTTCGTCGCGAATGAGTTGGGGGAACTCAACATTAATTTTACGCGGCAGAACGTCGACGGGTCGCACACGCGGACGTGAAACATTACCTGACCGATAGGTCTCTAATAGAATGCCTTCATATAATTCGCCCTCAATGGATTCGTTGAACCACTAACTATCACTGATACTCTAGTATTTATGGGAGTGGTTTATACTCGCCCCCTAAACGTTTAGTAACGTCAGAACAGAAGGTTTTCATGATAGATTTATACAGCGTTCCAACGGCTAATGGCCAAAGAGTTCATGTGATGCTGGAAGAGTCTGGGCTTCCCTATACGCCGCATTTTGTTGATTTGGTCGGCGGCGAACACCTCGAACTAGAATTCCAGACTAAGAACCCGTTTGGGCGTGCGCCCGCAATAGTAGATCGTGATGGGCCGGGTGGCCAAGAACTGCGTATCTTTGAAGGGCACGCGATCCTCTTTTACCTAGCAGAAAAAAGCGGAAAATTTTATCCGAATGACTTAGGAATACGAACAGAGATCCACGCTTGGATCAGTGCCATATCATCCAACCTTAGTCCGGCCTTTGCCGCTCAGTTTTGGTTTACGGTCTTGGCGCCTGAACGCAATCAGATGGCGCTGGACCGGTTTGTCGCTGAGGCGCATCGCGGATTGAAGACCCTAGACACTCATTTAGAAGGTCGCGCCTACTTTGTGGGTGATGACTATACGATTGCTGATATCCACGCTTATCCCGTCGCTGCCACCTCAGCATCTCGTCTGGACGGCGGGTTGGGGGCTTATCCGTCTCTCTTGAAATGGATGGCAGCGATTAGTGAGCGGGAAGCCGTGCAAAAGGGTATGTCTATACTCGCAGAATAGCCGCGACCGTTATATCGCTTACGTGATCACGGTTTCTCCGCGGGTTTGGTGCACATGGCTACGCCGCCGCAGTGATCTTGGTGCGGCTGTATTTCGTTTGGTTATCTAAATTCCAACTGCTTTTATAAGAATATAACTGGATACATGGGAAAGCGACCTTTCCTCTCACTGTAGAGAAAGGTATGCAATCCCACCTAAAACACACATTAGGCAGTTGGACAGCATGAGCAAGCTCCTAAGCTATTCAGTAGAAGACGGCATTGCGGTTCTCATCATTGATAACCCCCCCGTTAACGCGTTGTCTCAGCCCGTGCGGCACGCGATCCAAGATGCGTTTCAGGCCGCGCAGACTGATGACGCTGTCGTAGGCCTGGTTATCGCGTGTGCAGGCCGAACTTTTAGCGCCGGGGCTGATATTCGGGAATTCAATGCGCCAGTTAAAGGTCCGTCTCTGCCAGTACTTATTGATGAGATCGAGGCGTCTAAGAAACCTGTTGTTGTCGCTTTGCACGGCACAACCTTAGGGGGTGGCTTCGAGCTGGCGATTGGATGTCATTACCGGATTGCGGATGAAGGGACACGCGTTGGTTTACCTGAGGTGCATCTTGGTTTGATACCAGGTGCAGGCGGGACACAGAGGTTGCCCAGATTGATCGGAGCAGAAGCGGCGATCGAAGCCATAACGACAGGCCGGCATATTCCCGCTCCTGAGGCGTTAGAGCTGGGTGCTCTCGATGAAGTCGTGGGATCAGACGTTATCGCGAGCGCGATTTCCGCTGCACGAAGACTCTCCAGCTCGAATAAGGTCAAGCGGACGTGTAGTCGAGAAGTTGATCCAGAATCCATTCCTGACGGGATATTCCAGAAATCAAAGGTAGCTTTGGCAAAGCGCCGCCGTGGGTTCAATGCGCCACCAGCTGCTGTCGATGCCATTGAATGGGCTTGCAGTACGCCCAGTCGAGACGGCTTAAAACGAGAGCGAGAACTTTCAAGTCAACTGAAGGCCTCGGTTCAATCCAAGGCTCAGCGGCATCTATTCTTTGCAGAGCGTTTGGCGTTAAAAATTCCGGATATCCCTAAAGAGACCGTGATACGTCCAGTAGAGTCTGTTGGGGTGATTGGGGCAGGAACAATGGGTGCGGGGATCGCAGTGTGTCTGTTGAATGCAGATTTAACCGTTGTATTGGTGGAGACAAAGCAAGACGCCCTCGACCAGGGTATTGCACAAATCGCAAAGAGCCTTGGCCGTGACGTAGACCGTGGTCGTGTGGCTCCCGAGGTGCGGGATGCTCGTCTCGCTAGGCTGAGCAACGCCCTAGACTTAAGGGGATTGCAAACGGTTGATCTGGTGATTGAAGCAGTTTTTGAATCCCTACCCCTTAAGAAGCAGATTTTTTCTGACCTGGGATCGATTTGCCGCGAGAGTACTATTCTTGCCACAAATACTTCGACGCTCGATATCAATGAGATTGCTGCTTTAACGAATTCGCCGCAGCGGGTTGTAGGAATGCATTTCTTTTCTCCTGCCAATATTATGAAGCTTCTAGAGGTCGTGCGTTGCGATGAAACAGAGAAGGACGTTATTGCAACAACGATGAGCTTAGGGCGCCGCATTGGCAAAGTGCCGGTGTTGTCTGGTACCGGGTACGGGTTTATTGGCAACAGGATGCTTGAGGACTACGTCCGCGAATCTCAGATGTTGTTACTTGAAGGTGCTGATCCGGCGCAAGTGGATAGCCCGTTAGAAAGCTGGGGTATGGCTATGGGGCCATGTGCTGTCATGGACCTTGCTGGACAGGACGTAAGTTTCTTGACGCGGGATCAAAACCGGAAGTTTCTGCCAGCTGATCCGCGCTACTGTGTACCCGGAGATGTCATGTATGCCGAAGGACGGTTTGGACAGAAAACTAGGAAAGGCTTTTACCAGTATCCCGATGGTCGCACACGTCAAGATGACCCTGATGCGATCACCTTGATGCGCAGTGCTGCAGATAGAATTGGTATTGAAAAGAGAGCCTCGATTTCACAACAAGAAATTCTCGACCGTTGTTTATATGCATTGATCAATCGAGGTGCTCAGCTTCTTGATGACGGTATTGCATTGCGTGCAAGTGATATTGATGTGGTTTGGTCGGCAGGGTATGGGTTCCCTGCCTATCGTGGTGGGCCAATGTTTTACGCTGATACGATTGGGCTTGATATGATTCTGAAGGCCTTTGAAAACTTTGGTAGCCAGTTCGGTAATGAGTACGACTATTGGACACCTGCCCCTTTACTCGTCAGCCTTGCTCAAGCAGGAAAAACGTTCGCAAATTGGGATGCGGATAGAATTGGAGGTGTCTAACCGTGGATCATTTTGATTTATCGCGGAAGGTTGCCGTTGTTGCCGGTTCCTCTGGCAGAATCGGGCGATTGATAGGACGAATACTGGCACCAGGTGGGGCTAAGGACACCGTCACTAGTCGTAAGATTGAACCCTGTGTATGGGCCGATGGCGGAGCTTTATGACAAAGCTTTTGGAAGTATTTTTGCGACTAATGTTCAAGGTCCGGCCTGGTTAATCAATAGGGTTACTCCCCAGATATCGCAGAACGGTAGTGGTGCAATCATACTACGGTCGTCCATCGCAGGTCTCTTGGGTAGTAAAAATATTGGGGCTTACGCCGTATCCAAGGCCTCAGATGTGCAATTGGCTAAGAATTATGAGGTGGAGTTTGGTCCGGACAATATTCGTGTGAACGCGATCTCTCCTGGACTTATTAGAACGGAATCTTCGCGCGCTTTTAAGGCGTTTTAGAGAGTGGGTTGGCGCAGCCGGGGTGGTCGTTTTCTTGGCATCTGATGCTTCTTAATTTATGACTGGGCAGGTCGTTGTCGTGGATGGCGGTGTTACAATTGCCGACCCGTTCTTGCGGATCGATTTTAGCTATGGCTGCCGTCACAAACCGAACTATGGCTAAAACGGTTGGTATTCTCTCGGCTTTCCCCCTAGAAATAGTTAAACTTATAACCTATTCAAGTGGTCATGCTTTGAACCCGGAGGGTCCTGTGAGCCTTATAAACCGCATCATATTTTTCGTCGTTGGAATTGGGGTTTTGTTTCTAACCCACAGCCTGGTGTTTAACACAGAGACGAGAGCCCAACAGGCTATGGAAACGATCAGTGAGAATGATCGTATTCTTACGGCGGTTAAAACGTGGGTGCGGGGTCGTTACGATAGCAGCGAACAGTATGAGCGTGACCTTCAGAATGATGTGCCAGAAACGGAGCAGCATCGACTTATGCACCAACTGTTTGTGCCGGTGGAGGTGTCCTTCACTGACGGTGTTCTTATTTATCAGCAATCATCGATGGATGGGACTGAAGACCCGGATTGGATCACCCGCCGTGGTCTGCTGCAGTTCTACGTTAATCCCGAGACAGGCATGGTCCAGCAGCGCGAGTTGGACTTTAAGAATTCGGAGAACGTCTTCAACGTTCATCGCAAGCCCGAGTTACTCGCGAGCCTTACCCTTGATGATTTTACATGGCGCGAGAACTGCGATTTTAAACTCTCAATGAGTGCGGATGGTATGACCGTATCTGGTCCTATGGATTTTGGGGCATGCCGGATGGAAAATCCGGGTAGCGGCGAGGACATGATCGCCGAAGACAAAATTCATATCACGCCAGACGAGTATTGGTTCCTTGGGCGCTACGTTGATAAGGACGGCGCCGTTGTTTGGGGAACTGAGAGCGACGAGATGAATAAGCTTAAGCGTGTAGGCGACGTGGATGCCAAAGGGTCGCAGGGGGTTCTAGTGTTTGGTGGTAACCGTGCGACGGGCCTCGAGATTATAAAGATTCTGATGGAGCGAGGAGATGATGTGACCGCCTTTGTTCGCGCTTCATCGGATATTTCTGAGTTGGAAAAACTCGGAGTGGAACTCTTCGTTGGTGACGCGCTTGATGCTACCTCAGTAAGGTCGGCATTTGATTTGGGTAATTATAGAGCTGTCATCAGCTCACTTGGGAGCCGGCGCGGTGACAGCCCGGTAGACGATATCGGCACGATTAATGTGGCTGAAGCAGCGGTTGCGACAGGTGTCGACCGCTTGTTCATGGTGAGTTCGATCGGCGCTGGTGATAGCAAAGATGCGCTACCATTCTATGTGCGTTGGATTTTGGGGTCTACGTTGGAACGAAAAACGACGGCGGAGAATCACCTCATGGCGAGCGATCTTGATTATACGATCGTCCGGCCTAGTGGTTTAGGTGATGGCCCAGCAACGAACACTGGAATTCTCATCGAAGGTAGTGATCACTTTGAGTTTGGGCAGATACCTCGTGGGGAGGTGGCCCGCTTACTTGTCGAGGCGTTTGATAACCCTGATACTATACGAAAAGTGTATCACGCGATTGCAGTTTCTGATTAAGAGACTGCCTCAATAATACCAGCAATACCTTGTCCGCCACCGATGCACATGGTGATCAAACCATAGCGGCCGCCGGTTCGCTGGAGTTCGTATAAGGCTTTAACGGTGAGAATGGCGCCAGTGGCGCCTACTGGGTGCCCTAGGGCGATAGCTCCACCATTAGGGTTAGTCTTGTGAGAGGGGAATCCGAGGTCTCGTGCAACGGCGCAGGCTTGTGCAGCGAAAGCCTCATTGGATTCAATGACGTCCATATCCGAAACCGATAAACCTGTTTTCTTCAGCAATCGGTTTACTGCAGGAACTGGCCCAATACCCATTTCAGAAGGGTCGACAGCCGCGTGATCATATCCAATCAAGCGGGCTAAGGGTTTGATACGTGCTTTCTTTGCGGCGCCTTCGGACATCATGACTAGCGCGGCTGCACCATCATTGATGCCGGAGGCATTTCCGGGTGTGACTGATCCATCTTTTTTGAAAGCTGGCCGGAGTTTACCTAGGTCCTCTAGCGTAACATCTTCGCGGATATGCTCGTCTTGATCGAATACCACAGTATCGCGGCCGCACTTCACGTTGATGGGCAGAATCTGCTCTTTAAATAACCCTTCGCGTCGGGCTTGGGCAGCGCGTAGATGACTCTGTAGCGCAATCTCATCTTGGGTTGACCGATCGATGGACCATTTCGTAGCGATATTTTCTGCTGTGATACCCATATGGCCATTGCCAAATGGGTCGTTCAACGCGCCAAGAAGAGTGTCGACCATGGGCGCATCTCCCATCTTTTGGCCCCACCGCTGGGCGGGTACGAGATAAGAGGCCTGGCTCATGCACTCGGCGCCACCTGCAATGGCTGTATCGACATCACCAAGAAGAATTTGTTGAGCTGCAGATACAATGGCTTGAAACCCGCTGCCGCAAAGTCGGTTAACGGTAAAGGCAGGCGTATGGATGGGAAGGCCACCGTCCAAGGCAGCAATGCGGGCTAGGTACGGGTCACGTGTATTAGTTTGAAGTACATTACCAAAGACTACGGAGCCAACAGTCTCCGGTGCAACGCCAGAACGTGACACCGCTTCTCTTATGACAGCGGACCCTAGAGTGGTTGGCTTATGGTTCTTGAGGCTTCCCCCGAACGTACCAATCGCGGTTCGTACGCCGGAAACGAAAACAACGCCTCGGTCTGCCGTCATGTAGCGATCCTTAAATGCCGTACCCAATTTATCATTAAAAAAAGGGCCTTAACCATATGGCTAGAACCCTTTGGGTATTCGGTATGGGGTAAATGGCGGGAGTGACGGGACTCGAACCCGCGACCTCCGGCGTGACAGGCCGGCGCTCTAACCAACTGAGCTACACCCCCAACCGGGCTCCACAAAGGTGCGCTAAACGCGCAGTGTTCTGCGGAAGGAGCGGGGTTGTAACAGGCCTGAACCAACGGCGCAAGTCTGTGTAAAGTAGCAAACTTCTCTATATCCAGAGTGATGGTTCGCCTCATCGCTCTGGCTGCATTTTGTGCCGCACTTTTAGCCACACCTGATACAGGGCAATGCCGAGCAACACGCCTAGGCCATTAGCAACCCCATCAAAAAAGTCGGGGTGGCGCCCGGGCGATAGGTATTGTGCGCCTTCGATAACAAGGCCGTATACCGCACATAATGTTCCGACCAGAATCTGTGGTCTCTTCGGGCAGGCCCCACGCAGCAGAACTGTCAGAATTGCGTAGGTCAAACTATGTTCTAGTTTGTCCCACGTTCCCGTTGAGATTGCCGCTTGCGCAGGAAGAAGCGAGAAGAACGCTATCCCGATAGTCCAAATTCCCGCAGCAATATTCATCTAATTCCGGTCCAAATTACACGTACGGGTTTAATTGTTGTCCACACAACCATTTTGGCGGACGGCTCGTTTTCAATCAAACACATTTTTAGTCAAAACTATATTTGGCGCCGCCAAAGCTCGCAGGGTGAGATGTATCTTGGCATGCTAACGGCAGTCGCAGATAAAACGTTATGGGCTAGCGAAAACAGGGTCAGTGATGACGCCCGTATTTTATCTCTAGGGGGAGGGCGTCGGCAATATCTGCCATTGATATTAGCACATCCAAGCCGATTCGCTTTCCTGGTTGGGTCATGTAGGGCACATGTTTGAGAAAGGACCCCGCACGCTCATATGCTGCATTAGTCGCCCGAGCGATTCCTCCGTTAGCCTTCACCTAGGACATAGGGAGGCATTCGCCTCTGGCGTTTAGGAAAGTATCACGGCTTGGCAAGCCTATGACGTTTCCTATCGTTGGCAAACGAATGCAGAAGAGCGGCACTTTAGAGAAATTGGCCAAGCAATCTTTGACGGTAACGTTACCCTTCGGCGTTATATCACGACGATTCAAGCTGTGACGGACGCTAAGGCATAAGAACCCTAACATCCCTATAACGGAAGTGGAGACGAGTGTTAGGACTTTGGGCCTGCCTTAATCTTGTGAAGCGCCATGGAGGCGGCTTGTGGGTTGAATCTGTCCAAGGGCAAGGATCTAACGTTCACTTCACGCTACCACGGTGCTAATGCTTCAATTCATTTATTCACCCACTCGCTGGTTTCATGAGCCAAATAAAGTTAGCAGAGATAGTATCCTCGTCCGCATACCTCATTTGGGAAGATGCGGACAAAGAGACATGGTGGCTGTCACGCTGTCACGCTGATGGCGGCCTTTATATTGTGGCCCCAGATTCTGTGACGGATCACGTTCTGGTGCTGCACCAGCCAGAGGGAAAGACAAGTTTTAAAGTTATAGCGGCCATACGCACAGGCAAGGTGAACACTCGGAGCGTCGCCATAGCCGAAGCAAAGCGGAGAGCTGTGCGCTGGCTCGGTGACCCACTGTCAGCGGAGGTCAAGTCTGGCGTCCGCACGTGGTGTGCTCAGCGCTGGTCTACGATTGCCCTTCGTGAACTGCCACTTGCCTTGGTGTCTGTTGTGATCGGATCCATATTGGCTTTCATCGTCGCAGCTTTTTTCATTGTGACGGAAATTTCAGGTTGGCCCATGGTTCTCATCGGCACGCTTCTTGGTCTGTCGTCCGGTTGGCTCTTGAAATGGGCAGCTGACCGTAAGTTCGCTAGCTTCATGGGTCCGATGGGCCGATTTGGCACGGTTACTGGAAGCGCGACGTTGGGCGCATTTCTGACCGCCTTACTATTTTTTATTCTATTTCCTGCGACCTAGAGACCGCTACAAGCGTTCTCTAGGCCGTTTAAACAGGCTCGTAGTTGAGGTTCGGGGACAGCCAGCGTTCCATTGTCCGTTGGTCTAGACCCTTTCGGCTAGCGTAGTGAGCCACCTGGTCGCGCCCAATTTTACCAACACCAAAGTAACGACTGTCTGGATGACCAAAGTATAGCCCGGATACAGAAGAGGCGGGCCACATCGCAAAACTATCCGTTAGAGAGACGCCCGTATGTTTCTCTGCGTCGAGCAAGTCCCAAAGCAGACCTTTCTCCGTATGATCTGGACTCGCCGGGTATCCCGGTGCCGGCCTTATACCTTGGTAATGCTCACTAATCAGCTCTTCGTTTGCTAAATCTTCGTCCTCTGCGTACCCCCAGAGTTCTTTGCGCACTTTTTGGTGCAGCCTTTCGGCGAAGGCTTCGGCAAGCCGGTCTGCTAAAGCTTTGAGGAGAATCGAATTGTAGTCGTCGTGGGCGTCTTCATATGCTTTGACGTGCGAGTTGATCCCATGTCCCGTGGTTACAACAAAAGCACCTAAAGTATCTGTGATGCCTGTATCTCTAGGCGCGATGAAGTCGGCGAGGGACATGTTTGCCCGCGCAGAATCTTGGCGGGGCATCTGCTGACGCAGCATATGGAATTTTTGTAAGACCGTTGACCGGTCCGTATCCCCATAGACTTCAATGTCATCACCAACAGTGTTTGCAGGCCATAGGCCGACAATAGCTTTCGCCGTCAGCCATTTCTCGCTGATGATTTGTTGCAGCATCACCTGGGCATCTTTGTACAATGCGCGAGCTGCTTCACCGACCACAGAGTCGTCCAAAATTTTAGGGAAGGCTCCCCTCAGTTCCCAGGTCGCGAAGAAGGGCGACCAATCGATACACGCGGCTAGTTCAGCAAGATCATAGTCATCAAAAACTGTGATGCCTGGGGCGTTGGGCTGTTGAAGATCATATGATGACCAATCAATCTTTAAAGCATTCGATTGCGCGTCTGTGAAGGCTTGGCGTTTCTTTTTGTTTTGCCCACGTTCGTGAGCGGCCCTGACCTCTTCGTATTCAGTTTTGACACCATCAACGAAGTCATCTTTCAGAGTGTCCGACAGCAACTTACTAGCGATACCGACAGCACGTGACGCGTCGGTTACGTATATAGTCGACCCATCATATTTTGGCGCAATCTTTACGGCTGTATGTACCTTCGAGGTCGTTGCTCCACCGATGAGAAGCGGCGTATCCATGCCAAGTCGTGACATCTCACTGGCGACGTATGCCATCTCTTCAAGGCTCGGCGTGATTAGGCCGGACAGTCCAATGATATCCGCATTCTCCGCTGTGGCCGTTTCTAGAATTTTTGCGCACGAGACCATGACCCCGAGGTCAACAATATCGAAGTTGTTACATTGCAAAACAACACCAACAATATTTTTGCCAATGTCGTGCACGTCTCCCTTGACCGTCGCAAGAACGATCTTTCCCTTTGACCTAGAGGTAGCGGAGGGGTTCTTTGCTTTTTCTTCTTCGATAAAAGGAATCAGATGCGCGACGGCTTTCTTCATAACGCGAGCACTTTTAACGACCTGTGGCAAAAACATCTTACCGGAGCCAAAGAGGTCACCGACGACGTTCATGCCATCCATCAATGGCCCTTCTATGACGTGTAATGGTCGCTCTGATTGCAGGCGTGCTTCTTCCGTATCTTCATCTATGAAGTCGGTGATGCCGTTTACGAGCGCGTGGCTCAGGCGCTCTTGGACGCTTTTCTCACGCCACGCCAAATCAACGACCCGTTTTTTTCCGGCACCTCGGTATTCGTCCGCAATCTCTAGCAAGCGATCTGTGGCGTCATCGCGGCGGTTCAGGATGACGTCTTCAACGCGCTCCTTCAGGTTTTCTGGAATGTCAGCATAGACTGCGAGTTGTCCAGCATTGACGATGCCCATGTCCATCCCGGCTTGAATGGCATGGTATAGAAAAACCGAGTGCATGGCTTCTCGAATGGGCTCGTTGCCGCGGAATGAGAACGAGATATTGGAGACACCGCCAGACACATGGCAATGGGGGAGAGTATCTTTGATCCGTCGCGTCGCTTCAATAAAGTCCAATGCGTAGCCATTGTGTTCTTCGATCCCCGTTGCAACAGCAAAAATATTGGGGTCAAAGATGATATCTTCGGGCGGAAAATTAATTTTTTCTGTAAGAAGCTTGTACGAGCGCGTGCAAATTTCGACTTTGCGATCAGCTGTATCAGCTTGTCCGTCCTGGTCAAAAGCCATGACGACTACAGCGGCTCCGTAACGTTTCAATTTTCGGGCCTGCTCAAAGAACGGCTCTTCCCCTTCTTTGAGGCTAATCGAATTAACGATCGACTTTCCTTGCACGCATTTGAGGCCGGCCTCAATCACTGTCCATTTCGAAGAGTCGATCATAATTGGGACGCGGCTGATGTCGGGTTCGGAGGCAATCAGGTTTAGGAAGCGGGTCATCGCGGCCTCTGAGTCCAGCATGGCCTCATCCATATTGATGTCGATTATTTGTGCGCCACTCAGAACTTGTTGGCGCGCGACATCCAGCGCGGCTTCATAGTCGTCGTTCAGGATTAGCTTTTTAAACTTCGCCGAGCCCGTGACATTTGTTCGCTCGCCGATATTAACGAATGTGGCCGAAGCGTCTTGGCTCATGATGCCAACGCAAAAGGCTCGAGGCCCGACAAGCGGAGTTTCCGTTCAACCGTCGGAATGACCCGCGGCGCTTTGCCGTCCACGGCCTCAGCAATGGCACGGATGTGTTCTGGGGTCGTGCCGCAGCACCCACCAACGGCATTAACCAACCCATGGTCAGCCCAGGAGCCAATCAGAGCGCCCATCTCTTCAGGGCTTTGATCGTACTCCCCAAATTCATTAGGTAGGCCAGCGTTAGGGTAAGCGCAGAGGTTGGTATCGGCTATGCGTGAAATATCAGAAACGTAAGGCCTTAGCTGTTCAGCTCCGAGCGCACAGTTGAGCCCAATGGTGAAGGGTGCCACGTGACGGACTGAGTTCCAAAAGGCTTCGGCTGTCTGCCCAGAGAGTGTCCGACCAGATGCATCAGTAATCGTGCCAGAAATCATGACAGGCAATCGATCGCCGGTTTTCTCGAAGACGTCTTCAATGGCATAGAGGGCTGCTTTTGCATTCAGTGTGTCAAATATTGTCTCAACCATTAAGAGGTCAACGCCGCCTTCGACCAGGCCCTCAACGGCTTCGAAGTAAGCGGTGCGAAGCTTATCAAAACTGGTGTTGCGTTTGGCTGGATCATTGACGTCTGGCGAAATTGAAGCCGTGCGGTTGGTTGGACCTAAGGTGCCTGCAACGAACCGGGGCTTGTTTGGCGTTAATGCGGTGACGTTGTCACAAACCTTCCGGGCTGACCGGGCAGATTCCAGGTTTAATTCGCGGGCATAATCTTGGAGGCCGTAATCGGCTTGAGCAATGGATGTTGAACTAAACGTGTTCGTTTCTAAGATGTCCGCGCCAGCATCCAAGTAGGCGCGGTGAATCTCGCTCAGGATCCCCGGTTGCGTCAAACAGAGTAGGTCATTGTTGCCCTTCAGGTCGTGCGTCCAGTCCTTAAACCGACCACCGCGAAAGGCGGCTTCATCGAGATTGTAAGATTGGATCATTGTGCCCATCGCGCCATCCAAAACGAGAATGCGGGCCTCGATGGCTGCCGTGAGTTGGGCGCGGCGATCCTGTCTTGAAGTGGTCATGGCTCTATACTTTGCTGCGAAGGCCGAAAAAGCTTAAAATCCTGCGGTTCGTTTATAGAATTTGGTGTTGGGATGCAAACCGTGTGACGCGCGCGACAATAAGCATAGCTATGATTTAACCTAGACAAATTGTCAGGTCTGAAAGCCAAGCTTTGGCTCGCCTTTGGTTCGCCCCAAAATCGTTATAGCCGTACTGAGACTGACTGTAGAGGGCAAGCGTTGACGACCTATCGGTTAGAGAGACAAATTCGACTGATATTACATCAGGGAACCTTACTAATTTTGTTCTTTGCACGAAAGTCCGCAGCAGCCCGTCGTCTTGCTTATATATTTCTTCCGTCCTCGGCTGGTTAGCAATCATTGTGTTCCATGCCCGAATGAGGTCTTTGAGAGGGCTTGGAAATATTGGAGCTTCCTGGTCTGGTGTGCTCGCACTAAAATCATTCGAGCAAACAAGGTATGTATTGGGTGAGCGAGGGCGCTGAAGCGTTGAGAAATCTATTACGGTTACAGGTTTGAGCTTGAAAAACGTCAAAGAGTGCGTCCTCTAAAGGATTAATTGCAACACATTGTCTGGAGACTAGCTAATGCCTCAGCCATCACATGTCATGGCTCTTAAAACTCCCACTGAAAAGGAGTTAGATGCAACCCTTGATGAGGGGATGAAGAAATACCTCAAAATATGCGAGGAAAAACTGGGCATCGTTCCGAATGTACTGCTGTCTTATGCATCACGGCCGAAAAAGCTGAAGACATTCGTATCTTCTTACAATGAACTCATGCTGGGAGAGAGCGGCCTTAGTAAGTTAGAGCGTGAGATGATCGCTGTCGTCGTTTCATCAACTAACCATTGTTTTTATTGTGTTGTCGCGCATGGACAAGCGGTTCGTGAATTATCGGAGGATCCCGAGTTGGGTGAAATGCTAGCTATCAATTATAGGGTCGCCGGTTTAGAGCCGCGCCACCGCGCAATGTTGGATTTTGCGTATACGATGACCATGACGCCTAGTGAAGTCGGCGATGCCAATCGTCAGTCTCTCAGAGATGTTGGGTTTAGAGATGAAGAAATATTCGACATCGCAGATACAGCTGGCTTCTTTAACATGACAAACCGTGTCGCTGCGGCTGTTGATATGATGCCCAACCCTGAATACCACGGTCGCAATCGGTAGGATGCCATTCATGAATCTTTCAGACCCCACGCTCCTCAAAATTGAAGCCTTCATTAACGGTGCATGGGTTCCGGGGGACTCTGGGAAGACCTTCGAAGTCACGAACCCCGCGTCAGGCGACGTATTAGCGCAGGTATCAGACTGCACGCTAGGCGATGCAACGGCTGCTGTTGAGTCGGCGCAAGCTGCCTTTCCTGGATGGAGCGCTAAGCCGGCGAAAGAGCGTGCCGCCATTCTCCGTCGTTGGTTTAACCTCCTAATGGAAAACCAAGAAGACCTAGCGATAATTGTAACGGCTGAGCAGGGCAAGCCCCTGAAAGAATCGATGGGTGAGATTGCCTATGGCGGGAGTTTCATAGAGTGGTTCGCCGAGGAAGCTAAACGTATCTACGGCGACATTATTCCAAGTCATCAGGCCGGAAAGCAGATTGTTGTTCTTAAGCAACCAATTGGCGTGGTTGGTGCTATCACGCCCTGGAATTTTCCTAATGCCATGATTGCTCGAAAAGCAGCACCTGCATTAGCGGCGGGATGCACATTCGTGGTGAAGCCTGCTGAACAAACGCCTTTATCGGCACTAGCTATGGCGGAGCTCGGCGTGCGAGCGGGTTTGCCACCAGGTGTGTTCAACGTGGTGCCTACATCAGACGCGCCTCCGGTTGGAGATGTTCTGACCGGGCATTCTGCCGTTCGTAAGTTTACATTCACTGGGTCAACGCATGTAGGTAAACGTCTCATGGCGCAATGTTCCGGGACGGTCAAAAAGGTATCGCTCGAGCTTGGCGGCAACGCGCCATTTATTGTGTTTGATGACGCAGACCTTGATGCGGCGGTAGAGGGGGCGATGGCGTCCAAGTATCGCAATACTGGGCAAACCTGCGTTTGTGCCAATAGGTTCTTGGTTCAAGATGCTGTTTATAATGCATTCGCTGAGAAGCTAGCATTAGCGGTTGGAGCCTTAAGGGTCGGTAACGGTTTAGAGGGAGATGTTGACCAGGGGCCGCTCATCGACGAAGCCGCAGTCTTAAAAGTGGAGGCTTTGGTTGATAATGCCGTTAAGGGCGGCGCCAATATCTTGAGTGGTGGTCAGCGCCATGATCTGGGCGGGACGTACTATCAACCCACAATCTTAACGGGTATGAAGCCCGAAATGGCCATGGCTAAAGAGGAGATTTTCGGCCCAGTCGCAACTCTTTTCCGCTTTTCTACAGAGCAAGAAGCGATCGCCATGGCCAATGATACGCAATATGGTTTGGCGGCCTACTTTTATGGTCAAAACCTAGGCAGAGTATGGCGTGTCGCCGAGTCTTTGGAATACGGCATGGTTGGGATCAATGAGGGTATTATATCTACGGAAGTTGCACCCTTTGGTGGCGTTAAAGAATCCGGTATTGGCCGGGAAGGGTCCCGATATGGCATCGAAGATTATATAGAAATCAAGTACTTACTGATGGGGGGTCTTTCCAGTTAACTTTTATAGTTTCTGTAAAAAAAACCTTAAAATCCTTCAATTTATAGCGCCTTTTTATTAAGATTTTATGCGATCAGCGGCATAAATACACTGGCGCGGAAGCCGTCATAGAAATAGTACGTCGTATAGAGGCTGCGGCACTATAATCGAAGTCGTGACAAATGAGGCTGCATTATTGCGGCATGCCCTTTCTGCTTAACGCCAGCTGTGAGGTGTTATTGCGTGGATCTCAAACTAGGGCGCTAACCCCAATCGTTCTGTTTCTAATGTGCCGTCTGACGGCGCGCCCGCTAATGGTGGAGTGGCGCGGCAGTATAGGTCCCTTTCATTTGTTGCGTTGGCATGATGGGCCATGCCACAAGCTAACTCTAACAATCACCGCCAGAAACAGACGAGGCAGCAACATCGTGCGCCCTGCAAAGAGCCCGCTCCCAGAAGACAACGCTCGTCGACGCGGAGATATTGACGTCTTGAAATCCCTATGGCCGTTTCTTTGGCCAAAGGGTGACTTTGAGATCAAAGCAAGAGTTGTGTTTGCTTTGCTGGCGATCGTCGTAGCCAAGATTGCAAATGTTTTCGTCCCTTACTTTCTGAAGCTCGCTGTTGATGCGTTAGATGGGAGTTTAGCGGCGCTGCCGCTATGGATTATTCTCGCATACGGCGCGGCCCGCCTCATGTCACTGGCCTTTGGCCAGGTGAGGGATGCCATATTCGCGAAAGTTGGTGTGCGTGCTGTTCGCAAATCGGCGCTCGCTATTCTTGAGCACTTGCACCGTCTGTCCCTTAAGTATCATTTGCAGCGGGAGACTGGCGGTTTGTCGCGGTCCATTGAACGCGGCACGGTCGCAATCCAGACCCTGCTTTCGATTACGTTATTTAACCTCTTCCCGACTTTATTTGAAGTCGGGCTGGTGACAGTAATTCTCTGGGGTGCATTTGATGTATGGTTTGCATTCGCGACTTTCTCGACAGTCGCCATATACGTCGTTTTTACGGCCTACACGACTGAATGGCGTCTGAAGTTCCGGCGTGAAATGAATCAGTTGGATAACCAAGCTAACACGCGCGCGATTGATAGCTTGCTTAACTACGAGACGGTCAAAGCGTTTGGTAACGAGAAGCTCGAAACAGCGGAATATGATTCCGTTATGGAGAACTACGAGCAAGCCTCAGTGCGAACTCAAGTCTCACTTGCCTATATGAATATTGGCCAATCGGCTATTATTTCTGTTGGTGTTACCGCTCTTATGGTTATGGCTGGTTTCGGTGTTGTGAATGGCACAATGACGCAGGGTGATTTCGTCATGGTCAATACCTACATGTTGCAACTTGCTCAGCCTCTAAACTTTTTCGGGTTCGTGTATCGAAACATTAAGCAGGCGCTGGTCGACCTGGAGAAAATGTTCGATATCTTGGATGAAGTGCCGGAAGTAAAAGATAAAGAGAACGCCAGTCCTCTAAAGTTGAACGGTGGACGAATAACATTTGAGAATGTGACATTCTCTTATGATGAACGTCGTCCCATTCTTAAGGGTGTGTCTTTTGATGTCCCTGCAGGAAAATCGGTGGCAATTGTCGGGCCGACAGGGTCTGGAAAATCGACCATAGGCCGGTTGTTGTTCCGGATGTACGACGTAACCTCTGGCAGTATTAAGATTGACGGCCAAGATATCTCAGACGTAACACAAGAGAGCCTGAGAGCGGAAATAGGAATCGTTCCGCAAGATACTGTCCTCTTTAACAACACGCTCAAGTACAATTTATCTTACGCCAAGCCAGGGGTCGAAGACACGCAACTCGAGAACGCCGCGCGTATGGCTCACATTGAGACGTTCATTTCTGTGCTTCCCGACGGCTATGAGACACGCGTTGGAGAGCGAGGCCTTAAATTGTCTGGGGGTGAGAAGCAGCGTGTTGCAATCGCCCGTGTTATCATAAAAGACTGCCCAATTTTACTTTTTGATGAAGCGACTTCTGCCCTCGATACTCATACTGAAAAAGAGATACAGGCAAATCTGGCGGAGGTGAGTGCCGGCAGGACGACTGTTATGATCGCCCACCGACTGTCGACGATTGTCGATGCTGACGAGATCCTCGTTCTGGAGGAAGGAGAAGTGGTTGAACGTGGCACTCATGCTATTCTGATGGCTTCTGATGGTGCGTATGCCTCGGCATGGAAACGCCAGCAGAAATCTTTTGCCGATGCGACAGTTGACGAGGGTAATGCCGTCGCGTCAAATATTGATGATGATGCTAAAGATCAAGAGGTGGGTGCCGTCTAGGCCTGGCTCCTTCAGGTCTCATGAATTCAAGCTGCCCGTTTTACAAAGAGAGAACCGCGATGCTTAAAGACGATGCTGATAACACTGCCTTAAATTCAATCAAGGGACGTAACCCGCATTTTTTCACGGACCCTAATATTGACAGGCTTTTATCTATGGTAATGGAGCTTGCATCTGAAATGTCGGTCATGCGTGACAGGTTGGACACGCACGAGCGCCTGGCTGCAACTAAAGGGATCTACACTGAAGACGACATAGAGACCTTCCGTCCGAACGATGACGAAGCAAAGGCGCGCGAAGAATGGCGCGGCAAGTTTCTTGATCGTATTCTTAAAGCGCTTTGCGCCGAATACGACAATAAGACGTCAACCAACCCATAGAACCTTTGGTTTCTGAGAGATAAGTCAGGCGTATTTTACAGGCAGTGCTGTAGTAAACTTTAGGTCTTCCATAGCGAAGCTAGAGCTGACATCAGAAAACTCTACTTTCTCGATGAGCCTCTTATAAACTTCGTCGTAGGCTCCAATGTCGGGAACAACAATACGCAGCAAATAGTCGACCTCACCGGATAGCCTGTAAGCCTCAACGACTTCCGGTATTGCGTCCAGCGCGGCCTTGAATTTCTTCAGCCAATCGATGACGTGATGCCGCGTTTTAACAGCAACGAATACTGTGACCCCTAAGTTAAGCTTGTGTCGGTCAAGTAACGCCACCCGCTTTCGGATAACACCTTCTTCCTCAAGTTTCTGAATGCGACGCCAGCAAGGGGTCGTTGATAAGCCCACGTGGCTCGCGACTTCCGCAATCGGCATCATAGCGTCCTCCTGAAGGAGGGATAGAATCTTTCTATCTTTGTTATCCATAGAATAAAATTACTTTTTTAATAAATTTATTAGAATTTAGTTCTTCTTATTGTTGTTTATGCGGGACTAAATCGCAAACAAATACTGTCCAGATAGCAGTATATTTATTTGGTAATAAATGGAGATGCAAAATGCTAGGCCTTCAACTTTTGTTTTGCGAACACCCTGAATCAGTTAATGAGACCTATTTCAAACATCTCATGTTCGCGGCAGGGTTTGGTGTCCGCATGTTGGTGGCTGGTTTAGCTTGCGTGGTGCATGGTCTCTTGCCCTGCCTCTTTGAGCGGACTGGCAGTAAGTGCATTTGCGATCTATATGCACGCCTAGGGTCAAGCGGCCGACAGGCTACTGAGGCTAAAGTAGCGCAAGTCCGTATTATGCAAAGCTAACGCGGTATGACCTGTATAGCGGCGCTAAAAGGGCGCCGCGGCTTAGAACCTCTGTTCGTCTTTAACATCTGTCACGTTAGGCGGTAGGCAGTCGGAGGAGCGAGATGGTGGCGTAGCAGGACGCATGGTCTGAGAAGGTATCAATCGGGCCGCGGTTTATGAAAACGTCGCGCGCATATTTGAAATATCAAGATTGCTTGTCTTTCCCTGTAAGATCCTGGCTAACCTAATGCCAAAGTGTGTATCCGTCAGGGTATGCCTCGGCTGAGCCAGATAACACGGCCTTCAATATTTAAACCATTGTCTTGAAGATTGCTTGTTTGAGGCAGGTAATTTGGGTTGTCACTCTTAATAATCAGTAGCTTTGAAATGGGTTGGCGTATCAAACGTTTGACCATGACCTCGTCATGATGCTGATAGCGAATGACATACAAGCCATCACGGTTGAATTGTCTAATTGCCCGATCGACGAGGATGAAATCGCCATCCTGCAGGGTATCCCACATGGAATCGCCTGCAACTCGCATGACTGCCAAATTGTCCGGTGTTGAGGATGTGAGGCCCCTGAGCCAATCTTGTCTGAAAACATTGTGGTGCAGTGGCTGAGACGTTTCTGTATTGAGTGCGCCGGCACCTGCCGAAGCACGTGCATCGTAGACAGGAATCAATGCAAAGGACTGCCCATTTAGCTCAAAATAGGCTTTCTCACCTGCCTGCCCGGCAATCGTCTCGATATCTGGCTCAAAGGCCCAAGCCGGGGATGTGTTGGTTCTGCAGCTATTAGGTCTCGTTAGGTGAACCTGCCCCTTGCCGTGGCGTAGCCAATACATAGGAACATTCAAAGATTCTGCCAATTCCACGATGTAACGGGGCCGGCTTACTTTGCCGGATTCCAGTTGATTAATGGATTGCTGTTTAACGCCAACCTTGTAGGCGAGTTCTGCTTGGCTCCAACTGATGGCTAGTCTGCACTGTCTTACGCGTGCGCCGAGCGTCATTTCTGATGCACCTTATTGGTAGTTAGTGTATTAAATTTATCAATTTATAGTAGAAACAACGACGTATATTATTAATTCGTTCTTTTGGCTGGGATTAGACGAGTTTCCTCGCACCCAGGAAGACTTTTTTAATATTCTGTGTATACCCTTCAAATGAGCGAATGGCTCGCTTGGCAAACAAATAAAGAGCTAAAATATGGCTGAAGACGCACAAAAGGGCGCGGGTTCAATCCGCGCGGATGCCGGTTCCCCTGGACCAGCACTAAAATTGAGCGGTAAACACAAAGCGGGGGCCAGTGCTCCAGAGCCAGCCTATGGCTTTGCGTTATCGCGCTTTTGGGCTGTGGTGGATTCATCGCTTGAAGCGTTATGGCGCTTTTGGGGTGGGGTAGGTTCATCGCTTGAAGCGTTGTCGCGCTTTTGGGAGGGCGTGGGCTCACCACTTGCAGCGTTGTCGCGCTTATATGAAAAATTGGGTTCACTGTTTAGTTCTAAGGAAGTTACAGCTCAGACAGGACAGCCGACCGCTAATGTTAACCTGGATAGTGCAGTTGCTCCTGTCGGCCCAATGACTTGGTATACTGCCAGAACGCCTATTTCCGTTGGGGTTGGTCTGAGTATTGCCTGGTTAGCTATCTTTGTATTTTACATCACTTGGACACTCGGTTGGTCTGAGCTCTTCATACTTTCACTTCCTGAGTTTACTGGCCTGTTTGCCGTGAGTTTCATGCCCATCGCTTTTCTTTGGGTTTTGATTGCGTTAATTGACCGTGGTCGGCAGTCTTCCCAAGAGGGTGAAGCACTGCGCGTACATCTGGCTCGATTGACATATCCTGCTGATGGCGAGGCAAAAAACGTGGATGCCGTTACTGCGTCTTTAAAACGCCAAGCGGATGCCTTAACTGGAACGGGTAATCTTGTCTCTGAGCGCTTAAAAGACATCCAAGCGCATCTCACCAACAGCACTGATAAACTATCGACTGTTAACGGTCAGCTCGAAGCTGGTGCAAGCATGTCGTCCGCTGTTGTGACTAAGCAAGTTGCTGAACTCAATGACGCGATTGATGGGGCTACAGGTGCAAATCAAAAAATAGAGGATTCGCTTCGTCGTCAACATGAATTCATTGGATCCGCGTCGCAAGAAACTTTTGCTCAGATAAGCACCATGAACAGCGCGTTAGAAGGTCAGGTGGCAAGGTTGAACGATGCAACAGAGCTTTCAAAAGGCTTGTCTGCAGAGATCGCGCAGCAAGCTGCGCAACAGGAAGAGCGGTTGTTTTCTTCCAATGAGACATCTATGGCCCATGCTCAACATATGGCGGAAGCTGTCTCTAAGCATGTTGAAGCGATTGAATTGGTTACGAAGCGCGTCGATGTGACTGTTTCGAACATCGTTCAAGACTTTCAGGGACAGTCCATGAGTCTCGGAGAGCTCTTTGCTAATCAACGCACTGAACTCACTACGGCTGGTGACCGCATTGATGACTTAAGTGCGGAGGTCAATGCGCGCCTAGGCCAGCAGACCACCCACCTTGATCAGGTTATGGAGCACGTTCTATCTCGCGTGAAGGTCGTTGAAGAAGCGCTATCTATGCAGACTAAAGAATTGTCTATGTCCTCTGATGACGCTGTTGCGCGCCTTCGTTCTGTTGAAAATATGATTAAGCAGCAGGCCGATGGTGTTGACGAGGTCGCCTCGAAAGTTGAGGCCCGCCTAGGCCGTTCGAGCGAAGAATTCGAAGGTAAAAGTATGGTCATCACTGAACGCTTTAATACGGTGGCGGCTGGTTTGGACAAAGCCTCTGAGATTGCTATTGAGCGTGCTGAAGCAATGTGTTCAGTCTCAGGTGTGGTTGTTCAAAAAATAGATTCCTTCGGTTTGCGTGTGCGCGAGCATGCGGAACAATTGTCGTCGAGTGCAGAGCGGACAGCCGCACAGGCTGAGAGTATTCGCGAAACACTCCGTCGCCAGAATGAAGAACTAGAAACAGCGGCAAGCACACTAACGAAACATGTAAAGTCCAGCGAAACATCTATGGCGCAGCAGTCTCGCCAAATGGATGCGACGTCAGAGCAAGTGCTTTCCCATACCAGAAACATGTCTTACGTTCTTGGCCAGAACTCTTCCGAACTGATGCAGGCAAGCGCGCGGATCACTAAGGAGTTGGAGTCAATCCGACAGGGTCTTGAACAAACGGCAAATACGGCGATGGAAGTAGCTGATCAGTCTGCTCTAAAAACGAAAGCCGTTAGTCGCGAAATTTCTAAAGAAGTAACTGCCTTACCTACCGTTACTGGTGAGGTTGCAGAAGCACGCCAAGGCTCGTTGGATACCATGGGTCAATCTAAAGACACGTTATGAATGGGCTGCGTTCGGCTGGTATGAAGCCTTGAATAAGCCCCCGGTGGAGTCTTCAGGGGTATAGTTATATCCGAGAATAAATAAAAGTGGCTCTGCCTTAATCAGTAGGGCCACATTTATTTTTGCCAGTAGATAATTTATCAGTAAGTTGATGTCTACAATTTGCCACTAGCGGACATGAATAACCTTAGTCCAAAGGTTCGCCCATATTTGAGCATGACCAAGGTAACCAAAGTTAACCCCTTTATGGCTGTGACCAGGTTTTTATACCGGCCAGCGCCAGCCATGTTCTTGCCGCTTTTCATGATGGTGCGTCAGTAGCGGTCTGTCCCGCGCTGGCAGTTGAGGTCTCCAGGTTTTGTGTCGGCTTTGTAGATGAAAACCTTCATTCCGTTGTAGGCACCACTGGTGCTGACCGTCGTCCAACAGGTCGAGGGTCCATTGGCCGATGGGCGCTGCGGCGTCATCCGCATAGACCGGCGTCTGAATATTGAATGGTGAACCAACTGGGTACCAGCGGTGGTGGTTCTAGGACAACGGCAGAAAACGTATCCAAACCGTCTCCGGCTAAGTCCTCTGGCAGGACGTCCTCTGTGCAGCGATACAACGGTTGGCCCTTATAAGCCCACAGCTTGGAACCGTCCGTGCGGTCGATGACAGACCAATCATCAAGAGCTGACCGCGCCTGCAACCAGGCTCTCACTAGCGACCAGGTTCTGACGCAGGCGTCTTTGCAGGCTGAGGCGCCTGGCGAGTCCGCGCTTGAAACATAAAGCGTCATAGTCTGAGCGTCGGTGAGCAGGGTCCCACGTTCAGTCTTTAAGGTTTTAAAACCGGGTGGTCGCGGCAGTGGTTTGACCTCGGCGGACCATTGCTTCTGTTCTAAGTTTTCGCTCGTCTTGCCGGATGCCCTTACATCAGAGTAAATAATGAACGCGGCAACGGCGGTTCCCATGCCGACAGTAACCCGCTCTTAAGAAGCCAGCAGCAATTAGTCGGCCTGCTTAATGCTGGCAAGGGCTGCTAAAGCTTTCTTTCGGGCAACCTTATGATCAACAATAGGTCGCGGGTAGGTGTCACCAAGGCTGACGCCCGCCTCCAACAGGGTCGCTTTAGGAGCGTCCCAAGGCTTGTGAATGTACTGATTTGACACGCCCGCAATTTCTGGAACCCATCGGCGCACATAGGTGCCGTCTGCATCAAACCTCTCGCCTTGGGTGATCGGATTAAAGATCCGGAAGTAGGGGGCGGCGTCGGCACCGCAGCCAGAGACCCATTGCCAGTTGGCGGAGTTGCTTGCTAGGTCCGCATCGACCAAAGCATCCCAGAACCAGGCCTCCCCCTCTCGCCAATGTATAAGAAGGTGCTTGACCAGGAATGAGGCGACAACCATGCGTACGCGATTGTGCATTGTGCCGGTTGCCCACAGTTCTCGCATCCCGGCATCGATCATCGGATACCCGGTCTGCCCAGTTTTCCATGCAACCAGGTGGGAGTCATTTTTAGCCCAAGGGAAGGCATTGAATTTGGTTTGCAAAGGCGCGGTCGTCATGGCTGGATTGTAGTACAGCAAGTGATAGCCAAACTCGCGCCATACAACTTCCTTGAGAAACGTTTCGCTTCCCGCCGTTGGTTCAATGGTTGACGCCGAGGCCCAAATTTGTCGAGGACTTATATCGCCAAAATGCAAATGGGGAGACAGGCGAGATGTCGCTGCGACGCCGGGAAAGTCGCGCTCCGTTTTGTATGCGGCCACACCACCGTTTAGAAAGTCTGACAGTAAAGTTTGCGCGCCTAATTCACCGCGAGACCAGAATTCCGGAAAACTTGCGGCCCAATTTGGTCTTGTTGGTTGAAGCGACCAATCGTCTAGGTAGTCACTTTTCGGCGGCACGTCGCATGGGATGATCTGCTTTGGTTTTGGCAAAGGCTGAATAGGCGTGCCTTGGGATAACACCATGCGATAAAACGGCGTAAACATTCGGTAGGGCTTATCCTGCTTGGTCCTGATCTCCCAAGGTTCATAGAGTAAGCTTCCGTTGAAGCTCTTGGCGTATAGGCCATCGTTCTGTAGCGTGTTTTTGATCGCCTTATCTCGCGCAATTGCGCCCGGCTCATAGCAGCGGTTCCAATAGACAGTGTCGGCACCCGTTTCTGCGATAAGCTGGCCTAGGACTTCTTTTGCAGCCCCTTTTTTTAGGGTTAACGGAGCGCCAAGATTTTGTAGATGATGCCCCATGCTCTCTAGCGAGCCATGCAGCCACCACAAGGATGCACCCCCCATCGGTCGTAGTCCGTCGCTGCTCTGATCCAGGATGTAGAGCGGAATAACCGGGCGCCCAGTCGCAACAGCTGCACATAGCGCAGGGTTGTCGGTCATCCGGAGGTCTTGTCTAAACCAAACTATGATTGGGGCTGAGGCCATATCTTTTTAGTACGTAGGAGGTGTCGTTATGGATGCAATCATTCAAGCATATATGCTTGAGTATATATATGAATAAGCATATATATACTTGTGGAACCAGATACCTTCTTCAAGCAGATTGGCGACCAGACCCGCCTTCGTTGCCTTATTTTACTCGTCACGAGGGGCGAGCTCTGTGTCCGCGAACTGGTCGACGCCATACGTGTATCTCAGCCTAAAATTTCACGGCATCTCGCATTGCTGAGGGATGGTGGGGTGGTTGATGCACGGCGGCAAGGACAATGGATCTTCTATCGTTTATCGGACTGTCTACCTGCCTGGGCGCAAACGGTTCTTGAGTCTGTGGAGCGGGGCGTGAAGATGTCCAACCCTTATGTGGGCGATGCAAAGCGATTCCGACGTCTTGCCGAACCGTCTGACCTGGTTGCTTAGCTGATCACCTCATGCCTAATGACCATCATATTCGTTCTGTTCTCTTTCTCTGCACCGGAAACTCTGCGCGCAGTATTTTGGCGGAATGCACACTCAATCGCTTAGGCCAGGGACGTTTTCAAGCTTTCAGTGCCGGGTCTCAACCTGCGGGGAAGGTAAACCCCTACGCTTTGGAGTTACTCACAGGCGAATCTTATTCCATTGAGGGATTGCGCTCGAAAAGTTGGGATGAATTTTCTGGTCCAGATGCGCCGTCTCTCGAGTTCATCATCACGGTCTGTGGCAATGCTGCTGACGAAGCCTGTCCTGTCTGGCACGGTCACCCGGCCATAGCCTATTGGGGCGTGCCTGATCCTGCAGCGGTGACCGGTAGCCCTGAGGAAGCCCGTGAGGCATTTCTATCGGCTTACGCCAAGCTTAAGGCCCGTATTCAATTATTAATCGCGTTGCCGCTCGAATCTCTCGAGCCACTCGCCGTAAAGCGACGCCTAGAGGACATCGGCTGCATTTAAGGTGCAGACCAAGAACGCCATGACATTTTCTCTTACAAAACGCCTTGTCGCTGAAGCCGTAGGCACCGCCTTTCTGCTCGCCACTGTTGTCGGTTCTGGCATCATGGCTGAGAGTCTGTCTGGCGGGAACGATGGCATTACATTGCTGGGCAACACGCTGGCGACCGGCGCTATTTTGGTAGTGCTGATCCTCATCTTCGCGCCAGTATCCGGGGCGCACTTCAATCCGGCTGTGACGGTGGTGTTTATGTTGCGCATGGAAATTTCTCCGAGCCACGCAGTCGCCTATGTCCTTGTGCAAATTGCGGCGGGGATTATTGGGGTGCTTATTGCCCACGCTATGTTCGACCTTTCCTTAATCCAGGCATCGACAAAGTTGCGAGTAGGGTCGGGGCAGTGGCTCTCCGAAAGTGTGGCCACGTTCGGTTTACTCGCAAGCATTCTCGGCTGCTTGCGCTGGAAACCGGATGCTGTGCCTTACGCGGTTGGCTTATTCATCACGGCTGGATATTGGTTCACCGCATCGACCTCATTCGCAAACCCTGCGGTCACCATTGCTCGGTCTTTAACTGATACGTTTTCCGGAATCCAAGCTGCGGGTGTCCCTGCATTTATCATTGCCCAGCTTATCGGGGCCGTTCTAGCGCTTGGTTTATTCTCATGGTTATTCGCAGACACACTTTCGAAAAAGTCTAGCTGAGTAGGGAAAACAATGGCTGAGAATAAGACACAAGAAACACTGGTGAGTGTCAGTGCTTTTCTGAAGTCGGTCGCCTTTATGGAGAAGTGCGGCGTCAAATAATCATAAGGTAGGGAAGAATGGTGGGCGATACTGGGATTGAACCAGTGACCTCTCGCGTGTGAAGCGAGCGCTCTCCCGCTGAGCTAATCGCCCCCAGTCGAAGGCGGGCTGTATACGAGCCGAGTTCTCAGCCGTCAAGCAGAGCGAATGGTCCATTCTTTGCCTTTATCGTGCCATGGCTCCGTGGCATTGTATCTCTAAGCTGCATAAGGCCTTGAGCTGTTTCATCGTTTGTATTCAATCATCCCGGGATCTCTAGATGTCTAAACCCCAGACAATCGCCGTTGTATTGGCCGCTGGAATGAGCACGCGCATGAAGTCGGATATACCTAAAGTCATGCACCGGCTGGCTGGATTGCCCGTGGTTGATCATGTCCTGGCGAGTTTGGATGCAGCAGGGATTAACGAGGCTATCGTAGTTCTGGGGCCTGAAACGGCGGATCAGGCCGACAGATTTGCGCCGCACACGACGGTCGTTCAGACCGAGCGCTTGGGCACTGGGCATGCTGTACGCGTGGCGCTAGACGCCTCGAATACCGGCGAGGCCGATATTTTAGTCGTGTATGGCGACACCCCTTTTATTGCGCCTAAAACGATCAAAGCCTTGCTCGGTTGGCGCCAAGAGGGCGCCGCCGCGGCTGTTCTCGGTTTTTGCCCGGCAACGCCTCACGCTTATGGCCGTCTCATTACAGATGGTGATCAGGTGAGCCGCATTGTGGAAGCAGCGGACGCTTCGTCAGATGAGTTGGCCGTTGGTCTCTGTAATTCCGGTGTGCTCGTCGCGGATGGAAGAAAACTGAAGGCTTGGGTGCATGCGCTCAAGAATGACAACGCAAAGGGTGAGTATTATCTCACCGATGTCATCGCTTTTGCGAATGCTGAAAATGATACGTGTCGGTTCACTGAGGGCCCTGTCGATGAACTCTTTGGTATTGATACACGGGCGGACCTCGCTGTCGCTGAGGGCATCATTCAAAACCGTTACCGTGCTGCTGCTATGGCAGGTGGTGTCACTCTCATCGATCCTGCCAGTACATTCCTGAGCCACGATACGACTTTCGGGACCGACGTTGAGGTTGGGCCGTTCACCGTGTTTGGTCCCGGTGTCACGATTGGCAGTCATGTGAGCATCAAAGGCTTCTGCCATTTCGAGAGCGCTACCATCGGTGACCGGGCGACAGTCGGCCCCTATGCGCGCCTCCGCCCTGGTACCGCGGTAGAAACGTGCGCGCATGTCGGCAACTTTGTTGAGATTAAGAATGCCCGAATAGAAGAGGGCGCTAAGGTTAATCACTTGACCTATATCGGTGATGCGCGCGTTGGTAAGGCAGCGAATATTGGAGCAGGGACCATCACCGCGAACTATGATGGGTTTAGTAAGTCTCTCACGGATATCGGCGCTGGTGCGTCCATAGGGTCAAACACAGTCCTTGTTGCGCCGGTGACCGTTGGTGACGGTGCGATTACTGGCGCTGGTACCGTCATACGTAAAGATGTTCCAGACAACGCGATAGCCGTTACGGATGCGGCCCAGAAAAATAGAGAAGGCACGGCCAAGGCCTACCGGGCGCAAAGAAAAGCTATCAAAGATACAAAGAGAAAGGACAGCTAAGGCATGTGCGGCATTATTGGCATCATCGGCGTTAATGACGTTGCCCCTTTTCTTGTAGAAAGCCTGAAGCGCCTTGAATACCGCGGTTATGATTCAGCCGGTATCGCGACTATTCATGAAGGCGCTTTGCATCGCTGCCGAGCCGAGGGCAAGATCGTTAATCTAGAGAAGCGACTTGGCGCGGAGCCAACGTCCGGCACACTCGGTATTGGCCATACACGCTGGGCCACCCATGGTGCAGCTAATGAGAACAACGCACACCCCCACACCAACGGGCGCGTTGTCGTTGTTCACAACGGTATTATTGAGAACTTCCACGACCTACGTGAGCGGCTATCGGCTGCAGGGTATGCTTTTGAATCAGAGACAGATTCGGAAGTCGTCGTGCATCTCATCGCCCTCTATTTGGACGAAGGAATGGATCACGAGGCAGCGGTGTTGGAGGCCCTGGGCGACCTTCACGGCGCGTATGCGCTGACCATCATGTTTACCGATCGCCCTGATATCCTAATCGGAGCCCGCCAAGGCCCGCCCCTCGCTGTTGGCTTTGGCGATGGCGAAATGTTTGTTGGTTCTGATGCCCTGGCGTTGGCACAAATGACAGAAAAGATCGCGTATCTTGAAGATGGGGACTGGGTCGTTCTCACCCGTGATGGCATGTCCGTGCGTGGCCTAGATGGTGCCGAAGTCCAACGTGAGGTGCGGCAGACGTCTATGTCTGGCGCTCTGGTCGGGAAGGGCGAGTACCGTCATTTTATGATCAAGGAAATCCATGAGCAGCCGCAGGTGGTCGGTGATACGCTAACGGCATTCATTAATTCCAATGAACGTACTGTTGCTCTGCCCCCAATGCCCTTTGATCTTGGCACCATACCCAAGGTGACCATCGTCGCCTGCGGCACAGCGTATCTTTCTGGCCTAGTCGCCAAGTATTGGATTGAACAGACGGCCGGTATTTCTGTCGATGTGGATATTGCGTCTGAGTTTCGTTATCGCGAGCCGCCACTTCCAGACGGGGGGCTTGCCGTCTTCGTGTCTCAATCAGGTGAAACCGCTGATACGCTCGCTGCATTGCGCTATTGCAAATCGAAAGGGCAGCTGATTGTTTCAGTAGTTAATGTGGCGGAAAGCACAATTGCTCGAGAATCAGACCTTGTTCTACAAACTCTTGCTGGCCCAGAAATCGCTGTAGCATCCACCAAAGCATTTACCACACAGCTCACTGTTCTTGCTTGTCTAGCCATCGGTATGGCGCGTGCGAATGGTTCGATTGATCTCGCTAAAGAGCAGCGTTTGATGACGGCCTTGGCGGAGGTGCCTGCGCATATCACAGAATTTCTCCACCATGAGCAAGACGTGCAAAGGATCGCACAGTCGCTCATCGAAGTGCAGGACGTTTTGTATCTTGGGCGCGGCCTCTCTTATCCCATAGCGTTAGAAGGAGCCCTGAAGCTTAAGGAAATTTCTTATATTCACGCGGAGGGCTACGCCTCTGGCGAGATGAAGCACGGCCCAATAGCGCTTATTGATGAGCATATGCCTGTTGTCGTCTTGGCGCCGTCAGATAACCTCTTCCATAAAACCGTCTCAAATATAGAACAAGTTGTCGCTCGGGGCGGACAAGTGATCGCTATTACGGATGCTGCTGGACGAGCGCGCATCGGCTCAACTGCGACCAAAGTGATCGAGGTGCCAGCGGTCAACCCTTTTGTGGTGCCCTTACTTTACGCTATTCCGGTACAGCTTCTGGCCTACCATACCGCTGTTTTAAAGGGGACGGATGTAGACCAGCCGCGCAATTTGGCCAAAAGCGTGACGGTGGAATGATTTTGTGTAGACCGAGCCTGATCTACCCATCCCAAACTTTCTCTGCCGAAGTTCCAGTATGAAACACCTCGCTATCCTCTTTCTGAGCCTTGTTGTTCTCACTGGAAGCGCACGTGCGGACTTTCAAGCTGGAATGGATGCTTATGAAAAGGAAGACTACGCAGCAGCTCTCAAAGAATGGAGGCCTCTTGCTGAGGCAGGCTTTCCGGATTCGCAGCGGATGCTCGGTTATATGCATGGCAACGGTAAAGGTGTTGTTGAAGACTATGAAGAGGCACTGAAGTGGTACCGCAAAGCTGCAGAGCAGGGGTATGCGATAGGGCAGGGCAGCCTTGGTTATGTGTACTTGAAGGGTGAGGGTGTCACGCAAGATTTTGTGCATGCATATATGTGGTTTAATATTGCAGGGCAAAATGGTGACGAGAAAGCAAAAACCCGTAAAAACAACCTCACTAAAGAAATGATGCCTTCACAGTTAGAAGAAGCTAAGAATTTAACGCGAGAGTGTGTGAGGAAAGACTACAAAGGGTGCTGAGCGATTCGCTATCGTAAAACATTCCGTTATTGTGGGGTAGTTCTCAACGCATTGGCTCCATACTTTGAACATTAGTTCTGTTTCACTGGAACCCTGAGATTATCGCGCCTCTCATTTCACCGGTTCATTACGAATACCAATAGTTCCTTCATGACATCATAACGGGACTCCATGACAGCGCTCTGCGGTTTTGAAACATTGCGGAATTGTTGAAGGGCAGTTGGGGCGATAGAGTGAGTGAGAAAAGTCATTTCCCATTCCTGCGCCGATCATTTAAATCACCCAAGATTTAATGCAACTCTGATTATCAATAGGAGCCATTAAGGGGTGACTTAGACGTATTTGAATTTAGCATCTAAATACGTTCGAACGCTTGGGTGGCGTGTATCTGTCAGAATCATGAAAGCGTATTGCTGAGAGAATAGAATATCATTAAGTCGATCGGTGGGAGAAAACTTATCAGTGGGATAGTTCGCAACTCTGTAACAAGAGTTGCGAACTATCCGTATGACTGATTAAGGCATAACTCTATTGATTACAGCACGAGTCATGCTTGCGAGCCAAATGCCACCTGCACCGATTGCCACTGAAACTATAATTGCTTCCAGAGGAGCACCAGCGGTAGGAATCGCTTGAAGGCTTTCCGCAACGGTTGGAGCGCCGATTGCTAGCAGTAGATAGCCAGTTCTGTCAGACAGCTCAGTTAATGGGGAGGTAATGCCTGATACTAAACCGACTAGCAGAATAGCAAGGGCTGCATAGGGAATTGCGACAAACGCACCAACAACAGCAAGCAAGATGATAACAATGATTAGACCTTTATCGAGATTCATGATCGTTTCCTCTGTCCTCAGTTCTAGTTGGATTATTAGTTATTCGAATACCTAACAAATGCAAGTTATTGCATCTTTAAAACTGTTACATATTTGTAGGGGCAATGTAAATCAGCCGAATCAGGCAGCTTAAGTACAGGTAGAAAAACTCTAAAAATAGGCTGTTTCTAATGAGGTTTCGATTAGAAAAGCTAAAGTGATATAGAAAAAAAATGAGTGAGTGCGTTGAATCTAATAGGGAAAATAATTAGCGGCTGAGACGGGCCCTATTGCCATGGAGTGGTTGCCTACTTACTGGTTCAGGTGGCGGGTATGATGTTTGTTTAACTGGAGTTTTAAAAACCTGGAGCCTTTAAGCTTACCCCTTGTGCCGAGTCCCAATAATTCCTGGATGATACGGCCAGGGGAACGCGGTGCATAATAAGCCGCGGTTTCTAGATAATTAAGACGGAAATGTGAGGGTTGGGTGGCGAGCAACTAAGTGTCACGCTTGCGAACCAGTTAGGAATTAGCCCCTAAGGTATCCGACATGTCGAGAATAAATTCATCAACCAAGTTTGATTTTTAGCACCTACTATTTCTTGTCAGCATTCCCCTATGGGAAACCTTTCTGCACCACTCAACCCTGACTACCTTTGCTGACTGCTCTAAGTAGACCCAGCTACTATTCGCCGCATATAGAAAGAAACAAATCACATGGCAAAGTTTGATTACGATCTGATTACCATTGGGGCGGGCTCTGGCGGTGTTCGCGCCAGCCGGTTGGCTGCAGGGTATGGCGGCCGAGTTGCTGCAGTTGAGGAAAGCCGTGTCGGCGGCACCTGTGTTATGCGCGGTTGTGTGCCAAAAAAGCTCCTCGTTTACGGCGCTAATTTTGCCAACCATTTTGAAGATGCCGCCGGGTTTGGCTGGACGGTCGGTGAAGTGAGCCACGATTGGGGCGCACTTGTTAATGCAAAAGACAAAGAACTTGATCGCCTTGAGGGAATATACCACCGCATGTTCAGAGATGCTGGTGTCACTACTATAGACGGGCATGGCGTGCTGGCTGATGCGCATACGGTTGAAGTCGCTGGTAAATCTTATAGTGCTGAAAAGATTTTAGTTGGTGTGGGTGGTCGACCGTTCGTTCCTGATATTCCAGGTTGCGAGCATGCAATCACTTCCAACGAGGCGCTCGACTTAAAAGAGCTGCCAAAGCATATAGTCATTGTCGGTGGCGGTTATATTGCCCTTGAGTTCGCGGGAATTTTTAATGCGCTTGGGGCGAGGGTTGATGTGCTGATCCGCTCAGGCTCTATCCTGCGCGGGTTTGACCATGATGTATGCGACGCGTTGACTGAAGAACTTGAGAAAAAAGGCATCGCGATTCATCGCGATTGCACAGTGCAGTCTATCGAAAAGAAAGACCGCAACCAATTTTCCGTCATGGTTGATTGCGGTGAGGAAATGATCGTCGACCAGGTGATGTATGCCACTGGTCGCTCTCCTAACACGAAGGGGATAGGACTAGAAGAATCCGGCGTCGTCACGAATGACAAAGGGGCCGTCATTGTTGATGAATGGAACCGATCTAACATCGAGAACATTTTCGCCGTAGGTGATGTGACTGACCGTTTTAATTTGACGCCTGTTGCTATTAATGAGGGGCGCGTTTTCGCAGAAACATTTTTCAACGACAACCCCATGACGCTGGATTACACCAATATTGCTTCCGCAGTATTTACGCAGCCGACAGTTGGCACCGTTGGCTTAACTGAAGAGCAAGCCCTTGCGGATCACGACGTGAAAATTTACCTCTCTCGATTTAAACCAATGAAGCATACGCTTTCCGGCCGCGACGAAAGAATTATGATGAAGATCATCGTCGAAAAGGATAATGATAAAGTTCTCGGATGCCATATGGTTGGCGATGATGCTCCCGAGATTATTCAGGGCCTTTCCGTTGCGCTGAAATGTGGTGCAACGAAAGCTCAGTTCGATGCGACGGTTGGGATACACCCCACGGCTGCAGAAGAGTTCGTAACGATGCGCGATGCTGTGCCGCAAGCGCCTTCTAAAGCTTAATCTAGTGGCCCTTCCTCTCCGAACTATTCAACAAGACGTTCTAGGGTACCTTGTCGGTGATGCCGCGGGCTAATAGTTCACGGTGTTGATAGCGATTACCGGTTTTTTGAAGGTTAGTTCTGTTTGGTTGATTATACGCGCGCAATGCAACAATTAATCACTTCTGATGGTCAATTTTACTCTGTGCCCTTCTAAACAGCCGCATTCGCAGATCGCCCAACGAACCCAATTTTTTTGCACTAGCCTAGATCGCCCCCCATTTTATCGTCTCCTAGTTAACCGTCTGAAGGCTTGGAACCAATTTATAATTAATGTTATCAGTAACTTATGTTATCTTTGTGTGCCGCTCGGTGCCACATGAGTAGCTGGGCTGTGGGCTTCGAAAATGTAAGCGAAGCAGTCGAGAATCCTTTAAAAACCTGGAAATCAAGCGCTTAAGCCTCTATATCGCAGCATCCGTTTAAGGCCACTGGACATTGAGGTTACATTGACAAACGCATGGACGCGGGAAACCTGGCGCGGGAAACCGATCGTGCAGGTTCCCGAATACGCAGACCAAGCTGCACTCAAAGCTGTTGAGCACCGTCTCAGCAACTTTCCGCCGCTCGTGTTTGCTGGCGAAGCACGCTCGCTCAAGAAATCCTTAGGTGACGTCTCGCAAGGCCGTGGGTTCCTTCTGCAAGGTGGCGACTGTGCCGAGAGCTTTGCCGAATTTCATCCGGATAACATCCGAGACACATTCCGCGTTCTGCTGCAGATGGCCGTTGTTCTAACGTTTGGCGCTGGTGTGCCCATCGTGAAGTTGGGTCGCATGGCTGGGCAGTTTGCTAAGCCACGTTCCTCGAATACGGAGACCATCGATGGAGTGGAGCTGCCGTCCTACCGTGGCGACATGGTTAATGGAATGGACTTTACGCCGGAGATGCGTGAGCCAGATCCGGAACGACTGGTGCAGGCCTATAACCAGTCTGCGGCTACATTGAATCTGCTGCGTGCGTTCTCGCAAGGCGGGTATGCTGATCTGCGTAAAGTTCACCAGTGGACCCTCGGCTTCGTCGCCGATAGCCCGCAGGGCGAACGCTACCAGGGTCTCGCAGACCGCATCCAAGAGGCATTGGCCTTCATGGAAGCCTGCGGCATTAACAGCACGGTTGTTCCTAGCATGCGTGAGACTAATTTTTATACTTCTCATGAAGCTCTGCTTCTCAACTACGAAGATGCTCTAACTCGCATGGATTCAACAACCGGGCTCTGGTATGCCTGCGCTGCACACTTCTTGTGGATTGGCGAACGGACCCGCCAGCTTGATCATGCCCATGTGGAGTTCTTACGCGGTGTTGATAACCCGATTGGCTTCAAGGCTGGCCCGACGATTGATCCCGACGATATCTTACGAATGATTGAAACCCTAAACCCGGATAACGAAGCCGGACGGATTACCATCATCACGCGTATGGGCGCCGAGAAATTACAAGATCATCTGCCCACTTTGATCCGTGCTGTCGAGCGTGAAGGCAAAGCCGTCGTGTGGTCCTGTGATCCAATGCACGCGAACACAGAGAAAAGTTCCAGCGGATACAAAACCCGCCGCTTTGATAATGTGCTGGGCGAGGTGAAGAGCTTCTTTGACGTTCATCGCAGCGAAGGCACTCACGCGGGTGGAGTTCACTTCGAAATGACTGGCCAAGACGTCACTGAATGTGTCGGCGGGGCTCAAGCTATTACGGAAGCCAGTCTCGGCGATCGCTATCACACGCACTGTGACCCACGTCTTAATGCGAGCCAAGCGTTAGAGTTAGCTTTTCTGATGGCGGAGATGCTTAAGCAAGACCGCGATATGTCCACAGCGGCAGCGGTTGCCTCGTAAGCGGCTAGGTCTCGGCCTGGCCACGACTGGAGAAACAGCGGTTCCTTATGCCTGACTCTCTAACCATTGCTTTGGCCCAGACCAACCCTACGGTCGGTGCTGTGGAGGCGAATGCTGATCTCATTCGTCAGGCGCGCGCTGATGCTGCTACGCAGGGTGCAGACATTGTCGTCTTTTCTGAACTCATCCTCAGTGGATACCCGCCTGAAGATCTTGTGCTTCGCTCTGGCTTTTTGGATGCTATCCAGGTGGCAGCGGAAGACTTAGCTGCTGATACAGCAGATGGCGGCCCAGCGCTGATTATCGGTGCACCGTGGCGGGTCGATGGGCTTTGTCACAATGCTGCGCTTGTCCTTGATGCCGGAGAGATCAAAGGCATCCGCCTTAAGCATCATTTACCCAACTATGGTGTGTTCGACGAAAAGCGTGTCTTTGAGTCCGGTCCGCCCTCAGGTCCTGTTGTTATTCGCGGCGTGCGCGTCGGCGTTCTCGTTTGCGAAGATATGTGGTTCGAGGACGTTGCAGAAACCGTTGCCGAAACTGGAGCGGAAATGCTCATCGTTCTCAACGGCTCTCCGTTCGAATTGGATAAAGACGATGTCCGGCTTAGTCACGCGGTGTCGCGTGTCTCAGAAACAGGTCTGCCACTGATCTACGTGAATCAGATCGGCGGCCAAGATGACCTCGTCTTTGACGGCGGGTCTTTCGTTCTAAATGCAGACCGCGGACTGGCTGTTCAATCTCCATGGTGGAAAACAGATTTGGTTTTAACCCAGTGGCTGAAGTTTGATGGGGCTTGGATCTGTGAAGCGGGGACAGTAACGTCAGCTCCAGAACGCTTAGAAAACGTTTACCAAGCGATGATGCTCAGCCTGCGTGATTATGTTGGCAAGAATGGTTTTCCTGGCGTCGTGCTTGGCCTGTCCGGTGGGATCGATAGTGCCATCAGCGCAGTTGTTGCCGCCGATGCGTTGGGAGCCGACAAGGTACATTGCGTCATGATGCCGTCGCCCTATACCTCAGACGATAGCCTCGAGGATGCGGCTGGCTTGGCGGCGAACCTTGGCCTGCGCCTCGACAGCATCAATATCGGTGATGCTATGGCTGCTTTCGGTGGCATGTTGGAGGCGCATTTTTCAGATACAACGCCCGACACAACGGAAGAAAATATTCAGTCTCGTATTCGTGGCCTGACGCTGATGGCCCTGTCGAACAAGTTTGGCAATATGGTCTTGTCCACTGGCAACAAGTCAGAGGTCAGCGTTGGCTATGCCACGCTCTATGGCGATATGTGTGGCGGCTACAACGTTCTTAAAGACGTCTATAAGACAACAGTCATAGCCGCGAGTGAGTGGCGTAATACCCATGTGCCCGATGGTGCTTTGGGTGCGCCGGGTGCGGTGATGCCGGAGCGTATCATCACCAAGCCGCCCACGGCCGAGTTGCGGCCTGACCAGAAAGACGAAGACTCTCTTCCGCCTTATTCGGAATTGGACGCGATCTTAAAAGGCCTCATCGAAAACGCACGAAGTGTGCCTGAGGTGGCTGCTAATGGTCACGAGGAAGAGACCGTGCGCCGTATCCATCGGTTATTGCGCATAGCAGAATATAAACGCCGCCAGGCCTCGCCGGGCGTTAAGATTAGCCATCTCGCCTTTGGGCGGGACCACCGTTACCCTATCACCAATGCCTTTGACGGCGATGCTCCGAAAAGAAATGAACCATGAGCCCTGTAGTCCGCTTTGCCCCAAGTCCGACCGGTCGCTTGCATGTTGGTAACGCGCGCTTGGCCCTCATCAACTGGCTGTTCGCTAAGGCAAATGATGGTGAGTTTATTTTGCGCTTTGACGATACGGACGTTGCGCGCAGTAAAGAAGAATATGTCGATGGCATCCGCACAGATTTGCATTGGCTTGGCCTGACGTGGGAGCGGGAAGAACGTCAGTCGACGCGAATGAATCGATACAACAATGCCGCCGATGCCTTGAAAGAGGCTGGCCGCTTGTACCCGTGTTATGAATCCGCTGAAGAGTTGGACTTTAAACGCAAGCGTTTGCGGGCTCAACACAAGCCACCCGTTTATGACCGGGCCGCCTTAGACCTGTCCGATGAAGGTCGCGCTAAGTATGAAGCAGAAGGTCGCAAACCCCATTGGAGATTTAAGCTGAACCGGAGTGATGTGGTTTGGGTGGATATGGTTCGTCATGAAAGTCGTTACAATACCGCAAATGTAAGTGATCCAGTGGTTATCCGGGAAGACGGCACCTTCTTGTACCTGCTGCCTTCCGTTGTTGATGATATCGATTATGGCGTGACACACATTATCCGTGGCGAAGATCATGTCACCAACGGCGCAGTCCAGCTTGAAATGATGGAAGCGGTCTCACCGGGATCACTGGTGACTTTTGGTCATGTTCCACTGCTTGTCGGTGCTGCGGGCGAGGGGCTCTCAAAGCGGGCTGGGTCGCTGGGCCTTGCCGACCTTCGCGATCAGAACATTGAACCTTTGTCTGCCTCAAGTTTACTAGCGCGCCTAGGCAGTTCAGAAGCCATCGACGTTTATTCAGATTTAGATGCCATCATCGCCGACTTCAATATCAGTCGCTTCAGCCGGGCAACGGCGAAGTTTGATGCCCAGGATCTTGAGTTGCTCAATGCTAAGGTTCTGCATCAAATGCCTTACGAGGAAGCAGCGCCGCGATTGGCCGCATTGGTTGATGACGAACCAACGTTGGCCGATAAAGGCGACGCGTTCTGGCAGGCCGTACGCGGAAATTTGAAATATTTCAACGATGCTGCCGATTGGTGGTCTGTGTGTTTTGGGCCGCTTGCGCCTTCCACCGATGACGCGGACTTTATGGAAGAAGCGGCGAAGCATTTGCCTTTAGAACCCTGGACGGAAGAGACCTGGGGCCAATGGACGAGTGCGGTAAAAGATGCGACGGGTCGCAAAGGGAAGGGTTTATTCCTGCCATTACGGATGGCACTGACCGGCTTAGGGCACGGGCCAGAACTCAAACTCCTTCTGCCCTTAATAGGACGAGACCGTGTGCTTAAACGCGTCCTTGGTAAGGCGGCCTAAGTCGATGTCGGGTACGGATACAACAAAAGAGCCTGTTCAAGCGCTGGGCGGCGGCCCGGCGATCATCCTGGTTGAACCGCAATTGGCGGAGAACATGGGGACGGCGGCCCGAGCTATGTATAACTGTGGCCTCACCGATATGCGTTTGGTTAAGCCAAAGCAGGATTGGTTGTCAGAAAAGGCCATTGCGGCCTCGTCAGGTGCGTCTGAGGTTCTCAAGTCAGCCGGGTTCTATGAAAGCACCGAAGATGCCCTCGCTGACCGTCAATTCGTTGCAGCAACGACTGCTCGGCCGCGCGATATGATTAAGACTGTCTGGACGCCTCACCATGCGGGGGGTGAATTAGCTAAACGGGCGGCAGAGGATACTAAAATTGGGATTCTGTTTGGGCGCGAGAAGTCTGGCCTTAAGAACCATGATATCGGCTTAGCCGATGTTATTATCGAGGCGCCGCTAAATCCTGCCTACTCCTCGCTCAATCTTGCGCAAGCGGTGCTTGTAGTATCCTACGAGTGGTATCAAGCCTCCCAAGCCAGTGAGGCGGAAGTCACGCCTTATGGTGTCACGCGGCCGGCAAACAAAGACGAACTCAATCTGTTTTTTCAGCATCTGGAGTATGAGCTCGATACCTGTGGCTTTCTCCATGTTGAAGAGAAACGCCCGAGTATGGTTCTGAACATCCGCGCCATGCTTCAGCGCGCGGCGCTGACAGAGCAAGAAATTCGCACCCTACATGGCGTCGTCACTGAGCTGCGCTATGGCCGCCGTGACGAGATTCATGCCCGCAGTGACTGGAAGAAAAAAGGGTAAGGACCCGTTGCCGGCGAATTTGTGAAGTCCGGGTGATGGGCGACCGGGTCGAAGTGGACGTCTGTTGCCGCTGTTATGTGCCAAGCCCTTATGGGCGCGGCGCATTTAGGCGAGGGTACCTATCGACTTGCAATTTAGCACCGTGTTTAGAAATAGCTTCTGTTCCTGGGTATAGCTGTCAAGGATTAGTGATATGAGTGATTTCTTTATGTGGGGTGGGTTTGTCTGGTGTGTGTCTTTGTTACTTTGGGATGCAGGGATTTGGATAATCAGACTTATGATAAAGGTGAAGAGATATGTCAGTATTTGTGAAGAACGGCTGAACGTCGTCGTCTGCGATAGCCCCGACATGACTTTTGTCAAAGGCCTCCTAAGCCTGCTAAGGCTGGAAAACCTTGGATTCATGGCCGTCGCCACGCAGGGGTGAGCCGGTGATTTGAGGTGAGGCAAACAATTGACTTCCTCAACCTTTTCCCTTAGATCGGCTACTTATTCTCGGGAATGTGGGTGGTGCATCACCCCGCTTTCTGGCGACCTGATGGGTCGGGTGGTAAGACTACCGGGACAAAAACGTATAAAAAACAAGGTTTTAGATAATGACTAACCGAATTGCTTCAAAGCACAAGATCGACCGCCGTTTGGGGGTTAACCTTTGGGGGCGTGCAAAAAGCCCTATAAATAAGCGTGATTATGGCCCGGGCCAGCATGGCCAACGCCGTCGCAAACCGTCCGATTACGGTATTCAGCTGATGGCCAAGCAAAAGCTCAAGGGCTACTACGGTAACATATCCGAGAAACAGTTTCTGCGGTACTACAAGGAAGCCGTGCGTCGTACAGGTGATACCTCGGAAAACCTGATTAGCATTCTGGAATGCCGGTTGGATGCCGTTATTTACCGCATGAAATTTGTTCCGACTGTGTTTGCTGCCCGCCAGGTCGTGTCCCACGGACACATCAAGGTGAATGGCGTCAAAGTGACGATTCCTTCCTACATGGTGAAGGTCGGCGATAAAGTCGAATTGCGCGACAAGGCGAAGACCATGGGTCTGATACTCGACGCGATGGATTCAGGAGAGCGTGATGTGCCCGATTATGTCGAGGTTGATCACAATCAGGGTGCAGGTAGCATGACCCGTATTCCTCAGCTCGCTGACGTGCCTTATCCGGTTCAGATGGAACCCAACCTTGTCGTTGAATTCTATTCGCGCTAAACGATACCGCGACTTTTATTATCTTTAAAAAGAACGTGTTCCGTTGGCGGCCGTCACTGCCAAAGGAATTTGAAAAGGCCTCGCTATGCGGGGCCTTTTTTTTTAAATGCACTATGTCTAAAAACCCTTCCTCGGGCGTGGCCATAAACAGGCTGGTCTGATCTGGGCATGAGGGTAGGGCGTAATGAGTCTGTGAACAGCAACTCACACAAAATGTGGCTGTTTCCTCTTCCCCAATTTTCTCTGTTCTGGAGTATTCAATGACCTACAAGACAACCCTCGCATCTATCACGGTCGCTGCTTCGTTGGCTCTATCAGCAGGAGCTGTAAGAGCGGCCAATATTGTTGAGACTGCTGTTGCGGCTGGCAACTTCACCACCCTTGTGGCTGCGGTTCAGGCGGCCGGTCTTGCCGACACCTTGTCGAGTCCCGGGCCGTTCACGGTTTTCGCACCGACGGATGCAGCCTTTGCTAGGCTTCCTGAAGGCACCGTCTCTAATTTGTTAAAGCCTGAGAATAAGGACCAACTGGTTGCCGTGCTGACCTATCACGTTGTTGCGGGAAAAGTGATGTCCTCAGACATTGCCGGTAAAACGCTTGATGCAGAAACTGTTCAAGGGCAATCGCTGAAGGTCAACGCGATGGACGGCGTCATGGTCGATAACGCTACTGTCGTGACCGCTGATATTGTTGCCGATAACGGTGTTATCCATGTGATCGATACGGTTGTTCTGCCTAAGTAATTTTATAGGCTTGCAATCTAAGAAGGCCTCGCGTTGCGGGGCCTTCTTTTAGCGCACCTCTCAGACGTTCTGTTTGGTTTCCGTCGGTTTAGGCGGTCTTCTTGCAATAGCCATACGTTAAGTCCGTCAAACATTTAGCGTCGGGATGCGGTTCATAATAAAATACATCAGGCACGCTGATAATGAGTATTTTGCTTTGGTCAAGTCAGCCTCTCGCTCCTGATGCTCTGCGGAACGGGGAAGCTCGGGTCTGAAATCTCAAAAGGTTTGGTTTGTGCTGGAGAAGACGTCAGTGTTTTAGACCGTGCGACCTCTAACAGGGCAAGCCTTAGTATCGTTTAGTAGAACTGGGTAATAAAATGGCCTCACCCGGGTTTGGGCGAGGCCAGTCTGGTCTGTGAGAAGTATGAGGGTTAAGCGAGGCCAGCCTTTAAGGTATCTAATAGAGCTGTCCAAGCAGCCTCGGCCTGGATTTCGTTATAGACCGCGCTGGTGGGTACACACCAACCGTGGTCCGCGTCTTCGTAGACTTTAACGACTGCGGGCACATTGGATGCTTCAAACGCGGCCTTCAGAATTTTTTTGACTTCCGGCTCACGGGCATCATCGTTATCTGCCACGCCGACGTGGTAGTGCACTTTCATTTTTGGAATGAGCAGATGTGGGCTGTTGTCTGTTCCTGTGGCTAGTCCGCCGCCATGGAATGATCCTGCTGCCCCTATGCGTTCAGGTAACAGGCCTGCAGTTTTCATCGTCAGCGGTCCGCCCATGCAATAGCCGGATGTACCCATTTTTGAGTCTGAATTCACCTGGCCTTGGGCGTCGAGCCACGTCACGAATGCTTGCGCGTCGCGCTCTGCTGCTCCCGGAGCGATGAGATTACCCATCAGCTTATAGGCGACCGCACTATCCGTGGAAAAGTTGAAGTCGGGGCCCGGCAGGGGCGCGCGGCCATCCCGATAGAATGGATTTGGTACTAGAACCGAGTAGCCTTCTGAGGCTAAACGTCTACCCATATCCCGGAACGCTGGCCGTAGGCCCATGATGTCGGTCCATTTTAAAACGCCTGGATGCTTGCCTTCTGTTGGATGGTAGAACACGGCATCGCAGGTGCCATCGGGAGTGACGATCTCAACGTCGGTTTCAACGATTTCTAGCCCGGCGGATGAAGCGGCGCCTGCACCGGCAAGGCTGGCCGCGGCCACAGAGGTTGCGCCAAAGGTGCGGCGTGAAAGTGGGGCTGAGGTGAAGCAGTGTTCATCGCAATCAAGGTCAAAAGCGTCGTTGGTCATATCGTTCGCCATAGTCTTGTGCTCCCAGATTATTTGTTTGGCACGTGATTCAGTTCATAAACTTTTAAGGCTAGGCACGCTGTCATTGGAGATCGACTATGGCGCCTCTCGCTAGGTGAGTACAGGGCTTCTATCATAGCCCTTTACTCAGAGTGGGAACCCACCTGGTTAAACCCAGTCATCGTACCGGCAATGTCTGGGCGCTTTTTTTATCGGTTGAAGACGATTGTATCCGCTACATGGATTTATATTGCTTGTTTTCGTTAGTCCCACTACCAACATTGACCATAATCAATACACTTTCTTTAAAACGGGAACCGAGGAATGAAATTATCGCGCCGCGGCCTCATCGTATCTGGACTAGCAGCAGGGGGCGGCCTTGCTGTCGCCTACGGGTTGAACAGTCTTAAGGACGGGGATTCCCATCCTAAGTTTGGCGCCTCGTCTCCAGAAGACTATGTGCTCCACGCCTATGTGAAGATCAGCCCGAGCGGCACCATCACCGTCGCCGTGCCACAGGCTGAACTGGGGCAGGGCGTTACAACAGCGATTCCGATGCTGGTTGCCGAAGATCTCGATGCGGATTGGACCGACGTACGCTACGAACTGGCGCCGCTTGATAAAGACTACGGCAGTTATGTTATTGCCGAAGCGATCCCACTGATGTTTATGACCCCTGGCATAACTGCGGATATGACGCGTGATGCGCTGTATAAAGTCACGCCATTGATTGGTTTGATTATCACTGGTGGCTCCAGTTCTATTCTAGGCAATTACAATTACCTGCGCACCGTTGGCGCGGCCATCCGCGGCATGTTGGTTGAAGCCGCCGCCCTTCGGTTGGATGTACCGAAAAGCGAACTCACTACTGAGAAGAGTAAAGTCATTCACGCCACATCAGGCCGCTCCCTCACATACGGCGAGTTGGCCGAAGCCGCTACCGAAATGACACCGCCCAGTGACAACCCGCTTAAGGACGCAAGCGAATACACGCTTCTTAATCATCCGGTGGGTCGCCTGGATACCCCTGAGAAAAGTGATGGCTCGGCGATCTACGGTATTGACGTTAAATTGCCCGGCATGCTTCATGCGGCGATCAAGCATAGCCCTATGTTTAAGGGTACGCTTGATACCTTTGATGCGGACTCTGCTATGGCCCGCAAAGGCGTCGTTGGCGTCTTCCCCGTGCTTGATAACGCGGTCGCTGTTGTTGCGGAAAATACCTGGACCGCCCAGAAGGCCCTGGACGAAATGGATGTTACATGGACGCCACCGAAAGGTATGCCGTTCAGCACGAGCAAGGCGTTGCCAAACTACGCTCAACTCTTTGATGCAGCAGACGTTAATGTTCTGCAAGAAGATGAAACCTTCCTCGCTGATTGGGACCGCGCCACCAAAACTGTGGAAGCGGTTTATGAGACGCCATATTTGGCGCACGTCTGTATGGAGCCCATGGGCTGCACAGCGTTGTACGAAGCGAGCGAAACCGATAACCCAGAAGACGCGCGTATTACGGTGTGGTCGCCCAGCCAGTCTATTAGCCAAAGTGCCAGCCAAGCGGGGAAGATCGCCGGTGTTAAAGCCGAGAACGTGGAAGTCCACGCGACACTCATGGGCGGCGGCTTTGGTCGCCGATCGGACATGGACTTTGTCCGTCAGTCTGCATCTATCGCTATGAGCCTCCCTGGCAGGCCGGTTAAGTTGACTTGGAGCCGGGAAGAAGACGTTCAGCAAGATACCTACCGTCCAGCGACAACCTCTCGCTTCCGGGCGGGCTTGGATAATGACGGCAACATGACGGCTCTTGATTTTGTCATCGTAGGTAAGCCCGTGAGTGCTGACTTCAATACCCGCAACGGCACCTTCGTGTATTCTGAGGCGAAAGACGACGTCAGCATGATTATGCCTATGAACGATTCACCCTATGCCTTTCCATCCGTGCGTCTTGGCCTGAATGCGCAAGACAATCCTGTGCCCAATGGCTACTGGCGCAGCGTGACCATGTCCCACAACGCGTTCTATCAAGAAGCCTTTATGGATGAAGTCGCTGAAGCGGCTGGCAAAGATCCGGTAGATTTCCGTCGTGAGTTATTGGCTCATAAGCCAGACTTTGTCGCTGTGCTTGATGCCCTCGCCGAAAAAGGCGATTGGGGCACGCCGTTGGCAGAAAGCGCAGAAGGCTCTCGCCGGGGCCGTGGCATCGCGTTTGCTGAGGCGTTTCAGTCTACTGTTGGTCAGATTATTGAAGTCACCGTTGCCGCAAATGGTGAACTCACTGTGGACCGTGTGGTCACTGTGGTTGATCCGCACACCGTCGTGAACCCCAGCATTGTAGAAGCGCAAATAGAAGGCTCCGTCATTGATGCTCTGTCTGCGGCTCTCTACAGCCAGATAGACGTGGAAGACGGTGCTGTCGTGCAGTCTAACTTTGACAGCTACCGCATGATGACTATGGCTGATGTGCCAGCGAGCATCGAAACTCACATCATGCCTCAGGGTGGACACCCAGGCGGTATGGGTGAGGTCGGCATACCTTGCGTTGCGCCAGCCTTAACCAGCGCCATCTATAACGCCACCGGTCACCGCATTCGATCTCTGCCGATTTCGGGTTCAGGATTAGTTTCGGTTTAAGGGGAATCATTCTAGTTTAGCGTGCCTGCTCTCCCGACCCGTCCTTGGGTTAAGGGTGTCTAGCGTGTTGATGTGACGTTAAACTCGCTTCATGGCGATCTTTATATTTGCCCCACACCAAAGCTGATTTTTATTCTGTCGCTGACATGTGGAACGTTAGGTTTGCAGATGGTGCGCCGCGCGACTTTCAAACTGAGAACGCTCGGTTGCCTCAAAGTGCATTTACAAATCCGTGATAACAATCAAGCTTTGGTCGCATTCTATTAAACCCTTAGGTTCGAAGTGGAACAGCGCGTAAGAATGAGCAAGTTTTGATAGGGTAGGGACGATTAGAATGAGCACAACTGATCTCTCCACCTGGGCTCCTTGCCCACGTCCGAGCGCTGAAATACCCATCGGCTCCACCGTACGGTTGGAGCCTTTGAATTGGGAGGCTCACGAGCAGGGTTTGTTTGCCATCGTTGGCGGTAAAAAGAACGCCAGGCTGTGGGATTACGTGTCGGTGGGGCCATACCTTGACCCAGCGACATTCCAGAAGAGTTTTGCAGAGACGTGCGTTGAGAAGGGTTGGGAAACCAAGGTCATACATGAGGTGGTGTCAGGCAAAGTGCTCGGCATGTTTAGCTTTCTGCGCATACGACAGAAACATGGCAGCATTGAAATCGGTTGTGTCGTGTTTGGCTACGCCCTGCAACGCACTCTCAAGGCTACGGAAGCACTTCTGCTCATGGCGCGGCATGTGTTTGATGATCTCGGCTATCGCCGTTATGAGTGGAAGTGCGATACACAAAACTTGGCCTCATCCCGGGCTGCGATGCGCTTCGGTTTTACCTACGAAGGAACTTTTCGTAACGATATGGTGAGTAAGGGCCACAGCCGTGATACGGCTTGGTATTCTATCACCGATGCAGAATGGCCCGCAGTGTGCGCTGCACTGGATGCCTGGCTGGCCCCACAAAATTTTGATCCGGACGGCACGCAGATAAAGCGGCTGGAAGATATGCGTGAGTGATTATACCCCTGGCGCGGCTATAGCTCATCTGGCTCTCCCGACAACATAACTGTCTTAGTTTCTAGGTAAGGCAACAGTCCTTTTATTCCGCCTTCGCGGCCCAGGCCCGATTTCTTGAAACCACCAAACGCAATCGCGAAGCTGGCTGAGGGTGCGCTCTGGCCGACTGTCCCGGTCCGCATTTTCCGGGCAATCCGGTAGGCGGCTGTGCTGTCGTTAGTATACACCGCGCCTGCCAATCCGAAGGGCGAGTCATTGGCGATCCGAATAGCTTCGTCTTCATCACTGTAGGGGATGACGCACAAGACCGGGCCAAAAATTTCCTCTTGGGCGATGGCCATGCTGTTTTCGACGTTGGCGAAGACGGTAGGCTCGAAGTAATATCCGTGCTGAAGGTGCGCGGGCCGTTTCCCCCCGGTCGCCAGCGTCGCTCCGTCTGCGATGCCTTTGGCAATGTAGTCTTCGATCTTTTCAAGCTGAGACTTCATGGCTATCGGCCCAAGTTTAATCTCGGGATCGTAGGGGTCGCCGATGGTGAGGGCTTGCATGGCTGTGACTAAATGCTTCACCAGTTCGTCATGGCGGCTGCGGGAGACAATAACCCGGGTGAGGGCGGCGCAGTTCTGACCGCTGAGAACGCTAATGGCTCCGGCCAAGCTCTTGGCCGCTTTTTCTAGGTCGTAATCATCGAGCAGGATGGCTGCAGATTTTCCGCCCAGCTCTAATGTCACACGGGCAATGCGATCACCGCAGACAGATGCAATCCGTTGGCCCGTCGTCAGGCTGCCGGTGAAGCTCACTTTGTCCACATGGGGGTGCCGGACCAGATGGTCAGATGCATCTCGCCCCGCGGTGACCAGGTTGACTACACCGGGTGGAAACCCGGCTGCATCGGCGCATTCGGCAATGATGTAGGCCTCTATAGGGGTTTGCGGTGCTGGCTTCATAATTACGGTGCAGCCCGCTACCAAGGCAGGCCCGATTTTGGTCAGCATCGTCGCCAAGGGCGCATTCCACGGGGCGATGGCGGCGACGACGCCGACCGGCTCGTGAATAAGCATGTTGGCCCCGTTCTTAGACGGATGCTTTTCGATGAACGGGAAGCTGGACGCCTGCTCGATCGATCGGTCCACTGCGCCGATTGAATATTCTGGCGACATACTTGCCATAGAGGCGACCACGCCTGTGGATTCCGTCCAGGCGATAGCAAAGTCTGCTGCACGACTGCGCAAGGCTTTGGCGAAGGCGTGGAGAGTTTTTGAGCGCTCAACAGGAGTTATGCGGGGCCAGGGGCCGCTCTCGAAGGCCTCATAGGCGGCCGCGACAGCGCGATCCACATCGGTGATTTTTGCCGCTGCCACCTGAAACACAATCTGTTCAGTCACGGGTGAGACGACATCTACCAGATTGTCTGTCGACGGGGAAATCCATGCGCCGCCGATATAAAGCTTACGGAAATTGGAGCTGTCGATGGTGTTTGCGCGGGGCTCTGTGCTCATGGTTGATCCTGGAATGGGTTGTGATGTCAAAGCCGAACTTTGTATTTTTTTTGCCTATTTTGGCAAATAGAAGTTGGGGTATGGTCTATGCACCGGGCTCATGGGTTATTCGTTTGGTAAATGGATTACGCGTGTGACGTTCCCCGGCTAAAAAAACGCGTCTGGAAGTTATGCCTTGCGAGAGACCCTATAGCCGCAGTCGGTTGTAAAGTTTTCATGGCCTTGAATCCAAAGTAGAATTTTTCAGAAGAGTGTGCTGCATCGGCTCGTTACTCTCAAATTCCACTTTTCCTTTTTTTAAGGCACACTTACTCCCAGTATTTTTCTAGCATTTAAGGAGGGCGCCATATGACAGGCCACCAACACGATTTATCCGGGTATGAGGGCTCCTGTTTCATCTGCGCCGCCGCAGATGGTGGGGGCAGCGCAGCGCAGCCGCAGGCCTCGCGACGCAGCTTTATGCAGACGGCAGCTGTCTCGGCTCTTGCAGGGGGTACTTTCAGCACGTCAGCGCGCGCTCAAGCTCAGACCAGGGCACCGAAACTTCCTTTCGCTCCAGGCGAAAGTTTCATCATTGATGCCGGGTGGGTGCTGATTGAAACCGGTGGCGATCTTGACCTGCTGCGCGACGGGCATGTCCTGGTGCGTAATGGTGCTATTGTAGACGTGCGTGCCGAGCCGTTTACCGACCCGGTACCGCACTTAAGTTTACCGCACGATATTCTAATGCCGGGTTTCATCTCGGGTCACACTCATTGCTGTAGTGCCACGCCGACACGCGGGATCATTGAAGGGCCAAGGTCCTACCAGCGCCCCCTCGAGATTGTTGAACAGCTCGACGACGATGAGCTTGATGCGCTTACGGCTTTGAACTTGGCTGAGTTGTTGCGCTCCGGTTGCACCACTCAGGTAGAGATGAGTCTTACCATGCGACAAGCCGAAAGCTACGTCCGCTTAGCTGAGCGCTGGGGTGTCCGCGGTTTCCCTGGCTCTATGATTCCCAATACAGAGCGTCTATTCGGCATCTGGTTCCGTCCCAATGATCAGGTTTTGTTTGATGCGGAAGAGGGTACTCTGGCTGAGATCGAAGCGAACTTGGCGTTTGGCAAGGCGCATATGGGAAAGGGTAATGGCCGCATCCAACCGATGATGTCGCCTCATGCCTGTGACACCCAAACGCCAGCCACCATGGCGGCTCTCGCTGCTGCTGCAGACGAGCTAGGAACGGGCTTGCATATTCACTTGTCTCAGGGCCGTCAGGAGACGGAGGTGGTGCGGCGCCTGTGGGGAAAGACCCCGACGGAGTGGCTCGAGAGCTATGGCTTCTTTACTAACGGGCCGGTGTTTGGCGCGCATATGAGTGGCCTGGACTGGGAGGTTGATGCACCCATCCTTGCCAAGAACGGTGCTGTTTATTCGCACTGTCCATCCGCTGGAGGCGCAGGAAACGGTGCGCAACCCTACCCTGAGGCGCTGGCCGCGGGGATGAACGTCAACATCGGTATCGATACACACTCCAACGACTACCTTGAAGATCTCAAGCTGGCAGTTCTGTATGGCCAGGCCCGCCACTCACTAATGCGCAGGCTTGATCCGAATGGTCAGCCGACTGTGCGCCCGACCGTGTGGAACGCTGTTGATGCCGCTACCCGGATTCCGGCCAAGGGGCTGCGTCGGGATGACCTTGGTGTCATAAAGTCCGGAGCGCGCGCAGACATGATCTCTGTGGATGTGTCAGGGATGCTGGTTGGGTCTGGGGCGTTGCCACCAGAGCCGCTCAATAACCTACTCTATGCCAACGGCCGAATGGTTCGAACGGCCATGACCGATGGCCGCCTACAAGTGCACGATAGTCAGTTTGTTGCAGACGATGAGGGGCAAGTGCTCGCCAATGGCGGCAAGGTGGTCGAGAAGATTTGGGCGCAGCTTTCTGACGAGGGGTGGTTTACGGAGACTGCCCGCTAAGCTAGCGAGATCGGGTTAAGCGACGGCGACTTCTTTTTCTTTGAGAAGGTCTTCTAGTTCGCCATTCATCGCCATTTCGCGAATGATGTCTGCACCGCCAACGAATTCAGCTTTGACGTAAAGCTGAGGAACTGTCGGCCACTGCGTAAAATCTTTAATGCCCTGTCGGATTCCGTCGTTTTCCAGAACGTTGACGCCTTTGAATTTCACGCCAAGCTGACTGAGGATCTGAACCACAGATGCTGAGAAGCCGCACTGCGGAAACATCGGCGTGCCCTTCATGAATAGGACAACGTCATTTGTGGTTACATCTTCTTTGATTTGCGCGATGGCGGGATTGTCGGACATGCGGAATATCTCCGTTAATCAAAAGGGCTGGGCCTCGTCTGACGGCCTTTATATGCCAAGGGATATAGGGCTTCCAGCCGGTTTGGCAAGGGTTTCCGATCACGATACCGGCAGCCTGACCCAATAGTTCTGGGCATCTGTCATTCTCGTTGAGGCGAGAGCGACCCTCCGACAGGAAAAGGGGATGCTCCATGGCACGATTTATGGCGGTTTTGTGCGGCATTGCGCGATATGACCGGTTTTCACTGTCGAGGCGGGTGGAATGTTGTGCCAAAGTGACGATGCGGGTGCCTGGTTTGAGTAAAGTTGTCCCAAGTCAGAGAGCCGCACCACCCAACGCCAAAGACCAACCGGTAGAGTAGAAGCTTTTAGCTAGCGTCTGGAACAGCCGTTTGTAGGGCCAAAGCGTGCAATTGCTCCCCCATCTTGCCCTGAAGGGCGGCGTAGACCATCTGATGCTGCTGGACCCGGCTCTTCCCGGCAAAGGCGGCTGAGGTCACATGAGCGGCGTAGTGATCGCCATCACCGCGTAAATCATCAATTGTGATGGTGGCATCCGGCAGTGCCGCTTTGATCATATCTTGGATTTCTGAGGCGCTCATTGCCATTGGTCGTACTCCCTTTAGGAATGACTGATCTTACGTTGCCATATAGGAAGGGAACCAGCCTTCATGCAAATCGCGCAGTTCTTTTACCGAGACCGAGGCCCCGCCCGCGACACCGACTTGGTCACCACCGGTCGTTGCGATTTGTCGGGCTGTAATTCCTGCGTCATTAATCGCTTGGACTATTTTTCCGGCTTCATCTGCGCCACAGGTAACAACGTAACGGCCTTGATCTTCTCCAAATAGCCACGGCGCAGATGCGTCAGAGCCCTCCGTATCAATCGTGACACCTATATCACCAGATAGGGCCATCTCGGCCAGGGCGACAATAACTCCACCGTCTGCCAAATCATGGCAGGCATTAACTTTTCCGGCTGTGATAAGCTTGCGAACGGCATCGCCTGTTACCCGCTCTTGAGCGAGGTCGACTGGAGGTGGGGAGCCGTCTTCAATACCGTGTAGATCACGTAGGTAGAGGGACTGGCCAAGCCAGCCGTCGGTCACCGTGTCGGCACCGCCAATAAGAATAACTGCGTTGCCATCAGCTTTGAATCCGACGGTGGTCGTCTGGTCTAGATTATTGATGATGCCGATCGCTCCAATTGTTGGTGTCGGGAGTATCGGTTCGCCATCAGTCTCATTGTAAAGTGAAACATTGCCCGATACGACAGGTGTATTGAGAGCGATACAGGCTTCGCCAATGCCCTTAATGGCACCAACGAGTTGGCCCATGATTTGGGGCTTTTCCGGGTTCCCAAAATTGAGATTATCTGTGATGGCGAGGGGCAGGGCGCCGGTTGCTGTCAGGTTACGCCACGTTTCTGCAACGGCCTGTTTGCCGCCTTCGAACGGATCTGCTTTGACGTAGCGTGGTGTGCAATCCGTCGTGATGGCTAGTCCGCGTTCTGAATCATGTATCCTCACGACGGCGGCATCGCCGCCAGGCCGCTGTACTGTGTCGCCCATGACCATGTGATCGTATTGCTCCCATACCCAACGTCGGCTGGCGAGGTCGGGTGCGCCGATAAGTTTTTTTAAGCTTTCCGTCCAGTCGCCATGCGTGACGCAATCTGAGGCCTTGACGTCTGCTTTAGGCGTTTTCACCCACGGCCGGTCGTATTCGGGAGAGGCTTCAGCCAATGGATCAATCGGCAAGTCGGCGACTTCTTTGCCGTCTTTCAACAGGACCATACGGCCCGTATCGGTCAGTGTGCCGACAACCGCGAAATCCAATTCCCATTTCTCAAATATGGCTTGGGCGATATGTTCTTTGCCGGGCTCAAGCACCATTAGCATCCGCTCTTGGCTTTCGGACAGCATAATCTCGTAGGGCGTCATGTCGGCTTCCCGAATGGGAACCGCGTTTAAGTTCATTTCGATCCCGGTGCCGCCTTTGGAGCACATTTCGAAGGTCGAACAAGTTAGTCCAGCCGCGCCCATGTCCTGGATCGCGACAATTGTATCCGTCGCCATCAATTCCAAGCACGCTTCGATCAACAGTTTTTCGGTGAATGGGTCGCCGACCTGAACCGTTGGGCGCTTCTCTTCTGAATCCTCATCGAACTCAGCCGATGCCATGGTTGCGCCGTGGATACCGTCTTTGCCAGTTTTTGACCCGACGTAAATGACCGGGTTGCCGGGCCCCGACGCTGCTGAATAGAAAATGCGGTCTTGTTGTGCCAGGCCAACCGTCATGGCGTTGACTAGGATGTTGCCGTTGTAGGCAGAGTGAAAATTGACCTCGCCACCGACGGTCGGAACGCCAACGCAGTTTCCGTAGCCGCCAATGCCACTCACCACACCAGCAACCAGATGCTTTGTCTTGGGGTGGTTGATGTCGCCGAAGCGAAGGGCATTCAAGTTGGCAATGGGGCGCGCACCCATGGTGAACACATCCCGCAGGATGCCGCCCACGCCGGTCGCTGCACCTTGGAAGGGCTCAATGAAGGACGGATGGTTGTGGCTTTCCATCTTAAAGATAGCCGCGAGGCCGTCGCCAATATCGACTACGCCAGCGTTCTCACCAGGACCACAGATCACCCAGGGTGCTTCTGTAGGTAAGGTTTTAAGCCACTTTTTAGATGATTTATAGGAGCAGTGCTCGGACCACATCACCGAGAAAATACCCAGCTCAATGAGATTCGGCTTCCGCCCGTCTAGAATTTCTAGGACGCGCTCATACTCTTTTTCGGTTAGGCCGTGAGCGGTGACGTCCTCTTTGGTGATGGGCGCATTTGGCAGGGTCACGACAAACGCTCCAGTAGGCTTTCAAACATGGGCACACCGTCTTGGCCACCTAATCGGTTATCGGCTAAGCGTTCTGGGTGAGGCATCATGCCGAGGACGGATTTCGTTGAACTCAATAAACCGGCGATGTTGCGTGCGGAGCCGTTGGGGTTGGCTTCGTCAGTGGCATTGCCATTCTCGTCGCAATATCTAAATGCCACACGGCCTTCGTCTTCGATCTGCTGCAGAGTGTCTTCGTCCGCGAGATAGTTGCCATCGTGATGAGCAACGGGGATACGAATGACCTGGCTCTTTTTGTATTGGCTCGTAAATAGGCTATCCGGTTGTTCGACGCTCAGATTAACGTCGCGACAGATAAACTTGAGGCCTCGATTGCGGATCAATGCACCGGGCAAAAGGCCGCACTCGGTCAGGATCTGAAATCCATTGCAGATGCCCAGCGTGAGTACGCCAGATTCAGCTTTCTTTTTCAGGTCAGAAATAATCGGTGAATTAGCTGCCATTGCACCTGAACGAAGGTAGTCGCCATAAGAAAACCCGCCGGGGACAGCGACGAGATCTAGGCCATCGGGCAGAGTAGCATCCCGGTGCCAGATCATTTCTGGCTTGTGGCCTGTGACTTTGGTGAGTGTGACAGCGATGTCGCGGTCGCAGTTGGAACCCGGAAAAACGATGACTGCGGATTTCATATCTTAGTCGCTTACCTCAACCCGATAGGATTCTATGACGGTGTTGGCGAGCAGCTTGTCGCACATCTCTTCAACAGCTAACTGTGCTTTATCTTTGTCGGATTCTGCTAGGTCTAATTCGATGAACTTCCCCTGGCGTACGCTCTCAAGCCCAGAAAACCCGAGGGTTTCGAGTGCATGTTGGATAGCTTTGCCTTGAGGGTCGAGGACACCGGTTTTCAGGGTTACGTGAACCGTCGCTTTGGCCATAGGACTAACAATATCTCTCTTGGTTGATGGGTGCGTCGTATGCATAGGTTTCATTTATTGCAGTGTTGTCGTTCCCTGAATATCGCCTGGCCCGCTCTCGGGCAGAATTCCCAAGCGTCTTGCGACTTCCTGATACGCCTGCTCGATTTTTCCGAGGTCGCGACGGAAGCGGTCTTTATCCATTTTCTCGTCCGTATGGACGTCCCAAAGGCGACAATTGTCTGGTGATAATTCATCAGCCAGGATCAATTGGATTTCGCCATTGTCGTGATACAGGCGGCCATATTCAAGTTTGAAGTCGACCAGCTTGATGCCGATGCCCAGGAAAAGACCCATAAGGAAATCGTTGATGCGAAGAGACATGTTCAGCATCTCATCGATTTCTTGGATCGTCGCCCAGCCAAACCCCGTGATGTGTTCTTCGGAAATGGGGGGATCGTTCAGTTCGTCGTTCTTGTAATAATATTCGACGATGGAACGCGGCAGGCGGGTGCCTTCCGGAATAGAGAATTTTTCTGAAATTGATCCGGCCGCCACGTTACGGACGACGACTTCAATGGGAATAATTTCAACTTCGCGTACCAATTGTTCGCGCATATTGAGGCGGCGGATAAAGTGAGTGGCGATGCCAATCTCTTCCAGCCGCTCCATCAGATACTCGGAGATTCGGTTATTCAGAACCCCTTTGCCCGTGATGGTGCCTTTTTTCTTGTTGTTGAATGCTGTGGCGTCGTCTTTGAAATATTGGACGATTGTGCCGGGCTCTGGACCCTGAAAGAGGATCTTTGCCTTGCCTTCGAAGATTTGTTTGCGCCTGGGCATGGTGTGAGGTGCACCGGAGTTTGCCTCCTCAGACTGAGTATCTGCGAAGGAAGTTAAAGAGAGCGGGATATAGCAGGCCCACTCGTCCCCCTCAATTGCTGTTATCTACCCCCGGAAACGGGCCATTTTTGAAGCCCAATTAGAGACCGACCGGCTCAAAGGGGGCCGAATCGGGCGCCCCAGAGGCAAAGTCCCACTTCACGGGCTGAGGGGGATGTGCCATGGCTGTCTCAATCGAAGGAAGAGCTACGAGGGCGCTTGAAGTGGTGCCAAAGCCGGCGTCTGGCGGAAAACACATCGCCACACCTACTGAACCTGGTTGAGGGCCGGCGCCTAATAGCGCTTTCCAGCTGGTCCAGTCGTCTTTATCAGGGTCCGGCATATCCGCAGACCTAAATTTGGGCAGGAATGCTGAAATTCTGGGGCTCCGGCCATCGTTCATGTCACCAGCTGTGAGCATCGATAGCCCCGCCGGTATCGCTTGAACGGTTATTGTGGTCGATGATGAAGCGTCCAGCTTAAGCCAATAAGCATCGCGATTGTCTGCGATGAGTAAATTAAAGTCACGAAAAGCCTTACCGTCCAAGTGCTTAAGGGCCTCAGCAGCGGCAGATGCATCTGGATGGTCCAGGGCATCTAAGACGATTTCCCCCCGGCTCAGCTTTCCATACTGGGGGCCAAGGGTTCCTCGACGATTAAGGATACAGGCGACAACGCCATGGTCGTTTAGGCCCATCCATGACCCGCCTCCCAGTTCGTCCAGCCCTGCCGTGACGTCCGGGCGGTCCGGCCAGTGGCGGCTGGGTGCAAGCCAGGGGCGAGTAATTTTCTCGTCGCGATTGGCTCCGACAAGCAAAGGCCAGCGGTGATCTGGGCGGCGAAGAATTACGACAGTACACATGATGAACGGTGTCGCAGAAGCTTCTCTGTTTGGCAATCGCGCCGAATAATAAAGGCCATTATATTATTCATATAAATTCATGATGGGTTTGGCCTTCCCAATTTAGAAAATGAGGGTTTGAGAACTCATGGCGGATGCGTCCAGGGTCGCGGAGAATGCTTTGAGCGGAAGTATTAATTTTACCAGGGTCAGGAATTCTGGGCCCACGCGAGCAGAGACAAGTTATTCGGCTATTGGCCGCTCTAGCAGATTCGGAAAGAGTGGCGCCGAAGGTGCATACGAGATTGAAAGCAGGCGCGGCTCTATCCGAACACCCGCTTGAAAATTGTGTCGACGTGCCTGGTGTGATGCTCCATCGCGAAGAGCTCGGTCAGCGCGTCGTCTGAGATTTTGTCAGTCACGTCCTTGTCGGCCTTGAGCCGGGACAATAAATCACCTTTCCCATCCCAAACGTCCATCGCGTTGCGCTGGACCAGTCTGTATGAATCCTCGCGGCTTACGCCAGCTTGGGTTAGGGCGAGCAGCACGCGTTGTGAAAAGACTAAGCCGCCCATGGCATTCAGGTTGCGCTCGATCGCATCCGGGTAAATGACTAGTTTATCAATGACACCTGTCAGGCGGGCTAAGGCGAAGTCCAGAGTGACTGTCGCATCTGGCCCGATCATGCGCTCGACGGACGAGTGTGAGATATCCCGCTCGTGCCATAGTGCAACGTTTTCCATAGCTGGAATTGCGAATCCTCTGACGAGACGGGCCAGTCCTGTAAGGTTTTCCGTCAGGATTGGATTGCGCTTGTGGGGCATCGCCGATGAGCCTTTTTGACCCGGGGAGAAATATTCTTCGACTTCGCGGACTTCGGTTCGCTGAAGGTGACGAATTTCAGTAGCAATGCGCTCAACTGAGCTAGCAATAATGGCCAGCGTTGCGAAGTAGGCTGCGTGCCGGTCACGCGGGATGACTTGTGTGGAGATCGGCTCTGGTTCGAGGCCAAGCGCTTTGGCGACATGTTGTTCCACGTATGGATCAATATGCGCGAACGTGCCGACGGCGCCTGATATTGCACAGGTCGCGATTTCTTTGCGGGCTTCTTGCAAGCGTGTGAGGTTGCGGTCGAACTCAGCGTACATGCCAGCAAACTTGAGACCCATCGTGGTTGGTTCGGCATGGATGCCGTGACTACGCCCCATACAGACTGTCATTTTTTCTTCATGAGCGCGTCGTTTAACGACCTCTAGAAGCGCTTTAATATCAGCGAGCAGAATGTCGGTTGCTTGAACCAGTTGAACCGATAGGCAGGTATCCAATACGTCTGATGATGTCATGCCTTGGTGAACAAAGCGGGCCTCGGGGCCGACGTGTTCAGCTAGGTTTGTCAAAAAGGCGATGACGTCATGTTTGACTTCGCGTTCAATTTCGTCGATCCGGTTGACTTCAAATTTACCGAGATTCCAGACCGTTTCAGCGGCGCTCTTTGGGATGACCCCCAACTCAGCTTGGGCATCACAGGCGTGAGCTTCAATTTCAAACCAAATGCGGAATTTGTTTTCTGGCTCCCAGATCTTAACCATCTGTGGGCGCGCGTAGCGCGGTATCATTGGCGGCATCCTGACAATGTAAAACTATTTGCTTTGTATAGAGAGTTCTGGTCTGCACTTCCACCCGCACAGATGCGCTGTAGTCATCTAGGCTCTCACACAGAGAAGGGAGGGCAGGTATGGCCTTTGGGTGACAACGTAAAGATTTCGAACCCATCCGATGTGACGCCGATGGTGTGTTCGAACTGCGCCGACAAAGACTTGTCGCGCGTCACTGCAGTCCAGCCATCTTCAAGTATTTTTGTCTCGTGCCGTCCGGCGTTGATCATGGGCTCGATCGTGAAAATCATACCCTCTTCCAGGGTCATTCCTGTGCCTGGGCGTCCGACGTGCATAACATTAGGTTCGGTGTGGAAGATTTGACCGATGCCATGACCGCAAAAATCAGTGACCACAGAAAAGCGCTTACTTTCTGCGTATGACTGAATGGCATGGCCAATATCGCCCAATGTCGCGCCAGGCCGAACTGCTTCGATACCCTTCATCATGGATGTGTATGTTGCTTCAACCAATCGGCGGGCTTTGATTTTTACATCACCCACATAAAACATGCGGCTGGTGTCACCAAACCATTTATCCAGAATTGGAGACACGTCGATGTTGATGGTGTCACCATCTTTTAGAACCCGGTCACCTGGTATGCCATGACAGACAACGTGGTTGATTGATGTGCAGATTGACTTCGGAAATCCGCGGTAGCCCAGGGGGCCAGGAATAGAATCGTGTTTGATGTGAAAGTCATAACAGAGTTTGTCGAGTTCTTCGGTCGTTATACCAGGAACGACGTAAGGTGTAATGAAGTCAAGAATTTCTGCGGCAAGCCGACCAGATTTACGCATTGCTTCGAAGGCCTCTGGCCCATGAAGAATTATCTTATTGGGGCGTGGTCGTTCTTGATTTTCCAAAGCGCGGTTCATCCCGTAACCAGTTTGACTAGAGCTCAGTCTAAATTCTGCCTGACATATAGTTGTTTCAGCTTAGTAAATCCATGGGTAGAGGGCCCGTAATGCTGATTTCCTCTGGTGATACGCGGCATTGATAGCAAACCACTTCGACCCCTGCCTTCAGGGCTACGGCCAAACCGGCCTCATAGCCTGGGTCAATATCGCCCGCTACAGAGAAAGACGGACAATCATCACGCTGCACTAAGTAGAACATGACTGCTCGATGGCCCTGGGCGACCATATCGGCCAATTCGACCAGGTGCTTTGCTCCTCGTGTGGTCACCGAATCCGGAAATTCAGCTTTTCCCTCGGCTGTGAGATCTCGTTTCATGGTGACGTTTTTGACTTCGACGTAGCAGGGTGGTTTTCCTTCGCTCTCTAGTATGATGTCGATACGTGAATTTTTCCCGTATTTTACTTCGCGTCGTTGCATCTCATATCCAGTAAGTTCGGCAATCTCTCCGGCCGCTATGGCTTCGGCAACAATTCGGTTTGGGTGAGCTGTATTAATGCCCACGTTGTGACCTTCGATCTGAATAATCTCCCATGTGTATTGGAGCTTCCGTTTCGGATTGTTGGCCGGCGATATCCAAACGGTTGCGCCTTCAGGCTTCACCGCCAGCATGGACCCAGAATTCGCGCAGTGCGCAACTACAATTTCGCCGTTCTCTAGAATGACGTCAGCAAAGAACCGTTTGTATCTTTTAACGAACCTGCCTTTGATGAGAGGCGCTTCAAATTTCATGTGGTTAGGCCCTATACTTTAATCGGTTTCGAGTGGTGTTTCTTTTGACCCGAGAGCATCGGATAAGCGGTTCTGAGCTGAGCCCCGTGCCAGCGGCTTTTGTTGATTTTCTGCTGGGGCCCATGCAGTCAGAGTTATGATTTCAAAGGTTGCGCGCAGCTTTCCCTGTTTGGTGCTGTGCCGGCTACGGTAAATCTCTTCTGCAGCGGTGAATAAGCGTGCCGTAGTGAGCCCCTTGGATCGATCTTGAATGGCATTGGTCTCGCCCATCCGTCGCAGTTCATTGAATAGATCCCGCAAGCTGTCATAATTACGCACGATGACATCTGTGTCTGCAACGGGCAGAGCGAAGTTTGCACGAAGAAGTAGATCGCCTGCATCTCTAACATCGACAAAGGGGGAGACACGCGGCGTCACTCCACCTAACAGTTTGCTCTCCGCTTCAAACAACGCGTCGCGCAATTCGTGCAATGTTGCACCACCAAAAAGGCTAGCTAGAAATAGACCGTCTGGTCGGAGGCACCGTTTAAGCTGTATCAGAGAGCCAGGGAGGTCATTGGTCCAATGGAGACACTGTTCGGCAATAATCAGATCAAAGGCGTCCGGCCCGAATGGAATCCACTCTTCGTCAGCAGTGACCACCGTTATGCCATCCACCTTCGCTTTGCATGTGAAGGCGTGAGACATGTCGGTGGCGATCACATTTTTAAGATTGTAATCTTGAGCCAAAGCCCTGGCAGTCTCTCCTTTTCTACACCCCATGCTGAGCGCGGAGTGAAAGGTACGTTTCATGTCGAGTAGTCTGTCTAGGAGTTGCTTCCTATTGGCGGTTTGCAGACAATCTGTGGTGCTGGGGTAGAGAGCCGCCCTGGTTCGATTGCTGCGGGTTTTGTGGCGGTCAAAGATCTGTGGTGGGGAATTCATGCTGCGCTTATGACACAGCAACTGGATGGTCGAAAAGGATGCAGATGCTGAAAATGTAAAGTTGATGGCTAGAGATGGGTCGCTTCATACAGGGCAACCACGCTCTGATGCCGTCCCAGACATTGCCTTGGATGAAAATTGCAGCTCCCACAGCACATGGCTTCGAGGTAAGTTTTAGGAACGATGGCGGGACAGCATAAAGAAATTGGGGGCACGGATTAACGTTATCACAGGCTGCATCAAGGACTTCTATATTTTTGGGGCTGTGACGATTTCTAGGTTGTTGTTCTCAGTCAGTAAAAATCGGCTAAAAGCTTAGGCTTTAGCCTCACCGTCGAGCAATACAATTGGGTCCAGTGCTGTCGGTGCCACGAGGTGAAAGCGGTTTTCTAGTTGTTGCGCTTGAAGCGTGCGGAACAGAGCCTAATATGCGATGAAATATTGCAACGTTGCAGGAAGCTGGAATTCACAGCCATGGCCGTCATTGAAATTTACTCCTCTCCGATATGCGGGTTCTGTTACCGCGCAAAGAGTTTGCTTGATCAAAAAGGCGCGGCATTCAAAGAGATTAATGTCTTGATGGATCCCGGCCGGAAAAAGGAAATGATGGATCGTGCCGGTGGACGCCATACCGTGCCTCAAATCTTCATCAACAATATGCATATTGGCGGATGCGATGAACTGTATGCGCTCGACCGTGCTGGCAATCTAGACACAATGCTGGCCCAAGAGCCTCTGAGTTAGGCGTTCATTTATGGACACGGGACAAACATCTTTCACGGCGTCTTGCTTGCAGGTGAATGCGGGAAATAGTCTAGAACAGAACATCGCAACGGCCGTCGATATGATTGGAGTTGCGGTTGATGAAGGGTCGAACATTGTCTTTATGCCTGAAAACGTCACCATGATGGAGTGGGGACGCAAGGCGATTGCTGCTAAGGCAGAGATAGAAAAAGACCACCCGGGATTAATTGCCTTCAAAAATGCCGCGAAAAAGCATGGTGTCTGGCTGCATTGCGGTAGTTTATCGATTCTGCTGGATGACGGCCGCATTGCCAATCGCACATACGTATTGGATTCCGATGGGAACATTGCGGCCCAATACGACAAAATTCATATGTTTGACGTCGATCTTGGAGAAGGCGAACGATATGCGGAGAGTTCTACGTTCGCTCCCGGTGATCGGGCGGTTCTGGTTGATTTGCCTTGGTGCAAGCTGGGTCTGACGATTTGTTATGATCTTCGCTTCCCCGGATTGTTTAGAGACCTTGCGCAAGCTGGCGCCGAATTGATCGCAGTACCATCGGCATTTACCCAGTTAACGGGAGAGGCGCATTGGCATGTTCTGCTGCGAGCCCGGGCGATTGAGACGGGTGCGTATGTGGTTGCACCCGCCCAGACGGGTATCCATCCTGGGGGTAGGGGCACATATGGGCATGCCCTGATTGTTGACCCCTGGGGTAGCGTCATAGCTGACGCTGGAGCAGACGTTGGCTTGATTAGGGAAACTATAGATGTGCAAAAAGTAGAGCGTACACGGCAGAAAATGCCATCACTAAGCCACGACCGCGCGTTCGTGGCTTTATCAACGTAAGAGTGAAGAAAGCAAAAACAGCGGCGAGCTTGGGCCTTGGCAGTTTTAACAAACTTGAAACTTAGTAGGGGCACGCTTAGAAGAGCGAGGTCTGAACTAGGTGCTTGTCCATGATTGTTTATGATTTGGTCTGTGAGAGCGAGCACGAGTTTGAATCGTGGTTTAAGAATAGCTCTGCTTACGACACACTCCGCAAGAGTCGAAAAATATCCTGTCCTATATGTGGGAGTGCTAAGATTCGTAAGGCGCCAATGGCCCCTCGAATTTCAAAGTCAGGCATGAAAGACTTATCCCCGGCGCCTGTTCCAGATGAAGCCAGGGTCAAGGTTCCGGTAATGTCAGAATCAGACGATATGGCGTCCGCAATGACTAAGGCTACAGAGGCTATCAAGGAATTGCAGACGACGATCGAGAAAAACTTCGACAACGTTGGCGTTAAGTTCCCGGAAGAAGCGCGCAAGATGCATTATGGTGAAGCTGAAGTGCGGGGCATCTATGGCGAAGCTTCGGTGGAAGAGGCTAAAGAACTCATCGAAGAGGGTGTCGAGATCGCTGCTGTGCCTTGGCAGAAACGAAAAACATCTTAGGCAGCTTGTGGCTGACTTTCGTTTGAGTTTTCTTTCCACATTATTTTGAGCGTATTTACTTAGCCTTGGCCAAAAAGGGGCTGTGTCGTGTAACTGTGATTGACACACTTGCTTGCGTAAGGTTTCCGTAAATCTGACTAAGCCTCTAGATTTCCGCATTTATTCACGTAAGGCGCCGATTGCGCGTTTAGCGTCTAGGTTCGACGGAGCACTGGTTGATCCGCTTTGCTTAAAAGCGTTTTTATATCGTCGACACCACCCATCTTGACATTTTAACGTTTATGCCTTTGTTGCGGCAAGGACGTAGTTGACGGAGACGTCTTCACTGTTGCTCCATTCGCCTGTCGAGAGATCGTAACTCATGCCATGCATGGCGTTGACGCTGAAGCCTTCACGGCGGAGGTGATTGGACAGTTCGCTGGGTTTAACAAACTTCGACCACGTATGAGTTCCAGCGGGAACCCAACGTAAAATGTACTCCGCCGCCACCTTGGCTAGAGCCATACTTTTTAAAGTGCGGTTGATGGTGGACATAACCAGTATGCCGCCTGGCTTAACTTTAGTCGTGAGGCTCTTCACGAAAGTCCCTATATCGCTAACATGCTCAACCACCTCGAGAGCAATGACGGTGTCAAAAGCTTGGTGTTCAAACGCGGCATCCTCTGGAGCGCCAACATGGTAGTTGATCTGGAGGCCTGAGCTTGCGGCGTGTTCCTTGGCGGTGGCGATGTTTTCTTTAGATGCGTCCAGACCCGTTACGTCAAAGCCGAGGCGAGAAAAAGGTTCGGCAACGAGGCCTCCACCACAGCCTACATCAGTTAAATCTAGGTCGCGAAACGGCACTTTACCGCCAAGGGACCTCGAAAAATGCTCTGATAAAAGGTGAGTAATAATACGAATTCGCGTCGGGTTTAGGCGGTGAAGGGGTGCAAAGGGGCCCTCCGTGTCCCACCAAGACAGCGCATGGGCTGAAAAGCCGTCAATTTCGCGTTGATCGCGAGAACTCGAGGTTTTTTGGTGTTCTAAGGTGGTTTTCATGCTCTTCATAGGTCGATTTACTCAAGGTTCCAGGCCTTTCTTGCCTGTTCCCGGGCCTTTCAGTATGTATACGCCGCCCCAGAACGTGGGCTCCGGGGGTCTTACTTACCAAATAGAAGTGCCATTGGTCACGGCACAACAAGCCTGTTAACGTTTTTCTGGTTTATTGGACCGTTTTCTGCAGCTCTGCTGCCATACGAATAGGGTTAAACAATGCGGATCGTTCAAAAATTTGGCGGCACATCGGTCGCTAACATAGAACGCATCCAGGCGGTGGCCGAAAGGGTCAAAGCTGAGGTGGATGCAGGTCATCAAGTTGCAGTGGTCGTTTCGGCCATGTCTGGCGTAACCAACCAACTTGTAGAGTACTGCCGCGCGGCATCGCCAATGCATGACGCGCGCGAATACGATGTAGTTGTGTCAACGGGAGAGCAGGTGACGAGTGGCCTGCTTGCCATGGTGCTGCAGAATCTTGGGGTTCAGGCTCGCTCCTGGATGGGGTGGCAGGTTCCAATTCATACAGACAGCGTTCATAGTAAGTCTCGTATAGACTCAATTGAGACAGATGAGCTGGTCAGTCGCCTTGAAAAGGGCCAGGTTGCAGTGATCCCCGGTTTTCAGGGTCTCGGTGCGGACAATAGAATTACGACGCTCGGCCGCGGTGGTTCCGATACGACGGCGGTTGCTTTGGCTGCAGCATTAAATGCGGATCGCTGCGATATCTACACAGATGTTGAGGGGGTCTATACGACTGACCCTCGTATTGTGCCGTCTGCACGTAAGCTCGATAAAATTACCTATGAAGAGATGCTCGAAATGGCATCTCTCGGCGCCAAGGTTCTTCAAACACGGTCTGTAGAATTGGCAATGAACCACCATGTGCGTTTGCAAGTGCTGTCTTCATTCACGACTGCGCCCGGAACGCTTGTATGTGACGAGGATGAAATTGTGGAAAAAGAAATAGTAAGTGGTATCGCTTATAGCCGCGATGAAGCGAAGGTCACCCTTATTGGTGTCGCGGATAGTCCTGGCATAGCGGCTTCAATATTTGGCTCGCTTGCTGATGCCAGTATCAATGTCGACATGATAGTTCAGAATGTGTCGGAAGATGGCACCACGGATATGACCTTCACGGTGGGCCGTGCCGATGTCGATCGAGCACGGGGTGTGGTTGAGCGCGCGGAGGCGGTCACTTACAGCGAAGTGCGTGTGGACTCTCAGGTCGTGAAAGTGTCCGTAATTGGCGTGGGTATGCGGTCTCATGTTGGTGTGGCCAAGACCATGTTCGAGGCGCTGGCGGAGAAGAGTATCAACATTCAAGTCATCTCAACGTCAGAAATTAAGGTGAGTGTGCTTATCTCGGAGGAGTATACTGAGCTTGCCTTACGCTCCTTGCACACCGCTTTTGGTCTAGATGCTGAATGAGAAGAATTACCAAATGAGTGAAACAATGATCCCCGGCCATCTGACTGATTTATGGCGCCGTGGCACCGAGTTTCTTGGGTGCGAACATGCTATTATGTGTGGGGCGATGACGTGGGTGTCTGAACGGCACTTGGTTTCGGCTATCTCTAATGCTGGCGGCTTTGGCGTCGTTGCCTGCGGTTCTATGACCCCTGAGCTGTTGGATACGGAGATCAAAGCGACCGCTCAAATGACGTCGAAGCCGTATGGTGTAAATCTCATCACTATGCATCCGGATCTTGATGAGCTGATTCAAGTGTGCCTTAGAAATTTGGTGACACATGTTGTGCTGGCTGGTGGTTTGCCGTCTTCTAATTCGATAAAGGCGCTTAAGGGCGGCGGGGCCAAAGTGATTTGTTTTGCCCCTGCGCTGGTTATTGCAAAACGTCTAATCAAGATGGGTGCAGATGCCTTAGTGATTGAGGGCTCAGAAGCGGGCGGTCACATTGGTCCAGTGTCGACCAGCGTTTTGGCCCAAGAAATTTTACCTGTTGTCAGCGAAGTTCCAGTCTTTGTTGCTGGCGGCATCGGCAGAGGCGAAGTGATAGTGAATTACTTGGAGATGGGTGCTTCTGGCGTGCAAATGGGAACACGGTTCGTTTGCGCTGAAGAAAGTATTGCGCACCCTAATTTCAAGAAGGTATTTATCCGCGGAAATGCCCGTGACGCTATGCCCACTGTCCAAATTGATAAGCGTTTTCCCGTCATACCCGTACGGGCACTAACGAATGCTGGGACGGATGCATTTATGGCGATACAGAGAGCTATGATTAATAAATTTATTGCTGGTGAAATAGAACAGGGTGCAGCTCAACTGGAGATCGAACACTTTTGGGCAGGCTCATTACGTCGTGCGGTCATCGATGGCGATGTAGAAAATGGTTCCCTCATGGCGGGGCAGAGCGTCGGCATGGTTAAAAAAGAGCAGCCCACAGTTGAGATTATTGCTGAGCTTGTTGATCAGGCGGATGCTGCTCTTCGGAAGCGGAACCACTAGGTTTCCGACCGGTCCATATTGCGGCGCCTATACCGATGCCACCGTGAATTGTTCTAATTGTATCAATATGATAGAATGAATCTCTTGATTAGGGTGTATCATGGTCGACTTTATAGTCGCGTTAAGTGCGCCTCAAGAATTTCAGATTTGCATTCGTGGAAGAGAAGACGAAAGATTTGGACAAGGCAGATCCTTTTAGCCGGGCAATGGCTGGGTATGGCCTGGTTTTAAATGATGGGCAAGACCCCGGAGAACCAGCGGAACGGGCGGAGGAGCCTGTTCAGGCAGACCACGTTGGTGCCCTGCTCTGTGCCACCCGCATGCGGACGGGGGGCGACCTTCATGGAATCTCTAAAACCCTGAAAATTGGTTATGGCTACCTCGTAGCCATTGAGGACGGTCGCCATGAAGATTTGCCTGGCAGGGCTTATTCGATTGGTTTCGTCAGAGCGTATGCCGATTACTTGGGCCTTGATGGTAATGAGGTCGTTCGCCGTCTGAGAGAGGAGGCCGACGGGACGGTTGCAAAGGCCCGGTTTAAATTCCCTATTTCAAGCACTGAGAGTGGTTTGCCGAATGGTGGGTTGCTCGCTATAGCCGCCGCAATGGGGATGTTGGTCTATGGCGGATGGTACACGATGACGAATTCTGGCAGTGATGCTGTGGATTTAATCCAGGAAGTTCCAGGTCGTTTAGCTGTGTTGATTGCTAATGATGATGTTGCTCAATCGCTAGAAATAATTAAACCGACCTCCGTTGAGATACCTGGGGATCAAGTTGAACTGACTTCTAGGGTGGTATCGTCTGAGGATACAGTTTCGACTGAGCTCGATCTTGTAGCTCAAGACGAGGTTAGTAAAATGGATCGTGTGCCTTACGCTGGTGCACCGGACGTTGTTGCTAATGAAGAAATAGCAATTGAAACCACGGACGATCTGATTGCCCCAGATGCGGTGACCCCTGACGTGTCCCCTGCTCTGGGCGAGCCATAGGTGGCAACGCCGCCGTTGCAGTCGAGCTTAGAGTCTGGCCGAAGAGTTAATGTGGTGCCTGATAGAGTCTTCTAGTGAAGTTGCACGCCAGCTAGGTCGATCCGAAAGCCTAGCTATTGTAGGCTGATTTTTTAAGCTATAAGCCTTAACAACTTAGACACTAGACCGGAGCAGTTGCAGCATCCAATGAGCCTTCGGCCTTATAGAGATATCCATAGACGAAAATCCCGCGAAGTTATGGTGGGGCCGGTCACTGTGGGCGGTGATGCGCCGATCTCAGTGCAATCTATGACTAACACGTTGACGTCTGACCCGGCCGCCACGATCGCTCAGATTGAGGCGCTAGAAGAAGCGGGGGCAGATATCGTCCGCGTTTCCTGTCCGGATAAAGACTCCACGGCTGCGTTGGTGGAAATTGTGAAGTCGGTCAATGTTCCGATCGTCGCCGATATTCATTTTCACCATCAGAGAGCCATCGAAGCGGCTGAAGCAGGCGCAGCTTGTTTGCGGATCAACCCAGGCAACATCGGCTCTAAAGAGCGCGTCCATGACGTCGTGCAAGCGGCTAAGGATAACGGCTGTAGCATGCGCATTGGTGTTAATGCTGGAAGCTTAGAACGGCATCTATTGGAAAAGTATGGCGAGCCCAATCCAGAGGCATTGGTCGAAAGCGCACTATTCCATGCAAAGATTCTAGAAGACCATGATTTTACGGAATTTAAGATTAGCGTGAAGGCGTCGGACGTTTTCCTAGCAGTAGCCGCATACCAAGGCTTGGCGGATCAATGTGACTATCCGCTTCACATCGGTATTACTGAAGCCGGTGGTTTGCGATCTGGTACGGTAAAGTCAGCGGTTGGGATCGGTAGTTTGTTGTGGGCCGGTATCGGTGACACCATTCGTGTATCGTTATCGGCAGACCCAGTTGAGGAAATTAAGGTTGGCTTTGATCTCCTTAAGTCACTGGACCTCAGGCATAGAGGGGTGCGGATCGTCTCTTGCCCCTCATGCGCAAGACAGGGCTTTGACGTTATTAAGACGGTTGAAGTGCTCGAGCAAAGGTTAGCGCATATTGCCACGCCGCTTTCCGTGTCGATTATTGGGTGTGTGGTGAATGGGCCTGGAGAAGCACGCCTCACGGACGTCGGCATTACCGGTGGTGGCAATGGCGCCCACAAGGTTTACCTCTCGGGTTCGCCTGATCATAATATTGGTGATGATGAGAAAATAGATCACCTCGTCTCATTGATCGAAGAAAAAGCTGCGCAAATCGAACGCGACAATCCCGATAATATAAACGAACCTGCACACGCAGCCGAATAATGGCTAACTTAGACTAACCTGACTCAGCTTTGATTGAGGACCATTCCTTGTGAGTAATCTCCAACCCGTACGCGGAACACACGACCTCCTATCCGAAGGCCGCAAGCGCCACCGTCATGTGGAAGATGTCGCGATGGCAACGTCGGCGCTTTACGGATTTGAAGAAATGGCGACGCCAATCTTTGAATTCACGGATGTATTTGCGCGAACGCTGGGTGATACTTCAGATATAGTGACGAAGGAGATGTATACCTTTGAGACGAAGGGTGGTGAGAGTATCACTTTGCGTCCAGAGGGTACGGCCGGAGTGGCGCGTGCGTTTATTTCTAACGGATTGGCGCAGCACGCACCAATAAAAGCCTTTTACAAGGGGCCGATGTTTCGTCATGAGCGACCTCAGAAAGGCCGGCAGCGGCAGTTTCATCAGATTGGCGTTGAACTAATAGGTGTTGAAGGGCCTCAAGCGGATATAGAAGTGATCGCTCTTGCGACTCATATTCTTGCGAGCTTGGGTCTGTCGGCGTCTGTTACGCTCGAGTTGAATTCTTTAGGGGATATTGAAAGCCGCGCAGCATTTCGGTCTGTACTTTTAGACTATTTCAAGGTGTACGAGTCTGATTTGTCAGATGACAGTCTGGGCCGCCTTGGAAAGAACCCTCTAAGAATTCTAGATTCTAAAGATGAAGGTGATCGCAAAATTATTGAAGGTGCGCCCGATTTTGCGGATCACCTTAATGATGCATCGAAAGCTTTTATTGATGCGGTTCAGCAGGGCTTGAGCGACCTTTCAATACCATACACCCGAAATGTTAAGCTCGTGCGTGGATTGGACTACTACTGCCATACCGCGTTTGAGTTTACTACGACGTCGCTTGGTGCGCAGGGCACTGTTCTCGCTGGCGGGCGCTATGACGGCTTAATAAAGCAGATGGGTGGTCCGTCTACACCTGGTGTTGGTTGGGCGGCAGGTATAGAGCGGCTAGCGATGCTGTCAGACGTGAGCCTGACGAAAAACCGCCCCATATCTGTTGTTCCGGTATCTTCTGATTTGACTAGAAAAGCACAAACGCTTGTTCAAGACCTCAGAAAAACAGGGCTTTTTATAGAGTTTTCATTTACCGGAAATATGAAAAAGCGTTTAAAGCGTGCAGATAAAAGTAATGCCCGGGCAGCCGTGATTCTAGGAGAGGATGAGCTTAAGGATGGAAACGTCGTACTACGTGACCTTGATAGCGGTGAGCAGGATATTATTTCATTGAGCGACGTCGCCCAGACCCTTACATCAAAATATGGATGATCGAAGCAATTAAGTTATGAGTTTAGAAGAAAGCCTTACGCGCATTGTCGCGCGATACGAAGAAATTCAATCCCGGTTATCAACTGACCGCGATCTTGATCCGAAGCTTCTTTCTGAACTCGGTAAGGAGTTCTCTGACCTCGGGCCTATTGTTGAGAAAATCCACCAAGTTGGACAACTCCGTGACGAGATCATTGAAGCGCAAGAGATTGTCCAAGAATCCACTGGCGACAAAGACATGAAAGTGATGGCTGAGGAAGAGCTATCCAAACTTGTGGGTCGCGTCCCCGATGAAGAAGCAAAGCTCCAGGTCATGCTGATTCCAAAGGATGTAGATGATGCTCGCAATGCGCTGTTAGAGGTGCGAGCCGGCACAGGCGGCGAAGAAGCGGCGCTGTTCGCGGCTAATCTGTTTCGTATGTACGAACGTTACGCATCCTCCAAAGGGTGGAAGTTTGAAATTATCGACCTTAACGAAACAGGGATTGGCGGGTTTAAGGAAGCCATTGCGACCATATCAGGCAAAGGTGTGTTCGGTCGTCTAAAGTTTGAATCAGGTGTTCACCGGGTCCAACGTGTACCTACGACGGAATCTGGTGGCCGTGTGCATACATCTGCGGCGACCGTTGCCATTATGCCGGAAGTTGAAGACGTCGACATCAACATCGATACTAAGGATCTACGCATTGATACCTATCGCGCGCAGGGGGCGGGTGGTCAGCATGTCAATAAGACGGACAGTGCCGTACGGATCACCCATATCCCTACGAATACTGTCGTTCAGTGCCAGGACCAGAGTTCCCAGCATAAGAATAAGGCTAAAGCGATGAAGGTGTTGCGGGCGCGCCTCTACGACAATGTAAAGCTTGAAAAAGACGTGGCGCGCGCGGCTGAACGCAAAGGTCAAGTCGGCAGTGGTGACAGATCAGAAAGAATTCGGACTTACAACTACCCTCAGGGCCGCGTGACTGAGCACCGTATTAATCTAACCTTGTATAAGCTTGATGACATGATGGAAGGGGCGGCGCTAGATGAGGTCGTCGATGCGCTGACATCAGAGGATCAGGCGGCTAAGCTTGCTGCGATGAGTAACTAGCTAAAACGGCAAACTCTATGAGCTATAAGATGGAAGATGTGCTCGAAACCTGCATAGCTGAGCTAGCTCAGTATTGTGTGGAGTCTCCGCGGCTTGATGCGCGTATTCTTGCGTCTTCAATTCTAAAATGTGAACCGAATGAAATTCTTATGCACGCGCGTGCTGAATTTCTGGAGCACGATTACGCCGCGCTTTTAACCTTGGTTCGGCGGCGGTGCTCTGGAGAACCCGTTAGTAGAATTTTGGGTGTTCGTGACTTTTGGAGCATGCCATTTTTGTTATCGGCTGATACTTTAGATCCTAGGCCAGACTCTGAAACTATTATAGAGGCTGCTTTAAAACTAGTTTTTGAATCGGAAGATCAGAAAATATCGATTCTTGATATCGGGACCGGCTCGGGCTGCTTGCTGCTCGCTCTTTTAAGCGAATGGAAGTCATCATGGGGTTTGGGTGTAGACATCTCTCCTGGAGCTGTTCAAACCGCCCAAAAAAATGCAGGTGTGCTGGGTTTTGGGGATCGAGTAAGGTTCTGTGCAAGTAATTGGATAGATGCCTTGGACGGCCAGTTTGATTTGGTTATTAGCAATCCACCTTATATCCGTGCCGATGGTGTATCCGATTTGTCCCGTGAAGTACGGCTGTTCGACCCTATGCGAGCATTGGTCGGGGGGGCGGATGGTCTTGAAGCCTATCGAAAAATACTACCTGGTTGTCATCGAGTGTTAAGACCTGGTGGCGTCGTCATCGTGGAATTCGGGCAGGGGCAACATAATGAGGTCGAATCGATTATGCGCGCAGAAGGACTACTAAGAATCGAAAGCCATGAGGACCTAAGTGGAACTATTCGTTGTCTTTCTGCTCAAGTAACGTAAAAAAAGGTTGGAATATCGCAACAAGCTGTCTACGATAATTACATCAATGAGGATCTTGATGAGTGGGCCTCTTGGCCAGCGTAGTTAAGGTATTCATTTTAGAACGGCAGGGGCTGTTCACAGTCAACTCCCATAAGACGAGACCCGGGAGCCGCAAGGCGGAAGATTTTCCGTTGCGGTTATGACTGGACCCAGAGGAATTTGATCCAACAACTCGGCACAATATTCTATGTCAAAAATGACCGGTTCTAAGGGACGGGGGCGCAACCGCAATAACAGCGGAAAACGTCCTCAAGGACGAAGTGGAAACTTCGACCAAAACGGCGGCCGTAGCCGCGGTAATGCTCAGCAGCTTATGGACAAGTATATGTCCTTGGCCCGTGACGCGACCCAGCAAGGGGATCGTATTGCTGCAGAGAACTATCACCAGCATGCGGATCACTATTATCGAATCGTGAATGCTCGTAATGAGCAGCAAGTGCAACGGAACGAGCAGCAGAACGAGCAGCAGAACGTCCAACGCCCGCAGCAGAGCAATAATAGCAATAATAATAACGGCAATGAAGCTCCAAGCGCCCAGCCTAACGTGCAGACGATACCGGTGCAGTCTGCAGCTGGAGATAAACCCGCAGAGGTCAAGTCCTCGCCGCAGGGCGAGGCTCCGAAAGTAGGCGGGTCTGTCGCTCCAGTGAGTGAGTCTGTTGTCGAAACAAAAACGGCGGATGTTGAGAAAGATGCTTTGGCTGTAAAGAAGCCTAGGCGTGGACGTCCACCTAAGGGTGCAGCCGTTGGTACGGCTGATGCACAAGCTCCGGAAGCGGCTGAGTAGCGGTCCTTAGACACTCAAATTTAAGTACAATCTAATTAATTTACGGGCTCAACTTGAGGGAATGCTGCCTGCCCCAAAATTTTGGTGTCTGAGCCCAATTTTAAGTGCTGAGAGTGCTGCTTGGTAGGGAAACCTTGGCTCGTCAAGTGCAGCGGAGCTGGACCTATGAAACTTGAACCACTAACCGAACGGTTAAAGTATTCCTCGGCGGCGCACCTTTCCATTAGTGGCTCAGCTGCCACTATAAAAGCGTCATGAGACTTTAGAGAGGGCTTCTATTCGACGGAACGTTCGTCAGCCTTCTTCGTGAGAGAGGCAATATTCTTCTGTGAGGTGACGCTAACCCACAAGAGGTCTGTTTCTGACCGTGCGCCCTGAAATGCAACAAGCTCTTTACCTGTCAATGATTTGGAAGCCGGGAAGCGAACTTTCATAGGGTTCACCTGGCCGCCATTTTTGAAGACTTCGTAATGCAGGTGAGGGCCCGTTGACCGTCCAGTTGTGCCGACGTAACCGATTACCGCCCCTTGCTTTACGCGGTTGCCAACGCTGTAGCCCTTTGAGAAGCTTTTCATGTGGGCATAGGCTGTAGCAAACCCCTCACCGTGGCGGATGCGGATGTAATTGCCAAAGCTGCTCCAGCGTTGCCGTTTCTCGATGACACCGTCTCCAGCAGCATAAATAGGTGTGCCACGTGGTGCCGCGAAATCGACACCACGGTGCATTTTAGTATAGCCAAGGACGGGATGTTTACGTCGTCCAAACGAGGAGGATAAGCGAGCGCCATTAATTGGCGTGCGCATTAGCGCCTTGCGTGTGCCTTTGCCCTGTTCTGTATAATAGTCGGTCTCGCCTGCGGTGTGTTCAAAGGCATAAATCTTGAACGTTTTGCCGCGAAGCGTCATGGACGCATAAGCGATATCGCTATTTGCGACGACGAGTCCATCTTCCGTAATACGCCGGTTAAACATCAACTCAAAGCTATCGTTTCTTCTAATATCGCGTTGGAAATCGACATCATATGAAAATAGTTTAATCATATCGACTAGCACGGGTGCAGGGACCCCTTTGCTGATCGCCGCTTTATATAAGCTTGAAGTGATTGTGCCAGCGAAGGCCCGGTTTTCTATACTCGTTTCAGCCCTTAACGCCATCGCGACAAATTGATTATCAGTTTTGCGTGTGGCTAGGACATCATGACCTGGTCCGACAGTAATGCGGATGGCATCGAGGGCCGTGGCCTTAGACTGCGTGTTGGCAGAAACGACAATTTTTTGTCCAACACGGATGTCGCGTGGATCGAAAACCTTATTGAGAGCGCTAACGGCGGCATGTGCTTCCGCGTTGGGAATCTTTTTTTTCTGCAGCAGCGCTAGAAGTGTGTCACCAGAGCCCACGACTATTTCACTCTTGTCGAATACGGGCACGGCTTTGCTAGAAATTTTTATGGGAAGGATACTTAACGCGTCTTTGGCAGTCCTAATGCCTATGTCCGTTGACGCGCTGCCTGCGCGCTCTGTGGCTAGGTCTGACCCAGACGGCGAGCTGACTTGACTTCCCAACGCTATGGCCGCGCCCAGAACAGCTCCTACCCCAGAATACCAAACGGTGCTCGGATTTAAATTAACCATCATTTTGCCCCTCGCGTAACGAGGCTCTCTCTCTCTCTCTTGCCGTCGTGTTTTCGGCTATTTTCCGGGCTCTGTGATAGCCTTTCATCCGGCTACTTACCCCCCCCCTTAGTTTGTGGTGGAAACATGATTCATTCAATTTGTGATGTCAACTTCTGGCACCTCTGTTGCTTGTGTTGGGTTGATATATGGGATGTTGGATGGAACTGACAGCCATTGATACTAATGTCCCCTATGACTTTGTTCCAAGCGTTTGATTTCGTTGGTGATTCGCCTAATTGACTCAAAACCGACCCCGAACCTTTAATATTCCCGAGACAGTAACGTTTTCTATGTAGCCTGCGCCCCCAGAACCTTGTTTTTAAACGTTTTTTTTAATTCTAAAACTATGCTTGACTTGGGGTGGGCCACCCTTTAGAACCCGCCTCTCTCGCAGTAAGGGACCCTAATGGACCCTCTAGTGCGAGATCTTTTTTGAGGGGTTCACGGTTTCGGCCTAGGGCGTCTTAGTTCAGAGCTATTTGACATCGTAAAGAGATCTCGAAAGGGATGCGTAGGCGGCGGTTCGCTAGTTCGGACGTTGTCGACGTATCTTACGCAACACCAAATAAATTGTGTAATGTGTTTGTACGGGAGACAACTCCAATTCAACTTAAGAGTTTGATCCTGGCTCAGAACGAACGCTGGCGGCAGGCCTAACACATGCAAGTCGAACGATCCGTGGTCTTCGGACCACAATGGATAGTGGCGCACGGGTGAGTAACGCGTGGGAATATGCCCTGGAGTACGGAATAACTAGTGGAAACGCTAGCTAATACCGTATACGCCCCAAGGGGGAAAGATTTATCGCTCCAGGATTAGCCCGCGTCTGATTAGCTTGTTGGTAAGGTAACGGCTTACCAAGGCTTCGATCAGTAGCTGGTCTGAGAGGATGATCAGCCACACTGGGACTGAGACACGGCCCAGACTCCTACGGGAGGCAGCAGTGGGGAATATTGGACAATGGGGGAAACCCTGATCCAGCCATGCCGCGTGTGTGAAGAAGGCCTTAGGGTTGTAAAGCACTTTCAGCAGGGAAGATGATGACGGTACCTGCAGAAGAAGCCCCGGCTAACTCCGTGCCAGCAGCCGCGGTAATACGGAGGGGGCT
>JAPKDQ010000020.1 GCA_028822445.1 Rhodospirillaceae bacterium | reverse complement strand
GCGGTCGCACCGTTGGTGCCGGTGTCGTTGCCAAGGTTATTGAATAGGGAAAGTTGGTTGGCGTGTTAGGGGGCGTCTGTTCATGCCCCTAAACAACGTTGGAAATTTTTTAAAAAGCCTTGATTTCCTTGGTGTGGGCGCGCTATAGACCGCCATCCGGTTGATGCATCCGTATCGACCGGACCTATTTTTTTGCGTTCAGGGCGACGGGCAGATCTAAATTAAGTCAAATTTATCAGGGCATTAGGCAAATATTGCGGTGGGTTCCACTTAGTTAAAAGGTGGGCACCGGTTACTCAGGGCGGCCACTTATTATAGGGGTGTAGCTCAATTGGCAGAGCACCGGTCTCCAAAACCGGGGGCTGTAGGTTCGAGTCCTACCACCCCTGCCACCTTGACGAGACCAGCCTAGGTCTAAGGTAGATTTTTGACATGAATTTAAGCTGACAGAGCCAAAAGCGCTTGTTTTGAGTGATTTCTTGTTTGTTATCGCTCGTTGGGGTTAGGTTTTTGAAGACAATGGCAAGAACTACACCAGGTCAGTTTGTTCGGCAGGTGAAGCAAGAAATGTCCAAGGTGACATGGCCGTCCCGTCGTGAAGCGGCGGTGTCCGTCGTGCTCGTTTTCATTTTCTGCACAATATTTGCTATATTCTTCTTGATTGTAGACAAGATTCTGAGCCTTGGCGTCTCTTGGTTATTTGGGTAAGGGGCGGTCACAATGTCAGCTAAATGGTACGTTTTGCATGTTTACTCCGGGTTTGAGAGCAAAGTTGCTCAATCGATCCGTGAGCAAGCAATCCAACAAGGTATGGCTGAAAAAATTGAAGAAGTTTTGGTGCCTATAGAAGAGGTTGTTGAAATGCGGCGTGGCGCCAAAGTCAGCGCTGAGCGCAAGTTTTTCCCTGGCTATGTATTGATCAAGATGGATCTAACGGATGAGTCCTGGCACTTGGTTCAAGATCAACCAAAAGTGACAGGCTTCCTTGGCGGCCAAGGTCGGCCATCGCCTATTTCTGAAGCCGAGGCAGAGCAGATCATGCGCCAGGTTCAGGACGGCATCGACAGGCCAAAGCCGTCGGTTATCTTCGAGATAGGGGAGCAGGTCAGGGTCAGCGATGGACCGTTCGCCTCATTTAATGGTTTTGTAGAAGATGTCGATGAAGAAAAGGCACGACTGAAAGTTTCAGTATCTATTTTTGGGCGCGCTACGCCTGTGGAACTGGAATACGGTCAGGTTGAGAAATTATAGAGCTCTGTGGGAGGCAGCCTCCGAAAGTCCTCGGAGATTCGTACCACGGACCCGGCGCGCTAGAGGGTTATCTAGCGCAAATGCTGAGGTGAAAAATGGCAAAGAAGATAACCGGCTATATCAAGTTGCAGATTGCCGCCGGAAAAGCCAACCCGTCTCCCCCAGTGGGGCCGGCGCTTGGTCAACGTGGCGTCAATATCATGGAATTCTGCAAAGCGTTTAACGCAGGAACGCAGCAGATGGAGCAGGGCGTTCCTGTCCCCACGGTTATTACTGTTTATGCGGACCGGTCCTTTACTTTTGAGACAAAAACCCCGCCAACTAGTTATTTTTTGATCAAGGCATCTAAAGGTAAGAAGGGTGGTAAGACACCGGGACGTGAAGTTTCGGGAACTGTAACCCGGGCGCAAGTGCGCGAGATCGCTGAGCAGAAAATGCCCGACCTCAATTGTTCGGATGTTGAGGCTGCGATGCTTCAAGTCGAAGGGTCGGCTCGATCAATTGGTCTAGAGGTTGTGGGGTAAAGATTATGGCTAAAAAAGGTAAACGCCTCACAGCGGGCTACGAGGGTGTTGATCGCAACGCTTCGTACTCAGTTGATGATGCCGTGAAGATGATTAAAAAAAGTGCGACTGCAAAGTTTGATGAGACAATTGAGCTTTCATTGAACCTTGGCGTCGATCCTCGTCATGCTGATCAGAACGTGCGTGGTGTTATTGCTCTTCCACATGGAACCGGCAAGACTATGCGTGTCGCCGTTTTTGCCAAAGGTGATAAGGCTGACGCGGCGAAAGCTGCCGGTGCGGATCTCGTTGGTGGTGATGATTTAGCAGAGCAAATTCAAGGCGGAGAAATGAACTTCGACCGGGTCATCGCCACACCAGATATGATGGGTGTGGTTGGAAAGCTCGGCAAGGTTCTTGGCCCGCGTGGTCTTATGCCTAACCCGAAGTTGGGAACGGTAACGCCGGACGTTGAGACGGCTGTCAAGAATGCTAAGGCTGGCGAAGTGCAGTTTCGCGCAGAGAAGGCCGGGATTGTGCATGCTGGCGTCGGCAAAGCGAGCTTCACTGAACAGCAATTGAACGATAACGTTCGGGCTTTTTTAGGGGCGATAATTAAAGTCAAACCTAGCGGAGTTAAAGGCACGTACTTAAAGAAAATTTCGCTTAGTTCCACAATGGGACCAGGCATAAAGGTGTCCGTTAGCGAAGCAAGTGCTGGCTAACGGTTGAGGCTTTTGGTTGGTTCTTCGTTGGATCAATCAGAAGGCGGAGCCTTCGGGTTTCGTGCCTGTCCGAGACTGCTGGTGTCCTTCATATTTTGGAGGGCTTAATGGCAATAGCCGCCATCACAGACGGGAGTGAACGGTCGTTTTGGTTCGATAAGAATCATCGGCGGATCGGCACACTTCTGGGCAGGATATGAGCGATGTCGGTCTATAGACTTTGTTGGCCGGCATCAAAGTGAAATTGGTTCGTCGCGACTTGTGTCGCATAGAACCATCGTAGCGGAGACGGATGTGAACCGAGAGCAAAAACAGGATCTGATTTCCTCTCTCAACGCATTGATCCAAGATCAAACGTTTGTTGCAGTCACCCATTATAAAGGGCTGTCTGTTAAACAACTTGAGGATCTTCGGGGAAAAGCGCGTGAGGCAGGGGCTGGATTCCGTGTCACTAAAAATCGGCTCACGCGTCTTGCCCTAGCAGGAACTAAGTTCGAGAACTTGAGCGATCTGTTTACCGGCCCCACGGCAATAGCTTATTCCGAGGACCCGGTGGCAGCTGCAAAAGTCTGCTCGAATTTTGCCAAGGACAACGAGAATCTGGTGATTCTAGGCGGTTCTTTGGACGGAGAGGTTATGGATCTCGCGCAAGTAAGTGCGCTGGCCAAGCTTCCATCCATGGATGAACTACGCGCTAAGATCGTTGGAATGATTTCGACACCGGCTACCCGGATTGCTGGGGTGCTTCAAGCCCCGGCCGGACAGTTGGCTCGAGTTCTCAATGCCAAAGCCCAGCAGGGTGAAGCCGCTTGACGCTGATCCGTACCTAAAATCTTTCGAACCCAATTGGAGTGCCAATCAATGGCTGATTTAAAAAAACTTGTAGACGAACTTTCAAATTTAACGGTTCTTGAAGCGGCTGAACTCTCGAAGCTTCTCGAAGAGAAGTGGGGCGTTTCTGCAGCAGCACCTGTCGCTGCTGCTGCCGCCGGCGCTGCTGCCGGTGGTGAAGCTGAGGAAGTCAAGACCGACTTTGATGTCGTTTTGGCCGAAGTCGGCGAAAAGAAGATCAATGTAATTAAGGAAGTTCGCTCGATTACAGGCCTTGGCCTTAAAGAAGCGAAGGACCTGGTCGAAGGTGCGCCGAAGACTGTTAAGGAAGGTGTGCCTAAGGACGAGGCCGAAGAAATTAAGAAGAAGCTCGAAGCTGCTGGTGCTAAGGCGGAGCTCAAGTAATTCAAGCTCGATCTTTAGAATTTGGTTTGCGAGACGGCCCCAATTGGAGCCGTCTCGTATGCCTATTCTGGTCGCATAATTTGCGGCACTAAACCGCTAACACGATGACGAGAAGGGTTGTATTGAGACCCTTGTCGTCACCGTGTTTCGCGTCTGTGCGTAATCCGTTTGGTGATGTCACAAGCCTGTGGCGAGCTAAATGTTATGAAGTGAGGGTCACTCATGTCGAAGTCATTCACCGGTCGTAAGTGGATCCGTAAGAATTTTGGGCGCATCCCGTCTGTTGCGACAATGCCTAATCTTATTGAGGTTCAGAAAAGCTCGTACGACACGTTTTTGCGTGTTGGCGCAGATGCTGAAGAGCGTGAGGCGTCTGGTTTACAAGCAGTGTTTAAGTCAGTTTTTCCGATCAAAGACTTTAGCGGTAAGGGCGAACTTGAATTCGTTTCTTATGATCTCGAAAAGCCTAAGTATGACGTCGATGAATGCCGCCAAAGAGGCCTGACGTTCTCAGCACCGTTGAAAGTTACGCTTCGTTTGGTCGTATGGGACATAGACGAGGAAACTGGTGCTCGGTCGGTTAGAGATATTAAAGAGCAGGGCGTCTATATGGGCGACATGCCGTTAATGACCGAGCACGGTACATTTATTATTAATGGCACGGAGCGCGTAATAGTTTCGCAGATGCATAGGTCTCCTGGCGTTTTCTTTGATCATGACAAGGGGAAGACACACTCATCCGGAAAGTATCTATATGCGGCACGTGTAATTCCTTACCGCGGCTCATGGCTTGATTTTGAATTCGATGCCAAGGACCTGGTTTATGTGCGCATCGATCGGCGCCGTAAGTTGCCAGTGACGACGCTTCTGTATGCTTTGGATAGCCTTGAAGCTGAAGAATTGAGAGCCAAGCGTGTAAAGCAAGGCAAGCCTATCGAAGCCAAAGAAATAAAGGGCATGACCTCAGAAGAGATTCTGGATTATTTTTACGACACCGTGTCGTACTCCTACGACAAGAAGGGCTGGAAGACGGCCTTTGATTCTGAGCGAATGAAAGGCATGAAGCTTCAATTTAATGTGGTCGATGCAAAAAGCGGCCGTGTAAAAGTTGAAGCTGGAACCAAGCTGTCGACGCGTGTTGCTGCTAAGCTAGAAAAAGACGGAGTGAAAGAACTTCGTATTTCTACGGAAGAACTTGTCGGAAAATTTATTGCCAGCGATATTGTTGATCTCGAAACTGGTGAAATTCACGCCGAGGCTTCCGATGAGATTACCGAAGAACTTCTTGAAGCCTTGATCGAGCAAAAAATAAAAACCATCGATGTTCTTGCAATTGATGGTGTTAATGTTGGCCCTTACATCCGTAATACACTCGCGCTTGATAAGAATACGAGCCGTGAAGAAGCGCTGACAGATATCTATCGTGTTATGCGGCCGGGTGAGCCGCCTACACTTGATACAGCCTCTGCAATGTACAGAAGCTTGTTCTTTGATTCCGAACGGTATGATTTATCGGCCGTTGGCCGTGTGAAGATGAATGCGCGTCTGGACTTCGATAAAGATGAAGTGCCGGATACTATGCGTGTGCTGCGTAAAGCCGATATTCTAAATATTGTTAAGGTTCTTGTTGGCTTGAAAGATGGCCGCGGCGACATCGATGATATCGATCACCTTGGCAACCGTCGTGTCCGTTCTGTTGGCGAGCTGATGCAAAACCAATATCGTGTTGGCTTATTGCGGATGGAGCGCGCGATCCGTGAGCGTATGAGCTCTGTCGAAATTGACACTGTTATGCCGCATGATTTGATTAACGCTAAACCGGCTGCTGCTGCGGTGCGGGAATTCTTTGGTTCATCACAACTGTCTCAGTTTATGGATCAGACAAACCCACTTTCCGAAATTACTCATAAACGTAGACTCTCAGCTCTTGGGCCAGGCGGGTTAACCCGAGAAAGGGCCGGCTTTGAAGTCCGTGATGTTCATCCAACTCACTATGGGCGGATCTGTCCGATTGAAACACCTGAAGGCCCGAA
>JAPKDQ010000019.1 GCA_028822445.1 Rhodospirillaceae bacterium | reverse complement strand
CCATAGTTATCGTCTCGATGGTTGGTGGCCGGCGAGAGGAACTGATTGAGCAAATATCCATGGGACATGCCGTGGACTTCGATGCCGTCCAAGCCACCCTCGCGGGCGTAGCGCGCCGACAACCGGTACCCCTCAATGATCTCTTTGATGTCCTCCGCTGACATGACATGAGGCATCTCGCGATAGACCGAGCACGGGATGGACGACGGCGCCCATACCGGCACGCCGCTCGTCACTGAATTGGTCTGGCGCCCGCGGTGCCAAGGTTGCGCCAGAATTTTGGCGCCGTAAGGATGCACGGCGTCAGCGATTTTTTGGTACTGCGGGACCATGCGCGAATCAAAAGCAAAGGCCTTGCCCTTGTAAGGCTGTGTCGTTTCGTGCACCGCCATTGCTTCCATGGTGATGATGCCGACACCGCCCTTGGCGCGCTCGACATAGTACGAAACGTGCTCGTCAGTAAACAAATGGTCACGAACCAAAAGGGTGGCGTGTGCAGACATCCACACACGGTTTTTGATTGTGTGCTGTCCAATTTTTAGCGGTGAAAAAAGGTTCGGGTAAGCACTGCTATTGGTCATCGGCAGAGATCCTAACAGTTGACTTGATTAGTCCCTTCCGGAATTCGGATACAGGCGGCACGTTGAGCTCCATCGTCAATATCGACCATCGGAGGTAAGGCGGTACGACAGTCCTCACGAACAAGCGGACATCTTGTAGAAAAAGGACACCCTGGGGGCATGTCAATGGGGCTCGGAATTTCTCCATCAAGCAAATGTCGGTGAAGGTCCGCATGCGGGTCGGCTGGCAAATGAGCAGAGAGGAGGGTTTGGGTATACGGGTGAGCGGGCTCATCAAACACTTTATTCATTGGGCCAGATTCAATGATGTGTCCTAGGTAAAGGACCAAAATATGATCACTCACCAACCGCACTGTGCCCAAATCATGTGAGATGAATAGCATCGCCGCACCTGTATTCTCCCGGAGCTCTTGTAAGAGGTCGAGAATTCCAGCGCGCACGGAGAGGTCGAGCGAACTGGTAGGTTCATCAAGAACGATTAACGCAGGATTAGTCGCTATTGCACGCGCGATACAAACGCGCTGGAGCTGACCGCCGGACAGTTCACCTGGGAACCGTGTTAAAAGATCGGTATTCAAATGAACACTTCGCGCAATCTCTTCCGCTCGATCAGACCTTTCGCTACTCGAAAGTTTTGAATGTAGGAGCAAGGGCTCTTGAATGATTCGCTTCACTCGCATCCGCGGATTCAATGCACTCCACGGGTCCTGAAAAACCATCTGGAGATCAACACGAAGTCGACGAACCGCTCTGTCAGGCAACAATGAAATGTCTTGCCCGCGGAACGCCACTGACCCTTGTGTTGGCTTGAGCAGGCGCACAACCATACGCCCTACTGTTGATTTACCAGATCCACTTTCCCCCACCATGCCTACGGTTTTTCCCGCAAACATATCAAAACTCACCCCATTAACAGCCTTGACCGTTTGCGCTGTTCGTGGCGTTACAAAATGTTTGGTAAGCATTTTGGCTCGTAGCAATGGCTCGGTCATGACAACCATCCATCGCGCACAGCACTAATATGGGAACACATCGCAAAGTGCGCTGCGCCAACCTCTTCCATTGCAACTGGATCATTACATACGTCGTCAGCAAAACGGCAACGTTCAACGTAGTGGCACCCAGTAGGAAGATTGTAAAGGTTGGGTGGAGCACCGCCCCCATGAACTTTGTGCTTCAAGTCACGCAATCGTTCCGGTGTCGCATCAATTAACGTACGAGTGTAGGGGTGAGCCGGATTATCGAAAACAGAGTTAACGTTCCCCGTCTCGACTATTCGGCCAGCAAACATTACAGCCATACGCTGACAGTAATGAGCAACGATACCAAGGTCGTGCGTAATTATCATGACCGCCACATTGCGGGTCTCGACAAGCTCACGAAGGAGATCAAGGATCTGGGCTTGCACAGTAACGTCAAGGCCCGTGGTAGGTTCATCCGCTATAATTAACTTCGGTTCGTTCATCAACGCCATCGCGATCAGGACGCGCTGTGCCATTCCTCCTGATAGTTCGTGCGGCCATGCTTGCATCCGTTCTTCTGGGGCTGGAATACCTACAGAACCTAGTATTTCTACCGCACGTGCACGGGCCGTGGCTGCGGTGGCATCGGAGTGCGCAGTATGGACGCGCACCAGTTGCTCACCAATACGTGTAAGGGGGTCAAGAGAGGAGCGAGGGTTTTGGACGACCATAGCGATCTCGCTACCGCGCAGACTATTCATGTCATCCGACTGGAGGTCCCGAAGATTACGGCCATCGAATTCTACGGTGCCGCCCACTACACGTGCCGGCGGCTTTAACAAATTCATAATCGAATAGGCGGTCAACGACTTACCAGCACCAGTCTCTCCCACTAGGCCAAGAACTTCGCCGCGTGACAATTCGAAAGAGACTCCGTTAAGCGCTGTTGCGATGCGTATTTCATTATCCAGATTGCGGGAAATAAAATGGGTATGTAGATCCTTAACTCGAAGCAGGGTCACTTAGCACCGCTCCTACGTTTAGGATCGAGAAGGTCCTGAAGTCCATCACCAAACATATTAAACCCCAGCACCATAAAAATTAGCGCCACGCCTGGAAATATTCCGACCCACCATTGGCCATTAATCATGAACTCCGCACCCTGCCGGATCATTGCACCCCATTCCGGAGTCGGCGGTTGGATACCAATGCCGAGAAACGCCAATGTCGCACTAATGCGTACTGCCCAAGCCGCCCTAACAGCAGTTTGCGCTGTCGCACCCTGAATTGCATTTGGCAGGAGATGAACAAATAGGATGCGCCAGGTGGGATTACCAACAATGATCCCAGATTCTATAAAAGAACTTGAGCGCAGCGCGAGCACCTCTGCCCTAACTACACGAACAAAAATCGGCGCATCGAGAACCCCAATCACGAGCACGACATTAAGCAATGAGGGGCCAGTAGCTGCTACTACCGCGAGAGCAAGAATTATCGACGGGAAAACACGGAACGCATCGACGACGCGCATTATGGCCTCATCAATATTGCCGCCCTTATAACCAGCGTAGAGACCTAAAGGCACACCTAAGAAAAGGGACACAATAACGGTCGGTATTGCTATACCGAAACCATACCGCGAGCCATATATGACCCGAGAGAAAACATCCATTCCGTTGCCATCAGTTCCAAACCAGTGCTCCAACGAAGGACCATTTAAAATTTTGTTTGGATCTGAGGAGACAGGGTCATATGGCATCAATAAGGGCGCCAGAAGCGCTAAGAACCCGAAAATAAAAATAATGACAAAGCCAATGACTGATGTAGGGCTCCGCCGACTTATCCCAATAACTTTACTAAAAACTTTTCTGAACATGCTATTAGTCAGAGATTGGGTAACGGTAAAAAACTCAGCCATCACTCTGCTGCCGCTCTTGGCTCAAGGACAAGAACAAGCAAGTCAACCAGAATAAATACAACTAATGAGAAGATTGCTAGGAACAACACATAACCTTGTACCGCAGAGAAATCACCACGAATAATAGCGTTGAGACCGTACTGTCCAGCTCCGCCCCAAGCGAACACATATTCAATTAATGAAACGCTTCCGATTAAGCCTGTAATTTCCGTACCTATAAAGGTTGCAACCGGAGTACTACTGTTTCTGAGGACAATTCGACTAACTTTCTTTGGCGGCAACCCTGACGCTCGAGCAAACCGGACGAAGTCACTACTCATTACCTCCAAAGCAATGGCACGGGTGTGCTTCACAATTGGTGCAGCTGATATTATTGCTACAGCGATAACTGGCAAGATTAATTGAGCCAACGCAGACCTTGCTACAGACCAATCGCCCGCCAAAAGGCCATCTATCAAATAGCTTCCTGTGATCGTTGGCGGTGGTGAAATTAATAAGCTTACACGCCCCATCCCAGGTGGGGACCAACCCAAAAGAAAGAAGAAGACAAAAAGAAGAACAAGTCCGAGAAAATATGTTGGGATCGAAAACCCAAGCAGAGATATGCCTCTACTAATCTGGTCAAACCACTTGTCATGTCGGAATGCGGCACGAAGACCAACAGGAACACCTATTACTGATCCCAACGCCACGCCCCAAAAAAGTAGCTCAAGCGTAATCGGAATACGCTCTAAAATATCTAGGAGTACAGACCGGTTACTTATCCAAGACTTACCAATATCGCCCTGAACGATATTACCAAGATAGATCCAAAATTGGGTAAAGAGGGGTTTGTCGAGCCCCAACTCCGCACGAACAATATCAATCTCTTCAGCTGTAGCCGTAGGACCGGCTAGAAGTCCGACAGGATCCTGCCCCCCCAGCCTAACCAGCATAAAGGTAAAGAATAGTATTCCGATGAGAAGCGGAACCGAGATCACCAGACGCCGCAACAGCATCGTGCGCAAAGTCACAGAACTACCTAAATATATCTATCAATCACACTATCGACACTGAGGCCCTGGATTTACTCCAGGGCCTCAGTAAGAGGTCGATATTTAGTCTGAGCGAAGGTCGCTCCAGCGTTCGTGAGTATCCGGATAGTATGTCCACCCAGAAATGTTCTTTGACATCGCCTCCATGGTGTCTGGATAGACAGTCATGATCCAAGGCGCATCATCAACCCAAATCTTTTGAGCCTGGTCCATAAGCTCGATCCGCTTATCCCGATTGAGCTCTGCCTTTGCTGCATCGACTAACCGGTCAAGCTCCGGATTGTTATATGCAGCACGGTTCGATACGCCATTCGATTTAGCGATCAAAGCCATAGTGTAGACAGGATCCAAAACGATCGGGCCGTCCTCATACGTGAAGAATGGCATATCCATCACCTTCACTGATCCACGGGACCGCATATCCGAGTTTGTAATACGCTTTGGCGTGATCTTGAGCCCAATTTTATTCAGCTGATCAGCCACTTGGATAGCCATCGTCTCCTGCCATGGCGTGAGACCGGAATAAAACATTTCGGCCTCAAAGCCATTTTCGTAGCCTGCTTCAGCAAGTAGCTTCTTTGCCATGCCTGGGTTGTATTCATAGCCGTAGAAACTGTCGTTGTAGCCATCAACAATAGGCGGCACGACTGACTTGGCAATTGTACCAGTACCCTCAAAAACACCCTTTTTAATGGCATTCTTGTCCACTGCGTAATTCAATGCACGACGAACACGCACGTCATCGAATGGCTTAATTCTATTGTTCATTCTGATACTTGCGATCGAACGGCCGGTCCAGCTCTCAACTTTGACTTTAGGGTCCTTCATGAGCTGCACAGCCTGACGGATACTTGGACGATCAATCCACTGAACCTGGCCAGCCTTTAGCAAGGTAACTCGACTGGCCTCAGAAGGAACAGCCCGCCAAACCACCCGGTCAAAAAATGGCTTTTCGCCAAAGTAGTTCTGGTTGTAAGTAAAAGTGGCCTGCTCTCCTGCCCTAAGGCTTTCAAGCTGATAGGTCCCAAACCCGGCGGTATGGGTCTCGAGATATTTAAGGCCCCACGGATCATCCGATGTCGCCTGTTCTTTCATGACTTTGGAGTCATAAATACCTGGGACGTAGAGCGTAATCGCGTTCAGAAAAATCGCGCTTGAGGCCGACAGCGAAAATTCAACCTCATAACGTGATTTTGCCTTCACACCTGATCCGAGAACAACATTGGATACTCGCGCAATGAAGTTGCCGGTGCGTTTTTGAGCGAAGGACTTGTTCCAGCTCCACTCAACGTCAGCTGCTGTTAGTTCGTTTCCTGCGGGGCTCTTAATGCCCTCTCGTAATTTCATGGTGACGGTCTTGCCATCGTTGGAAACAGTCCAACCCTCGGCGTAATGGCCCTCCACGCGGCTAGCGTCTAACATCGGGCGCCCGTCTCGCATGACCTTCGGGTACTTCGTCAGACCCTCGTATGTTTGAACAACGACATGCTGCGTAAAGGGGCGGAGTGTGTCTCCGTCAAACCCTTCTGGAGTCCCCGGAGCTGCTAGCACCAATGTCTCCGCCGTAGCTGCTGTTCCAGCTAGCGCAACAAGAGCCGCGGCCCCCACAACACCAAGTAACGATTTGCGATAGTTCATCTTTTTTTT
>JAPKDQ010000018.1 GCA_028822445.1 Rhodospirillaceae bacterium | reverse complement strand
AGCCCACTCACCGCTCGCCAAAGACTGGGATAGGAGTAGTTTTTCCTAAGGCCGCCAGGGTTTAGCCCCCTTTTTATCTCTGGCGGCCTGTCTCGGTTCAAATGCTTGTTTCGTAAGTGTTGCAGGAGGCATATTTGAAGAATACTAAAAAGCCCCAGTCTGGTCGGTATGAAGAAATAACAGAGCGGCGGTGTCTTAAATGTCGAAATCTTTTTTTGAGCGACTGGGTGGGTAAGCGTGTTTGTAAATCATGTAAGGAATCTCATGTATGGCGTACAGGAGACACACCCTATGATCAGTGAGTTTTTCTTTCTTCAACAACACCCAGTTAACTAGTATGGAATGACAGACCCATCCCAGGAGAATATCTTTCCGGAATCGGCGGCGGTCAGATTATCTACAACTGACAGAAGCATATTGGCTGCATTATAGGGCGTAAAAATTTCTCTATGCCGGACATTTCCTTGGAATGGTTTCGATAAATTGGTGTCTACAGTTCCCGGGTGAAGACCCACACAGATTGCATTTGAATTGGATCGTTGAAGCTCAATGGACAGCGTTTTTATTATCATATTGAGCGCGGCCTTAGACGAACGGTATGCGTACCACCCACCCAGCTGATTATCGCCTATACTTCCAACACGTGCTGAGAGGCATGCAAAGCTCGATTTACCATCGCGCTTCATAAGCGGAAGAAAGTGTTTGGCGATTAGTGCCGGACCAACGGTATTAATTCTGAAGGCCTGTTCGAGAGAAAGGGCATTGATGGCGCGCCACGATTTTTCCGGCTGAATGGCCTCTCCGTCATGCAAGAGGCCCGTGGCCACAAATACGGCGTCTAGGTGGCCTGTTTCCCGGAAGGCCCGACTAGCCGCTTCGGCGATAGACTTTTCGTTTTCGAGATCGATTGTCGATGACGTTGCATTATCGGGAATTTCGGTTAACAGACGTCGCGAGTATGCATGCACTGTGGCGTTTGGTATTTCCCGACAAATTGCATGTGTAAGAGCGGCCCCAATTCCACCTGAAGCGCCAATTATTGCAACGTTTGGAGATTCTCCGAATGAGGTGAGGCACCTAAAATGAGCGTTATTATCAATCAACTTCGCCATGACAGCAGGTCTCTTTATGCTAGCTGGCATGATTGATTAATCTCAATCGTCTTAGATATGGTTATATTTATAGGAACTATATATGTGTTTTATGGATCTCGGCGGGTACGCTTATTGACTTGTCTGAAAGTCACCCCGGTTATTAGTACGCCTGCGGCGAGTGAAACGTGCCCCAGTAATAACTCACCCCAATAACCGTAAGAACCAATAGCTAGGCAAAACACCGTGGTCCACATGCAAGATAGAAAGACCATAATTTGAAAACGCTGTGCTTTTGGTAGACGCTGTAAAGGATTTTTATTTTCATTCATAACGACTTCAAATGGGTCACGTGGGTCACGCATAATTAGCTCCTTTAAAAATAAATCCATAAACTCATATTAAGTCTACGGCGCCAGTCTTGGCGTGGATCACTTTGATCTCTGTTAAATAGATAACAAGAGATCTAAAGGTATCGTTAAAACGTATCAATGAGAAAAGAAGATGTGAATAAAAGATCTCTAATCACATGGTAAAACTGCGTTACATCCCTACCACTGTGACAGACGTCAAGAGATCTCTCGATTGGTATCAGGCTAAATTCGATGTGGAGACGGTCTATGTTCAGGACCCATGGGGTAGTGCAATCGAAGGTATAAAAGTTAACAGATAGAGATGGCGAAAATGGCGAATTTTGAAAAAACAACGGTTTTCTACGACGGAGCTTGTCCACTTTGCCAAAAAGAAATCTCGTTCTACAGGCGGTGTAGGGGCGCGGATAATGTTATCTGGATTGATGTAAGGCAATCCGAAGGTGATGAAGTTGCGCTCGGCCTCAGCAGGGATCAGGCGCTCGACCGTTTTTACGTAATGAATGAGCAAGGTCAGACTGTTTCTGGTGGTGAAGCTTTCGCCTGCCTCTGGGCTGTTTTACCCGGTTTTCAGCGTTTTAGTAAGATATTCCAAGCAAGATCTGTTCTATGGATTTTAAATCTTGTATACGATCTTTTTCTGAAAATTAGGCCGCTTTTGCAGACAATCGTTCGTACATCGGAGTTAAACCTCTTTAGTAAAGGCTTCTGTCGACGTCTTTGTGGCTCTCCTTCTAAACTTTCGGGAAAGACCGAGGGCGACTAGTTAAAATAATTTTAACGGTGATCATCCATGCCGAGCCTTTCGGCTCATCCGCCTATTATTGTGTGGTTTCGTCAGGATTTGCGTGTTGGTGACCAACCGGCGTTGACGGCTGCCGTACAAAGCGGCGCGCCGGTAATTCCACTTTTTATTTTAGATAAAAAGGTAGCAGGTAGCTGGACGCCCGGGGCTGCCAGTCGCTGGTGGCTGGAGGGCAGCCTTATGGCGCTTGATAAGGATTTAAGGTCGCGCGGCAGCCGTTTGATTCTGCGGTGGGGAAACAGTCAGGAGGTGCTCGAGAGTGTCGCGGCGAAGACAGGAGCCTCTGGTGTATATTTCAACCGCCACTATGAACCCTTTTTCGTGGAAGAGGAATCGGCCGTCGCGACTGCGCTTGAACAAGAGGGTCTGATGTGTCGACGCTTTGGTGGGGGAGTGTTGTTGTTTGAACCTGAGATGGTACGCACCAAGGCTGGCGGCCAGTTTCGGGTATTCACGCCCTTTTACAAGGCGTGTCTCGTATCTAAGGAAATCAAACCCCCCCTGCCCGAACCAATTAGTATAAAAGCGCCGCCGGTCTGGCCGGATAGCGAAATACTTACGGGCTGGAATTTGCGTCCGAGCGGCCTGGGTTGGACCAAGGGTCTTTGCAACCATTGGAAACAGGGGAGTGACCAAGCGTCCACCATCCTCAATTTATTTCTTGAAAAAGGTGTTAGGACTTATCCGGAAGATCGCGATCGGCCTGACAGAGAGGGTACCTCAATCTTGTCGCCTTATCTCCATTTCGGTGAAATCAGTCCGCGTCAAGTCTGGCATCAGACTCGACTACGAAGCAATATTCGTCCTGATTTAAACAAAGGCAGCAACGCTTATCTTCGTGAACTGATTTGGCGCGAGTTTTCCTTTCATCTACTACACCACTTTCCGAAAATCGCCGACGAGCCGTTCAATCCAGCATTCAAGAGCTTCGCCTGGAAGGATGATGTGCAAGCGCTCAGCGCATGGCAAAAAGGAATGACAGGCTATCCCATCGTTGATGCGGGGATGCGACAACTTTGGCAGACCGGTTGGATACATAACAGGGTGAGGATGATCGTCGCTTCGTTTCTGACTAAGCACCTTCTTATCCCATGGCAGGATGGCGCGCGCTGGTTTTGGGATACGTTGGTTGACGCCGACCTCGCCAATAATTCGGCAAGTTGGCAATGGATCGCTGGTTGCGGCGCAGATGCTGCGCCTTTCTTTCGTATCTTTAACCCTATCCTTCAGGGACGTAAATTCGATCCCACGGGCACATACGTTCGAAAATGGGTTCCCGAAATCGTTAATCTGCCCAATCGCGTAATACATGCTCCCTGGGAGAGCGGCATCTATGTTGATGGTTATCCCAGACCTATTATTGACCACAGATTAGCCCGTCAACGGGCGTTAAATGTATTTAAGAATATGCGGACGGAAACGGAAAGGTTGCGCTAAGAACTTTATGTAATTGGATCACTGTTTGTGGACATCCAACCTTTTTCTGATCAGACGGTACAACTATTGCCATTTGACATATCAATAACAGATTCTAGGTCTTTTAGTCCGTCGGCTTATATAGCTGCATGGCCCGCGCCCCCACTGGATAATTCTTATAAGGTTGTTGAGGGACCTTTAAATTCTAACCACGGGTGATCTGAACACTTGCCTGCATCGTAAAAATTTTTGAACGTGCTTAAACGCAAACTTCGTTCTTATCTACAAAACCTGCAGGTTCAGATCTTAACAGAATGATACTCTCTCACCCTTAAAGGAAATAGTCTCATGAAGTCCCCCAAAACTATTATTCGTACTGTATCCGTTGCCATGGCGATGATACTCGCCGCGACCACTGTCCGAGCTGGCGATATCGTCGATACCGCCATTTCAGCTGGTTCATTCAAAACACTCGTCGCCGCAGTGAAGGCTGCTGATCTTGTCAGTACGCTCAAGAGCAAGGGCCCTTTCACGGTGTTCGCTCCCACTGATGCGGCATTTGCCAAGTTGCCCGCTGGAACGATCGCTTCTTTGCTTAAGCCAGAAAACAAAGCGAAGTTAGTGGCGATCCTTACCTACCACGTAGTGCCCGGCAAAGTGATGGCGAGCGATATTGCTGGCAAGTCTCTGAAAGTTGCGTCGGTGCAAGGCAGCAAGATATCGGTCGAAGCCCATAGCGGCGTCATGGTCGATAAAGCGAAGGTGGTTAAGGCAGATGTCGAAGCCTCAAACGGCGTTATCCACGTCATCGACACGGTCATTATGCCAAACATGTGATTGATTTATTAAGGAATGCTGGTCTTGCCAATTGGCCGGGCTGGCATTCTTTGATAGTCGATCTTTCGTTCAACAATGACCAGAGGGAGTAGAACAATGAAAAGAATAATTATAGGCATAACGGGTGCCACTGGAACGATATATGGTTGGCGTTTGATGGAGTTGCTCCGCAGCGAAGGCCAAACTGAGATACATCTTGTGATGAGTCCATCGGCCAAGCTAACGCTGAAGATGGAACATGATGTAGAACTAGAGCGTATTAGTTCCCTAGCTCATGAGGTCCATGCTCCTGGAAATATAGGAGCGGCGATATCTTCTGGCTCGTTTTTTAGCGAAGGGATGATCATCGCGCCGTGTTCCATCAAGACCATGTCCAATATAGCGATGGGTAATACGGGTGATCTGATTACCCGCGCCGCAGACGTTATCTTGAAAGAACGCCGTAAACTTGTCGTGGCCGTACGGGAGACACCGCTGCATGCGGGACATCTGGAGAGCATGTCAAAGCTAGCTAATCTTGGGGCTGTAATCTTTCCGCCGGTTCCGGCCTTTTATAATCGTCCGAAGACTCTAGAAGACATCGTCGATCAGAGTTGTATGCGGATGCTCGATCAATTGGGCGTAAACCTGGAATCATCCCCTCGATGGGGAGAAGAAGGTGGCGTCGCTGCTGTGGGACAGGTCTTGGGTGACAAATAGGGCAAGATAACTTGGCTCTCTTCGCGACTTAGAAGTAGCGTCTCATTACTATACTTACGTTCCGCTAAATTGGTTTTTATTAAATTATTAGGAAATAAATTATGGCGCCTTTAGATCAATTTGGAAAAAACGAAAACGCAGCTATGCCGAAGGGTGCACCGAATATAGAAGAGGTGACCCGAGATCAAGCTGAAGAGGCTGTTCGGACGCTTTTGATCTGGGCAGGCGATAACCCCAACAGGGAGGGATTGCGCGATACGCCTGCACGCGTGACGAAGGCGTATGCCGAGTTTTTTAGCGGCTATAATTTTGATCCGGCGGAACATCTTGAGCGGACGTTTGAAGAGGTTCAGGGCTATAACGATATTGTGCTGCTGCGCGATATTACATTCCAGTCTCACTGCGAGCATCATGTCGTGCCGATCACAGGTACTGCACATGTCGCTTATTTACCCTCTGAACGAGTTGTTGGTATCAGCAAGCTGGCGCGGGTTGTTGATGGTTTTGCGCGCCGGTTACAAACGCAGGAAACCATGACGGCACAAATAGCGCGTTGTATCGAACAGGCACTTCAACCCCGAGGCGTTGCGGTCATCATCAAGGCGCAGCACCAATGTATGACGACGCGTGGCGTCAACAAACCCGGTGTGGCAATGGTGACGAGGACTATGACCGGAGTCTTTGATAGTGACCCTGTGATGGAGCGCCGGCTGATGGATTTGATACATACAGACTGAAGAGAATTATTTTCATACCCAAGTGTTAGAAAATGAATGAGCCAGGGCTAATATCTCGGCGTTTGCTTTTTACCTGAATGCGTTGGGCCCCTTATTACTTTTAGTAATACCAACCCAGCTGAACAAATCCAGTTTTAAAATATTCATCACGCGGAACTGCTTTCAGTGGCAACTAACTAGATTTACTGACCTACTACAGCCTATCTGCGCAAACTTTACCTACGAATTTTATAAGAAATCTGTCAAACCCTGATTATGAGCAACCTCACCACCGTCTGCCTAACTGTTATATTGGTTATGGCTCGTTGCCATCATCCCTGCCTCCCAATTTAATTACCTCTCAAATTCATGGCGTTGGCAGGAAAGCGGCCGCAACTCATTGGGAGATTGCGCTTTGAACGATTTTAAACCACG
>JAPKDQ010000009.1 GCA_028822445.1 Rhodospirillaceae bacterium | reverse complement strand
TGCACTTGCACTTGCACTTGCAAGAGCACCGGCGGCTGCAGTGCCTCCGATTTTCAAGGCTGTTCTGCGATTTGTTATCATACCAAGGGCTCCGAAAGATTGAATTTCACATGCATGTTGAGAGTTTAGCACAGTAGATGCCAGCCCTAGCCCCCCTTATGGCCGCACTGTGAGTATGTTAGATGTAGAAGGAAGCCAAAGAGAGACTTATGTCGCTGAACCGTTGTCATAACATTGATCACCTGCGAGCAAAGGCAAAACGGCGGCTGCCCGCGCCCATATTTCACTATCTGGATGGAGGGGCCGACGATGAAGTTACATTGCGGCGCAATACGGATGCCTTTGACGACTACGAATTCGTGCCCAACTTGCTGCACGATACCACTAGCATAGATACCAAAATAAAAGTCTTAGGCGTCGAGTTGGACTGGCCGGTGTTCTTGTCGCCAACCGGTATGTCGAAACTGTTTCATCATACCGGAGAGCTTGCCGCAGCGCAGGCCGCCCATACCGCAGGAACACTCTATAGCCTCTCGACCATGTCAACTACCACCATTGAGGATGTCGCCGCGGAGACACCTGGCCCCAAGATGTTTCAAGTCTACGTTTACAAAGACCGGGGCTTGACCAAAGAGTTCATCGAGCGCTGCAAGGCGGCCAAGTATGACGCCATTTGCCTGACCATCGATGTGCCCGTACCCGGCAATCGTGAACGGGACAAAATAACGGGCATGACCATGCCGCCAAAACTCTCGCTCTCCAGCATATTCAGTTTCGCGACACACCCCCATTGGAGTTTAAACGCGCTACGCGACCCCAGTTTTGATTTGGCCAATATGTCGAAAAGCAAAGACCTGAGTATTAAGGGAAAACAAGTTTCGCCCACCCAATATCTCTCCAGCCAGGTCGACAACAGCATAACCTGGAAAGACGCAGAATGGATGGCGCAAGAATGGGGTGGGCGTTTTGTAATTAAGGGCGTGCACTCAGCCCACGATGCTAGGAAAGCCGCCGAGATAGGCGCGCATGGTGTAATGGTCTCCAATCATGGCGGCCGGCAACTGGACGGCGTGCAAGCATGTATTGATGCACTGCCGCCAATCGTTGATGCTGTTGGTGGTGAATTGGATGTGATCCTAGACGGCGGAATCCGCCGAGGGACACACGTGATTAAGGCTTTAGCGCTGGGCGCAACGGCTTGCTCTATAGGACGCTCTTATTTGTACGGCCTTGCGGCTGGCGGCAGGGAAGGCGTTGAAAAAGCGCTAACACTTCTGCGCAAAGAAATAGAAAATGACATGGCATTAATGGGTGTTTCTAAAATAAGTGACATTACGCGCGAGATGGTGGTTCGGAGAGGGACAGAATTGTGACAGAAGTCGACGTCGTTATAGTTGGTGCTGGATTCGGTGGGCTCTATGCCCTGCACAAAATGCGCCAGTGTGGCTTTACCGCGCACGTCTATGAAGCCGGCGATGACGTGGGCGGGACTTGGTATTGGAACCGCTACCCGGGTTGCCGTTGCGACATTGAAAGTATTCATTACTCCTACCAATTCGACAACGACTTGCAACAAGAGTGGGTGTGGACAGAGCGCTACGCCACTCAGCCAGAAATTCTAAAATACATCCAGCATGTGGCTGAAAGATTTGACCTGCGTAAGGATATCACTTTCAACGCCCGGGTGAAGGCTGCAACATGGCAAGAAAACGACGCACGTTGGCTTGTTGAGACGGAAGCCGGTGAAAAGGTAAGAGCAAAATTCTGCATCATGGCGACAGGCCCCCTATCCGTTCCTAATATGCCAAAATTCAAAGGCCTTGAGAACTTTACAGGCGAGACATTTCACACTGGCCTTTGGCCTCAAGAGGGTTTGGACTTCACGGGCAAACGCGTAGGGGTTATTGGCACCGGGTCATCTGCCATTCAATCGATCCCGCTAATTGCACAGCAGGCTAGTCACCTGACCGTATTCCAACGCACTGCCAACTACACGATTCCCGCAGCAAACCGACCTTTAAAACCGGGTGAGTTAGAGGCAGTAAAAGCGCAATACCCTAAGCTAAGGGCGCTAGGTAAGAACTACCCAACCACCATCCCGGTCGACCCATCAGGTCCATCTGCCCTTGCCGTCTCAGATGAAGATCGCGAACGCGTCTATGAAGAGTGGTGGAAAGACAAAGGCCTAATGTTCCAGGCTGCCTTTGCCGACTTACTGTTTGTCGATGAAGCCAATGACACGGTATCTGACTTCATTCGAAACAAAATCCATAGCATCGTCGAAGACCCTTCTATAGCGGCCACCCTTGCGCCAAAAAATCCGTTCGGCTGCAAGCGCATGTGCGTCGACACTGATTATTATAAGACCTTCAATCGCAGCAACGTCACGTTAGTTGATGTTAGCGACGCACCCATTGACCGCATTGTGCCTAGCGGTGTTTTAGTTGGCGACACAACCCACGACGTAGACGCCATTATTTTCGCAACAGGCTACGACGCCATGACTGGCGCCATGGCGAAAATGCATATTCGCGGGCGTGATGGTTTGGTCTTGCGTGACAAATGGTGCAAAGCTCCGTCTAGCTACCTGGGTATCGCCGTAAACGGATTCCCCAATCTGTTCACCATCAACGGGCCGGGCAGCCCATCGGCATTGGTTAACATGGTCACAGGAATTGAGCACCACGTGGACTGGATCTCCGATTGCCTAAAGCATTTGAGAGAAACAGGGTCTTCCACCATTGAGGCGGAAAAACCGGCAGAAGACATCTGGGTGGAGCACAGCAGGGAAGTCGGCAACGCGTCGCTGCGGTCGGCGTGCGACTCCTGGTATTTAGGGGCCAATGTGCCCGGAAAACCGCGTGTTTTCATGCCCTATTTGGGCGGCTTCCCAGCCTATGCAGAAAAATGCGCCACTATTGTGCGGAATGGCTACAACGGGTTTTCAATTTCCTAACGGAACCAAGTTCATGAGATACAGGTGCACGCCTCGCCCTAATAAAACGCACCGAAAGTAGTCATCTTATCTTTGTCAGGATAGAGCACCCCTAAGCCAGCTGGCCCACCTTTGGTCATGGCAACCATACGCGGCGCATACCACACAGCCCCTTCACGGGTAATCGCGACTTTTGGGAAATCCGTGCGTTGCGGACTAGGGTAAAACGTAAACTGTTCGGTTTCTTGATCAAACTTAATCAGTACGCCTTCTTGCGCTCCATCACTGATCCATACGTTGTCGAATGGATCCGGCCACACGTCATACGGCTCCGAAATTCCCGTCGGGATAGAAATTTCACGCACGTCTCCGGTCTTTGGGTCTAGCCGAGCCAGTATACCACGTGAGAAAAGGCCAAACCAGACGATGCCTTTGCTATCCAGGCCAAGGCGACGCACGGTGCACGGTGCACTTTCGGCTTTATACTGCGTGAACGCCTCCGTTTCGGGGTCAAACATAGAGACACCACAGTCGTGGAATTTCGCGTACCAAATCTTGTCATCGGGACTTATTAAAATGCCGTAGGGACGGTCACGTTCAACCGGCGCTTGCCAAAGCTTAATGGTGTCCGTGGCGCGATCCCATTTACCAATACTATTTCCTTGGAGCATGGAAAACCAAACATTCCCTTTTGAATCCAATACCGGCGTATGTCCGTGCATGCCGTTTTCGTTAATGGGGTACTCCCGGATTTCACCGGTAGATGGGGTAAGTCGTGCTAAATGAACGTCACGTCCGGCCCACCACACATCGCCAAGGCTATCGATCACCACACCATGGGGTGAACCCTTTGGTGACGGGTTATCGTAATCAACATAATCACCGGTCCATGGATCAAGCATGGTCATACCGCTGGGTACGCCACGCTCGGTTACCCATACGTGTCCGTCTTTGTCGAAATGGGGCTCCTGGGTCCAACGTCCCGGTCGCTTTTCAGTGTTGCTAAACTGATATTCAATATACATAGCTTTACCGAGCGCACCTTCATCTAGCGGTGCTTCTCCGGGCGACATCACGGCACGCGGCGGCTTATCTTCGCCAAAGTTCTCGGTCAGATAATTGAGTACCTGTTCTCGTTTTCCATTTGCTAACGCTTCCGGCGGCATCATGGACGCAGCGCCCTCCAGCCCAAACGCTGATGAAGCCGTCATGTAATCAATGTGGGCTTCCCAGCCCTCTCGGAAGGTAGGCTGGCGCGGAATGAAATTTACGCCGTGGCAGACGATGCACCATTCCTCGAGAATATCTCGTCCCAGCCCAGGCGGAAAAATTTCCTCATAGGTCGCCACTACCAACGGTTCATCGTGCAACGTCTCTAACGTGCGCGACCCAGTATACTTGACGTCTCTCTTAACCGGTTGGAGAACAAAATCTCCCGTCACCGACACTTCTGATACGATAGTTATCATCTGTGGCTCAGAAGAAAAGCCAACCTTGCGCACAGTGACCTCATAACGTCCGGGCAATAGATTAGGCGCCCGGTATTTACCCCCTTGCGTATACACCATGAAAAGAATGGGCTTGCTCTGATGCTGCGCATACACCTTCGCCGCAACAAACGATTGATCCGCCGTTACGGTTCCAACAAGCGAACCTGTCCCGGCAATGCCTACCGCCAGGGCTGGAACCAAAATAGCAATTAAAATGGGTAGAGCAGATAGCAGACCGATCCACATACGTGCCATAGAAGCCCCTTAAGCATTCGATAATACGAGCTTACTGTATGCTCGTTGCAGCATTCCGGAAAGGACATGCGCTTTCGCGCTCGCTGTGCGTTCTTAGCTTGCTCGGCCCCTGCCTAATCGAAACGCTTTATTCTCTGCCAGGCCCATATCTAAACGGCCCTTAAACAAGGTTACGGTTAACGCAAAGGCCTGATCCATGACAGATAGTCCGCCTTCACTTAAGATCCAATGCCGCTAAAACGACATAAGCTCGCCACCGTTTGTAAATACTTCCCAGCAGACACAGTCCATTATTCCAACAACCACGTCCCCGTCCACTCGAAAAAAACGGGCACTTCGTACCTAGCTAGCACGAGGCAATAACCCCCTCCGGATCGTAGGCCGTTAATACGGTTAAAAACAGCATAGCAAGGCCACCGTGACCAAGCTTGCCAGGCATCGGCATTGATTAATCGTCCTTCATGATAAGCGTTTCGAACACTGTGCCCGTGGGTCGGTAATCAAATGACACAACACGGTCGCTATACGCCGTAGTGTAAACCGCGTTAGTCAACCAAATTGCCGGCGCTAACTCATGATACTCCGCCATAATATTTTGCAACAAGAGAATGCGTTTCTCCGGGTTCATCTCCGCGTTAGATTGCTTAATCGTATCGATCATCTCGGGCACGCAGAAAAAGGGATTAGCTCTCATACAAGAGAAATATTCGATTGGACGAATAGGGTCTTGGAACGCGGCATTGTTCCACACCAGGTGAAACCCATCAGCATCCCCCCACTCAGACAGAGCATATTTGCGCGAGTACTCGGAATAGGGAATAGCACGCAACGTGACATCTATTCCAATGGCCTCTAAATCCTGCGCAACGCGTTGGTACATCAGTCCATCCGGCGTCGTACTGTCAGTTACGACTTCAATTTTCATCGTAAAACCATCGGGGTACCCCGCCTCAACCAGAAGCGCCCTCGCACGTTCCGGGTCGTAGGAAAATGGCTTTAGGTCTGGATTGTATCCGATCGTATTTTGCGTCACGCCCTGACTCACAACATCGGCGTAGCCAAACATGATAAACTTCGCGATTGATTCTTTATCGACTGCATAGTTCAAAGCCCGCCGGACACGCGCATCGTTCAGAGGGTAAGGGTCTTCCCGCAAAACATTGGGAAGCGCGATAGATTTAACCTGATGGTTGGGCTGAACAATCACGCCGAACCCCCGCCCTTCCACGACCGTGACATCATCAACGTGGAGGCCCGTAACCAGGTCAACTTGTCCAGATAAGAGCGCCTGGATACGCGACGTTTTATCGGCAACTAATTTATACTCGACACGCTGCACATTTTTCGAGGCGCGCCATGACGTTGGGTTCGCGTCCAAAACGGCAGCCGCGTTGCCCCGCCCAAATGTCGACAGTTTGAACGGACCCGTCCCCACCGGAGCAAGGGTGTAACCATCCGCACCAATCTTATTCCATAGTTCGGGGTCGACCATCATCAGAGTCGAAAGACGTTTCGGTAAAATGGCATCCGGTTCCGTAGTTTTGATTTCGACCGTCAAGTCATCGAGCGCGCGACTGCCTGAGACCAAGGATAATTCGTTGGGGATCAAATACCTCGACATATCCTTGCGTTTCATCAGCGCAAGCACATCAACCACATCCTGCGCCGTAAACGGCTTACCAGAATGGTATGTAACACCGGGCCGGAGCTTAAATACCCAGGTCGTGGGCGATGTATTTTCCCACGACAAGGCTAGAGCAGGCGCTGGCCCGCCAGTCCAGTTGAAACGGGTTAGACCATCGTATATGGACCACCACAACTCAGCGGATGGTTGGCTTACCCCGGTGAACGGGTTTCCCAACGTCGGTGGGTACGCAGAAACAGCAACGCGCAAAGTCTGCGCGTTGCTCATTGCGGCACTAACAAAAAAGATAGCGGCGATGACAGAAGCTATAAGGGTCCGCATTTACGCGACCTCTGGTGAATAGTGGGCTCTGTGACTCGAGGGCAAGTCTTCGAAGGTTATCATCTGCAATCTTGGGTCCTTTTTACGCTCTAGGCCCGCGTCGGGGTCCGTCAGAATGTTTATAATTGTCGTACGGCTTGCTGCAAATGCTCTCTGCAACGCAGGCTTAATATCTTTCGGATTCTCAACGCATTCACCGAAGCAGCCGAATGCTTGGCCGATGAGTTCGTAGTTCGCCTGACCAAGTTCACAATTCACATTGCGACCCGTAGAGGCCAACTGACCATTTTTTTCTGTTCCCCAAGCGCCATCGTTAGCTATTACACAAACCACTTTCAACCCAGCCAGTGTGGCGGCATTCCATTCGCTAGCGTAGAATCCAAAAGACCCATCGCCGGTCACGAGGACAACCTCGCGTGCATCTCTATTCTCTTGTCGTGACAGCTCCCGCTCGGCTGCCGCCGCCCCAATAGAAAGCGCAGTACCTATGCCCATTGAGCCGAGAGGGTAATGATCCAGGTAGCACCGATCACCAGACACCCGGGTAACGCCAAACATCCAGTTCAATGCATCTGCCCCATCTCCAACAAAAATAGCGTTATCGGGCATGACATCCATCAAGTCTCGACCAATACGTGTAGGGTGGATTAGTCCGGTTTCATTGCGGCCTAACTCATCAATCCGTTTTAACCGCGCTGACATGGCGTCATTCACCCACGTGGGATCGCCGAAAGCACTGCTGCCAGCTTTCGAAAGCGCCTCACTAAGTTTGCTCACCGTCAGTGCAGCGTCACCAAGCATCGGCACATCAATCACTCGATTGCGACCGAACTCGTTTGCAACAAGGTCAATTTGTGCAATTTTCGCCTTGGGATTAAAACGTGGTGCTAATCCATAGCCAATGCGTTGAGATAACCTCATACCAACAACAAGAACCGCATCAGCCTCTTTTGCTGCAACCTGAGCCAATGGCCAACTAAACCCCAGGACATGGTCTTCAGGAACAAGACCACGACCCAGCGCATGACCCAGCACTGGCAATCGATATGTCTCGGCAAGGGAGCGAAGCGCTGAACCGGCATTGGATAATCCCGCTCCACTGCCCACCAGCACTAAGGGACGTTTTGCGTTAGAGAGCATCTCTACTGCAGCTTCAATCGAGTCTGCGGAAGCCTCAGAACCATTCGTACTCAGCGGACGAACACCTAATGCCGCATCGCCATCGACTATCGCGCTTTGAATACTCAATGGCACACCGATGACGGCAACACCTGGGCGACCCGACATGGCTGCACGGAGTGCCGCATGCACAAATTCTGCGAGTCGATCAACGGTCGGCACAACGCGACACCACTTGGCGTACGGCTTAGCCATCTCCAAGGGGTCTTCCCCCTCGTCACCCAAAGATTCTCGGGATGGGTCCGCGTACACGGACGCGAACACAACAACAGGTGAACAGGCCATACGCGCGGTTTGAATACCGCCCATGGCATTGGGCATCCCCTGCTTGCCAGAGATCATGGCAATGCCTGGTTTCCCTGTGATTCGGGCATAGCCATCGGCAGCCCCGACTGTCCCGGTTTCGTGACGCCCGGAGATCACCGTCATTCCGTCATCTTGAAAAGCGTACAACGTATGCGAATGAGCGGCACCGGCGAGCACAAAGGCCGTTTCAATGCCGTACCCTTTGAGAATTCGGCTAATAACTTGGCCACCTGTCAGCCGATTAGATTTTTCAGACATGGGCCCTCTTAATAATACCGCTTGATCGCGACCATTTCTTTTCTATTCCATACATCGTTGCATAATTTTAAACTGATAAGAATTAATGACGGAGACGGCCCTATGATTTCTAGAAGAATAGCCGCACAGGGAGCAGTCGCGCTTGCTCTTGGATCCGTCTTAGGCACCCCTGCTAAATCGAGCGCAATAGAACACAGCAAAAAGACATTCGTGCTGGTTCATGGCGCCTGGCATGGAGGCTGGTGCTGGAAAATGGTTCGCGAGCACTTGCAGAATAAGGGACACAGGGTCTTCACACCAAGCTTAACCGGCTTAGGAGATCGACAGCACCTTATCTCTCCCGAGATTAATTTGGATACACACATAGCGGATATCGCCAACCTGATGATTTGGGAAGACCTCGAGAATATAGTCCTCGTTGGCCATAGCTACGGCGGGGTTATTATCAGTGGCGTGTGCGACGCCCATAAGGATCGTGTCGCCCATGCCATTTTCTTGGATGCTACCGTCCCCAATGATGGCGACACCGTGCTTCGCGGCGGGACGAAGAAAATCGCTGAAAAAAATTTCGGACCATTGGAAGATGGGTATCTCGCCCATGCTAGAGAACCCATCTCTTTTGGTGTTCCAGACCACATGGCAGGCGAGTTGGCTTGGCTCCGCAAAAACGTCACACCACAACCACTCGGCACATGGCTGCAGCCGATCTCTCTACTAAATGGTGGTTCGGACGGTATCGACCGTACTTTTATATACTGCTCTGACAAACCACCGCTCTCGCAAACTCAAGAGACCCGCCTGCAAGTATTCCGAGATGACCCAACGTGGGGTTATGAAGAACTACCCTGCGGGCACGATTCAATGATTATTCTACCCATAGAAACAGCCCAGATGTTTGCCAGGGTTTCCGAGGGCGGTTAATCTCTAACCCTAAACAACAATCGAATGAGCATAACCAAAAAGAGGGTCGCGAAAATTCCAGCATAGAGAGTAAACGTTCCGGCTAGAAGCTTGGGCCCGTCGGCATACTTATTCGTCACATCCAGGACCAGATTAAATTTTGCGCCATCAATTTCCGCCGGAACGCTGACAGACCTCACAGCACCTGCATCTGGATCTGATGAACCGACGATAAACAAAGGGTCAGACATTTCCTCACCGTTTGAGAACGAAGCTTCAAGGCGCAGAGACAAACCTTCGGGAATCCATTCTTCATACAGACGCTCAACAAGGCTTTGGTAGTCGATGAGACTAACCACAACGCCGAACTGACGCGTGTTGCGGATCGTCACTGCATAATATGAGTAAGGCTTGCCATCCTCACCCTGGAAAACAGATCCGACCACCAGAGTATTTTCATCAACCAACGCGGTATCAACGGTCTCAACCATCGGGCCAAAACGCGAAGCATCGGACCCCGGCCTCAACACACCATTGGTATCCGTCGAATACGCAACCATCCAACACCCATCTTCCGTCCCGCAACTGGGTGGTTGAGACTTCGTCAGGAAACCCATCGATGCAGGAAAGGCTCCTGACTGATGCCCTTTGAGGAACTTAATCGTATTTTCAAACTCGTCGGCAGCAACACGGCCTGACCCGTTAAACAGTGTGGCGAGACTTTGGAGAGGGCTGTTGGCATGATCAAGCAAAACAGTAAACGTAGATGCGAGCACCTTTGCATCCTCATCTGCTTGAGCATTCCAATCCGCCCTCGCCTGTTCGGTCAAAGGGCGGCTCAAATAATATGATGCTGCAAAGCCAAGAATGATTACGAAGAGCATTGCTAGTATGCCCCGGACAGAGTTCCGACCTTCTAACTCAAAACTCTCTTTTTCTTCGGCCATCGAAGCATACTCCTTTATAGTCGCGTAATTGAAATTCCCGTGCACTAAGGCTAGCGGAAAGTACCATGAAGACGCCATACTTAGTGACGACTAAAAACTATGCGATCCATAGGGTGGAATGATGAGGCAGACAGGATGAAAACAAAGAGCCTAGCTATAATAAGTTTGGCAGCGGCGCTGCTTTTTTGGATGACACCGACACACGCACAAACGTATGTGCTAAAATCAGAAGCAAACATTCGCATCAAGGCGCAAGGTGGTCCACTTACTCCCGTTCGCCTCACCTTTGACCCAACAGACCCCAATCGATTTGCAGTCGTTGATGTATCTGATGGCAGCATTACAGTTTGGTCTTACGACGGCGCATTTACAAAAGAACTCGACCTAGATGCAGGAGCTGTCGCAGTTGCGATTTCGCCTGATGGAAAGACGATTGCGTCTAGTACGGTCCGCGGCCAGATTTTTCTTTGGAATAGAGACGGCACCCAACGGGGAGATACATTCTTAGGCCATGACGGGTCTGTGCAGGACCTCGACTTCTCACCCGACGGATTAAAACTTGCTTCTGCAGGGTATGACAGCACGGTGCGGCTCTGGTCTTTGGACGGTAAACAAATCGGAAAGCCCTTCATCGGCCATACGGAATGGGTTCGAGCCGTTTCCTTTTCACCAGACGGAACAAAAATTGCATCATCGAGTATCGATGGCACAATCAGGCTTTGGAATACACGTGGCGAACTTCTCGCCGGACCACTATTGGGTCATGAGCGATGGGTGGAAGCCGTAAACTTTTCTCCACGTGGAGACTTTATTGCATCAGCGGGCGATGACGGGCTCGTTCGCCTCTGGAACCTAAACGGCACGCCGCGGGCAAACCCATTGTCAGGACATCGCGCATGGGTCGTCGACTTTGCCCCCAAAGGCGACGTTATGGCATCTGCCGGTGATGACGGCTCAGTTTTACTCCGCAACCTTGATGGGTCACTACGTCAACCATCCATGCGAGGACATGCAGGGTCAGTTCAGGCTTTAGCCTTTTCATCCGGCGGCGAGTTCTTTGCGACCGGCGGTTACTACGATGGCACAGTCAGGCTCTGGAACATCGATGGGTCACCGCTCGGAGAACCTTTGCGCGCTTATGACCCATGGCTTCGCACTCTCGCAATCTCTCCGGATGGCACTTTGGTCGCAGTGGCTGGCGACGACGGCAGTTTTCAACTGTACAACACAGACGGACACCCTATTGGGTCACCCAACCTGGTTCATACCGCATGGGTCGAAGCGATTGCGTTCTCTCCGAATGGCGGTCGGTTTGCCACCGCAAGCTACGACGGAACTATGCGTATTTGGAATCTCAACGGTTCTCCGCTTCTCACCATGGACGACCATAATGGCAGAGTGACAGCAGTGACCTTCTCGGCCGATGGCGGAATGGTAGCGACTGGAGATGAACAAGGGTCGATCAGAATCTGGGATTCGAATGGCGCACTCGTCCTCGGACCAATCAAGGCGCACAAAGAAGCAGTAAGCGCACTAGCCATGTCGCCATCGGGAAGAAGTTTCCTAAGCGGTGGATCTGACAGTGCCATGAAAATCTGGCGGTTCGACGGTGAATTAAAAGCATCATCTATGACAGCGCACGGGGGGACCGTTCGGACAATCACGTATTCTCCGGATGGTGCTATCTTCGCAACCGGCGGTGACGACGGCGTGGTTCGGCTATGGGGCTCTGATGGCACACCGCGCGTGGGTAATATGGCCGGTCACAGGGGTTGGGTCCGCGCGTTAGCCTTTTCTTCCGATGGTTCCCTCCTCGCATCAGCAGGCGATGACGGCGCGGGACGGGTCTGGTCTGCCAATGGCGACACGGTCGGCGAGCCTCTCCTAGGCCACAATGGATCCGCAAACAGCATCCTCTTCTCACGGGACGATAGCATCATAATCACGGGTGGGTATTTTGATGGACAGGTGCGGCAATGGACCCTAGAGAAAGAGCCAGACGCAATTCCTTCAGTGCGGTAGGCCGTCGCCAAAATTTACATCGAACGACGCAGCCAAAAGTCAACGAAGGTTTGCGGGAACGTCTAAAGCGGCGCGGTCGATCCAAACGCCACCCTTATAGACTGAATGGATCAGCGTCGTGTTTCTGATATCCGCGCTTGGGTCGGCCTCAAGCAAAAGCATATCTGCAAGCTTTCCTTCCTCGATGGACCCGATCTCATCATCCACGCCTATGTAGGCGGCAGCGTTTAGCGTCCCTATTCGAATCGCATCAAGTGGTGTAATCCCAGATTCAACAATCACCTCAAGTTCCTGATGGGGAAGCGGCCCCAAGGACCGATCAGTCCCCATCGCAAGAATAACGCCAGCTTCATGCAACACTTTAATGTTGTTCATGATAGCCGGACGCAACGAACTCAGCCAACCCGTGTAAGGCGAACCATTGAAGCGCTCACTCGCCCGAATTTTGTTTCGGGTTTCCTCTGGGATAGTCGCTACATAAATCGGCTCATCAAGGAATGTAGTGTCCGCCTCAATACGCGTCATCGTGGTTGAAAGAATGATACCCTTCTCCGCGATGAGTGCAGCAAAATCTGCATTGGCGTCATCGAGATAAACAGTATGAGCAAAGGCGTCAGTGCCCGCCTCAATGGCTTCACGGGCCAACTCAACTTCAGACACGTGAACTGTTGTTCTAATCCCCTCCTGGTGTGCATAAGCGACAAGCTTATTCATCAAACCAGTTTCAAGCAGAGGGATATCCCGGCCAACGGGCCCCATGCCGCGGCGTTCACGCGTGAACTTGAGCAAATCCGGCTTCATTTTAAACAGGGCATCAAGTTTCTTTACGCCGTCCTCGTAGTCGTAAACGACAGTGCCCCCAGCACAGCACCCATGTCCATCGGGTGGCGCAATCAGACTTATGGTCGCGTAAATACGCGGGGCAAGCACGCGGCCTGCACGCTCATCCTCTCGTATTCCATAAATAAATTCAGCGTTGTTGCCCGAATCATAAACGGCTGTGACCCCAGAGTAGAGGTATGATGCCAATGACTTTAAGGCGACAGGTCGGTTGATCAGCATTTGACGGTTACCAACGCCAGCACGTCCACCGGGCAAATGAATATGGCTATCAATAATACCCGGTATTAGAAATTTACCCGTGCCGTCGACGACCGCAATACCCTCCGGAGCCGCGACAACATTTGTCGATATTTTGGAGAACCGGCCACCTTCGACGAGAACAGACACACCCACTACTGGAGCCGCGCCCGTCCCATCAATAAGGGTTATGTTTTTAATAAGAACCGATTGGGCGGCGACATATTCAATATTGAAAACCGCGGTGCTTGCGATGACTACCGTTAGACATAAGAGTTTGAGATACCAGTTCATTTCTACTACTCCATTGTCAGAATGATCTTGCCATCTCTATCCGCGCCACGGCGGCCAGCGTGGGCAACCGCTTCTTTAATATCATCGAGTGCGTAGGTGGCAGCAATCTTAGCAGTCAGTTTCCCGGCCTCAAATAACCGAGCCAATTCAGTGTAAATGCCTCGCACGGCTTCCGGCGTGCGCTTACTAAACTGGCGAACCGTATAAAAACCTTCGAGACGTATATCTCGAAGAAAGGCGACATCAGAGGGAATCATACAGGGCTCATCGGTTAACATACCGTAAGCCAAGACCGTACTGCCATCAGCCAGACAAGACGCAATGCGCGCCGTTGCCATTCCATTAACCGCATCAACACCGAGCTTAGCCGGCACGCCACCCGTTTCTTTTAAAACGCGATCAGACAAATCATCCCCGTCAACCATAACAATATCCCCACCGAGCGCCTTCAACTCATCAACAAGCTCCGGACGGCGAACAACATTTATAGTCTTGATACCGCGCAGCTTAGCCAACTCGATTAAATACCGTCCACAATTCGAGTTAGCGGCATTCTGGATAATCCAATCGCCCTCTTGTAGGTCGCCGTAGTCTTCTAGAATGAGATACGAGGTTGGCGGATTAATTGGCAGAAGAGACAACTGCACCGCATCTCCAGTTGGCGCGGGAAGTAATTCCGCCACGCTTACCGTTAGCTCCGTTCTCCACGTACCAGAAGCCAACGGGGGAAACACACGATCACCGACTGACCAATCAGCAACATCCGACCCGAGGGCACTAATACGCCCCACACCCTCAAACCCAGGAGTCGCAGGCAATGGAAGGTTAAATCGTTCTTTCCCGGCCATGCAGTACAAATCCGCAAGATGGACCGGCGCCGCCTCCATTCGGATCGTCACTTCATTAGCTTGGGGTGCTGGCGTGTCTTCGTCGACAATCTCGATCACGTCAGTTGGAGTTCCGGTGCGGGTATAGCGCGCAACTTTCATTTGGCTGGGTGCTCCGTCGTTGTTTTCGTGGCAGGGTGTGTCACCCCACACTTTAAATTATATTGCTGGATTAAAACCTATGGAAGCAGAGAAAGTCATCGCCGACCTAGAGTCCATACTCGGTAGTGAACACGTCCACACAGACGTTGAGACTCGTGACCAATTCGCGGAGGATTTATTCTTCTCAGGGCCAGCGCCTCTTGGGGTCATCGCACCAGCTTCAAAGGAAGAGACATGTGAAGCGATCAGAGCCTGCACTAACGTTGGCATAGCGTTGCTGCCAAGGGGTGGTGGCCTCTCCTACACAGGAGGTTATGTACAAAGTGAGGCGACCGCCGTTCCCGCAGTAGTACTAGATACGCGGCGGCTCAATCGCATTCTCGACGTTAATCCAGATAATATGACTGTCACAGTTGAGGCTGGGTGCACATGGGAAGCCATGATGGCCGCCACCTCCGAACATGGCTTGCGCGCCACAATGTCCGGCCCAACGACAGGCCGCTATTCAACGGTTGGTGGCAGCCTTTCCAATAACTGCATGTTCTTCGGGTCGGCAAAAAATGGCACCGCAGCTGATGCCGTGTTGGGGCTTGAAGTGGTGTCTGCCAAAGGCATAGTCATAGTGACCGGAACAGGTGCCACCAAGAACTCTGTACCCTTTTTCCGCAATAATGGCCCTGATCTGACGGGCCTATTTCTCAATGACGCTGGCGCCCTCGGCGTCAAAATTACCGCCACACTCCGCCTCGAGAAAATCCCAGACGGGCAATCTGCCGCATCGTTTTCTTTTGAATCTTTCAATACGCTTATCACAGCCATCCGGGCAATTGGAAAATCCGGTCTCGCATCCGAATGCCTCGGTGTCGGACCTGCCCCACTTGGAGACGAGAAGTTAAGCAACCCAACACTTCATGTTGTGTGTGAAGGCTGGACGCAAGGGATCGCTGATGCTCATTTAGCAGCCATCGTTGAAATCGTGGGACCGGAAGGGACTGCAATTGATCCCGTCGTACCCAATTTCATTCGCGGAAATCCGTTCAGTTTCGTTCAGTCTCCGCTAGACGCAAAGGGCCGGATGCAAATCTGGACCCACGGCGTTTTCCCGCTGGGCCGTGTAACCGATGCCTACGATGGCTTCATGACGGTTTTAAAAGATCACTTCCCAGACATGGCCTCATTGGACATAGACGCCTCCCTTTCCTTCGCCTGCGCTGGACCGGCGATGATGGTGGAACCGGTGTTGTATTGGCGCGGCCAGGCCAAAAAACTACATCACAACGGCATGGTTCAGGTGGAAAACCCCGCAGATGAAGACGCCAAAGCAGAGCGTCGAGATGAACGTATTCGGCTCATTCGGAACGCATTTTCATCTATGATGGATGATCTGGGTGCCGCCCATATGCAGTACGGCCGATTCTATTCTTACGCCTCAGTCACAAATAACGAGACCATCTCATTACTCCAGAACATTAAGAAAACTCTAGATCCAGACAAACTTATTAACCCAGGCGTTCTGGGTTTATAAGTTTTTAGAAAAAATGTGTTATTAATGTCACATAAACTTTTTACTAAAAGAAAACACTAGTTTAACTTTGATTTTGTTGAAGTTTAGGGCGAAAGTACGATCAATATTTTAAAGCTTAATGTTATCTCTTGGGGAAACGCCATGCTCAAAAAATACCTTGCGACGTCGGTTGCCGCTTTTACCGCCTTCGTAATTGCACCGGATATGTCATTCAATACAACTCAGGCGCAGACCATAGCGCTAGAGGAAATCGTAGTCACCGCGCGTAGGAGAGCTGAAAGTCTTCAAGACGTTCCACTTTCAATAACGGCATTCACCGCGGACCAAATTGACCGAGCAGGCTTCAAGAACCTCGAAGATATCTCGATGCAAACCACGGGGATGCAGTTCAACAACGACTTGGCCGGAAACCGCCCAGGCCGCTTAAACGCCAATATTCGCTTCCGTGGTGTTGAAGGGTCTGAGTTCTCAACACTGCAAACCGCGTCTTTGTTCATCGATGGTGTGTTTGCCTTGCAGGGCGCACAATCGATCGCCCTGATGGACCTCGAGCGCGTTGAAATTATTAAAGGCCCACAGTCGGCCACGTTCTCCCGCAACTCCTTTGCTGGAGCAATCAACTACATTACCTCAACCCCCAGCCTTGATGAATATTCCGGTAAAGTGATGTTCGATGCCGGGACCCACGGTAACTTTGAAGTTCAAACGAGCTTCGAAGGCCCACTGATTGAAAACAAATTGGCGTTTCGTGTCGCCGGCCGCCTTTATCAAAGGGGAAGCTATTACACTGCAACGGACGGAACAAATCTTGGTGAGCAAGGTTCAGACTCAATTAGCGCCCAGCTATATGCCCAACCATCAGAGAATTTCACACTGAAGTTAAGGGCGTTCTACCAAGAGGACAGCGATGGCCCAGAAGCTGTTGCTTTCCTGAAAGGTCGCTTGAACGACTCCTGTTCCGGCCTGAGTCAACCCGGCTTGGATAGTGATCGTAACCCGATTACATTAAATCCGACGCTGTTCAAGTGCGGAAAGTTACCCGGTCCTGGAGACAAAGGTGCACCGTTAGTCACTAGCAACGGCAGCTTATTCCCACAAATTCTGGCTACAACAGGCCCAAATATCGTTGCCGACCGCCTTCTGAATGGCGGGCAGGTTCCCGGTGTTCCTCAGATCGATGGGTTTGGTCTGGTCCGTGAGATCAAGCGGTTAAGCCTGACCGGTGATTACGAAATGGATAACGGCGTCGTCATCACAGGCACAGCCTCCTACAACGAAAACGCCTCAAACGGTCTCCGCGATTGGGACATGACAGATGTGGAAGCTTGGTACGTGACCAATCCGCAGGCTGGCGAAGACTACGGTGTCGACATACGCGCCGCATCTTCCAGTGAGGGACGTTTGCGCTGGGTGGCCGGTGCCAACTACTACAATCAGGATTACCTCACCAGTGCTGGCGGAGGCACACTCGTATTCACGTGTGCGAACTTCGGTGCATTGTTCGGTATCGGTAGCAACTGTGACAGCCCTGGATTCTTCCCCGTTAGTGTCGACGGTGGCGATACCGTTGACGTATGGGGGGTCTATGGTTCGGTGTCGTATGACATAACCGAGCAATTCACCCTCGATGTTGAAATGCGCTACCAACAAGACGAACGCGGTGATGGCGTTGGAACATTCTTCAACACGTTTAAGAACTGGCTTCCCCGCGTCTCCGCAAGCTATGAGGTCGCAGACGACGTCAAGGTCTATGCGACAGCATCACGCGGAATTCTGCCGGGTGTGATCAATTCCAACTTGGTTAACTGTCAGACCATTGTTTACACGGTCCCGTTTACCGACCCACGAACCGGTCTGCCGAGCACTCAGTCGGAATGTGAGCAGTTTAAATCTGCATTAGGTGACAAGTATTCGCTCCTGACGGCTGACCAGAAACTAGATTCTCTCGAAGCCGGCATGAAATCCACCTGGATGGATGGACGCTTGCTCTTAAACGTTGCTGCTTATATTCAAGAGTGGAAGAACTCACCCTCCTCATCCTTCATCACAATCTACCGTGATGACAACCAAGACGGCGTGCCAAACGTTAATCCAAACTTTGATAGCGCAGCGACATCAGGAAGCTCCAAGTACTATGGGCTGGAAATTGAATCAGCATTCCAGATTAGCGATGAATGGTCCGCAAACTTGAACCTTACGTTTAACGAAAATGAGTTTACGACATTCACCACGGCCACCTCATCCCAGCAGGCCGTACTTGGCACTACAACTGTCGACGGCAACCGTGCCGGCAGGTTCCCAAAATGGTCCGGCAACTTCTCGAGCTCATACACGGCACCACTAACCGGAGATTGGGAGTGGTTCGCACGTGGCGACATCACCTATATGGGTAAGTCTTTGGTCGGGATCACTAACTTGGCGTACCTAGAATCCTACTTCCTCGTCAATACCCGCATGGGCATTCAACGGGAAAATCTTAGGGTCGAATTCTACGTCAAGAATCTGTTTAACGAAGACAGCTGGCGCGGTGGTCAGGAGTTCACAGATTTCTCGCTTATCGATGCACCAGGAATTTTCGACTTTAATAAGCTGGGTGTGATCTTGCTACCTCAAGACAGACGCACCGTTGGCCTTCGGTCTTCCATTACTTTCTAATCGAAAAGACGGCGAACAAAAGAAAGGGCGGCTCAAACGAGCCGCCCTTTTTTTATTTCATGTCCACAGACACTAGAGGGTATCAAGCACCTCGAATGCAGCGCGCTCACCGGACTCCATCGCTCCTTCCATGCCGCGATTCGACAAGGCCGTATGCTCGCCGCAGAAGTGAATACGCCCTTCAGGCTGGCCAACATCAAGCAAATGCGTGGCAATTTGGCCGGGGGCCCAGACAACCCAGTCTCCGCCAGAGAATGGGTCCAACTGCCAGGATTTAAAACCCGCTGCCTCTATCTTGCCCTTAGCAGCAGGACGAAGGGTCTCAATCTCTTTGACCACGCGCGCCTTTGCCTCTTCCTCGCCCAAGATATCCAAATACTGAGCAATATGGGCGCGGCCCCAACACAAGAAGTTAGTGACTTCATCATCAGTTTCACCGAAGCGCTGCGCCGTCACAACGCCAGCAGGCGTATCCGTCCACATCGATGGGTCTAAGCCATCTTCTTCCCAAAAAGGTTCCTTGGGAATGATGTGGACCTGGGTAATCAGCATCTGGCCAATATTCAGTATGGCCGATCGTTTTGTAGCAGGAAGAACAGGGTCGAACTTCACCCACCGCAGCGGTGGCAAAGGCGTAGAACAAATAACGCGTTTGCCTTTGTAAACACTTCCATCATCACAATGGACTTCTGCGTGCGACGCTTCACTTCTAACGCCGACTACGGTCTTACCTAAGTGAATATCAGACTTAAGGGTATTCGCCATTGCTTCAGGAATACGTTGATTGCCGCCGATCGCAGACAAGGAAACGGGTTCAATCTCGTCCTGTGTCGCAAACCATTTCTGAATAAAGTACCACATCAGCAACGACGTATCGTGGGCCGATGTGCCGTATTGGGGATTGGTATCGTTGACCAAAGCGATCGTTTCTTCTGACCATCCCAAATTGCGCAGCAGTCCGTAAACGGGGCCATCATACTTCCATGACTTCGGGTCATACCAATCTTCAAATGATTCGAGTGGGTTGTTCCGTGCAATTACGCCCCACATAAAACCACTTGGGCTAAGCTCCCGCGAGCCTTCGGGCATCTTGTTGAGTGGATGAGATGGCCAGTCTTTCTTTGGTATGACCGATCCATTCAGCGCTATTTCAGGTTTAGACATCGCACCGCGCGTTTTGTAGTTCATCAACGGCACGTTTAAGCGATCGCACATGTCTCGCATGCGTCCGTACCCGCCAAGAATAGAGTTTCCTCCGGCTTCTGGATTCCCAGGCAAGTCACTCAGCGTATAAAGTCGGCCGCCAATCCGGTTCCGCCCCTCAATGACGGTTACGGAATACCCTGATTCTTCCAACAACATCGCTGCGTACAAACCAGAAAGCCCTGCACCTATTATAACCACGTCACTTTCCGTAGCAGCATGAAGAGGGCGGGGCGCTAATGCAGCGGCAGATGCTGCACCTGCAATAACTGCGCGCCGAGGCAATGGATGTGAAGATTGAACCATAAGGGTCTCCAGAATTCTCAAACGAGGAAAGACGTTAGAGCGCGGACTCGGTTTTAATCAAGTTGCTTTGAGCAATAGCTATACGAACAAGAAAAAATGTGGGCAACATAAGCGCAATAGCGACCATAAACGGCGCGGCTGTGCCATAGGTAGAAAATATCATACCAGATACTGTGGGTGTTAATACTCGGCCTAGGTTCCCGGCCGCCTGAAATGCGCCAAGAGCTGCGCCTTGCTCTGAACCAGGTGCATGCTGCGATGCCAGACTTGAAGATGCAGGAACGAACAGCGCAACTCCAACGGTTATAAAAGTTAGAGCCAAAAGGACGGAATACAGGCCAGACGCGACAATCATGAAGCCGAGACCAGTAATATAGAAAAGAATCCCTAGCCTCAGGACAGGGGCATCACCAAAGCGCTTAGTGAGAGGCCCAATTGCACCACCCTGAACGGTGGCCATAATCACGCCCATATAGGTGAATAAGAAGCCAATATCAGTGGGACCGAAGTCATGTTCCTTTGATGCATATAGAGCGAATGTTGAATCCATCATGGAACTGCCCGCAACGAATATGAAATTCACACCAATAAGCGCACCCAGTACCGGCCATGTGAGATAACGAGCAACCCCTTTCAAAGAAATTAAACGCATAGAAACAGGTTTAGCGCTCCTATTGGAGACCGGGTGGGTTTCTTTGAACAAGAAAACCGTCACCAAAACGGCAAAAAGGCATAGCCCTGCTGCCAAAAGTGCGATCAACAGAAAATCTTCCGCTGTTGGCGCAGGCCCAGCCAGCAGACCACCAATGGCCGGACCAAAAATAAAACCAAGAGAAAATGCAGCCCCTACACGCCCCATAATCATAGACCGGTCTTTACCAGACGTGACGTCTGCGGCAGCTGCAAAAGCGACAGGAATATTACCCGCCATGAGGCCACCGACGAGGCGCGAGAACAAAAGCTCAGGGACTGTCTCCGCCAATCCCAACAAGACATAAGCAACCGCAGATCCCGCCAGAGTAATGATGAAGATAGGCTTTCGACCGACGCGGTCACTCCACCGCCCCCAAAAAGGTGCCGCTATAAATTGCCCTAATGCGAAAACTGCCATGAGCATAGTGATCTCAGCAGGAGACGCACCAACTTGCTCCCCAAAAAATGGAAACAATGGAACTATGATGCCAACCCCAGTCAGGCCAATAAAGACAACAAGATATAGGACGAACATGAATTGAATGGGCCTTAGAGAGGGTTACTAGTCACGCCGCTTATACGGCATGCTGATTAGTCCGTATCATGATTTATAGTGGTGTTGCCCAGTCTCTCGCGATTTTCGGCAACAGCGCGCGACATATTAGCGATCAAACGCCACTCTTCATCACGCTTCACCCAGACATGGATATTCTCGAAGCGCTCGTCGACCGCTTTGCCGCCTGCCCTTTGCGTCCGGTGTGTTTCGAAAAATGCTAGTGCAGTATCCCCATCGAACGACAAGCCTTTTTTAGAGACAGTGATAAGCTCTCCCGCTTCCATTAGCTGACCACCGCCGATACGCTCTGATAACTTCTTAAAATTAAGAGGTGCTTCAGCTGGTGCTGGCCAAGCCATGTAGCCCGGACTGGCGAGAGACAGGTAGTAGCCCATGTCACCGCCACTGCGCATCTCATAGATATGCAATTCTTGCGCCCAAATCTTTTCTGCGTCCGCCTCCCGCGCCAGAGGAATTTCGTTATTTTCTTCCTCTGCAGATAGCCCAAGGGGAATGCCTAAAAAGACTAAAACAGAAACAATCACCCGAACGTTGATTTTAAATACCATATATCTGCCCCTCAGCTTGATAGACTTATCTACCTACGTAGGCCTGACCCTCAACCTGGTATCCATTGAAGATAAAGCCTCGTAGCCATCCTTGCGGACCACGATCATATCCTCCACGTGAGTAGTCCCCCACCCAATCTCGCTATACGGCATATCAAGCGTGTAAACCGTTCCATCTTCGAAGAAAAAATCCTGATCGAAGGTCCCGGGAGGCTCTGCCCCTGTCGGGAACGGCTGGTCGGTATGCTCAAGACCAACGTTGTGTGGTCCGCCATATCCGTTCGGAACACCTTCTTGTTGCATCAGATCATGAAACATCTTTGAGGCTTCAGAAAATTTCATCCCTGGCCTCACAGCGTCATAGACAACTCGACTGCACTTTGTATCAGCCTCTATGCGTTTGACCAAACTATCCGGCGGATCGCCAACCATGACCGTACGGCCGACGTCTCCATGGTAGCCTTTGTAAACGCCGACACTGTCAAGCTTCATGAAATCGCCTTTGGACACCACGCCAGAGTTTAACCCATCAACATTGGCAATCATCCATTTCCCGCGGCCGCCCAACTCACCCCACTTACGCGCATGAGCAAGCTCTATGTCTTCTAAGGCAAACCCAGGTTCGATGTGTTCGATCGCATAATCCAATGCGACTTCATTTTTCTGCGCTGCCTCGCGCAGCAAATCGATCTCATTCTCTGTCTTCACCATGCGAATTTCTTTAAAGACGTTGAGCGCATCAACGCCTTTAATGTTCGGCACACCTTGCTCCCTAAGCCACGGCGCAATCCGCGGGTCATCAAATCCAATCGTGCCGTTGGCCGCCCCACCGTCTTGGATGGCTTTAACGAGAGCCGCTAACGGAGTTGCACTCGTTTTGCCTTCATAAGCAGCGAACAAGGCAAGCTGCATTTTATCCCGCTCGCTCTTCTCGCCATCACCGACCGGCCAGAAGCTGGTTTTAGGGTTTGCCACTGGCTGGCCATGGCCGTTTAACAGAACCGCGCCACCCTCTCCCTTCAAAGGCATGGTGTAAGCCTGAACCGTTGGCATCCATGTCGGCCGATAGTCTAGGTGGTACAACATGACTGCAGATAAAATAATCGCGGGAGGTGCAGCTGGATTGCGCGGAAAGAATGCGAATGTTGAAAAGGGACGACCCATCCATTGCATAATCCCGCCATGGCTGGAGAGGTAGTAGATGTTTACTGGCGTCGTTGCGACCAATCCGTCCAGGCCATACTTGTCCATAATCTCGTAGGCCCGCTCAACATTGAGAAGGCGTTTAGCCGAAGTGATGTGGTCTATTGACGGCAGTGTATCTGAAGGCACGGATTTCTCTTTTTTGCCAGATTAATGATCAAACTGATATTTCTTACATAGGGCAAGATGCAAGCTTGGGACAGGCGTCGAGCCATAGGAAATAGAATCTGCCCGGATAGCGAACTTTCCTTTAAGCTACGAATCCCAGAAGAAAAGCCGGAAATAAGGCCCATTATCAATGCATACCTTATCCTTACGCAATCACCGCGCTTTCGTAGAAACACCATCTGGCTTTGTGCACGTGCGTTCCGCGGGGAACGGCATGCCAATAATTTTGCTTCACTGGACCCCCGCGTCAAGCCGTCAATACACACCGACTTTATCCTGCCTTGCTAATCTTGGTTATGCGGCCTACGCGCCAGATCACCTTGGATATGGTCAGTCAGACCCAAGGCCAAAACCATGGGCCATCGGCGACTACGCAGACAATATTGCTTCCGTTATGGACGGTCTAAACATCGAAGGGGCTGTGGTGCTCGGTGGACATCTCTCCGCCGAGATTGCGGTAGAGCTTTCCCTGAGCCATCCACAAAAAGTTTCTAGGCTTATCCTCGATGGGAGCCCTGTCTGGGATCGCACGTTCCGCGAAGAGGTTCTTGCGACAGCACGCCAGCCAACGCCGGACTGGAAAGAAGACGGATCACATATCGCCTGGGTCTGGGAACGCTCTTTATGGCTGCAACGCATGTGGGATTCAAGCTTCGTCCTCGATGAGGGTGGCGCAGACTTTTTACGGAATGCCGTTATCGATAGCATGCTCGCTCAGCAAAGCGACGATTCTGCCGACGCACTTAGAAACTACAATATGGAAGAGGCGTTACAGAAAGTAACCGTTCCAACCCTCGCTCTCACTGCCGAAACAGATCCATTGAACGACTGCCATAGAAAAGTTCTTAGGTTAGCCGATGGAGCTGTTGGGTATACATTCGTTGGCAGGCATCCGCACCACCACCCTGATAAAACGGCCGATTACGTTTCGGTGTTGCACCGCTTCATCAGCGGAGAAATGGACGACTTTGAGACAATTGAGACGGCGAAAAAGACAGAAGCAGAAAGTTACGGGTAAAGGATATTTGTAACAGTATTTATAATATTTTCTTTCATAGGGGACAGTAGTAAAATTTTAGAGAGCAAAACCGAACACGTAAATAATTCTAAAGGTTTGAAAGCTAGAAATGCATCCAAAAGTCACTCAAGACATCATAGAGACCTATAACGAAGTTGGCGTAACACACGTCGTCGGTGCAATGACGCAAGAGTGGGTCGCCGGCATGACCAAGGTTATTGACGACGCTATCTTAGGCATACGCACCGGCACTATAGCGTTCGGTCCCCAAGAGATGATGCCGGATATTCAATACGAAGATCATGATGGCTATGTCCGGCTAGTCAATTTGTATCCGCGTTTACCTGAGATGCGCAATTTAGTCGAACATTCCGACTGTGCCCAGATCGTCGCCGACGTCATTGGGTCAGATACTATGCAACCTTGGACTGACGGAACATTCCTTAAAGAGGGAGAAGACGAAGCAACCGCCACGCCGTGGCATAATGACGAATGTCTTTTTCCGTTACGAGGGCACCATGCTCCGTCCATGTGGATAGCACTAACAGACGTCGACCTAAACAACGCTCCAGTACAAACACTCTCTGGTTCAAACAAAGATGCGCATCGTTATGTCAGCTCATGGGCGCTCGACGGTGTTAAACCGCCACCGAATTTCCATACATGGGAGGAGCTCTTAGAACGCGTTCACGCACCATATGCAGACATTCGTGTTTGGGAAGTTAAAGCCGGCGATATGCTGATTATCCATCCAAAGACCATCCACGCGTCCCTCCCCAGAACCGCTGGTCAATTTGGGCGCCGAGTTGCGTTTTCACTCCGGTGGCTTGGGAGTGACATCAGATACGAGAATAACCCGACCTCAAAAAAATCACCGTTCCAGAATAGCCCGGACATAAAAGAAGGCGAGCCCCTTCCGGCGCAACTCTTCCCGACCACTTGGCGGCGAAATACTTAGAACACAGCCGCTTAAAGCCTGTCATCGCCCAGCGGCATGGACCAATATTGAGTAACTATGGCATAGTCATATATACGTTCACACACATAAACTTTGGAGTTTTTCTGCATGCTACGACTTTGCAGTTACGCACTTGCTTTAAGTTTTCCAATCATCGCGCTGCTCAGTATAACAAATATCACAAGTGTAGTAGCCCAAGATATTACCCAGATAGATGTTGACGCAAAGTATCCGCCAGAAGCTAAAGAGTTATACCTCTTGCGTCTCAACGCCTTGTTCGGTGGTAGTGGCGGCCAAAATGGCGGATTTCGATACGACGTTTTAGAAGACGTTCAGGGTTTAGCCGAATTTGCCCCCCTCCCCCTGACTGATCAGAACAAGGTAAGCACTGTCACACGAGATGCCTTAGATGTGGCTGAAGAGTATGCAGGGGCAAGAAACTCACAGGCTTTCATGGTTTGGCGAAAAGGAAAATTAGAGCGTGAAGCATATTTCAATGGCGCTGATGCGGACACCTTGATCGTTGGCCGTTCTCTGGCCAAGCCAGTTACAGTCATCGCAGTCGGCCGCGCCATTATGGAGGGCCACATTAAGTCCATTGATCAACGGGTCAGCGATTTCATTACGGAGTGGAAGGGTACGGATAGAGAACCCATGCTTATTCGACACCTCTTGGATATGCGCACGGGCTTCCTTCGCCAAGGTATGGAGCGTGAGCCAGAGAGCATTTTAAATCGCTCGTATCTTCACCCCTACCATGACGACGTGATTATCAATGAATACCCACTCACCCATAAGCCAGGTGAACGGTATGACTACTCTAATGCAACATCAGAAATGGTCGCTCCGCTGATAGAGCGCGCAACTGGTGTACGATATGGCGAATGGGTTTCAGAGCAAATACTCAAGCCTCTTGGTTCTAAGGGTGGGCAAGTTTGGCTTAATCGCGAAGGCGGCACAGCCCATTCCGGCTGCTGCATTATGCTCCCGGCTGGAGCATTCATGCGCCTCGGTCTACTGAGCTACTTTGACGGCGTATGGGATGGGGTTCGTCTGCTGCCAGAAGGCTATGTTGAGCAGACGAAAATCGCCACGCCACAGAATCTTTGGGCTGGTATGGGGCTTTATATTGCTGGCGCCTATGTAGAAACGCGTGGTGCGGCTAATCCAGACGTCCCGAATATGGGGGTAACAAATCATGCAGAGCCGTATCTCGCCGAAGACCTATACCTCTATGATGGCAATTCCAATCAGGTCGTTTACATTATTCCATCTGAAGGTCTCGTGATTCTCCGGATAGGTAATGCGCCGCCGAAAGATAATCACTGGGACAATACGTTCGTTCCTAACACCATTATGCGCAGCATTATCCGCGCGCGCGGCGAAACACCGCCAACACCGCAATCATAAATGAGGTAGTAATGATCCGTATTATACTTCTCGCACTCGCCATCATTGCGATGGGACCGGCAAACGTGTCTCAGGCACAATCTGCCAGGGAATATGAAGAAGCAAAGAAAATTGTTTGGGCAAAAGAACAGGCCATCTACAAAGCACGCGCCAAAACGGGCCTCGATTACTATATCGAAAATTCATCACCGAACTATGTTGGGTGGCCCCCTGGTACACCGAAGCCATCGCCTATTTCTCAACTCAAAAAAAATCAGGAGTCTGGCCTATTTAGGTTTCCGAACTCAGAAAAATTAGAATTGTACTTTGATGATTTCGCCATGCACGGCAACACGGGTGTCATCTATTACAACACGCACCGAACGGTCGCGCCGGATGGCACTGAGGTGAATCAGCGATATCACACCATCCATGTTTGGGTGAAAGATACCGATGGAGACTGGAAAATCATGGGCGCGATGGCCCGCCAAGTTCAATAATCTGAATTAGATTGCGACAGTACTTAGATTATAATCATTGATGGTAACGGGTCGAACTCTTTTGCCTACTCCTCAAGCGCCTTCTCGATCCTACCGTGCATCTGTGCAAGCGCCGAATACTCGCTGTGTACGGGATTCAGAGACCAGCTGAACATTCAGAATGAAGCACTAGATATTCTGCCTTAAAAAAAACGAATAGACTAAGGTCTATAAAACCAATAGCGCATACGAAAAGGATGATGATGCCTGAAGCCCAGCATGAACACGGCATGATGACGAACCGGAGCCATGACGAAGCGGAACGCCAAAACAATGTTCGCACGCTGAGGCAGTCACTCCTCCGTAAATTCGCGGCTGGAAGCCGTCAGCAATTCTATCGTGAAATCAAACCAGCCTATGAAAAAAAAACAGGCACCCCCTTAAACGAGTACCGACAAATTCGTAAAGAAATGCTCAAGGGCACATATATGAAATTCCAAATGGGGTTCCATCGCGTAGTCCAGGAGCTGATGTTTGAATCTCTCGTCACTCCGGTCGAGGAACAACTGCCCGACCTCATCAAACGATCGAAGAACATGGAACAGAATCTTGGGACCCTAGAACTGGACCCGGATCTGGAACTGCCACGCTATGTTACGGCGGTGGATATTCACTGCCAGCCCGGTGGCTTTACCGCCGAGCACTGCGAAGATGATATCGCGGCTGGAGCAATTTATGATCGCGCCATTCATATCTATAATAGTGGCAGCAGCGGCATGACAGACATGGCAGGCCGTATTGTAACGCAATACCTAGACGCCATATTCCCCAACCTCAAGCCGGCCCGCGTTCTTGATATGGGATGCACCATTGGCCAGAGCACAGCGGCCTACGTAAACCGGTGGCCACAAGCAGACGTTTACGCCATCGACCTCGGGCCCGCGCTGCTGCGCTACGGCCATGCACGCGCAGAAGCCCTAGGCCACAAAATACACTTCTCTCAACAGTCGGCTGAGCATACCAAATTCGAAGATGGTAGCTTTGACATCATAACATCAAACATATTAGCCCATGAAACGTCAACCAAGGCTTGGCCCGCAATCATCAAGGAATGCCACCGCCTTCTTAGCCCAGGTGGAATTATGATTCATGCAGATCTGCCTCAGCTTAACGAAATCGATCCCTACCGGCAGTTCATCTACACCAATGAAACCCACTACAATAACGAACCATTTTGGACAAAATTCCGAACATTGGACCTCAAAAAAGTCACGATCGATGCCGGCTTCTTACCTGAGAACGTGATCCGAGATTTCTCTCAGGTCAAAGGGGGTAAGGATCAAGCCAAGATTGATGCCGCTATTGAAACATCGCGGTCCGCTGGACATGGTGCACCTCCGGGATCACCTCTTGGGATGGCATTTATTATTGGCATCAAAGAATAGGGGGCGGCTATGAGTGACGAACAGAAAGTCAAATTGCCGCGGGTTGCCAAAGGTCCGAGACCGATGATGTTCGACGATGAAGCGAATGATATTTTGTTGTCGATGAATGTCTCGCTTCTCAATGAACTGATCGTCACTCGTCAACGTTTAGATGCAGTAGAGCGCCTCCTTGAGTCAAAGGGTATTCTGAACCAGTCTGATGTGAACGCGTTCAGACCAGATGAGGCCGCTACCACTGATCGAGAAGCCTTACGCGAGGACATCAGCAACCGAGTATTTTACCTGCTCTTGCAACAAGCCGAGCGCGCTGAAAAGGCGATCCCAGGGGATGCACCCGGAGACAACATATAATTTAAGTCGTCGGTGCTGAAGCCAGCGCATCACTAATGCGCGAGCCTGTGCTTTGCAGTACTGGCAGGACCGTTTCTTGTGCCTTCGAGTCCGTGAGGGCTGATGCGATAAAGCGAGCGGTTAGGCCGGCAACAGCTGTACCACCGACTACTATTGCGACTGCGAGGGACTTCTCCCGCGACCCCTGAACCTGATGAAACGCAAACCCGTCCTTGCGCGCGCGCATCACACCACCTTCGAACACGCCAGCCTGCGACGCCGTACCAGGCGATTGGCGGACGAAGGTTAAGTATTCGTCACAAACCTCTGGTCTCGATTGCGCTAAAATCACCCTCGCGGAAGCCGTGTCCGGCAGCGCCATACGATAACCAGCTGTCATACGTTGCAGGGCCAAAGGGCTCTCCGGTTCCGTCGTGATCAAAACGAGCATTTCCGGACCAACGGGAACAGTCAAAACCATAGGCCACAAAAGGCGTTGCGCCGCATTCCGAATGATCGGTTCTGTTACCTTGGCGAGTATGTTGTTGCGCGTGTATCCAGACGACAGCGTTAAAATGCGCTCTGTAAGAAAGTAAGTTCGCGCGTTCCGCGGTTTAGCGACATGCCCACTAACGATTAACGTCTTTAGGATGCGCAGCGTAGCAGACCGAGAAATGCCGATGACGCGTGAGATCGAAGTCACGTTTAACGGGCCATCCCGACTAATCAGTTCGAGAATGGCCATCGCTCGTGAAACAGTCTGAAGGGTCTTGGTTCCGCCGTCTTCGCCTTTAGCGTCTGCCATACGTCTTAAACAACAAAGCCTTCAAGACTGAGCGGGAGGGAGCGAACCCGTTGCCCAGTCGCCGCATAAATGGCATTGCACACGGCCGGTGCAACGGGTGGAAACGCGGGTTCACCAAGACCCGTGGGCCTATACTCAGACTGAATGAAGTGAACATCGACATGCGGTGCATCCGCCATCTTCAGCAACGGATATTGGTCGAAGTTCCCTTCTTTGACGCGACCGTTTTCAATCGTGAGCTGTTGCCCAAGCATGGTACTGATACCATCAATCACCGAGCCTTCGCACTGGTTCTTAGCGCCGCTCATATTGACAATTGGTCCCACATCAGCGGCCACAGTCACTTTGTGAATCTTCAATACATTCCCCGCTTCAACACTCACTTCTGCTACTTCAGCGATATGCCCACCGTGACTAAAATAAAAACCAAGGCCCAAGTGATGCCCGTCCGGCAAGGTCGTCCCCCACCCAGCCTTCTCCGCCGCCAGCTGAATCACATCAGCCGTGCGACCTGTATTCAAAGAGCGAATACTTCCTGGGTCGAGCCAGCGCGGCTCACCGAGCATATCAAGCAGGAAATCCACATGATCGCGACCTGCCGCAACGGATAGTTCATTCAAAAAGGATTGGAAAACAAAACCGAATACGTTTGAGCCAGGGGCGCGCCAGGCACCGCAGGGAATTTTCCACGGCAGCATTGTTTGAGTGATCTCAGCATTCTCAATCAACGGAACCGGAAATTCGCTCTCACGGAGGTCGCCACCCGTCACGGCACGCTCGCCGTTGGTGGTGAACGTCACATTATGATCGCGCAAAGCGACGAGCTTACCCGTGGCATCAACCGCCCCTTCGATATGATGAAATCCACCCGCACGGTAGAGGTCATGGCGCGTATCATCTTCCCGGCTCCACTGAAGCTTAACTGGCCCACCGATTCGTTCAGAAATGGCGACAGCTTCACATATAAAGTTATTGTAGAGACGGCGACCAAAGCCCCCGCCAGACCGGACTTGATGCAACGTCACTTTTTCACTTGGTAAGCCAAAAACCGTCGCGACGGATGATACACCGCGTTCTGGCGTTTGTGTGGGCGCCCATATTTCAACTTCACCGCCACGATACCAAGCCGTGCAATTCTGAGGCTCCATAGGCGCGTGGGAGACAAACGGATAAGTGTAAAAGGAGACCACCGTATGCGCCGCGCTTGCCATAGCTGCGTCGACATCGCCCTTAGAAATCTTAGTCTCCAATCCCTTCGTTCCCGCTAGACCACGCGCCTCGGCTAGAGCATCCGTCCAACTGTCTTTAGAAGCCTCAGATTCATCCCACTCAATTTCGAGTGCGCTCTGAGCCTGCAGCGCATGCCATGTTGAGGTGGCGACAATGGCAACACCAGGCATGATTTCACTAACGTCGCCTGTACCCTCAAGCACGAAGGCATCGAGCACACCATCAAGAGAGCGAATATGATCCAAGTTTGCAGACAATACCTTGCCGCCGAAGGCTGGGCACTTCTGATAAGTGGCATATACCATATCCGGCAGAGATTGGTCGCTGCCAAACAGGGGCTGGCCGGTAACTAATTGCTCATTCTCAACGCCACCAACCCAGGTGCCGATGAGTGTATAGTCTTCCCGTTCTTTGAGAGGAACGGAATCAACATCCGGAACCGGGAATTTTGAAGCTAGCACAGCGAGTGAGGCATAGGACAGGCGCGCTTCGCCATCGGGATGAATGACGTGACTGTTCGCCGTTGCACAGGCGCTGACATCAACATCCCACTGATCTGCCGCTGCTGAAACCAGCATAGCGCGCGCCGCAGCACCAGCTTGGCGCAATTGATCCCATGAGCCACGGATTGAGAATGACCCACCGGCACTTTGTCGACCGTAGACAGCTGGGTTGACCGGCGCTTGCCTAACCACAACATCCGCCCAAGCCGCATCCAGTTCCTCGGCAATGATCATCGGAAAGGCGGTCTTAATACCCTGACCAATCTCCGGGCCCTTGGAATAGATAAGAATGCGCCCGTTTGGGTTTACCTCCAGAAATGCGTTCGGCGCAAACGCTTCATCTCCAGTGGCGGCACTTGCCGACTGAGACGCCCCCGGAGTGCTAATAATAACACCCAGAACCAGGCCGCCACTGGCTGCTCCGGTCATCTTTAAAATTGAGCGTCGCGAAAGTTCGGGGCCCTCCTCTGGGGTTCCAAAGGCCAGGGCATCGCGCGAGACATACGTGTTCATGACACTCTCCAATTCAGTCGCGGTGATTATACACAAACGGTTAGAGATGAGTCAGTTCGGGCCCTGGAGAAAAATGTAAGGTTCCCGACCCAATAACCAAAAATCGACTTTGCTCGTAATGAGCCCATGCACGCCTGAAAACACCGCGGAAGATTATTATAAAGAGCAGGCTTTTGAGCAAGTCACTAAATTTAACAATTTTATTTATTATAGTTTAAGGATGAGATAAAAATGGCAGTCATGAAACAGCTTAAGGCACGGCCCTACAACATTAACACTTCGACTGCGCGTTGATATCAATCAGATTTGTCACAGGAATAGAGTCTTTAGGGACATCGTTTCCAGCGAGCTGGTTTAACGATTGCCACGCCGCGTTGGCGACTGGGCCGATGACAGCCGATGGAAACAACACGATGTCGTAGCCCTGGACTTCTAAATCTTCCGGCGATGGTGTACCCAGCGCCCCGGGCTTCAACAGGTTAAACAACAGCAGAACGCGGTCTTTCAACGCGTCACAGAGTTTTGTTCTGTCATCGGCTTCTGTCAGGCCCTCGACGAAAACCATATCCGCGCCCGCATCGGCATAGGCGACAGCGCGTTCCAAAGCGGCGCCCACCCCTTCAGTGAACATCGCATCGCTACGGGCACTAATGATAGTGTCCTCGGACTGGCGGGCATCCAATGCAGCTTTAATTTTGCCGACCATCGCGTCGGTGGGCACTAAGGGGCGACTGCTAACTTCAGTAACGACCTTAGTATTGAGTTGATCTTCGATCTGAATACCGGAGGCCCCGGCCCGTTCAAACATTCGTACCGTACGCGCCACATTAAACGCATTACCAAACCCAGAGTCCGCGTCAACGAACAAAGGGATTGAGATTCGATCGCGTACACGGTCCACCACCTGAGCCATTTCTGTTTGCGTCACAAACCCAATGTCGGGCCTAGCGAGTTGGCTAAAGGATACGGCAGAGCCCGAGATGAACGTAGCCTCGAACCCGGCCTTTTCTGCCAGCGTTGCGGTCAGCGCATCATAGATGCCAGGCACCCGAACGATTTCCTTTTGCTCTAAGCGCTTTTTCAAAGAGATCATTCTGCTTTCCTTACCACTCAACAGACGTGCCAATATTACCCGCTTCTGCATTCTTCGCGGCGGCCACACCGGCAGCTAAATCCTGCGCCGCCACACCCAAAGACTTATACACTGTTATCTCTTGGGCCGAGGCCCTACCCGGTGCATCACCATTTAGGACGCCGCCAATTTCACCAACAACATGCCCGGGCGTCACCAGGCCTGCTTCAATAGCGTTAACTAATTCACCCGCTTGCTCCATCGCAGATGGCAGATAATCGACATAGAATCGGCTACATTTCACCACATCCGAATCGGCTTCCGCAGACGTCCGAACCGCCGCGCCGACAAGGTTAACGTGAACACCTGACTGCAACCATGAGCCTTTGAGGATCGGCTGCGTCGATGACGTCACCGTACATAAAATTTCTGACTCTCGCACTGCTGTTTCAAGGTCAGACTCGACTTCAATAGCAACGCCCAACGGCAAGTCTTGCGCAGCAGCAAAGGCCTTGGCGCGATTCAAATTGCGACCCCAAACGGTGATCTTTTTGATCGGGCGTACTGACAGAATAGCTTGAATGTGATGCCGGGCTTCTTCACCACAGCCAATGAATGTAATTGATGCTGCATCTTCACGCGCCAACACCCGCGTCGCCATCGCCGTCGTTGCTGAGGTGCGGATAGCTGTCAGTTCTCGGCCATCCATAAACGCGATAGGTAGGCCGTATTTAGCTTCAAACAAAATAACCGCACCCACATGGCTTGAAAGGGGGCTGCCAGATTCTCGCGGGAACTTACTCACGACCTTAATACCAAAAGTAGGCTCGGTATCATTGGTCTTACCCAAGTACCCAGGCATCATGCCCAACTTTCCTTCGGTATCGGGCACGGCCATAAACTGACGCAGTGGCATGACGATATCTCGGCTGGAAACTACACGCATGGCCGCAGCCATGAGGTCGACACATTCAGCATGACTGAGGCTAGCTGATACAGCGTCTCGATTAAGCACTAACATTTCTATTTCCTGGTCTCCGTAAGATTATTTTGCGTCTGCCGGTCGCGGCACAAATTTCATAGCCTTCATCACGTCCATCACATCTTCCGGTCGCGAGAATTTTTTTGGTATGGGCTCACCCGGCGTGCGGACTTTACCGATTGCGCGAAACCAATCTTCCAGTCCTGGCGGCATGAAAACCCAGAACAACTTCATATCTATGTCGCCCGTATTTTCAAGTAAGTGTTTTGCATAGCGCCCGAACATCACGGTCGAGCCAGGACCAATCTCATACATCTCGTCTTCGATTTCACACCGGCCAGTACCTTCATAGATGAAGATTAATTCGTGATTTTGCAAATGCCCATGTTCGCGGACATGGCATCCCGGCGGCAGAACTTGAATACCCGATGAAAAGCCGTCATAGGGAGTGTTCTCTGGCGTCAGGTTGACGGTCACATAACCCTCCGATGGTTCTGGCTGCCAAATAGACTCACCTTCGTCTGGACCAACAACTGCCCACCATGGTGCTTTGACATCAACCTCTGTCGCCATGACTACATCTCCGATTGTGTATTGGTAAGAAAAGATAACACCGCTGCATTATAAGCATCTGGTTCCACGCGCGGCATGAAGTGCCCGCCACGTGGCAGGAGGGTGCTTTGGACGTTTGGAATAAGATCGATCAGCTCATGGGAAAAACCAACCGGCGTGATTTGATCATCTTCTGCACAAATAACGAAGGACGGCAAAGCAATGTTGGGAACTTGAGCTCGAAGATCATGGGCCAACACGGCGCGAATACGAGACTGTTCAATCTCTTCTCCAGGGAATGCAGCAAGTCGCTCTTCGTTAGTTGCCGCCAACAATGCCGGGGTATTCGAGACAGTATCATGAGGGTGCGCCCGTAAAATTCCGTCGATCATATAGGCCTCTGGTCCAGCATCACGAAGAATCTGAGACCGTAACTCAAACAAAGTCTTGAAATAGAGGTTGGGCCCCGCCCATGTTGCGCTTAAAACAATTTTCGTAATACGTTCTGCATGATTAAGCGCAAGGTGCTGGGCGATCGCACCGCCGGTGGAATGCCCGACCAAGGCCGCCTTGGGAATATTCAACGCGCCCATCAGCTTCATTACATCATCGGCCATCTGAGATATCGAGTAGTCAATTTTGGATTTCGTACTCGCGCCTGTGCCACGGTGATCATGTGAAATGACGTCAAAGTGCGGTGCGAGGCCTGTGATCAATTCAGACCAGAACGCGGCCCGACCGCCTAAACCAGAAATCAGAAAAACCGGGTCTCCCTTACCCTCGCGCCACGTCGCCAACTCCGCATCCCCTATATCGATCATTTGCATAGAAAAACCCCATTTAATACGCCGCAGAACCCCCACGCATTCTATCCGAAGTGTGCCTTTTGGAATAACAAAGGGCCAAATCAAAGTGATAATAAATCCATTCATTATTTTTATAGATAAAGTATGAAAAAACACTGGAAGTTATAGTTTTTATATAGCCATACTTAGACTGAAAAATCGAGGTAGGTTATGGAATTTAAGCAATTGCGGCATTTTGTCGCCGTCATAGAGAGTGGAACAGTATCCGCCGCCGCCGTTGTTTTGTGCATCACCCAGCCCGCTCTGACCCGCAGCATCAAAAACCTAGAAGCCCGACTGCACGCAAAACTTCTAGAACGACAGCCGCGCGGCATCGCGCCGACTGAGGCCGGAACGCGGCTCTACCATCGAGCCAAGATGATTTTGAATGAGACAGAGAACACAGCAAGCGACGTCACCGCAACGGCCAAGGGCGAGCTAGGCTCCCTCAATATTGGCGTTGCAGCAATGTTTGCAGGAGATCCCATGGCTAAGGTGTTGGTCCGTCTCGCCAAAGCAGTTCCAGGCCTTACCCTCAACGTCACCGAGGGGTTTTATGAAGACCTCATCATGGACCTAAAGACCGCGCACGTCGAAGCCCTGATCACGAATTTTCCGCCGGGTATAGCTGATGAAGAGTTAGTCTTCGAGCCGCTGATAACCGTGCGATCTCAATTCGTCATCAGCGCAGGTCATCCCTTAGCCAGAAAGTCACGCACCACCTGGGCCGATGTAAGAGGCTGTAACCTCGCACTTGTGCGCCAAGCGCATGTGTCGTCGTTGCTCGCCGACCTATTTGCGACAGAGAATTTGACAATGGGTCGGCCGGCAATTGAAACTAACTCTCTCTCCCTCCTCCGCTCACTCGTTCTGTCCGGTAATTACGCGAGCATCTTGCCAGAGCATCTCCTCGAAGAGGACATAGCAGGTGGCCGGATAAAATGCTTAGAATTGAAGGGCGCGACCTTTGAACGATCATCAGGTCTTATTTTGCGCTATTCAGAAGCCCGTCGCCCAGCAGTTCAGCACTTTATTGAAGCAGCCCGCGCGTCGTTCTCAGATTGGCCCGCGCTTGCTGCATGACATCATTTGACCACATCATAATCGGCGGTGGATCTGCAGGGTCTGCGCTGGGGTATCGCCTAGCCAAACACCGACCGGCGGAAACAGTTCTGCTGCTTGAAGCCGGTGGGCGTGACTTTTCTCCGTTCATTCACGTTCCTGCCGCCATCATAAAGGCCATGGGCAATCCAAGTCTGGATTGGATGCATATGGCTGAACCAGACCAAAGTCGAAATGGCAAAGTTGATCTATGGCCTGCTGGAAAAGTTCTTGGAGGCTCCAGCTCCATTAATGGCATGCTTTACGTTAGAGGCCAGGCCCATGACTACAACCGTTGGGCAGAGAACGGGTGTGCCGGGTGGGCCTATGATGACCTCCTCCCTGTATTTAAAAGGCTTGAACAAACCTTGATTGGTGACCATGCGGTACGAGGCCGCACCGGCCCTATAAACGTTAACCATTTGCGCACCACGCATCCGCTCGCCCATGTGTTTGTTGAGGCCGCAAAAGAGTCCGGCATACCCTTCAACGAGGACTACAACGGTGTCGAACAACTTGGTGTCGCCTATAGCCAAGTAACCCAGTCCCGGGGATGGCGCTATCACGCTGCCCGTGCCTATCTGTGGCCAGGGAAAAAACCACGCAACCTTAAGATTATAACCAGGGCTATGGTGACAAACCTGACCTTTGACGGATCGCGATGTACCGGCGTTCGTTACCAAAAGGGCGCCTCGGTCAAAACGGTAAAAGCAAGCGCCAGTGTGACGATCAGCGCTGGCACACTTTCAACACCGAAAATACTCATGCTCAGTGGCATCGGTCCGGAAGAAGACTTGAAAAACCATGGCATCGATGTGAGACACAATGCACCCGGCGTCGGACAAAACTTGCAAGAACATCCCGAGGGCATGGTGAGTATTGAGGTCAACCAGTCGACCTACAATACAGAAATCAACAGCTGGAAGATTATCCTGCATGCCGCTAATTGGTTGCTATTCGGTCGCGGACCAGCAACCAGCCCCTACCCGCATGCTGTAGCATTCACCAAATCGGACCCCGCTCAGAATTACGCTGACTTGCAAATTCAACTGGGGCCCTACGCCTTTAGCTTTGATGAGAATGGGGTCATTCCCCACGATAAGCCCGCGATTTCGGCTGCCGTCAATATCGCCTACCCCAAGACACGCGGCACTGTGAGGTTAAAGTCGAACGACCCGTTGGCGTCGCCAATCATCACCCATAATCTTTTTGACAATGAAGAAGACTTGGTGAAACTGATCGAAGGGTGCCGGTCTGTGCGACAACTATTATCTGGCCCTGCTTTTGCCCAACACCGTACAGCTGAACTCCTGCCAGGCGAAGATGTACAGAGTGACGATGAGTGGGCTGCGTTCCTCCGCAAGACCGCGTTTCTTGGCTACCATGTCGTCGGCACCTGCCGCATGGGATCAGATTCTGATTCTGTGGTGACGCCTGATTTAAAGGTCCGTGGCGTAGACGGCCTGCGTGTTGCCGACGCGTCCATTATGCCTGACCTTATTAGCGGCAACACCAATGCAACTGCACTGATGATCGGCGAGAAAGCCGCCGACCTAATTGCTGGCTAGGACCATTCTATGAATGACGTAACGAGCGAGACCAAGCCTGATCCAAACTTCGCGTTTCGAACCGACGGATATGCCTGGTTCGTGGTTCTTATGTTGTGTCTAGCTGCAATTATTTCTTTTATTGATCGCCAAATCATTAGCCTTTTGGTAGACCCGATCAAAGAAGATTTGGGCATTTCTGATACGCAGGTGAGTTTGCTGCAAGGGTTTGCGTTCGCGTTGTTCTATAGCGCTGCGGCCATTCCCATGGGGCGACTGGTCGATTCCAAAAATCGTAAGACCATCATTCTTGCGGGTATGGTGCTGTGGTCCATCGCCACGACCATCTGCGGCCTCGCGAAAGTATTTTGGCAATTGTTTATAGCGCGGATGATGGTTGGGGTTGGCGAAGCGACTTTGTCTCCGGCTGGGTTTTCTATGCTCGCTGACTACTTCCCGCGCAAGAGTCTCACGCGGGCGTTGAGCGTGTTCACGGGATCAAGTTTTCTCGGCACTGGAATTGCGCTGCTGGTCGGTGGCTTTGTGATTAGCAAAATGACAGAAATCGGCCCGGTTGATATGGGGCTACTAGGGACCATTCGGCCTTGGCAAATGACCTTTCTGATTGTGTCTATCCCCGGGCTTATATTTGCACTGATCGTATGGCTACTGGTAAGGGAACCTCCACGCCTTGGAACTCCAACGCCAAAAACCGCCAGCCATACAGATGAGGCCCTCTCTTTGGGTCAGGCGTGGCAATATTTAGTCGACCATAACACAGTGATCTTGCCTGTTGTCTTCGGCTTTACATTCTTAACCGTTGCAATGTTTTCAGTCAGCGCCTGGGTCCCAGCTTATTTTATGCGCACCCACGGTATGACGGCGGGCGAGATCGGTAGTATTTTTGGACTCTATTTCGTAACCCTGGGTTCCGCCGGTGTAGTAACCGGGGGGCTATTTTCAGACTGGCTTAAGGGTCGCGGCTACAATGATTCAAATATGCGCGCCGGATTTATCTCCGCCCTTTTAGCAACGCCGTTTCTCGCCACCTTCACCCTAGTTCCCGACAAAGATCTGTCGCTGATTTTACTCGCGCCTGTCGTCTTCTTTGGCACCATGCCCTTTGGCACTGGGCCGTCTGCCCTGCCGTTGATTGTGCCTAACAGGCTGCGAGGGCAAATGGTCGCTATATATCTTCTTGTGGCTAATGTCATAGGTCAAGGCGGAGGGCCATTTTTAGTGGCAGTCTTCACAGACTATGTTCTAGGCGACCCAAACCTTATTCGTTACTCAATCAGCGTTGTTTGCCCAACCGTCATGCTGATTGGTGCCGCCATATTGTTCTACGGCAAGAAACCCTATGCTGAACATATTCGTAAAATTGATGCAGAACTCGCGTAAAGGAAGAGACAGATGGACAACATGCCCCCAGAAGACCCCCGCTTCGTATTCGGCGACGAAATAAACGGCGCCGGCAAGCAGTTCTTCGACAACCAAGTAATCGATAACCTCCATGAGTCCTTGCTGGAATTAACAGCGGCCGTATGGACCTACCGGGATCGCTCAATGATCCTCGAGCGCGTGTTGCAAGACGTTGTAGGCAATGGCAAGAACATTAGCGCGCTGATCGAAGCTTACGAGCCCACCCCAGAAGACAATGCCGCGCGCGCCGCCGAGCGCGCTGAACTTGTGTCAAATGTGTTTAGGCGCATGTCTCGCGGCTCAGTTGACGTTAAATTCGGCATGGACCCTGCAGATGAACCAGGAGAACAATCATGAGTACCTCTGTCGCCTTATCCCGTGGCTACAACGGCATTTTACCGCGCACGACCAGACTATCGGACGAGAGTTACCTCGATTTCGTAGAAACATTCCGCGGCATTGCCGGATACGGTACCTTTGCGACCGTCGCCGCCGAAGGTGAGAAGGCTGTGGCTGAAGCCCTGGGCGAAACCAACGACACGACCGATATCAAAGATATCAAAGAGGTGATCAACAAATTGCCTCTGCCGGCCACCTGGCAGCGCTACATGCGCACCCACCAGGAAATGATGTGGCGTCGGACACGAGGCTCCTTTGAGCCGTTTCAGGACGATTTAGTCAACGCCATGGATGACGCCCAGAACAAAGGCCCTGGCAAACTGACCCTTGATCCGAATTTTAAAGTGCCGAATTACGCCCGCCGTGAAATTCACCTTCAACCGGGCGGCTACACGGACGACCCCATCGGGGGCATCGTGTACCATTATGGTACTAAAGTTTTCTACGCTGGCGCCAATGACCAAGACGAACTTCATGCGGAAATTGTCGATACGCTAACCCCACCAGAAGACGGCAAAGTCGATAAAATTCTCGACCTGGCCTGCAGCATTGGCCAGTGCACTTTAATCCTCAAAGACCGCTATCCCGACTCAGAAATAACCGGCTTAGATGTCGGGTTGCCGATGGTTAAGTACGCCCACTGGCAAGCGGTAAAACGCGGGGTCGATGTTAACTTCGTTCAAGGCCTATCAGAAGAAACCAAAATTGATGCTGACAAGTTCGATATGGTTTTATCATACATCTTGTTCCATGAGATTCCGGTCCGGGTGATTAAAGAAACGGTCAAGGAGATGTTCCGTATTCTGCGGCCTGGCGGCACCTTCTGTATTTACGAGTTCCCAAGCGCGGGACCAAACATGCCAGCCTCACAGCGGTGGATGATCGACTATGACTCCATCAATAATTGCGAACCCTACTCTCCGGGCTTTGTCTACATGGACTTCCACAAAGAACTCAAAGATGCCGGATTTAATGTGAAACCTGGACCGAAGAACTCTAACGGGTTTTTACAAACCATCGTTGCGACGAAGCCAGCATAGTGGATACTGAGTAGGAACTGCTCGTGACGAACATTACCCCTGTTCATAGTGACGTGATCGATAAAGCCCTGGCCGTAACGCGCCAGGCCATCGGTGACGGTGCAGTCATTACAGACCCAGTCACATGCGCTTATCATTCGCAGGACGTCTTTGCGACAGGACCAACCGTAGCCGCGGTTATCCGACCGACATCCATTAGACACCTTGCCAAGACGGTAAAGGTTTTAACGACCGCAGGCATCGCCATCTTCCCACGAGGCGGTGGATATTCTTACACAGACGCCTATCTGCCGACCTGCCCCAATGGCGTGTCTCTGGACACATCAGGCTTAAACCAGGTCTTGGAGATCAGCACGGAAGATATGTTCGTAACGGTGCAGGCCGGGTGCACGTGGGAGGCTTTGGATAATGCCCTAGCGCCCCATGGCGTGCGCGCTGAGTTCTGGGGGCCGCTATCGGGCTTCAAAGCAACTATTGGCGGCGGAATATCACAGGGCGCGGCAAGCCTTGGGTCTTCAAAAGATGGCATATCAGCTGAAGCTGTTCTTGGTATGGAGATTGTCACCGCGGACGGCACTGTGTTCGCAACTGGTTCTGCTGCGCAAAATGGTAAATCGCCGTTCTTCAGGAACTACGGACCAGATTTAACAGGTTTATTCTGCGGTGATGCGGGCGCCTTGGGCATTAAAGCAACCATTACACTGCGCCTCCAACGCAGGGCAAGGTTCACACAAGGCCTGTCGTTTGGATTTGACACCTTTGAGGATACCCATAAAGCTTTGGCGGCCATTGCAGCGTCGAACCGCGCCACAGAAGTCTTTGGGTTCACCCGACGTGCAATGGAGGGTGCAATTGCGAGCAAAGGGCTGTGGGAAGACCTTAGAATCATGTACGACGTGGGCACAGCGTCTGGCGGTGTCTTGAGCGGCCTGCTTCAAGTCGCAAAGATGGCTCTGTCAGGACGCCGCTGGTCGTCGAACTCGGAGTGCTTTGTTCACTGCGCCGTCGAGGCCGACAACCCAACTGAGCTTAAAGGGCACATACAAACCGTCAGTGATGCCGTTGGCGGTTTAGGCCGTGATATTCCAAACACCATGCCCACGGTGATGCGTGCAACACCATTCATGCCCTACCCCGTCGTCGGCATGGATGCGAAACGCATGTTACCTCTCCATGCGATCTTGCCATTCTCGAAGGTGGTGGCATTTCATACTGCCCTAGAGTCCTATTTTCAAAAACGGAAAGCGGAAATGGACGCGCTTAAAATGACGACCCCCTCCATCTTTGGTACACTGAGCACCAACGGCTTTTTGTACGAGCCGGTTCTCTATTGGCCGGATCAACCGAATATTTTTCATGAACGCAACACGCCCGAAAAATTATTGGCGCCCATGCGTGAGAACGCGCCCAACGAGCGCGGTCGCTTATTAGCGAAAGAGATGTTTGAAGAGATGGTGACAATTATGCACGATCACAGCGGTGTACATTTGCAGATTGGTAAAGCCTATCCCTACACGCGAGATCGATCTGAAATGACCCTCAATTTGGTCAAACGGGTAAAGTCAATAATCGACCCGGATAATCTCTTAAACCCTGGCGCACTAGGGCTTTAGGTGCATATCAACATGCCATGAAAATAATGCATGCCATTGGCCAAATTTTCTATTTGCACCGTGCCGTTATTCGGTTGAAATTAAACCCATACTAAAAGAAAGACTACTCTATGGGCTTTAACGCTGAACCTCTTCGCGCCATCAACGATGAAGACCGCGAAACATATGCACGCGACGGCGTTGTATGCCTGCGCAAAGTCTTTGATCCTGACTGGATGAAAAGTATGCAACCTACGGCGCTGCGAATTTCCGTCGACGAAGAAGACATTGGTCTACTTCCATCCGCACCCGGCAGATATATGTCTCGGATTATTCCGGAATTTCGTCGATTTATTTTCGACTCACCCATGGGACAGGCAGCGGCTGAGGTGATTGGATCGAAGACGGCGCGCTTTTTCTTTGAAGAAATTTTTGCCAAACCACCGCGGTCAGAGTCTAAAACGCTGTGGCATTGCGACCGCATGGGCTGGCCTGTGTCTGGTCGCATGGTCCCGTCACTGTGGATTCCTTTGAACACAGTCTCTCCGGAAAACTCCTTAGAAGTCCTAGCTGGGTCTCAATCACAAGACGTACCCTATTGGCTTTTCTCACCCAATGCCCGCAAGATGATCAAGCCCGATGACAGGGCGCCTCACCCCGATGAGGCGAAGCTGCGTGCCGACCCAGATGCGCACTTTCTAAATTGGGAAATGGATCCGGGCGACATGTTGGTCTTACACCCGTGGACGCTTCATTACTCATCGGGCAACACCAGTGAAGACTGGCGCATCGCTATATCTGCTCGCATTTTTGGCGATGACATTCGGTGGGCCCCACGCCCGGACTGCCTTAACATTGCCGGAGTGTCATTTGATGAAATGGTCGAAGGTAACCCGCCAGCGGGTGCCTTGTTCCCCATGTTGTGGTCCGAAGACGGAAAACGAGACGGCGACGCTAACTATCCAAATGGTTTTGCGACCACATGGAAGGCACAACGCCGGGATACGGTGAATGAAGACGCTCTGTTCAGCAAGTTGGCAAGGAAAGCGGGTTAGTCTCCGATATATTCGATCTGCTCGTACACGCTGCCATCAAGCCGAAACAGACCAACTTTGTAATTGGGTTGCAGCCCATTGGCGCCAGCAAATTCCACTAGCCATAAAGCGGGTGCTTGATCCCTAAATCTCAAGACAATGTTCTTGAGTAAAGATTCTCGTTTGACCGCGTCCATTTCTGTGCGGGCACCGTCTATGAGGGTCATCATACTTTCATCGCAAAAGAATGGTGCAGAGTACATGCAAGAAAACTGCTCGAACGATTTCTGTGGGTCCCAGAGCTGCATGTTCAACCATCCCATTGAGAAGCCATCGATGCCTTCCCAGTCCGCATTGAATAACCGGCGGACATAATCAGGAAATGATATCTGTCGTAATTCGACCTTCACGCCTATGGCTGCCAGGTCTTGTGCTAGCTTCTGGAAAATCAGCGTATCGCCCGGCAGAACACCGCCATATACGTAAAACTTGAGCGGAAACCCATCTGGGTAACCTGCCTCTGCAAGCAACTGCTTCGCCTTCTCAGGATTGTAATAAAAAGGCTCAGCTTCGGGATTGTAGCCTATGAGTTCAGGCGTGGACGGCTGGTGCGCGACACGACTAGTTCCACCCAAAATAAAATCTGCAATGGATTGCTTGTCGACCGCATAGTTTAGCGCCTGCCGGACACGCGCATTCTTAATCGGCGATTCATCATTGCGTACAGTTACGAATGCAATGGATAGGATGCTTGGATTCGTTGTCATCTGGACAGTTATATCGTTGGCTTCCAGCATCGCTATATCATCGCTAGCCAAACTAATCGCCATGTCTAATTCTTCAGATAGAAGCCCGCCGACACGCGTTCCAGGGTCGGGAATGACGGTCATTTCCACCCGCGTAATGTGCTTCACTTTGCGCCAAGACGTTTCCGCCACGACCAAAACGGGTTTGGTGTTATTCGGCCCCCAAGATTCAACAGTGTAAGGCCCGGTTCCAATCGGCGTTCGGGCATATGCATCCTTGCCCATCGAGGCCCAGGCTTTCGGCTCGATCATAGGAAGCTGGGCCATGCGATTGGGGACCAAAGGGTCGGGTTCAGATGTCACAATCTCAACGGTGTAGCGCGCGCGCGCACGGTACCCGCTGATTGCCCCCATATCGGCTTTCTTTGGATGTAGAACACCGGGGTTGTAGAGTTCGGTCAAGGTGGCAACGACGGAGTGCGCATCAAACGGTTCGCCATTGCTAAACACAACGCCCTCTTTAAGCTGAAATACCCACGTCGTTGGCGTCTCGTTTTGCCAAGAATCGGCCAGTGCCGATTGCAACTCACCCGTTGGGGAAAAACGAGTTAAACCGTCATAAAATGAGAATCTAAGACCGCCACCATCGTCGCGCCCGAACGGATAGCCGCCCGTTGCAGCCGCGACCGGAAAACCGACGCGCAATATCGTGCTATTGGCAAAGGCTTGGCCGCAAACAAAGAAAAACTGCAGCGATGCGAATGCCGCAATCAACATACCTTTTGTGATCAGACGCAAACCAACGTGTTCAGACATACAACGCTCAAACATTCATGAATAAGGTTTTAATAGGCCTATATGATCTATACCCGCTAAGCCACCAAATGCCTTCTAGGCATACAATCGCCTCCCCAGGGCGGGCAGCGTTTCTTGACATGTATTTTGATCGTAATAGCCGGTTTATTGCGGCTGGCGATCCATGCGGACGGTCGCCAACGGATCATCACCTATAGTCTGATAAACCTTGCGAATAGTCGCGTCATCATAGAACGCACTGACAACCATATCCGCGAGGTCAGCCCGCGTGATAGGACCGGTCGGAGCCGGTTCCAAATCCATACGGATAATTCCTGACCTCGGATTAGAGGTGAGCTGACCAGGCCTAATAATGGTGTAATCCAAATCACTCGCGATGGCATAGTTCTCAGCTTCGGCTTTGAGTTTAATGATGCTCCCCATAGCCTCGCGCTGTTGCCGCGGCACCATACTAATGCTCTTGCCCGGACCAATGATCGTCACCAATAAGAACCGCTTGGTTTTCGACTTTGTCATGGCGTCGACCATGTTGATCGCACCGACCAAGTCGGGTGGCCGCTCGCCGCGTCCGCCGCCCAAGGTTGAAATCACGGCTTTGTAATTCTTCGCCAGTATAGCGCGCTCCACGTCGTCGGCATTCAATGCGTCACCTTTAAAATAGGTGACGCCCAACAGCGCTAGATTCTCAAGATTAGACGTCGGCCGTACAAAAGCCGTAACCGGCTCACCCCGGGCGACGAGTATCTTCGCGATCTCTAGGCCAGTATTGCGTGTGGCGCCGAATATGAGAACACCTTCAGCAGAAACTGTGGGTGATGCGCTTATTCCAGCGGTAAGCAATGCGATAATGCAGAGAACTCTTTTCATTGTGTTTTCCTAAAATGCACACCAAACTAACTCATAATCAGGCTCGCTTCACCGGCCTACATCGCGGGTAAGATAAGCTCACTATTAGAGCTGTCATCTTTCCGGATTGGCCGTTAGAACCGTGAGACAAGTGCCAGTAATCTCAGCACCTTTTAGATTTTGGAGCCTAATATGCTGCATCGCCTTTTTTCGACGCTAGCCATCATTTCAGGAATAAGTATTACCCAATCCGCCAATGCTGCAGATATGACGCCGGGAGAGACCTTTACGGATTGTGACCACTGCCCTGAGATGGTCGTTGTTCCACCTGGGGAATTCACCATGGGATCGGAGCGCGGTGAGTTTGTGCTCAATGAAACACGGCCTGAGACACCAGTGCACAAACGCACAATTCGCCATGCCTTTGCGGCTGGCAAGACAGAGGTAACGAATGCACAATTTGGTATGTTTCTAGCCGCAACCGGATACAGACCTTCAGCAGCCTGTTCAAAGTGGCTTGGCCAAGTAGATTTCTTTGGCGGAAATTGGATGGATCCGGACTACGGTAGACCTCCGACAGAGAACGAACCCGTTGTTTGCGTCTCTTGGCATGACGCCAAGGCTTTCACGACATGGCTCAGCGGCAGAACTGGCGAACGGTATCGCCTTCTTTCGGAAGCCGAATGGGAATACGTCGCACGCGACGGCACACAGTCGACTTGGGCTTGGGGTGAAGACGCCGGTCTAGCCTGCAAGACTGGAAACGTTTTTGACCTATCAGGAGCCCAGACGGATTACGCCAAAGAGCATTCGTCTTGGGAGCCAGTGAATTGTGATGACGGCTTTGGCCGCGTTGCCCCTGTTGGGTCCTTCCCTGCGAATGGATTCGGCCTCCATGACCTTGGTGGCAATGTCTGGGAATGGAATGAAGATTGCTCGCTTTGGCTCTATGACGAAGAAGATATCAACGAAGAGCCTAACCAAGTGACTGGGCACTGCGACCTTCGCAGTGTTAAAGGGGGCAGTTGGTTCTCAATGATCTCACGTCACCGCCCAGCTTTTCGCGGCCGCGACCCAGAAACCCTAGCTTCTCACATCTTTGGCTTCCGAGTGGCACGCGATCTAGAACAGTAAGGGCAGTACCTTTGATCATTCCCAAGAGATTATCATCGACCGCTAACGGTTTTGCGCTGAGTTTGGTTCTTCTCTGTGCAGACCCAACATCAGCTGAGACGCTAAACGTGGGTGGCACAGAGCTTCCTGCCAGCCTCGGCAACCCATATGCTGCAATCGGCGTAACACCTGGCTCCATTCTGGGGTCAATCTACGACGGGCTCACCCAAATTGATTCTGACGGGAGCCTAAAACCAGCACTCGCCGTTTCTTGGGTAAATGATGGCGACCGACGGTGGAAATTCAAATTACGCCCAGGCGTGCAGTTTCAAAATGGCGCCTCATTAACATCAGAAAACGTCGCAGCGAACATCAACTTTCTTACTCTTCCCGAAAACGCGGGCTATCCAATCGCGACAGAAATGTCAGCCATTGAATTTGCACGGGCGATCGATGAACAGACGGTTGAGGTCATCACGAAGTTTCCGGATCCGATGCTGGCAAAACGATTCAGCCTTCTGCGCATTGTGGATTTTGAGCTTTGGTCGGAGATTGGGCCTGACGCATACGCTCGAGCGCCGATAGGAACAGGCCCCTTCGTATTGGATTCTTGGAACCAAGGCGGAGCCATCGCATTCGCCGCGTTTAAGCACTCCTGGCGTGACCCTGGAGACTTTTCCAGGCTCCGCATTTTCACTCTGAAAGACTCAATCGCGCGGACGCAATCTCTCATCGCGGGTCAGATTGATCTGGCATTAGGGTTGACGCCGGAGGATGCGCCTCTCATTGAGAGCCAGGGTATGAACGTTAAGGTTCATTATGGCAATCAGGTGATGGCTATTGGTCTTCCCAATGCATTGAAAGGCGAGTCTCCGCTCAATGATCAACGAGTGAGACAGGCTATCAACTATGCAGTCAATCGCACGGCAATCGTTGATTACATTCTTGGCGGCATGTTCCCACTCGCCACCCAAGGCGCGACACCAGCTAACGTGGGGCATAACCCCAGCATCATGCCCTATACCTATGACGTCGAGCGCGCAAAGGCATTGCTGAGCGAGGCTGGGTACGCTGATGGCATCGAGCTTGTCATCGAAGTCTTGGTCGGCATGGGGCCATCGGATTCTCTGATTTACCAACAAGTCGCTCAAGACTTGTCCCAGGTGGGTATCACCGTAGACCTGAGAACGACAACCTATCCGGAACGAACACGGAAATACTTCAGCGGAGATTGGGGGAATGTCGACGGCTTCTCCATCCTTTGGAATAATGCCCCCTACAACGACACAGGACGCGCACTAAAAGACTTCTCGTGCCTGAAAGCTAATCCATTCTTCTGCGATGATGCAGTCTCGGAACAGATCGTCGCAAGTAATCAGGAAATGGACCCTGAAAAAAGAGCCCGTATCCTTCGCGGGATTATGGCGGACATGCAGACGTTAGCGCCGACAATCAACCTGATTGAATACGGCAGCGTCATCGGATACGCGGAGCGTATTAAAAACGTAAAAATTCGCCCGGTCGGCATCGCATACGAAGGCATCCGCCTCGCCTATTAGCGATTGCGTCCTTCTTGAAGAATGTTCTTCGCGATAACACTGCGCATGGCTTCGGAAGACCCTTCATAGGTCCGCATAGGCCGCACATCACGATAACAGCGTTCCAGAATCGTCTCGTCGGACAGGCCAGATGCGCCATGAACTTGGACGGCGCGATCAACGACACGCCCCGCCATTTCAGAAGTAAACGCTTTAATCATGGCCATTTGGGTTCGCACTTGCTGCCCCTGCTGAGCGCGCCACGCAGCATCGTAGACCATCAGACGTGAGGCATGGAGGTCTGTCGCTGAATCCGCGATCATCCATTGAATGGCCTGGCGTGACGACAAGGGCTTTCCGAACGTATGGCGTTCTTGGGCGTAGTCGACCATCATTTCATAGCACCGTTGGGCGATACCAATCGCTCGCGCCGAAATCATGACACGGCCACGATACAGTGCCGTCTCACTAGCACTCCAACCTTGACCGGGTTCCCCGAGTAGCTGGTTCTCAGGCACCACGCAGTCATTAAAGAACAGCTCATAGGTTGATTGGCCGTGAATCATTTTCTGTTCGCGCCCGACGGAGAAACCCTCCGCATCGGTATCAACAATAAACCACGTAATTCCCTCGTGTCGGGAGGTTCCTTTGAGGCGTGTTAACACCAGAATATAGCGTGCGGTCTTGGCATGACTAATCCAGCACTTAGAGCCATTCAGCTTCCAGCCACCATCGACCTTTTCAGCCGAGGTTTGAATACCCGCAAGGTCCCCCGCCGCATTGGGTTCACTGAATGCCGCCGCGCCATGAAAATCTCCACGCACAGATGGAATAAGATATTTTGCCTTCTGCTCGTCTGAGCCGAGATTGTACAGCACGGGGAAGAACAGCGAAGACCATAGGCCGCGACCCGCAGTACAGCGAAAAGCCTCCTCCATGACGATGCAATGATCGAGCAAGCCAAGCCCAGCGCCACCGACATCCTCTGGCGCATCCATTGCCCAAAGCCCAAGGTCCCGGATTTTCTTTTCCAGCGGCTCTAGCACGTCCTTCGGCAGTTCGTGCGAGTTCGGTCTGTCCGGCAACGACGTTTCAAGCGGCATGAGTTCTGTATCGACAAAACGACGAATGGTGTCTTTCAGCATTCGGGTTTCTTCGGGAAGGTCGAAATCCATTAACTTATCCTTCAGCCGAGTGCGGCAGGCCTGCGCCGGTCATCTCATCATCCACGGCAACGAGCTCTGGGTGAGACCAAGGCCCGCTCCAGGGCGCGCGTAAGAACTGACGGTCTCTATGCGTTTGTAACAAGTCCAAGGCCTCGACCTGTGGGTGACACATAAGCTGGTTGAGCTCTGGAAACTCGACCGCTGTGCCCCCGAGCCGATTGAAAATCTCCAGAGCTTCTTGGGCCGGCACTTGCGTAAGGTATTTTTCCCAAAGGCCGTGATATTCGCCACTAAGAAAACCCATGCCGATGGTCATGCGCCCTTCATTAATGAAGCGCTCATTATCCTTGACTTCGTCTAGCATATTGAGCTCAGCCAACATTGAAGTAAAATTATTTTCATCTCGAAGGTTCATCATTGAGACAAAGATGTTGTTGTCTTTGGTGCGGTAGCCGTGCCGCGGTGGGTCCGTTTCCGCTAAACAGTAGGATGGCCCTAACCAGTCGTCGGGATTTGAAATTGCTGCCCACTGCAATGACCGCAGAGACATCATCGCTCCCAAACGGCTGACAGAAACGGTTTGTCCCTCGCCCACATTCTCGCGGTGATACAGCGCAGCGAGAATGCCGAGCAACCCCATACCAGTTGCCGCACTCTCAGCCACATCAGCACCGACGCGCACGGGCTCACCGTCAAGCGCACCAAGGGCACGGAGGTAGCCAGTCATCGCTTGAATGGTGAGTTCGCTGCCAGTCTGCCCGGCCAGAGCCCCCTCTTCGCCATAATAGGACAGATTAAGCGTGATCAGTTTCTCATGGGCGGCTGCACTAACCATAGATGCTAATGCCTCGTCCGTACCGGTAGACCAGTCGGTCAGAACAATGTCGGCTTTAGCCAAAAGTACTCTAATTTTCTGGGCATCTATAGGGTTAGATGGATTAAGTGTGACAATCTTTTTATTGCGGTTCAGCGCGTCGAAGACTTCGCCGCGACCATTCGAATTCGAAGGTGCAAGGTCTTTGGACCAATCCCCAGACGGGGTTTCGACTTTCGTGACTAAAGCGCCCACTTCGGCCAAGAGCAGCCCGACGTTCGGCCCGGCATAGCCCGAACAGAACTCAACAACGCGCAATCCAGACAACGGCCGGTCAGATGCTTCAGAAGCCTCGCCTGAGCCATGACCCTCAACGTCCGGGCCAAAGCCTCCGCGTAACACTGCTTCAGTATCTGCACCCGGTGCTGGCGTCGGCTGCGCCATGGAGGCCGGTGTCTTCGAGAACCTCCAAGGCAGCCCGCCACACATCATCGGTCCGGTATGGTCAGGCGCAACATCGACAAGGTAATTATTATCGCGAATATGGGCATTGTTGACGAGCGTATTAGCGTCGAACAACGGACTGGCCGGCACACCAGCCTGAGCAAATCGAATGATCCACCAGCGCGAAGGCTTCGTGCTGATCTTGTCACCGATCATTTGCGCCAGTGCCGCTTGGTTCTGGACACGGTTAACGTTCGTTGAAAACTTTGGGTCTTCCGTCAGGTATGGCAAACCGATCACATCGCATAACGCTACCCACTGGGATTGCGTCTGTGCCGTTACTGCAATGTAAGTTTCATCTTGTGTGGCAAAACACTGATTGGGCGCACTCGCTGAGCTCGCGCTCCCCTGTCTTGGTAAAGCTTTTCCTGTTCCGAGGGTTTCGGCCACTCTGCTGGCTTGCATCGCCAAGGTCATCGCAAGGTGGCTGGTTACAATGTGCGCACCAGCTCCAAACCGTTGCCGCCCGATTAAACCGAGCAACACGCCTGCAGCCAGAAAAGTGCCCCCGCTCGGATCAATATGCGTATACCGCAGCATTTCAGGCGAACCGTTTGGAGACCCATTGAGTGATGCAAACCCACTAAAAGCCTGCAAATGGCTATCAACAGCCGACATATCGCGCATTGGCCCAACATGCCCCCAGCCAGAGCTGGAGCCATAGACAACATTTCGATTCATGACTTTAGCTTGAGAATACCCGATCCCAATCCGGTCTGAGACGCCAGGGCGGTAATTCTCAATGACGACGTCCGCCTGGCTGAGCAGCCGCTCCACGGCAGGCTTATTGGCCTTATCTTTAAAATCGAGCTCTATAGAACGCTTGCAGAGATTGGCAATCGTATAGGCCGTCGACCAACCCCTTTGCTGTGGCCGCGCCAGACGCGTGATCTCGCCGGACGGGCGTTCAACTTTGATCGCATCAGCACCCAGGAACGCAAGCAAGGTGGCGCTCCACGGACCAACAATAGCGGTCCCGCAGTCTAGCACGCGCAAGCCTGATAGAGGGCCGCTCACTTTCACTGTCATAATCCCACCCTCACTCGCAAAACCCCTTATTTTCTAAGATTAAATAGCGTCTGCGGCGGAGGACTCTATATCTATAACCTACCGCGCTCACTATTCGAGCTTTCTTTGGGCCGCCTTTCGGCCCACCCCAAACGCCTGACCAATTGCATTAGATATTTCCAAGAGAGCCGGAAGATATTTAGATTTAATGTCTTTCTCACTCACAGCCGACGAGAAATATCTCATGGCGACGCATGCAAAAATGCGTTTATTCGAAAAGATAGGAACAGACAAAACCGATCGCGTTTTTTCCTGTCGCTTCGCAAAGCCCATAGCTCGGACCTTATCCATACGAATAGAAAGCGCTTTCTCATTTGAAAACAGGGAATTGGATTTGAACTGGCCAGCCTGTGCCGCCATCTCAATCAGCGTTTGCCGCTGTTCCTCGTCACAGAAGCTCAGAAAGACGAGACCAGATGCACTATCGAGTAAAGGCACCCTATGCCCCGTAAGGAATCGGTTTTGTGACAAAGGGCTTTCGAAATCCGTATTAAGACGGATCAGCATGAAGATGCCTGACGGCGTCGATAAAGTTAGCGGCCAAACCAGCTCTTCCCCAACCTGTTTCAACTTGGAGCGCGCGAAATCATCAACCCATTGCTCGTCGGAATATCCATCAGAGAGCCCCCGCACCTGGCGTTCAAGCCAATACTGACCAGACTTAGAATCTCGGCGGACAAAGTTTGATTGCCGTAGCGTTTCAAGAAGACGAAAGGTCGTGCCCCGCGTTAGCCCCGTCCCCCGAGAGACGGCATTCGCATTCGAACCGTTGTACAAATTCAAGTACTCGAGAATTTGAAGTCCGCGATTAAAGGATTGGACGGGTTGGGTCATACGCCTTCACAGAGCGCCACATAGTTTCTATGTAGCTCGCATTTCGAGCTATACTATATGGCCGGAATGGAAACGATTCAAGGTGGGGCAAGCAATTAGGCACGCTGAAAAGTGTGGGCCCCAGTCTTAGATTCTGTTCGGGAAATCTGCCCGGCATGCCACAAGTAATTTAGGTGCGCTAAGGTCTCGCCAAGAGCGAAGAAGTACTGGTGATCATTCAACGCCCTGGGGAACAGAACCGTCGTTGCGATGGCTGCCGTTACTGACGTAGCAGACGCATTCAACGCATCATCAAGCCGGTCCATATGGTGCGACTTCAAGGCATCAATGCGATCATGCAAACCATAGAACGGTAACTTGTGAGAAGGCAGGACAAGCGTATCAACCGGTAAGCCGCGGAAGCGATCTAAGCTATCCATAAAACCTTTGAGGGGGTTACCGTCTAGTGCGAACGGCATCACGCTAACATTGGGGGATATCTTAGGCAGGACCTGATCGCCCGAAATAAGAACTCTGTCTTCAGCCCGGTAGAGCGCTGCAAGCTCAGGTGCGTGCCCGGTGCCGATATTAACGGCCCAAGATTGTCCGCCAACCTGAACCGTATCCCCGTCTTCGAGACGCTCGAATTTAGTTAACTCTATGCGCTTGAGTATCGATAGGCCTTTCCGGCGCTTCAAGTCGGAATTTTGTCGCTCTTCCGAGACACCGCAGGTCACATAGAATGCACGCATAATGTCCGTAAGGTCATCGGGCTCAAGACGTGACCATTGGTGAAACGCGTCCCACTCCTTTTGGGTGGTCGACAGCGAAATGCCGTAGGTCTTGGTGAGCCACCCCGCCAAGCCCATATGGTCCGGGTGGTGATGTGTACAGAGCAGTCGCGTAGGTTTCTTACCGGTGAAGTGGGATTTAAAGAGAGTGTCCCAATTTTCCTTCGTTGCAACCGAATCAAAACCACTATCCACTAACGCCAGACCCTCGCCGTCATCTAGCAACCACAAATTAATGTGATCGAGTGCAAATGGCAGAGGCATCCGGATCCAATGCACGCCCGGCGCGACCTCCTTTGCCGTTGCAGGCCCTGGCGCATCAGTCCAAGGAAAATTTAGCGGCGTCTCGGTCTGTTCAATTAACGTCGGCACTATGAACGCGTCCTTTAATTTGGGATTGCGCAGGGAAAGCAGATCAGTCTAGGTGCACCTATGAGTATTCAACATGAACGTCTTCTGATCGCAATAGCGCGTTTGATCACAAAGAAAAAGGCATGATAGAGAACCACAGCCCCATCGCGACCTCTGTCTGGTCGCCCTTAAGCGAGCCAAACTTTCGGGCGTTCTGGGTAGGTATGTCCCTCTCAACGACGGCATTCTGGATGCAAAACATTGCCGTAACGTGGTTGATGCGGTCTTGGACCGATGGCGATGCCGTCATGATCTCGCTAGTTCAAACCGCACTTTTTCTGCCGGTTATGCTGCTTTCTCTTCCTGCCGGCGCGATTGCCGACATGTTTGATCGCCGAAAGTTTCTGATTTTATCGCAAGTGTGGATGATGACGGCTCCCCTGGCCGTCGCAGCCCTGGCAATCCTTGATATTCGCAGCCCTATCGCCTTGTTGCTCTGCACGGCCCTTCTTGCAGTGGGCAATGCGATGAAGCTGCCGAGCCAGTCCGCCTTGCTACCGTCCTTAATCGATAAGGACCGACTGCCCTTCGCGATTAGTTTAAACAGTATGGCCGTCAATGGCGGACGTATTGTCGGGCCAGCAATAGCCGGCGCCCTTCTCCCCGTTATCGGGGCAATGGCGCTCTTTCTCGCAAATTCCGGTATCTACCTACTCTATGTGGCGGTTCTTTTGCGCCTCCCGTCCTTCGACATCGTATCGAAAGCAGACCGCCCGTCGTTTTTTCAAGGGCTGGTAAACTTAAAGATTTGGGTGAAACAGACCCCAAGCTTTGGAGCCATCTTATTGCGCGGTGGCTTGTATTTCTGCGTTTGGTCAACCGTATTGGCAATCGTTCCCCTGATCACAGAAAGTGCGGCTGAATTCGGTCTACTATATGGCTTATTCGGTTTTGGTGCGATTGCCGGAGCAACACTCTATGGATACCTTTCAAGAGTGTCGTCTAGAACTCAGGCAGTGACAATTGCAATTCTTGTACACGCCACATGCATCGGTCTCCTCTCTATCGCCGACCCCTTCATTGCGAAAGCGTTGTTGATGGGCATAATTGGTGTCGCATCATTTTTTATCATGACGACGTTCCAAGTCAGCGCTCAATTGCAATTACCGGACGCTATACGAGGGCGCGGCCTTGCCCTCATGACAACCGTCTTCATGGGCGCTACAGCCCTATCCAGCCCGGTCTGGGGCCTAATAGCCGAAAGTATTAGCCCGCAAACCAGCCTACAAATTGCGGGTACGTTTTCGGTGCTTTGCGCCTGCATATTTGCGCGTAAAAAAATAGAACCATAAAGACACTTCACAAAAGCCAGCCACAAATTATCTATTTGTTAAGTTTTTAGCTTATCATGTCTATATATTGAGACTATTCAACTGCCGCCATAGCGTGCAATCTATTGCATGGACGAGCTGAGAACCGGCAACTTTCGAGGCCGCCTGGCTGTCTTTTTCGTTGACGAATACTCGGGGTGCATCAATGTCTAATCAAGCTTTACCGAACGCGCTGCCGCAAGACATCGCGCTTTTAATTTATACGACAATGGTTCGCATTCATGCCTGCGACCAACGCATTCAGCAGCTGCTAGCAGCTGGTGCATTACAGTTTCAATATTACCCTTGCGGTGGACAGGAAGCGATCCCGGCATCCATTGCCCCTCACCTCCACAAAGAAGACCAAGTCGTCACTACCTACCGGGGCGTCCACGACATTGTTGCCAAAGGCACACCGATGGTTGAGATCATCGCAGAGATGATGGGCAAAATTACGGGGACATCGAAAGGCAAAGGAGGTGCCATGCACTTGTCAGATCCCGACGCGGGTCTGATGGTCACAACCGGCATCGTTGGCGCGGGCATGCCCATTGCCAACGGCCTTGCTTTGGCCGCGAAATTGAAAGGTACCGGCCGCGTTGTTGTCGTGAACTTTGGCGATGGTGCATCCAACATCGGTGCCTTTAACGAGAGTGTAAATATGGCAGCGCTGTGGGACCTACCCATCGTCTTCCTATGCCAGAACAACGCATACGCTGAATACACATCCTTTGAAGGCTCAACCAAGAGCGCAAACATTGCAGACCGTGCGGCAGGCTATGGCATGGCAGGTGAGACTGTCGACGGCACGGATCCAGACGCCATGCACGCCGCTGCTGGACGCGCGATTACCCGGGCACGCAATGGCGAAGGCCCGACCCTATTGGAATGTATGGCGCTTCGCTTGCAAGGTCACTCCTTCGGCAGTGAAGAAGGCCACATGGATCAAGAGAAACTGGCTGCAGCGAGGGCTAATCCGCCCATCGCTAAGTTCCGCGCCAGTCTGATTGAGCGAGGCAACGCCACGGCTGAAGACCTGGATACGATCGATGCTGATGCCAAGCAGGAAGTGGAAGACGCTGTTGAGAAATCCATGGCCGCTGACATGCCAAACGAGTCTGAGTTGTATACGGATATTTTTGCGGACGCATCTGCCGTACCCTACTCCTCTCCAACAACCACCGCAGCAGAACCCGACCTATCTGACCGCGAGGTCGTTACGGTCCCCATGGTTGTGGCCATTACCGAAGCCTTAGACATCGCCCTTGGTGAAGACCCCGACGTATTTTTAATTGGTGAGGATATCGCTGATCCTGCGGGTGGCGTGGCCAAAGCAACGGCCGGTCTATCGACCAAGCACGGCGTAGACCGCGTGCGACCGTCACCCATCTCTGAACAAGCCATCATTGGCGCAGCCATCGGTGCTTCGCTTAATGGCATGAAGCCTGTGGCAGAAATCATGATTAATGATTTTTCTATGGTGTGTATGGATCAGATTGCTAACCATGCGGCTAAACTACGCTACATGTCTGGCGGTCGCACCAGTGTTCCAATTGTTATTCGCACGGTCACGGCAGGCAACGTCGGTAACTTCGCAGCCCAACACTCACAATCTCTTGAAGCGTGGTTTACCCACATTCCCGGAATAAAAGTTGTCGCTCCGAGCACGGCGGCAGATGCAAAAGGCTTGTTGTTAGCAGCCATCGCTGATCCTGACCCCGTCCTCGTACTGGAACCCATGCGCTGTTACTTCGTACCCGATGAAGTTCCTGTTGGGCGCTATGAGATACCCCTAGGCAAGGCTGCCGTGCGCCGCGAGGGGACTGACGTAACACTGATTTCCTATGGGTGGTGTTCTGTCGAGGCGAATGCCGCTGCAGACGCTTTGGCTGAAGTAGGTGTCAGTGCAGAAGTTATTGACCTGCGCTCCTTGGTTCCTCTTGATCTCGACACCTGTGTGACATCTGTCAAAAAAACCGGACGATGTGTCATTGCTCATGCCGCTGTTGAGTTTTCAGGTTTCGGCGCAGAGTTAGCTGCTAAATTAAGCGAAGAGCTGTATGGCCAGCTCAAGGCACCCATAAAGCGGGTGGGCGCCCGTTACACACCCGTTCCGTTTACCCCCAGCCTTGAATCCATGCACTTTCCGAACGCTGCGCGGATTAAGGATACGGCCGAAAGCCTGATGAAGTAGGAGTTGCTCACGTTGGCAAAAATCACACTGAAGGTGCCCAAAGGTGCCGTGTCCATGCAAGAAGGCAAGTTGGTTGAATGGTTTGTCAACGACGGCGATCCGGTGTCGCTGGGCCAAGCTATCTATGCCATTGAGACCGAGAAAACGACAATGGAAATTGAGTGCCCCTTTGAGGGCACCTTCAAACGATTAGGCGAAGTCGGTGAAACCTATAAGGTTGGATACCCAATCGCTGAAATTGAACAATAGTCAGAAAGGTTAACCCCATGGCCAACCCAAGCCCCCCAATATCACGCCGTTCGTTCGGTACCGTCTCAACACTCGCCGCTACGACGGCTGCCCTTGGTGTTGCAGGATGCGCCGAGGCCGACACGGAGGCCACGCCTGAACGAACAGAACACCTCATCAACACGATTTACCAAACCTGTTTTGTCGTCACGGATCTAGAAGCCAGCATCAAAGAATGGACGGAAAAACTTAAAATTGGCCCATTCCTGGTCTTTGAGAGTTTTGTCATGAACGATAAAGAAGGCGCACCATTACCGTTCGACATCAAAATAGGCTTGGCCTACTCGGGTGACAGTTTCATTGAATTGATTCAACCAAATGATGACCGCCCTAGTATTTACTCAGAAGTCGCCAAAAATGGCGGAGGATTCCATCACATCGCCAAATTAACGAACGATTTGGACGCATCAATTGCCGAGTCAGAAGCGGCCGGGTACCCCCTCGCCGTGCTTGGGCATTTCGAACCCAACAATCGGCTAGCCTATGTGGATGCCCGCTCTACCTATGGCGGGTACATGGAGTATGTCGAATACAACGAATTCATTGGCGGATTACTCCACTACATGCGTGACGCCGCAAAGAATTGGGACGGTGTTACACAGACGATGCCGTTCCCGGAGTAAGGCGCCCCTCCGCTAGGCCTTCTTAGCGGCGATCTCGCCGCTCAGCACAGGCAGATGCCAAATAGCACCCACATAAAAATCGCTAATGGAGACACATCGCTTTTCTACAAACAACCAGAAGCCTGCGCCAAAGTTATTCGAGACTTCCTAGGCACCTAAAGGTTCTTCGCGCTCAACTCCGCTGCAATGTGTTCCGCCTGGCGTATGGCAAGTGCCACAATCGTGAGTGTTGGGTTTTCTGCCGTGGCCGTGGTGAATTGACTGCCGTCTGATACAAACAAATTAGGCACGTCGTGGGTTCGGCCAAAGCCGTTAACCACACCGTCACCTGCATCAGCACTCATGCGACAGGTGCCCATGTTGTGTGTGGCGGCCGCTGTAACAATGTGATGCATCTTCTTCGCGCCAACAGCGCCCAACAGAGCTTCTGCCTGCCCCTTGAAGTGCTTTGACATGGCATGGTCGTTCGCATGTTCTTCAACGTGGACGACCGGTATCGGTAATCCATATTTATCGCGTTCCGTATCATGGAGTGTCACGCCGTTTTGAGAGCGAGGCATGTCCTCGCCGTTGAGCAACACACCGGCGAGATGCGAATACTTCTCTAGGAAAGACGCGTAGTCTGTACCCCACCCAGAGGCATCACCAACGACGGCTAAGTTGGTCAGCCCAAGGCTAACCGCTTCAATGAGATATCCGCCCGCGAAACCACGGGAGGGATCAGACCGGGCTTCATCAAAGACCGTCCCTGGAACTGTAATGCCGCGATGCATATTCACCGGCTTATCAAACTCACCGAATACGATAGCACCGACATGGTGCGTATAGTTGCGGCCTACTTCACCAGACGAATTTCCTAATCCATCAGGGAACATGGATGAATTTGAATTCAGCAAGAGCCTTGGTGTTTCTATGGAATTGCCTGCAACACACACAACGCGCGCACTCTGGCGGTGCTCAACACCATCACTATCGACATAAACAACACCGTTCGCCTTACCAGTTTTATCGTGCTCGATGCGGAGAACCATGCAGCCACTGCGCAGATCTAGGTTTCCAGTTTCTTCAGCTTTGGGAATCTCAGAATACAACGTGGACCACTTCGCTCCCATCTTGCAGCCCTGGTTACAAAAGCCCATTTGGATGCAAGCACCACGTCCATCACGAAATTCGGAATTGATGGCCTGACGCGCATTCGAAATTTGCGTGTACCCAATACGCTTCGCACCGTTGTAGAGCACCTTGTAATTGTTGTTAGGCGGGTGCCGTTCAATACCGTGGGTTCCGGTCACACCCATTTTGTCTTCCGCTCGACTGTAGTAGGTGTCGAGATCGTCATAGGTGATCGGCCAATCCGCCAACGAGGCACCATCGACATCCCCATAAACCGTTCTCGCCTGGAACTCGTGTGGCTGTGCACGAAAACTGAGGCCATTCCAATGGATCGTCGATCCACCAACCGCTTTAACAATCCAGTTAGGGCCCTCGGCAGCCAGTGTCGCGGCTGGCCAATCCCCAGTGGCGTAACGCTTATCCGCCCAGGTTAATTGTTGGTAGGCCGCGAGTTCATTGTTATGAAAGTCATCAACGGTAAAGCGAGGCCCCGCTTCGAGCACAACGACCTTAATGCCCTTCTCACAAAGTTCGTGGGCAACGGTCGCGCCGCCAGCACCAGACCCAATTACGACTACGATACTGTCGTCATAGTAATCAAAATTGCTCATGACAATGGCTCCGGTAACCAACCCAAATCATCGAAACCACGAAACAGGTAGCCCCCTTGCTCATAGGACGCACCCTCGTATCCGAAGGCAGGCCAAATCTCGGGGTTACCGTATAATCCGAACAGCGCAGAGACCCGCACGGTAATAAAGAACGGTGTTGCTTCTATGGCCTTGAGGTCACTGACCCGCTGCCCACTATCGCGGTCAGCCCACGGGCCTTCACTAACTGCGTCCAAGCCTGCCAATCCGCTCACCAGCATACCGGACATATCTGGATCGGCTGCGGCCCCCTTAAGCTGAGATACCACAGCCAGGTACGGATCATCATTTAGCATGTCATGCGGAAAGATATCTTTCACCATGCGCAGCAATGTTGTCGTGTGGGCATCCGTCAGCCGTTCGCTGGCAAGGGCCAATCGCCGCGGCCGCGCCATCATGGCGATGGCCAGAACACTTGTGCTAGCTAAGAAGGTTCGACGTTTCATGGCGCGGCCTCAAATAATAAAACAGTAAATTCCGATGCAGGTCTTCGGGTCGGAATAGCGATGTTTTGATAGGTGTCTGAATACCAGAAATCCCGTGGTTCTCTGATGGACGGCCACTCAGACAGAACAAGGTACTGAGGCTGCCACTCACCAGCGAGCACTACCGGTCCTTCGGGCGAAGCCCAAGCCCGGTAAACTCCGCCGCGCTCGATAATCATTGGAATAATCGTCTCCATATAAGCGCTGACGGGCCCCGGGTCACTCACGGTTCCCTGAACCAGCATAAAGGCTTTGGGGCCGGTGCTCTTAGGCACTTTAACGTTAGCCACAGTAGGAAGCGGCTCATCTGGCAACCCTACTTCGGGAATGCCGGGCACAGAAATGACATGCAGAACGCCGCCATCTGAAAACACTTGCGCGAACATCTCCTGATTTTCTGGGCTAGACCAAAAAGCGGCCGCAACCTCATCAGATGGGAATTTGATTACGACAACGGCGTGGGCCGTACTTCCCTCTTCCAAAACCTCAGCCTTGTCAGCAGCAGCAGCGAGCACAAGAATGCCACAATAATCTTTAAGTACTCTCTCTATTACCGTCGCATAGGAAAGCAGAGCTCCACTAAACGCAGACGACACCTCTAAGATGATGAACTGTGGGACGGTAGACTCTTGCATAAATATTACAGTGCCGCCGGCTGGACCTCTAATCAAGGTCGAAGAGCAACTTAATTACTTCTATACGCACAGAATTGTCATATAACCGAAATATGCATAAAGGTCCCTATGGTTTAAGAAGCACCCACTATTTGTGACTGAGCAAATTCTCGATTTCCTTAGCTTTGCAAGATGGATTGATGGCACCGATTCTAGCTAGCGCTGTCGGCATTGCCTACCTATCGGCCCTGAATAAATCACAGCTCGGAAGAGTTTTAAATCGTGCGTATCGTGCCGGAATATTCTTAGCGGCTAAAGTTACTTTAGATGAGATACAGCAAGGCATTCAGGCCACTAAGAAACGAGACTGTTCCCTTGGGTACGGTCGTGTCATGCCGGATACAGGCGCAATAGGCTTAAGTTCTCCCGATAAAACCGCCCTGAACACTGAAATCGTCGGTGTCAGCGGGCAGAAAAGAAAATCATTCCACTAATGAAACCTTTGGTCCAAACGTCATAAAAGCCTAGTCTAATCCTAACAATAAGGTTGGCGGAGAAGGCAAATGAATCGGTACACCATTGGGCTGCGCGTGTTCGTTGCAACAGTAGCCTTAGTTGGACCCTCAGTTTGCCCGCAAGTTGGAGCAGAAACAGCTTCCGCTGCGCAACCCATGCTCATCCGTAATGACCTTGGAACCATCGACTTCCCCAACGATGGAGCACAAGACGCTCAGCAAGCTTTTCTGACAGGCGTCAAGGCGCTTTATAGTTTTGAATTTAACGAGGCCGCAGATGCCTTCCGTATTGCTCAAGCAACGGATCCAGGTTTCGCCTTGGCGTATTGGGGCGAGGCGATAAGCTACAACCATGCCCTTTGGCAGGAGACAGACCCTGGAACCGCGCTTTCAGTTCTCAATAAATTCGCGCCTTCGCCTGAAGCTAGGCAGATAAAAACGCCAGCCGGTATTCAACGCGGCCTAATGAGTGCTGTCGATACGCTGTTTGGAAACGGAAACAAGTTAAGACGGGATATTGCATATTCTGAGGCCATGAAGAACCTGCACCAAGCCTACCCTGATGATAATGAAGTTGCTGCCCTTTACTCACTCTCTATACTCGGTACTGTGCGGCAAGGTGATAAAGGGGTTGGCCGACAGATGCATGCTGCGGCGATTGCTCAATCCGTTCTCACGAAGAACCCAAATCACCCTGGAGCCGCACACTTTATCATTCATGCACTCGATGATCCGGAGCATGCAGTCTTAGCCCTACCAGCAGCCCGCACCTATGCGGGAATAGCACCGGGTGCACCTCACGCCCTTCACATGCCATCTCACATTTTTGTGCAACTAGGCATGTGGGAAGACGTCGTATCCTCCAATATCAAATCTTATGAGGCTGCGGAAAAAGTTGCTTTAAAAAATAACATGGAACGCGGTCGGTCCGAATTCCATTCCCTGTCGTGGCTCCTGTATGGGTACACGCAACTTGGCAACTTCACCGAAGCAAAAGCGGCGCTTGAGCTCGCAAAAAAAACAGAAAAAGACTCCCCCACGCGCAGAGTTCACAACGGTGCGATGGCGATGCTTGCACGCTACGTTGTAGAGACTGAGAACTGGACCGAACTAGCAGGCTTATCATCGGAAAAGAAAAATTATAAACATCTCGATTTACAGTTTGCTCTTGGTCTTAGTGCTGCAAAACGCGGGGACCTAGAGAAAGCTAATAACGCTGCCACACATCTTAAAGCCCTGCACGAAAACACAAGGGGGCAACAGAATGGAGTCTATCGCGCAAAAATAATCACCATATCGGAACTTGAAGTCCAAGCTGCCATCGCTACAGCTCAAAACGATATGATTGCTGCGGAAGAGCTCCTAAAGAACGCCGTTGCGATAGAGGCTACCCTCAATGCCCCATCGGGCCCGCCACTGCCGGTGAAGCCGTCCTTTGAGATGTACGGTGAATTCTTGTTAGCGGCCGGTCGTATGAGCGAGGCGGCAGAACAATTCGAACAATCTCTATTACGAACACCTAACCGCACAAAATCAGTGAGTGGACTTAAGAAAGCAACACAAGAATTAACGGATGCAGCAGAGCTCCCCTAGTGTCGCGTCAGGACGGCCAGAGACAATCTAGGCGTAGCGTTTCAACCTCCGAGGTGGAACCTCGCGGAGACATGCCAGATATGCCCGCACCCAACTCAAACACGGCGCCAGCGGGACCATCCGTGATGGTCGCTAAAAGGCCCTCTGAACCGTCGCCGACTTCAACAAACAATCCTTCAACACCTAAGCAATCAGAGAGCAACTTTGCGCCAACCTCGGGGCCAAGAATAAATGCAGCTGTGGATAATGCATCGGCTGTTATGGCATTGGAGGCTACAACTGAGAGGGAATACAACCCATCAACGGGATAGCCCGTGCGGGGGTTAAGTAAGTGACTGTATCGCTGACCATCCACCTCGAAGTAACGGTCGTAATCTCCGGATGTCGCGACCGCACCCTCGGTTAAACTGACCATGCTGATCAGTTTATCGCTACGCGGGTGGCGAATACCGACCACCCACGGCTTGCCCCCTGGAGCAAGCCCTAACACACCGACATTGCCACCGAGATTAACCAAAGCAGACGGGACACTGCGGCTTCGTAACACAGAGATTGCCATGTCGACCGCGTACCCCTTCGCTATAGCACCGAGATCTATGCCAGCACCTGCTTCAAGCGTGACCAGGCGGGTGTATTCATTATACTCAACGCTCCCAAACCCAATCTGATTTTGAACCGCCTCAATTTCTGCTCGCTCTGGAACAGATGCGGTCGCGACATCATAGAAGCCCCAGAGGTCAATCAACGGCTTGACACTTATATCGAATGCTAAGTCTGACAGGTTCGAAAAGTGGTTCGCGGCTCTAAGTACATTTAACGTTTTCTCACTCACCGTGACGCCCCCCTTCCCGGCGCGGGTATTGAGTTGAACCAACTCACTATTCGGGCGGTAGAGGCTCATGCGGGCATCGATTTCGAGTATTTCCTGGTAAGCCGCCTCAAGGTCACCTGCCGATTGGGCCGATTCAGAGGCCGGCCTGTAGACCGTGATCTCCAGCGTCGTCCCCATGACCATCCAGGCCTGGCGTGTTCGCTTTAGTTTGTCAGAAGAATCCGAACAGGAACCCAGAACCATAAATGTCAAAAGGCAGATTACGTTAATGAGAGTCTGGAATCTCACGCTTGGCCTCTTTTTTTCCAATCATTAACCAATGGGGACACCGCGCTTTATCATCGTACAAAATCTCGCAATCATCGCACCTAACACATTCAGAAACGGAGATCTTGGGGCCTTGAATTGCACCCCACTCACATTCTTTTTCACACAACTTGCAAGTATTGCATTCCTGCCATCTTTTGATTCCGAAAACCGTTAAGTTCGACAGAAGGCCTAACCCTGCACCAACAATGCAGAGGTACCTACAATAGAAGTTTCTAATAAAAACTGTCGTCAAAAGAAGAGCGGCCAGTAGAGACCACATCACCACTGAACCACTGAGGGTGAACATCCAGAATGGTTCAACGTATCGGTAGACTAAAGTGTCCTTCGTGATCAAGAAATAGACCAAAACAATAACTAGCAGCACGTACTTAAAGTAGATGGCACGCCTATCAATCCAAGCTGGCAGCTCAACCCGCCACCGCGACGGTAGAACCCGGTCCATTAATTGGGTCAGCGATCCAAAGGCGCAAATTCGCCCGCAATACAACCGCCCCCACAGCACAGTGGAAACGACCGTGAAGCCCATGAGTAAGTACCATGTGATGTTGTATTGAAAGAGTGGGAATGACCATTCCATGAGGGCGAACAGATGAACCACCGAAACAAGGTTGCCCTTTATGAACCCCATGTAGACGACGGCCGATACCATCGTGACATACTTAAGGGTTTTGCTTTTTTTTAGAAAACTGAAGACGGCTAAAGACAAGAACGCCACAAGAAGTGCCAAATCTACAACCCCGCTTTGGTCTAAGATAGGTTGCGATTCTTTATCCTGGGCAATGAGGGCATCCAGCTCGGATAGTGAAATCAGTGGCAACGCACCGTCCTGCGCAAATACGCCCGACACGGTAAAAAAACAAACTAGTGCTGCTATTATAACAATTGCTGACCTCGTCACGGTTTAGGTCGCTCCTGCTTCAGGTGTTGCCGTGCAATCTGGCGAGCACTTTTTCTAATGACACGCGCGGCACTTTCTATGGAAATTGTTGCCCTAGAAACTGCGTCCACATCACGCCCTTCTTCGAAAGCATCCAGTATACTCTTGCCCTTGAACTGCTCGGAAAAATCAGGCGTGTCAATTGAGAAGTAGCCAAACGGTTCATAGTGATCGACGACTTTAATGCCCGTAATTGCCCCCCCAAGGGTCAACCCGACTAAAATCTCAAGCTCGCTTTCATAAGCCCATTCTTCCGGTTCTACCTCATGTGTCATGAAGGCAAAACCCAACAAAATATTCTCGCCCGTATTCTCGTCGACACGGTAGGCCTTATGGTGGGGCAATCTGCCGCCTTTGACGGAAAAAATATTGGCCTCAGGAAAAACTTCACTGAGCAAAGCCTGCTGTTCCTCGGTCGCCACATCTATAGGCTCGGGCTTCGGACCGATGAAGAAGGTTTGAGCACCAACGACAGCCAGCATCAGAAGCAGCCCTAGCGCAAGAGCAATAATACGTCGTTTTCCGGGGTCCATTGGATACTTCAGGGCCAAACTAAGGGGAAATTCGTATGCCAATATCTTGTCCGACGGTACAAATTACAACCCCAGCCTTAACCGCCGTTCGCCCATGCGTCAAAACAGATTGCCAACCCGCTGAATTGCTTCCCGTATCTTTTCAGTTGAGTTGGCGTAGGAGAACCGGACGAACCCATCTCCATAAATACCAAAGCTATTCCCAGGCACCGCCGCAACGCCAGCAACCTCAAGCATTTCAGTCTGCAATTCTTTACCCGTGCGACCGGTCTCTTCAATATTCGGGAAAACGTAGAATGCACCACCTGGCTCTAGACACCGAAAGCCCGGTATTTCATTAAGGAGAGGCACTATCATCCTCCGCCGTGCATCAAATTCCATCATCATGGCGTCAACCGCATCTTGTGTGCCGGTTAAAGCCGCTATCCCCGCAAATTGGGTTGCCGCATTGACGCAAGAATGATTATTCACCGACAAACGCACCACCTTCTCGATGAGGGAATCCGGCCATACCGAGAACCCAAGGCGCCAGCCGGTCATGGCGTAAGTCTTGGACCAACCGTTCAAAACGATGAGCCGGTCGCGAATTTCTGGGTAGTTAAGAAAGCTAACGTGTTCCAGCCCATCGTAGAGCATGCGGCTATAGATTTCGTCAGACATAATAGCAACTTCTGGCCAATCGGCTAGCCCAGAAACCAGCTTATCGACTTCTTCCTTGGGCGTAACACCACCAGTCGGATTGCCGGGAGAATTCACGATAATAAGGCGTGTCTTATCACTTATGTTCTCCAACACTTCGTCTGCTGAGAACGCGAAATTATTTTCCATACGCAGTGCAATAGGAACAGGTGTGGCACCGGTAAACTCAATCATCGACCGGTAAATGGGAAACCCTGGGTCGGGATACATAATTTCGAAACCTGGTTCGCCAAACATGAGGATGGCGAAGAACATGGTAGGTTTACCACCGGGCATAATCGCTATGTTCGCTGGGCTAACGGTAGCACCGTGGTGAGCATGAAGGTCCTCAGCCACAGCTTCCCGCAAGGGAAGAATGCCCTGCGCAGGTGTGTACCCATGGTGCCCGTCGCGCAACGCTTTTACAGCAGCCTCAACGACGTGGTCCGGTGTCCGAAAATCAGGTTGACCAATACCCAGGTTGATAATGTCACGCCCCTCGGCCATGAGTTGTTCAGCCCGGGCCAACACCTCAAAGGCCGTCTCCGTTCCGAGGCTGTTCATGTTTTCAGTAAGGTCCACGTCGGTATGCTCCATTCACTCGCTAATAACAATGTTATCGATAGACCTCTGCTCTTAGCTTAACCATCCCCTTATCCGGCAACGCGACCCTTTAGAGCTCTGGCGGACGACGGCGCAGTGTTGCTTGCTCAAAGGCGTAGGCGAGAGATAGCAAACGGGGTTCACTGCATGCCGTTCCACTGAAGCTTACCCCTAGGGGGGCCGGCTTTGATACAAAGCCGAGTGGGAAGCCGTCCCCATTTTTCACTAAACCGAAGGGCACGTGCACCGACGGATACCCGGCCTTCGCTAAAAAGCTACTGCCGCGGCTACCCGCAAAGATTAAAGCATCAAGATTATGGTGCTGCATGATCACATCCACTCCTTCTGCCCCGGCTAAGCGCACGTCATTAGCACGGTCGGCTTCGTAGCGGCTGCGATCTTCAGGGAGGGAGAGTTCTTGCTCATCTGAGATATCGAGAGATCGCTGAGCATACTTTAGCGTCCCGAGCGATTCATGGGCGACGTTCCATTCACGCAGCTCCGTTAGACTTTTTACCGGGGCGTTAGGACCGAGTGTCGCGGCCCAGGCTGTAAAATCACGTTTAAAGCCATACTTCAGAACGACGGAACACTCTGAATCGTCGCCTTTGAAATTAGGTTTACGAGAACACGAGCCACGCACAAGGCCATTGTCTTCCCAGGAGCTAGAAATAGCGCTTGGTATGTCGGCCGGGTCTACAACGGTTGCACCTGAGGCACGAAGAATCGTAATGATCTCCGACATCATAGCCTTCTGGTCCTCAGGAATTCCGGCGCTCGGCTTATCATTCCTGGGTAGTCTGTGAGGCTCTATGAACCAGGCCCGCGGCACGCCAATCCGAGCCCCCTTCAGGCTGTCGACTTTAAGGAACTGTGTATAGTCATTACCTTCAGGCGGTTTGCAGCGCCGCGACTCAGCATCCTTCGGGTCGGGCTTTGTGCCCTCAAGCACCCCCAATAAAATAGCGGCGTCGGTTACAGTACGGGTCATGGGACCAGCCGTATCCTGATCGTAGGAAACCGGTATGACTCCCCACCGGCTAATTCGTCCAACAGTAGGCTTCACGGCGGCGAGCATAGCGGCAGACGCAGGCCCAATGATGGACGTCGTTGTCTCTGTCCCAATATTTGCAGCCCACAAATTTGCTGCGGTGCCAGCACCGGAGGACGAACTCCCCGTTGGAAGAACACCGCGACCATCATTTAAGCCCGGGCGTGGGTCACGACGGGTGTCATAGGGATTGAATGCATAACCACCGACGGCGGAGTAATTATTGGCCATACCAAGGACCATCCAGTTGGCCATTTCGGTAAGCACCGTCTTAGCGATGATAACGGCCCCACCGTCGCGCAAATTTTTAACGAGCGTCGCGTCATAGGGCGGTACAAAGCCATCAAGAGCCAGAGTGCCAGCCGTCGTCGGCATATCGGTCGTATGAATATTGTCTTTGATAGCGATTGGGATACCGTGCAATGGACCACGTATATAACCAGCGGCACGCTCGCGATCCAAAGCATCAGCGATCTCTAAAGCCTGCGCATTTACGGCAATCGCAGCATTGATGGTGTTCTCATACAGGCCAAGACGGACCAAGTAAGCAGTGACAAGGTCACGAGACGTAACCCGCCCCTCTTCCATCGCCGCCTGCATCTCAGGAATCGTTGCCTCTACCACCGAGAACTCAGTGGCGGAGACCGGCGCAGATAAACCAAACAGAGCAGCAGCTATAATGAAACGGAACACAGAAGATCTCCTAGATATGATTGCGTATGGTCAACGGCATACTCACGTCATCAGGAAGTTTTTTACACTCTCTCGCGGCTTAGTGGGCGACTTGTGCGGCTCTGGGGTTATAATACCAACCTTAACGGCGGGGCGCTCACCAACATCCTTAAACCAGCGACTAAGGTGCTCGAAGTCCCCTAACTCAATCCCTGACCAGTCGTGCTGGGCCACCCAAGGGTAACAGGCCATATCCGCGATCGAATACTCGCCCGCCAAATACGGTTCGTCGGCCAGACGCGCATCCATCACACCGTAAAGACGACGCGTTTCGTTTTGATACCGGCTAATGACCGCCGGTAATCTCTCAGGGAAATATCTGTAGAATACATTGGCTTGCCCCTGCATGGGACCAAGCCCACCCATCTGCCACATGAGCCATTGCATGATAATCGAGCGGTCTTTCGTATTTTTCGGCAGAAACAAACCTGTTTTCTCCGCCAGATACACAAGAATTGCACCGGATTCAAACACGGCGAAATCGCCATTGTCTCTGTCAACGATCGCAGGGACGCGACCATTCGGGTTGAGCTTGAGAAAATCCGGCTGTTTTTGCTGTTGGTCCTTTAAGACGACCAGCTTGATCTCGTAAGGAACATTCATTTCTTCAAGCGCAATTGAGATTTTGCGCGTGTTCGGAGTGGACCACGTGTAAAAATCGATCATCGTTTTAGAGCTACCTTTCGATCTGCAAAGTTATACCGAAATGACTTTCAATATGGCGCTTTGACAGATCACCACCTTCGCACTCACCTTTCTCATCCCCTTGCTCAAGGTTTTCATTAGTCTCCTTGGTGCAGATACAAACGAAATGAGTTGGACCTGCGATAGGGAATGGCACTTCGTGCCAAGTTCCCACATCCATGACCAGGCCACCGGTTCCGTCGAATTCAAAAGCTTGAATGCTATCTAGTTCAGGAAGGTTGGCTTTCGAGCTATCCCAGGAGCCATCCGCTCTACGCGCAGTAGGCTTACCGAGCACCATATAAAATGGTTTACCCGATAGGGGAATAAACGTCTGCGTATGCTTGGTATGATATTCCATCCATTTAACGTGCAACTGCCGTGGATTAAAGGAGACCAAATTTAGACACAAGTCATCGTTGCCATGGAAGTCAGCAGGCTGCGTGACTTTCACATCTGCCCCGTAGAAATCGACTTTCTCCAGGACACTATCGTCAGGCTCGCCAATCAGTGACCCATAGCCTTTAAGGCTCTCAGCCGAAGCCTTAACGGGCTTAAGGGTGAGCACTTCTGTATTTGAACCGGCTTCAGCCATGACGCTTACTCTCTGCTTACCACTGCTTCTTCAGACTGAGCTTCTCGCGCGCACCCGCCGGACACAACACTTGCCCTCCCAGTTCTTCGACTATGCGCCTAGCTTTCGCGACCAGTTGAGCATTTGTCGCTAAAACACCCCGAGACAAATACAGACTATCCTCCAAGCCCACACGAACGTGCCCACCAAGTAGCATCGCTAGAGCAACCATGGGCATCTGAGATCTGGATATACCAAACGCGGCCCAGTTGGCACCAGGTGGCAACATTGACCGCATCGCAATGATCGCCTCCGCCGTCGCCGGCGCACCACTCGCGATATCTAGACAGAACTGAAAAAGCGGGGGGGTATCTACGAGCCCCTCTCGGATTAGCGCAAGAGCGTGCTGTATTTGCCCCATATCGAATACTTCAAGCTCCGGCTTAACGCCCAATTCCTTTGCCCGCAACGCCATCCAGCGCAAATCCATTAGCCGATTCACCACTACGGTATCTTCGCCAAAATTCATGGACCCACAATCGAGAGTGCAGATTTCTGGCTTGAGCTCTACAATGTGGCGGAAACGTTCTTCCGCTGGAACGAGGTCAGTCTCACCACCCCAAACACGCGGGTCCAACTCGCCCATTTGGATTTGCGCGCCCATTCCGACGGTCAAATTCAGAACGATGTCCACTCCGGACTCTCGGATGCGGTCAACTACCTCCCGAAAATGAGCTGGGTCACGGCTACCTTTTCCGGTTTTTACATCTCGAACGTGAACATGAACGGCAGATGCCCCAGCGTTTGCGGCCTCAATCGCTGAAGCTGCTATTCGCTCCGGCGTAACAGGAACATGCTCACTCTTAGAGGAAGTATCGCCGGCCCCAGTCAAGGCGCACGTAAGAACAACGTCTGTATTCATCTTAGTCTCGAGCCTCTTGGTCCTTGGTCGGTGAATGTGCCCTTTGCACGCTTGTCGTCAGCTTTCACTATACAGCGCTTAGCGCTTCGTTCGGAAAAAGCCTAACTTAAAACTGAAGCATCAAGCGCCACATATACCCAGACTATATGTGGTTGCGTATCGTTAGAGGGCTTTCATAGAACCGTTTGATACGACCCCGCTCAAAAGCCACGGGATCAGCGTTTATCATATCACGCATTCCCTTAGAACCAGCGGCATAGACGTCGGTATCGCCTCGCGCCATTGCATCAAACACTTGGTGGGCATGTTCATTGGGGGAAATGCCACCGCTCATTCCCGCGGGAGATGCCCGGGTATCGACGCCCCCCGTGAACACGCTAGCCACTAGAACTGGATCTCGATCCAACTCTGCCCTGAGTCCATTTGTCATCATCATCGCCGCCGCTTTCGACAGGCTGTAACTAGAGTACTCAGGTAAACAAAACCAAGATGCTGCTGACAAGATATTCGCTATCGCTCCACCACCATTATTGAGGATAGTGGGTATAAACAAGCGTGAAATTTCTGCAGGAGACCAGCAGTTTGTCTCCATCACCAGTTTACTGTCGTCGAGCGAACTAGCTGATCGTATACGTCGTTCTTCTGGAACACGGCTGCCGGGATAAGCAGCATTATTAATAATCCAAGTGACGTCTGTCGCCTGCTCGACTGCGGCCAGTCGCTGTGCTGCGTTATTCACGTCAAGTTCCAGTGGCACCACCCGACTTGGGTCGAGCTCGACAACAGCCGGTAAATTCTCAGGGTTCCGAGCCGTCGCATACACGCGCTGTGCACCACGTTCCAATAAGACTTTAACGAAACCGAGGCCGATGCCTCTATTTGAGCCAGTAACAAGCGCAACGCCGCCTTCGACGGATGCCATTTTCTGTGGCTTTGGTTGTTCGGCGTCCTGCGCTACTGCAACTTTTGCCATGATAGGAGCCGCTGCTGCCATCGCTAAACTATTTAGTACATCGCGTCGTTTCATCTAGCATTTCCTCTCAAATTAGAACCGGCGTTAACCGCTACGTTAGTGCATACCCGTCTGAAGCTCTCGAAGAACAGCATTCGGGATTTTTATCTCCACCCAAGAGTCCGCCCACGCTCTCGTGGCCCGGTTTTGACATAGACTGCAGATTAAAACGGGTTTCGCGACTGGTGTTATGCCAATACGCTTCAAGTTGAATGGCGCCGTCATGAACGACGATCAAGCCCTGTGACCCCTGAGACTTTGCATACGCGGCTATCTCAGTCAGAATTGCATTACGAATAGTTCGTTGAGAACCCTTGGCGGGAAGAACGTCGTCTACCTGTTCACCTCCAACACCTTCTACAGGAGAATACAATGAGATTGGGAGAACCAATGGATCTCCCGCATAAGTAAAGTATCGGCCTAAGAATTGCCGTTCTGATATTACAAAGGCAACTACGGTAACCGCGACGACTGTAAACAGCCACCTAACACCCTTTAAAACCTTATGTTCCTTCATCGCAACCACCCTATTCTACGCAACATGCACTACGCCCATTCCCCTTATGGTCCCATTCAAGAAGCGGTAAATGAAGTGGAGAATAAATTACCTAATGACTTAGCAAAACGATCTTTTCTGGATTGTATCGGAATACTTGGAAGCTGCTTAACAGCCACTCAGGGACAGTCCGCTTGCAATCTTCATTCGACGCGGCGCCTCAAGTCAGCTATGCTAGTCACACGACCTATGCATGGTATGTGATGTATGCCGGCCCACTATCCTAGCAATCTAAATGCTTCCTGAAACTGGCCCTTACCCAAAACCAAACAAAAAAAACCCCGCTAAGTCATTGACCTAACGGGGTAATTTGGTTGCGGGAGTTGGATTTGAACCAACGACCTTCAGGTTATGAGCCTGACGAGCTACCAGACTGCTCCATCCCGCGGTAATCGCGAAACGCTTCAACCATTTCTGTCAGGATATTGGGCCGTTCTGGTTTAGGCACCTGACAGGTCCGGCACATTGTAAATAGATTAGACGAATGTCTTTTTCATTATGTCTTTAGAAGACCTGGCAGCGACCTACTCTCCCACACCTTAAGATGCAGTACCATCGGCGCTGAGGCTTTTCACGTCCGAGTTCGGGATGGGATCGGGTGTTTCGTCCTCGCCATAACCACCAGGTCATCAAAAGACATAATGAAGAATGAATGCCGGCATCGTCTCAGAAGGTCTGAAACAGAGATGCTAATGTTGGCGTCTGAGTATACGGAATCTCAAGCCTATCGAACAATTAGTACCAGTTAGCTACACGCATCACTGCGCTTACACACCTGGCCTATCAACGTGGTGGTCTACCACGGTTCTCAAGGGAAACCTGGTTTTGAGGTGGGTTTCCCGCTTAGATGCTTTCAGCGGTTATCCTGTCCGTACTTAGCTACCCAGCGGTGCTCCTGGCGGAACAACTGGTACACCAGAGGTACGTCCATCCCGGTCCTCTCGTACTAGGGACAGATCCTCTCAAGTTTCCTACACCCACGGCAGATAGGGACCGAACTGTCTCACGACGTTCTAAACCCAGC